>NZ_CP150341.1:10567500-13209476 GCF_051475585.1 Sorangium sp. So ce426 | reverse complement strand
CGCTGCTCTGAAGTCCGCTCCACGAAAATAGGTTTCGGGGGCGACCGAAAGAACCGTCGCCCCCAACTTATCCACAGGTCTCACAGCGAGGACTCGCCTCTAACTCCTGGAGATCTCTATGTTATTCTGAATGTAATCGAAGGGCGTGTCGACTTTTCAACAGTCCGCCCACGGCCGCTTCGTCCTCGGGGAATCGTCCACATGCGCCCGCCAACTGCGGGTGAACAGTACAGCCCTCCTGTACCTGGGCCCGGCCCGGCTGCAGCCGAGCACGCCGATCGAGGTGGGGGTACAGCCGTCGCGTCGAGGTCCATCGCATTGAAAGACAGATCGGCACAGCCGTCCCCCATACCGCCTCACAGAGCTCGGTAACCCGCAGCGCCCCTTTCGAGGCCACCCTTTGGAGGACCCGGTGCGGCACGGAACCGCCCCGAGGACGAATCGGAGGTAGCACCGGGTGAGTCCGGGCGTCTATCCCCAACTGCGAAACTTGGCTCAAGTATCCGATACCATTGTTATAAATTCAGTCCCTGACACACTGCGAAGTCGGCTTCGCGTCGACCGAGCTCTGGCTGCCGGACACGAGGCGCCAAAACTCCCGACGCGGGGCGGTGATTTTTACGACGCGCTCACGATTGCAGAGCAAAACCCGCTCATCTCGTCGTCAAGAGCCTCGACGTGGCGGGTTTTCCAGCTTTTTGAGGAAGACGGAGTTCGTCCAGCACAGAGCGACCGAGGTTCGCCGGTTTTCAGGAGCCGAGAATTTGCCCCCGGGGTCCAGGTGTGCGGTATGGCGAGGCGATGTCGTCAGGGATCCGGTTGACAAGGGGGGCACTCCTGGCGCAGCGGCCGGAGGGGGCGTCGCGCCGGGCGGCGGCCGCCTGGCGGGCCGGGGCCCTCTCGGCGGCAGGCGCGCTCCTGATGGCGTCGGCCGCGGGGCCGGCGGCGGCGGCCGACGAGCTGCCGCCCCAGCTCGCCTACGCCTACGGAGAGAATGAGACGCCCCGCGCAGCGGCCTTCGGGGGCGCGCTGCGCGCCCTCGGGAACGGGACGTCGGCCGTCTTCCTCAACCCGTCCGCCATGGTGGAGACCCGCGTCTACCACCTCCAGGCGCTCTTCCAGGGGAGCCCCGAGGCCGGCCGGCACGCTTACGGCGGCGTCGTCGTCGACTCGGTCACCGGCAAGCTCGCCGGGGCGCTCTCCTTCGTGGGTGGCTTCGTCGACATGGACGACGGCGGCATCAAGCGCTCCTACCTCGACGTGCGGGCAGGCCTCGCCTACCCCCTCACCGAGCGCGTCTTCGTCGGGCTCACCGGCCGTTACGCCAAGATCACGCAGGACGGGACCCTGCTCGAGGGCGGCCTCGGCGACAGCTCCGTCTCGGGCGGGCTGCGCGCGTGGGATAACGGGAAGCTCGTCGGCCGGCACTCCTTCGTCGACGAGTTCACGTTCGACGCCGCGCTCACCGTCAAGGCGACCGACAGCCTGTACATCGCGGCCGTCGGACAGAACCTCACCTATCCGGACAACGGGCTGCTCCCCACGACGGTCGGCGGCGGCATCGGGCTCGGCACGGCCGACTTCTCGATCGAGGTCGACGGGCTCGCCGACCTCAACTCTTACCGCGACACCACCTTCCGCCTCATGGCCGGCGGCGAGTACCTCGTCGCCGATCACTTCCCGCTCCGCGCCGGCTACCGCTTCGACCAGGGCGCCGACCAGCACGCGCTGTCGTTCGGGCTCGCCTATGTGGGGACCCAGTTCGCGGTCGAGGGCACCGTGCGGCGGGCCCTCGCCGGCGGAGGACCCACCACGTTCGTGGTCGGGCTCGCGTACCACCTAGAGTCGAGCGGGCTGACCCGCGGCTCGTCCGACACCTTCTAGAGCGACGGCCACCCGCTTCGGATACGGGCCCACCTCGACGTTTTCGGTGCTCAGCGCACCGGAGTGCGCTTGCGCGCCGAAAACGCCGATCTGGGCCCGTCTCCTGTGCGGGTGACCGTCGCTCTGCGACGCGTCCGGAGCGATCTTCGACGGCCGATCGTCGCGCCCGCGCCGGCCTCGGGGCCCGGCTCCCCCTTCTCGCCGCGGCGCGGCTGCTCTAGGTCGGCGCTGCGTGCTGTGCCTGACCCTACCGACCGACCCGCGCTGGGCTGACGTGGCGCTCGCCGATCTGCCGGCGCTGCTGACCGATCACGCGCACTGCGAGATGAAGGCGGCGTCGAACGCCCTGTCCCTCGCCGCGCGCTGGCCGTCGCTCCCGCGCCTCGCGCGGGCGCTCGTCGACCTCGCCGAGGAGGAGCTCCGGCACTTCCGCGCGCTGCTCGACGTGATCGAGCAGCGCGGCCTCGCGCTCGGCAAGCCAGAGACCGACGTCTACGCGAGCGAGCTGCGCAAGGCGGCATCGAGCACCTGCGCGCGCAACGCGAAGGCCGCGCTCATCGATCGGCTGCTCGTCGGCGCGATCATCGAGGCCCGCTCCTGCGAGCGCTTCAGGCTGCTCGCCGACGGGCTCGCGGCGCGCGAGCACGAGCTCGCGCCGCTCTACGAGGAGCTGTTCGCGTCGGAGGCCCGGCACTACCGGACCCTCGTCGACCTCGCCGTCGAGGTCGCCGGCGACGAGGACGCCACCCGAGGCCGGCTGGCCGAGCTCGCGCGCGCCGAGGGCGAGATCGCCGGGCGGCTCGGGACGGCACCCGCGGTGCACGGGTGATGCACGGGCAAATGGCGTCATGAGCATGGAGATCGATCTGATCCGCCTCGACCGGGACGTCGCCCGCGCGGAGCGCGCGTGGCGCGCGGCGCACGGCGACCTCGCCCGGCGCGGTCCGGCCCCCCCCGCCTCAGACGAGGACGGCCCGAGCGCGGCCGAGGCGAGGGCCAGGCTCGAGAACCCGCTCGATCCCTTCCGGCGCGTCAGCTCGCGGTCGACCTACCTCGAGCTCACCGGCAAGACCCCGGGCCTCGGCGCGGAGCTCGGGCTCGCGAGCCCGACGTCGCCCGCCGCGCCGGACCCGACCGGCCTCGCGGCCCCCCTCGCCGACTGGGTCTACGCGCTCACGCTGGAGCGCGTCCTCTGGGCCGACCGCGTCCGGCTCGCCACGGCCTGGCACGCGCCGCTCGTCACGATCGACCTGCCCGAGCCGGCGCGGATGTCGCCCCACGAGGCGCGGCTCAGGCTGCTCGCCGACCCGACGAGCGCCGGACGGCAGATCTTCGCCGAGGCGCTCGCCCGGGGCTCCGGCGCGGTCGCCGACGCCGCCCGCGTCCTCGTCGAGCGGAGGCACGAGGCGGCGCGGCGGCTCGCGGAGGAGGGCCTCCGCGCGATCGAGATCCCCTGCGACCCTCCCGGCGCGGCGATCGGCGCCGCGGAGGCGGTGCTGCGCCGGACCGAGTCGGTGATCGCGCTCGAGCCGACCTGGCACGCCGCGCTCGGGCGCGCCGTCGGCCGCGACGCGGCGTCGGGGTGGCCGGCGCGGCTCGGCCCGCGGTGGATCGAGGAGCTGTTCCGCGCGACGAAGCTGACCGAGGGCGTCGCGATCGATCTCGGACCGCTGCCGCGGCCGCTCGGCGCGGCGTCGTTCGCGCGCGCGCTCGCCCGCTTCGGCGCGGCGCTCGCGCGTGGTGGTGGAGCGCGCGGGCCGTTCGCGCTCTCCCGCGCGCCGTTCGATCTCCGGCAGGCGCGCCGTGCCGCGCTCTTCGGCGGCCTCGTCGCCGATCCCGTCTTCTGCGCCCGCGCGCTCGGGCTCGGCCGTGGCCGCGCGCTCGATCAGGCGCGCGCCACCGCGCGCAGCCTCCTCCTGTCGCTGCGCCTCGAGGCCGCGACCGTGGCGCTCGTGTTCGGCGCCGGCCAGGACGGAGGCGGGCACGTGCTGCTCCGGGCCTCGCGCGATCGGAGCGACCGCTTCGAGGAGACCACTGCGCGCGCGCTCGGCGCGCCGATCCCGGGCGCGCTCGCCGGGGTCGTCCCGGCGCTCGATCCCGGCGCGGCGGTCCGGCTCGCCGGGGCGCTCCTCGCCGCGCGCGATCGGCGCGGCCTGATCGAGCGCTTCGACGAGGACTGGTTCCGCAATCCGCGCGCGGCCGAGGCCATCCGTGACGAGGACGGCGCACGCGCGCCGGCGCCGCGCGCCAGCGAGGGCGATCTCGAGGCGGGCCTCGACGAGATGATGCGCTCGCTCGCGGGCCTGTAGCGCGGGCGCGTCGTGAGGAGACGTGATGTTAAGGAGGGGCTCGTCCGCTCTGCGAGAACCCTTCCAGCTTTGACTGACACGTGCTAGTGCCGGCTCGCGAAATCGCCCCCCTGAGGGGCGTGGGGCAGCGAGCGGCTCGCGCTGCGCCGCCCTCGTCGCCGAACAAGCACCCGTGAACCCGAACGCAATGCACCCACTCCTCGCGTCCGGCGCCAGCCCCATCGCCGTCGACTTCGATCTGACGTTCCTGGCGCAGGTCGTCCTGTTCTCGACGTTCGTCGTCGTGCTCAAGCCGCTCCTGTTCGATCCGCTGCTCCGCGTCTTCGAGGAGCGCGAGCGGCGCACCGACGGCGCCAAGCGGGAAGCGCGCGAGATGGACGAGCGCGCCGGCGAGCTGCTCACCCGCTACGAGGCCGAGATCGAGAAGGTCCGGCGCGAGGCCGGGATCGAGCGAGAGCGCCTCCGCGCCGAGACGGCGAAGATCGAGGCGCAGATCATGGCCGAGGCCCGGGCCGAGACGGCGCGCATCCTCGAGGACAGCAAGGCGAAGATCGCGGCCGAGGTCGCCCGCATGCGCGGCGAGCTCTCCGCCGCCCAGCCCGCGCTCGCCGCGGAGATCGCCGCCAGCATGCTCGGCCGCGAGGTGCGCCAGTGAAGAAGCCGCTCCGCCGCTCCTCGCTCGCGCTCGGCCTGGCCGCGGCGCTCGCCGCCGGTACGGCGCTCGCTCAGACGCAGCCGCCGGGCTCCGACCCGGCGCTGCCCCCCGGGCACCCGCCCATCCCGGCGCCTGCCCAGGCGCAGCCGGGCTCGCCGCAGATGCCGCAGCGCCCGCGCGACGCGCAGCCCGGCCGGCCGCTCGGGCCGGGCGGCCGCCAGCTCCCGCCGGGGCACGGGCTCCGGCCGCCGGGCATGCAGCCCGGCCGCGCGCGCCCCGCGCCGCCGCCCGCGCAGCCCGAGCACGCCTCCCACGGGGACGGGCACTGCCCCGGGCACGGCCCGACGGATCCGCCGCCGCACGTCAACTGGTGGCACGGCCTCATCGGCGTGAACAACGAGGCGGCCGCGAAGGGCGGGATCAACGCGCTGCTCTGGCGCTACCACAACGACCAGAACCCCTGCGATCCGAAGAACGAGCCGCCGCCGTTCCTCGCGTCGGTCCTGAACTTCGGGCTGCTCGCGCTCATCGTCGTCCGCTTCGGGAGGAAGCCCATCGCGGAGGCGCTCAAGAAGCGCAAGCAGACGATCACGCAGGAGCTCGACAACGCGTCGCGCCTCAAGCAGGAGGCCGAGCAGCGGCTCGATGAGTACGAGGACAAGCTCACGCGGCTCGAGGAGACGCTCGCCGAGCTCAAGGCCGAGCACGCGGCGCAGGCGGAGGTCGAGAAGGCCCACGTGCTCGCCGAGGCGGAGCAGCGGCGCGTCCGGATGCGGCGCGACGCCGAGTTCCGCGCCGAGCAGGAGCTCAAGGCCGCGCGCGCCATGCTCCTCCAGGAGGCGGTGCAGAACGCCGTCGCCGCGGCCGAGGAGCTGCTCCGGCAGCGCATCGGCCAGCAGGACCTCGACCGGGTCAACGAAGAGTACCTGAAGGCCATCCCCGCGGCCGTCTCCGCCGGCGCGCGCCGCGGAGCCCAGACCACCGGAGCAGCGACATGAGCTACGAGTCCGTCGCCCGACGCTACGGGCGCGCGATCTTCGAGATCGGCAAGGAGACCGGGACCCTCGCGGCCCTCGCCAGGGAGATCGGGGACGCCAGCGCGATGTACTCGGCGAGCGAGGAGCTCCGCCTCGTCCTCGACAACCCGCTCATCCCGGAGGCCTCGCGCGAGGAGCTGCTCCGCGAGCTCGGCGGCCGCGCCGCCTTCTCGGACGTGACGAAGAACACCCTCCTCCTGCTGGCGCGGCGCCGGCGGCTCGCGGCGCTGCCCGAGATCGCGCGGCAGCTCGCGCTCCTCGTCGATCAGGACCAGAACGTCGCCCGGGCCGTTGTGACGAGCGCGGGCCCGCTGAGCGACGGCTACCTCGACCGGCTCCGGGCCGAGCTCGAGAAGGCGACCGGCAGGAAGATCTCGGTCACCCACAGGCAGGACCCCTCGCTCATCGCGGGCGTGGTGACCCAGATCGACGATCAGGTGATCGACGGCAGCCTCCGGACCCGGCTGTCGAGCTTCCGTGACAACCTGCTCAGGACCTGAGGGGACGCGAGCAAGCCCCCCTGTTTCATGATGGGTCGTGGCCCGGCGCTCGGCGCCCCCTCGACCTTGACGACGTTGACTCCGCAGCCCAAGCGTCTCCCGACAGAGGACTCCGCATGCAGCTCCGCGCCGAAGAGATCTCCCAGATCATCAAGAAGCAAATCCAGAATATCGACAAGGCCGCTCAGGTCACCGAGACGGGCACCGTGCTCACGGTGGGCGACGGCATCGCCCGCGTGCACGGCCTGAGCCGCGCGATGGCCGGCGAGCTCGTCGAGTTCACCGGCTCGGAGGGCGGCAGCCTGATGGGGCTCGTGCTGAACCTCGAGCAGGACAACGTGGGCGCCGCCATCTTCGGCGACACGAGCTCCATCAAGGAGGGCGACGCCGTCAAGCGGACCGGGCGCATCATGGAGGTGCCCGTCGGCGAGGCGACCCTCGGGCGCGTCGTGAACGCGCTCGGCATGCCGATCGACGGCAAGGGGCCGCTCGAGACGAAGGAGCGCCGCCGCGTCGAGGTGAAGGCGCCCGGCATCATCCAGCGCCAGCCGGTCACCGAGCCGATGCAGACCGGCATCAAGGCGATCGACGCGATGATCCCGGTCGGCCGCGGCCAGCGCGAGCTCATCATCGGCGACCGGCAGACGGGCAAGACCGCCGTCGCCGTCGACGCGATCATCAACCAGAAGGGCAAGGGCGTCATCTGCGTCTACGTCGCGATCGGCCAGAAGCTGTCGACGGTGCGCCAGGTCGTGGACAAGCTCGATGCGCACGGCGCGCTGGAGTACACGATCATCGTCGCCGCGACGGCGAGCGAGACCGCGCCGCTCCAGTTCATCGCGCCGTACACCGGCGTGACGATCGGCGAGTACTTCCGTGACAGCGGGCGCCACGCGCTGTGCATCTACGACGATCTGTCGAAGCAGGCGGTCGCGTACCGCCAGCTCTCGCTCCTGCTCCGCCGCCCGCCGGGCCGCGAGGCGTACCCGGGCGACGTCTTCTACCTCCACTCCCGGCTCCTCGAGCGCGCCGCGAAGATGGCCGACGTCTTCTACGTCGTGTCGAAGGGGACGAAGATCGAGGGCGGCGACGCCTCGTACCGCGGCGTCGACGGCAAGGCGCACGTCGGGGCGCACGGGATGCACTCGGCGAAGGACTCGCTCTGGAAGACGATCGACGGGGCCCTCTTCGAGAAGCTCGAGCAGGCGCGCAAGGACGAGAAGAAGGACGAGATCAAGAAGCTCGAGCAGCAGCTCTCGGACAAGGCGAAGGCGAGCGACTACGAGATCGTCCGCGATCCGAAGTCGGGCGGCTCGCTCACGGCGCTGCCGGTCATCGAGACGCAGGCGGGCGACGTGTCGGCGTACATCCCGACGAACGTCATCAGCATCACGGACGGGCAGATCTTCCTCGAGGCCGACCTCTTCTACTCCGGCGTCCGCCCGGCCATCAACGTCGGCATCTCGGTCAGCCGGGTCGGCGGCAACGCGCAGATCAAGGCGATGAAGTCGATCGCCGGCACGCTCCGCCTCGACCTCGCGCAGTACCGCGCCATGGCGGCGTTCTCCCAGTTCGCCTCGGACCTGGACGCGAAGACCCGCGCGCAGCTCGAGCGCGGCGCGCGCCTCACCGAGATCCTGAAGCAGGGCCAGTACGTGCCGCTGGCGGTCGAGAAGCAGATCCTCATCATCTACGCCGGCACGCAGGGCCTGCTCGACAGCCTGCCGGTGAGCTCGCTCTCGCGCTTCGAGGAAGAGCTCTACAAGTTCGTCGAGGCGAAGCACCCGCAGATCTTCACGGACATCCGCGAGAAGAAGGTCCTCGACGACGATCTCAAGTCCCGGATGACCAAGGCGATCGACACCTTCAAGAAGCGGTTCGCGGTGGAAGCGGGCGGCGCCTCGACCGCGGCCGACGAGGACGGCGCGGGCGACGAGGAGGAGGAGGCGCCGGCGCCGAAGGCCAAGTCGAAGAGCGGGAAGAGCGCCTCGAAGGCAAAGGAAAAGTAGGCAGCCGTGCCCAGCCTCAAGTCCATTCGCAAGCGGATCTCCAGCGTCAAGTCGACGCAGAAGATCACCCGCGCCATGAAGATGGTCGCGGGCGCCAAGCTCAACAAGGCGCAGCTGCGCATCACCGAGCTGCGGCCCTACGCCGTGAAGGTGCAGGAGGTGCTCTCGGCGATCACGCGCGACGCGGCTCCCGCGGCCGAGGCGCTCGCGGCGGAGGGGATCGGGGCGGAGGGCGAGGCGGGCGCGCCCGCCGGCGGCGAGGGGGCGCTGCACCCGCTGCTCGTGACCCGCCCGGAGCGGCGCGTGCTGCTCGTGGTGCTCACGAGCGACCGCGGGCTTTGTGGCGCCTTCAACACCAACATCAACAAGCGCGCCGAGCGCGAGTGGAAGAGCCGGACGGAGGCGGGCCAGGAGGTCCAGCTCGCGATCATCGGCCGCAAGGGTCGGGACTACTTCAACCGCCGCGGCGCGCCGATCCTCGAGTACCTGGCCGGGGTCTGGGACAAGCTCAACCTCGAGACGGCCCAGGCCGTCGGCGCGAAGCTCCTCGCCCCGTTCAACAAGGGCGAGATCGACGCGATCTACCTCGTTTACAACGAGTTCAAGAGCGCCATCACGCAGACGGTCGTCGTCGAGCGGCTCCTGCCGCCCGCCGGCGGTCCGGCGAACGAGCAGGAGCAGGGGGAAGAGGGCGGCCACGGCGCGCCCTCCGCGGCGGCGGAGTTCCTCTACGAGCCGGACAAGGGCGCGCTCCTGGAGCGGCTCGTGCCGATGTACGTGGACATCTCGATCCTGCGCGCGCTCTACGAGTCGATGGCGAGCGAGCTCGGCGCGAAGCTCACGGCGATGGACGCCGCGAACAAGAACGCCAAGGAAGTGATCGACAACCTGACGCTCGAGTACAACAAGGCGCGTCAGGCGGCGATCACCAAGGAGCTCATGGAGATCATCGGCGGCAGCGAGGCGCTCAAGGAGTAGCGAGCCGCGCCGCGCGCCGGGATCTTCGATCGCCGCCTCGGGCCGGCCGCGCGTGCGGCCGGCTCGCGTCTCGGGGCTTCGCCCCGCCTCGCTTTCACTCGCTTCACCTGCAGCGCCCGCACCCGGCTGCCCCGACGCTGGCCGAACATCCGCGCAGCCAGCACTGGCGAAGCCGACCGGGCTGCCCCATGGTTGCGTTCCCGTGCTCCAGCCCATCAACCCCGATCACCCGGAACCCCGCAAGATCGCGCGAGCGATCGATCTCATTCAGAAGGGGGAGGTCATCGGCTACCCGACCGATACCGTGTACGGGTTCGGGTGCGACCTGATGAACAAGGCGGCTATCGAGCGGGTGTATCAGATCAAGGGGATGCGCCAGAACAAGAACCTGGCGTTCATCTGCCCGGATCTGAGCGACATCGCGCGCTACGCGATCGTCGAGAACCAGACGTACCGCATCCTCAAGCGCTACCTGCCCGGGCCGTACACCTTCATCCTCCCAGCGACGCGCGAGGTGCCGAAGTACGTGCACCTCAAGCAGAAGACGGTCGGCATCCGCGTGCCGAACCACCCGGTCGCGCTCGCGCTGGTCCGCGCGCTCGGGCGGCCGCTCATCAGCACGACAGCGGCGCCGCCAGGGGAGGATCCGATCATCGATCCGGGGGAGATCGACGACCGGTTCCCGGGGCTCGCCCTCGTCCTCGACGCGGGGACCGGCGGGTCGGTGCCGACGACCGTGATCGACCTGAGCCAGGGCGAGGTGCAGATCGTCCGCGAGGGCGCGGGGCCGACGGACGATCTGGTCTGAGCGAGGGCGAGAGGAAAAGCGGGGCGTCCGAGCCCCTCTCCTCGGGCCTCCCCCTCTACCCTCGCGAGCTCGGCCAACGGCCCTCGCTGCGCTGCGCAACGAGCAGCATCCTCGGGCCGACGCTCCCTCCTCGCAATGCGGGGCGAGCCGGTTGCAACGCTTGATGCAAGCGTTGAAATGGGCCACTCGGGCGACGAGTGAGCCATCTCAAGCGCTGAAGTGTGCCACTCGGCGACTTAAAAGGCCATCTCAAGCGTTGAAGTGTGCCACTCGGCGGCCTGGGAGGCCTTCTCAAGCGTTGAAATGGGCCACTCGGTGACCGAGGAGGCTTTCTCAAGGTTTGAAACCGGCGTCCGCGCCTCCCAGCACCGCCTTTCAAGGGATGGACGGCTCGACAGCACGCGATCCGAGCGGAGTCGCTGGGCGTGGCTGCGCGCAAGCGCCCCCATGGAGGCGCCGCGCCACGCCGTGTTCCTCTCGCGCGCGAGCCGCGCTGCCTGGGTCCGCGTCCGGCGCACGGGGGCCGAACAAGTGCTCCGGTGCTGGGTCTGCTAAGGTCGTGCCGTGTCGCGCCGGGCCGTCTGGGAGACCATCTACAAGCGATTCGACCCTTTCCGTCCGGCGGACAACCGGGCGTGGCGAGCCGAGCGGGTGCGGAGCCCTGCCAGCCGAATCGTCCAGCGTGTGGCCATGCCGTTCGGGGACACGCGGGCGCTCGTCACGGGCACGACGGGCACCGGGAAGTCGACCGAGCTCCTCCGCATCGCAGAGGCGCGCAGCGGCCAGGACTTCGTCATCGTGCTCGACCTGCACCGCCATTTCGCCGAGGTCGTCGGCGACGAGCAGGCCCTGCGCAACGTGGGCGCCTGGGAGGTGGTGTTCCTCGCAGGCCTCGCCCTCGTCCGCGCGGCCAGCGAGCTCCTCCCCTACCCCATCCCCCCGCCCCATGTCGCCGATCTCTCGGCCGCGTGGGAGAAGGTTGCGCGCGCCACCGAGACGCCCGGTGCGCAGGCCGCCGCCGTGGACGCGGGCGCGCTCGCAAAGGCGATGGTGGTGCTCGCGTCGGCAGGACTGCCGCTGCTCGGCGCGCCCGCCGCGGCGGCCGGCGCGATCGGGCTCAAGGTGCTCGAAGCCGCGTCCGGCGCGCTCAAGTGGAACCTGCCCATCGGCCAGGCCGCACGGCGACGGCGCGATCAGGACGCGGAGATGCAGACGCTGCTCCAGGCCGTCAACGTGCTCATCGGACACGTGCAATCGAAGGCGATGCGGATCCTGCTGCTCATCGACGGGCTGGACCGGATCGTCGAGCTCGAACGGGCGGAGGCGCTGTTCATCGAGTCGGAGATGATCGCGCAGCTCGAGTGCCGCGTGGTCGTGAGCGGCCCGTTCGCGCTGCGATCGAGCCCCGTGGCGAGCGCGATCCCGCGCTTCAACCTGATCCTGCCGCTCGTCAACGAGCCGGTCATGGATCACCGCGATCCGACGCAGCGCGGGCCCGGGCTCGATTTCTTCTGCGAGCTCTACGCGCGGCGCACCGCCGATCTGGGCGCGCCGGATCTCGTCGCGCGGGCGGAGCTAGAGCGGCTCGCTTACTACTCCGGCGGCAGGGCGCGCGATTTCGTGAAGTTGATCCGAGCGCTCGCCGAGCAGGCCTGGCTCGAGGACGCGCCGCACGCGACGCCGGCGCTCGTCGACGCGGTGCTCGACAGCATGCGCCGGCTGCTCGAGACCGGCCTCGATGAAGGTCATATCGAGGTGCTCGAGGCGGTGATGGCGAACCCGCGGCATCGCATCCCCTCCGACGGGAGGGCGCGCGAGCTCCTCACGTACGGCCACCTCCTGCCCTATCCGAACGAGTCCGAATGGTATTACCCCCATCCGCTCCTGACGATGCACCTGCTCCGGCCGATCGCGCGCTCCACGAGCGGCTCCGCCTGATCCTGCGGCTCGGCGAGGCAGGCGTCCTCGTCCTCATCGACCAGGCGCGACCCGAGCGGCTCGGGTCCCTCGTGCGGGCGCTCGCCATGGGCGAGCCGGACCTTTTCGTGCACACCGACGCGACGCAGCTTGCCCGTGCGCCGAAGGGTGCCGTGGTCGTGCTCGTGCCGGACGCCGCGCAGGCGGGGTGGCTGAACGTGGAGCGGCCGATCCTGGCGGAGCGGGCGCTCCGGGTGATCCTGTTCAGCGACGCAGCGACCTCGGCGGCCCTGGCGAGGAAGGCGCCGGATTTCTTCCACTGGATCTCCCATCGGCTGGAGTGCCCGAGAGGGCCGTGGCCGCCGGTGGTCTGGGGGATCCGGGCGGCAGACGAGCGGGGCTGGGGGATGTTCTGGCAAGAAGGAGATCTCGATGAGGCGTTCACGGCGGCGCTGCCAGCGAGCACGCGGGTGCGCGTGTCCGCGACGGCGCCGTATCCGGCGCTGGTGGAGGCGATCCGGGCGGCAGACGGCGGCTGGATCGAAGCCTGCGAGGTCGACAGCTTCTTCGAGCTGCGCCGCCTGCGTTGGGCGCTCGTGGAAGCTGGGCGGAGAGAGCCGCTCGTGACCGAGCGGGTCGTGGCGCGCGGTCGAGCCGCGATGTCCGGTACCGGCAGCATGGGCCTGCTAGAGGTGGACTCGCGTCCAATGCCGCTCGCGCAGGCGATCAGGGAGCTCGAGGCCGCGGGAGCCGAGGGCGCTGGACGGCTCGCGGCGCTCCTCGATTTCGAGTGCGATGCGGTCACGACGGCGGTCAGGCTGCTCGAGGCAGGCCTCCCGCAGGCGCGGCTCGACGATGTTGCGCGCGCAGCGGGTGATCCGGTGCAGCGGCTATGGCCGCTCTGCAGCGCACATGGCATCTCGCCGGCGCGAGGAGTGGGGACGTCCCTGCTGCGCACCAACATCGCGCCTCGTCGGGATCTCCGTTTCTCCTGCGAGCAGCTCATCGCCGAGCGCCGCTGGATCGGTGCTGCGCGCGGCGCCATCGCGGACGGGGATCCGATCGTGGCCGTCCACTGGGCGCAGCGCGCGCTGGCAGAGGAGCGCGGCAACATGGATGCCGCTCGCACGCTGGGTGTGGCGCTGGCCGACGGAGGGCAGCTGGGCAGGGTCCGGGAAATCCTGCGCGAAGTTTTCGCCGAGAGCGAGCTGAAGGAGCACGCCGAGCTGGTCGATGAGCTGGTCGGTGTGATCCAGTCGATCGACCTCTCGGGAGCCCGTAAGCAGTTGGAAGAGGCGCTGACGCTCGTGGACGATCACGATGTCGAGCCCTCCCTCGAGGGCGCGAACGTGCTTCGCGAGCTGGCTCAACTTCAAATCGCCGCCGGCAATCTGACCGGCGCGCGCACCAAGCTGGAGGAGGCATCGTCGCTCCTGACGAGGACGCACGGGACCGAGGAACACCCGCGCGTCGCCGCCTCGCTGCGCGAACTCGCTCGCGTCCTCTTCGCGCAGGGTGAGGTGCCGCGCGCGCGCGAGCTCCTGGAGCAGGCGCTCCGTATCGAGACGAAGGTGCACGGAGACTGGCACCCGCGCGTCGCCGCCTCGCTGCGCGAGCTCGCCCGCGCCCTCTTCGCCCAGTCGGATTCGAGAGGGGCGCGCGAGCTCCTCGAGCGGGCGCTACAGATCCAGCTGCGGGTTTACGGGACGGGAGAGCATCCTGGTGTCGCCGATTCGCTCCACCACCTCGCCCGGGTCCTCTTCGCGCAAGGCGAGCTGCCGTACGCGCGGCAGCTCCTGGAGCAAGAGCTGAGCATCAGGACGAAGATCGAGGGGGCGAACGCTCCCGAGGATATCAGCGCCTCGCTCGAGTCGCTGTCCATGGTGCTCCTGTCCCAGGGCAACCTCGGGGGGGCACGCGAGGCGCTCGAGCGCGCGCTCCCGATGCTCGAGCGCGTTCACGGGACCGCCCGGCACCCCGAGGTGGCCGTCATGGAGGGGAACCTGGGAGCTGTGCTCCTGGCCCTGGGCGAAACGGAACGCGGTATCGCTTTGCGCCGTCGAGCGCACGAGACGCTGCGCAGTCAGCTGGGGCCCGATCATCCGTTGACCCGCGACATCGGGAGGAATCTTCCACGCTCGGCCAGCCAGACGGAGGCTGCGGAGCCTCATGCCATCGAGACCACAGAACGCATGCTGAAAGCACGCAACGCGCCGAGCTCGTGATGGCCCCTTCTACCCGCTGAGCTGCGCTCGGCGGTCCCCTCACGACGCTCGCCCGTTACGGTGCAACCCCGTCGCCCGGCGCCGGCGGGACCTCCAGCGCCGTGTACACGATCCCCTCGCGGTCGAGCCGCTCCCGCGCCGTCGCGAAGGCGAGCGGGCTCCGGTCGCCGCCGACGAAGCGGCGGCCGAGGCGCGCGGCCGCGACGAGGGTGGTGCCGCTCCCGCACATGAGATCGGCGACGGTCGCGCCGGGCGCGGAGGACGCGCGGACGATGCGCTCCAGCAGCCGCTCCGGCTTCTGCGTGGGGTAGCCGGTGGCCTCGCGGCGCAGCGGGGTGTTGGCGACCATCCCGGGAATGTCGCTCCACACGCTCCCGAGCCGGCGGCCCTCGTCGGCGTAGTACCTGTACGCCTTGCCGCCGAGGATCCGCTCGCGGTACAGGCGGCCGTCCTCGTCGCGGTGCTTGAAATGCATCGCGAGGCTGGTCTCGGCGTACGGCTCGCGGAGCGTCGGATCCGCGGCGTTGTAGACCACCTGGCCGCGCTCGCTCGCGGCGCGCGCGTAAAGGAGGATCGTCTGGTGCGTGACGGAGAAGCCGCGCGCGCCCCGGCCGCCGTTGCCGGGCGCCCAGATGATCTCGCCGAGGAAGGCGCCGCGGCCGAACAGGCGATCACACGCGACCTTCGCGTCGTGGACCGCGCGGTGATCGAGGTGCAGGTACAGCGTCGCGCCCTCGGTCATGCGATCGCGGATGGCCTCGAGGCGCGGCGCGAGCATCGCGACGAGCGCGTCGGCGCTCGCGCGATCGTCGTACGCGTCGGGCCCGCTCTCCGGCCTGCGCCGGCCGCGCGCCTGGCCGCGCGCCGCCCGCGCGGTCATCGTCGTCCCGACGCCGAAGGGAGGATCGAGGTAGACGAGATCGAACCGCACCTCCGCGGGGAGCGCCGCGCAGACGTCGGCCGCGTCGCCGTGCGCAAGGAGGTGGCTCACAGCGCGCTGTCGGGAGCCGCCACGCGAGAGCCCGCGGCGGCGCTTCCAGGCAGGAGGTCGTCGAGCAACGCCGCGGCGAGATCGCTGTCCGACGGCGCGATGAGCTCTGGTACCGCCGGCAGCCACGGCCACCGCGGGCCGCCGCCGAGGCAGCCGGAGAGGGTCTCGTCGGGCGTGCAAGCGACGCGGAGGTGGATGTGATCGTCGTGGGCCGTGCTGTCGCCCGGCTGGAGCAGCACGCTCTCGGCGTACCAGATGAGCTCCGGGTCCTCGCCGAGCGCGCGCGCGTACTCGATGAGCAGCGCCTCGAGCCAGCGGGCCAGGAAGAGCCACTGGACGTGCGCCTCGGGCGAGCGGATGAGCGACTTCACGAGCAGCCACTCCCGCTCGACGTCGAAGCGGACGTACTGAGGCGCGCCGGCGCGCGGCGACGCGGGCTCCTCGGCGCCGTCGCTGATCCGCCCGAGCCCGTCCGGCCCGATGGCGACGAAGCCCGGCGACCGCACAGGGCGGCCGTCCGGGGTCAGCGCGTAAAGCAAGAGGTCGGCGTCGCGCCCGGTGCGGTGGGACCGGTGCCCCCGCGTCGCGCCGCCGTAGCGCGCAGAGAGGTCGCCGACGACGAGCGGCGCGCCGCCCGGCCGCGCCAGCGCCACCTCCGCCGCGGCGCGCTGGACCGCGGCGACCAGCCCCGCCGTCCCCCACCGGATGCCGTTGCTGCGGAGCAGCCGGTAGCCCGGGCCCTGCTTCGGGAGCTCGACGGCGTCGGTGATGACGCCGTGGTGCGGGACGCCGATCGAGCCGCGGAGCGCGGGGGCGAGCGGCGTGGGCGAGGAGCCGACGCAGGCCGCGCAGCAGAGCGCGACGAGCCCGAGGAGGAAGGCGGCGAGGAGAGGACGGCTGGTCATCACGACGAAAGAGAGGAGGGCCGCGGCGCCAGGCGCCGGACGGACGAAGCTGACAGCCGCTCGTTAACCTCGCCGGCGGCGGAGGGGAAGTTCTCGGCTCACCAGGATGCCCGGAGCGCGGCGCGCGCCGCGATCGTGGGTCCAGCCGGCGACGCAGATGAGCTCGCCTGCGCGCGTGCGATCCCCATGAAAGTTCAGGTCGTTGATGATCCATGGAGGGGCCGTGTCGGGAGGCCCGTCGTGGACACGATCGGCCTGGTTCAAACGCACGCCGGGCCCGGGAACAAGATGGCTGTTTCGGTGATCGCTCGTCCTCCTGGCGGAGGTGAACTCGCAGGGTCCTGCGCCCCGAGTTGGTCCCTCGATGGTGGATATCGAGCATCGATGGATATCGGCACGACCCAGCGCGCGCGAACCGGCGTCGCGCCGCGCAGAGGCGGCCGAACTGCCACGCAGATCTGGCGCCGCAATACGCTCCCCCTGCCCTCGCGGAGCGATCAGCGCTAACACCCACGCCCCATGGATCCCGACCAGCGCGCCGCCCAGCGGAACACCAGCCAGGGGAGCACGGGCGCAGATCGACAGCCGCCGCCAGCGGACGAGCCCGAGGGCGTCGCCTGGAAGGGCGCGCTGGCCGTCGCCCTCGCCGTCGGTGGCCTCGTCGTGTGGCGCGCCTGCTCCGCCCCGGGAGGCGCCGCGAGCGACGCGCCCGCGCCGCCCAGCGCGAGCCCCGCGGCGTCCGCGCCGAGCGACGCCGACGATGCCGCCGCGGCGCAGCAGCCGGCGCCCCCGCGCTGCACGCCCGCGAGCCCGCCGCCGTTCGTCATCGGCGACGCGCCGCCCGCGCGCGGGGCCGAGCAAGGCGCGGGGGGCGGCGGCGCGGACGGCGTTGAAGACATCGCGCCGTTCGCCGTCGAGGTAGGCCGCGGGACGACGTTCTCCGGCGGGTTCGCCGTGGGCGCCCAGCGCGAAGCCGAGGGCGGGACCGTCGCGATGGTGGCCACGCTCTCGGCCGACGGCGCCCAGGGGAAGCTCGTCCGCCTCGCGCGATCGCGCGGAGACATGGATCCTCCGGTCGTCGCAGGCGCCGGGGGCGCGATCCTCGCCGCGATGCTCGAGCCGAACGCGGGCGGGCGCGCGATCAAGGTCGCCAGGGTCGAAGGGGACCACGTGACGTGGGGGGCCGAGCTCGCCGAGGGGCGGGACGAGTCGCTCGCGCTGGACATCGCCGCGTCCGGCGAGCGCGCGGTCATCGTCTGGGACGACGTGACCCGCGACGGCAAGCGATCGCGGATCATGCTCGCCTCCGCCGACGTGGGCACGCTGCGCTCCGTGACGTCGGCCCGCCCGGTCTCCCAGCCGAGCACCGACGCCGAGATGCCGCGCGTGCTCGGCCGGCCGGGCGGCTACTGGCTCGCGTACATCGCGCGCGCCGAGGAGCCGGCGCGAAAGGCCGCGGCCAAGATGGACGACGGCGACGAGGACACCGCCGCGGCAGGCGAGACGATCACCCACCAGTGGATCGAGGTGGTCCCCCTCGACGAGACGGGCGCGCTCACCGCGACGCCCCGCGCGGTCACCCCCAAGAACGGACACGTGCTGGCGTACGACCTGACGCTCGGCGACGACGACGGGCTCATCCTCGCCTTCCGGGACGACGACACCCCGAGCGGCTCGATCGGGGGGCGCATCAGCGCCGTGCTGGTGCGGCTCGGCGGCGCCAGCGAGCCGCGCGTGCTCGTCGGCGGCGATCGCGAGCAGGACGCCCCGCCCGAGGCCGCGCTGGGCCTGGGCGCCGGGGTGCCGGCGCTCGTTCCCGGCGCTCGAGGCCCGGCGAAGGCCGCGGGCGCAGCGGCATGGCTCGCGATCGCGAACGCGTCCGGCCCGACGCAGCTCGCGACGCTCACCGCGAG
Organism: Sorangium sp. So ce426; assembly: GCF_051475585.1. Classification (NCBI taxonomy): domain Bacteria; kingdom Pseudomonadati; phylum Myxococcota; order Polyangiales; family Polyangiaceae; genus Sorangium; species Sorangium sp. So ce426. The sequence continues at coordinate 13,191,345 of NZ_CP150341.1, read as the reverse complement.
AGGCGAGCTCGACGGCGGGCTGCAAGCCGAGCCGGCCCTCGGGCGCGGCGAGCCGATCGCCGCCTCCGCGGATGCGCTGCTCGTGGCGCACCCGGCCGGAAAAGCGATGAAGCTCGCCTTGCTGCGCTGCGCGTCGACAGCACCGCTCAACAAGTAGGTCGCCCCTGTATCGGTAAGCGCGCGACGCCGGCGAGCAGGCGCATCGACTGTAGATTGAAGGCGCGTGGATGTGTAGCATCCGCGGCGGTGGCCCACGGGGACGATCCGCAACACGAAGCGTCGCGCCGGCCTGGTTTGCCGAGCCTGTCCGGATCGCCGGACGAAGGTGGCTGGGAAGCCAACGCCGACAACGCTCAAATGACGCGCGCGAGCGCGCAACCTCAGCCCGGCGCGAAGACGCTGCTCGTCGGCACGAGCACGTCGAGGCTCGGCGCGCCGTCGAGCGCGAGCGCGCCGGCAGACGGCGAACCGCTGCAGGCAGCCGCGAGCGCGCCGACAGGCGGCGAGCCGCCGCCGGCGACCGCGAGCGCGCCGACAGGCGACGGGCCGCTGCCGGCGGCCGCCAGCGCACCGACAGACGGAGAACCGCTGCCGGCGACGGCGAGCCCGCTGCCGCCGCCGAACCCGCCGCCGCTGCCGAGCCCGCCGCTCACCTCGATCCCGCCACCGCTGCCGAGCCCGCAGCTGGCCTCGAGCCCGCCGCTGCCGCCGAGCGCGCCGCCGCCAGGGCCAAACAAGACGCCGGCCCCGAGCGTACCGCCGCCGGTACCGAGCAGGCCGCCGCCGCTGATCCGCCGCAAGGACGGCAGCGTCGCGAGCGGGCCGCCACCGGCGCCGCCGTCGCTTGCGCCGCCATCGAGGCCACCGCCGCCGATGCCTCCGGGAGGCGCGTCCAGGTCCAAGACGACGGCGCCCCCTGGATCCCCCCCAGCCCGCCCTCCGGCGCGCGGCCCAGGCCAGCGCCCGCCGAGCCCGAACCGCGCCGCAACGCAGCCCGCTCCAGGCTCCGCCGCGAGCGCGGGCAAGCCGGCGCCGGGCTCCCAGCCGGGCGGCGCGGCCCAGGCGATCGCCGCCTTCGACGCAAGCACGACGCCGATGCCCATCTCGGTCGAGCCGACCGCGACGCCGCTGCCCATCTCGGTCGAGCCGACCGCGACGCCGCTGCCCATCTCGGTCGAGTCGATCGAGCCGGCGCCCATCTCGGTCGAGTCGATCGAGCCGGCGCTCGCACAGAGCGGCGCGCCCGCGCAGAGCGCTGCGCCCGCGCCCGTACAGAGCGCCGCGCCCGCGCAGAGCGCCGCACCGGCGCCCGTACAGAGCGCCGTGCCCGCGCAGAGCGCCGCGCCCGTACAGAGCGCCGCGCCCGCGCAGAGCGCCGCGCCGGCGCCCGCGCCAAGCGCGACGCGCACGCCGCTGCCAGGCGGCGCGCACGCGCCGAGCGCCACGCGCACGCCGCTGCCGGGCGGCGCGCCCACGCCGGGCGCCCCGCGCGCGCCGCTGCCGGGCGGCGCGCCCACGCCGAACGCCACGCGCACGCCGATACCGGGCGTCACGCCGAACGCCGCGCATGCGCCGGGCGCCACGCCCGCGCCGAGCCCAGCGGCGCTCGCGCAAAACGCCGCGCATGCGGCGACCGTCCTGCACGCGCCGAGCGCCGCGCATGCGGCGACCGTCCTGCACGCGCCGAGCGCCGCGCATGCGCCAGCGCCGAGCGCCGCGCACGCGCCGAGCGCCGCGCACGCGCCCGCCCAGCCACCTCCGGCGCCCCGCTCGCAGCCGAACGCGCCCGAGGCGCCCGCGCAGAGCCCGCAGCTCGCCGCGCCGGACCTCGCCGCCGAGCTCCAGCAGCGCGCCGAGCGGCTCAAGGGCAGCGATCCGGTCGGCGCGGCACGCGCCCTCGTCGAGCTCGGCATCCATGAAGAGCGGGTGCTCAAGAACCCCGCCGCCGCGCGCCGCTCGTACGAGCGCGCGCGACAGCTGTCCCGCACGCTCGAGCCGGCGCTCTCGCGGGTCCACCGCGTGCTCGACGCGCGCACCGAGCTCGCCCTCGCGCTCGAGGTCGTCGAGGACAAGCTCCGCGTCGCCGAGACCGACGCGCTCCGGGCCGACCTCCTCGCCGAGCGGGCGCGCCTGCTCCAGGCCCTCGGGCGGACGCCCGAGAGCTGCGAGGCGTTCACCGAGGCGCTGCGGCTCGTGCCGCTCCACGCCGCGTCGCTGCGCGGGCTCGAGATCGCCCTCCGGCGCGAGAGCGCCCGCGGCGCCGAGCAGGCGGCCAAGGACCTCGCCGCGCACCTCGACCGGCTCTCCGCCGCCTACGCCCCAGGGCGCGGGCGGCCGGACGGCGACGGCCAGCTCACCGCCTGGGTCCACGTCGAGCGCGCCGCCGTGCTCGATCGCAAGCTCTACAAGCCGGAGCTCGCCCTCGCGTCCCTCGAGGGCGCGATCGCGTTCGATCCAGGGCCTGGGCCCGTGCGGGAGGCGCTCCGCCGCCACCTCGTGCACCACGACGGCATCGTCGGCCTCGTCAGCGCGCTCTCCCTGGAGGCCGATCACGAGAGCGACGACGACCGCGCGGCGCGGCTGCTCTACACGGCGGCGCGGCTGCTCATCGACAAGATCCGCTCCCCGGCGGACGCGGTGCCCCTCCTCCGGCGCGCGTCGACGCGGGCCCCGGCCGGCTCGCCGACCGCGCGGCGCGTGGTCGGCGAGCTGATCCGCCTGCTCGAGGCGAACGGCATGCTCGAGCTCGCCGCCAACGTGCGCCAGAAGGAGCTCGCGCTCCTCACCGACAAAGAGGCGATCATCCACGAGCACGTCCGCCTCGCGGAGATCTACGACACCCTCGGGGACGCAGAGCAGGCCGCGCTCCACGCGACGCGCGCGCTCGACCTCGATCCCGAGGACAGCTCGACGCGGGAGCGGCTCGACCGCGCCCTCCAGCGCCTCGGCCACCACGCCGAGCGCGTGGAGGTGTGGACCGCCGTCGCCAACGCCGACCGGCCCGCGCCCGTCCGGGTCGCGGCGCTGCTCCGCGCCGCGGACATCTCCGAGCGCCACCTGAAGCGGCGCGACGAGGCGCTCGCCATCCTGCGCGCCGCGTGGGCGATCGAGCCGGGCAACAGCTCGGTCTTCGACGCGCTCTCCGCCCTGCTCACGCCGGACGCCCTGGCCGTGGAGGAAGATCCGCGCGGCGTGCAGGCGCGGCTCGACCTGTACACGCAGGCCGCGAGCGCGACGGAGGACCCGACGCGCAAGATCGGGCTGCTCGAGAAGCTCGTCTCCATCTGGGAGGACGAGCTCGCCCAGCCCGCCCGCGCCGTGGAGGAGATCGAGAAGATCCTCGCGATCGACCCGGAGCGGCGCGCCGCGATCCTCGCGCTCCAGCGCAACGCCGCGCGCGCGGGCGACGCGCAGCGGCTCGCGCGCGCGCTCTGCGCCGAGGCCGAGCTCACGGGCAGCCCGCGCGAGCAGCGCAGGCTCCTCCTGCGCGCCGCCGACGTCACCGAGCTCAGGCTCGGCGATCGCGACCGGGCCTCGTCGCTGGTCGATCGCGCGCTCGCGATCGATCCGGCCGACCCCGACGCGCTGCGCGCGCGCGTCCGCCTCGACGAGCGCGCCGGCCGGTACGAGGAGGCGCGGCGCGCGCTGCTCAAGCTCATCCAGCGCGACCCCGCGGGAGACGCGGCGTTCAGCCTCTGGCTCGAGGTCGCGGGGCTCGACGAGCGGCGCCTCAAGCGGCCGCACAGCGCCGTGGAGTCGTACCGCGAGGCGGCGCGGAAGCGGCCCGCCCACCCGCTGCCGCGGATCGAGATCGCGCGGCTCCTCCGCGAGACCGGCAACTACGAGAAGCTCGTCGAGGTGCTCAGCTCGCTCGCCGACGAGGCGCAGCGGCCCGACGACCACGCGCGGCTGCTCTTCCAGGCGGCCGAGGTGCAGGAGCTCGCCCTCGGGCGCGATCAGGACGCCCTCCGCCTCCTCGCCCGCGCCGACGCGGCGCTCGCCTCGGGCCAGCACGATCCGGCGATCCTCGACGCGATGGAGCGCATCTACGTCCGCGCCGGCGGCGCAGGCGTCGGCGTCGGCCTCGGCGCGCCCGTCGCTCAGCGGCCCGCGACCGGCGCCCGCGCGCCCAGCCTGCCGGGGATGTCCGCCTCCATGATCGCGAGCGAGCTCGCCGGGCTGTACGCGCGCTGGCTCGAGCGCAAGCCGCCGGCGCTCGTCGATCACGCGCTCCGGATCTCCCTTGCGCTGGTCCTCGCGGACAGCAGCCCGCGCCAGGCCGTCGAGATCCTGGAGGGGCTCGTCGGGGTGGTGCCGAACCACGTCCCGGCGCTCCGCATGCTGGAGCAGCTCTACCGGCACCTCGAGGCGCCGACGTCGCTCGCGACCGTCCTGCGCGCGGAGGCCGACGTGTTCACCTCCGCCACCGCGCGCGGCGGCGCCCTCTGGGAGATCGCGTCGCTCGAGGAGCAGCTCGGGCCGAGCGCCGCGCTCGAGGCGCTCGCGCGCATCGTGAAGGAGGCGCCCGACGACGCGGCCGCCCACATGGCGATCCTCCGCATCGCCGCCAAGGCGAATCCCGCCGATCCGATCGCGCCGCGGGCGCAGGCGCTCTTCGCCAGCGCCATCCGCGACAGCCGGGAGCTGACGCCCGATCCCATCGCGCGCGCCCTCTACAGCGTCGAGGAGGCGCTCCTCGCGGAGGCGCAGGCCGACGCGGACCTCGCCGCCGCCCGCGCGGCGCTCGCCGGCTTCCGCAACGCCCTCGGGCTGTGGCCGGAGAGCGTCATCGCGGCGCGCGGGCTCGATCGGCTCGCGCAGCGCCTCGGCGACCGCGCGAGCGTGATCGCGGCCCAGCTGGCGCTCGCCGATCTCGTCCTCGGAGCGCCCGCGCGCGCGATGCACCTCGTGCGCGCGGCGGAGCTCACCGCCGAGGACGCGTCCCCCGAGGGCCGCGCGCGCGCGCTCGATCTGTACGAGAGCGCGCTCCGCGCGGATCCGAGCTGCGTGGCCGCGGCGCGCGCGCTCGCCAGGGAGCTCGCGGGCGATCCCCAGCGGCTCACCGACCGGCTCGGCGAGGCGCTCGGCAAGGCCGCGAGCCGCGAGGCGATCTCGCTGCTCGGCACGGAGATCGCCCGGTCGGTGCTGCAGCACCACGGGCGCCCGGGCGCGATCGACGCCGGCGTGGGCATCGCGGCCGTCCGGCGGGTCATCGAGACGCTCCCGAACGACGCGGCCGCGCTGCTCCTGCTCGCGCGGCTGCTCACCGCGCAGCGCGTCTGGCTCGAGGCGCGCGACGCCCTGAAGCGCACGGTGGCCGCGGCGACGGACGCCGAGACCAAGATCGCGGCGCAGTTCCTGATCGCCGACCTGTACGAGGGCGCGCTCGCGAACCCGGCGCTCGCCCAGGACGCGCTCCAGGCGGTCCTGTCGCTCGACGCGCAGAACCGTCCCGCGCTCGAGCGGCTGCACAAGCTCGGCGTCACGCGCGGCGACCACGCGCTCGCGCTGCGCGCGCTGGGGCGCCTGGTCGAGCTGTCGCCCGACCCGGGCTCCCGCGTCGAGGCCGCCCTGCGCCTCGCGGACGCCTACCGCGACGCCGGCGACACGGCCGGCATGGTCCGCACGCTGTGCGACGCGATCGTGAGCGCGCCCGGCGGCGACACGCGCGGGTGGGTGGCGCTCGCCCGCCTGTACCGCGTCGACACGAGCGAGGGCGCGGCGGCCTACGCCAAGGCGCTCGCGCAGCTGCTCGAGATCGCCGAGTCGCGCCGCATCCCGGCCGATCCGCGCTGGCTGACCACGCTCGGCCTGCTCGAGTCGACCCTGCTCGTGCGGCCTCGCGACGGGCTCGCGCGCCTCCAGCAGGCCGTCGCGCTCCCGGGCGCGCCGCCCGAGTCGCGCACCGCGCTCGGCCGCGGGCTCGAGGCCGCGGGCCGCAACGCGGAGGCGGTCCAGGTGCTGCGGGACGTCCTGACGCCCGATCCGGAGGTCTTCACGCGGCTCCCGGACCTCGGCCCGGCGCTCGCCGCGCTCGAGGCCGCGCTCGCCAAGGACGGGCGCGCGGAGGAGCGGATCACCGTGGAGGAGGTCCGCGCCTGCCTCGGCGAGGTGTCGCTGGACCGCATGTCCCGGCTCAGGGGCCGGCGCGTCCCGTCGGAGGCGCCGTACGCCGGGGCCTTCGCGGGCCCCGAGATGGGCCGGCTGCTCCTCCCGGAGGCCCGGAGCCCGTGGATCGACGTGGCGCTGGCGATCGCGCCGATCGCCGCGAAGGCGATCCGCTTCGAGCTGAGCAACTTCGGCATCAGCTCGCGCGAGCGGATCAGCCCGCGCGACAACCACCCGACGCGGCATCTCGCCGAGCGGGTGGGCCGCGCGCTCGGCGTCGAGGCGTTCGAGCTCTACCTCGTCCCCTCGTGGCAAGGAGCCGCCCGCGTCTTCCCGGGTGATCCCCCTGCCCTCGTCGCGCCGACGTCGTTCATGGAGCTCCCGGAGCTCGAGCAGACGTTCGCGCTCGCCCGCCTCTTCGCCCGCATCGCGGTCGGCTTCACGTTCCTCGACGAGATCCCGGCCGAGGCGACCGACGGCCTGCTGCTGGCGTCGATCCGCACGATCGATCCCGGCTTCGGGTCGGGCGCCATCTCGCCCCCGCGCGAGCACGCCGCGCAGCAGATGCTCCCCGGCGTGCAGCGGGCGATCGGGCGCCGCCAGCGCAAGATGCTCGAGGAGCTCGCGTCGACCGTCGCTGTGTCGTACGACGCGCGCGCCTTCGTCCTCGGCCTGCGCCGGAGCGAGCACCGCATCGGCTACCTGCTCTGCGGCGACGCGCTCGCCGCGATCGACTACCTCCGCCGGTACGATCGCGACATGGCCCGCTCGACCGAGGAGCCCCGCCTGCTCCTTCAACACCCGGTGTCGAACGAGCTCCTGCGCTACGCGCTCTCGGCCGAGGCCTACACCGAGCGCCGGCGCGCCGGATCCATCTGGCCCGCCGTCTGAGCTGAGCGGCACGCGCCCGCTGCGGATACGGGCCCACCTCGACGTTTTCGGTGCTCGGCGTGCTGGAGCACGCCTGTGCGCCGAAAACGCCGATCTGGGCCCGTCTCCTGTGCGGGCGCGCGCCGCTCGGCGGGGCGCATTCCAGGGCGGATGAGCTCGGCGGGGTGCGTTCCAGGGTGGATGAGCTCGGCGGGGCGCATTCCGGGGCGGAGGAGCTCGGCGGGGCGCGTTTCAGGGCGGATGAGGTCGGTGACGAGGGGGCTTCACCAGGGATGAGCTCGGTGAGGGGCGCGCCACGATGGATGAAGGAGCGGTGGTGACGCGGCTTGGCATGGTGTGTTTCATGACCGGTGAAGTTCGATGTCGAGAAGATATCGGTGCTTCTGCGGTAACAGGGACGTACAGGGGGCCGGTGATGTTATGTGGCTCCCGGGGTCGCGGTGGGCAACCGAACATCCGTGTTGAAAAGATCACCGCGCTTTTGCGGCGACAGGGACGTACACACGAGCACCTATGTCGTATGGCGCGCCGGGGTGCGCGGGGCTGCGTCGAACACGTAATTGTCCGACCGGAGCGGTGTTTGGGCGTTTGAGGCGCGCGGAGAAGGTCAGGAGGACGGCGCGTGGTATCCTGATCTCCGCGTGAGCAATCCGCTGATGCCAGGCGCCCTGGTGGCGAGTCGCTATCGGGTCGATCGCCAGCTGGCCGAGGGAGGCATGGGGGTCATCTGGGCCGCCACCCACCTCGCGGACGGCGAACGTGTGGCGCTGAAGCTGCTGCGCCCCGGCACGGCGGAGGACGCGTCGACCCGGCGGCGCCTCGTCCGGGAAGCGCGCGCGGCGGCGGCTGTCGATCACCCGAACGTGCCATCCATCCACGACGTGCTCGAGCTCGACAACGGGACGCCGTTCCTCGTCATGGATCTGCTCGAGGGGGAGTCGCTCCGCGACAAGCTGCTGCGCGAGGCGCAGATCCCGCTCCCCGAGCTGTCGCGCATCCTGCTGCCGGTCATCTCGGCCGTCGGCACCGCGCACGCGCTGGGGATCGTCCACCGCGACCTCAAGCCCGACAACATCTTCCTGCTCACGCCCGACGCGGCCGCGCCACGAGGCTCGCCCGGCACAGCCGCTCACGCCGCCGAGGAGCACCCGAGCGGCGCGGCGGCGCGCGGCTCCGCGGACGCGCCGGAGGCCGCGCAGCACGACGCCCGCGTCAGGGTGCTCGACTTCGGCATCGCCAAGGTCACCGCGGCGCCCGGCGAGACCAGCTGGTCCTGGGGTCGCACCGGGAGCGGCGAGATGCTCGGGACCCCGTACTACATGTCGCCCGAGCAGATCCTCGGCGAGCACGACGTGGATCACCGCGCCGACATCTGGTCGCTCGGCGTCATCCTCTACGAGTGCCTCACCTCGGTGCGGCCCACCGAGGCCGAGAACATGGGCAAGGTGATGAAGCGCATCCTGACCGGCTCCATCCAGCCGATCGGCGAGAGCGCGCCGACGCTGCCCGCCGACGTCGCAGCCATGATCGATCGCATGCTCAGCCCGGACCGCGCGCAGCGCCCGGCCGATCTCCGCGAGGTAGGCGCGCTCCTCGAGCGCTACGCGGCCGCCGCCCTCCGCCCCTTCGGCCCCCCGGCGGCGCCCAGGGTTCCGGAGAGCGACGCGCTCGTGCCCAGCGCCCGCGCGAGCGACCCGCTCGTGCCCAGCGCCCGCGCGAGCGGCTCGCTCGCGCCCGACGCCCGCATCAGCGACGCGTTCCCGGCCAGCACCGCCGATCTGGACGGGGACGCGTCGACCGCGACGCTGCGCGCAGGCAGCCTCCTGCCAGCGCCCCCCTCGAGCAACCGGCCCCGCGCGCGCGGCGCCGGAGCGGCCTCCCTGGAGGCGCCGCCCGGCGCCGCGGCGCTCTGCTCGCCGGCGACGGCCGGCGCCACCGCCGCGCTCGCCGGAGAGGGGGCGGTCGCCTCGCCGGCAGGGACACGCCGCGCGAAGCGCGCAGGGATCAAGCTCGTCGCCGCCGGCGTGCTCATCGCCGCCGGAGCAGGCTTCTCCCTGCTTCGCTGCTCCGCCTCGTCAGCGCAAGAGTCGCCCCGCCACCCCGTCATCGCGCCATCGAAGCGCGCGCCATCGAACGAGCAGTGATCTGGTCGACTCCGGATCTGCCGGAGAGCCATTGAGGGAGCTGCCTGAACGAGCCAGTGTCGAGCTCGCCAAGATCCGGTTGTGATGCGATACGCCAGCGTTCTGCCGGGTCGGATTCCTGTTGCGCCTGGATCTTGAACGCGGCGACGCTCCCCCACCTCAGGAGAGCGTCATGCCCAGCGATGTCATCGTCCGGATCCGTTCGCCCCGAGGGTTCGTCGACCTGCCTGGCACCGTGGATGCCGTCGGGCCAGCCGCGTCGTCCGCCTTCGAAGAGCGAAAGTCCGCGCCAGGCATTCACCTGCTCGCGGTCGCGATGAGCGACAGCGATCATGCCATCTCGCTCTCGGCGCCGGTCCCCGGGGACAGCCTTGCGGCGCTCCGGGAGCGCGAGGGCAAGGCGGTGCTCATCGTGTTTCCCGGCCGCTCGCCCGTGCGTCGACGGCTGCGCGCCGTCGCCGTCTCCAGCGTCGAGGTCGTGCCGGATCCGGGCGTGGCGTCGCAGGCGGCGCCGATCGACCTGAACGCGGGGCGCGAGGGCGCCGCGCCGCTCTGGCTCCTGCCCGCCGGGGTGTTCAGCGCGAGCCCGACCCTCGGCCCCGACGGGCCCGCCGCCCGCGATGCCCTCGTCACCGCGGCCCGGTGGATCTCGTCGCGCCGGACGAGCACGCTCACGCAGCTCTTCCCGCCGAGCGCGTTCCACCCGGAGGAGCCGGCGCGCAAGGAGCGGCTCTCGGCGCGCCGGGGCGCGGCGCTGCTGGATCAGGCGCGCGCGGCGCTCGAGATCGCGACCGTGGGCGGCGAGGAGGCGAGGCGCGATCCGACCGCCGCCGCGACCCTCCGCTCGGCGGCGACGACCATCCTCGCGCACCTCATCGCGACGTCGCTGGACGACCGCGGCTTCGCGCCGGTCGCGGAGCGCGCCGCCGAGGAGATCCTCGCGCTCATCGAGAGGGAGGCGGGCGACGAGACGGCCCGGCCGGCGCTGCGCGCGCACGCGATCCACCTGCTCCAGCTGCGCGCCCCGGGGCTCACGGCGGCCCAGCAGGAGCGAGCGCGGGGGCTCGTCCGCGGGCTGCTCCGCGAGGCGCCGCCGTACGACGAGCTCACGGGACCGTGGAACCTCGCGATGTGCGGCGCCTCGGAGTTCCACGAGGGCGAGTGCAACATCCTCGTGTCGACCCACGGCTTCAAGGAGATCGCCCTCCCGCCCGAGGCGCCCCCGTCGCCGAACGCCTCGAGCCCTTACCGCGCCTTCGAGGCCCCCTTCAAGACGCCCGCCGGCGAGCCCATCCGCGTCTTCGCCCGCGCCGCGACCCCGCGCGACGAGAACCTGGAGATGGGGATGGCGTTCTTCATCGGGGTGCACATCAACCGGCACGCCCAGCTCGGCGCCTTCGACCTCCGCGCGGCCGCTGTGCAGGTGAAACAGGAAGGGTACAAGCTGATGATGAACTCGCAGTGCGCGGGGCTCACCACGCGCTTTGCCGTCTCCCAGATGTTCCCGGACGCCGACATCTACTCTTCGTGGGACTCGACGTACTTCAGGACCGGACCGGACGGGGTGGTCACCTCGTCCGAGGGGGTCGACTGCTTCGTCGCCGCGCTGCGCGGGATGAGCAAGCGCGCGTCGCACGCGGAGCTCGACGCGCGCCTCCGGAAGGCACAGTGGCCCCACCCGCAGGCGCAGATCGCCGGGTTCTCGCAGTTCGTCGGGCCCTCACACCCGCTCGTCGTCGCCCGCTACTCCGACGTGAACCGGGACGGGCGCGCGGATTACTACGACGGCTTCCTCGACTTCCAGCTCGCGGACATCGCCGAGGACATCGAGGCCTCGATGACGCCGCGCGACCCGGGGGTGAGCGCGTCGCAGATCGGCGGCGACGGCGCGGCGGGCCTCAACTGGGCGGCGGGCAGCCTCAATCGCGTCGCGCAGTACTCGGACATCTGGGCGGGGCTCGCGGGCCAGAGCGAGCTCTACTATGCCTTCCAGTCGGGGGGCTTCTTCAGCCACCGCGAGCCGCCCCACGACGTGCCCACGGGCGGCGCCGTGCAGCAGGATCTCGGGCGGCTCCCGGTCATCACCCGCTTTCAGCAGAGCGAGGAGGCGCTCGGCGGCCTCTCGGTCGAGGTCATGTTCCACAGCCACCTGAGCCACGCGGCAAAGGAGCTGAAGCGCCTGCTCTGCGCGGCCGACGCCATGCGCCGCGCCTTCGATCTCGGCTACCTCTCCGGCGAAGGGGAGCTGTCCACGCCGAGGGGGCAGCGCTGCGCCATGCTGCTCACCATGGCTGGCCTCTTGGAGTTCCCGGCGGACCAGAACCGCATCGACGGCCTGTGGTCGATGGCGCTCAAGGCGCTGCGGCTCCCGGAGGTCTCGCGGAGCGCGGTGCGCGCCTGCATCACGGACGAGGATCACGAGATGTCGAACTACTACGGGTCGCAGCGCGGGCTGGCGCAGCTCCTTGCGGCGCTCGAGAAGAGCGATCCGGGGGCGTTTCAGCAGCTCGGGAGCGAGGATCCGCTCGTGGGGAGGCTTTCGGAGATAGAGCTTTCGGCCGAGGGGAAGCCGGAGGGCTGAGCTCGAGAGCGCAGGTGGGGGGCCGAGGCGGTCGTCGCACGCGTCGTGCTGGCGCAGCTCGTGACGGCCGGACGGAGACAGGGCGAGGGCGAGAGCGCAGCGCTACCGAGCGCGGGCGAGCAGCGCCTCGAGCTCCCGGATGCGCCGCTCGGCGGCCTCGCGGGCCGTGCGCTCGGCCTCGGCGTCCCGCTGCGCGGCTTCGGCCTTGCGCTGCGCGGCTTCGGCCTTGCGCTGGGCGCGCGCGGCCTCCCGGCGGGCAGCTTCCTTGGCGGAGCGCTCCGCCTCTTCCGGGGTCAACCAGCGCTCCGCGCCGGCCTCGTCGGTGCTGAGGTCGAACGACGCGCCGGCCGGCGTCCGCGCGGCGTGAAGCCAGCCCTGCAGGAACTCAGACCACGCGGGCCCCTCGCCGGCATGCACCTGCGCGAACATGGCGTCGTCCACGCGGCGCCAGATCTGGATCCGGAACGGGCCGCCGTGGGCGCGCGGGCCCTCGTGGAACGGGTCGAGGATCCACAGCTCCTCGACCCCGCAAGCCGCATACTTCTGCGGCGCGATGACGTAGTCCTTCGTCGGGTGCTGCGCGCTGACGATCTCCACGGCGAGCCGCGGCGCGACATGGCCCTTCGTCCAGAGCCTCAGGCTGCGCACCGCGTCCCCCTCCGGGGGCGGCGGCTCGACGACGTAGACGTCCGGGTCGACCCCGAGCTGCGGGTGCTGGCGGTCCCAGCGGACGGCGAGGTTGCGGCCTATCTTCACGGTGCGCTCGGCACGGGCTGCCCAGCCGAGCAACAAGCCGCGGATGCGCTCGCTCAACAGATCGTGGGGGCTCGACTCGGGCACCGTCTCCTCCGTCAGCACCCAGCGCTCGAGGTCCGGGACGACCTCGGAGCAGCGGATCACGCGGAGAGACGGCGGCATCGGCCCGGAAGGTAGCACGGGGCTGGGGGCGCGCTGCGCGGCGGGCAAGGTCGGCGGAATCCTGGGTGCGGTCATGGCAACACCTCCCCCCGGGCGCGGAAGGGGCCGCGCTGCGGGGTGTCTCTGTTAAGGAGTTCCGGGCGGGCGGGGCGGGTGATTTCGGAAAATGCGTCGCCGCGTCGTGAGCGCCCGAGCGACGCCATCGGTCAGTGCGTCTTCATTCGACGTAGAGCATGGGGGTCCAGCTGCTGCAGGCGCCGGAGGTCATTGCGGTGCACCGCGTGTGACGAATGGCACCGGATGTGCCAGAACCACCGCCGGTCGAGTCGAGCACGTAGGCGAGCTCCACGGAGGCCGCTGCCGAGGTGCCGGCGCCCACGCCGCGGGCCAGCGCCGGAGAGCCCACGATGCGGATGCCGCTGACGGGCTGCGTCGCCGTCGACCAGCTGCCACTGCCGCTCGGGTTGAAGAACCTAGTATACAACGTTCCCGCTGACCCGCTGGAGCTCGATCGGTAGGCCATCACGACAAGCCCCCCGTCGAGAGCGGCGAGCGCGACCTGATGACTCGTCGTAAGCGTTCCGATTCGCAGCAACGGGCTCCACGTCGTCGTTCCCGTCCGCCTCCTCCAGTACATTCCCCCTGCCGAGTCAACGAGGACCACCCAGCAGATCGGCCCCGCTCCCGCCGCGGAAGGCGATGATCGAGGACGGCACGGTCGAGGACGGCGTGCCCCCTGAAACGTTCGTGCTGAGCACAGGCTCAAGCACCCATGCATTCTCGGCGTTCCTTTCCCTCGCCCGGATTTCCAGGACGTCCGACCCGTTCACCCTGATGCCATGCGTGTAGACCATCGCCGGGCGGTCCGACGGTGGTGCCGCGATATCAGGTGCCAATTCTGACCTGGTCGTGTCCTCGACGTACCCGAAAGGTTGCCAGGCATTGCCAGCAAACCCTCGCCGGGATGGAAGTGGGCTCCGAGGATGTCGTCCGCGCCGCCGAGCAACAGCACGGTGTGCGCCTGGCATGTTCCAGGAATCATGATGTTTCCCGTGCAAAAGGCGCCAGCGATGCAATCCGTGTCCGCGTTGCAGCTCGTCAGACATTGACTACCCGCCCACGCGTAGAGGTCACAAGGCGCAGTGTTCGCCGGGCAGTCTGCCGAGGCACCCGTGCACGACTCGGCCATGTCGCACCCGCCCGCCGCCGCGCGGCACTCCGTCCCGCTCGCCCTCACGCTCGTGGCGGCGATCATCGCCGAGCGGGGGGCGACGGCAGCTACGGCGGGCTCTCGAGGACACGCGGCGCGCGCTCACTGCTGAAGGAGAGGCGGCCCATGCCGCGTCGGCGCGGGAGCGCGAGGCCGAGGCCATGCGCAGCGGCGCGGAGGCCGCTCGCCATGCACAGGACACAGCGCAGCGCGAGGCCGCAGCGGCGCGGCAGGCGCAAGACGCGGCCCAGCGCGACGCCGAGGCCGCGCTGCGCGACGTCGCAGCGGCGCGGCAGGCGCAGCACGCGGCGCACGCCGCCCTGGAGTCCGCGAAGGCCGTCGCAGAAACGGAGCGCCAGGCTGCGCTGGAGGAGGCCCGGCAGGCGCGCTCCGAGCGGGACTCGTTCGCGCTGGAGGTGCGGGTGCTGCGAGCGGAGCTCTCGACGGCGCGCAAGCCTGTGGAGAAGGCGCCGCAAGCGGCGGAAAAGCTCGCGGGGACCTCCGTGAAGCCGAGGGCGCCGAAGACATCCGAGCAGCCGGGCAAAACGAGCTGGTGGTGTCAGCAATGCGGGCGAGGAGGGACGCGGCCCGAGCGGTGCGGCCTATCGCGGCCGATGGGTGGCAGATAGGTGCCGGGGAGCACCGCCGGACGAGCGCGATGCCGAGCTCGGGAGATCCGTCGCCGCACGCCCTTCGCGCGGCCGCCGCGCACGTCGGGTCTTGCAAAAAGGGCGGCGGAAGCGCTATCCCCGAGGACGGGACCTCATGTTGTGCCCTCGTTGCCACCGGCGGTACGCGGATGACCACCGCTTCTGCCCGCACGACGGAGAGAAGCTGGTCGCGAGCCACGACATCCGGCGGCTCCGGTCCCAGCCCACCGAGCACGTGGGCGCGATCGTCGCCGAGCGGTACCGGGTGCGGGGCCTGATCGGCAGCGGCGCCATGGCGCAGGTGTTCCTGGCGGAGGACACGAAGAGCGGCGCGCCCGTCGCGCTGAAGCTCCTGGAGCCGAGGTTCCGCCGCGAGCCCAAGGTGAAGGCGCGGTTCCTCCTGGAGGCCAAGGCCGCGGCCACGGTCGTTCACCCGAACATCGTCGAGGTCCTCGACATCGGCCTCCATGAAGGGTCGCCTTACCTCGTGCTGGAGTTCCTCTTCGGCGAGTCGCTGAGCTCGCTGCTCCTGCGCGAGAAGCGGCTGTCCCCGGAGGCGGGCGTGCCCTTCCTCCTGCAGGCCGCGGCCGGGCTCGGCGCGGCCCACCGCGCGGGGATCGTCCACCGCGACGTGAAGCCCGCCAACGTGTTCCTCGTGGGGGAGAAGGGCGACGCCTGGGCGGCCAAGGTCGTCGATTTCGGGTTCGCGAAGCTGTACGAGCACTCGGGGCTCACGCAGGCCGGGGTGACCGTCGGCACCCTGGAGTACATGGCGCCGGAGCAGACCGTCAGCGACCCTCCCGACGGGCGCACGGACGTCTACGGCTTCGGCATGCTCATGTACCGGATGTTCACCGGCCGTCTCCCCTTCAGCGTCGCGCGGGCCTCCTCCCCTGCCCTGGCGCCCGCCATGGACGAGGCCGTGGTGCTGGCCAACCAGCTCGTCACGCCGCCCCCGCCGCTCAACCTGGGTGAGAGCCCGGCGTCGCGGGCGCTCGAGGCGGTGATCGCGAAGTGCCTGCGCAAGCGGCCGGAGAACCGATATCCCTCGATGGAGGCGCTCAGCGAAGATCTCGCCCGGCTCGGGCGGCCAGGCGCGCTGGCGGCGCACGCGCCGATCGCCTCGCCGGACGTGTACGCGGCGCAGACGCCCTATGGAGAGCACGCGGCGCGGTTCCTCTACAAGCAGCTCGGCAGGGTGTACGGCGACGCGCCGTAGCCGCGGCATGCCCGGAGCGCGCTCCCTCGCGCGACGCCGCGCTCGTGCGCTGGCCGCTTGCGCCGCCGTGGTCGGCTGGCTGCTCTGGCCGCTCGCCGCGGGCGCGTCGCCGCTCGCCGTGGGCGCGTCGCCGCTCGCCGTGGGCGCATCGCCCGAGGCGCCGCGGCAGGCGGCGCCGGCGACCGCCGTCACGGAGCCCGACATCCGCCCCACGCTGGCGTGGCTCCTCGTCCAGCTCGTGCCGAGCCCCGAGCTGTGGCTCGAACCGGGCGGGGCGCGCTTCGGGTTCCGCTGGCAGGTGACGCCGCTGCTCTACTCGTTCGGCATCAACCGCAAGCTCTCGCCGTGGCGCGCCTTCATCGCGGAGCCGCTCACGCGTCACGCCGGCTCGATCGAGCTCTTCGGCTCGCCCGGGTACGTCGCCCGTCCGGGCGCGTTCGCCGATCGCTGGGTGATCCGGGGCGGGGTCCGCGCCTATTTCCCGCTCCTCGACGGCGGCGACTACCTGTCCTGCTCGCTCGGCGGATCCGCGCTCTTTGCTCGAGGGCAGGTGGCGGCCTCGTACGAGGCGGGGGTCTACACCCTGTTCGGCGCCCTGGGCGCGCAGGTGGCGGCGACGCCGACGGCCGCCTTGCGATCGACCACGATCACGCTCAGCATCCGCTACTTCTGACGCCGCGCATGGCCACGCGCTCCTCCTCGTCGCAAACTCGCCTGTCCGCCGCGGCGCTCCTCGCGCTCGCGGGCCTGTCGTGCGGCGTGCCCGCGCGCATCCTGGAGAGCAACGTGGCGAGGCTGTTCGCGAGCCCGCTGCCCGTGCCGGACAAGGTGCGCGCGCCGTACCGCCCCGAGGCGAGGCTCGCCGCGCTCTGGGTCGGGCACGCGACCGTGCTCGTGCAGATCGACGACCGATGGATCCTGACCGACCCCGTCTTCACGTCGACGGTGGGCCTCATGGTGAAGCGGCTCGTCGAGCCGGGGCTCGCCCCGGAGGACCTGCCGCCCATCGACGCCGTGCTGATCTCGCACATGCACCTCGACCACCTCTCGCTCGGGTCGCTGTCCCTGATCGAGCCGAAGGTCCGCGCGCTGCTCGTGCCTCGGGGCGGGCTCGTCTACGTGCCCAACCATCGCTTCGCCTCGTTCGAGGTCCCGACCTGGACGACATGGCGGCAGGGAGATCTCAAGATCACGGCCGTCCCGGTGCGGCACTCCGGCTATCGCTACGGGCTGGACCGGGACTGGATGGCGGAGAGCTTCACGGGGTATGTCGTCGAGTACCATGGAATCACGGTCTACTTCGGCGGCGACACAGCCTACGACCGCGATGGCTTCGTGAAGACGCGCGGGCGATTCCCCTCGATCGATCTGGCCCTCTTGCCGATCGCGCCGGTGGGGCCGCGCGAGTTCATGGAGAGCAAGCACGTCGATCCGGCGGAGGCGGTGCAGGCCTTCCTCGACCTCGGGGCGCGGCGGATGATGGCTATCCATTTCGACACGTTCATCAACAGCACCGATACGTTCGGAGAGGCGCCCCGCGAGCTCCGGCGCGTCATGGCCGCGCGCGGGCTGGGGCCGGATCGCGTGATCCTGCCCAGGCACGGAGAGCAGCGGATCCTCATCACGAGGGGCGAGCCCGGGGGCGCGGCGGCGACGAGCGCGCCGGCGCCGCGCGGCGACTAGGCCGGGTCAGTCGAGCTCGCGGAGCGCCGCCGCGTAGTCCTCGGGCGTGTTCAGGTTGCGCAGCGATCGCAGCGCCGGATCCGCGGCGCGGAGCCGCGGATCCGCGAGCAGGAGCTCCGGCTCCGCGACGAGGGTGCGCGCCCGCTCGAACAGGGTGGAGAGCCGCAGCCTGCCCTCGGCGAGCAAGGCCGCCACCTCGCCGCGCACGGAGCACGCGTACACCGCGGCGAGCGGGTGATGGTGCCCCTCTGCCCGCGGCACCGCGATGGCGTGGCCGCCCGCCTGGAGATCCGCGAGGCGCCGCACGAAGGCGGGGTGCAGGAAGGGCGCGTCGGTCGAGGCGACGTAGGCCCGCTCGGCGAGCGGCGCGATCGCATCGAGCCCGGCCGCGATGCCCTGCAGCGGTCCGCGGCCCTCCACCGGATCGCGCACGAGCAGCACCCCCTCCGGCAGCGGCGGCAGCTCCTGCCCCGGCGCCGCGACCACCACGAGCGGCGAGGCCGCCTCGCCGAGGCGCCGCACCACCCGCTGGAGCAGCGCCTCGCCCTCGAACGGCAGCCATGCCTTGGGGCGCCCCATCCGGCGGCTCTGTCCGCCGCACAGCACGACGCCCGCGAGGCCGGCCACGCGGCCCGCCCCGCCGCCGTCCTCCGAGGGCGCCGTCATGAGCTGCACCGCCGTCCTGCATACCACCCCTGCCCGGAACATGCGCCGCGGCGCGCGCCGAGCGCCGCCGCCGGTGCGCTCGTGCCAAGCCTCAAGGAGCCGGCAGGAGGACCCGCGCGCCGCGGGCGAGCGTCACGCCGTCCACGTGGCCCATCAGCGGTCGCTCCGGCAGGACGACGTGAAAGTGCGTGTTCGACCCCATGTGCGTGAAGACGCCGTGGTGGCGCTTCGAGAAGAAGCCCACCAGCACCCCCTCGGCGGCGGGGAGCGCTCCGTTCACCGACGCCCGCACATGGTCCGCGTGACCGCCGCCGGGGGCGAGCTTTCTCCCGTCGATGACGTGCCAGCGGAGATCGCGGAAGCCGCCGCGCACCTGGACCGGGACAGCGCCCTCCGTGTCGAGCCCGCGCTCCCGCAGCAAGGCCTCGATGCGCGCGTCGATCTGCCCGTCAGGCACGTCGGCGTCGAGCGTCGCCTCCTGCCAGCGCGCGACGTTCGCCACGACGAAGAGCGTCGCCTCCTCGTCCGCCCCGGCGGGGCGCACGTCGAGGGTCCCGTCGTCGCGCGCATAGGAGGTCCAGATCGCGTCGTCGACGACCGTCACCTCCCCGCGCAGCGCGCTGAGCGCCCCGATCCCGAACGCGCGCGGGCCCGGCACCACATCACCGATGCGCACGGCGGGCCCCGTCTGCCCCTCGTGCATGATGGCGCGCAGCGCGCCGAACGAGCGGACCTGCACCGCCGCCGGCGCGCCCGGCGCGGGTCCCGCGGCGGTCTCGCTGGAACCCGCTGCGGTCTCGCTGGAAGGCGTGCAGGAGGCGATCGGGGACATCAGGAGAGCTCCGAGGAGCCCGAGAAGAACGCTAGGGAGAGTCGCTCGCATCGCTCGCATGGGGTTGCTCCTCTGTCGCGCGGGTCACGCGCGAGAGCGCGCGATTCAGGACGTGCAGCGCGCGCACCACGGCGGCGCGCTCCTCGCAGGGGATGGCGTCCACGATCGACTGGAACCGCAGCAGGCTTTGCCCCTCGAGTCGCCCCGCCATGCGGCGCCCGGTCGAGGTGAGCCGCAGGCGGCGGACCCGCCCGTCTTCCTCGCTGACGTCCTGCTCCACCCGGCCATCCTCGCGAAGGCGCTGTATCAGCCGGGTGACATTGCTCTTGTCGATGCCGAGCGCCCGCCGCAGGTCGCTCTGGGAGAGCTGCTCTCCCGCCCGCTCGGCGTCCGCCAGGACCGTCAGGGCGTGGGCCTCGCGCGGCGCCACCCGGACGCCGCACGGCGTGCGCTCCTCGTCCAGGAGACCGAAACCGCGCACGAAGGCGCGGACCTCCGAGCGGAGCTCTCTCGTGGTCACCCGTCGAGGAGACCACGGATGGTTGCGATGCGCAACCAATTTGGCACCGGGGCAGCAGCGCCGCGCCCCGCCGGCGGCCGCGCCGCCCAGGGTCAAGGCGAGGGCGCTCGCCCCTGCTCTTCCGCGCTCGAGAGCGCGACCTCGCCGAGCACGCCGTGGTTCGCCGCGCCGAACAGGTTGTCCGGATCGACGGCCTGCTTCACCTGCTGCATGAAGGCGCGCGCGCCGTCCGAGTAGATGTCCTTCACGAAATCCTGCCGGATCTTGCCGATCCCGTGGTGGTGAGACAGCGACCCTCCGGCGGCGAGGATCTCCTCTCGCGCGGCGTGCTCCATCTCGGCGTAATGGCGCACGGGGTCGTCGACGCCCTTGGCGTAGAAGCCGAGATAGAAATAGATGCAGACCCCCGTGGGGTAGACCTGGGTGATACGCCCCGTGAAGAACGGCTTGCCAGGCAGGCGCCGCTGCTCGTGCTCGCGCAGGATGCGCTGGCGCACCCGGTCGTAGAGCTCGAGCGCCCGGCTCCACGGGACGCTCGTCTCGAAGCTCTCCGCGATCGCCCAGTGCTCGAACGTGAGATCGCGGATATACGCGATGCCGAAGGTGAGCTGATAGCCGCGCTCGCCGTTCGCCGCGCCCGCCTTCATCCCGCCGTGCTGCGCCGCGATGCGGTAGAGCGTCTTCTCCTGGAAGTCGACCTCCTCCTTCGTCCCCTCGAACACGAGGGTGGCGACGGCGAGCTGGTGCGGATCGAAGCCCTTGATCCGGGTCACCACGAGCTTCTCCGCCTGGCTCTTCACCCGGGCGAGCAGCCCGGACTTCTTCGGCTTGAGCGCCTGACCGAAATGGAACTGCGTGTTGTCCATGACACGCACGCTCGCGGGCAGCGCGCCGGCGGCCTGCAGGTCGTAGAGGAAAGCGAGCCCGCGCCCGAGGTCGGGGAAGATGACGCTGCCGTAGCGCTGGACCTCGGGCAGGGGGAACAGCTTGACGACAGCGCTGGTGACGATTCCATAGTTGCCCTCGCTGCCGAACATGCAGTTCTTCGGGTTGGCGCCGACGCTCTCGCGCGGGGCCACGTGCGGCCGCTCGACCACGCCGCGCGCGGTCACGACCTGCATGTCGAGGACGAGATCCTCGATGTTGCCATACCGGTTCTTCTTCATCCCGCTCGCGTTCGTCGCGATCCACCCTCCGAGCGTCGAGAACTCGAGGCTGTCGGGCTCGTGCCCCATGGTGAGCCCGTGCTTCTCGAGCTCCGCGACGATGTGCCGCCCGGTCGCGCCCGCCTCGATGCAGGCCATGCGGTTCACGGGATCGAGCCAGAGGATCCTGTTCATGCGCCGCATGTCGACGGCGATCACCGTCCGCTCCTCGTGGATCGACAGGCGCAGGGCGTCCGTGACGTTGGTGCCGCCGCCGAACGGGACGAGGCACGCGCCGTGTTGCTTGGCGACCTCGGTGAGGCGCACGACGTCGTCGTGCGACGCGGGGAACACGACGAGATCCGGGACGCGCTCGAGGCGCTCGTAGCGGATCGCCCAGATCTCGGCGCCGGTGTGGCCGTGGCCGCGCCGGAGGCGCACGAGCGGGTCCTGCGAGATCTGATCGTCCGAAAGGAAGCCGCGGAGCGCGGCGACGAGCTCGCTCGCGACCCTGGCGTCGGGGATCTTGGGCGGGTAGTGCGGCTCGTTGCGGTTCTCGTAGGAGAGCGGCGCGGCGAGCGTGGCCGACATCCACGGGAGCAGCGACGGCAGCTCGACGTTGCTGATGCTGTACCGCGTGCCGGTCAGCACGACGCTGCCGCTCGGCTTGACGACGAACCGGGTGTCGGCGAAGCCCCAGCCGTCCTTGCGCTCCTCGTCGCGCGCCTCGTCGCGCGCCGCGGGGCCCGGCACGATGCGCGTGCTCGCCGGCGTCGCGCCGCGCGAGGAGACCAGCGTCGAGCCCGAGGGAGTCTCACGTCTTCGATTCACCATGGAGATAAGGCCTTCCAAGCAACCCGCGCACGAGCGCGCGTCCAATCCCGAGTAGATCGCGCTGGAGCGGGCCGGACGTCCATCGAGAGAGCGCGGCCGCCGATCGACGCCGCGGCTCTTCTGGGCCTGCTCAACGCGCGGCGATGGTGGCACGAACGTCGGCGGGCGTACCACCGGATACTTGGGCGCGGCCGCGGGCCCGTGGATAATGCGCGCCGAGACGCCGCTCGAGATGCGCCCTGCCCCTTTCTTCCTCGCGATGTGCGCAGCCGCCGCGCAGATCGGCTGTGAGCAGCCCGCCAACGTGGGTGCCGGGCTCGCGCCTCCGCCCGCCGTCGCGCCGGCCGTGCCGCGCGACGTCGCGGAAGCGACCCGGGGAGCCCGCGCCGCGCCGGCTGCCGCCACCGCCGCGCCGGCCGCCACCGCCGCGCCGGCCGCCGCGGCCACCGCCGCGCCGGCAGACGCCACCGCCGCGCCGGCCGACGCGATCACGCTCCTCGCCGGCGGCGACGTCTGCCTCGGCAAGGCGCTCGGCCAGGAGCTGCTCCGCGATCCGGCGTACGATCCGTTCGCCTCCGTCGCGGCGCTGTTCGCGTCCGCCGACGTGCGCTTCGTCAACCTCGAGAACCAGCTCAGCGACCAGGGCGGCGAGACCCAGCACCCACGCCAGCCGCTCGTGTTCACGGGCCCGCCGGCCGGCGCGGACGCGCTCGCGCGCGCCGGCATCGGCGTTGTGTCGCTCGCGAACAACCACATGTGGGACTACGGCAAGGGCGCGTTCCTCGAGACGCTCGGCCACCTGGAGCGCGCGGGCGTCGCCTACGTGGGCGCCGGCCGGACGCGGCTCCAGGCGTACGCGCCGGCCATCATCGAGCACCGCGGCTTCCGCGTGGCGCTGCTCGCCGTGACCGGCATCTGGAACCAGGGCTCGCTCTGGCAGCACCCGGCGCGGGAGTTCGTCGCCGCCGCGGAGCGGGACGGGCTCGCCGCCGCGGTGCGCGCCGCGCGCAAGCAGCCCGGCGTGGACGCTGTCGTCGTGAGCTACCACGGCGGCACCGAGTACCTGGACACCCCGCTGCCCCAGGCGCGCGCGCTCGCCGGCGCCGCCATCGACGCGGGCGCCGACGCCTTCCTCGGCCACCACCCGCACGTGCTCCAGGGCATCGAGCTCCGCCGCGGCCGGCCCATCTTCTACAGCCTCGGCAACTTCATCATGAAGGTGAAGAGGACCGGCCCCGCGGTCGAGCTCGCGATGATCGCGCGCCTGCGCCTGCGGCGGGGCGCGCCGCCCCTCGCCGAGATCTGCCCGGTGCGCAGCGAGGGCCTCGGGACCGTCCCGCTCGCGGCCGACCCGCGGCGGGCCGAGACCGAGGCGGCGTTCGCCGAGCGGATGCGCCGCGTCTCGGCGTTCGTCAAGGGCGAGCCGGCGATCGGCCCCTTCGCCGCCGACGGCTGCGCGCCGCTCGAGCCCGCCGCGGAGGCGGCCCCCGCCTCGCCGCCGAGGGTCGCCGGCCCGATCCGCTGAGCGACGCTTCGCGGCCTCGCGACGGGCACGCGCGCGAATCGCTTGGCACCGTCGGTCGGCGCCGGCGGCTGGGCGGAGGCCGCCCGCGAAGCGGGTCGGAGCGAAGCGGAGAGCCTCGATGGCGTCGAGCACGGCGCCATCGAGGCATTCGGCGGGCGTTCGCGCCGTACGCCCACGAAACGTTCAGGAGCGCCACATTTTCTTTGGATCAGGGCGTCGCGTTCCAGACGCGACCCGATGCAGTTCCATTGCTACCGGGGTTGAACACCTCGACGGCCAGGACCTGATAGGTGGGATCGTCGCTCGCATCCAGGTTGTTCATGTTCGGGAGAGTCCAGCCGTTGTCGGACCATGCCTTCACGTGATCGGCGAAGATGATCTTGTGGTCCTGTCCGAGGGCCTGCGCCCGAGCGGGCTTGCTCCAGTACTGGTAGAAAGTGGAGCGACCATTGATGGAGGGCTGCTGATTCCGCGTCGAGCGGTACGTGGAATACTCGACCCCATCGCTCGTGAAGGTCTTGCCAGGGGTAGCACCCGCGCTGGGATCATAGCTCCATCGCTGCAGGATGTAATACTCCACCAGGTGTGCCGCGTTCGACGTGGGCATGCTCTTGTCGTACCCCCAGCCGTACAGAGCGATGTAGCTCGCGCCGCTGTCGTTGTTGAGGCGGTAGCCGATCACCCTCTTCTCATCTCCGTAATGCCACCCTGGACCACCGACATAGTTATAGCCGCCGCCCTGCCAGGTCACGCTGAACTCGCCGTTCGGGTCCACGGTCATCGATGTCGAGCCGCCATCCTTCCAGTGAGTGAAGAAGAAATCACCGACGTGCCCCGTCGCGTGATTCGAATTGATCACAGTCTTCTCAGTGTATTTCTGAGTGTAGGCTGAGTACTTGGAGAAATCGGGGAGGGGCGTGACCGCTGTATCCAGCTCTCCATCATTGGAGAAAATAGCAAACCCTGCGATGGTGGGGTTATCTACACCCTTGATCAGCTCAATGGTGACGCTGCCGTCATTCACCGCGACATCCGCGAAGGTCTCCGTGTGGCCCACGTCATGGCCAACTTCGGCATAGATATCCAGATCACTGACAACGGTGTTACCTTCGATCGCAACGCCAAAGCTGCGCGCTCCAGCGCTGGTTTTATTGATCTCCGCAAAATGCAACTTCACGGTGTAGTTGCCGTTGGCGGTGACCGGAATTTCATACTTGAATGCGCCATACCGCTCTGTTTGATAAAGCTGCCCACCGACAACAGAGTCTTGCGTGCTGTTGGCCGTACCACCGCTAGCGTATTTGTCCGCCTGGTACTCCACGCCGTCGACCATCGCGCTCGAAGTACCACCGGAGTTGATGGCGACCACCAACGCGAGATCGCCACCAGACGAGCTGGAGCTGCTCGAAGACGAGCTGGCGCTGCTCGACGATGAGCTGGAGTTGCTCGAAGACGAGCTGGCGCTGCTCGACGATGAGCTGGAGCTGCCCGAAGACGAGCTGGAGGAGGAAGAGCTGCTAGAAGACGATGAGCTGCTCGAGGGCCCTGTGGGATTGGTATCATCGCCGCAGCCAGCCAGCGCGACTGACGCGAACGCCAGTAGGGACCAACGAGAGAACTGATTCTGCTTTGACTTTGTCATAGGTGTTTCCAATGTTTCCCGAAGATGCGCACGAAGCGACTCGCCTGTCATGGACTCTCTGTCGCGCGTTGAGACCAGGGGGACAACGACATTCGAAGCTGATCACACAGGATCACGTAGCGTCATTCGCAGAGTCCGATATCTCGTCCGGACACCCATGCTCTCTATGGAAGATTACGTGGTCCTTCGACTGAATTTATACGCCATGGATCGGCCGCGACACAACGCCATTTTGCACGGTATCCTTGCTCGCATTTCTCACCCGACGTTGACACAGAGGGGGCGGAAAATGCCAACAGGATTGAGCCAGGCCGGACCAGAATCCGATGCGTGGATCGCGCAGAGAGGCGCGTTCCGGCTCCAGCCAACGGTCATGCGACTCAACAGGTCGAGGACGACGTACAGGCAGTAGAAGACCCCAGGCAGCGGCCCGCGCAGCTCGGGGATGTCCCACGTCCAGATCGGGTTGGGGGCCGTGGCGGTGAGCGTCGGCTTGGCGTGCTTCATCGGCGCACGCTGGGCGCGCCGCTCGCCGCTCTCGCCGGAGGCGGCGAGCGGCCGGTACATCGCGCGGAGGGAGGCGAGATGGACGCCGCGCGACAGCCGCGTCGCGCAGACCTCCGGCGGGGGCCGGTCGACCTCAGGCCCCCCCGCGCCGCGCGCCGTCCACCTCGTCGACCGCCTCGAGCGCGCTCTCGATCTCGCGGACGAGCTCGTCGGCCGCCTGCTGCTCCCTGTCGGCGCGCGCCTCCACGGCCGACGCGTCGAGGCGCAGCTCCACCCGCCGCAGCACCTCCGCGACCCGCTGGCCCTCCGTCGAGGCGGCGTCCACACGCCGCCGCTTCAGCGCGCCCAGCGCGGCCTCCACGGCCGGCACGAGCGGCGCGGCCACGACCGGGTCAGCGGCCACCAGCTTGGCCCGGGTGCGCTTCGCAAGATCGAGCAGGCGGCCGCGCGGCGATCGGGCGCGCCGGCGCTGCACGACCCACCCGATCGACGCGAGCACGGAGGCGCCGAGCAGCACGGCCGCGCCCTGCACGTAAGGAACGGCCGCGGGCGCGACGGGCGGGAGCACGGCGTCCGGCACCTCGACCGTGATGCCCCCGTGAAGGCAGCTGCCCAGCTCCTGCGCCGTCTTTAGCCGCGAGCGCGCGAGCGGCAGGAGCCGGAGCGGGAGGCACGGGGCTTCCACGCCCGCGAGCGCGCACGCGGGGGCCGGATCCCCGGTCGCGATGGCGTGGACCTCGTGGGTCGCGGGGTCGCGGCTCGTCATGTGAAAGCCGCCCTGCTCGAGGTCGACGAGCCCGCCGCTGTCGACCGACGCGCCGCCCGGCGCGCCCGCGGGCCAGGTCGTCGTCGCCGCGTCGATGACCGAGGCGTCGGTCGAGCAGACCAGCTTGCCGCGGAGGACGATCTCGCCGCCCGGCGCGACGTCGACGTGCTGCGCCGCCACATCGCGCCGGAGTGTGAATGTCTGGGTCATGTCCGCCCCTCGGCTCCGCCGGTGGATCGCCCCTGCGCCATCGTGCCCCGAGCCCCGCCCTCAGTGAAGGTGCGTCCGCGAGGCCGTCTCGAGCAGCATCGCCAGGACGAGCGGATCCCCCAGGCCGCCCGCGGCCCCCGCGTGGCCGCGGAGGCGCGCGAGGCGGGCCGCGTCCTTCAGGAAGAGCGGCTCCCCGAGCGCCTCGGCCGCGGCATGCAGGATCCCCTCCCGCTCGGAGAGCAGCGCGGCGGCGCGGGCGCGATCGCCGAGCGCGATCTGGCGGGCGGCCTCGGCCAGCGTCTCGCCGGCGGCGAAGCCCTGGATCGTGCGGGCGACCGACGGGTCGACGCTCGCCGCGCTGTCCGCGTCGCCGGTCGCGTACGCGACCCGGAGCGGCGCCTCGTCCACGACGTTCTTCTTGGCGACGCGGTCCTTGTACTTGAGCTCGATCGCCGCGATGGCCCGCGTGTCCGCGCCCGCCGGCAGGCCCAGCTTGAAGAGCATCGCGTGGCTGTCGTCGCGCGAGAACGCCGGGATGAAGAACCGCATCCCGCCCTCGGCGTCGTCCTGCCGGTCCCGCTCGATGCCGTCGCGCCGCGCGGACTGCGCGTCCGCCGCGACCTCGATCGTGCGCACGCGCGCCGCCTCCACGTCGTTCAGCCGGCGCGACCCGTAGACCTGGAGCAGCTTCACGTCCGGCTTCAGCCGCACCCGCAGCTCGACCGCCGTCGCGACCGGATCGAGCCGCCTGTCGAGCTCCGTCGCGAGGGCCGGGGCGATCTGATCCGGATCGCGCAGGTAGTAGTACCCGCCCGCGCCGTCGCTCGCGATGGCGCTCATCAGCGCGCCGTCGTAGTCGGCGCCGAGCCCGAACGTGCTCGTCTGGACGCCGCCCTGGAAGGCGTCGAGCGCGAGGCGCGAGAGCCGCTCCGAGCTCGTGATCCCGGAGTTCGCGCGCCCGTCGGAGAGCAGCAGCACGACCTTCACCGCGCCCTCAGGGATGCCCGGCCGGGCGGCCTGCGCGTAGCCGAGCGCGAGGCCCTGGCCGATGTTGGTGCCGCCGCCCTCGCGGATGCCGTCGATCGTGGCCTTGATCGCCGCCCGCCGCGGCCCGACGGGTCCATCGGCGATCCTGACGTCGGCGCCGCTCGAGAAGGTGACGAGGGAGAAGTCGTCGTTCGCGTCGAGCCTGTCGACGAGCGCCCGCGCCGCGTCGCGCGCCCGCGCCATGGGCTCGCCCTGCATGGAGCCGCTCACGTCGAGCACGAGGTGCACCGACAGGTGCGGCCGCGCCGCGGGCGCCTGCGCCGTCGAGCGGAGCGCGACGCGCACGTGCACCGGGCCGCCGCCGGGCGGGACCCGCGTGCGCTCGAGGTCCGTGCGCAGGGCGAGCGCCGAGCCCTTCGGGGCGTCGATCGAGGGGGCGTAGCGGGCGCCGACGTCGCTGACGAGCTCGCGCCCGTCGGGCGGGACGATGCCGCGCGCGACAGCGGACTCGAACGCGGCGAGGTGGCCGCCGCCGGGGCGGTACGTGGTGGCGAAGCGGCCGTTCGGGTCGAGGCCCGCGGCCTCGGGCGCCGCGGCGCGGACCGCGCCCTCGCCCGGCGCCGCGGTGGCCGCCGGGGCGGGGGACACCACGCCGCCGGCGCCTGCGCGCCCCTTCACGCCCGCCATGTCGCGCCTGGGCGCACGCGTCAGCTGGAGGGGCTCAGCGGCCGACGCCACGGCCTCGCGCTTCGCCTCGGCGGCGTTCCCCAGCGGCATCGACGGCGGGGACGCCTCCGACGACGCCTCCGACACCGCGGGGGCTTCCTTCGTGCTGCACGCGATCCCCGCCCCCGAGAGCCCCAGCGCGAGCGCGCCGCCGAGGAGCGCTCGCTTCACCCACACGATTCCGAGTTCGTTCATGGTCTTCCCCTCCCGCGGACAGAGCGGGTGCTCGGTCTGACGGGTGAGCGCGGCATCTGTTCTGTCGCTCCGCTCCGGAGCGACGGCGCCGGCCGCCGCCGGCCGCTCCAGCCGGAGAGACAGCGGCGATCGACCATTGTTCAGGGGTCGTCCGTGCGCCGGCGGAAGGCCTCCGCGTCGGCCGCGCCGCCCGCGGGTGCGACGAGGCCGGGGGGCGCCCGGCCCCGCTCCCGCGCGGGGCGCGGCGACCGGCCGGGCCTGCCTCATCGCCTCAGCGGATGTTGACCCTGAGCCGCGTCGGGCGGCCGTCGCGCTCGACGACGACGGAAAGACTCTTGTCGGAGCGCATGCGCGAGTAGGCCAGCATGGCCTTCTGTGGGTCGGTCAGGTCGATGCCGTTGACCGACCGCACGATATCGCCGCTCTGCACCCCGAACGACTCGAGCACCGAGCCAGGTTTGACCATCATCTTCAGCCCGATCACCTTGTTGTCCCGCATCTCCGGCACCGCCGCCGAGGTCTGCGTCACGAGCTCGGGCTGCGCGAAGATCTTCTCGGCGGCCGAGCGGTCGATGTCGATCTCCGTGTCGCTCACCCGCTGCATCCGCGAGGCGATCTCGGGCGGGACATCGCTCCTGCTGCTCGGGCGGTACGTCGCGCGGGGCGGAGCCGGCGCCGCCGCCTGCGGCTCGGGCTCCTTCTTGCCGCCCTCTCCGCCCTTCTTGCCGAGCTGCATCTGGCAGCGCGCGCCCCCCGAGGTCGAGGTCATCCACACCCGATCCCAGGCGATATCCTCGACCTTGCGGCCGCCGATCTCTCCGCCTCGCCGCCCGAGCGCCGTGTGTCCGCCGTCGCTCTCGACGGCGGCGAACGACCATTCGGGGTCCTCGGACATGGCGATCAGCACGACGCGGCCCGTATCGCAGGGTGGAGCGAGGTAGGGGTCGAGCTGCGAGAGGTCCGCCGGGCCGGCGGGCGCGGCGCTCGGCGGGGGTACGAGCGGCCCTGTCGTCGAGTCGAACGGATTGCGCTCCAGGATCGGCGCAGCGCTCGGCGGGGGATCGTCGGAGGGCGGCACGTCGACCGGATCCATGACGAGGGGGGCGGAGGCCTCGCCGTCCCGCGTGATCTGGTGAGCGATGAGCTGAGATACCCCGGAGGCCTGAAAATACGCGGAGACCGCGACCATTCCTCCCAGGATGAATGCGAATCGGCGCTTGACGAACGCGTCCGGGTTCATGAGTAACGCTCCTCCTGGCCGGAGCGCGCCGGGGCTCGCTGCGCGAGTGTCCCTTGCCGCCGCGGCGTTCGCGGCAGTGCACGCCCTCGCCACCGGCGAGACAGCGCCTCGGGGCGAGCACCGAGCGTGCCTGCGCGAGAGCGAGCGCGACGCGCGTCCCCATGGCGCAGGGACTGCCGCTCTGACTGGACCGCTCAGCGCCGGTCGCGGCTCGTCCGATACGGACGCGGAGCGCGCCCCGCGGGCATCACGCGCGTCGCCCGGCGGAACAACCGGAAGATCCGTCGATCAGGGGAGATCTGGCGGGCAACGGGGACGGCGCGGCGAGCGAGCCCGCGCGCTCGCGCTGGGGAACGGGGCCGTGAAGGGCGCGCTCGGAGACCGAGGAGCGCCGTTCGCGCGGCTCAGCGGAGCGTGTACTCCAGGCCCCAGATGTCCACGGAGCTCCGCTGTGGGTAGTACACGGTGAGCTCGTCCGAGGTCTCGAGCCGGGCGGCGTCGATCAGAGGATCGGAGAAGAACCGGCCCGAGTCGGCGGCGTCGAGGAGCGTCCAGGTCGCGTAACCGTCGCTCGGGGAGGCGCCGGCGATGCGGAGATCGGGGAGGATCGCATAGGCGTTCTCGGTGGAGGAGATCGCGAGCTTGCCCCGGAAGTTCTGGACCACCCTCAGGCCGATGCCGTGGCGCGACCAGGTCCCGTCGGTGTCGCGGAGATAATGGAAGAACTCGCTGCGCGTCCGGGCGTTCGTGAAGTTCGAATTGTCGGCCTCGGCGTCGGGGAGGTGCGAGAGCAGCACATGGACGCGGCCGCTCGCGTCGACCGTCATGTGTTCCTGGTTGATGAGCCCTCGGTTCTGACCGATGGGCCACACGGACAGGCCCTCCGTGCGCAGCGTGACGAAGGAAGCGCCGGTCGTCGCGACCTTGGCGCCTGCGTTGTTCTTCCAGGTGCGCCCGTGATCGTCGCTGTAGACGTACAGGAGATCGTGGTTGGTCGTCGCGTCGGGCGTGTCCCGCCAGCACCACGCCGCGTGCAGGCGCGAGCCGCCGCGCGTGTACGACAGGCCGTGCAGGTAGGCGTTCATGCTGGCGTCGGTGCCCTCGATGTACTCGCCGAGCGCGGTCCAGGCGTGCGTCGTGGCGTCGTACTCCCACAGGTGCTCATCGCCGCTGCCGCTCTCGCCGATCCGGGCGCTCAGGAGCATCCTGCCCCCGCCGGGCTCGGTGACGAACCGCGGGTACGTCACGAGGGACACGCGGGTCGATCCGACGAGCGCGCTCGAGACGGCGCCGAAGCTCGAGGCGGCCCAGGCCGCGCCTTCCGGGTCCGTCAGGAGACCCGTGACCGAGCGGCGGTAGTGCAGGTTGCTGCCGTGGTGATCGAACGCGAGGTGCAGCGTGCCGTCGCCCGGCGCGATCCCGAGAGAGATCGTGTTGTGGGCGTCGTCGGCGCTCAGCCGGTAATCCTTGAAGTCGAACTTCTCCCAGGCGCCTGCCGCCCCGCCGGCGCTCGCCGGCAGCCGCCGTCGCGCGAGGACGACGTTGCGGTTGGTGTTCCAGAAGGCGGTGTACTGGAAGCCGCCGAACGACACGATCGCGTCCTGCTGGAACGACTCGCCGTTCAGGTAGCCGCCGTAGGACACCACGGTGAGCCCCGACTCCGCGAGCTTTCCCTCGCCGAGCTTGACGATCCCCGGCGCGACGGGCTCCGCCCCTCCGCCGCCGGTGGTCGTGCTGCTGACGGTCGTGCTGCCGATCGTCGCGCCGCTGGTCGTCGTGCCGCCCCCCGCGCCGGTGGCCTCGGAGGTCGTCGCGACCGCGCCGCCGCCGCCCGGGTCCGCGCCGCCTGAGCCTGACGAGGTCGACGACCCGGGCGTCGAGGGGCGCTCGCCATCGCCGCAGCTCGTCAGCCATGCGACCGGCGCAAGGACGGGCAGGATGCAGAAGATAAGTCGGAGGGTCATGCGTTTGCCCGAGGATACTGCCGTGCCGCGGCGGTACCAAGCGAGGCAAGCGGTGGTCGTTGAAGGATTCGCGGCAGATAGCTCTCCAGCAATCGCATTGCGCTATCATCACCCACCGACCAGAGCGCTCCGAAGAGGGCGCTCCACAGGGAGACCTGGCAGCGCGGCGTGGTGTTCGAGCCGGTGAGGGGAAGTGAGCGGTCGTTCGGCGTAGATCATGGCTGGAGCCGGCGGTCGACCTCCGGGACACCTCGATCCGACGAGAGCGATCCGATCGACCGGTTCCCCGGGAAGCCCGTCAGGACGCCGGCACGAGTGCCGCTCACATGAACAATTCCACCGTTTCGACCCCCTGGCTGCCACGCTCTGCGGCGCATCGCCCCGCGCTGGTCCTCGCTGAGCAACCCCTCCGCGGCGCGGCGATGCGCTTCCTCCGGCGATCCACGGCAGCCGCAGCGCTGCTCGCGAGCGCGCTCGCGCCGTGCCTCGCCGCCGCCGCGCCCGACACGCCGCTGCCGCATGCAAAGCCGCCCGCGGAGCCGTCCGGCGACGCGCCGCCCGCGGAGCCGCCCCCCGATGCGCCGCCTGCGAAGCCGTCCGGCGATGCGCCGCCGGCAGCGCCGCCCCCCGATGCGCCGCCGGCGGCGCTCGTCCCACCAGCGCCGCTCACGCCGCTCGGCGCCGACTACCCTGCTGGAGCACACGGCGACGCGACGGTCCGCCTCGTCCTCACGGTCAACGCGGACGGGACCGTCCGCTCCGCGGTCGCCGAGGATGGCGTGGAGCCGTTCGCATCGGCCGCCGTGGCCGCCGCGACGTCGTTCCGCTTTGCGCCGGCCACCAGGAACGGCGCGCCGGTCGCCGCCAGGATCCGCGTCGAGGTCCGCTTCACCGAAGCCGCATCACCCGCGCCGCCCGACGCCTCCGCAGCCGCGCCGCCCGGCGCCTCCGCGCCCGCGCCGGAGCGCCCGGCCACGGCTGCCGGGCCGGCGCCGAGCGCGCCGCGCCCGATCGAGGTCACCGTGCGCGGCGAGCAGCCGGCGCCCGGCGTCTCCAGCTTGAGCCGCGGCGAGGTCAGGATCATCCCTGGCGCGTTCGGCGACCCCTTCCGCGCCCTCGAGGTGCTCCCCGGGGTGACCCCCATCGTCTCGGGGCTGCCGTTCTTCTACGTTCGCGGCTCACCGCCGGGCAACGTCGGCTATTTCCTCGATGGAATCCGCGTCCCCTACCTCTATCACCTCGGGCTCGGGCCCTCCGTTGTCCATCCCGGCATCGTCGAGCGCGTCGACCTCTACCCTGGCGGCTACCCCGCGCGTCACGGTCGGTACGCCGGCGGCATCGTCGCGGGCGAGACGACGCCGCCGCTCCCGTACTGGCACGGTGAGGGCATGCTGCGGCTCGTCGACGTGGGCGGGCTCGTCGAGGGCCCCTTCGCCGGAAACCGAGGGGCCGTGCTCGTGGGCGGCCGCTACTCGTACACGGCGTTGCTCCTCTCGCTCGCCGCCCCCGACGTCGCGCTCGATTACTGGGATTACCAGGCCCGGCTGTCCTACGAGGTCGCCCCGGAAGGCCGGTTGAGCCTCTTCGCGTTCGGCGCCCACGACTTCCTCGGGAGCGAGGAAGACGGCGAGCAGACGACCCTCTTCGACACGACATTTCACCGGCTCGATCTCCGGTACGACCAGGCCTATGGCCAGGGCAGCGCGCTGCGCGGCGCGCTGACGCTCGGCCACGACGAGACGGGGATCGGGGACGGCCAGAAAGCGCTGACGCGCAGCCTCGGCGCGCGCCTCTCGCTCGCTCACCGGCTGCGCGACGAGACGATGATCCGCGCCGGCATCGACGCCGTGATCGACGACAACGAGCTCGATCTCGGGACCGGCCCCGACGACCCTCCGGGCGACGCCGCGCCGGACGACGACAACGACGTCCCCATCGACGATCTCCTCTTGAGCCGCGTCGACCTCACGGTGGGCGGCTACATCGAGTCGGACATCGCGATCACCCCGCGCCTGCGCATCACCCCCGGGCTCCGGCTCGATCTCTACCACTCGGACGGCACGGTCGCGCTCGCCGTCGATCCGCGGATCTCGGCCCGGCTCTCGCTCGGGCGCGGGGTGACGTTCGTGCAGGCGCACGGCGTCGCCTCCCAGCTGCCGAGCTTCGTCGTCCCGATCCCCGGCTTCCGCCCGCGCCTCGAGGACGGCCTCCAGCGGAGCTTCCAGTCGAGCGCCGGCGTCGAGCTCGCGCTGCCGGAGGACATCACGGCCACGGTCTCGGTGTTCCACAACGCGTTCTTCAACATGACCGACGCGCTCGGCTCGCTGGGCCTCGAGTCGGCCGAGGACGCCTTCACGCTCCGCGCGCTCGGCGCCGCGACCGGCGTGGAGCTGTCGGCCCACCGGCGGCTCACGCGGCGCGTCGGCGGGTTCGCGTCGTACACGCTGTCGCGCTCCACGCGGAGCATCGGCCGAAGCCAGCGAGTGAGCTCGTTCGACAGGACCCACGTGGCGAACGTCGCGCTGACCTACGACTTCGGCCGCGGGTACAGGGCTGGCGGGCGCTTCGTGTTCTACTCGGGGCTCCCCCAGAGGATCGGCGGCGCGACGCTCCCGCCGATCAGCGGCGTCCCCGGAGGCTCCGGATCCCTCGCCGGCGGAGCGCCGCGGTGGGAGCGGCTGCCGCCGTTCTTCCGCCTCGATGTCCGCCTGGAGAAGCGCTGGTCGATCGGGAAGTCGGGCTGGCTGGCGGTCGTCCTCGACGTGCTCAACACCACGTTATCGAAGGAGACCATGCCGGGGATGTGTGATGCGTTCTCGCCGTGCAAGCCGACGACGTTCGGGCCTGTCACCGTCCCGAACTTCGGCCTGGAGGGCGGGTTCTGACGCCCCGGCGGCGCGGCGCCCCAGGCTGGCGGCGGCCCGCGCCCGCTCCGGCGGGAGGAGAGGATGCCTCAGGTCACCACTTCAAGGCTTCGATCATCTTCTCACCATAACGCGTGCCCATGAGGACGACGGACGCATGATCGAAGTGGTACTGATCCATGACCTTGGTCCCATCCTGAGAGACCCAGTATCCATCAGGCAGCATGTCGGCCGCCTGGTGCACGAGGTTGTTATGCGAGCTGCAACATCCGCCCGCAGGCAGCTCCCCGAGGATGAAGGGAACGTCGTAGTCGACGCCCCAGGCTGCCTTCATCTCGTTATAGAGCTGAACGACCTTGCCGGGCCATGAGCTCTGGCCGGTGTCGGTCTCACCCTGGTGGAAGATGATGCCCGCGAAGCGCGCATTCTCGGCCGTCTTCGCCTTGGCGATCTTGTTCAAGATCGTCTGGTGATGTGAGCCACCTGAGATGAACGTGTTGATCGACTCACCGCTCTCAGCGGTACCGATCAACCCGATCGTATCCCCCTCACGCAGCTTTCCGAGCAGGGTCTTGCCGAACCAGATGCCTGGGTCGACCGACGTCGACAGGTTAATTCGCGATTCACCAGGGCAATCGCTGAGCGGCGGATTGGCCAAGTTCCACTGTCCGGCCGGCTGGTTGCACCCGCCGAGGACCTTGAGCCGCTGGTCGGTGTTCTGGTCACTGGCCTGCTTGGCCGCGACGCCAGCCATGTTCGACTGGCCCATGAGCATGAAGATGTGAAACGTCGGACGTGAGTTCGGCGCGCCGCCGGTGCCTGCCCCGCTGCTGTCCGATCCGGTCGCCGCGGTCGTGCTGCTCGTGGCGCCGCCTCCGGTCCCCGCGGTCGTGCTGCTCGCGGCGCCGCCCCCGGTCCCCGCGGTCGTGCTGCCCGCGGCGCCGCCCCCGATCCCCGCGGTCGTGCTGCTCGTGGCGCCGCCTCCGGTCCCCGGACCGGCCCCTCCGGTGTTGTCGGTATCACCGGTCGCGCCGGGCGAAGAGGACTCGCCACAACCCGACGCAGCGAGCATGGCGAGCAATGGGAGGAGCAGGAATCTGGCAGTGCCTCGGAGTGTGCGGTTCATCTGGGTCATGGTCATTACCTCGTCGCGCCCGGTCGCGATCAGAACACAAGAGCGGAATTGGGGGGCCGGCCGTGCGATGCCGACAGGACGAACGTCGCCCGCAAAGAGCTCAGCGCCGAGGCCTAACCTATCGCATCTTGGGTGCCTGGCATCCAGGATTCGGCCCGGGATGCCGCGCGGAGAAGACCGCTGTCGATGGATTCTTTCATCATCGGCGGTGTTCGCTCTCCACTGCCCCTCGAGCGCGGACCGGCCCTCTCGGAACGAAGCGGTTTCATGGTCCCGGATCTCGGAAATTCGAAACGGACGCGCCGCGCTGGCAACGCAGGTGACTCATCACGAGGCAACCGCGTTGCCTCCGCGCTTCACCGCGATCGCTGGGAGGGCCGCCAAGCGCTCATCGATGCCGTTCGGACCACGCTCGGCATCCTGGTGAAGCACGCCAGCTCGACTTGTACACGGCTCCACCCGGCGGCAGACCTCGCCGCCCCTCGCCTCACGCGTCGTAGAGCAGCACCTCGACCTCGGCGCCCTCGCCTATCACCGCTTCCTCGGCCTGCACGATGACCACGCCGTCCGCGCGCGTCGTCGACGACAGGATGGACGCGCCGCTCGCCGCGATCGGAAACACCCGATCTCCCTCGACACGCACCCTCACGTAATCGACGCGCCCGGGCTGGGAGGCGATCTCGCGCGCCACCACGCACCGCCGCCGCCGGTGCGGCCACGCGCGCGGCAGGCCGCCGAGGGCGCGGATCGACGGGCCGGCGAAGAACTCGTAGGCGCAGAGGCACGACACCGGGTTGCCCGGCAGCAGGAACACCGCCCGCCCCCCGGGCAAGAAGCCGAACCCGGCGGGCTTCGCCGGGCGCATCGCGACGCCGTGGACCACCACCTCGCCCAGCTCCGCGAGCACGAGCGGCGCATGGTCCTCCGAGCCGACCGACGACCCGCCGGAGACGAGCACCACGTCCCCGCCAGCGGCCTCGAGGGCGCTGCGCACCGCCTCGCGCCGGTCGGGGACGTACGCGACGGCGATGTCCTCCGCGCCGTCACGGCGCGCGAGCGCCGAGAGCACAAGGCTGTTCGTGTCGACGATGCACGCCCCGCTCGGCGCGCTCCCCGGCGGCAGGAGCTCGTCGCCCGTGATCAGGATCCGCACCGACGGCCTGCGCACCACGCGCACCTCGGCGACCCCGGTCGAGGCGAGCACGCCGACGTCCTGCGGGCGCAGCCGGCGCCCCGCCGGCACGACCTCCGCGCCCTCCAGCACGTCCTCGCCGATCGCCGCGACGTGCTTGCCGGACGGCACCGGCTCGCGCGCCCGCACGACCGCCGCCCCGTCGCGGCCCGCGCCCTCCTCCGCGCGCTCCGCCATCAGCACCGCGTCCGCCCCCTCCGGCACCGGCGCGCCGGTCGTGATCCGCACCGCCTCGCCCCTTCGGATCGCGCCCGCGTGCGGGCGCCCGGGGAACGACGCGCCCACGAGCGCGAGCTCCACCGGCGCGAGAGCAGCCGCGCCGGCGGTCGCCTCGCCGAGCAGCGCATAGCCGTCCATCGCCGCGCGGACGAAGTGCGGCACGCTGATCCGCGCGCGCACGGGCTCCGCCGCCACCCGCCCGACCGCCCCGGCGATCGGGACCAGCTCGTCACCGAGCCGCTGGATCCGCCGCTCCAGGACCTCGAGCGCGCGCTCGACCGCCGTGTGCTCGCGAAAACCCCGCATCCGGACGTCGCGCATCGGCTCTCCGTGGAACGACGGCCGCTCAGACCGCCGCGGAGGCCTCGAGCGCGCCCCGGTACACCTCGTCCACGTCGAGCAGGGCGTCGATCGACGCGAGCCGCGCGCGCTCGCCGGGCCCGGCCTCGTGGAGCGTCCACGTGCCGTCCTCGTTGCGCCGGAAGACCTCGATCCTCCGGTGCGCTTGGGAGACCAGGACGTACTCCCTCAGCGAGGGGATCCGGCGGTAGTGCGCGAACTTCTCTCCCCGATCGTACGCCTCCGAGGAGTCCGACAGCACCTCGACCAGCACCAGCGGGTTGACCACGGCGTCCTTGTCCTCGGGATCGCGCGCGATCGGGCCGCAGACGACGCTCACGTCGGGGTAGGTGGCGAGGCCCGTGGCGCGCACGCGCACGCGGAGGTCGGACGAGAACACCTCGCAGGGGCGCCGGCCGAGCTGCGCGCCGAGCGCCACGGTCACCCGCGCCGCGAGCCGCGCGTGCTCCGGCGTGCCGCCGGCCATGTCGAAGACCTCGCCGCCAAGGAACTCGTGCTTCGTCGGGCTCGCCCGCTCCTGCTCGAGGTACTCGGCGTAGGTGAAGGAGAGCCGGCGGGCGGGCGCGTTCACGTCATGACCTCGTCCGGGAGTATGCCACGGGAACCGCCCCCCCGGTGCGCCCCCCTCCCGGAGCGCCGCCGCGCGGCCTACCGCCCGCCGCGCCCGCCGCCCTTCCGCGGCCGGCTCGCGCGGCGGAGGGGCGCGATCAGCGCGAACATCCCGAGCGCCATCACCGACAGCTTCGGCCCGCGCTTCTTCCGGGCGCTCGACTTCCGCTCGCCCGCGATCGAGCAGTCCTCCGACTCGGCGGAGTCGTCGGTGTCCCCGCTGCAGCCGTCGTCCTCCGCATAGTACTCGTCCTCGGACTCGCTCGTGTCCCCGCTGCAGCCGTCGTCCTCCGCGTAGTACTCGTCCTCGGACTCGCTCGTGTCTCCGCTGCAGCCGTCGTCCTCCGCGTAATACTCGTCCTCGGGCGCCGGCTCGCTCGTGTCCCCGCTGCAGCCGTCGTCCTCCGCGTAGTACTCGTCGTCGTCGACGTCCTGCGTGTCGACGTCGTCCACGACCACCGTATCGGCGGTGCCGGAGCAGCCGCAGCCCACGTCGGGGGCCGGCTCGTCGTAGTAGTCGTCATCGTCCGGCGGCGGTTTCCCGGCGCCGGACGAGCCGCTGGCCGGACCAAATCCGCCGCTGCCCGGCCCGCCGCCCAGGCCGTCGGGCCCGCCCACGCCCGACGAGCCGCCCGCGCCGCCCTCGCCGGAGCACTCGTCCACGCGGACACTCCCGGCCCTCACGACGGGCGAGATCGCGGCGCCCTCCCCGAAGGTCAGCGGCCAGTCCGCGCCGGGCTGCCCGGCC
The DNA here is from genome assembly GCF_051475585.1 of Sorangium sp. So ce426. Taxonomy (NCBI): domain Bacteria; kingdom Pseudomonadati; phylum Myxococcota; order Polyangiales; family Polyangiaceae; genus Sorangium; species Sorangium sp. So ce426. The sequence continues at coordinate 13,153,055 of NZ_CP150341.1, read as the reverse complement.
GCGAGCCGGAGCGAGACGCGGGTCAGCCACACGGACGACGGCGCGAGCCCGGAGAGCCCCACCGCGAGATCGTCGGCGGCCGGACCGCAGCGCAGGAGGTCGGGGTCGGTCTCGTCCCTCCGGGGCGACTCCGCGCAGTCGAGCGCGCCGTCGACCACGCCGTGCGCGGCGCGCGGGCAGCTCGCGGCGACCTTGAGGCTCGACTCCAGCGCGGCCGCGGCGACCGCGGCGCACGTGCCCGGCCCATCGCCGATGTCGCCGTACGCGCTCGCGCGCGCGAAATAGGCCTCGATCACGCTGTCCACGCTGTCGCTGCCGAGGGAGATGCGGCGGCTCAGCGCCTCGTGGCCCGCGCCCTCGACGAGCGCCCCGTGGAGCCCCGCCTGGCCGAGGGCCCCGGCGCGGAGCTCCGCATAATCGCTGCGCTGCGCGCTCGCGTCCCAGCTGAGCGAGGCCAGCGGGAGCGTCACGGGCGCCGCGCCCGAGAGCGCGCCCCGGCCGTCGCCGAGCAGCCACGCCGTCACCTGCACGTCGCCCGCGCCCGCCCCGGCCAGCGACAGCGGCAGGATCGGCTCGCCGCCGCCCATGGCGATGCGCAGCGTCCTCGTGACCGCCGCGCCGCCGGGAGCGTCGAAGCGGGCCGCCGCGAACCGCATCCCTTGCAGACCCCCGAGCTGCGCAGCCGCCTCGGAGGACAGCGCGAGCCCGGCCGACGCCGCCCAGCGCGCGACAGCGTCGGCGTCCTCGAGCACCGTCACCTCGACCGGCTCGAGCGTGGCCTCGTGGGCGAGCCGCCCGACCGTCTCGAAGGGGCTCGGCGCGCCCGCCTCCCCCGGGCAGTACGGGTCGACGCCCTGGGGCGGGAGCACCCGGGGCGCCGTCGCCGCCTCGAGCGCCTCGAACCACGCGTCCGAGCTCGTGTCGAGCGCGGCGAGCGGCGGCACCGGAACGACGAGGGCCACCGGCCCGCCCGCGCCCTGGAACCGCAGGCTCGTCCAGAGCGTCGTGCGCTCCGGCCCGGCCGCGACGGCGACGCGCTGCTCGACCGACGCCTGTCCGGCGCCGGGCAGCCATGCCCCCGTGGCGAGGGCGTCGCCGGAGAGCGAGAGGAGGACCGAGGAAGAAAGAGCGACCGCAAGCGACCGTCGGGGCATGCGAGGCCGATTGGCAAGCAGCATGCCCTGCAGAGTACGCCTTGTTCGAGGCCAACTTCCACGCGGCCGCGTCCGGCTGAGAACGGCGGTTCACGACGCCCCGGCGCCACACGGGCGCCACGGCCGACCGGCGAGGATCACCCCTCGTGGACGATCACGATGTCGTCGGGGTGGAGGTGGCAGAACACCCGGTCTCCGACGTGCAGCGCCGCCTGGCCGGAGCTCTCGTTGGCGACCACCGCCGTGAGCACGAGGCCCGCGTCGGTCCGGAGGCGCAGCTGGTCGGTGGCGCCCTTGAACAGCTCGTCCTCGACGCGCGCCTCGAAGCGGTTCTCCGGCGCGCCCTCTGGCTCCCTGCGGAGCGCGATCTTCTCCGGCCGGATGGAGACAAGGGTGCTCCCGGCCCCGCCCGCCAGGTGCTCGGCGTTGGCGTTGACGAGCAGCTCGAGCCCCCCGTCGAGCTGGACGCGCGCCCGCTCGCCGCTCCGCGAGAGGACGGTCGCGCGGAGGATGTTGGCCTGGCCGATGAAGCTCGCGACGAACGTCGTCCTGGGGCGGTGGTAGATCTGCGATGCGTCGCCGAGCTGCTCGATCCGGCCCTTGTTGATCACCGCGATGCGGTCGCTCATGGTGAGCGCCTCTTCCTGGTCGTGGGTCACGAACACGAAGGTGATCCCCAGCTTCTTTTGCAGCGCCTTGAGCTCCACCTGCATGGCGTGCCGGAGCTTCGCGTCGAGCGCCGAGAGGGGCTCGTCGAGCAGCAGGACCTTCGGGCGGCACACGATGGCCCGCGCGAGCGCGACCCGCTGCCGCTGCCCGCCGGACAGCTGCGACGGCTTGCGCTGCTCCATGCCCCCGAGCGACACCATCGCGACAGCGGCCCGGACCCGCTCGTCGATCTCCGCCCGGGGCACCTTCTTCATCCGGAGCCCGAAGCCGATGTTCTCCTGCACGGTCATGTGAGGGAACAGCGCGTAGCTCTGGAACACCTGGTTCACGTCCCGGCGGTACGGCGGCTCGTGCGTGACGTCCTTCCCCTCGAGCAAGACGGCGCCGCTCGACGGCGTCTCGAAGCCCGAGATCATCCGGAGCAGCGTCGTCTTGCCGCACCCCGAGGGGCCGAGGAGGGTGATGAACTCGCCCGCCCTGATCTGGAGGTCGACCTCGCTCACGGCGTGGAAGGCGCCGAATCGCTTGGTGACCGCGCGGAGCTCGACCATCACATCCATCGATTCACCTCGGAGGGCCGGCGAAGCGCGCGGGGGAGGCGGAAGAAGCGGAAGAGGCGAAGGCGAGCGGCGCTGGGCCACCCCGCGCGACGGCGCCGCATCAGGCCTCCGGCTCCTTGCGCAGGCCGAGCAGGAAGAAGAGCGAGAACAGGAGCAGGAGCGCCATGCCGAGCGCGGCGCCGAAGGGCCAGTCGCGCGCCTGACCGAACTGGTTCTGGATGACGTTGCCGATCATCGGCACGCGCGATCCCCCCATGAGATCCGTGATCGCGAACATCCCGAGCGCCGGGATGAACACGAGCAGGACGCCCGCGAGGATGCCCGGGCGGGTGAGCGGGACGATGACGTGCGAGAACGCGGACACGGGCCCCGCGCCGAGATCGAACGCCGCCTCGATCAGGGCGTTGTCGAGCTTCTCGACGCTCCCGTAGATGGGCAGGATCATGAACGGCAGATACGAGTAGACGAGGCCGATGACCACCGCCGTCGGCGTGTACATGATGTCGAGGGGGGTCGAGATGATCCGCAGGTAGAGGAGGAGCCCGTTGAGCAGCCCCTCCGACTTGAGGATCGACATCCACGCATAGGTCCGGATGAGGAAGCTCGTCCAGAACGGCACCATCACCAGCATGAGCAGCCGGTTCCGGACGCCCTCCCTCGCCCGCCCGATGAAGTACGCCACCGGATAGCCGGCGACGAGGCAGATCGCCGTGGTGATGGCGGCGTACTTGATCGAGCTCAGCAGGATCTTGAGGTAGGTCGGGTCGAAGACCCGGGCGTAGCTCGACAGCGAGAGCTCGAAGACCACCTGCCCGAGCTCGTCCCGCTCGCAGAAGCTGTAGACGAGCATGATCGCGGTGGGCGCCACGACGAAGGCGAAGAGCCAGAGCAGGAGCGGGGCGAGCAGCAGCCACCCGCGGACGCCCGGCCTCCGCCGGGCGCCCTGGAGCTCGACGACCTGCCCGGTGGCCGTGTTCATGACGCCCCGCCGCTCACTGCGACGCCTTGAGGTCGGTCACCAGCTTGTCCACGTCCGCGGCCACCTTGCCGATGTCGTGGAACGTCTCCATCCCCGCGAGCGGCGGGTAGCTCGCCGGGTTCGCGAGCTGCTCCGGCGTGAGCAGCTTGCGCGCCTCCGCGTTCGGGTTCGTGTAGGGGAACTTGTCCGAGATGATCTTGCTGACCTCCGGACGGAGGATGTAGTTCATGAACATCTCCGCGCCGATCTTGTTCTGTGCGCTGTCGGGGATCACCAGGCTGTCGATCGCCTTGTGCGTCCCCTCCTGCGGCAGGACGAACTGGAACTTGTCCTTGTCCTCCTGGTAGAGCAGGGCCGCCTCCCCGCTCCAGACGACGCCGATGTCGACGTCGCCGTTGAGCAGCGCCGTCTTCGGGCTGTCGGAGTCGAACACCTTCACGAGCTTGATCCACTCCGCCAGGGTCGGCTTGACCTTCGCGAGGCTCTCGGGCGTGACGTCGTTGGGGTTCATCCCCATCGTCACCATGACCCAGGAGACCATCTCCCGGTTGTCGTTCAGGGCCACGATGCGCCCCTTGTACTTCGGCTGGAACACGTCCTTGAAGCCCTTCACGGGCTCCTTCACCTTCTGGGTGTTGACGACGATGCCCACGACCGTGCCCATCCACGGGACCGAGTACTTGAGCTCCGGGTCGTGCGGCTGGTTCCTGAACGCGGGCGCGATGTTCTTCAGGTTCGGGATGCGCGATTGGTCGAGCAGCTGCAGCTTCTTCTGCCGGATGAGCGCCTCGACCGCGTACTCCGACGGCTGGATGAGGTCGTACCGGGTGCTCCCCGCGAGGAGCTTCGACAGCATCTCCTCGTTCGAGGCGAAGGTCTCGTAGTTGACCTTGATCCCCGTCTCCTTCGTGAAGCCGTCCAGGACCTCCTGCGGGACGTACTCGGACCACCCGAAGAGGTTGAGCTCGTCGCCGGGCTTCGGCTCGGGCGCCGCGGCGCTCCCCGAGCCGGCCGCCTGCTGCGGCGCCGGGCTCTCCTTCTTCCCGCAGCCGAGGAGGCAGAGGAGCGGGACGAACATCAGTATCAAGAGCGCTGAGATGCGTTTCATTGGCCTTTTCCTTGTCTCGCCTGCGCCGGCGCAGGCCCCCGCGTTCGCGCCGCGCGCCGCTCCCCTTCAGCCCTCGTCGGGGAGCCGCCGCGCGGTGCCCTTCAGCGACTCGGCGACCACGACGAGCATCGCGGTCGCTGCGATGAACACCGTCGAGATCGTGTTCAGCATCGGGTTCAGACCGACCTTCGCCATGCCGAACACCTTGATCGGCAAGGTCTCGGACTTGGGCCCGCGGGTGAAGTAGGTGACGATGAGCTCGTCCATCGACAGCGTGAACGACATCAGCGCACCGGAGATGATCGCGGGCAGAAGGTAAGGCACCATGATCAGGAAGAACGCCTTGAGCGGCGTCGCCCCGAGGTCCAGGGCGGCCTCCTCGAGCGACGGATCGAGCCCCGCGAGCCGCGCCTGGACGGCGATCAGCACGAACGGGAAACAGAAGGTGACGTGCGAGATGATGACCGTCGTGAAGCCGAGATCGAGCTCCACCGTCTTGAAGAAGATGAGCAGGCTGATCCCCATGATGATCTCCGGGATGATCATCGGAATGAAGATCAGCGTCGTGATCGACCGGAGCGCGGGGAACCTGTACCGGTAGAGCAGGAAGGCGCCCGCCGTGCCGAGGGCGACCGAGAACGCCGTCGTGATCGCGGCGATGATCACGCTGTTGCTCAGCGACTCGATGAGCGGCGACCGCCGCTCGTCGCCCAGGTGGGCGACGAGCTCATCGAAGAGCTGCCGATACCATTTGAAGGTGAACCCCTCCCACACCACGCTCATCCGCGAGTCGTTGAACGAGTAGGCGACGAGGAGCAGGATCGGCAGATACAGGTAGAGGAGGACGAGCCCGCTCCAGCCGCCAAGGAGCCAATTCGACAGCTTGATGCCCGACATCGTCCGGAGTCGCATGCGGCGGCCTCGCAACCCGACAGGATCGCCGCGCGAGCTTATCGCTTGCAGAACGCCGCGCGCAACCCATTGCCGAGTGGAGAGGAAGGGCGCGACGCAGGTGATCGCGGCCACGCTGGCTGTCGTTCGCGAGGGCGCGCCTGCACCGGCCGCACGCCCGGCCGAGCGCGCGCGCTGCGTGCGGCGGGCGCGTGCAGCATGCGGCGGGTGCGGCTCCTTCCGTAGAAGCCCTTGACACCGCACTCTCCTCCGCTTACCGGCCCTGCATGACCGGGTCGTCGCGCCGCCCTTCAGGTGAGGTCCCGTGAGCACCTCCCGCATCTGGACGATCGAAGAAGCGAACGCGCTCGTCCCGCGGCTCTCGTCGATGATCGGCCGGCAGCTCGCCCTGGCGAGCGACATCGAGCGCTGCTGGCAGGAGCTCGTGCAGGCCGTGCAGAGCCCGGCCGCGACGCCGGATCAGCTCATCGAGATGGCGCGCAACGGCAGCGAGCAGGCGCGTGCCCGCGAGCGCGAGCTCTCGCAGAAGATCGCCGCGTACGAGTCCGGGTGGCAGGAGATCGAGGCGCTCGGGGTCGTCGTGAAGGACCAGCGGATCGGCCTCTGCGACTTCTACGGGCGCCTCGACGGCGCCCTCGTCTGGCTCTGCTGGCGCTACGGCGAGCCGGCCGTGGAGCACTACCACGGGCTCGAGGCCGGCTACGCCGGGCGCAAGCCGATCACCGCCGAGAGGCGCCGGCAGCTGCTCAACTGACGAGGCCCCCAGTGATCGATCGGAAGAGAGCGGCGTGGGCTATCGAGGAGTTCCTCCGCGCCCTCGGGCGCGACGTCGAGGGGGACCTCGCGGGCACGGGCGAGCGGGTCGCCGACGCGTGGGCCGACGACCTGATAGAAGGCGAGGCCATCGACGCGGCCGCGGTGCTCCGCGAGGGCGCCATGGAGACAGGCCCCTTCGAGCGCGGCCTCGTCGTCGCCCGCGATCTCGCCGTGACCACGATGTGCCCGCACCACCTGCTGCCGGGGCACGGCACAGGCATCATCGTCTACCTGCCGGGCGCGCGGGTCGCCGGCATCGGGACGCTCGCGCACGTCCTCGACGCGCTCGCGCGGCGGCTGACGCTGCAGGAGCGCATCGGCGGGCAGCTCGTCGAGCTCCTGGTCCGCGAGCTCGGCGCGCGCGGCGCGCTGTGCAAGCTCACGCTGACGCACACGTGCCTCATCGCCCGCGGCGAGCGCAAGGCGGGCGCCCTCATCGAGACCGTCGCCGCCGCCGGCGAGCTCGCCGAGCCAGGCCCCGAGCGCGATCTCGCCCTCGCCGCGCTCTCCGGGGGGAGGGCGTGACCGACGTCGCGGTCGTCACCGGGCCGAGCCGCGGGATCGGCCGGGCGACGGCGCTCGCGCTCGCGCGCCGCGGCCTCTCCATCGCGCTGCTCGGCCCGCCGAGCCCGCGCCTCGACGAGGTCACCGACGAGGTCCGCCGCCTCGACGTCGCCGCGCTCCCGGTCCCCTGCGACGTCGCCTCCGAGGAGCAGGTGGCGCGCGCCTCCGCCGAGGTGGTGGCGTGGCTCGGCGCGCCCCGCGTCGTCGTGAACAACGCCGGCATCGTGAGCCGCGGCGCGAAGGTCCACGAGACCGCGCCCGCCGCCTGGGACGAGGTGATCGCGGTCAACCTCCGCGGCCCCTTCCTCATCTCGCGCGCGTTCCTCCCGGCCATGCTGAAGCAGGGGCGCGGCCGCCTCGTCCACGTCGGCAGCATCTCCTCGACCCTCGCGTGCCCCGGCAACGCCTCGTACGCCGCGTCCAAGTGGGGCCTCATCGGCCTCTCGAAGAGCCTGGCCGAGGAGCTGCGCGGGACGGGGCTCCAGTCCGTCGCCGTGCTCCCCGGCTCGGTCGACACCGACATGCTCGTCGGGAGCGGGTTCCCCCCGCAGATGAGCGCCGACGAGGTGGCGCGGCTCCTCGTGTACGCCGCGCTCGACGCCCCCGACGCCGTCACCGGCTCGGCCATCGAGATGTTCGGCTGACGGCGCGCCGCGCTCGCCTCCGCGGACGCGCGGACGCGCGCCAGAACGCGGGCCGGCGACAGCGGACCGCCGAGCCCGATGTGCATGTGCGTGGCGCCGCCACACCCCACCCCCCGCGTGCTACCCTGCGGCCCGTGGACACGACGCCTCCGCGCCCGGGCGACCTCAGTGCGGCATTGCCCGACCTGCCGCTGTTCCCGCTGCCGCAGACGGTGCTCTTCCCCGGCGCCCTGCTGCCGCTCCACATCTTCGAGCCGCGTTACCGGGCGCTCGTGCGCGACGCCCTCGGGACGCACCGCATCCTCTCCGTCGTCCTCATCACGGACCCCCGCGCGATCGACGCGCACGGCCACCCGGCCATCGCGCAGGTGGCCGGCGCCGGCGAGATCATCGATCACGCCGAGCTGCCCGGGGGCCGCTACAACATCATGCTGCGGGGCCGCGCCCGGGTCCGCCTGGCGGAGCGCCCGTTCGTGCCGCCGTACCGCACGGCCGCGGCGACGGTCCTCGAGGACGAGCCCGGGGAGGTCCCGGCCCAGGATCACGCCGCGCTCATCTCCACCGCGGCCTCGTTCGCGGCGCTCGTCCGGGATCGGGACAGCAATTTCGAGTTCCGGCTGCCGCGCGACGCGGCCACGTCGCTCGTCGCGGATCTCTGCGCCCACCACCTCATCCTCGACGCGCGGGAGCGGCAGGCGGCGCTGGAGACCCGCGACGTCGTCGCGCGGGTGCGCCGCGTGACCGAGGCGCTCGCGCTCCAGCAGCTCGCGCTCGCCTCGGCGGCGCGCGACGTCAACTGAGACCCGAAGCGCCGGCCTGCCCGCATGGGCCCGCGCGGCGCACCTGAACACGGGTCCAGAAGGGGCTCCGGGGCGGATGCGGTCGTCCCAAGATCGAGTAGGCTGCGCCGCCTATGGCGACCTCTCGTTCAACGGAACCCTCGGCCCCGATCATCGTCAAGCACCCGGGGTGTCCCCAATGGGGACTCGGATACCTCGTCGAGGAGCGCGACGAAAAGCGCTTCTACGATTTCGAGGATGGCCTCAATCACTCCATCGCCAAGGCTTTCTGGTCGAAGCTCGAGCCGGTGCAGCTCGGCGACGACGAGGCGAGCGCGCTCGAGGCCAGGATCCGCGGTCTCCGTGACCGGCCGTCGGCCGCCGCCAAGAAGCAGCGCGCCCGCGTCGTCGCGCCGCCGGTCACGAGCTTCGACGAGCAGGTCGCGAGCTTCGAGTCGCAGTTCGAGGGTGGGTTCGGGGGTCCGCAGTTCATCGCCGAGGAACGAGGCGCCGCCGGGGGCGAGGGGGCCGAGGGCCCGGCGAGCGGGGGGAAGAAGAAGAGCAAGGCCTTCAAGCAGGGCGCCATCGAGACCGCGCGCGCGCTCCTCGCCAAGGGCGAGCTCGAGGCGCTGCTCGCGGCGGGCAACCTGAACGATTTCATGGAGCGGATCACCAAGGTCCACAAGGCCGCGACCGGCCTCCTGCACCCCCTCGGCGATCTCATCCCCTTCAACAAGATGCCGGCCGAGCACCACCGCGCCTACGCCGAGGCGGTCGTGGATCTCCTCTATGGCGCGGGCGACTACGCCGCGCGCTTCGACCGGCTGGCCGGCGTGCTCGCCGCGGCCAAGGTCGTCACGTGGCCGCTCGTCACGATCCTCGGCGCGCTCGTCTACCCGGGCGAGCACGTCTTCGTGAAGCCCTCCTTCTACGAGAAGCAGGCCGCCGTGCTCGGCTTCGATCTCGCCTACGATCGCGCGCCGAGCGCCGAGGGGTATGCCCGGATGCAATCGCTGGCGCGCGAGCTCGAGCGGCGCCTGCGCGAGCGCGGCCTCGCCCCGCGCGATCTGATGGACGTCTACGCGTTCCTCTGGCGCACGATCTCCCCGTCCAAGCCGGCCACGAAGTCCTGACATCCCGCGTCAGGCCGCCCTGCGCGACGTCGTGCGGCGCTGCGCGGGGCGGTCCCCGGCGCTCTGCGACGCGGCGCGGGCGCGGCCGGCGGCCCTCGACCCTCGACGCGCGGCGCTGGCCCGCTTATGCGACCTTCCCAAGGAGGGTCTCGCATGAAGGCTGCCGTGCTCGAAGCCGTGAAGAGGATCGCCGTTCGCCATGACGTCGCCCCGCCGCAGATCGGCCCGCGCGACGTCCTCGTCCGCGCGAAGGCGTGCGGCATCTGCGGCACCGACGTGCACATCTGGGAGGGCGATTTCTTCCCGACCTTCCCGCTGATCCCCGGGCACGAGCTCGCCGGCGAGGTGGCGGCCGTGGGCGACGAGGTCGAGGGCCTCCGGCCCGGCGATCGGGTGATGGTCGACCCGACGGTGACCTGCGAAGAGTGCCACTTCTGCATGATCAACCGGCAGAACCACTGCCTGAAGTGGAACGCGGTCGGCGTGACGCGCGACGGCGGCTTCGCCGAGCTCGTCCGGGTCCCCGCGAAGAACTGTTATCGCTTCGAGCGCGTCTCGTTCAGCGAGGCCGCCTTCTGCGAGCCGCTCGCGTGCGTCGTCTTCGGGCAGGATCGCGCGCGCATCGAGATCGGCTCGGAGGTCCTCGTCCTCGGCGCCGGCCCGATCGGCCAGCTCCACCTCCAGGCGAGCCTCGCGAACGGCGCCGCCGCGGTCACCGTCGTCGACGTCGTCGAGTCGAAGCTCGACCTCGCCCGCCAGCACGGCGCGACCGAGGTGGTGCTCGCCGACAACGCGCTCCAGGCGAAGCTCAAGAAGATCGCGCCCTACGGCTTCGACGTCGTGATCGACGCGACGGGCATCGCCCGGGTGCTCGGCGACTCGGTCCAGTACGTCAAGAACGGCGGCCGGTACCTCGTGTTCGGCGTGTGTGGGCCGCAGGACAAGGTCGAGGTCTCGCCGTTCGAGATCTACCGGCGCGATCTCGAGATCATCGGCAGCTTCGCGATCCGGCGGACGTACGACCGGGCGTTCAAGCTGATGGAGCGCGGCGCGGTCGACGTGAAGAAGCTCCTCTCCGAGGCGATGCCGGTCGAGGAGCTCCCGCGCGGCCTCGAGATGATGAAGAAGGGCACCGCGCCCATGAAGCTCCAGGTCGTGTTCTAGCCGCGCGGCCTGCGCGCTCACAAAGCTTACGTTTTTCTCGATTAGTTAAGAGTCGTTACGAAGATCACCGAAGTAGACGAAACTGCAAAAAGGACGCTTTCCATGGCCATCGTGATCGGAATCGACGTCGGGACCAGCGGCCTCAAGGCCATCGCAGTCGAAACGGAGCGCGGCGCGGCGGTCGCGTCGGCGCACCGCGAATACCCGCTCTCCACGCCGCACGCCGGGTGGGCCGAGCAGGATCCCGAGGACTTCGCCGCGGCGGCGCTGAGCGCCCTCGGCGAGCTCGCCCGCTCCCTCGGCCCGCGCCGCGACGACGTGCGCGCGATCGGGCTGACGGGGCAGATGCACTCGGCGGTCTTGCTGGACGAGGCGCAGGCGGTCATCCGGCCTGCGATCCTGTGGTGCGACACGCGCACCACGGCCGAGTGTGAGGCCATCCGCGCGAACCCGAAGGTCGGCGACGCGGGGCTCGCGCGGCTGGTCGGCAACCGCGCGCTCGAGGGGTTCACGCTGCCGAAGCTGCTCTGGCTGCGGGCGAACGAGCCCGAGGCGTTCGCCCGCGTCCGCGCGGTGCTCATGCCGAAGGATTTCGTCGGCTTGCGGCTGACGGGCGAGCTCGGGACGGACGACAGCGACGCGAGCGGCACGCTGGCGTTCTCGCCCGGGGATCGCTCGTTCAGCGCCGAGCTCCTCTCGGCGGTCGGCGTCCCGCGCGCGGTGTTCCCGCGGTCGGCGCCCTCGAACGCGCCGCTCGGCCAGCTGACGGCCGAGGTCGCGGCCGCGACGGGGCTGCCGGCGGGCATCCCCGTCGTGCGGGGCGCCGCGGACAACGCGGCGGGCGCGGTGGGGCTCGGCATCGTGCGCCCCGGCCGGGCGATGGCGTCGGTCGGCACGAGCGGCGTGATCCTGGCGCACACCGACTCGTGGATCGTGGAGCCCGAGATGCGGCTCCACAGCTTCTGCCACGCGGTCCCGGGCCGCTTCTACCTGATGGGGGTGATGCTCGCCGCCGGCGGCGCGCTCCGCTGGTACCGCGACGTCCTCGGCGACGGGGAGCGCATGGCGGCCGAGCTCCGCAAGGTCGATCCGTACGAGATCATCTCGGACACGGCGTCGACGGCGCGCCCGGGCGCGGGCGGCGTCGTCTTCCTGCCGTACCTGATGGGCGAGCGCACGCCGCACAACGACGCGGCGGCGCGCGGCGCGTTCGTGGGGCTGAGCGCCCGCACGACGAAGGCCGATCTCTCGCGCGCGGTGCTGGAGGGCATCACGTTCGGGCTCGCGGACTCGCTGGACCTGATGCGCGGCGTGGGCCAGACGAGCGGCGCGGCGGCGGTCTCGATCGACGAGATCCGCCTGACCGGCGGCGGGGCGCGGAGCCCGTTCTGGCGCCAGCTGATGGCCGACGTCTTCGAGGCGCCGGTGGCGATCACGACGTCGACCGAGGGTCCGGCCTACGGCGCGGCGCTGCTCGGCGCGGCGGGCGCGGGGCTGTTCTCGTCGGTCGAGGAGGCGGCGGACGCGTTCGTCCATGTCGTGTCGCGGGTCGCGCCGGACGCGGCGCGCTCGGCGCGGTACCGGGAGATCCACGCGGTGTACCGGGGGCTCTACAACGACCTGCGCGGACGGTTCCGGGAGCTCGGGCGGCTGGCGTGATGGGGTGAGGGGAGCCGGGCGGCTACGGTGGGCGTGAGGGCTTGCCGGGTCGCCCGGCGCCCGGAGAGGGGGTTCTCCGCGCGGGGTGGGGGCCCCGCCGAACTCGCCTGAGTCATCCCTCCTCCGGCGGAGCCGGAGGAGGGATGACTCAGGCTCAAACATCGGCCCATCCCCCACCCCGCGCGGAGAACCCCCTCTCCGGGCGCCTACCGCTCACTTGACTGAGCCAACAGACAGACCAGAGAGACATCGGCCCATCCCTCACCCCGCGCGGAGAACCCCCGCGCTGGGCGCCTACCTCTCACTTGACGGATCCACTAGACAGGCTGGCACTTGCCTCCCCAGCACAAGCTTGCCGGCGTCCTCGCGAGGAGGGTGACGCGCCGAGCCTACGCCGCCCGCACCCAGCCCCGCGCCGTCTCCTCGAAATGCTCCGCCCTCGCGATCTCGAAGACGCTGCTGTCCGGCAGCCAGAGGTTCCGCTCGATATCGATCCTCCGCCCATCGACGCGGATCACGTTGAACGCGTTCCGCTCCCCGCGCCCCCGCGTCGAGGTGGCCGTGCCGGCCTGGATGATGAGCGAGGAGTGGCCGCCGACCTCGAAGCGCTCCGCGGAGTGCCCCGTGTGGCTCATGTGCAGGTGCCCCGACAGGATGACGTCGACGCCGCAGCCCGCGATCGCCGCCATCGCCTGCCTCGCGCGCCCGACGATCCTGTGCGGCGAGTTCTCCGGCAGATCGAACGGGTGGTGCGTGACCACGATCTTCGTGATCCCGGGCCCTAGATCGCACATCCTCGCCTTGATCCCCTCGACCTGCCGCGCGTTGATGCGCCCGTCCTTGATGGTCAGCGAGCGCGCTGTGTTGATGCCCAGGACGGCGATCTCCGCGTCGAGGTGGAACGGCGAGAGGTCGTCCGTGATGTGGCTCCGGTACCTGTCGAGCGGGCGGAAGAACCGGTCGAACAGGTTGTAGAGCGGGACATCGTGGTTGCCAGGCACCACGATCCGCGGCGAGGGCAGCGCGTCGAGGAAGGCGCGCGCCTCGGCGAACTCGGCGTCGCGCGCCCGCTGGGTCAGATCGCCGGAGATCACGACCACGTGCGGCTCGAGCCCCCCTATCCTGTCGATCAGCGGGCGGAGGATGGCCCTGTCGACGCGGCCGAAGTGCAGATCCGACAGGTGCACGAGCGTGCGCACGGCGCCTCATCCCCCCAGCGCGGCGACGCGGCCCGATCGATCCTCCTGCGGTCGCGAGCCCGCGCGGAGCTCGGACGACAGCGGCACGATGACGCGCAGCGCTGCAGGCCGCACACGATAACACAGCGGCGGCGCCATCCTGAGGACCTCGCCGTCCGCGGCCACATGGAGGCGGCGGTGGGGCGCCTCCACCCGGAGCTCCGTCGTTCGCAGGATACTGAAATCGTTCGATTGATGAATGCGCCCGACGACGGCGCTGGCGATGAGCTTGAGCGTGGAGAGGCGGCTCTCCGCGTGCGCCACGCAGACGCCGAGCTCACCCGAGCACGGCGGGCGCTGGCGGCCGATGTCCACGTCGCCAAGCTTGAAATCGTTGTTCGCGACGAACACGAACGGCGTCTCCAGCTCGACCTCCTGCCCATCCAGGACGAGCCGGAGACGGACGCGCTCGTGCCGCCGGATCCCGGAGACGGTCGACAGCGCCAGGGCCATCCACTTGTTGAGCCCACGCCGCTTCCGGAGCGCCTCGCGGGCGCGCACGATGCCCGGATAGATCCCTAACGTCGAGTTGTTCACGAAGACCCGGCCGTTGACCTCGCCGACATCGACCCGGACGCGCCGCCCCTCGACGAGCGTGCGCACGGCGCCCTCGAGGGACAGCGGAACCCCGAGGTGCTTGGCGAAATGGTTCACCGTGCCGAGCGGAAGAACACCCATCGTCTTGTCCGTGCCGGCGATCGCGGCAGCGACGGTGTTCACCGTCCCGTCGCCGCCGCCGGCCACGACGAGCTCGCAAGGCCCCCGCGCCACACGGCGGGCGAGCTCCCCGAGCTGCTGCCCCTTCTCGGCGCACAGCACCTCCGCGGCGAGGCCGCTCTCTTTCAGGAGCTCCCCGAGCCGCGCGCGCTGCGCCGCGGCGCGGTTCGACCGGGAGGAGCCGTTCAGGAGGACCGCCATGGATCGATGCTTCACCGTCGCGCTCCCGGCATGGGGCAAGGGCCCATGCCCACCCGACAGCGAGAAAGCAGATCGCGCGCCACCGCCCCGCGGCGAGCGGCCGCGACGCTCCGGCTCCGTCAGGCGGCGCGGAGCGTGGCGGATTGCCACGCTCGCCTCGGGCCGCGCGCCCATGCCAGAGCCCGCGCTCCTCAGCGCATGCCGAGCCCGCCGTCGGTCTCCATCCGAGGCCAGGTGAAGAAGAACGTGGCGCCGGCGCCCTGCTCGGACTCGACCCACACACGCCCCCCCTTGCTGAGCACGATCTTCTGGACGATCGCGAGCCCGATGCCCGTCCCCTCGATGTTGTCGCGCGCGTTCAGGGTCTGGAAGATCTCCCATACCTTCCCGTGGTATCGCGGGTCGATCCCGGGTCCGTTGTCCTTCACCGAGAACTCCCAGTGATCGCCCTGCGCCCGCCCCCGCACATCGACGCGCGCGTCGGGGCGCTCGGCATACTTCAGCGCATTGCCGATCAGGTTCAGGAACACCTGCTCCAGCGGGATCCGCTCGGCGAGGAGCGTCGGCATGCCCATCGCGACCTCGATCGACGCGCCCGCAGGGACCGTGAGCAGGGCGACGACGTCCTCGAGGAGCCTCTGGACGTCCACGATCTCGGGCTTGTCGCGGAGGCGTCCAGCGCGCGAGTAGCGCAGGATCCCGTCGATGAGCGCCTCCAGCCGGACCACGCGCGAGCGGAGGAGCTCCATGTACCGGCGCGTCTCCGGCGTCGCCTTGTCCACGAGATCGTCCTCGATCCACTGCGAGAGGTTCGCGATGGCGCGGAGCGGCGCCTTCAGGTCGTGGCTCGCCACGTAGGCGAAGCGGTCGAGCTCGTTGTTGCTCCGCTCGAGCGCCTGGATGAGCTGCTGCGCCTTCCGGAACAGGTGCGCGTTATCCATCGCGATGGCGGCCTGAGCCGCGAGGCCGACCACCAGCTTCTCCGCCCGCTCGGTGAAGACACCCCGCTCGGAGTGCCCGAAGAACAGCCCGCCGATGACATGCCCCGAACGGGAGACCACCGGCACGGCAAGGTAGCTGACGACAGGCAAGTGGCCCTTCGGCATCCCGCGGTAAGGGGCGTTGTTCCCGTAGCGCGGGTCCTTCGTGACATCATCGAGCCGCACCACGCCCTCTCCGTTGAAGGTCGGCGCGAACACGTCCGTATTACGGGGCATCGCGAACCCGGAGAAGTGCTCTCGGGGCACGCCAGAGATGGTGTAGAGCATGTAGCTCTTCCCCTCGGCGTTCGTGACATTGTAAAAGAACGCGCCGAACTGGGCGCCGCTCAGGCGGGTGGCCGCGTCGGTCACCGCCTGCACGAGCTTCTCCAGATCCAGCTCGGCGGCGAGCTGCTTGCCGGCGCGATTGAGCAGCTCGAGCGTCTCCCCTTCTTCCTGGAGCCTGTCCTCCGTCTGCTTGCGCTCGGTGATGTCGAGGACGATCGTCCCCACACCCATGACGGGCCCGCCGTTCGCCCGCACAGGCGCGTAATTGACCAGCCAGGAGCGCGGTCGCTCCGACGCCCGCGTCGTCCCCGTCACCTCGGCGGTGAACGCCTCGCCCGTCTCCAGGACGCGCCGGAGATTGGCGACGATCGCGTCGCTCATCTCCGGGAGAAGCTCGGGGATCGTCCTGCCGAGGTGCGCCTCGATGGGGATCCCGTTGATGTCCGCCAGCGCCTGGTTGAGCCGCACCACGCGGAGATCGCGGTCGATCACCGCCAACCCCGCGGTCGTGGCCTGGAAGAAGGCGTCGACCAGCGCGCGGTCCGCGGGGGACTCGTGCGGCGCAAGGCGCTCCTGTTCGAGCCGCGCAGCCCCCGCCTCGCCGCGCTGCGGGGGCGCCGCAGCGGGCTCTGCCGCCGCGGGCGAGGCCGCTTCGGAGAGCTCCGCAATTTCTTGACGCGAATCCGTGTTCTCCATGGACCTCGTGGACACAGGCTGTCCCCACGACCTTAGCGCTCGAGCGCAAACACGACATCCGCCGTCGGTCGCCGTCGGTCACCGTCTGTCACCGTCTGTCACCGTCTGTCACCGTCGGATACCAGGCCGTTCCCCGGCGCCAGCGCTGCGATGCGGGCTCAGCAGCCAAACACGGCCGGTCGCCGCGCACGACCGCATCCCCCTGCGCGCCGGCGACCGCCGGCTACCCGCCAGCGACGACTGGCCGGGCGAGACGGAAGCCCACGGCGCTGAAGCGATCCTCCGGGCGCGCGGCAAAGCGACCTGCCGCGCGGCACACCGCGGGGGGCCCGGAGCTCCACGCACCCCCGCGGATCGAGCGGAGCCCCGGAGCCGCCGCGTCCGCTGGCTTGAGGCGCGCGATGCGGTCGACCACCGTGGGGCCGTCGGGCATCCACAGCTCGGCGCACCAGTCGCGGATGTTGCCCGCGAGGCCCCGGGCGCCGTGGGGGCCCTCGTCCGTCGGATGGTCGTCCACCGGCGCCGGGCTCGCGGGGCCGGGGCGGCCGCCCACCATGCAAGCCCACGTCGGCTCGGGCTCGTCTCCCCAGGGGAAGAAGCGCCCGTCGACGCCGCGCGCGGCCTTCTCGCGCTCGAGCTCGCCGACGAGGCGCCACGGCGCGCCGGTGCGCGCCTCCAGCCAGGACGCGTAGGCGACGGCGCTGCGCCAGTCCACCGAGGCGACCGGGTGCCGCGCCTGCTCCGCGCGCGCCTGCGGGCCGAGCGCGAAGCGCCCGTCCCCGTCGCGCGCGAACAGCGGGATGTCCACGTTGCCGGCAATCGCGCGGGCCGCGCGCGGGCACGCCGCCGCGGCCTCCGCCTCGCGCCCGCGCGCGAGCAGGTCGTTCAGGAAGGCGAGGTACTCGGCCTGCGTCACCGGGTGCCGCCGCACAACGAAGCCGTCGACCCAGATCCGGCACGCCGGCAAGCCGTCGCCGGCCTGCGGGTCTCCGCCGGCCGAGAAGAAGCCCGCCGGCACGTAGACGTCGTCTTCGCCGAGCGCCTCCGAGGGCAGGAGGGGCACGACGAACGGCTCCGCGCCGCCCGGACGCACGCCGTCCCAGTGCTCGCCGCGGCCGATCTTCACGGGGTACAACGCCTCGCGGTACCCGGGCGCGCGGATCGAGAGCAGGTAGCTGCCGCGCGCGAGCGGGACCTCGCAGAGCGGCGTGTGACCGAGGAGGCCCTGGGGCTCGGCGCGAAGCCGGCGCCCCTGCTCGACGTAGCGGAGCAGCCAGACCTGCGCTCCCTCGGGGTCGGTCCGCAGCGAGAGGGCCCCGGTGCCGCGGAGCAAGACCGCGTGCCGCTCGCGCGCGTGCGCCCTGAGGAACGCCTCGGCGCGCGCCGCGGCCTCGGCGTCGCGGGCCTCCTCGGCGGCCCGCAGATCGGCCAGGTGGGCGTCGGCGAGCGCCGCGTGCGCTTCGTCGAAGTCCGGGGCCTCGTTGAGCGCGGCGCGGAGCTTCTGGTGCCAGGTCGCCTCGTCCAGGGCCGCGGCGCGGTCGAGCGCGCGCGCCTCGTCCTGGAGCGCCCAGCCCTGCGCCTTCTCGGCGGCGGGCGCGAACGAGTCGAGGCGCCCGAGCACCGCCTTCGCCTCGGCCCGGAGGGCCCGGGCGCGCGCGCGCAGGCCCTCGATCTGCGGCGCCAGCGCGCGCGACTCCTCGACGAGAGCGCGCGCCCGCTCGCGGCGGCGGGCGCCGTCGAGGAAGCCGCGGATCTCCGCGGCGAGCACCTCGGCGCTCGCGTAACGCGAAGACGGCTCGCGCGCCATCGCCCGCTCGCAGATCGCGATGAGATCCCGAGGGATCTGGTCGGGGCACCGGACGGCGAGCCGCTCGGGCGGCCGCTGGACCACCTGCGCCAGCACGGCCAGCGCCGTCCCCCGGAACGGCGGCTCGCCGCAGAGGAGCTCGTACAGGACGGCCCCGAGGGCGTACACGTCGCTGGTGGGCCCGAGCTGCTCGGCCTCGCCGCGCGCCTGCTCCGGGGGCATGTAGACCGGCGTCCCCAGGACCAGGCCCACGTGCGTGTGGTGGCCGCTGTCCGGCAGCGCGTCCGCCAGCGCGCCGCGCGCGGTCGCGCGGGCGATGCCCCAGTCCATCACGAGGACCTCGCCGAACTCGCCGATCATGACGTTGTCCGGCTTGAGATCGCGGTGGAGGACGCCCTGGCCGTGCGCGTACGCGACCGCCTCGCAGACGCGGACGAAGACGTCGAGCACGCGGCGCAGCGCCTCGGGCGAGGGGCCCGCCTCGCCCGAGGCGTGGAGCGCGCGGATCAGCGCGCTCAGCGTGCGGCCGCGGACCTCCTTCATCGTGAACCAGAGCTGGCCGTTCGGGAGCATCCCGCAGTCGTGGACAGGGACGATCCCTGGGTGCTGAAGGCACGCCGTGAGGCGCGCCTCGTCGAGGAAGCGCGCCCGGCCATCCGCGTCGTCCTGCCCCTCGACGCGCAGCAGCTTCATGGCGAGCACGCGGCCCATCACGCGATCGCGCACGCGCCGCACCTCGCCCATGCCCCCGCGGCCGATGAGCCCGAGATCGTCGTAACGGTCCCAGGGCCACGCCGCGACAGGCGCGTGGACGGCCGGAGGCGCGGCGCTCGGGCGGCGCTCGGCCGCCGCCGATGCGTCCCCGGTCAGCCCGGGCGCGTCCCCGGCCGCCGCCGGCGCCGGCGCCTCCCCGCCGGGGCCCGGCGCGCCTCTCGGCGCCGCCGGCGCGTCCCGGACCACGGTCGCCGGCAGCTCCTCCGTGAGGCTGCGCGCGGCGTGCTCGGCGAGCGCCCGCTGGATCTCCGCGCATGCCGAGGGAGACAGGTGCAGCTCACCCGCCAGCTTCCTGAGGAGTGCCGCGGGATCGCTCATGGGGGGCTCGCCTTCGACGCCGTTGATGTGGTCGGCGGCAGCATCTTACGCTGCATCCATGGCGGTCTTGAAGCATGAAGCCCACGGCGTTCGCGTGACGCTCCCGGCGCGCGCGCGGGTCGGCCGGGCGCGCGACTGCGCCGTGCGCCTCCGGGACCGCTGCGCCTCCGGCGAGCACGCCGTCCTGTTCTGGGACGGGGCGCGCTGGTGGATCCGCGACCTCGGCAGCACGAACGGCACGCACGTCGGCGGCCGGCGGCTCACGTCCGCCGAGCGGCTCGCGCTCGACGCGGGGACGGAGCTCGTGTTCGGCGGCGACGCCGAGCGCTGGACCGTGGAGGAGGCCGGCGCGCCCGTCACGAGCGCGCGGGCCGAGCTCACCGGCGAGGTGCGCCCCGCGGAGGAGGGCCTGCTCGCGCTGCCGGACGCCGCCGACCCCCGGGTGACGCTCTTCGAGGATCAGCACGGCGTCTGGCAGATCGAGATCGACGGGAGCACGCGCCCGGCCGTGGATCAGGAGCGCATCGAGGCCGGCGGCGCCTGGGTCCTGCGCGTCCCGCCGCAGGCGCTCGACGCCGCCGTGCCGACGACCGCGTCGAGCGCGGCGAGCCCCAAGCTCCTCGGCCTCACCGTCCTGCGCTTCGAGGTGAGCCACGACGAGGAGCACATCGCCGTCGCCCTGGTGCAGGGGGAAAAGGTCATCCAGCTCGCCGCGCGCGCCCACCACGAGCTGCTCCTCATGCTGGCGCGCTCCCGGCTGCGCGACAGGGAGACCGGGCTGCCCCCGGCCGAGCGCGGGTGGCGCTACGTCGATGACCTGCTCGGCAAGCTGCGGCTCGACCTCCATCACCTCAACGTCAACGTCTTCCGCGCCCGCCAGCAGCTCGCCCGCGCGGGCGTGCTCGACGCCGGCTCGCTCGTCGAGCGCCGGACGACGTCGCGGCAGATCCGGCTCGGCACCGAGGCGGTCGAGGTGGTCCGGTACTGAACATCGGGCCGCGGACGGAGCGCGCCCGCCCTCGCGCGTGACCGCCTGTCATCGACGCCGCGGCCGGGAGGATCCAGGTTTCCTCTCGTCGACGCCGGGTGAGGCCGCGCGGGTCGCGCGTCGTGAACACACACGCGCGACCGCGCCGCCGCCGGAGCGCGGGCTGGACAGGGCCTGCGCGCTGCGATCGACGCTGTCGTGATCGTCATCCCAGGAGAGAGCGCAACCATGAGCAACGATGCAGACTCAACGTTCGGTGCGCCCGCCGCCGGCGCTTCCATCTCGACGCGTAGCCCGGCAAAGGCCAAACCGAGCTCCGGTGTGACCGACCAGATCCCGCCGGACGTGAGGCTCAGGATCTTCTCGAACGCGGATCTCGTCCGGATCGTGACCCTCGGGGTCAACGGTGTTTCCAATGGCCAGCTCACCTTCCAGGCGCAGACGGAGTACTGGCGGTGGGCGAGCACGCTCACCTTCTCGAACACATTGACCTTCACGTCCGAGGTGATCCCGAGCTTCACGGCGCCGGCGCTCGACGCGTTCCTGGACGTCGTGAGCCCGAGCAACCAGTTCACGGCCCCCCGGAACACGACGCAGGGCGACTGGACGCAGGGGATGCGCACCGTCCCGGGGACCCGCACCGGGTACCTTTACCGGCTGCCGAGCCCCGACGACAGCCAGGTGAAGATGGGCGTCCTGTTCGAGCAGGACATCCAGACATCGGCCCTGATAGCGGCCGCCTGGTACGTGAAGACGCAGGCGCCGAGCAACGGCCTCGCGTTCAACAAGAAGATCTTCACGAGGACGCTGACCCGGGTGGCCGGGGCGAACCCGAACGCCATCGAGGTGGGCACCTGGTATTATCTCCTGATGGGCACGCCCTGACCTAGAGCGACAAACGGGTTGAAACCGCCAGAAGAGAGCAGAATTCGAACCGCCAAGGCGCCAACGACGCCAAGAGAATCACAATAATCTTGGCGTCTTATGGCGCCTTGGCGGTTCACTTCTCGCTCGATCAACGTGATCGGTCTTCTAGGGGGCGAGAGCGGCGCGGCGGGGTCGCCTCCGGGCCCTCTCGAACGCGCGCGCCGCCTCAGAGGAGCGGGGCAGAGCGCCGCTCCGGCTCGCGAAGGGGGATATGCAGCTCGCGCTGGGGGATCGGGACGACGATCCCCTCCGCGTCGAGCCGCTCCTTGAAGTGACGCGTGAGCTCGAGCCGCGCCGGGAAGAAGTCGGCGGGGAGGGTCCAGGCGCGGACGAGCAGGTTGACCTTCCTGTCCGCGAGCTCGACGACATCGACCGACGGCGCCGGCTCCGGCAGCACGCGCGGCTCGCTCGAGAGGACGTCCCGCAGCGTGGCGAGGGCGTGAGCGATGTCGGCGGTGGCGCTGACGCCGATCGTGAGGTCCATGCGCCGGCGCTGCGCCCGGGTGAAGTTCTGGATCTTGGCGGACCGGACCTTGGAGTTCGGCAGCGTGATCGGGACGCCATCGAAGCTCGTCAGCTTGGTCTGGAACACGTCGATGGCGTCGACGACGCCGGAGGTCCCGTCGGCCTCGATCGCGTCGCCGACATCGAACGGACGGAGCACGAGCAAGACCAGCCCGGCGGCCACGTCCGACAGCGTGTCCTTGAGGGCGAGGCCGACGGTCAGACCCGCGGCGCCGAGCACGGCGAACAGGCTCTTCGTGTCCACGCCGAAGCGCTCGAGCACGGCCATGGCGGTGACCGTCAAGAGGGTGAGCCGACTTGCGCTGGCCAGCAGGGGGATGAGGGTCGCGTCGACCTGCGTCCATTTCTTGCCGAGCGACCGCACGCTCCGCGCGGCCCAGGCGGCGGCCGTCCACCCGACGACCGCGATGAACAGCGCGCCCGAGACGCCGGGCCCGTGGCTCTCCAGGAGCTCGATCGGCGTGCCCCACGTCGGAATCCCCTGCTCCACCTGCGCATCCTCCTCGGCTTCGACGCAGCGCGCGACGCCGCGCGCGGCCCAGCGCCGGGGTGTCTCCGCGCGCGGCCGGCGGGAGTCAACCCGCGAACGTGACGAGGCGGCGGAGCCGCTGCGCCGCGAGCTCCACGCCGTTCACGAGGCCCCGGAGGAGGTGGGCGGTGAGGTCGTCCTTCGCCGCCCGCGTGGCGCGCATCGGGCGCGCCGCGAACCACGCGAGCTCGCCGGCGACCGCCTCGACCAGAGGCCTGCGCATCGACAGCCAGCGCGCGCACCACGCGGCGAGGGGCGTGTCGCCCTCCACGGTCGCGACGTACTGGAGCAGCTCGACGAGGTCGACGCCGTGCCGCATCCCGAGGAGCGTGCCGCGGTAGGACCTCTCGGTGCTGAGCAGGTGATCGGCGAGGTGATCGCGCAAGGCCGAGAAGGCCTCACCCACCATGCTGCCGCCCGCGCTGATGGGCAGCCCGCGCTCGCGGAGGAGCGGGCGGACCTCCGACAGCGCGGCCTCCGCGTGGGTCGAGACCGCCCGCATGGCGCGCGCCGGCGGCACATCGCCGAGGCGCTCCGCCTCGATCCGCGGGTGGATCATCGCCGAGCGCTCCGTCTGAAACAGCTCCCGGACAAGGGTCGTGAGGAACGCGCGCCCCCTCCGGCTCTCTACCTGCGGCCCGGACTCGTCGCCCAGCAGGCCGTCCTCGCCATTCGTCGCTCCGTTGCTCCGAAGTTCGTGCATGGTCGCCCCCTCTCCTCTTCTCGCCGGGGCGTCAGGACCCGCTCGCGGCGCGCCGCGCTCCGGTCCTCGCCCCCGAGCTCGTCTTGCGCGAGGCCCCCGCACCGCCGCGGCGGGCCGTGCCCTGCGCGGCGCGGGAGCGGCCGCTGGTCGACGTGGCCGAGGAGCTGCGCGAGCGAGCGCTGGACGCGGCGCTCTTCTTCGCCCTCGCCGGCGCCTTCTTCGCGGCCGTGGTCCGTCCGGCGCTCGCCGCGGCGTTCCGCTTGCGGGTCGCCGCCGCCTTCTTCGCCGCCGCGCTCCTCGCGGCGGCCGGCCGCGCCTTGGACGCGGCGCCTCCCTTGCGGCCCCCCTTTTTCGCCGGCTCCTTGTTCACTGGCTTGCCCACCCCCGATCCGGACTTCTTCCCCCCGCCGGTCATCTTGTTGACGGTCGCCCAGGCCCGCCGCTCGGCCTCTTCCTCGGGGACCCCGCGCTTCTCGTACCCCTCTTCGATGTGCTCGGCCTGCCGCTTCTGCTTGGTCGTGTAGCTGGATTTGTCGCCTCTAGGCATGGTGCCCTCCTTGCGCCTGCTCCACCTCGCGGGTCGGCAGCTTCGTCGAAAACGCCGGCTCGCCCCGTCGTGAGAGCGTGAGAATCGCGAGATCGTGCGAACGTGTGAACGTGCCGGAACGTGCGAAAACACGCGGAAACGTGCGAAAACGTGCGGCAAAGACAGACCGTGCGTGTGGCCCGGGTCCATCGCGCCGCGACGTCGGTTGCGTCGGTTGCGTCGGTTGCGCCTGTCTCGATGGACGAGCAACGGCTGTGCCGCCGGAGAGCGCGGCGGCAGCCGCTGGCGGCGCGTCCGGGCCGGGCGCCCCGTCACACGCGGTGTCTCCGCTCCGCTAGCTCTACTGCGGGAAGTTGCCCCGGATCAGCAGAAAAACCGCCAAGCCGCCAAGGACGCCAAGGGGAGAGGGGAAAGCTGGCCGTCCGGGCATTCCCCCCTGTTCCCCGGTTTTCTTGGCGTCTTATGGCGTCTTGGCGGTTCGCTTCCCCGGCCGACTTCCCGCAGTAGAGCTAGCTGCCGGGGGATGGGGGCTCGCAGCGTGGCAATCGGCCCCGGATGTCGAGGAACGCCTCGGTCGTACCGCGCGAGGATCGCGGCGCGCCGGAGGCTCAGAGCGACTCGAGGTAGGAGACCAGATCGTCCAGCTGCGCCGAGGTCAGGCCGGAGATGTCGCCGTGACGGTCACCTCCGCACTGCGGATCGAAGCGATCGTGGAGCGTCGCCGCGCAGCCGTCGTGCATGAACGGGGCGCGCCCGGCGATGCCGAGGAGCGAGGGCACCTGCAGCCGCTCGCCCTTGCCCACCTCCTCGTTCCGGTTGTTGGTGAGCATCGGGCCGCCGTGGCATTCCGCGCAGCCCACCTGCTTGTCATGGAAGAGCACCTCGCCCCGCGCCACGGCGGCGCCGTCCTCGGGCGCCGACGTCGGGAAGGCGGGCAGGCTGTCGATGTAACGGGCCATCAGGTCGAGCCGCCGGGCGCCGGGCTGCTGGCCGCCCATGCGGGAAACGAACACCTCCCCCATCAGGCCCGCGAGATCCTGCAGATCGCCGCTCCAGTGGAGGGGCGCCGTCTTCAGGATGCCGCCGCCCAGCGCCTGCGTCCGCCGCAGGCCCACGGGATCGAAGTTCCACGTCCGCCCGTCCTCGTGCCCTTCGGGGTGGCACGACGCGCACGCCACGGCGCTCACGCCGTTCGGCGGGCGGTGGAACATGTCGTGGCCGGTGTCTTTCACGCTCGCGCCCGGAAGCGCGATGGTGCGCCGGCCGACCAGCTCCAGGGCTGCCGGCTCCCGCAGCTGCACGACGATCCCGCCCTGGCCGTCGAAGGCCACGGCGACAGGCTGCCCGCTCAGCGCGTTCGCGGTGACCTCCGGCCTGCAGCCGTTCATCTCGCCGTCGCGCTCCAGGTTGTCGACGGTCGCGCTCACGACGGTGTGTCTGCCGGCCGCCACGATGGCCATCCGCGCGCCGTCGGGCGCGACAGCGATGTCGACAGGCAGCGAGACATTCGGGATCGCTGCCGCGGGCAGCGAGGGGAGCGATGTGTCAGGAACGTCCGCCGGGTCGATCCTGCTGACCGCGGCGTGCACGATGTTCCCGTCGCAGTCGGCAGACTGGTAATAGCCGCCCGGGCTGAGGGTGACCTTCGACGACATCGCGCGCTGGTGCACCATCAGCGCACCTCCGCCGGCGAGCGGCGCCATGCGCCAGGCCACGGACGGCGCATACTCCGAGTTGGCGAACCCGCTTGAGTAGAAGACGGGGAGCGTGCGGCGCGAGAGCACCGCGCCGTCGGGGCCCACGACAAGCGTCTCCGCGGACCTGAAGCGGCTGACGAGGAGCCGGTCGCCCTCGACCACGACGTCGCGCAGGTCGGGGGCGAGGCGGAGCTTCCGGACGGCGGGGCCGCCGGAGGCCGGGAGCGTCACGAGCTCGCCGCCGGCGCAGGCGACGTGGATGGCGTCGAGCGAGGCGTCGTAGGCGACCCCGCGCGGCGCGCGGCAGACCTCTCTGCGCGCGATGACCGACCGCGCCTCGACATCGAGGGTCACCACCGCGCCGGCGCGCCGGAGCGCCACGTGGACCCGGCCGCTCGCGTCCTCGACGAGGCGCCCGGGCTCGTCACCCCGCTCCAGCAGGACGGCCGCCGGCTCGCCGCCCTCGAGATCGACGATCCAGACGCGATCGCGGTCGGCGTCCGCCGCCACCGCCGTGCGACCGTCGCCGGCGACGATCAGCGTTCCGCCGCTGATGGCCGGCGGTGGCACCTCCGTCACCGTGATCTCCTGATCAGGGTCGCCTACAGGGGCCCCGGCCACCGGGGTTGGATCCCCCGGGCCGCACGCCGTGAGAGCTGACGAGAAAACGCCCGTGGACAAGAGCCCTGCCACGACAAGAGAACGAGAAAGGCGCAGACGCATGGGTTCCTCCGTTCGCCGCGCGCGCGAGCTTAGCAAGGAGGATTCCAGGCAGATGTCGAGATTTGGACGGCGGCGATCGCAGGGCAGCTGCGCGCGCGGCGCGGCGCCGGCGGACGGCGCGAGAAGGGGTGTTCGCTGGCGAGGTGCGAAGGATGTCGCGCGGCGATGGTCCATCGAGGCGCCGGCGAGGGCGTGACGAAAGGAAGAGGGCCCAGGTTGCAGCCTGAGCCCTCGGTGGATGTTCGGTTCCGATCAGGGCGTTTCTGGCTCAGGCCGGCGCGTCGTCGCCTTCGAGCGGATCCTCCTCGTCCGGCGGCGCTCCGCCGGTGCTGCCATTTCCAGCGCTGCCGCTGCCAGCCGCGCCGCCTCCTCCGCCGGACGCCTCGGCCGCCTTCTTTCTGGTGCTCCGGCTGAAGAGCCGCCGCGTCGCGATGGGTACCAGGCGCGGGATGGTCGGATCCTGCTCGTTCGCGCGCTCGAACACCCGCACGATCTGCTCGAGGAGGATCAGGTTGATGCCGTCGGCCCGGTCGAGATCGCCGCTCGTGACCTTCTGGCCTGCGGGGCGCGCAGCCGCCGTCTTCGCCGCCTGGGTGAGCTCCTGGGCGGTCTCTTCGAGGCGCGCGACGTAGTCCTGGTCGAGCCGCATCAGCTTGGCGCGCACGGCGAGGGGGCCCTTCTTCTGGGCGAGGTAGCGCTTGCCGAGCGCGGCGAGCTGGGTGAGCCCGCGCGCGAGCGCGCCTGGATCTTCCGCGGTGCCGACCGCCTGCGCGAGCTCTGCGCGCGCCTCCTTGCCCGAGCCGGCGACGCCGCGCAGGACCTCGTAGGCCTGGTCGCGCAGGAGCAGCGAGCGCGAGAGCCGCTCCCGCAGCGCCGCGTCCGTCGTGGCGCGCGCCGCGTCCTTCTTCTGCCCGGCGCTCTCGTGCGCCTCGAGCAGCCGCTCCAGCGCGAGCGCCTGATCGACCGCGAGCGCGAGCAGCTCCGGCGAGAAGCCGCGCAGCTTCTCCCGCTTGTCCTTCGACGCGCCCGACCAGCATGCGTGTGCCGTCGCGTAGAGGCGGCGCAGATCGGTCAAGACGCGCGAGGAGGCGATCTGCCGCCCTCGCTCGACGAGCTGGGATTCGGTCGTGCCGTCGAGCAATGCCTCGATGATGCCTGGCTCCGGCTTGCCGAGCCGCTCCGCCAGGGATTCGAGCGTGGGGTCGTTGTCATAGGTCTCTTCGGGAGGAGAGATAGGTTTGGCCATCAGCGCAGGCTACGTGCACAGGAACCGGGATGTCGAGGGGGTCGCCTCGCCCCATGGCGCCTGCGAGCGCCGGCCGAGGCGCGCCCGTGGATGGCGACAGCGCGAGGCACAAGGCGCGAGGGCGACGCGCAGGCGCGCGGCGCGGAACCGTCGGCATCGCGGCGGAGGGCGTCGTCATTCCGGGAGGGGGCCATCGTCATCCGAGGGAGACGTCGTCGTCATCCGCCCTGGAGGCATCGGCATCCGACCAGGACACATCGACATCGGGGATGGGGCCAGTCGGCATACGCCCGGAGGCCATCGGCATCTGGCCGCTATCCTTCGGCATCGGGCGTCGAGCCATCGTCAGCCGGCCCGGGGACGTCGTCATCGAGGCTGGAGCCCATCGTCATCCAGCGGCGAGCTCGTCGTCATCCGAGGTGGAGCCTGTCGCCATCCGGCGGAGATCCGTCGGCGCCCGCTCGCCCGCCGGCGTCGCACTCACCATGAGCCAGACTTGGCCTGCCGCGCCGGGACCCCGAAACGCCTCGCCAGCCGCCGGAAGAGCTCGAAGCTCCTGAAGGTCCCCGCTGGCTTGCCCATGCCGGTAGCACGTCTGAGCGGCCCTCCCGGGGTCAGAAAAGTGAACGGCCCGGTCCATTTTGGTGGGATGATACGCCACCTGCACACGCGCACAGCGCTCGGCGTCCAGGAGAGATGACAACATTGCTCGTTCACGCCCCAAATTCTCATGACAAACGCAACGGCATGGCGATTTCACCCGCCATTGACGCCGAGCAGTTCACGCAACTACCGTCGTGACATGCGTTGCGCTCCACAGTTCCTCTCGATTCTCCTTGCGGTCGGGGCATCGACATGCCTTACGAGCGCAGCGCGCGCCCAGGGTGGCTCATCGACGACAAGGTCGGGAGAGCACGCGACGGTGAAGGACCATGTCCGCCATGGCCAGAGGGCGCGCGCGGCGGGGCAATGGACCGAGGCACACGCCGCCTACGAGGCGGCCTTCGAGGCCGCTGACCCGGAGTCCACCACGGAGCGCGAGCGCGCGGAGATTGCCGGGGAGCTCGGCCTCTGCGAGGTCGCGCTGGGCAAATACCGCGATTGAGGGGGAGGCGAGGTCATGCGTTCTAGATCGATGGGTGGCCGTCGAGAGGTCCTCCGTTCGCTGGCGTCTGTCGCGCTGGGTCTGGCAGGCGCGGCCGGGTCGTGCAGTTCCAGGCGCTTGAGCGCTAGCGCGTCGTCGCCGCTGAGCTCGCAGGCCACCGTCAGGTGCCGCGCTCGCGGGCGGCGTGGCCGCGCGAGCGATGTCGTGCCGCGCCGCGCGTGGCGGTCACAGCGCGCGGTCACCGCTGCCTGCGCGCGGCGCCGCGCTGGGGTGGGCTTGCAGGCGACACGCGCAGCCCGGGGGGGGCCCGGAGCTTCCTCGTAGCCGTCGTGGAGATCCGTGTCGCCGTCCACTTGATGCCGGGTACGCTGCTGAATGGACAGCACAGATACATCGGCCACAGGATCGTGAGTCTATGAAACACAATATTGATGAGCTGCTCGACATCGTCTATCGATACTATCCCCGTGGGGTCGGGATTATGGATGACGGCGACATCGACGTTCAGCGATGCGCGGAGACCGAAGAGCACGACCGACTGGTGCGCGCGCGTATCCAGGCCTCGAAGGGCGACCGATGGCGCGGCCTGCGGCGTCGCATTCGAGACGGATTCCCTGGTAGGTTCATGAACCATTCGCTGCATCTCCCCGCCGGAGGCTGCGACGCCTGTTACTCTTTTTCGATCGAGATGCCGGAGTCCACGGATCGAACGCTGTGGTTCCATGTGAGCTTTCTGGTTCCTTACTACATCGTCCATAGCGAGCGCACGGTCGACATCGTGAAGCGAACGAGGAACTCGTTCTCGGTCAAGTTTCTAGGACTACATTTCATCGTTACGCGCAGCCCGTTCGATCCCAGGTTCGTCGCTCGTCCGGACGATGGACAAAAGTTCGCCATCATCGGGAGGGAATATGCCACCTTCGATCTGCTGCCCGATGAGCAGCCATGCGCGGAGTGGATTTCCGGCGACATCGAAGCGACCTTCGGTTGCGAACGCATGCCGCCGGAGATCGGGACCGTGCTCGTGCCGGAGGTGATGACGAGCGTGCGTCTCCCCGGGGAGGTTAGGCTCTACGACTGCCTGTTCACGGACCAGCACAGGTGGGTGGAGCCATCGCCGTCTGATGAGCCGGCACCGGGCGTCCAGGTCGAAGCGAGCAACCTGACACAGCCGCTCATCGCGGTGCTCACGGTGCTCACGGCGCTCTACTGCATCTTGTGGCCCCTGACGCCAGAGTTGCAGAGCGGTTCTTGCTACTGCGTGGTGGAGACGGATGGCGTCCTTCGCAAGGGCGAGTTGATAGATACGCTCGCTAAGATTCGCGTGCTCCTCGAGCCGCCGATGACTCGATGGGGCGTCGCTGCCAGGCGCGAGTTCGAGGCTGCCGCGCGCGAGCTCGAAGCGCTGGTCGCCTCGTGGGACGGTGAAGGCGAGCCGCCGGCCGCCATGGTCGCCTGGGCGTGGAGCTTCCTGGCGAGTTGGCCCGTGAACTCGGAACCCGTAGCCTCGTCGTAGCACGACTGCTGGAAGGTGCCCCGATCGGCAGAAGAGCCACCGAGATCGCCAAGAGGAGCGCGGGAGGGTCGTCCGGGCATGTCCCTCCTACTCCGATGGTTTCTCGGCGTCACCGCGGTTCGCCTCGCTGCCTGCCTTCCTGAACTCGTGGCAGCCGCCGTGGAGGTCCGTGCCGTTCTCGCATGACGTGACTTCGGCTATTCAGGGAACCGAAACGTCTCGACGGCGATGCCGTCCTCCCCCGTGAGCACGTCGCCAGACCAATCCCAGCTCGTGCCGCCCGGGGCCGGCAGCCCGATCTCGAAGGTGACCCCCTCCAGCGTGAGCTGGTCCTCGTCGAGGGTTGCGATGCCGATCGAGTCGCCGCCGCGCCCGGGGCCGCCGTAGCCGCCGTCGCCCCCTCGGCCGCCGTCGCCACCCTGACAGGACCATGTGCCGTCCCCCACGGCGCCGCCCGGTGCGCCTCGGCCGCCGTCGCCGCCTCGCTCCGGCGCCCCGCCGTCCCCTCCCGCCCCGGCCCCGAGCGTCTTGAGCAGGCTGTCGCGCACCACAGCGACATGGACCGGTGGCCGGCGCCAGCAGGTAGACGCGCACGCGAGCCGCGCAGGCAACTGGGAGCGCTGCGCGCTCTGGGCGGAGCGATCCGCGTTCAGTGGGGTCCTCTGCTCCAGATTCCGTTTGACGCCGAACCCTGTCGGCAGAAGGGTGGCTCACCTCGCCATGTTATCCGTCCGTCGCGGAGACAGGAGAAGGGGGGCGATGGGCACACGAAGCCAGCGGACCCCGTGGGTGGTCCTGGTCATCCCTGCGCTCGTCGTCGTACCGACGCAAGGAGAGGCCTCCGAGCTGAGCGCCGGTGTGAGCCTCGGGTGGCTCCAGGCCGGTACCGTTCCACGCCTCGCGGTGGGGCCGCACGCGGGCATATCCTGGCCCATCCAGCGAGACATCCTGTTCACGGTGCACGACCTGTGTACGATCCTCCCCCCGATCCAGGAGGACGGGCTCGGGATCTACAACCAGACCTCGGTGGACATCGGGTACGCGTGGAAGGACGGCAACGTCAGCGCGGGGCCGTCTGTCGCGTTCTACCTCATGCCGGCGTGCGGCGTCACCTTGTGCGGACGCGTCGGTGGCTTGGCCGTAGGCGGCCACGCGCAGACCAACGCGTACATCGCCGGACCGCTCGGGGTGTCGGTGAGCGTCAACGTGGATTGGGTCGGTCGGGGCAACCTGGTGCTCCCGGGCTATGTGTCCGCCGTCGTTGTCGCTGGTCCTGTGCTTCGATGGAGTGAGAAATGAACGTGAGAAAAGTTCTATTCTTGATCTTGACTATCGCGGTTTGGGCGCTGGCGGCGTGCAACATGACGTTCGGCGACTGCTATCCTGTGGGGGAAAGAACTTCGGGTGCAGGTGCCGGTCCGGGCTCCGAGCCACGCCCCGTCTTCACCTCCTCCGCATCCGGTGACTTCGGGGCCGACCCCCAAGGCGGCGGCGAGCGCAAGATCGCGTGCAACGAGTGGGAGCTCGAAGACGAAGAGGAGAGACCGAGCGACAGCGACCGTGCGGAGAGGCCGACAGCTAACCCGACGAGCCCGCCAGACGCGTGCCCCGGAGCCGGCGACATTGCCGGAGACGGAGTGACCTTCTTGAGCTGTAGCGATGCATGCAGATCGAAGTGTCCACCTGGAATGGCCCCATGGGTATTCGGAGGTTTCGATCCGTCGGATTTCAATTTTATCACCACTGTTCCGGACGACGGTCGGGACAAGGGCGGAGGTTGGCAAGAGGCCAGGCCAACCCTGAATTTCAGGAGACTCACTGTCCCGCATCCGGTCAGAACCTGGAACTGTCATTTTACCATCAAAATGCCGATCCGGACTGAGAAGATGGGGCTAATCGATCCGGATCGTGCGGCCAGCCTCAGTGAAGAGATCATGGAGGATGTCGCCAACGTCATGGACTATGATCTGCCGTCGGGGATCTTTTGCAAGAGGTTTGCTATCCAGGCGGACGCTGCGTTTAAGTCCAAGTACAAGGGGCTCGGTGCCTCGGTGACGAATCCATGAAGACAACTCGCTCCGAGCTGCTCGACATTATCTACCGATTCTACCCGCGGGGTGTGCAACAAATCATGCGCATCTATGTGCCTCCGGGCGACCCCGTCTGGGAGGACACGGAGGAGTACGGCCGCCTGGTGGAAGCCGCAAACCGCGGGCGAGCGGAGTACCCGACGTGGAAAGCGATGATCCGCCGACTGGGGGATCGATACGGCCTTCATAACGAGTCGCTCAACCTGTTTGCGGGAGGGATCGACCCGGCATACTCGGCCCGCATCTGGCTCACCGAGGAAACGGCGCTCAGCTTCCACGTGTCCCTGCTCGGCCCATACTACGGGATCCACCTCCCCGGCATCCCCGAGGAGGAGCCGGTAGCGCGCGAGGTCGCCCGGGAGATCGAGGCCACGTACCCCGGTTACCAGCCGATCCCGCCGGAGATCGGGAACGAGCTGGTGCCAGATGTCGACATGTATTGGTCATTGATGGGCAAGGCGACGATCTACGTGTGCCTCTTCTCAGGTGTCTGGACTTCGGTGAATCCGTAGCCATTCCGTGGCGTCCGCCGTCCCATGGCCGGATTCGGCGCCACGGCTTGCGGAGCGCCCGCGCGCGTCGAGGCCGACGCCCGCGGGCGCGCGATGACGTTG
Source organism: Sorangium sp. So ce426 (assembly GCF_051475585.1). Classification (NCBI taxonomy): domain Bacteria; kingdom Pseudomonadati; phylum Myxococcota; order Polyangiales; family Polyangiaceae; genus Sorangium; species Sorangium sp. So ce426. The sequence continues at coordinate 13,120,685 of NZ_CP150341.1, read as the reverse complement.
GCGTCGCCCATGGCGCCGGAGCAGATAGCGGGGCCGCGGCGTCAAGGAATATCGCGGCGTGGTCCGCACCTTCCGGCGGACCGGCGGCGGTGGTTGATGAAAAGGACGGGTGCATGATGAAAAGAGCGTGTTCTCCCGGGTGCGGCGTGGTGGCTGTCTCCTTCAGCTCGGATCCCCGGGATTGGGTGTGGGTCGCCGTGGCCCTGCTCGTGCTCGCCGGCATGGGCGCCGCGCTCGTCCTCGGCTTCAGGCGCCGTCGCTGACGCGGTAGGCCGCCCGCACCCCGGAGTGGGCCCGCTCCCTTGTCCTTACCGGTCGGCAGTGGCCGTCGCCGCAATCGGCTGGAGCGCGGCGATGGTTCCCGCGATCACGCCATGGCGGATCGCCCGAGGCGTATGCGCTTCACACCGTTTGCAGGGTTCGCCTGATGTGTCGTGATCCTAGTCAGGGAAACGCAGCGTCTCGACCCGGGTGCCGTCCTCCCCTCGGACCTCTTCACCAGACCAATCCCAGCTCACGCCGCCCTTGCCCGGCGGTCCCAGCTCGTAGGTGACGCCCTCCAGCGTGAGCTGGTCCTCGTCGAGGTAGGCGATGCCGATCGAGTCGCCGCCGCGGCCGGGGCCGCCGTAACCGCCGTCGCCGCCGCGGCCTCCCTCGCCGCCGCCGCACGACCATGTGCCGTCCCCCACGGCCCCGCCCGGTGCGCCTCGGCCTCCTTCGCCGCCTCGCTCTGGCGCCCCTCCGTCCCCACCCGGCCCGGCGTCGAGCGTCTTGAGCAGGCTGTCCCGCACCGTCAGCTTGGCATGAAGCACGGCGATGCCGATGGTGGGCTGGCCGTTCCCGCCCCCTCGGCCGCCTCGACCGCCGCAACCCCCCGCGCCGCCGGAGCCGCCGCCGGCGCCTCCCTTGGAGGCCACGTCGCACACGGCGAGTCCGCCGCGACGCCCGCCTCCCCCGCCACCGCCTTGGCCCGGCATGCCGCGGATGCCATCGGCTGCCCTGTCGCCCTCCCATCCGGTCTCGGTGAGCCGCCCGATGCCCTCGCCAGATGCGCCGATCGCACCCCACTTGCCGTTTTTCCCGTTGAAGCCGCTGTCGCAACCTACGTCTTCGCGGTTGCCGCGTCCTCCTTGCCCAGCGTGGCCGGGGTCCGGCGCGGGTGCGGGCTCGCCATCCTCCCCATCTCCAGCGCCGTCGACGCGCCCGTCGCCTCCCTTGCCACCCACGCTCGGGATCCCGCCCTCACACGGGTTCACCACCGCGGGCCCGCCGGCGACGGTGGCTGCCGTGCAGGCATCCCCGCCGTAGATGCCGTGCGGCCCGTCGGGTGCCTGATTCAGCCCGGGCCACCTCTCGCCAGGGCGACCCCCGTTTCCATAGGATGTGGCGATCTCGCTCCGGGTGAGCTCCACCGCGGTACCCGACCGAACGAGCATCCCGATATAGGTTTCGCTCAGGAGGAGCACATGGTCGATCCTCGAGACTCCATCTGCCGCCCCGGTGTCGCCGGCGCCCGCCGGCTCGACGGTCAGAACAATGGCGAATGGTCTCTCGCGGGCGATGATGCCAGTCTTGACATTCTCCTTGAAGCGTTCAAATGTTTGGCAATTAAGGCCTCCGTAGAGGTCCACACCTGACGGCAGGACGACGGCTTCTTCGAAGGCGTCGTTGCACGCGAACACCCTTCCTCGGCCGATGCGTGCAAGCTCAATCGCGCGCCGGAGAGAGCCAACCGGCTTGGCCTTGGTGCCCGGATTCGCATCATCACCGCCATAGAAAAAAGTGTTGACGAATATCCCACAGCCTTCCTCGAACCGATCGGCCGCAAGGTGTTCGAGACAGACGGATTCCGGCGGCGGTTCGTCTTGGCACGACGATGTGAGCGCACACGGCGGTCCACCGGCATCGATGGGGCCTGGCGCGCTCTCGCAGGCAATCGCAGCGAGAGAGAGAGCAAGGAGCGGGACAATCGCGCGTTTTGATGTCATCGGCATTCCTCGACGGCTGCGTCGCGATGGGCGACTCAACGGGGCGGCTCGCTCGGTGCACCGAAAGGATAGAGATGACCGTATGGGCCGGCCGCGCCTCGCCCCACCTCGTCATCCATACCGGCGTTGCCTGCGGGGCCGCCTCTTCCGGGCTGTCCAACGTCGAAGATCGTGCCGGGCAGGATGGACAGATGCGGGACCACGTACGCGATTCCGATGGCAGCGCCGCCGAGCCCACCGCCGGCATCACCGCCGCGGCCACCGTCCCCGCCGAGGCCGCCCTCGCACGCGCTCCACATGTTGGTTCCAGTCAAGCCCTGGCCACCGTGCCCGCCAAACCGCCCGATGCCGCCTGGTTGGCCCGTTCCGCCGACCCCGCCGTTGCCGCCGTTGCCCGCGACAACCTTCGTGGCGTCGAGTTCCAGCTCCGAGTCCTCCAGCGCGACGATGGCGATGCTCGCGCCGCCATAGCCGCCGCCCCTACCTCCCTCGCCGCCGCAGCCCCCGCTTCCCCCCGAGCCACCGGCCGCACCGCTTTGGGGGCGACCCGCAGGACACGCAACCATGTCGCCGCGCGACTTGCTGCCGCCGCCTCCGCCGCCCCCTTGGCCGGCGCCCCCCTTCTTTCCATCCTCACCCCGGACACCCACCCATCCGTGGATGTCGAGGTAGCCGTCACCGACCGCGCCGTCAGCGCGGCCACGGCTGGCACCGGGCGCGCCGTCTGTCCCCCTCGTGCACGGACGGCTGCCCGCGCCGGCCCCGGCAAGGCCTTTGCCATCCGGATTCTCCCCGGGCTCCGGCTTTCCCGGTGCGCCATCGCCGCCGCCGTCAAGCCCGCCGTCGCCGCCATATCCGCCCGTCGACTCGATGCCGTCGTCGCAGGAGTTGACAACCGGCAGGGCGCCCACAGCGGCGTCCACGGTGCAGGCGAGCGCGCCGTCGTTCCCCGGCGCTCCGTCCTTCGCGCGGACGCTGAGCGCGTCCTTGCCCGGCTCCCCATCGTTGCCGTTGCCCGCGATGACGTCGCTCGACACCACCTTCGCCTTGGCCCCAGGGCTCAAGATCATCGCGATCGACGACTTGCCATCGCTCGCGGAGGCGTCGGCCGCCACGGCGCGCACGCCGAAGATCACGGACGTCGCGTCGTCCCCTGCGACGACCGCGTCGTTCCCCCTGAGGACCCGCAGCGGGATCCCCACCGGCGGAGCGATGATCGTCGGGTGATCCGGTCCGTCGAACGACTCCGCATACGACCAATCGCCGCCGCCGCACCGGCGTCCGCCCCAGAGGTCGACGCCTGAGGGCAGGGTGATCGCCTCCTCGAACTCCCCTCCGCACGCGTACACGCGCCGGGTCGGCTTCTCGTCGCGGCCTCGCCCGTGCGCGGCGAGCCCGATCGCATGTTGCAACGTCTTCACCGGCTCGTCCTTCGTTCCGGGGTGCCTGTCGTCGCCTGACGACGCGCTGGCGAACACCCCGCATTCGTCCAGCGCCGGCGCGGTACCAGGCGCTCCTGCGCAGGGGTCGGGCGGAGGCTCCGGATCGGGGGCGCAGTCCAGCCCTTCCCAGCAAGCATCGGAATATCGGCACGCGGTAGAAGCGCCCGCGATCCAGGCGCACAGCACCACGGCGAAGACGGAAGCTCGAGCGCTTCGGCCGCCCTGCGAATGCATCTCCACCGCCCCTCCTGACCTCACCAGCTTCCCTCGATCCTCACGCCGGTCTCACGCCCGGTCGCCACGGGCGAGACGTGGATCCGCTCCTGAGCCGGCGAGTGCCCCAGGAAGGAGAGGTCGGTGAAGAAGGACGCGGCCGTCGCTGCGCCGAGCACACCCCCCGTGATGAGCAGGGCCGTGCCCAAGCCGTCGGAGAGGTTGCGCTCGTCGAGGAGGCGGCGCAGGGCGCCGCACGAGGAGCGCCGGGACGCTTGCCAGCACATCGACGAGCTGGACGTCCGACCACGCGTGAGCCCGTCGCGTTGCTCGCGCGCGTCACCATCCAGCGAGCTGGCCCTGATCATCAGGACGGCGCCCGCCGACAGGGTGGCCGTCGTGGCGGTGATTCCCGCGATACGCAGCGTCCCCGGCCAGGAAGCCCACGGGCTGGGGGCCCGCGCGCGCACGACGGGTGAAGAGCTCCTGGTTTCCTGCGTTGCCTTCGGTGATGCCGGCGCGCTCTCCGGAGCTTGGCTCACCGCCAACCGCGCCAGCGGCATTCTGACGTTGTAACGCGTTGCGGCCACAGCCCCGAACTCATGGAAACGATCCTCGCGGCCCGGGGCGCTGGCCCGCACGATGCGCTGGCCGGGCTCCAAGAACAGCTTGTACGTCCGCGCGACCCGGCCCACCCACTTGCCGTCGACGAGCACCTCGGCGTCCGGCGGATCGACCGAGAGCACGAGTGTCGCGACATGTTTTGTTGCCTCGCGCTCTCCTTTCTCGAATCGCAGCTGAAGCGCGAGCGGCAGCGCCGTGCGCTGCTCGAGGCTGAAGGCCAGGTGCTCGGCGGCGTCGCGGTACCTGCGCAGCGCGAGCTCGCAGAGACCAAGCTCGCCGGCGAGCTCCGCGCGCTCTCGCTCCGTGCTGGACGCCGGGTCAGCTGCCTCGAAGGCGGCCTTGTAGGCGGCGTATGCCTCGGCCCACTGCCCGGCGTCGCGTGCCCTGCGACCGCGGCGAACATGGTCCTTCACCGTTGCGCCGTCACGTGGTCCTGGCTCCGGATAGGTGTCCTCCGCGCTGGCCGAGCTCGCAGCGCCGGTTGCGGCGAGGAGCGCAGAGAACAGCAGAACACACGCGGAACATCGCATGGTTGGACGGTACTCGCGCCAGCCGCGCGGCGTCAACGAGAGCGAATCGATGCAAAGTGACCCTGGCAGTGGCAAATTGCGTTCGGGTGCGGCAATGCGATCATCTCCTCGCGGCAGCGAGGGCTCGATCGCCTGAACGCATGGTTCGGTGCGACCTGGTGCTACCAAAGTGGCCGCTCCTTGCGCTTTCCTGCACCGTTTCGAGCGGCTCAGGGATGCTACCTACCGTGGGCAAGCCAGCGACCCATCTCCTCAGCTTCAACCGCTTCCGGCGCCTGGCCAGGCTCCACGGCGTGCCGGCGCGCGACGCCGAGGATGTCGCGCAGAACGCGCTGCTGCGGGGGTTGGAAGCGGCGAGGCGGGTCGAGCTGAGCGGCGATCCGGCGCGGTACTTCGTCACGATTGCCCTCAACGAGGCACGGAAGCACAGGCGGAACGAGCGCCGCCGCGGAGAGGTGCTGACGTCGTTCGAGGAGCGCGATCCCCGAGACGAACGCCCCACGCCGGAGGAACTGCTGCGCTTGCGACAGCAGGAAGAGCTGGCCCGGGACTTGCTCGACCGGGTCGGCCCCAAGGACCGGGATCTCCTGGTCAAGCACGAGCTGGAGGGGACACCGCTCTCCACGATCGCCGCCGAGCTGAACGTCCCGTTGGATACGGTGAGGGCGCAGCACCGCCGGGCTTGGGATCGACTCGTTGCGGCTTTCAAGCGGTGGACGGCCCAGCAACCCGCGCACGGTAGGGACGAGAGCGCCTGCGTCCCGCTGGTGCTCGGGCTGGACCGCCGTGCGTCGTGGACGGCCTGGCTGCGCCGTCTGGGCGTGAGGATCGTCGTGCAGGGTGCGTTCGTCGTGTTGAGCGGCGCGCTCCTCTCGGCGGTGCCGCCGCTTCCCAGCGCGGAATCGTGGCTGCACCCGGCGGCATTCCGCGCACCGGGGGGCGCGCCTGCGCCAGACGACGTCACGGCGCAAGGCTCACGTGACAGCGCGCGTTCCCCTGCCGCGCCCGCCGCGCACGAGAGCTCGTCGCCGACGGCGACAGGCAGCGTGCGCGCTGAGGCTGTGGCGAGCAGCACGCCCGGGCCCTCTGTGGCGACAGCACCTCGGATCTCGTCCCCGGGGCGCCCCGTGTGGCCAGCGGTCACCGCGCGCGAGATGCGCCTGATCAGCCAGGCCCGAAGGGCGATTGAGGACAACGACGGAGAGGGCGATCACGAGGCGCGCCTGCTGCTCGAAGCCCATGCGCGGGAGTTTCCGCGCGGTAGGCTCGCGGCGGAGCGCGAAGCGCTGTTCAGGCAAATTCGCTGAATCGTCGGCCGTCGATCGACGGCGAGCTGACGGTGACGCTGATGGTGTCTTCAGCCCAGACAGCACAGGGCCGAGATCTGTCTTGCGTAGGAATGCTTACGTCCAGGAGGAGAATTGCCATGGAGGACATGCTGGGGGCGATGTGGCTCGTGTCGCCGCTCGGGCTCGCGATGATCGCGTGCGTCGCGATCGGCTTCGCGGTCACCGCGCGCGAAGCGCTGGGACGAGAGCGCGGGCTTCGCGAGGCGCGCGAGCACGCGCATGATGACGAGGAGGCAGCCCTCACCGATGCGAAGGAGCAGGCCGTGGGGGACCGGGATCGATACCGGCGCCTTCTGGACTGTCACGTCGACGCGGCGCTCGCGGAGCTGAGAGACCCCCGAGGGCGCCCCGTCCCCTGGCCGGGAAGGGTCCTCGAGTCGTTCTGCGCGACGACGCCTTCGTGGAGGAGAAAGCTGGCCGAGAGCACGGGGCTATCACCGAGGGAGGTGGAGCGGCTGCTGAGGAGCGACCTGCCCATGACGCCCGGCCTCGCGCGGCAGCTGGAGACCTTCACCGGCACGCCGGCGCGGTACTGGGAGCGCCTGTGGCAGCTGCACGACGACCACCGGACGGACGCAGAGGAGACCGTGGTGATCCAGGTCGGCGAGCCCGTCACCAAGCGCGAGAGCTCGGCGCGTCCCGCGTCGTCGCCGGCGCCGCCGATACCTCCCCGCGCGCTCGACGTTCCTCCGCCTGTGGTGCCGTCGCCCGAGCTCGCGGCCATGAGCCCGCGCGCGAAGCTCCCGCCGCCGCCGCAGCCGCGCCTTGGGTCGCCGCTCCCTGTCCGCGCCGGCACGGGGACTGAGCTCGCCCGGCGCGCTGCCACGCTGACGAGTTTCCCGCTACAGCGTGACGAAGGCGGGCCGGCTTCCGCGAACGTTGCCGATTGGGAGGACGTAGAGCGCTCTCCGCTGAACACGACCCTTCCGGGAGTGGGGAGCCATGGGTGAGCGCAGCCGTGCCTCGCATTCATCTTAGGGTGCGATTTCGCAAGGGGGGGGATTCATGGATTGTCCGAATGAAGGCAAGCGCGCTGCCGCGTACGCGCGCTTGTTTTGCCCGATGCTGGTTCGTGCCGTGTTGCTCTGGTTGGAGAGGATGGGGGTGCCTCAGTGCCATCGTGGCGACGTCGCGGGCCAGGTCTGGCTCAACGCCTGCGAGAGCTGGCCCAGGTTCGATCCGAAACGCGGCAGGCCGGAGCGCTGGTTGAACGCGATCACCGTACACGTTGCCTCCCACTACCACGAGCGTGCGCGAAAGCGCAGGGAGGAATTGGTCAGTTCGATCGAGGTGCTTGATCCAGCGCCGGATGCTGCTGCGATGGAGTCCGACAACGTCAGAGCCAGCACCATGGATGCAGTGAATGAGCTCGATCCGGTGCTGCGACTCGTTCTCGTGGCACACGATTTGGGCGGAGTTTCGATGGCCCAGATCGCCCAAGATGCAGGTCTGCCCCTCTCGACGCTTTACAGGCGACGCGCACGTGCCATCGGTGAGTTGCGTAATATCCTTATGCTTCGGAAAGCCGGTGAGATCTCTCCGCGGGGAGCGGGACTGCAATGAGCGTCAAGGGCCTGGTTGTTCACTTCCGGCGCGACCTGGATGACGACGAGGCGGAGCGAATGATCGACGCTATGATGATGCTGAAGGGCGTCGCCAAGGTGTCATCTGTCAAAGCCGGTTACGAAGACGAGCTGAACCGGCAGCGGGTCAAGCGAGAACTGCTAAGCAAGATTGATGGGCTTCTGAGAGATGACGAGGTCCCGATCTAGCTGCCGACGAACCCGCGTCGTCGTGGTGTCGACGCAAAAGGCCCGCGGTGCCGCCATCGGGCCGCGCTCGCGGGCGACGCTGGCGCCCGGACGACGTCGTGCCGCTCCAGGCGTGCGCCTCTGATCACGATGCGGGAGCCGAGCGCGGCGAATCGGCATCATGTGGGTTCGACACGCACGTGCCAGGGGTCGCGCTGGATTCCATTCCCACAATTGACCCCCTCCTGCTCCGCGAACACGCGGGCGGAGTGCCCGCTCTTGTGCCAGCGCGCCACGCGGTCGCGCCAGGTGCGTGTGCTCTCGTCCATCGGCACCTCCGGCGCGGGTTTCTAAGCGGCGCAGAGGCTCGAAGACAGGATGTGGTCCGCAGAACGCATACGAGTGGATCGCGGTGATATCGAGCGCCGGAGAGAGCGGCGAGGCCCACGAGACGTTTCGGTTTCCTGAATAATGGAAGTCACGTCATGGGAGGACGGCGCGGGCCTGATGGTCGCAAGGTTGCAAGGTGGACAGCCGCGCGGAGCTCCAGGAGCACGACTCCAGGACGCGGCGCCGAGACCTCGCTCGCGGAGCTCGTCGGCAAACGGTTCTAGCCGGTTGAACCTTCACGAGAGGGGGACGATGAATGTGGCCTGCATTTCTGCTCGGTGCCAGTTTCGCGATGGGATGCATTGCCGAGCAAGACGACAAGGGGACAACTACGGAAGAAGGCGCCGAGGCGCACACGGAGGAGGCATCCGAAGCGGTCTTGACCAATCGAGTCTTCTGCAAGGAAGGAGAGGAGGGAGCCCCATGTTCCGACAAGTGCGTGGCACAAAAGATCTATTGCCACGCCGCCTATGCCGCTCACCCATATAAACCAAGCGTCGGCAATGGCAAACTGCATGCCTGCAACCGATTTGTGCCGGTTGGATGGATGTGGACGACGGCTTCATCGAGCTCGGCGTGCATCGGCCGAGCCGAGCCCCTCCACTTGGTCTAGCGCGAAGCGGCCGGCGTCGACTCCTGCGGACCGGCGACGGCTACGTCGTCCTGCGACGTCGGCGCACCGGTCCGCACCGACCGGAAGGAGTGAGCGTCGCCTTCGCGGATGCACGCAGCGCGGTGGCGGTCCCGCTGGCCTGTGCTCGGCACGCCCGTGCGGCTCGGGATCGCGCCTCCGATCCGCGCCGCAGGCTCGTGACCGAACGGCCGGGCAGCGGAATCACGGCACACTGCTGGGTGGGCGAGGCGCGGTGGAGACGATCCTGCCGGACGGGCCGGGGCTCCTGGACCGTGCCAGGTTCGAGCGCGACGAGCGCGGCTCCGTCACGCGCTCGCGGAACGAGATCGCGATGAGCCGCCGTCCGCAGCAGGGCGCGGTCAGCGGTAGCCGCCGTATCCGAGCTCGTGCTCTATCTTGACCAGCTTGTTGTACAGGCCGATCACGAGCAGAGAGGGCGCCCACTGGCCGATGAAGTTCGCAATCTGCTTCTTGCCGGCCAGCATGCAGGCGGCCGAGACCGCCATCGAGCCGATCGCCAACCCGAGATAAGTGCCGGACGGAATCCTGCCGGTCCTCTCCTCGATCTTCGTCGTGATCTTGCCCTCTTCCTTCTGGACCATCTGCTTCTGCATCATTGGCTCGGTGGTGGTCATCGTGGCTCTCCTTCCGCAGCGCCTGGCCGGCGCTGCCCTGGCCAGCACTGCCCTGGCCGCCGCGAGCCGGTGCGACGACCGGGCCAGAAATGAGGGCGTCCGGACGAGAACAATCCGCGCAGCGAACGCTGCTGCCGCCGGCACCGCGGCGCGCTGTGCCTCTGGGCAATCGCCGTCCACGCAAGGCGCAGGGCGGACTCGACAGCGACGATGCCAGGGCTCGATCGCGCGCAATGCCACGTCGATGCACACGCCGGCTGGTCGACCGCTCGACCGCCGGCCTCCGGCGCCGGTCCTGCCCGGGCGCCCGCGCCGCTCAGATTCGCGCCGTCACAGCGCGCAGGATCTGCCGCTGGGCCGCCGCGAACACGAGGAGCACAGGCAGGCTCAGGATCACGTTGCCGGCCATCACGAGGTGCCAGCGGACCCCTGTCCCCTGCTCCCGGAGGAGGGCGATCGCGAGCGGCAGCGTGCGCACCTGGTCGTCGGTCGTCATGACGAGCGGCCAGAAGTAATCGTTGTAGTGAAAGACGAAGCTGAACAGGAACAGCGCCGAGAGCGTCGGCCGCAGCATCGGGCCGAGGATCAGGTAGACGATCCTGAGCTCGCCAGCCCCATCCATCCTCGCCGCCTCGATGATCTCGTCGGGGACCGAGAGCAGCGCCTGGCGCACGAGGAACGTGCCGAGCGCGCTCACCCCGAACGGCAGGATCAGCGCCCCGAACGTGTTCACGAGGCCGACCGAGCCGAGCATCGTGAAGACCGGCACGAACGTCACCTGCGCCGGGATGAGGAGGCACGAGAGCACCAGAACGAACGCTGCGCTCCGCCCCACGAACCTGAGCTTCGCGAGCGCATAACCGGCCGGGAGCGCGAGGGCCATCTGCAACAGCGCGATGGCCGTCGCCATGAACACGGTGTTGGCGAAATACCGCATCACCGGCACCGCCTGGAGCACCTCACGGTACGCGCCGAGCTGGAAAGCCTGCGGCAAGGGGTAAGCCGGAGCGCGGGTGATCTCGGGCAGCGTCTTCAGCGAGGTGATCGTCATCCACGCATACGGCCCGAGCCACACGATGGCCACCACGACGAGCACGGCGTCCGAGACGAGGCGGCGCGAGCGCGCGTTGAAGCGCCCCGCGCCGGCGCCGCCGCTCTGCCCCGCCGTCACGACGGCCGCCTCCCCTCGCGCGGCGCGCCCGCGCGGAGCGCCCAGAGCTGCAGGACCGTCAACAGGAGCAAAAAGACGAAGAAGATCACGATCATGGCGCTGGCCCGGCCGACCCGCAGGTTCACGAAGACGTGCTCGTAGATCGCGTAGACGAAGAGGGTCGTCGATTTGACCGGCCCTCCCTGCGTCATCACGCGGATCACGTCGAACGCCTGAAAGGAGAGGATGAGGCTCGTCGTCGCCACGAAGGCGGCGCTCGGGCGGAGCAGCGGCCATGTCACGTGGCGGAACCGCCGCCACGGGCCGGCGCCGTCGAGCGCGGCCGCCTCGTGGAGCGCGCGGGGGATGTCCTGGAGGCCGGCCAGGAAGATGACCATGGCATAGCCGGTGATCTTCCAGACGCTCACCGCGGCCAGCGCGAGCAGCGCAGAGCGGGGATCGCCGAGCCAGCTCATCGTCGGCAGGCCGAGCCAGCGGAGCGCGACGGTGAAGAGCCCCTCTGCGTCGAGGATCCACATCCAGAGCAGCGCCACCGCGACCCACGACACGACATAGGCGCTGAACACAGCGCCCCGCACGAAGGCATAGACCGGCCCAGGGCGATCGAGCGCCACCGCCAGCGCGAGCCCCAGGGCGCCGGAGAGCGCCACCACGACGGCGCTGTAGCCGAGCGTGCGCAGCAGCGTGCCGGCGAGCTCGCCGCTCTCGACGAGGACCTCGTAGTTCCGGAGGCCGACGTACCGCGGGGGCGTGAGCAGGTCCCACGCAAAGAAGCTGTTCTTGGCCGCGAGCAGGAGCGGGATCAGGAAGAACACGGCCAGGAAGGCCGCTGTGGGCAGGAGGAGCAGGTAGGGCGAGAGGGGGTGTTTGGGCTTCATCGCTCGCGCGCCGCGCGGACGGCCTCGGAGAGGGTCTCGGCGGCGTCGCGCGGGGCGAGCACCGCCTCTTCGAGCCGGGGCTGCACCGCCTCGCGCTGGACGCGGAACAGGTCCGGAGACCAGGGCCAGGGCGCGGCGTGCGCGAGCTGGTCCACCGCGACGCGGTCGTTCGGGTGCGCGGCGTAGTAGCCGCCCTGCCGGAGCATCTCGAGGCCGCGGCGCGAGACGGGGATGTAGCCCGTCCGCGTCGCGAACGAGTTCGCCTGCTCCGGCTGCATCATCCAGCGCAGGAACGCGAACGCCGCCTCCTGCGCTCCCGGCGCGGCGCCCCGCGGCATCACGAACATCGTCCCGCCCGTGGGCACCGAGGCGCGCACGTCGCGCGGCAGCGGGGCGGCGCCGACCTCGAACTTCCCGGCGCCCGCCTGGCTCGCGTTGTCCTCCAGGTACCGGAGGAACGCTGTCGACGTCCAGATCATCGCGACCCGGCCTGCCAGGAAGTCGGTGTTCGTCACCTGCCACGCGTTGTAATCGCGCCCGGGCGGCGGCTTCATCGTGCGGTCCTCGTGCACGAGGGTCTGCCAGAACCGGAGGGCGCGCACGCCCGCCTCCCCGCCGAGCGTTGGCGTGCCGTCCGGGGCCACGACGTCGCCGCCCGCTTGCCCGACGAGCGCGGCCCAGAACCACCAGTCGACAGGGCACTCGAAGCCCCACCGCCGCGTGCCCTCGCCGTCGCGCACGACGAGCCGCGCGGCCGTCGCGCGGAGCTCCTCCCAGGTCGTCGGCGGCGACAGCCCGAGCTCGCGAAACACGTTCCGGTTGTAGTAGGCGATCGGCGTCGATCGGTTGAACGGCAGGCACACGAGCGGGCGCTCGCCGCCGCCCACGAACGTCCCCGACTGGCCGAGGGCCTCGACAACGTCGAGGTCGCCGCCCGGCGCGCCGGCGAGGAACCGATCGAGCGGCTCGAGCACGCCCGCCTCGGCCAGGTAGGGCACCACCTCGCCGACCACGTGCGTCAGGGCGGGCGCCGCGCCCGCCGCGAGCGCGGTCCGCAGCTTGGCGAGCGCCTCGAAGTAGTCGCCCTGGTACACGGCATCGATGCGATAGCGGCCCTGCTCGCGGTGGAACTGGTCGACGAGCGACAGGAGCACCTCGCGGTTCTTGCCGCCGTAGGCGAACCACAGCGAGCCCTCGACGCGCCCGTCGGCGCCGCGCCCGCGCCGCGCGCAGCCGATCGATCCCGCCGCGGCCGCGGCGAGCGACGCGGCGAGCGCCCGGAGCGCGTCGCGCCGCGAGCGCACGGCGCGGCCTCCCCCGCTCATGACGCCGCCCGCGGCGGGGCGATCCGCGCGCCGGAGCCCGCGTCGAACCAGAGCACGTCGCGCGGATCGAGCCGCGCGCGCACCGCCTCGCCCGGCGCGGGCGTCGCGAAGCCGTGCGCCCGCGCGCGCAGCCGTGTCCCGCCCGCGTCGAGGTACAGGAACGTCTCGGCGCCGAGCGGCTCGGCCACGACGAGGCGCGCCTCGACCTCCACCTCGCCCTGCGCCCCCGCGTCGCCGGGCGATCCGCGCCCCGGCGCGACGCGCAGGTGCTCGGGCCGCACGCCGGCGATGGCCCGGTCGGGGAGCGCCACCCCCGGCGGGGCGGGCAGCGAGAGCGCCGCGCCCTCGTAGCGCTCGCCGGAGCGCTCGAGCGGGAGGAGGTTGATCGCCGGCGTGCCCAGGAACCCGGCCACGAAGGTGTTCGCCGGCGCCTCGTAGATGGCGCGCGGCGGGCCGACCTGCTGGAGCTCTCCGGCGCGGAGCACGGCGATGCGGTCGCCCATGGTCATGGCCTCGACCTGGTCGTGGGTCACGTAGACCGACGTCGTGCCGAGGCGGCGCACGAGCGCCGCGAGCTCGACCCGGAGCTCGGCGCGCAGCGCGGCGTCGAGGTTCGAGAGCGGCTCGTCGAACAGGAACGCCGCGGGGGCGCGCACGATCGCGCGCCCCATGGCGACGCGCTGGCGCTCGCCTCCGGAGAGCTCGCCGGGGCGCCGGTCCAACAAGTGCCCGATGGCGAGCAGCGCCGCCGCCTCCTCGACGCGGCGCGCCCGCTCCTCCCGCGCGACCCCGCGCATCCTGAGCGGGAAGCCCATGATGTCGCGCGCGGTCATGTGCGGGTAGAGCGCGTAGCCCTGGAAGACCATGGCCACGTCGCGGTCCTCCGGCGCGACGCGGCTCACGTCGCGCCCGCCGATCGAGACCGTGCCGCCGTCGGGGCTGTCGAGCCCCGCGATCAGCCGGAGCGCCGTCGATTTGCCGCAGCCCGACGGGCCGACGAGGACGAGCAGCTCGCCGTCGTCGACGTCGAGATCCAGGCCGGCGAGCGCGGGGCGCTCGGCGCTCGGGAACCTTCGGGTCAGGCCTCGGAGCGAGAGGGTGGCCATGGCAAGAGCTCAGGTGGCGAGCAGGACGAGCCCGGGGATCGTCTCGGCGACCGCGAGCAGCTTGGGGCTCGGGGAGACCGCGACGGGCACCCGGGCGGTCCGGAGCAGGGCGGCGTCGTAGGCGCTGTCGCCGAAGGCCGCGAGCACCGCGAGCTCGGGGAAGATGCGCTCGAGGGCGCGGGTCTTCCCCTCGCCGTAGGTCGCGGGCGCGCCGAGCTCGGGGGCGAGCCGGCCCTCGCGGACGGCCGGGGTCATCGCGGCGATGCGCTCGGGCGCGACGCCGAGGCGCGCGACGGCGCGCTCGATCACGGCGCGCGGCGACGCCGAGACGACGAACACCGGGACGCCGCGCGAGCGCGCCCAGCCGAGGATTGGCAGCAGCGCGGGCCGGATCCGCCCGGCGTGGCCCTTCTCCTCGAGCACGCGGTCGACGAGCGCCGCGAGCTCGTCCTCGCGCCACCCCGCGAAGGCCCAGGCCATCATCGCGAAGGCCCTGTCCTCCGGGTAGCGCTCGGCGTTGAACGCCGCGTAGAGCGCGCTCGCGATCTCGTGCGCGCCGCCCTCCGCGGCGACGCCGAACGCCTCGGCCTCGCGGCGCAGGGCCGCCTCCGCCTCGGGACGCGCGCAGCGCCCCGCGAGGAACGCCTCGAAGAGGTCGACGCCCACGTCCCCTTCCCAGAGGGTGCCGTCCGCGTCGAACGCGAGCGCGGGGCGCGTGGCGTAGGTGCCGTACGCGGCCTCGATCCGCCGCAGGATGTCCGTCGTGCTCTCGCGCGGGATCGTCGCGCCGCCGTCGAGGTGTGCCGCCGTCATGGTCTCCCCGGGGCCGGACGCCTGGTCCGACCGAGGCCTACGCCTACTGCGGCGCCCGCGTCGCGTCACGCCTGTCAACGTCGCGTCACCCGGCAGGAACGCCGATCACGTGGAGGATCCGGGAGAAAACGACAGGGAGACGGGGAGGCGAGGAGGAAGAGAAAGGAAATAAAAAATCTCCCCGTCTCCCCGTCTCCCTGTGAAATCTCTCCTGTTTCTCGAGGTTCAATCGGTTCGTCGCGCCACGAGGCGTCACCGCGCCTTCTCGAAGAGGGAGTGGTGCAGGACGCCGACCGCGGAGGCGACGTGCGCGTCCTCGATGACCATCGACAGGTTGACGCTGCCCGTCGCGTAGCTGAGCATCTCGACGTTGACGCCGGCCTGGGCCATCGCGTCGAGCACCTGCGCGGCGACGCCCTTCTGCCTGGGCATGCCCTGGCCGACGATCACGAGGGTCGTCCGGTTGGGCAGGACCTCGCAGGCGCCGAACTGCTCGAGCTCGGGCAGCGCGCGGCTGAGCTTCCCGAGGTCGTCGGTGGTCATCGAGACCGAGACCTCGGACGTCGTGATCACGTCGATCACGACCTCGTGCCGGGCCAGCGCCGCGAGCACCTGCGCGAGGAAGCCGACCTCGCCGAACATCCGGGTCGAGCTGATCTTGAGCACGACCTGCCGCTCGCGGTAGGCGATGCTCGTGACGGGCGGGGACGCGGCGTCGGTGTTGAAGTCGATGACCGTGCCCGGGTGATCCGGCCGGTTCGTGTTGAGCACCCGCACCGGGATGCCCTTCTCCATGGCGGGCAGGAGCGTGGAGGGGTGCAGGACGCGGGAGCCGAAGAACGCGAGCTCCGCGGCCTCTTCGAAGCGCATCGTGGGGATGTTCCGGGCCGTCTTCACGACGCTCGGGTCGGCGGTCATCACGCCGTCGGTGTCGCTCCAGATCTGCGCCTCCTCGGCGCCGAGCCCCGCCGCGACCAGCGTGGCCGTGAGGTCGCTCCCGTTGCGGCCGACGGTCGTGATCTCGCCGGCCTCGTTGCGGCCGACGAAGCCGGTGACGATCGGCACGAT
Source organism: Sorangium sp. So ce426 (assembly GCF_051475585.1). Classification (NCBI taxonomy): domain Bacteria; kingdom Pseudomonadati; phylum Myxococcota; order Polyangiales; family Polyangiaceae; genus Sorangium; species Sorangium sp. So ce426. The sequence goes on along the minus strand of NZ_CP150341.1, from coordinate 13,104,768 downwards.
CTCCTCGGGGACGCGCTCGGCGAACATGGCCTTGATCCGGGCGTCGAAGCCGGGCAGCGGGCGCGCGCGGCCGAAGTTCGCGTCGGTGATGAAGCCGAGGTCCCAGACGTCGTAGGCGCGGGCCGGCACGCCGCTCCGCGCGAAGAAGTCCGCGATGCAGCGCACGGCCATCCGCTCTCCGAAGCTCGCGATGTAGTCGAGGCTCCTCGGGCTGAGCTCCTTGACGAGGCTGATGCCGCGCAGCAGATCGGCGATCTCCTCGTAGAAGGGCGCGAGGAGGTCGGGCGCGCAGCCGAGCGACTCCGCGACCGCGCGCTGCTTGTTCACCGGGAGGGAGGGATCGAACCGCCCCGTGGCGGCGGCCTTGGCGGCGTTGATCAGCGCGTCGGTCATGCCCTTGTGCGCGGAGCTCACCACGACGGGGCGGCGGGCCAGGCGAGCTCTGACGATGTGGAGAACCTTCTCGATCTGCGCGCGGCTCTCGACCGAGCTGCCGCCGAACTTCATGACGATCATGCGCGTGCCTCCATGGGCCAGCTGGGCCCGGTGGGCGCGAGAATAGTCGCGGCTGGCGGTGAAGCGAGCCCGGCCTGACGTTGACGCGAGGTGCTAAGAGCCTGCCCCGGTAGCCGACCCAACCAGGCGGGCGAGGGGCCTATGCCTCGGTCGCAAGGAGGGCCCGGAAGCTCTCGCGCTTCGTGAGCAGGAGCCAGCGCAGGTTCTTCATGAGCGTGCCTTGCTCCGAGAGGGCCGCGTGGCTCAGGAGGACGAGCTCGGCGACGCTGATCCCTTCCCGCACGTCCTCCGGGGCGACCTTGACCCTGCCGTCCGCCGCGGCGCGGCAGCGGGCGAAGCGGGAGATCACGACGGTGGCCAGCGAGAGGTCGAGCACGGCCGCCAGGAGGTGCCTCGGCGCCGAGAAGATGTGCCGGCGCTGGAGCACGAGGCGCAGGTAGTCCTTCACGGCGGCCCCCTCGTCGCCGGCGAGGAAGCGATCGACCGTCCTCACCCGCTGGAGCTTGAACGGCCTCGGGACGAACATCATATCGACGGTGCCTCTCCCGAGCATCCAGGCGGCCTTGTTCCCGAAGCTGCGCAGCGCCTGGAGCTGCGTCCACGAGGCCTTCTCGACCCGGTGGGGCTCGCGGACCCGCGACGGATAGCAGAGGTTGCCGAGGAGATAGGCGAACAGCACCCGCGCATGGAAAGAGGGCTTCTTGCGGGGCGCGAGCGGCTCGGGCTCGTCCTTGCCGGCCTGCCCGAGGGCGGCGTCGACCGAGGCGTCCGTCGCGCGCCCCTGGCCCTGGGGGAGAGCGCGCTCGAAGGCCGCCGTCCAGTCGTAGAGCCGCGCCAGCGTCGACGCCGGCGACGCGCCGGTCGCGAGCTGCTCTTCCCAGTGCCTCGCGGCGCGCAGATAAAGCGGCTGGGGGAGGATCACGCCGCTCAGCGTCGCCAGCGCCGTCGACATCCGCTCCGTGTCGCCTCGCTGCTGGAGCTTCGCCTTGAGCTGGCGGTCGACGGGCTTGCCGTAGTTGTCGCGGATCGACGGGCACAGCTGGGAGAGCTGCGCGACGACGACATCCTTCTCGTCGCGGACGAACCCGAACGGGAACGCCTGGCACGACTTCGGGATGTACTCGTGGCCGAACCGCTTCTGCATGCTGCAGAGCATGTCGTCGTCGAGGAAGACGCACTGGAGCTGGCGATCCCGCTCCCGCACGGGCAGCACGCCGCGCCCGATGACGAGGGCCCCCTCTTCCCCGACGCGCTCCCGCACCCAGGGCTCCGCGAGGTACCGCCTGGCTTCGTCGCCGCTGAAGCGGATGTTCCACGGCATCCGGCAGCACCGAGCTGGGCAGTCGCGGCACTCGAACTTCTGATTCGGGGGGTGACTCGAGGGAGCGATGAGCTTCGTCGCCATGGGGCGCGGGACCATACAACGCCACGGAGATCGGCGCTCGATCCGGCGCGCGATCCCCGCGTGCCGCGCGTCCATCGCGTCCATCGCGCCCGGCGTGGCGCAGCGAGCCAGTGGGCTCAGGCGTGGCGACGGCGATCGGCGGGACGGCGACCGACAAAAAGACAGCGCCGCCGGGGCCTCAGGGGGGCGAAGGCCACGCCGGCGGCGCTGCCTCCCATGAAGCACTGATCGTGCCATCCGGACGACCCCTAGGCAGCACCCCGAATTGCGGCGATGCGTCAGGGACATCCCCTACGGGTTTCGTTTTTGAAACGCCACGGTCTCAGCATTGAACGATTGTAAGGGTTCTTTTCTTACCACCGTATTTCGTTACGGACGTAACAATTCCAGTCAATCCAGGCTCTTTTTGCTGTTGTCGCAAGTTTTGCTGCGTTCCGTGGTCGAGCGCTGTACCTCTCTTTGAGGAGAACAACATGCGACTTGCTCTTCCCCTGTCAGCGGTCACAGCGATGTCTCTCGCGCTCGCCGCCTGCGGCGACGACGACGAGATCTCACCGTTGGGAGCGGCGTCCGGCGCAGGCGGCCAGGGCGGCCAGGGCGGCCAGGGCGGTGACGACGGCGAGGGCATCGCGCCGGACGGGAAGGCGGACGGCGAGGCCTGCGCGGTCAACGAGGACTGCCTCGGCGGGCTCTGCTTGACCGAGGAGGAGTTCGGCTGGGCGGGCGGCTACTGCACGAGGCTCTGCGACACGTCGCTCTTGCCCTGCGGTGAGGGCTCCGAGTGCCTGCCGCAGGGCAGCTTCTCGCTCTGTCTCAAGTCCTGTGAAGAGACGTCCGACTGCGGGAGGGCGGGGCATACGTGCGTCGACGTGACCGACGACGGGTGGACGATGTGCTTTGGCGGCTGCGACGACGACGCGCAGTGCGAGGGCGCCTGCGACGAGGACTCCGCGTTCTGCGTCTCGTCGGGTGAGATCTGCGACAGCGCCGAGGACGAGGACAAGGACGGCCTGCAGGACTGCGAGGAGCGCGACTGCTCGACGAAGGCAGCGTGCGTCGAGAGCGTCGCCGCGGCGTGCGCGGAGGCCACCGACGTCTCGGCGGGCGGGAGGTTCACCGGCACGACGGAGGCCGGCACCAACCTGTTCGCGGCGCTCTGCCCTGGTATCCCCACGGCCGTCACGGGCACGGGCATGCGAGAGCGGGTGTTCGGGTTCGTCGCGCCGGCGAAGGGCGCGGTCCATATCGCCGCGACGGCGACGGCGCCCGAGGCCGACTTCGACTGGTACATCCGGGAGAGCTGCGACGACGAGGCGACGCTGCTCGGCTGCGTCCCTGCGTTCGGACCGGAAGAGGCCCCGCTGGAGCTGCTCACCGAGCCCGGTCAGACCTATTTCATCTTCATCGAGGGCAAGAACGGGATGGACGCGTCGTATACGCTCGACGTGTCCTTCGCGGAGGAGATCTGCGGGGACGGAGCGCGCGTCGGCGCGGAGGAGTGCGACGACGGAGACGCCGTGGATGGCAACGTGTGCAGCGGCGCGTGCAAGGTGAACCTGGAGCCCCTGTGCGCGGCCGCGGCGACGCTCACGGAGGCAACGGCGGTGGGCGACACCTCCGAGGGCACGCAGGGCGTCACGGGGTGGTGCGGCGGCGAAGGCGGGGAGCTCGTGTACCGGTATACCCCGGAGGAGAGCGGCGACCTGACGATCACCGCGACGCCGGAGGGCCACGCCGATGTCGTCCTCTACGCGCGCAGCGACTGCGCGGACCAGAGCAGCGAGATCGCCTGCGTGGATGATCCCTTCGACTCCGGGTTGCCCGAGTCGATCACGGTGACGGCGACGGCGGGCCAGCCGATCGACATCTTCGTCGACAGCTACAACGCCGCCTCCTCGGGGCCGTTCACGCTGACCATCGCCCCGGCGGAGTGACCTGAAAACGCGGACCGGCCGTCCAGGAGGCTCCGCCTCCGGACAGCCGGGCGATCGCGCTTTCGCGGAGCTCGCTACCGCAGCGGGAGCGCGGCCTCCTTGCCCTTCATGCTGGGCAGGTCGATCACCTGGAGATCCGCCGTCGCGACCTCGCCCGCCTTCACCTGCACGCCCGTCCCGATGCTCGTCGACTCGACGTTGACGATGTAGCCGCCGGCCGGGAGCCCGGACACGCGGAACGAGCCGTCCTCCACGGTGACGGGGTAGAACATGCCGATCGCGCCGTCGTCCCCGATCTGGGTGGCCACCATGAGGCGAGCCCCCGGGAGCGGCTTGCCGGCCACGGTGACGCGGCCGCGGATCTCCGCGGTGCCCCGGGGCGCAAAGGCGATGTCGTGCTGCGTGTTCTTCCCCTCCTCGATGCCGACCGCCGCGAGCATCACCTCCTCGCCTCGCCGCATCATGACGCGGAGCTCGCCGGGCGGGACCTGGTCGAAATTGAAGCTGCCGTCCTCGTCGCTCACCGTGTTCACGAAGCCGATCGGGCGGTGCATGAGCGTGAGCCGGGCGCCGGCGACGGGCTTGCCCTCGGCGTCTCGCGCCACGCCGGAGAGGCTGCCGCCGGGCGACATCACGAGCTTCACCGGCTTCAGGCCGTCGCAGCCCGCGACCTCGATCTCGGTCGAGCTCACGGCGTTGCTGCCGTCATAGCCGCGGACGACGATCGTGCCCTTCGGCACGTGCGGCAGGCTGAAGGAGCCGTCGTCCTCGGTCTGCGCCTGCGCGGCGGCCTCCATGGACAGGCTGCTCAGCTCGCCGACGGCGAAGAGCGACTCGGCGTCCACGTACACCCCGGGCAGCCCAGCGCCGGACGAGTCCACCGCTTGCCCGATCAAGGTACATCCCTTCGAGAGGGTCAGATCCATCTTCTCGACGTCTCCGGCGCGCACGTTGACGTTCGTGGAGAACGCGGGCGCGAACTCCGCCGCCGTCGCCCTGACGACGACATCCCACGAGGGCAGCTGATCGACGCGGAACGAGCCGTCCGGGCTCTCGAACGTGCGAGAGAACAGGGGCGGCGTCGCCGGCGTCTCCGCCGTCACGGCCGAGAGGATGTCGATCGAGAAGCGGCGCACGGGCTCGCCCCGCTCGTCCAGCACGCGCCCCTCGATGACGCCGCTCTTCGGCAGCACGAGGCTCAACGCCTCGCCGGGGCGCGCCGTGGTCGACGTGGTCCCGTATCCATCGACGCTCGCGCTCAGCTGATAGGTGCCGTCCGGGAGCGTCAGCTCGAACCGCCCTCCATCGTCGCTCTTCACGGAGCCCGCGGTCGAGAGCACGTTGCCGGCGACCTCGAAGGTCATGGCGACGACGGTCGCTCCGGCGAGGGTGTTCCCGTCCGTGCCATAGACGACGCCGCTGATCGTGGGCTTCGCCTCCTCCTTCGCCGCCGGCGCCGGGCCGCGCACGAGCGCCCTGTTGCGATAGCGGACGTGCTTCTCGGCCCCGGCGGCCGGGCCGCTCGCCCCGGCGGTCTGCTCGTCCCCGGAGCGGAAGGCGAGGAAGAGGGCGACGCCGGCGAGGGCGGCCAGGAGCAATCCGGCGGCGATCCACGAGGGCCGGCGCGAGGGGTTCCGTTGCGACGAACTCGGTTGCATCATTGTTCCTCCAGACAAGTTGACCTGGCTAGAGCCCTGCGGTCCGGAGCTCGGCGGAGGCGGAGAAGAGAAAGGGGCCGCCGGCGTTCCGCCGGCGCCCCCTCCTCAATCCGCACGACACGATCGACGAGCGCCTCCCCGACCTGCCCGGGGCCGTTACTATGGGCTTTCTGCAGGGAGGCTCTCGCCGATCGGTCGGACGCCGGGCGCCGTCTCAGAGCCCGGTGAAGACCGGTCTCAAAGGCACGCCGTCAGTAGCAGTGCGGGGTGTACGTGACCGGCACGGGCATCGACAGCGCGGAGTAGAACTGAATCGTGGCCTTGATCGTGCCGGTGAAGTCGTCCTCCATCCCCACGAAGTTGCAGATGGGCGCCTTCTGGAGCCGTGAGGTGATGCCGGAGCTGGGCGGGAACGCCACCGTGCTGGGCGGGATCGGCACAGAGGGCAGGAGCGAGATGCTCCCGTCCGTGAAATAGAAGGAGTTCCAGTCGCAGTCGTTGCTCCCGATCGTCGTCGCCTGGCGAAGGAACATGTTGGCGGCGACGGCGGCGCCCGGGGCCGCCACGACTCCCCACTTGCACACGTAGCCGCACTCATCGTTGAACGGGGTGCCCGCCTGCTCGGCCAGCTGGCAGACGGTCGTACCGACGGGCACCTTCCTCAGCCCGGTCTTCATCGACACGTTGTAGATACAGTCGTTCCGGATGGCCAAGGCGCTGCCCGAGATCGACGTGACGGTTGCGAAAGCGAGCACCCAACGAGCGAAATTCTTCATGAGAAATACCTCCGAGGAATCGAATCTGTGGTGAAGTTTGATGCAGATACCTATCCAGATCGTCACCCAAGGGATGCAATCCCCCGGGGCCTGCGCCAGGAGAGCGGTGCCCCGACGGGCGCGACGCACGTCGTCGTCGTCCCGTCACGGTCACGCTCCCGGAGGAACCCGCCCCGAGGTCATGACGCGAACAACAGGAGACTATTCTCCCCGCGGTCTCACGCAAGCACTTTTGACTGGCATCTTTCCGGTCAAAAACAGGACGGAGTTAGAACCATGGAGAATACCGGCACTCCTCGAATATGAACTCGCGCCCTCTGCCGTGAACGCACCCCGCGGGCGCCTACATCCGGCCGAAGTATCGGGCACCCGCGCCGAGAGGCGGTGTGCGGCGGCGCCGCGAGGCGCGGCCGAGGGCGGGAATCGCCGGGGAACGCCAGGGCGGGCGCGCGGCGGCGGACGCGCGCGCGAGGCACAAGGCAGCTCCGTGCCGCCCCCGGCGCTCGATCTACCCACCAACCTACCTACCTACCGAAGACGCCCCGCGAAGGCGCTTGTGGGTATGGCCCCCCCATGCGGCGCCGGTGGGCACCGCGGAGCCACACCGCGCGGCGGCGCGACGGAGCGCGGCAGTCTCGCGATGATGGGATATCGAGACATCGAATCAAATCATCGCGCGGCGGCGGGTGCGTCCCGGTCCTCTGACAACGCGCGACGCGCGACGCGCGGCGGCGGACGCGCGCCGTCCCGGCCGGATGGGCTCAAGGGTGATCCCGGACGTCCGGCGGCGTCCGCGCTCGTCAGCGGAGCGTGACGGCCAGCCGGTACGCGAAGAGGGCCGCGGTGCCCGAGGCGCCGGACGCGGCGCGGACGCGGAGGAAGTACCGCCCCGCCGGTAGCGCGTGAGCCCCGGGGTGCCGCGGGGCGTCCCCGGTGCCGTCGAGGATCGAGCAGTTGCCCCGGCCGCCGTCGTCATCGTCCGCGATGAGCGCGCCCGCGGCGTCGAGCAGCGACAGCCGGCTGTCGATCTCGAGCGACTCGCACGCTTTCTCGCCGCCCTCGATGATCTCCGCGCGGATCGACCGGCCCTCCGGGACATCCACGGCGTAGAAGTCGAAATCGTCGGTCGCCCGCGCGCCGGCGATGAACCCGTCGGATCCGACGGATTGGCGCGCGGTGGCGATGCTGCCATTCGGCTCCTCCTCGGCGCCCGCGGGCGCGAGGATCTTGGCCTGGAGGAGGTAGAGCGGAAATTCCGCGCCGCCCTCGCGCGCCGCGACCTCGACGTCGTGGTCGCCGGAAGGCAACGCCACGACGAGCGCCGAGCATCCGCCGATGCCCCCCGCGTACGCGGCGTCGGAGAGCCCCTCGTCCGTCGCGACCGTCCCGCCCGCCGCGTCGAGCACGCGGAGCGTCGTGACGAGGCCTCCCTCGCAGCCCGCCGCGGTGCCGTCGAAGACCTCGAGGCGTACGACCGAGGCGACAGGCAAGCTCAGGCGGAACACGTCCCTGTCGCCGCCCGCGGAGAGGCTCGCCGCGAGGAGCGCGTCGCCCGAGATCACGAGATCGCTCGCCCCGGCCTGCGCGGGGGTGTCGTTCGGCTCGATCTCGGCCGTCACCGCCTCGAGCTGGCAGGCGGCGCTGCACCCGTCGCCGCCCGCGGCATTGCCGTCGTCGCACCCCTCCGGCGCGTCGAGCAGGCCGTCGCCGCAGACAGGGAGCCTCTCGCAGCGGGCGCTGCACCCCGCGCCGCCGTCGCACTCCTCCGCGCCCTCCCTCACGCCGTCGCCGCACGAGGCGTCGAGCGAGACCCGCAGCGTGTAGCGGGCCCCCGGCTGCTCCGGGAAGCCGCTGACCCGGACATGGTATGTCCCGGGTTCCAGGCGGCGCGCCGCGGCCCCGCCGGGGCTCCTCGAGTCGATGAGCGAGCAGGCGCCGATCCCGCCGTCGTCGTCGGACGCGAGCACGGTCGCCCCGTCCGGCGAGAGGAGGGAGAGGACCGTATCGACGCCCTCGGCGCACCGCGCGGGGCCGCTCGAGTCGAAGGTCTCGAGCCGGAGATCGGAGACGGTCGTGACCTGCAGGGCGAACAGGTCGACATCGCTGTCCGGCTCGATCGCGCCGGACACCAGCGCTCCCGGCGCGACAGCGCCGTTCGCCTCGGCCTCGGCAGGGGTCGAGTTGGGCTCGACCTCGGCGATCGCGCCCTCGATCCGACATGCGGCGTCGCAGCCATCCCCGGCTCCTGTGTTGCCGTCATCGCAGACCTCGGGCTCGTCGATGAAGCCGTCTCCGCACACAGGGACGCGCTGGCACGTCGCCCCGCACGCGGCGCCGCCGTCGCACTCCTCCAGGCCCTCGACAACGCCGTCGCCGCAGACGGCCGTCGTCCGCGCGCGCACGGTGTATTGAGCGATGGAGTCTCCTCCATAGTCCTGGACGCGCACGTAATAGCGGACGTGATCGACGCCCGGCGCGGTGACCGCGGCGCGGATCCGGGAGCACCTGCCTTCGCCGCCGTCGTTGTCCTCGGCGATCACGGCGCCGTCGGGCCCGAGGAGCTGCACCACGGTATCGACGCCGCGGCACGAGGTCGGGCCGGTCGCGTCGAAGGTCTCCACCTCCAGCTCGGCCAGGCCGGGGACGTCGATGGCGAAGAAGTCGGCCTCTCCCGGCGGAGAGATCGACGCCGTGAACAGCGCCCCCGCCGCGGTCGCCCGACCCGCGGTGGCCTGGCCTCGCGCGTCGTTCGGCTCGATCTCCGGGAGGGTCCCCTCGAGCTGGCACGCGGCGCTGCAGCCGTCTCCGCCCTCGGTCCCGCCGTCGTCGCACGCCTCGCCGCCGTCGATGGCTCCGTCGCCGCACACCGCGATCCGCGCGCACTCCGGGGAACAACGCTCCCCGCCGTCGCACGCCTCGCCCTCCTCGATCACCCCGTTGCCGCAGAGCGAGGTGAAGGCGATGAGGAGGTCGTACCCCGGGATGACGGCGTCGTTGTTGAACTCCTCGACGGTCACATAATACGTGCCCGGCTGGAGCCGTGTCGCCCTGTCGTCGACGCTCGAGTCGATGAGCGAGCACGCCTCGAGGCCGCTGTCGTCGTCGCTCGCCAGCACCGTGGCGCCGTCCACGTCGAGCAGCTGGAGGAAGGTGTCGACTCCCTCGGCGCACTCGTCCAGCCGCCCGGGGCTGAACGTCGCGAGCTGGACGTCCGCGAGGCTCGGCACCTCGAAGGCGAAGACGTCGAGCTCGCCGAGCGGCTCGATCGCCGCCGAGACGAGCACGTTCGGCCGGAGCGCGGCGCGCCCCTCCGCCTCCGCCGCGGTGCCGTTCGGCTCGACCTCGGGGGAGCGGAGCTCCAGCTCGCACGCGGCGCTGCAACCGTCACCGCCGGTCGTGTCGCCGTCGTCGCAGAGCTCCGGATCCTCCAGCACGCCGTCGCCGCACACCGAGGTATCCAGCGTGAGGGAGAGCGTGTAGTCGAACGTCGCGGGCTCCGCTTCAGGGGAGATCTGCACGCGGACGAAATACTCGCCAGGGCTCAGCTTGCGCAGCGCCAGGTAAGAGCAGAAATCGTCGTTGGCGACATCGTCGTTGTCCTCGATGCTCGCCAGGCTCGCGTCGAAGATCGTCACATGGGTATCGACGCCGAGCGAGCTGCACGTCGTGCCCAGCGGGCCATCGAGCGTCTCTGCCTTGATGCGCCCTATCGACCCCTCGGGGACGGTCACCGAGAACACGTCCACGTCGGATCCGGGGTCGATGAACGCGCGGATAAGGCCGCCGGGCGCGATGGCGAAGGCGTCGTTGGCGGAGGCGAATCCGTCGTTCGGCTCGACCTCGCAGCCGGACTCGACCCGACACGCGCGCGAGCAGCAATCGCCGTCCTTGTCGCCGCCATCGTCGCAGGTCTCCGCGCCGCCCAGCGCGCCGTCGCCGCACCCGCTCGTACAAACGCTCGGCGCCCCGGCGCACGCGAACCCAGGCTCGATCGCGCATCCCGGATCGCACCCGTCGCCGGCCGTCCGATTCCCATCGTCGCACATCTCGGCAGGAGCGCTGACCGCCCCATCGCCGCACACAGCGCCGGCCGCGCCGCCCTGCCCACCGCCGCCGCCTTCTCCGCCGTTGCCGCTCTCTACACTGCTGCCGCCTTCTCCGTCGCTGCCGCCTTCTCCACTGCTACCGCCCTCTCCGCCCCTGCCTCCGACCGCGGGTGCATCGATCTTGCTGCGGTCCGCCGAGGCGAGCAGCTCACATCCGCTCAGGGCAATCAGCGCCAGACCGAGGAACCATGGGAGAGCGGTCCTGGGGGAGAAAATCATGATTTTTGAGGCCTCTGCTCGGCAGCGTCGCGAGGGTCACGGCGATCGCGGCATTCGTGGCGATCACCGCAGGCGCGCCGCAGGCTGGCCACGACGGCGGGGGCGGCAGAAGACCGATGCTCCGCGGCTGCGTCAAGAGATGACGACCGCGCCGCGCCCTCAGTACGTCACGACGATCGCCTTGTGGAGGTACTCTTCGCTCTCCAGCTGGGAGAGCATGAAATACGCCAGATCCTCGCGCGAGATCGTGGGGCCGCCAAAGAGGTAGCCCTCCGGCGGAGAGGGGTCGACTTCGGCGCGGCACTCCCTGGTGAGCCGCCCATCGGTGAGCTTGGGGACGCGCACGACGGTCCAGGCCACATCGCTCTGGCGGAGGGCCTCTTCCATCCGCAGCATGTCGGAATACCGGTTGCGGAGCATCGGCTTGACGAGGAGCCGGAACCAGAGCGCAGGCTGCTGCTCCTCGCCGATGCCCGCGGCGGTGACGGCGATCAGGCGGCGGACGCCGTGCTCCTTCATCGCGCGCAGGACGTGGACGATGCCGTCGGAGTAGACGCGCGTCGGGCCCAGGCCGCGCGACCCCAGGGCCGAGAGGACGGCGTCGTGGCCGGACACGGCGCGCGAGACCTGCTCGGCATCCATGATGTCGCCGCGGAGCGCGCGCAGCCGCTCATGGTGGGGGACAGGCAGGGTGGCGGGCGTGCGCGCGAAGGCCGAGACCTCGTGTCCAGCCTCCAGCGCCTGACGGATCAACGCGGCGCCCGTGCCCCCGGTCGCCCCCAAGATCAGCAGCCTGCTCATGTGCCGAAAGCCTACCCGGTCCGCCGCAGCGGGTACAATTTGCGCGCGAACGCCGCATCCATCGAGATCTGCTGGAGATCCGGGCGAGCGGGGCCCCGCCCTTCAGGCGCCGAGCCGCAGCCACGCGGCCACGCCGTGGTGATCCGAGCCGGAGAAAGGCGCCCGCTCGCAGCGCGTGACCGCCCACCCCTCGCCCGGTTGAACGAAGACATAATCGATGCGTCGCAGCGGCAGGCCCGCGGGCCAGGTGCCGCCCGCCTTGCCGGGGTGCGCCTGCGTCCAGGCGTCGAGCCAGGAGCCATTTCCGGCGCTCGCCTGGAGATAACAGACCGCCTCCTCGCTGGGGAGCGCGTTGAAGTCGCCCATCAGCACGGCGCCGTGGCTCCCCGACTTCTGGCGCTCGCGCGCGGCGAAGCTCACGAGCTCGCGCACGGTGCGCGCCCGCGCGCGCTTCGACAGCGAGAGGTGGGTGACGAGCACGTCGACCACCGCGCCGGCGTGCCGGATCGCGGCGCGCAGGACGACGCGCTGGCTGTCGCGCTCGAACGGGTCGTCGCGATCGAGCGTGAGCGCCTCCACGGAGTGGTCGAGCACCTCGATGTCCTCCCGGCAGAGCAGCGCGACCCCCTCGCACTCGCCGCTCGCGGCGACCCTGCCCGGCGCGAACCAGGCCCGGTATCCGCCGGCGAGCCGCGAGAGCTCCCCGGCCTGGCCGAGGTCGCCGCTCGACGCCGGCGCGTGCACCTCCTGGAGCCCGAGGAGGCAAGGGCGCAGATCGCCGATGAGCCTGGCAAGCATCGCCCGGCGCCGCTCCCAGAGGGCGACTCCCCCCCAGATGTTCTGCGTCAGGACGACGAGATCGCGATCGTGGCTCAAATGCCTCCTCCTCGGGCGTCAGTCCGGGGATGTCTCTTAGCCAGCTTGTCGAGGAGGCTCAAGGTCCCGCGAGCGAGCCAGTCGGCGGCTTGCCGGGGAGCGGGGAGAGGGATCCGGTCGTGTCGGCGCCGCGCGCGGCGGCGCCTGTGGGCGTGCCGGCGCCGCGCGCGGCGGCGCCTTCGGGCGGGAAGCGCTCAGTTGAGCGAGAGCGGGCCCTCGCCGGGCTGGGCGCCGCCCTTCATCTCGTGCGAGTTGGGATCGTACTTCGAGGTGCACTTGGCCATCACGAGGCTCGCCTCGAAGTCGCCGCCCTGCGAGAGCGTGCCCTCGACGGTCACCTGGACGCCGCCGCTCGGGACGTCGCGGAAGGTGTCGGGGATGACGCACTGGGCGTAGCGCACGGGCAGCGGCGCCTGCGTGCCGTGGATCTGGAAGCGGTACTCGCAGGGCGAATCGCGCTTGACCAGCGTGCCGGGCACGAGCTCGCCCTCGACCCGGACCTTGCGGCCGGTGAGCTTGTCCTTCGACGCGAGCAGCTGGTCGACCGGCGTCGCGTAGACGGCCGCTTCCTTGAAGCCGACGAGGAACAGGGCGACGAGCGCGCCCACCATGACGAGCAGCGTCGCCAGCAGGCCGAGGCTGCGCGACGGGCGCGCCTTCGGGGCCGGGCTCGCCGCTGCCGGCTTCACCACCGCGGGCGTATCCTGCTGCTCTGCGAGAGACAGCGCCTGGGCCAACTCGTCGTCCAGCTTCTTGCTCATCGTGGATAGGTACAGGCTAGCCCGCGCCCCGCGGACGGTCGAGCACCACCTGCACGGCCTCGGGTCCGGCCGGCGGCGTCCTCCCGTTTGGGCGCTGCGGCGGACAGCCCGACCGGAGTTCTCCCTCGCGAGCGGACCCGACGACCCCGCGCGCCCGCTCGCGGAGGGTCGGAGCTCACCGGCCCCTCTCGCCTGCTCAGCGGCGCGATCTCCACGCGCCGACGAGGCTGACCAGCGCACCGACGCCCCCGAGCGGGAGCGCGAGGAGCCCCGCCGCCCCGCAGTTCATCAACCGTGACACGGTTTCCGCCAGGAGCCGGGCCTTGGTCGCAGGATCCACGCTGCTCGACGCGATGCCCGACGCGACCACGAAGGGCAACACGCCGCACCCGATGCCTCCCGCCACGGCGATGAGGCAGAGCGTCCTGCCACGACCCCACCGGCGCTGCAGCAGGGCACGAAGGCCAAGCAGGGCCACGCCGAGGGTGGACAGCCCGAGAAGGAGCATCAGCACGTCCAGCGCCTGCATCATGGCATCGTCCTACGGCGCTGGATGGCGCTCATTGCGGTGTCAGAGCTCCTCCTGGCGCTGGCGCGGCACCCTGCCTGGGCCCCTCATGGGCTCTGCTTATAGCCGCCTCGATGGCGGGGAGAAACAGCGTGTGAGGGAACGCCGCGCGGAGCCGCTCGGCGCGCGCGCGGGCGTCGGCGCGCCGCCCGGCCTGGACGAGGGCCTGGATGACCAGCGCCTCGCGCAGCTGGACTCTCGGGCTGCGCGGGTAATTCCGCTCGTGCAAGGCCAGCACATCGAGCGCCTCTGTCGCCTTCCCTTCGCTGAGCGCACGGCCGGCGCTGCTGAGCAACGTGCTCTCGTCGGTCGCGTCGTGCTCGCTGAGCGGAGCCGCCTCGCGGGAGGGGGCGCGTGACGGCGCCGCGGCCGCGATCTCGACAGCCGCCGGGGATCCAGCGCTCCCGACGGTCGCGGCCACGGCGCGCCCGTCCGCGGCGGCCCCGCTGTGCCCGGCCACGGCGCGCTCGGCGCGCTCGGCGCGCTCGGGCGCGGCGCGCTCGGACGCGGCGCCAGACGCCGAGGAGCACCGTCTGGAGGGGATCCTCCAAGTCGCGAACGGGAACGTGGAGGGCGCGGAGCAGGAGGGCGACGAACGGCCGCTCGGCATAGCTGGTACTATTACAAAAACGGAGACATCTGTGTGTTCATCGCCGGAGTTCCCGTTAAGTGCGGCTACGAGGGTGGAACTCCTGATTGAGAGCGCGCGCGTGGAACGCGGCTTCCCGCGACACGCGCTTCCAGCCCGGTCCGAACAGAGATTCCATGCACCGAAGAGCGAGCGGGTAGAGCTCGGGCGATCGCTCACCGCTCGAGAGCGCAGCGGAGCCTAGTCCGCGGAGTCGCCGCATCCGCTCGACGTCTTCCACGGTGATGGTTGTAGGCCCGTGCAGGCGACCGCGGACGTGCTCCAACATCGCCCCCTCGGCGGCGATCAGGGTGTTTTCCCACGCCGAGGGATCCACCTGGAGATCGGCGTCGCCGCGCTCGAACGCGTCGGCGAGGATGCGGATGTAGCCGACGGCGTAGAGCGTGGCCCAGGACGCCCAGTCGAGCAGATCCTCGTCCTCTTCGCTGAGCAGGTCATCGTCCTCGTCGTCGTTGGTGAGGGGCTGATCCGGGTCAGGCATGCCCGGAGTCTAGTTCAGTCTCACGATGCGGAGAGGCGCTGCGGCGTCGCCTCGTCCGAGGACGGTCTGGCGTGCGATAAGAGAAGGTTACCGAGCACCAGACTGCGCCTGGCTCCCCTCGTCTGCTGGTGGGGGCGCACGGCCAGGCGGACTCCTGCCGCCGTAGCTCGCTCGGTCCGCTCGACCCTCGTGCGGGGCAGGCGGGGCGAACCTGAGAGAAATGTCACCTGGAATTGGGCGTGAAGCGGCGTTGCGAGGTAACCGGCGAACGGCGCCGTCCTCGCGCAATGGGTGGGATGGCCGGTCGCCTGCGGGCGGGTACGCGAGGAGCAGCGCTATCCGATCGGGTCGGGCTCGACGTCGGCCTTCTTCCTGGCGCTGGCGGCGCGGGCCCGCTGGTCGGCGCGCCGCTCTTCCTCCGCCGCGTCCTCGTAAGGCGAGAGCAGCCGGTCGCGCAGGAGCGCGTGTGTCTCGTCCTTGTCGTCGTCGTACTCGGCATGGGCCTGGACCAGGAGCGTGCCATAGGCCTCGTGCCACGCCTCGACCGCCTTGACGGCCGGATCCGCGGCCTTCGCTTCCGTGACGCCGAGCTTCTTGCCGTACAGCTCCGTCCAGCGCTGGAGGCGGCCTACCTCGGCCGAGAGGCCGAGACGCTCGACAGCCGCCTTCACGTCCTTGCCCTCGAGCGCCTTGATCATCGCGCTCATGCGCACCCACTGCTGGGAGTAGACGAGGCGGATGAAGTCGGTGCCCGACGACAGCACCTCCGAGCGCACCAGCAGCGCATCGCGGCGGCGCGCCGCCTCGTCATCCGTCAGCGGCAGGATGTCGTCGTGATCGAACGCGCGCTCGATGCTGGCGAGCTGGCCGCTGAACGCTCCGATGCACCGGTCGGTGCCGCGATCGATCTCCACCATCGTGGCGTCGATGCTCCCGAGCGCCTCGAGGGCCTCAGTGGACGCGATGACGGACTGGACCGCTGCGTCGACCTTGGCAGCGAGCTTGATCTTCTTCGACTTCAGGGCCTCCCGGTGAGCGGCGAGCTTCGTACCTGCAACAATGCACCCGCTCGGCGTGAGCCGGCGGGCGAGAAATGCGGCTTTTCCCATCAGACCTGGCTATCGGGCCGCCGATGGCCAGGCAAGGCGGCAGCATGGTTTCGACGCAGCGCAGCATTCCGGCGTCCCCCCACGCCCCGGAGCACGACGGCCGGCGTCCCCCCACGGCCCGCTGCACTACGGCCGACGTCCCCCCACGCCCCGCCGCACGCCGGCCGGCGTCCCCCTACGCCCCGGCGCACGACGGCCGGCGTCCCCACGCCCCGCCGCACCCCGGAGGGGTCGCGCTCCCGATCTCCACCACCACGGAGCGCCGGCGAGCCGCCCGCCGCGCGCTGGCGCGGGACGATCGCTTACCGGCGTTTGCGTCCGCCCTCAGCGGCTCCGCGGGGCCCCAACGGGCCCGCGTGCCCCAGAGCGACCGGAACGCTCATCATGGCGATATCCGGCACGACTCGCCCCATCACGCGATGGTCGAACACGAGCACGTGTGTACCGGACGTCCGCGGTTTCCATGAGCGAGCGGACGACATGATGCACGGATTACTGCTCATGCAGATGCAGCCGAGCTTGTCCGATGCCTGCTCGCTGCACAAGCTAGCGTGTCAAGGGGCAGGACGGCCACCGATCTTGACCCTCAAGTGGCTTGGCTTCATGGAGCCCGCGAAATGCTCGCGCCCCTGGTTCACGCGTACGGTATATTCCTCTTGGCCCTTGTCTCACCGGGGCCAGATTTCGCCGTCACGGTCAAGAACAGCCTCACCCGTGGGCGAAGAGCCGGACTGCTTTGTGCCGCGGGCGTGACGCTGGCCAACTCACTGCACATCCTCGTCGCGAACCTCGGGGTGGGGGCCGTCATCGCGAATTCTCCTCATGTTTACACTGCCCTGGTGTGGGCGGCGGCCGTCTATCTAAGCTACCTGGGGATCCGCCTGCTGCTCTCCAAGAGAACCGCGCCGCCTCCTGGCCCGCATCAGGAACCGCCTTATCGCGGCAAGGAGAGCGCGCTGCGCTCCCCGCTGCTCGAAGGGTTCCTGGCCAATGTGCTCAACGCGAAGGCGATCCTGTTCTGGGTCAGCTTCTTCGCCCTGGTGCTCCGAGAGGCGCTGCCGGCGCCTGTCCGCGCAGGCTTCGTTGCTGCGATAATTCTGACGCTCCTCTGCTGGTTCTCTTTCGTCGCTCAGGCGCTCTCTCGGCCGCGAGCCCGAAGATTTTTCTTCGAGCACGAGCTCGGCTTCAATCGCACCATGGGGCTTCTGCTGATCGCGCTAGCTATCCGGGTGGGCGCGATGGCGTGAGGAACCGTTCGATCTTTCGGATCCTCATCTCGACGTCCTCTATACACTTCGCGATCTCTCGCCGATAGTCAACGCGCCAGGCTTCCTCGGTGATGCGGTGCCCTACCCGCCAGAACACCACGTAGCTCATGAGCACAGACAACTCGCGCTTGATGTCGAGGATGTCAGGCACGAACGCCGGCTCGGCCAGGCTGAGCAACATCTGAGATCCAATCGAGTACAAATGAGCAAAATTCTCTTGCACGACGTGGCGCTCGGCGTCCAGGTAGAAGAGCTCCGCCGCGTTCTCGACGATGGGCCTGGAGTCCATGTAGACAATACAACGGTTGGCCAGTGCACGCAGCTCTTCGATCTCGGCGCGAAACAGGCGCTCTCTGTCGATCTCATCCTCTTTTCTCCATCCTTCAGCGAGACGATAGCCGAGCCCGCGAACATTGCGGATCACCTGCAGCGCCAAGCCAGCGCGCAGCAGATCCTGCCGAGCCCCATGCACGATCTTATGAATTGTCCGTTCGAGGCTCGCTGGAGATCCGACGGGATAGACCGCTCGAAAATGAGCGAAGATCGCCTCCAGCGAGGCCGTTTCAGGATGGAGGCTCGCGATGAACTGGATGAGCTCGCTGTGCAGCACGCTCTTGAAGCGGTGCTCGAGCCCGTCGATCCAAAATACGACGTCACCGGCCACCAGACGGAGCTGCTGGGCGCCATCAGGGCACGACAGCTTCACGACCCCACGCCGCAAGCTTCGGTCCGTCAAGCGGCTCATATTCAGTAATCAGGGAGGTAGCGCGTCATAAGCGACGCGAACACGGTTACCTTTCCTCTTGATGCTCAGGACTCGTATAACGGAGATCTCGGACAGCGCTCGCACGTGGGTTCCACCGCAAGGTATCGGAGAGAAGTCCCCGATCTGGATCGCTCGCGAGTTGTACGGATCACCCATCACCTTGACCTCGATGGGCTTCGAGAGGATCTCTCCCAGGCGTGTCGATAGCTCTGCGGCAAGTCCAGCAAAGCCCGAAGCCTCCGCCTGCCCCTCGAACTCGACGCGCGCTTCTCCTGGCCACTGATGACCGGCCACAGCGGTCAATCCATGCTGAAGACTTTCCAGCACCCCGGCGATCAGGTGCCCGGACGAATGGTAGACCGAATTCAGCCTTCGCCAGGCGGAGTCGACTGCGAAGCCGTAGGTTCCTCCGACGGATAGGCCCGCGAGCGAGTCTACGAAGTGGTCCACCATGCCGCCATTGTGAGCCACGTGTAGCACGCGCGCCGGACCGATGGTCCCTCGATCGGACTTTTGACCACCACCCTGGGGGTGGAACCAGGTCTCAGCCACTCGAACGACGGGGCTTTCACCTGCGATGAGCTCGGTCACGACAACATTCCCTGTCGCATCGGCCCGCTCTAGATAGACCTTCTTTGTAATAGATTCCATCCCCCGCCTAGCTCCACATCATCAACGTGTGGTCGACCCCCTGGCTTCCCACGAAGCAGGACCAGGTGACGCGCTCGCCCTGGCGGGATTTTTCGACCGCATGGACGAGGTTCGAGTTGAACAGGATAAGCTCTCCCGTCCTGGGAGAGATGCGGACGGGATCGTGTGCCAAGATCGATCCATGAATCCCGTAGCTTCCTAAGATTCCCGCACGCTCGTACTCCTCGCGGGACAGCGTCATCGGCCAGATCAGCAAGTCACCACCGCCCTGAGGCATCTTGAGGTAGATATTCGCCGCAAATTGCCCCTCAATCCTTTCAGCCTCTTCAACTCCCGGCGCGTCCCAGGCGAGGACGTCTTGATGCGGCTCGGCGCCCACGCCTGTGCCGAAGAAACGAGCCAACCCGACGAACATCTTCTTTCCTTGCAGGGTTCCAAGCCTCGATCCACTTGGCCAGATCTCGTCGAGAACGAGGCGAAGCTTATCGATCGGGCTGAGGTACGGCTCGCAGCACAGCCGCATCTCACGAATCCATTCGACGGCCCTTGCGTAGTAAATACTCCGAAGCTGCGCCGACGCAACAGACTCAAAGAACGCTTGACCGACGCGAGCGATCTCAGGCGCGTTCACATACTTCCCATACATATCAGATCTTCGCATCCGGGCAGCGACCTGGACACAGATATCCTCCGGATAGAAATTCGGGACGCGCAGCGCAACGACCTCGCCACCCATCAACGCGACGAGCCCTTCTTGATTCAGCAGATTCGAGACCATTACCGCGGGTTTCATGTGCTCCCCCCAGGCCTGTTTCCATGTTCGACATCGGCGTCGACCTGGGACATTGTAGACAGGAGCTAGGTAAGACTCTCTTCCCGCAACGTTCCGGGCGAGGTCACCGCGAGGACCTGGAACGAAGCTAGACGTACGAATCACCGCAAGAGTTCGTCGTATCTTTCAGAGGTCGTCCGGCACCGCTGCCGCGCGAGCGCTCGCTCCGCTGCGCGCATACCAGCTGAGCTGAGTGGCTCGGCATCCGGGCCCGGCATGGAGCGTCAGACCTCCCTGACATTGGGCCCGGACATCGGGTGCTTCGGAGGCTGTCCCCTCGCTCGTTCGGTTCTCGCGGCTTGGGATCCAGGTGTTCCTGACCCACGCTCCAGCCGGAGGCCCACAATCGCGGCTCGCGATCCACCATCGGTGCACCTCGCCCCTCGTGGCGTCCTATCTGCCATTTCCGGACCAACCGCGAGCGTGCGGCCGGTGCCCGCGCGACGCTCGGCCGCCGCCCCGAGCAGCCACGCGGACAAGAGACCCACGCGCGAACGAAGGACGCATCGTCCCCGATCCCCCCGATCCGTGCTCCCCTGCGCTGCTCGTCCCGCTCGCCTGCGGCGCGAGTGCGTGCTCCGGCGGCTTCCTGCGAGACTCGCCCGCACAGACCGGCACCGCGGCGCACGCGCCCGGCGGCAGGTCGGCCCCGGCCTCGGAGAGCGCGCCCTCGACGGGCGCCGCCGCGACCGCCCTCGCGAGCGCGGCGGCACACCGCTCGGCACGGCGGCGGTACAGCCCTTCCCGTTCCTCCTAACCGAGCCGTCGCGCGACGGCCGCTCGGTGCTGTTCCTCCCAAAGGCACGCCAGCCGGCATCCCCTCACGCCCCGCCGCAGGCCGGACGGCGTCCCCCCCCACGCCCCGTAGCACACCGATGGATGCAACCTCGCCGGCGCGCTCGGTGGCCCGGTCGAGACGGCGCACGACCAGTAGTCGCCCAGGCGCGCACGCTCGACGACTTCCAGGTGACGACGAGTGCCCGAGCCGCGAGGTGCTGGCGTAAAGGCCTCTCCTGCACGAGGTGAGCCCACATCGTCGGGGCCTGCAAGGCGACGCGCGCTGAGATTCCCATCAAAAGCGATAGACGCCCTCGACGGCTATGCTGATGGAGATCCCGGACCAGGCGATGCCTGGGATATACGCCGTATGTACGGTGCCTCTGCCGCCAAGCCGCCTTTCCGGTGCCGGGAACAGCATCGCGCCCAGATGCACGGCCGGCGCCAGGCCGTGCTCACGCTGGCACCACGTATCGGCGCAGAGCAGCACGGCGAACACGTCGAGGCTCGGACCGAGCTCCAGCGTGAGTTCGCGGTGGTGGATCCCGACCACGGCGGCATTCACGTCGATGACGCCGATCCAGCGCAAATCCTTCAAATATGAGCCGGTCGACACCGAACATTCGGGTACATCCGCGGGTGGGGGCTCATGAGCAATCTTCGGGCGGTACGGGGGGGCAGGCCGAGCTCTGCCCTGATCGCATCTCCAGCGTCACGGAGCTCGCGGGTGATGTCGTTCTCGGGCTCCGTATCCGTCAACCTCTCCAACGTCGCTTCCAGCTCATCTGGATACTTTTCCAGCTCGAACGCCTTTCCGCCTTCCGTCATCCGGAAGAGCGTCTCTCGCCTGGCCTCACGCCACCGCTTGTCGGCTATCTCCACATTGTAGATGGCCCTCGCGCGCTCATAACGCAGCACCACCTCTTCGCTAACGCCAAATTTCTCAGCCAGAGCGCGCCGCTCCTCGGCCGACAAGCCGCCAGGCCGTATCCTGCGCACGATCTCCCAGATGAGAAGAATGTCTCTCGTCCATTTAACGCGCATACCCATCACCCAGCCCACGTCCCGCGAACAGCGAGAGAACGCCGGTCACCTCCGAGCAGCGTCGTCGCAGTCCTCAGCTCCGTCCAGGCAGCGGCCCGCCGGCGCAGGTGGCGGCGACGTGAACCGTTTGTTGTCGCAGCGCACCCCCTCGACCCAGAGCCTCATCTTGAAGGCCAGGATCTTCAGCCCCCTGATCTGCTCGCTGATGGCGCTGGATAGCCGTCCGGGGAGGTCGTTTCGGGCTGCTTCGCGGCGTGCGGCGCGGCGGCGCGCCGCGATCTCCTCGTGGTCGATGACCTCGCCGTTGATGACGACCACCGATTCACGAGCGAACCATCGATCGAGTTGCTCGTCCTCCTCCCGTGTCGCACTCTCGGGACCCCCCTCGATCTCCCCTGCGTACGGTGCCTCGATCACCCCAGCGCCAGGGCCGATCGACCCGATGCGCGCTTGCCCTCGAACGGACGCACCGTCCTCGGGCAGGACGCACGCCAGCAGGGCGAGCAGGAACAACGAGCCGTATCGTCGCATCACGCACCTCCGGCGCCGGAGACGCGCCAGGTCGTCCACTGCGCTGTCGACCCCGCTGAAGCCAACCAACGCAACCACACACGCGCCCCTCCGGAGGCCGAGCAATCCGGCAGCCTCGGCGCCCCCAGGATCCGTCCTTGTGGCATCCGCGGAATCGGACGCGCCGGGCTCTTGGCCGGCCTGCATGTCGGTACCCCGGTGAGCGTCGCACGCGCTGCGCTCGTGACCAGGCAGGTCGCTGACCTCCGCGCCATCGCGCCGGCCGGGCGCAGGAGGGCTACCCGCCGCCTTGACTGCGCCGACAGCGAAAGGCGTGGAGTCAGGCATCCGGCGCACCCATAACAATGGCGCCCCCACAGCACGCGACGACGGTACCTGCAGCGATCGCTCGGCGTCAACCTGCGCCGGGCACGGACTGGTGGCGTGGGGAACGGTTCAAACCGGGAGCCTGGGTTGCACCCGGACGGAACGAGAGCTTAGGTTGCATCTGTCGTGGAGGACCAACGACGGAGGAGCGCTGCACGCAATCTTATGAATCGTGCAAGCTTCGGTCCGTGGCGCGGCCCATGCTTAAGGAATCAGGGAGGGAGCGCGTCATAAGCGACGCGAACGCGGCTCCCTTTCCTTTTAATGGTCCACCATGCCGCCATTGTGAGCCACGTGCAGCACGCGCGCCGGACCCATGGTGCCTCGATCGGATTGTTGACCGCCCCCTGAGGGTGGAACCAGGTCTCGGCCACTCGGACGACGGGGCTCTCACCTGCGATGAGCTCTGTGACGACGACATTCCCTGTCGCATCGGCGCGCTCTAGATAGACCTTTTTTGTACTGGACTCCATCTCCCCTGGACCTCGCGCCCCTTGGCGCCTCTCTGCCATTTCCGAACCAACCGCGAGCGTGCGGACGGCGCCCGCGCTAGGCTCGGCCGCCCCGGGCAGCCACGCGGGCAAGGAGACCCGAGCGCGAGCGAAGGATGCGTCGTCCCCGATCCCCCCTCTCCCCCCGATCCGTGCTCCCTGCCCTGCTCGTGCCGCTCGCCTGCGGCGCGGGCGCCTGCTCCGGCGGCTCCCTGCGGGACGCGCCCGCACAGACCGGCACCGCGGCGCACGCGCCCGGCACAAGCCCGGCCCCGGCCCCCGCCTCGGAGAGCGCGCCCTCGATCGGCGCCGCCGTGGCCCCCCTGGCGAGCGTGGCTCCCCCCGGCCGCACGCCGCTCGGCACCGCGACGGTGCAGCCGCTCCCGTTCACGATCGAGCCGTCGCTCGACCGCCGCTCGGTGCTGCTCCTCTCCAAGCTGTCGTCGGATCGCGCCGGCTGGGTCAGGCGGCTCGACGCTGCCACCGGCGAGCTCGGACCGCCGCACCTGCTCCTCGACGAGGACCTCGCCGGCGCCCTCTCCTCCCCGGACGGGACCACCACGCTGCTCACCTCGCAGGGCGGCGAGCTCTGCGTGACGGCCATCCTCCCCGGCGAGGCCTCGGCCGCGCCGCGCACGTGCGCCCCGATCCGAGCACACGCGATGGCCGCCGTGGGCGAGCGCGTCGCGCTGCTCGAGCTCGCCGAGGCCGCGCCGCGCGGCAGCGCCACGACGCCGGCCCAGCGCGCCGCGCGCGAGCGCTCCGCCGCGGCGAAGCCCGCGCGCAAGGCCCCCGGCCGCAAGGCGACGGTGGCGAAGCCGAAGCCGCCGGCAAAGACCTCCGGCGCGAGCGGCAAGGCCACGCGGAAGAAGCGCGGCGAGCACCGCGGGCGCGACGGTCGGCCCACGAAGACCACGCGCCCCGCGCACCGGCCGAAGCGGCCGGACCCGCCGCCCGAGGTCGAGGTGCGGCTCCGCTGGGTCTCGCCGTCCGAAGGGATCGCGGCCACGTCGTCCCCCACCGGGCTGCGCTTCCGGCCGCCGCTCGACGGCATGGGGCTGATCGACGCAGGCGGGCGGCCAGGCGCGATCGACCTCTTATTTTACGCGGTGAGCTCGAAGAAGACGAGCACGTCGTGGCTCGGGAGCGCGCAGATCGCCTTTGCCTCGCTCGGCGAGGACGGCAAGCTCGATCCGGGCCGGCGCGCCGTCGTTGTCGAGGGCGACCTCGAGTACGGCGCGCTGCGCGGCCACCAGGATCCGCGCCTCGTGACGGCGAGCGCGGGCGCCGTTGTCGTCGACATCACCGGCCGCAACGGGGCCTGCCAGGCGACGCGCGTCGCGCCCTCGCTCCAGCGGCTGGCCGCCGGCGCCGCGCCCAGGGCGGTCTGCGCCGTGGATCCGGCGCGCCTCGCGGACGCGACCCCGGTCACGCCGGCCGAGATCGGCGCCCTCGAGCGCATCGCCGCGAGCGGCGCCCGGCGCGCCGCGGGGCAGCCGGGGTACGATCCGGGGCTCGCCGCGTGGGCGGGAGATCGCGCGTACTTCCAGACGATCTCCGGCGGGCTCTTCTCGGCCTCGCGCGCCGACGGGCAGCCGCGCCGCGAGCCGGACCCGTTCCCGGCGCGGCGCGCGCGCATCGCGTGGGGCGCGCTCGCGACGGACGGCGAGGGGCTCGCCTTCGCCGCGGGGCAGCTCCACCGGCTCGACGCGCGCGCCCTGGTCACCGCGGCGGCGGCGCCGGAGAGCGGCGGCGCAGCGCCGGCAGGCGCCGCCGGCGGCGCGCCGGCCACGCCGATCGGCGAGCCGGAGCGCCCCACCGACAGGCGGCGCGCCGCGCGCATCGGGTCGTCCTGGTGGCTCGCGAGGACCGACGTGGGGCGGCTCCTGCCCGAGCCGCTCGTGGTGCCCGCGCTGCGGGGGCGCGCGCACGAGGACAGCACGGCGCTCGTCGGGGGCCGCGAGCGCGGGCTCTTCCTCGAGGTGCTCGGCGACAGGCTCCAGATCACCGGGATCGACGCCTCGGGCGCGCTCACCGGGCTCGGCGCTCAGGGCGGGCTCGCGCCCGTCGCGCCCGTCGCGCCCGTCGCGCCCGTCGCGCCCGATCCCCACGGCGCAGGCCGCGCGCCGCCCGCCCTCACCATCGCGTCGCCGGTGCGCGCGGGGTTCGACGCATGCGAGCGCCGCGGCGGCGGGGCCATCGTCGCCGGCGTGAGCGCCGCGGATCCGCGCAGGGTCGTGGCGCTCTCGATCGACGCGCTCGGCCGGCCCGGCGCGGCGCGCGCGACCTCGCTGCCGATCGCCGAGGGCGACCTCGCGGTGCGGCTCGTCGCCCTGCCCGAGGGGGGCGCGCTGCTCAGCGACGCGGCCCGGCGCCACGTTGTGTGGCTGGACGACGAAGGCGCCGAGCTCGCGTCGCAGCCCTGGCCGGCCGACGACACCGGCGCGCTCTGCGTCGACGGGCAGCCCGCGCGGCGCGCGGTCCCGGCCCCGGCGCCCGGCGCCTTCGTGACCGTCCCGGAGCTCGCGGCGCCCGGCGCGTGCGTGGTGGGTGATGCGGTCTGGGCCTCCGACGGCAGCCTGCGGTGGTTCGGGAGCGCCGTGAGCGGCCTCGACGCGCAGGCCGAAGCCGGCGTCGCTCGCCCCGCGCTGCCCGCGAGCGCGGGCGCGGCGCGCCCGGCCGCAGGAGAGCCCGCGGAGGCGCCCGCCGCCGCGCTGCCGGGCGCGCCCGCGTGTCCGGCCGACATGGTGGCCATCGACGGCGGCCGCTTCTGCGTCGATCGCTTCGAGGCGATGCTCGTCGACGGCGCCACCGGACAGGCGCTCTCGCCCGACTACCCGTCGACCCCGAACCTGCTCGAGCTCACCCTCGCCGACTGGTCGACCGGCCTGCGGCGGATCGGCGACGTCCACGCGCGCGCCTTCCCCCTGCCGCTGCTCGCCCCCTGGCAGCGCGGCCAGGCGATCGCCGCCCTCGCCCGCTCGCGGTCCGGGGTGCGGCCGAGCGGCTACGTGACCGGCCTCGTGGCCGAGAGCGCCTGCGCCGCGGCCGGCAAGCGGCTCTGCTCGGTCGAGGAGTTCGTCACGGCGTGCCGCGGCGAGGACGACACGCTCTACCCGTACGGCGACACGTTCGAGGAGGGCGCGTGCAATGTCTACCGGCCGGCGCACCCCGCCGCGCTGCTCCACGGCAATGCGTCGGTTGGCCACCTGGATCCCCGGCTGAACCGCGTGCGCAGCGCCCGCGAGCCGCTGCTCCGGGAGACGGGCGGGAGCCCGCGGTGCAGGAGCCGCTGGGGCAGCGACGCGGTCTACGATCTCGTGGGCAACCTCGATGAGTGGGTGAACGAGCCGGGCGGAGCGTTCGCCGGCGGCTTCTACGCGCGCTCGACCCGCGCAGGCTGCGAGGCGCTGATCACGGCCCACCCGAGGAGCTACCTCGATTACTCGACCGGCGTCCGGTGCTGCCAGGACGGGCCCTCGCCGCCAGCGACAGCGACGGACGCGCCGCCGGGCGCCGCGGCCGCTCCCGCCGGCTCAGAGCCGCGGCCGCCCGGGCATCTTCCGTAGCATCCCGGTCACGGCGAAGGCGGCGGCGATCACGAGGAGCGCGGGGGTCCACGGGTGCACGGCCAGCACACCGACCATGGCGAGCAGCCAGGTCAGCAGCGAGACCAGCACCACGCTCCAGAGCACCACATCGGTCCAGCTTCTCATTCGTGCCCCCTTCGATGACGGTCCGTCCAGGGACGAGGCGAACAGCGTGCCACCCCATCGCTGATGCGCGGCCGCGCGTGCTACGTTGGGCCGCGATGAGCGCGTCATCCTCCGCAATGGCAAGCGATCTGGAAAACCCGACGGAAGAGCACCGGATGCTGCGGCAGATGGTGCGGGATTTCGCCCGTGAGGTCGTCGAGCCGCAGGCCGACGAGCACGACCGGAGCGCCACCCTGAACGTTCCCCTGATGCGGCGGCTCGGCGAGCTCGGCCTGCTCGGCGTGACCGTGCCCTCGGAGCACGGGGGCGCGGGCATGGACGCGGTCGCCGCGGTGATCGTCCACCACGAGCTCGCGAAGAGCGATCCCGGGTTCACGCTCGCGTACCTCGCCCACGCGATGTTGTTCGTGAACAACTTCTTCCACGCCGGCAATGACGAGCAGCGCGCGCGGTACCTGCCGAAGGTGCTCTCCGGCGAGTGGATCGGCGCGATGGGCATGACCGAGCCGACGAGCGGGACAGACGTCCTCGGCATGAAGACGTTCGCCCGGCGCGACGGGGATCGGTACATCCTGAAGGGGCGCAAAGCGCTCATCACGAACGCCCCGGAGGCCCAGATCTTCCTTGTCTATGCGACCATCGAGGGCCGGGTCACGACCTTCGTCGTGGAGCGGGGGTTCCCCGGGTTCTCGACCGACGAGAAGACCCCGAAGATGGGAATGCGGGGGAGCACGATGAGCGAGCTCCTCTTCGACGACTGCGTCGTTCCTGCCTGGAACGTCCTCGGCCAGGAGGGGGGCGGCATCCGCAACATGATGAGGAACCTGGAGCTGGAGCGCCTCACGCTCGCGGCCATGAGCCTGGGTATCGCGGACCGCTGTCTGGAGATCATGATCCAGTACGCCGGAGAGCGGAGGAGCTTTGGCAAGCCCATCGCCGAGCACGGGCAGATCCAGCGCTACATCGCGGAGAGCTACGCCAAGACCGAGGCGGCGCGCGCCCTCATCTACGCGGTGGCGCGCAACGTCAGCCCCGAGCGGAGAAATCGGCTCGGGACCGACGCGGCGAAGCTCTTCGCCGCGCCGGTGGGCAAGGAGGTGGCCGACAACGCCATGCAGGTGCTCGGCGGCTGGGGCTACTGCACCGAGTACAAGGTGGAGCGGTTCTTCCGCGACGCCAAGCTGCTCGAGATCGGCGGCGGCACGCTCGAGTCGCACCAGAAGAACATCACGCGCGAGCTCATCGGCCGCATCAGCTGACGCTGCCCGGCCGCGCCGATGGGCTCGCGTTACCTCGGCGCGGGTGTGTCGGCGACGGATCTCACGTAACACCTCGAGTTCGTGCCGGCCATCGCGGTGTGTCGTGGCGATGAGGGGCTGTCACACCTCGGTCGCGAAAAGTCAGCGCTGGGTTTGCGGTCCGGCCATCGAGACGCCACGCGGTTCGATCAGCATGGCCATCCATGGATTGGGGAGATCTGGCGACGGTCGCGCCGACGGCGCTGTCATCCATCATCTACACGACGATCCAAACCTCCTTCCTCTGGAGGATCGCGCGGCACCGGCTCGTGGCGCCGGTCGACGCGTGGCGACCATCCGGGGCGACCCCGTTCGTCAGCATCCTCAAGCCCGTCGCGGGCGTCGACGACGGGCTCGTCGACAACCTCGAATCCTTCGCCCGGCTCGATTACCCCTGTTACGAGATCGTCTTCGGCGTGGCCTCGCGAGAAGACCGGGCGGTGCCGGTGATCCAGGCCTTCATCGCGGCGCACCCCGAGCTGAAGGCGCGGCTCTGCCTGACGGATCCGAGCGAGGCGTTGAACCCGAAGGTGGCGCAGCTCCTCGAGCTCGAGCGCAGAGCCGAGGGCAGCGTCCTCGTCATCTCGGACGCGAACGTGTGTGTCCGCCCAGACTACCTCCGCTCGCTGCTGTCGATCTTGATGCGACCGGGCGTGGGGCTCGTCTCGAGCGTCGTCGTGGGCACGGGGGAGCGGACGCTCGGCGCGGTGGTCGAGAACGCGCAGCTCGGGGCGTTCATCGCGCCCGGGGTCGTCGCCGCCGCCGAGCTCGCGGGGCGGTCGATCAGCGTGGGCAAATCGATGGCGATGCGGCGGGTCGATCTCGCGCGGGTGGGAGGGTTCGAGAGCGTGGCCAACGTGCTGGCGGAGGACGACATGCTCGGACAGCGCTTCAGCGCGTGCGGGTTCGTCGTCGATCTCTGCCTGGATCCGATCGAGAACCGCAACACGAGCTGCTCTCTCACGCGCATGCTGGATCGACACACCCGCTGGGCGAAGATGCGGCGCACGCTCGTTCCGCGCTGCTTCGCCGCGGAGCCGCTCAACTCGCCGCTGCTCATCGCGTGGCTCACGTTGCTGCTCAACCCGACGGGCCTCGCGCTGGAGATGTGGCTGTTCGCCTGGACGCTCCAGAGCCTGGGGGCCTTCCTGGCCCTGAGGATGCTGCGCCCGGCGCGCTCCAACCTGGCGCTGGTGGCGGTGGAGCCGCTCCGGACGCTGTGCTGGTTCTTCTGCTGGCTGAACGCCTATTCGAACCGGCGGGTCTCCTGGCGAGGCAACGCGTTCCACATCGGGCCCGGGACGGCGCTGGTGGCCGCGGACGAGCCGTCTTCCCTGCGATCGCCCGCCAGGTAGCGGGGACGAGGGATCCCGGGCTGCTCCCCGGGCGCGGGCACGGCGAGAGGGGGCCGGAGCAGCGAGGAGCGCCGGCTCAGACGTGAACCGACGCGACGCCGATGACGGCGCCGGCCAGGATGAGCCAGAGCGAGCTCACGCGGTACCGGATGAGCAGGAGCGCTGCCGCGATGGCCAGGGCGCCCGTGAGCCAATCGACCACCGCCGCGCGGGCGAGGCGGAACGACACGACCGCCATCAGGGCGAGCGACGCCGCGTTCACGCCGTCCAGGAAGGCCGAGGCCACGGCCGAACGGCGGACGCGGGGGATCAGGGGTCCGCTCAGCGCGACGAAGAGGAACGCAGGAAGGAAGATGCCCGCCGTGGCGACCAGCGCGCCCGGGACGCGGCCGAGGAGATAACCGATGAACGTGGCCGTCGTGAAGACGGGTCCGGGCGTCACCTGGCCGACCGCCACCGCGTCGAGCAGCTGGGCCTCCGTCATCCACCGGTATCGCTCGACGAGATCCGCGCGGAGGAACGCGAGGAGCACATAACCACTCCCGAAGAGGACCGAGCCCACCTTGACGAAGAACAGGAACAGCGGCAGGAGCCCGAACGGCACGCCCGCCGCCGCGGCCGTCGCGGCGGCGCCGCCGGCGAGCGGGACGGCGAGCGGGACGGCGGCCGCCGCGCCGGGAGGCGGGCCCGCGGGGCGCCCGGCCGCGAGCCGGTGCGACACGGCGAGCGCGCCCGCGCCGGCCAGGACCGCGAGCTCGTGGATCCCGAAGAGGCTCGCGCCCGCGCAGAGCGCCGCGAGGCCGAGCGAGCGCCCCGAGCTCAGCCCGGCGCGGCCGAGACCCCAGAGCGCCTGGGCCACGACCGCGATGATCACCGGCTTCACCCCGTAGAGGAGCGCCGACATCTCCGGCACCGCGCCGAACCGGACATAGCCCCACGCAAACCCGAGCGTGATGAGCGCCGCCGGAACGATGAAGCACCCTCCGGCCACGAGCAGGCCCGCCCAGCCGGCCCGTCGATGCCCGATGTGGATCGCGAGCTCGGTCGAGCTGGGTCCCGGGATGAGGTTCGTGGCACCATAGAGATCGAGGAAGTCTTCGCGCGTCATCCAGCCGCGCCGGCGGACCACCTCGTCCTCCATCATCGCGACATGGGCCGCGGGGCCGCCGAAGGCCGTGGCGCCCAGCCGGAAGAAGAGCCGCGCGAGCTCCCAGAGCGCCGCGCCGCGGGCCTCCCCGGACGTCGGCGCCCCCTCGATGCCAGAGTCTTTGCTCATGATACGTGCCGCGTGAAGCAGCGCTCGCGGGGCCTCCAGTGGGCCGCGAGCGCTGGAGGCTCATCAGTCGATGGGGGGCACCGGGATCTCCGGCGGGACGAGGAAGAAGACCTTGCGGGTGCTGAGCGTGGCCACGCTGTCGCCGGTGACGACGATGTTCGCCGTGAACACCTGCGGCTCCGTCGTCGGAGGCACGGAGACGTTGACCTTCGGAATCACGTCGAAGCAGACCGTGGGCCCCGGGAGCACGTTGGTATACGTGTCCTCGACGCCGTCGAGGTTCCTGTCGATGACCTTGAGCCCGGCGGTGCAGGGCTCAGAGGCGCTGTTGTTCGCGATGATCCTGTCGACGAACGCGCTCACGGCGTCGATCGTTTCGTTCTCGTCGACCTCCGGCGTCGCCGAGATATCGAGCGTGACATAGTTCGTGAGCACCTTGATCGCCTGCACGACGGACAGGTTCAGGCCTGCGCCGGTGTTGGAGACCTCGAACACGAGCGGGCACTTGCCGTTCTCCACCGTCACGCCGCTCCCGTTCTCGCCGGTGCAGCACTGCCCGACCGCGCAATTCGGCGGGCGCGTGCCCTCAGGCCCCCACGCCGCCGGCGGAACCACCGATCCGGTCGCCAGCGCGCCGGCCGTGAGGTCCGCCTGCGCCTCGGCCGATTCGGGGGTCGGCGTCACGATGGACATGCCGATGAGGCGGCCTCCCAGGCCGGTCACCGCGCGCAGCGCCTCCGCGTGGCTCGGCGACTCCAGCCCGGAGTAGTCGTACCGCGGGATCGTCCCGTTGTGGTTCGGCATGTCGGTGATCATCACCACGATGGGCAGCGAGCCGGCGCGGAAGCCCACGCCGCCGCGGGTCCCGACCGCCTCGCCGGGCGGGATCGTGCCCGGCGGCGCGCTCGACGGGTTGAACATGGGAACGTTGGCGTGGCCCTCGCGCGTGCCCTCCCCGGTGGCGATCTGATAGAGAGCCTCCCAGCCGCTCTCCGGTTCATCGAGCCCCCCCTTGGCCGAGAGGCGATTCACCGCCTTCTGCACGGAGGTGCGCCCTCCCGGCGTGTGGACGCTCATCACCCGGTGCTCCAGGTAGAATGGCTGATCCTTGTAGACCGGCTCGGTCGCCCCGTACGGGTCGATCGGGAAGTCCCTGTAATGCGTCACCCCGATGCCGATGCTCGGGATCTCTTCGGCGAGCTGAGCGATCATCTCCTGGAGCGCTTCCTGCATTGTCCTGATCGCGCGGGTCATGGATGAGGTGGTATCCATCGCGAACACCACGTCGGCCTGCGAGATGTTGGTCGAGAAATTTAGCGTGTCCTGCGCGGGATCCGGGCGGCCCTGATAAGGCATGATGAACACGAAATCCCCGCTGGCCCGCGGGTTGTCCAGATCGTCGTTCGGGTCCGTGCCGGCGGCCTGCTCGATGAGATCGTTCACGCCGTCCTCGTCCGTGTCCTCGCGCGCGGTGCTGGACTCGCCCGGGTCGAGCACGCCGTCGCAATTGAGGTCCTCGAGCTCGTCGAGCAGGCTGTCGTTGTCGCTGTCCAGGTCGAGGAAATCGGCCCCGCCGTCCCTGTCGCTGTCGACGGGCGGCTGCTCGGGATCGCCGTCGCCGCGCTCGATCGAATCGGGCCGGCAGTCGCCGTCCGAGTCGAGATCTCGAAACGCCGGGATCCCGTCGCCGTCGGCGTCGAACGCTCTCTCGAACCGATCCAGGATATCGTCGTCGTCGGAGTCCCTGTCACGGAAATCAGGCCAGCTGTCGCCGTCGGTGTTCACCGGATCGAGCGGGCTTGGCCCGAGCTCGACCACATCCAGGAGGCCGTCGCCGTCATCGTCGGGATCCACGTAATCGGCGCTTCCATCGCGGTCGCGGTCACCGTCGCCGTCGTCCTCGTCGGGTAGCCCGTTGTTGTCGGAGTCCTCGTCGCGGTAATCCGGCACCCCGTCGCCGTCGCTGTCACGCGGCTTTGCTTCCCCTGGGAAGGGAGCGCCCTCGAGCTTGTCGGACAGCCCGTCGCCGTCGGAGTCGGTGTCCTCGAAATCCGGCTGACCGTCGCGATCCGTGTCGACCGCCGCGTCGCGCCCTTCAACCGCATCGCTGATCCCATCGCCATCCGTGTCCACGCTCGGCAGCTCCGCCGACGTATCGTGGGACGGCGGCCTGTTCGCCGACGTGGCGTCGCAGCCGACGGGCACGGAGAGCAAGAGGCAGCAGAGCAGAGGGTGAAGACTGCGACGCATAGGAGCTCCCGCGCGGATGTAGGCGCGAAATCCTAGACGCTCCACGCAATCCGGATCAACCGACATTCCATGATGCGCCGGGGCTCTCCGGGTCAGGGGAGCTTCAGCCGAGGCAGCGCGACGGGGATCGACTCTGCCGGCGCCCTCTCCCGGTAAGGGCAGTGGCGGCACTTGGAGTTACAGCAGTATCCCCGCTTCAGGTGATACGCCTCTGTAAAAACCACCCGGCCTCCCTCGAGGTAATAGTCTTCGCCTTCGACGGCCCTGGGAGGCTTCGGCCCGCTCATCTACCCTCGATCAAGCTACTCCGAAAGGCGCACCGGCGCCATCCGGCGCGCGGGCGGCTGGATGGCGCGCCGGCTCCACGACGCCCGCCCGCCGCCCGTGCTACGCCTGCGCCGCCCGCCGCACACCGGTGCGCCGCCGGGTCCGCCCGCGATGCCCGATCGATCCTGCTCGAAGCTCCTCCGCGCCCTGCTCCCGCTCCTCGCCGCCGCCGGCTGCGATGGCTGCCCGAGCTCCAGGCCCTACACGCCCTACACGCTCGGCTCGGCGGAGCCCTCCGGCTCCCCGCCCCCGCTGAGCGGCGTCGGCCCTGGCGCGGCGACCGCCGGCCCCGAGGCCGACGCCGGCGCTCCGGACGCCGCCGCGCCTCGGTTCGCGGTCGTGCCGAGCGTCCCGGCGCCAGAGGGCGGCAAGCAGTGGCCCCTCGAGGGCGGCGCCGTGGCCGCGGCGCCGACCGGGCGCACGTTCGAGACCGGGCTCCTCCTCGACGTCGACGGGGACGGCGCGCGCGATCTCGTCGCCTGGGCGCGGTCGCCCGACGGCCTGCGCGGCGAGCTCCTGCTCGCGCCCGCCGCGCGGCCGCAGGCGCTGCGCACGCTCGCCGCGCTCCCCGGCGATCTCGACGCGCAGGGGTGCACTCCGCGCGTCGGCCTCAGCCAGATCGGCCCCTCCGCGCTCGCCTTCGATTTCGCCCCGCAGTGCGGCGGCGCTCACCGCGGCGCCGCGGGTACGGGCCCGACGCGCTGGCTCGCCGTGATCCGCCTGCCCGAGCCCGCCGCGGGCGCGGGCGCGCCGCCGGAGCTCGCCCTGGAGCTCCGCCTCCGCGCGCCGCCTGCGGAGGAAGCGCTCTCCGCCTCCCTCGAGGTCGCGGACCGCGACGCGGACGGCCGCGACGACCTCATCGTCTCGGTCGGCCTCTCGGGCGCCCTGCGCCCGTTCCCTGCCCCGGCGGGCGCCGCGTCCGAGATCCGCGCCCCGCTCGTCTTCCTGGATCGCCCCGCCGGCCTCTCGCGCGACGCGGCCCAGCCCGGCGAGGCGCTGCGCGCCCTCGCCGCCTCCCTGCTCCGGGACGCGCGCGGCAAGTCGACAGCGCCGGCCGTGGCCGCCTCCGCCCAGCGGCTGCGCCGGCTTCACGCCGCCCTCTGCGCCGACGCCGAGAGCGGCGCCGGAGCGACAACAGGCCGCGACGCCGCGCGCGCCGGCGAGGCCCTCGTCTGGACGGGCCCTGGCCCGGTGCGCTGCGGCGAGCCGGGGCTCGCGGCCGCCATCGGCCACGCGGAGGCGGTCGCGGCGTCCACGCGGGGCGCGCCGATCGCGGCCATCGCGGCGCTCGACCGGGGCGGCGCCGACGCGCGCACCAAGGAGGACGGCAAGCTCCTCGCGAAGCTCGCGCCGCCGGCGACCGCCGCCGCCGTGTACCGCACCGCCGCCGCCCCGCAGCCGACGAGGACCGGCGCCTTCGGCCCGCTCGCGTTCGAGGCGAGCGGCGCCCTGCTCGTCAGGACCGCGCAGGGCGTCGTCCGCGTCGACCCGGCCACGTCCACCGAGTCCGCGACGGACATCCCTCCCTGGCCCGCCGCCGTCCATGCCGGGCCCGCTGAGCTCGTCGCCGTCGAGCGGCGCTGCGACGCGCCCACCTTGCTCGCGCTCTTCCGCAGCTCGCCCGATGCCGTCGGCGAGATGGAGGTCCCGCTCCCGCTGCTCCGCGGCCAGGGGCCTCGCGCCCGGCCCGGCGCGGCCGCGCCCGAGCGCTGCGCCGGGACGGAGCGCCTGCCGTTCGTTCCGCTCGCCGCGTCCGAGCGCGGCTTCGACATCGCCCTCGGCGCCGCGCTGATCTCGATCGACCTGCGGGCGGCCGCGCCGGCCTCGTCCGCGCTGTCGTTCCCGCTCACGACGCCCGCGCCTCAGGGCGCGGCGCGGTCGCCGGACGGCGCCACGCTGGCGATCCCCGCCGCCGGCGGGCTCCTCGTGGCGACCGCGGGCGGCGCCGCGCGCCTCTGGACGGGCGGCGACCTCGCGCAGGCGACGGCGTGCACGCCGGCCAACGGAGGCGCCCGCGTCGCGTGCGTCGCCGGCGCGGCCGCCGTGATCTTCGAGGCGAAGTGACCTCCGTCGGCGCTCGGACGCCGGAGGTCAGCCGGGGCTCAGCCCTTGTTGACGCGCTCCAGGTACTTGCCGTCGGTCGTGTCGATCTTGATCCACTCGCCCTCCTTCACGAAGAGCGGGACGTTGACGGTCGCGCCGGTCGACACCGTGGCGGGCTTGGTGGCGCCGCTCGCCGTGTCGCCCTTGACGCCCGGCTCGCTGCTCACGATCTGGAGCACCACGTGCGGGGGCATGCTGACGCCGATCGGCAACCCGTTGAACAGGGTCACGTCGATCGACATCCCGTCGCTCAGCCACTTCGAGTCATCGCCGATCTTGTCGCCGGGGACCGTGAGCTGCTCGCCGGTCGCCGCGTCCATGAACACGAAGTCGGTGCCCTCCGGATAGATGTACTGGAGGCTGCGCTCCTCCACGTCCGCCGGCTCCAGCTTCTCGCCCGATTTGTACGTGCGCTCGAGCACCGCGCCCGTCGCCATGTTCCGGATCTTGACGCGGGTGAACGCCTGCCCCTTTCCCGGCTTGACGAACTGGAAGTCGATGACCGAGTAGGGCTGGCCGTCGACCATAAACTTGAGGCCTTTTCGGATGTCGCTTGTGTCCATGGGGAGAGCTTCCTGGTAGCGTAAGGGCGGCCTGTCGGCGAGGCCGGGGATCCGCGTCCGCGGCACCCTGGCGCGGCGCGGGGGTCCGCATTCGCGGCCCCTTCCACAGGTCGGGGGTCCGCGTTCGCGGCCCCTTCCACAGGTCGGGGGTCCGCGTTCGCGGCCCCCTTAGCACGAGCACAGCCTCCTGCACAGGGCACGGTTTCAGGACCTGAAAATGCACGACTTCGACGACGAGCTCAGGGAGATCAAGCGTGAGATCGTGGAATCCCGTGGGCTCATCATCAAGACGAACAACCTCACGAACGCCCTCGCCGCGGATCTGAAGAGCATCTCCAAGCGCCAGATGGCGTACGAGCGGCGCGCCTTCTGGAACAGCGCGAGCGCGAACCTGCTCTTCGTGATCGTGGTGATCGGCGTGGTCAAGCTCGCCTGGGACGCACGCGTGGACGCCGTCCAGGCCGAGACCAAGGGCGCGCGCGACCGCATCGCGAAGCACGAGGCCGATCTCAAGGAGATGCAGCAGCGGAGCGACGCGCGCGCCAAGGCCGAGAGCGACGCCGCAGCGTTCTACGAGCTCATCCGTGCCGAGCGGCGACAGGAGGTGATCGAGGGCTTCGAGGCGCTGCGCAAGGCGCCGCTCACCCGGGCCGAGCTCGCGTTCTTCTCGGACTCGGTCGACAAGTCGCGCTCGGAGCTCTCGATCAAATCGTACCAGACGGGCCTCGATCACATGCGGACGGGCCGCTGGCACGAGGCCGCTGTCGCCTTCGAGGACGCCATCCGGCAGAAGGAGACGGCGTCGCACACCCCGTCGGCCCGCCTCAACCTGGCGCGCGCCTACCGCAGGCTGAACCGGCAGCGCGACGCGATCCCGCTGCTCATGACGCTCTCCGAGGCGTCGCCCGATCGGGAGGTCATGGATGACGCGACCTTCCTCCTCGCCGAGTGCCTCCTCGACATCCAGGCCTGGAACGACGCGAAGACGACGCTGCGGTCGTTCATCCGCCGCTTCCCGGACAGCGCGTACGTCAACGACGCGCGCCTCGCGCTGGCCAACGTCTCGCTCCGGCACTGACGCGCGCCGCCACGGCCGGCGCCCCCGCACGCGGCGCCGCGGCGGCGGGACGACGTCAGGACCCGCGCCGCACGTCGATCCGGCGCGGCTCGTCCTTCTTCTTGAACCAGCTGGATCGGAGCTGCCGGCGGAAGCCCGACGCGAACAGGCAGTCGCGGAACGCGTTCTGCTCGAACGTCACCGCGCTGTGCGCGAGCGGGACCTGGATGAAGATGGCGCGGCCGTCCAGCAGCTGCTTGCGCGTGAGCTCGCCCGGGCGCCGCTCGTGCAGGCAGGCGACGCCCTGCGCCTCGAGCGCGCGCTCGAGCTCGAGGTTGAGCCGCCGCACGTCGCCCGCGACGAAGTGGCTGATGAGCTTGTGCCTGTCCCGCCCCGTCTGGCCCTTCCGCTCGAGCACCCAGTCGCGGAACGCGTCGACCTCGCCGTACAGCGCGTCGAACAGGTACACCTCGTTCACCTCGCAGCCGCCGTGGCGCAGGCACGCGGCCGCGACGCGGTATCCGCCCGAGTGCGCCGACAGGCAGAGCCTCCCGAGCCTCGCCTTCCGCGGGATGGCGCGATCGCCGAGCGCCCGCCGCGCCGAGGGGCTCGCGAGCACCGACCCGAGCTCGCCGCAGAGCCGCCGGAGGCCGCCCTTCTGCCCCAGCTTGCCCGGCGGCGACTCCGCCGCGTTCACCGCGCACTGCGGCACCACGAGCACCGCGTTCTGCTTGCTCTCGTGGAGCTGCTCGCGGAGCTTGTGCGCCGCGATGGCCCGCTCCGCGGTCGTGACGTGGCCGTGGAAGTGGATCACGAGGTCGAGCTCATCGCTCTCCGGCGCGCGGTAATGGTCCGGCACGAAGACCATCACCGTGGCGTCCTGGTAGGGAGCCCCGTCGCAGGGAAACGGCGCGTTCGACAGCTCGATCTTGAGCGTCACGCCGATGTCCGACGCCTCGACGGCCCTCACCCTGGAGGCCGCCCTGGCGAGCGCCGGCGCCGGCGCCCAGAGCCCCGGCGCGGCCAGGGCGCCGCCCGCCGCGCCGAGCGCACGAAGAAAGGCCCGGCGGCCGAGCGCCGGTGTTGCGATTCGGGACATCCTGCCGACCTCGTCCCGCGCCTATCACCGACGCTCGACCCCGGCCAAGAAACCGCGGCTCGTCAGGGTTGACCGACGGCGGCGGAGCTGACCTGCGCGAGCAGGTCCTGGATGCGCCGGACGAGCTTCGCCGGCTCCTGGACCACGCCCTCGACGAGGAGGGCCTGGTCCAGGAGGAGCTCGGACCACTGCTTCACCCGCTCCGAGCCGGGCTCACGCCCCGCCAGGATGTCGAGGTTCTTCACCACCGGGTGGCCCGGGTTGAGCTCCAGGATCCGCTTGGATTCCCCGGTATTCTGGTCGATGAGCTTCATGATCCGCTCGAAGTTCGCGCCTGGGTCCCCCTCGGCGGCGACGAGGCAGCTCGCGCTGTCGGTCAGGCGCCGCGAGACGCGCACGTCCTTCACCCGGTCGCCGAGCGCCGCCTTGACCGCCGCCACGGCCGCGTCCACCGACGCCTCCGGCTCGTCCTTCTTCTCCGGCTCGGCGCCGAGGTCGACATCGCCGTGCATCACGCTCTTGAGGCGGCGCTTGTCGAACTCGTTCAGCGACTGCACGAACCACTCGTCGACCGGATCCACGAGGAACAGCACGTCGTAGCCGCGCTTCCGGAACGCCTCGAGGTGCGGGCTCTGCTCGACCGCGTGGCGGCCGAGCCCCGTCACGTAATAGATCTCCTTCTGTGCCTCCGGCATCTTCGCCACGTAGTCGCGGAGCGAGATGGCCTTGCCGGCCTCCGTGTTCATCGACTCGAACCGGCAGAGCTCGGCGATCGCGTCCTTGTTCTTCCAGTCGTTGGTGACCCCCTCCTTGATGACCCGGCCGAACTCCTTCCAGAAGGCCGCGTAGCGCTCGGGCTCCGACTCGGAGAGGTCCTTGAGCGACTTGAGCACCTGCTTGACGATCTGCTGCTCGATCTGGGAGAGCGTGCGGTTCTCCTGGAGCATCTCGCGCGAGACGTTCAGCGAGAGGTCCTCGGAGTCGACGACGCCGCGCAGGAAGCGCAGGTACATCGGCGTCAGCTTGTCGCAGTCCTCGACGATGAGGACCCGCTTCGCGTAGAGGCGCACGCCCCTGCGGTCCTTGTGGAACATGTCCGCCGGCGCCTTCTCGGGCACGTAGAGCAGGGCGTGGAACTGCACGGGCGCGTCGATCGACAGGTGCACGGTGAGCAGCGGCTTCTCCCCCTCGTAGCCGCCGGTCACGTGCCGGAAGAACTCCGCGTGCTGCTCCTCGGTGATCTGCGACTTGGGCAGCGTCCAGAGCGCGGCCGAGCGGTTTGCGACCTCGTCGTTCACCTTGATGGGGAAATGAACGAAATCCGAGTACTTGCGGATGATCTCCTTGATCCGCCACACCTTCGTGTACTCGCGCGCGTCCTCCTTGAGGTGGAGGACGATCTTCGTGCCCGGGTGCTCGCGATCGCCGGGGGCGACGGTGAAGGAGCCCGCGCCGGACGAGCGCCACAGGACGGGCTCCGCGCCCGGCAGCATCGAGCGGGTCTGCACGTCGACGCGCGAGGCGACCATGAACGCGGCGTAGAAGCCGACGCCGAACTGGCCGATGAGCTGGAGCTTGCCGCCGTCCTTCTTCTGCTTGGCGGCCTCGGCGTTGGCCTTCAGGAACTCCAGCGACCCCGAGCGGGCGATGGTGCCGAGGTTCTGCACCACCTCGTCCCGGGTCATCCCGATGCCGTTGTCCTCGATGGTGAGGGTGTGGGCGGCGTCGTCGAGCGTGATGAGGATCGCGGGCTCGCCGGCTTGTTCAGCGACGCCCTCGCGCGTGAGGGCCAGGAAGCGGGCCTTGTCGAGCGCGTCCGACGCGTTCGAGATGAGCTCGCGGAGGAAGACCTCCTGGTTTGCGTAGAGCGAGTTGATGACCAGCGCGAGGACCTGCTGCACCTCGGCCTGGAAGGGGAGCTCGACCGCGCCGGCGGCCTTGGCCTCCTCGGACGGGGTCGACGCGGGCGTCTCCGGGCCCGGGGCCGCACCCGAAGGCTCGGCAGAGGGCGTGGAACCGCTGGTTTCGGGGTTCGGGCTTTCCGTGTTCATGTCGGCGACCAAATGGATCCGATTTTCGAAAGGGCAATCCCCCGGCGCGCGCGGAGCGCCACGGAGCGTCCCCGAGACACGCCGCGGTGTGTCGCCTCGCTCCGGGCGCTCCGCGGCCAGCGCGCGGCCCTGCCGCCGCGGCGCCCCCTGCCGAGGTGAGGGGCTCACCAGGCCGCGGGCCGACGCCTGCGTCGAGGTCGGGATCTGCGCGCCGGGTCGTCACGTTCAGGTCGCTGTGCGCGATCCCCGCATCCTTGTCCGGCTTTTCCGGTGGGTAAGGGTTTCTTCATCAGGTCGCCGGAGCTAGATTCACCGGCGTTGCACCCTCGCCGTCGTGGAGATCTGTTGTGGTAGCACTTCTCCGTGCAGTCCTCCGTGTTCTCCCGGCAATCGGCGTGCTGGCCGGGGTGCTGGTGCTCGCGGGGTGCGGCGATCGGGGCAAGACGGCCGAGCAGGACGTGAAGCGTCCGCCCGCCGTGCTCCAGTTCGACGGCTATGTCTACGTCCCGACCGGGACGAGCGATTTCAAGATCCTCGAGCGCGTGCGGAAGCAGACGCGATCGGTGTTCACGGGGCTGCGGAAGTCCCGGGTGATGGTGAGCCGGCGCGAGGTCCAGGGCGCGACGACGGACAGCTTCGCCAAGGAGGCCGTGACCGTCGTCGATGCCGCGGGGCACCGCACCCTCGCGCTCCGCGTGCGGTACCGCTTCGTGGCCCGGCCGGAGGTCGCGAACGGCATCGACGATCGCAAGGAGCTCCCGCTCGCGCTCCTGCACCGGGAGGACGACGACGTCGCGGAGCGCATCCACGAGGAGTGCACGCCGCCCCGGGAGCGGAGGAGGGGGGGCGCCAGCGCCGTGGGCCTCGACTTCGATCCGTCCCTTCCGAGCTGCAAGGCCGCGATGGCCGCGGAGCAGGCGGCGATCGACGCGGCGCGCGCGAAGGTGCCCGAGCTCGCGGGCGGGCCGCCGGCCTCCGCCAGGGACACCGTGGTCCCGCTCGAGGAGGTGCGGCGCCTGTACATCCCGACCCAGGTGACCGTCGAGCTCCGCGATCGGAAGCCCGGCGAGGTCGCGCCGCGCTTCGTCCCGGTGGATCGACCGGAGGAAGAGGACGCGCGGATCGCGACAGCGGAGCCGGGCGGCGCCGAGCACCCCGAGGGGCTCGAGCCGGCGGTGGTGCTCATCGACCCGGATCTCAGGACGGAGCGGACGCCCGAGGAGAAGGCGATCGCCGAGGGGACCCTGCTGCCGAAGATGCCCGCGGCCGGCGGCACGGGCGCCGTGAGCGGAGGGAGGCGCGTCGAGGTCGTGAGCCCCGCGGTGGCGCAGGCGCAGCAGCGCAAGGTGGAGGCCGCGACAGCGAACGAGCGCTTCGAGATCCCGTTCGAGACGCTGACCGACCCGAAGTTCCTGGTGGTCTGGCTGAGCCTGCTGATGGCGTATCCCATCCTCCGGGGGGATCCGCGGAAGAAGCGCTGACGCGCGCCGCAGGCGCTGGCGCGCGCCGCAGGCGCTGACGGGCGCCGCGGCGCACCTCGCTGAGAGGGGCGACAGCGCGGCGCTCGGACCGGCGCGGACACAGGCCTCCGCGATCGCGGGAGGCGTCCGCTACGATGCCCGCCATGAGGCTTCGCCTGATGAAGATGTTCGGCCTCGCGTTCGTGGAGACCACGACCGAACGCGCCCGCCGGGGGCCCGCGCGCCCGAGCTGGGGCTTCGGCTTCGAGTGGGTGGTCCGCTTTCTCCGCCGCGATTTCATCCAGCTCCTCGACCGGCCCTACCCGGAGGTCAGGGCCGAGCTCGACGCGCGCCCGTACTCCCAGAAGGCCGTCCGGCGCGTGAAGCGCACGGTCGACACGTTGAAGGGCGTCCCCGCGGTCTGGTTCGAGCCCCCGGGCGCGGCGTCGCGCGGCGTCGTCCTCTACCTCCACGGCGGCTCGTACCTGTACGGCTCGACGAAGACGCACGCGGACCTCATGGCGCGGCTCGCGCTGGCGAGCGGCGCCCGCGTCGTGGGCATCGACTACCGGCTCGCGCCGGAGCACCGCTACCCTGCGCAGCTCGAGGACGCGCTCGCCGCCTTTGACGCGCTGGTCGAGCGCGGCCATGCGCCGGGGGAGATCGCGCTCGCCGGCGACTCCGCGGGCGGCAACCTCGCGCTCGTCACGCAGCTCGCGCTGCGCGACCGCGGCGCGCAGGCGCGCTGCGCCGCGCTCATCTCTCCCTGGCTCGACCTCACATCGAGCAGCGCCTCGGCGCGCGCGAACGACGCGACCGATTACGGTACCCGGGAGGGTCTCCTGCGCCAGGCGCGCGACTTTGCGGGCGCGACCCCGCTCGACGATCCCCGGCTCTCACCGCTCCACGCGCGCCTCGCCGGGCTGGCCTCGCTGTTCATCCAGGTCGGCGGCGCCGAGCGCCTCCACGACGAGGGCCAGGAGCTCGCGCGGCGCGCCCGCGAGGCGGGCGTCGACGTCACGCTCGACGTGCTGCGGGACATGCCCCACAACGGGCCGGTGCTGGCCGACTTCCACCCGGAGGGCGCGCGGGGCACGGACACGCTGGGCGCGTATCTCCGAGCGAGCCTGTCGCCGGGCGCCCGCGTGGGCGACGCGGCCTGACGCGGAGCTCGCTCCGGGCGCCGCGAGGCGAGGTGGTTGCCGTGAGCGGGCGGCGCGCGTAGGGGATCGCGCGGTGAGGCTCGCCTCGAGGGCCCACGGAGGAGACGATGACCCCTTCCCAGGACCTGGTCGAGCTGGCAGAGCGGCTCGCGGACGCCAGCGGCGCCGTGATCCGGCGCTATTTTCGCAAGGGCATCGAGGCCGACGACAAGGCGGATGCGAGCCCTGTCACGGTCGCCGACCGTGAGGCCGAGGCGGCGATACGCGAGCTCCTTGCCGCGCGCGTTCCAGACCACGGGATCGTGGGAGAGGAGTTCGGCCGCCAGAACGAGGGGGCGGAGCTCGTGTGGGTGCTCGATCCCATCGACGGGACGAAGGCGTTCCTCACGGGCAAGCCGCTCTTCGGCACGCTCATCGCGCTGCTGCACCGGGGCC
Source organism: Sorangium sp. So ce426 (assembly GCF_051475585.1). NCBI lineage: Bacteria > Pseudomonadati > Myxococcota > Polyangiales > Polyangiaceae > Sorangium > Sorangium sp. So ce426. The sequence continues at coordinate 13,062,030 of NZ_CP150341.1, read as the reverse complement.
GGCCGGTGCTCGGCGTCATCGATCAGCCCGTCCTCGGGGATCGCTGGCTCGGCGTCCTGGGCCGCCCGACGCTCTGGAACGGCGCGCCGGCGCGCGTCCGCGCGTGCGCGGGGCTGCCGCTCGCGCGCCTCTCCACCACGGGCCCGCAGTACTTCCCGCCGGCGAAGGCCAGCGCCTTCGGGGAGGTCGCGTCCCGGGCCAAGCTCGTGAGCTACGGCGGCGATTGTTACCAGTATGGCCTCGTGGCGAGCGGCAGCATCGACGTGGTCGTCGAGTACGGCCTCAAGCTCCACGATTTCGCGGCGCTCGTCCCGGTGATCACCGGCGCCGGAGGGGTCATGACGGACTGGGAAGGGCGCCCGCTCGACGCCACGAGCGCCGGTGACGTGGTGGCCGCCGGCGACCCGCGCACCCACGCCGAGGTGCTCGCCGCGCTCCGCGCCGGCGATCCCCGGCAAGTCATGCGCTGACGCGCGCTGACGCGCGCTGACGCGCGCCGACGCCGGCGCGCCGGTGATCTCCGGCAGAGCGCGCGCCGACGCCGGCGCGCCGGCTGCGCCTCACGCCCGGAGCCCTCGGAACTGGAGGGTGAGGGAGCTCTTCAGCACGGGATCGAGCGCCGCGCCGAGCGTCACGAAGCCGCTGAGCCAGGACAGGAGCGCCGCGAAGTAGAGGGCGAAGATGTTGTGCGCCGCGGCGAGCGGGTCGATGTCGCCCGCGACCTCGCCGCGCGCCTGCGCGTCGCGCACGAGGCCCGCGATGCGGTGGAGGAACGCGAACGTGAGCGCGTTCAGCCGCTCTCCGTTCGGACCCGACGCACCGGGAAACGCCTTCACGAACGCCTGCGACACGAGCGGCTGCTCGCCGTACATCGCGAACAGCCGCTGGAACACGTGGAGCAGCTGAGCGAGCAGGGGCTCTTTGCGCGGCAGCGCCTCGAACGCCGCGTCGACAGCGGCCGCGAGCCGGTCGTGCATCACCATCATGAGCAGGTCGGGCTTGTCGCGCGCGTGCACGAACACTGTCCCCGTCGCGACCTCCGCGCGCTCCGCCACCGCCTTGGTCGTCGTGTCGTCGTACCCGAGCTCCGTGAAGAGCGCCCACGCGGCGTCCCGGATCCGCCGGCGGGTGTCGAGCTTCTGCTGGGCGCGCCCGCCGCGCTCGGGCGCCGGCGCGATCGGCGCCGGCGCGATCGGCGCCGGCGCGATCGGCGCCGGCGCAGCCGGAGCTCGCGGCGCCGCGGCTCGCTTCCGGCGTTTCGTCGCGCCTGGAATGACCTTGCTCATCGACCGGGCACTCTGTTGCCGCGGATGCCTCCCCGTCAAGCGGCGATCTCCTTGACAGAACGAACGCGAAGAATGACCATAGTCAGTGACTTAAGTCATTGAACGAGGGTGGTGCCATGGCTCTTGTGCATTACGACGAAGGCCTCACGATGCGGGAGGCGCGTGCGCTCTACTTCGAGGTGAACCGCTTCGGCGCGGACGGCGGGTACGGCGACGCGTGGGTCGACTTCAAGCTCGGTCCGCTCCCCGTCCCGTTCCCGAACACCCGGGCGCGCGTGCGCGCGGTGCGTTACCACGACCTGCACCACGTGCTGACGGGCTACGACACGAACGCGATCGGCGAGTTCGAGATCGCCGCGTGGGAGCTCGGCGCCGGCTGCAAGGGCTTCGTGGCGGCCTGGCAGCTGAACCTGGGCGGCCTCTTCGCGGGCCTGCTCTCGGCCCCGCGCCGGACGGTCCGCGCGTTCTTCCGCGGCCGCCGCAGCGAGAGCCTGTATGGCCGGCCGTTCGAGGAGCTGCTCGATCGCGAGGTCGGCGAGCTGCGCAGGGAGATGCGCGTCGATCAGCCATCGGTCAGCCCGGCGGCGATCGACGTGCTCTGCCTCGGGGCCGCGGGCATCGCGGGGCTCGGGGTGGCCGTCGGCAGCCTCGCGATCGCGGTCGTCGTGACGCCGATCGGGCTCGTGAACCTGGCGCTGCGCCGGCGCCGCACGCGGAGCGCCGCCGAGGCGGGAGCCTGACGGCCGGAGACGGCGATTCACCCGCGGCACCTCCCGCCCCGATTCCGAGCGGCTCCGCGCGTCGTGTTCCGCCGGAGCGGCCCTCGCGGCGCTTTCAGCAGATCACGCGCCGCCGCGCGGGGGCTCTCCGGCCTCCGTGCGACCGGCAACCCACCTCTGGAACCACCGGGCCCGGTTGATGGATTATCGTATCGACGAGCCGGCTTGCGTCGATGTCGGTGACGGAAGGAGAGGACCCGAGATAACCCCTCGTGGTGGATCGTTCGACGTAGGCTGATGGGATCCGCTCACCTGCGCAGATCGCGGCAGGGTTTCAGGGTGAACACACCGGAAACGACGGCTGTGAGCGAGCCCCCAGGTCCGTTGCGACGTCTCCGAAAAGCCCGTAATGTGGCAAGCGACATGATCGGTACGCTCGTCGATGGGAAATATCGAATCGTCCGGCAGCTGGGGGCCGGCGCAATGGGAGCCGTGTACCAGGCCGAGCACACCGGGACCGGGCGGCGTGTCGCGCTGAAGGTCATCACCGGCGATCTCGGCAACCGTCAAGAGATCGTCGACCGCTTCTGGCGGGAGGCGCGCGCCGCCGGGCGGATCGAGACGCAACACATCACGCAGGTCCTCGACAGCGGGGTCGAGCAGGAGCGGAACCTCCCCTATCTGGTCATGGAGATGCTTGCCGGCGAGGATCTCCAGGGCTTCCTCAAGAGGACGGGCCCCGTCGCCCCGGATCTCGCGCTCCGCCTGATCGGGCAGGCGTGCCTCGGCCTGCAGAAGGCGCACGAGGCGGGCGTCGTGCACCGCGACATCAAGCCGGCGAACATGTTCCTCGCGCGGTTCGACGGGCGCGAGCGGATCGTCAAGCTCCTCGATTTCGGGATCGCGAAGCTGGTCATGGAGCAAGCGCAGGGGACCGAGAGCGCCGGGCTCACGAAGACGGGCAGCATGCTCGGCTCACCGCTCTACATGTCCCCGGAGCAGGCGCTGGGCAGCAAGCAGATCGATCATCGCTCGGATCTGTGGTCGCTCGGCGTCGCGCTCTACCAGGCCCTCGCCGGCCGCACCCCGTTCGATCACATCGGGGGGATCGGGGAGCTCATCGTCGAGATCATCTACGGTCACGTCGCGCCGGTGCAGCACTTCGCGCCCTGGGTGCCGCCGGAGACGGCGGCCATCGTGCACCGCGCGCTCCACCGCAAGCCGGAGGAGCGCTTCCAGAGCGCGGCGGAGATGCTCGCCGCGATCCAGCTGCTGCTGCCGCACGGTCTGAGCATCACCGACGACATCCTCGTCCCGCTGCCGGACGCGGTGCGGGCGCGCGTCGAGCCGCGCCTCCCTGCGCCCTCCTCGCCGTCGCTGCCGGACGTCCCGGCGGCGGCGTTCTTGCCCCAGCATCCGCAGGCCGACCTCGCGTCGCCGCATCCTGGCCATACGGGGGGCGCGATGGCGCGGTCGCACGCCACGCCGCCGCACGCGGCCTCGCCGCCGAAGGCGCTGCTGGCGATCAGCGCCGCGGCACTGATCACGGCAGGCGTGGTCGCGGGGGGCTACATGGCCGTCGATCGCGCGGCCGCTCCCGCTGGAGCCGCGCGGGCACAGACGTGGGTCGCCGCGTCGTTTAAGGCGGCGCTCGCTGCGCCGGCACAGAGCGCCGCGCCCGCGCCCACGCCCCCCCCGGCTCCTGTGCCACCGACGCCGGTCCGGACGGTCCAGATCGAGGTCATTCCTCGTGAAGCCTCGGTCGAGGTGGACGACAAGCCGGCTCAGGCGAGCGGCGGCGTCGTCGAGATCACCGGCGCGCCCGGGAGCAGGCACCGCGTTCGCGTCTTCATGCACAAGTACTCGACCGCGACCGACGTCGTCGTCACGGAATCTGGTCCCCCGACGCCGGCGCGGGTGGTGCTCTCGTTCAGCGCCGCCGGGGGCAGATCTCAGCTCGGGGGCGGGGCGACGTCGGGCCAGACGACGTCTCGGTCCGGCGGGAGCCGCACATTCGAGTAGCCGGGGCCGGCCGGCAGCCAGGGCCTCGGGTCGCATGCCTGCGTTGGGGGACAAGGACGATGATGTTCGCGCGAAGATCCGTTGCATGTGCGGCGTCTGCCGTGCTCTGCGCTGTGCTGACCAGCTCGCAGCCTGCGCTCGCGCAGCCTTCGGAGACGGCCGCGCCGGCGAGCGCGCCCGCAGAGCAAGGCGCTGGCGAGCAGGGCGAGGACGCACCTCGCTCCGAGGAGGCGAAGGAGGAGGCGCGCGCACGCTTCGAGAGAGGGCTCACGCTCATGGATCAGGGGGCGTGGGTGGCCGCCGCCGCGGAGTTCACGGTCTCGCGCAAGCTGTACCCGACGAGGAACGCGACGTTCCACGCAGCCCACTGCCTCCGCAGGCTCCAGCGATACGACGAGGCGCTCGAGGTGTTCGAGGCGCTGCTGCGGGAGTTCCCGAAGCTCCCGCAGGACCAGAAAGCGTCGGCGCAGTCGGCGCTCGACGAGCTGCGCGCGCTCGTCGGCACGGTGGAGATCGCGGGAGCGAAGCCTGGCGCGTCGATCGTCATCGACGGGAGGGATCGCGGCGACTACCCGCCGGTCGACCCGATCCGCGTCGCCGCAGGCGCGCACATGGTGCGCATCCTCAAGGACGGGTACGCGCCGTTCGAGGTGCGCGTCGAGATCGCGGGGGGCCGGACCACGCCTGTGCTCGTGAAGCACGTCGCCCTCACGGCGTCGGGCCGGCTGAAGGTCACGGAGCAGTCCGGCAAGACGGTCGATGTGATCGTGGACGGCGACGTCGTCGGGCAGACGCCATGGGAGGGTGTGCTCTCCGTGGGCGATCACGTGGTGGTGCTGCGCGGCGAGCGGAACCTCGGGACGGGGCCCGCCACGGCGCCCGTGAAGGCGCGGGAGCGGACGACCCTCTCGCTGCGCGCCGAGGAGCTCGAGGCGATGGTGCGCGTGGATCCGACGCCCGCGGGGGCGATGGTGGCGATCGACGGCGTGCCGGTGGGCCGCGGCACGTGGGAGGGCGCGCTCCGCGCCGGCGCTCACCGCGTCGAGGTGCGCGACGAGGGGTTCGTGCCGGTCGTGCGGCAGCTGAGCCTCGGGCGCGGACAGCAGGAGAAGCTCCCGATCGCGCTGCAGCGCGACGAGGGCGCCGAGCGGTGGAAGAAGCCGTCGAAGTTCGTGGTCGACCTGACGGCGGGGTTCGCGTTCACCCCGTCCTTCGGCGGGGGCGTGGCCGGCGGGTGTGATGGCGGTTGCTCGAGCTCGTTCGGTCTCGGCGGGCTCGGGCTGCTCCACGCCGGGTACGAGCCCGGCTCGGGCGTGGCGCTCGGGGTAACGCTCGGGTACGTCCTTGCATACCAGGAAACGACAACACGCGCGGCGACGGTGACGCCGTACGGGCTCTCGGCCGAGCCGGGCACGGTGGACGATCAGCTCCGGCTCACCGGGCTCGTCGCCGGCGGGTCCGCCTGGTGGCACCTCGGAGAGCGGTCCCCGCTGCTGCTCCGCCTCGGGGCTGGCGTGGTGCTCGGCACCATGCGCGACCAGCGAAGGGGCTTCACGCCGAACAACGAGGGCATGAACGCCGACGACGTGGTCCACGTCGACGCGGCGGAGAGCCAGGCCTCCGCGTTCTACCTCTACCTCGATCCCGAGGCGCGGCTCAGCGTGCACGTCGGCGAGCGCCTGGAGCTCAGCGCCGGGTTGCAGGCGCTCATCCTGTTCGCGCCGACCGAGCCGCGCTTCGACGACCGGCAAGACGTCGGCGTGAGCCATCGCGTCGCCACGAACCGCGAGCGGCCCGGGGTTGCGAGCTACCCCGACGACACGCTGACCGCGCGCACCGTCGTCCTGTTCGTGCCGAGCCTCGGCGCGCGTTACGCGTTCTGAACGAAGGCGCGCGCTGCGCGTGCTGAGCGAACGGTGCGCGCGGCGGCCTGGAGCGCCGCGGGCGTCGCCGGCGCTCCAGGCCGCCGCGCTCCCGCTCACTCCTCCTGGAGGATGAAGAGCTGGACCCTCCGGTTCTTCTGGCGGTCGTCCTGCGTGCGGTTGGGCGCGATCGGGTCGGTATCGCCGTAGCCCTTCGCGACGAGCTTCTCCTTCGGGACGCCGGCCTCGACGAGCCACAGGCGAACGGCGTCGGCGCGCTCCTCGGCGATGCGCAGGTTGAAGGCGGGGTCGCCTGCGTCGTCGGCGTGGCCCCGGACCTCGACCAGCTTGATCTCGGGGTGCTGCTCGAGCACGTCGCGCACCTCGGTGAGCACCTCGTCGGGGATCGGCTCGACCGTGTCCTTTCGGTCTCGACCGTACATGACGAAGCGGATGGGCCTGCGGAGCGCGATCTCCCTGTCGCGTATCCGGAGATTCTTGGGACAACCGCTCTGGGTCGGGTCCGGATCGCGCGCGCCTTTCTCTCGGGGGCAGGCGTCCTCCGGCGGCTTGAGGCCATCGCCGTCGATGTCCTCGGGGCAGCCGTTCCGCGACCTGTCGGGGCTGCTCTCGCCCGCGAGCGAGGGGCAAGCGTCCACGCGATCGAGCACGCCATCGCCGTCGCGATCGCCGGGGCAGCCGTTCTGGCGGGGCGCCGCGCTCGGCGCGCCGCGGAGGTCGGGGCAGGCATCGACGACATCGGCGATGCCGTCGCCGTCGCGATCCGGGGGGCAACCATTCTTCGTGAGATCGAGGCTGGACGGGCCAGGCGTCATGGGACAGGCGTCGGCGACATCGAGCACGCCGTCGCCGTCGCGATCGGCCTTCGGGCAGCCGTGGCGAGCGCGGTCGTCGCTGGCGATGCCTCGGGTGCCGGGGCAGGCGTCGGCGGTGTCGAGGATGCCGTCCCCGTCGCGATCGGCGGGCCGCGCTTGCGGGGCGGGCTCGTCGGAGGGAGCCGGCGACCAGCCGGCGAGCGCGACGAGGCGGAAGGCGGGGGTGCCGATGGCGCTGGAGAGTCCCGGGCCACCGGCGGCGCCGAGCTCGAGGCCGCCGAGGAGACGCACGCGCGCGCCCAGCAGGAGCTCAGCGTTGACGGGCGCGCTGGAGGTGACGATGGCGCCAGGCGCGGAGAGCATCGGCCTGTCGCTGAGCGGGGCCGCGCCGTAGAGCTCCGGTCCAATGCGGAGCCGATCGCGCCCGAGGACGAGCGCCGCGCCGGCGCCGAACGTGAGCGTGTGCGGGTTGTCGGAGCCGCGGAGGACCGCGCCGGCCGTCGCGCTCCAGGCGATCGAGAGGGGTGCGCTGAGTGGGAGACGGCCGCCCACGAGAACGTGGGGGGCGCCGCGGAAGGCGCCCTCTCCCGCGTAGGATCCGGCGGGCGCGGTGGGAACGAAGAGGTAGGCGCCGAGCGCCATCTGAAAGGGCGCGTGGTCGGCGCCGAACAGTCGGCCGCGGACACCGAGCCGCAGATCGCCGGCCGCTGCCGAGGAGGGCACGTGGTAGGCGACGCCCGGGGTGCCTGGATCATCGCCTGCCTGAAGCACGGCGAACGGCATATCGAGCGAGACGAGCAGGCGCTCCCAGAGCGAGAGCGAGGCGTCGAGCCGGAGAAAGGCTTGCGACGAGACAACCGATGCAGGGTTATCGCCGTGGAGCTGGAGCGGGTTATGTGCGTAGTCGAACATCAGCAAGGCGCGCGGCATGAGGTGCCCGCCGACCGACGGGGAAGGCACGCCGAAGAGCGCGTCGCCTGCAGGGGCGGGATCGAGCTGCTCGAGCGCCAGGCCACCGACGGCGATGCGTGAGGCGGGTGTTGCCTGCGCCGAGGCGGGACGTGGGAGGGCGAGCGCGGCGAGGGCGAGCGCGGACAGGACGAGCAGCGGGTGACGTCGACCGGAGCGGCGGGAGAGCCGGCGGAAGGCACGCGAAGAGCAGACGGACGAGGAAAGCGAGGTCATGGTGCGTGCCTCGGCGACGTAGGACGACCGCGGCGGCGGCGACGGACGACAAGGACGGTGGCCGCCATCGCGGCACCGAGCACCGAGGCCACATGCAAGGCGGAGCGCTCACGCATACCCAGGCTGCATGCGAAACCGCCGCCGCCGAACTCGAGAGTCGTCGGAGCAGAGGAAGGGGGCTCGCCAGTACCGCCTGCGCCACCTCCACCGCCTGCGCCGACCGAGCTCGCCGCGTCGCTGGTCTCTGGTGAATCGCAAACATCTCCCACCCGATCGCCGTCACCGTCGTCCTGGGCGGGGTTCGCGTCGACAGGGCAGTTATCGCACGTGTCCCCAAGCTCATCTTCGTCAGAATTTAATTGCTCAGCATTCACATCGAAATCACAGTTATCCACATCATTCACCACGCCATCGTTGTCCCAGTCATCGTCACACACATCACCGAGACCATCACCATCACCATCTCGCTGCTCAAGATTCGGCACCAAAGGGCAATTATCTAGCTCATTCGGAACACCATCACTATCCCCGTCTCCATCGCAGAGATCACCGAGACCGTCCATATCAGAATCGATCTGCGGGTCCGGATTGACCTTATAGCGACAGTTATCGTCATCATTAAGCACACCATCGTCGTCCCAGTCATCGTCACAGGCGTCGCCTAGACCATCATTGTCAGCGTTATCTTCCTGATCCGGATTGTACACACCAACGCAATTATCCAACTCATTCGGACGCTCATCACCGTCAAAATCCGCTTCCAAGCATGCGTCCCCAGGACCGCTCGTGCGAGGTGGGTCTGTGTCTTTCTGATTCGCATTCGCGACACGCGGACAATTGTCACTCGCGTCTGGAGCCCCATCATTGTCGCTATCGAGATCTAGAAAATCAGGCAGCCTGCGTCCCTCCTCGCTGTCATGATCGGTGTCAACGGGCATCGTGCACAGATCCGACCTTCCGGCCTCTTCAATGTCGAGCAAGCCGTCGCCGTCGCTGTCGTCGTCAAGCGCGTCGATCCGCCTGTCTCCATCAGTATCGGGGAAAGACGTCGCCGTTATGGCAGGTCGCTCCACCTCGGGCAACTTTAGACCGTCGCAGGGTTGCCTTGGTGGCCATGCCCCACTGCACAACCGCTCGAAGCCCGCCTCGTACAAATCCCATATAGTATCGCTATCGCTGTCCACATCGAACGGGTCCAAACCCATCATCTCTTCGACAGCATCCGACAACCCGTCTCCATCGGTATCATCCTCACACGCATCGCCCTTCTCGTCGCAGTCCATGTCCCGCTGATCAGAATCGGGCTTCTCTCGACATGTGTCGCCACCATTCAGAATACCGTCACCGTCGAGATCATCATCACAAACATTACCTATGCCATCCCCATCGAAGTCTTCTTGCCCTGGATTTGAATTGAACTCACAATTATCGATGAAATCAATATACCCGTCATCATCCCCATCATCACAAGCGTCCCCAATACGGTCACCATCCTCATCCTCCTGACCTTCGTTCGCCACCAAGGGACAGTTGTCGCACGCATCGCCACGTGAATCACCGTCTCTATCGCCATTCCCATCCCCTGGAGTACCAACAAACGGGCACAGGTCTTCAACATCAAGAATATCATCGTTATCATCATCCTCGTCGCACGCGTCACCCCCTCTCAAATGATCAGGAATGGCATCATCGGACGAATCCGAATCAGAATCAACTTGCCCAGGATTAGATACATCGACACAATTGTCGCAAACATCGCCTTCCCCGTCGCGATCACGATCTTCTTGATCTGAATTCGCCCTAGAGGGACAATTGTCACATGCAGTCCCCACACGATCGACATCAATATCACTCTGATTTATATTGAACACGCCAGGACAGTTGTCACATGCATCGCCATGGCCATCAGCATCACTGTCCTTCTGATCGGGATTAGACTTACCCTCACAGTTGTCACAGGAATCACGGGCTCCGTCACCGTCAACATCTGGGGTTCCGGAATCACAAGCGGCACGAGCGATCTGAGCGCTCCCTAGGTGAAACAGCAGAACAAAGCACATCATCAGCAACATTCTACAATCAAGTGTCCGCGCCGGCAGCGCTCGCCACGGCGCTATAGATAAAGACGCCATTACACTGGCACACTTCAAGATCGAGAAGCGCCATCCTACTTGGCAGTCCGACAGATATCCCGGATCCATCTCATTAGAAATCAATCGCATCGCACGAACGCTCCTCGCTCCCATATCGTTGCTTCCCTCCCCGACGAGCTCTTGAGAGATCGTCTCGCCCCCTGATGCATCGCCCGATGCTCCATCGAAATTGCCGCATCCTCTCACTTTCTTATCACGCGCCTTCATGTTCCTGAGTTTTCCTGGGCTCCATGCGTCTCCGCATCGGTCTCGTCCCACGACTGCTCGCGCCGCGTGCGTGCGAGGAGGCATCCACCCTGCTTCCTGGTCTGTCGTCGACCTGAGCCCACACTGAAAGTACCGCGCATGTCGCACGACATGCAAGCGCACGAGATGCGCCACCTGGCGACTGTATTCGATCGGGATCGCCGCATCGGTGGAGTCAACATTCTGGCGGCAACGCCGTTCAAGGGTGCCGCGCGATCACGTCTCGGACGCAACGCTCCAAGGTCGTCGTAAAAATCCCAGCAAGCAGGACGGGCTACTTGCCTTGAAACGACGTTTCCATTCGTCCTTCACCATCCCACACGTATTAAGTGGCGTCGTGTCCCGCATCCTTGCTTCCGAGCCTGCGGCATGCCTGGGCATGCATCCCAAATGGGCGAGCAGGCCACCCCACAACTCTGATACGATGCGCTCCGGGGAGGACGCCTGATCTCCCCGCGTTCACCGGCGGAGATCATGATCACGCACCGAATTTTGCCTCTTCGTACGGGCGGCAGGCGGCACCTCGTTGCCACGCTCGTCCTTGCTGCCTCCGCGCTCTCGCCGTCGTGGGGGTGCTCCGACCACGCAGCGCCAACATCGTCCGCCTCGGCGGACGGCCCTGTTCCTGATCTTGCCGAGGTCCCCCGGGCGCGCGACCGGCTTACGGCAATCCGTGCCCGATTCGAAGAAACACTACGCACCACCGCGCGTCCCCGCTTCGAGCGCCTGGAAGGCGGCGCCGTCCGGGCGCGCTTCGCGGCGCCGTCCCGGTCCGTGAGGGCAGGCAGCGCCACCGTCGAGCTTCCCACGCGCGCATCCGACCCGGTACGCCTTCGCGACCAAGCCTCGGGGCTGGGGATCACATTCGCCTTGGACGGGGCGCTGGACGTGCCGCTCGCCGCGATCGAGGGCGTCGCTATGTATGCCGGCGCCCTCGCGCGAGACGGCGCCGATCTCGTATACCTCGCAAGTCCCACAGGTATCGAGGACTTCGTCTACTTCGATCGCGAGCCCGCCGAGAGAGAGCTTCGCTACCGCGTCGACGCGAGCGGCGTCGCGGGCCTGCGCCTCGTCTCGAACACGCTCGAGTTCCTCGACAGTCAAGGGACGCCGCGGCTGCGGGTCCGTTCTCCCTACGTCCTGGACTCAATGGGGCGCCGTCATACAGCCAGGTTACAGGTGAATGGCTGTACAGTGGACACAGATCCGCGCCCTCCATGGGGGCGGCCCGTCACGAGCCCCGGAGCGGGATCTTGCACGGTGCTCGTGGAGTGGCGAGGGGCCTCGATCCAGCATCCAGCGCTGGTCGATCCCCGGTGGGAGGGGACAACCAATATGCTCGCCGCCCGTACGTTGCACGCGGCAACGCTCCTGAATCCGAGCGCTCCCGCCAGCCGCGTCCTCATCACGGGCGGATTCGGGCCGGGTAAGAACGCGCTCAGGACGGCAGAGCTCTACGAGCCGCTGAGCCGCACCTTCGCGGCGGCGGCCTACATGAACCAAGCGCGTGGGCGTCACACGGCGACCTTGGTGGAGCCACCCTCGTCAGAAGATCCATCGCCCGAACCGCCGCCGCGGGACGTGCTGATAGTCGGCGGGAGCGTGGACCAGGACGGCCCTCCATTCACGACCGTCGGTCCTGTGGAGAAGTATGATCAGGAGACAGGACAGTTCGTCAATCTATTTGAGAGCCCTGACAATCTTCTGACCCTGTCCAGGGTTCATCACACCTCGACGAGGTTCGGACCAAGTAAGGTGCTCATCGCGGGCGGCTCCGACGGCCCCGGCCAAGCCTTGAACAGTGCATACATCTACACTGCCGGCTCACCCACGCTGACACCAGTATCTATGCAGGCAAATCGGGCCGGTCATGCCGCCACGCTGCTCGCCGGCGACGACACTACGTCGGGTGATGTGCTCCTCACGGGGGGCCTCTATGTCGACATCGCGCAGACCTCGGGTGAGATCTTCCACGTAGAAGGCTCGGACGGGTCCCACTTCCAGCCCGTCGAGGGGGACATCGACAACAGGACGTTCCCGGCGATGTTGCAGTCACGCGCCTTTCACACGGCGACACGCCTGCGGGATGGCAGCGTACTCCTGGCGGGCGGGACGAGCAGCAGCAGCAGCCATGCGCTCGTGCGGGACACCGCCGAGCTGTTCATCGACAGCCCCACGACGAGGGGGTTTACCAGGATCGCCATCCCCATGTCCGGCACGCCGGGCATGCTCGGTCGTGCACGTTACGGTCACACGGCGACCCTCGATCCTGCCGGACACGTCGTCCTCGTGGGCGGCTTCGGGGGACCTGGCGGCGACCCGCCCGAGCCCGCTCCCGGCCCCGAGGTCGGCTTCCTCGTCTCCTTCTGCCCGCGGACCGAGACGTTCACGCATTACCTGGACCTGGACATGCTGTCGCCCACGGCAGGCCACACCGCGACCCTGGTGAACGCCGGCGAGGCTGTGACCGCCGGGAGGAGCATCCTCATCGCGGGTGGCGGGAACACCGCGAAGGCAGACGCCTACTTGCTCCTGCGCGATCTCGGCGAGCCGTGTGCGACCGGCCAGGACTGCGCGTCCGGGCACTGCTTCCAGACCGCTGCCGGAGGAGTCTGCTGCAATATGGCTTGCACAGGCGAGTGCGAGACGTGCATCGCATCGCGGAAGGCCGATGGCTCTGGCGACGGTCAATGTGGTCCTGCAAGCGCGGGAACCCCCACCAGCGTGACGTGTGTCGACGAGCTGAACGCGGATGGGGTGAAGGTGAATGGCGTCAGAACCCAGAGCGCCTGTGATGGTGCGGGTCACTCTGTCTCAGCCGAGGTCCAGAGCTGTGCCCCTTTCCTGTGCAACGACGCGGGCACCGATTGCGCTGCGACGTGCGGACCGGACGGTGCGTGCGCGGTTGCCGCATGGTGCAGCTTTAAGCCCGGCGTCGTCTCGGTCCCTAACGGCTGCCTGCTCGACAGCGCGTCAGGCGGAGGCGGCGGAGCGGGCGCAGGCGGCTCCGCAGGCACGGGCGGCACTGGCGGCTCCGCAGGCACGGGCGGCACTGGCGGCTCCGCAGGCACGGGCGGCGATGGGGGAGTCGGGGGCGCAGCCAGCGCGGGTGCAGCAGGGGGCGTGACCGGCACAGGTGGAGGTGGAGGAGCCGTGACAGGCGTCGATCCCTGCTATGCGCCCGACGGAGACGGCCCCGGCGGCGCGGACGGCGGCACCGGTGGAGGAGGAAGCGGCGCAGGCGACGCCGGCGCGGGCGGCCCTGGAGCCGGGGGAGGCGGCGGGGCGCCAGGCGACGCGCTCGGCGTGTGCGTCTGCAAGCAGCCGCTCGGCGCCGGGTGCGAGGACGCGCGCGAGTGTGCCAGCAATTTCTGCATCGACGGTCGCTGCTGCGATGCCAGCTGCAATGGGCCATGCGAGGCCTGCGACACCGAGGGGGCGCTGGGGCTCTGCAGGCCGCTCGGCACGCCGCTCGAGCATCAGCCGCCGCGCACCGGTCACACCCCGTGCCTGAGCGACGTGGGCTGCGAAGGGTGGTGCGACGGCACGCGCACCGACGAGTGCACGTACCCGGAAGTAGGGCACCAATGCGGGGAGCCGAGCTGCACGGACGGGATCGCGATCGGATACGCGTGCGCCGCGGACCACACCTGTGAGGAAAAGACCAACGGGTGCGAGGGGTTCCTGTGCGATGAAGCCACGCGCAGATGCAAGGAGGGATGCACGACTCGCCAAGAGGACTGCATCGAAGATGCGATCTGCGCTGGCGCGCGCTGCGTGGAGATCTCGGGCGACACCTGCGACGGCGGACATTTCGTCGTGAAGCTCGAGGGTGACGACAAGGACTGCACGCCCTATACGTGCAGCGGCTCCGCTTGCCGGACATCCTGCGAGACCTTCAAGGACTGCGTGGATGGGTTCGTCTGCAGCCAGGGCGCGTGCGTCGAAGCGCCAGAGGAGCCCCAGATCTCGTCCTGCAGCGTCTGCTTGCAAAATCGACCCGACGTGCGCTTGCCCTGGGGGCTCGCCGCTGCTGCGCTCATCACAAGGTTCGCGCGCCGTCGTGTCCGACCCGCCGCTCGTGGCGACACCAGGCTGGCTCAACGAGGCTATCCGGCCCTCTGACCAGTGGCTCGGCAGCAACCCGCACAACTTGATGCCGGAGAAGGTTCAGCGGCGAAACACGAGGCGGAGTACCAGACCAAGATGTTCAAGATTCACACCAACCAGATGGATGTGTTTCGGGAGCGGGAGAAGACGAATTTCATCAATCGCCTCGTCGACTACTTGCTTCACGCACACCCGGAGACCGAGGTGAAGCTGCCTGAGAACCAGAAAGCGCCATTGCAGTCCCTCCCCCGAGCGGTGCTGCACGCGATGGTCCGCGGCGGTGTGGCGCGCGCGGAACGATACGGAATGACGTGGGAATCCAACGTGACCGCGTTCGTCGTCATCATGTTCATCGCCTCACCAAATTTTGACGGGCACCCGTGCGTACGACGAACCCTTTGCCGGAGCGAGACGGACCCGAATCTCCGGCTCGACATGCTCTGGGAAGAGACATCCGACGACATATGGGACGCTGTCACGACGGGTTACGACGCGAGCAGCTGGACCCTCTCGGTGGAATGCAATGGGTGCTGAAGGAACGATGAACAGGCTGATGTCGACGGCCAACGCGGCGAGATCACGCGCACCGGATACGCCGATCGGGTTAGCGTGCGAGTGTTGCGCACAGACGACACCGGCGACTCCAACAGTAGCGGGTGTCTGCATGTCGACGACCGCTCAGTACAGCATTGGAGCGCCGCAGAGACCGCCGATCCATCACGACAACGGGTTTCTTCAGAACCCGTCCGATTCGAACGATCCAACCCCCATTCCCACGACGGAGCCTAGCGTCGCCGACCGAGCATCGCTCCTCTACTGGCAGGGCACCCTCGAGGCGGCGGAGGCTGCTCAAGGCGTCCCGCGTGCACCACATAATAACATACCGGACGCTCTCGCGGCGTACCGGCATTTCCTCTACGGCAACGGGGCTAACAGGACATTCTCCTACGAGCGGTTCGTCGCGAACGACGCCTCCGGCGCAATTGCACTGCGAAATGCTATCCGGGATATCCAAATCTGCATCGAGAAATTCTACAGAAAGATGGTCGACGACGATCCCTCCCTCGCAACGAGGCAGGTGACGTTTCAGCTAACGGGCACCGCAATCGCAGTCGGTTCAGACTCGACGTACCCTTACCCAAGCACGGAGAACTGGCAAAAGGCCATCGGTGCCCATAGTATCTGGATGAGCGGAACGGTAGTCGTTGAACCTGCACCATGCTCTGGTAGCGGCGAACCCAGGCTGGAGATGCGCGCAACGCTCCATGCCGAGGACCGTTACAATTTCAACCCGAATGCAGCGGACATCACCACCGGGATTCCCGACGACGCGAATGGTCGCTTCGAGGCCACGGGTCTCGCGCATCAGTACATGAACTATGCGACGCTGCAGCGCGATGTCACCTGGATGTTGGGCCACCCCGAGGCGGGCACGACGTTGAGGATGAACGGTACGCGCCAGCGCAGTCCAGGTGACAACCGGCGCGCGCGCAACCGCGTTTGACGTGCAGAGGACACCGTGAAGATCCCCGACAGAAACAAACCCGCAAGGGCCCCACAGCCGCGGACCGACATGAGAGAGCTGTCGAAGCTCATCCGTCTCCCCTGCACGCCCGAAAGTGGCCTCTATACGGTGGCAGTTCGAGGGGAGATCGGCTTCGGTCCGACAGATTGGTATCTGACCGCTCTGCTAACCTTCGAAACTCGCCACGCAGATACGGTAGTTCAGGAGGCGGCCCGTCGCCGTCGCCCGCGCATTACAGTGAACGTCCCGCAAGAGCAGATCAGTTGGCTTCCTTTATATGTAATAGATCTCCTCGTCGAGAACACGCAAGACGGTAGCCTTAGCCTGAAGGGGGAGATATACGATGCCAACGACTTCTTCAAGCCGCCGCTCTCACACGGTTACATGGTCCGCGCTGGAGAAACCCCACATCTATATCTGTATCTTTATACGATGTAATATTAACGTCGCGCGAACCGTACATAGCAGCCCTCGGCCGAGTGTGAGCGGAGAGAGAGCGCGCCGCGGCGCACTGACGGTGCCTCCCCCGCTCGGGAGCCTAGTGCAGATGATCCGCTCGCCGGCTTCTGCCCGACGGACGTCAAACGCTCACACATGCTTTTGAGATCGTCGGATCTCTGCAGCGCGTGGACCGACCGGTCCACTCATCCAAGAGCCAGCGGACCCACGCCGCCGAGACGCACTGTCGCAAGTACTTTGACTACTCCTCCAACACGCACAATACGCAAGCACGATTTGAGGCACACTCAGCGAGTACTGAACAGCTCGACGAGGACCTTCTCCAGCGGCAGGACATATTTCTCATCCCGCAGCGAAATAGCGACGGTGGTCCGAGCAGTCTCGAGTTCGAGCGCAAGCACGCGCGCAGCGTCGCCGCGGCTCAGCTTGGCGAAGGCGGCGAAGATCTCGGTTTCATCGAAGGTCAGTCGCGCGAACCGCGCCCCGCCGTCAGGCGCCATCCACCCGAGATTGATCGCGGCGGGCACGGGGCGGCGTTCGCGCGGAATCGCAGGCCCCGCGCACCCGATGAAGGCCCGTTCGCCATTGAAGGAGCGGATCCACAGCCCGGTTGGCATCCCCTCACCCGTGACCGTTGGCCGCCAGTTGTATTGCCGGCGATAGCTCTGATAGAGTCCCCTGGGTGTACCTTCGCGACCGAGACGAGCGAGGCCCCTAGCGTTGAGCTTCGCTGCTAGTACCTGCCGAATGAATGCAGGGCGCGAACTTGCGGGGTTGTCGAGCACGCGCTCCCACGGGAGGTCCACCTCGGGCGCGATAAAGCTCGCCACCTCGATCGCCTCCGACCCTGTAGACATCCATACTGCAACCAGCCCCTCCGGGGCCATGCCAACGACGATCCTCTCAAATCCGCGAAATTCTTCGGTCTGCGGATCGGCGACCCCCGCTCGGAACAGCGTGGTCATCGTTGCCGTGGGTAGCATGAAAGATCCGCCAAAGAACCTGTCCTCTAGATAAGAGAACCAAGTGAGATCAAGCCGCACAGGCACCGGCTTGACCGCTGCGCCGACGATATGCGTCGATCCCCACTCGCCCCACCCGTTGGCCACATCGCGCCCATCGGGAATATAGATCGAGCCGCCATCGGCGAAGTACAGGTCTCCGCGCACGAGGTGCACCGGGGCTCGCTCGGGCGCGGATTCGGTGGGGAGCCATTCAAAGTTCGACATAAGCATCGAGTCTCCTTCACTAGCCACGCTCCGCAAGCCGCCAGAACCAGCTCCGCTAGCGTCGCAAGGCAGCTTAGCCATCGTAGATGTTCCTCATCCGATGCCCTCGGACGGGATCGTTGCTCGACCACTGCGGCGAGTGGGCGCCGCCGCGGGTGCCGTAGCGGGCGGAGAAATGTAGATGGCCGTGGCGGAGATCGATATGCCAGCTCGGATCGAGGGCGGGGTGGGTTTTGAACCAGTCCCCCACGGAAGAGCGGGTGGTACTACGGATATAGGCCTGTATCTCCGAGTATGCATCGCGCAGATCCGCAGGGATCGGATGACGGGATTCCAGCGCGGCGGCGATAGGAACGCCGTTGGTGCGCGCGAAAGCAGCCATGATCCATAGAGGTATGCGCGCATAGGTGTTTCTGATGCCCCGTCGCGTCGCCCTGACTTCGTTCCAGAACGTCGTCCCCTGGAGCTCGGAGCTGCGATACCATCCTGTGTCCACCAACCATCGGCGCTCGCGCGCGATTGCTGCACGCTCGTCAGCGTTGAGCCGGAGCGTGTCGAGATCGAACAGCTGGTAGTCCACCTCGGCTGCATGGTCAGCATAGCCGCCGCCGATGTCGGAGTGCACGCCGGGAAGGAACAGCTGTCGCCCACGACTGCCGGAACTATTAATATTGGTCAGAGGAAAATTGGCGCGATGCTCTTCCGCAGCGGCGAGCTGAATGACACTGCTCGCGACCGAGATCGAGTCGAGGTGCAGTTCAGCGGTATCGTCGGAATGATTTAAACCGAAAGACGCAACCGTGTCGTAGAGCCCCACAAACTTGACCATCACCGTACCGACTGAAACTCCTCGCGATTCCAGCCGCTCCTTGAGCGTTCGGTTCGATTCTGTCATGCACTTCCACACGCAATAACGCGCCGCCGCGGCGCCCCGGCTAAAGCCGAAGGTATCAATGTGGAGATCCGTGACCTCGCCGAATCCAGAGTCGACGATGCTCACGATCGCCGCGATCGCCGCTCTGAGGCCGCGATCCACCTTGGCTTGCACACCAGTGTCGCCTTGGCCAGTCGCCGAGCCCCACCCACTGTCGTCCCCACCATCGACAGTCCCGATACCTTCGATATAGATGGTCAGGTGTCGATCAACGCACGGACCGGGCCGATCCAGCCCCGCGCTCTCCAGCTTGGCCACATTGGTGAGCCCGGCGGCATAGCTGTCGTCACTGTTGTGCTCCGGGCCGAGACTTACGTTAGTCCTGTTGTTGCCCGTACCGTCAAAGAAGAAGCTGACGCGGATGCGGATCGGCGGTAGCGGCGATGGTCTAGGGGGCTGATCGTCGTGACAGATTTGCACCGGCCCGTTCACCTCGTCGGACATGGGCACGCCAGCAGGCAAGGGGACACCGCCGTCGACCGGTTCCGGTGGTTCAAAGGGTGACTGCGAAAGCCAGTTGCCGGACCCCGCCGAGGGATCGTCCGGAAGGCCTGCATCTGTGCGATCACGCATCGTCGCGCTCCATCGCTTCGAGGTCGGCGTCGAGCGAGATCAGGATAGGTTTCTTCGCGGCCACAAGCGCGGCGGCGAAATTTCGGACCCGCGTCCCTTCGTCGAAACCTCGCTGTGTCAGCCGATAGCCGACATAACCTGTGGGCGGCATCGAGAACCCCGGCTCCGCCTGGAGAGCAATCAGCCAGAGCACGTTGCTATCTCGGGTTATCCCAAGAGCCCGAGCGAAGGCGATCACCGAGGTCACATGCCGCGCGACATCTACATCGTCTCGGCCCCGGCACCACTCGGAATGATGCTCGCGAAGATAGGCGATAGCACGCATGCTGAAAGGCCTCCCGAGCGCGTCGGAGATTGCCTGGAGTTGCTCTTTCGGGACGATCATCATTTTCAAACAAGTCAGCAGAGAGAATCGCTTGGAGCACAGCCGTGCGACAGCGGCGACGGTACCCCACGGGTAGCTTGGGAAGAATGCTACCTGGATGCATCCGTGCGTCAAGCAATGACAAGCATCGAGCATCTATATTCGTCGGTCTGAGTGCCAGTTCGCAGGGTCATGGGGCCACCTGACGGCGTTTTTCGCAGGGTCATGGGGCCACCCCAATCGCAGGAGGATGGGGCCACCCGCGCGGGGGCGTGACCCAGTTTTTCGCAGGGTCATGGGGCCAGCTTTCGAGGTTTTTCGCAGCCTCATGGGGCCAGCCCGGGACGCCGCGGTCGGGATCTGAGACGGGCTCCTTCCGACGACGGCGCGGGTCGCCGTCGGAAGGAGCCCGATGCCCTACCGAGAGCTGATCATGGTTGACATCAAGGAAATGCTCCGCCGTCGTGCGGCGGGGCAGAGCGCGCGTCAGGTGGCGCGCGAGACGGGGTTCGATCGCAAGACGGTCGGCAGGTACTTCGAGGCCGCGGCGACGCTGCCACTGCCGCTCGACCGCGAGCCGACGGACGAGGAGGTCCATGCGATCGCCCAACGCGTGCAGGCGCGCCCGGTGCCCGACGCGAGCGACGAGAGGAAGCAGATCGACGCGCATCGCGTGCGTATCGAGGCCTGGCTCGCTCAATCTCGCCCGCTGAAGCTGCGGAAAATCCACACGCTGCTCCAGCGCGACCACGGCGTCACGGCGAGCTACGACACGCTCTGGCGCTTCGCCAAGGAGGAGCTCGCGTGGCGCAAGAAGACGCCGACTGTTCGTGTCGCGGATACCGAGCCCGGCGAGGTCGCGCAGGTCGACTTCGGCCTCATGGGCAGGCTGTTCGATCCTGCGACGCAGCGAGTTCGCAACCTGTGGGTGCTCGTGGTGACGCTCGTGTACAGCCGCTACCAGTTCGTGTGGCCGTCGTTCGAGCAGACCACCGTGGCGGTGTGCGCGGGCCTGGATGCGGCGTGGCGCTTCTTCGATGCGATGGCGCGCGTGATCATTCCGGACAACATGAAAGCCATCGTGCTGCGCGCCGACGAGGTCGCCCCCGTGCTCGCGCCGGCCTTCCTCGACTACGCTCAGACGCGCGGGCTGTTCGTGGATGCCGCGCGTGTCAGGTCGCCGAGAGACAAGGCACGTGTCGAGAATCAGGTCGCCTACGTGCGGGAGAGCTGGTTCGACGGCGAATCGTTCACGAGCCTCGACGACGCGCGCGCGTCGGCTGAGCGGTGGTGCCGCGACGTCGCCGGCGCGCGCGTCCACGGCACGACGCGCGAGGTACCGCGCGAGGTGTTCGAGGCGCGCGAGAGGAGCGCCATGAAGCCGGCGCCGGCAGCGCCGTTCGACGTGCCGCACTGGACCGACGCGAAGGTCCACCCCGATCATCACGTGCAGGTGCTCCGGTCGCTCTACAGCGTGCCCACCCGCCACGTCGGCAGCACGGTGCGCGTCCGTGCCGACAGCGCGTCGGTGAGGATCTACGCCGGCACGGAGCTCGTGAAAGTGCACGCGCGCGTCGCGCCGGGCAAGCGTTCCACCGATCCGAGCGACTACCCCATGGGCAAGGACGTCGCGGCGGTGCGCGACGTCGCCTCGCTCATCGCGAGCGCGAAGAAGTGCGGAGTGCACGTCGGCGTCTACGCTGAGCGACTGCTCGCGGTGCCATTGCCCTGGACGCGCATGCGGCTGGTCTACGCGCTGCTGCGTCTGTGCAAGAAGTTCGGTAACGGGCGTGTCGAGGCGATCTGCCAGAGCGCGCTCGCGTTTGATGTCGTCGACGTGCAGCGCGTGGCGCGCATGCTCGAGACGGCGAAGACGCCGGCGTCACCGTCCACGGGTCAGCGCACGGTCGTTGCGCTGCCCACCCCGCGGTTCGCGCGCAGCACGGAGCACTTCGCGACGCGCATGCCGGCGGCTGCCGCGACCAAGGAGGACTCGTGATGAGCGCGAGCGAAGTCGACCCTGCGCTCATCACGGCGCTCAAGCGCCTTCGTCTCGGCCGGATCGCGGCGACGCTGCGCGAGCGTCTCCTGGTCGCCGAGAAGCAGTCGATGGGACACGAGGAGCTGTTGCTCATGCTGCTCACCGACGAGATCGCGCGTCGCGAGGCCAGCGCGACGGAGAGCCGCGTACGCGACGCCGGGCTCGACCCGGCCATGCGCCTGGAGCTCTGGGACAAGACCGCGAAGGTCAGCTTCGACAAGCGTCTGCTCGGCGGGTTCACGAGCCTACGCTTCCTCGAAGAGCACAAGCACATCGTCATCCTCGGCTCTGTCGGCGTGGGCAAGACCTACCTCGCGAACGCGCTCGGACACCTCGCGTGCCAGCACGGCTACAGCGTGCGCTTCTTGCGCGCGGACGCGATGCTGCGCAGGCTGCGCCAGAGCAGACTCGACAACTCACGCGACGCCGAGATGGTCGCGCTCACGACCGTCGACCTGCTCATCCTCGACGACTTCGCGCTCGAGGCGATGAACAAGGAAGAGAGCCGCGACGTGTACCAGCTCTTCCTCGAACGTACAGGCAACGCTTCGATGATCGTCACGAGCAATCGCGACACGGCCGAGTGGCTCGCGATGTTCGACGACGTGCTGCTCGCGCAGAGCGCCGTCGATCGGTTCAAGAACGCGGCGTTCGACTTCATCATCGACGGCGAGTCGTACAGACCGCGGCTCAAGCCGAAGCTCGACGAGAGCACCACGGCCGCGCCGGTGCCCGCGCGCAGCAAGCCGCCAACCCACCCACGCGGCAGGCGGCGATGACCGCTGCGGCCTCGGCGAGGACGTCGAGCCTGGGGCCGCGCCTCTGACCCCTCGCTCCGATCGGCGTGCCTCGCCCACCCTCGTCGACGGGAGCGCGGGTGTCGCTGGGGGCGGGGTGAACCTGCCTGCTCCTGAGCGTCGCGGACCCTGCCGGGATCTGCCGGGGGCCTGTGTGGCCCCATGACCCTGCGAAAAGAGAGACGTCGCCGGTCGCTGCGCGCCCGGCTCCGGGGACCTCGACACGCTTCGCGGTCTCGGGCATGGTCGAGACCGATCACGGCGTCTCCCCCCTGGCCCCATGACCCTGCGACGGGGTGGCCCCATGATCCTGCGACGTGGCAGTCTGAGCATGCTTGTCGATGTCAGCATGACCGCAAGAGTGTTCAGACCGGCCTGAAAGAGATCCAACGATTGATGTTTGATTGGCTCGCTCGGATCGAGCTGGCCGAACACTGCAAACGACAATTCGACAGGTTGTTTCGATGCCGTGCCTTCCCCTCACGCACCGTTCCGTCGTCGAATTTGGACAGATGCCGCTCGAAGGAGAGAGGTCATTGGAGATGGTTCTCCTCGAAGAGCACGACTTCCTACAACGTGTCGTCGGAGTCCACCCCCACCGGCTCCTCCGGCGTCCCCGGATGGGCTCCCCCACCTTTCCCAGCTGAGCCGCTCACGTTGATCTTGACGAGCGTGCCCTTGATGGTGACCCCCGCCGCATCCATCCGGATGAAGCCGCCAGGCCCGCGGATCGTCACGTCCTCCGTGCCCTCAGCAACGAAGTCCTCACCGGCGGCATAATGCATCTTCTTCGCCGCGCGGAGCGCGTAGCGGCCGCCAACTCGCTCACGCTGACCCAGCTCGACAGTACACGACTGCGTTCCCCGAACCTCCTCCCGGAGGCTCGCGCGCACTTCGATGTGGCAGCTCGCCTCGATCCGCTCGCGCGTATCGCGCCCGGTGACGGAATCCACCTCCTTGCCCACCCATTGCTTGGCGTACCCGTCAATCCGCTCGGTCGCATCGTTCTTGACGAGCTTCTGGCGATCATGACCCACCGTGCTCTGCTCGTCGTTCTTGACCAGCCGCCTCCGGTCTCTCTGCGCCTGTTGCCAGACGAGCTCCTTGCCCTTCAGATCCTCGAGCATCACCTCGTTGAACCCGCCCGAGCCTGGCGAGGAATCGCTCTTCCA
Source organism: Sorangium sp. So ce426 (assembly GCF_051475585.1). Classification (NCBI taxonomy): domain Bacteria; kingdom Pseudomonadati; phylum Myxococcota; order Polyangiales; family Polyangiaceae; genus Sorangium; species Sorangium sp. So ce426. The sequence continues at coordinate 13,038,517 of NZ_CP150341.1, read as the reverse complement.
TGTGCTGCGGGTACCGTGCTCGGGCAGCGTATATGGAACGCTCTGGACCGCATTGTACGCGCGACCGATCACGACGGGCTGGTCGGGATCACCCTGAAGGAATGTGACAAGAACCTCCTGCCCGACGCGCGGCAGAGCGATCATGCCCCAGCCGCCGCCGCCCCATCCCTGATGCACGCGCATCCAGCAGGAGCTGTGTTCGTCCTTTTGTCCATCGCGGTCCCATGCGAGCTGGACGCGTACGCGACCGTACTCGTCCGCATAAATCTCCTGGCCACGTGGACCCACGACGACCGCGCTCTGAAAGCCATGGACGACCGGCTTCGGAGCGCGCCGCGGGGGGCGATACGGTGAATCGGCAAACACTGCCTGCCCGGAGAGCGTCCACTCGCCTTCTGGTGTGCCCTCGAAAGAGCTCTCCACGACGAGGAGCTTGCGTCTTGCAGGCAGCTCTGGATGGGGGTGGCTGTCGATCGAGAAGACGACGCCCGGGACAAGGTCGAAGGCGTTGGTTTCATACGAAATGCCATGAAGGCCAACACGCTCCCCGTAGAGCTCGCAATGCACCAGCTCATGTCCGTATCCAGCGTCGTGACGAGCGAAGCCTTGGTCGTCTGCAACCGGGCTGCCAGCTGGCTTGCCAGTCTCCGCGAGAAATGCGCCGGGCCGGTATCGGTACTGCTCGTAACGGTCCTCGGCAGAGGCGGCTCGTGCGGTCTCTGCAAGCGGAAACATTGGACGTCGGAAATCGTGGTCCCGCACGCTCACGGTGCCAGGCCGAACCTCACGGCTGAGGCGCACGCCGGTAACGAACTCTCGCCCGGCGCTGTCGCTCGGGTCGCTCACATAGAGAATCGGCGACATCGGACAGGGTGCCGTTGCCTCCAGGCGGTCGCTGAAGATGGGCGTCGCGAGATGCCCGTCATCGTCGGCAAAAGTGAAGGCGATGCCAGCTTCCTCGAGGAGGCGGCTCAGGAACAGGTAATCGGTCTCGGCGTACTGAACCTTGTAGTCGAGCTTGGGATAGCGGGCGCGATCGATCTTCCACCCAGCATCGATACGCCACTCGCTGAGAACACGGTCGATGATGTCGGGGATGGACAGGTGCTGGTAGATGCGGCTATTACAGCGCTGCGTAAGCTGCCATAAGGTGGGGACCAGACGGAGGTGGTACGTGGAGACGTTCAGCTGGCCGGGTGCAGTCTTGACGGCATGCACCAGCTCGGCTCGGCTGATCAGGCCGCTCCACGTTCGGCCGCCCGGCCGGGGTTCGAAGCCATAGCCAGCGTCGGCGTGGAAGGTCCCCGGGCGGCCGACGATGCCCGCGAGATCGATGGCAGGATCGGGCGATCGCGCCCAGAGCGAGACCGAGAACGGCATCGAGAGGGCCTCGTGGACCGCGAACCGATGCACAACGAGCGAGTCCTCTCGGGTCGATAGAGTCAGCGTGAGGATGGGCATCCTGTCACCCCTTATGCGGCGGGACAGCCGTCTCCGGCGCCTTGGCGAACCGCTTGAATATCGCAAGCTCGGCGCCGATGCTCGCGAGACCATGATCGGCGGCCTCGTAGAGGATGCGTTCGTTGGCGCCCAGCATCTCTTGGATCTGGAGCGGCGTACACGTGGGAATGAAGACGCCGATCACGCCAGGATCGTAAAATCTGAAGTAGACACGCTGTCCCGATTCCTCCAGCTCCACCATCAAGAACCGCCGGAAGTGCCGTCGGACCTCACGGAACGGCTCCAAGCTCGTGCAGTAGATGCCCCAACGCCTTCCCCATCCCTCGAGCACGAGCCGCGATAGCAGCGTCGAGCTCGGATCCATGGGACCAGCCAGGTAAGGCGCTACGTGCTCCAAAGGTTCGCCGGGCGGCCCTTCGTAGAGCGACTGGTGGCGCTCCACCGACTCTCGCAAGAGCTCCAGGATCCGGTCGTCGCGGGCGGCGTCCAGGAGTGCGTACAGGGGAACGCGCGAGGACGCCTCCCGCAGCCTCTCCAGCGCTCGCTCCGCGAGCGCGTGGCGCTTGGCGCGGAGGCGCCCCGCGTCCTCATCGACCTCGTCCTCGTTCTCCTCTTCCGGCGGCGGTGTACGGGCCTCGAAGTAGACCATGAAATCCGCTTCACCGGCGTGGATCCATGCGCCGTGCTCCACCTCGGCTTCGGTCACCGGCGCGCCGTTGAGCTGCGTGCCCGTCATGCTCCGGAGGTCCCGCAGCGTGCAGCGTGCGCCGTCCCACGCGAGCTCGAAGTGCACCGCCGAGAGTCTAGGATCGTGCCGCACCACGAGCTGCGCCATGTCCCCTCGCCCAACCCGCAGCGTCTTGCCGGGCTCGATGGCGACCTTCGTGCCTGCGAGCCTCCCCCAACGGACCTCGACGATACACCGCGGCGCCGGCATCAGCGCCGCTCCCGCTTGCGGCGCGCCTCGCGCTCCTTCCGTTTACGCTCGCAGTCCTCGCAGAAGGGCTTCTCCGTCCTCAACGTCTCCGCCTGAGGGCTCGACCCGATGAGCACCGTAGGACAGCCCTTCACGATCACCCCGCCGTGTGACGTAGGATCCCCCATCCGCGCCGCATCCTTGTAGCCGATGATCACTGTGGGTTCCCCCGCGGAGATGCTGTCGACTGCAGGAACGCACTTGGCGCTGTCGCCGACGCGTGCGGCGGGCTGGAAGCCGATCAAGACCGTACCTTCTCCGCCCAGCACCGGACCACCGACGTGGGGGACCGGTCCGGGCTCGACCATCGGGCAAGCGTGCATGTCCGTGATGCGTGCTGCCGGAGGCATATCTTTCCTCCTCTCCTCAAGCGTTGCAAACGTTCAACCGTGCCAAGCCCAGCACCGGATCACTGCCCTATCAGCGTCCGGCTCACGTCATCGGTGACGGCCTCCATCGCCTCGTCCGGCTCCTCCGGGCTTACGCCCTTGCCGCTGCCAGGCGAGCCGCCGCTGTTGATGCGCACGACCTTGCCCCGGATGGTGATGCCGCTCGCGTCGATGCGAATGAACCCGCCCGGGCCCTTGAGCGTGAGGTCCTTCGCCGCCTCGATGACCAGCGCCGTGCCGGCCGCGACGTGGATCTCCTCCGCCGCCGCGAGCGCGTGGTTCTTGCCCACGACCTCATGGCGATCTCCGCCCACGATCAGCGAATGCGAGCCGTTGATCTTCTGGTTTCGCTTCCCCCAGACAGAAAGGTGGCTGTTGCCTTCCACGCGCTCCCGCTTCTCTTGCTTGATGACGATGTCCTGATCCTTGCCGACATAGACCTTCAGGTTGCCGAGCGTGCGCGCTTGCTCGTCGTTCTTCACGAGCAGGTGGCGGTCGTGACCGATCGTGATGGTTTCGTCATTCTTGACGAGCCGGCGACGATTCCTCTCCGCCTGCTCCCAGACGAGCTCTTGCCCCTTCAGATCCTCGAACATGATCTCATTGAATCCGCCGCCGCCCTGCGACGAGTCGCTCTTCCAGGTGCTCCTCGTCTTGTGCTCCGGGAGCTTGTAGGGGACCTGCTGGGTGGCGTTGAAGACGCGCCCGACGATGATCGGCTGGTCGGGATCCCCCTCCAAGAAGCCGACAAGCACCTCCTGGCCGACACGGGGGAGGACCATCATCCCGTAGCCCGTTCCGGCCCATCCCTGGCTCACGCGGATCCAGCACGAGCTCGCGTCATCGTGACGACCCTCGCGATCCCAGGGGAATTGGACGCGGACCCGCCCGAACTCGTCGGTGTGGATCTCCTGTCCCGCGCGGCCCACGACCGTGGCGCACTGTGCGCCTTCGACGCGAGGCCTGGGGGTGCGGAACGAAGGAAGGTAGGGGGAATCCGTGAAGAGGGCGCGGCCTGACATCGACCACTCCTCACCAGGGCTGCCCTCGACCGAAAACTCGGTGACGAGCAGCCGCGTGCCATCGGCGATCTCAGGATGCGGATGGCCATCGATGCCAAAAACCACGCCGGGCCAGAGGTCGATCGTGTTCGTCTCGAAGGAGATCGCGCGCCGGTCGACGCGCTCGGCACCGAGCGCGCGCTCGGCCAGCCTCTTCCCGAAGGACTGCTCGTGACGCGTGACCCCCTTGTCGTCCGCAGCCGGCGTGCCACCACCCTTGTCCGCATGGATCAGGAAGGCGCCCGGTTGGTAGTGGTACTGCTCGTATTTGTCCTCGGGCATGGGTGCCTTCTGCGCCTCGCCGGTCAGAGGGAACGCCGGGCGGCGAAAATCGTGGTCGCGGATCGTATAGGCCCCCGGACGGACCTCGTGGGAGAGCTGAACGTTGGCGACGAACTGGTTGTCCAGGGGTTGGTTGGGGTTGTCGGCATAGGTCAGCGGCGCGCCCTCGCGCAGCGGATTCTGGTGCAGATGGTCGCTCAGCGTCAGCCTGGAGCCCGCGCTATCGTCATCTGGAAAGGTAAACGCGATGCCGGCCTCTTCCCAGAGACGGCTCAGGAAGGCATAGTCGCTCTCGCCGTACTGGACCCTGTACTCAAGCCTGGGATAGCGGCTTCGATCGATCTGCCAGACGGGCTGCAGGTTCCACTCTGCGAGCAGTCGGTCGGAGATGTCCGGGATCGTAAGATGCTGGTAAATTCGGTAGTTGCGGCGCTGAGTGAGCAGCCAGAGGTCCGGGACGATGCGCACGTGGTAGCTTGATATGGCCGTCTGACCGTTGCTTGGCTGCACCGCGTGGACCTGCTCGACATAGCTGCATATGCCCGTCCAGAGGCGCGCACCTACGCCGGCATGAGACAGGCCGCCGACGACGCGCAAGCGCGCCGGCCTGCCGATGATCGCCTCCAGGTCGAGGGCGGGGTTCTCGGATCCTGCGAGGACCGAGACGGTGAACAAGCTCGATACCGCTTCCTGCACCGAGAACCGGCGCACGGAAAGCGGGCCCTCGCCGCAAGCAAAGGTCACCTCGAGACTCATCGGCGGGTTCTCCTTCGTTCAGCCGGCGAGCGCCTCCCTCACCCCATGCCAGGCTCACCGGTTCGATCGAATGCTACGCGATCCACCGCCGTCACCAAAGCAAGAAAACGATCTCGACAAACGAGAAGTTCGAGGCAGCGACCTCCTCTTCGATGACGAAATCATGACTCGCGCCTCGACGAATGGAGCAGCGCGAACAGACCGAGGCTAGCTCAGCTCTCCGCTGAGATGATGCAGCGCCATGCGGTCGGTCGCGCCGTCAACTCCTGGGCAGCCGCAGGAGCTCCGCAGCCGCCGTCCTGAAGATGCGCTCGCAGGCCCCCCACGCCGACTCCAGACGCGCACGGACAACCTGGACGGCAGCCTCCACCTTGGCCCGCTCGCGCGCGTTTCCCTGGACCTGTTCAAGCAACCGCTGGAGGGCACCAGGGTCTTCCGCCACGCGTGTCATATGAAAGAAGGCCTTCCGGACGCGCGTGATGTCAGGCGTGAGGTCCCCCTCGTTCAGGTAGGATCGCGTCCGCGCGATCTTCGTGAACAGGCGGATCACGGCGTCCTGGAACGCCTGTGCGTGCATGGAGTAGGTTTCGTTGTTGGCGTCCTCGCCCAGATAGGTTGCCGTCTGCAGCGACTCTCTCAGGTTCTTTAGGGCCACATCGTCGCGAAATGCCGCCAGCAGGCTCGATGTCCGCGGCATGGATCGCCGCATCCAGTCGTCACGCGCTGCTCTGCTATGGATGAGGGTGCCGAGCGGCGCCGACGCGGCCGAGCCGCTGGCGAGCTTCTCCCGCGCATAAGCGATGAACCCCGCCTCGAACGCGCCATTCACTTTAGCAACGATGTTGTTGAAGACATGATCCCCCTTCGACATGCCGACCTCCACGTCGCGACAGTTGCACGCCCCACGCGTTACGCTCGCTGCGCCCCCATCAACCTCGCAAGCGCCGTCACCCGGAGCGCCGCCGGATGTGCTTCGTAGTGATCCTCCTGCAGCTCGACCACCGCGATCACCTTCGCCTTGAATCGCGCCTGCATCGGCAGCTTCATCGCCAGGTCCTCGGGCAGGTACGCCGGCACGGGCCGTGACGAGCCGTCCAGCTGCAGCAGCGCCCGCAGGTGCGCCGCCCCGAACACCGCGCGCCGCTGGTAGCATCGCCGCTCCACGAGCACCCGCTCTGCCTGCTCCCCCAGGTATCCCTGCGGTACGGAGCGCTTCCCTCTCGCGAAGGCGTCCTCGATCCGCTTCGTGAACCCCTCGGCCACCGCCGGGGGACTGAGCAGGTGCGGCATGCTCAGGAAGGTCTTCGCCTCCTCGACGGCAGCGCTCAACACCTCATCCCCTGCCGCGAACGAGGCCGCCGTCGTCATGGTCGCCTTCAGCCGATCGAGCTCGTCGAACGGCAGACACATCTCGCCGGCCAAGAGGAGCAACGGCGCGACGAACTTCCCGTCCTCGCGGACCGCCCGTTCTAGCGCTCCGCTCAGCCCCGCCTCGTCCGCTGCCTCGCCGCGCGCAAGCACCTCGAAGACCTCACGGCGATCCTCCACCGCCATTGGATCCTTCGCGATCGCCGGATCGTCCACCTCCCCGTCGAGCGGCCTCTCCGAAAGCTCGCGGAGGATCTGCTGAAACGCTGGCTTCCGCCGGACCCGCGGCACCTCCTCCGGGTCGTACCAGATGAACTGCAGCGCCGCGCCCGTCTCGATGCGTGGCGTCGCCACCGGCACCGGACGCCCCGGCGCGGCCTCGGGCCTGGCGACCTCCGGGCTGACGACGTGCGCCGCGAGCTGCCCAACCGTCATGGGAGCCGGCTGGCCAGCGCGAGGCTCGACCGCCCACGGACTGCTGTCGCGCGCCGGCGGGATCGCATCCACCAGCGCAGGAGCCACGACCATGGGCGGCGCTGGCGGGGGCGGCGCAGGTGCGAGGAACACGTCCGAATCCTCGCTGCCCATGCGCGTTCGGCGGGACGGAGGCGCCGGGGCGGGCTGAGCCCCCGCCCCCCATGACGGCGACGACTGGCTGAGCGACGGTGCGGAGCCCGGCGGCGCGGGCGCAGAAGGCGGCGCAGCAGCGCTCCACCCAACACCAGCGCCCCATCCGGACGAAGACTGGGACAGCGGCCGCGGCGGGCTCTGCACTGGAGGTGCCCCGAAGCTCGGCGCATGTGGCGCAGCACCTGACGGCGCGAACGGAAGCACTGCGCCCGCCGGCTGCATGCCCCCCGGAACCGGAATTAGGGTCCCCCCGAAGCTCTCCTCTTCTTCAGACGACGACGCCGGTGGAGGAACGGCCGTCTCCGCAACGTCGAGCCCTCGCGGCTGCGACGCCATCGGTGCGCGTCCCATCGCTTCCCCGGGCCAGCCGGCGCTCGGCCCGGCCTGCGCGAGCTCGACAAGCACTCTTCCCCGCTCCTGCGGGTGCTCGATCGGAACTTGCGCCCGCCACGTCAACGCGCACACCGACCGGTCCGTGTCGATCCACAGCGTATCGCAGCGCATGGTGAGCGGCTGCTGCGCCCCCTTGGCCCGCTCGAGCACCGCGCGCGGCCGAATGCCGGGCAGGCTCGTGACGAGGCTCGGGTGCTCCGGATGGAGGTTCTCGAGCGCGATACGCGCGTCCTCACGCAGCTCCTTGAGCTGCTGGTCCTGCGGAGCGTGGTTGAAGCACGAAAAGTCGATGTCCTCGGGGAGCGGCTGCTTGTACCAGTCTCGCAGCGTCCCCTGTCCCGCCTTGCGGCCCAGCTTCTCGCGCCTCGTTGGCCACGTCGGTGCCAGCGGACCGAAGCCGATCGGCGCAATGAAATCAGCCGGGGATGTGACCTTCGCCCCGGTCTGCTGGAGGTTGGGGACCATGACCCTCCGTTGCGCATCCTGCATCCCAGGGCGAACCCCCACAGGATTGACGGTGTCCGGCCCGCCCGCAGCGCGCTCATAGATCAACGGCAGCCGCGAGAACTTCTGTCCTTCGTGGAGCGTTCCGTCCTGAGCAAATACACGATCACAGAATACCGCGACCGACTTGTCCACCTCGCCCACGCTGAGCCGGGCGATGAGCGAACGCACCGGTTCTCCCCTGGGCGCGAACGCATGACCCACCAGCACGACGTCTGCCCAGGGCTTCACGGGCACGAGATCGCAGGCTGCCCGAAGGCTCCGGCGGGCATCATTTTGCCAGTACTGATCGTCCTCGTGCGGGGGCTCCTGCTCCCTTGCCATCACCGCCTCGCCTGCGCGCAGCAGGAACGTCGCCTTGCAGACGACGGTGAGCATCCATATCGCGGGACGTGGCTGCCAGACGACCGAAGCGACCGGCAATGCGCAATTGGAGACGACATCCATAGCGGCGGTCATCATCATACACACCTCGGCGATAAAAAGTTGTCCCGCCAACATCGAGCTCGCGGCACCCGGGAATACCTTCCGCCCGCGCAGCCTGGTCATGGGTTCGCCGACCAGGAGACCTTGCCAACGAACCAACTCTCCAGAGCAGCTCCGCGGCTCGCTCCCCGCCCCCGCCTCCCCTCCCCAGCTTGACCTGGCCCCCGCGACGCACGAGGATCCGCCTCGTGCCCCAGCGAAAGCGCTACCTCTTCGTCTGCGTCAACCGCCGCCCCGACGGTGTTCCCAAGGGCTCCTGCGCTCAGCGCGGCGCCGACGGCATCCACGTGCAGCTCAAGGCCGCGCTCGCCGAGCGGGGCCTCGCGAAGGTCGAGGCGCGCGCCTGCTCCGCGAGCTGCCTCGACGTCTGCTGGGCGGGCCCCGTCATCGCCGTCGAGCCGGACGGCTACTTCTACGGCCGCGTGACCCCCGCCGACGTCCCGGAGATCGTCGACGCCCTCGCGTCCGGCCGCCGCGTCGAGCGGCTCGTGCTCCCGCCCGAGGACTTCACGGAGGCGACGGCCGCCCCGCCGCTGCCGGCGCCGCCCCGCGGCGCGCCCCCGCAGGCGTGAGGGGCGGAGGCGTGATGCGCGGCTTCGAGTTCTGCGAGACCATGGCCGGGAGCTTCCACCTGGTCGACTCGCCCTCCGACGAGCGGCCCATGTCGTTCACGATCCGGGCGCGCTCGCGCGGCCTCCTCGACTTCCTGCGCAAGCCCGAGGTCGAGATCGAGGGCGAGATCGACGCCGAGGGCTTCGCCGACCACCGCTACCTCTCCGGGCGGCTCGGCCTCGACGTCGTGCGCACCGGCACCCTGCCCTACTCCTTCGAGTTCACCGCCAACGACGGCCGCCGCTGCGCGTTCGCCGGCCGGAAGACCGTGCGCCCCGGCGATCTCATGACGTCGATGACCGTCCTGCCCGGCGTCCTCGTCGGAGACGGCGGCGCCCTGATCGGCGAGGCGCTCCTCCGCTTCGACCTGCGGAGCGACCTGCTCCGGTTCCTGAGGAGCTTCCGCGCCACGAGGTAACCACCATGCAAAGGATCGAGCCCGCAGACAGCGCGGTCATCGTCATCGACGTGCAAGAAAAGCTCGCCGCCGCGATGCCGGCGCCCCAGATGGACGCGCTGACCCGCGCGGCCACGGTGCTGATCGAGGCGGCGCGGCGCCTCGGCGCGGCGGTCGTCGCCACCGAGCAGTACCCCGCGGGCCTCGGCCCGACCGTCGCGCCCATCGCCGAGCGGCTCGCCCAGGCAGGCGCGCCCGTCCTCCCCAAGATGGAGTTCTCCGCCTGCGGCTCCCCCGAGTTCGAGCGCGCCTTGCGCACGCCGGCCGGGCGCGCGCCCCGCGCCGCCATCGTCGTCGGCATGGAGGCGCACGTCTGCGTCTTCCAGACCGCGCGCGACCTCGCCGCGCGCGGCGTCCTCGTCCAGGTGCCGCTCGACGGCGTCGCCTCCCGCCGCGACGACCACCGGCTCGCCGGCCTCGATCTCTGCCGCGCCGCAGGCGCCACCATCACCACCGCGGAGACCGTCGTCTTCGACTGGCTCAGGATCGCCGGGACGGACGACTTCAAGCAGCTGTCGAAGCTCATCCGCTGACCGATCCCGCGATCTTCGCGATCTTCGCGGGGAGCGCGCGGGGACCAGGCCGGCGTGTCAGTTTGTCATGCGCCGGATCGGACTTTGTCAGACCCGTGCTCTCCTGGACATGCCGCTGACGTCTGTGACACAGTGGCGCATGGCTGACGATCTGGCACAAGTCCCCCCGAGCGCGCCGCCTGCTGGCCCCGCTGCGCCGCCGCCCGGCGCGCCGACGGTCCTCGTGGTCGACGACGAGCCGTCGAACGTCGCCTCCATCGAGAAGATCTTCCAGCGCGACGGCATGCGCGTCATCACGGCGGACAGCGCGAAGGCGGCCCTGGAGATCGTGCGCAGCCGCCGCGTCGAGGTCGTCCTGACCGACCTGATGATGCCGGGCGTCAGCGGGCTCGAGCTGCTCCGCGCGCTGAAGCAGCTCGCGCCCGACACCGAGGTCGTGATGATGACCGCCTACGGGACCGTCGAGACAGCGGTCCAGGCCATGCGCGAGGGCGCCTACGACTTCGTGGAGAAGCCGCTCAAGCGGATGACGATCATCAAGAGCGTGCGCAAGGCGGCCGAGCGCCAGTCTCTCGTCGCCGAGAACCGCTCGCTCCGGCAGGAGATCAAGCTGCTCACGAAGCGCGAGATCGTCGGATCGAGCCCGACGCTCCGCCGCGTGCTCGACATCGCGACCCAGGCGGCGCCCTCGAGCGCCACGGTGCTCGTGCTCGGCGAGAGCGGCACCGGCAAGGAGCTGCTCGCGCGCTTCATCCACGAGCGCAGCGCGCGATCGCGCGGGCCGTTCGTCGCGGTCAACTGCGCGGCCATCCCGGAGACCATCCTCGAGGCCGAGCTCTTCGGCCACGAGCGCGGCGCGTTCACCGGCGCCCTCGCGAAGCGCGACGGCCGCTTCGCCAAGGCGGCCGGCGGCACGCTGTTCCTCGACGAGATCGGCGAGCTCTCGCCCGCCGTGCAGGTGAAGCTCCTCCGCGTGCTGCAGGAGGGCGAGTACGAGCCCGTCGGCGGCGACACGGTGCGCGCCGACGTGCGCCTGGTCGCGGCCACCAACAAGGACCTCCGCGCCGAGGTCGCCGCGGGCCGCTTCCGCGAGGACCTGTTCTACCGGCTCAACGTGATCGCGATCACGGCGCCCCCGCTCCGGACCCGCCGCGAGGACATCCCGCTCCTCGTCGACCACTTCCTCGGCGTCTACTGCACGAAGAACAACCGCCCCCGCCTGGAGGCGCCGCGCGACGTGCTCGCGCGCCTGACCGACTACACGTGGCCGGGCAACGTCCGCGAGCTCGAGAACGTGATCGAGCGCGCCGTGGTCCTCTGCCGCGGCGATCAGCTCTCCGTCGACGACCTGCCCGACTTCATCCGCGAGGCCGCCCCCGCCGAGCCGAGCTCGCTCACCTTCTCGGTCGGCACGCCCCTCGACGAGGTCGAGCGCAGGCTCATCCGCGAGACGCTCCGCCACGCCCGCGGGGACAAATCCGTGGCCGCGCAGTTGCTCGGCATCTCCACGCGCACCATCTACCGAAAGCTCGGCGAGCTGGAGTGACGCCGCGCGCGCCGTCCCGCGGACACGGCGCGCTCCCGTGCGCCGGCCCCCCGCGAAAATCCATTTGTCACTTTGGCAACGAAGGCCGCCCGGCGCGGCTGGGGTGCGTCACCTTGGCGGGACAGCTTCCGAAATTTCGTGAAGACGCGGGAAACCACCGGCGATTGACCGCTGGCATGAAACTCGCCTAGAGGAGGGTGGGCGCATGGGCATCGACGCGATCCTGAAGCGGTATTTTCCCTGGGTGCTGGGCGCGCTGATCGCGCTCGCCGCCTACTTCCAGGCGTCGGGCATGGGCCAGCTCGTGGCCTCGAGCGTCGCGATCGACGCCCCGCCGGCGCCGCCGAGCCCTCCGACGCGCCCGGCGTCGTTCGGGTCGACCGCGAGCAGCACGGACCACGCGACGAGCGCCGCGGCGATCCTCTCGCGCAACCCGTTCGACTCGGTGACAGGGCCGCTCGACGGCAAGCCGGTCGAGATCCCGAGCGCCCCGCACGAGCTGCCCAACAAGGACCCGTACGCGGACCCCTCCTGCGACGGCGCCCGCGTCCTGCTCATCACGCAGGCCGACGATCCCGCGTGGTCGTTCGCGGCCATGGCCGGCTCGGACGGCAAGGCGATCTTGCGCCGGCAAGGGGATGAGATCAGCGGGCAGACCGTTTACTACGTGGGGTGGGATCGGGTCTGGCTGACGTCCGGCAGCTCGCGGTGCCAGGCCGTCGTGGGCAGCAACCATGTCGTCGCCCGCGCCGCGCCGGCGCCGGCGCCCGCGACGACGTCGACGAGCGCGGCGGCGAAGCCCGCCGCCCGCGGCGGCAAGAAGATCCCGCCGGAGCTCGCCTCGAAGATCCAGCGCGTGAGCGAGAACGAGTTCAACGTGGAGCGCAGCGCCGTCGACCACATCCTGGAGAACCAGGGCGAGCTGATGCGCTCCGCGCGTATCGTCCCCGAGAAGGAGGGAGACAAGGTGGTGGGCATCCGTCTCTTCGGGATTCGCCCGGACTCTCTGCTGGGGACGCTCGGGCTGGAGAACGGAGATCGGCTGTCCAGCATCAACGGGTTTGAGATGAGCGATCCGCAAAAGGCCCTCGAGGCCTACGCGCGGCTCCGGACGGCGGACCGGCTCACGGTGAGCATCAACCGCAAGGGCAAGCCGATGAACATCGACTTCAACATCAAGTGAGCGCTCCGGACTGAATCCAGGGACGAAAGCAGGGTAGCGGCATGGCGCGATGGATAGGGACGCTGAACGAGGGGAGCCTGCTCCGGCGGACGCTGATGGTGATCGGCACGTTCGTCCTCGGCTCGCTCACGTTCGTCGGGGTCATGAGCCTCATCCTCGTGTCGGTCGCCAAGGCCGTCCTGCCGCCCCACGACAAAGAGTCCGCGACGGACGCGACGGAGGAGGCCGACAGCGAGGCCTCCGCCAGCGCGAGCAAGACCGCCCTGGGCAAGACCTCCCGCTCGAAGCGGCCGCGGCCCCCCTCGCCGCCCGCGCGCGAAAGCGCGCCGAGCGCGCCGAACGCGCCGAACGCTGACTGAGCGGCGCCGCCTCCCCTACCAACCAACGCAGAGAATATCGAGTCGACTGATGGTGATGACGACCCTCGAGCGATCCTGCTGCCTCCGGAGGAGGCTCCTCGCCGCGCCGGTGGCGGCGCTCGTGCTCGCCGCCGCGGCGCCGCCCGCCGCAGCGCAGCCCGCGAACCGCGGCGCCCCCGTGCTGCGGACCCCCGGCCAGGTCCCGCCGCCGCCCGCCCGCCCCGCGCCGGGCGCGCCGGCCGCAGGCGCTCCGCCAGCTGCCGCGCCGGGTGCGCCTGGCGCTCCGGGCGACGCCGGGGACGACCCGCTCGCCGCGGTCAAGCAGGGGGTCCAGGAGATCGAGTTCAAGCCGAAGCCCGGCGGCTACAAGGTCAGCTTCAACCTCGACGAGGCCGACCTCCCCGAGCTCGTGAAGGCCATCAGCAACATCACCGGGCGCCGCTTCATCTACGGCGGCAAGCTCCGGCAGATCAAGGCCACGGTGTACGCGCCGGAGAAGGTGACCGTCGCCGAGGCGTACAGCGCGTTCCTGTCGATCCTCGCCTCGAACGATCTCACCGTCATCCCCCACGGCCGCTTCCTCAAGATCGTGGAGACGCCGGGCGCCGTGTCCGAGACGACCCCCGTGTTCGGGACCGCCGCGCCCGTGCCCGCGGAGGACCGGTTCGTCACCCGCATGTACCGGCTGTCCCATATCGACGCCAACGAGGCGGGCGGCGTCCTGAGCAAGTTCAAATCGAAGGACGGCGACGTCACCGTCTACCCGCCCGGCAACCTGCTCATCATCACGGACACCGGGACGAACATCCAGCGCATGCTCCGGATCGTCGAGGAGATCGACGTCGGCGGCGCCGGCGATCAGCTCTGGGTGCAGCCCGTTCATTACGGCTCCGCGGCGGAGGTCGCGACCAAGCTGAACGAGATCGTCGACCCGAGCCGGGGCGCGGCGGGCGGCGGCAGGCCCGGCAGGGGCGGCGCCGGCGGCACCGGCGCCCGCATCATCGCGGACGACAGGACCAACTCCCTCATCATCACCGCCACCGAGCCGGACTACCTGCGCGTCCTCGGCATCCTGAAGCGCCTCGACGTGGCGCAGACGGGCGAGGGGCAGGTCCACGTGCTCTCGCTCCAGCACGCCGGCTGCAAGGAGCTGTCGGCGACGCTGAACCAGGTCCTCACCGGAGGGAGCGGCGGCGGCGCGCCCGTGGGCGGCAGGCCGGGCGCGCGCGCCGCCCCCGCGGTGCCCGGCTCGACCGACGACATCTTCGAGGGGCAGGTCAAGGTCACCTGCGACGAGGCGAGCAACAAGCTCCTCATCACGTCGTCGCCCCACGATTACGCCCAGCTGCGCACCGTGATCGACGAGCTCGACGAGCCGCGGCGGCAGGTGTTCATCGAGGCCGTGATCATGGACGTGAACGTCAGCCGCTCGCTCGATTTCGGCATCGGCTACCACGCCGGCGCGCCGTTCGACGGCCTCAACGCGGACGACAGCGTCGTCTACGGCGGCAACAACATCCGCCAGTCCGTCATCGGCCTGCCGGCGCAGCTCGGCGCGCTCGCGCTGGGCATCAAGGGCCCCGCGATCACGGGCTCGAACAACATCCTCGGGACGGGCATCTCGATCCCCGCGTTCGGCGTCGTCCTGCACGCGCTGGCCCAGGACGGCGACTCCAACGTCCTCGCGACGCCGCACATCCTCGCGACCGACAACGTGCCGGCCGAGATCTCGATCGGCCAGAACATCCCGCTCCAGACCAACGTGGGCGGCGGCGGGCTCAACCAGCTCGCGAGCCTGGCGGGCGGCGCGGGCGCCGCGGCGGGCGGGCTCGCCGGCCTCGGCGGCCTGCTCGGCGGCCTCGGCGGCATCGGCGGCACCGCCGCGCGCCAGGACGTCGGCACGAAGATCAAGGTCGTCCCCCACGTCAACGACTCGGACCAGGTGCGGCTGGAGCTCTCCGAGGAGATCTCCGACGCCGGCGCCCCCCTCGAGGGCGCGCTCGGCGCGATCCCCATCAACAAGCGCACCGCGAGCACCACGCTCGTCGTCCGGGACCAGCAGACGGTCGTGATCGGCGGCCTCATGCGCGACGGCATGACCACCTCGGAGACGAAGATCCCCGTGCTGGGCGACATCCCGGTGCTCGGGTTCCTCTTCCGGCAGCGGGTCAAGACGAAGACGAAGACGAACCTCCTCCTCGTGCTGACGCCCTACGTGATCCGCGACCAGGACGACCTCCGGACCATCTTCGAGCGCAAGATGCAGGAGCGGCAGGAGTTCATCGACCGCTACTTCGTCTTCAGCGAGAGCGCCGCGTGGGAGCCGCCGCGCGACTTCGGCCGCGCGAACGGGCTCCTCGAGGACATCCGCCAGTCGATGCTGGCCGAGGAGGAGCGGGCGCGCCTCGAGGAGGAGGCGCGCCCGAAGGGGCCGCGCGAGCACGTGCCGGTGGATCCGGTCGGCCTGCCGACGTTCGGCGGCAAGGCCACCGGCGCCGCGCACATGCAGCCCGGCGCGGCCGACATGGAGGGCGAGCCGGCCCAGCTGCCGCCGCCGCCGAACGGCGCCCCGCCGCCGCGGCCCACGCGGCGGCCGCCGGGTGGACGGCAGATGGAGCGCGTGGAATGAGCCTGCAGCAGCAGCAGTACCTCGGCGAGATCCTGGTCCGGCGGGGCGTCGTCCCCGCGGAGCGGCTCGCGCCGCTCTACGACACCGTCCGCGAGCGCGGTCAGGCGCTCGCGGACCTCATCGTCTCGTCCAACATCGCCGACGAGGCGAGCATCGCCAAGGCGCTCGCGGAGGAGTGCGAGGTCGGCCTCCTCCCGCGCATCGACATCGACGCGGTGCCGCTCGAGCTCGCGAGCCGGGTGCCGATCACCTACGCCAAGCAGCACAAGATCCTGCCGCTCGCCGAGCACGACGGGGTCGTCTACTGCGCCGTCGCCGACCCCCTCGACACGACGGCGATCGACGACGTGCGGGCGCTGTTCGGCAAGCCCGTCGAGATCGCGGTCGCCACGAGCGACGCGGTGCTGAACGCGATCAACCGCATCTGGGAGCGCAAGGAGGACGGCGGCGCGAAGCTCGAGGGCGACACGGCGCTCGAGGAGGACAACCTCGTCGACATCATCGACTCGGACGACGACGCCCCGATCATCGCCTGGGTCAACGGCCTCTTCGCGCAGGCGGTCCGCGAGCGGGCGAGCGACATCCACATCGAGCCCGAGGAGCGCGACGTCGTCGTCCGCTACCGGATCGACGGCGAGCTCTACGTCGCGAAGCGCGCCTCGAAGCAGTTCATGGCGCCGATCATCGCCCGCGTGAAGATCATGGCGGCGCTCAACATCGCCGAGAAGCGGCTCCCGCAGGACGGCCGCATCACGCTGAAGATCGCGGGCAAGAGCGTCGACATCCGCGTCTCGACCGTGCCGACGAGCCGCGGCTTCGAGCGGATCGTGATGCGCATCCTGCACAAGGCGTCGGTCCTGCTCGGGCTCGACGACCTCGGCTTCGCGCCGCGCGAGTACGCCATCATGGACGCGCTCATCCAGCGGCCGGACGGCATCATCCTCGTCACCGGCCCGACCGGCAGCGGCAAGACGACGACGCTCTACGCCTGCCTCAACCGGATCAACGAGCCCAGCCGGAACATCCTCACGGCCGAGGACCCGGTCGAGTACGAGATCGGCGGCATCCACCAGATCCACGTCCACCCCGGGATCGGGCTCACCTTCGCCTCGGCGCTCCGCGCGTTCCTCCGCCAGGATCCGGACGTGATCATGGTCGGCGAGATCCGCGACAAGGAGACCGCCGAGATCGCCATCCACGCGTCGCTGACCGGCCACCTGGTGCTCTCGACCCTCCACACGAACGACGCGGCCGCCGCCGTGACCCGCCTCGTCGAGATGGAGATCGAGCCGTTCCTCGTGCGGAGCAGCGTGATCGGCATCCTCGCCCAGCGCCTCGTGCGCCTTTTGTGCCCGGCGTGCAAGGTCCCCTACCGGCCCTCCGATTACGAGCTGCAGCAGCTCGGCCTCGACGAGGACCGGCTCGCCTGGAAGGCGCGGCGAAAGGTCTCGACCCGCTACAGCGTGCACGGACAGAAATACGACTACATCGGTCAGGACATCGACCGGGCCGTGTTCTACAAGCCCGGGGGCTGCGACGCCTGCAACCAGAAGGGCTTCATCGGCCGGCGGGGCATCTACGAGCTGATGGTCGTCGACGACGCCGTGGGCCCGCACATCCTGAAGAGCGCGGACGCGCAGACCATCAAGCGGGTCGCCATCTCCCAGGGGATGGATACGCTCCGGGATGACGGGGCGCGCAAGGTGCTCAAGGGCATCACCACCGTCGAGGAGGTCCTCGCGGCGACGCAGGAAGACGTCATCGTCGACGAGTAGGGAAGGCCGTGGCGGTATTCGAATACAAAGGCATCCTCGTCGGCACCGGCAAGCCGGTCAAAGGGGTCCGCGACGCGGAGAACGCGAAGGCCCTCCGGGCCGCCCTGCGCAAGGACGGCGTCATGCTCACCGGCGCGACCGAGGAGCAGGCCGCGAAGGCGAAGGCGAAGCGCGATCTCAAGATCTTCGCCTTCGCGGGCCGCCCCTCGACGTCGGACGTCGCCCTGATGACCCGCCAGCTCGCGACGCTCATCGGCGCCGGCATCCCGCTCTTCGAGTCGCTCAACGCGCTCATCGAGCAGGTCGAGAAGGAGTCGCTGAAGAAGGTGCTCACGCAGGTGCGCGAGCAGGTGCGCGAGGGCACGAGCTTCGCCAAGGCCCTCGAGGCGCACCCCTCGGTCTTCCCGCCGCTCTACGTGAGCATGGTGCGCGCCGGCGAGGCGTCCGGCACGCTCGAGGGCGTGCTGACGCGCCTGACCGTCTTCATGGAGAACCAGGCGAAGCTCGTGGGCAAGGTGACCGCCGCCCTCGCCTACCCCGCGCTGATGGCGCTCATCGGCATCGGGCTCATCTCGGTCCTCATGATCGCGGTCGTGCCGAACGTGACAGGCATCTTCGCGTCCATGGACCAGGCGCTGCCCTGGTACACGGCGGCGCTCATCGGCACGTCGGCGTTCGCCTCGAGCTACTGGTGGCTCGTCCTCCTCGCGCTCGTGGGCGCGGTGTACGGGTTCCGCCGCTGGGTGCGGACGCCGAAGGGCCGCCTCGCGTGGGACACGTTCGTGCTGCGGGCGCCCATCTTCGGCAAGCTCATCCAGATGCTGTCCATCGCGCGCTTCTCGCGGACCCTCGCGACCCTGCTGTCGTCGGGCGTCGCGCTCCTCAGCGCGATGGATATCGTGCGGAGCGTGCTCGGCAACGCGGCCCTGGAGAAGGTCATCGTCGACGCCATCGCGTCGATCCGCGAGGGCCAGAGCATCGCCGAGCCGCTGAAGCGGAGCGGCCGGTTCCCGCCGATCGTCACCCACATGATCGCCATCGGCGAGAAGAGCGGGCAGCTGGAGGCGATGCTGGAGAACGTCGCCAACGCCTACGACTCCGCCGTGGAGACCCGGGTCCAGGTGCTCACGAGCCTGCTCGAGCCGCTGATGATCGTCATCATGGGCGGCGCGGTCGCGTTCATCGCGATATCCATCCTCATGCCGCTCATCCAGATGTCGAGCTTCGTCGGGTAGGTGGCTATGGGGCGGCGCAGGCAGCGAGAGAGCACGATCTTCTTCCCCTGGGAGCGCGGCGGCGGGCTCTTCCGGCGGACCGGCATGGCGCGGGTGCGGCCCTTCGCCGCGGGCCTCGCGATGGCGGTCCTCCTGCTGCTCCTCGGCGCGCGCGAGCGGCGGCTCGTGGGAATTCGATCGACCCGCGCCACGTTGTCCGTCGTCCACGGGGCGATCACCCTGTACCGCGCCGATCACGAGCGGCGGTGCCCGGGCTCCCTGGAAGAGCTGAAGCGCGAGGGATACCTCGCGATCGACCCGGTCGACGCGTGGGGCAGGCCGCTCCGGCTCACCTGCCCCGGAAGAAAGGATCCGGACGGGTACGATCTCATGAGCGACGGACCGGACGGCGAAATAGGCGGCCTTGACAGGGTGGAGTGAGAGATGGAGACGAACAGAGCAAGCAGCGCAAGAAGGATTCGACGGCTGAGCCGGAAGCTCTCGCGGGGCGTGACCCTTGTCGAGGTGCTCATCGTCGTGACGATCATGGCGATCATCGCCGGCGGCGCCACGCTCGTTGTGTGGCCGAAGCTCAAGCAGTCGCGCGTCAAGAGCGCCTATACCGGGGCGACGATCATCAAGAGCGCCGCCGAGCAGTACCAGCAGCTCGGGGCGGGCGGCGATGGGTGCCCGACGATCCAGGCGCTGGTCAGCGCGAAGCAGATCGACGGCAACAAGACGGACGATCCCTGGGGCCAGCCCTACAAGATCAAGTGTGACGAGAACAACGACGTCCATGTCGTCTCGTCCGGCGACGACAGGAAAGAGAACACCCCGGACGACATCCGGGATGACATGAAGCAGTCGGATCTCAACAAGATCGCGGAGATGTAGCGCCGCGCGGGAGCAGGAGCGCCCATGGCACGCCGTCGCACGAGGGGACTCACGCTGGTCGAGGTGCTGATCACCGTCACGGTGATCGCGCTCATCAGCGGCTCGGTCATGCTCGGCATGGGCGCTGTCACGAGCGCGCGGCTGAAGCGCAGCGCGGCGCTGCTCGCGGGCGCCGTCCGGGTCGCCTACGCCCACGCGAACGCGAAGTCGAAGCCGGTGCGGCTGGTCTTCGATTTCGAGGAGCGGATGATCGTGCTCGAGGAATCCGCGGGTGAGCTGCTCGTCGAGCGGAACGATCGGGCCGGCGGCGCCGCCGCGGCGACGGAGGCCGAGAAGGCCGCCACGGCGGAGGCCGAGGCGATCCTGAAGGGGCCGCGCGCGCCGCGGCCCTCGTTCGAGCCGGCGAAGGCGTACGGCTTCAACCCCGAGAAAGACAGGCCCGGCAAGGAGCTGTCGAGCGGCGTGCGCTTCCTCCAGGTGGAGACCGGACACCAGGACGAGCCCGTGACGGAGGGGCGGGCCTATCTCTACTTCTGGCCCGGAGGCCAGACCGAGCACGCCGCGATCCAGCTCAGCCTGGGCGGCGGGGAGACCGACGACGCGGTGATGACGGTGCTCGTCTCGCCGCTGACCGGCAAGACGGAGCTCAGGAAGGGCAAGGCGAGCATGCCCAGGCCGCGCGACGACGCCGAGGCGTCGGAGCGCGAGGACACGGGGCTCTGATGCGCGCCCGCGGCTTCACCCTGCTCGAGGTGATGGTGGCGGTCGCCATCCTCGGCCTCGGGCTGACGGCGATCCTCTCCGCGCAGGCCGGCGCCTTCTCGGCCGCGGCGCACGCGCGGAACCTCAGCCTCGCGAACGGGCTCGCGCGCTGCAAGATGACCGAGCTCGAGGAGCGGCTCGCCAAGGACGGCCTGCCGGCGCTCGACGAGGCCGACAGCGGGCCGTGCTGCGAGGGCGACGAGTCGCCGAACCTCAAGTGCAGCTGGCGCATCGAGAAGCCCGAGATGCCCGAGCCCAAGTACGGCGATCTGGACCTCGACACCAACCTCGAGGGGCTCGGGGCGCTCGGCAAGCCGGGCGAGTCGAGCGGCACCGCGGCCCCGAGCGGCGACATCAACGATCTCGCGCAGTCGCTGGTCGGCGGCGGCGCGGGGGGCGGCGAGTCGGGCGGCGGGATCTCGGGGCTCCTGCAGCCGTTCGTCGACATGCTCGCGCCGACGCTCCAGCCCATCTTCGAGGCGAGCGCGCGGCGGGTGACGGTCAAGCTGACCTGGCAGCAAGGGTCTCGAGAGCACGCGTTCGAGCTCGTGCAGTGGGTGACGATCCCCCAGATGGGCCAGCCCGAGGAGGGCGCGGGCGGTCAGGGAGGAGGAGGTTGACCATGGCGGCGCGAAGGGCGAGATCTCTCCGCAGGCGCCGCGGCCGCGCGCGCGCGGTGACCCTCCTCGAGGTCCTCGTCTCGGTCGGCATCCTGGCGCTCATCGGGACGCTCATCTACGGCGCGTTCGACGGCATGAGCCGCGCGCGCTCGGGCATCTCCCGGATGGGCGACCGCTACCACCAGGGCCGCGCGGCGATCGCCCGCATCTCGCGCGAGCTCCAGACGGCCTTCCTGTCCAGGCACCAGCCGGCCGACAAGAACATCGTCGTGCGGCTCACCGCCTTCGCGGGGGACGACTCGTCGCCCGCCGACCGCGTCGATTTCACCGCGTTCGCGCACCGGAGGCTCCTCCGGAACGCGCACGAGTCCGATCAGTGCGAGATCGGCTATTTCGGCGCGCGCGACCCGGAGCGCGACAGGCTCGATCTCGTGCGGCGAGAGGCGAGGACCATCGATACCGAGCCGACGAGGGGCGGGGTCGTCAACGTGCTCGCCGAGGACATCGAGAGCTTCAATCTGCAGTACCTCGACCCGATCACCGGGGAGTGGGTCGACTCGTGGGACTCGACGCAGCCGGCGGCGCAGCTCGACCGGCTCCCCTCGCAGGTGTGGGTGACGCTGGTCCTGAACGGCGGGCCGGGCGGCGAGCCGATCAAGTTCGAGTCGAAGGTGCCACTCCCGATGCAGGTCCCCATCGCCTTCGGGGCCAACTGAGCCATGAGCCGCCCGAGGAGCCCCCACGCCGAGGACCGCGCCGCAGAGAGGCCGACTTCCGGACCCGCGCGCCGCCGCCTCCGGAGGCGGCGCGATCGGCGCGGCGTGGCGCTGGTCATGGTGCTCGGCGCGATCACGGTGCTCACCGTGTTCCTGACCGAGCTCCAGGAGGAGACCTCCACCGAGCTCTCCGCGGCGCTCGCCGATCGCGACGCGCTGCGGGCCGAGTACTACGCGAAGAGCGCCGTGAACCTGTCGCGGATGCTCATCGCCTCCGAGCCGAGCGTGAGCACGGCGATCGGGCCGATGCTCGCGATCGTCGGGATCAAGGGGAAGTTCCAGGTGCCGGTCTGGAAGTTCACCGACATGTTCCTCGGCCCCTTCAACGCGCAGCTCGCCGCGGGCGAGGGCAGCGCGGCGCCCCCCGAGGCCGCGGGCGAGGGCAGCGCGGCGGGCAAGAACCTGGGGCTCACCGGCGGCGGCCGCTTCGAGCTCAAGATCGTCGACGAGGACTCGAAGATCAACGTCAACCGCGCCGCCGACGACGTGGGCGGCATCTCCGATCAGATCGCGGTAGGGAACCAGCTGCTCAGCCTGATGAGCGACGCGCAGTACAACATGCTCTTCGAGGAGCGCGACGGCGACGGCCAGTTCTCGGACCGCGCGACCATCTGCAGCGCGCTCATCGACTGGGCCGACCCCGGCGACCAGACGTTCGCCTGCGACGCGACGCCGAACGCCCCGAGCTCCACCGGCGCCGAGGACAGCTTCTACCAGACGGTCGGCCTCTCCTATCAGCGCAAGAACGCCCCGTTCGACTCGGTCGACGAGCTGCGGCTGGTCCGGGGCATGAACGACGACTTCTGGGCGACGTTCGTCGACCCGGATCCGAGCAACCCGGACAAGCGGGTCCTGACCGTCTGGGGCAGCCGGAAGCAGAAGGTGAACGTCTCGTCGGCGAACGCGCTGACGCTGCTCAGGCTCACGTGCACCGCCGATTTCGTGGATATCGCGACGACGCCGCTCTGCAGCGACGTGAACCAGCAGACGGCGTTCCTCACCGTGGCGTCGCTCGTGCAGAGCATGACCGGGGGGCTGCTCTTCCCCACCCCGAAAGATTATGTCGATGCGATGACCCAGAAGGCGGGCAACTCGCTCGGGGGGATGCTCGGGCAGCAGTTCAAGGCCATGGGCGTGGAAGCTGTGAAGTTCAAGCCGAACGTCACGAAGTCCCTCGGCAACAAGACCAACTTCCTGAGCATCTACGCCGATGGCATCGTCCCGGGGAACAAGCGTGAGACGCGCGTGCGCGTCCATGCGGTGGTCGATCTCACGGGGGCGACGAAGCTCCCCGATCCGGCCAAGGATCCCAAGGATCCCGCTCAGCCCAGCACCCCTCCGACGCCGGAAACGTACGAACAACAGGTGCGATCGAACCCTGCCGGGACGATCATCTACTATCGCATCGACTAGGACACCCCTCCGGGAAGAAGCGCGCAAATGCACAGGCTGCTCGGGATAGATGCTGGAAAATCCGTGGTGCGGGCGGCGCTCATCCGCACCACGTACAGGAGGGTCTTCGTCGAGGCCCTCGGCGAGGCGGCCGTCACGGACGCCGTCTCCGAGGCCGAGGCCATCCGCGCCGCCGTGGGGCTCCACCGCCCCGACGCCGCGGCGATCGCGCTCTCCGGGGAGAAATCGTTCTACCGCCGCCTCGACCTGCCGGCGGCCGCGCAGAAGGAGGTCGAGAACATCCTCGGCTTCGAGCTCGAGGCCACGGTGCCGTTCGAGATGGAAGACGCTGTCTTCGACCACCGCCTGCTGAAGCGGCCGCCCGGCGTGGAGACGCTGCCGGTCTTCGCCGCCGTCGCGCGCGCGGACGACGTGCGCGAGCGCATCGCCGTCGTGAAGGAGGCGCTCGGCTTCGAGCCGGAGCGGGTCGCGCTGGGCGCGGTGGCGCTCGCCAACCTCGAGGCGGTGATGCCGGAGCTCGCCGCGCCGTCGCCCGCCAGCGCGCCGATCGCCCTGCTCGACCTCGACTACCTCACGTCCGAGATCGTGATCGTCTCCGGCGGCGAGCCGGTCTTCGCCCGGACGCTGTCGCGCGGGACGGCCGGCCTCCCCGGCACCGCGCCGGCGCTCGCGCGCGAGCTCCGCCAGACGCTCGCGGCGTGGCGCAACCTCGGCGGCGAGCCGCTCGCGGGGCTCTACCTGGTCGGCGGCGGCGCCGCCGCGCAGGGCGCGGAGATGTTCCTGTCGACGCAGCTCGGCCTCACGATCCTGCCGCTGCCGGCCCCTCGCATCGAGGGGCTCACGCCCGAGCAGGCCGCGGCGCTGCCCCGCTTCGCCAAGGCGCTCGGGCTCGCGCTCGGGCTGACGCCGAAGACCAAGGGGTTCAACCTCCGGAAGGGCGCGCTCGAGGCCGAGCGCAGCTACCCGTTCCTGCGCGAGAAGATCCCGATCCTCGCCGGCCTCGGCACCGTCATCGCGCTGAGCTTCGGGTTCTCCATCGTCGCGGAGCTGCGCACCCTCGACGCGGAGCGGGAGCTGCTCGCCGCCTCGCTCGCGACCGCGTCCCACGACGTGCTCGGCGAGGAGACGAGCGACCCGCAGAAGGCCCGCGAGCTGCTCGAGCAGGGCCCCGGCGCGGCCGACGAGGACCCGATGCCCCGCGTCGACGCCTTCGACGTCATGGTGCAGCTCTCGAAGGCCGTGCCGAAGGAGATCACGCACGACGTGCTCGAGCTCGACGTGAACCGCGGCCACGTGACCCTCCAGGGCGTCGTCCCGTCGGTGTCGGACGCGCAGATCATCGCGGATCACATGAAGGAGCACCGCTGCTTCCGCGACGTGAAGGTCGGCCGGACGAGCCAGTTCACGGAGGGCAGGCACAAGTACGTCCTCGAGCTGGATCTCAAGTGCGAGGACAAGACGAAGAAGAAGAAGACCGGCGCCGCCGACGCGGCGGAGAGCGCCTCGGCCGGCGCGCCGGAGAAGCCGGAGGGATCGCGATGACGCTCCGCGAGCGACTCGACAAGCTGGAGCCGCGCGAGCGCAGGCTCCTCACCATCCTCCTCGGATTCCTGGCGGTGATCGTCCTCTTGCTCGTGCCGATCGGGCTCGCGAGCGTCGCGTCCAGCAAGCGCGCCGAGAACCAGGAGATCCGCGATCTGCTCCAGTCGATCTACGAGGCCTCGGGGAAGGTCAGCGAGCGCAAGGCGCAGAAGGACGCGCTGCTCGCGCGCTACGCGCGGCCGGCGCCCGCGCTCGCGGGCTTCATCGAGGACGCGGCGAAGCAGCAGCAGCTCACCGCCGCCGAGTCGCAGGATCGCCCCGACGTCCCGCACGGCAAGAAGTACACCGAGCGGATCACGGTGGTGAAGATGCACAGGATCGGGATGCTCGGGCTCGCCAAGATGCTCGAGCACATCGAGAGCTCGGGCCACCCGGTCGCGGTGACGAAGCTGAACCTCAAGCCGCGCGCCGGGGAGCCGGACTCCTACGAGGTCGAGCTCGGCATCTCCGCGTTCGACCGGAAGGGCGAGCCCCAGCCGGCGACCCCCGCGCCGTCCGCGCCCCCCGCCGCGGACGAGGAGCAGGAGCCATGAAGGCGCGGCTCGTCAAGATCGCGAAATGGGCGGTCTACCCGCTCTTTTACCTCTTCTGTCTCGGGCTCTTCGGCTACCTCACGTTCCCCTACGACCGGCTCAAGGACCGGCTGATCGCCGAGTTCGACCGCACGCAGCAGAAGCGGGGCCCGAACCAGGCGCAGCGCCTCGAGATCGACGAGCTCGACTCGTACTGGTTCACGGGGGTCGAGATGAAGGGCGTGCGGCTCATCCTGCCGCCGGGCGAGCTCGGCGCGAGCAGCAGGCCGAGCGGCGCCGCGGCCTTCGCCTCGGGCGACGCCGCCAAGGACAGCGCGCCGAAGCCGAGCGTCATCGAGATCGACGAGGCGCACGCGCGGGTGAAGATCCTGCCCCTCCTGATCGGGCGGACGCGGATCTCGTTCTGGGCCAGCGTGTTCGGCGGCGAGATCGAGGGCGTGGTCCCGTGGGGCCGATCGAGCGGCGACGTCCACGTCGAGGTCTCGGACGTGGAGCTCGCCAAGGTGGGTCCGCTCGGGGACATCCTTGGCCTGCCCATCGCCGGCACGCTGAGCGCGAACCTCGATCTCAGCGCGCCCGACGGCAAGTTCAACAAGGCGAACGGCGCGCTCGAGGTCTCGGCCAAGGAGGTCTCGGTCGGCGACGGCAAGACGAAGATCCAGGGGCTCATCGCGCTCCCGGAGGCGAAGCTGGGGGAGCTGCTCCTGTCGGCGGAGGCGAAGGACGGGGTCCTCAAGGTCACGAAGATGTCCGCCAACGGCCAGGATCTCGAGCTGGACGGCGACGGCAAGGTCACCATGCGCGAGCCGTGGAACAACTCGACGGCGGATCTCTACGTGCGCTTCAAGTTCACCGACGCGTACCGATCGAAGAGCGATCTCACGAAATCGCTGCTCGGCGCGCCGGGGTCGAGCATGCCCGGGCTGATCGAGATGCAGCAGCCCAAGATGAAGCGGTCGAAGCGAGCGGACGGCTTCTACGGCTGGCACGTCCACGGCCCGCTGAAGAAGCCCCGGTTCGACCCGCACGCGGCCGAGTCGCCCGCCGCGCGGGGCCGCGGCACGCCGGGCGCGAGCCCGGCGACGACCACGAGGAAGCCCGGCGGCGTGAACCTGCCCCTCGGCGCCTCCGAGGCCGCCCCGAGGGAAGGTGGTGAGGATCACGAGCCCCCTGCGATGCCCCCGCCTCCGCCCCCGCCCTCCACCGAGGACGAGTCCCCCACACGGCCGCCGTCGCCTCCGCCCGTAGACGGCGAGGGCACGCCTCCCGTTGAATAGAGCGGGGCGCAGCTTCGTGCGACGAGGACGCGCCCCGCTCTAGGACCCGGACCCACGCTCCAAGGACTCGGTGATGGGGGATCCCAGCTGGCAGCAGAACCGGCGCGTTTTACTGATCGACGACGACGAGGCCATCCACGAGGATTTCCGCAGGACCCTCCGATCCGAGGTGGAGGGCTCGACCTTCGCGAGCCCCCAGCCGACGCTGTTCCGCGAGCCGCCCGCCCGGCGGCCGGTGAGGTTCGAGCTCACGTCCGCGACCCGCGGGGAGGAGGGCCTGGCGAAGGTCCGCGAGGCGCTGCACGGCGGCGCGCCGTACGCGCTCGTGTTCGTGGACGCGCGCATGCCGGGGTGGGACGGCGTCGAGACGCTCTCGCGCATCTGGAAGGAGGACGGCGCCATCCAGGCGGTCCTCTGCGCGGCGGACGCGGATGACTCGTGGGAGGAGATCGCCGCCCGGTTCGGGCAGACCGACAACCTCCTCATCCTCGCCAAGCCGTTCGACCCGAGCGAGGTCCGCCAGATGGCCTTCGCGCTCACCGAGAAGTGGAACCAGCGCCGCGCCCTCGCGGCGGCCAATTACAAGGTGTCGACGCAGTACACCGTGACCAGGATCCTGGTCGAGTCGACGACGCTCTCCGAGGGTGTCCCGGCGCTCCTCGGCGCGCTCGGGGAGACGCTCGGCTTCCGGTTCGCCGCCCTGTGGCTCGGCGACGACGAGAGCGACGGGCTGCGCTGCGAGCACACCTGGAGCGCCGCGCCCGACGACGCGATCGCGCTCGAGGCGGCGACCCGGGGCGCGCGGTTCGCCCGCGACGCCGGGCTGCCCGGCCGCGCGCTCGCCCAGGGGGAGCCGACCTGGTTCAGCGACATCGACGCCGAGGCGGACGACCCGCGCGCGCAGGCGGCGCGCGGCGCCGGCCTCCGCTTCGCGGTCGAGCTCCCCATCGCGGTCCGCGCCGACGCGCAGGTCGCGGCCGTGCTGGAGCTCATGGACGCCGAGCCGCGCGCGCCCGATCCGGGGCTGCTCGACGTCCTGCTCGCCGTCGCCGCCAAGGCCGGCCACTTCATCGGCAGCAAGCGCGTGGAGGCGGCCCTGCGCCGGAGCGAGGCGAACAACCGCGCGCTGCTCTACGCCATCCCCGACACGATCCTCCGGATCAGCGGCGACGGCATCTGCCTTGATTTCAAGGCCTCCCGGGATCCGAGGCCGTCGCTCCGCGCCGAGGATCTCCTGCACAGGCACGTCGCCAACGTGTTCCCCGCCCACGTCGCCGAGCAGATCACCGGCCTCGTGGCGCGAGCGCTCGCGGACGAGGCGACGCACGTCTTCGAGTACCAGGAGCAGTCGGCGGGCGGCGCGCGCGACTACGAGGTCCGGATCGCCGGCAGCGACAGGGCGGAGGCGGTCGTCATCGTGCGGGACATCACGGAGCGGAAGCGCGCCGAGGCGGAGACCGAGGCGCGGCGCGCCCGGGAGGAGGCCCTCCGGGCGCAGAACGAGATCCTCGCGGCGCTGTCGACCCCGCTCATCCCGATCAGCGACGACATCGTCGTGATGCCGCTCGTCGGCGCCCTCGACAGCCAGCGGACGCGCCGCGTGCAGGAGACGCTGGTCCGGGGCGTCGCCTCCCGCCGCGCGCACGTCGCGATCCTCGACATCACCGGGGTGCCGCGGATCGACGGCCCGTGCGCCGACGCGCTCCTCGGCGCCGCGACGGCGGTGCGCCTGCTCGGCTCGGAGGTGATCATCACGGGCCTGAGCCCCGACGTGGCCAGGACGCTCGTCGAGATCGGCGTCGACATGAGCGGCATCGTCACGCACAACACCCTGCAGAACGGCATCGCCTCCGCGATGATCTCCGCGAACGCGCGCGGACGGCGCCGGCGGCGCCGCGCGAGGTCGCGCGGGTAGCGGCCGGCGGCCCGATCTCGCCGGCGCGTCAGCGCTTGCCGGTCTGCGCGGCGTGCCTGTCGAGGGCGGCGAGGACGCGGTCGTAGTCGGGCGGCAGCTCGACCGGCGGGTTGGCGAGCCGGCTCGTCACGTCCGCGAGCGCGCGCTCGTGGTATTTCACCTTGAACTCCGTGAACTTGAGGCCGTTCGCGGTCGAGACCACGACGACCCGCTGGCGCTTCTCGACGAGGCCCTTCTTCACGAGCTTCTCCAGCGCGGCGAGGGCGACCGCCGTGTGCGGGCAGGTGTACATGCCGGTGCGATCGGCGCGGGCCGCCGCGTCGCAGAGCTCGTCCTCGGTGACCTCCTCCGCGACGCCGTCCATCGCCTTGAGGGCCAGCATCGCCCTCGGCGCGCTCACCGGGTTGCCGATCTGGATCGCGCTCGCCAGGGTCTCCCCCGCCTTCATCGGCACGACCTCGCTCCGCCCCTCGGACCACGCCTTGAAGAGCGGGTTGGCCCGCGCCGCCTGCGCCACGCAGAGGCGCGGGAACCGCGTCGTCAGGCCGAGGTCCTTCAGCATCTTGAAGCCCGCGTAGAGGGCGTAGGCGTTGCCGAGGTTGCCGCTCGGGAGGATGACCCAGTCGGGCAGCGTCCAGTCGAACTGCTGCACGATCTCGATGGCCACGGTCTTCTGGCCCTCGAGCCGCAGGGCGTTCATCGAGTTCGCAAGGTAGACGACGCCGTCGGCCGAGAGGCGCTGCACGATGGCCATGCAGCCGTCGAAGTCGGTGTCCAGCGAGAGGACCAGCGCCCCCGACGCGATCGGCTGGACGAGCTGCGCCGTCGACACCTTGCCCCGCGGCAGCAGCACGACGACGGGCAAGCCGGCCGCCGCCCCGTACGCCGCGAGCGACGCCGAGGTGTCCCCCGTCGACGCGCACGCGATCGCGCGCACCTCGAGGCCCTCGCGGATCGCCTTGTTCACCACCGAGACGAGCACCGTCATGCCGAGGTCCTTGAACGACCCCGTGTGGCTGTTGCCGCAGAGCTTCACCCAGACGTCATCGAGCCCGAGCGTCTTGCCGTAGCGGTCCGCCCAGAACAGGTTCGAGCCGCCCTCGTCCATCGACACGATGGCCTCGTCCGGGACCTCGGGCGCGACCCACTCCCGCTTGCCCCAGACCCCGGAGCCGTAGGGCCACACCGTGCGCTTGTAGCGCTCGTCGAAGAGCTTCATCCACGTCGCGGGGCTCCGGTCACGGAGCGCCTCGATGTCGTGGGCGACGTCGAGCAGGCCGCCGCAGGTGGGGCAACGGTAGAGGGGCTGCGTCAGCGGGTAGCTGCCGGCACAACCGGTCAGGCATCGGAATGCAGCAGAGTAGGCCATGGCAATCGGATCTCCTGGGTGGCGGGAAGCGCCCGCGGGAGGTGGTGTCGGTTCAGTCGAAGCGTGGGGCTTCCATGCCGAGCCGCCTATAGAAGTAGATCGCCGCGTTCCTGGCAAACGATCCCTGCGGGAGGTAGACGTCGCTGGGCTCGCGCAGCGGCTCGCCGGCCGAGAGCGGCCCGTCCCGGTCGCCGGCCAGCCGCTCGAGATCCTCGAGGAACGCTTCCATGGAGGGATAGCGGTTGTTCGGGCTCTTGCGGATCGCCTTCAGGATCACGGACTCGAGCAGCGGATCGAGGCTCCGGCGCTTCTCCGAGGGGCGGGGCGGCGGGGTCACGAGCTGCCTGGCGAGGAGCTCCGACTGCTCCGAGCGCGGGAACGGCAGCTCCCCGGTGAAGGCCCGGAACATGACGACGCCGAGCCCGTAGACGTCGGTGCGGGCGTCGGGCAGGTCGCTCACGACCTGCTCGGGCGCCATGTACTCGAGGGTGCCCACGGCGGTGCCGGTCGCCGTGATCAGGTCGGCGGCCTGGATCTTCGCCAGGCCGAAATCGAGCACCTTGACCGCGTACGGGTCGCCCTGCGGGCCCACGAGGTAGATGTTGTCCGGCTTCACGTCGCGGTGGATGATCCCGGCCCGGTGCGCGGCGGCGAGCCCGGACGCGGCCTGGGAGAGCACCGGGATGGCGAGATCCGCGTCCATGCGGCGCTCGCGCCGGAGCCAGTCGCCGAGCGACTCGCCGAAGAGGTACTCCATCACGAGGTAGGGCGCGCCGTCTTCCGAGCGCGTGCCGGCGTCGAGCACCCGGACGATGTTCGGGTGCCCGATCGTCGCGGCGCTCTGCGCCTCGCGCACGAACCGCTCGCGTGTCCGCTCCGCCCGGGCGGCGAACTCCTCGAGGACCTTGATGGCGACCGGCTGGCCCGTCGCGATCTCGACCGCGAGGTAGACGCGCGCCATCGCCCCTTTGCCGAGGTAGCCGCGCACCTCGTAGCGCTCGCCAAGGACGGTCCCGCGCAGCCGGGTCGGCTTGTACCGGAACAGGTCGACGCGCCGGCCCTCGGTGAGCTCCGCGCCGTCGTAGGGGCAGAACCGATGGCCCGCGTCGTACTCCCGGTGGCAGCGCGCGCAGAACATGGCCCCGCATCGAATAGCGCCCCGCGCTCCGGCCACGCAAGCCCGCTCGGGAGAGGCCGCTCGGCCGAGGGGATTCTCCTTGCGGGCAGGTGCTGCCTCCGGCAATTTGCGAGGGTGGCGCCATCGTGTGCCGGGGGACGACATGCCGCTGCCGCCGACCTCACAACGCCTGCTCGATCCCGACGCCGTGCCGTATTTCCTGTGGGATCTGGGCATCACCGTCGCGGAGGCGCGTCGGATCCTCGCGCGTGAGGCTTCCCCGACCCGGGATGACCTGATCGCCCGCATCCTCCGTGAGGCCAACAGCCGCGACGTATGGACGCTGCTCGATTGGCCCGCCATCGAGGAGGCCTGGCCTCGGGTCGTGCACCGCCTGGGGCGCGCCCGTGGCGTCTGGACGATGATGCTCGAGCGTCGCCGGGAGCATGTCCGGACTACCGCGGCTGCCTGAGCTGGCCGAGCGCTTGGTCCTCGCGGCCCAGGACGCATCGCCCGCGGTGCGGCTGGTCGGAGGCTCAGGGCTCGCGTTGCTGCTCGATCACCGGCGCTCCGACGATCTGGACCTCTTCTGCGGGTTGCGCGAGGACGTAGAGCCGATTGTCCGCGCGCTGGAGGCTGCGGCGGCCGCCTCGACCGTCGGCGTCATGCGCGTGAGGTCTGCACCTGGCTTTGTGCGGCTCGAGGTTGCCTCTGGACCAGAGGTCCTCCGCGTCGATGTCGCGTCGGATGCATCGCCGAGGCTGGTCGAGGCGGACACGTACGTCGGTCGTATCCGGGTCGAGGCGCTCCGCGATCAGCGTGCGAACAAGATCGTGGCGCTCCTCGGGCGGTCGGAGCTGCGCGATCTCGTCGACCTGTTCTTCATCGACCGCGCCGGCTTCCCGATCCTCCTGGGCTTTGAGGATGCCCTGAAGAAAGATAGCGGAATGGATCCGGCGTGGTTCGCCTGGGCGGTGTCCCAGATCGAGCTGAAGCCGCTGCGCGGCATGGTCGTGCCGCTCCCAGAGCAGGAGTTGGAGGCGTTCAAGGAGTCGCTGCGCCGAGGAGCGCTGGACCGCGCCGGCGCAGGCGAGAGCGTCTGACGGAGCAAGCTCTGAGAGGTGACGGCGATGCGTTCGCGCGCGAGTTCCCGGCGCGCGCAGGAGCTGCCTCGCGCCGCGCTCACGCCGCCTTGCGCGGCGAGCGCCCCGTCAGCTTGGTGTACGCGTGATAGCCGAGCCAGCGGAGCGGCTCGGGCGGGACGCCCCGGAGGGGGGCCATGTAGAACGGCAGATCCCGCCACCGCGCGTCGTCGCCCGCGTAGATGTCGCAGAGCACGCGGCCCGCGAGGTTGGCGAGCGTCACGCCGTGGCCGCTGTAGCCAAGGGCGTAGTACACGTTCCGGTGCTCGCCGCGCACCCCCATGCTGCAGAGCCGGCTCATCGTGATGCCGAGGGTGCCCGTCCAGCGGTGCGCGATCCGCAGCCGCTCGGCCGCAGGGAAATAGCCGGTGAGCCGGCGCCGGATGGCCTCGAACGCCGGCCCCGCCGACCCGGGTGTGCCCGGGTAGGAGGTCTTGTTCCCGTAGAGGTAGGCGTACGCTGCGTTGCAGCCCCCGCCGAACACGAGCTCACCGGCGGGCGTCATGCTGGCGTACGCGATCCGGTCGCGGTCGTCGCTGAAGCCGGCGACCTGCCCCCAGCCGAGCGCGGCGCGCGCCTCGGCGTCGAGCGGCTCGGTCGCGATGACGTGCGAGTGCAGCGGAAAGATGCCGGTCTTGAAGTAGCCGAGGCGCGGCGTGTAGCCGTTGGTGGCGAGCACGAGAGCCGCGGCCCGGACGACGCCGCCCGGCGTTGTCAGCTCGATCGTGCGCCCCTCCCGGATCCCGAGCACCGGCGTGTCCTCGTGGACGGCGACCCCCCACGCGAGCAGCAGCGGGCGCAGGCAGCGCAGCAGGTCCACCCCGTTCAGCTGCCCCTCGGTCGCGTCCAGCACGGCCCCGGCCGCGCCCTGGATCCCGAGCCGCTTCGAGAGCGCCGCGCTGTCCAGGTACTGTAGCGAAATGCCCCAGCTGGCCAGCTGCTCCACCCGCGCGTGCGCCGCCTCGGCCCTGCGCGCGTCGGTGAGCACCTCCATGCATCCGTCGCGGCGGTGGCGCACCGGGAGGTCGTGCTCCTGGATCATCCCGACGATGCCGTCGATCCCCGCGCGCGTCGTCTCGTACACGCGGCGCGTGAGCTCCGGATCGCGAGAGCCCACCCCGTTGATCCAGTTCAGCATCATCCCCCCGTTGCGCCCGCTCGCGCCGTTCGCGAGATGACGCGCCTCGAGGATCACGACGCGGAGGCTCGGAAATCGACGGATCAGATGGTATGCGGTGGAGATCCCGGTGAACCCTCCTCCGATGATGGCCACGTCGGCCGCCGCGTCCGCACGCAGCGGAGAGGCGGGCTCATAGACCGGGCCCGCCTCGCTCCACACGGAGCGCGCGGAATCGATGTGCGTGTGCATGGGCGTGTGCGTGCCGACGAGCGCTGCGCGAGCCACGATGATCACCTATCAGAGGGATGCGCCTCTGGCACCATGAACCCCGGGAGCCCTGCTTGAAGCGACGTGTCCGGCTCTGCATGAAGGATCTCTTCCACCAGGACGTGGTGGAGATGATCGAGCGCGAAACCCGCAAATACCAGATCTGGTCCATCGAGGATCCTTCCGACCCGGACTTCGACGCGGCGTATCAGATCCTCTGGGACTGCTTCGGTCCTCATGGAGAGATGGAGCGCAAGGAGGCGATCGAGGCGTTCCTCCGCGACGACCCGTTCACGCCCGAGCCGTCGGGCACGTACATGCGCTACTTCCTGCTCGTGGCGCGAGACGCGGACGGAAAGGTGCGCGGCGTCCGCGACGGCACCGTGCTCATCAATCCGGCGTACGCCCCGGACCTCTGCGTCATCTACCTCGCTCATATCTTCATGATCCCCGAGGCGCGCGGGACGGTGCTGTCGTACTGGCTGCGCATCTCGCCGGTCGAGCTCGCCATGCAGTACCTCACCGACCTGCACGCGATGGGGAAGATCACGCTCCCCGCGCCGTCGGCCCCGGGCAAGTACTTCGGGATGAACGTCGATCTCGCGGCCGAGGTCGAGTACTTCACGCCGGAAGAGCGCCTGTCGTGGCAGCGCATCCTGTTCTACGGCCGAGGCGGGTTCGACGCCATCAACCCGCGCCACTTCCCCTACCGCCAGCCCGACTTCCGCGATCCCGAGGTGATCCGCGCGACCGGCAACCAGCCGTCTCCCTTCATGGTCCTCGTGCGGCGCATGGGCCGCGAGCGGCAGGCGCAGCTGCCGATCGACGAGGCGAGGGCGCTCATGCGGCTCCTGTACGACGACTTCGCGGATCACTGCGCGCCGCACCTGCTCGAGAACAGCCTCCAGCTCGTCCTCGACCGGCTGGAGGAGCGGGCGAAGCGGAAGAGCTTCGTCGAGCTCTTGCCGCTCCCGACCGGGCCCAGGGATCTGCACCGGCTGAAGCCGCTCTTCCGGTACAACGTGTTCACGAGGTACTATCCGGACAGCCCCGACATCCGCGGTTACCTGAAGAACAGCGGCATCCGTGAGAGGCTGCTCGCGAACCCGCGCCACCTCGACGAGGAGCTCGCCCGCATCGCCCGAGAGCTGGAGACCCGTCCTCCGTTCGTCTACGGGAGCCGGGACAAGACCGCGACCTGGGAGGGCACGCCGCTCGCGCCGGGCTCGGAGCCGCTCGCTGACGGGCCCGACGCGGGCGAGATCACCCGCGAGGTGCCGGCGCCGCCGTCGACCCTGCCGCCGCGGTGATCCCCCAGGACGGCGCCGCGCTGATCACGCCGCCCCGGGCGGAGCGGCGCCACCGCGCCCGGGGCCGGCCGTCGCGGCCCGCGCGCGCAGGGCGCCCGCGCGGAGCCTTTGCACCGCGGCGGAGGCGGCCTCGTGGGCGTCGAGCGCGCCGCGCAGCACGAGCGCCCGCCCCTTGGCCGCGGCGGCCTCTCCCAGCGTCCCATCGAGCACGCCCTCGGCGAGCCGTACGAGCGGGCCGATCTCGGCGAGGTTCCGCGCGAGCGCCCGGGCCTCCGTCGCGAGCCCGGACGCCGCCTCGCAGGGCGAGGCGCTCGCGATGGCCGCAGCCTCCTCGCAGAGCCCCTCCGCGACGGGGCCCATGTCGCGCCAGCACGACACGGCCGCGCGCAGGCTGGCCGGCGTGACGTGCGTCGCGCGCGAGGCGTGCGAGGCGTGCGAGGCGTGCGACACGTCGATCGCGCGCGCCGCGTCGACCCGCGGCCCCGCCGTCGCCGCCTGCGCCGCGGCGATGACGGGCGAGAGGGCGAGGAGCGCGCGCTCCAGGGCGCGGGTGGCCTGCTCGACGCGGACGAGGCGCTCCTGCACGTCGGCGCTGGCCAGCGGGGCGTCGCTCAGCGTGAGCGCCGAGAGCCGGCCGGAGACGTCGATGGCAAGCTGCTCGAGGGCGCCGACGATGCGCTGGTCGAAGCGGCGCGGGACGACGTCGAGCACGCAGAGCGCTCCGAGCACGTGCCCGTGCGCGCGCACCGGCACGCCCGCGTACGCGCGGATGCCGTAGCTCTCGACGAGCTCCTTCGGGACGCGCTCGTCGCGCAGCGCGTCGTCGACGATGAGCGGCACCTCGTCGAGCACGACGAGCTGGCAGAAGGAGTTGCTCCTCGACGTCGCGCAGCTCACGGCGAGCTCGAGGGGGAGCCCGTGCTGCGCGCGCAGGAGCTGGACGTGGCGCACGAGCAGGCTGACCACGGCGATGGGCGACCGGGCCAGCTTGGCGGCCCGCACCACGCAGGCGTCGAGGATGGCGTCCGCGTCGGCGCGCAGCACGGCGCCGCGCAGCTCGGCCAGGCGGACGGGGTCGTTCAGGTCGGCCATCGCGCGATGCTATCTCGCCTGGCGGGGCGCGGGTCGGCCGAGGTCACCGGTCACCCCGCGCGCGCCGCCGCTTCCCTCGCCCGCACCGCCGCGATGAAGGTGCGGAGGTGCACCTCGACCACCCGGCTCACGTCGGGCGTGTACCCACCCGCGAGCACCCACGCGATCGGGACGCCCCGCTCGAGCGCGGTCCGGAACACGATCTGGTCGCGCGCGTGGAGATCGTCGTGCGTCAGGTCGAGCGGCGAGTACGGGTCCTCGCGGTACGGATCCGCGCCGGCCTGGTAGAGGATCAGGTCGGGCGCGGCGCGGTCGATCGCCGGGCCGAGGTGCCGCTCCAGGATCTCGAGGTAAGCGGCGCCGCCGCTCCCGTTCGGGACCGGGACGGACCAGCAGTTCTCGGTGTCCGGGGCGCGCTCGCCCTCGACGTCCCGGTGCGCTTTGTTCTGCTTGTACCAGCTGCCGTAGATGGAGAGCTGGGACGCCCAGGGGCGCGACGCGAGCAGCGAGGCGGTGCCGTTGCCGTAGTGGAGGTCCATGTCGACCACCAGGCCGCGGCGGATGCGCCCCTCGGCGCGCGCGCGCTCCAGCGCGACGACGAGGCCGTTGAAGGTGCAGAAGCCCTCGCCGTGGCCCTCGTGCGCGTGGTGGAAGCCGCTCGCGAGGTTGCCCGCGACGCCGTCCTCGAGGGCCGCGGCGGCGGCGGCGACGCAGCCGCCGTTCGTGAAGCGCACCGCCCCGGCGAGCGCCGGCGACCACGGGAGCTTCTGCGACTCGGCCAGCGCCCGGGGCTCGCCTGTCGCGATCGCCTGGACGTACCCGGGCGCGTGGACGCGCAGGAGGTCCTCGTCGCCGATCGCCTCGGGCTCCTCGATGCGCGCGGGCAGGCCGCTCCGCTCGATCGCCTCGCGCACGAGCGCGAACTTGCGCATCGGCATGACGTGCTCGCCGATGTCCGCGAAATAGCGCGGCGTGTGGAACACCCGGATCGGCGGCGAGGCGGCGGCGTCCGAGGTCACTTGCAGACCGACTCGAGGTGATCGAGCGCCTCGCCGACGTGGCGCGGGGCGAAGATCAGCGCCGGCCGGAAGCGGAGCGTGCGCTCGCCCGAGCCGCCCACCTCGAGGCCGCGGTTGCGGAGCGCGGTGAGCGCCGCGTCGCGCCGGGCGGCGTGGGGGAAGTCGACCGCGGCGAAGGTGCCGCTGCCGCGGGCGCCCGAGAGCACCGCGGGGTAGCGCCGGCAGAGGTCCTCGAGGCCGGCGACCAGGCGCTCGCCGGTCGACCGCGTGTTCTCGAGGAGCCGGTCGCGCTCGATGACCTCGAGGATCACCTCGAGCTGCGCGCCGCGGAGCGGGTCGCCGAGCCAGGTGTTGAAGACGCGCAGCGGCTCGATCGGCGCGAGCTCCTCGCGGCAATAGAAGCCGCCGAGCTGCATCTTCTTGGAGAACGTGACCATGTCCGGCGGCTCGGGCAGGTCCCACGCCTCGTGCGCCCAGAGCGCGCCGGTCCCGCCGCCGCAGGTCTGCACCTCGTCGAGGATGAGCGCGACGCCGCGCTCCGCGGTGAGGCGGCGGAGCGCCTGGAAGAAGGCCGGGCTCGCGTGCCGGTCGCCGCCCTCGCCCTGGATCGGCTCGACGATGACCGCGGCGACCTCGTCCGGGTGGGCGTCGAGCGCCGCCTCGACCGCCTCGAGCGAGCGCGCCTCGGCGGCGCGGTTCTGCTCGGCGTGCGCCGCGAGGGGGAAATGGCTCGCGGGGAACGGCGCGACGGGCCAGTCGAACGCGGGGATGTCGAGCTTGTGGATCGGCTTGCTCCGCGTCGCCGAGAGGGCGCCCATGCTGCGGCCGTGGAAGCCGCCGTCGAAGGAGAGCACCTTGAAGGCGTTCACGCCGGGCTGCCGGTTGAGCATGACGGCGGCGAGGTCGCCGTCGCTCGGCTGCGCGCCGCCGCGCCGGCGCCGGGCGAGCCGGATGAACGCGGCCTTGAGCGCGTTCTCGACCGCCTCCGCGCCGGTCGTGAACGTGAAGACGCGCGTGTGCCCCTTCGGCGCGACGCGCATCAGCGTCTTCTCGACGAGGTCGACCCACTCGGGCGCGGGCGCGACGCCGAGCGCGGAGCGGTAGCCGGCGCACCAGTCGAAGCGGCCGCTGCGCCACGCGGCGAGCAGGTCCGGGTGGTTGTAGCCGATGGGCACGGCGGCGATGTGCCCGTACACGTCGAGCAGCACGTTGCCGTCCACGTCGACCATGTAGTTGCCCAGGCTCTTGCGCGCGTCCTGATAGAAGTGGATCGGTCGCGCGTCCTGGTGGCGATGGTGGCGGGCGCGGAGCGCCTCGGACGCAGGCCCCGGGATGGCGGTGCGCATCGAGGCGCGCTCGGGCTCGCCGGGGATGGGCGGGGGGATGTCGGTCGGGGCGTTCATGGTCGGACTCCAATGCAACGGGGGCGGCGGAGCGTCACGCGGATCCGTCGGTCGCGACCGCCGCCCGGACGCGCACGACGATCGATTTCGACGCGGGCGTGTGGCTCTTCTCGGCGATGCTGCCGAGCGGCACGAGCACGTTCGCCTCGGGGAAGTAGGCCGCGACGTTGCCGCGGGGGATCGTGTACAGCACGACGCGGAACGCGCGCGCGGCGCGCTCCCCGTCGGAGAAGCGGCTCGTGACGTCGACGAGGTCCCCCTGGGCGAGCCCGCGCTCGGCCGCGTCCTCGGCGTTCATGAACACGACGCGGCGCCCGCCCCGGACGCCGCGGTAGCGGTCGTCGAGCCCGTAGATGGTCGTGTTGTACTGGTCGTGGCTGCGGATCGTCATCATCAGGAGCTCGCCCGGCTCGAGATCGTGCCGCGGGAGCGGGTGGATCACGAAGTTCGCCTTGCCCGTCGCCGTGCGGAACTCGCGCCGCGCCGCCGCGTTCGGCAGGGCGAAGCCGCGCGGGTCCCGGACACGCGCGTTGAAGCCGTCGAACCCGTCGATCGTGCGCTCGATGAGATCGCGGATCCTGTCGTAATCGGCGGTGAGCTCCTCCCACGGCACGCGCGAGCGCGCGCCCAGCGCCGCGCGCGCGAGGCCCGCGACGATGGCCACCTCGCTCCGCAGCAGCTCCGAGGCCGGCGGGAGGCTGCCGCGCGAGCTCGAGACGACGCCCATCGAGTTCTCGACGGTCACGAACTGCGGCCCGCCCGCCTGCATGTCGCGCTCGGTGCGGCCGAGGCAAGGCAGGATGAGCGCGCGCCTTCCCGTCACGAGGTGCGCCCGGTTCAGCTTGGTCGAGACGTGCGCGGTGAGGTCGCACCGGGCGAGGGCGCGGGCGGTCAGCGCCGTGTCAGGCGTGGCCGAGAGGAAGTTGCCGCCCAGCGCGAAGAAGACGCGGGCGCGCCCCTCGGCCATCGCCGCGATCGCGGCGACTGTGTCGAGCCCGTGGCGGCGCGGCGGGGAGAAGCCGAAGTTCTGCTCGATCCGATCGAGGAGCTCCGCGGGCGGGCGCTCCCAGATGCCCATCGTCCGGTCGCCCTGCACGTTGCTGTGCCCGCGCACCGGGCACGCGCCCGCGCCGGGCCGCCCGATGTTGCCGCGGAGGAGCAGGAAGCTCATCACCTGCTGCACGTTGGCCACGCCGTTCTGGTGCTGCGTGAGGCCCATGGCCCAGCACGCGATCGTGCGCTCGGAGCGCATCGCGATCTCGGCCGCCGCCCTGATCTGCTCGCGCGGGACCCCGCTCTGCGCGACGATGTCGTCCCAGGGCGCGCCGCGCACGGCCTCCGCGAACGCCTCGAAGCCGTGGGTGTGGCTCTCGATGAACGCGCGATCGAGCACGGCGCCCGGCCTCCGCGCCTCCTCTTCGAGCATCTCCTTGATGATCCCGGTGAAGAGCGCGACGTCGCCGTTGATGCGCACCTGGAGGAAGAGCGTCGAGAGCGGCACGCCCGAGCCGACGAGATCGAGCGGGTGCTGCGGGTGCTGGAAGCGCTCGTTGCCGGCCTCGGGGAGCGGGTTCACCGTCACGATCTCGCACCCGCGCAGCCGCGCCTCGCGCAGCGCCGAGAGCATGCGCGGGTGGTTCGTCCCCGGGTTCTGCCCGACGACGAAGATCGCGTCGGCCAGCTCGAAATCGTGGAGGGAGACCGTCCCTTTGCCCACGCCGATGGCCTCGCGCAGGCCGACGCCGCTCGACTCGTGGCACATGTTCGAGCAGTCGGGCAGGTTGTTCGTCCCGAGCTCACGCACGAAGAGCTGGTAGAGGAACGCCGCCTCGTTGCTCGTGCGGCCCGACGTGTAGAAGACGGCCTCGTCCGGCGAGCCGAGCGCGCGCAGCGACGAGGCGACGACGTCGAGCGCCTCGTCCCACGACACAGGCCGGTAGTGCGACGCGCCCTCGTCGAGCAGCATCGGGTGGGTGAGCCGCCCCTGCTTGCCGAGCCAGTGGTCGGACTGCCGCGAGAGCGCCTCGACGCTGTGCTCCCGGAAGAACTCGGGCGTGACGCGGCGGAGCGTCGCCTCCTCGGCGACTGCCTTGGCGCCGTTCTCGCAGAACTCCGCGACCGAGCGCTTCTCCTCGGGCTCGGGCCACGCGCAGCCGGGGCAGTCGAAGCCCTCGCCCTGGTTCACGCGGAGGAGCGTGCGCACGGCGCGCGCGACCCCCATCTCGCCGACCGCGTGCCGGAGCGTCGCGCCGACCGCCGGGAGCCCGCCGGCCGCCGCGCTGCGCTCGCCGATCCGGGGCGCCTCGGGCTCGAGCGGCGGCTCGGCCAGCACGTCGCGCGGCACGTCGCGGGCCGTCACGACGCGGCCTCCGCCGGGACCGCGACGGGGACCTCGACGCGCTCCCGGCCCGCGTACACGTTGAACCGCCCGTCGCGGGCGAAGCCGACGAGCGTCATCCCGTGCGCCGCCGCGAGCTCGGCGGCCAGGCTCGAGGGCGCGCCGACGGCGACCATCACCGGGATCGAGGCCCGGAGCGCCTTCTGCACGAGCTCGAACCCGGCGCGCCCGCTGACCATGAGCACCGCGCCCGGGTCGGGCAGCCGCCCCGCGAGCAGCGCGGCGCCGATCAGCTTGTCGACGGCGTTGTGGCGCCCGACGTCCTCGC
The DNA here is from genome assembly GCF_051475585.1 of Sorangium sp. So ce426. NCBI lineage: Bacteria > Pseudomonadati > Myxococcota > Polyangiales > Polyangiaceae > Sorangium > Sorangium sp. So ce426. The sequence continues at coordinate 12,997,606 of NZ_CP150341.1, read as the reverse complement.
GAAGATCGGCGAGCGCGCCTCCCGCGTCGAAGAGGGCCGCCGCGTGCAGCCCCCCGGTCCGCCCGAACACCGCCTGCGCGCCGCGGAGCCGCGCGGCTAGGCCATGCACGACGCCCGGCGCGAGCCGGGGGACGCCCCGCGCGAGCGGCACAGGCGGCGCGAGCGCCGCGACGTCGATCGACGCCTTGCCGCAGACGCCGCAGCTCGCGCTAGCGACAGCGAGGGCGCGCTCGGTGCGCCCGAGATCGACGGCAACGTCATCACCGAGCGTCACGCGCACGAGGTCGCCCGAGGGGCCGACGGCCTCCTCGACGGCGACCACGTCGGCCGCGCGGACGATGACGCCCTCGGCGAACAGGAGGCCGACCGCGAGCTCGCGGTCGTTGCCGGGCGTGCGCATCGTGATGCCGAGGCGGCGCGGGGCGCGGCGCTCGTCCCCGGGGGCGCGCCCGACGACGACGATCTCGAGCGGCTCTTCGACGGCCAGCAGGTCCTCGGTGTCCGAGGCGCTCTCGTCCGTGATCCTGCGGATCGAAACGGGGGTGGTGCTTGACGGCATGACGGGCTCGTTCCCTGCTCCATCCTACCGCGCCAGCGGCGCGGCGCCCGATCGAGCAGACCCCTGCGCAGCTGCGCTCGATCGGCGCAGACGCCTCGGGCGGCGCCCCGGTTGGAAGGCGACCGGTGGCCACTCCCTCGGATTCTGACGGATACGTAGGTGGCATCCCCCGCGCGGACGACGGGGCTCATCGTCGACGCCCTCCTCGAGGTGATGCCGGGGTCGGCGTCAGGACGGCGGCGATCCCAGCTTGCGAAGCTCGACGAGCATGGTGTCGAGCTGGCTGTCATTCAGTCCAGAAAGGAGCTTTTGAGCTTCCCTTCGGCGCGGGTCGGGGCTCGTCGGCTGCGGGGTCGGCCAGCCTCGCCCGTTGTCACGCTGCCAGAGAGCCTTCGCGCCAGCGAGGTTGAATTTGGGCAGATAGACGAGCCGCCGCTTGGAGTACACGTCACGCGGCAGCTTGCTGGTCGTGCCCCCGACATCGAACTCTTTCGAGTTTGCGGAGAGCACAGCTGCCTCTGGTGCACGTTCGAGATCGCGATCGGCCAGGATGGCGCTGATGATGTGGAGATCGACGACGTCGGTTCCCCGCATACCCACGCTGGGGAGGAGCGCATCGAGCGCAGCTTGCTCCTCTTGCGGATGGTGGATCATGAAGGGCTTACACCTGACGGTCAGAGCATCCAGCTCCCGCTGCGGATCGGGAAGGTGATACGATGATTCCGCCTTCAAGACGTCTCTCGCGACGGCGAGGAGCGCAGGTTCCTTCAGGTTCCGTGCGGCGGCGGATAGACCTTCAGACACGGCTTTCACCGCCCTGGCATGGTCCTCCGTCTCCCTGTGGACCACGTGTCGCGCCTCGAGAAACGCGGCGACCGGGATGCGCAGCTGGCACTCGCCTCGGTCTGCCGCATCAAGGAGCGACCGCGCTTCGCTCCGCCACGGATGGTGCGGCAAGATGTACGAGACCAGCCAGTTTGTCTCCAGGTAGACGAAGAACGCGCTCATGACGCTTCCTCACGCTGCGTCAGGCAAGCCTTCGTACTCCTCGAGGTCGGCCTCGGCGAGCCCGATCATGGCAGGGAGCATCATCGGAAGCGCCTCGTCCGGCACGGAGCTCCACCATGAGCGCCCCACCGCCTCGAGCCATCGCCTGACCTGAACGTAGAGCCCTTCGCCATGCTCGACGTCTTGGGCAATGCGACTGAACAGCTTGCCAGTCGGTAGCACCTTGACATCATAGGACTCGCTGGAAAAATCGACGGATGTGAACCGATCGGTGATGAAATGAGCGGTCCTGGGCGTGACGAGCACGCCCGCGTGAATGTGACGATCATAGAGCCGGTGTTTGAACCGCTCGATGTCTGGAGGACCCGCCCCGTCGAGCAGGTCGGGTCGCGCCTCGATCAACGCCTCATGCTTGCCCGATCGCGGGTCGGATGCGATGAAGGTGCGCGCCATTCCACGCAGCTAGCATGATGGCGCTGTCCTATCAAGAACGCGGCGGATGGGGCAGAGAGCGCGCTCGTCGAGCGCTCGCTGCAGCAGCACCGCCCAAGCTAGCGCTCTCCTCCGCCGCCCCACGCCGCGCAGAGCCTCTCGAGCTCCCGCTCGGGTACGTCGAGCGGCGCCTCGCCGCGCCACGCCTCCGGGAACAGCGGCATCACCGCGCTCCGGAGCACCGGCGCGAACCCCGCGACCTCCGCCGGCCCTCGCGGGATCCGGATCAGGGGCACGCGCTCGCCCGGGAACGCCGCGAGGCGCGCGAGCGCGTTCTCGCGGATCGGCGCGAGCTCGTCCTGGCTCACCTCGCGCGCGTGGACGGCCTGGTAATGGCGCAGAAACGACTCGGCCCGGGCGCGCGGGATGTCGTCGCGCTCCTCCTCGCCGACCTGGCGCACCACCGCGAGCAGCGGCAGCGGCACCGGCGTGACGCCGAGCGCCGCGGTGTCGCGAAAATCCGGCTGCGCGTACGGGAGCACGTCCGGCGGGACGATCGCGAACCCCGCGCGCCCGTACGCGATGAGCCGCACCACCGTGTCGCGGTCGTCCGGGTCGACGGCCTCCATCTCGGCGGCGAGCATCACCTCCGCCCCGCCGCCGCCGGCCCCTTGGCCCCCAGCGAGCCCCGCGTCGACGATCGCCCGGCGCGCCAGCGCGACCGGCGCCGCGCGCAGCAGGGCGGCGAGGCCGGTGCGGCGGAAGGCCGGCAGGACGAGCGCGTGCGACAGGAGCGCCACGCAGCGCCGCGCCGCCCGGTCCAGCGTGACGTAGCAGTCGCGCACGCCGGCGAGGTGCCCCTCCGCGTCCCGCGCGAGCAGCAGGTGGTACGACGCCGTGATCGGCGCCCCCACGTCCGTGTGCGCCCCGGTGAGCCACGCCCAGAGCACCTCCCGGCGCTCGAGCTCGCCCTTCGGCCCGAAGACCGCGTCGAGCGCCCGGTAGCCCTCGTCGAACGCCGCGCCGTCCCGCGCCTCGTCCACGGAGAACCGCGCGAGCGCCTGCGCGACCTTCTCCGGCCCCTCCCCCGGGCAGACGTCGCGCGGATCGACGATCATCCGGCCATCTCGCGCAGCACCGCGTCGAAGACGCCGATCGCCTCGTCGACGTCCGACATCGTCGTGATGAGGTGCGGCCGCAGCCGCACCGAGCGCGTCCCCGTGTAGCTCGCGAACACCCCGCGACGGAGCGCGCGCGCGAGGAAATCGTCGCGCGCCGCGGTCGTCGGCAGGTCGAACGCGAGCAGGAAGCCGCGGCCGCGCGGCTCGCTCGCGAGCGCGGGGTAGCGCTCGCAGAGCTCCTCGAGCCGCGAGAGGAAGTGGCGGCCCGCCGCGCGCACGTTGCCGAGCAGGTCCTCCGACTCGATCGCCCGGAGCGTCGCCAGCGCGATCGCGGACCGCGCGCGGTCGCCGTTGCGCGTCTGGTACATGCGCCCGAACTGCGCGACGTCGTACGCGCTCGTCGCGAAGAACCCGCCCATCTGCATCTTCTTCCCGAAGCACATGAGATCGGGCGGGCGCGGCAGATCGAACTGCTCGTGCGCCCAGAGCGTGCCGGTGATCCCCATGCCGGTCTGCACCTCGTCCAGGATGAGCGCCGCGCCCGCCTTCCCGGCGAGCTCCTGCACGCGGCGGAAGAAGGCCGCGCTCGCGTGCCGATCGCCCCCCTCGGACTGCACGGGCTCGACGATCACGGCGGCCACCCGGCCGCCGTGATCGCCGAGGATCCGCTCGAGCGCGGCGAGCGCCTCCGCCTCGGCGCGGTCGTTCTCGTCGGCGAAGCGCGCCAGCGGGAAGCGGCTCGCCGGGAAGGGCGCCGTGGGCCAGGGGAACGCGGGCAGGTCGGCCTTGTGGATCACCTTCGAGTGCGTGGCGGACATCGGCCCGAGGCCCCGGCCGTGGAACGCGCCGGCGAACGACACGACCACCGCGTCGGTGCCCGCGTTGCCGAGGATGAGCTTCTGCTGCTCCTCCGGCAGCTCCAGCGGGTTCCTCGGCAGCCCGGCGGCCTCCCGCCGGCGCTCGCCGTGCCGGATGAACGCCGCCTTGATCGCGGACTCGACGCCCTCGCCCCCGGCGTCCACGCAGAAGACGCGCGCCATGCCGCGCGGCGCGAACCGCTGCTCGAGCGCCTCCACGAACTCGAACCAGGCCGGCGTCGTCACGAACGGCGTCGACGTCGGGTTCGCGACGGCGCGGATGAAGCCCTCGCGGTGCGCCGCCTCGACCAGCGCGGGGTGGTTGTAGCCGAGCGCCCCGAGCGCGAAGTTCGCGAACAGGTCCAGGAACACGTTGCCGTCCACGTCGACCAGCGAGCACCCGCGGCTCGCGATGTCATCCATCACGACCGCGCGGTACCTCGACTGCATGTCGAAGCCGCCGCGCGCCATCCAGGCGCGCGCCTTCGGCCCGGGCAGCTCGGTGACGACTCTTCGCGGAGGGACGGACGGGAGCGTGGGGCGATCGGAGAAATCCATAGGCAGCGCGAGTATCCCGCACGCCGGGGCGCCTGTCATCGCCGCTTGCCGCGCCCGGGTGCGCGGGTTTACGACGGGGGCATGGGTGACACGCGCGAGACGGTGAAGGGTCTTTGGATCGACAACGCCGAGCGGGAGGCGCTCTCGGGCGAGACGTTCGAGACCGCGAACCCCGCGACGGGCGGGGCGCTCGCGCGGCTCGCCCGTGGCCGCCGCGAGGACGTGGACGCCGCCGTGGCGTCCGCGCGCGCGGCGTTTCCGCGCTGGGCGGCGATGGATCCGAACGAGCGCGCGCGCATCCTGTGGAAGGCGGGGGAGCTGATCCTCGCGCGGTGCGAGGAGCTCGGGCGGCTCGAGGCGCTCGACACCGGCAAGCCGATCTCGGCCGCGCGGACGATCGACGTGCCGCGCACGGCGGACACGTTCTTCTACTTCTCCGGGTGGGCGACGAAGCTCGGCGGCGAGACGATCCCGGTGCGGGGTCCGTTCCTGAACTACACCGTGCGCGAGCCGCTCGGCGTCATCGGCGCGATCATCCCCTGGAACTTCCCGCTCTTGCTCGCGGCGCGGAAGGTGGCGCCCGCGCTCGCGGTGGGCAACGTGGTGGTCGTCAAGCCGCCGGAGGAGGCGAGCCTCACGACGCTGGAGCTGGCGCGCATCCTCGCGGAGGCGGGGGTGCCGCCGGGCGTCGTCAACGTCGTCACGGGGCACGGCGAGGAGGCGGGGGCGGCGCTCGTCGAGCACCCGGGCGTCGCGAAGATCTCGTTCACGGGCGGCACGGAGACGGGCAGGACGATCATGCGCGCGGCGGCGGGCACGCTGAAGAAGGTGTCGCTGGAGCTGGGCGGCAAGAGCCCCAACATCGTGTTCGCGGACGCGGACGTGGAGAGCGCCGCGAAGGCGGCGGTGACGGCCATCTTCTACAACCAGGGCGAGCTCTGCACGGCGGGGAGCCGGCTCCTCGTGGAGCGGTCGGTGCACGACCGCGTGCTGGAGGTGGTCACGAGCGGCGCGCGCCGGCTGGTCCCCGGCGATCCGCTCGATCCGTCGACGCAGCTGGGCCCCCTCGTCTCGGAGGCGCACTTCACGAAGGTGCTCGGCTACATCGACCGTGGCGCGGCCGAGGGGGCGCGCCGCGAGACCGGCGGGCGCCGCGAGGGTCCGGGGTTCTTCGTCGAGCCGACGGTGTTCTCGGCGGTCTCCCCGTCGATGGCCCTCGCCCGCGAGGAGATCTTCGGCCCCGTGCTGGCGGTCCTCCCCTTCGACGACGTGGAGGAGGCCGCGCGCGTCGCGAACGCGACCGAGTTCGGCCTCGCGGCAGGCATCTGGACGCGCGACGTCGGCAAGGCGCACGCGCTGGCCGCGCGCCTCTCGGCGGGCACGGTCTGGATCAACACGTACAACCGCTTCGACGCGGCGAGCCCGTACGGCGGGTACAAGCAGTCCGGCTTCGGGCGGGAGAACGGCCGCGCGGTGCTCGACGAGCTGACGCAGCTCAAATCGGTCTGGGTCTCTCTCAGCTGAGCGGGACGCATCGGCGCTGACGACGCGCCCCGCTCTCGTCTCCTTCTGCCGTCCTCGCCTGCGGCCAACTACTTCGGCGGGGGCGCGGCCTCCTGCGTGCCGGGCTTCGTGCCAGGGGCCGGCGGCTGCGCGCCGCCCTGGGTCCCTGTCGCGCCCGCGCCCGCCGGGCCGAGCTTCTGCGAGAGCGCCTCCGCGTCCTTCAGGTGCTTCTCGATCGTCGGCCGGAGGTCCTTCTCGACCATCGCCTTCAGATCGGCGTTCTTCGCGTTCGGCAGCGCCTTCCTGTCGAGGAAGTCGAGCGTGTTCTGGTGATCCTTGATCATCGTGGCCACGAACTGCTGATCGAAATCGGCCCCTTGCAGCGCCTTCAGCTGCTCGATCGCGCTCTGCGTCTCCTCGGTGAGCTGCTTGCTCTTGTCCGAGTCCGCCGCCGTGATACCGAGCTTCTTGACCAGCTTGGCCTGCTTCGCCTTGGCCTCGGTGTGGTGCTGGGCGATGGCCTTGGCATAGGCCTTCACGTCCTTGCTCTTGGCCTTCGTCTGCGCGAGCTGGGCCTCGTCGATCTCCTTCTTGTTCGAGGCGTCGAGCACGGCGAGGATCTGCTCGTCGGTCAACGGGGCCTCGGCCGGGGCGCTCGGCGTCGTGGCCGTCCCCGGCTGCGCCGCCCCCGCCTGCGGCTCGGTGCCGGGCGGCGGAGCCGGCGGCGTCGCGGGAGGCGCCGCCTCCGGCAGCGGCGGGGCGGCGGTCGGGGCCGGCTGCGGAGGTGCTTCGTTCGTGCTGGGGCTGCTCGCCGGGGGCGTGTTGGAGCAGCCGACGCCGACAGCGAGACCGATCGTCAGGACGAGCGCGTTGCGCGATGCGACCATGGGTAAAGACCTCCTCACGTGGATTCGAGTGCCGGCCCCCCGTGCAAGATCCGGTGCACGGCACAGGTGCCCCCTTTTCTCCCGAATCCACGCGACTGCCTCCCTCCCCGCTGTGGCAAGTTGCCACGGGAGTGAGCGAATCTGCCTCATCAATCCGCTGCGGTCAGGAGGATGCCTGTGGCGGACTCGACGGTTGCGCTGCGGTGCTGTCGCACGACAGCCCCGGTAAGGCCGCGCGGCACGGCGCGATGACCTCGGCGAGCACCTCGCGGCGCAGCGCCCCGAGCGCGCGCGCCGGGAGCAGGCCGAGCGCCTCGTGCACGGCGGGCCCGGGGGCCGGGTCGACGGCGTAGCGGGCGGCGGCGCGGGAGAACGCCCGCTCCGCCGCGGAGCGCGCCGGCTCGCCGAACGTCGCGAGCATCCACGAGAGCGCCCTCCACGAGAGCGCCGCGTGCCGTTCCTCGTCGGCGGCGATGCGCGCGAGCGTGGCCGCGAGCGCCGGATCCCCCGCGCGCTGCGCGATCTCACGGCCCTCCGCCGCGCCCAGCGCCTCGCCAACGCAGCCCTCCTCGACGAGCGCCTCCACCACCTCGGCGACGCCGGCGCCGAGCGGCGCCGTTGCCGCCTCGAGCAGCGGCCCGGGGCCGATGGCCCGGCCGGCGAGGCGGGAGGCGACGCCGTAGGCGAGGCGCGCGTGCTCCACCTCGTCGAGCCCGGCGCGGTGCGCCTCGCCGACGAGGGCGGCCGGCGCGCCGAGCGCGAGCAGCTGGAGGGAGAAGCGGGCGAAGCTCGCGATGGACGCGTGCTCGAGCGCCGCCACGGCGGCGTAGTGCGCCGCGGCGAGCTCGCGCAGCTCGGGCGAGAGGGACGCGACATCGAGCTCGGCGGGAGCGCGCCAGTCGTCGCGCGCGGCGCCCTGCGCGGCGCGCGCCTGGCCGTCGACGACGAGCGGGCGGCCGATGGCGCACGAGATCCCGGCGCACTCCCAGCGCACGCTCTCGGCATCCGGGTCGGTGACGACGCAGGCGGCGCCGCGGCTCTCCTCCGATCGGCAGTCCGCGTCGCTCTGACAGGTATCTTCCTTGGTGCGGCAGGCGAGCGTCACCTGCTCCCAGCAGCCGTTGAAGTACGCCGACAGGCCGCAGGTGCTGCCGGGGCAATCGGCGTCGACCGAGCAGAGGGCCTTTGCGCAGACCGAGTGCTGCTCCCGGAGGGCGCCTGTCCCCTTGCACACGCAGGCCTCGGACGCGCCGCACTCCGCGTCGCTCTCGCAGGCGTACTCGCAGCCGCAATACGCGCCTATCTGCCCGAACGAGCTCACGCACTTTCCGCGAGGTCCCTCGTTGCAATCGGCGTCCGTCCTGCACTGGAACGTTCGTTCGGTGCCGCTGCACGCGCGCTGATCGATGGTCGCGTCGCACCGGACCCGCGTGGCGCGGTGCACGGTGCCATCCCGCTCCGTCACCCAGCCGACGCCGCGCGGCGGCCGGGGCGCAGGCGCGGTTTGTTCGTCCGGGACGCCGGCGTCGCGAGGCGTGGCCGTCTGCGGCTCGCCGAGCGTGACGACCGCGATCTCGGGGCTCTTCGCGTTGGAGCAGCCGGCGGCGCCGGCGGCGAGGAGGAGGGTCATGCGGAGCGAGCGGTGGCGTTCCATTCGCGGCAGGGTAGCAGAGGGGCGCGCGACGCCGGACCGGCCGGCTGCGCGCGGCGCCGCCGCGGTGCGAGCGCGCTTCACCCGAGTCGAACGGTTCGGGCATGGACACCGATGCTCGCCGGACCTGCCGAGAAGCGCGCGCCCTCGGCGGTGCACGGTCCTCTCCGGGATTCCACGCCAGAGCGAGCCGTCTCGGCGACCGTGCCAGGTTTTCTGAGGGGTCCAGTCTTCCAGTCCTCAGAGCACCTGCTCGGAGCCGAGCGACTCTCCATGATCCATCTTCGGCGGAGCTGCCTCAGCGCGCTCGTCCCTCACACCGTCCGGAGCCGAGCAGCGAGATGAGCTGCGGTGTGGAGACATGGTCGCGAAGCCGCGCGCCGCTGCGCACGGCGCGGCAGCTACCTCCTCGCCCTGCGCCCGATCCCGCGTGCGTCGCGCCCGATCGGCTCGCCCAGCTCGAACGCCGGCTCGCCGGTCCTCGCCGGCGGCGCTTGCGGCTCGCCCGCCTCGAGCGGGCCGTGCGCATGCTCGGCGTCGTCGATGGATGGATAGCGCTCCACGTCGCCGTCGACCCGGAAGCCCCCCTGGCGCGCCGGGCGCACAACGCGGCCGAGGACGAGCCCCTCGTCCCAGATGCCGCGGTGCTCGATCGCGATCGCGGCGCCCACCACCACCTCGGAGAGCCGCGCGAGGGCGCCCTCCGGCCGCTTCGGCGTGGGCCGCCACCGCAGGATCACGTCCTCGTGAAGCACCACCACGGCGCGATCGCCGGGCAGCTCGGAGACCCCAAGGGCAAGACGGACGCGGCATCCAGGAACGCTGGCTCCCGCCCCACGCTCGTCAGCGGCAACGCCCTCCAGGTCGCCAGCAGCGCCCTCCAGGTCGCCGCGCGCGGCGCCCTCCCCCTCATCGCCCACCTCATGGATCGCGATGCTCTGCCCCGGACGCAGATCCTCGAGCGCCGTCATGCGAGGTCCTCCCCCGGAGATGTCGGCCACGGACATGGCGCCGTCAAGCCGGCCGCGCGGCTACCTCGGCGCCGGAGCGACCCTGCTGCCCGGCGGCGCCGCGGTCCCGGCCTCGCCCTTGCGCGCCAGGTTCAGCTGGATCCGCGCGGGGGACTCCGACGTGATCTCGACCGTCTGCGAGACGCCGTCGCTCGTTCGCACGTCCACCGAGAGCGACACCCCAGGCATCGGCCGCGCGATGACCTGGCTGCCCACGCCGAGCACCACGCCGTTCAGCCGCACCACCGCGGCGCTCGGCTCGATCTGCACCGCGATCGGATCCACGAGCGACCGCTGATCCCTCGGCCGGCTCAGCGCGACGAACATGAGCGACGCCACCGCGACGCCCGTGGACACCGAGGCCACGAGCCACGGCAGCGCCACCGGGCGCAGCGCGTCGCCGCCGGCGCGCATCAGCCCGCCGAGCCCCCGCCGCGGCTCCGAGCGCACGCTCCGCCGGCCCTCGGAGGGCGGCCCCGCGGACAGCGTCGCGCCCGGCTTCGGCCGCCACCCCGCGCGCTGCTGCGGGGCGACGGCGGCCGCGATGCGCTGCCGCTCCTCCTCCATGCTCTCCCCGCAGCGCGAAAGGAGGAGCTCCGCCACGTGCGCGGGCGTCACCACGCCCGACCTGCGCATGAGGAAATCCTCCAGCACGCTCGCCATCTCGCCCGCCGTCTGGAAGCGCTTCCGCGGATCGCGCGCGAGCGCCTTCACGATGATCTCCTCCAGATCTCGCGGGCAATGCGGCGCGATCAGCGTGGGGCGCGGCGGCTCCGGCACCCCGGTCTGCGGCAGCACGAGGTCGTGCAGCACCTGGAACGGGAGCGCGCCCGTCACCGCCTCGAAGAGCACCACGCCGAGCGAGAAGATGTCCGAGCGGCGATCGACCGGCTGGCCCTGCGCCTGCTCCGGCGACATGTACTCGCCCTTGCCCTTGATCTCGCCCGTCTGCGTCGTGTCGCCCAGGCGCTCGAACGCCTTCACGATCCCGAAATCGGCCACCTTCACCGTGCCGTCGCGATCGATGAGGATGTTCTGCGGGCAGACGTCGCGGTGCACGATGCCGAGCGGCTCCCCGCGGTCGTCGTGGAGGTCGTGCGCCGCGTGCAGCCCGTGCGCCGCGTCGGCCACGATGCGCGAGGCGATCGCCGGGGAGAGCGGCATCGGACGGAGGCCCGGCCGGAGCAGCTGCTGCATCGTCTGCCCGTCGATCCACTCCATCACGAGGAAGAGCACGCCGTCCGTGTCGCCGAGGTCGAGGATCTCGACCACGTTGCGGTGGTGGATCTTCGAGGCGAGGTTCGCCTCGTCGAGGAACATGCGCTGGAACTGAGGATCGCGCGCGAGCGCCGGGATGAGCGTCTTCAGCGCGACGACCTTGTGAAAGCCGCGGGAGCCCTCCATGCGCGCGGCCCATACCTGGGCCATCCCACCCTCGCCGATGAGGCGCAGAAGCTCATATCGCCCGAGACGCTGCCCCGGACCGGGGTCCTCGGAGATCCGCATGGCTCACCAGATGCTGGTGCTCGGGGAGCCGCGCCCGCGGTCCCCAGGAGCAGCCCGGCCGCGGGTCGCGGCCCCTCTCTCCAGACGATCACCATAGCCAAGCGCGACCGCGCCGGAAAGGCTCGTGTGGCGCGCCAGCGCCCGCGACGCCTCGATCCCGGCGTCCGTGATGCCCGCGACGCCCCGCGCCCGGCATCCGCGATGCGACGCCCCGCGTCCTCCACGCCCCTCTCCCCGCGCCCGCGATCCGCGTCGCTCCCTCGCCTCGCCCCTGCTATGGCCGGAGCACGATGACGAACGCGACAAGCGCTCCGCCCGCCCGCGCGGACCGGGCCCCCGCCTCCAAAGCCCTGTTCGACCGCGCCGCCGCCGTCCTGCCGGGCGGCGTGAACAGCCCCGTGCGCGCCTTCCGCGCCGTCGGCGGCGACCCCCTGTTCATCGCGCGCGCCCGGGGCGCGCGGCTGTTCGACGCCGACGGGGCCGAGTACATCGACTACGTCGGCTCCTGGGGGCCGGCCATCCTCGGCCACGCGGACCCCGCCGTCATCGAGGCCGTCCGAGAGGCCGCCCTCGGCGGCCTCTCGTTCGGCGCGCCGACCGAGCTCGAGGTCCGCTTCGCCGAGAAGATCCGCGAGCTCTACCCGAGCATCGACATGCTGCGCTGCGTCTCGAGCGGCACCGAGGCCACGATGAGCGCCATCCGCGTCGCGCGCGGCTTCACGCGCCGCGACGCCATCATCAAGTTCGAGGGCTGCTACCACGGCCACGCCGATCACCTGCTCGTCAAGGCGGGCAGCGGGCTCGCCACCTTCGGCGCCCCCGACTCCGCCGGCGTCCCCGAGAGCATCGCCCGCACCACGCTGTCCTTGCCCTACAACGACCCGGCCGCCCTCGAGGCCGCCTTCGCCGCGCGCGGCGGCGACATCGCCGCGGTCATCCTCGAGCCCGTGGTCGGCAACATGGGCTGCGTCCCGCCCGAGCCCGGGTTCCTCGCCCTCGTCATCGACCTCTGCCGCAAGCACGGCGCGCTCTCGATCTTCGACGAGGTGATGACCGGCTGCCGCCTCGCCCGCGGCGGCGCGCAGGAGCGCTTCGGCCTCCGGCCGGATCTGACGACGCTCGGCAAGATCGTCGGCGGCGGCATGCCCCTCGCGGCCTACGGCGGCCGCGCCGACGTGATGCGCGTCGTCTCACCGCTCGGCCCCGTGTACCAGGCGGGCACGCTCAGCGGCAACCCGCTCGCGGTCACGGCGGGGCTCGCGACGCTCGATCGCCTGACGCCCGCGCTCTACGAGCGGCTCGAGAAGCTCGGCGCTTCCCTCGAGGCGGGCCTCCGGGCCGCCGCCGAGGGCGCCGGCGCGGCCGCGTGCGTCCAGCGGGTCGGCTCGATGATCACGCTGTTCTTCACGAAGGGCCCGGTCCGCTCCTGGGCCGACGCCGCCACGTCCGACACGAAGCGCTTCAGCGCCTTCCACGCGGCGATGCTCGCGCGAGGCGTCTACTGGCCTCCGTCGCAGTACGAGGCGGCGTTCCTGAGCGGCGCGCACTCGGAAGAGGACATCGAGCGGACGATCGCCGCCTGCCGCGAGGCGCTCGCGGCCTGAGCGCCTCGCCGGCCTCTCCCAGGAGGACCCCCGCGACGGCGAGGCCAGGACGGCGAAGGGCCGACCGCCGCGGCGATCGGCCCTCTCAGCGCCGGCGCTCCTTCTTCAGCTTCAGCGCCGGCGCGCGAACGGTCCTCGGAGCGTGTCAGTCGGCCGCGCGGACCCAGCCGTTTCTGTAGTAGTTGCCGCGGGCGGTCGGCCAGAGCAGGCAGTTCGTCGCCGATCCCGGCACCGTGTACACGTACGTGTTCGGCTCCGGGTCCGCCCCGTTCCACCCGATCTCGCGGAGCGACACGACGATCTCGATCGTCCCGTCGCCGTTCACGTCGGCCAGCGTCGGCACCGGCATCGCGCCGAGCCGCGGCAGCGGGATCTTGTGGAGGATCGTGCCGCCGGCGTCGAGGACGAAGAGGTGGCTCCTGTTCTCATCGGTCGAGTAGGTGTTGAACACGATCTCGGGGATGCCGTCGCCCGACAGATCCCCGACCACGACGCCGCCCGTGAGCACCTGCGTGTCGTCCGTGTAGGTGACGTCCCAGAACTCGGTCTTGTCGGCGTAGACCGCGTGGATCCGCCCGTCCAGGCCCGCGAAGATCATCTCGGGCCCGGCGCGCGTCGCGTCGAGATCGGCCACGGTCACCTGCTGCGTCATGGCCACGATGTTGCCGTCGAAATCCTCGCCGCCGGACAGGTAGTCCGAGGCGTAGAACGGGCTCTCCCACCCCTCGATGCGGCTCGCGTCGTTGCGGACCGCCCACAGGCCGACGCCCTGGGACTGGTCGTTCATGGCGACGTCCTCGGCCGCCGCGAGCATGACGATCTCCGGCGTGCCGTCGCCGTCGAGGTCCGCGATCGCAGGGGCCGAGTTCTTGAAATAGGCCTGCAGGTCGCTGCTGTCGCCGAAGCCCTGCTTCGCGAGCTCGAGATCGTGCATGTACCGCACGCCCGGCGTCTTCGGCCGGCCCTCGAACATGGGATTCGCGTCGAAGGCCTCCCCCGTGCCGTGATAGAACCCGGCATAGGAGTTATCCATCGGCGAGACGATGTCCTGCGATCCATCGCCGTCGAGATCGCCGATGGCCAGGTTCTGGTCGTAGCCGCCCACGATCCAGCACTCGGCGTCGTCGCTGCGGCGCGCGTCGCAGCCGATCGTCTGGCTCTCGATCGGCGGGAAGCCCGCGACCGCCGACCCGCTCGCGTGGAAGGCCATCAAAATGTCGGAGTAGTCGGACCTGCCGGTGCTCGCGGCGACGACGTCGAGCTGACCGTCGCCGTCGATGTCGCCCGCGGCGAGGGAGCGGATCTCGTCGTTCCAGGTGACGGGCCAGCCGCTCACCAGCCGGCCGCTCGCGTCGAGCATGTAGATCGTGGTGCGCGCCGCGAAGACCACCTCGAGCTGCCCGTCGCCGCGGAAGTCCGCGACGATCGGGCTCGCCCAGATGCGGCCGTTCTGGCGCGACTCGGTGTACCGCCACTTCTGCTCGCCGTCGGGGCCCCAGACGACGACGTTGCCGTTGTGCGTCACCAGGATCTCCTGCTCGCCGTCGCCGTCGAGATCGGCGACCACCGGCGACCCGAGCCACGCGCTCTCGTCGTCGTCGGACAGCTGGAGGAAGAGCTGGGGCTCCGCGACGTCGGAGGAGCCGCTCGACGCAGGAGCGCACGACGCGGCGGCCGGCAGCGGCTTGGAGCCCCCACCGACGGGGGGGCGGTAGCCACCGGAGCCAGAGGAGCCACTGCCGCTGCCGCTGCCGCTGCCGCTGCCGGTGGTGGGAGAGGTGCCGTCCAGGTTGCCGAGCTGCCCTTCGCAGGCCGCGAGGGCGAGGACGCTGGTGAAGAGAGCGATTCTACCGGGAATTACAAAACCTCGGTTGGAGACAAGGGAGTTCATCATGCCAGGGAGCTTACCAGCGCTCTGGGCCCTACAAGGAGGTGGAAGCGGAAAATTGACGCAGTCGCGCACATCGCGCACACGCCGAACGGTACGTTACGCTCCTCCTTCTGGCGCGCAGGTGGCACACGTCATTGCAGGAGGGAGGCAAGTACACGTTCGTGACGTAGCGCGCACGCACGCGCTCCACCCCCGTTCCCGTTCCCGTTCCCCACCTCCGCTCGCGCCCCCGCGCGACGTCGGAGGCGCATGGCGGGGGTATGGGTGCGGGTAGGTGCTGTGCTAGGCTCCGCCGCCATGAACGTATCGCGACGGCTTTGGATTGCTGGCGCCGCATGTGCCCTCCTGATGGGGACGACGGCGCTTGGCTGCAGCTCGAATCCCCCGCCCAAGACGGCCAAGGTGCAGGCCGGTGACATGCCCGAAGGCGGCGACTGGACGGGGGTCTATTACAGCGAGCTCTACGGCTACCTGCACCTCGTGCAGGACAACGACGCCATCGAGGGGCGCTGGATCCGCCCCGTCAAAGATCGCTGGGGCGTGCTGCACGGGACGGTGACAGGCGACCTCATCAAGTTCACGTGGACCGAGCACACCATCGGCGCGATCGGGCAGAGCGCGACCAAGGAAGGCCGGGGGTACTTCAAGTACCAGCGGCCTGAGGGCGAGAACGTCGACGACCGGCTGGCAGGCGAGATCGGCCGCAACAAGGACGAGGTCGGCGAGCCCTGGGAAGCGGTCAAGCAGCGCAACATGCTCCCGGATCTGAAGTCGATCGGGGGCTCCGGCGCCTCCGACATGGGCGGCGGCGACTGGGACAGCGCGAACCAGGAGGAAGGCGCGCCCGAGCCGCCCGCATCTCCCTCCGACGAAGCACCTGCCGAGCCCCCCGGCCTCTGACATAACAGCCCCCGATGACCCAACCGCAGCCTCGAGGCATTCAGTTCCGCGAACCCCCCATCTTCGAGCGTGGCACGCCGGGCAGGACCGGCGCGTCGCTCCCCCCGCTCGACGTGCCCGAGGTCGAGCCCGCCGCCCACTACGGCGCGCTCGCCCGCAAGGAGCCGGCCGGCCTGCCGGAGGTGAGCGAGCCGGAGGCCTTCCGGCACTTCATCCGGCTCTCGCAGTGGAACTTCTGCATCGACGGGCAGATGTACCCGCTCGGGTCGTGCACGATGAAGTACAACCCGAAGATCAACGAGTGGGCCGCGCGCATCCCCGGGTTCGCGAAGCTGCACCCGATGACGCCCGACGAGCTCAGCCAGGGCTCGCTCGAGGTGATGTGGCGCCTGCAGGAGGCGCTCTGCGAGGTCAGCGGGATGGACGGCTGCTCGCTGCAGCCCTCCGCGGGCGCGCAGGGCGAGCTCGCCGGGCTGATGATGATGCGGGCGTTCCACGAGTCGAAGGGGCGCTCGCCGAGGAAGGTGTTCATCCCGGAGAGCGCCCACGGCACGAACCCGGCGAGCTGCGCGCTCAACGGGCTCGTGGCCGTCCGGATCGAGAAGACCGCCGACGGCATCACCCACCCCGAGCAGGTCCTCGCCGCGATCGAGCGCGAGGGGTCGGACGGCGACGTCTGCGGGCTGATGATCACGAACCCGAACACCCTCGGGGCCTACGAGACGCACCTGCCGGCGATCATCAAGCTCATCCACGACAAGGGCGGGCTCGTGTACGGCGACGGCGCGAACACGAACGCCATCATGGGGCACGCGCGCCCGGGCGACGTCGGCATGGACGTCATCCACATCAACCTGCACAAGACGTTCACGACCCCGCACGGCGGCGGCGGCCCCGGCTCCGGGCCGGTCTGCTTCAAGAAACACCTGGAGCCGTTCCAGCCGTCGCCCGTCCTCGTGCGGCGCGGCGACGCCTTCGCGTGGGACCGCGACCGGCCCCAGAGCGTCGGGCGGCTCCGGGCCTTCACGGGCAACTTCGGCATGTTCATCCGGGCGTACACGTACATCCGCGAGATGGGCGGCGACGGCCTCACGGCGGCGAGCAGCCTCGCCGTGCTCAACGCGCGCTACCTGTGGGCCAAGCTGAAGGACCACTACCTCGCGCCGGTACCGCAGCCGTGCATGCACGAGGTGGTGCTCTCCGACAGCCAGCTGGAGAAGGAGACCGGGGTCAAGACGCTCGACGTCGCCAAGCGGCTGCTCGACTACGGCTTTCACGCGCCCACGGTCTACTTCCCGCTGGTCGTGCCCGGCGCCCTGATGATCGAGCCGACGGAGACGGAGACCCGCGAGACCCTCGACGAGTTCGTGGCCGCGATGCTCAGCATCCTCAAGGAGGCGCAGGAGACGCCGGAGGTCGTGAAGCAGGCGCCCCACGGCACGGTGGTCGGCCGCCTCGACGAGGCCCGCGCCGCGCGCCAGCCGCGCCTGCGATGGTCGAAGGCCTGAGCTCCCCGGCGGAGGCGGCCCGCGGTCGGCCTCCTCCGGCGGCGCCAGCCGGCCGCGCGCTCCAAATTCGCGAATCTCCGCCGGACGCGACTACAATGAGCGCCGAGGGACCGCAGTGAGGCACCTCACGGGACGAGCGACGCGTGGCCGATACCGTTGAGAACGAAGGCGACATCGAGACGATCAGCCAGACCACCCCGGTCTCGGTCGGAGACACCGTGCGCCTCGTGTTCCGCGCCTACGACGAGGCGACCCCGCCGTTCAACATCAAGATCCGCTCCCCTTCGGGGAAGATCATCATCGAGCGTGTGCTGCGCGATCTGCCCACCGGCAAGCCGCAGAGCGCCTCGCCCGTCGAGTTCAGCGCGTCGTCCCCCGGCGAGTACAAGATCGAGATCAAGCAGCTCTACGGCAAGGCGAAGGGCACGGCCGTCCTGCGCGTGAAAGCCTGAGGCGCTCCGCGCTAGCTCGCAAAACCGGGGAGGAGCATCGCGGTCATGCGGTCCGGGTTCACGATGCCCTGCTCGTGCATCCAGCCGTTCGCCGCCTCGACGGCGGCGCGGCCCTCGTCGCCCTTCAGCAGCTCGCCGTGGCGGCGCCGCGCCGCCGCGGCGTAGAGGGCCATGCCGGCGGCCTCGAAGCCGCGCAGCGCGTCGGCCAGCTGCTGGACGGCCGCCTCCCCCTCGCCGCGGGCCGCGGCGATCGCCGCGCGCACCGCGGCCGCGAGCGGGTCGGCCCAGGGCATGTGCTCCGCGTCGATCTTGCGGGCGGCGCGCGTCGCCTCCTCGTACAGCGGCTCCGCGTCGGCCGGCGTGGACGCGGCGGCGGCGGCCAGCGCGGCGCAGGCCCGGAGGTGGGTGATGATGATGCGCACGGCCTGGATGCGCAGGACGAGCGAGCTCTCGAGGCCCGCCCGCTGCTCCGCGAAGAGGCGGTACGTCGCCTCGCCCTCGCCCCGGTACAGGCCGATGTGCGCGCGGGCGACGAGATCGAAGTAGCTCTGCAGCTGGAAGCCCGCCTTCGACCAGCTCCGGATGGCGTCCTGCGCCTGGCGCAGCGCGGAGTCGGGGTCGTCTCCGACGAGCCAGTAGGCGTTGCTCTGCGAGGAGCGGAGGCTCGTGGCGAGGTAGCGGTCGCCGCGCTCGTCGGCCGCCTGCAGGTACATCGGGACCCGGCGCATGAACTCGCGCGTCTCGCCGCCGTACCAGAGCGCCCAGACCGAGAAGGTGTGCGCCCAGCTCCGCTCCCACGTGACGCCGGTGCAGCGCTCGCGAAAGATGGTGTCCGCCCGGTCGAGATCGGCCACGCCCTGCTGCCAGCGGCCGAACAGCGTCGCGGTGACGCCGCCGACGAAGCCGACGAGGCCGAGCGCGTGAGGCCTGCCGATGCGCGCCGCGATCGCGCTCGCCGTCGAGAGCAGGTCGGCGACGCGGGACGCGGACGGGCCGCCGTCGATCGCGAGGTAGGCCGCCTCGAAGGCGAGCGCGCGCGTCACGCGGTACGGCTCGCCCGCCTTGAGCGACAGCAGGAGGTTGCGCGCCTGGAAGTCGGCGCCGCGCGTGGGGTCGACGATGGCGAGCCCCATCGCCGCCGACCAGCAGACGTCGATGCGCATGAGGTCCTCGGGCGAGACCTCGTCGGCGGGGCGCTCGACGAAGTTGAGCCCGCGCAGGCGCACCTGCGCGCGCCGCAGCATCAGCGACGCGACAGCGAGCTCCGGCGTCTTCGGCACCTGCATGCCGACCGCGCCGAGCACCGAGCGCAGGCCCGCCATCCCGGCGTCGACGTAGCCGGCGCGGAGCAGGTTCTCCGCGGCCCGGCGGCCGAGATCGATCGCCTCGGACTCCGGGGCGCCGTCGCTCGCGGCCATGTAGGCCTCCGCGGCCTTGGCGCCGCGGCCCGCGCTGCTCAGGGCGTCGCCGAGCTTGGCGAGCACGACCCGCCGCTCCGCCGCGCCGGGCAGGTGGAGGTCGATCGCCATGCGGTAGAGGCGCGCCGCGTGGTCGAACGCGAACGCGGCCTCGGCGTGCTCGCCGGCGCGCACGGCGTAGCCGGCGGCGCGCTCGGGATCCCCGGCGGCGCGCCAGTGCTCGGCCAGCGCCTCGAGCTCCGCGCGCCCCGACGCCTCCAGCGCCAGCGCGAGCCGGCCGTGCCAGCTGCGCGCCGCCTGCTCGTCGAGCCGGCTCGCCACCGTCTCCCGGATGCGGTTGTGGAACGGCTCGAGGAACTCGTCCTGACCCGAGCCGCCGGTCCGCACGAGGTTCGCCGCGCGCAGGGCCGAGAGCACCCGGGTGAGCTCGCCGAAGTCGGCCGCCATGGCGTGCGCGGCCACTGACGTCAGCACCGGCGCGCCGGCGCATACGACGAGCTCGAGCAGCTGGCGCGCCCGCGGGTCGAGCCGGCTGATCCGCGCCCAGAGGACGTCGTCGAGGCGCACCGGACCGCCGTCGGCGTCCGGGGACATCATCCGGTGGCGCAGGAGCGCGTCGATGAAGAGCGGGTGGCCGCCGGCCTCCTGCGCGATCGCCTCGATGCTGAGCGGGCGGCCGACCTGGGCTTGGGCGCCGCGGAGGAGGAGCGCGCAGAGCTCCTGCGCCTCCGCGAGCGACAGGCGGTGGAGGATGATGTGCCCGAGCGAGTCGATCGGCACCCCGAGCTGCCGCGAGACGGGCGGCGCGGTCTCCGAGGCGGTCCGCACCGTCGCCACGAGCATCATCGCGCGCGGGCGCGAGGGGTCGACCAGCGCGCCCGAGGACACGGGCCCATCGAGGCCGGCGAACGAGCCGGGCCTCGTCGCGGCGTGGAGATCGGCCTCGGTCCACGGGCGCATCACCTCCGAGAGCAGCGCGACGCTGTCGGCGTCCGCCCACTGGAGATCGTCGATCGCGAGCACGAGCGGCCGCTCGGCCGCGAGCCGGCCCAAGAGCTCCCGGAGCGCGGCGAAGACGAGGGCGCGGATCTCGGGCGGGTCGATCGCCTTGCGCCGGGCGCGCGCCTCCGTGATCGCCGGGACCGTCCGGAGCACCGGGAACACGGTGCCGAGCAGGCCCGCGTTGGGCGGCAGCAGCGCCTTGACCTGCTCGGGGGGGCGGCGCACGAGGTGCCGGCTCAGCCCGTCGATGAGCTCGTCCACCGCCTTGTAGGGGACGGCCTCGCGCTCGTAGCAGCGCCCCGCGAGGACGAGCGCCTCCTTGTCGATGCGCTCCAGGAACCGGCGCAGGAGCGCGCTCTTGCCGACGCCCGACTCGCCCTCGATGAACCGCGTGACCGCGCGCCCGAGCTTCGCCTCCGCGAACGCGCCATCGAGCGCGGCGAGCTCGCTGCGCCTGCCGACGAAGCCGATGCGCTGCGAGAGGACGGGCGGCTCCTCGATGAGCTCCTGCACCTGCAGCCGGCGCAGCACGTCGCGCGCGGTCGGCCGGGCGGCCGGGTCGATGCGCAGCATGTCCACGCAGAGCTCGTCGATGTCGGGGGGCATGTCCTCGACGAGCCGGCTCGGCGGCGGAGGCTCCGCTCGCCGCATCATGTCGAGCGCCGCCTTGGGCGCCGTCTGGAACGGGTAGACGCCGGTCAGCGCGAGGTAAAGCATGACCCCGACACTGTAGATGTCCGCCTCGGGCCCGGCCGCCTTGGCCTCGGCCTGCTCGGGCGCCATGTAATGGAGCGTTCCGACGACGGCCTGCTCGCGCCCTGTGCCGCTCGCGTCGGCGACGAAGCCGAAGTCGAGGAGGACCACCCGCTCTTCCGCGGTCACGAGGACGTTGGAAGGCTTGATATCGCGGTGAACCTTGTAAGCCGCATGCACCGCCGCGAGCCCCTGGGCGAGCTGCGCCAGGGCCGAGCGGAGGCGGGCCTCGTGGAAGGGGCGCTTGATCCGGGGCTGTGGCTCCGAGGCGGGGCCCTGCACGGCAGACCACATGGGGCTCGACGGCAGGGTCGAGCGGCGCCCGACGCCCGCGGGCTCGCCCCTCGGCCCGGCGTCGCCCTCCTCGTGGAGCCGCACGTGGACCACGAAGTCGACGCCGCGGATGAGCTCCATCGTGAAGAAGAGCTGCCCTTCTTCCTCGTGGAGCTCGCCGAGGCTGACCAGGTTCGGGTGCTGGATGTCCTGGAGCGCGCGGAACTCGTTCTTGAACCGGAGGCGCGCGTCGGCGCTCAGATTCCGGAGGATCTTGAGCGCGACCCGCCCCTTCCGCTCGCGATCGAAGGCCTCGTAGACAACCCCCATCCCGCCGCGGCCCACGACGCGAACGACCTGGAAGCGACGCGTGCCTCCAAACTCGGGTCTCGCGTTCCTCAGGCCCATGCGTGGGACCAAGAAATCACCGGCGCCGAGCGGTGGCAAGCAGTGCGTGGGGAGCGCGTGGGGAGTGCGTGGGGAGCGCGTGGGGCGCGCGTGGGGAGCGCGTGGGGAGCGCGCGGCGAACGCGTGGGGAGCGCTCCAGCGCCGCGCAAGCCCTGCGCGGCGCTGGAGCGCGCCGCGAGCAGGATCGGCAGAAAGGTGGCACGCCCAGGGGAAGGGCGGTAGCGTACGCCGCCTGCGAGCGAAAAGAGCCCGGCCGGGCGCGCGCCGCTCAGCCGGTCAGCCCGGCGCGCACCCAGTTGACAACGGGAGGGCATCATGGTCTGCGTAGTACGCTCCGAGGCTTCGGAAGCGGTTCGGAAAGCGCCACGCGCGAAGGGTTTGCTGGGGTGATCCAGAGGTTGAGAGACTTCTTCTCGTCGCCGGGGCAGCGCAGCATGACGCCCCTGACCGAGAGCGCGGCCGAGCGCAACCCGGGATGCAGCCTCGTTGTAGAGAACGTCAGCAAGAGCTTCGGTAAGACACAGATACTGAACGACGTGTCGTTCACGGCGGAGGCCGGCGAGTTCATCACGCTCCTCGGGCCTTCGGGCTGCGGCAAGACGACGCTGCTCCGCATCATCGCGGGGCTCGATCGCGCCGATCGGGGGCAGATCCTGCTCGCGGGCAGGGCGGTTGACCACCTGCCGGCGAACCGCAGGCCGGTGAACACCGTGTTCCAGAACTATGCGCTGTTCCCGCATCTGAGCGTGTTCGAGAACGTGGCCTTCGGCCTGAGGTCGCGCAGCTTCCCTGACGCCGAGGTGCGCGAGCGCGTGCGTTCGAGCCTCTCGATGCTGAAGCTCGATGACCTCGCGGAGCGGTATCCGCACCAGATCTCGGGCGGTCAGAAGCAGCGAGTCGCGCTCGCGCGCGCGGTCGTCAACGAGCCTGAGGTGCTGCTGCTCGACGAGCCGATGTCGGCGCTCGACGCGAAGCTGCGCGCCGAGGTGCAGCTCGACCTGCGCCGGCTCCAGCGCGCGCTCGGCAAGACGTTCGTGCTCGTCACGCACGATCAGGACGAGGCGATGACCGTCTCGGACCGCATCGTGCTGATGAACAAGGGCCGCATCGAGCAGCAGGGGGCGACGGCCGAGGTCTACGAGCGGCCGCAGAGCCGCTTCGCCGCCGAGTTCTTCGGCGCGGCCAACCTCATCTCCGCGCAGCGCGTCGGCGCCACGCTCGTCTTCACGACGGTGGGCGCGCTGAGGGTGCAGACCAAGCCTCAGTGGGAGTACGGCACGCTCGCGATCCACCCCGA
Source organism: Sorangium sp. So ce426 (assembly GCF_051475585.1). Classification (NCBI taxonomy): domain Bacteria; kingdom Pseudomonadati; phylum Myxococcota; order Polyangiales; family Polyangiaceae; genus Sorangium; species Sorangium sp. So ce426. Next base: position 12,975,008 of record NZ_CP150341.1, on the reverse strand, counting down.
GTGGATCGAGCTCTGCGACAACGAGCCGCCGGAGAACGGCGTGCGCGGCGTGGTGAAGGAGAGCTTCTACCGCGGCGATCACGTGGAGCTCATCATCGAGCCCGGGCCGCTGCGCGTGCAGCTCAGCCCCCGCTCGCGGCTCAAGCCCGGCTCCTCGGTCTGGCTCGCCCTGCCCGCCGAGCGGCTCGAGGTGCTCAGTGACTGAGCCCACGGTCTGGTATGGCCAGCTCACGACGCGGCGCAGGCTCCTCGCGCGGGGGTCCCTGCTCATCGCGGGCGGCGTCTCCTGGCTGTCCGTGTTCCTCCTCTTGCCGAGCCTGGCGCTCCTCGTCGTGTCGTTCCTCAAGCGCGACGCGGACGGCGCCCTGCTCTGGGAGCTGTCGTTCGAGTCGTTCGAGCGCATCTTCGGCTCCGCGTCCGGCGAGAACGCGCGCATCCTCATCAGGAGCATCGTCCTCGCGCTCGTCGTGACGACCGCCTCCGTGATGCTCGCCTATCCGATGGCGTTCTTCATCGCGCGCGGCTCTCGGCGCCGGCGCTTCTTCTGGCTCGCGCTCATCATCGTCCCGCTCTGCACGAACCTCGTGATCCGCACGTTCAGCTGGAAGCTCCTCCTGTCGGCGCAGCTCCTGCCTGCCAAGCTCGCCGCCTGGCTCGGGTGGATCGACCCGGGCCGCGACGTCTATCCCAGCTGGACGGCGGTCACGATCGGCCTCGTCGCGGCCTCGCTCCCGTTCGCCGTGGTCCCCCTCTACACGAGCATCGATCGCCTCGACTGGTCGCTCGTCGAGGCCGCGCAGGACCTCTATGCGTCGCGGCTGCGCATCTTCCTCGCGGCGATCCTGCCGCAGACCCTCCCCGGCCTCAGCGTCGCAGTCCTCCTCACGTACGTCCCCGCGATGAGCGTCTTCGTGGTGAGCGACATGCTCGGCGGCGCGAAGCACTGGCTGATAGGGAACCTCATCCAGCACCAGTTCGGCCCGGGGAGGAACATCCCTTACGGCGCGGCGCTCAGCCTGGTGCTCATCGTCCTGACGCTGGGCGGCGTGTCCCTCTACCGCCGGAATGGCCGCTCCGTGGAGATCCTGTGAAGCTCGGCCGGCGCCTCTGGCGCGCGCTGACGACGATCGCCGCCTTCTTCGGCTTCGCGCTCCTCTACCTGCCGCTCTTCGCGGTCGCCGTCTACTCGTTCAACGCCGCGGAGCGGGGCCTGCTCTGGACCGGCTTCTCGGTCCGCTGGTACCTCGATCTCTTCGCCGATCCCGAGACCAGCCGGCGCGCCATGGAGATCCGCGAGGTCGCCGTGAACACCCTGATGCTCGGCGGCGCCTCCACGCTCATCGCGACCGTCCTCGGGACGCTGCTCGCCCTGGGGATGCACTTTCCGTGGCCGAGCTCCGTGAGTCGCGTGCTCGAGTCGATCGTGGACATCCCGGCGGTCGCCCCCGATATCACGTTCGCGGCGGTGCTGGTCATGGCGTTCAACGTGCTCCGCCGCCTGGTGGACCATTGGTTCGAGCCCAGCATGACGACGATGATCATCGGTCATGTGACGTTCGAGATCGCGTTCGTGACGCTCATCGTCCGCAGTCGGCTCGTCGCCATCGGGCCGACGCTGAGCGAGGCCGCGATGGACCTCTATGCGTCGCCGTGGCTCCACTTCCGGAGGGTCACGCTCCCCCTCCTGTGGCCGGCGATCGTGGGGGGCGCCATGCTGGCGTTCACGCTGTCGCTCAACGACTTCGTGATCAGCTTCTTCACGTCCGGCCCGCGCTCGGTCACGCTCCCGCTCTACGTCTACCAATCTCAGATGCGAGGCGTGCGGACCGACCTGTTCGCGATTTCAACGCTCCTCCTGATCGGCGTGGCGGTGTCCATCGTGATCCTGGAGCGGCTCACCCGCTGGAGGCACGATTGAGCCGCCGGCCCGGGCTCGCGGCGGAGGCGGCGGAACTCAGCGCGCCGGGCGCCGGGCGGCCACGCCGCGCGGAGCCCGGCGGACGCCTGCGCGTCAGCGCAGCGATGCACCGCCCTTGTTCACCTTGGCGCTGGGCCTGACCAGCGCTCCACCTCGCTCTGGCTCGCGCGGCCCGGCCCCGGGGCGCCGAGCTCGAGCGCTTGCCTGACGGCGCCTCCCGCGGAGCGCCGGGCCCGGACCGCGCACCGCCCGGGTTCCGCTCACTCTGTCATGCGCTCCGCGCACGGCGCCTACACAGCGGCGTCCACGCCGGCGTGAGGTCCACGGCCGCCTGTGCGAACAGGTTGGATCAGCTGACGGCTTACGGTAAGCTGACCCGGCAATGCGGCTGTTTCGTCCCAAGCTCGCCGGGTTTTTGCGTGACGGCTGGACCCGGCGGACGGCGCTTTGCGCTCCACTTCGACCGTTGGGAATCGAGATCGAAAGATGAGCTTTCGTCGCTCCGCACTCCTACTCATACTCGTAGCACTCCTCACATTCTCCGGTCGGCCTGCCTGGGCGGATGATCTGGCCGATGAGGCCGATCTGCACTTCAGGATCGCCACGGAGCGCTATTCGGCGCGTGACTACCGGGGCGCCCTGGAGCACTTCCTGGTGTCGAACCGGCTTGTCCCGAACCGAAACGTCATCTTCAACATCGCCCGAACATACGAGGCTCTCCAGGAGTATCCAGACGCATTTCGCTACTACGTTCAGGCGCTCGATCTCGAGCCCAACGCCGCGCGCAGGCCGGCCATCGAGGAGGCGCTCGCGCGCATCCGGCCCAACGTCGCCGTCATCAACGTGACGACGGACCCGCCCGGAGCGACGGTGTACATCAACCGCCGCGATCTCGGCGGCCGCGGCAGCACGCCCCGCCTCCTCGGCTTCCAGCCCGGCAAGCACAAGATCATCGTCGATCTCGAGGGGTACGAGCCGGCGGAGGTCGAGAACGTCGAGGCGAAGATCGGCGAGCAGACGAACGTCGCGGTCAAGCTGAAGCGCATCGTCGGGACGGTGCGCGTGGTCGGCGAGATGGCGGGCACGACGGTGCGGGTCAACGACGCGAGCGGCCCCCCGGCGTGCACCGCGCCGTGCGATCTCACGCTGCCTCCTGGCCGGCACCGCCTCTACCTTTCGCAGGAGGGGTATCAGCCGTCGGAGCAGGACGTGAACGTGGCGGCCGCGAGCACGGTGACCGCGCGTTACCGGCTCAACCCGCTCACCGGCAGCCTCGTCGTCAACGCGGACGAGCGCGACGCGCTCGTCGAGGTCGACGGGAAGCCGATGGGCTTCACGCCCGCGGTCCTCAACGTGCAGAGCGGCCAGCGCCGCGTGCGCGTCTCGCTGCGCGGCTTCCGCCCGGTCGAGCAGTCGGCCACCGTGGTGGCCGGACAGCAGACCCGGATCGACATCTCCCTCCGGCAACTCGAGGAGGTCGAGGCCGCGTCGCGTACGGCGGAGGCCGTCGAGGACGCGCCCGGCTCGGTCACCATCATCTCGGGCCAGGAGCTCCGCGCGATGGGGTATCCGACCGTCGCGGAGGCCTTGAGGGGCATGCGCGGCGTCTACACGACGTACGACGGCACCTACTCCTGGGTCGGCATCCGCGGGATCAGCATCCCCGGCGACTACAGCAACCGCGTGCTCGTGCTGCTCAACGGGCACTCGATCAACGACACCTGGGACGGCCTCGCCTTCGCCGATCAAGCCGCGCGCACCGACCTGGAGGACGTCGAGCGGATCGAGGTCGTCCGTGGCCCGGGCTCGCTGCTCTACGGTACGGGCGCGTTCGTCGGCGTCATCAACATCGTGACCAAGGGCCGCCCGACGTCGTTCGGCGCGGGCGTCGGCGTGGGCGCGGCGCAGCACGGCTTCATCCGGGGCCGCGCCCAGGCGCAGGTGCCCTTCGGGCGCGACTCCGGCATGTGGCTGTCGGTCGCCGGCGGCCACAGCCAAGGGCGAGACTACTTCCTGCCGATCCCGACCGGAATCGCCGGAATTGATGAGCAGTGGAAGAACAAGGATCCCAACACCCGCGACGCCGACCACTTCAATGTCGGGACGATCCAGGGGCGGCTCTGGTACAAGTCCCTCTCGGCGCAGGTGTTCTACAACGAGCGCAGGAAGGCGCTCCCGAGCGGCGCCAACAAGACCGTCGTCGGCGACGACAGGACGTTTTACCGCGACAGGCGCGGGTTCGCCGAGGTCACGTTCGCGCCGCGGATCTCGGACACCTTCTCGACGGTCACCCGCGTGGCCTACGATATCCAGTTTTATGACGACACGCTGTGGCTGGTGAACGACAGCACCGGCTTAAGGATCTCCGATGTCGAGCAGTACCAGGACATGTTTTTGCTCGCGGATCAGCGATTCGAGATCACCCCGTTTCCACAGCTGAAGGTCACCGTGGGCGTCGAGGGCCAGATGCACTTCGTCGGCAGGCAGCGCATCGAGGAGACCTACTGCGGCCCCACCGGACGCTGCGACGACTTTCTCATCCTTCCCGTCCCGGTCGGGAGAGAGGACGTTGACCAGGATGGTAACGTTGAGCAGCCTGCTGCTGACACCATCAGCGAGGACGATGATGATCTCAACGACGACGGTATAATCAACAAGGATGATGTCGCCATCTTCAATGCGCGAGATGACGGTCTGTTCGACGCGCACCCTTACCAGATCCTCGCTGGCTACGGCGTCGTCGACTTCGTCCCGTCCGACCGCGTCCGCGTCTCCGCGGGTGCTCGTATCGATTACTACAACTACGGTAAGGACGACCTCAGCTTCAACTCCGGGATCAGCCCGCGTATCGCGCTCGTCGTCAAGCCCTACGAAGGGGGCAACCTGAAGGTGACCGGCGGCCGCGCGTTCCGCGCTCCGCCCATCTACGAGCTCTTCCTGCAGGTGCCCGCAGGCAACTTCAAGCCGGGGTACGACCCGGTTGAGGGCGCGTCGGTCGATCCCGAGAGCATCCTTTCGGGAGAGGTCGAGTTCACGCACCGGCTCTCGTCCACGCTCTCCCTGCTCGGCGCGGGGTACGTGAACTACATGACCGACATGATCGCGCAGACCGGCGACTTCACGGAGGCTGTACCGGGGAGGTACGACAACACCAAGGAGCCGATCCTCGTGCTGGGCGCGGAGGCCGAGCTGCGCCGCGAGTGGCGCCAGGGCTGGATGGCCTCTCTCTCCTACTCCTATTCACGGGCGCGGTACCTCGATAAGGGAGACGTCGACGAGGTGCTCACGAAGGTGCCCAACTCGCCGGAGCATATGGCCGCCGTCAAGGGGACCGTGCCGCTGTTCGGAAAGGCCCTGATGCTGTCGACGCGCCTCACCGTCGAGTCGCCGCGCATCGACAAGACCCTGAAGGAGACCGACGCCGCGGTGATCTGGGACGTGGTCCTCTCCGGTCAGACGGAAGTGGCCGGCCTCCGCTACAACATGGGCGTCTACAACGTCGCCGACTGGGAGTATGAGGCCCCCATCTCGCCCCAGTTCACGGCGACCAGGATGCCGCAGGCAGGCCGCACCTTCCTCCTCTCTGCCAACCTGAACTTCTGATCATCGCGCGGCCGTCCTGGCCGCGCGCTCTCCACCTCACGCCCATCACCCCTCGGCGCAACGCCCCCGCGCCGCCCTGCTCGACCGCGGCGCAGGGCGGCCCGCGCAGCGCGTGGCCTCGCGCCCCGCGGGCCATCGAGCGGCGTCTCCCCTGGCGGCCACATCCATTCCAGGCGTGGCGCAAGCCACACCTGCGGTACCGTTCCACTCTGGCAGGAGCGCCACCGCCGCACGCGGTTCGCGCCACGCTCGAATTCAGCGTCTCGCGTGAACTCAGCGCCTGGACCGGCCTCGCGTGTCATGCAGCGCTCTCGTGTGTTTCCTTGCTCGACGCAAATCGTGCGCCGGGGCGCAAATCACGCACGTTCCTCCGCAATCCACGATCGAGGCGCGATGGTGTGGGGCGGTGCGTTCGCTTCATGGCCGCCGCCGGAAACGCCGCGATCTGACGGCGCGCGGCCGCGCGCCGCGCGCGCCACGTAACCAAGTGACCAAGTGACCACATCCTCGGACGCCCGCGCACTCTTGTGACAATCCGCGCGGTCATGATTTTGCTTGAAAGCAAAACATCGCTTGTCCATCATGGTCACTCGTGAATATCCGCTCCTCGACCTCGGATCACGCGACACACGGCGCGCGCGGTCCGGCGCGACGGCGGAACGACGGGCGCGCCGCTCGGCGGATCGCGCCGCGAACAGGAGCGACCAGGAGAGCGATGGGCGTCGATTTTCGCGCCGAACCGTAGGCCGCGAGAGGAGCGCGCGTCGGGTCTGCCACCCGCGGCGCGCCGTCTCGGCGGCGTTTTTGCCAACCTGACCATCGTCAGCCAGCCCGAGCAAGAGGTCCATGTTGTCCGACCGCCCGATCGATGTCCCCGAGCAGTCGTTCGCTTCCGTCTACGACCGGCGTCGCCTCGCGGCGGCAGGGGAGATGTTGCCACAGCTGTGGGACACCCTGCCTGAGTGGCCGAGCGTCGGGGGCGGGCGCCGTGTCATCGTGCTCGGCGGCGGGATTTCAGGGCTGTGCACCGCATGGTCGCTGCGGAAGGCCGGGTTCGACCCGATCATCCTCGAGCGGAATGACCGTGTCGGCGGCCGCTTCTACACGCTCCGGAACCACTTCGGCGACCAGTACGCCGAGCTCGGCGTCACCCGGATCGCCGACACCCACGTGCTCACGCTCGCCTATGCGCGCCACTTCGGGCTGGAGATCCTCGAGTATCCGCTCGACGCGACGCAGCTGTACTACGTCATGGGCCATCGCTTCCTGAGCACCTCGCGGGGCAAAGCGCACTATCCTGCCGACTTTCCGCTCTCTCCGGAAGAGCGGGATATCGACGCAGAGTCCCTCAACCTGCAGCTCGCGGCGAAGGCGTTCTCGGTGATCGGCGACCCGCGGGACACGCAGTGGCCACCGGCCACCGTCCGCAAGGACTTCTCGGGCGAGACGTTCTACCGCAGCCTGGATCGGACCGGGGCCTCGCACGCCGCGAGGGAGATCTGCCGCGCGTACGAGGGGACGGAGATCGAGATGTTCAGCGGCCTCGCCTGGTCGGCGAACCAGCGGCTCGACGCCAAGTGGTTCCACACCTACGCGATCGCCGGCGGGAACGACCGGCTGACCACCGCGTTCGCCGACGATCTCGGCGATCGCATCCTCAAGGGGGCCCATGTGCAGCGGGTGATCTCCCGCGAGGACGGCGTGACCGTCGAGTTCCTCAGGAACGGGGACCCCGAGACGATCGAGGGCGACTTCGTTGTGTGCGCGCTCCCCCACCGCATCCTGCTCGAGGTCGCGTTCGACCCGCCGCTCTCCGGCCCCAAGCACCGCGCCGCGTCGGAGATCCCGATGTTCACCGTCACGCGCCTCAACTTCCAGTTCTCGCACCGGTTCTGGGCGGATGAGGGCATCGTCGGGCTGCTCGCGGCCTGCACGACCACGCCCATCGAGCGTCTGTGGGACCTGACCTCGCTCCAGTCGGGCACCCCGGGCATCCTCACGGCCTACGTGCAGGACCGCAACGCCGCGGCGCTCGACGAGCTGCCCACCGCGGCCGATCGCATCGAGTTCGGGCTCAAGACGATGGAGTCGTTCTTCCCGAACGCTCGGCAGTACTTCCAGAAGGGGCTGTCGTTCTCGTGGCACCATCAGCCGTACACGCGAGGCGGCTGGCCCGCGTACCGGCCCGATCAGACCGACCTGATCGCGGATCTCCAGCGCGGTGAGGGGCGCGTTGTCTTCGCCGGCGACCACACGTGTCTCTACACGGGCTGGGCGCAGGGTGCCCTCGAGTCGGCGCACTTCGCCACGGCCGAGGTGATCGCGGCGGCTCGCGGGTCGATCGAGCCGACCATCTGAGCGAGCTCGCCAGGCGCCCCGCGGCGCGACGTTCACGACGCCCCTCGAACACACGCCGCAGAGGGGGTGTATAACGTCGCTGGTATGGCTCGCCTCCTCCACGTCATCGGAGTCCAGTCCCGGCCCGTGCCTGGCGACCCTGCTGCGACGCTCGAGAAGCTCGAGCGCGAGGTGCAGACGCTGGGCGTCTCGTTCCCCGAGGCGCAGCTCTACCTGTTTCCCGAGCTGTGGCTCACGGGGGATCACCCGTTCCGCCACACCACCCCGTCGCACGAGCTCGCCCAGCCGATCCCGGGGCCGCTCACGAAGCGGCTCGGCGCGATCGCGCGCAGGGCTCGGAGGTGGCTCTGCGCCGGGTCAATCTACGAGCGCGCGGGGGACAAGCTGCACAATACCGCGCTCGTCTTCTCGCCGAGCGGCAAGCTCGTCGCGCGGTACCGCAAGCTCTATCCCTGGATGCCCTTCGAGACCTGCGCGCCGGGCGATGAGCCCGCGCCCGTGTTCGACATCCCGCGCGTCGGCCGGCTGGGGCTCATGATCTGTTACGACGGCTGGTATCCCGAGGTCGCGCGCGGCCTGGCGCTGCGCGGCGCCGAGGTGATCCTGCACCCGACGCTGACCACGACGCCGGATCGCGAGGAGGAGCTCGTGCTCGCCCGCGCCCGCGCGATCGAGAACCAGTGTTATGTGGTGAACATCAACGCCGCGGTGGAGATCGGCGGCGGGCGCTCCATCGCTGTCGATCCCGAGGGCCGCGTCCTCTTCCTGGGCGGCTCCGGCGAGGAGTACCTCGGGGAGGTGCTCGATCTCGACCGCGTCCAGACGGTCCGCGCCCACGGCACGCGCGGCCTGAACCGGGTGCTCCGCCAGTTCACCGAAGACTCCCCAGAAGCCGTCTTCGCGCCGTACCGAGCGCGGTCTCCGCGCCGCCGGACACGCCGGTGACTGCTAGAGCACCGACGATGAGGCAACCCCGAGAATTTTCACAGGGAGGCGGGGAGGCGGGGAGGAAGAAGAAAATGAATTTCTCCCTCTTGCCGTCTCTCGCTCCCCGCCTCCTCGCCTCCCTGTGAAATTCCTGCTCTTTCTTGTGGTTTCAGGCCGTTTGTCGCTCTAGGTACCCGGACGCCGCTCTCCGTCGGCTGGCTCCCTTGCTTTGGCGCCAGGCCGGCACGCGATGAGCCCGAGCCCCTCCTGCGCGATCGTCGCGCCAGCCAGCGCCGTGATCTCACCCACGTCGTATGCGGGCGCGACCTCCACGACGTCCATGCCGACGAGCGCGATGCCCTGGAGCCCCCGCAGGATCTCCAGCGCGACCGCGGTGGACATCCCCCCGCAGACCGGCGTGCCGGTGCCGGGCGCGAAGCTCGGGTCGAGGAAATCGATGTCGAACGTCAGGTAAACCTCGTGGTCCCCGACGATATTGCGAACGTGCTCGATCACCGCCCTCGCGCCATGGCGATGAACCCAGGGCGCGTCGAGCACCTGGAAGCCGAGCGTATCGGCGTTGTAGGTGCGGAGCCCGATCTGCGCCGAGCGGCTGGGCTCCACGAGGCCCTCCCGCGCCGCGTGGAAGAACATGGTGCCGTGATCGACCCGACCCGATCCGACCTCGTCGCTCCACGTGTCGGAGTGAGCGTCGAAATGGATCAGCGAGAGCTTCCCGCGGCGCTTGGACACGGCGCGAAGGATCGGGTAGCTCACGAAATGATCCCCCCCAATCGAGAGGGGCGTCACCCCGGCGTCGAGGATGCGGCCGATGTGCTCCTCGATGGCGACAGGGCTCTCCTCCGGACGCCCGTAATCCCAGACGCAGTCGCCATAGTCCACCACGGCGAGCCGGTCGAGCGGGTCGAACTCGTAGCCGTACGGGCGGTTCCACGCGAGGTGCGCCGAGGCCTCCCGCACCGCGCGCGGGCCGAAGCGCGTCCCTGGGCGGTTGCTGGTCGCCGTGTCGAGCGGGATGCCGGTGACCGCCACATCGACGCCAGTCAGGTCGCGCGTGTACTTGCGGCGCAGGAAGGAGAGCGCGCCGCTGTAGGTCGGCTCGCGCCGGACGCCATGGAGGCTATCGGCCGTGAACGCGTTGTCTACGATCATGCCTCTCGCACGAGGAGTGGTCTTGGAGCGATGATCTTCCATGGGGGTCCTTACGTTCGGATCGACGCGCTCCACCTCGTCGCGCCGGGCGCCTTGAGCGCGGTGCGCTCCGGTGGTAGCGAGCTACGCCGTGCGCTCCAGCCGGGCTCGCCGCTCACGCCTCGGGAAGGCGCCGGCGAGACGAGCGCCGCACCAGAGTGACACGTCGACTGCAACGAAGCATTCCGTTTTGCCAGGGCTCCACGCAGCGGCCCGGATTCCAGCTCGGGCGTGCGCTCGACACCGGCGCGTCGCGCAGGAGTGGCATCGGTGTGATCGGAGACTGAGCACCTCGCTGGCGCCATCGCCTCGAGGTCAGTTCGATTTCACGGCCGCCCAGACCTCGTCGTAGAGCTTGGCCGACTCGCCGAGATCACGATGGGCCTCCAGGCGGGTCGCCAGATCGCCCGTCGGGTAGATGAGCTGGTTCGTGCGGTCCTCGACCGGCAGCTTGGCCTGCGCGGCGCTGTTCGGGGTCGCGTACTTCGTCATCATCGAGAGCTGCGCGCCGCCGTCGGGGGTCAGCATGTAATTGATGAACTTGTGAGCCAGCTCGGGGTGGGGCGACTTGGTCGGCACGGTCATCACGTCGACCCAGATCACGGAGCCTTCCTTCGGAATGACGAGGGCGAGGCGATCCTTGTCCTCCCAGACCACCTTCTGCGCGTCCCCGTTCCAGACGACCGCCATGTCGACGGAGCCGCCCTTCACGTCCTGCGTCGCGCCGATGCCGCCCTTGAAGCCGAGGCACTTCGGGTTGCTCTTGGCCTCCTTGAGGATGCGCCCGGCCTCCCGGATCTCTTCAGGCTTCGACGTGTTGCTGGAAAATCCCTTGTACTTCAGCGCCGCGCCGACCATGTCCCGCATCTCGTCGATCAGCACGAACGTGCCCGGCGTCTTCTGGGCGTCGAAGAGCACGCCCCACGTCGGATCCATGTTGGGGATCTTCTTCTTGTTGTAGATGATCGCGACGGTGCCCCACTGGTAAGGGATAGAGTACTTGTTGCCCTCGTCGAAGCTCGGGCCCGAGAACCGCGACTCGAGGTTCTTCAGGTTGGGGAGCTGGGCGTGATCCAGGGGGCGGATGAGCCCGCGCCGCGCGAGCCGCCCGCTGGCGTGCGCCGCCATCACGACGACGTCGTACTGCGCGTCGGCGCCCGCATAGGCGAGCTTGCTCTCCATCTCCTCGGTGGAGTCGTAGATCGTGAGCCGCAGGCGGGCGTTGTTCTGCGTCTCGAAGTCCTTGATGCTCTTGTCGTCCAGGTAGTTCGGGAAGATGAGGACGCTGAGCTCGGAGGGCTGAGCCGCAGCTTCCTTGGTGCCCGACTCTGGACGTGCTTCAGAAGGAGCCTTATCTTTGCCGCAGGCGGCGACCGATAGGACACCCAACAGAATGGCTAATACCATCAGGGGTCGACGTTGAGTTTTCATAAGTTGTCCTTTCTCCAGCTGCTCAAGGCGGACAGGCCTTCGGGTGTTCGCTGGCGCGATGCTGGCCTCTGGGATCTCCGGAAGCGAGAGCCGGCGGAGCGCGCCTGCGGACCGAGGCCCCCATCGACCGGTAGGACGCGCGCGGGATGCCGGGCAGCCCCGGCCGCAACCCTATGGTCCGTGGATTGCAAGCGCGCGTCCCCTTGTCAAGGAAAATGTGTTGCGCGGTAAGCAACACGACTGGCCTTCTCATTCGGAGCGAAACCACGACTGTTCGCAAGCTTAGGCGAATCGTACATTCCGTGGCTCTGAATCCGAAAGAGATCGTCGAAATTGCATTCAAATGTGTGTCCACCGCGCATCCACGCGCATCTGGGGTAGCGTCTGCACGAGATTGTTCTCCCCAAGGTGAAACGGCGCGCGGCACGGCAATGCGTGTTTCGACGCGACCGGAACACAGGACGGCAATGCTCGCGGGCTGTGTTCGATGCTCGTGCGCGATCGGATCTGCGGGAGCCAGGTGCTCACGCGTGCAGCATTGAAGAGCGGGCGCGCCGGCTCCCCGGCGCGCGGCGCGCACCGGCGGGAGGCGTACTGCCGTCGCACCATGCTGCAAGCGAGTCTCCACGGGAACGCAACGCTCCAGGCTGAACCGATCGAGTCTAGTTGAACAGCGCTTTCACGGGCGACGTCGCGTGCACGATCCTCTTGGCCAGCAGCGTGACCACGAAGTGGTGAAAGGCCGCAGCCAGCTCGGGCGCCTCCGCCGTCATTCGCTGCAGCGCCTCCTCCGAGAGCCGGTAGAGCGTGGACTTCTGGCTGGCGGTGACCGTCGCCGACCGCTTCTCTCCCATGTAGAGCCCGGACTCGCCCACGACCGACCCAGGCCCCATCGTGCGGAGCCGCTTCTCCTTCTTTCCGTCGATCTCGGCCCAGGCCGTGAGCTCCCCGCTCTCGATGAGGTAGAGGTCCTTCGAGATATCTCCGGCCCGGAACAGATCGAACCCGGCCGGAAGCTCCACGCGCTCGAGGTAGTCCTTGAAACGTAGCATTTCCGGGCGACCGCCGAACACATCCTGGAGATCGTAGAACAGCATCGGAGGCGGCAGCATGCTGGGCGGCGCGTCTGCGATGATCTCCTTCTCACACGCCTCGAGACCTCGATCGATATCCGGGTAGAGCAGGGAGACCTCGTCGCCTTCGGCCAGGAAGACCTCACCCCGCTCGAGGTGATTGCGGATGTCCTCACGCACCGCCGTGAAGATGAGCTTGACGCCGTTCGACTTGGCGAGCCTGCGGAGCCGGAGGAAGCTCGCGATGGCGGACGAGTCGATGCCGTTGACGTGGAGGAAGTCGAGCAGCAGGTAACGCGGCCTCTCGTCCTCGTCGCTCTGGATGCGCTGCTGGGCGGTCGAGAGCAGGTTGTACGCCGTCCCGAAGAAGATGTACCCTTGGAGCTGGAGCACGTAGAGCTGCTTGCCGCGCGCCGTCAGGGTCTCCAGCTCGCCCTCGCTGCGAGCGACGTTGCTGCGCAGGTGGACCCCGGTGATGGCGTTGCGCACCACCTCGATGCGGCTGTAGCTGAGCGCGAAGAGGATGAACGAGACGCCGAGCCCCACGCCGATGCCGACGAGGAAGCCCCGGACGGCGACGACAAGGAGGATCACCACGATGACGAAGTACTCGATGCGCCGCAGCCGGAACCAGCCCTCGTAGAGCGTGTTGATGAGGAAGTGGAACCCGAGATACGCGATCAGGCCCCCGAGGACGGGGCGCGGGAAGTACAGGATGGCTTCGGCGCCGACGAAGAGCACGATGCAGCTGATCGCCGCCGCGACCAGCCCCGAGATGCGGCTGTTCGAGCCGGCCTTGTAGCTCATCGACGACTCGGCCAGCGACAGGTAGCCGACCATGCCGCCAAGGAGGCCCGTGACGATGTTCGCGACGCCCGTGGCCCGCAGCTCGCGGTCGAGATCGATCTCCTGCTCCGTCGCGAGCTCGACGCCTGACGCGCTGAGCAGCACCGTGATGGCGGCCATGATCATCACGGCGGCCATGTTGCCTGCGCTGCCGAACAGGACCGACCAGTCCACCTTCGCGAGGTCCGAAGCGCCGATCGGGGGCCAGAGCGACGCGGTCGGGAACGGACCGAGGAGCCAGCCGCTGTCGAGCACCTGCTGCACGCTGACGCCGGCGAGGCCCAGCGAGACGTAGAACACGACGATCGAGCCCCCGAGCAGCACGGGGAGGAGCAGGAGCGACGAGAACCGCCGCAGCACCAGGAGGAGCAGGACGCCGAACACGAGGCCCGGGAGGACCCGCTTCAGGAGCTCCGGATCCATCACCACGCTCGGGAAAATGTCGAGCGTCGATGGCTGGCCGGACATCACCGAGATCGAGCCCTGGAGGAGGAGCCAGCCGGCGCCTGCGATGAAGCCGCCGGCGACGGGGTACGGGATGAAGCGGACCAGGATGCCGAGCCGTAAGAGGCCGAGCAGCAGGAAGAAGCCGCCTGCGACGACCGAGGTGATCGCGATGGCGGCCACGACCGTCGGGAACGGGCTCGCCGTCGGGTCCTTGTCCGCGATGGCCGTCGTGATCGCCGCCGCCATCGAGGCGAGAATGACGGCGGCGTCCTCCTGCGGCGCGGCGATCACCGGCTTGTAGGAGCTGAGGAGAGACACGATCACGCCGACGATGACGGAGCTGATCAGGATGATGCCGATCCCTCTCGAGAGGTAACCGGCGAGCCCGTGGTTGAAGATCAGCGCGCCAAGGGAGATATCGAACGAGACGACCAGCGTCCCCGAGACCATTCCGGCGATCACGGCGGGCATGAGCTTGGAAGGCTTCGCCTTCTCAAGGAGCTCCTCGTTCAACAGCGCAGGTGACTCCTTTGTTGCCTGTCGTGTCATGCTCTTGGGAGACCTCGTGATCGATTGTCAGCGGAATTCGCAGGGCGGCGAGGGCCGGGGCGCGCCGGCGCCGCGCGGGCCGGCGGGGCCTCTGCACCGCGATCTAGGGAACGCGCGACGACGTCGGACGGCGGGGCCGCCTTCGCGTGGGCGGAGGGCACCGCAGCGTCCCCCACCGGCTCAAGAGGCCCCCAGCTCACGCTCGATGGCAGCGGCCTGCTCCTGCAGGGCCTCCGCCTCGCCGAGGTGGCCGCTCAGCCGGTGCAGCTTCGCGAACTCGCCGAGGAGCCTCGCCTCCTCGCGCCGGTTGCCGATCTGCCGCTCGACCGTGATCGCGCGCGAGTAGAGCGTGCGGGCGGCGTCGTACCGGCCCTGGACGGCGTAGGCCATCCCGAGGCTCGCGAGCGTGAGCCCCTCGGCCGGCAGGTTGCCCGCCTCGCGCGCGGCGCGCAGCCCCTCTTCCCAGTAGGTGCGCGCGTCGTCCGGCTGCTGCATCGCCCAGTGCGTGCGGCCCAGGCCGAGGAAGCCGAGCGACTCGGACCCGCGATCGCCGAGCTTCTGCGCGTCGGTGAGCACGCGGATGTGCTCCTGCCGCGCCTCCTGGTACCGCCCCCTCGCCTCGAGGACGTCGCGGGCGAACTCGTAGCGCACGACGACGCTCTCGGGCGTCGGCTCCGGCGAGAGCTTGAAGTAGACGCGGTAGAGGCGGGTCGCCTCCTCGTGGGCGTAGCGCGCCGCCGCCTTGCGGGCGCCCGCGAGGAAGTAGCGGCGCGCGTGGTCCACCTTGCCCGCGCGGCGCCAGTGGCGGCCGAGCGCGACGAGCTGGTCCTCGAGGTCATCGCCGTAGAGGCTCTCGATCGCCTCGGCCGCGAGCCGGTGGAGCTCCTGGAGCCGCGCGCGGGACTGCATCTCGTACGCCGCGTTGCGGAGGAGCGCGTTGCTGAACTGGAAGCGCCGCTCCGTCATCTGCGACCAGATGCACTGCGCCTCGCCGATGCGCACGTGCTCCTCGAGCACGGAGGCGTCGGGGAGCATCAGCGCGAGCACGCGCAGGTCGAACTCGCGCCCGAGGACGGCCGCGGCGACGATCGTCTGCTTCACCTTCGCGTCGAGCCGGTCGAGGCGCGAGATGAGCAGGCTGTTCACGTTCTTCGGCGGCATGAACGTGTTCGAGATCGAGATGGAGCTCGAGCTCGAACCGTAGCGCCCGTCCTCGAGCCAGTAGGCGAGGATCTCCTGCGCGAAGAACGGGTTGCCGCCGGCCGTCTCGCAGAGGAGCGTCGCGAGCATGTCCGGCATCGGGCCGCCGAAGAACGGGACCGCGAGCGCGAGGAGCTGCTCGCGCGGCAGCGGCTTCAGCTCGATCACGTTCTCGGAGATGCCCGGGTCGAGCGGGATGCGGACGGGGGTGCCGTCGTCCTTGCGCCGCGTCGTGCAGATGATCGCGATGGGCAGCCCCCGGCACGCGCGCGCGATCACGCGCACCGCCTCGAGCGAGTCCTCGTCGGCCCAGTGCGCGTCCTCGAGGTGCAGGATCACCGGCTGGAGCGACGCCTCGGCGAGGAAGACGAAGCTCAGCGCCGAGAGCGTGCTCGTGTACCGGAGCTTCGGGTGCAGGCGCTCGTACGGCGAGTCCTCCCAGCGGATGCCGATGAGCGCGGCGAACACCGAGCGCGCGCGATCGAGCTCGCGCTTCAGCGCGGCCTGGCTCTCGGGCAGGCGCTCGAGGAGGTACTCGAACGCGTCGTCGAAGTTCGTGAGCTTCTCTTCCTTGCCGAGCGCGGAGGACTCCCAGAAGTACTCCTTCAGCGCGAACTCGAACGCGTTGAGCGAGCTCTGGAGCGTCTGGTCGCAGCGCGCGTCGATCCACAGGAAGGGCCGGTCGCTCTGGTGCTCCTCGCACCGGTGGCGGAAGCGCTGCACGAGGTAGCTCTTCCCGAGCCCCGGCTCGCCGTCGATGTACGTGATCCCGGCCGGCTTGCCCTCGAAGATCGGCCCGACGTAGCGCACGAGCTGCTCGATCTCCGCCTCGCGGCCGATGAGGCCGAGGTCGTAGAACTCCTTCTGGACCGAGATGCGGCGGCGCTCCAGCGAGTAGACGAGGATGGGCAGATCGAAGCCCTTGAACCGGAAGATGTTCTCCGTCGTCCACTGGTAGCTCGTCTCGCCGGCGCGGAAGACCTGCTCGTCGGCCCAGATCGCCGACCAGGGGGCCTTCGCGACGAGGCGCGCGGCGAGGTTCGTCGCGCGGCCGATGCACGCGAACTCGTGGCGCTCGGTGCCGCCGTTGAAGCCGGCGTACCGGACGTCGCGCGTGATCCCCGCGCGGAGGCGCATCTGCCGGAGGCCGCGCTTCTTCAGCTCCAGCGCGAAGTCGAGCGCGCGATCGTTGTCGTTCTCGTGGGTGATCGGGGCGCCGAAGTGGATCAGCGCGGCGATGCCGAGATCGCCCGCGTCGATGCCCGTGAAGGTGCCGCCGTAGAGCTCGGAGAGCTCGTGCAGGAGGCGCGTGAGCTCCGCGAAGCTCGGGATCTGCTCGAACGACAGGAAGACGCTCGTGACGTTGCGGAACTCGCCCTCCGGGGGCATGTCCGCGACGCCCCTCGCCACGAACGCGGTGCCCTCGCCGCGCGGCGGGTTCCTCGGGACCTGCGGCATCCTGGGCGCCGGCACGTCGCCGAGCTTGTAGACGCCCTCGCCGTGGTACTTCGCGCTCGCGGGCGGGATGCGATCGCAGAGCGCGCGGTCGAGGAGGATGTCGCCCTTCAGCGCTTGCCGCTCGATCGCGACGCACGCGGCGAGCGCCTGCCCGTGGAAGTGGTAGTACGCGCGCTCCGGGGAGATGCGGACGATGCCCCACTCGACCGAGCCCCACGCGAGCCCCATCCGGAACGAGAACGGGAAGCTGCCGAAGGGCGTGTCGCGCTCGGGGTGCTCCGCGAACAGGTCGCGCATCGCGAGCGCCGCGCCGAGCACGTACTCCGCGACCTTGCGGTCCGGCGTGTCCTGGAACAGCGCCGTGAACGCGTCGCCCGCGAAGTTCGTGATGAAGCCCCCGGCGTGGTGGACCGCGGCGATGAGCGGGTCGAAGTAGTACCGGAGCGTGCCGGCGAGCGTCTCCGCGCCCGCGCGGCCGTGCTGCATCAGCTTCTCCGTGAGCTCGGTGAAGCCGGGGATGTCGATCATCAGCACCGCCCCCGTGAAGCTGCCCTCGGTGTTGCCGAGAGCGTCTTGCTGGATGATGAAGTCGGGGACGAGCGGGTTCATTTCCTTGCTCCTCAGCAACGGATCCCGCTTGGAATCGGCCTGGGAAGCGCGTCTGCGGGACGCAGAGCCTGGAGTCTACTGCCGGCGGGAACGGATGAATACCGGGATCTTCGATCGATCGTTCGGGTGATCTGCGCGGGCTGGGTTCGCCGCGGGATTTGACGTTCCCCGCGATGCGCGGACCGGCGAGCGTGCGCGTGTTCGCGCGCGCGCTCCTGCGCACGTCCGTGCACGCGTTCGTGCGCGTACATTTGCGCAAGTTCCGGAGAATGCGGCACATCGCCTCCTTCGCCGTCACCGTGCGCACCGCGCGCGGGGTGCCCGCCGACGGAAAGCCTGGAACAAGGTGCCTCCACGTCGGCGAGGACATTCGCCCAGAGCGGCCGCGCGGTGAAGACAGACGGGGAGACGACGATGTGGTGTGTGGGGCGCTGGAGGGTCATCGTTCGATCTGGATATCCAGCGGCCGAGGAGAAGGAGGCGGGGGCGGGGGCGCCGCGTCGGGGGCGGGCGCGGGCCTGGCGGCCGGGCGGCCGGAGTACGGGCGAGGCGCCGGGGCGGCCGGGGGCGGCGTGGGCGCGGCAGGCGTGCTCGTCGGCGCCGCGACCTGCTTCGTGAGCGTGGCGACCAGGCGCACGGACTGATCGGAGGGGCCCTGGACGATCGAGTACGGCTCGTACCCCTCGTGGCGCACGGTCAACCGGCGCGGGTTGGCGCGCACGGAGCTGTTCGACAGCGACAGCTGGAGCGGCGTGTTCCCGAGCGGCTTGCCGTCTTCCAGCACCTCGGCGCCGGACGGCATGGACTCGACCATCAGCACGAATGACCCGACGTCGGCGGGCGGCGGCGCGACCTGCGGCTTCTCCGGTTGCGCGGCGGCGGCCGGCGCGGGCGGCGGCTCGCTGGAGCGCATCTGCGACATCGCGACCCCGATGCCCGCGACGGCGAGGACGCCGACCGCGACGAGCACGATGCCCTTCCGGCCCTGCGGCGCCGCGTCGGCGGGGCGCGAGGCGGCGCCGAGCGAGGCGTCGTCCACCTGCGAGGTCGTGGCGCCGGACGTCGACGTGGGCGACGACGAGCTGGCGGGGATCGCCGTCATCACGCGCACGGGCGGCATCGGCGTCGGCATCCTGCCGGTGCCGGTGGAGTCCATGGTCACGAGGCCCGTCGAGCCGAACGCCGGGGACAGGCCCATCGCCTGCGCGCACTCGCCGAGCCCGCGGATGAGGGCCTCCATGTTGGCCGGTCGGCCGTCCGGATCCTTCGACAGGCAGCGCAGCACGAACGCCTCGAGCGGCTCGGGCACGTCGGCCTCGGGGTTGCGCTCCTTCATCCGCGGGACGGGCTGCTGCAGGTGGGCGATCAGGATCTGGACCGAGTTCTGCGCCTCGAACGGGACCTTCCCGCAGAGCATCTGATAGAGGATCACGCCCAGCGAGTACACGTCCGTCCGCAGATCGACCTTGCCGTGCGAGATCTGCTCCGGCGACATGAAGCGCGGGGAGCCGAGGAACGAGCCCTGCTGCGTGAGCTCCTCCGAGTCGTCCGCGAGCACCTTCACGAGGCCGAAATCGAGGATCTTGACGAGCTCTCCGGTGTCCTCGCCGGGGACGAGCATGACGTTCGACGGCTTCAGATCGCGGTGCACCACGCCGTGCTTGTGCGCCTCGCGCAGCCCGCGGGCGATCTGCCGGGCGACGCCCATCGAGTCGGGCGCCGAGAGGCGGCCGGCCTTGCGCAGCCGCCGGAAGAGCGTCTCGCCCTCGAGGAACTCCATGGCCATGAAGTACCGCTCGGGCTCCATGTTCTCGACTCGGCCGTAGTCGAAGACCGTGACGATGTTCGGGTGCTGGAGCCTGGCGAGGATGCTCGCCTCGAGGAAGAAGCGCTTATGAAAGTTGGGGTCGATCTGGTTCGATGAGTTCGTGGGCGTCAGGACCTTGATCGCGACCTGCCGCTCGAGGGCGATCTGCTCGCCGCGATAGATGACGCCCATGCCGCCCGTCGCGAGGAGGGAGTGGATCTTGAACTTCTGATTCAAGACCTTTCCCAGCAGCGGATCGGACTCACCGCTGGCCGAGGCACCGTCCGAAAGCTTCTCCGCCGTGCTCATGGCCTCTGTCTCTTTCCCCTTCCCATCCCGCTGGCCCCCACTGCTGGCAGTCGGGGAAAGCGTACCCCGCGCCCGTCACGCGCTGCCCAACGCTCGATTTACGTTCGATTTACGTTCGATCTACGTTCGACTTACGCTCGATTTACGTACTGGTTTACGTACTCGCTTACGTGCTGGTCAACGTTCAGGTCGACGTGCCGCCTTACGCTTCGTCTTACGTTCCGGATTACGTTTCGCCTTACGTTTCGTCTTACGTTCGGATGCAAATTCTGGTACCCGCCCGGCTGCGGTACCTCTCGCGCTCGTCGGGTTGGCTTTCGGACCGGCTGCGGCACGTTTGAGCTCAGCCTACCGTAAGCCGCGAGCCGATCCAACCCAGCTGCTGAAGATGACATGGGTTGGCTACCCAACCACACGCTGTGGGCGTGCCCCCCCAGCCGGGACGCTCGCTCCCTGAACGAGCTTGCTGCATGGGCGGATGTACCCGTACTCTGACCGGGTCCCCGATGCCGCCGCAGCACTTCATCCGATGCCAGGCGTGCGGGTTGCCGCACCCGTCGGACACCGAGAGGTGCCCGGTGCACGGCACGGCGCTCACGCCGAGCGTCGCCCCGCCCTCCTCGACGCGGGTGCCGCCGACGAGCAGGGGCGAGTCGGGGTGGCCGGTGGACGGGCCGCTGCCGCCCGATATCGATCCCGATCAGCCGCGGCCGACGAAGGAAGCGCCGCTCGTCGGCCGCCTGCTGCACGACCGCTACCGCATCCTCGGCGTCATCGCCAAGGGCGGGATGGGGATGGTCTACGACGCGATCCACATCGGCCTGCGGCGCCGGGTCGCGATCAAGACGCTCCGCGGCCAGTACGCTCAGAGCAAGACGGCCATCGCGCGCTTCCACAACGAGGCCGCCGTCGCCGGCCGCTTCGGCCATCCGAACATCGTCGAGGTCTACGATCTGGGCGTGCTCGACGACGGCACGCCCTACCTCGTGATGGAGCGGCTCGAGGGCGAGACCATCACCGAGCGGCTCGCGCGCGAGCGCCCCATGCCCATTCCCGTCGTGCTGGACGTGGCCGTCCAGGTGCTCAGCGCGCTCGTCGTCACGCACACCGAGGGCATCCTCCACCGCGATCTCAAGCCGGACAACATCTGCCTCGTCGGCGGCGACCGCGGCCCGCTCACCGTGAAGGTGCTCGATTTCGGCGTCGCCGAGGCGTTCAACACGGGGGTGGCGCCGTCGATCCTCGTGTCAATGGCCGCCGCGGGGAGCCACGCCATCGCCGGCACGCCCGCGTTCATGGCCCCGGAGCAGGCGCAGGGCGTCCGCGATCTCGACGCGCGCGCGGACCTCTACTCGGTGGGCATGCTGCTCTACGTGATGCTCACCGGGCAGCTGCCGTTCAAGGCGCCGACGGCCGCCGCCCTGCTCGCCGAGATCCAGCGCGTGAAGCCGATCCGCCCGCGCATGCTGCGGCCCGAGGTGCCCCACTCGCTCGACGTCGCGACGATGCGCGCGCTCGCGCTCGATCGCGAGGAGCGCTTCCCGAGCGCGGCCTCGATGATGGACGCCCTCGAGCAGGTGCAGATCGAGGCGGCGATCGGCGGCAACGCGCCGGCCGAGCCCGAGAAGGAGCCGGCCGATCCGGACTCCGAGAAGGTGGAATACTTCTACCGGAAGAGCGTGCTCCCGCCGCCCATGGAAGAATGAACGGGGCGTGAGCGCCCCATGCGGCACATTGAAGATGCGCGCCGTCGTCATCCGCGAGCCGGGCGGGCCGGAGGTCCTCGAGGTGCGCGAGGTCGATGCGCCCGAGGTGCCCGACGGGCACGTGCGCGTCGCCGTCCGCTTCGCCGGGGTGAACCGCGCCGATCTGCTCCAGCGGCTGGGCTTTTACCCGGCGCCGCCCGGCGCGCCGCAGGACGTGCCGGGGCTCGAGTACGCCGGCGTGGTCGAGGCCACGGGGAAGGGCGCGCGCCGCTTCGCGCCGGGTGATCGCGTCTTCGGCCTCCTCGCGGGCGGCGCCTACGCCGAGCGGATCGTCGCGCACGAGCGCGAGGTCGCGCCGGTGCCGGACGGGCTCACGGACGAGGAGGCGGCGGCGGTCCCCGAGGCGTTCGTCACCGCCTACGACGCGCTCGTGACGCGCGCCCGGCTCGCGCCCGGCGAGCGCGCGCTGGTGCACGCGGTCGGCAGCGGCGTGGGCACGGCCGGCCTCCAGATCGCCCGCGCGCTCGGGTGCTTCGTCGTCGGGACGTCGCGCACGCAGGACAAGCTGGATCGCTGCCGCGAGCTCGGGCTGCACGCCGGGATCGCGACGTCGGGCGCGACGTTCGCGGGCGAGGTGCTGAAGGCGACCGGAGGCGCGGGGGTCGACGTGGTCCTCGAGCTCGTCGGCGGCGCGTACGTCGGCGAGGACCTCAAGGCGTGCGCGCTGAAGGCCCGGATCGCGCTCGTCGGGCTGACGGCCGGCGCGTCCGCGGAGCTCGACCTGCGCGAGCTCCTGCGGAAGCGCGTCGAGCTCATCGGCACCGTGCTCCGCTCGCGCCCGCTCGAGGAGAAGATCGCGGCGGCGCAGGTGCTCGAGCGCAACATCTCCCCCTGGCTCGCGAGCCGCGCTGTGCGGCCGGTCGTGGACCGGGTCTTCCCGATCGGCGATGCCGCCGCGGCGCATATTTACGTCGCCAGCAACGCGTCGTTCGGGAAGGTGCTGCTCCAGCTCGGCGGGTGAGCGAGCGCCGCGGTCAGGCGCCGCGGCCGGTGAGCCGCGCGAGCGCGCCGGCCTCCGCGTCGTGCGCCTCGGCCTCGTCAGCCGGCGTCCACGACATGTCGACCTCGAGGCGGTACGAGCCCTCGAACGCGTGCGGCGGCGAGCCGCCCCACTCCTCCGGCGAGAGCATCGAGAGGTAGGGGACGCCGTCGCCGCGCCGGTACAGGTGGTAGACGTGGCCGGGCCGCTTCTTGAAGCTGCACGCCGCGCGGTGGAGCTCGCCGTCGCGCTGCGCCGCCTCGAGGACCCGCCGCGCCTCCTCCTGGAGCGACCGGATCTGCCGCGCGATCTGCGCGAGCTTGCCGCCGGTGACCGCGCCGAGCAGCGCGTCCGCCTGCTGGATCTCCCGCGCCACGTCGACGAGCTCGTGCGGCGCGGAGAGCCGGCTCAGGGGATACGGCGAGGTGCGGGAGGGCCCCTCGTGGCGGCCGCCGCCGTGCTTCGTGTAGCCGTCGTCGCTCATGCGGTCCACGTCGTCATGGATCGTCCACGGCCCGGCGTCACGGGTCAGGGCACCCGTCTTCATCCGCGACGCCGTCCTCGTCTTCCTTCTGCGTGGGGCAGCGGTCCTCGTCGTCGAAGACGCCGTCTTCGTCGTTGTCCCCTTCGGGGCACCCGTCGTCGTCCTGGAAGCCGTCGCGGTCCTCCGCGAGCTCGCCGCACTGATCGACGTCGTCCGGAACGCCGTCCTCGTCGGCGTCGTGGACGCGCGGGGTCCAGGCCACCGAGAGGACGGCGCGCAGCGGCGTGGTGCCGACGCCGCCGGCCAGCGCCGTCTCGACGCCGGCCAGGAACGAGACGTCGCCCAGCGCGTAGCGCGCGGCGAGGCCGAGCTCGAGCGCGGCCGCCTCCTGGCTCGCGAACGGCGCGATCGGCGAGAGCGGGAGGTGCCCGTGCGCCTCCAGGAAGAACGTCGTGCGCCCTTCCGGGTCGATGCCCAGGATCTGCGGCCGGAACGAGAGGCCGAGGCCGAAGGGGAGCTCGTGGCCGAACACCGTGGGGCACGGATCGTCGCCCGCGGGGGAGGCCGGGGTCGCCTGGCACCCGAAGCGGGCCTCGCCGGCGCGGAGCTTGACCCCCGCCGCGAGGTGCGCGCCGAGCGCGATCAGGCGGTACTCGGCGAGGAGCCTCAGCTCGCTCGTGACGCCCCCCTCGCCCACGAACGACGCTTCGTCCCCCGTGGGCAGCGTGAAGCGCTCGTGCAGCGCGAGCGCGAGCCCGCCGAGATCGCCGCCGGTGGGCTGCACGAGCGTGAGCTTGCCGACGAGGCCGAGATCGCCGAGCGCCTGCGCCGGGAGCCACGTGTCGCCGAGCACCCGCGTGGCGTCGGACCTGGGCGCGTCGCCGGTCTGGTGGAGGACCACGGGCAGCGTGAGCCCGACGAGCAAGCGCCGCGCGACGCCCACGCCGGCCGCGAAATCCGCGCTGACCTGGTGGCGGATGACGTCGAAGCGGACGTCGCCCGAGGCGGGATCGCGGAGCACGATGGGGCGGTAGGCGTACGAGGCCCAGAGGCTCGCGCTCCACTCGCCCGTGTCCGGGGTCGCGGCGGGCTCGAGGTAGACGCCGGCCCCGGGGTCGATCGAGGCGCGGAACCCGCGGAGATCGGCCGACGGCTGCGCGGCGGCGAGCGGGGCCACAGACGCGGCGAGCAGCGAGGACAGGGCGATGGCGCTCGGTCGCATGGCCGGTGGAGACTAGACGAGCGCGCGGGAAGCGCACGGGAAAGTGGGCCCCGTCGCCGGCCGGCCCCGCGCGGTGCGCCGGCGGCGATCGCGACGGCCGGCGCGCCGCGCGGGGCGAAACACGGCGCGCGCCGCGCGCGCGGGCCCCGAAACATCGCGTTCCGCCGCGGGTTGTGCGATAGCGGGGGCATGGACTCCATCCGGATCCGGGGCGGGAAGCCGCTCTCCGGCAAGATCCGCATCAGCGGCGCGAAGAACGCCGCGCTGCCGATCCTCTGCGCGACGCTGCTCTCCGACGGGGAGAGCCTGCTCCGCAACGTGCCCGCGCTGCGCGACATCGAGACGACCTCGGCGCTGCTCCGGTTCCTCGGGCGCAACGTCGAGACCGCGCCGCCGCTCGTGAAGGTCGGCGCCGGCGACAACGTGCGGCCCGAGGCGCCTTACGAGCTCGTCAAGCAGATGCGCGCGAGCGTCATGGTCCTCGGCCCGCTGCTCGCGCGCTTCGGCCGCGCCAAGGTGTCGCTCCCCGGCGGCTGCCAGATCGGGACGCGCCCGGTGGATCAGCACCTCAAGGGCCTCGAGGCGCTCGGCGCGACGATCCGGCTGTCGCGCGGCTACATCGTCGCGGAGTGCAAGCGGCTGCGCGGCGCCGAGGTCGTGTTCGATCTGCCGACGGTGACCGGCACCGAGAACCTGATGATGGCCGCGGCGCTCGCGAAGGGGCGGACCACGCTGGTCAACTGCGCGCGCGAGCCTGAGGTCGAGGAGCTCGGCCGGGTGCTCAACAAGATGGGCGCGCGCGTGAGCGGCGCCGGCACCGACGTCATCCACATCGAGGGCGCGGACGAGCTGGAGCCGTTCGACCACGCGATCATCTCCGACCGGATCGAGGCAGGCACGTACATGGTCGCGGCGGCCGCGGCCGGCGGCGACGTGCTGATCGAGAACGCGCCGCTCGAGGACCTCGAGGCGGTCGCGGCCAAGCTCCGCCAGGCGGGCGTCGAGGTGGGCCGCGAGGGCGACTGCGTGCGCGTCCGGCGCGAGGGGCGGCCGCTGCGCGCCGTCGACGTCACGACGGCGCCGCACCCGGGCTTCCCGACCGACATGCAGGCGCAGTTCATGGTCCTGATGTGCCTCGCGCAGGGCACGTCGCGCATCGTCGAGACCATCTTCGAGAACCGCTTCATGCACGTCCCCGAGCTCGCGCGGATGGGGGCGCACATCGACGTGGACGGCCACACGGCGCACGTGCACGGCGGCGCGCCGCTGTCGGGCGCGACCGTGATGGCCACCGATCTGCGCGCGAGCGCGTCGCTCGTCATCGCCGGGCTCGTGGCGACCGAGGGCGAGACCGAGGTGCTGCGCGTCTACCACCTGGATCGCGGCTACGAGTTCATGGAGCGCAAGCTCGCGCAGCTCGGCGCCGACACGGCGCGCGTCGCGGGGCGGGACGGATGACGAAGCCCCTCACCATCGCCGTCCCCAAGGGGCGGATCCTGAAGGACCTCATCCCGCTCGTGCGGCGCGCGGGCCTCGACAGCACGCCCCTCGAGGAGAACGATCGCCGCCTGGTCCGGCCGACGGCGGACGGCGCGTTCCGGTACGTGTTCCTGAAGCCGGACGACGTCCCGACCTACGTCGAGTACGGCGCCGCCGATCTCGGGGTCTCCGGCCGTGACACGCTCCTCGAGCGCCGCCACGATCTCTACACGCCGCTCGATCTCGGCATCGGCCGCTGCCGCCTCGTCGTGGCCGGGCCGGAGGACACGGAGGTGCCCGATCTGCCGCGCGTCGCCACGAAGTACCCGCGGATCGCCGGGGATCACTTCGCGAGCAAGGGCGTGGTGGCCGAGATCATCCCCGTCCACGGCTCGGTGGAGCTCGCGCCGCTCGTCGGGCTCTCCCACCTCATCGTCGATATCGTCGAGACGGGCTCGACGCTGCGCGAGAACCGCCTCGAGGTGCTCGAGACGGTCACCGAGGTGAGCACCCAGCTCATCGCGAACCGCGCGTCCTACAAGCTGCGGAGCGACGTCATCCGCCCGCTGGTCGAGCGCCTGCGGGCCGCGACGGCCGGCGCGGGGCGGTGATCGCCGCGGGGGCGCTCGTCGCCGCGCGCTGATCGAGGACAGCCGCCGTCCGGAGACCCAGAGAGAGAGAGGAGGCCCAGCTGCTACCGCACCTCGCCGCGCTCCCGGCCGACATCGACACCTGGGTGGGAGGGGGGACCAGCGTCGTCGCGGGCGTGCACCGCGAGCAGCCCGCGGCCCTCCGCTTCGACGCGCTCGCGCAGGCCGAGGTCGGGCTCCGGCTCGCGAGCGGCTCGCTGTACTTCCGGCTCGATCTCGACGTGCAGGCGACCACGGCGCCGCTCGGGCTGCCGGCGTTCGGGCTGCCGGCGTTCGTCTACCCCACGTGGTCCTTGCCGACGCCGGGGATCAAGATCGGCCCACCCGAGTGGGCGATGCTCCAGATTGGCCGCGAGGATCACCACCTCCGGCTGGGCATCGTCACGCACCCGATTGGCATGGAGGACTGGGACGGCTGGACCAACTATTTCCCCACGACCTCGACCATGATCAGCACCGTCCCGGGCCGGATGCTCGGCGTCGAGCCCGGGCTCGTCCTCGGCGAGGGATACGAGATCAACCTCTTCGGCGGCTTCGATCTCGACTTCGACGCGCCGACGTTCGGCGCCGGTCTCACCACGATGCAGCCGCTCTGGTCGACCTGGTCGGGCGTCGCGCTGTATCCGTCGATCGATTTCTACTCGGCGGTCGTCGCGCTGGAGCTCTACCCGGCCGAGGCGCTGTCCGTGTCGATCGACGGCAGCGCCGGGCTGGTCGGCGCGGCGGACGAGGCGGGGGCGATCGCGCTGAATCCCTGGGTGGGAGGCGAGATCATCGCCAATGTCCTCCCGAAGGTGGCAATCCATCCGGTCTTTCGAGTCCAGGCTCTCCACGAGCCGGGAGGCGCCCTCTCTGCCTTTCTGTTCGCGCCTCAGCCGAGCGTCTCCGCGAGCGCCGGGCTCACCTGCGCGCCGTTCGATGAGCTCAAGATCAGCCTCGAAGGCAAGGTCTCCAGGGTCGAGGACGACATCCTGCCCGGCCTGTTCGCCCTCATGGCGCTCCGCCGGCCTGAGCCGCCGCCCTACGCCGCCAAGTGAGGCGACGGAAGCGGCGCCGCGCCGCCGCACTTTTCCATGGATGGGTGAGCCGGCGCGAAACACTCGAAACGTAAGGTGCCGGAACGTAACAAAACGTAACACGTGACTCGCGCGGGCAGGCAAGGCAGGCAAGGCAGGCAAGGCAGCCACGCCACCGGGCACACTGACGTCCGTCGACCCTGTTTTTCGAGTCTCGCGCGGGCGCGGCCTTGTGATAGGGTGGCGGCCCCTCTCATGAAAATCCACGAGTATCAAGGCAAGCAGCTCTTCGCTCGCTACGGAGTGCCGGTACCGAAAGGGGAGCCCGCTTTCCAGGCGAGTGAGGTGGCGCCGATCGCCGATCGGCTGATCGCCCAGACAGGCAACCCGGTCGTCGTCGTGAAGGCGCAGATCCACGCGGGCGGCCGCGGCAAGGGCGGCGGCGTCAAGGTCGCGAAGGGCGGCAGCGCGGAGGCGACCGCCCTCGCCGAGAAGATCCTCGGCATGCAGCTCGTCACCAAGCAGACGGGCCCCGAGGGGCAGAAGGTCCGGCGGCTCTACATCGAGCAGGGCCTCGACATCGCGCGCGAGCTCTACTTCGCGATGCTCGTCGATCGCGAGCGCCGCCGCGTCGCGGTGATCGCCTCGACCGAGGGCGGCATGGACATCGAGGAGGTGGCCCACAGCACGCCGGAGAAGATCTACAAGCTCTTCATCGATCCGGTGCTCGGCCTCGCCCCGTACCAGGGGCGGCAGCTCGCGATCGCGCTCGGGCTCACCGCGAAGGAGACGCAGCGCCAGTTCCTGAAGCTCGTGGCCTCGCTCTATGCGTGCTTCACCGCGGAGGACTGCTCGCTGCTCGAGATCAACCCGCTCGTCGTGACCGGCGCCGGCGACGTCTTCGCGCTCGACGCGAAGGTGAGCTTCGACGACAACGCCGAGTTCCGGCACGCCGACTGGAACGGGATGCGCGACGTCGACGAGGAGGATCCGGTCGAGCTGCAGGCGAAGCGGGCCGGGCTGTCCTACGTGTCGCTCGACGGCGACATCGGCTGCCTCGTGAACGGCGCCGGGCTCGCGATGGCGACGATGGATATCATCCTCCATTACGGCGGAAAGCCGGCGAACTTCCTGGACGTCGGCGGCGGCGCCTCGCAGGAGCAGGTGAAGACCGCGTTCCAGATCATCCTCCGGAGCGAGCGGGTCCGCGGCATCTTCGTGAACATCTTCGGCGGCATCATGCGCTGCGACGTCGTCGCGGCCGGGGTCATCGCCGCGGCGAAGGAGCTCGGGCTCAAGGTGCCTCTCGTGGTGCGCCTCGAGGGTACGAACGTCGAGGCCGGCCGCAAGCTGCTCGACGAGAGCGGCCTGACCATCCAGTCGGCGAGCTCCATGGCCGACGGCGCGCAGAAGATCGTGGCCGCCACGCGCGGCGGCAAGGCCGGCGCCTAGGGCGCCCGCGAGCACCGAGCCTCGAACCCAGTTGAGCAGCGAGCCAGCGGCGGTGGCCGAGCTCCTGTCCACGTTGAAGGTAGAGTAATCAAGCGATGAGCATCCTCGTCAACAAGGACACGCGGGTCGTCTTCCAGGGCATCACGGGCGCCTACGGGTCGCAGCACGCCCGCGCCTGCATCGAGTACGGGACGAAGGTCGTCGCCGGCGTGACGCCGGGCCGGGGCGGCCAGCGATTCGAAGACAAGGTGCCGATCTTCGACACGGTCGAGCAGGCCGTGCGCAACGAGGGCGCCGAGGTCTCGTGCATCTTCGTGCCGCCGGTCGGCGCGGCCGACGCGATCACCGAGGCCGTCGATGCGGGTTGCAAGCTCGTCATCTGCATCACGGACGGCGTGCCGGTGCTCGACATGATCCGCGTCCGTCGCTTCCTCGAGGGGAAGCCGGCGCGGCTCATCGGGCCGAACTGTCCCGGCGTGATCACGCCGGGAGAGTGCAAGATCGGGATCATGCCGGGCCACATCCACAAGAAGGGCCACATCGGCGTCCTCTCCCGCTCGGGCACGCTGACCTACGAGGCGGTCGGCCAGCTGAGCGCCCTCGGCATCGGGCAGTCGAGCTGCGTGGGCATCGGCGGCGATCCGGTCGGCGGCATGGACTTCATCGACGTGCTCGAGCTCTTCAACCAGGATCCCGACACCCACGGCGTGGTGCTGATCGGCGAGATCGGTGGGACGGCCGAGCAGCGCGCGGCGGCGTGGATCAAGCAGAACATGAAGAAGCCGGTGGCGGCGTTCATCGCCGGCCGCGCGGCGCCTCCGGGCAAGCGCATGGGCCACGCCGGCGCGATCATCGCGGGCGGCGAGGGCACGGCGGCCGAGAAGATCGCGGCGCTCGAGGCGGCGGGGGCCAAGGTGGCCGCCACGCCGGCCGAGATGGGCGTCGCGATGCAGGCCGCGATGGCGGCGGCGCGCTGATCTGATCGCCCGGCCCGGGGCGAGGGAGCTCGTTGGGCGGGGTGGGGGCCCCGCCGAACTCGCCCGAGGCACCTCTCCTCCGGCTTCGCCGGAGGAGAGGTGCCTCGGGCTCAGACATCGGCCCATCCCCCACCCCGCCCAACGAGCTCCCTCGCCCCGGGCCTACCGCCGTCCCTTTTTAACCCACCTCAGACATCGGCCCATCCCCCACCCCGCCCAACGAGCTCCCTCGCCCCGGGCCTACCGCCGTCCCTTTTTAACCCACCTCAGACATCGGCCCATCCCCCACCCCGCCCAACGAGCTCCCTCGCCCCGGGCCTACCGCCGTCCCTTTTTAACCCACCTCAGACATCGGCCCATCCCCCACCCCGCCCAACGAGCTCCCTCGCCCCGGGCCTACCGCCGTCCCTTTTTAACCCACCTCAGACATCGGCCCATCCCCCACCCCGCCCAACGAGCTCCCTCGCCCCGGGCCTACCGCCGTCCCTTTTTAACCCACCTCAGACATCGGCCCATCCCCCACCCCGCCCAACGAGCTCCCTCGCCCCGGGCCTACCGCCATCCCTTTTTAACCCACCTCGGACATCGGCCCATCCCCCACCCCGCCCAACGAGCTCCCTCGCCCCGGGCCTACCGCCGTCCCTTTTTAACCCACCTCGGACATCGGCCTATCCTCCGGGCCTACCGCTGTCGTTGGTGACGCACCTCGAATATCGGCGCATTCCCACCGAACGATAAGCACCCTCGGTACGAGGCGACGGAAGTCGCGTGAACATGCGCTCTTCAACCGCTTCTCAACGCAAGCAGCGGTCTTCCTGCGCAGCGTCGATCACGCCCCCAGCGATATCGTCCGCCGCTCGGCCGCGCTCTTCATCGCGGCCTCGATGACGCGGATCACGTCGCGCGCCTCCTCGGCGCGCACCGGCGGCGGGGCGCCGTCGAGGATCGCCGCCGCGATGCCCTCGTAATAGGCCTCGTAGGCGCCGGGCAGGCTCTCGATGACGCGGCGCTCGCCGCTCGCCGTGACGAGCGTGCCGAACCAGCGCGGATCCTCCCGTCCCCACTCCGGCACACCCGGGCGCGTGCCTGCCTTGAGCGCGTTCTCCTGGCCGTCGATCCCGTGCTTGAGGAAGCTCCCGCCGTCGCCGTGGACCGCGAAGCGCGGCCCCGGCTCGGGCACCAGCGTCGAGGAGCGCACGATCACCCGGCGCTTGCCGTAGTCGAGCGTGAGGTGGAAATAGTCCACCGTGCGCGCCCCGGATCGCTGCGCGAGGACGTCGGCGGTCACCGCGCGCGGCGGGCCGAAGAGCACGAGCGCCTGGTCGATCAGGTGCGCGCCGAGGTCGTACAGGATCCCCGAGCCCGGCGCCGCCTGCTCTCGCCAGCCCTGCTTGATGGCGGGGCGGAACCGGTCGAAGTGCGCCTCGTACGAGGCCACCTCGCCGAGCAGGCCCTGCTCGATGCAGCTGCGCACGGTGCGGAAGTCCGCGTCCCAGCGGCGGTTCTGGAAGACCGAGAGGAGCCGGCACCGGCGCGCGGCCAGCGCGATGAGCTCGTCAGCCTCGGCGCTCGTGATCGTGAACGGCTTGTCGACGACCACGTGCTTGCCCGCCTCGAGCGCGGCGCGCGCGAGCGGGAAGTGGGTCTCGTTGGGCGAGGCGATGACCACGAGGTCGATCCCCGGCTCGGCGATCAGCACCTCGGGCGTCGGATGCACGGCGACGCCCGAGTGGTCGGCCATGACCTGGCCCTCCCGGCGGGTCGCGATGGCGGCGAGGCGCAGCCGAGGGACGGACCGGATCAGCGGGGCGTGGAAAACGGCGCCGGCGAGGCCGTAGCCGACAAGGCCGACATAGACGCGCTGGGACATGGCAGGACGGGCTCGTCCGGGACGCTAGCCCGAAGAGGCGCTGGGGGGAAGCCCAGGCGCGAAGACGCCGACGAGCCTCCAGAGGCGCGTGACGGCGGCCGGCGAGCCGCCACAGGCATCCCCGCAACACCACGCACGCTCGCGCCTGGCAAGCTGCCACAGACATCCACCGCGCCCGCTACCGCGCTCGGCGATATGCCCAGAGCATCCACATCGCTCGTCAATCCCACCAGGCACTCCGCACAAGGCTTCTTCGAACCCTACGAGCTCACGCCGGAGACACGCACGAGCGACGATCACGGGCGAAGTGGTCACCGCACCTCCAATGTCGTCGCCCATGACCCCCTTCGCCGCAGCGCGAGGCGGTTCGTCAAGACGCGGCTCGGCGGTTGGGGTAGCCTCCTGCGCTTGGAGGCTTTGATGCAAGCCAAGAGCATCCTTTCCGTGGTGGCCCTGACCACCTTGATCGCCGGCAGCCCCTTCGCGGCAGGGTGCAAGACCACCGCCGAGGCCAGCGTGACCGAGGAGTCGGTCCAGGCGGTCCCCGTGGCGATCGAAGATCCGTTGATCGAGGAGCACGAAGGCGGCTCGGTCGGGTGGGATTTCGCGGCCGATGGCACAGTGAAGGCGATCGTGAAGGCGCCTGACGGCAAACCCGTCGACAAGGACGTGAGCGGCACGCTCACCTGGAAAGGGCCGAACGGCGACGCGCAGGCCCCGCTCGCGCTCGACGCGAAGACAGGGCTCCTCGTCGCGACCGGGCCCAAGCTCGAGGCCGATCTCACCGAGGTGAAGTACAACATCATCGTCTCCGGGAAGCCGTGGAATGGCACGCTCCACGTGCCCTCAGGGGGCACGAAGGTCATCGTCGAGGGCGCGAGAAAGGCCGAGAAGAGGCCCATTCCCCCCGGCAAGACGGGCCCGAACGGCGGGGTGATCCAGGTGGTCGGCGACGACACGATCGAGGTCGTCGCGGACAAGGCCTCCGGTCAGGTCAGGGTCTACGTCCTCGACGCGGACCTGAAGCCGGTCCCCGTCGGCGACCGCAAGATCAAGCTCGGCTTCGTGGGACAGGGCTCCGAGCTCGTCGTGCTCACCCCCGGCCCGGGCGGCCTCTACTGCGTCGGCAAGGTCGCGGCGAAGGTCAACCCGGTGAAGCTCACCGTCGTCGTGGCGCACCCGACGCACGCCGACGTGGTGCTCGTCGGCTACCGCCCCGGCGTGCACGTCGTCGTCGGCCCGAGCGCGCCGGCCGTGAACGTCGTGGTGGCGACGGCGTGGAACGTGGATGTGAAGGTCAACAGGGCTCCTGGCGTGGTGGTGGTCCACGATGACGACGACGACGATGACGACGGCCGACCGGTCCACATCCACGTGCACGGCAAGCACAAGGGCAAACACAAGCACCACAAGCACGGGCACGCGCACGGGCACTGGAAGTGACCTCGCGCGGCGCTGGGCGGCCTACCTCACCGCCGAGGTCGACGCCGCCTCGCTCGCCGTCTTCCGCGCCGGCTATGGCGCCCTGATCGCGTGGGAGGTCGTCCGGTACGCCCTCCACGATCGGATCTACCGCTATTACATCGAGCCCGGCTTCTTCTTCAGCTTCGTCCCCTTCGTCCGCCCGTGGGGCGGGACTGGGATGTACTGGCATTTCGGCGCCCTCTTCGTCCTCGCGCTGCTCTGCGCCGTCGGGCTCTTCTACCGGGTGAGCGCCGCGCTCCTCTGCGCCGCGCTCACGTATGTCTTCCTCCTCGACAAGGCACAATACCTCAACCACCTCTATCTCCTCTGCCTCCTCGGCCTCTTGCTCGCCGCCGCCCCGGCGCACCGCGCGCTCTCGCTGGATCGCCTCCGCGCGCGGCGCGCCTCGCCCGCCGGGGCGGCGCCCGGCGCGCCGGCGGAGACCGTGCCGCGCCTCTATCTCTTCGCCCTGAAGGCCCAGATCGCCATCGTCTACTTCTACGGCGGCATCGCGAAGCTGAACGGCGACTGGCTCCGGGGACAGCCGCTCACGATGTGGCTCGCCGAGCACGGCGACGCGCCCCTCGTCGGGCCGCTCCTTGCCTCGCCGACAGCGGGGCTCGCGCTCTCGTATGCCGGGCTCTTCATCGACCTCTCGATGGGCTTCCTGCTCTTCTCGCGGCGCGCCTTCCCGATCGGCGCGGCGCTCGCCGTGGCGTTCAACTTCTCCAACGCCCTCCTGTTCAATATCGGGATCTTCCCCTACGCGATGATCGCCTCGCTCGCGCTGTTCGGCGATCCCTCGTGGCCGAGGCGGCGCCTGCCCTTCCTGTTCAAGGGCGCGGACGCCCCCGGCGACGACGCCCGCGCCCCCTCGCCCGCCGCGCCGCAGCGGAGCGCGCTGCCGCTCGCGCTGCTCCACGGGTATCTCCTGTTCCACCTCGTGGTGCCGCTCCGTCACTGGGTCTATCCGGGCGACGTCGCCTGGAACGAGGCCGGACACCGCTTCTCGTGGCGCATGAAGCTGCGTGACAAGAATGTGAGCGAGCTCGGGATTCACGTGCTGGATCC
Organism: Sorangium sp. So ce426; assembly: GCF_051475585.1. Taxonomy (NCBI): domain Bacteria; kingdom Pseudomonadati; phylum Myxococcota; order Polyangiales; family Polyangiaceae; genus Sorangium; species Sorangium sp. So ce426. The sequence goes on along the minus strand of NZ_CP150341.1, from coordinate 12,940,831 downwards.
GAGGACCGGCGTGCGCGAGCCGCTCGACGTCGAGGAGTGGCTCACGAGCCGCCAGCTCGGGGAGATGTGCGCGCGGCCCGACATGCTCGTCGACTTCGCGCACCACGTGGCCGATCGCTGGCGGGACGACTTCGGGGTGCGGCCCATCGTCACGGCCAAGGTCGTCGCGTCGCTGAACGGAGGTCCCCTCCGCGACCTCGTCGATCCGACGCTCGATCTGGCGTCGCAGCCGAGCGGGCTCCTCGCGGTCGTGCAGCCACCCCGATACTAGCCGCCAGCGCAGCGTCGCCCGGGTGGAATCACCTCGAGCTTCGGTCAGGCGACCGGAGCGGCTCGCTCCACGCGACCGGCCGTGCGCTCAAGCGGCGACCTGGCGCTGGCGCGCCCTCAACCAGTCAGCTATCAGCGACAGCACCGCGGGATCCAGCGGGTCGCCGACGCGCTTGTACGCACCGAAGATGGACGGAGGGCCGGGGTCGCTCCGCAAAATGTGCGTCAGGTTGGCAATCACGTGCCGTTCGACGTCGCCGCGCGCGACCTCCGCGATCCGCTCGACGGCGCCGGGGTCACACTGCACGTCCTTCTCGCCGCCGATGAGCAGCATCGGGCACGCGACACGAGCGAAGATCTCGCGCGGCTCGATCTCCATCATCTCGCGCAGCCATTTCGCCGGGAAGCGCTGGAGACCTACGCGGATCGTCGCCGAGTCCGACCCCTTGATGCGCTGGATCAGGCGCTTCTGCCGCTCGATCGGACCGCCGCCGAGCCCGAGCAGGAAGCGCTGCACCGCGCCCCAGGCCCCGCGCACCTCGGCGAGGTCCTGCTCGATCTGTCGAGCCTGTCGCAGCAGGAGGTGCTCGGGGTTGTCGATGAAGGGACAGAGCAGCAAGAGCCCCGCGACCGCCGGGCGCTCGATGGCGAGCAGCGGCGCGAACACGCACCCCTCGCTGTGCGCGAGCAAGAACCTCCGTGATGGATCGCAGAAATCGTACCCCGGCAGCGCGTCGAAGAGCGCGCCCGCGTCGCGCACGAGCTCTCCACAACCCGCGAGGTGGTAGTCACCGGTGCTCTTGCCGCAGCCGCGCTTGTCGTAGCGCACGCTCGCGATACCGCCGGCCGCGAGGTGACGCGCGATGGCGTTGAACACGTCGAGGCGCTGCCCCGGCATGTTCTCATCGCGGTCGAGCGGCCCGCTGCCGTGGATCATCAACACCGTGGGGAAACGTCCCGCGCCCGAAGGCACGCAGGCGGTGCCGGCGAGTCGGATGCCGGCCGTCGAAAGCTCCACGTCCCGTTCGCGCACTGTCGCCTCCCTCACGTACCGCCGACCGTAACACCGGCGGCGCTAGCCCTCCAGGACGGCGGCGCCGCACCGCCGCCCCGCGCTCCGAGCCACACACAACGACACCCAACATGACATTGCTGCGTGACACAGCACACGTCGAGCCCCCTCTCTTGTGCACTCCCCGGGTGAATCTGCAGAAGACCGCCCTATACTGTTCCTCCCCGGACGTACCCGGCCGCACGGGACGTGCGGGCGAGGCCATCACGAGGTGGAGCGCAAGCACGTAATGACCGTCACAGCACCGTTTGATCTGCCAGGACACGTCGTCGAGCAGCTGATCCATGAGGGCGGCAAGACCCACGTTTACCGTGGCCGCCGCGCCGCGGATCAGCGGCCGGTCGTCATCAAGACGCTGAAGGGGGAGCACCCGAGCGTCCGCGATCTCGCCCTGTTGCGGCACGAGTTCAGCCTCCTGCGCGATCTGGATCTCGAGTCCGTGGTGAGGGTGTGCTCGCTCGAGAGGACGCGCGGCGGCCTCGCCCTCGTCACGGAGGCGGTCGAGGGCACGACCCTGAGGGCGATCCTCGACGATCGCCGGCTGGATCTCCGCGCGGCGCTTTCGCTCTCGACGGCCATCGCCGACGCCATCGGCGCGGTGCACCGCTGTCACGTCACGCACAAGGACATCAATCCCAGCAACATCATCGTCAGCTCGGACATGCGCCGCGCCACGCTCATCGACTTCGGCGCCTCGTCGCGGCTCAAGCAGGAGTTGCAACAGTCGACCTCGGCGTCCACCCTGCAAGGCACGCTCGCGTACATGTCGCCCGAGCAGACAGGGCGCATGAACAGGGGCATCGACTACCGCGCCGACCTCTACTCGTTCGGTGTCACGCTGTATGAAATGCTGACCGGAGCCCTGCCGTTCCCGGACGGCGATCCGGTGGACGTCCTCTACAGCCACATCGCGCGGCAGCCCGCCCCGCCGCACGAGCTCCGCGGGGATGTCCCCCGGCCGGTCTCCGAGATCGTCATGAAGCTCCTCGCCAAGGCGCCCGAGGACCGCTACCAGAGCGCGTACGGCGTCAAGGCAGACCTCGCGGAGTGCCTGCGCTCCCTCGAGCAGACAGGCCAGGTCCACCCCTTCCCCGTCGGCCAGCGCGATCGCAGCCACGAGCTGCGCGTCCCGCAGAAGATCTACGGCCGGGACGCGGAGCGGGACCGGCTCCTCACCGCCTTCGAGCGGGCCCGCGCGGGCGCCGCGGAGCTCGTGCTCGTCTCCGGCTACTCCGGCGTCGGCAAGAGCGCGCTGGTCCACGAGACCTACAAGGCCATCGCCAGGGTCGGCGGCCACTTCGCCCACGGCAAGTTCGATCAGCTGAACCGCGGCGTGCCCTGCGCCTCGGTCGTCCAGGCGTTCAGGGGGCTCGTGCAGCAGCTCCTCTCCGAGCGGACAGACGCGCTGGCCCACTGGAGAGCGGAGCTCGGCGCGGCGCTCGGCCCGAACGCCGGGCTCCTCGTCGACCTCATCCCCGAGCTCGCGCTCATCGTCGGCGAGGCGCCCGCTGTCGCGGCGCTCGGCCCCTCCGAGTCGCAGAACCGCTTCGACATGGTGTTCCGGAGCTTCCTTGGCGTGTTCGCCGCGCCGTCACACCCGCTCGTCCTGTTCCTCGACGACCTCCAGTGGGCGGACCCGGCGTCGCTCCGGCTGCTCAGGCTCCTGCTCACCGACGCCGACACACGCCATCTCCTGGTCGTCGGGGCCTACCGCGACAACGAGGTGAGCCCGGCGCACCCGCTCGTCATCACCCTCGACGCCGTCCGCGCCGCGAGCGCGGCCGTGACCGACATCCCCCTCGCCCCGCTCTCGCAGGACGACGTGACGGCGCTCGCATCGGACGCCCTCGGACGCGCGGCGCAGGACGTCGCCCAGCTCTCCGAGCTCATCCACGACAAGACGCTGGGCAACCCGTTCTTCATGGGGCAGTTCCTGCGCATGCTGGGCGACGACGGGCTCCTCCTCTGCGATCCGGAAACCGGCAGATGGACATGGGATCTCGCAGCCATCGAGTCGCGGGCCGTGACGGACAACGTCGCCGACTTCATGATCGCCAAGCTGCAGAGGCTCGCGCCGCCCACCCAGCGCGCCCTGACGCTCGCCGCGTGCATCGGGCACCGGTTCGACCTGCGCACGCTCGCGACGATCTCCGAGCTGCCGGCCGCGCAGGCGGCGCAGGATCTCTGGGCGGCCATGCAGGAAGGGGTCCTGCTCCCCATCGACGCCGACTACCGGCTCGTTCACCCGGAAGACCCCTCCCACGGCGAGCCCGCGACCGACGCGTCGCTCGCCGTCTCCTACCAGTTCTTGCACGATCGCGTCCAGCAGGCGGCCTATGCCCTCATCGCGGACGAGCACAGGTGCGCCGCCCACCTGCGCGTCGGCCGCCTGATGCTGGCCAGCCAGCGCGGGGAGCCGCAGGAAGAGCGGCTGTTCGACACGGTGAATCATCTCAACGATGGCGCCGCCCTCATCGCCGATCCCGGCGAGCGCGATCTGCTCGCGCGCCTGAACCTGCGCGCCGGGAGGAAGGCCAAGGGCTCGACCGCGTACGGGGCCGCGGCGGAGTACTTCAGCGCCGGGCGGAGCGCGCTCGGAGACGACGGCGCCTCGGGGGATCACGCGCTGCGCTGGGCGCTCACGCTGGAGGCGGCCGAGTGCGAGTACCTGTGCGGCCGCTTCACCGAGGCCGAGGCGCTGTTCCAGCGGCTGCTCGAGGTGGCGGCGTCGGACCTCGATCGGGCGCGGGTCCAGAGCCTGCGGATGAAGCTCTATCAGGTCGCCGGCCGCTACGACGAGGGCGTCACCGTCGGACAGGAGGCGCTGCGCCTGTTCGGCGTCGAGATCCCCGGGGCGAGCGAGGAGATCGGCGCCGCCGTCGCCGCCGAGGTCGCGCAGATCCCGCAGAGCATGGCGGGCAGGAGCATCGAGGACATCCTGCACGCGCCGCTGCTCGCCGACGAGCAGATCCGCGCGGTCATCAACCTGCTCGCCGACTGCGCTCCGTGCGCGTACATCGGGCGGCCGGGCGTGTTCCCGCTCATCGCGCTGAAGATGCTGAACCTGTCGCTGCGGCACGGCAACACCGAGGCGTCGTGCTTCGGCTACAGCGTGTATGGGCTCATGCTCGTCGCGGCGTTCGGCGATATCCCGTCGGGATTCCGCTTCTCGGAGATGTCGATCCGGCTGAACGAGAAGCTCGGGGACGTCGCGCTGCGGGGGACGCTGCTGCACCTCCACGGCGATCACATCAACTTCTGGGTCCAGCACATCCGGAACGATCTCCCCATCCTGGAGCGGGCGTTCCTCGCGTGCATCGAGGCCGGCGACCTGGTGTACGCGAGCTACCTGGCCTTCGAGACCGTCTGGCAGGTCTACGAGAAGGGCGATCCGCTGGCGGAGGTCGACCGCGTCGCCGAGCGCTTCGCGTCGTTCGCGCGCAAGACAGGCAATCACGCCGTCCTCGAGACGATCCGGCTGGAGCAGCAGTTCCTGCGCAGCCTGAAGGGGCTCACGGCGGCCGACGCCTCGCTGAGCGAGGAGGGCTTTGCCGAATTCTCGGAAGAAGCGTGCCTGGCCGCGCTCACCCGGGCGAGCTTCGGGTGCGGTATCGCCTTTTACCACATCATCCGGCTCATCCTCCTCTATTCCCACGGCCGCCTCGAGGAGGCGCTCGCCGCCGCGGAGGCGGCGCGCCCGGTGCTCGGGGCCGTCATGGCGATGCCGATCGAGGCGACCTACCACTTCTATCTCGCGCTCACGCTGGTCGCGCTCGGCGAGCGCGACGCGCGCGAGCGCGAGCGGCACGCCGGGGCGCTCTCCGCGTCGCTCGAGAAGCTCGAGCTCTGGGCGCGCCATTGCCCCGACAACTTCCGCGTGAAACACGTCCTGGTCCTGGCCGAGGCGGCGCGCGCCTCCGGCCGCGACGTCGAGGCGATGGGGCTCTACGACGACGCCATCGACGCCGCCCGCCAGAGCGAGTTCGTGCAGTACGAGGCGCTCGCGTCGGAGCTTTCGGGCCTCTACTACGCCCGCAAGGGCCGGCGGCGCATCGCCGCGCTCTACCTGGACGCGGCGATGCACGCCTACCGGCAGTGGGGGGCAGAGCGGAAGGCCGCGGAGCTCGCCCGGCAGCACGGGCTCGACCCGCTCCCCATCGCACGAGGGCCCGCGGCGGAGCACGAGAAGGCCGCCGCGAGGACGAGCTCCCTGTCGGTGAGCCACCCGCTCCTCCACAAGCTCGCCGACGTCGCGGCGGTGCTGCAGACGACGCAGGCGATCTCCAGCGAGCTCGTGCTCGGGAAGGCGCTCGACCGCGTGATGCGCGCCGTCCTCGCGAGCGCCGGCGGACAGCGCGGCTTCCTGGTGCTCGCGCGCGAAGAGCGATTGTTCATCGAGGCGTCCGTCACCATGGATCCGGAGTCGGTCGAGGTGGAGCTCCGGCGTCCGCTGGAGGAGTCGTCGGCCCTGCCGGTCAGCGTGGTCCACTACGTGGCGCGGACGCGAGAGCTGCTCATCCTGGACGACGCCGCGGCGAGCCCTCGCTTCGCGGCGGATCCCTACCTCGCCGCGCACCGGCCGAGGTCGGTGATGGGCCTCCCGCTCGTCCACCAGAACCGGCTCACGGGCGTGCTGTACGTGGAGAACGCGCTCGCGAGCGGCGCCTTCACCCCGGAGCAGACCGAGCTGCTCCGCCTCCTGGGCGCGCAGGTCGCGGCGGCGCTCGAGAACGCGCAGCTCTACGGCCGGCTGCAGGAGGTGTCCGACAGGCACCGCGCCATGAACGATCGGCTCGAGAGCGAGGTGCAGCGGCGCACCGAGGAGCTGTTCTCGGTCAACGAGCGCCTGTCGCAGAAGGCAGACGAGCTGAACCGGGCCAACGAGCTCTTGCTCGAGGAGCTCCGCGAGCGCGAGCGCGCCGAGCAGGCCCGGGCGGCGCTCCAGGAGGAGATCATCGGGGTGCAGCGGCTGCGCCTCTCGGAGATGGCGACGCCCATCATCCCGATCACCGATCGCGTCCTTGTCATGCCGCTCATCGGGACGATGGACGCGGCGCGCGCCGCGCAGGTGCTGGAGGCGACCCTCGCCGGCGTGGAGCGCCACAACCCGTCCACCGTGATCATCGACATCACCGGCCTGAAGCACGTCGACGCCGGGGTCGCCGACTCGCTGATCCGCACCGCCTCGGCACTGCGGCTGCTCGGCGCGCAGGCGATCTTGACCGGGATGCAGCCGGAGGTCGCCCGGGCGCTCACGCAGGGCGGGATCGACCTCCGCGGCATCATCACCCGCTCGACGCTCCAGAGCGCCGTCGCCCACGCGATCACGCCGCCCCGGACCGCACGACCCCACGGATGAGCGGGCGGCGCGCTCCGCCGTCGCCCCCGCCCGTTGGTGAGGTCTGCGCGCGGGCCGCGCGCGCGCGGCCATCGTTTGGGCGCTACGGCGACGCCTGCTTGCCCTCGCAGCGGCCCAGCACGAAGATCCCGCAGACGCGCTCGTTCACCAGGCACTGCTGCCCTTCCGGGCACTGCGACGGATCGAGCACGGCCGGGTCGCACGGCCTCGCGCAGAACGGGGGCGGGCCGCGCGGGGCGTCGTAGGCGCCGTTGCCGTCGCGATCGAGGAAGATGGGGTTCGTGACCGCGTAGGGCACCACCGGGTACCAGTCGGGGACCGGCGGCGACGCCGTGAAGAACCGGGAGAGCGCCTCGACCTGCGTGAACGCGAGGCTCGCGACCCGGGGCAGCTGGAGCTCGCCGAACGACACCGGCAGCGCGACCGGCGTGAGGAGGTTCTCGTCGCGCAGGCCCATCGCCACCACGACGACCCAGCCGTCCGACGGCGGCGCCGGCAACTCGAGCCGCTCGTCGACGTCCACGATCGCCGACGGCCCCGAAGGCGGCTCGAGCACCCGGACAAGGCGGCCGCTCACGTAGACCTCGACACGATCCACGCCGAACCAGCTCGCCGTCTCGATCCGCAGGTCGAGCGGCACCGTGTCGCCCGGGGCGCGCGCCACGCCGCCGAACGTCGCGCCGCCCACGCTCGCGCGGAGGAATGGCCCGTAGGTCGCGAACGCGCTGCCCGCGCGGAGCGCCCCGGTCGCCTCCTCGAGATCGAGCGCCGCCGGCTGGTCGGTCCGCGAGCGGAAATAGGTGCGCGGGAAGCCGGGCTCCAGCGAGGCGCCGTGGCTGTCGCTGCTCCCCACCTGCGTCGGCGAGAAGCCGTGGTCGAGGTAGCGGAACAGGTCGTCGACCTGGCCCGCGTGGAAGGTGCACGGCCGATCCGCGTCCTCCGGCGGGACCGCGCCGCCCTCACCTCCAAGGCAGAGCGCCTCCCCGTCGGCCGCGGTCCTGTCGAAGTCCCAGACGGCGTCCTGCTCCTCGGGTGTCCTCGTCAGGATCCGCTTGGTCACGCTCCAGGCGAGCGCCGAGCGGGCGCGCTGCTGGCACGCCGCGTACCGCTCGCCAGGCTTGCACGCCGGCAGGCCGAAAGGGAGCTCGGCGCACGCCGCGCGGAGCGACGCCTCGTCGTTCGCGGCGTCGATCCGGGACAGGCACCGGTTGAAATCGACGACCTCCTGCACGGTGGGGGTCCGGAGCAGATCGAGCCGCTTCCCGTTGAAGACCTCCATCGCGTCGAAATCGCAGCTGCCCGCCTGGAACAGCGGGTTGCTCGCCTCGAGCGTCGGGATCGACCGGCGCAGCGTGAAGGGGTCGACGCCGAGCTGGTCGATGTACCCGATGAACCCGTCGCGCGGATGAGCGACGATCACGAGCGCGTCCTCGCCCTCCGCCGCCGTGCCGCGCACCCCGTCGATCACGTCCCCGCCCGCGCGGCAGACCCAGTCGAAGGCGCCGTGATCCGGCACGTCGAGCTCGTCGTAGCGGAGCGGGAAGCCGATGAAGTGCCCGAGCTCGAGCGTCGAGACCTCGGCGCCGACCGCCGTCTTCAGGTGCGGCTCGAGCCCCAGCTGCCTCACCGCGGGCGCGAGATCCGTGTGCACGTCGTGGTCGGTGGTCACCGCGACGTCGAGCCCCTCGACGACCGCCGAGGTCACCCGCTCCTCGAGCGGCAGGCCGCTGTCGAAGCTCGGGCGCTGGTGCAGGTGCATGTCGATCGACATCCAGCCCGTCGAGTCGACCTCGCGCGGCACGACCGCCTCGATCCGCCGGACCTCCCCGGCGCGCACCTCGAGGTCGGGGATCTCGAACCGGCCGAACTCGGGCCCGCGCGTGGCGAGGACGCGGTAGCGCCCGGGCTCGATCTCGACAGCGCCCTCGCCCGTCGCCGATCGCTCGATCTGCCGGACGCCGCTGCCGAGGCGGCCGTGGCCGAGGTAGACCCGCCTCGTGCCGTCGCCCTCGAGCGGCAGCCCCGCGGCGTCGAGCGCGACGAACGTCAGCTTGGCTGGCGCGAGCCGGCCGCCCTCGTCGACCACCCGGTACGCGATCCGCGCGGGGCTCGGCAGCTCCGCCGCCACCGAGACCGTGGCCCCGGCGCCGAGCGCCACGCGGATCGGCGCCGACACGGCGGTGCCCTCGGGGTTCTCGGCGACGAGCAGGTAGCCGCCGGGCGCGAGCCGCGCGTGGAAGTCACCGTCCTCCACCGGATCGAGCCCGAGGTCGGCGTCGATGGAGCTGAGCAGCCCCACGTCCCCCGAGCGCGCGAGGTTCGCCTCGACGAGCGCGTCGACGCTCGCGAAGGCGGCGCCCGGGTCGGGGTCGCGGAAGACGTGGACCCGCGCGTTCGGCACGGGCGCGCCCGTCGACCGCCACCGCACGGCGCCCTCGAGCGATCCGGTCGGCGTGCCCCGGGCGCCGTAGACCACCTCGGCGACGCTCGCGACGTCGCCCTCGCCCACGGCGAAGTAGCGCTCGTAGGTGAACGACCGCTTCCTGTCGCACGCCTCGTCGTCGGAACCCGCCGCGAGGCAGCTCCGCCCGGCGCTCAGGAAGGCCGTCGCCGCGCTCGTGAAGACGGGGACGTTGACCGTGGAAGGCGGGCCGCCCTCCGTCGCCTTCGTGAAATAGCCGTAGCTGACGTCGCCGCCCGCCGCGGCGACGAAGTCGAAGCCGAGCGGCTGCTGGAACGTGTCCCGGCCGGCGAAGAGGGCGTCGAACACCGCCTTCTCCTCGTCGAAGCCCATGCCGGGGCCGAAGATGTCGTTCTGGTTGCCGAAGAAGACGAAATCGCCGGCGACGATCCCGCCCTTGCGCTCGGGATCTCCGTTCCGCTCGTCGCCAAGGATGCCCCTGAAGATGTCCGAGGGGCCCGCGTAGTTGTCGAGCGAGAGCGGCTCCCCGCAGGCGCACGCGGGGCAGCCGTCGTCGCCCGCCGCGAGGCCGTCCTCGCACTCGAGCGCGCACGAGGCGACGCTCGGGCACCCGAGCACCTCGTCCGGCAGGAGGAGCGTCGTGCGGATCGTGACGAACCGCTCGCCCGGGCGCAGGACGTAGTCGGTGCGGAAGCGCATCGCCGGCTTGAGGCCGTCGAACAGGAGGCCGAGCAGGTCCTCCTGGGTCTTCAGCACGCCGAGCGCGTGGAAGAGGAAGCCGCCGTCGCCCTCGACCCGGACGACCGCCTCCTGCCCGTCCGAGCCGTCGTTGACAACGAAGACCTCGGTGGCGCCCGGATCGGGCACGAGCAGGTTGGCGACCGGGAACGACTCGGCGAAGCGGTCGCGGCCCGACGCGCTCGCGAAGCGCGGATCGGGGCGGCGCAGGTCGGCGTCGACAAGCGAGCCGCCGTAGACGCCCGGCCCCGGCGAGTGGCGGGGGCCGAGGATCGCGACCCGGATCTCGTCGTTTTCCAGGAGGAAATCGCCGACATCGGCCATCGCCACCGGGCCGCCGACCAGCTCGAACCGGTTCTCGATCGGCTTGGCGCGCAGGAGGTTCGGATCGTCGCAACCGACCAGGCCGACCGGGCCGAGGAGGGCGACCAACGCGAGGGCGGAGCGGCGTTTTCGCATGGCGGACTGCTAGAGCGACAAACGGGTTGAAACCCCAGAAAAGAACAGGAATTTGAACCGCCAAGCGCGCCAAGGACGCCAAGATTGTGTTTTGTTCTTGGCGTCCTTGGCGCCTTGGCGGCTCATTTCTCGCTCGATCAACGTGATCGGTGTCCTAGAGGTTGAGCTGCAGCTGCAGCGCCACGGCGTCGTTGTCCAGCGCTATGCCGTGGCGCTCCTGCCGGTGGGTGAAGTCGACCTGCGCCTTGAGCGTGTTGTCGATGAAGTGGTAGCTCGCGCCGGCGGTGAGGGCCCAGCTGTCCGTCTCGTCCGATAGATCGAGGTTGGGATCGAGCCACTCGAACCGCGCGTTCACGCCGAGCTTGATGCGCTTCACGAAATACCCCACCTCGCCGACGAGCCCTATCGACGTGACCGGGGCGAGCTGGCCGAGCGGCTGCGTCGGGGTGCTCTCGGGGTCGCTCTGGTTCCAGAGGAGCTCGGCCAGCGCGTGCGCGCCCGCGGCCTGGACCAGGACGTCGGCACCAATGCCGTGGATGTCGCGCGTCCCGCCGTCGCTGAAGAAGTAGCTCGCGCCTGCGCCGACGCGGAGGCGCGAGACGGCGAGGTCCTGCACCGAGCGAGGGAGGGGGCCGAGCGGCTCGGTGGCGAGCCGCGCGACGTAGGCGACGTTGTCGAAGCGGTTGCCGAAGCTCGCGGCGTTCTCGACATAGCCGGCGAAGAACTGATCCGAGCGCTGGAAGCCGTTGAACATGCCGGCGAAATAGCTGAACGCCCTGCCCCGGAAGTGCCCCTCGACGTGGAGGCCGACCTGGCGGCCGGGCGCCATGGCGCGCACGGCGAGGGGCCGCTCGACGAGCGCGCCCTCACCGGCGCCGGCCATCGCGGAGCGGCTGAACGGCACGTCGTGCGCGCCGAAGTAGAGGTTCGCGAAGGGGAAGTGGGCGTAGCCGATCCACGCCTCGGAGAGCCGCGCCGAGCCGTCCGCGCCCCCGGCGAGCTCGCCCGAGACCGCGAACGGCACGTACCCGGCGAGCCTCCCCGCGAAGCCGACGCGGGCGCGCCGCAGGCGGAACCCCTGCCCCTCGGCGACGTCGCCCGCCTGGAGGAAGGCGTCCTCGCCCACGTAGGGGACGGCCTGCGCCTGCACGAGCACGAGGGGAGAGAGCACGAGGCGGCCGATCGCGAGCTGGAACGGCGGTCCGCCAGCGGCCGGCGCGGCGGCCGATCCGGCAGGAGGCGGAGCGGCCGCGCTCGCGGCGGGCGGCGCGGCGCTGGACGGCGCGGCGCCGGCAGGCGCGGCGCCTGCTGGAGGCGGGCTGGCGGCGGGCGCGCCGGGTGCGGCGACAGCGGACGGCGCAACGCCGGTAGGCGGTGTGCCCGGCGCGGCCGCCGGGGTGCCGGGCGCGGCGCCTGCAGGTGGCGTGGCCGGCGCGCCGCCGGGGGGAGCCGCGCCGGGCGGCGGCGCGACCGGGATGGTCGGCGCGGCGGGCGGGGGAACCGGAAGCGCGTCGGCGGCTGGAGGCTGGGCTGGCAGCTGCTGGGCGGGTTGCGCGCTGGCCTGCGGACACCAGAGCGCCACCGCTGCCAGGAGGAGAGCGGCGAGCGCAGCGCCGTCCAGCGCCGTGCTGCCCCCGCGGCGCCGCGGCCGGGCACATCGAGGATCCGCACCGCGACGAGTCCATGCGCAAGGTGTCATTGGCGTCCGTGCTGGCCGGCGGGCGAGAGGAATCGCGACGAACTCGGCGACAGCGCCGCTGGCAGGCGCCTTCGTCTATCCCACGTGTCGACAGGGTGTCAACGCGCCGCCTCGCACCCGCGCGCACCGGGCGTGTTGCCCTTTCCGGGCAGCTGCGATGGGCGTACACTGATCGCCCCCGAACCCCGCGGCGCTCGACGTCGATCGCCGCCCGTTCCCGGAGGCGGGCTCGCCCCGCCGCCGCGCGGAAGGCCGGAATGACCGGCGCTCCGCGCGGTCGACCTCTCGCTGGATGTCCGTCAGCCGCGCGAAGGCGCGCAAAGGAGGTGGTGAATGAGGGTGTGCAGGAGAGCGCATGGAGCTGCCGTGGCGCTGCTCGCGGTGCTGGCTGCGCCTGGCCTGGCGCAGGCGCAGGAGGTCGGGCCGCCGCCCCGGTCGCCCGCAGAGCGGACTGCGACGGTGCTGTCCGACGCACAGTTCAAGGCGCGGTTGGAGACGCTGGCAGCGGAGCTTCCGTCCGCGCAGATGGGACGTAACTGGAAGCGTGTGGTCGACGAGGCGCTACAGCGGGTGAGCGACTTGCCGCAGGCGAGCGCGCCGGCGCTTCCGTCCTCGGATATATTCGAGGATCCGGAGGCGCTGGTGGGGCTCGACGACCCGACGCAGGGGTTTCCGGAGGCGGGCGCGACATTCGAGCTGGACCGCTATGAGGTCACGCTCGCGCCGGTGGTGCTCCCCGTGTCGCCGGTGGTCTGGAACCTGCCTGGCGAGCAGGGGATCCTTCCCGGCGCGCACGTCCGGCTGCCGTGGGCCGTTCCTTAGTCCAGCCTCCGGGTTGAGAAAAAACTCTGGCCGGAGGCTGTCGACAGCCTCCGGGGTTGAGAAAAACTCTGGCCGGAGGCTGTCGACAGCCTCCGGGTTGGGAAAAAACTCTGACGGGAGGCTCTCAACAGGGCTTTGCCCTGAGATCCTTGTTCTTGGGCAGGGTTTCTGGGCGAACGGACGGCTTCTAGAGCCCCCACGGCGCCCGAAGAGGGCGCTGGCTCTCCCCAGGCACCGTTCGCCACTGGGAGGCGGCTCGGCGAGATCGAGCGGGCCGTGCTGATGAAGCGGACGTGGGGCTTCGACTCGCTCCGCTCCCCCAGTGCGATCGCAAGGTTGCGGGCGCCCGCCAGCGCTTTCCCCTGCGACAGAGAGGTTGCCGTCTCCGCGGCCTCTGGTGTACGTCGGCAGACGCGGGCAACGGTTGCCCCGCGCTCGCGAGCCGCGCCGCCGACACGATGCCGGGCACCATCGACAAGAACCCGAAGCAGATGAAGCGAACCCGCGCCCATGCTTGAGTCGATTCACCTCAAGAACGTCGGCCCCGCGCCCGAGATGACGATGAATTTGGCGCCGAGGCTGAACCTCGTCACGGGGGACAACGGGCTCGGGAAGAGCTTCCTGCTCGACGTGGCGTGGTGGGCGTTGACGCGGACGTGGGCCCGTCACCCCGTCGTCCCCACGACGAGAGGCGCGTCGATCTCGTATTCGTACACAAAGAAGACACCCAGGCCCTACGCCTACACGAGCAAGTACGACCCCGCCTCCGAGCGATGGAGCGTGAGCCAGGGTCGCCCCGCGATCCCTGGGCTCATCCTCTATGCGCAGGTGGACGGCGGGTTCTCCGTCTGGGATCCGGCGCGGAACTACTGGACGGAAGACGCGCCCGATCGCCCGAACGCCTACCTTTTTTCGGCGTCCGAGGTCTGGGCAGGGAACCAATACTGCGAGGGCCTGCTTCGCGACTGGGGTTCGTGGCAACGCGAGAAGAGCCGTCCCTTCGAGCTCCTGAGCAAGGTCCTCGGAGCGCTGTCGCCATCGAGCGACGAGAAGGAGAAGCTCCAAGCGGGCGATCTACGCAAACTCACGGTGAGCGACCCGCTCAGGTACCCGACCTTGCGCATGCCCTACGGCGAAGACGTCGCCGTCATCCACGCCTCGGCCGGGATGCGCCGGATCATCGCGCTCGCCTACCTGCTCATCTGGACGTGGGAGGAGCACCTTGCCTCTGCGAAGGTGCGCGGCGAGCCACCGGCGAGAGAAGTCGTCTTCCTCATCGACGAGATCGAGGCCCACCTGCATCCGCAATGGCAGCGACGCATCGTACCGGCGCTCTTGCAGGTGATGGACATCCTCACCGGGCAACACGGTTCGCGTGTCCAGCTCGTCGCCGCGACGCACTCCCCGCTCGTCCTGGCTTCGGTCGAGCCTCTCTTTGACGCCGACAAGGACGCCTGGTTCGATCTCGATCTGGACCGCACGAGCAAGCCCTATTCCGTCAAGCTGACGCCGCGGACCTACGTGCGCCACGGCGAGATCGGCAATTGGCTCACGAGCGAAGCGTTCGATCTGAAGGAGCCCAGATCCCTCGAGGGCGAGCGAGCCGTGAAGACGGCTCTGGCGCTGATGGACCGAGAGGCGGCCTCCGACGCCGCCGTCGTCGCTGCGGACAAGGCGCTGAGAGACGCCGGTCTGCCCGACATCGACCCGTTCTGGGTGCGATGGGGGTACTTCCGCGACCGTCGAGCAAAACAGGCACCGGCGAAGCCGAGGCGGAAGCGGGCGTGATCCCGGTTGTCCTGGCCGCCGAGCCGCCCAGCTTCGATGCTCTCGTTCGCAAGCGAGGCAAAGAGGCGATCGCGAGGCTCTTGGGCAAGCCTGTGAAGGGCAAGGGGGGCCGCAAGCCGAAGAAGACCTACCCTCGCGAAGAGGACATCCCTTCGGAGAAATTCCCGGCCCTCTGGCGTCAGCCTCGTGAAGCCGACAGCAAGAGCACGCTCGACGACATGATGGACCTCTACGGCCAGCGGTGCGCGTACCTCGCCATGCACATCGAGAAGGCGACGGGAAGCCCGACGGTCGACCACTTCATCCCGACGTCGGCGAACTGGCGCCTCGTCTACGAGTGGTCGAACTATCGGCTGAGCGCCGCCTGCGTGAACACGGCCAAGGATGTGCTGGATGTGGTGGACCCATTCAAGGTGCAGGCAGGATGGTTCGAGCTCGACTTCGCGACGTTTCACGTTCAGCGAGGACGCGGCGCGCCGAACGCGCAGCATGCGAAGATCGACAACACCCTGCCCATGTTGAACCGTCGTGAATGTTGGCAACAACGGGAAGAATACGTGAAGCTCTATCGGCTCGGCCCGGGCAACAAGGGGATCGATCTCCCGTTCCTGGAGCACCGCGCGCCCTTCATCGCGTCCGAGCTGCGGCGCCAAGGGATGCTCGTGCGAGGTGACGCCTGAGGCTCGCGCCCGGTTGGCGCTTCCGTCCGCCGCGGCCTCACCCCTCCCCGGAAGGCCCGATCATCCTCTCCGGCCGAACGATCTCGTCGAACTTCCCCCCGTCGAGGATCCCGAGCGCGAGCGCCGCCTCGCGGAGAGTCGTCCCTTCCGCGTGCGCCTTCTTGGCGATCTTCGCCGCGCTGTCGTAGCCCACGTGCGGGTTCAGCGCGGTCACCAGCATCAGGCTCTCGCGCAGGTTCCGCTCGATGCGCTCGCGGTTCGGCTCGATGCCCCGCGCGCAGTGCTCCTCGAACGACGCGCAGCCGTCGGCCAGCAGCCGGATCGACTGCAGCACGTTGTGCACGATGAGCGGCTTGTACACGTTGAGCTCGAAGTTGCCGCTCGCCCCGCCGATGCCGACCGCGACGTCGTTGCCGAGCACCTGGGCGCACAGCATCGTCATCGCCTCGGCCTGGGTGGGGTTCACCTTCCCCGGCATGATCGAGCTGCCCGGCTCGTTCTCCGGGATCGTGATCTCGCCGATCCCGCAGCGCGGCCCGCTCGCGAGCCAGCGGACGTCGTTCGCTATCTTGGTCAGGCTGCAGGCGAGCACCTTCAGCGCGCCGTGCGCCGCGACGAGGGCGTCGTGCGACGCGAGCGCCTGGAACTTGTTCGGCGCGGTGACGAAGGGCGCCCCCGTGAGCTCGGCGATCCTGGCGGCGACCTTCGCCGGAAACTCCGGGTGAGCGTTGAGCCCCGTCCCGACCGCCGTGCCCCCGAGCGCCAGCTCGCGCAGCGGCGGGAGCGCGCGCTCCACCGCGGCGATGCCGGCGTCGAGCTGCGCCACGTAGCCGGAGAACTCCTGCCCGAGCGTGAGCGGCGTCGCGTCCTGCAGGTGCGTGCGGCCGATCTTGACGATGTCCGCGAACGCCGCGCTCTTCTGCGCCAGGGTCTCGCGCAGCCGGCGGACCTCCGGGAGCAGGCGGCGCTCGATCTGGAGCGCGGCGACGACGTGCATGGCCGTCGGGAACACGTCGTTCGAGCTCTGCGACCTGTTCACGTCGTCGTTCGGGTGGACCGGCGATTTCGAGCCCATCACGCCGCCGCTCATCTCGATCGCGCGGTTCCCGATGACCTCGTTCACGTTCATGTTGGTCTGGGTGCCGCTGCCCGTCTGCCAGACGACGAGCGGGAAGTGGTCGTCGAGCTTGCCGTCGATGACCTCGTCGGCCGCCGCGACGAGGAGCGCGCACCTGTCCGCCGGCAGGAGCCCCAGATCGCGGTTCACGAGCGCCGCCGCCTTCTTCACGGTGGCGAGCGCGGCGATCATCTCCCGCGGGAAGCGCTCGCCCCCGATCCGGAAGTTCTCGAGGGAACGCTGCGTCTGCGCCCCCCAGTAGCGGTCGTCCTGCACCGCGATCGGCCCGAAGCTGTCCTTCTCGATGCGCGTCCCCATGGCCGCGTCTTAGCGGCGGCGAACGCGCCCCTCAAGCGGCGCGAAGCCCTGTCGCCGGCCCGCGCGCAGGCGCGTAGGCGCATTCGCGCCGCGGGGGCAAAAAGCGGGCGTGCTCTTGTTTTCCCGCCTGTTTTTTGCGAAGTTCCGGGCCGCGCACGCGCGAGAAACACGGAGATCAGCATGGCCGGCATGGACACAGTACCGCGGGAGCTGCTGCAGGCTGCCTACAGGCGCAACCCGATTCACCTGCTCAAGATCCCGCTTCATTTCGCCATCTGGGCCGCGGTCACGTGGGTGCTGTACGCGACGCAGCACCACCCGCTCGCCATCCCGATCGGGGTCGCCTGCTCGTGGTTGATCGCCAACCTCGTCCGCGGCCTCGGCGCCGTGGCGCACGACGCCGTGCACGGCAGCTGCTCGCGCTCGAAGCTCGCCTCGTACGTCATCGCCCTGCTCTGCTGGGCGCCGACCGGCATGAGCGTGACGCTGTACACGAACTACCACCTTCATCATCACAAGATCGCGAACACGTACCCTGACGTCGACAACTTCGTGGTCACGGATTACACGCGGAACCCCGTCCTCGCGCGGCTCCTGCTCCTCGCCGTCTACACGTTCGCCTATCCGCTCTACTTCCTCGGCTGCATGGCGCGGTACGTGAAGCGGCTGTCGCCGCTCCAGCGCGTCAAGATGAACGTGGAGCTCCTCGGCTTCTACGGGCTCATGGCCTTCTTCTTCTGGGTCATGCCGCTCCAGGTGTTCTTCTTCTTCTATGTCCTGCCGTTCGTCTTCGGCGCCATCCTCGCCAGCGTGACCTCGATGATCGAGCACTACGAGATGCTCCCGGGGGAGGACGCCTACAGCTCTCGCACCTACGGGACGAGCGCGCGCGTCACGAACTTCCTCTGGAACAACGTCACGTACCACAACGAGCACCACAAGTTCCCGGGCATCCCGTTCTACAACCTGCGCAGCTTCCACGAGGCGGCGTATCCCTACTACGATGAGCGGGTGAAGTCCGCCTGCCACCCGTCGATCGTCGGCGTCGCCCTCTCGCTGTACGGCCGTATCCTGAAGCTCGACATCGCGAAGCTCGACGAGCGGTACCGCGGCCTCAACAAGGACGACGAGCGGCGGAAGATGATGGCGCTGAACGGCATCCAGCCCGGCGCGACCGCCTGAGCTGGACGAAGGCTCAGTCCGCGGCGAAGCAGTAGATACGGCCCGCGCCGCCCACCGCCACGAGCTGCTGCTGGCTGCAACCCGCGGGGGCGTGCACGGAGTTCCACGAGTTGTAGGGGGCCTGGCCGTTCATGTTCGGGCCGAGGCCGTCGGAGTGCCCCACCTGCGGCCCAGGCGTGGCGGTGGACGACGTCCAGTCGTTGCACGTGGCGGCCAGGGCCGTGCCGTCCGCCGCCGAGCCCGTGAGGATGTCGTGCTCGTTCGGCGTGGGAGAGCCCTGCCACTGGCCGTTGATGCGGTTGCCCTTGTGATCGACGAAGAGCTCCGGGTTGCCCCCGGGCAGCGCGTGCAGCGCCTCGACGCTCGCGGCCACCGTGACGCCCTTGGCGTTGACCCAGGGCCCCTTGCCGATGCGATCGCGCGCATTCTCCGTGCTCGTGCTCAGGTACGCGCGCCACGTGCGGCCGCCGGCGCCCACCTCGGCCGCCAGCGCCTGGCAGATCGCGTCCGCGCCGGCGATCCCTCCGAGATCGCCGCCGCTGTCGCTCGGGGTGGACACGAAGAAACCCAGCGATGAGGTGCCCGGGTCCCCGCCGGCCCCGGTAGCGGGCCCGCCTGCTGTCCCCGCGCCGCCCTCGCCTGCGCCGCCCTCGCCTGCGCCGCCGGAACCGCCCGTCCCAGCCGCGCCGCCTCCTCCGACGCCCGTGCTCCCTGATCCGCCGCTGCCTCCGGTGCCGCTGCCCGAGGCGCTGCTGGTCGAAGCGCTGCTGCTGCTGGCCTGGTCATTACTCGTACCGCTGGAATCGGATTCATCCGAGCAGGCCGTAGAGGTAACGAGAAATGCTGCGGAAAGGACGAGGTAGATCTTGTGCACGGCAGAGCTCCTGAGTGGGCGAATGGCGCGCACGATACCGACAGCTCACCCCTTGCCGCAACCTCGAGCGCGCAAATCGCCCATTGCGCTGGAATACGCAAAATTGCACGGAGGTGCGCGCAGGTACACGGAGACGCCAACCGCGTTGAGGCAGGCCGGACGAGGAGGCAGCGCGATGGACCTTTCGGCTGCCCGATCGGGTCGACGTGCTCTCCTGTGCGTCCGTGGGGGGAGGATGCGCCTTTCAGGTGCTGTGCCCCCTGTTACGCTCGCTCCCATGGCGCGCACGGCCCCCCCGTCCCGAATATCCCGGCGATCCCTGGCATGAACCCCGGCGTCTTCATCATGGGCGGCGGCGGCGGCAGCGGAGGCGGCAGCGGCAAGGGCGGTAAGGGGAGCGGCAAGGACCAGGGCGCCGACGGCTCCAACGGGGGCAACGGCGCCAACGGAGGGGGGAAGTCGGGCTGCGGCGGCGCGGGCGGCGACGGCTCCGGCTGCCCGAACCACCACGGGACGAGGAAGAGCGGGAAGGTGTCGAAGGGCGACCCGGTCGACGTCGCCACCGGCCGCGTGTTCACCGATCCCGTCGTCGACCTCGAGCTGCTCGGCGCCCTCGGCTTGCGGTTCGTGCGCCGCTACAGCTCGAGCGCCCGCGAGCGCGACGTCGGCCTCGGCTTCGGCTGGGTTCACTCGTTCGCGTGGGCCGTCGAGGTGCGGCGCCAGACCACCGTTCTGTGGACCGACACGGGCGCGGAGCTCTCGTTCGACCCCATCGCCGAGGGGGACGCGGGCATCGGCCCCGACGGCTGGGTCCTGACCCGCGACGCCAGCGGGTTCGTGCTCGATGACGCCGCAGGCGCGTTCTATCTGTTCTCCGAGCGCGACGGCTCGACATACCGCCTCTCCGCCGTGCGCGACGCCCATGGCAACACGACGCGGCTCACCTACCGCGAGGGGCGCGTCGAGTCGATCGCCGACGCCGCCGGCCGCGTCGTGCGCGTGCGGCGCACGCCCGACGGCCGCATCGCCGCGCTCGAGGTCAAGAACGCGCCCGAGCGAGGGAGGTGGGTGACCCTCCGGAGCTACACCTACGACGAGCGCGGCGACCTCGTCGCCGATACGGACGCTGAGGGCTGCGTCAGCCGCTACACCTACGACGATCACCGGCTGACGTCGCGCACGGATCCCGAGGATCTCACCTTCCATTTCCGGTACGACGAGCGTGGCCGCTGCGTCGAGACCTGGGGCGATCACCCCGATCCGGAGCGCCTGGGCCTCGCGAAGGGCGTGCCCGACACGCTCGCCGATGGCACGAAGGCCCGGGGGATCTACCACTGCAAGCTCGTCTACGGCGACGACGGGTACTCGGAGGTGGCGGACTCGATCACCGTGCACCGCTACTTCGCCAATGAGTTCGGAAAGCTCGACAAGGCCGTATCCGGCGGGGCCGTCTACTGCCGCACCTACGATGAGAACGGCAATCTCCGCTCGTTCACCGACCCGCTCGGCGCCACCACGACGTGGGACCGCGACGCCCGGGGCCGCACGCTACGAGTAACCGATCCGCTGGGCCGCACCACCGTCATCGAGCGCGAGCCGGACGGGCACATCCGGCGCGTCACCGACCCGGGCGGCGGCGTCACGGAGGTGACGCGCACTGCGGGCGCCTTGTACTGGACCGATCCGATCGGCGCGACCTTCGAGGTCCGCATCGAGGCGCGGGGGCTCATCACGGAGACCGTCGCGCCGAACGGCGCGCGCACGCGCTTCCTCCACGACGCGCACGGCAACGTGATCCAGAAGATCGACGGGACAGGCGCCGTCACCGAGCACGTCTACGACTACTGGGGACGTTGCCTCTCGGTGCGCGACGCGCTCGGGCACATCACGTCGTACGCCTACAACGATCGGGGCGATCGCGTCGCCGTGCGCCACCCGGACGGGGGCGTGACCCGCTATGTCCACGACCGCAACGGGGACCTCGTGCGCGTCGACCACCCGGACGGCACCTCGACGCGCTTCGATCGGGGAGGCCTGCACAAGTCTGCGCGATCCGCCGCCCGAACGGTGAGGTGAACCGCCTCGGCTACGATCGCGAGGGCCACCTCGTGCGGGCCGAGAACGCGCGGGGGGATGTGTACCTCATGCGCTACGACACAGCGGGCCGCATGGTGTACGAGCGGACGTTCGCTGGGCTGGAGAAGTACTATCGGCACGACATGGCCGGGCAGCTCCTCCACGAGAAGACCGGCGCAGGCGAGCTCACGGAGTTCACCTATGACGCGGCCGGACAGCTGGTCCAGCGCACCCTGCCGGACGGCGCCACGGAGTCGTTCGAGTACGACCATTGCGGCCAGCTGATCGCCGCCGTCACGCCCGCCGGGGAGCTCACGTTCACGCGCAACGCCGTGGGCTGGGTCGTGGAGGAGCGGCAGATCGCGTCGGGGGAAGCGTTCTCCGTGCGGCGGACGTACGATCTCATGGGCAACGTGGTGCAGCGGACGACGTCACTGGGCCACTCGGCCGTCTTCGCGCGGGACGCCTGCGGCCGGGCCACGCAGGTGGTGCTGGACGGGCGCACCGCGGTCGGGGTCGCGCACGACGCGCTCGGGCGCGAGATCGCCCGCGCGCTGCCCGACGGAGGGCGCATCCAGGTCGTCTACGACGCGCTCGGCCGCATGGCCCAGCGCTGGGTAGGCTACCCCGGGCAGGCCAGCGCGGGCGCCGGCCGGCCCGAGTGGGTCGGCCCTCGCCCGCCGGGGACGACGGTGTACCAGGCGTTCCGCTATGGGCCGTGCTCGGAGCTCGTCGAGTCGTGGGACGACGCGCTCGGCCGGAGGCTGTTCGAGCACGACCCCGCGGGGCAGCTCCTTGGGGTCCGCGACGAGCGGGGCCGGGGGCAACGCTTCGCGTACGACGCCGCGGGCAACCTCCACGAGCCGGACGGCGAGCAGCGCGCTTACGGCGCGGGGAACCGCTTGGTGCAGAAGGGCGGCACCACGTATGCGTGGGACGAGTCGGGCAGGCTCACGAGCGCGCGCGACGCGGAGGGGCGGCTGACGCGGTACAGGTGGAACGCCCTCGGGCTGCTCGGCGCGGTCGAGAAGCCCGACGGGAGGGTGGTCGAGCTCAGCTACGATCCGTTCGCGCGACGCATCGGGAAGCGCACGCTCGAGCGAGCGCCCGACGGGCGGCGGCGCGAGGTGTCGAGCGTGCGCTTCGTGTGGGACGGCGGCGTGCTCGTCCACGAGATCAAGCGCGTGGCGCAGGCGGCGGGGGATCCCGTGGTGGAGGAGCGCACGTACTGCTTCGAGGAGGCCCGGTACGCCCCCTGGGCCCACCGCGACACGCGCGTCGCGGACGGGCGGCGCGAGGAGAGCCCGTGGTTCCATTACCTCAACGACGACGTGGGCGCGCCGGAGCGCCTGGTCGGCCCCGCGGGCGAGGTGGTGTGCGAGCTCGACCGATCCGCGTTCAGCGCGAAGGTGAAGGAGGGCGGGCGGACCACCACGCCGCTCCGCTTCCCGGGCCAGTACGAGGACGAGGAGACGGGGCTCGTCTACAACCGCTACCGCTACTTCGATCCCGCGCTCGGCCGGTACCTGAGCGCGGACCCGGCGGGGCTCGACGGCGGGTTCAACGGCTTCGACTATGCCGGCAACGCGCCGACGCGGTTCGTCGATCCGAGCGGGCTGATGCCGTTCTCGACCGTCCGGAACGCGGCCGGGAAGAACCCGGAGGGCAAGGATTTCACCGATCCAAAGAACCGACGCGGGGTGGCGGCGGATATCGAGGGCAAGAGCCAGGGAGAGCGCGGCGGGCCGAACGCAGAGGCTCACCGCGAGAAGTTCGGCAAGGACGACGCCATCACCGAGGCTGTCAAGAACGCGCAGAGAGCGCGCGAGCCGCAGAAAACCCCGACGGGGGACACAACGTGCTCGGAGGTGGACGCGCTGCACAAGATGGCGCGCCAGATCCGCGCCGAAGGAAACGCCCAGCGAACCGCGAAGGGGAAACCTGAGATGACGAATGAGGAGGTGCGCGCCGAGCTTCAGAAGCGCTTCAGGAACGGCGCGACGATCGAGACCACGAACGAGGATGGCGAGGGCATGGCGCCTTGCCCCATGTGCGCGCAGATCTTCCGAGAGCTCGGCCTCCATCCGGCCAACATCGGAGAGGACGCGAAGGGCGGCGTGCTCGGCCCGAATCAAAAGAAAGAGACCAAGGTGAACAAGATGGGTCGGTGGGACGGTACTTTCACGCAGAGCAGCCAGGATACAAACTCTCGACGAGAGAACATCCGGACGGTGCGCTCCACGACCCCCCCGTTCACCACCTGACGCGTGCGATGACAACCCCCCCGCCCCGGATCCCCGCCCCCGCGCCCGTCGAGCGCGCCTTCCGCTGCGCCTGGCGCGAGGCGTCGCGCACCAAGCTCGACACCGAGGAGCACACCGCGCTGGCCGCGCTCGGCCGATGGCTCGACGAGCCGGACCTGCCCTGTGCGATCTTGCACGGCCCGCGCCCGAGCCGGCGCGCGGTCGTGGCCGCCCACCTCGTCCGTGCGCAGCAGCAAGGCACCGCCTACGCTGCGCAGCTCGTGCCGATCGGGCCTGATCTCAGGCTCGAGCGCGACCTGGTCGCGCTGCTCACCTCGCGGCTGCGCGCCGATTATGTGGGCGGCCCACCTCGGCTATTGCGCACGCGGATCGCGGAAGAGCATCTGCGCGTGGGGCCGACAGAGGGCGAGCCGTCGCTGCTGCTCGCGATCACCGACGTCGAGGAGGCGGAACCGCTCGTCTCCTGGCCAGCGCTGTTCTCCGCCGTGGGTCCCCGCGTCAAGGTGCTCGCCACCGTCGAGGGCGACGACGCCACAGCCCGCGCGTGGATCTCGCGCCTCGGCTTCGATCTGGCGCGCACGCGGATCCATCCGCTGCCGGTGCGGCCCTGGCCTGTGCCGGGCGACCCCGCGGAGTTCCTCGAGACCGCAGGCGCCGCATCAGCCAAGCTCCTCGGCCTGCTCTCGGTCGCCTACGGCCGACTTCGCGACGACGAGATCACGACCGCCCTCGGGGCCCACATCGAGGGTGCCCTCGCCGGGATCGAGCCGCTTGTCACGGTCATCAAGGGCACGTACGCGTTCCGCTCGAACGCGGCCCGCCGCGACGTAGAGGCGCACCTCGACCACGACACGCGGGACGCGTCACGCCGCCGTCTACTATCGCTCCCGCCGGCCGGCTATCCGTGCGCCTACGCGCGCGCCCACCTGGAACACGCCGCCGCGCCGCTCCAGGCATTCGCCGCGCTGGTCACCGAGGAGCACCTCGCCCGCTGGATGGCCCGGCCCGAGGCCTACCTCGGCTTCGTCGCCGACCTCGAGCGCGTGCGCCGCCACGCCATCGAGCCGCTTCCAATGAGTCACGAGGCAACGGCCCTCGCGGTGCGCGCGGCCCTTGTCGAGGCGAGCGTGAACCAGTGCGCCCGCCGCAAAGACCACGGTGCCCCGGTGGGCGTCGAGCCGTTCGCTCGGAAGGCGCCGATCGCGGACGAGCGAGATCAGGCCAGGGCGCTCACCGCGCTCGGCGCGGCGATGACGGCCGGCCCGGCGCGCGCCGAGGTGCTCGCGTGGGCCACGGACGCCGCACGGCACACCACGGACGTCGAGTTCCGCGGGGATGTCCTCCTGAGCCTCGCCGACGTCGTCGGGGGCGAGGCGGGATACGCGTTCGCGCGGGAAGCGCTCGCCGCGTATCGGACCACGGAGAACGCGGAGGAGCGAGCGCGCCAGATGCTCTTCGTGGCGAAGTGGTTGCCTCAAGAGGAAGGGATCGCCGTCGTGCGCGAGGCGCTCGCCGTCCTCCGTGACAGCGGCGGAGATCCTGGCGATCTCGACCTGTTCGCCGACCGCTACCCGCGTGCGGTCGCCGAGGCGCTCTGGCCCGACGCGGAGGCGCTGCCTGGGCCCGCGCGGGCGCGAGCGCTCGCCGCGCTCGCGCGCGGCCTCGGCGATCCCGAGCGCGTACGCGCCGCCTTCGCCGCGGTGGAGCAGCACGTCAACCCGTACGACCTGCTGATGCAACGGACTCTCGCGGAGCTCGTGCCGTTCCTCGACGCCCCGGAGGCCCGCCGCGCCGCAGCGCTCGCACCCCAATTCGGCGAGCGCGCCGCCGAGCTCCTCGAGAGCCTGATCCCGCGCCTCCGGGCGCTGGGCGATCCCGCCGAGGACCTGCTCGAGGCGCTGCCAGTCGAGGCGCGCGTGCGTGCGCTGGCCCGGAGCCTCCCCTTCGCCGCGGAGCCGGCGCGGCTGCTGGCGCGGATCGACGAGGCCATCCAGCAGGCCGAGCCGCGCGAGCGCGGCTGGATGCTCTTCGACGTCTGCCCCTGGTTCGCGGCGACGGGCCACAGCGACGCGCTCCTCGCCGAGGTCGCGCTGCTCAGCGACGGTGGCCGCCTGACCGCCCTCGGCATCCTGGCGCGCCACGATCCCGCGCACGCCCCCGAGTTCACGCGTCAGGCCCTCCCACTGGCCCTGCGCTTCGGCGCCGACGAGCCGAGCCGCCTGCTCGACCTGGTCCCGCTGGCCCGCCATTTTCCGGCCGAAGGGGCCGTCGCCGCCATCGGCCTCCTGCTCGACGCGCTCGCAGGCGAATACCGCGGTGCCGCGCTCGCAGGCGACGGCGTGACCCTCGTGAAGCTCGCGCCGCTCATCGCCGCCCTCGCGGGCGACGACGGCCTGGCCGGCGCGGCGCACGAGGTGGTGCGGGTCGCCGCGTGGTTCCCCTGAGCGCCCCGGTGCTCGCATGCTGCCGTTGTCGCCTGCCGCGCGCGCGCCTCGACTGGCAGCGCGCCGGCGGCATCCTCGGCGGCGGATGGCGCCCGGGCCCGGCACGGACCAGCTACCGCTTCTTCGTCGCCATCGCCTTCACGACCGCGTCGACCGCCGTGACCAGCGAGCGCCTGAAGGCGTGCAGCCGCTGCTCCGCCGCCGATCCCTTCGCGACCGGCTGGTTTGGCGCGAAGCTGAACCAGGACATCGACAGCCCGAGGAGGAGGACGAACAGGTCCTCGGCGCACAGCTTCGGTGTCGCCCCGAGGTCGTAGGCCGCGGCGAGCTCCTGCACCTTGGCGGTCGCGACGTCGTGCTGCGCCTCGTCGGGGAGCTCGAGCTGCCTCCACATCATCATCCGCACGCTCTTCGGATTCTCGACCAGGTGATCGAAGACGCCTGCGACGAAGGCCGGCAGGTCCGACGGGTCGAAGGGCACGGCGTCGAACGCGATCTGGCACCGCTCGTCGAGCACGCTGCGGAACAGGCCCTCCTTGGAGCCGAAATAGGCGTAGATCGCCTGCTTGTTCGCCGAGGCCCGCTCCGCGATGCGGTCCACGCGCGCGCCGGCCAGCCCTCGCTCGGCGAACTCGTCGAGCGCAGCGTCGAGGAGCCTCTTCTTGGTCGCCGCCGAATCGTAGCGCATGGGTGGCTCCTTCATGGAGCACACGCCGTGGCGCGCGGCAAGGAGAGCGCGCCGCCGCCTCGCCCAGTTGACACGGCCAAGGCCGCTCCCTAGATTTAAACCATCCAGTTGGTTTAACGCCGATGCGCGCGCGCCATCGATGACGATGACGATGACGATGACGATGGCGCCGCGCGGTGTCGAGATTGCAGGCGCGGGCGTTGCCGGAGCGCCAGGGCGCTGCCGGCCGCGGCGCGGTGACGACAACGGCGCGCAGAGAACAGATCTTTCCACAGGAGCCACGGAGTAACGCATGAAGATTGCCATTGTCGGCGCCGGTAGGATTGGAAGCACCTTTGCCTTTCAGCTCGCGCGCGCGGGGCACGAGGTGACGGTGATCGCCCGCGGAGAGCGGCTGGAGCAGCTGCGGCGGGACGAGGCGATCGTGAGCGCCTCGGGCGAGCGCGCGGCGGTGCGCGTGAGCGCCGCGCTCGACGCGACGACGGCGTGGGATCTGGTGCTCGTGACGGTGCTCGCGTTCCAGGTCGACGCCGTGCTCCCTGCGCTGGCCGAGAGCGCGGCGAAGGCCGTGATGTTCATGTTCAACACCTTCGAGCCGCTGGGCCGCCTCCGAGAGGCGGTGGGCCCGGCGCGCTTCGCCTTCGGCTTCCCTGCGATCCTGGCGACCCTCGAGGACGGCCAGCTGACGTCGAAGGTCGTCACCCGAGGCATGGTCACCACGGTGACGGACGCGGCGTGGGCGAAGGTCTTCACGGACGCCGGCATTCCCGCCGTCGTGCACGCCGACATGGAGAGCTGGCTGCGCACGCACGCGGCGCTCGTCGCGCCGGCGATGGTGGCTATCGTCACGGCGCACGCGCGGAACGCAGGCGTGTCGTGGGCAGAGGCGATGCGCCTCGCGCGCGCCATGGAGGAAGGGCTCCGCTTGGTGCGCCACCTCGGAAACACCATCACGCCGGAGCCGATGGTGACGCTGAGCCGCCTGCCCACGCCGGCGGCGGCCGCGCTCCTGTGGGGGCTCAGCAGGGTCGGCGCCGTCCGCAAGACGGGCGCCGTCGGGCCTGGCGAGCCGCGCGCGCTGATCGACGCGATGGCCGCCGCGGCGCCAGGTCAAACGCCGACGCTGCTCGCCATCCGCCCCTGAACCCCTGAAGGAGAAGGCAGCGAGCCCCTCTGGACTGCTCGCTCTCGAGCTTCGAGCGGCGCCTCCGGCAGGCGGAGCTGCGTGCTCTCTCAGCCGGCGTGAAGGATCCGAAAGCGATCGGGCTCCGCCGGATCTCGATCGACGACCTGGACCGGCGGCCAAGCCCACTGCCAGACGCTGATGCCTGGTGCGCGGGAGAACCGGATCTGCCCGCGGGTGCCTTCGACCGCGACGCGCGCCCAGGATCCGGCGGTGCGCGCCCGGTCCGCGCCGTGAGAACGCAGCACATCGGTGAGGACGGCGACCGTGTCGTAGCCCTCGAAGGCGACGAAGGAGGGCGCTTCGGCCAGCCGCTCGCGCAGGGCCGTCTCGACTCGGGCGCCGAGCGGGCTGAGGCGCTCGGGCAGGTAGCGCAAGAACGGGATCGCGGCGCTGTCGCCGCCCAGCAACGCCGCCCATCCGGCGAACTCCGGCTGCCCGGCCGGAGCACCCATCATGATCTCGGCGAGGCGCTGGTCGCGGCGGACAGACTTGACGATCGACACCGCCGGCTCCGGGTAGCCGACCAGAAGAAGGAGGGCTGTCGCGCGATTGCCGGCGAGCTCGTCGCACACGGCCGCGGGGGTGAGCGCGCGCATGTCGAGCTCGATGACGGTGCCGCCGCGTGGAGCGAGGTGGTCCCGCAGAACGCGGGCCCCAGACGCCCAGTAGACGCTCGAATCGGCTGCTACGGCGATGCGCCTGTGGCCCGCGCCGAGGAGGAAGTCCGCGTAGATCCGCCAGCCGTGGGACTGCGCCGGGGCGAGGCGCGCGACCCATTCCGTCGGCTGTTCGGTGAGCGCGTCGAGGACCGCTGACGAGCAGAGGAACGGCAGGCCGAGGGCGTCGGCCCTGGCGGCAGCGGCGCGAGCGACGACGCTGTGATACTCCCCCGCCAAGGCAGCCACGCCCAGGCGAGCCAGCTCATCGACGGCCGCCGCGGCCCTCTGTGGATCGGCCGCGGTGTCTCGGACCACCAGCTCGAGGGGTCTTCCGGCGATCCCGCCGGCGTCATTGATCTCGCGAACGGCCAGCTCGAGTCCAGCGAGCAAGTGCCGGCCTGCCTCGACCCAGCCGGGCCGACTCAGCGGAACGAGAGCGCCGAGCTTGACGGATGATCCGTCGGTCCGCTCCGCTCCAGGTGGCGACAGTGGCGTAGTCATGCGTTGGCGTCACCCGTGTAACGATTCGTTACACCATACCTGCAACGCAGAGTAGCAAGGCCCGATAGCACGGGTCCATCCATTCCGCGCGCTCGCTCCTACAAGCGCTCGACGAGGTAGCTCCGGGCCTTGTCGTCGAAGTTGTGGGCGGCGAGGTTCGCGTCTGCCGTGAAGACGCGCTCCTCGGCCGAGTACCGCCAGAGCCCGTCGTAGAGCGTCACCCGGAAGCCGGGGGGGACGCGGACGGAGCTGACCGCCTGGTCCCATGGGCTGCTGATAAAGTAGCTGGAGCCGACGCCGTAGATCATCGAGTCGCCCGAGTAGTTGGCGTTCTTGTAGAAGGTGACGACGTCGAGCTGCGGGTCCGAGGCGTTCGAGACGACGATGCTCGAGATCGCGTCGTTGAAGCCCGCGGCCAAGAGGTCCGTGTCCGAGGTGAAGATGCGCACCTCGCCCCCGAAGTTGTGGTGGATGAAGGCCGTGACCCGGAGCCCGGCGGGGACCTTGATGGCGCTCGCGCGGTTGTCGCCGATGACCGTCAAGTCCGAGAGGTTGTGGTGGCCGATCCCGAGGCCCTGCGAGATGCCGGAGAAGTTCGAGAGATCGTAGAGCACGACCTGGTTGCTGGGGTGGACGGTGGGGCCGCCGGCGATGGTGGCGTCGATCCAGGCGCGGTGGCGCGCCACGTCGACGCCGGTGACCGTCGCGTGCAGGTTCGAGCCGTTCTGCCCGTTCGTGGCCGAGAACACGGCGACCTGATACCCGTCGACGAACCACGGGCCACCGGAGTCGCCGCTCCAGCCCGCGCCCGTCACGCCGTTCGCCTTGAGCTCCTCGACGGAGTGCCAGCCGTTGATGTTGATGGTCGCCTTCTTGAGCGACGGCGCCATCACCAGCGGCGTGCCCTCGCTCCCCCAGCCGTAGGCCGTCGCGTCGCTGCCGATCCAGGTCGACGTCGCCCCGGCGAGCTGGACGAACGGGCCATCGGCGTCCTCGGTCAGGTGGAGCAGCGCGATGTCGGCCGCGGCCGAGGGCACCTCGACGGCGTCGACCTCGATGCGCTGACCGCTGCCGTACGTGTTGCTGCCGACGCGCACGGCCGACGTCTCGCCCTCGTCCGCGATGCAGTGCTGCGCGGTGAGCACCCAGCGCGCCGCGACGAGGGTGCCTGTGCACTGGTAGAAGTCGCCCGTGCTCCGCACGTCGTAGAGCTGCACGGCCCAGGGGCTCGCCTCGGCGAGCTCGCCGCCGATGATCGCGGACGAATGCGACCCCAATGCATCGAGCGTCTCGTCGGACGCGCCTTCAATCGAGCAGCCCGTGGAGAGGCCGAGCGCTGCGCCCGCGCACACCACGAGACCAAGCTGATGACCAAGTTCTCTCTTCTTCATTCTGCCTCCACATCATGATTCTGTTCAGACGATCGTTCGCGCCGACGGAGTCGGCCTCCGCCAGGAGCCAGCGCTCGTCAGCCATCAGAAGCGATCAGAGCGACGGGGCTTGTGATTGCGTCGTGCCAGGCTCGGCGACGGCGTCTCCAAGCAGGCCCATGGGGGCACCGTGCTGAAACCGATGAAGGGGCAGCCGGAGCGGCAGGCCCGGAGGCGTGCGTACGAAATCCGCCCGCGACGGCTCAAGAATCGCGTCCAGAGTATGCTGCGCTACCCGGAGCAGCGCCAGGCGACGATCTGGAACAGCCGCGTTCGAGGCGTGGAACAACGAGGCGGCATCGCGCCGCACCTCGCGCGCGCCGGCAGCCACCAGCGACGCCTTGACCCCCTCGGACGTCACCTCCGGCGGACGCGATCGATCAACGATACGGTCCCTGCCGCGGCGCCTCACCATCGAGCGCCGACACGTGCTCGTCGAGCCCCTCGAGGTCCTTCACGTGCCACTCGACCAGCATGCAGCCCGCGCAGATGTACGCCTCGAGCTTGCCGACCCTCCGGCTCCTCCAGATGCTCGGCTGCGCGATGGCGAGCTCGCTCCCCCCGTTGGCGTCCGCGTCCAGGACCTTGGGCGCGTGGAGGATCTTCCTCGCGCCGCACGCGGGGCAGCGGAGCTCGTCGCGCATCGACGCGGATCGCCGCTCGAGCAGCGCCTGGACCTCGCGCTCGAGCCGCCCCACCCGCTCCTCGAGGGAGCGCTCCGCCGGCGCGCTCGCGGCGTGGGGCTCGGTGACGGGAGCCGCGACGGGCGCGCTCGCGGCGCGGGGGAGCCGGGCGCCGCAGCCCGGGCAGAAGACATGGGCCTCCGGGTTCGAGCGGCCGCACGTGGGGCAGTGCATGCCGACAGGATACGGGCGATTTCCCGCCCCTCGTGTCAGAAAAGCGGCCGCGCTCTCCGAGCGGGGAGCTCGGCGAGCCCCTTCTCCGCGAGGGGCTCGCACGAGGCGCAGCTGCCCGAGTGGCGCAAGCGACCAGCCTGAACCCAGCCTAGGACAGACAACGAGAAACCATGTCTTGGTTCAAGAGAGAGAGGCGTTCGAAAGGCGACCCGCAGGCGAAGGGGAGAGGCGCGGAGGCGTTCCGAGAATACCTAGATGAATACAAGCGTGAGCTTCTAACGCTCATTGCTGAACGAGAGTTCTCCAAGCGTGCGGCCGAGCCTCTCGCGCCGTGGCTCTGCTACCATTTCCCTCTCCAGTTCGATCGGCGGGAGCTCGACGCGCGGGGCGTCGACTTCCTCGTCTACGCCGAGAAGGACAGCTTCTTCTGGCATACGCAGGACGGGGCTGCGTGCATGAAAGCGTTCCTCGCGCATTTCAGGGCGCTTTCTCTCGATGATCGAATCGCGTACTTCAAACGCTTTGATCTGGGGCCAAGCTGGGTAGACCGAGAGGCGTGGTTCGATCTGGCGTTCGATAACGAGCGGGTCGGCGATCCGGACTACGACCTGGCGCACGCCGAAATCTTTGGGCCGCGCTCGACACGCGGTGAAGCGCCCCGCAGCTAGTGCGACCAACAGGCTGAAATCGCCTGAAAATCGCAGAAATTTCGAACCGCCAAGGCGCCATGAGACGCCAAGATATTTGTATTAGTCTCATGGCGTCTCGTGGCGCCTTGGCGGCTAATTTCTCGCTTGAACGACGTGCTCGGCGCTCCAGAACATCGAAAAAGCTACGGGAATCACCGCCATTGATGAGATGGCGGCCCGGGTCGTTCACGAGACGATCGGTCGCCTGCTCGGGCTGCCGGTGGCACCGGAGCGGTCAGCTAGCCTGGACCGAACGAAGGCCTCTCACGGGATGAGCTTCAGCACCACGTTCCCCGTCTTTTGTCCGGACGCGACGTAGGCATAGGCCTCCTGGATCGCATCCAGGGTCACGGTACGGTCAATGACGGGCCGAACGTGGCGCTCGGCAACGAGCCGGCCCATCACCGCCAGAAACGCCTTTCGGTCGACGGGTATCGGGAACACGACCCGCTGTCGGCCGAGCGCGGGCGTGATCAGCGCCAGGATTGGATTCTGCCAGCCAGGTCCGGGCTCCGAGGAGACGTACACGCCCCTCGGGGTCAACAAGCGCTTGCAGGCGCCAAACGTGCTCTTTCCGACCGTGTCGAACACGTAGTCATAAGCCTGCTCGTCCCGGGTGAAGTCCGCTTCCTCGTAGTTGATGACCCTGTCGGCCCCCAGCGACCTCAATAACTCCAGGTTCCTGGTGTTCCCCACCGCGGTCACGGTGGCGCCCCGGTACACGCACATCTGCAGGAGCGCGGATCCGATCGCCCCGGTAGCCCCGTTGATCAGCGCGCGTCGCCCCTTCTCGAAGGCCGCTCGCTCGAGGATGCTGTGAGCATACCAGGCGCCCTCCAGCGAGGCTGCGGCCTCTTCGAAGCTCAGGCCGGTGGGCATGCGCGCGACCGAGTCATCTCCAGAGATGACGAGGTACTCCGCGTGAGACCCGACCCCGAGGTCGTTGATCCCCCAGACATCGTCGCCGACCGCAAACCCGCTGACGCTCGCGCCGACCGCCTCCACCCGCCCCGCGAAGTCGATACCGAGCGTCCTGGTCCTCGGCCTGCGAAGACCGGTCACGAACCGCATGATGAACGGGTGAGCCGAGAGCAACGCGAGGTCGGTGCGGTTCACCGTGGCTGCGTGGACCCGAACCAGCAGCTGGTCATCGGCCGGCGTGGGCACTGCCACGTCTTCGATCCGGATGACTTCCGGTGTGCCATACCGTTCCCGTCGGGCGGCTCTCATGGGTTAGTGATACCGGACGTAGCTGAGCGTGTCCATGATGCTCATCGTGGGCAGCCAAGCCGCCCGCGGTCGTGCTCCCGGCCTCGGCGCTCCAGAACATCGATCAGGTTTGCCGTTCTAGCCGTGCTTCGGCTGACGCGTCGAGGCCGTTTGCAGAGGCGCGGTAGATTGGCAGGCTTCTGATCAATACCGAAGTGCGCCGTCCGTCGCGACGGGACCCATCGCCGCCATGAACGTCACCAGGATAAGGTCGCAGGTTGTCTTCGGACGCGAAGGTGCTATCCTGTTCTCTCATCATGGACGTTATCTTTCGACGCACCGGCGAGCGGCGGTACGCCGTCGTCGTGGAGGTCGCCGGCAAGCAGCCCCAGGCGATGGATCCGGCGCCTGGGTTCGACGACCACATTCCGCACGACCTCGTCCACTACGTCGTGGAGGCCGAGCTCGGCTTGACGTCGGGCGTCTTCGGTCGTGCCGCGAGCGGCGGCGGCACCTTTATCTCGGCCGCGCCGGGCGACCGGAGCCCGCGCGAACGGGCGCGCGAGCGGCGCAAGCAGCTGCGCCGGGAGACATCGCTTCGCAACGCGGACGAGGGCAGGCAGCACGACATGGTCACGTCGGAGCGCCTCGCCGCCGCCTGCGACCTGATCTGGAGGCGCCGCCAGGGGCAGCGCCCGGATGCCTCGCGGCCCGCGCCGCGCGCGTCGCTCTCGGGCGAAGATGCCCGGCGAGTCGATCGCGTCGTCGTCCGGCTCGAAGAGCTGGCGCCTTTGTGGAACCAGCTGCCGGTGGGCGGTGAGCTCGCCTTCACATGGCCGAGCGTCGTGCCGAGGGCTCCAGGCCGGCGAGACGAGCGCCGCGTGGGCTGATATCGGTGATGTCGGTGATGTCGGTTCCGCGGGAGAGCCGCTCACTGACCCGGGCTTGTCGCTGTGTTCCTCGGCGCGAGCGAGGTGTAGGATGCCCCCTTGAACCAGCCCACACCATCCGGCCCCGATCTGCTCGACGTCCTCGAGGCGCGGTTCGGCTTCCGCGAGCTCCGCCCGGGCCAGCGCGCGGTCATGGATGCCTTGCTCTCGGGCCACAGCGCGCTCGCGGTCTTCCCGACAGGCGGCGGCAAATCGCTCTGCTACCAGCTCCCCGCGCTCCTGCTCGACGGGGTCACGATCGTCATCTCTCCGCTGATCGCGCTGATGAAGGATCAGATCGATTTCCTCAGCGCGCGCGGCATCGCCGCGGTCCGGCTCGACTCGTCGCTGTCAGCCGACGACGCGGCGGAGGCGCACAGGGATCTGCGCTCGGGCAAGACGAAGCTGCTCTATGTCGCCCCCGAGCGGTTCGTGAGCGAGCGGTTCATGGCGCTTCTGAAAGAGCTCAAGATCGCCATCTTCGCGGTGGACGAGGCCCACTGCATCTCCGAGTGGGGACACAACTTCCGCCCCGACTACCTGAGGCTCGCGGACACCGCCCGGGCGCTCGGCGTGCCGCGCGTGCTCGCGTTGACGGCCACGGCGACGCCCGGGGTCGTGCGCGACGTCTGCGCCACCTTCGGCATCCGCGAGGAGCACACGGTCATCACCGGCTTCTACCGGCCGAACCTCGAGCTCCGCGCGACGGCGGTGAGCGCGACCGCGCGCGACCGGGTCCTGATCGAGCGCCTGCGATCCCGGCCGCCCGGCTCCACCATCGTCTATGTCACGCTCCAGAAGACCGCCGAGCACGTGGCCGAGGAGCTCGCTTCTGCGGGGCTGCCGGCGCGCGCGTACCACGCCGGGATGGAGGCGGCGGAGCGCGCGCGCGTGCAGGACGACTGGATGCAGAGCGACCGCGGCATCGTGGTCGCCACCATTGCGTTCGGGATGGGGATCGACAAGCCCGACGTGCGTTATGTCGACCATTACAATCTCCCGAAGAGCCTCGAGAGTTACAGTCAGGAGATCGGCCGCGCCGGCAGGGATCAGGCGCGCTCGGTGGTCGAGGTCTTCGTGTGCGGCGACGATCTGCCGGTCCTCGAGAACTTCGCCTACGGCGACACGCCGACCGAGGACGCGCTCCACGGGGTGGTCGGCGCCGTGCTCGCCGCGCCCCAGGTGGAGCTCGGCCTGCACGCGCTGGGAACGCGCCACGACGTCCGGCCGCTCGTGCTCCGCACCGCGCTGACCTACCTCGAGCTGATGGGCGCGGTCCGGCAGCTCACGCCGTACTACGCCGGCTACGAGGTGCGGCTCCACCGCAGGCTCGAGGAGGTCATCGCGTCGGTGAAGGGCGAGCCGGCGCGGTTCCTCGAGGCGCTCTTCGGCCATGCGAAGAAGGGGCGAGTCCTGTACGCGATCGACCCGGCCGCCGCCGCCGCCGCGCTGGAGCAGCCGCGCGAGCGGGTGGTGCGCGCGCTCGAGTACCTCGAGCGGCAGGGGCTCGCGGAGCTCAAGGTGTCGGACATCCGGCACCGCTTCGTGCGCGTCGCCTCGACGGACGACGCGGGCGCCCTCGTCGGCGAGCTCCTCGCGCGCTTCGCGAGGCGCGAGGACGCCGAGATCGGGCGCGTGCGGCAGGTGATCGAGCTGCTCACCTCGGAGCGCTGTCACGCCGCCGCGCTCGCCGCGTACTTCGGCGAGCGCCTCGACGCCGCGTGCGGGCGCTGCACCTTCTGCCGCGCCGGCGTCGCCGTGACGCTGCCGGAGCCGGCGCACGCGCCGCCCATGCCGGTGGGGCTCGACGTCGCCGCGTTCACGGCCCTGCGCGCGGCGCACGCGGGCGCCCTGGGCCATCCTCGCCAGGCGGCGCGTTTCCTCTGCGGCCTCTCGAGCCCGGCGACCACCCAGGCCAAGCTCGCGCGCGATCCGCTCTTCGGCGTCCTCATCACGCGCCGGTTCGCCGAGGTGCTCGACTGGTGCGCCGGGCTCCCCCGCCTCGCCGGCGCCGCAGCGGCGACCTGACCGAGGCCAGCTCTGCCTCGGCATGCTCGACACGCTGCTGGCGATGATCGAGACAGGCGAGATCGCCCACGACCAGACCCGGATCGAGCTGCTCGCGGCCATCACCGCGATCCTCGACGCCGGCCGCGCGGTGGACGACCTCCGCCGAGACGTCACCGCCGAAGACATCGCCGCGAGCCTCATCGGCATCTTCACGGTGGCCCCCAAGCCCCAGCGAGAAGCTCTTGCCAGTCGCCTGTTGGACCTCCTCATGGACGGACTGCGGCCTCCCGTCCGCCGGTAAGAGCCGTCAGCCTCCCGGGTTCATTTCGGCTTCGCGGGAGAGCCCTTCTTCCCTCCCACGTCTTCGTCCCAGTACGGCGGCTTCCCGAAGGCGGTGACGAGATGGTCGGCGAGCGCGCGGAGCTTGGCCGAGGGGCGCCGCCCCTCCGTGTGCGCGATGAAGATGAACTCGGGCTCGGGCTGGGCGCCGACGTCGATGACGCGCAGCTCACCTGCCCTGAGCGCCGCGCCCACGATGAACATCGGCAGAAGAGCGACGCCGAGGCCGGCGACGGCGGCGTCCCGCATCATGTCGCCGTTGTTGACGCGGAGGCCGACGCGCGCCCGCACGAGCACGGCGCCGTCCGGCCCCGGGAAGCGCCAGTCGGCGATGCCGCGGTTCGTGTAGAAGATGCCCCGATGCGTCTCCAGATCGGCGATGGACGCCGGCGCGCCGTGGCGCGCCAGGTAATCCGGCGAAGCGACGAGGACGCGCTGGCTCGGCGCAAGGCGCCAGACCACGAGGCGCGAGTCGACGATGGGCCCGTGCCGCACCACCGCGTCGTGGCCGGCGGCGGCGGCGTCCACGCGCCGGTCATCCAGATCGAGCGTCAGCTCGATCCTCGGGTGCTGTAAAAGGAAGGGGTAGAGCGCCGGGCCGAGGTGCATGCGCCCGAAGGTCACCGGCGCCGGCAGCCGGAGGGGGCCCGCCAGGGTGCCGCGCCGCGCGGCGAGATCGGCGGTCGCGTCCTCGACCTCGCGGACGATCCGGACCGCCCGCTCCAGGAACGCCGCCCCATCTTCCGTGAGCGACAGCTTGCGCGTGGTGCGGTGGATGAGGCGCGCGCCCACGCTCTTCTCGAGCTCGGCCAGGCGCTCGCTGACGACGGACTTCGACAGGCGCCTTTCGCGACCCCCTCGCCGTGAACCTCACCGGCGCGTTCCTCGGCGCCAAGCACCAGATCCTTGCGATGCTGAAGCACGGCGGAGGGTCGGTCATCTTCACCTCGACCTTCGTCGGCTACACCGTCGCGTTCCCGGGCACCACCGCGTACGCCGCGAGCAAGTCCGGCCTGATCGGCTTGACGCAGGTCCTCGCCGCCGAGTTCGGGCCGCAAGGCGTGCGGGTCAACGCGATCCTACCGGGCGCCGTCGACACCGCGATGTACCACGAGGTGAACAGCACGAAGGAGTCGCAGGCGTTCATCACGAGCCTCCACGCCCTCAAGCGCGTCGCGACCCCGGAGGAGGTGGCCCGCTCCGTGCTCTACTTCGCCTCGGACGACGCCTCCTTCGTCACCGGGACGGCCGCGCTGGTCGACGGCGGCCTCTCCATCACGCGCACCTGACGCGAGGAGGCGAGGGGGAGTCGAGGCGAGGAGGCGAGGGGGAGTCGGGGCGAGCCCCGCCGGGCCGACGTGAGGAGAGGCGGCCGCGCGGGCTCCTGCGCGCTTGCGGACACAAGCTCGCGACGTGCACCACCGAGGGGGGTCAGCGGGCGACCGAGCTCAGTTGACGACCGGGGTGAAGCAACCGATCGACGTGTCGATGCGGAAGTTCGACTCGGTCGTGTGGCGCTCGGCGAAGAAGAAGTCGAGCGTGTAGCTGTTGCCCGGCGTGATGCCGAACTCCTCGGCGCGCGCGTCGAGGTCGATGGTCGCGCTCTCCGGCCTGTGAACACCGCCCAGATCGATCGCGAGGTGGCCGTTGATGAAGGTGAAGAGGTCGTCGTCGCCCGAGAAGGTGAACACCTCGCCGCCCTCGTATTCAAACTTGGTGCGGAGCTCGAGCGTGAAGTGGTAGTTGTGGCTCCGGTCCTCGTTGCCAAACCCCATGTCGTCGATCGGGAAGAAGTCGGTGCTGTCGTACGTGGACGTGCCATTCCCGTTGTCGGCGAGCGGGATCGATATCTGGACGGCGGTGTTCACGTCGGCCACGTCGCGGAACCACTGATCGAAGGCCTCCTTGCCGGTCGTGGTCCGCGTGCCCTCGCTGTCGCCCGCATACACCGGCTTGCCGTCCGCGCCGAGCTGAGCCTCCACGAGGCCCCGGTCGCTCCCGAACCGGCCCGCCTCGAAATCAGGGTGCGTGTCCTTGAAGTCGCGGGCGATCGCGATGAGATCGCTGCCGCACGGGTCGTCGCCCGAGCTCGGGTCACCGCCCGAGCTACCCCCGATCTCGCCGAAAGAAGGATCTTGCCCGAAGTCGCCGCCGCTCGCCGTCCCGGAGCCGCCGCTCGCCGTCCCGGAGCCGCCGCTCACCGTCCCGGAGCCGCCGCTCACCGTCCCGGAGCCGTGGGAGGCAGCGTCACCAGCGTCGCTGGCCCCTCCTGCACACGCGATCGCCGCCACGAGGGTCACGCACGCCGACACCGCCACCACCATCCGCCGATAAGCCATCATGTCTCGCCCCTTTTCCCGACCGCCAGAAGCCATCGAACCCGCACGGGACGACGTCGGAGGCCCCACGTCGCCAGCATCCTTCCCGGTGGGCAGCGGTGGGTCGAACGGGTCAAAAATTCTTCGACAAAAAAGCTCGGCGTCCCCGGCCGCAACCCCGGAGACCTTCTGCATCAGGAGCAGAAAGTTCAAACGTATCTGAAGCTCGTCATGGCCTGTCTACGCCGCGGACGTGGCCCTCCGCGCAGGAGCTCCAAGGATTGCCGCCCTCGTCGACGCTCACCTGCGCGAGCCGATCGGAGACGCCGACCCGCGAGCGCACTTCGACCTTCCACCCGGCGCATCGTTCCGAGCATCCTGCGCGCCATGGGCGATCGGCCGAGGCCGTTGCTGATGCCGCGGCCGGATCTCGGCCTGCGCGCGCTCCTCCCGGCATGGCGCGAGGCGTCTCGCCGCGCGACGCGGTGGAGCGACGTCATCGCGGGCGCCGCGGCCCTCGGCCCCTCGTTCGCGCTCGCGCTGCTCGCCGCGCACCACGCCGGGCTCCCCCCTGCGGCCGCGCTGACCTGCGCCGTCGTCGGCAGCGCCGTGGTCGCGCTCTTCGGCGGCACGACGCTCGGCCTCGCCGGGCCAGGCCTCGCGATGGGCTTCGCGCTCGCCGACGTCGCCCGCGACTACGGGGCGGCGCCCCTCGCGCTCGCGGGCGCGATGTGCGGCCTCTCTCAGCTCGTCGTCGGGGTGCTCGGGGTCGGCCGCTTCGCTCGCCTCGTGCCCCTCTCCGTCGTGCACGGCTTCGTGCTCGGCCTCGGCGCGCTGCTCGTCATCCGGAGCCTGCCCGACGTGCTCGGGCTCGCGGCGCCCGCGGACCTCGACCCGCTGGGCGCGCTCGACCACATCGGCGCCCACCTCGGCGGTGCGCGCGCCCCGGCGCTCGCGATGGCCATGCTCGCGGGCGCGGCCACGTGGCTGGGAGCCCGCTACGCGCGGCGCGCCCCGGTCGCGCTGCTCGCGATCGCGGCGTGCGCCTGGGTCACACGACGAGCGCACCTGGATCTCCCCACGCTGTCCGATATGCCGTTCGCGCTGCCGCTCGGCCCGTGGCCCGGCGAGCCCGCGCACGGCGTGGCGCAGTTCGGTCGGGCCGCGCTCGTCCTCTTCGCGCTCGCCTCGATGGAGACGCTGCTCTCGGCGAGCGCCGAAGAGGAGCGCGTGCCCGGCGCGCGGCCCGACCTCGATCAGGAGATGATCGGCTACGGGCTCGCGAACATCGTCCTGTCGCTGCTCGGCAGCGTCCCGGCGGCCGGGTCCATCGCCCGCTCGTCCGTGCTGCGCGCCGCGGGCGGCGTCCACCGCGCCGCCGCGCTCTTTCATGCCCTCTTCGGGGCGGCGCTCGTCGCGGTCGTCCTGCTGGTCGATCGCTCCGTGCCGCTCGCCGCGCTGGCCGGCGTCGTCATCGCGATCGCCGCGCCGCTCCTCGACTTCCGGCCGCTCGTCGCGGTCTATCGCGTCTCGCGCTC
Source organism: Sorangium sp. So ce426 (assembly GCF_051475585.1). NCBI lineage: Bacteria > Pseudomonadati > Myxococcota > Polyangiales > Polyangiaceae > Sorangium > Sorangium sp. So ce426. Next base: position 12,900,894 of record NZ_CP150341.1, on the reverse strand, counting down.
CGGGGCGGTGGTGCTCGTGGCGACCGCGCTCGTGATGATCTTCGGCGGCCTCTTGCGCGGGATCGAGGCCGGGCTCCTGGCGACGCTGGCGCTGGCCTTGTGGCGAATCGCTCGCTTCCGCGCGGCGGTCCACCAGGGCAGCGCGGGCGCCCCGCACCAGGTCAACTTCAGCGGCCCCATCACGTTCCTCGTGGTGCTGGAGCTCGAAAAGACGCGCCGGCGCCTGGCCGCGCTCGACCCGACGGCGGACGTGATCCTCGATATCCGCGGCGTGCTCGTGATGGATCTGACCGGCTGCGAGCGCTTCCTCGCTCTCGTGACCGAGCTCTTCGATCGCGGCGTCCGCGTCGTCGTGCTCGGCGCCTCCCCGGCCTGCCGAGACAAGCTGCTCGCGGCCGATCGCAGGAAGATCCTCGACGGACGCCTGGCCATCACGGACCGCGACGTCGACGCGATCCTCGGGCGAGCGCGCGCGTTCGAGATGCGCGCGCAGGTGGTCGCGAACCTCGAGCGGTTCCGGATCGAGGTGCGCGAGCACTACACGCCGCTCTTCGACCAGCTCGCCGACGGGCAGCACCCTCATACGCTCTTCGTGACGTGCGTCGACAGCAGGATCACGCCATCGATGCTCACGGGCACGCACCCGGGCGATCTGTTCATCGTGCGCGCCCTCGGCGCGATGGTGCCGCCCCCGGGCGAGTCGACGCGGCCGGGCGAGGGAGCGGCGGTCGAATATGCGGTCGGCGTGCTGGGCGTGCGCAATATCGTGATCTGCGGGCACTCGTCCTGCGGCGCCGTGAAGGCCGCGAAGAGCGGAGAGGTGCCTGACGAGCTGCCGACGCTCAGGCGCTGGCTCGCGGAGATCCCGGAGGCGTCGGGCGATCTGTCGGGGTACGCCGACGTCGATGAGGCGGCGCGCGCCGTGATCGTGCGCCAGCTCGACAACCTCCGGCGGTTTCCGCTGGTGCGCGACCGGCTCGCGAGCGGTGAAATCGAGCTTCACGGCTGGTTCTATGACGTCCGTCAGGCCGAGCTCTTCGAATGGGACGAGGCCAAGGGGGCGTTCACCGTCATGGAGGGTCGTGGCGCGAACGAGGTTCGCTCGGAGCCACCGCCCTTGCGCTGAAGGACATCGATCGACTCGCCAGACGTTCGGCCATGGATCTCTCCTTCCCTAGTGCAGGGGGGACTCAGGGATCCCCGCGGCTGCACATCTTGCCAGGACGTCAGATTGGGCCTGTGCTTTGCGACACCACGGACTCGAGCGTCTTGCGAGGTGACAAAGCCGAGAGCCTCGCGGTGCGCGGCGCAATACCGGAACATTGACCGATGCCTCGCTCCGAAGGAGACTCGCCGCATGGGACTGCTGACCTTCGCCATCAACGTCACCCTGGACGGCTGCGTCGACCACCAGGAGGGGATCGCCGACGACGAGACGCACGCCCTCTTCACCCGCCTCATGGACGAGAGCGGCGCGATGCTGTGGGGCCGCGTCACCTACGAGATGATGGAGAGCTACTGGCCGGCGGTCGCCCGCGGCGACGAGGAGGCGCCTCCGGCGATACGCGCGTGGGCGGTCAAGCTGGAGACCAAGCCGAAGTACGTGGTGTCGTCCACGCGCAAGGACTTCCCGTGGACCAACAGCCACCACATCGCCGGCGATCTGCGCGTGGGCGTGCAGAAGCTCAAGGACGCGATCCCGGCCGGCGTGCTCCTCGGCAGCGGCAAGCTCGCGACCGAGCTGGATCGGCTGGATCTCATCGACGAGTACAGGTTCCTCGTCCACGCCAGGCTCGCCGGCCACGGCCCGACCCTGTACCAGAGCGGGCTGCCCGCCACCCGGCGGCTCGATCTGGTCTCGGCCAAGCCGCTCCGCTGCGGCGCGGTGGCGATGCACTACCGGCGCGCGCGCTGACGCAGAGGAGCCCCATCGCGCGCAGCTCGCGGGCCAGCGCGTCGTCGGGAGCCTTCTCGCCGCGCAGCACCGCGGCGATGTTCGGGGTGATCGCGCCGCGTCAACCGGTGTTTCTGGCGGGACTGTTCCGCGGGGGCGAACCGTCGCGATCTGTCGCGTCCCGGGGATCTGGGGAGAGCGTGACGACGGATCGCCCCTCTCAAGAGGCATGGCCCCAACCGCCGAGCCCTGGGCCCGGGGAGCTAGCGACGGTCGATCCGTCGCCTCGATCCGCCGTGGTTGCGTCGCTCGCCGGCCCCCTGAGCCGCGCGATAGCCCTCAGGGATGAGGAGGCGGCCCGGGTGGTTCACGATGCGATCGGGCGGTTGCTCGGTCTGCCGGCGATACCAGAGGGGCGAGCGCGCTCGCGCCCGTAGGTGAGCCTGGCGGCGTGTTGACGGTCACGAGGGTTCGCGCCACGCTCGAGCCCAGGCGAGGTCTGAGGTAGGCTTCCCCGCGCATGAGCCTGCTGCTCTCGATGACCTCTTGCCCCAACTGCGGCGCGCCGCTCTCCGTCGAGCCGGGGCTGCGCAACGTCATCTGCATCTTCTGCAACACGAGTCTCTTCGTCGAGCGGCCCGCCACCGGCGCCGCCGTCGCGCAAATCAGGGCGCAGAGCGTCTCGACGGACGACATCGAGCGCGTCAAGCAGCTGCTCGTCGACGGCAAGCGCGACGAGGCCATTGCCCACTATGCGCAGGCAGCATCCGTGTCCAGAGACGAAGCCGAGCGGGCCGTGGAGAGCGTGTTCCTCTCGGCCTACTGGACGCTCGTCCGTCACATGCCGATCAACGGCTTCGGCTTCTTCCTCCACGCGGTCTTCGTCTTCGGGGGCGCCGGGATCGCCGCCTGGGCCGCAACACAGGCAGTCGAGTCGCCGGCGTACCTGGCGCTCGTCGCGGCGGGGGGCCTCTTCGCGATTCTACAGCTCGCGCGGTTCCTGCGGCACCTCACCTCCACCCTGGTCGCATCGTTCGGCTCCCTCGGCCGCGGGCGCGTCCTCCGTTGCTCGGTGGTGCGGGAGTTCGTGAAGCAAAATGGCTTCCTCGTCGTGGTCGTCTTCGAGGTCGTCCCCGACGACGGCAGTCCGGCCTTCGTCGACCAGGAGACCCTCCTCGCCGGCGAGGAGTCTCTCCGGAAGCTCTCGCCGGGCAACGTCGTCCGCGTGCGCTTCGATGGCGCTCGCGAGCGCGTCTTCCCGACCACCCCCGTCACCGTGCTGGCGACGGGGGTCTGACGCGGGGCGATCGCCGGAGAGCCGCTCGGGGTACGGGCGCGGCCTGCTGCCCGCCTGTCAGCTTGAGCGCGGAAGGTCGCCGCTGAACGAACGCTGTACCGCTATCCCCTACAACCGAGCGAGTCGGCCATCTTCGAGCAGCACCCAGGGGGCTGATGCCGAGTACGCCTCGACCCCGGCTACCGGCAAGCCCGCTCGGTGTGCGCCCCAGCGCCACGCTGGTAGAGCGTGGCGCCAAGGCCGTAGACGTCCGAGCGCTGGTCGGCGCCGTGCACCTGGCCGCGCGCCTGCTCGGGCGCCATGTACGCGGGCGTGCCCAGGAGCGCCCCGGCCTCGGTGAGGCTCTGCTCGACTTCGGCCTCGCAGGCGAGGCCGAAGTCGACGACCACCGGGTGGAAGCTCCCGTCCTCGACCGGCTCGATCAGCAGGTTCGAGGGCTTCAGATCGCGGTGCACGATGCCGAGCCTCTGCGCCTCGGCCACCGCGCGCATCGCCCGCACCTTTGCGGGCAGCGACATCTCGCTCGCCGCCTCGTCGAACCTCCGGCCACGCACGAGCTGCATCGCGATGCACGCTTTGCCCGCGACCTCGCCGACCTCGTAGACCTTGCAGCGCTCGGGTGGTCGATGCGCGCTTGGGCGCGGGCCTCTTGCAAGAGGCGCCCGCCGCGAAATCTCCCCCGAGGCCGACGCGGCGGGACCGCGCTCGAGGCCTCCGGTCGGGATTCTCGCGCAAGCCAGGAGCCTTTCGACAGTGCCCGGGTAGACAGGCCGCTGACACGACGTAGCCCTTGGAGCCATGGAGCACATCATGGACGCCGCTGCGGAGGAGCGGCTTCGACAATATATCGATGGCCTTGGCGAGATTCTCGGGCACCCCCAACGCCGCGAGGCATTCGCGCTCTACACCTTGGGGCTGTTCAGCGGCTTGGAGCGCAAGAGTGTCGAACCGGTGGCAAGCCCGAACCACACCGGCGGTCGCAGTGAAGATCTCGTGTCCTGGACACGCATTCATATACCTATATCTACCTGGGTGGAGCTTGGGGGGGGGCAGGTCACCGAGTAGAGTAATGGGTCACCGAGTGGAGGAGCGGGCCGTTGCTTAGCGCCTGATGCAGCAGCACCTCTTGCTGGGCCACCTGCAGCCATCGCCCGTCATGTGAGAGAAGCCGCGCGTGCCGCAGTAGTCATCACACTTTCCGGACCAAGCTATACCGCAGCTGCTCGGGTGAAAACAGTTATCGGCAACGTTGACAGTCTCCGCTTGGGGCGCGGCAAAGGCACTGGCGGCAAGGGCAAGGTCGTACCCACAGCGGTTCGCGGTCGGCACGGAGGACTGGGGCTCCATGGGCAGGGTGCCATCGACTGGAGAGGCAGCGTCGGCGCCGCAGCCAGACGCTACCGCGGCCAGGGCGAGGAGCAGGCAGGGAATGAATTCAACAATGAATTTGCGCATGTCACCTACTCCGTTATCTCCCCGGCCTCACTGGACCGGAACTTCTGTTTCTCATGCCCCAGAGCTGGCCGAAGTGCCAACTGCAAGAGAAAAGCTCGCAGGAGCTTCATGAGACTCTCGTCGCTCCACCCCCGTTGCATCAGCCCCACAACGACGGCGGCCTCGATGGATCTCTAAAGAGCTTTCTGGGCTCCACAAGCCCGACCCGCGACGACGACGCCCGGCTCGATCCGCGCGCGCACCTTCGCCACGTGGGTGGTGATCCGCGCTTGCCACGGCGGATCGAGGCCGACCTGCCGCTCCGCCCCGATCTGCACCCGAGGGGAGGCGAAAGGCGCCATCACCGAGGACGGTGCCGCGTCCAGGGCTTAGGAAGAAAAAAGCGACAACTTCCCATCCTCACCGCCCGGCGAGGTGCACGCGATCGCGGCGGGACGCGGGCATGCCTGCGCGGCGCGAGCCGACGGCACGGTGTGGTGCTGGGGCTGGAACCCGTACGGGCAGGTCGGTGACGGGACACGCGAGGACCGGCTCGTGGCCGTGGAGATCCTGGTGGCGTGAGATCGGGCCTTCCTGCTGCTCGCTCCGCGGGAAATCGCCCGTATCCTGTCGGCATGTACTGCCCCACGTGCGGCCGCTCGAACCCGGAGGCCCACGTCTCGTGCCTGGGCTGCGGCGCCCGGCTCCCCCGCGCCGCGAGCGCGCCCGTCGCGGCTCCCGTCACCGAGCCCCACGCCGCGAGCGCGCCGGCGGAGCGCTCCCTCGAGGAGCGGGTCGGGCGGCTCGAGCGCGAGGTCCAGGCGCTGCTCGAGCGGCGATCCGCGTCGATGCGCGACGAGCTCCGCTGCCCCGCGTGCGGCGCGAGGAAGATCCTCCACGCGCCCAAGGTCCTCGACGCGGACGCCAACGGGGGGAGCGTGCTCGCCATCGCGCAGCCGAGCGTCTGGAGGAGCCGGAGGGTCGGCAAGCTCGAGGCGTACATCTGCGCGGGCTGCATGCTGGTCGAGTGGCACGTGAAGGACATCGAGGGGCTCGACGAGCACGTGGACGTGTCGGTGCTCGATGGTGAGGCGCCGCGCCAGGGACCGTATCGTTGATCGATCGCGCCCGCCTCCACGTCGTTCCGCGACACGATGGCCGGGCCACCTCTCGCATCTTGCCGAGGCCTCCGAGGCGCTTCGGCACGCAACCATTACGAGCGTGCGATCTCAGCAGTACCCGCGGGCGCTGGTGACGTCCGAGAGGGTAATGGCGTCGCTGGAGGCGGCCGGCGCGCGCGAGGTGCGGCGCGATGCCGCCTCGTTGTTCCACACCTCGAACGCGGCCGTTCCAGATCGCCGCCTGGCGCCGTCCCGGAGTTGAGAATCCCGCGAAGATTCTTGCCCCACCTGTGCTGCATTGGTTGCAAGCTCGGTCGCGAATACGCGCCCAGCCTGAGCACCGCTCGTCGGCGCCCGAATCATGCCCGACTCCGGATCCGGTCCCAGGCAAGCAGCTCAGCTGCCCCCGCACAACCGGATACGGTGCCGGAACGCGAGTTCAACTGCCCCCGCACAACCGGATACGGTGCCGGAACGCAAGCTCAGCTGCCCCGGCACAACCGGATACGGTGCCGGAACGCAAGCTCAGCTACTCCCGCACGACCGGATCCGGGCCCAGGTAGGCAGCTCAGCTGCCCCGGCACAACCGGATACGGTCACCGGGAGGCTGCCCGCTGCCCCGCCACGACCGGATCCGGTCCCAGGCAGGCAGCTCAGCTGCCCCGCCACGACCGGATCCGACCTCGGGGAGGCTGCCCGCTGCCCCGAGGAGACCCCGATCCCTGGGATGGCGCGCGAGGCAGCGCTCCCGTGAGGGTGTCCGGCGGCCGCCGCGCACGGCGCGCGGCCGGACACCGGCGCTCCCTACTGCCCGCCAGGCACGCAGATCGCCGTCGCCGAGCCCGCGCCCATGCACGAGAAGCCCGCCGCGCAGTCGGTGTTCGCCGCGCAGGGGAAGGCGCACTTGCCCACGGCCGTGTTGCACTTGTGCGTGCCGCAGACCATGTCGTTCGAACACGGGAGAGCGAGCGGGCCCGGCTGCCCCGTCGTCGCCGGAGCGGTCGTGCCCGGCTGCTGGTACTGCCCGGGCTGCTGATACCCCGGCTGCTGGTACTGCCCAGGTTGCTGGTACTGCCCAGGCTGCTGGTATTGCCCGGGCTGCTGATACCCCGGCTGCTGGTACTGCCCGGGCTGCTGGTACCCCTGCTGCTGCTGGTTGTACGCGTTGTACTGCGGATCCGACGGATCCTCGGCGTCTCGGCCCCGGCTGCACGCGGAGGTCAGGAGCCCGAGGCCTCCGAGGGCAAGGACGACCGAGGCGGCCGAGCGCGCGCTGGTGAACCACATGGATCGCTTCATCAAGGTCTCCTCGAGGTGCGGGGCGCTCCCCGCGTGAGCGACGGGCCGGTGACGGCCCGCCGCTGAGATCTGAGCCCCGGCCCCCGGAGGAGGAGCCGCAGGCCCTTCGCCGGCGAGCGCCGCGTCGCGGGCCCGCTGGACAGGAGCGTACCCTCGGTCGGCGGCCGCGCGCCCCTCAAAAAGGACGCGCCACCGCGCGCTCACCGCGCCGCAGCATCCTTGCAGCAACGAAACCCTTGCTCGTAGCCGTAGTCCTCTTCCTTGTGGAACCCCACCGTGGGGCGGCAGCGGCCGCGCATGGGGCCCCACCAGCCGCCCTTCAGCCCGCTCCGCTCCGGCGACTTGCGGCCCGGCCGCACGACCCACTCGTTGATGTTGCCGTTGAGATCGTAGGCGCCGAACGGCGACACACACGCCGGCATCGAGCCCGCAGGCACGCGCTGATCGAGCCGCTCGAGCTCCGCCTTGCACTTGGGATGCCGCAGGCACCGCTCGTAGTGGTAGAGCGTCACCTCGCGCTGGCGAAAGGGCCGGTCGATGTTGCACTTGGTCGCGTCGCGGACGAAGCCGTACGTGTACGGGAGCATCTCCTCGCCCTCGCAGGCGAAGTTGAACTCGTCCTCCGAGCAGAGGCGCTTGCCGACGCCCTCGCACGCCTTGACGGCCTGGCGCCACGAGACGAGCAGCGCCGGGAGCTCGCCCTTCCTGTTGGGCCACTCGTAGCGGTCGACGCAGAAACGCATCGGCGCGCGCTTCTTCGAGAGGCACTCGCTCGGCCGCCTGTACTCGAGGCACCGCTCGCTGACGCTGGTCGGGCCCTCGGCCTCTTTGTAGGGCGTCGCCCGTCGCGCCTGATCCTTCTCGTACTCCTTGTGGTGCTTCAGGCAGATCTGGTCGACCACGGGGCAGTAGTCGCCCTCGACGAGGACCATGTCGTCCGGGCACCCCTCGGAGCTGCCGGGCAGCCCCGCGTCCGGCGCGCCGCCGTCGAGGGCCTCCGCCGCGGCGTCCGGCGAGCCGCCGTCGAGGGCTGCCGCCACGGCGTCCGGCGAGCCGCCGTCGAGGGCCGTCGCCACGGCGTACGTCATCGCTGCCCCAGCATCCGGCGGCTCCGCCGGGGTGTAGGCGAGCTCCGCCGCGGCGTCCGACGGCTCCGCCGGGGTGTAGGCGAGCTCCGCCGCGGCGCCCGATGGGTCTGCCACAGCGGCGTCGGGCGGCGCGGTCTCGGCATCCGCATCCGCAGCTCCGCCGGCGCGCTCGGGCCCTCCAGAGGCCACGGCGCCGGTCCCCGCGGGCGGCGCGGGCGGCGGGCTGTCGCAGGCGAGGATCGCGGCCGTGAGGCCGCAGAGGAAGGCGAGGCTGACCGCGCAGGGCCCGCGTGGAGCCCTGCGCCGTCGAGGTGGCGCGACGGGCGGCGCGGCGCGGCGAGAGCGCCGGCTCATCGGCCGGGGGCGGGGATGACCTTGAGCGGCACCCGGGTCCCGCCGCGATCCACCTCGATCTCGACCTCGCGGCCGGGCTCGAGATCGCCGAGCGCGAACATGAAGTCGTGGATGTTGGTGACGGCGTGGGCGCCGATGCGCACGATCACGTCCCCCGCCTGCATGCCAGCGCGCGAGGCCGGCGCGTCGGGGCGCACGCCCGTGAGCTTCACGCCGGGCCCCTGGTACGCGTAGTCCGGCATCGTGCCGAGCGACGCGCGGAAGCCGCCGCGCATGCTGCGGTGCGGGTCGGCGGGCGCGTCGGTGAAGGCGAGCCGCGCGTCGCGCCGCGACAGGGCGAGCGCCATCCGCGCCGCGAGCACGGAGCACCGCGAGACGCCCGCGACGTTGATCTTGTCCGCCGTGTCGCTCGGCCGGTGGTAGTCCTCGTGGACGCCCGTGAACAGGAAGGCGATCGGGACGCGCGACGCCGTGAACGACGCGTGATCGCTCGCGCCGAAGCCCTCGACGCCGAACTGGAGCGTGAGGCCGAGCCCGCGGGCGGCGTCGTCCACGATCGACCTCCAGTCGGGCGAGGTCCCCAGGCCGTCGACGAGGAGCTTGTCGTCCCGCATCCGGCCGACCATGTCGGCGTTGATCATGGCCACGACCGGCTTCATGCCCGCGAGCGGCGCCGGCGGGTGATCGACGAAGTGGCGCGAGCCGATGGTGCCGAGCTCCTCGGCGCCGAACGCGATGAACAGGAGGTTCCGGGCCGGCCGCTCGGGGAGCGAGGCGAACCGCCGCGCCACCTCCAGGAGCATCGCCGTCCCCGAGGCGTTGTCGTCGGCGCCCGGGTGGACCGCATGCACGCCGGGCGCGCGCGAGAACGACGTGCCCCCGTAGCCGAGGTGATCGTAGTGCGCGCCGACGACGACGTACTCACCGGCGTGCGGCGAGCCCTCCCGCGCCGGGAGCAGGCCGATCACGTTCGACGCCGGCGCCATGCGCGCGGTGACCTTGGTCGTGATCTCGACGGTGGTGCCGTCGAGCGGCTTCGGCGCGGCGGCCTTGGTCGCGGCCGGCTTCACGGCCGCAGGCTTCGCCGCGGCCGGCTTCGCGTCTGCCGGCTTCGCCGGGGCCGGCTTCGCGGGCGGCGCGAGCCCGGCCGCGGGGAAGAGCGCGCGGGCCGCGGAGCGCGTGATCACCACGGCCGGGATGCCCATGCTCGCCGCGTCGTCCGGCACCCGCGGGAGCTCGTCGCCCGCCGCGACCAGGATCACCCCCGCGGCCTTGTGCTCGCGGGCGGTGCGGAGCTTGTAGCGGACGCTGCCGAAGTCGCGGAGCGCGTCCGCCGGCCGCGGAGCATGATGATGAGGATCGGCGGTCGCAGCGCCGCCGTGCGGATTGGCAGGCGCAGCGCCGCCGTGCGGATTGGCAGGCGCAGCGCCGCCGTGCGGATTGGCAGGCGCAGCGCCGCCGTGCGGATTGGCAGGCGCAGCGCCACCGTGCGGACCCGCGGGCGCAGCGCCGCCGTGCGGATTGGCAGGCGCAGCGCCGCCGTGCGCGGCCTGCGCCGCTCCACCCGGGCGGCCCTCCAGCGTGGGCACGCCGTCGAGCACGATCGCGATCTTCCCCTCGATATCCCGGCCGGCGTAGTCGTCCCAGGAGAGCGCCGGCGCGGTCACTCCATGGCCGACGAGCACCGCGGCGCCCGACACCGTGCCGCTCGCGCTCCCGTCGGCCGTGACCAGCTTGCCGGCCTCGACGCTCTGCTTCCGGCCCGCGCGCTGCACCGCGAGCGCCGCGGGCGCCACGTCGGCGCCGACCCGCGCGTCGAACACCTGCCGGTACGCCTTCGCGTCGCTCCCCGGCCCGCCCAGCGGCGAGAGCTTGAGCTCCGCGAACCGGCGCGCGATGAACTCGGCCGCGAGATCGGCGCCGGGCTCGCCGGTCCCGCGCCCCGCGAGCTCGGGCGACGCGAGGTACGCGACGTCCGCCGCGATCCGCGCCTCCGCGGCGGGATCGACCTCCATCGAGGCCGGCGCGGCGGGCGCCGGCGCGGCAGGCTTCGCGGCCGGCGGCGCGTCAGGCTGGCGGGGCGGCGCGGCCGGCGGAGCGCACGCCGCGACAGCGGCGAGCAGGCCGGCGGCGAGGCCGCGGCGAAGACCCCATGCGCGGGGCGACAGCGGGGCCGCGGCGCGCCCGGCGCTCACCACGGCGACGCCTTCTGCGCCGCGCGGACCAGCTCGAGCGCGCGACGGCCGATGTACTCCTCCACGTCGGCGGGCGCGATGTGACGGTCCTTCGCGAAGTCGAACTCGCGCGGCTTGCCGTCGCCGAACGTCACCCGGACGATCGCGGACTCCCGCAGGAGCTCGAGGGAGAGGCTGAAATCACCGAGCGCGAGCCGGTGCTTGTCCTGCTCCTGCGTGAGCGCGATGGGCTGCCCCTTCTCCCGCAGCCTCTCGTGCGCGAACTTCAGCGACTCGGCCCCCAGCGACACGGCCGACTCCGCGGCCGCGAGCGCCTCGGCGACCCGCTTCTTGTGCCGCGCGAGCTCCTCCGCCTCGCGCTCCGCCTTCGATTTCACGGCTTCGATGAGCTCATCACGCCAGGTCGCCACAGTGCACCTCGGCGCGAACACTCTTCCGAAACGTGCGTTTTGTCCAGCCCGACACGCGCCGGTCACCCGACCACCCCGGCCAGCCCGAGGCGCGCCGGAGACGGAAATGGCCGCGCTGCCAGCACAAAAACAGGAAGCCCGGGAGCTCCGGAGAGGACGACCTCCCCTCGAGCGCTCCCGGGCTGCCTGCCCCTGGGTCGTGCGCCGCGGCTTCGTGCGCGCGCCGGCCGCGCCGGACCGCGCGCCGCTACGGCGTGTCGGCGCCCCCGGCCTTCGCCGGGGCGAACTTGCTCAGGTCCTCGGCCACGGTGGCCTTCGGGTTCATGAGCTCGTGGAACGCGCGCTTCGCGAGCGCGCCCGTCTCACCCTGCTCGTGCCGCAGGGCCATGAGCACGCCCTTCTCCTTCATGAACTTGAGCGTCTCGATCGCGCCCTTCTTCTTCGCGCCGTCGCCGCCCTTGGCCTCCTGGAAGAGCCGGTAGCGCAGCACGACGCGGGTCTCCGAGTGCGGGCCGTTGTCGTACTTCAGGTTGTCGAACTGGGCCTGGAGCCGCTGCCGCGCCCACTCCTGCGGCGCGTCGGCGACCTTCACCCGCGTGATCGCCTCGGCGTTCGCGACGTACCGGTAGAGGTTGCCGCGCTTGAAGTCCTCGTCCGACCAGTAGCCGAAGGCGCGGTAGTAGTGGTCCTTCAGGTCGTCCAGCGCGGACTTGTCGAAGTCGGCGTACATCGCGACCGTCCGCGCCGCGGTGTCGCTCGTGCCGCCGAGGATGAGCGCGAGCGCCGCGGCGTTCCGGACCTCGACGTCCTTGAGCTTCTCGAACAGCTGCCCCTGCACCGCCTCGTCGAAGCCGCCGATGCCGATGGCGCGCGCGATCGCCATGCGCACCCCGGGGTCGACGTCGGCCGTGAGGAGCGTGACGAGCTCGGCGGCCGCGCCGGGCACCGGCCGGAGCGCGAGCGACGACGCGTAGCAGGCGCCGATGAGCTGCTTGCGCGGCTCCTTCTTGCTCGCGAACTCCTTCGCCTTCTTCGCCACCTCGATCATCGCCTTGTCGTCGGCGCACCAGGCGATCGACTCGCAGGCGGCCTGGCGGGCCTCCTCGTGCCACAGCTCGTCCTCGATGAGCTTCGTCAGCTTCTCCACCGCGCGCGGATCGCCCCACTCGGCGAGCCCCTGCGACGCGCCGTAGGCGACCGCGCGGAGCGCCATCCCCAGCATCGAGAGCCCAGCGCCCTGGAGCCCGTCCTGGGTGATGTCCATCTTCGGATCCTTCTTCCGGCTGAACTGATCGAGGAGCTTCGGGTACGAGGGCTCGTCCTTCATGCGCCCGATGTACCGGAGCGCGCTCTGCGCGGTCTCGAAGGCCGTGGGGAACGGCGGCAGCTGCCCCTCCTTGGGGAGCGGATCCGTCGGGAAGGCCCAGTCGCGCATGTCCTTCAGGATCTTCTCGGAGCGGACCGTGGCGAGGAAGCGCAGGCCGTTCGCGTGCGGTTGCGGGCGATCCTTGAGCCACAGGATGACCGGGGCCTCGGCCGCGGCCTTGAGCTCGGCGGCCTTGTCCGCGTGGATCGTGGCGAGATCGGCGAGCATGCGGGCGCCGACGACGCGCGGCAGATCGGTGCGCGACAGGTGCCCGCCCTCGTCCGCCTCCCAGAACTTCTCGAGCTTGTAGAGCTTGAGCGGGTCGGCCAGCAGCCGCTCGCCGAGGAACTTGGCGGCGCGGATGTCGCCGACCTCGGCGAGCCGCGTCCCCGCCTCGCCCTGCCAGTGCAGCGGCGGCTTCTTGGCCTCGATCCACTTCACGAGCGGGTCGGCCGACCGCGGGTCGGCGAGCTCGCGCAGCATCTCCATGATCTGCTTCGTCTGGAACCAGGTCGTCTCCTCCGGGTCCTGCTTCACGCTCTCGAGGGCGAGCACGAGCCCCTCGCCGCCGATGCCGTCGCGCAGCGCCTCGAGGAAGCGCTGGCGGCTGGCCTTGTCGGCGTTCGCGAGGGCCTCGAGGAGCGGGGCGCGCGCCGTCTCGTCGCCGATCCGCCCGAGGCCGTTCGCGGCCTCGCGCGCGACCTCGACGTCCTTGTCCTTCACGAGCGTGATGAGCGCGCTCGTCCACTTGGGCTCGGCGTTGCGCGACAGGACCGTCGCGACCAGCTGCCGCACCGACGAGCTCTCGTCGGTCGCGAGCTTGGAGAGCTCCTCGAGCGACACGAGGCCGGCGAGCTTCTCGGGGTCGAAGGCGATGCCGCCGCCGAGCCGCTCGACCTTCGAGAGGAACCCCTTCCTGTACTGGTCCATCGCGTCCTTGAACGCGGCCGGCTCCTTGAGCTCGACGAGGGCCCAGACGAGCTGGGGCCTGTCGCTCTCGTCCGCGACCTTGAGCGCCTCGAGCAGCGCGTGCTTGGCGCCGTCGGCCTTGGGCGAGCCGTAGTACGCGAGCACCTGCGCGGCGACGCCCTTCACGCGGTGGTCCGGGAGCGCGAGCGCGTTCTGCGCGTGCGTGACGCCCTCGGGATCGTCGGCCCACGCGAGCTGCATGAGGGCCTCCTGCTGGAGCGACAGCTCGGAGCTCGCGGCGGCCCACTTGCGCCACAGGGGCAGCTGGTCCTTCTTGGGCAGGACGAAGATGTTCTTCTTCTCCTTGGAGACGGCGTCGACCGTCATCTTCTGGCTGTCCTGCTTGACGCCGAGCCAGATGGCGCCCGCGGCGCCGAGCGCGACGACGAGGCCGACCACGATCGACACGGGGCTGAACCGCCCGCGCTTGAAGTTGCCGTCGTCCGCGAAGCCGCCGCCGCCTGCGGGCGCCGGCGGGGCGCCGGGCAGATCGTTGTCATCGGGGGGCCACTTGGCCGCCTGCTTGGCCGGAAGGGACCCCGGCGGCGGGCGCCGTCCGCGCGGCCCCGCGGGATTCTCTCGTGAAAGATTCGGACGATCGAGCATGGTTCCTCCAGCGCGCGGGCGACGACGTGACCCGAACGGCGGTGGCATCGCGCGGCGTGCCGCGCTGCGCCCCCGACCCCTCCCGGTGGCGGCGGCGTCGCGCGGCGAGCCGCGCTGCGCCCCCGCCCCCGGGCCAGGCGGCAAAGCGCCCGGCCGGTCGAGGCGCCGGACCGTACCAGAGCCGCTCGGACGTAGGCCCAAAGATTTGCTATGAAGCCCAGGGCCCGTATGGCCGAACCCCAGCCCGATTCCGGCAAGATTCTCTATCCTGCAGTCGCGTTGCTCATCGCCCTGAGCGCGCTGTTTGGTCTTGTGATCCTGCCGCGCCTTGCGCCGGGGGCCTCGGGCATGGTCGGCGCGGAGGCCCCCGACGTGACGCTGCCGGTCGCCGCCAACGGCGAGCCCGGCGCGCGCATGCAGATCGCCGAGCTGAGGGGCCAGCCGGTGATCCTGGATTTCTGGGCGACGTGGTGCGGTCCCTGCGCGGTCCAGGCGCCGATCCTCGACCGGATCGCGCGCCGCTACGAGAAGAAGGGGCTCGTTGTGCTCGGCGTCAACGTGGACGACCCGCCCCAGGTGGCCAGCCAGTACGCGCTCAAGAAGGGCCTCTCGTATCCCATCCTGATCGACGACGCGAAGGAGGCCTCGGCCCACTACGGGGTGGACAAGCTGCCGAGCCTCGTGGTGATCGACAGGCAGGGGAAGGTCGCGGCCTACCTGACGGGCGTCGTCGACGAGGCGAGCCTCTCCGAGATCGTCGAGGCCGCCCTCTGATCTCGCGCGACGTGCCCCGCGCGCTCCACGTGCCTCTCTAGCTCGACGTGCCCCGCTCGCTCCACGTGCCTCCTCCTTCCCGTCCCTTGCACCTCGTGCTGGCGGCGCTCGCGGTCGCCGCGCCCGCCTGCTCCCGCGGCGACGCCGATCGCGGCCGCGACGCCGGCGCGCCGCCTCCGGCCAGCGCCTCCGCGCCGCCTCCGGGCCCGGCGGCCTCCGCCCCGGGGGCGCCGGCCCCTCGGGCCTCTGGCGAGCCCGGCGCGCCCGGTGCGGCCGGCGGCGACGCTGGCGCGCCCGGGGCGGTCGGGGATCCGATGGCGACCCACTACGAGGCGCGCGAGGATCTGGTGCGGCTCTTCTCGCTGAAGGAGCTCTCGGAGCGAGAGCGGAAGCTCAAGAACCCCGAGCTCTTCCTGGAGAAGAACTTCGGCGGCGGCTCCCCTGCCCGGCTCAACCAGGGCAACAAGGAGCTCGCGCGGCACACGCGCTCGAAGGAGCAGTGCCTGGAGGGCCTCCGGGGCGTCGTCCTCCAGACGGAGGAGCAGCGCGCCCGCTGCGGTGGCCACGAGAACATGGTGCCCGTGTACAGGCGCGGGAAGCCGGCGTCGGCCGCGTTCTGCATCGACGTCTTCGAGTTCCCCAACAAGCCGTGCGAGCTGCCGATGGTCTGGGCGAGCCCGACGCAGGCGGCGGCCGTATGCAGCCTGCAGGGCAAGCGCCTCTGCACCGAGGACGAGTGGAGCCTCGCGTGCCGCGGCGATCCCGAGGGCGGCAAGCCGAGGACGTACGCCTACGGCGACGCGCTCGATCTCGCCGTCTGCCACACGCAGACGCCGCACCGCGACATCGATGGCAAGCCGTGCGACGGCGACACAGCGCGCTCTGCCTACCAGACCTGCGCGACCGACACCGAGCCTGCGGGGTCCTTCCCCGCGTGCCGCTCGCGGTTCGGGGTGTTCGATCAGCACGGCAACGTGGCCGAGATCATGACCCGCCGCGACCGCGACGACGGCAAGCTGTACAGCCAGCTCAAGGGGAGCGCCTGGTTCTACGTCGAGGTCGCCCGCGAGCACGACGCCCCGAGGCCGAAGGGCCGCGAGACCTACCCCGATCACTGCGCCTACAGCCCGCGCTGGCACGTCGAGCCGATGGAGGACGCGTGGCACGCGAACTACCACCTTGGGCTCCGGTGCTGCAAGACGATCCGCTGACGCGCCCCGCCCGGCGCGCGGCTGGCTCGCGCCCGCGTCGACGGGTATCTTTGCCCCGCGATGCAAGCGCTGGCGCCTCGCGCAAGGATCTCCCGCGGCAACTCCGGTGAGGGCCGCTGGGAGATCGCGACGCGGCCCCCGGCGCCGCGCCTCCGCCCTTACATCCGCGACTACAGCGGCTACACGGAGGAGACGCCCGGGCCGCTGCGGCGGCGCGAGCTCCCTGCGCCGCAGGTCGTCGTGATCATCGAGTTCGGACCGCCGCTGCGCGTGTTCGACGCGGGGAGCGATCGCCGTCATTCCTCGCACCCCGGCGGCTTCGTCGCGGGCCTCGACGCCACCTTCACGATCACCGAGCACGACGGGTTCCAGCGCGGGCTCCAGGTGAACCTCACCCCCATCGGGGCGCGGCTCTTCTTCGGCGTGCCCATGGAGGAGCTGACCGGGCGCGTGATCTCGGCGCGCGATCTGCTGCCCAAAAAGCACGCCCGGCTGGCGGAGCGCCTCGAGGAGCTCCCGACCTGGGACGCGCGCTTCGACCTGATCGAGCGGGCGCTCGGCGAGCGCGTGGACGAGGCGCGGCTCGAGATCGGCGTGGTCTCGTGGGCGTTCCGCCGCATCGAGGAGCGCGGGGGCGCGGTCGACATGCGCGCCCTCGCGCGCGAGCTCGGCTACAGCCAGAAGCACGTGATCGGCCTGTTCCGCGAGCACGTCGGCGTCCCGCCCAAGCTCCTCGCGCGCCTCGTTCGCTTCGACCGGCTGGTGCGGCACCTCAAGACGGGCGCCACGGGGACGTGGGCGGAGCTCGCCCAGCGGTTCGGCTACTACGACCAGGCGCACCTCGCGCGGGACGTGAAGCAATTCAGCGGGACGACCCCGACCCGGACGCGCGCGGCGCTGATCGACGTCGCCGGCATGAGCCCCTGAGCCCTCGTCGCGGCGGGTGAATTTGCGGTGGCGAACCGTCGCGTTCGTCGGGATTTCGGTGGAGCGTGACGACGGATCGCAGCCCCTCGGAAGGCATGGATCCAACCCGGGCCCAGCCGGCGCGCGGGATCGTGCGCCGGCGTGGAGGGCTCGCCTGAGCGGCCGGGAGCGCACGGCAACGCCGCCCGGCCGCCTCGGCGGAGGCCCTCTACCCGCCTTCCGGAGCGTCGTGTGTAGCTTCGAGCGCGGCGGCGGCCCGGTCCTCCGCCACGCTGATGCGCTTGATGCAGGCGTTGGTCTCGCGCCTGGCCGCTTCGATGACCTTGCTCTCCTCCGGGATCTTCGAGACGGCGCGGCCGCCGGTGCCCCTGAAGGTCGCGCCGGTGCGGTGCAAGCACTCCCGGGTCTCGCACCGGCAGATGTCGTCACGGATGCGCAGCGCCAGGGCGACGCCCCGCTCCACCACGGGCTCCGTGGATGGCGCGGAGGACGTCGCCGCGAGCACCGTCGCTTCGGCCTCGCCGGCCGGGCGAGGCCGGGGCGCCGCCGCCGGTGGACCGAAAGACACAGTTACCGTCTTCGGTGGCCGAAAATCACCACCCCGCCCGGCGAGGGCCAGGATCAAGGCCACTGCAGCGCCCACGCCCACGCCCGTGATCATCCACCTTCGCGTCATGGTCGTCTCCTAGAGCGACAAACGGGTTGAAACTGCCTGAAGAGCGCAGAATTTCGAACCGCCAAGTCGCCAAGGACGCCAAGAACGGAGAAATATCTTGGTGTCTTGGCGGTTCATTTCTCGCTCGATCAACGTGATCGGTGTCCTAGGGCTTGCAGCTGCTCTTGATATCGAAGTACCCGGCGAGGTAGGCCCGCGCGGGGCTCTTCCAGAACCGATCCAGCGTGACCTCGGCGTTGGGCATCACATGGTTTTTCGCCGGATCGAGGCCCACCGTGCAGACGTCTGCCTCGATGGACCCGATGTTTCCCCACGTCTGGAAATCACCTTTATCGGCGAAGTTGTAGAAGGAGTTGCTCTGGGCGGCGTGGCAACCACGGCAGTACGGCGCGACGACCGCCGAGTAGATCTTCTCGTCCGCCTTGTTCCCTGTCCAACCGGGCGGGATGAAGGCGCTATTCTGGACCGTGCCCACCGTGCTCACGCTGCCGGCGGCGTACCAGCCGTTGATGAGCTCCTGGGTCGCCGCGGTGGGCCCGGCCTGGAGGACGAGCTTGTTCAGCTTGCGGAACTTCTCCTCCTGAGCGGCGCGCGTGAAGCCCGACGCGGTCGAGAACTCGAAGGCGGAGAGGTCGAACGGCAAGAACCGCGCGCCCCCCCCGTCCACGCTGTCGTTCAACGCATCGTATCTGGCGCCGCCGTGGCAAACGATGCAGTTTTGGGGGATACCCTTGTTGTAGCCCTTGGAGTCGAGCTGCGCATCAGGCGCGAGCAGGTAATTCGGGCCCGGGCCATAAACGGCGAACCGCACGCTGTCATCCGCCGTGATCGGCGGGATGTACCACATGGCGACCGTGGCAAACGCGCCGCTGTGGACGCCCGAATATAACCCGCTCACCGTGTTGGCGAGGCTGTCGATCGGGTCTGCTCCGAAGACGTTCACGTTGTCGTTCACATCGTCGTCGTAGTTGCTCACGAAGCAGGCTACGCCGGTATTCGGGTGTGTCGGGTTTGTCGGGTATGGATTATACGATTTGCAGTTCATCTCCCGGCCGACGCCGAGATCGCCCGCGTTGTAGTAGACGGCCGACACCTCATCCGAGCCCGCGGCTCCGAACCCGAACCGGGTCTTGAAGGCGGTGAGGGAGACCGGCGCGTCTATCTCGTCGTAGTATTCCGCCGTGTGTTCCGGGGAGCCGACCCCGTTCTCTTCAATGTGCGAGAGGTACGCCGGCGTGTCCTCGAGGTCGGTCGGCGTCTTCGAAGCGTTGACCAGCACGGCCTGTGTCCAGTTGCTCTTGCACTCTTCCCCTACGGCAATCCAGTTCTCGTCCTCCTCGGTGGTCAGCTGGCGCATACCTACCGTCTGATAGCAATCCAGCCGGTCCTGATCGAAGGTCGCAAAGGCGCTGCCTATATCGTCGACGACGCGGAAGCGCAGGAGGCCGCCTTCGGGCCAGCGGGCGCTCTCCGTAGAGGTCGGCGAGCTCGGCACGGGGGTCGCGTTGACTGACCACTCGTACCACTCACCGAAACCCTGATCCGTGGGGGTCGAAGCGCTGGTGGTGGTTTCGAGCGTCACCCAGTTCTCGTAGTCAGGATCGTTCTCATCGTCAGGATCGGCCAGCACCTGGACACGGATCGTTTCGCTGCCAGCATTGAACTTGCCTGCGAAGTTGATGGTCGTGCCGGCGGGTACACCAAGGAAGACATCACCATTCTCGGGACCGTCCACGCACGCCACGGATGCGGTGCAAAGCGCCGCCAGGAGAACGGAACGCGTGAGGAAGGCAGATCTGCATATCAGCTTCATGGACACCTCTTGTTCTGGCTCGTGCACACGTTTGCTTTTCGGCCTGGGTTCCAGGCGCAGACGGCAGGGGGGTTCCGGCGCGCTGCTCATGAGGAAGATGAGGAGAGGCGGGCGCGCCGGCTCACGCCATCGCCGGTCCGGAAGCTCGATACCGCTGGGCCCGCTCGGAGCGGTCAGTGCACGCCCTGTGCCAGGCGCAGAGGTTGCTCGATGTCTCGATTCCGTCGCGTTCCACGCGCCGGGCAAGGATCCATTCGCCGTGAAATGCGGCTCATTTCTTCGTGACGTGTCACGGGCCGCGACCGTGACATGTCACGGGGTTGCAGCGTGACATGTCACGGGGTTGCAGCGTGACATGTCACGGGGTTGCAGCGTGACATGTCACGGGGTTGCAGCGTGACATGTCACGGTCGCAGCGTGACATGAGCCACGGGTGAACCGCGCATCATGCCCGGTATCCCCGGGCGAGCGCGCGCCAATGGCCTCGCAGGCACGGCGAGGAAGCCCTGTGCGAGTTCGCTGGCGGGTAGGCGGGCGGCGCTCGCGTGGGAAAGCTGCGCGCGCCGTTCGCGGAGGAAAGGAATCTTCTCATCGAACGTAGACCGGTCTGAGCAGCGCAGTCGCGCGGAAGGCGCCGGCGCCCAGCGCTACCAGGCGCTGTGGCGTCGCCCGGAGGGCCGCGCAGGCGCGCTCAAGGTGAACGTCCTCGTTCGTTCAAGGAGATCTCGACATGACACGGATGAAGCTTCTCGGGTTTCTGATGGCTGGTCTCGCGCTCGTGGCTTGCGGCGATGATGAGGGTGCTGGTGATGGAGGTAGCGAGAGCGACATCGAAGGCAAACAGCTCAGCACGCTGACGGCCGAGGAGGCCGACGGCCTGTGCGACGACCTCCGCGGGCAGGCCAAGACGATCTCGAAGGAGGACGCGTGCGAGGCCGCGGGGGTGCTTGCCTCTTTGTTCGGAACGGAGTGTGAGACCACCAGGCAGGAATGCATCAGCGATCCGGAGGAGCCCGGGGAGACGGACGACCTCGAAGCGTGCGGAGCGTCCCAGTTCACCGGCTGCACCGCCACGGTCGCGGAGGTCAGGGCCTGCGTGGACGCCATGGTAGGCACCCTCAAGGCGCTCACGTGCGAATCGACGATCACTGACCTCGCGGAGAAGCCGGCGGCGTGCGCCGCGATCGAGGAGAAGTGCCCGGGGGCCCTGGACGGAGGGGGAGAGGAAGACGAGAGCGAGGGCTGACACGCCTGAGCGCGGCGCCCGCCCCGCCGCGCGGCACGGTCTCGCCGGCACGAGCCCGCGGCGGGGCAAGCGTCTCCGTGAACGCCGCGGGGACACCAGGGCTGGACCCGGCCGGAGAGCGCCTCGACCGCGCGCGGCACGGCTCACGGCGAGGCCGCTCTCTAGGACGGGCCGAGCTCTCGCTGGGCGATGTCTCGTTTCTTCTGCTCTTGCCCGCGCCCGACGCAGCGCGCGACGCCGGAGGCTCGCGCCTGCCGCGCGAGCGCAGGAATCTGCACGCTCTCTGCAGGCGCGCCGAGGGCGGGCGCGGGTATCATCGAGGCGAACGGGGTGCCTGCGGGTCCTGAACGGCCACGAACGCACCCTCTCTATCCGGGAGAGCTCGAATGAGACGGATGACGATTGTCGGGGTCCTGGCGGCTGGGCTCGCGCTCATGGCGTGCGGCGACGGTGGGGACGCTGGGGACGATGGGGAGGATGGGGACGAGACCGCGATCGCCCTCGATGAGAACCAGCGGATCGGCGAGCTGACGGCCAGAGAGGCCGGGCAGGTGTGCGACGATCTCGCCGAGCCGATGAAGCTCGCGAAAGTGGACCAGTGCGATCTCGTCGGACTGCTCTTCTCCCCCGAGGAAGGGGAATGCGTGCTCGCCTGGAGAAAGTGCCTCGCCACCGCAGGTGAACCTCTGACGTCGAGCAGGTGCAACACGTCCGAGTTCAAGTGGTGCACCGCCACGGTCGCGGAGGTCAAGGCCTGCATGATCGCCGCGACCGAAGCCATGAAGGCGCTCTCGTGCGGGTCCGACATCGACCTCTTGCAGTCTCCTGTCGACCTCTTGCAGTCCCCTGAGGAGTGCGCGGGCGTCAGCGAGAAGTGCCCGTGGCTCCTCAAAGACGTCGTGGGCTTCTGAGGTCGCCGCTCGCCCCGCTCACCGGCCGCTCTCGATCTGGCTGCACGCCCGGCGTCAGCCGCGTCGCTGCGTCGCCGCGTCCCGGGTGCGATAGGTGCCGCTGTCCGGAAGACCGGCCGCCACGATCCACTCGGGGAGCGCGGAGCTGGCAAGGTAAAATCTTTACAATACCTGCGGCGTCGCGCTCCCCAGGGTAGGCCTCGAAGGAGCGAACACCATGTCGAGCGGCTCTCCCACGAATCTGCCCCCTGCGTTCCGCCTGAACCAGATGATCATGAGCCTCTGGGTGCCGCAGGTCATTCACGCGGCCGCGGAGCTCGGCGTCGCGGACGTCCTCGCCGGGGGACCGCTTCCGAGCAGCGCGGTCGCGACGCGGCTCGGCACGCACCCCGACGCGACGGAGCGCCTGCTCCGGGCGCTCGTCACGCTCGATCTGCTCGCCCCGAGCGGGGAGCGGTTCGAGCTCACCGAGATGGGGCGATGCCTGGAGACGAGCTCCCCGAGCTCGCGGCGCGCGTGGTCTCGTCTGATGGGCGGGCCGGGCGTCTGGCGGGCCTGGGGCCGCTTGACCGACTGCATCCGCACCGGCCGGATGGCGTGGGGCGCCGCGGACGCCGCCGCGTCGTCCGGGACCGAGCACTTCGATGAGATGGCGCGCGACCCGGCCGCCGCCGTGATCTTCCACCAGGCCATGGTGGAGCTCACCCGCGGGGTCGCGCCAGGCATCGTCGGGGCGATCGACTTCCGCGGCGTGCGCCGCGTGATCGACGTGGGCGGCGGCTACGGCGCCCTGCTCTGCGCGATCCTGGAGGCTCACGCCGGCGTGGAAGGGGTCGTCTTCGATCTCGATCACGCGCGCGAAGGGGCGCTCCAGCTGTTCGCATCGCGCGGCGTGGGCGCCCGCGCGTCCTTCGTCGCGGGGAGCTGCTTCGACATTGCGCCTCCGGCCGCCGACCTCTACGTGCTCAAGAGCGTGCTCCACGACTGGGATGACGCCCGGAGCTTGAAGCTCCTGGGCAAGTGCCGCGAGGTGATGGACGATTCGGCGCGCCTCCTCGTCGTCGAGGCGCCCGCCCCTGCCGGCCCCTGCCAGCGCGGCAACACGGCCCTTGACTGGGTCCTCACGTTCAGCGACATCAACATGCTCGTGAACACCGGGGGACGCGAGCGCACCGAGGCCGAGTACCGCGCGCTGCTCGATGCCGCGGGCCTCTGCGTGAAAGGCGTGCGAGAGACGCCGAGCTTCTACCGGGTTCTCGAGGCGGCGCGGGCTTGAGCCCCGTCACGGCAGCGACCCATCCACTTTGCCGAGGCTGCCGCGCACGCGGCTGTTCGAGCCGAGCGCGAACACGGCCATCTCCCGCCCCCACGCCGCGACAGCCTCTTCCCTGGCCCAGCCAGGCGCCCTCGACCCGAGGCGCAGACGCGTGGGCGCTCCGGCGCATCGACGAGCGCGGGGCGCGTGTATCGTCGGGGCGACGGGGCGCCTGCGGGTCCTGAACGGCCACCAGCGCACCTTCCTCGTCAAGGAGAGCTCGAATGAGATGGATGACGCTTCTCGGGGTCCTGGCGGCTGGGCTCGCGCTCGCGGCGTGCGGCGACGATGGGGGCGAGACCGCGGTCGCCCTCGACGAGAGCCGGCAGCTCGGCGAGCTGACGGCCGAAGAGGCCAGTCAGGTGTGCGACGATCTCAGAGAGCCGATGAAGCTCTCGAAGATAGACCAGTGCGATCTCATCGGACTGCTCAACGCCACCGGGATAGAGGAATGCGTGAACATCTGGCGGCAGTGCCTCCTCTCTGGAAGTGAACCTCTGACGTCGACCAGGTGCTTCACGTACGACTTCGAGGGGTGCACCATCACTGTCGCGGAGGCCAAGACCTGCCTGATCGCCATGGCCGGCACCCTCAAGGAGCTCTCGTGCGGGTCCAGCCTCGACCTCTTGCAGCCTCCTGCGGAGTGCGTGGGCGTCCGCGCGTTCTGCCCGTCGATCCTCGAAAACGGCGAAGGCTTCTGAGGTCGCCCCTCGCCCGCTTATCGACCGCCCGGCCGCCCTCGAACTGGCTGCACAGCCGGCGTCCGCCGCGTCACCGCATCCCCTCGCGCCCATGCCTTCGATCGCCGAGCGCGAGCGTAAAGCTGTCGCCGCCCTCGCATCCCACATCGGAGCACCTGCCACGGCCCGCGCCCGGACCCGCGCAGGCCGAGCATCCTGGACCTTGACAAGTGACCATTTGGTAACATATCAAGGGGGTGACGGACGACGATCGCGTCTTCAAGGCGCTGGCCGATCCCACCCGGCGCTCCCTCCTCGACCGGCTCTTCGCGCGTGACGGCCTCACGCTCACGGAGCTCGAGTCCGAGCTCGAGATGTCGAGGTTCGGCGTGATGAAGCACCTCCGGGTGCTCGAAGCCGCGGGGCTCGTCGTCACGGTTCGATCGGGCCGGAAGAAGCTCCACTACCTGAACCCGGTCCCCATTCGCCAGATCCACGACCGCTGGATCGACAAGTACACCGAGGGGCGCATTTCGGCGCTCGTTGATCTGAAGAAACACCTGGAGAAGAACAATGACGACGAAGAGTGAGAAGCCGGTCCACATCTACCGAGTCCACATCAAAGCGACGCCCGAGGCCGTCTGGGATGCGATCACGAAGCCCGAGTGGATCGAGAGGTACGGTTACTGCGCCCGCGCGGAGTACGATCTGCGCCCCGGCGGCAAATACCAGGCGTTCGCGAGCGCGGAGATGGCCCAGCACGGCGGCCCCAACGTGATCATCGATGGAGAGGTCATCGAGGCCGATCCCCCGCGAAAGCTCGTTCAGACGTGGCGCATCCTCTGGGATCCCGAGATGAAGGAGGAGGGCTTCAGGCGACTTACCTGGGAGATCGAGGTGAGCCCCTACGGCATCACGTCGCTGACCGTGACCCACGAGGTCGGCGACGCGCCCAAGACAGCCGCCATCACCTCGGGCGCGATCAAGGAAGCCGGCGGTGGCTGGAGCTATATCCTGAGCGATCTGAAGACGCTGCTCGAGACAGGCAAGACGCTGTCGGCGGCTTGAACGCGCTGCGCCGCGCGTCCGGACGGCCGATGGCGCCGTCCGAACGCGTCACCTTTCGCGGGCCCAGCGCCAGAGCTCGCGGAGGGTCGGCGTCGCTCCCTGGGAGAGGACGCCTGTCCGGAAGATCCTTGCAGCCACCCAGATGAAGAGCAGCACGGTCGCGCCGGTGCCGCCGATGGCGACGAGGATCTGCCAGAGCGGCGGCTCGGAGACGAGGACCCGGACGAACATCACCATCGGGGCGTAGATCGGGATCATCGAGAGCACGACGGCGAGCGTCGAGCCGGGGTGACCGGCGATGACCACGAGGAAGAACGGCGGCGCGGAGAGCGCCATCGAGATCGGGCTCATCAGCTGCTGCGCGGCCTTCTCGGAGCTCGCGGCCGCGCCGCCGACGGCATAGACAGCCACGTTCACGAGATATCCCAGCAGAAAGAACACGACGAAGTACACGGCGACCATGGGGCGAAGCAGGGTCTCGGCGTCGAGGAGGCGCGGCCCTCCCAGCGCGGCTGTCGCGACACCCGCGACAGCCGCCATCCCGAGCCACACGAGGATCTGCGTGAGGCCGGCGGCGGCGAGGCCGAGGATCCTCCCGGACAGGAGCTCGAACGGGGTCACCGAGGAGAGGAGGATCTCCATGATCCGGTCCGACTTCTCCTGCACGATGCGGCGCAAGATCTCGCGACCATTCAAGAGGACCGCGACGAAGAGCAGGCCGCCGAAGCCGAAGGCGACGAGCAGGTCGAGGTCGCCGCCGGAGCCCCCGGGGCCGCTCGAGGAGAGGGGCGCCGAGTCGAACGCAGGAGGCGACAGGAGGCCCTCGATCTCGGCGGCGTCGCGGCCGCGCGCCGTCCACCGCGCCACGGCGACGCCGCGCGCCACCACCGCCGCGGCGTGCTCGACGGCATCGAGGTCAGCCCCCTTCGCGTACAGCGCGCCCCGCGCGCCGGGGTCCTCGAGCATCTCGGGCGGGAGCACCACGACGCCGTCCACGCCATGCCCTCCCGTCGTGGCGCCCGCCCTCGCGCCGTCGAGCAGCGCCGCGACGGCCGCGGTCGTGGCGGCGGCGTCCCCGGGGGCCACGTAGGTGAGCCGCAGCCGGGCGGCCCTCGGGAGCACGGCGCTGCCCATCGCGGCGCCGAGCGACCTCGCGGAGGACCGCGCCGACGCTTCCTCGGCGAGGCCCGCGGAGGCGGCCTCCACGACCCCGCGGAGCTGGCCTGTCCCGTCGACCACGACGACCGAGCGATCGCCGGCGCCGACGGCGACGAGGAGCGCAGGGAGCAGGCCCACCGCCGCGAAGAGGACCGGCAGGAGGAGCGTCGTGAGGACGAAGGACGCTGTCTTCACCGAGGCGACGTACTCACGCTTCAGCACGACGAGGATGCGGCTCACGACGCCTCCAGCGCCGCGCCGCGGGCAGCGCGCGGCCTGGGGGCGAGCGGCGGCGGGGCGCCCTCGCCGACGACGCGAGAGAAGATCTCGCCGAGCGACGGCGACGAGACCTCGAACCGCCGCACCCGGACGCGCGAGAGCGCCGCCGAGAGCGCCCGCTGCGCGTCGCCGGCGTCGCGCAGCACGAGCTCCGCCGCGCCCGGCTCGATCCGCGCGCTCACCACGCCGTCGACGCCGAGGAGGAAGGTCCCGTCGCCGTCGAACTCGATCCGCGCCGTGTTGCCGGCGAACGACGCCTTCACCTCGCCGACGGGCCCCGAAAGGACGACGCGCCCCCGATCGACGACGACGACGTGGTCGGCCAGGCTCTCGGCGAGCGGCATGACGTGGGTCGAGAGCAAGAGGGTCTTTCCGGCGGCGCGGAGCTCCCCGAAGAGCCGCTTCACGAGCACGGCGTTGACGGGATCGAGGCCCGACATCGGCTCGTCGAGGACGAGGATCTCCGGGTCGTGGACGAGCGCGCCGCAGAGCTGCACCTTCTGCTGGTTGCCCTTCGACAGCGTCTCGATCCGCGCGCGCGCGACGTGCCCGAGCTCGAGCGACCGGAGGAGCCGCGCGGCGCTCTCGCGCGCGCGGCGCGGGCGGACGCCCTTCAGCTCGCCGAGGAAGGCCAGGTGCTCGGCGACCTCCATCTGCTTGTACAGGCCTCGCTCCTCCGGGAGGTACCCGACGCGATCGCGGATCACGACGCTGTCGCTCCTGCCCCCGAGCACCTCGACCGCGCCCTCGTCGGGGCGGAGGATGCCCGTCACGAGGCGCATCGTCGTCGTCTTCCCGGCGCCGTTCCGGCCGAGGAGGGCGGTGGCGCCGCCGCGCCGCACCTCGAACGACACGGCGTCGACGGCCCGGCGCGACGCGAAGACCTTCGTCGCCCCGCGGAGCGAGATCGCGGGCGTCACCGGCGCTCCGGGGCCGAGGCGCTCGCGGCCCGGTCGCCGTGCGCGGCGCGGCGATAACACACCTCGCGCAGCGCAACGCGCTTGAACTCGTCCGCGTCGGCGAAGCCGGCGGAGCGCAGCGCGCCCGCCGGATCGGGCGGCACGGGCGCGCCCAGGCATCGCTCGAAATACCACCGGATCAGGTCGCCTTCGGCCATCCCGGCGTCGGAGAAGGCGGGGTTCGACAGGCCGAGCTCGGCGAGGCGCCGCTGCTTGTCGCGGGCCCGGGAGAGCAGCTCCGCGTACTCGCCGGAGACCGAGAGGTGGTCGCGGACGTGGCCTTGCGCCACCTCGTCGACCGCCTTCTCGACCCAGCCGATGAGCGCCTCGTCGCGGAGCAGCCGCGTCAGCTCGCCCCAGCCGACGCTGAACCGACCCATCCACGCCTTCACGTCGTCCGGCTCGTAGAGCCGCCGCTCGCGGCGGAAGGCGTCGGACGCCCGCTCCAGCGCGGCGTTGTCGACGGTGAGGCCGCGCCGCTCGGCCTCCTGCAGCGCGAGGTACCGGAGCATGGCCCCGCGCTTCGCCCGGCCGTACGCCGCCGCGTCGAGGCGGAGCTCGTCCAGGATGCCGTCGAGGGCCACTGTCTCGTACGGCGACGGGTCGCCGGCGGTCGGGCGCTCCGCGGCGACCATCTCGCCGGCGGCCTGCTCGGCGCGGCACCAGAACTCGGTGACCTCGAACCTGTACGTGACGGTCTTCAGCGAGAAGCCCGCCTCGGCGCGCGCGCGGAGGTGCCGGAGCAGCGCGATCGCGTCGTCGCGCTTCTGGTTGACGCGCCCCTTCGGGAGGAAGTCGCGCAGCGACGCGAGCTCGCTCTGCGGGACGCCGTGGCGGGACGCGGCGTCGAGGATCACGGGATAGACGCGGTCGGGATAGTAAAGAGACTTTGCGACCGCCGTGAGCGCGTCGCGCGTGGCGGAGGTGATCACGCCCGCGGCCGCCGCGGCGTCGAACGTCCCGCGGATGTTGACCATCGCCTCGGAGCCGGCGCGAAAGCCGCTGTCCGCGGGGCCGTGGACGACGGCCACCTCGTCGTCGTCCTCGATGAGGCCGTCGCGGTACGCCTCGAAGATGGCGCCCACGCCTTCCATGCCGAAGGCGGAGAGCTCGGCGGCGCGCAGCGCCCCCATGCTGGAGCTCCCGAAGACGTGGATGCCCTGCGCCATCGCGAAGAGAATTTCCTTGTGCCAGACCGCCGGGACCCGCTCGAAATAGCCGTCGATGATCGCGATGGCGCTCGGGCGCTTGGCGCATGCCCGGTAGACGTCGCCCTGCGAGACCGGCGGCAGATAGAGGGCGTCGAGCTCCGCCCGCGCGGCCTCGAGCGAGAGGGTCGGACCGACAAAGACGATGAGGCTCATGCGATCTCCTTCGGGCTCGCCGCGCTCCCGCTCCGGCGCTCGAGCGCGCGGCGGAACCGGCGGCCAGGGATGTAGTTGGGGAACGAGTGGATCCCTTCGAGCCCGGGGATCACGATCTTGACGACGGGGATGCCGAACTCCGGCTTCGTGAGATCGAAGGCGACGACGCTGTCGATCCCGACCGCGCGCAGCCGCTCGAGCTGCCAGGCGACGTCGTCCTCGAACGTGTCGCCCGCGAACGTCGGCCCCGCGGAGAACGGGCGCTCTCCGCGCGCCGTCAGCAGCCGGCGGACGTGCCGGACCTGATCGGGGCTCCGGTGGCGGTCGTACTCGGCGCGGAGGAGGTCGTCGCGCGCGCCCGAGATGACCGTGAGCCGGGTCTGCGCGGCCTCGGTGAGGGCGCGGAGCAGCGCGACGGCGCGCGACGGATGGCAGCCTTGCCCGCCGGAGCCGTGGAGCGCACGGACGGCGTCCTCCGTCCGCTCGGCGATCAGGCACTCGTACGAGGGGATACCGACGTCGGAGGTGGTCTCCCACGCGCCGACGGCGACCCCGGCGGCCGAGAATCTCGCGAGCACCTCGCGGCAGCCGGGATCATCGATGCTGTCGAGATCGAGCCGCCTCGCGTCCCGCTCCTCGTCGGTGAGGGCCCCCCACACGGCCGTGGCGTCGCGCTCGACCACCTCGCAGATACCGTAGCTCACCGCCTCGAGGAGCCCGTTCCCCGACGAGAGCCCGTTGGTCGAGCAGCAGAAGATACCCGGGTTGACGCGGCCCGCCGCGGTGGCGTTGACGTGCACGAGCTCGTAGGGGACCCACACCGGGGCGCCGCGCATGAGGTCGTAGCCCTCGGCCCACAGGAGCGGGGTGTCCTCGTCGAACGGCACGCTCGAGGTCCGCGGCAGCGCGGAGACGTCGGCTATCGCGTGGGAGCGCCGGATGTCGCGAGAGGAGCCGAGGAGCAGCGGCCGGACGATGTTCTCGCCGTGATAGGCCTCGATCGATTCCATCAGCCCCGAGACCTTCGCCGCCGCGAGCGTCAGCCCCTTTCCCTGGCTGACCGAGAGAGAGCGCGAGTTGGGGCGGCACACGACGACGACCGGTATCCCGATCGCGTCGAGCCCCGTGACGTTGGCGACCCGCGTGATCCCCATCGCCGGCATGAAGCCCTTGATCCGATCCAGGGTCTCCTCGGGCGAGGCCGCGCGGTGGGTGCCGTTCATGAAGCGCTTCTTCTCGGGGCCCGAGAGCCCCGGCATGGGCGGAAGCTTGGTCTGAGTCTCCACGATGCTTCTCCTTCGCTCGGCGCCCGTGGCGGGCGCGGATCGAGCTCGTTCTCGTTCAAGTGCTTTGCAAACCGAGGACCACCGGCCTGTCGCGGCGGCAGGCGTCGCGCCGCGCGCGGGCGATGGCCGTGACGAGCCGCCGCTCCTCCGGCGGCACGCCCGGGGTGAGCTCCGCGGCGCGCGCGAGCGCGGCCGCCCTGCCGGCGTCGTCCCCCGCGACGGCGGCGACGTCGGCCTCGAGGTGCGCCGCGGCGAGCGCGAGCAGGGGCGCGCTCCGCGGGGCGGCCCCCCCGAGCGCGGTGAGGCGCGCGCGCAGCCGATCGAGGTGCGCCCCCGCCGCCCCGACCTCCCCCCGCGCGAGGGCCGACTCGGCCCGCGCGTAGAGCACGGCGAGCTCGCCGTAGGGCGAGCGCCACACCCGGGCGCGCGCGGGCCGGGCGCCGTCGAGCCACGCGCGGACCGGGGCCGCGTCGCGGCGCGCGAGGCCGAGCGAGATCGCGTTCTGCGCGGCGAGCGACGCGAGGTCGAAGAGGCCGATCCACGCCGCGTGACAGGCCGCGATCTCGAAGAGCGCCGCCGCCTCGGCGAGCTCGCCAGCGGCCGCGACGCTGCTCGCGAGGCGCACGCGCACCATGAGGGCACGGCGGAAATCGGCGAGCTCCTCGGCCAAGGCGAGCGCCCGGCGCTGGTGCGCGAGGCCGCGCTCGTGCTCGCCGCTGGCCGCGTGCGCGGCGCCGCGCCACGCGTGCGCGGCGGCGAGGCACTGCGGCGGCGCGTCGCCGCGCGGCGCGGCGAGCAGGGCGTCGAGCCGCGCCTCGTGCTCGGCGCGGCGCTCGCCCGTGGCGCACGCGAGCGCGGCGTCGAGCTCCGCCCAGCAGCGCTCCGCGGCGGACGCGCCGGGCGCGAAGCGCCGCTGAGCGACGTCGTCCCGGAGCGCGTCGAGCGCGGCGGTCTCGCCCAGGTTGTGGAGCGCGGCGAGGAGGACGCGCCGCGCGAGCGCGCGGCGGCGCTCCGGGAGGCCGAGGCGGAGCGCCGCCTCCGCCGCCTGCCGCGCGAGGGCGGGGCGCGACATGCGGAGCATCGTCCTCGCGAGCGCAACGAGCGCGTCGGCCCGCGCCGCGGGCGAGAGGCCGGGCGACGCCAGGGCGTCGCCGAGGATCGCGGCGGCCTCGTGCAGCGCGCCGGCGCGGCAGAACGCTTCGCCCCGCGCGACCGTCGCGGGCGCCGGCGTCACGGCGGGGGCGGCCGCTCCGCCTTCGGGCGCGGGCGCGGTCGCGACGCGGAGGAGCCCCGGCCCCTCCTCGATCTCGGCCACGATGGCGGCCCACCCGGGGCTCGGGCGCCCGCTCGCGGTGACGACGAGGGCGAGCGGCTCCGTCTCCAGGGCGCGCGCGAGGAACGCGACGGCGTGCTGCGTGTCGGCGTCGGCGCCGTCGACGTCGCGGAGGACGAGCACCGTGGGCTCGAGCGTGTGCTCCGCGAGGAAGGAGCGGAGCGCCTCGGCCACGGAAGCCGGGTCGGGCGGCAGCGGGCACTCCGGCGCGTCGTGCGCGGCCTCGATGCGGCCGAGGGCAGCGAGGAGCGCGCCGCCCGCCGGGTGAGCGTCCGCGAGGGCGCGCAGCAGCGCGAAGGGCGCGGACATCCCGCCTTCGGGCGCGGCGGACGCGATGAACCGGAGGCCGTCGCGGCGGGCCGCGTCGCGGAGCGCGTCGAGCGCGGCGCCTTCGCAGGGGTCGAGGAGCGCGGTGACGGGCCGGCGCTGCTCGGCCGCACGGGCGAGGCGCCGCCACGCCTCGCCCGGCGAGACGCCCGGCGGGCGAGCCCGCGGCGGCTCGTGCGGGGCGCCCGCCTCGGCGAGCGCGTCGGCCACCCACACCTCGAAGGCGAGCGTGAGCCCGAGGCGGTTATGGAACGTGTGGGCGAGGTTGGTCAGGACCGTCGCCAGCGGCACACCGAGCGCTCCGCGCCGCGACGCCTCGGCGAGCTCGGGCAGATCCGCGTCGAACGCTGTGAGTAGCGCGCGCTCGCCGTCGACGAGCTCGCCGAGCGCGGCGAGCCCCTCTCCCCGCACGAGCGCGCGCACGAGCGCGACCGACTCGGCGTCCGGCGCTGCACAGATGAGCTCCATGCCCGAGATCGCGCGGGCGAACGTGCGCCAGTGCCGCGCGTACCCCGCGAGGAACGACCGCCGCGCGTCGCCCGCGACGCCCGCGCGCGCGAGCAGCGCGTCGAGCGCGCAGGCCGCGACGAGGGTGCGCGCCCGCGGTCGCCCCGCCGTCTTCCGGATGCAGCCGAGCGCGAACCTGCTCGACGCGAAGAACTGCCGCTCCGCGATCTCCATCCCCGCGGGCCCTCCGTGCTTCTCGAGCTCCGGCTCGTAAACGGCGGCCTCCGCGCGCGACACGGCGGCGCAGCGCGCCGCCGCGGCGTCCACGCGCGCCGCCACGTCGACGGGGTCGCGCCCGGGCGCCACACGCACGCGCAGCCGCAGGTGGTCGCCTCCCTCGGCGTACCGGAGGAAGAAGAAGCGATCGATCGCGCCGCGCTGCTCGAGCTCGGACACGAGCGGATCGATGAGCCCGAGGAGGAGCGCGTCGGTCCCCTCGCCCTCGAGGCCCCGATCGTGGAACAGCTTCCGGTAGATCCAGCTCATCGCGCGCTCCTCTCGCCGTCGATCTCGACGAGCAGCTCCGCCGCGTGCGGCCTCCCGTCGAGGCGCAGCCACGACGCCTCGGGCTCCGGCAGGAGCTCGGTGAAGACGAGGTATCCGCTCGTCCCGCCGCCGGGACCGCCGAGCAGGCGAGCCAGCCCGATCAGCGTGAACGGGCTCTCCCAGTCGACGTACATGTTCGTCTCGGTGAAGCCGTGGCCGGCCACCTCCCGCCCGACGTACCGGGCGAACCCCCGGCTCGGGAGATCGAGCTCGCGCCGCAGGCGCGCGATCGCGCGGAAGTACGACGCGTACGGCTGCTTCGGCTCCTTGCGCGGGATCGCGCTCACCGGGATCGCCCACCGCGCGCGCTCCACGACGACGCGACCGACCGTGAGACGCGGGCGCCGCGGGGCCAGCGCGACGCCCCGGGCCAGATCGAGGCGATCGAGCACGTTGTAGAGGTCCGCCCGCTCCGCCACCGTGTCGTCGCGGAGCCGCGGCGAGAGCGCGCGGAGCAGGAAGTGCGGATCGGGGAGCGCGGCGTCCCGCAGGAAGCCGAGGTGGATCGGCTCGATCTCGCGGCCGAGGCGCCGCGATCGCAGCCGGAGCTCGACCGCCGCCGCGTCGAAGCGGAGGGAGAGATCGCGGAGCGGCAGGACCTTGTCGCCCGGCGCGCTCGGCTCCCACGGGAGCTCGAGCGCCCACGCCGTGAGGCGCGGGTGCACCTGGAAGTTGAGGCCGAGCGTGGGCGAGAGCTCGACGGGCAGCGGACCGTCCTCCTGCGCCAGGCGGCGGCGGATCGCCTCGAGGGCCTCGGGGGCGCGCCCCTCGGCGTCCGCGAGGTAGCGCGACAGGTACTTCGCGCGCCCGGCCTGCGCGCCGTTGAGCACGACGCGCGGCGCTCCGCCGTCGCGCGGGCAGGGAGGCGCGATCTGGAGGAAGAGCGCCATCGACGACGGCGCGTCCGGGGCGGCGAGCGCCTCGAAGAGGCCTGGATCGAGGCGCACGACGTCGCCCGTCGCCGCGGCGGCGACGCGGCCGAGCTCCGCGTCGATCCAGCGGATCGGCTCGGACGCGCCGCGGATGAGCGCGACGCGCCGCGGGTCCTCGAGGATCTCGGTCACGAAGCCGCCGACGTCGTCGCACACGCCGTCACGACCGAACCGCTCGACGAACGCCGCGCAGAGCCGGCGGTGCGCGGCCCCGCAGGCGCTCGCGCGCACGAAGCGCACGACCGGCTCGAGCGCCTCGGCGAGCGCCCCGCGCGGGACAGGGAGCTCCGCGCCGAAGTCGCCGTCCACCATGACATCCTCGAGCACGGCCGAGCGCCCAGGGCCGCGGCCGAGCTCGGCGGCGAGGCGCGCGCGCGCCTCGACGCCGGCGGTCGCGTAGTCCTCGAGGCGCCGCGCGACCGAGCGGAGCTCGTCCGGCGCGCCCGCGCACCCGATCTCGCCCAGGGCGTCCGCCGCGGCGCGCAGCGCCGCAGGGGTCGGCCCCACCGGGACGCTCACCGGCTCGAGCATGCCGGCCTCGATGAGCTGCTCGAGGACGTCGCGGCACGCGCGCTCGTCGGCGTCGTCCGACGCGAGCGCCCGGGCGGCGTCCTCGAGCGTGCGCCCCTCGGCGCCCTCGACGAGGCGGGCGACGGCGGGGGTCCATCCGAGCGACAACAGCTCGCCCGACCGGGCGCGCGAGAAAACGACCGACGGCGCGGCGCCCGCCGCGAAGCGCCGGAGCGGGTTCATCCGGAGCGGCAGGCGCGCGCGGGCGTGGGCGTGAGCCGCCGGGGAAGCCGGGGAAGAAGAAGACATCGCGCGCGCGACGAGCTCCCCGGCGTGCGCGAGCGCGAGCTGCGGGAGGCTGCGCCACCGCGCCTCTTCGGGCGTGCGCGGCGTGCGCGGCGTGCGCGGCGTGCGCGGCGTGCGCGGCGCGCTGCCGACGCCTTCGGGCAACGCGGAGAGGTCGACCAGCGCGACGCCCGCGAACCCCGCGAACGGCGTCGTCCGCGCCGTCGCGCGGAAGACGTAACGCGCGATCGTGGCCTCGCGGATCTGCTGCGCCGAGGTGAGCGGCGCGCCGCTCGGGATCTCCGCGAGCTTCTGCGCCGTGGTATGATGGTCGGCGCTCGAGAGCAGGATCCCCCCGAGCAGGCGCGAGCTCCCGAGCGCCTGCCGGAAGCGCTCCGACGCGGCGATCCACTCCGCGGTGAACGTCGCCTCGTAGCGCTCCTCCAGCGCGGCGCACCGGGCCGCGCGCGCGTCGACGAGCGCGAGCGCGGCGCGCGCCCCCTCCGGCGGCGCGGTCCTCGCGCCCTCGAGCGCGCCGGCCGCCACGGCCTTCCCGTTGAACAGCCGCCGCTTCACCTCGAGCGCCGCGCGGCGCAGCGCCTCGTCCTCGCACCCGCGCACGACGTCGAACATGCGCGCCGCCGCGTCCTCCCGCGCGGCCGCGAGCGCGAGCTCGGCCACGGCGAGCTCGCGCTCGACCGCGGGGCTCTCGCGAAGGCGGAGCCCGGCGAGCGCGTCCGCCGGCATCCCCGCGATGCGCAGCGCGCCCCACGGCGCGATCTGGAGCCCGCGGCTCATCGCGGCTGCCCTCCGCGAGGCGCCTCTCGGGAGGTCGGCTGGCGGTGCCCTCCGACGGCGAACGCGAAGAACGCCGTATGATCGCGGCCGTCGAGCCCGAGGACCTCGTCGACGACCGCGGGGGCGAAGCCGCCGGTCGCCGTGTAGGTGAGCCCGAGCGTCTCCGCGACGAGGTAAAGGCGGTCGGTGAGCCACCCCGCCGCGAACGCCGCGCCCCGGTAGCCGCGATCGCCGAACGCCACGAGCCACCGCCCGATCGGGACCACCAGGAAGAGCACCGCCGCGCCCATGGCGTGCTCGCGCTGCAGGATCGCTGTCTCGGCCATCCGCGCGCGCGACGCCGGGCCGATCGGCGCGAGGCGGTGCTCGCCGCGGTCGTACCGGTGCGCGCCGGGCGGGACACCGTCGACGTCGAAGACCACCGGAAACAGCAGCGGATCGAGCGTCGCGTCCGCGAGCCCTGCCGGCCGCGCCGCGGCGGCCGCGAGCAGCGTCCCGAGCGTCGCCGCGTCGATCGCCCCCGCCGAGAGCCTCCCGCTCCGCCGCGCGACGATGACCGACGCGAGCGAGCGCTGGACCGGCTCGAGCGCGCGCGGCGCGGGCAGCGAGAGGGCGCGCTCCGCGTCCCCGGGCAGCGGCGACGGCGCGGGGAGCGCGGGCTCCGGCGACGGCCGCGCCTCGGGGTAGCGGCTCGCGACGACGAGCTCGGCGACCCCCCGCAGGGGCTGGGTCGCCGCGGCGAGCGTGGACGAGATCCTGTGATCAGCGAGAGACATCGCGGGCCTCCGTGGCTGCGCCCCTGAGCGCGATGAGGAGATGCGGTGCGAGATCGATGCCATCGACGCCGACGACGCGCGCGACGACCTCGTCATCGAACGTCCAGATCGTCGTCGCCTCGAGCCCGAGCTCCTGGGCGAGGAGCTCCACGCGGTGGGCCATCAACCCGGCGTCGAGCAGCGCGTAGGTGTACCCGCGCGCGTAGTACTTGGAGCACGCCCGCGCGACCGAGCCGACGACGACGATCACGGCGCCCGCGCGCTCCACGGCCGCGGCGTGCTCGGCGCTCCCGCCCGCGAGCACGGCGCGCGCGAGGGCGCCCGCGGCCACGCCGGCGCGGAGCGGCGTGAGCGCGCGCGCGGCGAGCTCGAACCGGTGGACGCCCGCCGCGAGCCCGGGGACCCGCGCCGCGGCGACGTACGCCTCCGCCGAGCCGAGGTTCCCGGCCGACGCGGTGGTGCGACGCACGTGCGCCTCGCCCTCGGCGCGGCGCTCGACGCGCCCGCCGAAGCTCAGCTCGAGCAGCGCGCCGAGCGCGCCCGCGTCGAACGTCCCCGTCGCGTCGCGCCGGCGCGACAGCGCGGCCCCGACCGGCGCGCCGAACGCTGCGCCGAGCGGCGCGGCGTTCGTCGCGCCGGCGCCCTCCGGAGGCCGCCGCGGCGACGGCGCGGCCGGCGTGCTTTGCAGCTTCCGCACCTCCGGGCTGATGTGCGCCTGCATCCCCGCGTGCTGGCCGATGTGCCACGGCTGGACGACCGTCGTGTTGTGGAACATCCGCGCGAGGCTCTCCGCGTGGCCGGACGGGAGCGTCGCCGTCCGCGGCGGCGCGTCGCCGCCGCAGAGCGGGCAGCTGGGCAGCCTGGTCATGAAGGGGTGGAGCGCCGTCTCGCCGGCGCCGGGCCGCCACACCTCGACGTGCTCCAGCGGGGCCACCGCGAGCAGCCCGCTCGCGTGGAAGATCACGTGCTGCGCGACCCGGCTCACGAGCGCGCGCCCAAAGAGCGCGCGAAGAGCGCCGTCGTCGAGCGCCGGATCCGCCGCGGCGGCGCCGATCTGGAGCCGGACGCACGCCGGGCACGCGGACGCCCCGGGGATCGTGAGCGGCCCGATCGTCCACGCGCCGGGGTTCGCCGCGAGCATCGGGACGCGCGCCGCGATGCACGCGCGCGCCGCCGCCTCGAGCGCCTCCTGGTCGCCGATCACCACGGCCAAGTCGACCTCGCCCTGCGCGAGCTCCCCGGCGCTCGCGGCGAGGCGGACGTCGGCGACGCCCGCCTCGCGGAGCATCGTCACGAGCATCCCCGCGAGCTCCGCGTCGCCGTCCCCCCCCAGCGCGCGCACCCGCGCGCCTTCGAGCGCCCGCTGCGCTTCCCCCCGGCTGCGGTTGCGCCCGGTCCGCCGGAGGTACCTGCTGAAGAACGCGCGCTGCGCCCGGCGCGGCTCCTCGGCCTCGTCGGCCGCGGCGCCCTCGCCCTCCTCGAGCATGCCGTGCATGTGCATCAGGTGGATCGCGTCCCGCAGGTCGGAGGCGACGACGCCCGGAAACGCGGCCTCGACGTCGCCGACGGTGCGCGTCCCGTCGAGCAGCGGCACGAGGTTCTCCATCACCCACGGGAGCGACGCTCCCTGGATGATCTGCGCCTCGCCGCCGAGGACGTGGAGCTCTCCGCCCGGGAGCGTCACGCGGAGGAGATCCTCGACGAAGCGCGGTCGCTCCGGGCAGCGGAGCTCCCAGTAAAGCTCGGCGAAGCGGCTGAGATCGCGGGCCTCGTAGGCATCATCGGACGGGCTCATCGGCCACCTCCCACGCCGGACGATCCGGCGATAGCGAGCGGGTTCTCGGCGAAGTACCCCGCGAGCGACGCCCCGCGCCCCGCCGCGTGCTCGCCGGCGGCGCACCGCCCGCACAGCCCGACCCGGGCGAAGCGCCGCGCGCGGAGCGCGCCCGACGTGACGTCGCACTCCCAGAAGCGCCCCATGCGCGCGGCGCCGGCGCGGGGCGGCTCCGGCGCGCCGCGCTGCTTGAAGAGCGCGAGCGCCTCCGCGGCGAGCAGCGCCGCGGCCTGCTCGGTGACGGCCGCGAGCTCGCCCTGGAACCAGGGGCCAAGGTCGCCCGAGGCCCCGAGCGCCTCGAGGGCGTCGTGCGCCTCGAGGTCCAGCGCGACCGAGCGCACGCGCCGCGAGAAGCAGGCGAAGCACGGCGTGCGGCCGGGGACGATCGACGGCCCGATCCGGAGCTCGTGCGCGAGCAGCGTGCCCGACGTCCAGGCGACCCGCGCCGCGAACGCCGCCGCGTCGAGCGCGAGCGCCGCCGCGGGCCGGGGGCGATCGGTCGCGAGGACGATCACCGCGCCGGGCGGCGCTTCCGGCGCGCCCGTGCCCAGCGCCGACGTCGTGACCCGCGCCCCCGCGCCGGTCAGGAGCTCCGCGCAGCGGGCGCCGAGCTTTCCGTCACGGATGACGTGCACCGCGGGCGCGCCGGCGGCGCGCTCCGAGGCCGGGCTCTCCTCAGGCGAACGGGATCGGATCATCGGTGATCGACTCCTCTGTGCGAGCGCCGTACCCGAGCCTCTCCGGCGCGTCGTACAGGCGAGGGTGCGCGAGGTACCGCGCGTGGTGGGTGAAGCTGATGGGCAGGAGCTCGGGCACGATCACCTTCACGACGACGATCCCGAAGTCGCGGACCTCGGGCATCGTCACGTCGACGGCGACCACCTCCATGCCGAGCGCGGCGAGCCGCGCGACGATCGCCGCGAGCGGGTCGTCGCCCTCGATCGGGCGGGGGAAGGCGGCCGCGACCGGCGCCTCGCGCGTGGCGAACGCGAACCGCGCCGGGCCGTCGGGCCCCGCGTAGAGGCGCCCGAACGACTCGGGGGTCTGATCGGCCTCGGTGAAGAACGACGCCCGGGTGACCGGCGGAGCGGGCTCGCTCAGCGCCACCCGCAGGCTCCCCACCTCTTCGAGGACGCGCGCCGCCGCGGCCTCGCCGTCGGGGCGGCAGGCCGCCATCGCGATCGCGTGCGGCGCGCTGTGCGCGCACGTCTGCACGGCGCCGATGACGGGGACGCCGACGTCGGTCGTGAGATCGAGCAGCGCCGTCTCCGTGCCCGCGGCCTCGGCGCCGCGGAGGAGCGCCGCGACGAGCGGGCTCCGCGCGCTCCCGGGCGCGATGCGCGGCATCCGGAGCTGGTGCAGCCAGAACAGCGCGAGGCTGTCGCGCTCGATCACCTCGCACAGGCCGGAGAGGATCGCCTGCCGGAAGCTCGCGCCCGCCGCGAACCCCGTCGAGAGCGGGAAGAGCGCGTGCTCGCGGATCGGCAGCGGCAACCCCATGTACGTCGCCGTGAGCGGCACCCAGATCGGGCGCGCGTGGGTGAGCGAGAAGCCGCCCACCCAGAGCTCGTCGCGATCCGGATCGGGCTCGCGCAGGCGGAAGGCCGACGGCGCGCGGGCCCGCTCGCGCGCGGAGCAGCGCGGCAGCCGCGCGGGGTCGAGCGCGCGATCGCCGAGCGAGCGCGGCGTCGCGCGCAGCACCCCCTCGGTCGGGTACATGACGCCGCAGTAACGCTCGAGGGCCTCGCAGACGGCCCGGATCTGGGCCGTTGTCTCGTCGACGGCCGTGCCGGAGCCGGTGAGCGACCCGAGCTTCGAGCCCGTGCGGGACGGGCCCGGGTGGAGCGCCGCGGGCCTGCCGAGGAACGCGGTGAAGCCGTGCATCTGCCCCTCGAAGCCG
Organism: Sorangium sp. So ce426; assembly: GCF_051475585.1. Taxonomy (NCBI): domain Bacteria; kingdom Pseudomonadati; phylum Myxococcota; order Polyangiales; family Polyangiaceae; genus Sorangium; species Sorangium sp. So ce426. Next base: position 12,861,446 of record NZ_CP150341.1, on the reverse strand, counting down.
GGGGGAAAAATGAAACGCCGGACACGGCGGATGATCCCGCAGCGCTCGTCGATGAGCGGCGCGAGGCGATCGATGAGCGAGATCTCCGACATGGCGGCGACTCCTTGAACGGGGCAGGCGGCGCCCCGGGAGCCCGGACGCGCGACGCGCGTCCGGGCCGCCCAGGGTGCGCCTACGGGTTCACTTCTTGTCGGCGCCGAGCTCGACGCCCTTGGCGATCGCGGCCGAGACGAGAGCGTCCTGGCCCATGACGTCGAGCGCCTTGTCGTGCATGCGGATGACGCTCTCGAGCTGCCCCTCGTCGAGGCCGTCGAAGGACGAGTTCGACGAGACGCTGATCGAGCTGACCGAGGAGAAGCAGCCGCTCGTACAGGCGGAGCTCAGCGGGACGGCCTGGAGCGTCTCGTTGCTCTTCTCGCTGATCTTCTTGAGGGTGAGCTCGAGACGCTGCACGCCGGCCTTCGTGTCGACGACGTCGGTCGCGCCGGCGGTCGTCTGCGTCTCGAACATCGACTCGGTATTCTGGATGGTGAGCATGGCAATCTCCTTACAGACGTTGACTACGTATCGACGCGCGCGGTCGCTCGCGAGGATTCGCGAACGACCGCGCGCGCCCTCTCGGATGCGCTCCGAAGAGTCCTTGAGGTCCAAGGCGGCATGTCGCCTGTGACACCCCGTGTTCGTCGAGCCGGACAGCGAGCGTGCCTTCCGGCGCCGCTCCAGCCCCGAGGCTCGCGGTCCTTCAAGCAACGCGCATGCCGCGGAGCCCGAGCTCACGACCGCAGCCCGGGACCGGCGGAGCGCCGGCCAGGGCGCAAGCGGCATCCCCGGGATGCGGCCGTCGATGCGCAACTACGCGCGCAAGTGAGCGAGGTTTCGCTCAACATGCGCACGCAGATCTCCGGGGCCCCTCGGGGACGAGGAGCGCGTATCGTTCCCGCGAGGCACCGAAGCACCATGCGTCGAGACCGGCTCGCCCTCTCTCTCTTGCTCCTGCAGATCACCCTGCTCGCTGCGTGCGTGCAGCGCCTTGACCCGGCCGGCGGCGCAGGGACGGACGCCGGGCACGCGTTCCCTTGCCCGCCGGGCGCGGTGGAGACCGGCGCGGGCTGCGAGCCGGCGGGGGTCCCGCCCGGGCGGTGCGGGAGCGGCTTCACGCCCGATGGTGCGCAGGGCTGCGTGCCCGTCCTGCCGGCGGAGGCGGGCCCGGAAGGTCAGATGGCCGTCCCCGGCGAGGCGGCGTGGCGGGAGGTCGCTCCGTGCGGGGCGGAGCCGTGGGGCGGCGCGCCGATCGATGGGACGACCGAGTTCGTCGACGCGGCCTACGCCGGGGCGGACAGCGACGGCACGGAGGCCAGACCGTGGACGACGATCCAGGACGCGATCGACCGCGCGGCCGAGGGCGCCGTGATCGCGATCGCGGAGGGCAGCTATGCCGAAGAGCTGCTGATCTCAGGGCAGCCCGTGCGCCTCTGGGGCCGGTGCCCCGCGCGCGTCGAGATCGTCGGGCCGCCCGCGGCGATCGCCGTCCAGGTCGACAGGGGCGCGAGCGCCACGGAGATCCACGACCTCGCTGTCCGCGGGCAGGGCATGGGCCTCGGCGTGGCGAACGCGCGCGATGTCCTGATCGAGCGGGTCTGGATCCACGACACCAGCGATGTCGGCCTCCTCGCCGCAGGCCTGGAGTCCGAAACGAGCCTGACCGTGCGCGGGGCGCTCGTGGAGCACACGACGGGCGCTGGCATGGTCGTGGCCGACGCCGCCGTGACGCTGGAGGGCACGGTCCTGCGCGATATCGATCTCGCCACCGGGGACCGGGGGCACCCGTTCTACGGCCATGCGATGGCGATGCAGGTCGAGTCGTTCGAGCGCCGCGCGAGCGTGACGGCGCGATCCGTCGTTATCGAGCGCGTCGGGGGGCTCGGTATCCGGTTCTCCGGGGCGGACGGCGTCGTCGAGGACAGCGTCGTCCGCGACGTCACCTGGCTCGCGGCGGAGCTGCCGGGCACCGGGCTCGCGGCGACCCAACTCCGGGGCTTCGATCCCGGGACCCTCACGGTCCGGGGAAGCGTCCTGGAGCGGAACCACACCGCCGCCATCGCGATGATCGGCGCGGAGGCGACCATCGAGGCGACGGTCGTGCGCGACACGGGTCTGGCGCCGGCGGAGGGCGATCCGGGCCACGGCGTGGGCCTCTACACCGAGCCGAGCCGCGTCGACGGCCGCCCCGCCCGCGTGGCGCTGCGGCACGTCCTCGTCGAGCGGAGCCGCGAGAGAGGGGTCGTCGTCAACGGCTCCGACGTCGAGATCGATGGCCTCCTCGTGCGGGAGATCATCCCCGGCGCGCCGGACTACGGCGCGGGGCTCGAGATCGCGCACGATCGACGGCGCGCGAGCGCCCAGGTGCGCGGCAGCGCGGTGGAAGGCAGCTACGGGATGGGGATCGCCGTCTTCGGGGCCGACGCGACCCTGGACTCGACCGTTGTGCGCGACACGAGGCCGCTGCCGTCGAACGAGGAAGTCGGCCGGGGCGTCAATGTCCAGTCGCTGCCCGACCTCGGCGAGCGCGCGAGCGCGCACCTGCGCAACGTCCTTATCGAGTCGAGCAGGGACGGCGGCCTCTTCCTCAGCGACTCGGACGCGACCGTCGACGCGACGACGATCACGGACACCCTGGGGCGCACGCGCGACGGCGGGAACGGCTACGGCTACGGCATCATCGCCTACAACAACGAGACGGGCCAGGCGGACGCCCTCGTCAGGGACAGCGTGATCGAGCGGAGCGCCGCGGCCGGCATCTACAACGTCGGCGCGACGGTGCGGCTCGCGTCGACGACCTTCACGTGCGAGCCGCTCGACCTCGTGAGGTACGTCGATGAGCGCTCCCCGGCGGTCTACGAGGATCTGGGCGGGAACGTCTGTGGCTGCGATGGCCGCACCATCGACTGCAAGGCGGAGCCGACGCGCCTCGAGCCCCCCCGCGCGCTGCCGCCGCCTCCGCCGCTGCCCGCGAGCGAGGATTGAGACTCCGCGAAAGCTCGTTCAGGCGTGGCGCGTCGGCGCCGCAACGCTCGCTGGTCTCGAGCTTGCATGAGTAGCCGTTTGCCCTGCCCCCCTTGCCGCCGCCCGGCGAGGGCGGGCCGGTGCTCGACCCCCGACGCTCACCGTCAGCCACGCGGAGTTGCGCGCCCACCCGGCCTGGGCGGGCTACAATCACACCGCCGCCCAGTTTCTGCTGGCGTTCGGCATCCCCAATGAGGAGCTGGTGAGCCGGGTCGAGGCCCTGGTCGGTGACTCGCTGCACGGGGAGGACCTGTACTGGGGCAACCTGTACGGCCCTGCCGTGGAGATCACCCGCGGCTGCCCGGCGGGCGAAGCCGAGTGCACGACGGCCCACGTCGACCTCGATCTGGCCTACAGCACATGGCTGCCCGACCCCGAGGTGGACGTCGACTTCGATCTGGATTTCGTGTGCGCTGACGGCGCGCTCAGCATCGTCACGAGCAACCTCGAGGTCGATGCGGACTCCGATTGGTACTACGAGGTCCTGGGTCTCGGCCTGCTCGAGATATTGGACTACAAGGTCCGGCGGGGCGTGGAGGCAGCCTGGGAGGAGCTCTCGCAGACGCTCGACGTCGGCGCGGAGTGCCGCGTCAACGTGACCCCCGAGGGCGGCCTCTCGATCGAGGCCGCGCCGAGATCGGCCGGGCCCCGCGTGCGACCCCGGCTCGGGGTCTTCGAGGGCGCCATCAATTCACAGGTCGTGCGCCCCTGATCAAGTTCGCGCGAATGCCAAGCCCCAAGTAAGCTAGCCTACTTCATCACCTCGGGCGCGCGGGATGACGGACGCCGAGACGCGCGGCCGGGAGAGCGCCTCGGCGGCGCGCGGCGATGCTCGCGCCGGATGGCGATGTTTTTTCTTCTGACGAGGAAGGAAAAATCGACCGTGGTCGTAGTATCTTCACGCGCCGCGCGCCTCCCGGTCGACGATTCAACCCGCTCGCTTCCTTCGACGGAGCCGCCCTCGGGCGCCGCGCGGACTATTATCAGGTGAACATTCTCGATGATGGAGCGCTCGATGACACGGATGAAGCTTCTTGGAACGCTGATGGTCGGGCTCGCGCTCGTTGCGTGCGGCGATGATGGCGAGGAGAGCAATCCTTCCGGCTCCGGCAGCACCAGCGGCACCGGCGGCACGGACGGCAACGGCGGCAACGGCGGCACGGACGGCACCGGCGGCAACGGCGGCACGGACGGCACCGGCGGCACGGACGGCACCGGTGGCGACGTCGGGGGCGACCTCGACGACAAGCAGCTGGGCGACCTGACGGACGAGGAATCGCAGGCGGTGTGCGACGAGATCGCCGCGTCGGCCAGCGACATCTCGAAGGAGGACGCGTGCGAGTTCGCCGGCTTGGTCGCAGCCGCGCTCGGCGGCGCCGATTGCGCGACCGCCAAGGAAGAGTGCATGAACGATCCCGAGGAGCCTTCGGAAGAGGGGATGTGCCCCACGGACCAGTTCGCGGAGTGTACCGCCACGGTCGCCGAGTACAAGGCGTGCACGGGCGCTCAGATCGAGTTCATCAAGTCGCTCACGTGTGAATCGACCCTCGACCTCTCCGCGGAGCCGCCTCCGGAGTGCCAGGCCCTCAGCGAGAAGTGCCCCGAGCTCGGCGGCGGGGAGCCCTGAGGCTTCCCCGTCGCCCGCTCACCGGTCGATCTCGGGCGCCACGACGTCGAAGCTCGCGATGAGCGCCACGAGATCGGCCAGGAACAGCCCGGGGCTCTTGGCCTCGATCATCGCCATCGCGGTGAAGCTCCCTGTCCTGAAGCGCGCCCGGTACGCCTCCTCCGCGCCACGCCCGATGACGTAACAGCCCATGTCGCCGCGGGCGCTCTCGATGCGAGCGTACGCCTCCCCGTCGGGCCGCATCTTCTTCGGCAGCTTGCCCAGGACGTCGTCCTCCGGGTGCTCATCGATCTTGTCGAGCGCCTGGCGGAGGATCTTCGCCGACTCGCGGCACTCCTCGACACGGACGTAGAACCGGTCCCAGCAGTCTCCCACGGTCCCGTAGCGCCCGCGCCCCACGGGGACGTCGAACTCGAGCTCGGGGTAGACCGAATAGGCGTCCTCCTTGCGGAGATCCCATTTCACGCCGGACGCGCGCAGGTTGGGGCCGACGAGCCCCCAGTCCTTCGCCTCCTCGGCCGTGACCACGGCGACGTTGGCGAGGCGCTTGATGAAGATGTCGTTCAGGCTGATGAGCCGGTCGAACTCGACCATGATCGGCTCGAAGCGGTCGAGCCACTGCTTCACCTTGTCGGCCCACCCCTTCGGCATGTCGAACGACACGCCGCCGATGCGGTGGTAATTGAAGGTGAGCCGCGCGCCGCACAGCTCCTCGATGAAGTCGTTGATGTACTCCCGCTCTCGCAGCGCCCACGGGAAGGGCGTGACCGCGCCGACGTCCATCGCCATCGCGCCGAGCGCGATCATGTGGCTCCCGATCCGGTTGAGCTCGCAGGAGATGACGCGGAGGTACTGCGCCCGCTTCGGCACCTCGATGCCCATCAGCTTCTCGCAGGCGCTCGCCCAGGCCTCGTTGGCGAACATCGCCGCGATGTAGTCGACGCGATCGGTGTACGGCATGAAGCCGCTGTACGTGCAGCGCTCGCCGATCTTCTCGATGCTCCGGTGCAGGTAGCCGACGTCCGGCACCGCCTTCCGGATGATCTCGCCGTCCGTCGAGATGACGAAGCGGAGCACGCCGTGGGTCGACGGGTGATGAGGCCCCATGTTGAGGGTCATCTCGTCTTCCATCTCGGCGCCCGGCTCCGCGCCCCCGCGGTCGACGCTGAAGATGACCTGGCTCATGACGCCTCCGCGTCCTTCTTCGGGAGCTTGATCTTGAAGAGCTCGACGGGGTTCGGCCGCTGCGTCGGGATGCCGTGGTACTCCGCCTTCTCCTGCCAGTCCTTGCGCAGGGGGTGCCCCTCCCAGTCGTCGGGCAGGAGCAGGCGGCGGAGATCCGGGTGCCCCTCGAAGCGCACGCCGAGCAGGTCGAAGCACTCCCGCTCCTGCCAGTTCGCCGCCGACCACACGTCGACGAGCGTCGACACCACAGGGCTCTCCCGGTCGAGGAACACCTTCAGGACGACCCGGTGCTTCTTCGCGTAAGAGTAGATGTGATAGACGACGACGATCTTCTCGAGATCGGGATAGTCGACCCCGGTGATGCACTCCAGGTAATCGAAATCGAGCTCCGGCGCCTCGCGCAGGAGCCGGCACACGGGCTCGATCTTCGCGGGCGCGACCTGGAGCCAGGCGTCGCGATCCTTCGGGGACACGGGGTGGAAGTCGAAGACCGCGTCTTCGCCGAGCTTCGCCTGGAGCGCCTGGAAGATAGCTTCGGGTGACATGGGAGATCCCGGGAGGTGTCGAGAGGAGAGGGCTCAGCCGCCCGTCGCGCCGCGGCGGCCGAGGGCCCGCTCGCTCTTGATCTTCTCCTGGATCTTGAGGAGCCCTTCGAGCAGCGCCTCGGGGCGCGGGGGGCAGCCGGGCACGTAGACGTCGACCGGGATGATCTGATCCACGCCCTTGCAAACCGAGTAGGCGTACTGGAAGAGGCCCCCGCAGTTCGAGCAGCTGCCCATCGAGATGACGAAGCGCGGCTCCGACATCTGGTCATAGAGGCGCTTCACGCGGGTCGCCATCTTGTACGTCAGCGTCCCCGCGATGATGAACAGGTCGCTCGACCGAGGGCTCGGCCGCGGCGCGGCCCCGAAGCGCTCGAGATCGCCGCGGGGGCCGCCGGTCTGCATGAGCTCGATGGCGCAGCAGGCCAGGCCGAAGAGCATGTACCAGACGCTGTTCGACCGGCCCCAGTTGAGCAGCCAGTTGACTGTCTGATCGACGCTCGTCGTGATGACGCCGCCGCCGTCGCTCTCGTACTTCGCTTCCCACCCGCGGGGCGGGGCCATCAGGTTCAGGTTCGATGTCATGACTCCGCACCTCCCTCGGCGGCCGCCGCCTGACCCGGGAGGCCCGCCGGCGCGCCTTCGCCCGCGCCCGCGAGCGGCGCGCGCGGTCGAGCCCGGCTGCACACGTTCTGAGCCCCGCGCGGATCCCCCTTGATGGAGCGGATCCAGTTGAAGTCGCCCTTCACCCAGACATAGGCGAAGCCGAGCATCAGGATGGCCACGAAGAGGAAGATCTCGATCAGCGCGAAGAGCCCGCTGCCCTGGTCCACCCAGCGCTTGAACACGGCCGCGACCGGATAGATGAACGCTATCTCGACGTCGAAGATGATGTAGACGAGCGCGATGATGTAAAAACGCGGGTTGAAGTTGAACCACGCGGGCCCGACAGGCGCTTCGCCACACTCGTACGTCTCGACCTTCTCGGCGTACATGTTGTTCGGGCGCAGCAGCCTCCCGAACAGCAGAGAGCCGAGCATGAAGCCGATCGCCACCAGAAAGAACGCGGCAACGCTGGCGTAGGCCATCAACATCGGGCGGAACCTCGCTCGGCTCGCCCCCCTCGTTTCAGGCGAGAGGGGTCGGATCCAGGGGTGGTTATGTAGGTGAAAAGCTGAACCGCGGCAAGCCGGCAGACCCTGGCCCCGCCGGCGCTGCTGCTCGGGATCGACAGGACGCGCCGAGCTGGGATATCGCTCGGATGTGGGGCTCGTTGACGTGACGGTGCTCGCGGCCGTGCAGGGGGCGGCGCAGGCGCTGCCCATCTCGGCGACCGGGCATGGCGCGGCGGCCCGGCTCTGGCTCAGCGCGGCCGACGGCGACGCCTGGGTCCTTGCCGCGCAGGCGCTCGCGGCGGCGGCGGCGCTCGCGCTCGCCGTGCGGCAGCGCCTCCTCCGCGCGCTCGGCGAGGGCGCCCGGGCGCTCGCGAGGCCGTCGCTCTTCAGGGCGTCGCCGCCGGCGCGCGACGCGGCGGGGCTCGCGCTGGGCGCCGCCGTGAGCCTGATCGTCGCGGCGGCGCTCCGTCCGTACGTCGCGCCGTGGCGGGACGCGCCGCTCGCGGTGGGGCTCGGCCTGCTCGCCACCGGCGCGGCGCTCGCGAGCACCGCGCTCGCGCCGCGGCGGGACGGCCGCGACGAGACCGACGCGCCGTCGATCGCCGGGGCGCTCGTGGCCGGCGCGGCGCACGGGATCGCGGCGCTGCCCGGCGCGTCGCGGGTCGGGGCCGCGCTCGTCGTGCTGCTCTGGCTCGGCGTCCGGCCCGCGCGCGCCGTCGAGCTCGCGCTCGCGCTGAGCCTCCCCGCGCTGCTCGTCTCGGGGCTCGCCGAGGCGCGCGCTTTCCACGGCCCGGCGCCAGACGCGGGCGCGGTGGCGCTCGGCCTCCTCGCCGCCTTCGTGAGCGCCGCCGCGGCGGCCTCCGCGCTCCGCGCCCTCGCCGAGCGGCGGCGCGTCGGCGCGCTCTCGTTGTGGGTCGTCCCCCTCGGCCTCGCGATGGTGGCCTACGCGCGCGCGCTGCCCGGCGTCGCCTGAGCGCCCTCGGCGGCCGCACCGCAACCGTGCGACCCTCTTCGACGTTCAGAGCGCACGTTCAAACCGCACGTTCAAACCGCACGTCCAGACCGCACGCCCAACCGCGGAGAAGCGCCGATGACCTCGACCGACCCCTCCATCCATGTCCTGATCCTCGCCGGCGGCGCGGGCACCCGCTTCTGGCCGGCGTCGCGCGCCGCGCGCCCGAAGCAGCTCCTGCCGCTGCTCGGCGGCGAGCCGCTGCTCGCCGCGACGGCGCGCCGCGCGCTCCCGCTGTGCGCCCGCGGCGGGCGCGCGGGCTGGGAGCGCGTCTGGATCGCGACCGGCCAGCACCTGGTCGCGCCCACCCGCGCGGCGCTGCCCGAGGTGTCCGAGCGGCGCCTGCTGGTCGAGCCAGCGCCGCGCAACACGGCGCCCTGCATCGGCTGGGCGGCCGCCACCATCGCGCGCGACGACCCCGAGGCGGTCGTCGTCGTGCTCCCGAGCGACCACCACATCGCCGACGTGCCGCGGTTCCTCGAGGCGCTGCGGGCCGCCGTCGCCTCGGCCCAGGGCGGCGCGATCACGACGATCGGCGTCCGCCCGACGCACCCGGAGACGGGCTTCGGCTACATCGAGGTGGAGGAGGCCGCCGGGGCGGAGGGCGCGGCGCCCGCAGCGCCCCGCCGCGTGCGGCGCTTCGTCGAGAAGCCGAGCCGCGAGCGCGCCGCGGAGTTCGTGGCGAGCGGCCGCTTCCTCTGGAACGCGGGGATGTTCATCTTCCGCGCGGGCGACATGCTGGCCGCGATCCGCGCCCACCTGCCGGCGCTCGCCGCGGGGCTCGACGAGATCGACCGCGCCGCCGCGCTGGGCCCGAGCGCCGAGGCGGAGGCCGTCCTGCGGGTGTTCCCGGGCCTCCCGGCCGTCAGCGTCGATCACGGCGTGATGGAGCACGTCGCCGGGCTCGCCGTGGTGCCCGGCGACTTCGGCTGGAGCGACGTGGGCAGCTGGCAGAGCGCCTGGGAGCTCGCCGACAAGGACGAGCGAGGCAACAGCGCGCCCGCGGGGTCGGTGCTGATCGACGCGCACGATAACCACGTGGTCGATCTGCGCGCGCGCGCCGCGCCCGACGATCGCCGGGTGATCGCGCTCGTCGGCGTGGAGGGCCTCGTCGTGGTCGAGACCGACGACGCGCTGCTCATCGTGCCGCGCGATCGGGCCCAGGACGTGAAGCACGCGGTCGACGCCCTGAAGGCGCGAGGGCAGGACCGCCACACGTGAGCGCGCTACCCGCGCGGCTCCCCCCGCCGCGCCACCGCCCGCGCGTAGATCTCGCGCCGCGGTAGCCCGAGCTCCACCGACAGCTCCTCGGCGATGTGCTTGGCCCGCCTCCCCTGGGCGAGCTCCCGATCGATGCGCGCGTCGAGCTCCTCGTCGCTCGGGCGCGCGCCCTCCGCGGCCGGCGCCGCGGGCGCGAGCACGAGCGTGATCTCCCCGAGCCACTCCCGCTCGATCGCCGCGAGCTCCTCCACGCTGCCGCTCAGGATCTCCTCGTGCACCTTCGTCAGCTCGCGCGCGACGACGGCGCGCCGCCCGGGCATCCGCTCGGTGAGCTCGGCCAGCGTCTCGCGGAAGCGCCGCGGCGACTCGAACAGCACCACCGCCTCCGGCGTCGACGTGACGAGGGCCAGCGCCTCGCGCCGCTCGCGCCCGCCGCGGGGCAGGAACCCGACGAAGCGGAAGCCCCCCGTCACGAGCCCCGACGCGCTCACCGCCACCATCACCGCGCTCGGCCCGGGAATCGCCACGACGCGCGCCCCCGCCTCCGTGGCCGCGCGCACGAGCGCCGTCCCCGGATCGCTCACGACCGGCGTGCCGGCGTCGGTCATGAAGGCGATCGACTCGCCCGCCGCGAGCCGCGCGGCCGCGCGCGCCGCGTCCGCCTCCGAGGCGTGCGCGTCGAACCGGTCGACCGGCTTGCCCGAGACGCCGAGGTGGCCGAGGAGCGCCCGGGCCCGCCGCGTGTCCTCCGCGAGGATCCGGTCCGCCCCGCGCAGCGTCTCGACCGCGCGCAGCGTGATGTCGCCGAGGTTGCCGATCGGCGTCGCCACCACGTAGAGGCACCCGCGGCCGCTCGACCCGCCCTGCTCGCCGCCGCTCGACACGGCCTAGTCCATCTCGACGGCGTCGCCGAGCTCCTCCTGGAGGTACGTCCGCAGCTTGGACTGGAGCCGCGCCTCGAGCTGGCGCACGCGCTCGCGCGAGATGCCGAACTCGTTGCCGAGCTCCTGGAGCGTGAGCGGATCCTCCGCGGCCATGCGCTTGTCGAAGATGATCACGTCCTTGCCCTTCAGCGTCTCGCGGAACTTCGAGAGCCGATCGTGGACGAGCTTGCCCATCTCGCTCGCCTCGTACGCGGTGTCCGGGCTCGCCCCCGACGACACGAGCAGCTCGACGCGCGGGATCGTCCGGCCCTCGAGGTCGCCGACCGGGGCGTCGAGCGAGGCCTCGCCGCTCGCGAGGCGGCGGTCCATGTCGACGACCTCCTTCTCCTCGACCGACAGGCGCTTCGCGATCTCCGCCGCCGTGGGCTCGATGCCCATCGCCGAGAGCTTCGCCTTCTCCTTGTTGAGGTTGAAGAAGAGCTTCCGCTGCGCCTGCGTCGTGCCGAGCTTTACGAGGCGCCAGTTGTTGAGGATGAAGCGGAGGATGTACGCGCGGATCCACCAGGCCGCGTAGGAGGAGAGCTTCACGCCGCGGTACGGGTCGTAGCGCTTCACGGCCTGCATCAGGCCGATGTTCCCCTCCTGGATGAGGTCCATGATGTTCTTGTAGGCGCGCCGGTACTCGTACGCGAGCTTGACCACGAGCCGCAGGTTCGCCGTCACGAGCCGCGCGGCGGTCGCGACGTCCTGCGTCTTCGTGTACTTGATCGTCAGCTCCTTCTCCTCGTCCGGCGTGAGCAGCGCGTGGCGCTGCACCTCGCGCAGGTAAGCCTGCAGCGGGTCCGTGCGCGACAGCGCGGCGTCGCTGCCGCCGCCGCCGCCGCGGCCCTCGCCGCCGCTGGCCCGCGCGGAGCGCGGCAGCTCGATGTCGTTCAGATCGAGGCTCGCGTCGTCGATCACCTCGCCGACGACCTCCACGACGTCCCCCTCGTCGACGTCGCCCGCCCTCGCGGCGCCGCTCTCGGGCGCGCCGTCCGCCTCGTCGTCGTCCTCGCGCGGGCCCTCGTCGTCGCTCTCCGCGGGCTGCGCTTCGCCGCCGCGCGCGCGCCCGCCGTCCTTCGCGGTGGAGCGCGCGCGGCGCTTCGCCGCAGGCCGGGGGGCCGCGTCCGAGTCGGGCCGGAGCTCCGCGCCTTCATCCTCCGCTCCGGCCTGGAGCCCCGCCTTCGCCACCCCGTCGGGCTGGGGCGCTCCGGTCCCCTTCGTTCGCTTCGTTCGCGGCTCGCTCTTGCTCTTCGCCACCCGGACCTCGTCCTCGAAGTTCTAGTACAGCCCCGCCGCACCGCGCCACCTGTGCCGGCGCGCAGGCGCGCGGGCGCTTCGCGATCCGGAGGCTACCCGCTCCGCGATCCGCAGGTAAGGAAGAGAGCGCGCGAGATCGGAGAACGTGCTACACGCCAGCCTCCTCCACGTGGACTCGCACCGCCCTCCGCGCCCGCGCTCGCTGCGCCCCTGGTACCTGGTGGCCACCATGCTGCTCACCTGGCTCATCGGCGTGCGCGGCTTCATGGCCGGGTGCGGGACGGCCATGTACCTGCGCGCCGGCATGGCCCCCGACGTCATGGCCGTGGCCGAGCAAGCGCGCGACCAAGGGGATCCGTTCCAGTTCACGTTCCTCGTGCTCGAGGCCGCGCAGGCGCGCGCGCTGAGCCTGTACCAGGACGTCTCCTTCCCCCTCAGCATCGGGAAGCTGCTCCTCGGCGGGCTGCTCGTCGTCGCGAGCGGGCTGGCGCTCGGCGGGCGGCCCGGCACGCGCGGCTTCGTCCTCCAGGTCCTCGTCGCCAACCTGGCCTTCGCCGCGGTCGAGTACGCGCTCACGCGGGGCGTCCGCGGCGCCTGGATCGACATGGTGGCGCAGGCGGGGGCGCTCCTTCCGCCGGACATCCCCGAGCGCGCGGGCCTCACGAACACCGGCCTCTGGTGGACCGCCGAGCGGGTGCGCTTCGTGATCTTCGAGCTGGCCGTCTTCGGCTCCGCCGCCGTGGCGCTGACGCGGGAGCGCACCAAGATGTACTTCCAGGCGGTCGCCCGGGCGGTCGACCCCGGCGACGAGCCATGAGCACCGCGGAGAGGATCGCCGGCGCGGATCCTCGATCGACGCTCACGCAGGCCGAGGAGCGGAGGGTCGCCATCCTCCCGGACGACCTCGCCAACCAGATCGCGGCGGGCGAGGTGGTCGAGCGGCCGGCGAGCGTCGTGAAGGAGCTCGTCGAGAACGCGCTCGACGCGGGCGCGCGCCGCATCCGCGTCGACATCGAGGGGGGCGGTGTCGGCCTGGTGCGCGTCGCGGACGACGGGCGCGGGATGAGCCGCGAGGACGCCTCCCTCGCGGTGCTCCGCCACGCCACGAGCAAGATCGCCCGGATCGACGACCTCCGCAGCATCCAGAGCTTCGGCTTCCGCGGCGAGGCGCTCCCGAGCATCGCCTCGGTGAGCCGCTTCTCGCTGCGGACGCGGCGCGACGGCGAGTCCGAGGGGACGGAGATCCGGATCGAGGGCGGCGGCGCGGCGCAGGCCATCCCCTGCGGGTGCGCCGCCGGCACCGTGGTCGAGGTGCGCGATCTCTTCTTCAACGTCCCCGCGCGGCGCAAGTTCCTGCGCGCCGTCGGCACCGAGTCGGCGCACGTGTCCGAGATCGCGCAGGCGGTCGCGCTCGGCGAGCCGGGCGTGACGCTGGTCCTCTCGCGCGACGGGCGCGTCGCGCGGGAGTGGCTGCGCACCTCGAGCCGCGCGGAGCGGGCGCGCGCGATGCTCGCGGGCGAGGAGCTCGCGACGTGCGCGGGCCAGCGCGGGCCGCTCACGGTCGAGGCGTTCGTGTCGCGGCCGGAGCGCGCCCGCTCGGGCGCCAGCTGGCTGTGGATGTTCGTGAACGGCCGGCACGTGCGCGACCGCTCGCTGGCGCGCTCGATCGCGCTCGCCTACGGCAGCGTCCTCGAGCCGGGCCGGTACCCCATCGGCGCGGTGTTCATCGATCTGCCCGCCGAGCTCGTGGACGTGAACGTCCACCCCCAGAAGGCCGAGGTCCGCTTCGCCGACGGCCGCGCCGTCGCCGACGCGCTCTACAAGATCGTCGCCGCGCAGGTGGCCGCGGCGTTCGGCCTGCCCGCGCCGGCCCCCGGCGGCTTCCAGGGCCGCAAGGGCAAGCTCTTCGAGGACCCGGCGTCCCCGCCCGGAGACGCCTGGGTCTGGTCGAGCGGCCCCGCGGCGGAGGCGCCGGGCGCGTCGACGCCGGGCGCGTCGACGCCGGGCGCATCGGGCGAGCCGCAGGCGCCGCCGGGCGATCCGTGGGGCCTCGGCGGCGACCTCGGCGGTGTCCCGCCGGCGCGCCCGCACGCCGCGCCGGCCGGGCCGGCGGCGCCGGCGCAGCTCGGGGCGTGGGCCGACATCGCTGCGCTCGATCTCCCGGCGCGCGGCGGGCCGGGTGAGCCGCCGGCGCCCGCGCCGGGGTCGCCGCCCGTCCCCTACCCGGATCTACCGGCGCGCAGCGGGCCGGTGCTCGCCGCGGCCGAGCGCGTTGTCTCCTGGCGGTCGCTGCGCTTCCTCGCCCAGGTGCGCAACACCTTCTTCGTGTGCGAGGGGCCGGACGGCATCTACTTCCTCGATCAGCACGCGGCGGCGGAGCGCGTGACCTTCCACCGCCTGCGCGCGTCGTTCGACGGGCGCGACGTCGCCACGCAGAAGCTCCTCTTCCCGGTGATCGTCCAGGCGGCCCCCGCGGAGGTGTCGCTCGTCGAGGAGGCGCAGGAGGCGATCGCGCGGCTCGGGCTCGACGTGCGCCCGGCGGGCGCGGCGCAGCTCGCGGTGCACGCGGTGCCGACGCTGCTCCGCCGCGCGGCGCCCGAGCGCCTCGTGCGCGACCTCGTGGACGAGCTCAGCCACTCGGGCGAGCGCGCCTTCTCGGGCGCGGTCGACCTCGCGCTCGCGACGATGGCCTGCCACGGCTCGCTGCGCGCGGGCGACCCGGTGGCGCCGGAGGAGGCGCGGGCGCTGCTCACGGCGCTCGACGAGGTCGACTTCGCCGGCCACTGCCCGCACGGTCGGCCCATCGTGATGCGCGTCGGCTGGCCGGAGCTGGAGCACCGCGTGGGGAGGCGGTGAGCGAGGCGGCGCTCGAGCTCGCCCCGGACGCCGGCGCGGCCGCGCCGCCGTCGTGGGAGACGATCGCGCCGCCGGCGCCGGGTGAGCTGCTCGTCGTGGTCGGCCCGACGGCGAGCGGCAAGACCGAGCTCGCCATCCGGCTCGCGGAGCGGTTCGGCGGCGAGGTGGTGAGCGCCGACAGCGTGCAGATCTACCGGGAGTTCGACCTCGGCTCCGGGAAGCCGACGCCCGCCGAGCGGGCGCGCGCGGCGCACCACCTGGTCGACGCGGTCGATCCGCTCCAGGCGATCGACGCCCAGCGCTTCGCGGAGCTCGCCGAGGCGGCCATCGACGACATCCGCGGCCGCGGCCGGGTCCCCGTCGTCTGCGGCGGCACGTTCCTCTGGGTGAAGGCGCTCGTGCTCGGCCTGTCGCCCGCGCCCCCCGCCGATCCCGAGGCGCGCGCGCGCCACCGCGCGATCGCCGACGCCGAGGGGCGCGCCGCGCTCCACGCGCGCCTCGCCGCCGTGGATCCGGAGAGCGCGGCCCGGCTCGCGCCCAACGACCTCGTGCGGGTCAGCCGGGCGCTGGAGATCTACGAGCGTTCGGGCCGGACGCAGAGCGCGTGGCACGCGGAGCACGGCTTCCGGGAGCGCCGGCACGCCGCGCGGCTGCTCGCGGTGCACCGGGACCGCGCCGGGCTCGACCATCGCATCGAGGCCCGCGTCGCCGGGTGGCTCGCGCAGGGCTGGGTGGACGAGGTCCGCTCGCTCCTCTCCCGCGGCTACGGCGAAGCGCGGGCGATGGGCTCCGTCGGCTACCGGCAGGTGCGGGAGCACCTGGAAGGGCGCCTGCCGGCCGACGAGCTCGCGCCGGCCATCGTGCGCGCCACACGCACCTTCGTGCGCCGGCAACGCACGTGGTTGAGGGACCAGGCGGTCGCGTACGTCGCGCTGCCATGAGCCATAAATAACAATAATTACAATATTTTACACCATGGCATCACGCCGGCGAGGCGCCGCTCATGCGCGCTCTTCGCCGGTCCCGCCGCCGCCGCGGCGCCGGCCCGGTCCGGCCAGGGGGACGCGCCACCGGACCTCGCCGTCGCAGCGCGGGCAGGCCGCGGTGGACGGCCGCGCCTCCTGGGCAAACGCGACGCGCCCGCAGTGCGAGCAGACGGTCATGTGGCGCTGATAGATGTCCGGGCCCGAGAGGATCGCCGCGGCGAACAGGCTGAGCACGACGTCGCTCAGGAAGTCGCTCTCGTGCGGCGCCGGCAGCCAGCCTGATCGGTCGCCCACAACGGTCCAGCGGACGCGCGCGCTGTACAGCGCTGCACGGAGAAACTTCCCCTCGGGGTCGGGTGCCACGAAGTCGAGCAGCGCGCTCCCCACGCGCCGCCGCGCGCGTGTGGTGAGCGCCGCGACCGCCTCGGGCCGCTCGTCCAGCTCGCCGAGCGCCACGGTCTCCGCGCCCGGCTCGCGCACCGCGCGCGGGGGCCTCATCCACCCCGGAGCGATCACGTGCTCGTCGAGCCACGCCCTGAGCTCGTGCGGCTCCCAGGGGCGGGTCGTCACCTGCATGAACTGGAGCGCCCCGGCCAGGCTCGGGCTCGCGAGCATGCGCCCGCGCAGGGCGACGAACGATCGGGCCCTCCCGGCATCGGCGCGCGCGCTCCACCCGAGCCTCCTGCTCCGGCTCGCGAGGTCCGTCGGCGCGGCGCCGGGCATCGGGATCTTCAGGGAATTGCTCATGAGTTCCATGGGGTCTTCCGCCCCGCTGTGCGCCGCGGGGAGCGGCCGGCGAACCGGCGATGTGCGACGCGGTAAGCGCCCGGCGTGCCAGCCGCCGCGGAGGCCTGGATCTCCCGCGCGCGCGGGCGGCGCGCGCAGATACGGCCTGTTCGCGCGCCCGCCGGCGGCGCCGCTGCGGCCTCGAAACCGCCGTCCGCCGAGCGCGGTTGCGGGGTCCAAGCATCAGGGGGCCACCAGCGCGTCATCGACACCGCAGCTCGCTGGGCTTCATGGGCTCACCCCGGCGGCGCTCCGGGTCGACAGCCTCCCTCGAACGATGTCGAACCCCGGACGGCGAGGGGGCGGGGCCCTTCTCGCCATTTTACGTCCATGCTAGAGCAGTTTTCAGCTGAGCCTGGGACGAGCGTCGCAGAGCGGCGGTCACCCGCACAGGAGACGGGTCCAGATCGGCGTTTTCGGCGCGCAAGCGCACTCCAGTGCGCTGAGCACCGAAAACGTCGAGATGGGCCCGTATCCGAAGCGGGTGACCGCCGCTCTAACCGCGTCTCTCCTCCGACAAGGAACGGCTCGAGAGAGCTCGCCACGGAGCACGGCGCCTCCTGCTCCACGCGACGAAAGGACGACCATGACGCGAGAGTTGAGTGACGTGCAGGCGATCCAGAATGTCGTTGTCCGGATCGCCCACCACATCGATAAGCGGCGCTGGACCGAGCTCCGCGGCCTCTATGCCGACGTCGTGGTGGCCGATTTCACGTCGGTCTTCGGGGGCGAGCCGCAGGAGCAGACGGCGGACGATCTGCTCGCGGGATGGAGCAAGTTTCACGACGCGATCGACGCATCACAACATTTCCTCGGCCCCCTCGACATCGAGGTGAAAGGAGAGCACGCCGTCGTGGAGTGCCATGTCCGCGCCCACCATCGGTTCGCGCGCGCGCCGGGCGGCGAGGACTGGCTTGTCGCGGGCCACTACCGCTATGAGCTCGCCAGGCACGCAGGCGGCTGGAAGATCTCCAGGGTCAGGTTCGAGATGTCGTACCAGACAGGCAACACGAACATGTTCGAGGAAGCGCTCAGGTAAGCCCGCCGCGGGTCACCGCGGGTGGGGCGGCGCGATCGCCAGGCCGAGCGCGTGCGCCGCGCGCAGGGCCGCGACGCGGAGGTGGCCGTCCGGCAGGCGCTCTCGCCCCGCGACGAGCTCGATGAGCGGCACCCACGAGAGCCGCCGAGCGGCATCGGACCCCGGCGCGAGCTCGGGCACGGCGGCAGCCGAGGCGGGCGCGCCGGCCGAGGCAGGCGCCGCGGTGACGACGAAGGCGAGCGGCTGGACCAGCTCCGGGGTCAGCCCTGGCGAAGGGCGGTAAGCCCCGCCGAGCTCGACGGCCGCCCCCACCCGAACGCCGTACTCGGCCTGCAGCCGCTCGCGCACGAACGCCTCGGCGGCCGACAGCGCGCTCACGCTCCGCGGCAGCCGCCACGCCGGCGCGACAAGGATGCCGCTGTTGCCCGAGAAGCTCTGGGCGGCCGGCAGATCGTGGTCGTCCACGCCGAGCACGATCTCCCCCGACGGCGCCCGCGCGAGCAGCGCCGCCGAGACCGTGAGCACCCCGAGCGGCCGAGGCACCACGTACTCCAGCTCCCGCGCGGCCACCACGCCGCCGTCCGCGGTCAGCTCCTCGAAGCGCGCGCGCCGCACCTCGAGGAACCCCGCGCTGGCGCTCGGGTCCACCCGCGAGAACCTCCGGCGGCTCGGGCGCCCGAGCAGCGCGGCGAGCGACGTCGGCCGCACGGCGGCCACGCCGCCGTCGTCGGCGACGTCGCCGGCGCCGGCACCGCCCGCGGCGCCCGCGCCGGCCGCCGCGAGCGGGATCTCGTCGCCGATCCACGGCCCGAACGGCAGGCCGAAGCGCGCCAGGAGGTCGTAGACGTTCAGCTCGAGCCGCGCGTCGGGCAGGCCGCCGACCTGCGCGGCGCGGAGGAGCTGGCGCGCCTCGATGGCGCGGATGCGCCCCGAGGTGCCGAACCCCGACACGTTCTCCGAGGGCGCGTTCACGAACGTGGGCTCGACCTCCACCAGCATCGAGCGCACCTCTTCGAGGATGCCGCCGGGCGATGGGTAGTACGTCGTGCCCGGGATCATGCGCTGGATCGCCGCCGCCCGCACCCCGGCCGCCCGCTCCAGCGCATGCTCGACCGTGTGCCCGACCGGGAACTCGGTCTGCACGACCGCGATCGGCTCGGCCAGGTAGTCCGCCGGCCCGCTGCCGTCGAGGGGAGGCGTCTCCTCGCGGCAGGCGCGCGCGATCGGCCGCGGATAGCTGGTCCGCGCCAGCACATACGCCGTCTCACCCGCGAAGAAGAACGGCACGATGTCCAGCGTGGGGTGCGGCCGCGCCGCCAGGTCGAACACCTGCCCTGTCGCCCGATCCTGGTGGTGCTCGATCCGCAAGAACTGCCGGGCGCTCTCCGCGGGCGCGAGCCGGAACGCGACCCCTTGACCGGCCTTCACCTTCTCTCCGACGATCAGGTAGTTGGTGGGCGGATAAGGCAGTCGGGCGCCCGTGGTGTCCCGGAGCTCGAAGCGACCGACGAACCTGTTCCGCACGATCCAGGGGTTGCGCAGCGGCGTCGACGACAGCACCCGCAGCCCGAGCCGGGCGAAGAGCGCCTCGAACTGCGCCTGAGAAAAATAGGTGTACTCCTCCTTGACCTCGGCTTCCCAGTCAGCGCGGTAATCCTTCCGCAGCACGAACTCGACAGCATGCTTGTGGGCGAGCCGGTACCGGCGCCACCCCGGGCGCGGCGCGGGCAGCGCGCCGGAGGGCTCGCTCGCGGCGCGCGCCAGCGGGAACCCCGGCTCCGGCGAGAGCGAGCGAAACTCACCCGCGAACCGCTCGAGCAGCGCCGCCGTCGAGGCGCTGCGGGGATCGCGGCCGTCGTCGCCGTCCTCGGCGGGCACGTCCAGAAACACCGCCTCCGGCCCGGGATCGACGAAGTCCCTCACCACGAGCACCCCGCCCGGCGAGAGCTGCTCCACCTGCGCCGCCAGCGCTTCCGCGGCGTTCGCGTGGCGGTAGCCCCCGTACGAGGTGACGTGGTGGAGCACCGACGAGTCGAAGATCCCGTCGAGGCTCTCCGGCGGGAATACCGTCCTGGCGATGTCGCCCAGCTGAAAGCCCAGGTTCGGTTGCTGATGAGCGCGGCGCGCGAGCTCGACGACCGTCGGATCGATGTCGACGCCGATGACCTCGAGGCGCGGGTAGAGCTGGGCCAGCGCGGCGCTGCCCTGCCCCGAGCCCATGCCCATGTCGGCGACGCGGCCCTCGCACAGGAGGTGCGCCGCCGTGAGCGCGACCTTCTGGCGCATCGAGGCGTCCATCGCGGACAGGTACCGCGCGTACGCGGACAGGTCGTCTCGCCGTTGATCTGCCTCGTACTCCGCCGGCGCGCGCGTCGTCATGGTGACGAGTGTACGCCGGGCGCGGGACGGGGGTCGACGGCGGCGTGCGCCCGAGGGCGCGCATGCGCCCGGGAGCGACGCGGCGGTCGCGGGGAACCGGAGCGCGCGCGCCGGGAAGAAGCGGCGCTCCGGCCGCCTCAGCTGGCCGAAAGGCCCGGAAGCGGCGACTTGGACCGCAGGTTCGGATCGCCGAAGCCGGCGAAGTCCGTGACGCCCATCGCGTCGCACAGGCTGAGCAGCACGCGCTCGTGCCGCTCGCCGCTCTTGATGTACCGGCCGCCAGGGGCCGTCTTCAGATAGCCGCCTTCGCCGCTCGCCAGGACGAACTTCATCTCGTTCTGGTTGTGGTTCGGCGAGTCGCCCATGTCGCGGCACCACGCGATCAGCGTGTTGTCGAAGAGCGTCCCGGAGCCGTCGGCCTCCGGGATCGCCTTCAGCTTGTTGATGAGGTCGACGAACCGCTGCGACAGCCACTTCTCCAGCTTGATCAGGTCGAGATGCGCCGGCGCGCCCGTGTGGATCATGGCGCCGTGCTCGTCGCCCTTCAGCCCGATGTCCGGGAGATCGACGTTCATGGCCTGATCCGAGCCCCACTGGATCGCGCCGACCCGGGTGAGGTCGCACGCGAACGCGCCGACGAGGAGATCCATGTGGAGCAGGTTGGCCTGGAGCGGGTTGGCCGGATCGGTAGCGGGCTTCGTCGGCACGCTGCAGCCGCCTGTCTGGCCGGACGACGCGTTGGCCAGCCGCTCCTCGATCTGCCGGATCGAGTCGATGTGCAGCTCCAGCTTGTACTTCTGCTCGGAGCCGAGGTTCCCCTCGAGCGCCTTGATCTCGTTCTTGAGGTGATCGAGGACGCTCTTGCGACGGCGCAAGAGATCGTCTGACGACGTGTTCGACGGGATCGCCGAGCCGAACAGGGTGGAGTAGGCGGACGTCGGAGAGGCGATGCCCGGCAGGTTGTCCTTGCGATAATACGGCGATCGCCCGCCGTTCACCGTGCTCTCGGCGCCCAGCAAGAGCGAGGGGATCTGCGTCTTCGTGCCGGCGGCGATCAGCTTGTCCGCGATGAACTGGTCGACGGAGATCAGCTTGGCGGGGTCGCTGAAGCCGAGCCCCGTCAGGGCGTCGGGCGCGCCGTGGTTGTTCCCCGGATTCCCGCTGGGGAGGCCGTCCACGAGCACGACGTGCTGCTTCACGTCCGCGAGCGGCGACGTCGACTCGCTGAACGTGGGGGTCTCGCCCGAGACGCTCGTGGGCTTCCAGATCGATGGCGCGGTCCCCATCGTGCAGAACAGAAGGAGCCGCTTGGGCTTCCGGCCGGGCGCCGCCTCCGCGACGGAGTCGAGGAATGGGTTGAACAAGAAGCCGGCCCCGACGCTGGCCCCCAGCCCCTTGAGGAAATCTCTACGACGATGGCTGCGCATGAACGACCCTCTCACGCTACCGATCTCGCGCCAACGGAGCTCGCCGCGACAGGTGCGTGGGGGCGCACCTGTCGCGGCGAGCGGCCTCGCGTCCTCGGTGTCAGGTCGCGGCGATGCCGGGGAGCGGCGACTTGCTGCCCAGAGCCGGATCCCCGAAGCCGGAGAAGTCCGTGACGCCCATCGCGTCGCACAGGCTGAGCAGCACGCGCTCGTGCCGCTCGCCGCTCTTGATGAACCGGCCGCCAGGGGCCGTCTTCAGGTAGCCGCCGTTGCCGCTCGCCAGGACGAACTTCATCTCGTTCTGGGTGTGGTTCGGCGCGTCGCCCATGTCACGGCACCAGGCGACGAGCGTGTTGTCGAGGAGCGTCCCGGAGCCGTCGGCCTCGGGCGTCGCCTTCAGCTTCTTGATGACGCCCACGAACTGCTGGTGCAGCCACTTCTCGAGCTTGATCAGGTCGAGGTGCGCAGGAGCGCCGGTGTGGATCATGCCGTTATGCTCCTCACCGCTGAGCCCGATCTCGCTCAGGTTCGCGTTCATCATCTGATCCGAGCCCCACTGGATCGAGGCGACGCGGGTGATATCGCACGCGAACGCGCCGACGATGATATCCAGATGAAGCTGGTTGGCCTTCAAGCCATTGCTCATGTCGCCGCTCGGCGTCCCCGGGACGGAGCAGGCGCCCGTCCCTCCATCTCCGCCCGGGGTCATCGTGTTCGAGAGCCGCTGCTCGAGCTGGCGGATCGAATCGAGGTGCAGATCCAGCTTGTACTGCTGCTCCTTCCCCAGGTTTCCCTTGAGCGACGTGACCTCTTTCATGAGGTTGTCGAGGACGCTCTTGCGCCGCTTCAGCAGGGCCTCGGCGGCGCCGTTGTCGTTGTTGCCTTGGTTGTTGGACGGCGTGAAGCCCGTGAACACGGTCGAGTAGGCGGACGTGGGGGAGCCGATGGGCGACAGGTTGGTCCCCTTGTAGAACCCCGTCTTGCCGCCCTCGACGGCGGCGCCGAGCAGGAGCGACGGGATGGGCGTCGACAGCCCCTTGCCCTTCAGCTTCTCGACGATGTACTGGTCGACCGAGATCAGCCCGTAGGGGCCGTTGCTGTAATAGCCCATCCCGGTGAGGCCGTCGGCGGACCCGTGGTTGTTGCTGGGGCTCCCGCTGGGGAGGCCGTCCAGCATCACGATGTGCTCCTTCACCTCCTCGAGCGGCGAGGTGGACTCGCTGAACGTGGGGGTCTCGCCGGAGACGCTCTTGGGCTTCCAGATCGAGGGGGCCGTCCCCATGGTGAAGAAGATCAGGAGCCGCTTCGGCTTCTTCCCGGGAGCCGCGTTGGCGATGGATTCATAGAAGGGAGAGAACAGAAGACTGGCCCCCAGGCTGGCCCCGACACCCTTGAGAAACTTCCTACGACTGTGGCTGCGCATGACCGATCCTTTCACTCGCTACCGATCTGTTCTTGGGTTGCAGCCGTGGGGTCACGGACCTTGAACTCTGCGGGTGAAGTGCGGCGCGCGCGTCAGCGCGAGCCACACGCTCTTGAGGCGGAAATCTTCGGTGGCCGCCTCCTCCTGGACCTTCTCGTACGTGCAGCCGTCCTGCTCCCAGGTGCCGCCGAACGCGTAGTACGACCAGTAACGGACCATGCACGCCTTGACGTCCTCGCTCGCCGCGAGGTAGTCGGCCAGCTCGGTCACGCCGCTGAAATTGTAGTCTTCCCCGGTCGGCGGCTCGACGACCGTGCCGGTCACGTCGACGGGGATCCCGTTCTCATCGTTCCGCCACCGGCCGAACGTGTCGTAGTGCTCGAAGCCGACGCCGATCTTGTCGGTGTACTTGTGGCAACCCGCGCAGTACTCCGCCTTCGTGTGCTGCTCGACCATCTCGCGCGTGGTCGCCGGGGTCTCCAGGGGCTTGACGTTCGGATCCACGCCGGGCGGCGGGGGCTCGAGCGGCTGGCAGAGGAGCCGCGTGCGGACCATCTTGCCGCGCTGGGTCGGCGAGGAAAGCTTCGCGCTGCCATGCCCCGTCAGGAAGCTGCCGTGGGCCAGGATGCCCCCGTCGCGCTGCCCCGGGGTGAGCGTCACCTTCGTCAGCTCGGTGCCCCCGGCGCCGTTGATGCCGTAGTGCGAACCGAGGCTGGCGTTGATGAACGTGTAGTCCGCCTGAAGGAGGTTGGCGAACGTGCCGTTCTGGTTGAACGCGGTGTCCACGACGAGCGCCTGCGTCTCGGCCATCATGTCCTTGCGCAGGGCGTCCGTGAGATCGAAGACCGTGTTGTCCTTCACCGCGGTGACGAGGCGGTTCAGCTCGAGCCAGCCGCGCATGAACCGCATCATCTCCTTCTCGGCGAGCGGCCTTGTCGCCGAGTCCTCCAGCAGGCGCAGCGCGTGCTGGGCGATCTGCTCGCTGGTCAGGTTGGCGCCCTGGGCGGCGGCCGCGTCGGCGGCCTGCAGCAGCGCCTCGTCCGGCATGGTCCCGGTCAGCAAGTACGAGAGGTTGCTCGCGATCTCATGCGGGGTGAGCTCGTAGACGCCCGAGCCGCTCGCCTCGGTCCCGATCTCGTGGCGATAGAGGAAGTACGGCGACTGCAGCATGGCGCCCACGACCACCTTGGCGCCGTCCTCGAACGACGCCTCCGCCCCGAACAGCGCGTCGTAGGACGCGACGCGCTCGTCCGTGAGCTTGTCGCGGAACGCGCGGCGGCCGAAGTCGCGGATGAACTCGGTCCGGCAGCTCGCGTCCAGGGTCCTGCACGTCGTCGTGGTGATGCTGGAGAGCTTGTTCGTCACCGCCCAGTCGGCGGTCGTCTCGGCCCAATCCATGATCTGCTGGGCCGTCAGGTCGCGGATCACCAGCGCGTTCGCGTCGGCCGAGAACCCGAGCACCTGCGGATCGTTGAAGATGCTCGGGAGGGCGACGGACTGGTCCTTGAAGAGATCGCGGACAGTGGCCTCAAATTGATCCACCGTCAGGCGACGCACAACGCGCGGGCCCGGGGTGCTCTTGTCCGCGACCTCGCATTCCGACACCTCCGGGATCTCCGGGGGCACCTCCGGCGGGTCGCCTATCGGCGGGCCGCCAGCGTCGCCGCCGCTGCTGCTGCTTCCGGTGCCGCTGCCGCTGCCGCTGCCGCTGCTGGTCTCGGAGGGCGTCCCGTCGGTATTGCCGAGGTTGCCCAGGCAACCGAGCGGGCCGGCGAGGAGAAGCGCCACTGCGGAGTAGCGGCGACACGCTTTCGCCGAAACTAAGCTATTAAGCGTGCTCATCATTGCTTGAGAAAAGCTGATGTCTCTCATGTTGTCAAGCCCCGATCAAGCGGTGTCGCCTCGATAATCCATGCGCATACCCGCGCGCTTCAATGGCCTGTCACTGGCCTGTCACCGAATCGTCCGCGTCATTCGTGTTGTTTGCGTTGATTGCGTTGGCCGCGTTCGAATCGTTTTCAGCGTCGTTTTCAGCGTCTTTGCCCTGCCCGCTCGCCTGCATGCGTCATGGTGGGCCCTTGGTGGCTCTCCCCGGAGCGACGTCGAGTTCGACGCTCCGCGTTGAGCCGACTCACGGTGTCACCCGCCACGCCAGAGAGCTCGACCTCCCACCGGATCCGAGGTCGAACCGGAGCCGCTGGATCGCCAGGCGCGTTTCGACCTCAGGGCTCTGGGCGAGCCGCTGGGCAAGGTCTTCGTCGTCCATGAGCGTCGAGAAGCGATCCACGGCGGGCGGTAAAGCAACCCTCGTGCCGAGTGTTCTCGCGGGGTTACCCCGTGCCGACATGCCCGGTTTCTGGATTTTTTCGAAGGTTGCGAGGGGTGGACGCCGAGGGGTCCAGGAAGGGCGATCCACCGCTTCCGCGATCCATCCGTGCGCCGCTGCAACCGGGCCCCAGGGCCAGCCGCGTCAGCCCTTGGACCAGGCGCTGATCGAGCGATAGCTCGCGACGGACTCCTCGATGACCTCCAGGGCGCGGTTCCTGTCGTACATCGTATCTACCTCTGCGAGCTTGTTCTCGAGCGTCTTGTAGTCGATGAAGAACCGCATGAGCTCCTTGGTCACGTGCGGCGGCAGCTCCTCGTGGGTCAGGTAATGGGCCACGGAGGGGTCGTCGACGGCGACCGCGATGATCTTGTCGTCGACCCCCTTGTCGTCGCGCATGAAGAAGCCGCCGATGGCGCGCGCCCTCACGATCGTGAGCGGCACGACCGGCTCCTGCATGAGGACGAGCACGTCGAGCGGGTCGCCGTCGCCCGCGTGCGTCTGGGGGATGAAGCCGTAATTGGCCGGGTAGTGCACTGACGAGTAGAGCACGCGGTCGAGCATCAAGAGCCCGGTCTTCTTGTCGAGCTCATACTTGCACTTCGATCCTTTCGGGATCTCGATCACCACGGGGAAGAAGTCGTGTCGGCTGTCGGGGAGCAAGATGTCGTGGAGCGGATGGGTCATTGAATCGTCCTGGGCTTTCGCCCCCGCCCGGGAGGCGGGCGAGGGGCGAACACGATACCAGGAGTTCGATCCGGTGAGATCGGGGTCCAGACACCCCAGCATTCCCGCTCTGGAGCGAGATGAGCCACGCCGCCGCCGGGGCCTTCCCGGCGCGGGCCGGCGGGGGCGCAGGACCGACGTCGGCGAGCATGGGCAAGGGCGGTCGCTCGTGCGATGAGCTAGCGCGAAGCCGCCGGGGCAGACTCGCCGGCGGATCTCCGGATACCAGGTGCGCTCCCCATGAGACCGTTCCCCACACGCGCCCCAGCCGCGCGACCAAGGCGAGCGCCCGCGCTGCGACGCACCGCGCCCTGGGCGCTCGTGGTGCTCGCCCTGGGCGCGGCCCTCGGCGGCCCTCCAGCGGCAGCGGCGCGCGCGCCGGACGCGCCGTCGGCCAGGCCGCCCTCGCCCGTGGCGAGCGCGCAGGCCGGGGCGCCCTCGGACGACGGCGCCTCGGCGGCCGCCGCCCCGCCGGCCCAGGGCCGACCCGTGGTCTCGCCCGTGCAGCGCCCGGGCGAGCGCGACGTTCGACAACGCGCCTGCTCCTTCACGCTGCCCGTCTGCGTGCACGCGCCCGCGGACGTCCCCGGCGCCGCCCTCCTCGAGAGCCTCACCCACCTGGAGGCCGCGATGCGGGCCTACGACGCGCTCGGTCTGCCGCGCCCGCTCCCCGATGGCGCGCGGGGCGGCGGCCCGGCGTACGATCTCTACCTGGAGCGCGGCCCGCGCCGCGGCCCGACGCGCGTGGGGTACGACCTGCGGGCGCTCGGGGAGCGGTTCGACGCCGCGAGCGCGTTCGCCATCGTCGCAGCGCCGGGGCGCGGCGGGTGCGCGAGCGCGTCCGACGCGGCCTACGCGCTCGGAGCCGCCGTCGCCATGCGCCTCGACGCCGGGGCGGAGGAGGGCGCGATCGCGATGACGGCGAGCTACCTCGCCGCCATCGCGGCGCCCTGCGCGGCCGAGGAGCTCGCCGCGGTCGACGCCTTCCAGCGGGCGCCCGAGCGGGCGCTCACCGGCGCGGCGCTCGGCGCGCTCGACGGCGGCCTGCTCTTTCCGTGGTACCTCGACGACGCGTACGGCACCGGGACGCCGGCGCAGGTCGCGACGTCGCTGCTCGCCATCGCGGCGCAGTCCACGCCCGCGGGCGCGGCGCGCTTCCACGCCGAGCCCGACACCTTCGATGCGCTCCGGGCGTCGCTGCGATCCCGCGGCGAGGACCTCGACGACCTGCTCCTCGAGTTCGCCGTCGCGCGAGCGTTCCTTGGCAGCCGCAGCGACGGCGCGCACCTCTCCGACGCCGCGCGCTTCGGCGATTTCGGCCGGGTTCGCTTCGAGTGGTCGCTGCCCTACGCCACGCTCCCGCGGCGGGTCGCGCCCCTGCGCCCGATCGAGCCGACCGGCGCGACGTACCTCTGGCTCGATCTCTCGGCGGAGAGCGCGGCCGCCCGGCCGGATCTCAAGACGGCCGAGATCACCTTCGTGGCCGACTGGGAGCTGCCCGCGCTGTTCCGCTGGGCGATCGTGAAGGTCGACGCGCAGGGCGCCGAGGCCGGCCGCGTCGACGTGGCCGGGGTCTTCGGCAGCAGCCGCGCGCAGCGCACGGTGGTGGGGCTCGACGGGCTCTCGGGGCTGCTCGTCGTGGGCGTCAACGCGGGGAGCATGATCCGCAGCCTCCCCTTCGATCCCGACGACGCGCCGTTCATGCCGCACGCGTACACGGTCTGGCTCTCCAGGTAGGCGCCGCGCCGGCCAGCGCGCGCGCCGGGCGGCGGCCAGCGGGCGCGCTCGCCTCGGCCCGCGCGGGCCGCCGGCCGGCGCGTCACGCCCTCGCCTCGGCTCCTCGCGCGATCAGGTGCTGCGCGAACCACTCGCCGGCGAGCCGAGCGACCGCCGCGAGCGCGCCCGGCTCCTCGAACAGGTGCGTCGCGGAAGGCACGACGGCGAGGCGGCGCGGGCCCGCGAGGTCGTCGAGGGCGGCCTGGTTCAGCGCCAGCACCTCGGTGTCCGCGCTGCCCACGATGAGCAGCGTCGGCGCGCGCACCATCGCCAGGGCCGCGCCCGCGAGGTCGGGCCTGCCGCCGCGCGACACGACGGCGCCCACGGCGCGCGGCCGCGCCGCCGCGGCGATGAGCGCGGCCGCCGCGCCGGTGCTCGCGCCGAAGTAGCCGACCGCGAGGTGACGGAGCTCGGGGCGCGCGAGCGCCCAGTCCGTCGCCCCGAGCAGCCGCCGCGCGAGCAGATCGACGTCGAAGCGGAGGTGGGCGCTCCGGCGATCTTCCGCCTCCTCCTCGTCGGTGAGCAGGTCGAAGAGCAGCGTGGCCAACCCCCACCGCCAGAGCGCCTCCGCGACCGAGCGGTTGCGAGGGCTCCTGCGGCTGCTTCCGCTGCCGTGCGCGAAGATCACGAGGCCGCCCGCCCTCTCCGGGATCGCGAGGTCCCCGGGCAGCGCCGCCGTCCCTGCCTCGACGAAGAGCGGCCGCTCCGCCCCTTCCGGCCGCGGGACCTCGCGCCGCGCCTCGGCGAGCAGCGTGGCGACGACGTCGTCCGACGTCTGCGAGAAATCCTCGTAGTAGGCGCCGATCGCCTGGAGGGCCGGGTCCTCCTCGATGCAAGCGACGCCGTCGACCTCGCGGCTGAGCGACGACAGGCTCGACGGCGCGGCGACCGGCGCGGCGAGCACGAGCCGCCTCGGCGCGCGCTTGCGCAGGTCGCGCAGCGCGGCCCGCACGGTCCCGCCGGTCGCGATGCCGTCGTCGACGACGATCACCGTCCGCCCCTCGACGCGGGGCATCGGCCTGTCGCCCCGGTACCGGCGCACCCCGCGCTCCACCTCGGCGGCCTGCTGCTCCGCGATCTCGGCGAGCTCCGCCTCGGAGATCCCCAGCAGCCCGACGAGGCCCCGATCGATGTACACCTCGCCCCCCTCGGCGATCGCGCCCACGCCGAGCTCCGGCTGCCCGGGTGCGCCGAGCTTGCGCACGATCCACACATCGAGCGGCGCGCCCAGCGCGCGCGCCACCTCGTAGCCCACCTCGACGCCGCCGCGCGGCAGGGCGAGCACGAGCGGCGCCTCGCTCCTGTACCCCGAGAGCAGCTGCGCGAGCCTGCGCCCGGCGTCCCTCCGATCCTCGAACAGCTTCGCTCGCCCCATCGCCCCCTCCCCTCACGTCCGCTCCTGCGACCCCTTCAAGAGCGGTGCCGCGGGGCGCGCGCGGCGCGGGCTCGGCCGCGCGCGACGCGACGAGGGCGCGGGTCGACCGCGGTACGGGCAAGGCCGCGCCCGTCAGCGCCCCATCAACCGAACAGGCTCCACTCGTCCTCGATGAGCGAGAGCGCGTTGATCAGCTCGAGCGCGAGCTCGCGCTCGAGCCACTCGTCGATGCGCTGGCCCGCGGCGATCGCGCTGAAGCCCGCGCGCGGGATGCGCTTCGCGAGGTGCGAGAGGCACGAGCCGGTCCGGTCGAGGCGCGCGACCCAATCGGTGTCGCGATAGGCATATCTGGCCTGGTGGAACAGCGAGTCGCTGAGCGCCGAGATCCTGTCGCGCACGACGTCGGCGGGCTCGGCGCGGGACGCGATCGCCTCGCGCACCTCGCCGATGGCGCGCAGCACGAGGCAGACCGGCGCGCCCGGATGGAACAACGTGCGCTTCGGTGAGAACGTCAGCCCGTCGAGCGCAAGGAAGTACCAGGCCTGCGGCGAGGACACGCGATAGAGGTAGGCGGCGTCGCAGGCGTCGGCCGCCCTCATCGCGATCTGCCAGGCGCCTTGCTCGTCGATGCCGTCCTGCTCCGCGGGCATCCCGTCGATGCGCCCGATCCCGGCGCCGCTGGCGAGCGGGTCGGCCCACGCCATGACGAGGACCGAGGTCGCGCACGACCAGCTGCACAGGAGGCGCGCGCTCGCCTCGGCGGACACGCGCCCGCTCGGCGCGATCCAGACGAAGCGCCCCTCCTTGAGATCGGCGCGGTACTCGTGGAGCGCGGCGCCGTGACCTTCGAGCTGCTGGAAGAGCTCCTCCCCCCGCGCCGCCCAGCGCTGGGCGAGGGCCTCCTCGGCGCTCTCGGACGGCGTGTCGTCCCAGTCGAGCTCAGGCGGCCGGGGCGGCGAGAACTCCGCGTCGTCCGCTCCGCTCTTCGCCTTCGCCTTCGCGTTCCGGGGTCGGCGCTTCGGCGGCGCGGCGCCGGCCTGCTCGCCGGCGCGCGCCCTCGCGGGGCGCATCCTCGGCGCCGCCGGTGGCTCGGCCGCCGCGCGCTTGCCCGGCGCTGCCGGTCGCTTCGCGACGGCGGCCTCCACGAGCGAGGTCGCGCCCTTCGCCTTCCTGGGCCTGGCGCGCGAGCTCGCGGGCGCCCGCTCCTGCCCGTCGCGCAGCGCGGCCGGCGGGCCCGCCTTCGCGCCCGCGCGCTCACCCGCCTTGCCATGACGCCGCGCGCGCGCGGATCCGCTCGATGCCTTGACGGTGCGCCTGGGTTCGGCCGATGTCCCTCGACCGCGCGGTTTGGGCATTGCGACAGGCTATCACGAGCTCGAAGCGCGATATCGATGGAGGCGCCCCGGGAAACGCACAGGGTGAGCCGCGCGCCAGATCGCTCGGAGCGCAGGTCCTGGATCCCGGAGCCGGAGCGCGTGTCGCGCGCGTTCAGGTCGTGTTCAGTTCGCTTCGCTGAGCGCGCGCCGAACTACCTTCTTGAATTTCGCGAGCGGCTGGGCTCCGCTGACCAGGTAACCGTTGATCACGAACCCGGGAGTCCCGGTGATGCCGGCGCTCCGCGCGGCCTGCGCGTCGGCCTCGACGGCGGCGCGATGGGTGTGCTCGTCGAGCGCCTTGGCGAAGCGCGCCGCGTCGAGCCCGAGGCTCGCGGCGTGCTGCTCCAGGGCCGCGCGGTCGAGGTTCGAGGCGTCGCTCCCCTTGAAGAGCAGGTCGTGCATCTTCCAGAAGCCGGCCGGCCCTTTCTGCGCGAGCGCTTCCATGGCCGCCTCGGCGGCCAGCTGCGCCTCCGGGTGGAAGGGGAGCGGCAGGTGGCGGTAGACGACGCGGACCTTGCCCGGGAACGCCTTGATGAGCTCGTCCATCGTGGCGGCGGCGCGCGCGCAGAAAGGGCACTGGAAGTCGGAGAACGCCTGGATGACCACCTTGCCCGCGGCCGCGCCCTTGCTGGGGTGGCCCTTGGGCGCCGGCGGCACGGACACCTTCGGCGGCGGCGCCGGCGGGACCGCCTGCTTCTGGATGGCCT
The DNA here is from genome assembly GCF_051475585.1 of Sorangium sp. So ce426. Taxonomy (NCBI): domain Bacteria; kingdom Pseudomonadati; phylum Myxococcota; order Polyangiales; family Polyangiaceae; genus Sorangium; species Sorangium sp. So ce426. Next base: position 12,830,316 of record NZ_CP150341.1, on the reverse strand, counting down.
CGTACACCTTGGCGCGCGGCGTCCCGGCCACGACCATCGCCTCCGCCTTGGCGATCTCCTCGTCGATGATCGCCTGGAACTTCTCGATCGGCTGCGCGCCGACGAGGCTGCGGCCATTGATGAAGAAGTGCGGGGTCCCCTGGGCGCCGAGATCGTCGGCGAGATCCACGTCGGCCTCGATCTTGGCGGCGTGCTTGTGCGAGGCGACGGCGCGCTTCGCCGCGGTGACGTTCAGCCGGAGCTCCGCGGCGACGGCCTCGAGGGCGGCGTCGTCGAGGGCGGCCTCGCCGGCGAGGAGGCGATCGTTGGCCTGCCAGAAGGCGTCGTTTCCCTTCTGGGCGCGGGCCTCGCGCGCGAGCTCTGCAGCGGGCTCGGCCCGGGGGTGGAACGGGAGCGGGTGGTCCTTCCACACGACGCGCAGCTTGTCGCCGTACTGCGCCCTGAGCTTGTCGACCGTCGGCGTGACGCGCCTGCAGAACGGACACTGATAGTCGCTGAACAGCACCATCGTGACGAGCGCCGTCTCCGCGCCGCGCACGGGCGAGTCCCCGACGGGCACGAGGTGCACCACGCCGCCGTCGCCTTCCTCTCCGGCGTCGTCGGGCTCCTCGGCAGGAGGAGCGAAGTTCTTCTCCGCGAGCGCCGCGTAGATCTTCTCCGGCGGCGTCCCCCCGGCGCGGAGCGCCTGCGCCGCGGCGAGCTGCGCGTCGATGATCTCCGCGAACCGCTCCGCCGGCTGCGCGCCGACGAGGAGCACGCCGTTGATGAACGATGCCGGCGTGCCGTTCACGCCGAGCCGCCCGGCGAGCTCCATGTCCGCGCCGACCTTCTGCGCTGCCCCGCTCTGCTGGACGAGCTGCTGGATCTGGCCGGGGGTCACGCCGGCCCGCCGGAGCGCGGTGGCCTGGACCTCCGGCGAGAGCCGCTCGTCGGCCGTGAAGATGGCGTCGTGAAACGCCCAGAAGGCCTTGGGACCCGCGTGCGCGAACACCGCCATCGCGGCCTCGGCCGTCGGCCGAGCCTGCTTGTGGAAGGCGAGCGGGAAGTTCTTCCACACGACCCGCAGCCGCTCCGCGCCGTACCGCTGCTCCAGCTGCCTCAGCGTGCCGCCCAGGTGCTTGCAGAAGGGGCACTCGAAGTCGGAGAACACGACGATCGTCACGGGCGCGAGCCGGCTGCCGCGCGCCGGATCCGCGCGGGTCACCGGCACCGGACCGGGGTCGCCGTCCGCGACCATCACGTCGTCACCGAACGTCGCTCCCGGATCAGCGGCTGGGCTCGGCTGCCCCGCAGGGGCGCCGCTGCTCTTCGCCTGCGAAGCGTCTGGAGGGGGCTGCGGCAGCGCGGAGCTGCAAGCCAGGGCGAACAGCAACGAGAGCCAGGCGACGGCGGCGATGGCGCGGCGAGACATCGCGCGAGTGTACTCCGGTTCCGCGATGACGCCTTCGCCGCGCGGGCGTCGCTGTGCCCAGCGCGGAACGCCTCGCCGCGCCGCCAGGCGCGATTGACGCCCTCACCGCCTTCGGCCATGACGGGCGCGGCGCGCCGCTCTGCCGCGCCAGGAGACGCACCGGAAAGCCATGGAGAAGGTCTACAGCGCCGCCCGCGTCCAGCCGGAAGAGCACAGGGACGTCCTCGCGCAGCTCTGGAAAGAGAACCTCGCCCACGGCGAGGTATCGCAGGAGCTCGTGGAGCGGCGGATGCGCTGGTTCCAGGAGCAGAACCCGGCCGGCCCCCCGCGGACCTGGATGGGCTTTCACGGACCGGAGCGGGAGATCATCGGGAGCGGCTCGTTCTACCCGCGCGACCTGGTCGTCGACGGGCGCAAGCTCAAGGCCGGCGTCCTCGGCGACTTCGGCGTGACCAAGGCGCACCGCATCGCGGGGGCCGCCATGAGCATCCAGCGAGAGCTCGCGAGGGGCTGCCGCGACGCCGGGGTCGATTTCGTGTTCGGCTTCCCCAACAAGGCCTCATTCCCGATCTTCCAGCGCGCCGGCTACAAGAAGATCGCCGATTCCATCATCTGGGTCCGGCCCCTCATGGCCGCGTACAAGCTGAACGAGCTCGCGGCCTCGTCGGCAGGCGAGCAGCGGAGCACCGTGAGCGCGGTGGTGCAGCGGATCGCCGAGCGGGCCGCGTCGGCGGTCCCCCACCCTCGCTGGCGCGCGCTCTGGGAGGCGGCGGAGCCGGGCGCCCCGCCCGCCCCGCTCGCGCAGGCGCTGTCGACCGCGGCGGAGCGCGCCGTCCAGCGGGCGACGGTGAAGCCGGACAACCTCCTGGTCCGGGCCGCGGGCAGCGCCCTCGACGCCTCGATGGCGCTCCGGGACACCGCCGCGCTGCTCGCGAAGGGGAGCCGCGTGCGCACCGAGCTCGTGGACACCGCCGATCACCGCTTCGACGGGCTGTGGTCGCGGGCGAAGCCCTGGCCGGTCGTCGGCGAGCGGAGCGCCCGGTTCCTGAACTGGCGCTATGCGCAGCTCGGTAACGTTCGATACCGCTTCTTCTGCATGCTCGACAGGCATGACGGGCGGCTGCTCGGCTACGCCGTCTACTCGGTGCGGAACAACAAGGTCGAGGTCAGCGACCTGTTCTGCGAGGACAACGGCCCCACGTTCGACGCCCTGCTGCTCGAGTTCTGCCAGGCGATGCGGCGGGAGGGGCACGTCTCCGTGGGCATGCTCCTCGTGACGCCCCCTTCGTTCAGCGCCCGCCTGCGGGCGCTCGGGTTCTTCTCCCGCCCCCACCCGCCGGACGTCGGCTCGCGGTGGCTCATCGTCCACCTCGATCCCGCCTTCCCCGACGAGCTGCGGCGCGTTCTGCTCGACGCGGAGAGCTGGTTCATGACCGACGGCGAGCTCGACGTCTGATCGCCCGGGCCCGCGCCTCCCGGGGGATCGCATTGATCCGCTGGACCACCTCCTCCCGCCGGTTACCCTTGCTTCTTCATGGATAACGAGGCGCCGGCCCTGTCCATCGCGCGGCTGCGCTCCGTCTGGGATGCGGAGGTGGGCCCCTCCGCGCGCCGCGCGCTCACCGCGGCCGCTTGCGCAGGGCTGTTCGGCGCGGCGCACGTGGCGCGCGTGGGGTCGCCGCTCGCCCGCGGGCTCGCCGGCGCCGGGCTCGCGCTGCTGCTCGCGGCGATCGCCGCGCGGGCCATCCTCGTGCGCCGGCGGCGCGGCGACGCCCGGCGCACGGTGCGCGAGATCATCGGTCGCACGGACGAGGCGCTCGGCGCCGCCACCCTGCGGGCGCTCACGCTCGCGGATCGCGCCGCGGCCGACGATCGGGTCGGCTCGCCGGAGCTCGCCGGCCTGCACCTCCGGCGGCTGCTCGGCCGCGCCTCGCAGGCGCGCGTCGTCGAGCGCGCGCGCCAGGCGGCGACGCGGTGGGCGAGCGCGGGCCTCGCCCTCGGCGCGGCGGCGCTCGCGGCGGCGGCGATCGAGCCGTCGCGCGTCGTCGAGGGGCTGGACGTCCTCGCCGCCCGCGGCGGCGAGGCTCCCCTCGATCTGCCGTGGATCGAGGAGGTCGAGATGACGGCGGCGCCGCCCGAGTACCTGCACCAGGGCGCGGAGGAGCTCCTGCCGTTCGCCCCGACGATGCAGCCCCGAGGGACCGTGATCACGGTGCGCGGCCGCCCCGTCCGCGCGGGGCGCGCGCTCGTGCTGACGGACGGCGGCGCCGAGGTGCCGTTCGTCGACGACGGCAAGGGCAGCGTGGTCGCCCGCTGGACGCTCGGCGCGTCGACGACCCTCCAGGCGGCCGCGCGCTTCGGGCAGGTGCGCGTCCGGCAGGCCGACGCGCAGCGCGTCGTGTCGATCCCGGACGACGCGCCGCGCGTCACGCTCGAGGGCGCGCCGCGCACGGTGAAGCTCCTCGACGAGCCCAGCATCCCGCTCCGCTACGAGATCACCGACGATCACGGCCTGCGCGAGGTCGATCTCGTCCTGCGCGCCGGAGCGAAGGAGGAGCGGCGGGTGCTCTCGCGGCCGGCGGCGGACGCGAAGGTCGACCGCGGAGGCTACGAGCTCCGGGCGCGCGATCCCTTCTTCCGCAGGACGTACGTGCCGGTCGAGGTGCGGATCGAGGCGCGGGACAACGATCCGATCGAGGGCCCGAAGTGGGGCAGGAGCGAGGCCATCCTGGTCATCCCGCCGCAGGTGGGCGAGCCCGAGGCGCGGCGCTACGCCGCGCTCGTGAAGGCGCGCGACGCGCTCACGGATCTGCTCGCCGACCGCATCGGCCAGCGGACGCCGGAGGCGGGCGGCGCCGCGGCGCACGCGGCGCACGAGGCCGAGGTGCAGGCGACGGCCAGGGCGGCGGTCGAGGCGGCGCTCGCCGCGGATCACGGCGGGCTGCGGGTGCGGGGGCGCATCGCGTCGCTCGCCCGAGGTCAGCTGGCCCGGCTCGACGCGGCGCTCGCCGCCGAGCGGAAATCGACGACCCGCGCGGCGCACCAGGGGCTGCTCGACGAGACCGAGGGCGCGCTGCTCGCGTTCGACGCCGGCCTGCGCGGCCTGGGCCACCGCGACGCCCGGGCCGTCGCGCAGCGGCTCGCCGACGTCGCGGACGAGGCGGCGGCGGCGGCCGAGCTCCTGGGCAACGGCGACCGCGAGGGCGGCGAGGTCCGCCTGGAGGCGGCCGTCGCGGTGCTGGGCGGCGGGGGGGTCGAGCTCGGCAAGCTCGGCGAGCTCGGCCTCGACCTCGGCGAGATCGTCGCGAACGACCTGCGCAGGATCGCGCGCGCCCGCGGCGCCAGCGACTGGCTGCACGCCGAGCTCTCGGCGCGCGACCTCGCGGCGCGGCTCAGGCGGCCGGAGCCTTCGTTCGGCGGCGGCGGCCGCGGCGGGGTGGAGTCCGGCGCGCCGCGCGGGCCGGACCCCGGGGACGCGTCCAACGCCGACGAGAGCGTCGCCCAGAGCGAGCGGGATCTCGAGGAGCTCGCGCGCGATCACGCCGCCGAGACGAACGCGGTCGCCGAGGAGCTCTCGCGCGCGTCGCGGCCCGAGGACATCGCGGCGCTCCGGGAGGAGGCGAAGAAGCACGCGGAGGCGATCCGCGAGGCCGTGCGGGACCTGCCGCAGCCGGGCGCGGCGCCGGGCTCGGCCGAGGCCGCCGCGGCGGCTGGCCGGGAGCAGGCCGAGGCGATGGCCGGCGCGCTGGAGCAGGGCCGCCCCGAGGAAGCGGTGACGAGCGGCCGGGGCGCGATGCGCTCGCTGGGCGACGCGAAGCGGCTCGGCGCGCAGGCCGGCGGCTTCTTCCCGGAGGAGCGCGCCGCGCGCGAGGCCGGCGAGGCGCAGCAGGCGCTCGCCGAGGAGCTGGCCTGGGCCGAGGAGGCGCTGCGCAAGCTGCGGCAGGCGGCGGCGGAGCGGGCGCGGGACGGCCTCGGGAAGTCGAGCCAGCGCGAGGGGTCGCTCGCCGACCGCGCGCGCGCTCTCCGCAAGCGGGGCGAGCGCGGCGACGGCCGCATGCCCGAGGAGATGCTCGATCGCCTCGACGAGGCCGAGCAGGCGATGCGCGACGCCCAGCGCGCCCTCGCCGAGGGAGACGGCGAGGGCGGCAACGAGCGCCAGCGCGACGCGCAGCGGCTGCTCGAGATGTCGCGCAGCGAGGACCAGGGTCAGGACGGCGACGCCGAGTCGGAAGGGGATCGGAACATGGCGAGGAAGGCCGACATCCCGGACAAGGACAAGCACAAGGGCCCCGAGGAGTTCCGCCGTCGCGTGCTCGAGGGGCTCGGGGGGACCTCGGAGCCGCGGCTGCGAGGGGCGGTCAAGCGTTACGCCGAGGGGCTCCTGAAATGACGCACGCAGGCGGCAGGGCGGCCACGGCCCGGCGCGGGGCGGCGGCGATCGCGAGGCGCGGCCTCCGGGCGGCGATCCTCGCCGGGCTCGCGACGGCGTCGGCGACAGCGTCCGGGCGCCTCACGGTCGGTGATCTCGATCGCGCGGCGCGGGCCCGGGCCGCGATCCTGGAGATCGACGTCCCCGCGGCGCGGGACGCCCTGAAGGACGCGGATCCGGCGGACCTCGCGCTCGCGCTCGAGCGCGGCCGCCTCGCCATCTACGAGGGCGACTGCGACGCCGCCTCGGCGATCCTCGCGCGCCCCGATCTCGCGGCGACGGCCGAGGGCGCGGCGCTCGGGGACATCGCGCGCGGCTGCGCCCGGGCCACCGCGGCGACCGTCGTCGTGAACGACGAGGAGCGCGGCGTCTGGGTGCGGCTCCAGGACGACGACGATCGCGCGCTCGTGCCGCTCCTCGTCGACGTCGCGGCGAGGACGCGCGACGTGCTCGCGAAGGACCTCGGCGTCGAGCTCCTCCGGCCGCTGCGGATCGATCTCGTCCGCGATCAGTTCACGCTCTCCGCGATGACGGGGCTGCCCGAGGAGGCAGCGCGGACGACGGGCACGGTCGCCATCGCCAAGTGGGGGCGGGTGACGATGCTCTCGCCGCGCGCCACGCCGAGCGGCTACCCCTGGCTGGACACGCTCGCGCACGAGATAACGCACCTCGCCCTGTCGCGCGGGACGCGCGACAACGCCCCGCTGTGGCTGCAGGAGGGCGTGGCCAAGCGCGAGGAGGTCCGCTGGCGCGAGCCCGACCCGCTGGACGACGTGCCGTCCGCGGACGCGATCGCCTTCCTGGGCATCCAGAGGGGCCTCGGGCGTCCGCTCGACAAGATCGGCCCCTCGATCGCGATGCTCCCGAGCGCGGAGGAGGCGGCGGTCGTGTTCGCCGAGGTCGCGAGCTTCATCCGTTACTGGACGAGGGAGGCGGGCGACACGGCGCTGCCGCAGCTCCTGCGCCGGCTCAAGGACGCGAGTAGCGACGCGGACCTCGAGCGGGCGATCGCCGAGATCTCCGGCGCGGACCTCGCGGCCTGGGACAAGCGCTGGCGCGCCTACCTCGCCAGCGTGCCGGCCGACGTGCCGCCCGACCTCGCGCCCGGCGCGGACATGCCGCACCGGCAGGAGGTGAGCAAGCGGGTGCGGCTCGGCCAGCTGCTCCACGACCGCGGCCACCACGCCGCCGCCGCGGTCCAGCACGCGCGCGCGCAGGCGCTCGCGCCGCACGAGCCGGCGGTGCGCTGCTTCCTCGCCGCCGCGCTGCTGGCGTCGGGCGAGCGCGCGAGCGCCTCGCCCCTCGTCGAGCGGGTGGAGGACGTGCACAGCCGCTACGGCCGGTGGTGGTCGCTGCACGGGCTGCTCCACGGAGGCCCCGACGGGGATCGCGCCTTCTCGGCGGGCACGGCGCTCGATCCGCTGAACCCCGACGTGGCCTGCGAGGAGAAGCTGCCGCCCGATCTCCCCGGCGATCCCCTCCGTTCGGCCCTCTGCGAGGCCGCGCGCCGCAGGGCGCGCTAGCCCGCCGCCTCCGAGATCAAAAAAAAGACGGCGAGCCGAGGAAATAGCGCCGCTCGACGCAATGGCGCGCGAGCGGCGGTTTGTTCGCGAGGGCGCCCGCTCCGGATTCCGTCGCGCCGGCGCGCGCTCCTAGGGTGCGCGGGATGCCGAACCCTGGTCGCATCCCCTTGATGATCGCGCTGGGCCTCGCCCTGCCGGCCCCGGCCTACGCCGACGGCGCGCAGCGCGCGCCAGAGCCGCGCGTGCACGGCGAGTTCAGCGCGTCCTCCGTGCTGGCATTCGGCCTGACACCGACGGCGGGCCTCGGCCTCTCGCCCGCCGTCGCGCTCCGCTGGTCCGACATGTCCATGTCGCTCGAGGCGCGGGCGCTCGTCGCGCTGGGCGGCCCTCCGAGCGATCTGCCGAGCGTCGGGCCGCGGCGCATCAGCGCCGGCCTGGGGGTCATGTCGCTCTGCAGGCACCGGGACGACGTCTTCCTGTGCAACGTCTTCCAGCTCGGCGCTGTCCGCGCGCCCGTCCCGGAGAGCGTCACCCAGACGGAAGACGGCATCCTCTGGCTGCTCACCTCCGGCGCGCGCGGCGGCGCCGAGTGGCGCATCGCGCGGCACCTCCAGCTGCGCAGCTTCCTCGAGCTGCACCTCGTCCTGGCGCGCCCTCTGCTCTCGGCCGGCCCGGCCGGGAGGTGGAAGACCTCGTCCGTCGCGGCGATCGCCGGGATCGGCCTGACGTTCCCGGTGGACCCGGGGTGAGGAGGTCGCGCGCTCAGCGCGGCCTCAGTGCTTCGCGCGGAGCGCGCGCGCCAGGGTGTTCCTGCCGACGCCCAGCCGCTTCGCCGCTTCCGTCTTGTTCCCCTCGCACGCCCGGACCATCGCCTCGACGTAGCGCCGCGTCACCTCGTCGAGGGTGAGCCCGAGCGGCAGCGCCACCCGCGCGTCGCCCTCGGGCGCCGCGGCGGCGTGCGGCGGGGCGCCTTCACCCCGGCGCGTCGGGAGGTGCCCCGCGGAGATGCGGCCGTCCGGCGCGAGGGCGATGGCGCTCTCGACCCAGTGCTCGAGCTCGCGCACGTTGCCCGGCCACGTATGAGCGCGCAGGTGGCGGAGCGCGTCCGGATCGAAGCGCGGCGACGGCCTGCCGTACCTCGTCGCGTAGACGTCCGCGAAGTGCCGCGCCAGCGTCTCGACGTCGTCGGGGCCGCGCTCGCGCAGGGCCGGCAGATCGATCTCGACGACGCGCGCGCGGTAGTAGAGGTCCTTCCGGAAGCGCCCATCGGCGACGGCGCGCTCGAGGTCGCAGTGCGTGGCGCACACGACGCGCACGTCGGCGCGGAGCGACTGGCGGCCGCCGACGCGCTCGAAGGAGCGGTCCTGCAGGAAGCGAAGGAGCTTGCCCTGGATGTCGAGCGGCAGGTCCCCGAGCTCGTCGAGGAACAGCGTGCCGCCCTCGGCGAGCTCGACCTTGCCCGGCACGCGCCGGTCCGCGCCGGTGAACGCCCCCCGCTCGTGGCCGAAGAGCTCGCTCTCGACGAGCTGCGCCGGCAGCGTCGTGCAGTCGACGGTGACGAAGGGCCTCGTCTGGCGCCGCGAGTTGACGTGGATCGCCCGGGCGAAAAGGCTCTTGCCGGTGCCTGTCTCCCCGCGGAGCAGCACGGTCGCGTCGGTCTGGGCCGCGAGCTGGACCTTCTCGTACACGGCGGCCAGCCGCTCGCTCCGGCCGACGATCCGGTTGAACGGCCCCTGCAGCACGACCCCCGGGCCGCCGCCCTCGGCGGCGCGGAGCGTCGTCAGCGAGAGGGCGCGGGCGAGCTGCGTCGCGAGGGCGACGAGGTAGCGCTGGTCCTCCTCGTCGAAGGGCGCGCCCGCGCGGTTCAGCAGCTGGACGACGCCGCGGACCGGCGCGGCGCCGTCCTCGCGGATGGGCGCGACGAGCATCGAGCGCGTCGTGTAGCCCGTCGCCCGGTCCGCCGACGGATCGAAGCGCGGGTCGCGCGACGCGTCGTCGACGCGCACGACCTGCCCGGTCGTGGCCACGTGCCCGGCGATGCCGCGCTCCAGCGGCTGCCTGAGCGAGGGGAGCTCGGGCAGCAGGGCGACGCGCGTCACGAGATCGCCGCGCTCGGCGTCGACGAGCCAGATCGTCGCGCGGTCGGCGCGGAGCGCCTTCGCGAGCCGCTCGCACGCCGTGCCGAGGAGGGCGTCGAAGTCGACCTCCCGGGCGAGGAGGGAGGCGAGATCGACGAGCAGCGAGAGGCGCGACATGGATAGCGGAGCAGCATCCAGCATAGAGGGCGCCGCGCTTGTCGTCATCCGCGTCATCACGCGGCCCGCGCGAGGGCCTCTACGTGGATGCAGAGCCCCTCGCGCGCGGCGACCGATCCAGCGAAGAGCTCGCGGGAGAGGCGCTCGATCTCGGCGACGCCGGCGTCCGTCCGCTGCGGGTCGTGATGGAACAGGACGAGCTTCCGCGCGCCGCACGCCCGCGCGATCTCCGCGCCCGCGACGTACGTCGAGTGCCCCCAGCCGACCCTCGAGCGCCCGCCGTCGCCGCGGTACTCCTCCGGGGTGTACTGCGCGTCATAGATGAGCACGTCGGCGCCGTCCGCGAGCGCGCGCAGCGCCGGATCGACGCAGGCGTAGTGCTCGGTGTCGGTCGCGTAGACGACGCTGCGGCCCTCGTGCTCGACGCGGTAGGCGAGGACGCCGCCCGGGTGGTTGAGCTTGGCGATCCGCACGTGGACCTCGCCCACGTCGAACGCCTCGCCCGGCCGCGCCTCCCGCACGGCGATCTGCGCGCAGAGCTCGTCCATGCGGACGGGGAAGCTCGGCGCGGCCATCTGCGTCGAGAGCACCTCGCGGAGGCTCCCGACCCCGTGCGCGCTGCCCACGATCGACAGCCGCGAGCTCGGCAGGTACGCCGGCACGAAGAACGGCAGCCCCTGGATGTGGTCCCAGTGCAGGTGCGACAGCAGCACCGTCGCCTCGACCGGTCCCTCCCGGAGCAGCGCATCTCCGAGCTTGCGTACGCCCGTCCCTGCATCGAGGATGATCCGCGACGATCCGCAGCGAACCTCCACGCAGCTTGTGTTTCCGCCCACCGCAGCCGTCTCCGGCCCAGGCGAAGCGATGCTCCCGCGAACTCCCCAGAACGTGATCTCCATCGTTGTTGCGAGCCTCCTCGCCCCGCTTCAGCGAGCGGCGTGCCAGGACGCAGGCCCTTGAAACCGCTCCGCTTTTCTGCTGCGCCCGCGGAGGTCGATCGAAGTTGCAGCGCGAGGCCCGGATCGCCGCTTCAGAATGGAGCGCGTCGAGGGGACGGCCCGCGGGCCCTCGCGCCCCCATTTGCGCGGAGCGGCGCTTCGCGATTGACGCGCTCGCAGCGACGTGGAGAAACGTGGGGCGCGGGGGACGGGCCTGGCGTCGCGCCTCGGATCGCGCTGTGCGTCGCGTCAAGGCTGAGCTCCCTCGCTGGCTGGGGACCGCGCCGACGCTGGAAGGTTCGTCTGACCCGAGCGTTGACCAAGGTCCTTCCTGAGGCCTAGCATTCCTGCACCGCTCTTTTCCCGCATCGTTCCCGCATCGTTACCGCTGCTCCGCACAATGACCGTTGCCACCTACGCCGCCGCACAGCTGTTGCGGGTGCTTCCGCGAGAGCGCATTACCCGGGCCGTTGGCCGCCTCTGCGACGCCAGGGCACCCGCCGCCGTCTTGAACACGGTGGTGAAGCTCTACGCGCGCGCGTACCGCGTCGACATGGACGCCGCCGAGGTGCTGACGAGCCCTTACGAGAGCTTCGACGCGTTCTTCACGCGCAAGCTCCGCGAGGGGATGCGCCCTGTCTGCTCCGATCCCGGAGCCATCACCAGCCCTGCCGACGGCCGGGTCGAGGCGCTCGGCCCCGTGACCGAGGGCGGGCGGCTGACCATCAAAGGGCAGCCCTACCGCGTGGAAGACCTCGTGGGCGACCCCGCGGAAGCCACGCGTTATGACGGCGGGCAGTTCGCGATCGTCTACCTGTCGCCCCGCGACTACCACCGGGTCCATTCGCCCGTCGCCGGGCGGGTGAGCCTCATCCGCTCGATGCCGGGGGAGCTGTTCCCGGTGAACGCGATCGGCGAACGCCACGTCCCGGGCCTCTTCGCGCGCAACCGGCGCGTCGCGATCGTGATCGACACGGAGCGCCAGGGGCGCGTTACGGTGGTGATGGTGGGCGCGATGATCGTCGGACGGATCACGGTGAGCGCCGTCGACGCGCGCGACGTGCCGCTCGGCGTGCACACGATCTCGCCGGCCCTTCCGGTCGCGTGCGGCGAGGAGATCGGCAAGTTCCACCTCGGATCCACCGCGGTCATGTTCGTGGAGCGCGGGGTGGCCCCGCCCTGGAGCAGGGCGCCTGGGCCGATCCTCTACGGCGAGCCGCTGGACGGAGGGGGCCAGCGATGACGAGCGAGCGGCCGCGCAACCCCCTGGCTACGCCCGCCCAGGAAGGCGGCGCCTCCGGAGAGCCCGGCGCGCCGCTGCCGGGCGAGGCAGGGAACGCGGCCGCACCGGCGCCGCAGGGAGAGCAGGGCTCGCTCCCCGCGCGCGCGTCCGCCCCACGGCCCGAGCGCTCGCCCAGCGCGCGCCCGCAGCTCGCGACGACGACGCCGCTGCCGCGCCTCGATGTCATCGCGGGCATCGCGGACGGGAGCTCCGGCGGGCAGATCGCGGAGATCCCGGACCTCGATCTCGACCCGCGGATCGCCGGACCGCCCACGGAGCGCTCGCGGCACGGCGCTCCCCTGCCGACGAGCTCCAGCTCCAGGCGGTCCTGGCAATCGCTCGCGACGGAGGTGGAGCGGGCGGCGGAGGTGGAGCGCGGCGAGGGCGCGAAGACCGGGCGACGGCGCTCGCGGCGGCTCGTGAACGTGTCGGGAGACGCAGCGCAGCAGGGCGACGATCAGGTCACCACGCACGACCGCGCCACCGTGCCCGAGGATGCCGCGGCGCAGCGCTCGCGCGACGAGGCGGACGACGACGGGTGGCCGAGCGCCTCCGAGAGGCGCCCCAGCTACCCGACGCTCGAGGCGCCCAGGCATCCCAGCGAGCCCGCGCTCGATGGATCCAGGCCCCCCAGCAAGCCGGCGGCGGCGACGGCCGCGGCGACGAACCTGGCCGAGCTGGTCGCGCCCCGTGCGGTCCCGCGCCCGTCGCCGAAATCCTCGAGCATGCCGCCGATGCCGGCGCCGAGCGGGCTCATCATCGATCCCGATTCGGTCGCGGTGATCCGGCCGCTCCAGATTGTCAGCATCGAGTCGGACCTGCCGCCGGTGCCGCCGGTCACCTCGGCCGCCGAGCCCGCCAGACCGCCGCTCTTGACCGATCCGGCGGAGCACGAGTGGCCGCCGCTCCAGTTCAGGATCCGGCCGGACGACGTCCCGACCGGGATGGGCCTCGACTCGTTCCAGGAAGGCCTCTCCGAGGGCCCGCCGACGGCGCGCGACGCCGCCTTCGACGCCCTCCAGCCGGCGCCTCGAAGGCGGTCCAGGAGGCAAACCTCGGCGCCGGAGATCGACGCGCGCCCCTTGGACTGGCCGCTGGGGGCGGGCGCGGACGAGGTCGCGGAGGTCGAGCCCGAGTCCGAGCCCGTCGACGAGGCGAAGGCCGAGCTGTCCGGCGCTCCTCCCGCGGGCGGCGAGGGCCAGCAGGCGCAGGGCGACGCGACGCGCATCACCGTGCCGCCGAGGAGCACCGAGGTCGAGCTCGAGGAGGTCGAGCCCGAGCGCGACGCCGAGCTCGCCGACGCGGGCTCGGCCGCGCAGGCCGATCCGCACGCCGCGCACCCGAAGAAGCCACCGCCGCCTCCCTTGCCGCCGCGGCGCCCGCGCGCGCAGGCGCTTGCATCGCCGGATCTCGCGACGTTCACGAGCTCGGTGCCGCCGCCGCCCGCGTCGGCGCCGCCCGTGTCGGCGCCTTCGTCGCACGGCGAGCCGTCCGCGTCCGCGCGGCCCGCCGCTCCCGCCGCGGCGCCCGCGGCGAAGCAGGCCGAGCACGATTCCGGCCCGTCGACCGAGCCCGCCGCGCGCCGGAAGCGCCCGTGGTGGGAGGAGCTCTTCGGCGACGACTTCCTGCGCACGCTCGACAAGATCGACAGCAAGGTGGTTCGCCGCGAGGTCGATTTCATCGAGGAGCGGCTCGGCGTCGAGAAGGGCGCGGTGATCCTCGATCTCGCGTGCGGCGCAGGCGGCCACGCGATCGAGATCGCCAGCCGCGGCTACAGCGTCGTCGGCTACGACCTGTCGCTCGCCATGCTCGCCCGCGCCGCCGACGAGGCGCAGGATCGCGGCCAGAAGCTGAACTTCCTCCAGGGCGACATGCGCGAGATGACGTTCGAGGAGACCTTCGACGGCGTCTACTGCTGGTCGACGAGCTTCGGCTACTTCGACGACGAGAAGAACGCGGATGTCCTCGCCCGCATCCGCCGCGCCCTCCGCCCCGGCGGGATGCTCCTGCTCGACATCGTCAACCGCGACTATGTGGCGTCCCGCCAGCCGAGCCTCGTCTGGTTCGAGGGGGAGGGCTGCGTCTGCATGGATGAGATGCACGTGGATTTCTTCACGAGCAGGCTCAAGGTGAAGCGCACCGTCATGTTCGAGGACGGCCGCTCGCGCGAGCTCGACTACTCGCTCCGCCTCTACGGCCTGCACGAGCTCGGCAAGGTGCTCCACGAGGCGGGCTTCAAGGTCACCGAGGTGACCGGACACCCTGCGCACCCCGGCGTCTTCTTCGGCTCCGAGTCGCCGCGGCTCATCGTCCTTGCCGAGCGGAGCTGAGGCGCTAGGGCTCCCCGCGAATGAGCTTCGAGGCCGCGATCGCGCGCGCGCTGCCGGGGATCCCGCGCAGCGCCTCCCCCGTCGATCAGATCGCCTACGCCCGCGATCTCTGGCCGCGGCACCACCTCGCGGTGACGGAGGGCCGCATCGCCGAGCACCGGCCCGGGATGATCGTCTGGCCGTCCTCCGCGGAGGAGGTCGCCCAGGTGGTGCGCTTCTGCGCGGACGAGGGGCTCCCGCTGGTGCCTTTCGGTGCGGGCTCGGGCGTGTGCGGCGGCGTCTTGCCGGACGAGCGCACGGTCGTGCTCGATCTCAAGCGGCTCTCTCGCCGCCGCTCGCTCGATCGCCAGGCCCCCTCGGTCGAGGTCGAGGCCGGCGCGCTCGGCATCCGCTTCGAGGAGGAGCTCAACGCCGAGGGCTTCACGCTCGGCCATTTCCCGTCGTCCATCCTCTGCTCGACCGTCGGGGGCTGGGTCGCGGCGCGCAGCGCCGGCCAGTGCTCCGGGCTCTACGGCAAGATCGAGGACATGGTCGCGTCGCTCGAGTGCGTCGTCGGCCGCGGCGAGATCGTCCGCTTCGATCGGCGCGCGCGAGGCCCGGATCTCACGCCGCTCCTCATCGGCAGCGAGGGCGTGCTCGGCGTGGTCACCGCCGCGACGCTCCGGCTGCACCCGGCGCCGCCGGCGCGCGCGTTCGCCGCGTTCTCGTTCCCCGGCGTCGAGGCCGGATGGGACGCGATGCGGACGATGTTCCAGGCCGGCCTCCGCCCGGCGGTCTCGCGGCTCTACGACCCGTTCGACTCCTTCATGGCCCGGCTGGGCGCCGTGCGCCGGCAGCGCGCCCACGCCGCCGCGGCCGATGAATCCTCCGAGGGGGCGGCCGCGCGGGGGCACGGTGCCCGCGGCCCCGGGGCCGGCGCCGCGGTGCTGCGCGGCCTGCTGCGCGCGCCGGGGCTCCTCAACCAGATCGTCGACGGCGTCGGGTCGCGCGTGCTCCGCGGCGCGACGCTCATCCTCATCTTCGAGGGCACGGCGCGCGCGAGCGCGGACGACCTCGCCCGCGCCGCGGCGATCGCGGAGCGCGGCGGGGCCAGGCCGCTCGGCGAGGAGCCCGCGCGCCACTGGCTCGCGCACCGCTACAGCGTGAGCTACCGCCAGGCGCCCGTGTTCATGGCCGGCGCGTTCAGCGACACCATGGAGGTCGCCGCGCCCTGGTCGCGCCTCGACGGGCTCTACCGCGCGGTGCGCGGCGCGCTCGGGCGCCACGTGTTCGTGATGGCTCACCTGTCCCACGCGTACCCGGACGGCTGCAGCATCTACTTCACCTTCGCCGGCAGCGCTCCGAGCGTCCCGGCGGCCGAGGCGAAGTACGACGCGGCCTGGCGGGCGGCCCTCGACGCAGCGATCGACGCCGGCGGGACGCTCTCGCATCACCACGGGGTCGGCCGGAGCAAGGCGCCGCGGCTCGGCGCCGAGCTCGGCCTCGGCGCCGACGTCATCCATGCGCTCCGCGGCGTCTTCGACCCCGCCGGCGTCATGAACCCTGGCAACCTGCTCCCGCGCGAGGCGTCCTCCGCCGCGCGCCGCCCGCTGCCGCCGCCGCCCGCGGCGCCTCTGCTCGACGGCGACTCCATGCTCGTGCACGCCGCCGGTACCGCTCGCCTCGGCGAGATCGAGCGCGCCCTCGAGCAGCGCGGCCTCACACTGGCGATCGACTTCGGCGCGACCTCGCCCGAGCTGACGCTCGACGCGTGGATCGCGGCGGGCGCCCCCGGCGCCCCGGATCCGTGGAGCGATCCGGTCGATCACCTCGTCGCCGGGTTCACCGCGCGGCTCGCGTCCGGCGCCGAGCTCGCGGTGCGGCCCGCCCCGCGGCGCGCGGTGGGCCCGGATCTCTTCGCGCTGTTCCTCGGCGTGGGTGGGCGCGTCGGCGCCATCACGTCCGCGCACCTCCGCGCCCACGGCGCGTCGCAGCCCCGCGCCCTGCCGACCGCGCTGCCGAGGCAGCCGTCGCTCCGCGACGACGAGGCGGCGTGGCTCGACGCGGCGGTGAGCGCCGCCCGCGGCGTCCGCTGAGCGCGGTCGGCGCGTACGGCGCTCAGCCGGGAGGCCAGGCCATCGGCCTTCCACCCATCACGTGGACGTGGATGTGGAAGACCGTCTGGCCGGCGTTCGCGCCGCTGTTCACCACGGTCCTGAAGCCGCTCTCCGCGATGCCGGTGAGCTCCGCGACCCGCCGCGCTGCGAGGAGCAGCCGGCCGAGGACGGCCTCGTCCTCGGGCGTGGCCTGGGCGATGCCCGCGATGTGGCGCTTCGGGATGACGAGCGCGTGCGTGGGCGCCTGCGGGTTCACGTCGTGGAAGGCGATGACGTGCTCGTCCTCGAACACGACCTTCGACGGGATCTCCTTGTTCGCGATCTTGCAGAAGATGCACATGGCCGCCTCCTACTCCCAGGGTGCTTGCGAGTCACGCCGCGCCTGGTCACGCGGCAGCGCCCTGGTCCCGGGGTCCGGCTCTCCCGGCTCCCCCTCGCCAGGAGGCTCCAGCGCTCCGCCAGCCTTCCCCTCGGGCAGCAGCCGGGCGAGCGCGCGCTCGATCCGCGACGTGTCCGCCGGCTCGGGGAGGAGCGCATCCGGCAAGGCGGCGCCTGTCGCCGAGCTCGGCGCGGCGCCCCCGCCGCCCGGCTGCTCGGCCCGCGGGACCACCCCGCGCGCGACAGCGATGCGGAGCACCGCGAGCTCCAGGGCGTCGAGCGCGGCGGTGCGCTTCAACCCGAGCGACGGCACGTCGTAGGTGAGCAGCGCGCCGCCGCTCGCGGCGGGCGCGAGCCCGGCGCGGTCCGCGCCCGCGACCAGCTGCCGCACGATGCTCCTGAGCAGCGCCGCCCGCCGCCGCACCCGGCGCGCCTCCGGGTCGGCGTACAGCGAGAAGAAGCGGTTTCGCGAGAAGGTCGACGGCGCCAGCACGAGCGCGACGAGCAGCGCCTCCAGATCGACGGGCGGCGCCCCGCTCTCGATGGACGGCGCCCCCATCACGTGGCGGGCTCCAGCGCGGGCCCCGAGAGCCCGCCACGCCGCAGGAGCTCCGCCTGGCGGTGCGTGCGCAGCGCGCCGATGAGCTCGTCGAGGTCCCCTTCGATGATCTTGTCGAGCTTGTGCAGCGTGAGGCCGATCCGGTGATCCGTCACGCGGTTCTGCGGGAAGTTGTAGGTCCGCACCTTCTGCGCCCGCTCCCCCGTGCCGACCATGGTCCTTCGCTCGGCGCTCTGGGCCTCCTCCTGCCGGCGCTGCTCGAGCTCGAGCAGCCGGCTCCGGAGCACCTTCATCGCCTTCGCCTTGTTCTTCAGCTGGGAGCGCTCGTCCTGGCACTTCACGATCATGCCCGTCGGCAGGTGCTTGATCTGCACGGCGCTGTTCGTCGTGTTGACGCCCTGGCCGCCGGGGCCGCCCGATGCGGCGATCGAGATCTCCAGGTCCTTGTCGTCGATGTGCACGTCGACCTCGTCGGCCTCGGGCAGCACGGCCACGGTCGCGGTCGAGGTGTGGATCCGCCCCTGCGTCTCCGTCGAGGGGACGCGCTGGACGCGGTGGACGCCGCCCTCGTACCGGAGGTGGGAGTAGACGTCCTGCCCCGTGATCAGCGCCGCGACCTCCTTGTAGCCGCCGGCGGAGGCCTCGCTCAGGTTGAGCACCTCGACCTTCCACCGCTTCGTCTCCGCGTAGCGGCAGAGCATGCGGAAGAGATCGGCGGCGAAGAGCGCCGCCTCCTCGCCGCCCTCGCCGCTGCGGATCTCGATCACGGTGTTCCGCGTGTCGTTGGGGTCCTTCGGCAGGAGGAGCACCTCGAGCTCGCCGGCGAGCCGCTCGCGCTCGATCTCGAGCTCGGGCAGCTCCGCCTGGGCGAGCTCGGACAGGTCGGGATCGCTCAGCGCCTCGCGATCCTCGGCGATGCGCCGCTCGACGTCCCGCAGCCGGGCGAAGGCGACGACCACCGGCTCGATCTCGGTCCGCTCGCGGTTGAGCCGCTGGAGCTCGGCCGGCGCGGAGAGCACCGCCGGGCTGCACATGAGGTGCTCGAGTTCCTGAAAGCGGCGCTGAACCGCCTCGAGTTTCGCGATAGGTAGCATCTGCAATCCGAAGACGACGCGGGGTTGGACGGCGGCGAGGGGCCCGGCGGAGCCGGCGCGCGCTAGCCGTGAGCGCCTGCGTAGCCGGGGTCGGCCAGCAGCTTGGAGTAGTCGGCGAACACCCGATCGGGCTGGACAGGAGCGGCCACCGAGGCCTCGCGCCAGAGCGTCGCGCGGAGCGACGCGAGGGCGATCTCCAGCTGCGCGTCGTCGGGCTCCGCCGTCGTGATCTTCTGGACCAGGAACCCCGGCCAGAGCAGCGCGCGGAGCGGGCCGGTGGTGCAATAACGCGCGAAGATCCGCTGGATCTCGAAGGTGACCGCGGCGATCAGCGGGAGGAACGGCAGCTTCATCAGGAAGAACGTGACGCTCTCGACGAGCCGGCCGCCGGGCAGCTTGGGCAGGAGCGCCCCGAGGGACGCCCCGGCCACCGAGAACACAACGATCGACACGAGCGCCACCATGACCAGGAACGTCGTCCCGCAGCGGGGGTGCATGGCCGTCTTCCGGCGCGCGTTCTCGACCTCGAGGAGCTCGTGCGCCTCGTAGGTGGAGATCGCCTTGTGCTCGGCGCCGTGGTACTGGAAAACGCGTCGAACCTCGGGGATCTGGCGGATCAGCAGGAGGTAGCCGACGACGATGGCGAGCTTCGCCACGCCGGTGATCGCCTGGAACGCCGGCGACGTGACCTCGAGGCCGAGGCCCAGGAGCTTGTTGACCAGCTCGGCGCCGGCCTGGGGCGCCGCCACGAAGAGCAGGACCGCGAAGAGGATCGGGATCATGCCCATCCCTCCTCCGCGCTTCTTCCCCTCTGCGCCGCCGCCCGGCGCGGGGCTGCCCGTGACCTGCGCGGGCTCCACGTCCTGCGCAGCGATCGCCGCCATGCTGAGCGCCAGGGAGGTGAGGTTCACCCCGCCCGCCTGCCCCGCGCTCGGGCGCTTCGACTCCGGCCCCTTGGCCGAGCCCGCCTCCTCGGCCGAGAGATCTTGCTCGTAGAGGTCCGCGGACCAGCGGAGCGCCTGGGATCCCAGGCGGAGCGACTCGACGAGCGTCGCGACCCCCCGCACGAACGGCCAGGTGCGCGGCCCCTTCGAGACGGCGGTCATCGGCTGCTCGCGCACGACCAGCTCTCCCGAGCGGCGCCGGCAGACGATCGCGACCGAGCTCGGCGACCGCATCATGACCCCTTCGATGACCGCTTGGCCGCCGATATACGGACGTGCAGGCTGATCGCTCATACGCGTTCCAATCTAGCGCATAACACGGCCAGCGCATCGGCCCGACCGACGAGCGCTGCACAGGTGAATGTGCCGACGTCGTCGGGTTCGCCTTCGCGTCCGGGTCCGCGTACGCCGCGCGCGACGTCTCGGCCGCTCACGTTCCGCGCAGGGCCAGCGGGCTCCAGGCGAACGAGCCCATCCGCCACGCCCTGGGCGGGCGCGGCGTGACGGGCGAATCCGGTGAAAGAAGGGAGTTCGGGGATAGAGGGACGATCGGCCCGGCTACTTGCCTGCGGTCGCGTACTTCTTGCGGAAGCGGTCAACGCGGCCGGCGACGTCCATGATCTTGTGCTTGCCCGTGTAGAACGGGTGGCAGGCGGAGCAGACGTCGGTGGTGAAGCTGCCGCGGGTGGAGCGGGTCTCGACGACGGCGCCGCACGCGCAGGTGATCGTGGAGGCCTTGTACTCGGGGTGGATGCCGGGCTTCATGGTGAGTCCTTCGGGTGTTGCGAGGGAGGGCGCCTATAGCTCAGCGCGTCTTGGACCGCAAGAAGCCCCTCGGACGCGCCCGCTCTTCTATTCTCTCGTCCGGTTCAGGTCCGGCCCGCTCGGCATCGTCTGCGATCGTTTGCGCCGCTAGCGATGCGAAGCGCGGACACCTCAGGTGCGGCGCGACCGGGCTCCGGTCAAGGTCCGGGCGGCCCCAGCCCGCGCGCACGGCAATTGCTAGAGGCGGCGTTGACGCTCGGGCGCACATGGTTAGCTTCGCGGTCGCGAGCCAGCGAGCTCGCGAAAACTCGGCGAAAGTATCCGGATTCCCAGCGGTTTTTGACGGCTCTGGAGCGGTGGCTCGCGGCAGCTGTCAGCTGAGCCCTGCTGGCCGGTCGGGTCTTCTCGCCCCCCGTGGCCATCAGGCCGTCGCGCAAACAGTTCTCGGAGGGTTCAACGTCATGGGCAAGATCATCGGCATCGATCTCGGCACGACCAACAGCGTCGTCGCGGTGATGGAGGGCAAGGAGCCCAAGGTCATCGTGAATGAGGAGGGCTCGCGCCTCACGCCGTCCGTCGTGGCCTGGGACGACAAGGGCGAGGTGCTCGTCGGGCAGATCGCCAAGCGCCAGGCGGTCACGAACCCCACCAACACCATCTACTCGGCCAAGCGCTTCATGGGGCGCCGCTACGAGGAGGTGCAGGAAGAGGCGAAGCGCGTCCCGTACACGGTCAGCAAGGGCAAGAACAGCGACGCCTCGATCGCGGTGCGCGGCAAGCAGATGTCGCCCCCCGAGGTCTCCGCGAAGGTCCTCCAGAAGCTGAAGAAGGCCGCGGAGGACTACCTCGGCGAGAAGGTCACCGAGGCCGTCATCACCGTGCCGGCGTACTTCAACGACTCGCAGCGCCAGGCGACCAAGGACGCGGGCCGCATCGCCGGGCTCGACGTGAAGCGCATCGTCAACGAGCCCACGGCCGCCGCGCTCGCGTACGGGCTCGACAAGAAGAACGAGCAGGTCATCGCCGTGTACGACTTCGGCGGCGGCACGTTCGACATCTCGATCCTCGAGGTCGGCGACAACGTCGTGCAGGTCATCTCGACCAACGGCGACACCCACCTCGGCGGCGACGACGTCGACCACCTCGTGATGGACTGGCTCGCGGCCGAGTTCAAGAAGGACACCGGCATCGACGTCTCGAACGACAAGATGGTCGTGCAGCGGCTCAAGGACGCCGCGGAGCAGGCGAAGATCGAGCTGTCGAACGTGCAGGAGACGACGATCAACCTGCCGTTCTTGACCGCGGACGCCTCGGGGCCGAAGCACCTCCAGAAGCAGCTCACCCGGGCGAAGCTCGAGCAGATGATCCGGCCGCTCATCGACCGCACGCTCGAGCCGACCCGCAAGGCGCTCGCCGACGCGAAGAAGTCGCCGCAGCAGATCGACGAGATCGTCCTCGTCGGCGGCTCGACCCGCATCCCGCTCGTGCAGGAGACGGTCAAGAAGTTCTTCGGCAAGGAGCCCCACAAGGGCGTGAACCCGGACGAGGTCGTGGCCGTCGGCGCCGCGGTCCAGGCCGGCGTGCTCTCGGGCGACGTGAAGGACCTCGTGCTGCTCGACGTCACGCCGCTCTCGCTGGGCGTCGAGACGCTCGGCGGCGTGATGACCGTGATGATCTCGAGGAACACCACGATCCCGACCCAGAAGAAGGAGATCTTCTCGACCGCGACCGACAGCCAGCCCAGCGTCGAGGTCCACGTGCTCCAGGGCGAGCGCACCGAGGCCCGCTACAACCGGACCCTGGGCCGCTTCCACCTGGAAGGGATCATGCCGGCGCCCCGCGGCGTGCCGAAGATCGAGGTGACGTTCGACATCGACGCGAACGGCATCCTCTCGGTCCACGCCAAGGACACGGCCACCGGCAAGGATCAGCGCATCACGATCACCGCGTCGGGCGGCCTGAAGGAGGACGAGATCAACCGGATGGTCAACGAGGCGGCGGCGCACGAGGCCGAGGACAAGCGCCGGCGCGAGGAGATCGAGCGGCGCAACAAGCTCGATAACCTCTGCTACACGCTGGAGAAGACGATCAGCGAGAACAAGGACAAGCTGCCGGAGGGCGACGTCTCGGCGCTGAACGGGGTCATCGCCGAGGGGCGGTCGGCCATCGAGAAGCAGGACGACGCGGCCGTGAGCGCGGCGCTGGAGAAGCTCGAGAAGGAAGCGCACCGCATCGCGAGCGTCATGTACGAGAAGGCCGGCCCGCCGCAGGACGGCGGCGGCGCCGCGCCCGGCGGCGCGCCGGGAGGCCAGCCGCCGCCCCCCGCCGGCGGCAAGGGGAAGGATTCGGTCATCGACGCGGAGTTCGAAGAGTCGAACTGATCGCCGCGAGGAGCCCGCTCCTCGACGGTGTGCGACGAGCGCGGATCCCTCCGCGCGCGTTCGCCGAGCGGCAAGCGCCAAACGCCAAACGCAACGAGCGCGGATTCGTCCGCGCTCGTTCGCATTTGGAGCGACCGCCGCGCGCTATGCGGCGCACGCGGCCGTCGCCTGCGCGGCGCGCTCCTTGTTGGGCGTCGACTCGGATGTCCGGGAGCCGTATAACCGGCGCTCATGCGAACTCTCCTGCCGATCGCCCCCCTGGTCCTGATGGCCGGTTCCCTCGCCTGCGGGCCGTCCCCCGCGCCTGTCGCGCCGACAGCAGGACAAGGCGAGGTCAAGGCCGGGCCTGCCCAGGTCGCCGCCGGCCCAGCGTTCGATCTATCCCCCGTCGCCGAGCCGGCCGACATCGTCGGCGTGCTCCGCTGGAGCAACCCCGCGGCGACGCTGTCGAGCATCGCGACGTGCGCGGGGCTGCCTCCGGCGCTCGCGGAGACGGGCGCGCAGGCGTTCTCCTCGGGTGTGCTGGGCGAGCTCGTGAGCCCTTCCATCGACACCGACCAGCTCGCCGCGGTGCTCGCGCTCGACGCGCCGGTGCACCTGATCGTCGCGCTCGATGACAGCTCGAAGCGGGGCAAGCCCGTGGCGGCCGTGTCGTTCGGGCTCACGTCGCTCGAGCGGGCGAGGGGCGCGCTCGAGGCGGGCGCCGCGCTCACCGAGGTGAAGCCCGGCATGTGGAAGATCGGCGGCAAGGAGCCCTCGTCATCGAGCTGCTTCCTCGCCGCGTCCGCCGGATCGGCGCCCGCGCGGCTCCTCTGCGGCGATCGGGACCGCGACGTGACGACGCTCGGGCCGTACCTCGCGCGCACGCTGCCGACGCTCGCGCCCGAGGCGCGCGATCTCCACGGCGAGGTCCGCTTCGTCCCGCTCAGCACGAAGTTCGGCGGCATGGCGAAGCAGCAGCTCGGCGGGCTCCCTATCCTCGCGCAGAGCCAGCTCTCGATCGGACAGCCCCAGTTCGATCGGGCGCTCACCGACGCGACGACCGCCGTCCAGCAGGAGCTCGAGGCGCTCATCAACGACGCGAGCAAGGCGGTCGTCGATCTCCAGGTCGACAACCAGTCCTGCGTGAGCCTCACGGCTGCCCTGGAGCTCCGGGGCCAGTCGTCGTGGCTCGCCAAGACGATGGCCGACGGCGCGAACCGCGCCGGGGCCGCGCCGGAGCTCTACTGGCGCGTGCCGAAGGACAGCGCCGGCGCGTTCTTCGACCACGGCTACGACCCGGCGCACTACGGCGGCATCCTGAAGACGCTGCGCGAGATGCTCGAAGGGTGGCTGGAGAAGGAGAAGATCGGCAACCCCGCCGATCGCAAGGCGCTCGCCGGCGTCCTCTCGCCGCCTATCAACAGGGGGCCCAGCGTGTCCGCCCACGGGTACGTCGACGCGCCTCCTGCCGCTGCGCAGGCCGGGAAGCCGACGCCGAACGAGGCGCTCGACAAGATGATGGGGGGCTTCGTCGGCTGGAACCTGTTCGGGTTTGAGGAGGCGCCCGACGCGATCATCAAGTACGTGAAGAACGCCGTCACCGCCTACAACACGCCCGGGCTGCGCAAGCGGCTCCCGGAGATCGACGTCAATCCGAAGGATCTGCCGACGGTCAAGACGGTCCAGGCGCCGAAGGAGCTCGGGAAGACGTCCCTCGCCGTCGAGGTCCAGCTCGTCCACGAGCTCCCGCCGCTCGACGGCGACGCGAGTTCGACCCCCGCCGCCAAGGGCAAGCAGAAGCCCAAGCTGACGATGACGCTCCACCTCTTCGTCATGGGTGACGAGAAGACGACGTGGGTCGCGTTCGGGCACGACAAGGGCGAGCTGCTGAGGCGGCTCGCCACGGTGAAAGCGGGCGCGCCCGCCGCGGCGACGCTCGCGTCACGTCCGGGGCTCGAGAAGCTGAAGACCGGGAAGTTCGCCTCGGGTGGATTCTCGACGCTCACCCCGATCACCCGCACGCTTCAGAGCGTGCTCACGACGCTGGACCAGCCCGGCGCGTCCCCGCTGGCGCTGCCTAGGGAAGCCCGAATGTTCGGCGAAGCGCTGGCAAAGCTCCCCCACAAAGGGGAAGGGCTGATGTTCATCACCACCCAGCAGCAGGGCGGCGCCGCGCCGCGGGCCGAGATCTCGATCAACGTGTCGAAGCCCGTGCTCGAGGACATCGGCGCGCTCGTCGCGGCAGGGTTTCGAATGGCCGGCATCACGAAGCCATAGGCTCGTGGATGCGCTATCACCATAGCCAGTAGCCTGGCGCGGCCGCTCCTGCTCGGTCGTGTTTCCTGGTCACCGCGCCTCGCGCGTGCTTCGTCCGCCCACGTTCAAGATCGGTACGCGAATTGCCACCGAAAAGATGAGAGGAAACAATGAACAACCGTGAAGGTGCGAGTCGCGACGGAATGAGCCCGGCGCGGCCGGAGACGTCCGTCACGACGGCAGCCGCCATGCCGAGGCCGCCCGTGCGCCGCGCGGCGCCCGAAACGGACGACTCCGACCTGCCCGATCTGACGCCGGAGCAGCTCGACGAGCTCAAGCAGGCGCTCGAGGAGCGCCGGGCGGCCCTCGTCGCCAACATCGATGAGCGGCAGCACGCGGAGCGCGACATCTCGCGCGAGGTGGGCGACGAGATGGACGAGGCCAACGCCGAGGGCGCGACGTCGCTGACGTCGAAGCTCCTGGAGCGCGACGTCCGCGTGCTCGCCGAGATCGACCGTGCTCTCGCGAAGATGAAGGAGGGGAGCTACGGGATGTGCGAGGGTACCGGCGAGCCCATCGGTTACCGCCGCCTCAAGCTGCGTCCCTGGGCGCGCTACAGCGTCGCCTACCAGGAGCAGATCGAGCGCGAAGAGCGGACCGGCGGCGGCGCCTGATCGCTCCCCGCCAGCAGGCACCGCACGTCCCTCCCCGCCAGCGCGGGCGAGAGGCGTGCGGCCTGCGTTCGCGGAGGCGCATGTCCGCGGGAGCGCTCGAGCTCGCGCCGAGCGCCCTGGTCCGCGCAGCGGTCACACGCACGAGCAGGGCCCGCGCGACGAGGCGCCTCAGCCGCCCATCCGCTGGATGAAAGGGACGATGCGCTCGACGAAGGGCTGCTTGTGATAGCGGTCGAACTCCGCCCAGGTGCAGAGCGTCCGCGGATCCTTCACGCGATCGATAAAGAGCACGCCGTCGACGTGATCCTTCTCGTGCTGGAAGGTGCCCGCCGACAGCCCGCGCACGACGCGGTCGATCGGCCTCCCGTCGCGATCCAGGCCGGTGAGCCGGATCTCGGTGGCGCGATCGACAACACCCCTCAGGTTCGGGACGCTCAGGCACCCTTCGTAGTTCTCGAACGTCTCCTGCGTGAGCGGCTCGATCACCGGATTGACCACGATGGTGAGCGGGATGTTCGGCTTGTACGGATAGCGGGGGTTGTCCTGCACCTCGACCGCGAAGATGCGCACCGGCACATGGACCTGGGTGGCGGCGATGCCCGCGCCGTTCGCGTCGCGCATCGTCTCCACCAGATCGTCGATGAACGCCTGCATCGCAGGGGAGGAGAGCTCTTCTGCCGTGACCTCACGCGCTCGCTGCCTGAGGACAGGGTTGCCGATGTGGGCGATTTTCAGGAGCGTCACGCGGCGATCGTACCATGGACGCGCGCCGTCGGCCTGGCCGGCCATGGCGGCGCCCAGGCGCTGGTCCATGCGGCGCGCGGCGGCGTCAGCTATGGAGACGGGGCATGCGCTACTTCCCTGACGAGCCTTGCGTCCCCGAGCAGCAGCAGGCGACCGCCGTCATGCACCTCCGCTTCGAAGACGTCAGCCAGAACGGACAGGTGATGCTGGACGCGCTGCCGCACGGCCTCGGGCCCGCGGTCTGGGCGAAGCTCCTGCGGGCGAGCCCCGTCGAGGCGCTCATGCTCACGCAAGGGATCGTCCCGATCCTCACCCGCCTCATCATCGAGGGCGGAGAGGGGCCGATCGCGACGCGGGAGCCGCTGGAGCTGCAGGGCCGCTACCAGCTGGCGCACACGGAGGACGCGACCTCCCAGGTGAACCGGCTGATCCTGGCCATGTGGCTCTCGGCCAGCGGGCGCCGCAGCCGGACCTACGGCCCGCCGCCGCCCGGCGCGGGCGAGCCGATCCAGGTGGGTCGCGTGTTCGCGGAGCACGTCTTCACGCGGCCCTTCGCGGCGCCCGAGGCGCGCAAGGTGCTGCGCTTCGAGTCCCCGGATCTGCCGGCGGTGCCGCCCGAGCGCTACGACTTTCGCTCGCCGGAGGCGTTGATGGGCCTGCCCGAGGGCGCGGAGCCGCTCGACGCGAAGCCGACCCTGGATCCGATCCCGGTGGCGTTCGGCCTGGATCACACGGACGGGAACCAGCACGTGAACTCGCTCGTGTACCCGCGGCTCTTCGCGGAGGCCGCGCTGCGACGCCTCTCGGCGCAGGGCCATGGCACGGCGGTGCTCGCCCGGAGGGTGGAGGTCGCCTACCGCAAGCCGTGCTTCGCGGGCACGCAGGCGAGGATCATGCTGCGCACGTTCACCCTCGGCGGCGCGCTCGGCGCGCTCGGCGCGTTCGTGCCGGACGCGCCGGAAGACGCCGCCAGCGCAGCCCCCGGGGCGCGCGCCTATTGCTACATCCGCACGCTGTTCCAGGGCTGAGCCAGCGCGAGCGCGAAGCCGGCGCGGCCTCTGGAAGGACCGGCGTTCCGGGTCGGCGCCGCGCGCAGCGGCGCCGCGCGACGACCGGCCCGCTACGCGCTCACCGTGCGGGGAAGGCCGGCGCGATCGGCGATCTCGTCGTGGAAGGCGCGGAACGTCGACTCCTGGGGCCATGAGGGCGCGTCGGCGAGGAGCTCTTCGACGCGGGTGAGCTCGCCCTCGTCGATGGCGACGACGGCCGCGGCGTAACGCATGGCCCAGAAGACGAGCGGGCTTGCCTCGCTCGCGCGCTCCAGCAGCGCGCGGTCGCCCGGCACGCTCGTGTGAGCGAAGGCGCGGGCGAGCGCGCCGGCCGCCGCTCGCAGGATGACCACCCGGCTGCGAAAGGGCGAGCTGATGTCCGGGAGAGGGAGGCGCGCCAGGCGACGCGCCTGCGCGAGCGCCATGTCGCGATCGCCCTCGAAGGTGCAGAGGAGCGTGTCGAGGAAGAGGCGGTGCTCGAGGGCCGCTTCCCACGCGGGCCCCCGCTCGGCGGCGGCCATGGCCGCGCGCGCCTTCTCGACCCAGCCATAGGCCGCGAACGCCGTCGCCGTCATGAGCGGCGCCATCGTGGCGGGGTGCGGGATGCGGTGAAGCGACGTCGACCAGCGCCGCAGCACCGAGCCCACGTCGCCCGAGCGCAGCAGCCGGCGCAGCTTGCGGCGCGCGAGCCAGCGGGCCGCGGCGAACACGAGAACCACGCTGACCACCGCCGCCATGAGCACCGGCTGCTGCCAGGCGAGCCGGAGCGCGGCCGCTGCCAGCGCTGCGGAGCCGATGAAGAGAAGCACCGGAATCAGCCGGCTGCCCCGTCCCTCGTCCTCGGAATCGAACGGATTCACGACAGCTCCAAGCGTACGGGGCTTCCTGAACGAGGCAAGTCCCGGCCGATGCCGCTCCAGGTCGATCGCTCCACGCTCACACCACCACCCTTTGCACACCCCGATCGCAGCTCACGCTCACACCTCACTCACTCCGCGCTCACCCCCCCGAAGACTCCCGAGGAGGGAACCAAACGTGGGCGACGTGGGCGACGTGGGCGACGTGGGCGGCGGCGCTGCGTCCGCGAAGGAGTCGAGACGCCATGGCCCACGAATCGCCGCCGCGCGCGCCGTGGGGCTCGACATGGGGACGAGGTTCGACTACGAAGTCCCTGCGTCAGGCAACAGCGCCTGGACCTCATGGGTCCGCCGACAGCGCGCCGTGAACCCCGCCAGGCCCGGAAGGGAGCAACGGTAGCGGAAAGCGAGTGTGGCGGGCCCACTTACTTTTTGTCGGTCCAGTTGTGGGCCCGACGCGCTCCCGCGCTCACCTCGGGACGCGGTCCCAGCGCCGGGCCGTCGCCGCGCGGATGCAGGCCTCAGGGGGCGTCGAGCGCCGCCGGCGCGATGGGCGCGACGGGCACGGAGAACAGCGCCTCCGGGCTCGTCACGATGCGCGGGACATCCGCGTCGCGCAGCGGGCTCATGCCGTCAGCGGGCAGACGCTGCTGCACGATGCCCGCCGCTTCGTCGCCGCCCTCCAGCGTCACGGCGGAGAGGCGGCTGTCCAGGCCGACGCCGCCGTCGATGAGCACGCTCGCGCGGCGTGACGGGCGGATGGAAGGGTTGAGGGACTCGAGCCCGTTGCCGCTCAGGACGAGCCCGAAGATCGCGGCCTGCGCGCGCTCCTGCCAGCTCACGCCGTCGCCGACGACCTCCTGGGCGAGCCCGCCGTCCGCGCTCACCACCGCCGAGTCCGCGAAGGTCCCGGCGATGCGCATGCCATCGATGATGATGCCGCGCGCGTCGCCGCTCATCCCCAGGCCGATGGCCCGGTTCTTCTCGAGCAGGCCTCCGGTGAGCTGGACGGTCTGCTCCGGCGTCGTGTGCTGGATCCAGATCCCGGGCTGGTTGCCGCTCACCTCGAAGCCCTCGCCGCTCTCGCCGAGGGCTGCGTTCGCCCGATCGATCAGGAGACCGAACCCGGTGTTGTCGGCGACCTTGAGGGCCGCCGCGTCGAGGCTCGAGCAGCCGGACACGGAGATGCCGCCGCTCGGGTCGAACCCGCTCAGGCCATTGCCGCTGACCTCGACGAAAGACATCGTGGCGCGCGCCCCGACGAGCGACACGCCGACCACCTTGCTGTCGCGGACGAGCGCGTCCTCGACGTGGAGCTCCACCGGCGCCTCGCAGTCACAGCCGCCGGTGCACTGCGCCCACAGCCCCGGCCCCTGCGAGCCCGAGACGACAGACCGCACGACGGAGACGCGGGCGGCGTCGAACGCGCTCAGGCCGTACCGCGCGGAGCCCTCGATCGCCGACGCGACGAGGTCGAGCGACGCGCCGAGGCCGAGCGTCACGCCGTCGGACGCGCTGCCGACGACGCGCACCGCCTCGATCCGCGCCCGGGCGCCGGCCGCGATCCGCACGCCGCCCTCGCCCACGGTCAACGCCCGGAGGACGGCGCCGTCGCCGGCCGCGAGCGAGACCGCCGCGACACTCACGGAGCCAGCGCCCCGGCCGAGCAGGCTCACGCCGGGGGGCAGATCGATCGGGCCGTAGGCGCCAGGGCCGAGCGCGATGCACGCCCCAGGTCGAGCGGCCTCGGTCGCCTGCGAGAGCGCGGCGGCGCTCGAGACCTCGATGACCTCGGCGCAATCGACCGACGCGGCGCAGAAGTCCCCGTCGCAGAGCGCTCCCGCGGGGACACCGATGCACGCGCCGGACGCCGCGCGCGCGCCAGGGCATCCGCCCGGCGGCGCGGGATCCGACGCGCACCCGAGCGCCGCCGAGCCGAGCGCGGCCGCGGCGGTCAGAACGATAGCTGCCTGATTCCAAGACTCGATCATGACGAACGTCTCCCGCGCGGCACGTCGCGCTACCTGACGAGAAAGGGTCAGCGCCTCAGGGATCCGAGAGCAGCGCGCGGCACTCGGCCGCCCGCGCCGCGAGCTCGCCGTCCCGGAAATGCGCCGCCAGCGAGGCGGAGAGCTGCGCCACGGCCGCCTCGGCGCGAGGGCGGGTCGAGGCGTCGCGGAGGGCCGCGCGGCAGATCCGCGCGAGGCCGAGCGCGACGTCCGCGAGGTACACGCGCCCGCCGCCCACCTCGGCGAGCCGCAGCGCCGCGCAGCCGGACTCGAGCGCCTCGCCGACGTGGCCGGCCGCGAGCAGCGCGGCGGCGAGGTTGCGGTACGCGTCCGGGAGATCGGCGCCGGCGCCGGCCTGCTCGCCCAGCCTCACGGCGCGCCGCGCGTGCTCCAGCGCGGCGTGCGGGCGCGCGAGGCGGAGCTCGACCTCCGCGAGGTTGTTGTGGCCCGACGCGATCGCCTGGAGATCGCCGAGCCGCTCCTTCAGCGCGAGCGCTCGGGCGAACACCTCCCGCGCGCCGCCGAGATCGCCCTTCGCGAACAGCACCGCCGCGACGCCGTTCAGCGCGAAGCCCAGCGCCTCTGGGTACGCGCGCTCGTCGACGGCCCGCGCGGCCTGGCGGTAGCAGCGCTCCGCCTGCGCCAGCCGACCGCGCGAGTAGAACACCGTCCCGAGCGCGAGGAGCAGCTGCGACGCCGCCACGCGGCGGCGGTCGTCGCCTCGATGCAGCGTCCGGCAGATGCGCAGGCTCCGGAGCGCGACCGCGCGGCACGCGTCGAGATCGCCGGCGCGCCGGTGGAGCGCCGCGAGCAGCCCGTACATGGGGAGCGTCTCCGGGGCGGCGCCGCCGCGCTCCGCGAGCGAGATCGCGCGCTCGACCAGCGCGCGCGCGTCGGCCGTCGCGCCGCGCACCTTGAGCACGAGGGCGAGGCGGAAATCCACGCGCGCATCCCAGAACAGCGCCGCCTCCGGGCCTTTCGCGGGCGGGGCGGAGGCGCGCCGCTCGACGCGGAGGATCCTCGCCCGCGCCTCGAGGTACGCGCGCTCCGCCTCGTCGAGCCGGCCCGCCCTGCGGAGGGCGTCGCCGACGTCGAGCAACAGCGCCGCGCGCTCGTGCCAGGCGAACAGCCGGCGCTCGTCGCCCCCCGGCGCGGCGGACGACGGGGCGCGCGCCGCAGAGCCCCTCGCCGGGGCGCCGTCCGCCGCGCTCGCGTGGATCTCCCGGGCCCGCTCGAAGTGCCGCAGCGCCTCGGCGTTCTGCCCGAGCGACGACGCGCTCGCCGCCGCGCGCGCGTAGGCGAGCGCCGCGCTCCGCGCGTCGCCGCCGCGATCATGGTGGAGCGCCGCGAGCGCCTCCCCGAGCCCCCGCGGCGCGCGCGCAGGCGAGCGCCCCGCCGAGACGCCGTCGACCCAGGCGGCGACCGCGCGATGCATGGCCCGGCGCACCTTGAGGCTGAGCGTCTCGTAGGCGATCTCCTGGGTCGCCGCCTCGGCGAAGACGTACTCGCAGTCCTCGGGGAACGTCGACGCGTCACGCGCCTGGATGATCTGCTGATCCCGGAGCCGCCGCAGCACGTCCGCAGTGCTCGATCCGCCGCCGTCGAGCGGCGCGGCGCCGCGGAGGTGGTCGATCGCGCCCTTCCAGAACGTCCTGCCGACCACGGCCGCCTGCGCCAGGACCGCGCGCGCCTCGCCGTCGAGCCGATCGAGCCGCGCCTGGACGATGCCCTGGATCGTCGCCGGCAGCGAGAGCCGGGCGAGCTGCTCCTCGTGCAGGATCCAGGGCTCGTCGAGGCGCCGCTCGAGCGCGCCGGCGTCGATGAGCAGGTACAGCGTCTCGGTCAGCGTGAGCGGGTTGCCCTCGGCGCGCTCCGCCAGGGCGCGGATGGCCTCGGCGGAGCAGCGCGCGACGAGGCGGAGGCGCTCGCGCGCCATGTCCTCGATGTGCCGCCGCGGCAGCGGGCCGAGATCGAGGCGCGCGTGGCTCGCCTTCCCTTCGCCCCAGTGCGGCCGCCGCTCGTAGAGCTCGGGCCGGGCCGCGCCGACGAGCAGCAGGGGCGCGTCCGACAGGCGCACGGCGAGATCGTCGAAGAGGTCGAGGCTGGCGTCGTCCGCCCAGTGGATGTCGTCGAGCAGCACGACGACGGCTCCGCGCGCGGCCATCGCGCGCAGCAGCATCGCGACGGCCGCGGCCACCCGCTTCGCCACCTCGGCGCCGCCCTCGTCGGGGACGATCGCCGTCGCGGGCGCGGCTTGCGCCGCCGGGCACGGGCAGAGCACGGCCGCGACCTCCGCCAGCGCGTCCTCCAGGGCGAGCGGGTGCGGCGCGCCGCCGGCCTCGCCTCCGGCGTCGACGCCGAGGACGCCGCTCGCGAGCTTGCGCAGCACGACGTCGCGCGCGTCGCCGTCCTGGACGCGGAAATGAGCGCGAAGGAGCGACGCGGCGAGGTGGTAGCTCGCATCCATCGACAGCGACGAGCACGCCGCGCCGAGCACGATGCACGGTTCCGCGCACGGTTCCGCCTGCGACAGCGCCCTCGTTCGGACCTCGGCGAGGAGGCGGCTGCGGCCGATGCCGCCCGCGCCGATCACCGAGACGAACATCGCGCGCCGCTCCGCGATGACCGTCTCCAGCGCCTCCGAGAGCCGCTGCACCTCCCCCGCCCTCCCGACGAAGCGGGTGTCGAGGCCGAGGAAATCGGATCCCGCGCCCGATCCGCTCGCGAGCTTCAGCACACGGAAGCACGGCGCGCCGTCGCCTTGCGGCTCGACCTGGAAGAGCCCGGCCACCTGCCGGAACGTGGGCTGCGCGATCAGCACCGCGCCGGGCGCGGCGGCTTGCTGGAGCTGCGCGGCCGCCTTCAAGGCCTCGCCGGAGGCGTCGACCGGGGCGCCCCGTCCGGTCGCGCCGCTCACGAACAGCCTCCCCGTGCTGATGCCCACGCGCAACCTCGGCCGGGAGCGCGGCGGCAGCTCTACAGGGAGCGACGCGGCGTCGAGCGACGCGAGCTCCAGCCCGGCGCGGACGGCGCGCTCGGCGTCGTTGTCGCTCGCGCGCGGCGCGCCGAACAGCGCGGTGACGACGCCCTCGCTCCTGCCCTGCACGACGCCCCCGAGCGCCTCGACGCGCTCGCGGACGAGCTCGCGGCACGCCTCGCGGAGCTCCAGCTCCTGCTCGGGATCGAGCGGCTCCTGCCCGTCGTCGCCGGCGACGATCTCCGCGGAGAGCACGGTGCAGACGCGGTACTCACCCGCGGGCGCCGCGACCTTCGCCCCGCCCGCGGGCGCCGCGACCTTCGTGGCGTCCGCGGGCGCCGGGGCGGCCGGGGGCGCCGCGCTCGGACCCCGCGGAGACGCCTGGTCGGCGCTCGGCGAGATCGCGGAGAGCGGGGCAGCCGGCGGCCGGAGCGCGGAGCCGGCGCGCGCGGACGCGAGCGCTTCACCGAGCTCGCGCGCGTCCCGGAAGCGCGCTGCGGGCTCGACCGCGACGGCCCGCGCGACGACCGCCTCGAGCGCGGGGCTCGCCTCGACGCCGAGCCCCGCGAGCGACGGCCGCCTGCGCGGGTCCACGGCGGCGAGGTAGAGCTCGGCCCAGTCGCGCCCGTCGATCGGCGGCTTCCCCGAGGCGAGCTCCAGCAGCACGAGCCCGAGCGCGAACACGTCCGTCCAGGGCCCCGTCGCGCCGAGCTTCGGCTCGAACTGCTCCGGAGCGCCGTAGAGCGGCGTGAACACGTGCAACGTCGGCGACGTCGCGAGCACCTGCGTCGTGTCGCTGGGGCTCACGGCCCGCGCCGCGGCCGCCACGGCTCGCCTCGTCTCCGCGAGCGCCTTCGACAGCGGCATCGACGCGTCGATCACCTTGGCGATGCCGAAATCGACGACCTTGATCGTCGTCGCGCCGGGAATCTCGACGAGGAACAGGTTCGCCGGCTTGACGTCGCGGTGAGAGACCCGCTCGTCGTGCGCCATCGCGAGCGCGCCCACCGCGGGTGCCAAAAGCTCGATCGCCTCGTCGACGGAGTACGGCGCGCGCCCGGAGGCGCGCCGCGCCTCGATGTGCTGCGCGAGCGTCTCTCCCTCGAGCCACTCCATGACGATGTACGGCGTCCAGCAGCCCTCCGGCGAGGTCGCGGCGGAGACGTCGAGCGCCTGGACGATGCCCGTCGTCCGGCGCGAGAGCCGGTGCAGCAGCCGGGCCTCGCGCTCGAACGTGTCGAGCAGCGACTGCCGCTCTTCCGGCAGGAGATCTGCGGGGATCTTCAGGCACTTGACCGCCACCTGCTCCTGGAATCCCAGGTGGGTCGCCCGGTAGACCACGCCGAACGTCCCCTCGCCGGCCACGGCGTCCACCAGCAGCTTGCCGCCGATGGTGCTGCCCACCCAGCCGAACGGGTCCCGCGCGATCATCCGCGGAAATTCTACTGCCCGCGCCGCGGCGCCGGGAGCGCGCCGCCTCGCAGCGATGACGATCGCCGCCCCGCGCGCGCTGGACCACCTCGACCGCCACGGCCGGGGAGCCCCGCGAGCCCAGCGAGCCCCGCTCGCCCCGCGGGCGCGAGGCGAGCGCGACGGCGGTCGCCCTGCGCGCGCGTCCGTGCTACGCAGCCGGCTGCTGGGCGTGCCCTCGGTCCTGGCGACCGTCCCGCGAACGCTGCCGCGACGGTCCCCGGAACGGATCGCACGCGCGCAGCGGCAGGGCGTCGCTCGTCGTCCGGCGCGACTCTGGGGTGCGATGTGGCTGAGCCGGAGATTCTTTCCCGCGATGGTGGCTCGCTCGAGCTCCTGATCATCACCCAGAGCTCGATGAGCACCCGGCAGCTGCCGGGCTCGGGCAGCGTCGTCCTGGGCAGGGACGAGGACGCCGGCATCTGCGTCCCCGACGCCTCGGTGTCGCGCCGGCACGCGGTGCTGCACCTCGGCCCGCCGCTCCGGATCGAGGACCTCGGCAGCAGCAACGGGACCCGCGTGCGCGCCCGGCACTGCAGCGCGGCGACCGAGCGCCTGATCGATGTGGGCAAGAGCACGCCCGCGCGCGGCGCTGCGGTCGAGCTCTCGCCCGGCGACGTCATCTACCTCGGCGCCGCGCGCGTCGTCCTCCGCCAGAAGGGCGGCGAGCGGGACGCGGGGAAGGACGTCATCGTCAAGGACGACGCGATGCGCGCCGTCTACGAGCTCGCCCAGCGCGTCGCGAACGGCCCGATCAACATCCTCCTGCTCGGCGAGACGGGCGCCGGCAAGGAGGTGCTGGCCGAGTCGATCCACAGGGCCTCGCCGCGCGCGAGCCGCCCGCTCCTGCGCCTGAGCTGCGTCGCGCTGTCCGAGTCGCTGCTCGAGAGCGAGCTGTTCGGCCACGAGCGCGGCGCCTTCACCGGCGCCGTCCGGGCGAAGCCGGGGCTGCTCGAGACGGCCGAAGGGGGCACCGTGTTCCTCGACGAGATCGGCGAGCTGCCGCCCTCGATCCAGGCCAAGCTGCTCCGGGTCATCGAGGAGCGGAAGGTGATGCGGGTCGGCGGGCTGACCCCCATCAAGATCGACGTCCGCTTCGTCTCGGCCACGCACCGCGACCTCGAGGCCGAGGTGAGCCGCGGCGCGTTCCGGCAGGACCTGTATTTCCGGCTGAACGGCGTGACCCTCTCCATCCCGCCGCTGCGCGAGCGGCCCGGGGAGGTCGCGGCGCTGGCGCAGCTCTTCGCGGAGCGCACGGCGAAGGAGCTCTTCCCCGGCGAGGCGAGCGCCGCGTCCGTTCCGATCTCGCCCGCGGCCCTGGCCGCGCTCCAGCGCCACAGCTGGCCAGGCAACATCCGGGAGCTGCGCAACGTGATCGAGCGCGCGGTGATCCTCGCCAACGGGGCGCCCATCGGGCCGGAGCACCTGCTCCTCTCCTCTCTGGCCGATCCCACCCGTCCATCGCATGCCATGCCCCTTCCGGCGCGCCCGCCGCAGGCGCCCTCGAACGCGCGTGCGCCGGCGCCGGCGCCGGCCTCAGCATCGACGATTGCGAGGAGCGTGCCCGACGGCGCGAAGAGCGCGCCGGACGGCGTGGACCCGGGCCCCACCCGGCTGCGCGACGCCATGGAGGCCCACGAGCGCGAGCGCATCGTCCAGGCGCTCGAGCAGTGCATGGGGAACCAGACGCGCGCCGCGGCGCTGCTCGGGATCTCACGGCGCACGCTGGTCGAGCGGATCCGCGTGTACGGGCTGCCGCGGCCGCGCAAGGCCTGAGCGTTGCGCAGATCGCCGCGCAACCCGGCGTCGATCTGGCGTCGATTGCGCGAGGGCTCGCTCAACCGAGCGGCCGCCCGCGCAACACCTCAGGCGGGCGTCTCGCGCCGCTCCAGCGGGGCGAGCTCGATCCCGAGCTCCGTGGCGAACCGGAAGATGCGCTCGTCGCGGTAGAACTCGCCGAAGACGACGCGCGAGAGCCCCGCGTTCGCGATCATCTTGAAGCACCCCCAGCAAGGCGAGGCCGTGACGTAGACCGTCGCGCCGTCGATCCGCACCCCGTTCCGCGCGGCCTGGATGATGGCGTTGGCCTCCGCGTGGATCGTGCGCACGCAGTGGCCATCCTCGATCAGGTGCCCGTCCTCGTCGCAGTGAGGCAGCCCCCGGATCGAGCCGTTGTACCCGGTCGCGAGGATGCTCTTGTCGCGCACGATCACCGCGCCGACGTGCTTCCGATCGCAGGTCGCCCGCGACGCGACGACCTCGGCGATGCGCATGAAATATTCATCCCACGAAGCCCGATGCGTCATCGCTCACCTCCACGGCGGGGGATCCGCGCCCGCCGCCCCCTCGACGTCCCCTCGACGCCGAGCGACCCGCGCTCGCCGATCCCTCCAGAATGTTCAGGGATCCGCCCTCCGGTCCCCCTCGCGAAGGGCCCGGCGGCGCGCGCCCGCGGCCCCGGCTGAGCCGCGCCGCGCGCCCAGCGGGCGCTTCTAACACGACGCCGGGCGCCGCGGAGCCCCCCGCGGGCGCGGGACCGCGCGAGGCGCCTCGACAGCGAGGCCCGGCGCGTGGTAGCGCGCGGGGGTGAGCTCCGCCGCCCCCCGAAGGTCAGATCGCCGCATCCTCGTGCTCGGCTCCGGGGGGCGCGAGCACGCCCTCGCGCGTGCGTTCGCCCGATCGCCCTCGGTCGCCGAGGTGATCGTGGCGCCCGGGAACGCCGGGACCCACGCGCGAGCGGGCGCCGGCCGCGCCCCGATCCGCCGCGTCGACCTCCCGTCCCTGTCGCCCGCCGAGGCGACCCGGCTCGCCGTCCGCGAGCGCGCCGACCTGGTCGTCGTCGGCCCCGAGGCGCCGCTCTGCGCCGGCGTCGCCGACGCGCTCGCCGCCGAGGGCGTCGCCGTCTTCGGGCCGAGCCGCGAGGCGGCGCGCCTCGAGGGGTCGAAGGCGTTCCTCAAGGAGTTCGCCGCCCGCCACGGGATCCCGACCGCGCCGTTCCGGATCGTGCGCTCCTTCGACGAGGCGGCCCGCGTCATCCGCGAGCGCGGCGCGCCCATCGTCGTGAAGGCCGACGGGCTCTGCGCCGGCAAGGGCGTCGTCGTCGCGACGACCGTCGACGAGGCGCTCGCGGCAGCGAAGGACATGCTCGTGGATCGCCGCTTCGGCGACGCCGGCGCGACCGTGATCCTCGAGGACGCGATCCAGGGCGAGGAGGCCAGCGTGCACGCAATCAGCGACGGCGAGGCGATCTTCGTCCTGCCGGCGGCGCGCGATCACAAGCGCGTCGGCGAGGGCGACACCGGGCCGAACACGGGCGGCATGGGCGCGTTCGCGCCGAGCGCCCGCGTCACCCCTGCCCTTACCGCGCGCGTCGAGCGCGAGATCCTCCGGCCGACGATCGACGGCATGCGGGCGGAGGGGAGGCCCTTCCGCGGGGTGCTGTTCGCGGGCCTGATGATCACGCCCGCCGGGGACCCCATCCTGCTCGAGCACAACGTCCGCTTCGGCGATCCCGAGTGCGAGGCGCTGATGGAGCTGCTCGAGGGCGACGTCGCCGAGCTCTGCGCGTCTGCCGCGGCGGGCGCGCTCGCTCCCGGGGCGGCGCGCGTCGCCCCCGGCCGCCACGCGCTCACCGTCGTGCTCGCGGCGCGCGGCTACCCCACGGCGCCGGTGACCGGCGACGTCATCCGCGGCCTCGACGCCGCGGCCGCGGTGGAGGGCGCCTTCGTGAACCACGCGGGCACGGCCGAGCGGGACGGCGCTGTCGTGACCGCCGGGGGCCGCGTGCTCGCCGTCACCGCCGCGGGCGACTCGATCGCCGAGGCGCGGGAGCGCGCCTTCCGCGCCGCGGGCGCCATCGACTTCGACGGCAAGGTGCTCCGCCGCGACATCGGGGTGGACGGAGCGCGCGCGGCCGGGTGAGACGGCACCATGGAACCCATCGTCGATCTCGCCCCAGGCGCTGAGGAGAACCCGCTCGCGGCCTACCTCGGTCACCTCATCCGCGAGCACCTCGCGCGCGACCCGAAGCGCGCCTCCGATTTCCGGGCGCTGCGCGGGTCGGTGCTCGTCGTCGCGCAGGACGTCGATACGTCCATGACGATGCGCTTCGACCACGGGCGGCTCACCATCCACGACGGCGCCATCGGCATTCCGTCCGTCACGTTCTGTGGCGACGAATCGGCGCTCCGCCGGCTCCCCGACGTCGCGTTCCACCGCTGGCTGCGCCTCCCGAAGCTGGGGGTGCTGCACCGTCGACAGAGCGGCCCCCTGCGCGACCTCGCGCGCCTCGTGGCCCGCGGGGAGCTCAAGATCTACGGCCTCGTCGCGCACCCAAGGCTCCTCCTTAGACTGCTCCGGGTCCTCTCTCGCCTCCCCTGAGCGCCTCGCCCAGGCCGGTAGCAACGCCGCGCGACGACACGCGACAACGTGCGACGACGATGCGACGACGATGCGACGACGGCGATAACTGGTGTGATACTGTAAGACGAAAGCGGACGTCCCGTCCGGATTGCACGGCCGTTCTTGTGGGCTTGCAAACCAATGCTACACGGCCCGAAAGCTGTCTTTTGACGGCCTGTTGGGCTGTTGGTATGGCTCGATCATGGGCATCCGATTGCGCTACCTCGCCCACGATCTCGAGGTGCCGCTCGGCGAGTTCTTCATCGGACGGAGCGCGGACTGCCAGCTGTCGCTGGACGACCCGCTGGTGTCGCGCAGGCACGCGCTGCTGACCGTCGGTGAGGGCGGCGTCGCGATCGAGGATCTCGGCAGCCGCAACGGCGTGCTCATCAACGGGGCTCGGATCGCGGGGCGCCAGATCCTGTCGGACGGCGACAAGATCGCGATCGGGGGGCAGGAGATGTTCCTGCTCGGGGCCATCGAGCCGAGCTCGGCGCACTCGCCGCGGAGCGCGCCGCTCTGGACGAGGCAGCAGAACGCGCGCACGGTCGACATGAGCGAGATGCCCGCAGGCGAGGACGACGGCGCGACGGCCATCGCCTCCCGGAGGTCGCTCCCCGGGCTCGTCCCCCAGCACCCGGACAAGCGCGTGCACGCGCTCAGCCTCATCGGCAGCGTCGCCGACAAGGCGCTCGCCCTGGGGCGCGTCGACGAGGCCGAGCGCATCCTCCAGCGCTCGCTCAGCGACATCCTCACGAAGGCGCGGGACGGAGGCGTCGGCGCCGTGCAGCCCGAGCTGGTCGAGAAGGCAAGCATGTATGCGGCCCGCCTCGCCGCGGCGACGGGTCGGGGCTCGTGGATCAACTACATTTTCGAGCTGAATACCCGGCTCGAGCTCCTCCTCCCCGCCTACCTCGTCGATGAGCTGTATAGTGTCCTGCGCAAGGTGAAGGCCGTCGACATGTCCATTCTCCGTGGCTATGCGAAGCGGCTCCGCGAGCGCGCTGGTGAGCGTACGCCGGCGGAGCGGTTCATCCTCCAGCGCATTGAAGGGCTCGAGCGCCTCGGCGCACTGAAATAGACCATGCCTTTCCGCCTCCGGTACTTGGCGCACGATTTCGAGCTCCCCGAAGGGCCCTTCGTGATTGGCCGGAGCGGCGACTGCCAGCTCTCGCTCGATGACCCGCTGGTGTCGCGGCGCCACGCGACGCTGCAGGTGCGCAACGACGGCGTGGCCTTGCACGATCTCGAGAGCAGGAACGGCGTGTACGTCAACGGCACGCGCATCTCCGGCCAGCGCGAGCTGACCGACGGCGACCGCATCATCATCGGCAGCCAGGAGATGCTGCTCTACGGCGGGGAGGAGTCGCGCCCCCACGACGCCTACGGGGTCGAGTTCCGTCGCGCGACGGCGACGCTCGGCGCGATGGCGCTGACCGAGATGCGCAAGATGTCGGACGACCCGACGGAGCTCACGAGCCCGACGGGAGACGGCGGATCCAAGGGCTTCCAGTCGCTGCGCCTGCTCGCGAGCCTCGCCGACAAGGCGCTGGCGATGGGCCGCAGCGAGGAGGCCGAGCGCATCCTGCAGACGGTGCTGATCGACATCCTGAGCCGCGCGCGGACGAACGTGCCGCTGGAGATGCCGGCCGCCGAGCTCGCCGCGCGCTACGCGGCTCGCCTCGCCGGCGCCACGACCAAGGGGACGTGGGTCAACTACGCGTTCGAGCTCTTCACGATCGCCCGCCGCCCGCTGCCCGGCCCCGTCGTCGACGAGCTCTACACCGTCGTCCGGCGCGTCAAGACGCTCGATATCCAGCCGCTCAGGATCTACCTCGACGACCTGCGCCGGATGGCTCCGTCGTTCGGTCCGACCGAGCGGTTCTTGATGCAGCGGATCGAGGGTCTCGAGCGCCTCGTCGCGGCGAAGTAGCCTCCGCATCGCCGCCGGGCGTCGCGGGAGCGGCGGCCTCTGGCGACACGCGCGACACGCGCGACACGCGCGGAGCCGGCGGCGGCGCCGTGCGAGCGGCCCCGTGCGGAACAGGCGGCGGCGCCGCGCGTGAAGCAGGCGGCGGCACACCTGGGGCCGGCGCCGCGGAGGGCTGGAGCGGCGGCGGCGCGTTGCGGGGACGCGCGCTCGCCTCGGCTTCCTGCCAGCCGAGGTTCCTCGCGGCGGCCTTCGCGATCGCCTCGCGCAGCTCGGTGTCGGCGACCTTCCCGAGCTCTCGCCGCACCTCGGCCGGGAGCGGCGCCTCCTTCGGGGTCGGGCGGACCTCCTCGCGCCACGGCGGCCGCGCGACCGGGTCCACCTTGCCCACGCGGAACCGGAGGGACTGCACCGGGAGGCCGCGCGACCGGAGCTGCGCGGTGATGGTGTCGCCGAGCAGCGAGAGCTCCTGCGCCCACATCGAGCTCGCCGCGCGGACGTGGAGCACGCCGCGCTCCAGCTTGAGCGGCCGCGCGCGCGCGGCGATCCTGGACCCCACGGCCGCTTCCCACTCGCGGAACGGCATCGGCGAGGTGTCGACCTCCGACGGCGCCGAGAGCGAGGACCCGCGCTGGATCAGCGCACCCAGCCGTTCGATCCCACCTCCGCTCCGACGCGACATGCGCGCCGAGCGTAGCAGCCTGACAGCGCCGTGCTCCGGCAGAGCGCGCCGTCCAGGCTCGCCCAGCGTCACGGACGGTCAGCCCCTACGGCGCCGCCTTGTGACCAAGGCGGTCGCCCGCCAGAGCAAGGCACCCGCCCTCGGCTGCCTGGCGTCGAACGATCGTGAGGGGCGCTCTCGGTACCGAAGGTGGGACTCGAACCCACAAGCCCTTGCGGACAGCGGATTTTGAATCCGCCGCGTCTGCCATTCCGCCACTTCGGCTCAGCGCTGCGATGTCAGCGAGCTCCTGGAACCGTAGATCACCGGGCACGATCCTGGCAACCATCAGAGCGCCTGAGAGCCTGAGAGCCAGAGCGCCTGAGCGCCCGAGAGCGGTCGCGCGGGCAGGAGGCGCGGCGAAGCCAGGAGCAGCGCCGCCGCGCCGCCGCCACGCATCGAGGCGCGGCCCGCGATCGCGGCGCGGCGCGGCGCGAGGTCACACCACGAAATCCAGCATCTGGAGGCGCGTCAGGTAGTCCTGGAGCGCGGAGGCGTACTCGTCGATCAGGAGATCGAGCTTCACCAGCGCGCCGTGATCGTCGACCGCGTCGAGGGTCCCGCTCACCGGGATCTCGCGCGCGGGCAGGACGAGCACGCCGCTCCAGTGCGCGCCCTTCGCGACGTCGCGCAGTCCGGCGAGGCGCAGCCAGCCGTCCGAGAGCTCGACGACGGGGACGAGGGCGCCGCTGTCCAGGCGGACCGAGCTCTTCAGCGTGTGCGCCGGCTCGACCATGTAGTGGGAACGCCGGTTCTTCTCGATGAGCTCCTCGAGGGTCGCGCAGATGACCTTGCTCAGCGGCGTCTCCTCGCTGTCGAGCACGAGATCGAGGAGCCGCTTCATCGCCTTCTGCGTGCGGATCAGGTTCGCGCGGGTCTCCTCGAGGCGGCGCGCGTCGCGCCGGATCTTGCCGGCCACGACGTTGAGCAGGTTGTTGTAGAAGGGGTACGCGACGTCCCCGTGGTCCTCGAAGAAGTCCTGGAGCTCGGCGGCGCCGATGCGCCAGATCTCCGAAGGCTGCGCCGTCACCGCCGTCGTCGTCCGCCGGAAGCCGGTCAGCGCGCCGAGCTCGCCGATGGGCGAGATGGGGCTCAGGCGGAAGCGCGTCTCGCCCGCGTCGAGCAGCGCGACCTCGCCCCGGACCAGGAGGAACAGGTGCGCCGGGGCGCTCCCGGCCTCGAAGAGCACGTGGCCGGACGGGACCTCCTGGCGCTGGAACGCCTTCATCAGGTCATCGAGGTGATCCTCCGTGATTCTCTCGAACAGCGGGATCGCGTGCAGGTCGGATGGGCGGACCGCCATGGGATGACACTCCTCTTCAACATGGGTCGGGCGCCGCGTCCGCGGCGTCGCGGGACACGGAGCCTTGCGGCGCGCACGAGCTCTGCGTGGACCGCGGGAGCGGCATCCTACTCCAGGTCCCGAGCCGAGGAAGAGGGATGGCCTCGCTGCGGCGAGGTGCGCGCCGAGGTGCGCGCCCGGGCGTCGTGGAGGTTTGCCCCGCTGGCAGGATCGGGTAGGTGCCGGTAACGTCGCCCGGGTGATGCCGTCCGTTCGCCAAGGGCTCCCCGCCGCGATGTGCGCCTCGCCGCCGCGCCGCTCGCTGCTGCGGCTCGCCGCCATCGGCCTCGCCCTCCTCGCCGCCTCGTGCGGCTCCGCGTCGTCCGGAGCGCCGGTCAGCGCGGAGACGGCGCCGCCGCCGAAGCCGCGCAACGCGGCCGCGATCGCGCAGTCGATCGCCGGGGGGAAGGTCTCGGTGCTCGTCTACGGCGACAGGACCCGGGGACACCCCATCATGGCGCGGCTCTCGGCGCTCGATCTGTGGGGCCCCGTGCTCACCGGCACGGGGCTCGATCCGGAGCGGGACGTCGAGCGCGCCTTCGTCACAGCGCCGCGCGCGGACGCGGCCCACGAGGCGGTGGTCGTCGTCCAGCACAGCGTGCCGCCGGACAGGCTGGCGTCCGGCCTCGACGCGCTCCTCTCGCGCAGCCAGCCGCCAGGGGCCGAGGAGAGCGGGCTCGGCGTGCCGGCGGTGCGCGTGACCATCAAGGGGCACACGCGCGTCGTGGCGACCGTGGAGCCCGACTTCCTCGTGGTCTTGCCGGTCGCGCGGGCCCGCGAGGCGCGGCGCTTCCTTGGCACGGGCGGCTTCCCCGATCCGACAGGGGACGAGGCCGCGATCGCCGCGGCGATCGACCCGGCGCGGACGCTGAAGGGACCGCGGGAGGCGCCCCGGGTGCCGCCCACCCTGAGGTCGCTCGAGGCCACGGTGACGCTGACCAAGGACGGCGGCGCCACGGTCGCGCTCGACGGCGCGAGCGAGAGCCCCGAGCTCGCCGCCCGCGACGCGGCCTTCCTCAACGAGGAGATCGAGCGCGCGACCTCGTTCCGCATCGCCATCGTGACGGTCCGCGTCGTCGACCCGATCGTCTTCTTCGCCGAGGGGGACCGCGTGAGGTCGAACCGGCGCGTGACGCCCGGGGAGCTCGACAAGCTCTTCGGCCTGCTCAGCGCCGTGCTGCCGCGGTAGGCTGCCGCCCGATGCGACTCGTCAAGATCGGAATCGCCAGCGTCAACGCGACCGTCGGCGCCGTCCGCTCGAACACCGACCGGTGCCTCTCGCTCGCGCGCGCGATGGCGCGCGACGACGTCACCCTGGCGGTCTTCCCGGAGCAGGTGATCGGCGGCTACGCGGCCGAGGATCTCGTGCAGTGGCCGGCGTTCGTCGCGAGCCAGCAGCGCGAGCTCCGCCGGTTCGCCGAGGAGACCGCGCAGCTCCGCACCGTGTTCGTCATCGGCGTGACCGTCGGCGTGGGGGGCGACCTCTTCAACGCCGGCGCCATCGTCCACGCCGGCCGGGTGCTCGCCTTCTCCCCCAAGGAGAAGCTGCCGACCTACAACATCTTCTACGAGGCGCGGACGTTCTCGCGCGGCATGCCGCTCATGGAGCTCGACGCCGACGGCGTCCTCTGCGGCGATCGCGTCTACGCCTTCGATTTCGGGACGATCGCCGTCGAGGTGTGCGAGGACATCTGGTCGCCCGACGGCCCGATGCGGCGTCGCTGCTACGCCGGCGCCGAGATCGTCTGCAACATCTCGGCGTCGCCGTTCCGCGCCGGGGTGACGAGCACCCGCCGCGAGATGATCGCGACCCGCGCCGCGGACAACCAGTGCACGGTCGCCTACGCGAACCTCGTC
Organism: Sorangium sp. So ce426; assembly: GCF_051475585.1. Taxonomy (NCBI): domain Bacteria; kingdom Pseudomonadati; phylum Myxococcota; order Polyangiales; family Polyangiaceae; genus Sorangium; species Sorangium sp. So ce426. The sequence continues at coordinate 12,785,662 of NZ_CP150341.1, read as the reverse complement.
GGCGGCAACGACGGGCTCGTCTTCGACGGCGGCGGGTTCATCAACCAGAACGGCCGGCCGATGCTGGAGGCGCCGCGGTTCCGCGAGGGGTTCTCCGCGGCCGTCGTCGACCTCGACCGGACCACCCGCTGCCGCCGCGAGGCGAGCACCTGGCGCAGCGATCTCGAGGAGTTCCGCCGCGCCTCCGCCCGCATGGTGCAGGTCCTCCGGATCGACGGGGAGACCGCGGACCGCGCGCGCCTCGCCTACCCCGCCCCGCCGGCCGGCACGACGCCGTTCCTGCCCTCGGCGGCGCTGCCCGCGATCTCCGCGCGCGACGAGCTGCTCGACGATTTCTACGAGGCGCTCGCGCTCGGCGTCGCCGACTACTACCGCAAGATCGGCGCCTTCAAGAGCATCGGCCTCGCGCTCTCGGGCGGCCGCGACTCGCTCCTCACGCTGCTCGTCGCCTGGCGCGCGGTGCAGCTCATCCACCCGGGCCTCGAGGGCGCGGCCCTGCGCGAGCGGATGGGGGCGTCGCTCCACGCGTTCTTCATGCCCTCCCGCTACTCCAGCGACGCCACGCACCGCGCCGCCGCGCAGATCGCCGACGATCTCGGGGTGTCGTTCGCGGTCATCCCGATCGAGGACGCGTTCCCCCGGGAGCTCGAGGCCGCCCAGGCGATGGTCGGCGAGGGCGGGCAGCTCACCGAGCTCACGAAGCAGAACGTGCAGGCGCGCATCCGCGGCGGGCGCATGTGGAACTGGGCGAACACGAGCGGCGCGCTGTTCCTGCAGACGGGGAACATGAGCGAGAAGGCGCTCGGCTACACCACGGTGGGCGGCGACCTCGAGGGAGCGTTCAGCGTCATCGCCAACCTGCCGAAGACGGTGGTCATCGCGCTGCTCGAGCGCCTCTCGCAGCGCTTCCGCTTCCAGGGCATCCAGCAGACGCTCGCCACCACCGCCGGGCCGGAGCTCGCCGAGAACCAGTCGGGCGAGGCCGAGCTCATGCCGTTCGAGGTCCTCGACGCGTGCCTCCACCTCTACGGCGCCGAGAAGCTCGCCGCCGACGAGGTCGCGGCGGCGCTCCCGAGCCTGTTCCCCGACAAGGACCCCGCCGCGCTGCGGGCCTGGGCCGAGAAGTTCGCGACGCTGTTCTCGAGATCGATCTTCAAGTGGGTGCAGTCGCCGATCGCGATCCACCTCGGCTCGCTCGATCTCGACCGCGAGCGCGCGCTGCAGCTGCCCGTGGTGCAGCGGACCGAGTGGAAGGGCGGCTGAGCCCGCTCCGAGGGCGCGGCCGCCGCCCTGCGCCGCGCGATCGGCGCTTCGATCCGCGGCGCGCCGGCGGGCAGCGCGTCAGTTGGCGGCCTTCTCGACGGAGGCCGAGGGCCCCTGCCTGCCGTCCTTCCCGTCCCTCGCGGCGATCTCGATCCCGTCGTGGCCGGCGGCCATGCCAGGAGCCACGGGCGTCACGGCGGGGCGGATCGAGCCGTCCGCCGAGAAGCGCTCGAGATCCTCGGTGACGCGGCGGAGATAGGCCTGCTTGATGTGGAACGGCAGGAAGGCGCTCTTGAAGCCGGCCACGATGGTCGCCTTGATCTCCTTCAGCCCGAACCCCATCTTCGTGTGGCAGTGCCAGAGCTCGTGGGACACCGTCGTGTCGGTGACGAGCCGGTTGTCGGTGTTGACGGTCACGCGCAGGCCGAGGCTCTGGTAGAGCTTGAGCGGGTGCGAGGCGAGGTCCCGCACGGCGCCGGTCTGCACGTTCGACGACGGGCAGCACTCGAGCGGGATGCGGTGATCGTTGATGTAGTGGAGCAGGTCGCCGTCCTCGCGCAGGCGGCAGCCGTGGCCGATCCGGTGCGCGCCGCAGACGTGGAGCGCCTGCGCGATCGACTCGGGGCCGTACGCCTCGCCGGCGTGGATGGTGCAGTTGATGTTGTTCTGCCGCACGAGCTGGAACGCGGCCTTGTGGTGCTTCGCCGGGTGGTCGTACTCGGCGCCGGCCAGGTCGAACCCGACGACGCCGCGGCCCTTGTACGCCACCGCGAGCTCCGCCATCTCCAGCGACGACTCCGACGAGATGTTGCGGATGCCGCAGACGATGACGTTGCTCTCGATGCCCAGCGCGTCGCGCGCCGTCCTGAGCCCGGAGAGCACCGCCTCGACAACGCTCGTGAGCCGCAGGCCGAGGCGGGTGTGCAGCATCGGCGAGTAGCGGACCTCCATGTAGCGCACGTTCTCGCGCGCGGCGTCCTCCGCGAGCTCGTAGGCGACGCGGTGGAGGGCCTCCTCGGTCTGCAGGACGCGCAGCGTGATGTCGAACGCCTTGAGGTACTCGACGAGCGAGCCGCAGTTCTGGCCCAGGTTCATCACCCTGCGCAGCTCCGCCGGCTCGTACGTGGGGAGCTCGACGTGGTGGGCGCGGGCGAGCTCGATGATCGTCTCGAGGCGCAGCGAGCCGTCGAGGTGGACGTGCAGATCGGTCTTGGGTAGTTGCCGGAAGAACTCCAGGGGGAGCTTGCCGGCTAGCTCGGGATGATCACTCATGAGCTATTCTGTCACCCGGCGACCGGCCGCGAAAGGCAGCGCGGGGCGCGACGTCGCTCACGATCGCTCTGGCGAGGACGACGAGGGCGCGGCGCCCCCCTCGTCCGCCGCGCCGCGCGAGCGATCCCTTCCGGCCGCGACCACGGCGACGGCGGCCACGCCGAAGAGGGCGACGAAGAGCCACGGGAGCGGCAAGCTCATGTCGTCCCCGGCGGCCTCACGGCGCAGCGCATCGCGGATCCGCTCGGGGTTGTACGCCACAACGAGCCGCCGGCCGACGTAGGTCGTCGGGAGCCCGCGCGCCTCCATCCGCCCATACAGCGCGACGTCCGCGTCGATGGCGGCCTGGGTCTCGGGCGCGGCGAGGCAGGCCGCGAGCTCCGCGGCGGAGAGGCCGAGCGGCGAGAGGACGGAGGCGACGCGCTCGTCCGTGAGCTTGCTGGGCGACGCGCTGTAGAGCAGCGCCGCGGCCTTCTCGCGCTTGTCCTCGGGCGTGCAGACGTAGGCCTTCGCGGCGGGGAGCGCGCCGGGGTGGATCGGGAGCGGCACCATCTTGCGCACGTGGCGCACCCTGTCGCCGTAGGGTTCCTCGATCTTGGTCAGCTCGGGGTGCAGCCTGCGGCAGAAGGGACACTCGAAGTCGGTGAAGGCCACGATCGTGATCTTGCCCGGCTCCTGCAGCGCCGCGAGCTCCGGCGGGAGCGGCGGAATGACCGGGTGGCTGCCCCACAGGAACGGCAATCCGATCGCGGCCGCGGCGGCCGCGCCCCACACCGTGACGCCCAGCGGCCCGCCCTGGGCAGCGCGCTCGAACGCCCCGGCCGGCATGCGCCGCGCCTGCCGCGCGACGAGGGCAGACGTGATCGCGGCGGCGAAGGCCGCGAGATCGACCGCGATGCACCACGCGCAGAACGCGCCGATCACGAAGCTCTGGAGCCCGAGGAGCACCACGGCGGCGAGGCCGCCGACGGCCGAGGCGGCCGCGATCGCGGCGTGGTGCCAGCGCGCCCGCGCGAGCAACGAGGCGGTGAGGAGCGCGGTGAAGGCGGCGAGGCCGAGGTTCGGCAGCGGGACGCCGAGGAAGCGGCTGTACGGCGAGATCCTGACGGCGAAGCACCCCGACGTGACGCCGCAGAACGCCGGATCACCCGCGTTCTGGTACTCGACGACGAGCGCCGCGCTCGCCGCGATGGCGACGAAGAGCGCGAGCCGGAAGAGCGTGACGAAGAACCGGGCGCGCCCAGCCTGCCGCTCGCTCGAGGACGGCGACGCAGGCGCCTCTGGGCTCGCCTGAGAGGCCTCCGCGCGCCCAGGCCGTCCGTCGTGTCCTTCGCGTCCTTCACGCCGGTCGCCGGCCGGACGCACCGCGAAGACGTTGCCCCTGCCGGCGAGGGCGACGAGGAGCACCAGCGCGAGGAGCAGGGCGATCGAGTTCAGCAGCATCGGTCGTTGCGGGTGCGTTGCAGGTGGAAGAGGGGTGGGTTCGAGGCATACCGGACCCGGGCGGAGACAGCCAGCGCGAGGAGACTCGTGCTAGTCGAGTTTCATGCGTTCTTCATCTCGCGGAGATCCTCCGACGACCGGCTCCGGCGCGCGCCGCCGGGAGGCCGTCGTCGACCTGCTGTCCTCGTTCAAGCGCGCCCTGCACGCGAACGAGATCGCCGAGCGCCTCGGGGTCGAGCCGGGCCGCTACGCGAAGCTGCAGCGGCTGCTCGAGGAGCTGTCGCTGGAGGGCAGCATCGTGGCGCTCCCCGGGCAGCGCTTCCGCACGAGCCAGAAGCAGGTCGAGGCGCGCGGCGCCGAGCGCGAGGGGACGCTGACGGTGCACCCGCGCGGCTTCGGCTTCGTGGCGCTCGGAGGGGCGGCCGAGGACGTCTACATCTCGCCCGAGGCGATTGGCGGCGCGCTCCACGGCGACACCGTCCTCGTGCGCATCTCGACCCGCTCGCGGCGCGGCGTGGAGGGGGAGATCGTCCGGGTCGTCAAGCGGCGCCACGCGCGCGTGGCGGGCGTGCTGCGGCGGCGCGGCAGGAGCGCGTGGCTCGAGCCGGACGACGGGCGCGTCCGCGGGCCGATCGTGATCGTGCCGCGCGAGCCGGGCGGGCCGCTCGTTCCGCCCGACGCGGAGGACGGCGCCGCGGCGGTCGTGTCGATCGCCCGCTTCCCGGATCTGGCCGACGAGAACCCGGAGGGCGTGCTCGAGGCCGTGCTGGGGACGCCCGGCGACCCGAACGTGGAGGTCGCCAAGATCCTGGTGCGCGAGGGGATCGAGGAGGAGCACGCGCCCGAGGCGATCGCCGAGGCGGAGGCGTTCGGGGGCGAGGTGCCGGCCGAGGCGCTCGAGGGGCGCACGGACCTCACCCACCTGCCCATGCCGACGATCGACCCGGAGGACGCGCGCGACCACGACGACGCGGTGTGGGTGATCCGCGAGGAAGACGGCTCGTACCGCGCCTGGATCGCGATCGCCGACGTCTCGCACTACGTGCGGCCGGGCACGGCGCTCGACCAGGCGGCGCTCGGCCGGGGCAACTCGGTCTACCTGCCCGATCGCGCGATCCCGATGCTGCCGCGGGCGCTCTCGTCGAACCTGTGCTCGCTGCTGCCGGGCGTGATCCGCCTCTGCCTGTGCGTCGAGGTCGAGCTCGACGCGACGGCGACGGTGCGGCGGGCCCGCGTCATCGAGGGGTACATCCGCTCGATCGCCAAGCTCACCTACCCCGGCGTGGCGCGCGCGCTCGGCTTCACCCCCGAGCCGCCGCGCAGCCCCGAGGCCGAGGCGCTCAGGAACGACCTTCAGGTGATGTGGGACCTCGCCCGGCTGCTCCGCGGCAGGCGCATGCGGCGGGGCGCGCTCGACCTCGACCTGCCCGAGGCGAAGGTGGTGCTCGACCCGGAGACGGGCGCGCCCGTCGACGTGCAGAAGCGCAGCCACGACCCCGGCGTGGCGAAGGCCTACCAGCTCATCGAGGAGATGATGCTCCTCGCGAACGAGACGTGCGCGCAGTTCGTCGTCGACCAGGGCATCCCCACGGTCTTCCGGTACCACGCGCCCCCGGACCAGGCGAAGCTCGAGCGCTTCGCGACGATGTGCGGCGAGCTCGGGCTCGCGTTCGACCCCGAGGACGCGGCCGACCCCAAGCGGCTGTCGGTGTTCCTGAAGAAGCTCGACGCGCACCCGCAGAAGCAGGTGCTGCACATGCTGCTGCTCCGCGCGATGAAGCAGGCGGTGTACGACGTCGCGAACGTGGGCCACTTCGGGCTCGCCTCGAGCGCGTACCTGCACTTCACCTCGCCCATCCGGCGGTACCCGGACATCACGGCGCACAGGGCCATCCGCGCGGTGCTGCGCGGCGAGCGCGTCGACAGGAGCGAGGCGGCCACCGAGCGGCTGCGCGAGGCGGCCATCACCGCGTCGGAGCGCGAGCGAAAGGCGATGGAGGTGGAGCGCGAGGTGGTCGACCTGCACCGCGCGCTGCTCATGCGCTCCCGGCTCGGCGACACCTTCGAGGGCACCGTCACGGGCATCGTGGGAGGGGGCGTCTACGTCAACATCGAGGATCCCTTCGTCGACGTGCTCGTCCGCATGGAGTCGCTCGGCCCGGATCAGTACGAGATCGACGACGAGGGGCTGCGCGTCATCGGCCGCCGCTCGGGGGACCGGATCGCGATCGGCGACGCGATGCTCGTGCAGATCGAGGACGTGGCCATCCTCCGGCGCGCCGTCTATGGCCGGCGCCTCGCCGGCGAGCCGGCGGCGGACGAGGCGAAGCCGCGCCGGCTGCGGCGCGACGCGGCGGACGCACGGCCCCCCCGTCGTGTCAAGATCAGCAAGAGCACGAGGCCCCTGAAGGGCGTTAAGACCAGCAAGCGCACCAAGGGCGGCAAGAGCGCCAAGGTGCGAAAGAAGCAGCGGTAGCAGCCCGCCCGAGGGCTCGATTCCCTGCAGGCTTTGCGCTCGAACGCACGAGCGCGCAGCGCCTTCCCAGCCACGCTCGTTCTCGCGGACAACCGCGCGAAACCTCGTCGAAATCGTCGAGATGCCCCGGCCCGCTCATAAAGAGGGAGGGTTCCTGCATTTTCCTTGCGCCCAGAAAACCACTATGTTCTCAACTAACTCATTCTAGGAGAGAGGTAACCAATGCCCAAGCCGACGTATCCCGCCTACAACGCTGGTGACTTCCTGGTCGATTACGAGGAGAAGGTCTTCGAAGACGTCAAGGCGAAGCCGGGAGAGAAGGCGCTGGTTACCTTTCACACGGTGGCCTTCGAAGGGTCCATCGGCCTCGTCAACGTGCTGACGGCGATCCGCCTGCAACGTAAGGGGTTTGAGACATCCATCCTGCTCTATGGGCCGGGCGTCACGCTGGGGCTCCAGCGCGGCTTCCCCAAGCTCGGCAGCGAGGCGTTCTCCGGGCACCTCGCGGTGAACCAGCAGATCGGCCGGTTCATGGAGGAGGGCGGCAAGGTGTACGCCTGCCGGTTCGCGCTGCAGGCGCTCTACGGCCACGGCGAGCACGCGCTGATCCCGGGCATCAAGCCCATCAGCCCGCTCGACGTGCTCGACATCCAGCTGATCCACCGCCGGGAGAACGCGTTCATGGTCCACTCCTGGACGCTCTGATCCGGGCGCGGTCCATGGAGTTCAACCGCAAAGTCCGGGCGGCCGCGGTGCAGGCCAGTCCCGTCCTCGGCAGCCGGGACGGGACGACCGAGCGGGTCGTCGCCGCGATCGCCAGGGCCGCGAAGGAGGGCGCCGAGCTGTGCGTCTTCCCCGAGGCGTTCGTCCCGTATTACCCGTACTTCTCCTTCGTGCTCCCGCCGCCCGCCATGGGGAAGGAGCACATGCGCCTTTACGACGAGGCGGTCACCGTCCCCGGCCCGGTGACGCGGGCCGTGGCGGCCGCCGCGCGCGCGCACGGGGTGGTCGTGGTGCTCGGCGTGAACGAGCGCGATCACGGGACGCTCTACAACGCGCAGCTCGTCTTCGACAGCGACGGCTCCCTGGTGCTCCACCGGCGCAAGATCACGCCGACCTACCATGAGCGCATGATCTGGGGGCAGGGCGACGGCTCGGGGCTCAGGACCGTGGACACCGCGGCCGGGAGGCTCGGGGCGCTGGCCTGCTGGGAGCACTACAACCCGCTCGCGCGGTTCGCGCTCATCGCGCAGCACGAGCAGATCCATTGCAGCCAGTTCCCCGGCTCCCTCGTCGGGCCCATCTTCGCCGAGCAGATGGAGGTGACGATCCGGCACCACGCGCTGGAGTCGGGCTGCTTCGTGGTGAACGCCACGGCCTTCCTGACGCCGGAGCAGGTCCGGGAGGTCGCTCCGAACGAGCAGATCCAGGGCGTGCTGCGCGGCGGGTGCATGACGGCGATCGTGACGCCCGAGGGCGTGCACGCGTGCCCGCCCGTGACCGACGGCGAGGGGATGGCCGTCGCCGAGCTCGATTTCGCCCTGATCACGAAGCGAAAGCGGATGATGGATGCGGCGGGGCACTACGCCCGGCCCGACTTGCTGCGGCTTTGGATGGATACGGCGGAGCGCTCGATAACGCTCGGCGCGGGCAGCCCCAAGGCCTCCTCCCTTGCCCCTGCGGCGGTGGACCATGGATACCCAGACGCTGATCACCGAGCTCCAGTCGTTCGGCCTGAGGCTGGCTGAAGCCCCCGAGGGCGCCCCCGAGGCGGGCGCCGCGCCCCCGCCGGAGCGCGCCTCCGGCGAGGGCGACGGCGGCCGCGCGGCGTGGACCTCGCGGCGCGGCGGCGCGGGGCCGACCCAGCACGTCGCGGCGACGCTGCGCGGGGCCACGGTGATGATCCCGATCCACACCGACCAGGCGGCGGCGTCGCCGTTCGTCGCGCGGCTCGGGCGCGACGGCGCGGGGACGGTGGAGCGGGACGGCCAGGCGCTCGCGCCCATCGCCCTCGTGAAGACGCCGCGCTTCTACGCCCTCTCGACGAAGGACGGCATCCCCTACCCCAAGATCGCGCTGCTGCACGGGGCGGACGTCCTCGCCTCGACGGTGCTCCAGACGTGCATCCGGTACACGGAGCGCGAGAAGGCCTGCACGTTCTGCGCGATCGGGCAGTCGCTCGCGGCGGGGCGCACCACCGCGAAGAAGACGCCGGAGCAGCTCGGCGAGGTCGCCGAGGCGGCGGCGCGGCTCGACGGGGTGCGGCACGTGACGCTGACGACGGGCACGCCGCGCTCGGCGGATCGCGGCGCGGCGCACCTCGCCGACTGCGCGCGCGGCATCAAGGCGCGCGTCGATCTGCCGGTGCAGGCGCAGTGCGAGCCGCCCGACGATTTCGCCTGGTTCGAGCGGATGCGCGCCGCCGGCGTCGACAGCCTGGGCATGCACCTCGAGGCGGTCGAGGACGAGGTGCGCGCGGCCGCGATGCCGGGCAAGGCCGAGGTGAGCGTGGCCCGCTACTTCGAGGCGTTCGAGGCGGCCGTGCGCGTGTTCGGGCGCGGCCAGGTGTCGACCTACCTCATCGCCGGGCTCGGCGACTCCCTGGCGTCGCTGCTCGACGCGAGCGAGCGGCTCATCGCGCTGGGGGTCTATCCGTTCCTCGTCCCGCTCGTGCCCATCCCCGGGACGCCCGGGGCCGATCGCGCGCCGCCCTCGGGGGACTTCATGCGGGCGCTCTACGAGCACATCGGCCCGCTGCTCGCGCGGGCGGGGCTGCGCTCGACCGACGTGAAGGCGGGCTGCGCCCGCTGCGGCGCCTGCTCGGGGCTCTCGGGCTTCGAGGCAGAAGGCCGGCCCGCGGCGCGGCCAGGACCCGGCGCGGCATGGACACCAACCTCGGAGAGCTCCGATGACGCCACGTTACAGCTTCGAGCTTGTGCAGAGCAGGGACACGTACCTCGAGTACCTCCGCTTGCGCCGGGCCATCTTCTGCGACGAGCAAGGGCTGTTTAAGACCACCGACGAGGACGACTGGGACGCCTCCGCGTTCCCCATCGCCGCCCTGGAGCACGGGGCGCCCGGGGGCCCGCGGCTCGTCGGCGCCGTGCGCATCTACGAGGCGGAGCCCGGCCTCTGGTACGGCGGCCGGCTCGGCGTCGAGCGCGCCCACCGCAAGCAGGGCGTGGTCGGCCGCGGCCTCGTCCACAAGGCGGTCACCACCGCCCACGGCTGGGGGTGCCACCGGTTCCTCGCGCTCGTCCAGGCGGCCAACGTCCCGTTCTTCGAGGGCATCCACTGGCGCTCCCTCGAGGAGCGAGCGCACCGCGAGCGGCCGCACCACCTGATGGAGGCCGACCTCGACAGCTACCCGCCGAGCGACGAGCCGCGCCCGCCGCCCGGGCAGAGGTTCCGCTGATGCTCGGCGGCGTCGCGGCCGAGCTGCGCGGCGCGATCGGCGTCCTCGCGAAGCGGGACGTGCAGATCCCGGCGCGGCACCTGTCCGGCGCGCCGGGCGCGGCCGGCTCCGTCCAGCGACCCGCGGCGCTCGGCGACGACTGCGCGGCCATCCCCGACGGAGACGGCTACCTGCTCCTCGCCGCCGAGGGGATCTGGCCCGCGTTCCTCGAAGGGGACCCGCGGTTCGCCGGCTACAGCGCCGTGATGGTCAACGTCAGCGACGTCTACGCGATGGGCGGCCGCCCCATCGCCGTTGTCGACGTCGTCTGGGGGACCTCGGCCGGCGCGCTGGAGCCGGTCTTGGAGGGCATGGTCGCCGCGTCGCGCGCCTACGGCGTGCCGATCGTTGGAGGGCATACGAGCGCGCGCGGCCCCTACAACGCCCTCGCCGTGGCCATCGCGGGCCGGGCGCGGCGGCTCATCACGAGCTTCGCGGCGCGCCCCGGCGACGTGCTCGTCGCGGCGATCGATCTGCGCGGCGCGATGCACGCGGAGCACCCGTTCTGGAACGCCTCGACGGGCGCGGATCCGGCGCGGCTCCGCGGCGACCTCGAGGTCCTGCCCGCCCTCGCCGAGGCGGGCCTGTGCGACGCGGGCAAGGACATCAGCATGGGCGGCGTCGTTGGGACGCTGCTCATGCTCCTGGAGACGTCCGGCGCCGGCGCGGTGCTCGATCTGGAGGCCGTCCCGCGGCCGCGCGACGTCCCGCTCGCGCGCTGGCTGCTCGCGTTCCCGAGCTACGGCTTCCTGCTCAGCGTGCGCCCCGGGGTCGCCGGCGACGTGCTCTCGGCGTTCGCGCGGCGGGGCATCGCGAGCGCGGCGGTCGGCGCCGTCGACGGCTCGCGGCGGCTCACCCTCCAGGCCGCCGGCGAGCGACACACGCTCTGGGACCTCTCCGCGGAGCCGCTCACCGGGCTCGCGCGCGAGGGCGCGCGATGAGCGCCCGCACCCCAGCCGGCGCGATGAGCGCCGGCGCCACGAAAGCCTCCGGCGCGCCGCTCTCTGTCGCGCTCCTCACCTACTCGACCAAGCCGCGCGGCGGCGTCGTGCACACGGTCGAGCTCGCGGAGGCGCTCCACGACCTCGGCGTCTCGGTCTGCATCTACGCGCTGAACAAGGACCAGGGCGGCTTCTACCGCGCGCCGCGCTGCCCCTCGGTCCTCGTGCCCGCCGCGCCCCCGCCGGCGGGGATCGACGCTGTCGTGAAGCAGCGCATCGCGGAGTTCGAGGACGGGCTGCGCCGCCTCGGGGCGCGGCACGACGTCTGGCACTCCCAGGATTGCATCAGCGCCAACGCGCTCGCGGCGCTGCGCGCCGAGGGGCGCGTCCCCCACTTCCTCCGGACGGTGCACCACCTCGACGACTACGACAGCCCGTACCTGCGCGCCTGCCAGGACCGCTCCGTGCGCGAGGCCGACGCGTGCCTCGTGGTCAGCGAGGCGTGGAGGAAGGCGCTCCGGGCCGAGCACGGCGTCGACGCGGCGATCGTCCCGAACGGCGTGAGCCTGCGCCGCTACACGGCCACGCCCGACGAGCGGGACGCGGCGCTGCGCGCGCGCCTCGGCGCCACCGGATCGCCGCTCTACGTGACCGTGGGCGGCGTCGAGCCGCGCAAGAACTCGATCGGCCTGCTCAAGGCGTTCCTGTCGGTGCGGAAGCGGCTACCCGGAGCCCAGCTCATCATCGCCGGCGGAGAGACGCTGTTCGACTACGAGCCTTACCAGCGCGAGTTCGAGGCGATCGCGCGCGAAGGCGGCGTATGGCCCTCGCCCGCGGGCGCGTCGCCGCCGCCGCTCGTCCTCGCGGGCGTGCTCCCCGACGCGCTGATCCCGCCCCTCTACCGGCTGGCCGACGCGTTCGTCTTTCCGTCCGTCCGCGAGGGGTTCGGGCTCGTCCTGCTGGAGGCGATGGCCTCGGGGGCGCCGGTGGTGAGCTCTGCGCAACCTCCCTTCACCGAGTTCCTCGCCGACGGCGAGAGCGCGCTGCTCGTCGATCCCTCGAGAACAGACGATCTCGCCGGCGCGATGGAGGCTATCCTGGACGAGGGCGTGAGGCGGCGCCTCCGCGCCGCGGGGATCGAGACCGCGGCCCGGTACACGTGGGATCGATCGGCCCGCATCGCGGCCGGCGTGTACCGCGAGTTCCTTGGATCCCGTCAAACGTAGGACAAGCGAGCGACGTATGCCGGAGATGCGCTTCGTTATCGAGTGGCCGAGCGGCGAGCAGCAGGTCTGTTACTCTCCGTCGCTCGTCGTGAAGGAGCACCTTGACGTCGGGGAGAGCTACGAGCTCGACGACTTCGTGTCGCGTTGCCGGACGGCGCTCGATATCGCGAGCGAGCGGGTCTTCAAGAAATATGGGTTCCCCTGCAGCCTGGCGCGGGCCGAGGCGGCGCGCATCGCGAGCGCGGCCGCGCGGTTCCACGGCCGGAGCGGGGCCAAGGTCCGGGTCCTCAGGTTCGTCGAGTGACGGAGTCCTCAGGTTCGTCGAGTGACGGAAGGAGCAGGAGATGGTGACGAAGTCGAAGATGGAGCGCCTCCTCAGCGAGCGCCAGTTCCTCGTTTCCGCCGAGCTGACGCCCCCGCGTCACTACGATCTGGAGAAGTTGCTGAAGCACGCCCGAAACATGGCGGGCTGTGTGGATGTGGTGCAGATCAACGATCACCTGCTCTCGCAGGCGCGCTGCGCCAACATGGTAGTCGGCCATTTCGTGAAGCAGGAGGGGCTCGAGCCGGTGCTCCAGTTCTCGCTCCGCCACAAGAACAAGATCGCCCTCCAGGGCGACCTGCTCGGGATGGCGGCGCTCGGGCTCTCGAACATCATCGTCCTCGGCGGCTACCCGTGCGCCATCGGCTCCGATCCCGACGCGAAGGAGGTGAGCGACGTCGACAGCTACGCGGCGATCGAGCTGACCCGCCGGCTGACGCGCGAGGGGAAGCTCTTCAACGGAGACGTCGTCTCGCCGGCGCCCTACTTCCACGTCGGGACCATCGATTTCCCGTGCGCGGAGCAGGCGATCGCCGGGGCGATGGACCGGCTCGCCGCGAAGATCGACGCGGGCGCGAGCTTCATCCAGGTGCAGGCGGTGTTCGAGCTCGCGTCGATGCGCCGCTGGATGGCCGCGGTGGTGGAGCGCGGGCTGCACGAGCGGGCGCACTTCATCGCGGCGATCTTCCCGTTCGCGGGCGTGGATCGGCTGAGCTTCCTGCAGAAGGTGCCGGGCCTCGTGGTCCCCGATCACCTGATCGAGCGCGTCCGCCTGAGCGGCGACGCGGAGGGGGAGAGCTACCGGATCACGCTGGAGCTCATCCGCGGGCTCCGCGACATCCCCGGGCTCTCGGGCATCCACATGCGGTCCATCGGCGCGGAGGACTGGGTGCCCCGGCTGGTCGACGAGGCAGGGCTCCGGCGGGCGGCATGAGTCTCTAGCGCGGGGCTCCGCGCGCCGGACGGGGGCCGGTGCCTGGTGCCTGGTGACGGGGCGCTTCGGGCGGCGCGCTCAGGCCTTGCGGGCGATCCAGAGCAGCGCGAGGCCGTTCATCCGGCGCTCGCGGCGGTCGACCTGGAGCCCTGCGCCGCCGAGCTCGCCGCCGAGCTTGTCCTCGGTGTGGCGGTAGGTGACCTCCGCCGCGTCGGCCCACGCCAGCATCGCGTGGGCCGTCGACGGGTTGTACCGGTGGCCGCGCAGGTAGCCGGCCATCGCGGCGCGGCTCATCGTGGCCGCGGGCTCGAGCAGCGCCAGGCGGCCGCCCGGGCGGAGGACGCGCGCCGCCTCGGCCAGCACCGGGCCCGGCTCGGGCAGGTGCAGGAGCAGGTTCGACGCGGTCACCACGTCGAACGAGGCGTCGGGGAACGGCAGCCGCGTCGCCAGCGCCTCCCGGAACGTCACGTTGTCCAGGCCGAGCGCCTTCGCCCGCTGCGCGGCGCGCTCCACCATCGCCGCCGTCGCGTCGATCCCGATCGACTCGTGGCAGCGGCGACCCATCTCGCGCGTCAGGCGGCCCGTGCCGCAGCCGAGGTCGAGGCACCGCTCCTCGACGCCCGGATCGACCAGCGTGACGAGCTCGTCGATGAGCGTCGCATAAGGGCCCTCCGCCTGCATGCGATCGAAGAAGTCGACGAGCTCGTGGAACGGGGTCGCCTGCTCTCGCGCCGCGTAGCGATCGCGCCACCGCCAGACGTCGTCGAGGGCCTGGTACGTACCCCGGTAATACAGGAGCGGCGCGCCCGCCTCCCCCCGGCCCGACGCGAGCACGCGACCGACGTAGATGATGTGATCACCCCCCTCGTACGTGTGCTCCACCTTGCAGTCGATGAAGGCCAGCACATCCTTGAGGATCGGGCTGCCCGACTCGGCCACGTGAGCCTCGGTGAGCACCGCCTGCCGATCGATGTCCGTGCCCTTGCCGGCGAACAGGTCCGAGAACTCCCGCTGCTGCTCCCGCAGGATGTTCACCGCGAAGACCCCGGACGCCGCGATGGCCGCGCTCGTGCGCGACCGCCTGTCCGCGCAGAACAGCACGAGCGGCGGGTCGAGCGAGACCGCGCTGAACGAGTTCACCGTCATCGCCTGCGGCGTGCCGTCCTGCACCGTGGTCACGAGCGTGACCCCGGTCGCAAACTGGCCCAGCACCTTCCGGAACTCCGCGGGATCGAAGAGCATGGGGCATAGTACGCGCTCGGCGCCCACCAGGGATCCAGGATCTGCGCGGCGCGCGGCGCCAGCACGCGCGCCGCGCACCGCGATGCGCGCGTCATGCAGCGGCGCCGCGCGGAAGATCACGCGCCGCGCAGCGCGCGCACTGCGGAGCTCACTCGGCGTCGCGCCGCGCCAGGTCCGGCGCGAAGGCCGGTATGCAGAGCGCGAAGTACTCGCTCTCCTCGTCGAACGGGTTGCTGTAGCGGACGCGCTGATCGGGCTCCGTCCAGAGGGCCTGGCCGGCCGAGACGTCGACCGTCTCGCCCGCGATCTCGGCGCGCACACGGCCGCGGATCACGAGCGTCAGCTCGCCGAACGAAGGCGTCTGCGCCGGCTCGCTCCAGCCCGGCGGGGCCACCATGTGCGCCAGGCTGAACCCCTCCGTGCCGGTGTTCACGCGGCCGAAGATCTCCTCGATGAGCTTGCCGCCAGGGACGGGGATCCGGGCCCTGGAGGTGACGAGACGGTAGGGATGCGCCATGGGGTACCTCGCGATCACATCGCGCGCGTCCGATCATCGGACACGCGGTAGAGCTGCATGAGCAGGTGACGGCCGCCGTACGGCTGCAGGTAGCGGATCGCGCCCGCCTTGCTCGCCCAGAAGCGATGGTAGCGCCGCGCCGGCACGGCGATGAGATCGCCCGCGCCGACCCAGATCCGCAGCCAATCGTCGTTCGTGCAGCGGATGTCGTAACAGCCCTGTCCCTCCACGAAGAGCCGCACCTCGTCGCCCAGGTGGCAGTGCTCATCCGCCTCTCTGGCGCTCTCCGCCTCGTCGCGCGGCTTGCTCCCGTCGCGGCGGACATCCTCGTGGTCCGTCCACCCGCGGTCCGCGACAACGCGCTGCAAGGCGAGCTCGGCTGCGCCCGGGTCGAACGCGCCGCACCGGATCCCTTCCGCCTCAAGCTCCGCCTCGGTGGCCTCGCCCTCGCCGTCAGCTCTCATTCGGATCGCACGCATGCGCACCCCTCCGGACTGCGCTCATCGAACCCTGCGCGCGCGCGACGTCAAGACGCTAAGAGCGCCCCAGCAGCCACAACAGGCCAGCAATGCTGAGCGCCAGCACACCGAGCGCGAGCAGGGCAATGAGCGCCTCTGTGAAGCCCCATCCACTTCCCTGCGCCGCGCGAGACACCGGAGCCGCTTCAGCGGGCTGCGCGAGCGGCGAACTCGTGCTCACCGAGGCAGGCGGAGGCGTCGGCGTGGAATGCGCTGCCTTCGGCTCCTCGATCGAAGGCGGCTCGAACACCGCGTCTGGACGGAGCGGCTCACACGGGCTGCGCTCGATCTCCGCGAGCGCCTCGGCGGCCGGGTGCTCGAAGATGAGCCGATCGCCCGAGATCGCGAGCACCTGTCCAGGACGCCAGATCGTATCGAACTGAGGCACCGGAGCGCCGTCGAGCGAAGCGCCCGAGCGCGATCCGAGATCTTGAACCGAGAATTGATCGCCCCTGCGGGTAATGGCCAGATGACGGCGAGAGACGTCCGGGTCGTCGAGGACGAGATCGGTGTCCTTGGCGCGCCCGAGGATGTAGGGCCGCGCCGCCTCCTCGATCCGCAGCGCGCGGCCGCTGTCGGGGCCCTCGACGACGACCACGCGCGGCGCCGGATCCTCCCCTTGCGCCGCGAGGCCGCGCGCGACGAGCTCGAGGGCGAGCTCCTTGGCGGCGGCCGCCGGGGCGGCCTTCGCGACCGCCGGCTCGATCCGGAGCAGGAGCCACACGCGCCCGATGCGGATGCGGTCGCCGCTCTTCAGGGGCATCGCCGTGCGCAGGGCGATGCGCGTCTTGCCGAGGAACGTGCCGTTCTCGCTGCCCTCGTCGAGGAGCAGGTACGTGGCGCCCCGCTGCCGGATCGACGCGTGCCGGGGGCTCACGCTCGTGTCGGGGAGGCGCACCTCGCAGCCCTCCGCGCGCCCGATGATGACGCGGGGCGCGTCCAGCGTCAGGGAGAGCTCGCCGCCGTCCGCCTTCCCCGCCCCGTCGGGCGCGAGCACCACGATCGTCAACGCCATCGATGCTGCCTGCGCGCGAGGGGGCGGCTCGGCCTCAAATCGCCGCCGTACGGCGCATCCGCTCGGTGGCGCTGAGGAGCTGGCGCACCGCCTGGTCCTGCTGCCGCGCCGCCTCCTCGATGCGCTTGCCGGCCTCGACGAGCTGCTCGCCGCCGCGCGTCTGGCTGCGGTGCGAGATGTTGAGGCTGTTGACCCCGTGCGAGATCTGCTCGATCGCGCTCGTGATCTGGCGGCCGCCGCGCGCCTGCTCCTGGCTCGACCGCTCCACGTGCTGCGTGATGGTCCGCATCTTCTCGGCGCTCTTCATGATGAGCTCCGAGCCGCGCGCCTGCTCCGCCGTGGCGGCGGCGATCTGCTGCACCGTCTCGGCGATGCGCCCGATCGCGTCCGTGACCTGCTTCGACCCCTTGGCCTGCTCGACCGTGGCGCGGGCGATCGCGCGCACCATGTTGGTCGACTTCTGCGAGCTCTCGAGGATCTTCTTGAGGGCCCGCTCGGCCTCGTTCGAGACCTCGACGCCGCGGTCGACGTTGTGGGCGCCGCGCTCGACGGCGGCGATCGCGTTCTTCGACTCGGACTGGATGGTCTTGATGAGCTCGGCGATCTCCTTCGTGCTGCCGCCGGCGCGCTCGGCGAGGTCCTTGATCTCGTCGGCGACGACGGCGAAGCCCTTGCCGTGCTCGCCGGCCTGGGCCGCGATGATCGCGGCGTTCAGGGCGAGGAGGTTCGTCTGCTCGGCGACGTCGTCGATGACGGCGAGGATCTGCCCGATCGCCTCGATGCGGAAGCCGAGGTTCGAGATGACCGCCACGGCCTCCTGGCTCGACTCCTTGATGCGGTAGATCTCGCCGATCGTCTTCAGGATCGCCTCGGCGCCCTTCTCGGCGTCGGTCGCCACCTCCTCCGAGAGCCGGGCCGTCTCGTTCGCGTTCGACTGGACCTGGTCGATCGAGACGTCCATCTGGTTCATCGAGGAGCTCGTCTCCTCGGCCGTCAGCGCCAGGGCGTCGACGTTCTTCGCGACCTCGCGGATGGAGTAGGCCATCTCCTCGATCGAGGAGACCGTCTCGCGCACGCTCGACCCGAGCTCGCCGACGTTCTCGGCGACCTCCTCGTTCGTGGCCGTCATCTCGAGGA
The DNA here is from genome assembly GCF_051475585.1 of Sorangium sp. So ce426. Classification (NCBI taxonomy): domain Bacteria; kingdom Pseudomonadati; phylum Myxococcota; order Polyangiales; family Polyangiaceae; genus Sorangium; species Sorangium sp. So ce426. The sequence continues at coordinate 12,767,902 of NZ_CP150341.1, read as the reverse complement.
TGCTCGAGCTCGACTCCTCCGCGCTCGACGCGAGCGACTCGACCGACTGCGCGATGTTGGCGAGGGCGGTCGTCATCTCGCGGATGTACACGGTCGCCTGCTCGCTCGCGTGCATGACGCTGCTCACGCCGTCGCTGAGCTTGGGCAAGAGCTCGTCGAGGAGCACGGTGGCCTGCGCCAGCTCCGAGCGGCGCTGCTTGTCGCGCAGCTCCGCCTGGGTGATCCGCTCCGCGATGCCGCTGAGCTCCGAGTAGAGGCGCGACAGCTCGGGCGACGAGCCCGGCGGGACGCGCACCCGCTCGCCGGCGGTGGCGCGGAGCACGGCGTCCACGAGCGCGTCGACGTCGATGTCGGGGCCGCGCTGCGCGAGATCGTTCACCTTGCGGGTGAGCGTCGAGCACTCCCGCTCGAGGGTGTCGCGCTCCTTCGCGAGCCCGTCGCGCTCCCGGCTCAGGTTGTCCCGCTCCCGCTCGAGGGTGTCGCGCTCCTTCGCGATGCCGTCGCGGTCCCGGCTCAGGCCGTCGCGCTCCCTCGCGAGCTTGTCGCGCTCCTCGGCGAGCGCGTGGCGCTCCTCCGCGAGCTCGAGCTGGCGGCCGGCGATGTCGGCGATCTGCTCGTAGGTCTCGGCGACGTCGGCGGGGGCGCCCTCGGGGAGCTTGGGCCGCTTGCCCCGGGCGGCGCCGCGGAGCGCGTCGCGCAGGCCTCCCAGGGGGACGCCGCCCTTGGCTCCGAGGCTCGCGTACAGCACCGCCCCCGCCGCGGAGAAGCCGAAGACCATGAACAGCTGGCCCGAGAACTCCGCCAGCGACCTCGACGCGAAGCTCAGCCCGAGGCCGATGAGCGCGAGGATGGCGGCGATGGGGATGGAGAGCTGCTTGGCGTTCATTTCGTGCGTTCCAGCGCGGTCGAGCTGCGGCGCGCGCTGGCCGGCGCGCCAAGGGCGACCCCGAAGGACGACCGAGCGTAAGAGGCGAGTGCCCCCCGGTGCAAGGAGAGCGCGCGGCAGAGGCGCGGCAAGCTGCGGCGAGCTACCGCGGGCAGGCGAGCCGCGAACCGAGATCTCCTGGGCAGAGGCGCAGGGGACGGGCCCGCGCGGTTGGGGGAAACGCGATGAACTTGGACGATCTCGACCCGATGGCGTATGCACGGAGGTTGCGGCGGAGGAGGAGCCCGCCGCGGGGGCTCGGCACCGGCGCCGATTCCTCTAGGTTCGACCGCACCGACCCTGAACACCGCCGCGGACCGCGGCGGCCGCCCGGCCGTACCGGCGGCCGTCCGGCCGGGCGGGCGTGGCCGTCCCGCCATGTCCCTCGCCGCTCGCCTCCTGCTCGCCTTCGGGCTCGTCGCGATCATCGCGACGGCGTTCGTCGGGCTGACCCTCCGCGAGGCGTCGCGCGAGATCATCGAGGGCGGCTTCGCCGAGCGGATCGACGCGGCGCATGCAGGCGTCCGGCAGCAGCTCGCGTGGGAGGCCGACGCGCTGCGCGACCTCCTGCCGCCGCTCTGCCGGCACGACACGTTCGTCGACAAGGCCCATGTCGAGCTGGAGCGCGCCAAGGGCGACCCGGACGCGATGGACCCGGGGAGCCGCATCGCCCTCGCGCGGCTGGTCCCGAGCCAGGCCAAGGCGCTGCGCCTCGACGAGCTGTCGCTCGTGGCGGGCGACGGGAGCGTCCTCGGGGCCGAGGACGCCGCGCGCACCGGCGCGCGCGACAGGCGGCTCGCGGAGCTGATCCAGGCCCCCGGGGGCGCGCCGCGGCTCCGGCTGGCGAAGGCGGGCGGCGAGCCGTCGCTGGAGGTCCACTGCGCCCTGTCGCGCCACGGGGTGACCATCGGCCTCGTGGGGGCGCGGCGGATCGGTCCGGTCCTCGCGCGGATCGGCGAGGCGTACCATGTGCGCCTCACGGCGGCGCAGGAGGGGGAGCTCGCCCCTCGGAGCAGCGAGGCGGAGGTCGTGCGCGTCCTGCATTTTGCCGAGATCCCGGGCCTTGACGTCGTCGCGTCCGTCCCGCGCGATCCGCTGAGGCAGGCGCTCGTCCGGCTCGATCGCGCGATCGCGCTGACGGGCGCCACGGTGCTGGCGATCGCCGTCGCGATGGCCGTCGTGCTGGCGCGCAGCCTGTCGCGGCCGCTCGTGGCGCTGGCCCGCGAGACGCGCGAGGTGATGAGCGGCGCGCCGCGGCGCGTGGAGGGGCGCGGGGGGCGGGAGATCGCGGATCTCGCGGCGGCGTTCAGCGCGACCATCGACGAGCTCGCGGCGATGCGCAAGCGCCTGGCCGCGACCGAGCGCATCGCCGCGCGGCGCGAGGTCGCGCGCCAGATCGCCCACGAGATCAAGAACCCGCTGGCGCCCATCCGCGCGGCGGTGGAGACGCTGCGCCGGCTCCGTCAGCGCGACGACCCGGCGTTCGACGACTACTTCGCGGAGGCGACGTCGACGGTCCTGAACGAGGTGCACCGGATCGCGAACATCGTGACCGAGTTCACCCGGTTCGCGCGCCTGCCGCCGCCGAACCTCACGCCCATCGATCTCGTCGCGGTCGCGCGCGGGGTGGTCACGCTGCACGCCGCCCCGGCGTCGGGCGAGGCGACCTCCGGCGCGGGGTTGTCCTCCACCTCCGGTGCGTCGTCGCCGCGCGTCGAGCTCGTGGCGGATCCGATCCCGGAGGTCTCGGCCGATCGCGATCAGCTGATCCAGGTCCTCACGAACCTGGTCCAGAACGGGCTGGACGCCGCGAGCGCCATCCGGCGCGACCCGCGCGTCTCGGTGACGATCGGCCCGTTGCCGAACGACCGCGTGCGGATCGTGGTGCGCGACAACGGCCCGGGCGTGGCGGACGAAATGGTGCCGCGCCTGTTCGAGCCCTACGCGACCAGCAAGGAGAAGGGGACGGGTCTAGGCCTCGCGATCGCGCAGCGGATCGTGTTCGAGCACGGCGGTGAGATCACCTACCGCAAGGCCAAGAAGGGGGGTGCTGTCTTCGAGATCTGGCTACCCATCGCGGGCCCCCCTCTCCTGGAGAAGCCGCTGGGCGACACCACGGTGCGCCCGCGCCCCCCCGACGCGCCGCGCTCGTGAACGATCGCGCTCTCGCGCGGCACGCACAGGTCAGCCGAATCGCAGGCTGCTCTCCCGCCTCTCGTCCGCCCTCCCCCGAGCGACGCCGCCGCCGACGGTCACCCGCACAGGAGACGGGCCCAGATCGGCGTTTTCGGCGCGGAAGCGTACTCTTGTACGCTGAGCACCGAAAACGTCGAGGTGGGCCCGGATCCGCAGCGGGTGACCGTCTCTTCTAGAGGGGTTGGCCGTCGGTCTTGCAGGCCGAGCTGCAGCCGTCGCCGCTCGTGTTGTTCGCGTCGTCGCACTCCTCGTACAGGCTCTGCCGCACGCCGTCGCCGCAGTAGGGCCCGTAGATGCACCCCGGCGCGCACTTGCCGTAGCCGCCGGTGTTGTTGCCGTCCCCGTCGTCGCACTGCTCGGGGCCGTTGACCACGCCGTCGCCGCAGCGCGGGCCGTACAGGCAGCTGGGGCCGCACTCGCCGTAGCCGCCGTCGTTCACGCCGTCGTCGCACTGCTCGCCGAGGTTGGCCTGCACCACCGAGTCGCCGCACTGGGCGCCGAGGCGGCAGTTCTCGCTGCAGCCGGTCGCCTCGTTCGGGGGATCGCACTGCTCACCCCATTCCTCGTCGACGCGGCTGTCGCCGCACTTGGCCGCCGGCGTGCAATCGGGGAAGCAGCTGCCGTAGAAGCCGTCGTTCACGCCGTCGTCGCAGGTCTCAGCGCCGTTGACGGCCGCGTCGCCGCAGTACGGCCCGTACGCGCAGTGCTGCGTGCACCCGTTGTAAGCGCCGTTGTTGTCGGCCTCGCCGAGGTCGCAGTCCTCCTCGTCGGGCTGCACCACGCCGTCGCCGCAGCGCGGGCCGTAGAGGCACATCGGCGCGCACTCGCCGTAGCCGCCGTCGTTGACGCCGTCGTCGCACTCCTCGCCGTAGCTCGCCTGCACCACCGTGTCGCCGCAGAGCGCCCCGAGCTGGCAGCCCACGCAGTTCGGGTCGGCCGGGTCGTCGCACTCCTCACCCCACTCCTCGTCGACGTTGCCGTCGCCGCACCGCGGGGCGGGCGTGCAGTTCGGGTTGCACGTGCCGTAGAAGCCGTCGTTGCTGCCGTTGTCGCACTGCTCGGGGCCGTTCGTCGCGCCGTCGCCGCAGTACGGCCCGATCTCGCACTCGATCGAGCAGCCGCCGTAGCCGTTCGCCGTGTTGCCGGCGCCGAGGTCGCACGCCTCGTACGGCGCGTTGATCGCGCCGTCGCCGCACCGGGGCGGGGCCACGCACCCCGGCGCGCAGGCGTTCGAGGCGTTGGCGTACGCGCTGTTGTTGACCCCGTTGTCGCAGGTCTCCGGGCCGTTCCTCTGGCCGTCGCCGCAGTACGGCCCGAGCTGGCAGTCGTTGCACTGGCCGTAGCCCGTCCCGTTCTCGGTGCCGTCGTCGCACTCCTCGCCCGGCGTCACGACCGGCGGGTCGACCCCGCACTGCGGCGTGCACACCGACGTGCCGGCGCTGAAGCCCGACAGCGTGAGCTGGTAGTTCGACCCCGTGACGTGGCGCTCGGCCTGGAACACCGCGATCTCGTAGACCTTGCCCGGCTCGAGGTTCAGGTCGACCTCGTAGGGGTTGCGGGCGTCCGCTGGGCAGACGTTCTGGTTGCAGGGGGTCACGCGGGCGTCGCCGTTGTCCAGGATGGTCACGCTCTCCTGGAGCTGCCCGTGGATGCCGCCGATGTCCGCGGTCAGCGTGTTCTTGATGAACACCCAGACGTCGTCGTCACCGAAGAAGGTGAGCACCGGATCGGCCGCAGCGCCGTTTGGCGTGAACTGGAACCAGTACCGGACCTCGCTCGTGAAGTAGAAGTTGTGCCCCTGGTCCTGCGCCTTCTCCAGCCCGGCGGAGACCAGGTTGTCGAGCACGGGATCGCCGTTCGGCTGGGTGCGATCCACGGGCCAGAACGGGTTCCGCTGGTACACGTATCTGCCGGCGTCCGGGAGCAGCTCGATGGTGGTGACGAGCGTCCTGTTGTACGTCGGGTTGTCCCGGTACCACCACTGGAAGTTGTTCTGCCCCGTGGTCCAGCCGTTCGCGTCGCTCGGCGTGACGAAGTCGGGGCCGAACCTGCTCACGGGCTTGCCGTCGGCGTCGAGAGTCGTCTGGACCGTGCGGTCGGTCTGAATGCCGCTGGCGTTGCTGGGCGTGATCTCGAAATCGAAGTGCCCGATGAGGCTGTCCGTCAGGTTGTTGTCGCACGCCGTGTTGCTGACGGTGCGGTCGTACGTGGTCGGGCACCAGCCGATGAAGTCGCGGAGGACCATCGGCAGCCGCATCTCGGTGGGCTGAACGGTGCAGGTGTAGCCCGGCTCGATCGTGCACGTCGCGGAGCATCCGTCGCCGCTCACGGTGTTGCCGTCGTCGCACGCCTCGGTGGTGTCGCCGGGCAGGAGCATGCCGTCGCCGCACTTCGAGACGCACGCGCCGCCGCTGCAGTCCGGCTCGCCCTTGCAGTCCGGCGTGCAGCCGTCGCGCCAGTTGCCGTTGCCGTCGTCGCAGGCCTCGGTGCCCTCGCGAATGTTGTTGCCGCAGACGGAGTAACCCGTGCAGTCCTGGGGCACGGCGCTATTGCACACCCGCCCGGGCTCGATGCGGCACGTGTCGTCGCAGCCGTCGCCCGAGACGAGATCGCCGTCGTCGCACTGCTCGGCGCCGCGCTTGCGCCCGTCGCCGCAGATGGTCTTGCAGGGGAACCCGACGCGCGAGCAATCCCACCCGTCCTCGATCGTCTGGCAATCGGCGCTGCAGCCGTCGCCGCTGACCGGCGGGCTCTGCCCGTCATCGCACACCTCGGTGCCGCCGATCTTGCCGTCGCCGCACACGGGCGGCGGCGGCGGAGTGCAGCGCCCGCCGCCCGGCGGGCACGTCCAGCCGACCTCGATCTTGCACTGCGCGGTGCAGCCGTCGCCGCCCTCAGGGGACGTCCCTCCGCCGTCGTCGCACTGCTCGCCGAGCTGCACAACGCCGTCGCCGCAAAAGGTCCTCACGGTGCAGGGCTGGCCGGGCCTGCAGACCCAGCCCTCCTCGAGCCGGCAGTCCGCCGTGCAGCCGTCGCCGCTCTCCGGCGGGTCGTCGCCGTCGTCGCACTGCTCGTTGCCGCTCACGCGGCCGTCGCCGCACAGGTAGAGCGGGATGCACGGCTCGCCCGGCTCGAGGCACACGTACGCCGGGTCCTTCACCTGGCAGTCGGCGGAGCAACCGTCGCCGCCCACGGCGTTGCCGTCGTCGCAGAGCTCGCCCGGCTGCACCTTGCCGTCGCCGCACTCGATCAGCCGCACGCAGGGCGATCCGGGGGTCGGGCAGTTGTAATAGGGCTCCTGCCGGCACAGGCTCGAGCAGCCGTCGCCGCTCGCGGTGTTGCCGTCGTCGCACCCCTCGCCAGTCTCCTTGGCGCCGTTGCCGCAGACCGGCAGCCGCGTGCACGGCTGACCGGGCCGGCTGCACTGGAACCCCGCCTCGCGCTTGCAGTCCGCGCTGCAGCCGTCGCCGGACGCAGGCGGGTCGTCGCCGTCCTCGCACTCCTCCGAGCCGTTCACGCGGCCGTCGCCGCAGTCGTAGAGCAGGATGCACGGCTCGCCCGGCTTCGGGCACACGTACGAGGGGTCGACGTAGTAACAGTCGGCGCTGCAGCCGTCGCCGTCGATGTTGTTGCCATCGTCGCAGAACTCGCCGGGGTCGACGACGCCATCGCCGCACGCGATGGTCAGCTCGCAAGGCTGACCGGCCGTCGGACACTCCCAGTAAGGCTCGATCTGGCACTGCCCAGAACAGCCGTCGCCCGGCAGCGTATTGCCGTCGTCGCAGGCCTCGGACGCCTGGTTCAGCGCCGCGTCTCCGCAGGCGGGGCCGGGAGGCAGGAAGCACTCGGGGGGCGGATCGTCGACCGCGCACGGGTCCGGCTCGCCGCCGCCGTTGCCGCCGAGGCCGATGCCGCTGCCCACCGTGAACTCGGGCTCACCCCCGGTGCCGCCGGCGCCGCCCACGCCAGGCGCGCCGCCGCCGGAGCTCGCGCCGCTCCCGGAGCCGGTCGCATCGCTCGTGGTCGCGCCGCCCCCGCCGCAAGCGACCGTGATCTGAAGCAATCCCACCGCCAAAGCCAGATAAGAAGTCCTTAACCCCACGGCCACCTCGATAACGCACGTTGCGCTCTTCCCGAGCAAACGGCGCTAGACACACTTTATCGTAAAAGTGCACCCCGGCTCCAGGCGAAATTGGCGGCGCCGCTGTGCTCGGCGCAGCGCTTCGTCCTGCTCATCATCCTGCTCACCGCCGGTAGCCGACGTGGTTCTGCGCCCAGGCGTCCACCTCGGCGCTGCGCTCTGGTCTCCACCTTGGTCTCGGCGCAAATTCCGACAATAATATCTATTTCCACCGTGACTCAACTCGGCTTCTGCCGACGAGCTCGCGGCTTGATGTCGAATCGAGCACGGCCGGAGTTCGATCTTGACATCGCCGGGCGCGCCGCGGATCAGGGCGGCGGCGGCGAGGTGTACGCGGGCCAGCCGCCGCTCACCCGGCGATCGGCGACTGGCCGTCTCAGGAAGGCAGCGGCTGCCCGTCGTTCCGACCTGGCCTGCGCCGCGCGACCTCGATCCCCGAGATGCAGACGGCCAGCCACACGGTGCCTGCGGCGAACCCCGCGAGCACGTCGCTCAGGTAGTGCACGCCGAGGTACATGCGGCTGAAGCCCATCGCCACGGTCCAGCCGAGCGCGAGCGCGACGAGCACGAGGCGAGCGCGCAGCGTCCGGAGGAGCAGGAGGCCCAGGTACGAGAGCATGCCAAAGGCGACGAACGTGCCCATCGAGTGCCCGCTCGGGAAGCTCCACCCCGCGGCCACCGCGAGCGGATCGGCGAACGTCGGCCGCGGCCGGGCGAACAGGGCCTTGAGCGCGGAGTTGAGGAGCCCGCCGCCGGCGAGCGCGAAGAGCCACCCGACCGCGAGGACCCGCCGGCCCCGCCTCAGCAGCGCCGCGGCCACGACGAGCGCGAGCAGCGCGAGCGCCCAGAAGCTGCCGAGGAGGGTGAACGCGCGGAGCGCCGCCACGCCGGCGCGGCTCGACGACGCGTGGAGCGCGCGCGCGAGCGCGAGATCGACGTCCACGATCGGCTCGCCCTCGCGCACCCCCTCCGCGAGCGCGACGAACACGAGCGCGGCCATGCTGAGCGCCAGCCCGAGGCCGAGGTGGATCACGAGGTACTCGGCCGCGGAGAGCTCGCGCAGCACCCGCGCGACCGCGGGGAACCGGGCCGAGAGGCGCCGCGTGGCCGGGTGCGCGGCCGCCGCGGCGTAGGCCCGGACGGCCCACGCCCACAGCGCCCGCGCGTGGCGGTCGGAGAAGCGCGCGACGGCGACGAGCCCGAGGAGCACCCCCACCGTTCCGATCAAGAGCAGCGCGAGCAGCAGAAAGGGCCGCGCGCCGACCGCCGAGGCCAGCTGCTCGGCGGGGAGGTCCAGCGCTTCCATGGCGGAGCTCTAGCACGCGGCCGCGCCGCGGCTCTCGCTCAGGGGACGAGCGACACGACGGCTTCCGGCGTCGCGAGATCGCTGATGTTGGCGACCCGGATCTCGTCCTCGGAGACGGAGTAGACGTGATCCTCCATGAAGACGCTCCGCTTCACGAACGACGTCGCGTTGCTCCACCAGCTCCCGCAGCTCGCGCCGCTCCCGCCCGCGCTCGCCTCGGGCAGCGGGTGGGGCACGCCCCCGACGGACGTGAAGCCCGCGCCGGTATCCACCTTGTAGACGAGCAGCCCGCTGAACGTCATCGTGTCGCCGAAGTCGCCGCCGCTCCCGCCCTCGCAGATCACCATGGGGATCCCGAGCAACCCCCGCTGGGTGAAGTAGTTGAACGCGAGGTGGTTGGTCGCGGCGTCGCTCGCGGAGCCGCGCGTCCCGATCACCTCCTTGTGTGTGAGCGTCGGCGCGTCGAGGTCCGTGACGTCGAAAATCTGGAGCAGGATCCCCTGGAACCACGCGAAGTCGCCCTGGTCGTCGGCGTCGTAGCCGATGCTCATGACGTGCCCCTCGTCGATCCTGTGCATGTAGGTCGAGAAGCCGGGGATCTTCAGCTCGCCGCGCACCCTCGGCGCCTCGGGGTCCGAGAAGTCGATGGTGTAGAGCGGGTCGGTCTTCTTGAAGGTCACGACGAACCCGACGTCGCCGTAGAAGCGGGCGGATCGGATGTCCTCGCCGGGCGCGAGCTGGTCCACCATCCCTTTGACCACGAGCGCGCCGCCCTCCTGCTTCAGCGACGCGACGGTGTTGTGCGTGTCCGGGTCGGGCAGGTGCCCGGTGGTGGTCGCGATGCGGAGATACCCCTCGTGCTCGCTGAGGGCGAACTGGTTGAGCACGCGCCCCTTCACGACGCCGCTCCCCAGGTACGCGCTCGGCGCCGCGCGCTCGCTCAGCGCGAACTTGTGGACGGTCGTCGCGTCGGGCGTCGTCTCGCCGTCGTCGTAGAACCAGCCGTACGTCTCGCCGTACTGGTGCCGGCTCGCCACGTAGAGCGAGTCCGCTGTCGCGTAGACGGCGCCGGGCCTGCCCACGATCGTGGTCTGGCCGAGCGCCTCGGCGCCGAGCTCTGTCGAGACGACCGAGAGGAAGCTCTGCCCGTCGCCCGTGTTCGACAGGTAGAAGTTCTCGCAGCTCGCGAACGGGGCGTGGCTGCTCGTCGAGGCCACGCCGTCCCGGTACAGCGTGTCCTCCACGGTGGGCAGCTGGATGTCGAGCGGGGCCGCGTCGATCACGGCAAGGTTCTTCTCCACGAGCTTGTCGTACGCGCTGTTGACGGCGGCCACCGTGGACGGGTTGACCCCCTGCGCGGACAGGGTGCAGACATCGATGCCCTCTGGCCAGGTAGAGAGTCCCTCCACCACCGGCTCGGGGGAGGCCACGACCGTGTGCACGGCGCTCCCGATGCGCCGGGCGTTGAGGAACGATCCGGAGAACTTCAGCGTCCGCACGACGGTCGGCGCCGTGAGATCGCTGATGTCGAGCTCGGTGACCAGGAGCGGCGTGCCGTCGCCCGTGAACTCGCAATCGTATCCGTACGTGCATTCACCCCTGGTATAAGGGAGCTCGCCGTCAGGCGACGAGGACGGGGACAGCGACGAGTACACGAGGGCGCGCTTCTCGTGGACGAAGAGCTTCTTCGGCTCCCCCTCGATCGCGACCGACGCGACGCGGTGGATGTCGGCTGCGGGCCACGCGTCGAAGATCTGGAATTGCCCGTGGGCCAGGATATAGACGTTCTCTCCGTCGTTCTTGATGAAGTCGGCCTCGTCGACGTCCGCTTCCTGCGTGTTCGTCGTCGAGTACTCCGTGGCGGCCCCGTCGTCGACACCCCCGCCCCCTGACTCCTCGGCCGGCGGCGAGACGGGCCCTCCCGTGGAGGAGGAGGAGCCGGAGGAGGCGGATGCGACGACCCCGCCGTCCGCTCCGAACCAGTAGCACCCCGCCTCGAGCTGCTGCAGGGCGGACTTCCGCGCCACGTCGACCGACTTGATCATGTTCTGCTTCAGCCGTTCGCGGAGCAGCGCCTCGACATCGTCGCAGCTCGTCGCGGGCGTGAGGGCGCTCTGCGCCAGGCCCGTCTGCGCGGGCCCGCCCGATCCGCTCCCGTGCGAGCAGGCGGCGAAGCCGGCGCCTAGCGCCAGCAGAGAAACAAGCGTACAACCCCTGTAGAATGATCGCATGTGAGTCTCCGTGTCCGTCTGTCGTTCGGATCGATGGCCTCAGGAGAAGCACTCGGCATGCCGAGACATTTCGTCAGCAATTACGGGTAGATACGGCGTACACCCCCTGGCACATGCCGGCACAAACTGCGCCTGATACCTGATTGAGTCGGCGCGCAGGCGCCAGAGGGCCCAGGAGGAAGTGAGGAGCAAGAGGAGCGCCGCGGTGACACTGCGGCTCGGACGAGGCACGGTGGGTCGAGGAGAGCACGAGGAGGGAGTGATGCAGGCGTGATGAAGAAGCTGGAGCTCGAGTCGTATTCTGCGCAGGCCGCCCGTTGGCCCTCGGCAGGACGCCACATCCTCGCGCAGTTCGACGCCGAGACCATCGTGGTCTATCAGGCGTACCGCCCGTCGATCGCGCGCCACGCGGCCCTGCACCAGCGGCTCGGAGGGCCGGAGTTCAGCTTTGGCCGCATGAGCTGGATCAAGCCGAACTTTCTCTGGATGATGTTCCGCTCGGGCTGGGGTATGAAGCCCGACCAGGAGGCGGTGCTGGCCATCCGCATCCAGCGCGCGGGGTTCGACGCGATCCTGGCGGCCGCGGTGCCGTCGGGCTTCGTGCCCGAGCTCTACCCGAGCGAGGAGGCGTGGAAGAGCGATCTCCAGCGCTCGGACGTGCGGCTCCAGTGGGATCCGGACCACCATCCGTCGGGCGCGCCGGTCGCGCGGCGGGCGATCCAGCTCGGCCTGCGGGGCGCGACGCTGCGGCGGTTCGCCGAGGAGTGGACGGTGGGCGTGGAGGACATCTCGGCGCTCGTGGCGGAGCAGAGGGAGGTGCTGCGCGGCCGGGGTGTCGGAGAGCTCGAGATCCCGCGGGAAGAGGTGTATTGGCCGACAGCGGCGGAGGCAGCGAGGCGGGTTGGGATAGAGCGCTGAGGGGCGCAGCGGGACGACGAGCCCTGGCCAGGGTAGCGGCGCTCCCCTACTGTCGGCGCCAATGGCTTCCAGCTCTCTCGGCTTTGCCGAGTCCCGCCAGCGGCGCACCGCCCAGGTCCTGCTGTTCGTCACCCCGGCGCTGTTCACCGCCAACATGCTGCTGGCCCGCGCCACGGCCGATTTCATCCCGCCGGTGGCGCTGGCGGAGCTGCGCTGGACGGGCGTCGTGCTGGTGCTGCTCCCCTTCTGCGGCCGCGAGCTGTGGCGCGCCCGCGCCGCGCTGCGGCGCGACTGGGCCCGATATGCCCTGCTCGGCCTGCTGGGCATGGGCATCTGCGGCGCCGGCGTCTATCACGGCGCCGCCACCACCACGGCCACCAACATCGGCCTGATTTACGCTGTCTCGCCGGTGATCATCATCCTGCTGTCACGGGCCATGTTCGGAGAGCGGCTCAGCCGGCGCCAGGGCCTGGGCGCCGCGCTGGCGCTGACCGGCGTGCTGGTCATCGTGCTGCGCGGCGACCCGGCGGCGCTGCTTTCGCTCAGCTTCAGCACCGGTGACCTGATGATCCTCGGCGCCGCGATCTCCTGGGCGCTTTACACGGTGCTGCTGAAGCGATGGCCCGATCCGCTGGGGGTCCAGGCGCGGCTCACCGCGATCGCGCTGGCCGGGGCGATCCTCCTTGTGCCGCTGCTCGGCTGGGAGCTGGCCAGCCGCGGCGCGCCGCATTTCGACCTGCGCACCATCGCCACCGTGCTGACGCTGGTCCTGGTGCCGGGCGTCGGCGCCTATGCCACGTACAGCTATATCACCGAGCATCTCGGCCCCAGCCGCACTGGCCTGCTGCTCTACCTCTCACCGGTCTATACCGCCTCTCACCGGTCTATACCGCCGTGCTGGCGTGGCTGCTCCTCGGCGAGGCGTTTGCCCTCTACCACTGGCTCGGCGCGGCGCTCGTCTTGCCGGGCCTCTTCTTCGCCACCCACAAGCCGAAGACGACCTGAATCCCCCGCGCTCGGCGGCCCGACCCCTGCCCGAGCGGCTGCGCTCGGCCGAGCTGCCGCCGCCCTGCGGCCCCAGGGGCCGCTCCGGCCGGCGCGCGCTGACGCGTCGCGCCCTCCATGATTTTGCCGCGCCCTCCATGATCTTGCGTATCTTGCGCGGCGCCCCCTCGTGCGCAGGTTCTCTTCCGGCGCCTGCGGGCTCCCGGTGCTGGGCTCGGCGCCTGCTTGACAGAATCCTCCAGCAGCACCAGACAGATCCCTCCAGATGATGACGAAGACCACCACCCTGCCCGTCGTGCTCCTGACAGCCCTCGCCCTCGCGACCGCCGGCTGCGATTCCAGCGGCAGCGGCGGGCGGTCCAAGGAGCGCTGGGCGACCACCGAGAATACCACCGTCGAGCTCGACTTCGACAAGGTCAACGAAGCCTTCAAGGCGGCCGAGGGGCCCGAGGACTTCGAGCGGCGCGTCAACGAGATCTACCAGGGGAGCGAGGTCATCAGCGTCGCCGTGCAGGACCTGGACGCCAAGACGCAGGTCGTCACCGGGTTCTTCGACAAGAACAGCGACGGCGGCGTGCAGGACCCCGAGAAGGTGTTCACGATCCGCCGTGACGTCTCGGGCGAAGGCGCCGCGCAGATCCAGACGTCCGGGTTCGGCCCCTACGGGTACTACCACTCGCCGGTGATGAGCCTGGCGTCGGGCATGCTCCTCGGCGCCATGGTGTCGTCGGCGCTGCGCCCGAACTACGTGCCGGTGTACACGCAGCCGTACACCACGCCGCCCGGCCGCGCGCCCGATCTGCGATCCCAGCGCGACGCCTACCGCGCCTCGAACCCGTCCAGCGTCGACAGCAGCAAGTCGTCGCAGACAGGGCGGCGCTACAACAACGCTGGCGGCAGCCGCTTCGGCAGCGGCAAGTCCGGCGCCGGCTCGCGCTTCGGCGTCCGCCGCAGCGAGCGCGGCCGCAGGCCCGAGCGCCTGGTCGCGTAGCCGCGCGCCGGCCGCGATGCAGCCCCTGCGAAGCATCTCCGAGCTCCCGTTCCGCTGCCGTCCCGCGCTGGAGCTGCTGAACCTCGAACATCACCGCGACGAGCCGGACGTGGAGTCCACGCAGTTCGGCTGGTGCCGGGTGGACGCGCTCTGGCTGGATGGCCGCGCGGGTCGCGGGCCGCTCCTGGTGACCGACGCGCTGGTCGTGGCGGTGCACTCCGCGGACGAGCCGGAGGTGCTGTCCGACGACGTGGAGCTCGAGTTCTTCGTCGAGGAGGTCGCCGAGGACTACTCGGTGACCGTGCTCCTGTCGGCGTTCCTCGAGCGCTGGCTGCCGGCCGCGCACTCGGGCGAGCGCGCCATCGTGCTCGCCATGTGCAACCCCCACGCCGCGCGCATCCGGCGGCCGGAGGCGGCGGGGCGCACACCCGTGTATTATGCCGACGGCGACGTCGACGCGTGGCTCGACACCGACGCAGACGGTCGCCGGCACATCCGCCTCGAGGCGGAGGCCTGGCGCATCGCGGAGTGAGACGATGTTCGAAGGACGCAAACAGCCGATCGTGTCGCGCGAGCAGAAGCTGGTCTATGCCGGCATCTACGTGCTGAAGAAGATGGACCTGAAGCCCGCCGATGGAGGCATGGAGATGCCCCTCGTGCTCCCGTCCGAGCTGAGCCCGCTGGAGGACGTCCTGCAGGAGCTCGTGAACGCGGACCTCGTCGAGGTCAACCGCCGCAAGGCGCGGTTCGAGCTCACCAAGAAGGGGCTGGCCTACCTCGGCGAGATCATCGACGAGGCGGAGGCGCTGGTCGACGAGTTCGACGACGAGTCGCTCGAGGACGCGGTGGCCGAGCTCCGCATGCGAAACGTGGACGTGCTGCGAGCCCGGTTTCTGTGGGGCTGGTACGACGGCGAGCTGGACGATCTGGTGCTCTTCCAGCAGCGCCGGGGCGTGACGCCGGTCGAGCAGTGGTGGGCCGACTACCTCATGAGCGACGCGTTCTACGAAGAGCTGCGGCGCGACTACGAGTGAGCGCGAGGGCGGCCGTCAGCGCGGTCGGGCGCGCTCCCCCATCGGCCGCGTGAGGAGCCGCCGGAAGAAGGGGGATCACGACTGACGGGTAACCTCGACCACGGCGCGTTCCGCGTTCCGCGCGACGCGAGCGCGCGGCATGGGAGGCGCCGCCCGGGCGTTTTGATAGTCTCGCCCCTCGCCTCGTGGACACTCCCGCCCGCCGCCCGCTCTTCCCTCACCTGCCCGCGCTCGACGGGCTGCGCGGGCTCGCCCTGCTCGGCGTCCTCTTCTTCCACGCGAACGGGATGCTGCGCGGCGGCTTCCTCGGCGTCGATCTCTTCTTCGTCCTCTCGGGCTACCTCATCACGTCGCTCCTCCTCGCGGAGCACGAGGCGCGCGGCGCGATCTCGCTCAAGGACTTCTGGATCCGCCGCGCGCGCCGGCTCCTCCCGGCGCTCCTCGCGCTCGTCCCGGTGGTCGTGCTCCACGGGCGCCTCTTCGGGCCGCCGAGCGCGCTCGCCGGCCTCCGCGCCGACGTGCTCGCGACGCTCGGCTACGTCGCGAACTGGCGCGCCATCTACGCGCACAGGAGCTACTGGGAGATCTTCACGTCGCGCTCGCCGCTCGAGCACACGTGGAGCCTGGCGATCGAGGAGCAGTTCTACGTCGTCTGGCCGCTCGTCATCGTCTTCGTGCTCTCGCGGTGGTCGCGCCGCGGCGTGCTCGTCCTGACGCTGGCACTGGCCGCGCTCTCCGCGATCGCGATGCTCGCCCTCTTCGCGCCGGAGAGCACGACGCGCGTGTACATGGGCACGGACACGCGCGCCTCCGGCATCCTGCTCGGCGCCGCGCTCGCGACGGTGCTCACGCCGCGCGCCGCGCTCTCCGCGGGCGCGGTGCGCCTCCTCGACGGCGCCGGCGTCGCCTCGGCGGTCGGCCTCGCCATCGCGTGGTCCGTGTTCGACGGCCAGTCGTGGCTCCTCTACCACGGCGGGTTCTGGCTCACGGAGCTCGGGGCCCTCGTCCTCATCGCGTGCGCCGTGCAGGGCTCGCGGAGCCTCGTCGCGCGCGCGCTCGCGTGGCGCCCGCTCGCGTGGGTCGGCACCATCAGCTACGGCGTCTATCTCTGGCACTGGCCGGTGCACGTGTTCGTGTCGAGCGATCGCCTGCACGGCCCCGCCCTCACCGCGCTCCGCTTCGCGGTAACCTTCGCGGTCGCGCTCGCCTCCTACCGCTTCCTCGAGCGGCCGATCCGCGAGCGCGGGCTGCCGAAGGGGCGCTCGTTCTGGGCGGTGCCGGCCGGCGTCACGCTCGGCCTGCTCATCGCCGTGCGCGCGACCCACGCGCAGGACGGCGAGGCGCCGAAGGGCTCCGCGATGGTCGACGCGCTCGTCACCGCCGTCGTGAAGGACGACGTCACGTTCCGCGTCGTCGTCGTCGGCGACTCGACAGCGAACACGCTCGGCTGGGCGCTCCGCGGCCTGCAGGAACGCGGGCTCGCGGTGGACCTCCACGGGCGGGACGGCTGCACCATCATGGCGGACCTCTGCGGCATGACCGAGTGGCCCGCGCTCCTCGCGCAGGCGAAGCCCGACGCCGCGGTCCTCTACCTCGGCGGCGCCTTCATGCACGGCATCACGGTGAACGACGAGTGGACGAAGGCGTGCAAGCCGGCGTGGCACGAGCGCTTCGAGACGAACCTCGTCACGAACCTCGACAAGCTCCGGAACCCGCACGGGCGCGTCTGGATGGCGACCGTCCCCTACGCGCTCGGCGACTGGGAGACGAAGGACGTCCGCGAGCAGGTGACGTGCATCAACCGCTCGATCCGGAAGGTCGTCGCGGCGCTGCCCGACGTCGCGCTCCTCGACCTCCAGGAGAACATCTGCCCCGGGGGCGAGTGCCGGCGCATGTACGAAGACGGGGCGATCCGGCCCGACGGCGTGCATTTCACGATCGAGGGGGCGCGCGGCGTGGCGCAGTGGACGCTCGCGGAGCTCCGCGCGAAGCGCGCCGCGGCGGACCCCGGGCCGCTCCGCTGAGCGGGCACGCCACCCGCCGACCACGAGCGCAGCGACCCCGCCGGGCAGCGATCCGGCCGTGACGACAGCGATCACGAGCGTGGCTGGCGCGGCTACGCGCTCCACATGAAGACCGCCCTGGAGCAGGTCAAGGCCGAGTTCACCGAGCTCAAGCACCGTGTTTACCGGCGCAAGAGCGAGAAGATGCCGGCCATGGAGCGTGAGGTTCGCCGCGGCCGAGAGAAGGGTCCGTCGGAGTCACTCCGCGAGCGGCGCGAGAACGCGCTCGCGAATAGACGCTCGTCAGCGACCAGCTGAAGGTCCGCGTACCGACGCCGAGCGCTCCTGTCCTCACTGAAGGCGGTGCGATCTGCGCCTTGTCGGCGAGGGGAAGACTTCGACGGGATGCGACCACGCAACTGGGCACTTCAGGCTTCACGTGACGGCATGTGAAACGCTCGCGTGCTTGCGCGGCGAGTACGTCGCCGTTTGCTCCTGATCCGCAATACATGGCGCGCCCGCCAACATCGGAGAATAAGACGTCCTTGACTGGATGAGCACGCTGCTTTGGGTTGTACCCCTCGCGCCGCGAGAACTTCTCGGCACTCAGCCCGCTCCGTTCTCATCGCTCGACCCGCTCCGCAGACTCCACCCTCGTCGCCATCGCTTCTCCATTGTTGCGATGGAATCAGGTAACCGGCGCCACGCGAGCGATCGCGATGCCCTTGGCTGGGGGGATAGGGCTGCGAGACAACGGCCATTGACGCGGACACGCGCTCTTGCGCCGCGCCACTCCAGGAGACCTTCGTGCCGAAGCATACCCGTCGAGGCCAGCAGCAAGCGGATGCGAGCAAACGCCACACGAGCCAAGAGACTCACCTGGCACGCGATGTAGACGATGTGCGTCCCACCGACATGGTGACCTGCGCCGCCACCTCGGATGCCTGGACAGCGGAGATGGCGGAGCGCGATCCTCGGATCGCGCTCCGCGACGCTGGCCATTCGTATACCCATGCGCATCTCCATTCGTCGATCGGGACGCCCGAGAGCGCGGACCAGAGATGTAAGCAGGCCACCTCCCGCGAGAGCCTCGCGCGAGCGCTCGACCTCACGCTGCAGGGCTGCGAGGTCGCGCTTCAGCTCGCCGATCTCTCTACCTTCGTTCAGCTCGAAGCCGAGCACCACGACCGCGAGAGCATTCGGGCGGCCGACCTGCCGGGGTGCACGGCGCTCCTCCGCGACAGCGCGTCCGACCTCGCGGGGTGGTGCCGAGGTTACATGGAGGTCGTCAGCGCGGCCACCCGCGGCCTCGTCGAAGTAGCCCAGGACCGCTTCTCCCTCGCCGAGGGGCACCTGGAGCACGCGAGGCGCCTGGCCGAGGAGCAGGCCGACGTCGTACGTTCTGGCGTGCTTGCCGAGCTGCTCGACGGCCTACTCGAGCTCACTCGCGCCCGAAAAGCCTGCGCCAGCGGGCAGGAAGTCGATGCTCGGGCGCACCATCGGGGAGCTCACCAGCGCTTTACTCGCCTCGCGCAGCTGCGCGAGGGCAAAGGCTCGCCGGCGGCCCGCCCCACCGGATCGGATGTCGAAGCCGAGGACACAGACAAGACTCCTCGCGTCAACGGACGCGCACCGGGGGCGCCGGCAGCCGAGCAGACCGCAGATCTCGAGCTGGGTCCCGACGGCATGTGGTTCCGCGCACACGGCAGGGCGAGGGTGAGCATGCGGCGGCGCCACGCCATGCGACGGGTGCTCCTTCGCCTGGTGGAGCAGCTGGACACGGCACCGGGGCAGCCCGTCGCAACGTCGGCGCTGATCGATGTCGGCTGGCCGGACGAGCGGATCCTCGCCGGCGCGGCGATGAACCGCCTCTACAACACGATCGCGGTGCTGCGCAGCCTGGGCCTCGGCGAGATGCTGCATACCGCCGAGAGAGGGTATGTGCTGGAGCCCTCGCTCTCGCTGAGCTTCCACCCACGCAAAGCCTGAGACAAACTAAGGAACTCTAAGATCCTCCCATGACGGATTGCCCATACCGTCGACTCCAGAGAGCCGAACGAGACCGGACCCGGCCGGTGGCCGTAGGTCTCGTGAGGCGCTCCAAGGAGTTTCATGTCCACCCAGTGTCAGAGACTCATCTCGGACTCGATAACACCGGACGTGAGCAGGTACATCGCTCCGCACCACACGCTCGGCGACGACCGCGGAGCCTCCCGCGTATGGCAGCAAACGATGGAAGCTCACAAGGCGATGCTCGACGAGCTGAGGGACCACGTCGATCCGGGGTATCTGACGGGGTTCGCTCGCCTCGACCTGGATCCCCGCCGAGTCCCGTCCATCCAGGAGATCAGCCGCCGCGTAGAGGAAATCGGGTGGATGGCGATCTGCGTGGACGGCTATGTCCCATCGCGCGTATACGCCACTCTCCTCGCGAGGAGAGTGTTTCCGATCGCCACCTTCATGCGCAGCGAGCACCACATCGATCACGCGCCGGCGCCCGACTTCGTGCACGACGTGCTGGGACACCTGCCGATGTTGTTCTGCGCAGCGTACCGCACCTACCTGCAACGCCTCGCGCAGATGATGATCGTGGCCGGAGGAAACGACCACGACCGCTGGCTCTACGAGGCGAACCGGCAGATGTCCACGCTGATGAGCCAGTCGGCGTCGCCGGAGGAGATCGCTTTGGCAGAGGCGTCGGCCCGCCGCGCCGGGATCGCCGCGAGCGCGAATCCCTCGGAGCAGACCGAGCTCAACCGAATCTTCTTATGGAGCGTCGAGTTCGGCCTCATCGGCACGGCCGACGAGTTCCGGCTGTTCGGCGCAGCGCTGCTCTCGTCGCACCGAGAGGGCCGCCTCGCGTGTAGGGGCGACGCGCAGATCCGCCCGTACTCGATGGATGTCATCGGATATGACATCGAGTTTTCCAGCATGCAATCCATGTATTTCGTCGCCAGCGACTACGACGTCTTCCACCATGTCCTCACCGGCTACGAGTCCCGCATGGCGTCCCGACGCTCGACGGAGCACCTGTGATGCTACCTCGAATCCTGGAACCAGAAGCGATGGACACCGAGGAGGACGCCGCCGAGTACGCGACGATCTCCAATGACGTCGTCAACGAGGCGTTCGCGCGGCGCGCCGTCGAACTCGCCCCCGCCCAGGGCCGGCTGATCGACATCGGCACCGGGCCCGGCGACATCGCGATCCGCATCGCCGAGCTGTCGAGCCTCGACGTCACGGCGATCGACCTGGCCGAGGCGATGCTCGCGATCGCGCGGCGGCGCGCTGGTGCGTCGCCTGCGCGGCACCGCATCCACGTCGCGCGCGGCGACGCGAAGGCCACGGGGTTCCCCGAGCGCGCCTTCGACGCCGTGGTGTCGAACAGCCTGGCTCATCACCTGGCGGACCCGACCATCTTGTTCGCAGAGGCGCAGCGCGTGGGCAGGCGAGGCGCGGCCATCCTGATCAAGGATCTGCTGCGACCGACCACCCTCAGGGACCTCGATGCCCTCGTCGAGCGCTATGCCGGCGGCGACACGGCCTACCAGCGCGCGCTGTTCCGGAACTCGCTTCACGCAGCGCTGACGCTGGACGAGGTCCGCGCCTGCTGCCGAAGCGCAGGGCTCGCTGAGGTCGACATCGCCCAGGTGTCCGATCGCCACTGGGTGGTCGAGCGGGCCTCCAGCCCTGAGCGGATCCAGAGCAGGGCTCGCCCGCGTCTGGTGAGGCCACCCGAATGAAATGGGCCGCCAAGAACGCCGAGAGCACCCAGGTGGCTCATCTCGGCGCACCTGGTGCGCTCGTATCACGCTCGTCTGAGCACCGCTCTGATGCAACAAGGAGAGCCTAAACGTGACCAGTGCAATTGAAATGCGTAGCGAGGATACAGCTCTTTTACCGGCGACACACATCGTCGACGAATACGAGGCGCGGGACGTCTCGGCGCACCCGCTGTTCGTGTCGCTCAGGGAGAACCCCGTCGATCTGCGGGCGATCTGGTTTTTGGTGGCGAACACCCATGCCGGCATCTCCCCTCATTTCGTCCGCTGGCTCGCCCAGACGATCGCCCGCATCGACGATCGCCGCATCGCCTCGCTCATGGCGAAGCAGTTGAACGACGAGCTGGGGAACGGCGATTGCAAGAAGATCCACAGTGATCTCCTGGATCGGTTCGTGACTGGCCTCGATGGTTGGCGTCCGAGGGACGTCCGAGGCGACGTGCTCAGGCCCGGAAAACGCCTCGGCGAGCGATCCACGGCCCTGTTCGAGGCTGCAGATCCCTACGAGGCCGTGGGCGCGCTGATCGTCGCAGAGATCTTCGCGAAGAAGATGGATCGCTGCCTGGGCGACGAGATCCGACGCCAGAATGCGATCTCGTCGGACGCGCTCGCCTGGCTGGCCATTCACGAGGTGCTCGAGGTCGATCACGCCGAGGATTCCGGCGTGCTCGCGGCGCTGGTCACGGAGCGCGGCCCATCGCTCGAAGCCACATGGCGCGGAGCGATCGCGCAATGGGCCGCGCTGTGGGAGTTCCTCGACGGCGTGGCTGCGCTGGCTCTTACCCGCAAGGCCACTCAGGCGCATGATCATGGAGGTGAATGAGGTGGCTTGGAACCGGACTGGGCTGACCGTGCTCGTCACGGGGGCGAGCGGGTGGCAGGGCGGCGCTGTCGCTCGAACCCTCCTCGCCAGAGGGCACCATGTGCGTGCGTTCACGAGGAGAGCCGATGGCCCCCAGGTCTCGCAGCTCCGCCAGCTCGGTGCGGAGCTCACGCTAGGGTCCTTCGACGATCAGGGGTCGATCGAGCGCGCTGCAGCAGGTTGTGACGCCGTGTTCGCGATGGCCCCGTCCGAGGCGGGGGCCGGCCTGGAGATCCGGCAGGCGCGCGCGGTGCTCGATGCCGCCAAGGCCGCCAGGGTCGGGCACGTCGTCTACTCGTCCGTCGCGAGCGCCGATCGTGGCACGGGCGTGCCGCTCTTCGACAGCAAGTTCCAGGTGGAGGGGCACCTGCGCTCGCTCGACGTTCCCTTCACTATCATCGGCCCGGCGTTCTTCATGGAGAACTTCTTGCGCGTCTTTCTCCTGCCCGGCCTCTGCGAGGGCAGGCTCCTCATCGCCATGTCAGGGACGCGGACGCTCCAGCAGATCGCGGTCGCCGACATCGCCGTGTTCACCGCCCTGGTGCTCGAGCAACGCGAGCCGTTCCTCGGCGCGCGAATCGACATCGCCTCGGACGAGGTCTGCGCGCTGGACGCAGCGGAGGCGATCACCCGCGCGTCCGGCAAGAAGATCCAGTACGTGGAGCTCCCGCTCGACGCCGTGCGCGCGGGCAGCGAGGCCATGGCGAGCATGTTCTCGTGGTACGAGCGCGCCGGCTTCTCGGCCGACATCGTCCGGCTCCGGCGCGATTACCCCGAAGTCGGGTGGCATTCGTTCTCGACGTGGGCGGCGGAGCAGAACTGGACGGTGCTCGACACCTGAAGCACGGCGACGCGAAAGGGCCTTATTCTCGGGCCCCCTGGATCGAGAGATCCGCTCGCCCGGGAGCTCGCGACGCCGATCTTGCCGAGCGCCGACGGGATGCTCGTCATGCCGCTCGTCGACGCGCTCGATCCCGAACGGGCGAGCCAGACCATCAAGGCCTTGCTGGCGCGCCGTCGCCGGGCGGTCGCCCAGGGCCCCCGACGAATCGACCGCTCGCCTGTCACCTTCTGGCGCCTCTGCCGTAGAGGAGGGTGAGCCCCGCGATGAGCTTCCTCTGGCCCTCCCGCGATGACCACCTCTGCGAGCTGATCGAGGCGTCCCGGCGCGGCGATCGCGGCGCGTTCCGGGCGCTCTACCAGGAGCTGTACGACCCGGTGGCGCGCTTCGTTTCGCGACGCGTGGGCCGGCGGGAGGACGCGGAGGATCTCGTCGCGCGGGTCTTCCACAGGCTGCTGGAGCGGCTGGGAGAGTTCGACCGGCGCAAGGGGACGCCGCGGATGTTCGTGCTGGCCATGGCCAGGAACCTGGTCATCGACCACGCGCGGGCGGCGCGGCACGAGGCGCCGATCGACGATCTCGCGGGCGTGCTCGCGGACGAGGCGGGGACGCCGCTCGACGCGCTCGTGCGGGGCGAGGAGCTCCGCGCGGTCAGGGACGCGCTGGAGGCGCTCGGGGCGGAGGCGAGGGAGGTGCTGGCGCTGCGGTACGGCGACGGGCTGAAACACCAGGAGATCGCGGAGCTGCTCGGGCTCCGCGCGGACGCGGTGAAGCAGCGGGCGTCGCGGGCGCTGCGCGAGCTCAAGGCGCGGCTCGAGGCGCGCGCCGAGCAGGACGCGGGCGAGTCCCGCGGAGAGGGTGTTTCCAATGCTGGGCTTTGAGGTGCGACGAAAGCTGCGCCGGCTGTTCGGGGAGCCGGCGCCGCTCAGGCCAGAACACGCGCGCGAGCTCGAAGGCGAGCTGATGGCGGCGTTCGGGCAGCTCTACCCCGAGCAGGAGGTGGTCCCGATGAAGCGGCTCTGGTTGCGCAAGGCGCTGGTGGTGGCGGCGGCGGCAGCGGTGTGCGGGGCGGCGGCGTGCGTGGCGCCCGCGGACGTGGAGGTGCCCGTGGGACGGAGCATCAGCATCCAGGTGGCGGACGGCGCGGAGCTGCCCGAGCCCGAGGCGCTCATGGCGGCCGTGCGCGGCGAGGGGAAGACGGAGCGGAGGGCGCGCGTCCTGGTGCGGGGGCGGCGCGGCGGCGGGGCGACGACGCTGACGCTCGATGTGTGGGGCGACGAGGTGCCGGAGGGCGACGTGGCCGAGCGGATCCGGGCGGCGTTCCCGGCGCTCGCCGGCGCGGAGATCCGGGAGGACGTGCTGGCGGGGACCGTGCGCGGGACGCTGGGAGCAAAGCTCGGGCACGAGCTGCTCGATCTGGACGTGCTCGACAAGGACGACGTGGAGGCGGCGCGGCGGCAGGTGATGGAGCAGCTCGCGGCGCAAGGGGTCGATGGGAAGGTCGACGTGCAGATCGAGGGAGACGGAGAGAAGCGGAAGGTGAAGGTGCAGATCAAGCTGGAGGGCCCCCCGCAGGACGAGGCGGAGACGGCACCTCCGCCGTAGCCGAACGAGGCGGAGGGGGCGTCCGCGGAGCTCCGCAGCGCGCGAGGCGATGCGCTCGTCGCCTGATGAAGGCGGAGAGGAGAAGACGGCGCCGCCTCACGCTTGCTCGGGCACGCCCCCCGGGACGCGCGCGGGCAGCGGGAGCTCGACGCCCTCGGACAGGTTGCCCTTGCCGGGGACGTGGTTGATCTCGAGCCGGATGCCGTCCGGATCCTCGAACACGATCGAGTAGTAGCCTGCCGCCCACGCACCGTCCTGCGGCGCGTGCACGAGCTTGCCGCCGAGCGCGGCCAGCGTGCTCTCGAAGAACTCGTGGAATGCGTCGATATCCTCGCGGCTGCGGGCGCGGAAGCACAGGTGGTGCAGCCCGGGCTTGTACTGGTGAAAGCGGGCGCCGGCGTGCTCCGGGTTCACGGGGCGAATCAACAGGCCGGTCTTGCCGCCGATGTAATAAAGTGTTGGTCGTTCGTCCTCGCTGCCCGGATCGTCGTACTGGCACTGCATCTCGAAGTGCTCGCACAGCGCCCGGTAGAACGCGCGGCTGCGCGGGAAGTCCGTGACCGAGAGCTGGATGTGGGCGATTCCGGCGAGGTTCATGGCGATCACGGTAGCCCAGCTCCGGCCGGCCGAGCGCTCTTCGTGGGAACGCCCTCCTCTTTCGCCGTCCCATTCCTGCTCCCTGGCGTCGTCCGGAGTGTCCGCGGGAGCGGGGAAGGCCAATCCAGTTGCGGCGCCCCAGATCGTGTGGCTAGAAGGCGGCGAACGATCCCCGGCGGAGAAGCAAGAACGAGATGCGAATTCCCAGCAGCCTGATGTCTCTGGCCGACGAAGGGCTCATCGAGGAGGTCGTGCGCCCGCTGATGAGCGGCAAGGAAGCGGAGGTCTTCCTGGTGCGCTCCGGCGGCGAGCTTCGGGTGGCCAAGGTCTACAAAGAGGCGCACGACCGGACCTTCAAGAACCGGGCGGAGTACACGGAGGGGCGCAAGGTGCGCAACAGCCGCGATCAGCGCGCGATCAACAAGCGCTCGCGCCATGGTCGTGCGCAGGACGAAGCCGCCTGGAGATCGACCGAGGTGGACATGATCTTCCGCCTGCACAGCGCGGGGGTGCGCGTCCCGATACCTCACCATTTCATCGACGGTGTGCTGATCATGGAGCTCATCACCGGCGCCGACGGCAGCCCGGCCCCGCGGCTCGCCGAGGTGCGCCTGAACCCCGACGAGGCGGTGAGGGTCTTCGACCGACTGCTGGAAGAAGCGGTCCGGATGCTGAGCGCCGGGGTCGTGCACGGCGATCTGTCCGACTTCAACGTGCTGATGGGGGCGGACGGGCCGGTCGTCATCGATTTCCCGCAGGCGGTGGACGCTTCCAGCAATCAGAACGCGCGAAAGCTGCTGCTGCGCGACGTCGACAACCTCCAGCGCTTCCTCTCTCGGTTCGCTCCCAACCGACAGCCCCGCCCTTACGCGCAGGAGATGTGGGAGCTCTACGCCTGCAGCCAGCTCACGCCCGAGACGCGGCTGAGCGGCCGTTTCCGGGCGTCTTCGAGGCGGGTCGATACCGAGGCGGTCCTGGGGCTCATCAGCGACGCCAACCGCGACGAGCGCCGCCGCCGTGAGGCGCAGGGGCGGAGCATGCGGGGCGTATCGTCCCCGCCTCGCGAGGTCGAGGTGGTGATTCTACCGAGCGGCCCACGAGACCGCGCGCGCCGGAACGCGCAGGGAGCACAGGCGGGCAGCGCGGCGATCACGCGCCCAGCGCAGGCGGGTAGCGCGGCGATCACGCGCCGGGCTTGACGTCTCCGTCCGAGCTCCCGGAGGGCGCGTCCGGCGTGGCGTCCGCGCTGCCGGCCGGCGCCTCCCCCGACCGTGCCTTCTGCTCCACGAGAAAGAGGACCACATCCACCGCGCCTCCCACGGCGCGGTTGACGAGGCGGATCGCCCCGTGGACGCCGGACAGCGTCGTATCGTGGATGAGCCGGATCCCCCTCACGGGCGCCTTGATCGGGGGGATCTGCTCCAGCAGGTCGAAGGGCAGCTTCGCCGCGTGCTTCTGGAGGCGCTCCACGCGCCGGGAGCCGTGGTCGACCGCGTCCTCTACCAGGTCCTTCAAGCCGCGCCACCGGTCCATCACACCGCCTCCTCGCACCACGCGCGGATCTGCGCGTAGACGCCCGGGTCGTGAGCCAGGCGCAGGTGCCCGAGCGACGGCATGATCCGCGCGTGCTCTTGAGGGAAGGGCGAGCACCGGTCCTCGGCGACCGCCCGCCCCGTGGCGCTCCGCAGCGAGACCATCGCGTCCCCGAACAGGAGGGAGAGCCTCGGGTCGGCCGTGAGCGCGCCGGCGATGAGATGATGGCGAATGTGGGGGAGCAGGGGCACGGGATGGCGGCGATTCTGGAGCAGGGCGTTCGCGCTGGCGCCCTCCCAGTCCTCGCGGCGGAGATTGGCATACGCCAGGTCTTTCATCCCGCCGCTGCGGAGGTCGACGATGTCGGCGATGAGCTTCGTGTACGGATTGTCGATGCTCGCGAGCGCCCACGTGACCACGTTGCCAAAGCGCTCCAGCGGGGCGCCGAGGTGCGGTGTGCCGAGATAGAAGGCCCGCTTGACGAGGGGCAGCCACCGTCGATCCTTGTCGCTCGCCGTGTGCGCGGCGCTGCGCGCGACGAGGCCGCCCATGCTGTGGCCGATGAGGGCGAGCTCCTCCACGGCAACAGGATAGGCGCAGACGAGCTGTTCGAGGAGGGCATCCAGGGCCTCGCCGTTCTCAGAGACACGGAGGCCGCTGTTGTACCGCACGTAAAACGGCGTGTAGCCGAGGTCGCGCGCAAGGAGCGATCCGTACGTCTCGCCGTCCGGCATCGTCCAGACTTCCTCGGTGCTCATCAGCCCGTGCACGAGCACGACGACGCGGGGCATGGCCTGGGCAGAGGCGGCCGCGGGAAATGCCCTGGCCATCGGCACGGGGTGCCCGTCCCGGACGAGCTGCATCGCGGTCGCGAGTCCGTTGCTGGTCCGCTTCAGGTAGTCGCCGAGGACGCCGTTGAGCACCCCGACGACCCGCTCCAGGTGGTTTCCCATGCGACGACCCGGCCGCATTCTGGCACGGATCGGCGCCGGGGGCGACGCCGGGCCCCGCAGCGCCGGACGGTGGCCCTCGGTGGCCGACATGCTGGGCGTGACGCTCCCGCCGCCGCTCGATCCCGAGCAGACCGACGGATCCGCGACGCGAACCGGCGGCGTCGCTGAGCTCAGACGCGGTCTTCCCTGAAAAACCCGCGCAGGGATCGCGCGACGAGCTCGGGGCTCCCTCCCCGATCGGCGTTCCAGGGAGCCTCGTGACCGACGCCTTCGAGCTCTGTCCGCTGGCCCCTGGGGAGGATCGTCTCCAGCGCATCGAGGGCGTTCTTCAGGTACCTTGGGCTCTTCGTGCCTCCGAGCAGGAGGATCTCGGCGTCGACGGCCTTGAACGAGGTGATGCGTCCTCCCCTGTCGACGACCATCTTGAAATCGAAGCGCATCGCCGGGAGCAGCTCGCGCACCGGCGCGTACTGCCCCGAGCCCCTCCTGTCGTCCAGGCGGAGAAATCCCCTCGTCGCCAGCGCGAGCAGCGGGCGCGGGACCGCGGCGAGGAACCCCGGGGTGAGACGCACGATGTGGCTCACCGTGACGAGCGCCGAGGCCAGCTGCCCGCGGCGGATCTCGTCGTTGAAGCGAACGATCTCATCGAGGGGCACTCCCTCGAGATAAAATGGGGGCTCGTAGACCGCCGCCTTGCGGACGGAGGGCAAAGCGCGCGCGGCCTCGAGCGTGATGATCGCTCCCGAGCTGAGCCCGAACACGAGCTCTGCGCCGCTTCGTGAGAGGAGGCCATCGAGATCTTCGACCTCTCTCTCGATGGAGTGCCCGGCGTCGTACTCCCGCGGGCTCATGCCCCGCCCCCGCCGGTCAGGGAGGTAGACCGTGAAGTCGTTGGCCAGGGCCCTCGCGAGCTGGTCGTAGTTGGCGGCGGTCCCCATCGCGCCTTGCACCAGGATGACGCCGGGACCTCGGCCGATCCGGCGGTAGCCGATCGTGGTGCCGTCCCTGGAGGTCACGGCGCCCGTCGCGTAGGGTTCTTTCGATGTCGAAGAGCGGCCCTCTCGGCCGCCTCGTGCTTCCGTCACCATCGCGCGCTCCTTCCCGGCCCTTTGTGACACGGCGGCCGATGAACCAGGCTTGCGCAGCGCCGGCGAGGACTCCTCGTCCCGCCTGCCCCGCGCAGCATCCATCCATGGGCTCCTAGCTGCTCAGCTGCTTCATCTGCGCGAGCATCTGATCGACCGGCTTGCTGAGCTGCTTGAGGATGAAGCCCGGCGCGATGCGGCTCATGAGCTTGGAGACGTTCGCGAAGCCGACGCGGATCTCCGGGCGGTCTCTCTCGAGCCCCTTCAGGGTCTCGTCGACGAGCTTCGCGACGCTCATGAGCGGCGTGCCCCGGAGCTCGTCGGCGAACGTGTGGTTCAGGGGCGTGTCCACCGCCGGAGGTGCCAGCTCGAAGACCCTGACGTTCGTCTGCTTGAGCTGGACGCGCAGCGACTGCGTGAACGAGTGGATCCCCGCCTTCGCCGCGCCGTAGATCGGGGCGATCGGGTAAGGGTTGAAGGCGAGCCCCGACGACACGTTGACGATCGCCGCGCGTGCCTGGGCCTTGAGGTGCGGGAGAAACTGCATCACCATCCGGATCGAGCCGCTCAGGTTGATCTCGATCTCCTCCGTGATGCCCTGGAGATCGGCCCCGAAGGTCTGCAGGTTGACCTTGCGCATGATCCCTGCGTTGTTGATGAGGACGTTCATCGCGGGGAAGTCCTTCATCACGCGCTCGTGGAGGGCCGCGATCGCGTGGGGGTCTCGCACGTCGCTCTGGAGGGTCCGTAGCCCAGGCAGCCTCCGCCGCGCGGCGTCGAGCGCGCCTTGGTCGCGGCCTGTCACGATGACCGTGTTGCCGCGGCGGAGGAGCTGCGACGCGAGCTCGAAGCCGATGCCGCCGCTTCCACCGGTGATGAGGATGGTGTTGCCTTGGAGTTTCATGATTGGACCTCTTCTTCGAGCTCCGAGGGAGCGTTCACGCGTTCGACGCCTCCGCCGGCGCCGCGACCCACGGAAAGGAGTACGGCGGAGCAAACAGAAATGCTAATGGATAGTCGTGATGGAGAACATAAACCATGGTTATGGTCGCGATCTCGACCTGAACCTGCTCCGCGTGTTCGTGGTGGTCGCGGAGGAAGGGAGCCTCACGCGCGCTGCGTCGCGCCTCTACGTGACGCAGCCGGCCGTGAGCGCCTCGATGCGGAGGCTCGCGACCTTCGTCGGCGCAGAGCTCATCACCCGTCAGGGTCGCGGCGTCGCGCTGACGACGCGCGGCGCCGAGCTGCTCGCGGCGGCGCGCGCGCACCTCACGCCGCTCATCGCTGCCGCGACGGCGGCGCCGCGCTTCGATCCGAAGCTCTCGACCGCCACGATCCGGTTCGGGCTCGCCGACGGGCTCGAGTCCGTGATCCTCCCGAGGTTGATAGCAGAGCTCCGCGCCGAGGCGCCGCGCATGCAGTTCATCGTGCTGCCCGTGCAATTTCGGACCGTCGAGGAGAGCCTGCTCTCGAGCAAGATCGACTTCGCCGTCACCGTGGCGGACGAGCTGCCGAAATCCATCCTCCGCCAGCCGCTCACCGCGCACCCGAGCGGGCCGAAGGCGTTCGTTTGCCTGTACGACGCGCGCTTCACCAGGCTCCCACGCCCGCTCACCGAGCGCGCTTACTTCACCCAGGAGCATATCGTCGTCTCGTATGCCGGCGACACGCGAGGCGTCGTGGAAGACGCGCTGGGCAAAGCCAGGACGGTCCGCGTCTCCGTGCACTCCTTCGGCTACATCGCGGACCTCATCGAGGGCTCTCCCCTCGTGGCCACGGTGCCGTCGTTGCTCGCTGGCCACCTCATCCGGGCGCGGCCGCATCTGCGCGCGGTCCCCGTGCCGTTCTCTCTCGAGGGCGCGCAGCTCGAGCTCTTGTGGTCGCGCGCCACCGACGACGATCCGGCGGGGCGGTTCATCCGCGACGTCGTGGCGAACGTCGTCGGATCGCTGGAGGCGAAGAGCGCAAAGCCGCTCGCCCGCTCCGGCGCGGTGAATCGCGCGCGGTGAGCATCGAGCCCGGCTGCCGCCGCCAGGAACGCCGCGCCGATCGCCTCCCCCGCCTCGTCAGCGACGACGACGACGTAGACCTGGCGCTCCCGAGGATCATACAAGGCGGGGAGGCGGGAAGCGAGAGACGGCAAGAGGGAGAAATTCATTTCTTCTTTCTCCCCGCCTCCCCGCCTCCCTGTGAAAATTCTCCGGGTTTCAACGTGATCGGTATTCTGGGAGACGTGTGAAGATCGCCCGCTGGGCGCCTGACTACACGCAGCGTGTTGTTCGTGGCTATCTGCCCGACAGGGCCTTCGCCAGCCGCTCGGCCAGGTCGCCCCTCGGCTCCACCCGCACGCGCTCCAGCCCCAGCCACGCGGCCATGGTCCGCAGCTCGCCCGCCAGTCGCTCCGGCGTCTGCGCGCCCGCCCAGGGCTCGCCGTGGCTTGCCTGCACGAGCAGCACGCCCGCCTTGCGATCGGCCTTCAGGTCCACCCGCGCGGTGATCGCGTCGCCCTCGAGGAACGGCAGCACGTAGTAGCCGTGGGTCCGCTTCGCCGCGGGGGTGTAGATCTCGAGCCGCACCCGCACGCCGAACATCCGCTCGGTGCGCTCGCGGAACCAGATCAGGTTGTCGAAGGGCGAGACGAGGGCGCAGGCCTCGATCCGCCGCGGCCGCCGGGCGGCCGGATCGAGGAAGGCCGGCTCCCGCCAGCCCTTCACGCTCACGGGGCTCAGCTCACCGGCTTCGACTAGCTCGGTGACCCGCGCCTTCGTCTCGGCGACCCCCATGCGGAAATGGTCCCGCAGGTCCCGCTCGGTCGCCACGCCGAGGGCCCGGGCGGCGATGCGGATCAGCGCGCGCTGGGCATCCTCGCGCGCGGGCGTCGGCACCTCGATCACCGCCCTGGGCAGCACCTTCTCCGGCAGGCCATACACCCTCTCGAAGGTCCCCCGCCGGGTGGCAGTCGTCAGCTCGCCGCTCCAGAACAGGCACTCTGCCGCCCGCTTGGCGTCGCTCCAGCCCCACCAGCCGCCCGGCCCCTTCTTGCCGATCTCGAGCTCGGAGGCGGCCAGCGGCCCGCGCTCGCGGATCTGCTCCAGCGCCCGGTCCGCCATCGGCCGATGCTCGCGCAGGAAGCGCGCCACGCCCTTCCAGACGCCCACCCCGTCGCGCGCGTCGGCCATCCGCCAGCGCAGCAGCGGCTGGGTGGCGAGCGGCAGCAGCGACGCCTCGTGCGCCCAGTACTCGAACAGCGGCCGCTTGCTCGCCCACGCGAGCTCCTCCAGCATCGGCCGCGGATAGGCCCCGAGCCGCGAGAAGGCCGGCAGGTAATGGGTGCGCGAGACGACGTTGACGCTGTCGATCTGCACCACGCCCAGCCGCTCGATCAGCCGGGTCAACTGCTGCTTCGTCGTCGCCGGCCCGAGGCGCTCCGCCCCGAAGCCCTGCGCCGCCAGCGCGATGCGCCGGGCCTCCGCCGCCGACAGGGTGTCCTTCATCCGCGCCTTCCGTCCGCTCGAGCCCGAACCCTAGCTGGCCGTGCTCGCTTGGCAACCGATCATCGACACCCTCCCGACATCCGATCCCGGTGCGTTCGTCCGCGTTCCGCTGGAGCTCGGTTCATCGCTCGGCGGCCCACCCGTATACCGGGTGACGAGGCAGGGTCGCCCGAGGTACACTGCGTCTCATGAAGCTCGCCATCGACCTGTCGCCCGCGCAAGCCGACCGCCTCCAGGAACGCGCAAAGAGCCTCGGCTTGCAGCCGGAAGAGCTCGCGCGAGCCGCCGTGGCGGATCTGCTGACGACGCCGGACGACGAGTTTCATGCTGCAGCCGAGGTTGTCCTCGCGAAGAACGAAGAGCTGTACAGGCGGCTCGCCTGAGCGTGCGTTACTTGACCTTGGCGGAGGTCTTCTTCCTCCACGAGCGGGTTGTTGCGGCGAGCGGTGGCGCCGCAGGCGTTCGCGACCTCCACGCCGTCGAGGCAGCTGTGGCCCAGCCGAAGGCGACCTTCGGGGGTGAGGAGCTCTATCCTACCGTGCTCGCCAAGGCAGCGACTCTCTGCTTCTCGCTCGTGCAAGGCCACCCATTCATCGACGGCAACAAGCGTGTCGGTCATGCGGCGATGGAAGTCTTCCTCGTGCTGAACGGCTACTCCCTTGATGCCCATGTCGATGATCAAGAGCGCATCATGCTCTCGCTTGCTTCCGGCGCGCTCTCACGAGACCAGCTGCTCGCCTGGCTCGAACAGCATGTCGGGCGGCGGGAACCCTCCCTCTAACAGGAGTGTACGCACGCAGGCCGTCGGATGGAGTGGCCTACAGCGCGACGCGGCCACGGCGGCCCGAGACGAGAGTCAGATCCTGTGAAGAGGCGGCCGACTGTCCCGCCGGTGACGGCCGCGGTGGTGACGGGCGACACGTCCAAGGGCACGAGCGGCTTCACTCTGCCGGTTCGTTCGAGCTGAGCATCACCCCGGGTTGACCTGCTGACACGGCCAGACGCGCGCGGCCATCACCCGCGGTTCACGCGGCGGCCCGCTCGATGAGGTCGGCGGCGATGGCCGTTCCATCCACCGCCACGGCGCCTGCGCTCGCCGCCGCGCGGGCGGCGACCCCGTGGTCGAGGGCGCCCTCCAGCGCGGCCAGAAGGGACTCCGCGCTCAGCGCTGCACGGGCCACGGACGTCCCGAGCCCGAGCGCCCGGACGCGCGAGGCCCAGTAGGGCTGATCGGCGAACATCGGGACGATCACCTGCGGGACGCCCGCACGCGCCGCCGTCGTTGTCGTGCCCGCCCCGCCGTGGTGCACCACCGCGGCGACCCTCGGGAACAGCGCCTGCTGGTTGACGTCGCCGATCGCGATGCTGTCGGGGGCGTCGTCGATGAGACCGAGCTCGGCCCACCCCTGCGACAGCACGACCCGGCGCCCCGCAGCCCGCACGGCCTCGATGACGACACGGCCCGTCTGCGGGTCGACAGGCATGCTTCCGAAGCCGACGTAGACGGGCGGCTCGCCGGCGGCGAGGAACGCTTCCAGCTCGGGGACGAGCGGCGCCTGGTCGGGAAGGAGCCAGGCTCCCGTCTGCGTGACCTGCAGGCCGGGCGTCGCCGGCAGCGGCCCAAGGACCGAGTCCGCCGCGAGCCACGGCGCCTTGCCCAGGACGTGGCTGAAGACGTCGCTCAGCGGACCCAGGCCAAGGCGCTCTCGATTGGCGTTGAGCCGATCGAGGAGGCGCTCGTTCCAGCTCCGCGATTCATCCTGCCAGCGCCGGAGGTTGGATTCCGGGTCGCCCCCGGGCTCCCCGCCGGGCGCATGGTCCGGCGACGGCAGGGCCACCGGCGCGTACACGGCGACCACGGACGGGATGCCCAGCCGCTCCGCGATGGACCGCGCGGCGTACTGGTGCGCTCCGCCGGCCACGATCACGTCGCATCCCTCGGCCGCCGACGCTGTCGCGTCGAACTGGTCTCTCGCGAGGTGCTCGACCAGCGCGCGGACCTGCTCCGGCGTCGGCGGGGCGGCCGGCGCAGCGGCACCGCTCGGTTGCCGCATCGCGATGCCGATCGGGGTCGCCGTGAAGCCCATACCGCCCACCCAATCGATGAAGTTCGGCGGAACGCACAGCCTCACATCGTGCCCCCGGCGCCGCATCTCGACGGCCAGGGCCACCACGGGCTGCACATCACCGCGAGTCCCCACTCCCGTCAGCAATACCCGCATCGTCTCTCTCCCTTCCACCACGCGGGCCGCGTGGATGACGGAGGCGACGATGGCACCGGAGACGCGTTTTTTCATCGTATCAACGCCAGAGTTCCGGTATACATGCTGAGACGGGAGGCAGGGCGAGACGCCCCTACCACGGATCATCCGTTCAGGCCCAGACGGCCGGAGCCTCCTGGAGCTGAGTCGGCTCGTCGAGCCGTGTGAGCGGAAGGTGCTCTCCTGCTTGGTGAGGGAGCAGGTGAATCCTTATGTGCCCGACAAGGCGATGGCCGATCTCGGCAGGGCTGCGAACGGGCTCGGCCTCGGCGCCCGCGGGGCGCGGAATGCATCTTGAACCGCCCTGATCCATGGGCGACGAGGCTGCGCATCCCGGTGACGCAGCGGGGGCCGCGGCGCTCCCGCTGAGCGAGGCGACGAGCGAAGCAGGCGTGGGCGGGCGCCCTGTCGATGCATGGCTCGAGGAGCTCTTGTCCCGCGCGGTGCGCCGCTACAACCGGCGGCTTCGCCCAGCGATCATCGCGGCGTCGACCGGCGTGACGGAGGCGACCGACGCGCGCGCGGTCATCCGGCGCGCCTGCATCCGCTCGGCGCTCGCGGGCGGCGCGACCGGGGCGCTCTCGACCGGCGCGGCCGTGGCCACGGCCGAGACGAACGGGCTCGGCGGGCTCGTCGCGATCCCTGCGGCCATGCTCGCGATGGGCGCAGAGACGGTGCTCCGGCTGCTCCTGCACGTGCAGATGCTCTGCGAGCTCGCGGATCTCTTCGGGCTCCGGTTCGATCCGGACGAGCCGGCCGACGTGTGGGCGCTGCTCGCCCTCGCGTTCGGCGCCGTGGAGCACCCCCAGGACACCGACGATCCAGCGGGCGCGCTCGTGCGCTCGGCGCGCGGGCGCGGCTCGGATGTGGCGAAGCAGCTCGCGGCGCGGCTCGCCGGCGAGAGCGTGGCGCGCAACCTGGTGCCCGTGCTCTCGGTCGCCTCGTCGTCGATCACGAGCTGGGTGGTCACCCGGCGCCTCGGGGATACCGCGCGTCGATACCTGCGTTACCGGCGCGCGCTCGACGAGGCGCTCTGCGACGAGACGCTGCGCCCGCACCTCGATCGGCTGTTCGACGGGCTCTGGTTCATCTTCACCGCCGACGGCCGCCTCACCCCGGAGGAGTCCGCGCTGCTCGCGGCCGTGCTGCGGCGGCTGCCGGCCCCGGCGCGCGCTGGCCTGAACGAGCGCCTCGCCGACGACATCACCTGGATCGAGCGCCTCCGCGGCGTGCCGGAGGGCGCGCGCGCCCCGCTGCTGCGCGCGCTCGAGATCGCGGCGGCCGTGGACAAGGTCGCGTCGCTGCGGGAGCGGAAGCTCCTCGTCCACGCCGCGGCGGCGCTCGGCCTCCGCGTCGACGAGGGCGGGCTCGCTCGGATGATCCGAGAGTTCGAGGAGATCGGCACCCTCGGCGTGGCCGCATAGCGCGGGCCGTGGCGCGCCGGCCAGGGATCACGAGAGGGCGGGTCGGCCCTTCAGAAAGACGCCGACGAGGACGCCGAGGTATGCGCCGGCATGGAGCCCCCAGCAGACAAGGTATCTCGTGGCGGCGCCGCGGGACCACACACCGAGGCTCGCCTCGCGCACGCCGAACGGGTCGAGCACCGCCATGACGGCCGGGCAGAGCGCGAGCGCGGCGGCGAGCGCCGCCATCATCCTGACCAGCCAGGCGCGCCACGAGAACCGGTCGCTTCGCGCGGAGCGGAGGAGGCCGACGCCCGTGACGAGGGCGCCGAGCGGCAGACCTCCCCGGAACCCCGTCCAGGCGACCGCGAGCCGGAACGGCAAGCTCGACGCGGCGAGGCCCTTGCCCTCGAGGAAATACTCCGGGGAGATCGTGGCGGTGACCTGATCGAAGAGCGCGCCACAGGCGCCCGCGGCCAGCGCGCCAGCGAGGATGGCCAGGTACTCGCGAAGACGGGAGGGCGAGGCAGGTGGGCTAGGCCGCACGACGCCCACGATACGACGAGCGGAGGCGAACGCGGCAAGCATGCCGGGCGATTGATCTCGGCCGACAGAGCGCTTCCCGCGCGGAAGCCCGCGGTGGGCAGGAACAAACGAGCAGAGATATTCCAATGCATTGGCGTGAGATCCGACATGCGGGAGGCTCCGTTGCACGCTGCTCTTCGGGCGCGGCCCGCCGGCGAGGCGAGGGCGGTGCGCCATGGAAGGTGAACGCGATGGAAGGGAGCGGCGGATGATCCTGGTGACCGGAGCGACAGGGAATGTTGGCGGCGCGGTGCTCGAGCAGCTCGTCGACGCGGGCCAGCCGGTCCGCGCGCTCGTGCGCGATCCGGCGAGGCTGGGGGCGCTCGGCGGCGATATCGCCGTCGTGAAGGGCGATCTCTCGAAGCCCGAGACGCTCGACGCCGCGTTCGCGGGCGCGGACAGGGCGTTCCTTGTCTGCGCGGGCGGCGCCCTGCCGGACCTCGCCGGCAACGCGGCCGACGCGGCGAGGAGGGCGGGCGTGAAGCACATCGTGCTGCTCTCGTCGTCGAGCGTCGCCCGCGCGCCCGACGTCCAGATCGCCCGCTGGCACCGCGAGGCCGAGGCGAGGGTCAAGGCGTCGGGCGTCGCCTGGACGATGCTCCGGCCGGGAGGGTTCGCCTCGAACACGCTCCGGTGGGCCGCGTCCATCAAGGCGCAGGGCGCGGTGTTCCAGCCCCTGGGCGACGCCAGGACGAGGCCCATCGACGAGCGCGACATCGCGGCGGTCGCGGTGAAGGCGCTGACCTCGCCGGGGCACGAAGGCAAGGAGTACGAGCTCACCGGGCCGGAGGCGCTGAGCGCGGCGGATCAGGTGGCGAAGATCGGCGCCGCGATCGGCAGGCAGCTCAGGTACGTCGACGTGAGCGAGGACGCCGCCCGCGAGGCGATGGTGAAGGCGAAGCTCCCCGAGGGCTTCATCCGCGCCTTGCTCGAGGCGTTCGCGCTGATCAGGTCCGGGAAGGGAGAGGAGCCGTCGTCCGCCGTCGAGCAGCTCCTCGGGCGCAGGGCGCGGACGTTCGACGAGTGGCTGGAACGCCACGTGAAAGCGTTCCAGTAGGGCACTGCGGTAGATCGCCAAGGAGGAGAGAGCATGACAACGAGAGCAACCAGGATCCTCGTCATCGGCAAGCGGGCAGATATCCTCGAGCGGAGTGTGGCAGCGCTGAACAAACAGGGGCACTCGGCCGTCGGCACCTTGAGCGCGTCGCCGGACACGGAGTTCCACGCCGGCGACTTCGACCTCATCACGATCGGCGGCGGCGTGGACGCCGCCACCCGGGCGCGCCTCCACGCGCGCTTCAAGGAGCAGAACAAGGACGTGATGGTGCTGGACGTGTACGCCCCGATCGCCGGCCAGCAGATCGCCTGGGCGCTCAGGAGATCTTCCGTCGAGGGCGAGCTCGGGAGCGCCTTCTCGGTGACGGAGGCCAGTGACGCCTTCGTCGCCCGCGCGACGATCGAGCGCGCCTGCGCGCTGCGCCTCGACATCTACAGCTACCCCGGCGGCGCCCTGGAGCCGGAGGCCGCGCGCATCGTCGACACCTCCGTCCCCCAGGGAGCGCACGAGTTCAGGATCGAGAAGCAGCTCGCGCGTGACGGGTTCATGGCGGTGCTGACGTTGAACGGCGAGGAGCACCACCTGCACCGCCTGCAGCAGGCCCCTGGCTGAGCCTCGGGCGATCGGAGCCGCTCCGGCACGCGTCACCGCGGGCCCCTCGCAAGGGCGCACCAGGGTCGCGCCCGGCGGCCGCACGGTGCGGGCGCTCGACCAGGTGGATCTCGAGCAATTTACGGATATCTCTTCTCCCAATGGTCGAGGTGACACAGGGCAGACGGCACAGGGTGACATCACGATCATCCGCGACGCACGCGGGTGCCCACGAGGACCTCGCGGCGGTCGAGCGAGCCGCCGTCGGCACGGTGTCTGCACATGCCCGTGCGGAGCTGACCCGCGTCGGGTCGCTCGAGGAGGAACGTCGATGCCTTATTCTCGCTTCACCGCGCTGACTCTCGCCGTCATGGGAGGCCTGGCCGCTCTCGGTATCTCTCGTCCGAGCTCTGCCTGCACGCCTGTGCCGGACGGGCGCTATTTGTCCGGGGTGCTGGGCGTCGTGCCGCTCGACGGGGTCATCGTGGCCCGCGTCAGCTGCTACTCCAACTGTCCGGAGAGCGCACCCGTGCTTCTGGTGAAGGACAAGGACACGGGCGAGGCCATCAGCGGCACCCAGGAGGAGGTCGCCGACGTCGCCGTCGCCGAGCGCGAGAGCGTGCTCGCCTTTCGCCCCACGGCCCCGCTCGTCGACGGCCACACCTACCAGGTCGAGATCGAGGGCCAGGACGTCAGCGCCGGCATCTCGGAGATCTACGCCAGCACCGCTGTCGACATGGACGTGGGCGCCATCCCTGTCCAGAGCAACGTCATCGTGCAAGAGCGCTGGCACGGCAAGATGAGCTGCTGCACCGTCGATCAGCTCCAGGGGAGCTGCGGTCCGGAAGAGCGCTGCGTGGCGGAGGAAATGGAGCGTTACGTCAGCGTCTTCGTCAATGTGAGCGGGGGAGTCGACACCGGCGAGAGGCAGTACGTGCAAGTCGTCACCTTCTCGAGCCCGGACGGGGAGGAGCTCGGCAAGAAAACGGTCTGGAATGAGTTCCCGAGCCAGACGTACGACGTCGCGGCCACGGAGTACTGCTACCAGCTCACGTACAGGAGCCTCATCGACGGCACGACCGTCGAGAAAGAGCGCACCTGCGTTCCGCACGGCGACGCGGGCGAGACGGCCGTCTTCCCGGCCGACCCGGCGCAGATCGCCGCGAACATCGCGGCGTGCTCAGCTCCTCCCCAGGGCTTCGAGGAGGCCTGGTGCAGCGCGAGGACGGCGTTCTGCGAAGAGGCCCCCCACCTCTGCGCCGACAACGACGTGAGCTCCTGCGAGACCCCCGATACGGGTGCCGGCGGCTCGGGGGGATCCGGGGCGGGTGGCAGCGGTGACTCTCCGGAGGACCCGGATGGCGATCACGTCAGCGTCGGCTGCTCGGTCGGCGCGGGCAGCGGCGCCTCGTCCGGCTGGGCGCTGCCCGCGATCGGGCTCGCGCTGTCCCTCGCGCGCCGCGCGCGGCGGCGTCGCGACCGCCGCTGAACGGACCAACCGCGCCATCACAATCGACCCGGCGCTGCGCGAGGCCGCCCGATCCGGCGGCGTTACCTGGCCAGATCCGCGCGCAACGCGTCCGGGCGCTCGCGGATGGAGATGTGATCGCCCACATGGTCGATGTCAATTCCAATCGGCCCGGCCGCGGGGCTCCTCGAGGGCGCCGCGTCGAGAGGAGGTCCCCTCGTTGCATGGCGTGCGGGTGCTGCCGATCGCCGGAGAGCACGGACAGGGGTTCCGGGCTATGGTGCGCGGCGCCCGCGCGAGAGCTCATGACCACCCCCACGACCGCCTCAGCACCGATGAGCCCCGGCGCGCCCGCCCTTCGCCCTTACCAGCGCGCTGCCGTCGACGCCGTCCTCGCGGCCCGCAGGCGCGGCGTCCGGCGCATGGTCGTGTGCCTCCCCACCGGCGCTGGCAAGACGGTCATCTTCTCCCATCTCGCCCGCCTCGCCAGGCGGCAGGTCCTCGTCCTCGCGCACCGCGAAGAGCTCCTCTTCCAGGCCAAGGACAAGATCGAGCGCGCCCTCGCCGGACAGGCCACGGTCGCCGTCGAGCAGGGCGAGCTCCGCGCCCCGGCGGACGCGCGCGTCATCGTCTGTTCCATACGCTCCCTCCACGAGAAGCGGCTGGCGCAGGTCACCGGCGGCCGCGATATCGGCCTCGTGATCTACGACGAATGCCACCACGCCCCCGCCGACGACAACCGCCGCGTCCTCCGCCAGCTCGGCGCCTTCGACCCCGCGTGGACAGGCACCCTCCTCGGGTTCACCGCCACGACGGCCCGCGGCGACGGCAAAGGCCTCGACGATGTCTTCGAGGCGATCGTCTACAGCCGCACCCTCCCCGAGATGATCGCGGACGGCTACCTCGCCCCCCTCACCGGCTACCGCGTCGCCACCGCCACCGACCTCTCCCCCCTCGACGCCGGCGGCCTCGACTTCTCCACGGACGAGCTCGAGGAGGCCGTCGACCTGGAGGAGCGCAACGCGCTCGTCGCCCGCTCCATTCAAGAGCTCGCCCGCGACCGACGCACCATCGCCTTTTGTGTCACGGTCGCGCACGCCAGGAACCTCTCGAAGGCGCTCAACCACCTCGGCGTCCGATCCGCCTATGTCCACGGCGACATGCCCTCCGACCTCCGCGGCCGGATCCTCGCCGATTTCCGGGAAGAGCGCGTCCAGGTCCTCACCAACGTCGCTGTCCTCACCGAGGGCTTCGACGACCCCGGCGTCTCCTGCATCGCCATGGCCCGCCCCACCCGCTCGGATGGGCTCTATGCCCAGTGCGTCGGGCGCGGCACGCGCCTGCATCCAGGCAAGAAGGATTGCCTCATCCTCGATTTCGTCGACCTCTCCTCGCTCCAGCTGTGCACGCTGCCCTCGCTCTTCGGCATGCCCCGCGACCTCGATCTCGAGGGCAGGGACGCTTCGGAGGCGAGCCGCTTCTTTCGGCAGGTGACCTTCGACTACCCCGGGTTCGAGGTCGAGGCGGGCCGCATCACGCTGCGCGAGATCCAGGAGCGCGCCGCGCACTTCGATCCGCTGAGCCTCCGCGTCGACCCCGAGGTGATGGCCATCTCGCGCAATGCGTGGGCCTCTCTCGGCCGCTTCGGGCTCGCGCTCCACTACGAGAGGAAGCCCGGCGCGATCAGCGAGGTCGTCGTCCTCGCCCGCGGCGCTCGCGGGAAGCGGTGGCACGTCCTGCTGGACGGCAAGCAGGTCGAGCGCTTCTCCACCCTCGAAGAGGCGGTGGCCGCGGTCGATTACGAGGTCGCGCGCCGCGGCCCCGCGGCCGGGGCCTCGGCGCGCCACGACGCGCCATGGCGCAGAGCAAAGGCCCCCGTGCCCCTGCCGGCCGAGCCCCCGAGGGGTCATCCCCCGCCGAGCACCATGGAACAGGCGATGATCCTCGCGGTGTGGGCGAGGGTCACCGCGCCGCGCGAGCAGCGCTGACCCGGAGCTACATCGCGACGCCAAGATTCCCGCTTCGCCGTCGCGCTCTCGGCCATCTTCGCAGCCGCC
The DNA here is from genome assembly GCF_051475585.1 of Sorangium sp. So ce426. NCBI lineage: Bacteria > Pseudomonadati > Myxococcota > Polyangiales > Polyangiaceae > Sorangium > Sorangium sp. So ce426. Next base: position 12,726,978 of record NZ_CP150341.1, on the reverse strand, counting down.
TTCCCGATCGCCGCTCGCTTCGCCGGCACCTCGCCCCGCTTTCGCCTCGGCCTTCCGACCCGCGACCGCATGACGTAGCATGCGGTCATGTCATTCGGCGTGAACGTCCTCCGGAAGCTCATCGAGCTCGCCCACGAGCGCGTCAGCAAGGACGAGTCCGTCATAAGAAAAAACCTTCGCGATCACTTCGCGCTGGACCCCGCGGCGCTTCCCATCGTGGAGGCGAGCTTTCCGGAGTACGACCGTCCGAACGTCCAGGTCGCGCTCGACGCGATGCTGGAAGAGGGGGGACGATCGCACGCGCTCCTCGGGCTCATCGGACGCGACTCCTACGACCGCATTCGGCTCGGGCAGCTCGCCACCGCGACGCAGGCGGGCCTGTTCGAGGGTGGCCCCACCATCGGCCCCGTCGAATACAAGACCGTCGATCTCGATGAAGGCCAGAAGGTCTCGTGCCTTCGATGCGGCCTTCTCCTCGTACACACCCCCGAACGCGTCGCCGTGCTCGTCGGCGGCAGCGAAAGACCATGGGACGGCGGCCTCACGGTGAGCGTCATGGCGCCGGAGCGCGAAGCGGGAGAGCGCTTCCTCGCAAAGCTCCGACGGACGATGCTCGAACGCAACGTCTACCGCGGCAAGGTGGTGTCGCTCGACCAGGTGGACCGCAGCGCCATCGGGGTGAGCTTCCGTCCATTGCGACAGGTCGGAGAGGGGGACCTCATCCTGCCGGGAGACCTGCTCCGGCGCATCGAGCGCTGTACGATTCGCATTTCAGAGCACGCGCGCCCCCTCCTCTCCGCGGGCCGGCACCTGAAGCGCGGCGTTCTGCTGCACGGGCCTCCGGGTACCGGGAAGACGCTCACGGCCATGTATCTCGCGAGCCGCATGGAGGGGCGGACGGTCATCTTGCTGACGGGCCGTTCCCAGGGCCTCATCCGGCAATCGTGCGCCATGGCGCGCTTCCTCCAACCCGCCACCGTGGTGCTCGAGGACGTGGATCTCGTCGCAGAAGATCGCACGCGGCCGGACCAGTCGTGCAATGGGGTGCTCTTCGAGCTCCTGAACGAGATGGATGGCCTCGGGGAAGACGCTGACGTCCTGTTCCTCCTGACCACGAACCGTCCGGATATCCTCGAGCCTGCGCTTGCATCCCGACCCGGCCGCGTCGATCTCGCCGTCGAGGTGCCGCTGCCGGATGGCGAAGGACGCCGCAGGATGTTCGAGCTCTACGGGCGCGGGCTGACGCTCAAGGGGGTCGATCTGCCCCGGTGGATCGCGCGCACCGAGGGGGCGAGCGGCGCCTTCATCCGCGAGCTGCTTCGCAAGGCGGCGGTCTTCGCCGCCGAAGAGGGGCAGGAGATCGTGGTGGACGATCGGCACCTCGACGACGCGATCCGGGAGCTCGTGCTGTGCGGAGGCGGCCTCACGAAGAGCCTGCTCGCGGCGCAGAAGATGATCGAATGAGGGTGATTGGCCGGCCATCGCAATCGGCACGGCCCCTCGCGGCGCGCGATGATGACCGACAGCTACCTAACGAAGGAACTCGGGCCGCGGGCGCTCAAGCTCCCCTCTTTGCGGTCGCCTTCCCGCCCCGCTTCACAGCCGCCCTCTTCGCTGGCGCCTTCTTCGCCGGCGCCTTCTTCGCAGCCGCCTTCTTCGCCGGCGTCTTCTTCGCCGGCGCCTTCTTCACCGCCCGCTTCGCCGGCGCCTCGCCCCGCTTCCGCCGCTCTCCCGGCACCTTCCCGATGCGCGGATCGCCCGCCTCGATGAGCGCGCAGGCCCGCAGCGCGGCTTCCTCGAAATCGGGCGCCTCCGCCGGGAGCACCTGCCAGCCCGTCACCCCGCTCCCGAGCACCGCGATGTTTCGCATGCTCGGAAACTCGGGGCGCAGGGCCGCGTGGTGCTCCGCCGTCGTGGCGAGCCAGACGCCGTTGTCCTGCGCGGGCGCGGGCTTGTCGCGCAGGACGAGGACGATCTTGTCCTCCACATAGACCGCCAGGCAGCCGAACATCGGCCGCGTCTCGGGCCCGAGCGGGGCGAGCGCGTCGAGCACGAACTCGTGCGGTACCGGCTTGCGCTTCCTCGCAGCGAACACGTCGTCCGCCGGCGCGACTCGGCTGCTCCCGCTGCGCTTGATCATGGCGACCAGGATAGACGAAGCGGCGGCCGAACGCACCGCCAGGCCAGCGCCCGCGCGACGCCCCGCGGATACCCGAGGGCCCGAGACCCGCCGAGCGGACCGCGACGCCCCAGCCCGGCGATGCTCCTGCCGCGGTGAGGATCCGGTCGGACCGGACCGGGTTGACACCTGCCCGCGCCCGGTGACACTCCACCGGTGGAACATCGGACGGTCTTGATCGCGGGGGCGAGCATCGCCGGTCCCGCGCTCGCCTTCTGGCTTGCGCGCCACGGATTCCGCCCCGTCGTCGTGGAACGCGCCGACGCGCTCCGGCTCGGCGGGCAGAACATCGATGTCCAGGGCGCGGCGCGGAAGGTCGTGCGCCGCATGGGGATCGAAGGCGACATCCGGGCCGCCACGACGGGGGAGCTGGGACTCCGCTTCGTGGACGAGCACGACGTGACCAGGGCCGAGTTCCCCGCGGAGACCCCGGACACCGGTGGGTTTACGAAGGAGCTCGAGATCCTCCGCGGTGACCTCGCCAGGATCCTCTACGACCGCACCCGAGACACGACGGAGTATGTTTTTGGCGACCAGATCACAGGCCTCCGGGAGCACGGCGACCGGGTGACTGTCTCCTTCGAGCATGGCGCGGCGCGCGAGTTCGACCTCGTGGTCGCTGCCGACGGCATCCGCTCGCGAACCCGTGCGCTCATCGTCGGGGATGAGCCCAGGATTCGCCCGCTCGACCTCTATGCCAGCTACTTCACGATTCCCCGCGGAGCATCCGACAGCGCCTGGGCTCGCTGGTACCATGCCCCCGGCGGGCGATCGATCCTCCTGCGTCCAGACAATACGGGCACCACCCGGGCGTCGCTCTGGTTCCTGTCGCCCCCGCGCGGCTATGAAAGGTTGAGCGTCGCCGAGCAGAAGGCGGTCATCGCGCGCGTCTATGCCGACGCCGGCTGGGAATCGCCGCGGGTGCTCGCGGCGCTGGCAGACTCCGAGGACGTCTATTTCGACGCGGTCAGCCAGGTCATGGCGCCACGCTGGTCACACGGTCGCGCCGCGCTCGTGGGTGACGCCGCGTACTGCCCGTCGCCGGTCAGCGGGATGGGCGCGAGCCTCTCTCTCGTCGGCGCTTACGTGCTCGCGGGAGAGCTGTCGCGGCACGCCGGCCATCGAGACGCCTTCGCGGCCTATGAGAAGCTCATGCGCCCCCATGTCGACCTGGCCCAGAAGCTCCCGCCAGGCGTCCCCTGGATCGCGCACCCGACGTCGAGGCTCGGGGTTTCGCTCCTCCACCGGGTGCTCTGGCTCGCTTCCACTCCCCTGTTGCAGCGCCGCGAGGGGTGGTTCGGCTCCTCCGCGGCCGACAAGATCGAGCTCCCCGATTACTCGAACGGAGGCTGACTGCCGCATGGCAGCAGAACTCGCCGCGACTCACGGAGCGAGCGCCGTCTTGTCGAGGTGCCCGAAGTGCCAGGCCACGGAGGAGCCCGGACCGTAGTCGACCCTCACCGGCTCCTGCGCGGCGAGGCGGTCGAAGGCGGCGCGCGGGAGCAGGAATTGAACGGTGTGGAGATCGCCGTTCGGATGGCGAGCCGCGGTGCTTCGCTCGGCGCCGACGGTGAGCACCAGGTTGGTGGCGCGGAGATCGAAGAACTCGGCGCTGGTGAGCGTGAGCTCGACAGCGTCGGACCCGCTGCGCCTCACGCTCTGGATGGCATTGCCCGCCGTGATCCGCCGCTGCTCGGGGAGGGTCGCACCGGCGGCGCGCGCACGGGCGCTGGGCGGCGCCGCGCTCGACGCGATGGAGGCGAGCTGCCCCGAAGCCGCCAGGGCCTCGGTGGTGGCGCGGGTCGCGCGGATGTTCGCCAGGTACAGGCTGCTTCCGTCGAGCGGGGTGGTGAAGGTCAGACGAACCCCGCGCACCGACGCGAGCGTGGCGCCGCTGAACGAGGACAGCGGAATGCGCGCGGTCGGCAGCGTGGTGCCGGCGCGCGGCGGTGGACCGAGCTCCAGGAACTCATCGATGGCGATGGCGCTCGACCGGGTATCGTCGGCGTTCACGAGCTCCACGAGGAACGACGCCTCGGTCGGGTCGGAGCCCCAGCCGCGGTCGGCGCGAAGATCGAGGAAGTCGTACCCCGTGAGATCGAAGCCCGTGCCGGCGGAGGACCAGTTCGACTGGAAGAACGTCGCGCTGCCCGCGGCCACGTCGTGGATCCAGGCGCCCGAGAGCGACGGATCGTGCCCGCTCAGGGCCGTGTGCTCCACCGAAAGGGTGCCGCCGGTGGTGTTCGGCAGCCCGTAGGAGCTCGTGCCTGTCGGATTGATGAAGTCTTCGAGCATCAGGCTGTCGGCGGAGCCGCCGCCCGGGTGGTAGCCGCGGCGAACGCGGTACGGGACGTCCGGAAAGGGGAAGGCGGGGTCGAACAGGGCGTTCGCGGCCTCGTCGCGCTCCGCGCCCACGTTGGCGGTGAAGAACTGAACGGCCGCCAGGCGACCCGTCTCACGCTGCGCCGGCGAGCCATACTCCAGCGGCTCGAAGAGCTCCTCATGGTCGATGCAGCCCGTGATCCCGCCGCTGTTCCCGTCCGCGAGCTGCCACTCGCTGTTGTAGTAATTGTGATTGGCGCCCCACACATGATAGAAGGACTTGGAGAGGGGCTCCGGCTCGGCGATGCTCATCATGCGATCGAACGGACGCATCCCGGGCAGATCGCTCAGGTCCCAGTCGCAGGCCGGCAGGATCACGTTCCAGGCCGTCTGGTCGGCGTTCAGGCGCTGGCCGTCCTGGCCCTGATCGGTCGGACCGATCTCGAAGATCCCGCGGATGCTCACCGGGCTGTCTATCAGCGCCGGCCAGGGGCTGCCGCTCCGGCGGTACTCGTTGTAGGCGAACCGCACGGCCTCGCCGCCGCGCGAGTGCCCCAGCAAGCCCACCTGGTCGAAATCGATGCGATCGAGCAGGTCCACGCCGAGCTCCGGGGGCGTCGGCTCGGCGCCGCTGTCCCAGCGGCTCAGCCGCTCCAGGTGGCGGAGCAGCAGGCGTCCGCGCGGCCCGATGACGAACTCGTCGCTGGGCGAGCCCGACGCGGCATGGATACCCCGGTTCGTGTTGATCGACACCACGAAATAGCCGCGCGCGGCGAGGTCCTCGGCCATGTAGTCGTAGCCGCGATGGTTGGGGACGACGACGTAGTTCGCCGGGCACGTCCCCGTCGTGGCATACTGGTTGTTGTTGTCCGTACGAGGATTCACGCCCGTGCCGCACGTCGGGTGGTTCCCGTGCATGAACACGAGCAGCGGATACTGCCGGCCGGCCTCCAGGTTCGTCGGGCGGTAGAAGGACGCCCAGAGCTCGGTCGCGTAGTCAGGGCTGACCATCGCGTCGATCGCGGCCGGGAACTTGTACTCCGCGATCGCCACGCCGCCGCCCATCGGCGGCAGGTCGCTGCTCACCGACAGCACGACCGGCTCGATCCCCTGGCTCGGGATGCTGGCGCAGAACCCGAACTGGCGGCTCTCCGACGGGGGGATCGCCGCATTGCTGCCTTGAGGTGTGACCGTGATCTGACCCGTGGTCCCGCTGAACGTGCCATCCCAGGACGAGAAGATGGCGCCCGGGCCGACGTCGAGCGCGACGCTCCACGTCCCCGTCGTGGCGCTCGGGTGCTGGTTGCTCACGACGATATGCGCGCAGTACCCCTGAGCCCACTGCGAATCGATCACGCGATCCGCGCTGATCCCGTTCGCGCCCTGCAGCGCGGCCTGCGATGTGCCGATCGACTCCGTCGAGCCGTCGCTGCATGCCGGCAGCAGCGCCAGCGCCGCAGCCGCCACCCACGTGTCCCATCTGCTCTGAAAGCTGAAGTTGTGCATGGTTCTTACCCAAGTTGGTGATGAAGCGTTTGATCGTCGCGCCTCGTTCGGCAGGGCGGCGAACCACCCCATGCGTCACGACGATCTGCTGACACTTGAACCGATCTAGCGTCCGGATTCATGGCCTGGCAAGCGCCGGGGATGACCCGATGCGCATGCGCGATGCCGTGATTCAGCCGTGATACCGGGGCTCACACCTGACGACGCACGCCGCGCGCTCGTGCCGGCGCGGAGGGCGGTCGCTCTCGGTGTGACGAACGCTATTGGCAAACAAAGGAGCCCTGTCAAGCTCAGCAGTGCGGAATCATTTCTCCCATCGCCGGACGGCCAATGACGGCGCATTGCATAGTCGCCCTTCGACGCCTGCGCCAGTCGGGTTCTTCCGGACTTCAGCACGGATCGTCATGCGCTTGGCGCTCCCTCGGCGACTCGTGGTTTAATTTCGAAAACTATCGTGTGAAATAATGTAAAGAAGCATGAAGCTCATTGCATCCGGGCGTCCGCCGGCGGCGCGACGCGCCGTGAAGAGGCGAGGCCGCGCCGGGGCTCGACGCTCGCCCTCCCCGCACCGGTCCGTCAACCGGGTGGTTCGACAGATCCAGCACACCCGCACGGGCCCGCTGTCGCCTATGCTGCCGGAGCCATGGCGATCGGCGGCATCAACCACGTGACCCTCGCGGTTCGAGATCTCGACCGCGCCGTGCAGTTCTACGTCCAGGTGCTCGGGGGAACGCGGCGAGCGCAGTGGGCCAGGGGCGCGTACCTCGAGCTGGGAACGCTCTGGCTCTGTCTGGAGCTCGACGCGCACGCCGCGCGGCAGGCCGACGACTCGCACCTCGCGTTCTCGGTCGATGCAGAGGGCTTCGCCTCCCTGGGCGAGGCCATTCACCTGAGCGGGGCCCGGATCTGGAAAGAGAACCGCTCCGAAGGGGCATCGCTCTACTTCGAGGACCCCGACGGCCACAAGCTCGAGATCCGCGTCGGCGACCTCCGGACGCGCCTTACGTCCTGCCGCGAAACCCCCTATGAAGGGATGGAGTTCTTCGACGACGGAGAGAGCGAGGCGCCGGCGCGCTGAGCGATCACCACGCGGCGCTCGACATCGTCGAGGTACAGAAGGGGACGTCGCGCGGATGTCGCTGGCCAAAGCAGGGCTGAAGGACAGGAGCACGTCGGCTGTCGTGAGCCGTCACGCGCTCGAAGACGGGCGCGTCGCCGGCCAGAGTCGGACGAGGAGCGCGCTGGCCGCCGCCGACGAGGCGAGGGCCGTCACCGCCAGCCAGCCCCACCGGGCGAAGAGCACGCTGCCCAGCGCGGCGCCGGAGGCCATCCCGACGAACATGCCGACGACGAGCACGGCGTTGACACGGCTGCGCGCGCCGGGCTCGAGGCCATAAACGATGGTCTGATGCGCCACCAGCGCGGCCTGGATACCGAGGTCGAAGGCGACGGCGCTGGCGCCGAGCAGCCACAGCCGTCCATGCACCGACAGCATGGGCGACAGCGCCATGGCAGCGAAGGCCACGAACGAGAGGGCGGCGCCCATGCGCGTCACCCGTTCGGGCCCGCTGCGGTCGGCGATGCGGCCGGCCAGGGGCGCCGCCACCGCGCCGGCCGCCCCGGCCAGGCCGAAGGCGCCCGCCACCGCGCTGCCGAGATGAAACGGCGCGCCGTGCAACATCACGGCGAGCGTGGACCAGAACGCGCTGAACCCCACCGACAGCAGCCCCTGGGCCAGCGTCGCGCGGCGCAGGGCGCCGTGGCGCTTCCACAGGTCGGCCAGGGAGCCGAGCAGCGCGGCGTAGCTCAGCCGCGTTGTCGGCTCGAAGCGCGGCAGGCTGCGCCACATCGCCGCGCCGAGCAGGGCGATGCTGGCCGCGGCGGCCACGAACACCGCGCGCCAGCCGAAATTCTCCGCCACGAAGCCGCTGATCACGCGCGACAGCAGGATGCCCAGCAAGAGGCCGGTCATCACGGTGCCGACCACCTTGCCCCGGTGCGCCTCCGGGGCCAGCGTCGCGGCGGCGGGCACGATGTCCTGCGCCAACGTCGCGGCCAGGCCGGTGATCAGGCTGGCGACCAGCAGCGTGCCGATCGCGTGCGCGGCGCCGCCGAGCAGCAGCGCGCCCGCCAGCAAGGCAGCCTTGGCCAGGATGATGCGCCGCCGGTCGTAGCGGTCACCGAGCGGCGCGAGCAGCAGGATGCCGAGCGCATAGCCGAGCTGCGTGAGCGTGGGCACGAGGCCGAGCGCGCGGTCCGAGGCGCCGATCTCGGCCCCCAGCACGCCGAGCATGGGCTGGCTGTAGTAGATCGAGGCCACGGCCAGGCCCGCGCCGGTGGCCAGCAGCAGCACCAGGGCGGCGGGCAGCGGTGGCGCGGACGCGGCGGGCAGCGGCTGGGTGGCGGGGGGTGTATGCGTCAACGGAATGGCGTGCATGGTACAGCAAGGTTAGGAAGCGTCGCTCCTGCGCTGTAGTGGCATGGATCGCACGATGGTTATACCGTCGGCGTATGACCAGGCCGGCACCTCCCTCGCCCTCGTCGCTGGACGACATCGGCTTGCTGCAGACCTTCGTGAGGATCGTCGAGGCCGGCAGCCTGTCGGCCGCGGCCACCCTGCTGGGGACGACGCAGCCCACCGTGAGCCGGCGCTTGCAGGCGCTGGAGCGCTCGCTGGGCCTGCCGTTGCTGCAGCGCTCCACGCACACGATGAAGCTGACCGAGGACGGCGAGCGGTGCTTCGAGCGCGCCAAGGCGCTGCTGGCCAGCCTGGAGGCGTTCACGTCGGACATGCGAGGCGACCGCGACCAGCCCGACGGGACGCTTCGGGTGGTCGTGCCGCACGCGTTCGGCCAGCGCCAGCTGGTCAAGCCGCTGGCCGACTACCTGCGCCGCTACCCGCGCGTCTCGGTCGAGTGGCTGCTGCACGACGGGCAGCCGAGCTTCATCGCCGACGGCATCGACTGCGCGATCCTTGTCGGCGCGGTGGCCGATCCGGCCGTGGTGGCGATCCGCCTGACCGAGGTGCCGCGCATCGTGGCCGCCGCGCCCTCGGTGCTGGGCCGGGCCGCGCGGCCGGCTCATCCATCGGACCTGGCCGACATGCCCTGGCTGGCGTTGCGCACCTACTACCGCGACACGATCACGCTGACCCACGCGTCGGGCGGAGAGCGGGTCGAGCTCGCGATCCGCCCGCGCATGAGCACCGACAGCCTGTATGCCCTGCGCAGCGCCGCGCTGATGGGGCTGGGCGTCTGCGTGGCGTCGTCCTGGCTGTTGACCGACGACCTGGCGCAGAAGCGGCTGCTGCACCTCGCGCCGTCGTGGCAAGCGGATCCGCTGCCGGTCCACCTGGTCTATCCCCATGCCCGCTTCTATCCGGCCCGGCTGCGTCGCTTCATCGAGGTGATGCGGGAGTCCGTGCCGGCGGTGGTCGACGGCGCGGCGGCGCGGCGCGGCTGAGCAATGAGCCGCCAAGCGCGCCAAGGACGCCAAGAACAAACACAATCCTGGCGTCCTTGGCGCGCTTGGCGGCTCAAATTCCTGCTCTTTTCAGGGGTTTCAACCCGTTTGTCGCTCTAGGATGTTCGGCGGCTCCGAGAGGTTCGCTCCATGTCCAAGCTTCGCCTGGTCGCGCATGTTGGTCCCCTGCGGGGTGAACCTGGCACTCGCCCCACCGCTGGCACGCTCGGGGGTGCAGGTCAGCGGATGCCGCCGGCCGAAGTCGTCTTGATGGAGGTCCTCGACGGCGGACCAGCGCTCCTCTACCGCTTCACACGGGACGGCGTCTTCGCTGGCGACACATGGCACGAATGCCGCGAGAACGCTGAAGACCAGCTGGAGTTCGAGGTCGGCGCTGCCATCGGCGCCTGGACTGCCGTGCCTTTGGAGGTGGAGGATGCCCAGGCCTACGCGGTCGACTGGGCACAGCGCACGCTTCCAGAACGCTGACCGTACACCTCTGATGCGGAGCGCTCGATCGATGCCGTCGAGGTCCTGTTCGGGCGAGGCAGCACGATGCCGCCGAACCGCCGGGCCGCGGTGAGCGTCCGCGCCGCAGTCTCCGGCGCTATCCTTCCCGCATGACGCCCCGACCCGTCTTCGTCGATCAGGCCCTGTCCGCCCGGCTCGAGGCCACCGAGGCCGCGAAAATCGAGGCGCTCGCGCGCGAGGTCGCCGCGCGGGTCCCGGCCCGGCGCGCCGCCTTCGCCGCCATCGCCGGCGGTCGCGCCGCGTTCGTGGCGCCCCACGCCCGGCTCTCGCGCGCGGTCGGCCTCGGGTTGAACGGCCCGGTCGAGGCGCGCGACGTCGAGGCGCTCGAGGACTTCTTCGCCTCGCGCGGCACCGCGGCGCGCATCCTTGTCTCGCCCTTTGCCCACCCTTCGCTGCTCGCGCGGCTCGGGGAGCGCGGCTTCCGCCTGGACTCGCTCGACACCGTGCTCGTGCGCCACCTCGCCCCCGCCGTCGAGGCCCACGCTCCTGAGCCGGCCACGCACGGCGGCCTCGTCGTGCGGCGCGCCGCGCGCGAGGACGCCTCGGCGTGGGTCGCGGCCTCGCTCTCCGCCTTCGCCACCCCGGGTGAGCCTCCGTCCGATCGGGCCGACATCTTCGAGGCGGGCTTCCACGTGCCCGGGGCGGCGTACTTCCTGGCATCGTCAGCCACAGGCGCCGGCCCCGTCGCCGGCGTCGGCGCGGTCTACGTGCACGAGCGAGTCGCCCTCTTGTTTGCCGGAGGCACACTCGCGGCCCACCGCGGCCGGGGCGTGCAGCGCGCCCTCATCGACGCCCGCCTCCCCTACGCCCGCGACGCGGGGTGCGACCTCGCCTACTCGGTGGCCGAGGCGGGGAGCACCTCGCAGCGCAACCTGGAGCGCGCGGGCCTCGTGGCCGTCTATTCGCAAGCGATGCTCATCAAGTCGTTCGCCTGAGCCGTCTTCGGGGGTAACCTCCCGTCAGACCATAGCGATCGCGAAGAGTGGATTGCATGCCGAAGCTTCACGAGATCCGAGCGGACTACGACGCGGAGACCATCGTCATGTACCAGGCCTACGCGCCGGCCATCGCCGAGCCTGCGCTCGCTGCCCAGCGCTTCGTCGCCCCGTTCTCGTTCGGTCGCATGACATGGATCAAGCCGTCGTTTCTCTGGCTCATGCACCGCAGCAACTGGGGGCGCAAGGCCGGGCAGGAGCGGATCCTCGCCGTCCGCATCCGGCGGACGGGCTGGGAGCAGGCGCTCTCCCTCGCCGTCCTCACCTCGCCGGAAGCGACGGTGTTTCGCTCGCCGGACGAGTGGAGCAAGGCGTTTGCCGGAGCCAAGGTCCACATTCAATGGGATACCGAGCGCAACCTGCGAGGCGGCCCGCTGCCTTGCTACAGCATCCAGGTCGGCGTCGGCCGCGATCTCATTCGCGAGTATGCAGAGAGCTGGGTCGTCGCCATCGAGGATCGAACTCCACTGGTCAGGAAGATGTACCAGCAGATTCAGGCCGGTCACGCGGACAGCGCGGCGAAGTCGCTGCCGCGCGAGAGGCCCTACGCCGTTGACGAGAGGATCGCCAGGCGGCTGCTCATCGACCCATGACGCGCCATCGACGAACTGGCTCATCGAGCAGACGGGAGAGGCGGATGGACTGGCGAGCGGAGCTCCAGATCTTGATCGACGCGGGTATCACGATTGCCCCCGGTCTGACGCAATCCGAGTTCGACCGGGCCGAGTCTGTCATTGGCGCCAGGTTTCCGCCTGATCTACGCTCCTTTCTCTCGGAGGGGCTCCCGGCGGGCGAGCGCTTTCCCGACTGGCGGGAGCCACACTCGACGGAGATTCGCCGGCGGCTCGACTGGCCCTTCGAAGGCATCGCGTTCGACATCGAGCACAACGGGTTCTGGTTGGACGCGTGGGGCGCTCGTCCTCCGGAGCTGCCAGAAGCGTCGCAGATCGCTCGGGCCACGGTCGCAGAGGCGCCCCGCCTGATTCCCGTCGCGGGCCACCGCTACATTCCGGCGGAGCCGGTGCTCGCCGGAAACCCCGTCTTCTCGGTCTACCAGACCGACATCATTTGCTACGGCAGCGATCTCGCGACGTACCTGCGCCGCGAATTTCGCCGACCGTCTCCCGTCGACGCCGCCAGCGGAGGCATTCGCAGGATCCGCTTCTGGAGCGACCTCGTGGATGCCAACGGATAGGGAGCCCCCAACGCCGCACAGCGTGATGTTCCGGCAGCGGGATGGTATGGCTCTGCATCCACGAACATGGGTCCCTCACACCGGCGAGCCCTGAACCTTCCGGACACCGAGAAACATGCTCGCATTTCTTCATACTTCCCGCGTTCACGTCGAGACGTTCAGCCGTCTGGTTCGGGACGCAGACGACGCGATCCCGGTCCGGCATGAGGTCCAGCAGAGCCTCCTTGCGGATGCGCTTGCGGCCGGCGCGATCACGGACGGCATCCGCTCGGCCACCGCCACGGTCGTGCAGGCGCTCGCGAACGAGGGCGCGAGGGTCATCGTGTGCACCTGCTCGACCCTCGGCGGCGTCGCGGAGGCCGTCGCCGTCTCGGACTGCCTCGTGATGCGGATCGATCGCCCGATGGCCGAGCAAGCCGTCGCGAGCGGCCGCCGGATCCTCGTCGTGGCCGCGCTCCAGAGCACCTTTCAGCCCACCGGGGCGCTGCTGCGTCAGATAGCCTCCGGCGCGGGTCGCTCGATCGACGTCGTCGAAGTCCTGTGCGGGCGCGCATGGCGGCTCTTCGAGAGGGGTGACTCTCCCGGCTATGCCGGCGAGATCGCCAGGACGATCGAGGCGACGGCGCTCCCGGGCGATCTCGTGCTCCTGGCTCAGGCCTCGATGGCCCCCGCGGCCGAGCTGGTCCGGCACCTCGGAATTCCCGTTCTGAGCAGCTCGAGATCAGGCGTGGAGGCTGCCGTGTCGAGGTATCGTTCGAGAGCGCGACACGATGCGGCCCAGCGCCGCGAAGAGCCATGAGCGACATCTACCGCGCCAGCGGGCGGCCACGGCGCCGCGTGGGCGCGTCGTGCTCTCTCGAACGGGCAAATCGGATGGATATATGGTCGCCGACGGCCAGCGCCGGACGGCCCCAGTCCAGGCGTTCGTCCGTGCGGGCGTCCCGCCCGTAGACCGAGAACCAGAAATGGCTGGGGACGTCGCTTCGCGTAGGTGCGGCCCAGGTGATCAAGGACATCACGTGACCACGGCGCGGCACCCCCGCGACACAGATTCGCCGCGAGTTCAGCTCGACGAGGACGGCGCGCTCTGCGCGCGCGCCAGGCGGACGAAGGGCGCGGCGCGCCATCGCGGTCGCGGTCCTCGAGAGAAGGTCCCGGGCGCTCCGGGAGAGGGTCGCGAGTTGCCCTCGTGGATCGCGCAGCATCGGCCCGGCGACCGCGCCCAGCGCGGTGCGGACCTGGCGGAGCAGCGTGGCGCGATACGACTCGCCGCACGGCGTGCGTTTCAAGGGGGGGTCGACGGTGTCGGCGTCGAGGACCTCGATCCCGATCTCGTCCCCGACCCTGAGCGCGCGGGAAGGCCACACAAAAAACTCTCGCCGGTCGGAGGCCAACCCGTAGACCCTCACGTCGTCGTCCCGGAGCAGCGCCTCCGGAAAGCCGGCGTGCCGCGTGACGATGATCGTCAGAACGCCGACCGCGCCGACGCCCGCGGTGCAGACCTTCGCTCCATTGACCGAGACACGGAATGCGATCATTGCTCCCCCACGCGCACGCTTTGTCAACTGTATAACCCAGCGCGCCAGCGAGCGCCGCAGCCTCGCTCCCGGTGGCCTCCTGGCGCTTGCGACTGGACCCCGGTACGCTGGTGAAGACCGATGGACAAGGTCGGCGTCGCCCGGTTTGCGCCGAGCGAGATCTCGGCCAGGAGGCGCGGGCCCTACTCGGGATCGTCGAAGTCGGCGATCTTCGCCATGTCCCGCCGCAGCTGGAGATCGCGCTCCACGAGGAGCTGGTCGAGCTCCTCTTCGGAAGCGTACGCCAGCCGTCGATGGCGCTCCGCGACCCGGCTGTCGATCGCCCGGATCATCCGCACCCCGAGCCACGCAGCGGCGATCGACGCCGCGTCGGACGCAATGAACGCATAACGGGACCGGATGAACTCCGCCACCGTCAGATCCGGCATGGTAGAGGCCAGCCACCCGAGGCCGCGGCTCGCGACATAACACCCCCACCACGCGCCGAGCGCGGCATGGTGCACCGCGCCCGCCCGCGGGGCGTGCGCCATCTCGACGCGCCGGTAACCACCCCCGCCGTCCAGGAGAGGACGCGGCGCAGGCTCGGGCACGGCGTCCGGGGCGAGGCCGTCGTGGAGATCGCGCAGCACCCTGTACGGCTGCACCAGGTTCACGACGGGAATGAAGAATCCCAGGACCGCCTCGGACGGCGTCCAGGAAAACCCCCGCACGGGATCCAGCTCGCCCGCCAGCGCGACAGCCCGGGCGAGCCAGCGCAGGAACACCACGCCAGCAACGAGCCCGAGCCCCAGCTCGAGCAAACCCCCGACCTCACGGAGCGTGTTGGCAAGCCGCCACGTCGATGCCGAGACGTCCGTCGAGCCCAGCAAGACAATGTGCCAGGCGCCGGTCAGCGCCGTGAACGCCGCCACCGCCCCCATCGCGATCAGCCCCGCCATCGCGACACGAGCGCGCCGGCGCACGACGCGGACATCGCGGCTCCACCCCTCCCGAGCTTCTGCCCAGCCGCTCACGATGAGCGAGGCTACCAGCCTGACGCGCCGCATCGCAAGCGACGTGGCCGAGGAACACACGTGGTGATCGTGCGCTTCGAGGCGCCCGCGCCGCCCCCGACACCGCCATCGCAGGGCGGCGATCCGTCAGCTCGCCATCGCCGGCTCCCCGCGCCGCGCGCATTCGTCGAGCCCCGCCAGCGCGCGCCGGAAGCTCTGGATCGTCGCATAGAGCCCCTGCCGGAGCGGCACCCGCGGCTCGAACCCCAGCGCCCGCCGCGCCAGGTCGATCGCCGGGCGCCGCCGCATCGGATCACCCTCCGGCAGCGGGCGGTACGCGATCCGGCTCGCGCTCCCCGTGAGCCGCACGATCTCCTGCGCCAGCTCGAGCACCGTCACCTCCACCGGATTGCCCAGGTTGACGGGCCCCACCTCCGACGGGTGCTCCATCAGCCGCAAACACCCCTCCACCAGGTCGTCGACGTGACAGAAGCTCCGCGCCTGCGACCCATTGCCGTGGACGGTCAGCTCCTCTCCCCGGAGCGCCTGGGCGATGAAATTGCTCACCGCGCGCCCGTCGTCGATCGCCATCCGCGGCCCGTACGTGTCGAAGATCCGCGCGATCCGCCCCGACGCCCGCCCCTGGCGGTGAAAGGCCATCACCAGCGACTCCGCGCAGCGCTTGCCCTCGTCGTAACAGGCGCGCACCCCGACCGGGTCCACCCGCCCGAGGTAGCTCTCCGGCTGCGGGTCGACCTCGGGATCGCCGTACACGTCGCTCGACGACGCCAGCAAGAGCCGCGCGCCGTGCCGCTCGGCGCACAGGAGCGCGTGCAGCGTGCCCATCACGTTCGTGATCGTGGAGCGCACCGGATCGCCCCGCCAGCGCGCAGGGCTCGCCGGCGACGCCAGGTGGTAGACCCTGTCGACCTCGTAATCGAACGGCAGGGCCACGTCGTGCTCGACGAGCCAGAAGCGGCTGTTGCGCATCAAGTGAGCCACGTTGGCCGGCGATCCCGTCGAGAAATCGTCGAGCGCGATGACCTCGTGGCCGTCCGCGAGGAGCCGCTCGCACAGGTGCGAGCCGATGAAGCCGGCGCCCCCCGCCACCAGGACGCGCATGCCGCTCCCCACCGTCCTCCCGTTCGCGTCACCCATAGGAACACCTCCGTCGTCGCAACACCGCCCCTCGTGAACCGCCGAGATCCCCCCGCGCCGCGCAGCACCTCACGCGAGCGGGCTCCTGTAGCGGCCCGGGTCGCGGCGGCGAACGCCGGACGCAGGGCCGCTCCGCTCCACGTCGTCCTCGGCCGCCTCGCCGAGCCGGTAGCACGGCCGCAAGAGCAGCTCGTCGATCAGGTCGAGGAGCGTGTCCACGCGATGCGCGCACGTGTGGCGCGCGAGCACCGTCCGGCGCCCGTGCTCGGCGACGCCGCGGGCGAACTCCGGGTCCGCGAGCAGCGCGCGGAGGTGCTCCGTCATCTCCGCGCCCGTGCGCGCGACGAGGTAGTCCCGGCCAGGCGAGAAGAGGCGCTCGGCGTCGGTCCACGGCGCGCTCACGAGCGGGATCCCGCACGCGAGCGCCTCGAACGGCCGGATCGTGGGGATGCCGGGGAGCCACGCGGCGTACGGCCGCCGCGGGACGTGCACCGTGATCCTGGCGCGCGCGTAGGCGTCCGGGACGCGGTGGTTGGGGAGCCAGCCGGCGTACTCGATGCCGGCGTCCGCGAGCGCCGAGAGCGCGCGATCGGGGTAACGCACGCCGTGGACCCGCGCGCGGAGCCCGAGCGCCCTCACGGGCTCGACCAGGAACTCGTGGAGCTCCGCCGTCCGCTCGCCGTCCCCCCAGTTGCCGATCCACACGAGATCGCGCTCCTTCTCGACCTCGGGCAGCGGCCGGAACAGGCGCGCGTCCGCGGCCTCGTGCCACACCACCGCGCGCCGCGCGACGCCGCGGCTCAGGTAGAGATCGCAAACGCTCTTTCCAAAGCCGAGCACGCAGTCGTACCCCGAGAGATCGCGCCGCACGATCGCGGCCGGATCGGTGATGAGCCCGTGGTGCGTGTCGTGAAAGAAGAGGCGGTAACGATCCGTGCGCGCGCGGTGCTCGCCGAGCCGCCGCACGAGCTCCGGGTCGCTCCGCTCGTGGACGAGCACGACGTCGACCCCCGCGAGCGCGGCGTCGAGGTCCAGCGTGGAGAGCGCGTAGCGGCGCGGGCGGAGGCGCGGATAGACGGCGGCGGCCTCGCGCAGCGCGTCCGGGCCGTACGCGGCGACGAGGCCCAGGGCGCTCCAGGCGTCCTCGGGCTCGAAGGCGAGCACGTCGTGGCCGCGCGCGTCGAGCTCGGCCGCGATACCGCGGAGGAAATGCGCGTCCGCGTGGTCCCAGTCGGAGAGCAAGGAGTGGCAGAAGAGGGCTATTCGCATGGTGTCCCGCAGGGTGAAGGCGACGAAGGAGGGCAGACCCGCCGGGGGGCCGGCGGGCGGGCGGCGAGGGCGAGGGCGTAGACGTCGAGGTAGCGGCGGGCCATGGCGCGCGGGCTGAAGCGCACCGCGCGCCGGCGGGCGAGCGCGCCGAGCGCCTCGCGGCGCGCGACGTCCCGGATGAGGTGGTCGAGCGCGGCGTGGAGCGCGCGCGGATCGTCCGCGGGGACGTAGAGGGCGGCGTCGCGCCAGACCTCGCGCAGGCTCGGCAGATCGCCGAGCACGAGCGCGCAGCCGGAGAGGGCGGCCTCCAGGGTGGCCACGCCGAACGGCGCGTACCGCGCCGGGGAGGCGTAGATCGCGGCGCGCGACATCCACCACGTGAGCTCCGGCTCGTCCACCCACCCGAGGGAGCAGAGGCTCTCCCCGGCGCGGCGGCCGACGCCGCCCGCCGCGACGTCGCTCCCGGCCACGAGCACGGGCCACGCGAGGTGGGGCGCGACCTTCTCGAGGGCCGCGAGGTTCTTGGCCTCGTCCCAGAGCCGGCCGGCCGCGAAGACGAACGGCTCCTTCGGCGCCGGCGCGAACCGCCTGCGGTCGCGCGCGTGCGGGATGACATGGCCGCGGCCCAGGCCGAGCGCGCCATACTCGCCCGCGAGCGCGCTCAGCATCGCCGCGCTCGGCGCGACCACCGCGTCCGCGGCCCGGAGCCCCTCGGCGACCCGCGCGCGGTAGCGCTCGTAGCGGACCGGCGCCGGCCGGCGGTGCACCGCGCGCCACCACGACAGCACGCAGGAGTGCGCCACGACGACGCGGGGCGCCCGGAACGGCAGGGCCGCGTGGCAGTAGCCGTTCAGGTGGACGAGGTCCGGCCGCACCCGCTCCTCGAGGTCGAGCAGCCAGTCGCCGGCGGCCGCGACGTCGTCCCACGGGTCATCCATCCATTCGAGCCGGTAGGCGCTCTCGACGAGCTCGAGGCCCGGTACCGCGGCGGCCGCCGCGCGCGCCGCGGGCGACAGGGGCCCGCCCATGATCGCGAGCACCGTGGCCACGCCGGCGCCGGAGAGCGCGCCCGCGAGCTCGAGCGCGACCGTCCACACGCCGCCCTGCGTGTCGGCCGTCATCAGCACCCGGCCGGGCCGCGGCGCCGCGGGGCCCGGGGAGCCGCGGTCAACGCGCGCCATGCTCGAGCTCCGTGAGCGGCAGCGGGCAGCCGTCGGGCAGATCGCCGAACGCCCGGTGCTCGGCGATATAATGGGCGTGCGCGCGCTCCCAGGCGCCGTCGTCCGGCGCGCCCCACCGCCGGGTGTACGCGGGCGAGCCAGGGTACGGGAACGCCGGGACAGGCTCGTTGGCCCACACGCCGAGCCCGAGGAGCCGCTGCCGCCACGACGCCGCCTCGGCCGGATCGACGGGGCCCGCGTCGCTCAGGTTGGCCTGCACGAAGGGCACGCTGCGCCGGGCGTGGACGAGCAGCGCGGTGAGCTCCTCGGTCGACGCGCTGCACCGCCTGGCGAGCGCGTCCATCCCCTCGATCGAGGGGCGCTCGACGCTGGCCTCGATCGAGACGCAGCCGGCGCGGCCGAGGAGATCGAGCATCTCGCGCGACCAGCTGTCGATCCTGAGCTGGACGCCGAACACGATGTCCCGCGCCCAGAGCTCCTCGAGCAGGACCCGGTCGGGCAGGAAGCGCTCGTCGATGAAATAGACGTGGCGCACGCCCTCGGCGAGGAGCGCGTCGAGCTCCTCGAGCACCGTCGCGAGCGGGCGCCTCCGGAGCCTGTCGCGCGCGCCGTCCCTGGCGCAGGAGGCGCAGCGGCAGGGGCTGCCGCGCGAGGTCTCCATCTCGGCGCTCGGCCCCTCGGGCACGGCGTCGAAGCGGTGGTGGTGGTGGACGTGGCGCGCGATCGTCGCGCCGTCCCACCGCAGGGCCGGCAGCGTCCTCAGGCAGGCGGCGTAGGGGCCTCCCTGCACGTGGTCGATGCCGTTCCTGCGGTAGGCGATCGAGGGGATCTGCCAGAAGCGCGACTCGGTCGCGCCGGCGAGCATGACGAGGATCTCCTCGCACTCGCCGAGGACGACGACGTCCACGCCGAGCTTGCGGAGCGCCGCGCGCGGGGTCGCGGAGCCGTGAGGCCCGACGGCGACGAGGAGGCCGCCGTGGCCCCGCAGCGCGGCGGCCGTCGCCATGGGCACGCGCAGCTCGGGCGGGGGGCTGCGCCAGGAGAGGTAGCTCGGCGCCGTGGCGATCACCGTCATGGCCGGGCGGAGCGCCGCGACCTCGGCGCGCAGCGCGACGAGGTCGATCCCGCGGGCCTGGGCGTCGATGAGGGCGGCCTCGTGGCCCGCGCGCTCGAGCAGCGCCCTGGCGTACCCGAGCTCGATCGGCAGGTGCGGCTCGCGGCAGCCGAGGTAGACGCTGCCGTGGAAGGTCCAGGGCGGGTTGACCAGCGCGACCTTCACGAGGCGGCCTCCAGCCGGTCCATCCGGACAGACGAGGGGATGTCGGCGTAGACGGCCCCGAGGCGCGCCTCGACGCCGAGGCGCCATTGATAGAGCGCGCGCAGCCCGTCGCGCAGGGCGACCCGCGGCGCCCAGCCGGTGAGCGACTGGAAGGCGCGGCAGTCGGAGACGTAGTACCGCGGATCGCCCCGCCTCCACGCGGCGAGCGAGACGACCGGGCGGCGCCCGTCGAGCTCCTCGAGCAGATCGAGCAGCTCGACGAGGCTCACCGCCGTGCCCGGGCCGCCGCCGATGTTGAAGGCGCGGCCCGAGGCCGGCCTGAGCGCGCGCCGCGCGCGCAGGAGGGCGTCGACGAGGTCCTCGATGAACAGCGCGTCGCGGACCTGCAGCCCGTCGCCGTAGAGGGTGATCGGGTCGCGGCGGATGGCGCGCGCGACGAAGTGGGCGATCCACCCCTGGTCCTCGTTGCCGAACTGCGGGGGGCCGTAGACGCAGCTCACCCGGAGCACCACGGCGTGGAGGCCGAAGGTGCGGGCGTAATCGAGGACGTACTGGTCGGCGGCGCCCCGCGAGCACCCGTAGGGGCTCCGGAGATCGAGCGGCTGGCTCTCGGAGATGCCGTGCTCGCGCGCGCTCTCGCACAGGGGTCGATACCGCTCCTCGCCGCGCTCGATCGGCAGATCGGGCAGCGCGCCATAGACCTTGCTGGTGGAGGCGAAGAGGAGCGGCGGAGGGCGGTCGAGCCGCCGGAGCGCCTCGAGCACGTTCAGCGTGCCGCGCGCGTTCACCTCGAAGTCGTGCGCCGGGTCGGCGACGCTCCTCGCGATGGCGACCTGCGCGGCGAGGTGGAAGACGAACGAGGCGCGCCGCACGGCGTCGCTCACGGCCTGCTCGTCCCGGACGTCGCACACCCGGACCTCCACGCCAGCGCCGTGACGCCCCTTGAGGCGCTCGACGTTGCGCTCGACGAACCCGCGCGAGAGGTTGTCGAGGACGAGGACCGGCTCCCCCTTTCGGAGCAGCTCGTCGGCCAGGTGAGAGCCGATGAACCCGGCTCCCCCCGTGATCAGGACATGGTCAGGCATAGGATGCTCCGTTCCGGTCTGGACGAGCGGCGGGCGAGCGGGCGATGAGGAGAGAGCGCCTCGCGAACGGACGGCGCACGACGGCGCAGCGCGGCAGGCAGGCCGAACGCCCGCCGCCGTGCGAGGTCCCCCCGGCCCCGCGCCTCGCTGCGCGGGGGTCACTGAGGAGACAGCGATTAACATGCGAGCTGGAGAGCCGCAATCGATCGAAGGAGCTTTGTTTGACGATCGGTATCGCGACTTCCGCGCATCCTGGAGAGGGTACGGCGGCGCCGGATGGCAGCGGAGACTCGATGTGTCGCAAAGGGGGTTTCGGGCGAGGAGCGCCGATCGGACAGGCGATGAGCGCGGACGGGGACGGGGGGGAGAAGGGAGGAGCGCGCTCGGCGCGGGGCGGAAACCCAGGGAGGACCTCGGTGTTGACCGAGCCCGTTCAGTCGCGCTCAGCGCCCGAAGCGAGAACCTCCCTCGCGGTCGTGCGCGTGCACGTGCGCGTGCACGTGCGCGTGGTCGTGGTCGTGGTCGTGGTCGTGGTCGTGCGCGTGGTCGTGGTCGTCAACGGCTAGGTCGTGAACGTGAACGGCACCCGGAAGTCGCGGTTCTCATTCGTTGACCAAGGTTTCGGCAGAGCGTTTACGTCCACGCTGTGTCGTCGACGACCACGACCACGACCACGACCACGTGTACGCGCACGCGCACGCGCACGTGCACGTGCACGCGCACGCGCACGTGCACGCGCACGTTCACGTTCACGTTGGTGAGCGTTGGTGAGCAAGGGAGGGTCAGGCTTCGGGCCCTGAGCGCGACCGAACGAGCTTGGCCAAGCTCGAGGAGGGGAAGGTGATGCGGCGACAGCGCGGGGGCTCGGCCCGCAGGGAGGAGGGCGGCGCGGGGAGCGCGCCCTCATGAGGCTCAGCTCGCGGTCGGCTGGCCCGTCAGGCGCAGGTAGATGTACGTGAGCCCGATGGTGATGACCGGCGCGGCCACGAACACGCCGAGGCAGCAGGCGAGCGCGCCCGCCAGCGCGAGCGCGCAGGCGAGCAGCACATAGACGAAGATGCCGCCCTTGTGCCCGGTCGTGATTCGCCAGCTCTCCTTCATGGCGTCGATGGCGCCCAGGTTCCTATCGACGATGCACAGGTACGTCATGCTCAGGCCGAGCGAGACGATGACGCCGGGGACGATCAAGAGAAACATGCCGATATACGTGGCGATGGTAGTCAGGAACCCGGCGCCCAGGATGGACAGGAACCACTGCCCGCCGCCAAGGAGATCGCTGAACGAGTACGGCTGGCCACGCGCGACCTTCAGCGAGAGGCTGGTCATGCCTCCAAGGAAGTAGCTGAAGATGACGAAGCCGACGATCTGCAGGAAAAGCCGGACGGCCAACCCCGCCATGGGCGCATCTCCCGCGAGCATGGCCTCGATGCCTCCGCCGATGAAGGCGGGGACGAGCATAGCGAACCAGACGACGAACGCGGCGCCGATGAGGACCGCCGGGTCGCGCTTCAGGCGTTCCCAGCCGAAGGACGCCGCGTCTCCCGCTCCCCACGGCGCCGCCACGCCCGTGCCCGGGGGTGAGCCGTAGCCCGCGCTGCCGCCCGGGGGCTGGTAGGGGTTGGCCCCACCCCAGTCAGCGCCGCCACCCGGAGGCGGGCCGTAGCCGCCGCCACCACCCGGAGGCGGACCGTAGCCGCCGCCGCCCGGAGGCTGGCCCCAGCCGCCACCGCCTCCCGGGGGCGGGCCGTAGCCGCCGCCGCCCGGAGGCTGGCCCCAGCCACCACCGCCCGGAGGCTGCCCAGGCGGCTGACCGTAGCTACCGCCCGGAGGCTGCCCCGGCGGCTGGCCGTAGCTGCCGCCCGGAGGCTGCCCGTAGCTGCCGCCCGGAGGCTGCCCCGGCGGCTGGCCGTAACCACCGCCCGGCGGCTGGCCGTAGCTGCCGCCCGGAGGCTGGCCGTAACCGCCGCCCGGAGGCTGCCCCGGCGGCTGGCCGTAACCACCGCCCGGCGGCTGACCGTAGCTGCCGCCCGGAGGCTGCCCCGGCGGCTGGCCGTAACCACCGCCCGGAGGCTGTCCCGGAGGCTGGCCGTAACCACCGCCCGGCGGCTGACCGGGGCCAGCGCCCCCGGGTGGCTGTCCGTAGCCGCCGCCCGGCGGCGGGCCGTAGCCACCCCCCGGCGGTTGCCCGTAACCACCACCACCCTGACCGCCCCCTGATCCCCCGCCCCAGCCACCTTGGCTCATCTTGTCTCCACTGGGTGTGAATACCGACTACGCCCAACCAACTACCCCCACTATACGTGGAGGGCGCCGCCACGGAACAACTAACTTCCGGCGCGCGGCGCCCCCGTGCGCGCCCGCACCGAGCCGCCGCGCAGAGGAGCAACGGCCGAATGCCGCGCGGGCTCCGCCATTGTGGACAGCGCAGCAATCGCGGAGCCCGCGCGGAATGCGGCGATCAACAGCGATTGAGCGCTCGACGTCTCGACGTCCATTTCCGGACGCGGGCGCGAAATACGCGCAGATCACCTCGGCTGCGGGCCGCTCAGGCACAGGCCGGCGATGCTGCTCGTGAACGACGTCCCCTCCTCGCGCCGGACCTCGACGGAGTTGCCCGTGAGCGGCGACGAGAACACCCCCTGAACGACGCCCGCCCCCTGCTTCGCCGTCACGGAGCGGCCGACGAGCGACCCGGGCGACACGGCCTCGATCGGCGCGCCCGGCGCGATCGCCTGCTCCTCGGGCAGCTCCGCGCGCCGGAACCCGCCGAACCGCACCGCCGTGCCGCCGCCCTTGCCCGGCATGATCTTTCCGATGCACGGCCCGAGCGGCGTGCCGACGACCGCGTACGTCACGGCCGCGTCCACCGGCGACCGCCTCGATTCACCCACCAGGGTGACGGCGACGGCGAGGACGAACGAGGCGACCGGGACCGCGAGCGCGGTCGCCACGACGACCGCGGCGGCGCCGGACGTCGCCCGGCCGAACGAGGCGAGCTCGGCGCTCACGGCCTGCTCGAACGACCGCAGGATCACGACCTGGCGCGCGCGCACCCGCTCGAGGACGGCCGCGGCGACCAGGTTGTCGGCGGCGCAGAAGCCGCACCGCGCGATCGCGCCGTCACCCGCGCCGAGCGGCGCGCCGCACACGTGGCACGCCGCCGGCTCGCCTGGGGCCGCCGGGGGGCGCGCGGCGCACGCCTCCTCGAGCCGCCGCTGCCTGCTGCGCATGACCGCGAGCACGGCCGCGCCGGTCCCGACGGTGCCGAGCCACGCCGCCACCACCATGCCGCCGGTGATGACGTTCCCCTCGGTGTCGGGGCTGACCCAGACCCCCAGCACGATGAGCGCGCCGAGCAGGGTGATCGGCACCGACGCGAGCGCGAACACGACGAGCAGCCGCGCGTGCCGCTGGGACGCCGTGACCAGCCTCCGCCTCAGCGCCTCCGAGAGCTGGCGGCGGCGCACGTCGGTCTGGAAGACCACGTGCGCCGCGGCGCGCAGGCCCTGCGCCGCCTCCCCGGGCAGCGGGCCGCTGTAGTGGCACGCCGCGCAGGCCATGAGATCCGGGCTGGCGAGGGACACAGGCGCGGGTCGCCCGCAGCGCGGGCAATGCACGGCGAGCATGGACCGATTCTACGCCAGCCGCGTCTCGGCAGGTCAAGGCGGCTCACCGCGCCCCCCGCCTCGCCTTGCGCGCGCGCCGCCCCGCCGGCGCGAGCTCGCGGAGCGCCGCCGACAGCGAGGAGAACGCGCTCACGACGCCGAGGTCGACGCCGACGAGGCTCATCGCGATCTCGGGGCGCACGCCGACCAGATAGACCCGCGCCCCGAGCAGCGCGGACGCGCGGCTTGTCATGCCCACCGTGTCGGCGACCCGCGCGTCCACGAACGGCACGCCCGTGAGATCGAGCAGCACCGAAGACGCCCTGTGCCGGCTCACCCCCTCGGACACCTTCTCGAGCACCTGCCTGGCACGGCCGCCGTCGATCATCCCGATGAGCGGCACGAGCAGCACGCCGGGCAGGAGCGGGATGAGCGGACAGCCCAGCTCGCGCACCGTCTCCGAGAGCGCGCGCTCGATCTCGTACGCCCTCTGCAGGTCGGCGTGCTGCGACGACAGCGACTCCACCAGCGCGTCGCGCTCCAGGGCCGCGCCGAGCAGCGTCCCCCAGATCGCGACCGTCCCCTCGTCTCCGGCCATGGCGACGAGGGTCGGGCCGACGAGCACCAGGATCCCCCAGTCGCGCCGGGCAGAGCGTATCGGCAAGAGCAGCACCATGTGCGTGCCGTCCTCGGCCGACGGCGGCAGCGTCGCCGCCGGCAGAAACGCCTCGGGCCGACAGCGGCGGCCGATCGGCGGGGTCGGGCTGCCGTCGCGGCTGTAGGCGCCGGCGACGACGAGGCGGGAGCGCGCCTGCGGGTCGTCCCACAGCGCGAGGCAGCCCCAGATCACCGTGGTCGTCTCGAGCCACGAGAGCGACCGCGTCGCCTGCTGGGTGCCGCCGAGCAGGGCAAAGCTCACATCGTAATTCGTCCTCGCGAGCACCCCGAGCTGGCGGACATACTGGCTCTCGGCCTCGAGCCGGGCCCGCGCGATCGCGAGGCGCACGAGCTCCAGGAACGCGTCCACCCGCCGCCTGGCCGTGTCGTCCAGGGACGCGCCGCGCCGCTCGTGAAGCTGGCCCAGCAGGCGGACCGCCGCCAGCAACGTCCCCACATCCATCGTGATGTCGACCGCCTGCCGGCAGGCGCCCCCGAGCTCGGCCGCCGAAGGCAGCGCGGCGCCCCGGAGCGCCGCGAAATAACCGTCGATCAACGACGTGACCGCCGGCCATACCTCGGTCGGCGGGAGGTCGGGCGGCAGCGGCTGGGGCAGGAGCAGGAGCTCGACCATCTGCCGGGCCAGGACGCCGCCGGCGTCCTCCTCGGGCGCCGCGTCCTCCCTGTCGAGGAACTCCTGGATCGTGTTGCACCCGCACGAGCTCCGCACGGCGAGCGCGTTGGCCGTGCGCACGCCCTCGGCCGGGAAGGCCTCGCCGGCGATCATCGACGCGAGGAGATCGCACGCCGCGCTCCCCATCATCTCGAACCGCTGGCGCACCGTGGTCAGCGGCGGATCGGCGCTCTCCGCGTCCGCGATGTCGTCGAAGCCGATGATGGCGAGATCCTCGGGGATGCGGACGCCCGCCGCCTTCAGCTGGGGCATCATCCCGAGCGCGTTCTTGTCGGTCGCGAAGACGGCCGCCGTGCACCCGGGCAGCCGCGCGAGGAGCGCCGGCGCGGCGCCCTGGCCGCCGCTGTACCAGTTGTTGTCGCTCCGGATGACCAGATCGGGGTCGAAGGCGATGCCCGCCTCGGCGAGCGTGTCCTTGTAGGACGCGAAGCGCTCGCGCACGTCGTACGCGTCGAAGTAGCCGACGAACGCGATGCGCCGGTGCCCGTGCTCGATCAGGTGGCGCACCGCGCTCCGCATCCCGCCGTGGTTGTCCGGGATCACGGCTGGACAGGCGACATCGGCGGCGCGCGTGCCGACGGTGATGAACGGGACCCGGCCGCGCGCGAGCGCCTCGATGCCGTGCAGCTCGATCAGGACGATCCACCCATCCACCTCCTCCCCGGCGAGCGACGGCGCGTGGACCTCGAACGGCGTACCGCGCAGCACCAGCGTGCGAAACCCGCGCTGCTGGGCCGAGTCATGGATGCCGAGCAGGACAGGGTTCCAGAATGAGCCGTCGAGAAAGGGGGAGATCACCCCGAGGGTGCGAGGGCGGGCCGCGGCGCCGGCCGCCGGGACATGGAGCGGCGGGGCGTCGGTGCGGCGCGCCGGAGGGAGAGAAGAGCGGCGCGGCGCAGGGAGAGAAGAGCGGCGCACCGGAGGGAAAGAAGAGCCGGTGCCGCGCCCCGAGCCCTCCCCCTGCCCCGGTGCGCCGGAAGGATCGCCCCACTGCTCCGGCACCACGATGCCGCTGTCCCGCCTCCCCTCGCCCATCCTCGCGCTCCCTCCCGCCCTGCTCGCCCACGTCCGGCCGAGCCTCTCCACTTCCGTGGCCGGCGCCATCCTTAATCGATTTCAGTCGGGAGGTGAGGAAAGCGACACGGCCTCACCGCGCGCCCGGCCCCGCTGCTCGCGCCGCGCGCACCCCCGCCTGGCCGAGCTCGAGGAGCGCCATCGCGAGCGAGGAGAACGTGGCCAGCTCGCCGAGGTCGACGTCGATGAGGCTCTCCGCGATCTCGGGGCGCACGCCGACCAGGTAGACCCGCGCGCCGAGCAGGGCAGCCGCGCGGCTGGTCATGCCCAGGAAATGGGCGACCTGGATGTCCACGAACGGAACGCCCGTGAGGTCGAGCAGCACGGACAGCGCCTCGTGCCGGCTCACCCCCTCGGCCACCTTCTCGAGCACCTGCTGGGCGCGGCCGTTGTCGAGCATCCCGATCAGCGGCACGAGCAGCACGCCGGAGAGGAGCGGGATGATCGGGCAGCCCAGCTCCCGCACCGTCCGCGACAGCGCGCGCTCGCTCGCGAACGCCTGCTGGAGGTCGGCGTGCCGCGCCGACAGCGACGCCAGCAGCGCGTCGCGCTCGAGGGCCGCCCCGAGCAGCGTCCCCCAGATCGCGACCGTGCCCTCGTCCCCGGTCATCGCGACGACGGCCGGGCCGATGAGCACGAGGATCCCCCAGTCGCGCTCCACGGAGCGTATCGGCAGGAGCAGCACCATGTACGTGCCGTCCGCGGCCGAGGGCGGCAGCATCTCCGCCGGCGGGAACGCCTCCAGCCGATGGCGGCTCCCGTTCGGGGGGACCGGGCTGCCGTCGCGGCTGTAGGCGCCCGCGACGACGAGGGCTGTGCGCTCCGCCGGGTCATCCCATAACGCGAGGCAACCCCAGACCATCGTGGTCGTCTCGAGCCACGAGAGCGACCGGTACTCCTGCTGGGTGCCGCCGAGCAGGGCGAAGCTCACATCGTAGTTGGTCCTCGCGAGCACCCCGAGCTGGTGGACGGAGTGGGTCTCGGCGTCGAGCCGCGCCCGCGCGCTCGCGAGGCGCGCCAGCTCCACGAAGTCCTGGACCCGCCGCCTGGCCGCGGCGTCCAGGGACATGCTGCGCCGCTCCGGGAGCTGATCCATCAGGCGGGCCGTCGACAGCAGGGCCCCCAGATCGGGCGTGATGGCGACGGCCTGGCGATAGGCGCGCTCGAGCTCGGCGGCCGGGGCGGGCGCGGTGCCCCGGAGCGCCGCGAAATACATGTCGACCACCCGCGTGACCGCCGGCCAGACCGCGGCCGGCGGGGTATCCGGCGGGAGCGGGCGCGGCAGGAGCAGCTGCTCGACCATCTGCCGGGCCAGGGTGTCTCCGGCGTCCTCCTCGGAGACCGCGCCCTCGGTGTCGAGGAAGTTCTGGACCACATTGCAGCCACACGAGCTCCGCAGGACGAGCGCGTTGGCCGTGCGCACGCCCTCGGGCGGGAAGGGCTCGCCGGCGATCATCGACGCCAGCAGCTCGCACGCCGCGCTCCCCATCATCTCGAACCGCTGGCGCACCGTGGTCAGCGGCGGGTCGGCGCTCTGCGCCTCCACGACGTCGTCGAAGCCGATGATCGCGAAATCCTCGGGGATGCGGACGCCCGCCGCCTTCAGCTCGGACATCGTCCCGAGCGCGTTCTTGTCGGTCCCGAAGACCGCCGCCGTGCACCCGGGCAGCTGCGCGAGGAGCGCCGGCGCGGCGGCCCGGCCTCCGCTGTACATGTTGTTGTCGCACGGGATGACCAGATCGGGGTCGAAGGGGATCCCGGCCTCGGCGAGCGTGCTGATGTAGGCGTCGCGGCGCTCGCGCACGTCGTACGCGGCGAAGCTGCCGACGAACGCGATGCGCCGGTGCCCGTGCTCGATCAGGTGGAGCACCGCGTTCCGGATGCCGCCGTGGTTGTCCGGGACCACCGCGGGACAGCGGACGCCGGCGGGGCGGGCGCCGAGCGTGATGAACGGGACCCCCGCATCGGCGAGCGCCTCGAGGCCGCCGAACTCGATGATGACGAGCCACCCGTCCACCTGCTCTCTGGCGAGCGAGGGGGCCATGACCTCGGAGGGCGTGCCGCGCAGCACCAGCGTGCGGATCCCGCGCCGCTGGGCCGTTTCATGGATGCCGAGCAGGACAGGGCCCCAGAACGCGCCGGAGAGAAACGGGGCGACGACGCCGAGGGTGGGAGGGCGGACCGCCGCGTGCGCGCCCGCGGACCGGCGCGGATCAGGGCCGGAGACGCCGGCCTTTCCCCTGGCCTTCCGCTCCGCTGCGCCAGGCAGCTCGCCCCACTGCTCCGGCAACGGTACCGCACTGCCCTGGCGACGCTGACCCATTCCCGACGGCCTCCTGCTCCACAACCTGACCGCCTTTCCCACGGCCGCTGCGGACCGGCTACATCGTATACGCTGCGCCGCCGGCCCGGGCGAGGAGTCTCGTGTCCTGCCGCAGAATCCGGGGCGTGGCGTCGGACTGCGGACATGGCCGCCCCACGCGCGGCGCGTGTGTCGACGCGCTTCGACGCGCTTCGACGCGCTCCGACGACCGGCGCGCCGCCGGCGCCTGGCGTCGCTGACGGGCTGGTCGGTGGTATCGTCGAGCAATGCACTACCGCGACGAACGAGACGCGCTGCGGGGGCGTGTGGACAGCCTCGAGGAGCAGCTCGCGGCGGCCAGGAAGGAGCTCGAGGAGCACCGCGACGACGATCGGGCCGCGCGGGTCGAGCAGATCGAGCGCCAGATGGCGGAGGCCCGCCGCGTGCTCGACCAGCTCGGCCGGGAGCTCGACGCGGTGCGCGGCCGGCCGAAGCGGTCGTCGGCGGTGCCGCTCCTTGTGACGATGGCGGGCGTGGGGCTCTGCGCGATGATAGCGAGCTACCTCTTGGCGCGGCCCGCGCGCGAGACGATGGCGATCGTCCAGCAGCCGGCCCCGCCCCCGCCTGCCCCTCCCCTCCCGGAGCTGCCGGCGCCGGTCCCCGAGCCAGCGCAAGCGCCGCCGGAGCCGGCCGCGCCGGCGAGCGAGGCGCCGCCGCGGACCGCGACCGCGACCTGGAGGGCGAGCGTCACGCGCGCCACGGGGCTCCCCCTCGCGGCCGGCGCGGCGTGCACGGTCGAGGCGGAGCTCGCGAGCTCGGGCGACGACATCCGCGTGCCCGCGCTCCGGGTCCTCTGCGGCGGCAAGCCGATCTACCGGTCGAGCGATCCGCTGAACGGCATGTCGATGTTCAGCAGCGGCGTGGAGGAGGACTCCGGTCCTGAGCCTGGCACCTATGCTTATGCCCTCTCGTACCAGGACAAGGGCTCGCGCGCCGGCGAGCGGGCCGAGGTCTCGCTCGACAGCATCCGCAAGACGGGCGCCGTCTGGCGCGACTCGGCGCCCGCGTACCGCGTCGAGCTCATGCTGGCTTACCAGAGCCTGTCCGTCGCGGGGGAGCCGCTCCTCGACGCCACCCGGAGGGCGCTGCGCCGGTCCGCGCGCGTCACCGAGTCCACGGGACCGAGCCCGGTGAAGGTGGGCCAGCGGTGCGCGCTGCTCGTCTCGCCGCTCCCGCGCGGCGGCAAGTGCCTCACGCGCCTCGCGTGCGCCGGCCGCATGCTCTACGGCGCGGGCACGACCGGCGTCTCCGAGTGCACGGTCGAGGGAGACAAGGTCGTCCGCGTCCACGACGGGAACACGACCCCGAACGGCGGCGACCCGGCGTTCGATCTCGACGCCGCGACGGGGCGCATCACCGTGAAGGACGACGTGGGCGGCGCCGCGTGGACCGTCGGCGTGCAGCTCGATCCGAGCGGCTAGCTGGAACCGTGCCGTTCGCGCCGACCTTGCCGCTTCGAGCTCGCCCCTCGCCCGCGTCGTCCAGTCCACCCCTCCGGGCGTGACGTCTCGCATCGCGGCATAGGCAAATATGCCTATGCCTCACGCCCGAGGCATAGGTGAGTATGCCTATGCCTCGGGTGTGAGGCATAGGATACGACATCGTCGCAGATGACCTGCATCGGGTGATGCGAGGACGGACGGCGATCTTAGAATAGAGAGGCGGGGACGAATGAAAACGCTTCGCAATTTCGGCGTGATCGCTCCAGGGATCGTTGCGCTCGCGGCGTTCGCGGCGCTGGGCTGCGCCAGCCAGGGAGAAGCAACGACCGAGGCATCATCCGGCGGCAGCGCCGGAGGGCCCGCTGGGCCCGGCTCCAGCGCCTCCGGCGCCACGGGTAGCACGTCGGCGACCGGTGGCTCGTCGGCAAACGGTGGCTCGTCGGCAAACGGTGGCTCGTCGGCAAACGGTGGCTCGTCGGGGACGGCCAGCGGCGCCGGCGGCAGCGGCGGGAGCCCGGACCCGGGGGCAACTGGCGCGGGCGGCGGGGGCGTTGTCGGCTCCGGCTCGAGCGGCGCTGGAGGAGAGGCGCAGAGCGCCGGCTGCGGCAGCGCGACAGCGCCGAAGAGCGGCCGCTTCAGCGTCGATGTCGGGGGCACGACGCGCGAGTACATCCTCGCCGTGCCGGACAACTACGATTCGAAGCACCCTTACCGGCTGATCTTCGCCTGGCATCCCCGCGGCGGCTCGGCCGAGCAGGTCGCGACCGGGTTCGGCGGCGGCTACTACGGCCTCCAGAGCCGCGCCAACGGCTCGGCGATCTTCGTCTCGCCCGAGGGCATCGACCAGGGCTGGGCGAACACGGGGGGCCGCGACATCGCGTTCCTGCGCGCCATGCTCGACCGCTTCCGCGCCGATCTCTGCATCGACGAGAGCAGGATCTTTTCGACGGGGTTCAGCTACGGCGGCATGATGTCCTACGCGATCGGCTGTGCGATGGGCGACGAATTCCGCGCCATCGCCTCCATGTCCGGCGCGCTCTACAGCGGCTGCGAGGACGGCGACAGCCCCGTCGCCATGTGGGGCGCCCACGGCGACGCCGACAACGTGGTTCCGCTCGAGAACGGCCAGAGCGCTCGCGATGTCTTCCTCGAGCGAAACCACTGCGGCCAGCAGACCACACCGGTCGAGCCGAGCCCCTGCGTCAGCTACGAGGGCTGCGACGCGGGCTATCCCGTCGTCTGGTGCGAGTTCGACGGGGGCCACGCCCCGCAGAACAACTCCGGCGAGTCGATCTGGAGCTTCTTCTCGCAGTTCTGAGGCGGGTGTCGCTCGAACCAGCGCCACGTCTCGGCGTGCATCGAATCGCAGCGCGCGATTGAATGGATGGGTCCAGCAATGGTGTTCAAGAATCTGCCAGCGAAGCTCTTGATAACTGGAATCCTGGGCATCTGCTCTGGAGGGTGTGGTTCGTCGACCGACGATACAAGCGGAGCGACGGCGAGCAGCAGCTCCGGCGGCGCGGCGTCGAGCGGTCCCGGCGGAGCGACCGGCACCGGCGGCGACGCCGGCACGGGCGGCGCGGGCAGCGGAACCACCGCGGGCAGCGGGACCACCGGAGCCGGCGGCGCCGAGGAGACGGGCAGCGGCGGCGGCGGCGGCGCTGGCGGGACGCCCGGCGCTGGCGGCGGCGACAACGGCAGCGACGAGGCGACGATCGTCCCCGATCCGTCGTGGACCTGCGGGATGCCGGACGGCATTCCGCTCCCCACGCGCGGCGAGCTCGTCTTCCGGGCGACGCTCCAGCTCGGCGAGACCCACGACGTCGGGACCACCCAGTTCGGCCACCGCCGCCTCCTCGACGTGAAAGGGGGCACGCTCGCGGGCGACAAGATCCAGGCCACCTTCCTCACGGGCGGCATGGACCTCGAGCTCACGCTGTCGAACGGATCCGTCGAGCTCGAGGAGATCAACATCCTGAAGGCGAGCGACGGCAGCTCCATCTTGATGCGGACCTGCGGCGTCGCCGCCGCCGGTGATGACGTCGTCCGGATCGTCCCGGACTTCGAGGTCCCCAACTCGAGCTCGCTCGCGTGGCTCAACACCGGGAAGTTCGCGGGCACCCGTGTCGTCGACGCCGCGGCGGGCACGATCCAGCTCGACGTCTATGACATCAGCGAGGTGGCCGCCGGAGAGCCGAAGATCCAGCTCAAGGATCCCGCGGGCGTCCCGAACCAATCGTGGGAGTGCTCGAAGGCGACCGGGGCGAGGGGCTCGAGCGTGTTCACCGAGTCCGTCACGCTCGGCTCATCCGTGTCTGTCGGCGCCAGCAAGCGCGGCACGCGCAACATCATTCCCATCACCGGGGGCACGGTCACCGGCGGAATGCTGCTGAGCGGCCTGTCGGGCTCGGTGCTCCCCGGAGGCGCGGATTACCAGCTCATCGGATCGACCACGGTGCTGGACGCCCGGTACGCGCTGTCCTCGAAGGACGGCGAGGTCATCGTGGTGAGGAACTGCGGACCGTTCGGCGCGCTCATTCCTGTCTTCGAGACGCGCGCGGACGGCCCCTATGCGATCCTCAACACGAAGCAGTACGTGAGCTCCGACCCGGGTGGCGCGGCGGGCGGCGGGGTGAGCCTCACCTTCTACGAGCGCAAATAGAACAGCAGCGCCGCGGTGACACCGGCGCCGTCCGGTGCCTTCGGCGCTTCAAAAGGAAAGCCGAGCTGACAGCCCGGCCGCCGCGCCCGGCGCCGCGGGCACGATCCGGAGCTCGACGCCGCCTTGATCCTCGGTGCGATACGCCCGCGGCATGTTGAGGAACACGAGGACCGCGCCTGCCGCCAGGGTCGCGCCGCCGGCGATGAACAGGCCGGTGGCGACACGGCTCTCCGTCATACCCCGGCTCGACGTGTCCGTCGTCATCGGAGCGCAACCCGACATGCAGGTCTCTTCAAACTGCCGCTCCGCCTCCTCCAGATGCTCGTCGGCCTGCCAGCGCAACACCGCGCCAGCCAGCCCGAGGGCTGCGCCCGCCCCGACAACGGCCCAGGGTTTCCAGGCGGACCACCTGCGCACCGTGACGATGCCGTCGGCGCTCAGCGTGAGCACGCCCGAGGCCTGGACCCCGGCGAGCACGACGACGGGCTCGACGAGGGGGAAATGCCCCTTCTTCCTCGCGCTGACGACGTGCTCTCCGGGCGTCACGAACCGGCGCGCCGAGCCCGGACCGACGAACCACGACCTCCCGTCGAGCAGCACCTCGGCGCCGGGCTCATCGCAGCGCATCTCGACGACGGCCAGCTCGCGCTCGACGAGCTCCTTCATCAGCGCGCGCGCCTCTTCATGGTCCTCGGGCTCGAGCGACGCCGGCCCCCACCGGAGCGAGAGGCGCAGGTTCTCGTAGGCAAGCAGCGGCATCCCCATCATCTTGAGCACCCTGCCCAGATAGAACCGGAGATCCGGGTGCTCCCACAGGGCGAGCGCCTCCTCGTACTTCTTCTTGGCGTCGCCGAGCACCATCCTTCTGTGCAGGTCCCGCCCCTGCATGAAGAGCTCCAGCGCCGCCTGCTTGCGCTCCTCTGCGACGCCCTCGTGCCAGGGGGGCAGCGCCGGCTCCGTCTGAGCCCACGCGGGCACGGCCCGGGACACGAGGATCGCGATCGACAGCCATGAACAGATCGCAGCTCGGGTGCTCGTCGGCGTCCTCTGCACGGGGAATGGTTCGATGATCTCCCGGAGCGCTTTTTACCTCAAGCGGTCCCGGACCCGCCCGACGGAGCGCTGGATGAGCTGCTCCAGCGCCTCCTTGCTCCGGCGCTCGTCGTCTGCCGCTTGCATGGCCTTCCGCTCCTCGACGCCGACCCTGGCCCGCTCATCATCGGCCTGAGCTTCGGCGCGCCGCGCCTCGGCCTCGGACGCCCGCGCCTCGTCGCGCGCCGTCCGAGCCTCCTCGGCCGCGGCGTGCGCCCTCTCGCTCTCGACCTCGGCCCTGTCCCTGGCCTCCTCGGCCTCCTTCTGCAGCCGCTCGGCCCGGTTCCGCTGCTCTTCCGTGCTCATCCTCGCCTGCTCGGCGGCTCGTCGAGACGCCGTCTCTCTCGCGAGCGCCTCCTCGAGGCTGCGCTCGGTCCGGCGGATGTCCGCGAGCTGCGCGCTGATGACCCGGTTCTGGCGGGCCACCGTGACGATCCCCGCGGCGGCGCCGACGACCAGGAGGGCCAGGCTCGCGATGGTTCCGACGATGAGATTGCGCTTCCGGCGCTGCGCCTGGCCGGCCAGCCTGACCACGGCGTCGAGGTAGCGCTGCTCTCGCTCGGGCAGCCGGCGCGCCGACCGCTCCGAGAAGCGGCGCGCTTCCTCCGCGAGCTTGCCGCGCCACAAGAGGTCCTCGGCGCGGCCGCTCGACTCCCACTGCCGCGCCGCCGCGCGCAGCTTGTCGAGGAACACCGAGTCTTCCTGGCTCTCGTCGAGCCAGCGCTGCAGCGTCGGCCAGCGCGCGATGAGCGACTCGTGCACGATCTCCACCTTGCTGCCGGCGTTGTCGCGCCCCGTCTCGATGGCGAGGAGCCGCGCGTCGGCCAGCAGATGGACGACGCGCTCGATCTCGTCCGGATCCCCGTCCCCTGGCAGCTCGCGGAGCTCTTCCAGGCTGGCCATGGCCCGCGTGCGCTCGGGCGTGACCAGGCGCTCGAAGATGGCTCGGCAGAGCTTCGCTTGACCGCCGCTGAGCCCGGCCCGCACCGCGTCGGCGTGGCTCGCCAGCGCTCCCGCCACGCCGCCGATGGCCTCGTAGCTCGCCCGCGTGAGGAGCCGCCGCTCGCGGTCGCGCATGTCCCACAGCCTGGCCGCAGTGAACTGCAGGATGGGGAGGGCGCCTGGGGTCGTCTCCAGCGCATCGAGGGTGCCCTCGACCATCGCCGGGTCCTCGATCTCGTACCGCGCCGCCTGGACCGGCTTCAAGAGCGCCTCGCGCAGCCCTCCCCGGCCGATGGGCGAGAGGAACACGAGGCCGCGGGTCACCCCCGCCATGAAGCGCCTGTCCTCGGCCACCCGCTCGATGAAATCCGAGCGGGTGGACAGGATGACGCGGAGGGGCGAGGAGGCGTCGTCGGCGACGCCTTCGAGGCACGAGAAGAAGGCGGCGCGCTCTCGGGCGCCGCACGAGAGGGTATAGAGCTCCTCGAACTGGTCGACGAACAGCACGATGCGCCGCTGGGTCCGGGCGGACCACGCGCGCAGCCGGGCGCCCAGGTGGCCGGGCTCGGCGCGCAGCCGCTCGATCACCTGCCCGCGCTCGGCCACCTGCCCGCGCTCGGCCACCTGCCCGCGCTCGGCCACCTGCCCGCGCTCGGCCACCTGCCCGCGCTCGGCCACCTGCCCGCGCTCGGCCACCTGCCCGCGCTCGGCCTCACGGCCGCGCGCCGCCGGCGAGCCGACCTCGCCCTGCTCCAGGAGGGATGGATGGTCGAGCAGATCGGCGAGCGCCGCCATGGGCTCGCGCCCGGGCCGCATGACGAGCGACTCCCACCCGGCCCCCGAGCGCTTGAGCGCCGGGATGATCCCCGCCCTCACCAGCGATGACTTCCCTACCCCCGACGCGCCGACGATCGCGAGGAGCGGCTGGCTCTTCAGGCGCGCGACCATGCCGGCGATGTCGTCGTCGCGGCCGAAGAAGCGGTCCGCGTCGACCTCCTGGAACGCCGAGAGGCCGGCGAATGGGCTCTCGTCGGCGCCGAGGACGACCTCGCGGCGCCCCGGCAGGAGCGGCATGAGCTCGGCCAGGAGCTGCCGCGCCGAGGCGATGCGCTCGGATGTCCGCCTGCGCAGGCACCGCTCGATGATCGGCCCGAGCGCGCCCAGCTCGGCGCGCATCTCGCCGATCTTCCGGACGGACGCGTCGAGCGCGCCGGCCGTCATCGCCCCGTCGAACGGGCGCGCGCCGGTCACGAGCTCATAAAGCATGATCCCCACGGCCCAGATGTCCGTCGCCTGGTCGATCTCCTCTCCGGCCTGCTGCTCGGGAGACATGTAGGCCAGCGTCCCCATGACGGCCCCTTCGTGCGTCAGGGTCAGCTCGCTCCCGGGAGCAGGGCGCTCGCACGTGACGGCGGCGTCGACGTCGAGCAGCTTGGCGATGCCGAAATCGAGCACCTTGATCGCTCCGGACGGCTCCAACATGATGTTTTCCGGCTTGAGATCGCGGTGCACGATGCCGAGCTGATGGGCGCACACGAGGGCGCGCACCACGGGCACCATCAGCTCCACCGCGGCGCTCGTCGACACCGAGGTGGCCGCGACGCCCGCTGG
Organism: Sorangium sp. So ce426; assembly: GCF_051475585.1. Lineage (NCBI taxonomy): Bacteria > Pseudomonadati > Myxococcota > Polyangiales > Polyangiaceae > Sorangium > Sorangium sp. So ce426. The sequence continues at coordinate 12,690,145 of NZ_CP150341.1, read as the reverse complement.
CGCGCCCGCCGGCCTCCGCTGCGCCATCCACGCGCGGAGGCTCTGGCCCTCGATGTATTCGAGCACCATGTAAGGATACCCCTTGTGCTCGTTCACATCGTGGATGGTCACGATGTTCTCGTGCTTGCAGAGCGCAGTGGCGCGGGCCTCGACAAGGAATCGGTCGAGCCGGGAGCCGGTCAGCGTGGTGACGAGCTTGATCGCCACCAGGCGGCCCAGCCGGACGTCGCGGGCCAGAAAGACCGTGCCCATGCCCCCGCGGCCGAGCTCGCGGATGAGCTCGTAGTGACCGAGCGACGTCCCGGCGTCGATGGGCAGGTCGCGCGGCGCTCGCCGCGCAGGGTCGGTCCTGGACGCCGTGACCTCCACCGCACGGAGATCGTGGTCGGTGCTCCAGGTCGCCGACGGGTACATCCCCTCTTCTGACTCCGGACGTCCCCTCCGGCTCGGCGGCGGGGCGGCCGCCTCCTCGTCGACGGCAGAGGCGGCGGATTCGCCCACAGAAGCGAAGCGTATTTCCTTCATCGGGCTCATGACAACTCACCGCAACGACCCGACAGGCTCACGCCTGCGGGCCGGAAGCCTGGCCGGCGCGGCGGCGCCGCGGCGCGCAGAGAGGCTCCGGGTCGTCCATCGCAGCACGAAGCCAACCGAAACCAGGCATCCGCCCTCCGCCTTCACCGGCGGAACGCTGTCCGGCCGAATCGATAACTGCGGTCGCCGCGGGGATCATTGCCGTAAAAAAACACATTACCCAAAGAATCACCCCATACCATCTGGGTGGCCCCAAGTGCTCCGGAACGCATGGGCAGCCAAGATACACCGTCGAAGTGCAGCACGCCGCCGTCGACGGCGAAGACATCGTTGGGCCCGCTGCCCCACAGGCCGGTAAACACGACATCGCGCGCCGATGTCATCGCCGTCCAGGAGCTGCCGTCGAAGTGCAGGATGGCGCCCTGTTCTCCGACGGCGAAGACGTCGCTCGGTCCGCTCCCCCACACGCGGTTGAGAGGCACATGGACCGGCGATGCCATCGCCGTCCAGGAGCGGCCGTCGAAATGCAGCACGGTGCCCCGATCTCCGACGGCGAACACATCGCTCGGCCCGCTCCCCCATACGCCGTAGAGCGGCTGATCGATGCCCTCTACAGACATGCGTGTCCAGGAGCGACCGTCATAGTGCAGCACCACCGGTGGCGGCCCCCCGGCTGACGACCCCCCGACGGCGAAGACGTCGCTCGCTCCGCTTCCCCACACGCCGCCGAGATGCACATGGACCGGCGATGCCATCGCCGTCCATGAGCTGCCGTCGAAATGCAGCACGGTGCTATGCGTTCCGACGGCGAAGACGTCGCTCGCTGCGCTCCCCCACACGCCGTTGAGAACAAGCGTATCGACCGGCGATTCCATCGCCGTCCATGAGCTGCCGTCGAAATGCAGCACGGTGCCCCCCCATCCGACGGCGAAGACGTCACTCGCTCCGCTTCCCCATAGATCCACAACGTTAAAGGTCTTGGCATCGGCCGCGGCAGGCAGCTCTGTCAGGGTGATGCCATCGAAATGCAGCACGCTGCCGGAGACGGCGGCGAAGACGTCGCTCGGACCGCTGCCCCACACGGCCCTCATCTCCGCGCGGCCCGAGTCGCTGACCGACGCGAACGTCGGTGGGGTCATCTTCGTCCAGGCGCGGCCGTCGAAGTGCGCCAGGACATTTCCGACGGCGAAGACGTCGCTCGCGCTGCTGCCCCACACGCGGCGAAGTCCCATCTCGAACGTCGAAGGCATCTCTGCCCAGGAAGTTCCGTCAAAATGTAGCGCGCCCCCTTCTCCGACGGCGAAGACGTCGCTCGGACCGCTGCCCCACACGTCGCCCAGCCACCATTCGACCGGCGAGAGCATCTGTGCCCAGGAATTTCCGTCAAAATGCAGCACGGTGCCCTCCTCCCCGACGGCGAAGACGTCGATCTGGTCGCTCTCGTCGCTCGGACCGATGCCCCACACGCCGCTCAGATTCACATCGACCGGCGAAGTCATCTTCGTCCAGGAGCGGCCGTCGAAGCGGGCCAAGGTGCCCCCAGCGCCGACGGCGAAGACGTCATTCGGGCCGCTGCCCCACACGTCGTAAAGAGCCTCCTCGTAGGGCCAGGGCATCCGAGTCCATGAGTCTCCATCATAGTGCAGCACGAGGCCGTTGACTCCGGCGGCGCGGTCCTCGCGTCCGACGACGAAGACGTCGCTCGGACCGCTGCCCCACACGCCGCGCATATCTGCGCTCGTACCGACCGGTAACGAGATCAATGTCCAGACGGTGCCGTCGTAATGAATCATGGTGCCCCAGTCCCCGACGGCGTAGACGTCGCGCGCTCCGCTTCCCCACATGTCGTTGAGCGGCGCCTGTGTCGGCGCCCCCGTGAAGCGCCAATTGAAGTCGCCGCAGCCCACGACGTCCAGCGAGTCGCAGGCACGCGAGCAGGTAGGGCGGCCGAAATCGTAACGGAGATCCACGCAGGAGGCGGCCAAAGGAACGGCGGGGTCACACGTCTCCTCCTCCGCGACCTCGCCGTCGCCGCAATGAAGCCGGCAGTCCAGGCGGCACACCCCGCCCGCCGACACGTTCTGGCGATCGCTGCACACCGGCTCCCGGGGCGCGACGGCATCGGCGCCGCAGTCACACGCCTCGCCTGGGTCGCGGATCGCGTTGCCGCACACCTCCCGCTGGCAGGTCGCCCCGCACCCGTCGCCCGCCGCTACGTCGCCCTCGTCGCACCCCTCGCCGGGATCGACGATCCCGTTGCCGCACTCCTCCCGCCGGCAGGTCGCGCCGCACCCGTCGCCCGCCGCTACGTCGCCCTCGTCGCACTCCTCGCCGGGATCGACGATCCCGTTGCCGCACTCCTCCCGCCGGCAGGTCGCGCCGCACCCGTCGCCCGCCGCTACGTCGCCCTCGTCGCACCCCTCGCCGGGATCGACGATCCCGTTGCCGCACTCCTCCCGCCGGCAGGTCGCGCCGCACCCGTCGCCCGCCGCTACGTCGCCCTCGTCGCACTCCTCGCCGGGATCGACGATCCCGTTGCCACAGACGTTCCGCGGCGTATCCTGCGGCACGCACCGCGGCGCTCCATCCTTCGAATCGACGCACTGGTAATCCGCCAGGCAGTAGCCGTCCCCGCAGGGAGTGGACACGTCGCACGCGGCCGCGACGAGGAGGAGGCTCGACATCAAGAACACGCGATGATTCATGACGAGGAACTCTCCTGTCGCCGTCGACAGCGACCCATTTGCCATGGATGCCCGCCTGGAAGCTAGCCCCCCATCGGCGCGTCCCGCGCGCCGTCACGTCGCATGGCTGGCACACGGGCCAGGCGCAGGGCGTCCTGAGCGCCCCTCGCCGTGGAGCGGCGGCGCCGAGCTCCGTCTACCGCGGCGGGTGCCCCCTGCACAGGGCATGCGAGCCGCGTTACGCTCGGCGGCGATCGTGGCGCCCCCTGCACCGAACACGACCCTGGACGACGCACCCGGCCCCCCGTCGGAGCACCGCGGCCTCCGGAAGCCAAGGCCCGGGCTGCTCCTGATCTTCTCGGTGGACGGCCCCCGCTGCGATGTACTCCCCCTGGAGGACGGGGAGATCGAGCTCGGGCGATGCGAGGTAGCGGGCGTGCTCCTGGACGACCAGCGGATGTCGCGCAAGCACGCGCGCGTGCGCTGGATCGAGGGCACGTGGCAGGTCGAGGATCTCGACAGCCGGAACGGCACCTGGCTCGATGGCGTCCCGCTGAGCGGCGCGCGCGCCGGCGCCGAGCTCCGGATCCTGCGCACAGGCTGGTCGGTGTTCTTGCTCCAGGCCGATGTGGAGCCGTTCCGCGCGGGGATCTCGCGCGCCGAGGGCACGATCCTCGGCCCGACCCTCGCCCGCACGTGGGATGCGATCGGTCAGGCGGCGAGCCTCGGGACGACGCTGCACATCACCGGCGAGAGCGGGACGGGCAAGGAGCACGCGGCGCGGGCCTTCCACGTCCTCGGCCCGCGGCGCGATGGGCCCTTCGTCGCCGTGAACTGCGCCGCCATCCCCGAGGTGCTCGCCGAGCGGCTGCTCTTCGGCGCGCGCAAAGGGGCGTACTCGGGCGCCTCGGACGCCGAGGGCTACGTGCAGGCAGCGCACGGCGGGGTGCTCTTTCTCGACGAGGTGGCCGAGCTCGACCTCGGGGTGCAGGCGAAGCTCCTGCGGGCGCTGGAGGCGAAGGAGGTGATCCCCCTCGGGGCCTCGCGGCCGGTGAGCGTGGATTTCGCGCTGGTCTCGGCGACCCACAAGGATTTGCGAGCCCAGATGGCCGCGGGGAAGCTGCGCGACGATCTCTTCTTCCGCATCGCGCGGCCTTCGGTCCGCATACCGCCGCTGAGCGAGCGATCGGAGGACATCCCGTGGCTCGTCGATGCGGCCCTGCGACATGCGACGTCGGCTGGCGCGCACGCCGAGGCGACCGCGCCCGCTCGGGCGCATGCGTCGCTGATCGAGGCGTGCCTCCTGCGGGCGTGGCCAGGAAACATTCGAGAGCTCACCGCAGAGATCCGGGCAGCAGCGCAGGAGGCGCAGCTTGCGGGCAGCTCGGTGGTCCACGAGCGGCACCTCTGCCCGTCGGCTGGGCGGCTGAGCGCCCCTGAGCCACCAGCGGGCATGTCCGGCGGGGTCCCGGGCGAGACCGTGAAGGACGCCGCGTGGACGCAGCGGCCGGCGGCGGAGAAGGGGCCCTCGCGGCGGGCAGCGGCGTGGCCCGCCGCGGAGGAGATCGAGGCGGCGCTGCAACGTGAAAACGGCAGCGTGATGCGCGCGGCCCGGGCGCTCGGCATGCACCGGACCCAGCTCTACCGCTGGCTCGCGCAACGCGCGGCGGGCGGGAACGAAGAAGGGTGAGGCAGCGGGCCCGCGTGCGGCGCTCGCCCGGCCGATCGGCAGAGCCGCCCTGGAGCACCGGCCGGGGTCCGACGAGGGGGCAACCGCTACCAGGGCCTGGGGAGTTGGTCGGCCATCTCCGCCGACGTCTTTTGCGCGGCGCGGACCGCCGCGAGCCAGTGGACCTGGTCCGGGTCGCCGTCCCACGGCGGCGCCTCGCGCCAGCGCGCGTCCCAGTACTCGCGCGCGGCCGCCTCGGCCGTCGCGAGCTCGCTCTCGTCCTCGGGCGCGTCCTCGACGCGATCTGCAACGAACCGCCACGGTTCCGAGTCGCGGTTGCACCGCTTCGACCAAGGGCACGCAGGCTCCCCGTCGAGGATTCCGTCGCTGCTCCGGAGATAGGCCTCGTAGGCGCTCTGCGCCATCGCGTCGCGCCGGTGGACGATGACCCAGTACGCGCACGTCTCGCGGTACACCTCGGCCCAGGCGCGATCCTCCTCGGGCACGTCCTCTCGCCAGGCGCTGACATAGAGCTCACGCAGCGCCTGTCTGATTTTCGTGCTTTCCTCCACGCCCTTGCTGTCGTGCCACTGGACCAGGAGGATTCGATTGCGCTCTGCGCTCGGTCCAGGAAGCTCCAAGCTGTTCAACGTGCCGCGCCAAAAATAGGGCGGGTCCACCAACCGAGGGATGTTCCTCTTCGTTGAGTAGGGTCTCTCGCTTCGTCCCAGCCGGAAGCCCCGCTGGAACGCGCGGAGCGCCTCGGGGCCGTGGCCCTGAGCCACATCGTCGGCCGTCAGCAGCTTCCAGAGATAGGTCCTGTCCAGGCGCGCGAGCGCCTCGGCCTCCGTGGTGGGCTTTTGCTCGAGAGCCCCATAGCCAGCAACGAACGCGCGCTTCACGGCGGCGATCAGCATCGGCCACGGCGGGGCGGCTCTGCCGTCGACCCAGTGGTTGAATTCTTTCCGGTGCGCCTCGGCCCACGCGCGATCCTCCTCCTCTGCCAGATCGTCTCGCCATGCCGCGCCGCACACCTCGCCCAGTTTCTGGAGGGAGGACTTCCATTCTCGTGGGTCCTTGGTCGTGAACATGACCGACCCATTGCCCGCCTCGCGCACGACGAGATGATGTTTCACGGTTGATCCCCACCAGGAGGGTTCGTGGGCTCTCCGCCTGTAGGAAACGAGTCGGACGGCCGGGGAGGGCATCCCCAGCCCTCCCCGGCGCCGAGCGGGCAGAGGAGCGGCGCGAACCGAGGAATAGCCCACCCTGGAGGCGGCCCCGGAAGGGTGATCATGGCTTGGATGATATCATCCGACTCGATCGCATCGATATCGACCATCTTCGGGTCCAACTTCTCGGGCTCGTACCGAAAATCCCACACATACTTGCACTCGATGTCGGTGAACTCGGGCAACAGAGCCTTGATTTCGCCCTGCGCGGAAGGCACGACGTAGCGTGCAAACTCCTCAGCGCAAAAGATGTACGACGGAAAGTCGGGCTTTTCCCTGAGACACTTGATCATATCACGAACAGTCAAAAACTGATGCGGACGGTCGTACCAACCGCTCCACAGCCCGCCCTCGTTGTCGCGGCAGATTACCTTGCCCACCTGGTCGTTCTCGTCCCTTGTCTTCAACCATTTCTTCGCCAGCTCGTGCATGGTCCAGCGCTTCATCTGCGTCAGATTGTCGTGCGGCAGCATCGCGATCTGACGTCTCAGCTCCGCGCGATCTTCTGGGTCCAGGATCGAGCAGCCGACGACGAGCGAAACGAGCACGGCGACACGCAGACGTCTCATACCCCTCCCTCCTGAGCGTGACGCACGCTACACCGCACCGCGTCGCCGGACAAGACGTCCCGGGGCCCGTACAGCGCGAGCGGCAAGACTCCCCTTGTGAGCACGGCGCCCGCAACGTCTGCCTTCGTGGTCCCCTCACATGCGGCGACGACGGCAATCAACAGGCTCAACGGCGAGCCGTAGGCCAGCGCCACCCGCGACTGGTTGCCGCGGGGACGAAATCGAAAGCCGCGCGTTCACCTGTGGAGCCGACACTCCGTATCGTGCCCCGCGAACGTTACCCTCCGAGCACCTCGTCATAGAGGTCCTCGTACGCGCGCGCCATGCGGTCGAGCCCGAACCGCTCCATCACCCGCGCGCGCCCGCGCAACCCCATCTCCGCGCGATCCTCCCGCACGGCCACCGCCTCGAGCGCGCCCGCCAGGGTCTCCGGCGCTCCAGGCGGCACCAGCATCCCTGTCTCGCCATCCACAACGATCTCCGGATTGCCCCCCACCCGCGTCGCGACGATCGGCAACCCCGCCGCCGCCGCCTCGATGAGCGTCAGCGAGATCCCCTCCGTCAACGACGCGAGCGCGAACACGTCGAACGCCGGCAAGAGCTCCGCCACGTCACCGCGCGTCCCCGTGAACGTCACCGCCCCGCCGAGCCCGAGCCGCGCCGCCTGCGCCTCGAGCGCAGGCCGCCGCGGGCCGTCGCCGATCAGCGTCAGATGCGCGCCAGGCCGCGCCGCGCGGAGCCGCGCGAAGGCGTCGAGCAGCGTCGCGTGATCCTTCTCCGGCGACAGCCGCGCGACACACCCCACGTGGTAGCCCGTCGCCGGCACCCCGAGCCGCGCGCGCGCCGCGCCCGCGTCGCCCGGCCGGAACACGTCCGTGTCCACGCCGTTCAAGATCGTCACGACCTTGGCCGGGTCGACATGCTCCACCTCGAGCGCGACCGCGCGCGTGTCGTCGCTCACCGCCACCACCCGGTCCGTGAGCGCCGCGGCCAGCCGGTTGACCAGCACCTTCCGCTTCTGCTTCGGGTAGTTGCGCCCGTGCTTCGTGTGGATGACGCGCGGCCCGCCGCCGCCAGGGAGCGCCGCCGCCCGCAGCAGGCCCGCCGCCAGCGCGCCATAGAGGTGCGGCCCCGGGTTGTGCGTGTGCACGAGCGCGATCCCCTCGCGCCGCAGCCACGCCGAGAGCCGCAACGGCAGCCCCGGGTCGAGGCCGGGCTTCCGCGAGAGCACGACGATCGGCACGCCGAGCCGCGCCAGCTCCTCCGCCAGCGCGCCGGGCTCCTGGAGCGCGCACACCACCGGCGCGAACCGGTCGCGCGCCATCCTGTCGAGCAGCCGGAGCACCACCCGCTCGAGCCCACCCACGTTGAGCGAGAGCACCACGTGGGCGACCTTCGCGGGACGGCCCGGCGCGGCGCGCGGCGCCGGCCGGACCCCGGGCGCTCCAGTCACGCCGCAGCCCCGCGGCCGAACTCGATCGGCACCTCGGTCATGGTGAAGCGGAACTTCCCCCCCGAGGTGACCGGGATGTCGCTGACGAGCTGGACCCGGATGTCCGCCCGCTCCCCGAGGAACCGGCGCAGATCGCGCTCGATGGCCTGCGACGTCTCCGGCCCGTACCCCTCGCCAGGGATGATCTTGATCGTGATCGCCCGCGTCTTGTCCTGGTGGACCTGATACCGCTCCACCGTCGGGTTGTCCTTGAAGAAGTAAGGGAAGAACACGGACGAGAGGAGCTGGCCGTCCGTCCCGACGATCATGTCGAGCACCCGCCCCTCGACCGAGGCGAGCAGCGGCAACCCGCGGCCGCACGAGCAGGCCTTGTCGGCCGCGACCACCACGTCCTCGTTCTTGTAACGGAGCAGCGGCATCGACCGGCACACGAGGTCGCTCAGGATCACCTCGCCCGGCTCGCCGGGCCGCGCGTGCCGGCCGCCGCGCACCACCTCGAGGAAGACGTTCTCGATGTTGAGGTGCTTGCCCTCGTGGCGCTCACACTCCGCGCCGATCAGCATCATCTCCCTGCACCCGTAGCGATCGTAGACCGGCGCCTGGAACGCCCGCTCGATCACCTCGCGCTGGTGAGGGAAGAGCCGCTCCGCCGTCGCGATGATCCCCCTCGGCGTGGGCAGCCGGTGCCCCGTCTCGAGCGCATAGCGCGCCGTGTAGTAGAGAGGGCTCGTGTACCCCACGACGAGGTTCGGCTCGTAGCGCCGGATCTCGTCCACCACCCCCGCGAGCCGCTCCTCCGCCAGGTTCCACGCGCTGACCGTCTTCTTCCGGATCAGCGCCTCGTGCAGCGTGCGCTTCGCCTTCTTCCAGCGGGGCTCCAGGGTCGGAATCCCCCAGATGTACAGCTCCTTGTCCCCGATCCGGCCGCCAGCCCACGCGTCGGAGCGCAGGGCCGCGGCGCTTCTACACTCGTACGTCGCGTGATCGTAAAAGAAGCGCGCCGGCTCTCCGGTCGATCCGCCCGTACCGCTCCTGAAGAGCTTGCCGCGCCACCCATCCGCGATGAGCTCGCTGCCGTGCGCGCGGAGATCGGCTTTGGTCAACACCGGAAAACGCGCGAGATCCTCGGGCGCGTGAACGTCCTTGACCCGCACCCCGTATTCGGCGAAGCGGCGCCGGTAGAAGGGCACGCTCTGCTCGGCAAAGCGGAGGGCCGCCAGCATCTTTCTCCAGTTGAGCTCCCTGAGCTCGCGCTCCGGGCGCCACTGGGACCGCTCCAGCTCCCCCAGGTAGGCCAGCGTGGCTCTCCCTCGGAGTTTCGTCTCGTAAAACGGAAAGAGCACGTTCCGAAAGAGGGTTGAATACATGGCTGCTGAGGATTCTTTCGAACCTCGGCCACACAGTCAAGCAGCCACGGCCGGGTCGCCGCTTCCCCACGCACGCCCCACCCGCGCGCGCCACCCACGCGCGCCCACCCACATGTCGCGCACGCCACGCCACCCGCGGCCACGATTGGTTACCGCGGAGATGGCGTGAGTGAACTCCTCATGACAGCGGCGCGGCGCAGCTCGATCCGCTCACCGCGGCGCGGTGACACGCGCGCCGCGCATCCCCGTCGCCCTCGCCCGCCGGCGCGGCCGGGCGAGCCGCCGCACAGGGGCTCTTCCGTCCACAGCGCGGCCGCGACTCGGCGCCTCACTGCAGCGTCGGCTCCGCTTCTTGCTGCCAGAGCGCCGCCAGCGCGAACGTCTTGGCGTTCTCCGGCACGGCCTGGCAAAAGCTCTCCCGCCGCGCCGGGTCCTGGATCCATTGCGCCCGCGCGACGAGCCGCTGCATCGCCACCGTGATCGCCTCGCGCGCCGCCTCGTGGTGGCCGTGGGCGCGGAGCGACTCGGCATACACGAGCCGGATCTGCGCCTCGCCCTCCTCCGTCCCGCCGACCGACACGAGCAGCCCGAGCCCGCGCCGGGCCGCCTCGAGCGCCTCCGCTGCCCGGCCCTGCTCGAGCAGCACCCGCGCGCGCACCGAGAGCGCGTGCGCCTGGAGCGTCGGCACGTGCGCCAGCATCGCCACGGCCGCGCCCGCCTCGTTGTCCGCCGCGTCGAGGTCGCCGAGCCGCGTCAGGATCGCGGCGAGGTACGCCCGCGATCGCGCCTCCTGCCGCCGGTTCGCCTGCGCCACGAAGGCGTCGATCGCCTCGGCCGTGGCCGCGCGCGCCGCGCCGAGATCGCCCTGCTGGATCCAGAGCAGGCCCTGGTTCTGCTTCGCGAACGCCGCCACGTTGTAGAGCCCGAGCCGCCCCGCCTCCGCGAGCGCGTCGCGCAGCTCGGCCTCGGCGCGGCCGTAGACCCCGAGCTGGAGCAGGCAGTGCGCCGCGTTCACGCGGCTCAGGCACGCGTTCCTGAGGTCGCCTGTCTGGAGGTAGGCGGGGATGCTCTGCTCCGTGCACGCGAGCGACGCCGCAGGGTCGCCGTAGCAGAGCGCCCGCGACGCCCGGAGCGCGTGGATGCGCGCGGCCACCGCCGCGTCGCGCTCGGCGAGCGGCATCGCCACCCGGGCGAGCTCCTGCACGATCTCCTCCGCCGCGGCGTACTGGCCCCCGTGCAGGAGCGACCCGGCGATGCGCGCCAGCGCGCTCACGGAGGCGCCGGTCGCCTCCGCGACGTCGACCCACGAGCCGCGGTCCCCGCTGCCCGGGCCGGCCCCCCGGAGCTCCTCGACGAGATCCGCGAGCCGGTCGCCCATGCCGAGGCGCACGCGCATCGACGCGGCCTCCCCGGCCGCCGCGTACCAGAGCGCGCTCTTCCGGGGGAAGCCCCGCATCGCCATGACGGCGCACCGCTCGGCCTGGGAGGCCTCGCCGAGCCACTTGTGCGCCTCGGCCTGGACGAGGCGCAGCGCCGCGAAGAGCTCCCCGTCCACGTCGGCGCTCGCGGCCCCCTGCTCGGCGCGCTGGATCGCGGCGCGGAAGTCGTTCGCCCCGAGCGCCTGCTCCGCCGCGCGCCGGAACCAGACGACAGCGCGCTCGGCGTCGCCGCCGCGCTCGAAGTGGTCCGCCAGGAGCGCCGCGTCGCGCTCGCCGGCCGCGTCCAGCCACTCGCCGGCGAGCAGGTGGCCGAGCGCGCGATCCTCGTCCGTGAGCGTCGCGTACGCCGCCTCGCGCACGAGCGCGTGCCGGAACGCGTACTCGTGCTCGCTCCGGAACTTGCCCTCGCCCCGCCGCGCGATGAGCTCGCGATCGACGAGCACCGCGAGCCACCCGTCCACCTGGGGGGCGCGGCGCTCGCCGCCGAGCAGCGCCATCAGCCCGCCGCGCCAGAACTTCTGGCCGAACACGCTCGCGGCCCGGAGCACCCGCCGCGCCTCGCCGTCGAGCGACTCGAGGCGGGCCTGCACCATCGACAGCACCGTCTCGGGGAGCGCCTCGGTCCGGCCCGAGGCGGCGGCGCGGATGAGCTCTTCCAGGTAGAACGCGTTGCCCCCGGCCCGCTCGCACAGGCGCGCGCAGAGGTCGGGCGTCACGGCGTCGCCGAGCACCTCGCGCACGAGCCGCTCGCTCCCCCGCCGCCCGATCTCGCGCAGCCGGAGCTCCTGGACGCCGCGCGAGACCCACACCTTCGGGAAGACGGTCTCCACCTCCGGCCGCGCCAGCGCGAGCACCATGAGCGGCTGGTCCCGGAGCGCGAGGGCCGCGTCGATGAGCTTCACCGTGGGCACGTCGCCCCACTGGAGATCCTCGAGCACGAGGAGCACCGGCTCGGCCCGGCACTCGGCGAGCACGAAGTCCTCGAAGGCGCGGCGGATCTGGTCGCCCATGAGCATCGGGTCGCTCCGCGCGGCGCGCAGCTCCACCCGGCCCTCGTCGGAGAAGCGGATCCGCGCCACCTCGCCGAGGAACTCGGTCACGCGGTCGAGGTCGGCGCCGTTCAGGTAGCGGCCTACCCGCGCGCGCAGGCGCTGCTCCCGCACCTCCTGCGGCTCGCCGCCCGAGAGCCCGGCCTCGCGGCGGAGCATCTGGCGCAGCATCCCGAAGGGCGAGCCGGCGCTCATCGGGTCGGCGTGGCCGAGCCAGACCTGCACCCGCTCCTTGCGCTCCTCGACGCGGCGCAGAAACTCGTAGCGCAGCCGGCTCTTGCCGAGCCCCGCGGGCGCCGTGATGAGCACCGCGCGCGCGGTCGGCTCGGAGAGGCACTCGTCGAGCACGGCGTCGAGGATGGCGAGCTCGTGGTCGCGCCCCACGAACGGCGTCGTGCGCCCGAGCAGCGTCCGCGCGGCCTCGACGAGGTCGCGCTCGGCGCGGAGCACGAGGCCGGTCGCGTCGCCGCCGACCTCGAAGCGGGCGTCGAGCAGGCCGGCCATCACCTCGTCGAGGCGGATCGACCCGCCGTCGGCGCGGTCGAGCAGCCGCACGGCGCGGTCGATGGTGGGCCCCATCGGGAGCTGGTCGTCGGCGGAGCCGCGGCCGGCGACGAGCGCCATCTGCACGCCGGGCAGGAGGTCCCGCACCTCGAGCGCGCACCGCGCCGCGCGCGCGGCCTGGTCGGTGATGAGGCCGCGCCCCTCGAGGGTGATGAGCAGCAGCCCGTCCGCCAGCGTCTGCAGCGCCCCGCCGAAGCGCGACGCCACGCGCTTCACCTCGTCCTCCGGGACGGTGCGCGCGAGGGGCATCGTCATCGGGAGCGTCATCGGCATGGTGGGCCCCTGCCACGAGGGGGCCTCCGGCGCGCCCATGCGCGCGAGCATCAGGCACAGCGTGCGCCGCTCGCCGGTCGTGAGCGCGCTCGCGCGCCGGCTCGCGGGCGCGGGGGGGGTGCTCTTGATCTCGCCGACGCGGAGCAGCTCGAGGGCCACGGCGGCGCCGTTCGCGGGCCGGTCCGCCGGGATCTTGGCGAGCATGCGCGCCACGGCGATGTCGACGTTCTCGGGGACGTCGGCGCGCAGGTCGCGGAGGCGCGGCGCCTCGTCGAGCACGACGCGGAGGAGGGCCGTGTGGATGTCGTCGCCGACGAACGGCGGGCGCCCGGTGAGGCAGTGGAACAGGACGCAGCCGAGCGCGAACACGTCGGCCTGGGTGCCGACGTCGCGCTCGCCGCGCGCCTGCTCCGGCGCCATGTAGAACGGCGTGCCCATCACGACGCCGGTCATCGTGAGGGGCGCGAGCGACGTGAGGCGGGCGATGCCGAAGTCGAGGAGCTTGACCTGCTCGGCCGACTTGTCGACGAGGTACAGGTTGCTCGGCTTGAGGTCGCGGTGGACGACGTTGTGGCGGTGCGCCTCGGCGAGCGCCTCGGCGACCCGGAGGCCGAGCGTGACGCTCTCGGCGATGGTGAGCCCGCGCCGGCGCAGCCGGTCGCCGAGGCTCTCGCCCTCGAGCCACTCGAGCGCGAGCCAGGGCTCGCCGCTCTCGGTGGCGCCCTGCGCGATGTACCGGACGATGCCGGGGTGCCGCAGCTCGGCGAGCACCTGCGCCTCGCGCGCGAAGCGCTCGCCGTGCTCGAGGCCGCGGCCCGACATGACCTTGAGCGCCGCCGTCTCGCCCGTGTGCCGATCGAGGGCGCGGTAGACGGAGCCCATCCCGCCCGACCCGGCGAGGCGCTCGATCAAGAAGCGGTCGGCGACGATGTCCCCGGGTTTCATCGGGACGGCGAGTATCACACGGAGGGCGCGCCCAGAGGCCAGATCCCGGCGTCCGGCGCGCGGTGACGCCGCAGGCAGCCTCGCGGCACGGGCCCCCACGGGCGCAGGAGGGCGGTGGAGCCGTGGGGAGGTGGGAGGGGAGGCGCCGGGCTGCTGGGAGTGACACCACATGTATCCATCCGTTCACAGCAAGGGCTCCGAAATGACACTACGTGTGTCCCATCGTTTACAGGAAGGGCTCCGAAATGACACTACGTGTGCCCCGTCGTTTACAGGAAGGGCTCCGAAATGACACTACGTACGCCCTGTCGTCTCCAGCGCTCCGCGACGGGGGTCGCTTCGCTCCTCGGCGACCTCGTCGCCACGGCATTCACGAGCAGCCCGGCCGCTCGTAGAGGCGCGTCGCGGCCTTTCGGCCGAGGTCGCGCGATGCCTCTCTCCACCTGGAGCGGGGCCCGAGCGGCGCCGCGGCTGCGCGCCCCGTGCTTGCAAGGCGCTGCACGGGTAGGCCGCCCTGATCGAGCGTGGTAAGACGTCGCGCCGTCGGTTCTCCGTGACGAGGTTCTCTCCATGAAGATCAGCCGAGCGACGATCGAGAACTTCAAGAAATTCGCTCCTCCCGGCGTCGAGCTGGACTTCAAGAACAAGGCGACCGGCGATGTGGCGGATCGGTACTTGATCCTCGGCGACAATGCGTCGGGGAAAACGACCATCCTGCAAGCCATCGCCCTCACGCTGTCGCTGGCGCAGCGGAAGATCCCCGATATCCGCCATTTCGGCTGGACCGGCTGGGCGCCCGAGCGTTACTTCGTGCACGGCGACCCGATCGTCGAGCTGACGGTCGAGTTCGAGGCGGACGAGATTGAGGCGACGCAGGAAGCCGCGAGGCGCTGGTGGGATCTCGCCAACCCCACGAGCAGGAACCTGTTTCGGGAGCCTGGAGACAGCCGGGTCGTGACGCTGCGCCTCGAGGGAGCGCGGGTGAGGACGACCGGCTCCGCGCGCGAGATTTATCAGTTCCGAGGGCGCTCGTACGTCGCCTCCTCGCTCAAGAACGACCCCAGGCTCCGCGAACTCTTCTCTCGGTTACCAGGGGTGTTCTGGTACGACCAGTTCCGCAACATCGCGCTGTCCGGCGCGCGCGAGCCGCCGGAGCGCGAAGCGCCCGACCACGCTCCGCCGAACGAGATGGGCATCCGGTTCGAGACCGCCGTCGAGCGGCTCGATCGGATCCTCAAGCTCTGGCATCGGAACCGCGAGCAGCACGGTCCCCACCCGGACCGCGACTATCTCGGTGATCTGGAAGCGCTCTACAAGACGGCGTTCCCGGGTCGCAGCTTCGCTGGGGTCGAGATCTTGTACGACGGACCCACGCCGGCGGACGATCGCTTCGTGCTGCAGGACGGAGGCCGCACATACACGCTGAGCGAGATGTCCGCGGGCGAGCAATCCGTGTTTCCGCTCCTGTTCGAGTTCGTGAGGCAGCAGGTCCACCGATCGGTCGTGCTCATCGACGAGATCGACTTGAACCTGCACCCGCCGCTCGCACAGACGATGCTCGGCCTGTTGCCGCGCCTCGGCGAGGACAATCAATTCCTGTTCACGACGCACGCGCGCGCGGTCTCGACGCTCGTCAGCCCTCACACCATCCACCGACTTCCGGAGGGGCGGCCGTGCCTGTGAGCGTGCTGCTGTGCGAAGGGGAGGACAACAGTCCGGACGGCAGGCTCCTCCACGCGATCCTCCGAGGTACCGGCGTTCAGATCGAGCCCTCGGGCGGCAAGGACGCCTTCGCGGGCTTGATCCGCGGCCGGCGCCGCCAGAACCCTGGTGTCTGCGGGCTCGTCGATGGCGACTTCCCCAGGGACCCCGACGCCTGGACGGAGACCACCGACCCCGGTCCTCGCAGGTGGACCATGCGCGACCGCCAGAAGCAGATCGTGCTCGGATGGACGTGGGGGCGCAAAGAGGTGGAGAATTATCTGGTCGATCCCGAGGTCCTGGCGCGTGCGCTCCGGTGGACCCCTGAGACGAAGAAGCGTTATCTGGCGCAGATCGAGCGAGTCTTCGATACGCTCGGCCATGTCACCGCGGCGCGCATTGCGTTGACCTGCTGCGCGCCACGGCGGAACCGGATCAACACCGAGGTGCCCCTCGCCGCCACCAAGGAGAAGCTGGCGCAGGAGCTCCATGAGAGGGCCGATGCGTACACCGAGGGCGCTCGGCTCGACAGGGACAAGCTGCTTCAGGTCTTCGAACGCCACGTGCCGGACTGCCTGAGCGGACGGTTCCGTCAGCACGCGATCGAGGTGTTCGCCGGAAAGGACATCCTCGCGAAGATCCAGAGCACTTCGGGCTTCGACCAGGAGTTGAAGGTGTTGAAGAACCAACCCGCGCTCGAGGAGCGGGTCCTCAACGCGCTGGAGCACGACGCGGAGCCCCACGCGTGGCTGCCCGAGTGGGCGGCGCTCCGGTCGGCTGTGGAGACCTGGATGCCCGCGCCCGAAACCGAGGCGACGAACACAGACGCCTGATCCATCCGCTCACGCCTCGGAGGTGTGATAGGGTGCGCGCTATGTCCGCGCTAGTTCTGCCCTCCGTCGAGCTGCTTTCGCCTTACGAGACGGGGAAGCCGCTCGATGAGCTCGCGCGCGAGCTCGGCGTGACGGACGCCGTGAAGCTCGCCTCGAACGAGAACCCGCTCGGCCCGAGCCCGCGCGCCCTCGAGGCGGCGCGCCGGGCGCTCGAGAGCGTGCACCTCTACCCGGACGGGGCGGCCTACCGGCTGCGCGAGCGGCTCGCGGCGGTCCACGGCGTCACGATGGAGGAGATCGTCCAGGGAAACGGCTCGAACGAGCTGCTCGACCTGATCGTGCACGCCTTCGCGACGCCCGGCTCGCACATCGTGTTCGCCGACCCGGCCTTCGTCGTCTACAAGCTCGCCGCGCTCGCCTACGGCGTCCCGTTCACGGCCGTGCCGCTGCGCGACCTGCGGCACGACCTCGAGGCCATGGCCGCGGCCGTCACGCCGAAGACGCGGCTCCTGTTCATCGCGAACCCGAACAACCCGACGGGCACGCACGTGGGCCGCGCCGCTGTCGAGCGCCTGCTCAGGGAGCTCCCGCCCGAGGTGATCGTGGTCATGGACGAGGCGTACATCGAGTACACGGACGCGCCGGACTTCCCGGACTCCATGCGCCTCCGCGGGCTCCGCGAGCGGCTGCTCGTGCTCCGCACCTTCTCGAAGATCTACGGCCTGGCGGGCTTCCGCGTCGGCTACGCCGTGGGCCCGGTTCAGCTCATCGACTACCTGAACCGGGTGCGCGCGCCGTTCAACGTGAGCGCGCTGGCGCAGGCGGCCGCCGTCGCGGCGCTCGACGACGCCGAGCACGTCGAGAAGAGCCGCGCGCTGAACCTCCGCGAGCGCGACCGGCTCACGCGCGAGCTCACGCGGCTCGGGCTGTCGGTGGCGCCGAGCCAGGCGAACTTCGTGCTCGTGGACGTCGGGCGGCCGGCGCGCCCTGTGTACGACGCCCTGCTCCGGAAGGGCGTCATCGTGCGGCCCTTCGGCAACCTGCCGACCAGCCTTCGGGTCACCATCGGCACCGAGCGCGAGAACCAGCGATTCCTCGACAGCCTGTCCGAAGTGCTGGCCTGACCCGGCGAGCGGCGCGCTACCAGCGCCTCGCCTCCGGCGGCGCGCAGCCCACCGCGGCGCGCAGCATGCCGCCGAGGCGCAGCGGCACGAGCGTGATGAGCTCGCGCTCCTCCGCGGCGCCGGGGCGCGCCGATGGGCTCTCGTAGACGTGCAGGAAGTCGCAGCCGCCCGCCGGCTCGGCCGCCGTCTGCCCGACCTCGAAGACGAACGGGCTACCTCGATCGTTCACCTCCGGATCGAACGAGGAGGCGAGCCTGGACATGAGCTCGTCCGCGCCCTCCGGCGGGCTCGTGCGCGCGATGTCGACGAAGCGCGAGAACAGCGCATAGCTCGACGGGTGAGCCACCGAGCAAAGGCAAAACACGGGTCGACCCGGGTGAGCGAGCATGTACCGGATCAGGCGCAAAAGGACCTGGCGGAGGACGCCATCGTCGCCTGCGTGCTCGCCGAGCGCCCCGGACTCGCCGCGGAAGATCGCGATCTGCGCGCCGGAGGGCTCCGGATCCATGATCTGAACCGCGAAATAGCCGGTGATCTGGCCGTCAGCGCCCCTGTGGACCACGACGGCGCCGTGCTCCGCGCCAGCGTCGATGACGTGGGTGGCGAAGCTCTTCTCCCGCTGCGCGCCCTCGAAGATCACGCGGCGTAAGCCATAGAGCTCGTCGATGAGGCGCAGCCTCTGATCCGGCGACATCTCACGTGGAACGAGAACCTCGACGGAGGTCTGGTCTTTCATCGAATCCTCCATGCCTGCCCATCCCGATCGACCACCTCGGCCGCGGGACGGCGGTCCGCTGGGCGCCGCCAGCGTCGTTCATGCGGCCGGCGCCGGCGCCATCAGCGCCATCAGCGCCATCAGCGCCATCCCATTCAGCAATGGTGGTGCCACCGGTGCGAGGCGCGGCGATGACGCCACAGCTGTCCCGCATCGTCGGCGTCCGAGCCGCGCGCGGCGCGGCGGCGCGCCCGCCCGAGCTCGGCGACGCGGCGGATTCAGGCGTCCATCGCTGTACAGCGGCTGCGTTCGCCGGAACGCACTGCGGAGCGGGTGAGGCCGTCGGGCATCAGGCCGGCAGGCATCAGCCCGCGCCGCCGCCGAGGCGCGGCCCCGGCGTGAAGCGGATCGGCAGGCGGGTCGGGCCGTGCACGTGGATCGCCCGGCGCGGCTCCCACGGCGCGTCGCTCGCGAGCTCGAGGCCGCCGAGCCGCGCGACGAGATCCGCCAGCGCTACCCTGGACTCGAGGCGCGAGAGCGGCGCCCCGATACAGAAGTGAATGCCGTGCCCGAACGCGATGTGCGGGTTGGGATCGCGCGCGATGTCGAAGCGGTCAGGATCGCGAAATTGCTCTGGATCTCGGTTGGCGGAGCCGATCATCGCCAGCACCGCCTTGCCGGCCGGGATCACCTGGCCGTGCATCGGGACATCGCGCCTCGTCACGCGGAACATCGCCTGGACCGGCGAGCGGTAGCGCAGGACCTCCTCGATCGCGGAGGGCAGCAGATCGGGCGCGGCCCGGAGGCGGGCGAGCTCGTCCGGGTTCTCGAGGAAACACAGCATCGCATTGCCGATCAGGTTCGTCGTCGTCTCGTGGCCGGCCACGAGGAGGAGCTGGAAGAAGCCCAGGATCTCGTCCTCGTTCAGCCGCTCTCCGTCCACCTCGGCCTCGACGAGCCTGGTCAGGAGGTCATCCTCCGGCGCCGCCCGCCGCTGCTCGATGAGGCCCCTCAGGTAGGCCTGCATCTCGGCCGTCACCGCGGTGAACGCGTCGAGCGCGCGGACCGCCTCCTCGCTGCCGGAGACGGTATGGCTGAGGTCCAGGATCGCGTCGCTCCAGCGCTTGAACCGCGGCTGGTCCGCGATCGGGGCGCCGAGCATCTCGGCGATCACCAGGAGGGGGAGCGGGACCGCGTAGTCCTCGGCGACGTCCATCTGGCCGCTCTCGATCGTCCGGTCCAGGAGCTCGCGCGACAGCCGGCGGATGCGCGGCTCGAGCCCCGCGACCGCGCGCGGGGTGAAGGCCCGTGTGATGAGGGCGCGCAGCTTGGTGTGGCGCGGAGGGTCCGAGAAGACGAGCCACTCGGCGGTCCTGGTGCCCGGCGGCGACACGACCGAGCTGAACGCCTCGTGATCGTGGAGCGCCCGCTTCACGCCGTCGTGATCGAAGATCATCCACGCGTCGGACGGCGGGTAGTGGAGCACGGGAGTGCGGCTCCGGAGCTGGTCGTACGCGGGGTAAGGGTTTCGGCGCATCTCTTCCGAGAACAGGTTCATCGCTCACCACCTCCAGCGGTGGCCAGGGTAGGATCAGGCGACGTGGGCCGCTTGAACGAATCCCGGATCAGCGCCGTGCTCGCGGACGCCTTCGCGGTGCGCGCCTCGACGGCGATGGGGTCGACCCTCCACGCAGAGCACGGCGCGGCGATCCTGGTGGGGCTCGAGCGCGAGGTGACCGTGACCGAGCCGGGCGGCGCGGTCGTGCGCGGGCGCGCGGTCGTGGTGCCCCCCGACCTGTGGCACGCCGCCGCGAGCCCCGGGCCGACGCTCGGGTTCCTGTACGACCCCGAGGCGATGCCGCAGGTGGCGGGTTACGCGCGCCTGCGCGGCGGCCCCTGTCCGCTCGAAGGCCGGCTCCTCGCGCGCCTCGACGGAGCCCTTTCGGCGCACCGCGCGTCCCTGTCGCGCCCCGACGTGCTCGGCGGCCTCGCGCGCGAGGTCGCGTCCTGGCTCGCGCGGGAGTCGCCGCGCGTCGCCCTGGATGGGCGGGTCGCCCGCGTCCTCGAGGCCCTGCGCGATCCGGCCGCGGACCGGCGCCTCGCGGTCTCGCGCGCCGGGGTCTCCGAGGCGCACCTGCAGGCGCTGTTCGTGCGCGACGTGGGGCTGCCCATCCGCACCTTCCAGCTCTGGCGCCGGCTGCTCGCGGCGCTCCTGGCGTTCGCGCGCCTCGACGCGACCGGCGCCGCCCACGCCGCGGGGTTCGCCGATCTGGCGCACTTCTCGCGGACCTGCCGCCGCATGCTCGGCTATTCCCCGAGCGAGCTGCGCGGCGGGCTCATGAAATAGCCCTCACCGCGCTTCACCGGGCGAGCTGCCGCCGGCGGCCGCCGTGATTGACGTGGAGCTGCCCAGCCGGCAGCGTGTCGGCCTCCCGAGGAGACGACGTCATGACGATGGATATCGCCGCGCTGCGCCGCGACACCCCGGCCTGCGCCAGCGTCCTTCACTTCAACAACGCGGGTTCCTCGCTGCCTCCAGCCGTGGTGGTCGACACGGTGGTCGAGCACCTGCGCCGCGAGGCGACCGTCGGCGGCTACGAGGCCGAGGCGGAGGCGGGCGAGCGGATCGAGGCGGTCTACGGCGCGATCGCCCGGCTGATCGGCGCTTCGCCCGGCGAGATCGCGCTCGTCGAGAACGCCACGCGCGCCTGGGACATGGCGTTTTACTCGCTCCGCTTCGGCCCTGGCGATCGCATCCTGACCGCGCGGACCGAGTACGCCTCGAACTACATCGCGTTCCTGCAGGTCGCGCGGCGCACCGGCGCGGAGATCGTCCCCATCCCGAGCGACGAGCGCGGCGCGGTATCGCTGCCCGCGCTCGATCGCCTGCTCGACGGGCGGGTCAAGCTGATCGCCATCACCCATGTCCCCACGAACGGCGGGCTGGTCAACCCGGCGGAGGAGATCGGCCGCCGCGCCCGGTCGGCCGGCGTGCCCTTCCTGCTCGATGCCTGCCAGTCGGTGGGCCAGCTGCCGATCGACGTCGAGGCCATCGGCTGCGATCTCCTGTCGGCGACGGGGCGCAAGTACCTGCGCGGGCCGCGCGGCACCGGCTTTCTCTATGTCCGGCGCGCGCTGCTCGACCGGCTGGAGCCGCCGTTCCTCGATCTCCACGCGGCGCGCTGGACGGCGCCGGATCGCTACGAGCTGCGGCCCGACGCCCGGCGGTTCGAGAACTGGGAGAGTTATGTCGCCGGCCGGCTCGGGCTCGGCGCGGCCGCGGAGTATGCGCTCCGGCTGGGCCTGCCGGCGATCCGCGACCGGGTAGGTGCGCTGGCCGAGCGCCTGCGCGCGCGGCTCTCCGAGCTCCCCGGGGTCACCGTGCGCGACCTCGGCGAGCAGCGCTGCGGCATCGTGACCTTCACCCGGGCCGGCGAGGACGCCGCGGCCATCAAGGAGCGGCTCGGCGCGCAGGCGATCCACGTCAGCGTGTCGACCGCCGCCGGGACGCTGCTCGACTTCGAGGATCGCGGGATTCCCGATCTGGTGCGCGCCTCGGTCCATTATTACAACGACGAATCCGAGATCGACCGCTTCGTCGCCGCGCTCGCCGCGGCCTGAGCGAGGGGGAGGCTCGGGGCGGTCCTTCGCGCGGCCTCCGCGAGGGGGACGCGGCCCGCGATCAGCCAGCGCGCGGCGCGCCGCCGCCGAGCGCCTCCGCCAGGGCCTCGAGGACGCCCTCCAGCCGCGGGGCCGCGCCGCGGATCGCGCGAAAGAAGGTCACCACATCGCGCGCGAGCAAGAGCGGAGGGGAGCCATAGGACTCGTCCGTCAGGTAGATCTCCGCCGTTCCGACGCGGAACGCGAGGTACAGGTTCACGGTGAACTCGACGCCGCGCTCGGACTCCCTGGGCAGCATGCGCTCTGGCAGCCGGGCAAGCACGAGGAGCTGCATCTCGCCCATCGCGCTCGACGAGCTCGATTTGCGGACGGCGCTCGCCCAGGCGAGCGGCGACACGAGGACAAGCGCCCCCGGCGGGAGAGCGGCGGGCCACGGCACCCGGGACGGCGGGGAGGCCGAATCAAGGAGCGCCAGGCCGTCGATGGCGGCGTAGAGCGCCTCGATCTGCGGGTGAAATGCCCCGTGGCGCGCCTCGACCTCGGCCACGTCGCGAAGGCGATCCGGAGAGGGGGTCTTCACCGCGACGGAGCGGCCGGCGCACGGCGAGGAGGCGTCGCGCCGCGCGATGGCGCCACGGAGCGTGTCGCCGAGCCGGTCGTCCGCGGGCGCCGCGCCCGGCTCGCCCGCGCGCGCCGCGGCGTGGCGCGGGTCGAGGCAGGCGTCGATGAGCCCCGCGAGCGCCTCGTCGACGCCCGCGTCGGCGCGGAGGGGGCCGCGGTCGAGGAACGGCGTGTAGCGGAGCGCGGCGGCGATGCGGGCGACCTCCTGGCGCCCGCGCGCGCCATAACGCCGCTCGAAGTACGCGCGCCAGGCCAGCGCCGCGTCCGTGAGCGCCGGGAGCGCGGCGCGCACGACCGCATCGGCGTGCTCGCCGGAGAGCACCCACCCGAACACCATCCCGCCGCCGCGCTCCACTGCGATGAGGCCCTTCAGCACCGAAGTGAAGTTCGCCTGTGCCTCTGTGAACGAGAGCGCGTCGTCCGGCTGATGGCGCGCCATGGCCTCGAAGAACCACGCAAGCAGACGTCCCTCGCCGCCCATGATGCCTGTCAGTCTACCCTTTCGAGGCCCGGGAGGCTCTCGGCGCGGCTAGCCTGATACCCTCTTTCACGGCTGTCCTGTCCGCAGCGAAGGCGGCAGCACCTCGTTCAGGCGTGCGACGTCGCGCGCCATCTCGAGGCGGCGCGCCTCCTTGTCCACCTGTGACGGGAACGGTATCGCGGCGAACGCCGCCGTGGCGGCCTCGGCCACGCGCGCCGCGCCCTCGCGGCCGAGGAGGCCGCGCTCGAGGGCCGTGAGCGCGGCGCCGATGTAGGTATCGAACAGGTGCACGCCCGAGGCCGCGAGCTCCCTCCGCGCGAGATCGGGCGTGGCGACCACGTCGTGAATGAACACCGCCTTCACCGCCCCCGGCGCGAGCTCGAGCATGCGCTGGCCGAAGTGGATATCGCCCTGCCCGCTGTCACCGATGAAGACGAAATCGTACTCCGGGTACAGCCGCCGGTACTCGAGGAAGTTCTCGAGCTTCTTCTCCGCGATCGTGCGGTTGCCGATGAGGCGCGTGAACGAGCCCGCGAGCACGGTCGCGGTGAGCTGACCGCGCTCGGCGAGCGCCTTGATCGTCGCGTCTTCCACGAGGCCGAGGCGGTCGCCGGGGCGGGCGGTGACGAAGGTCAGATCGCCGGCCCGCCCGGGCACGGGGCCAGGGCCGCGGTCGAGCTCCGCATAGAACTGCAGGACGCCGGGATAGACGGTCTTCTTCGGGTACCGGGCGTCCTTCCAGTTCGCATAGAACGTATCGTCGATATCGGACAGGATCTTCACCTCGCGCACCGAGACCGAGCCAGACGCCGAGACCGCCTCTCGCGCGAAGTGCGCGAGCAGCTCCTCGCGCAGGGAGTCGTCGTCGATATCGTGGTAGAAGAGCTGGTGAAGATCGCGGTAGCCTCCCCGGCCGTCGAGCGCGTTCTTGAGCCGCGTGACGTCGGCGCCGCGCGTGCCGAGCCAGAGGCGGCGCAGCGCCTGCTCGTCGAGGCTACCGGTCCGGCCGCGCTGCAGCGCCGAGGCGAGCGCCGCGCGGGCCGGGATCCCGAGGTCGCCGAGGCGCTCGGCGGTCAGGAGATCGAGCAGCGCCGTGCGGTTGTCGGGGCCGATGAGGCGATCGTCGATGTCTCCGAGCAGCGCGGGCAGATCGAGCTGGAGGAGCAGCTGATCGAGCTCGACGGCGGTCGAGCCCGCGAGGATCTCCAGGACCCGTCGCTCGTCGTCCCGATCGGTGTGGGAGGCCATGCGCTGCCGGATCTCGTCGAGCTTCGACAGCACCGACGGGATGGGCGCGTCGGGAGAGGTGTCGATCGTCATGGGGTCCTGACAACGTAACCGATCCGGCGGGCGCTGGTAGTCTCGGCCAGCTCCCGCCGACCGACCACGCGCCTTGCCGCCCGCCCCTCCGGCGGCGGCCGCGCGGCAGGCCTACATGGCAACGCATCAGCGTGGCTCGGCGGTCGAAGAACACGGCTGCCAGGCGGCCCGAGCTCCTGCTCCTTCAGGCGGGTTCACCCCGCCGACCGCTGGTTCCCCGGGTTGCGGAGGGCGTGCGCGATGCCGCTTTGCAGGGTGCCCAGCGTGGTGATACCGGACAGATCCACGCCGAGGGTGACCAGCGTCTGCGCGACCTCCGAGCGCACGCCGGTGAGCACCACGCGTGTGCCGAGCAGCTGGGCGGCGCGCGCGGTCCGCGTCAGGGCATCGGCGACGTGCTCGTCGACAGCGCGCACGCCGGTGACGTCCAGGATCGCGGTGTGTGCGCTCTGACTGCTGATGCCGGACAGCAGCGTCTCCATGATCTGCGCTGCGCGCGCGCTGTCGATCGTCCCCACGAGCGGCATCGCCACCACCCGGTCGGCGATCGGGATGAGCGGCGTGGACAGCTCCCGGAGGGCCGCCTGCTGGGCGACGATGATCTTCTCCTGCAGCGCGGCCCGCTCGGCCTCCGCGTGCCTCAGCAAGGTGGTGTTGGTGACGACGCCGCCGAGGCCCATCGGCTCGCCACGCCCGTCGAGGATCGGGAACTTGACGGTGGAGAAATGAATCGTCGTGTCGCCGAGCCGCAGGACCTCTTCGTACTGCATCGCCTTTCCCCCGGCCATCACCTCATGCTCTTTCGTCACGACCTGCTCGATGGCCTCGGTGGCCAGGGGGCTCAGCTCGATTTCATTCTTGCCGATGACCTCGAGGACGTGCCTCTGGAGGGCCTCGGCGTGAGCTCGGTTGACGAAGACGTAGCGCCCGTCTGTGTCCTTGACGAAGATGGAATTGCGCGAGTGGTCCACCAGCTGGAGGAGCAGCTGAAGCCGCCCGAGCAGCACGTGCTCGCTCCACGGTGGGTCGCCGGTGTCCTCGACGATCGCCGCGATCTCACGCGCGCCGCCGCTGTCGTCGCGCAGCACCGCGTGGGTCCACCGGAAGAGGCGCGCCTGCCCGTCTTTCGTCCTGCCCTCGCTCGTGGCCGAGGCGAACCGGTTCTCCGCCCAGTCGAGCAAGAGCGCACGCACCGCGTCCGGGGACACGGGATCTGCGCCCACGAGCTCGGAGAGCCTGCGGCCGACGGCCTCGCCCTCGCTCCAGCCAAAGACACGTTCGGCGCCATCGTTCCAGCGGGTCACCGTGCCATCGGGACGCCAGTGGATCTGCGCCCGCGCCGGTGTGAGCAGCCACGCGAGCGGGCCGAAGGCGGTGTGAGCGTCCGCGCTCACCGCGCCGGGCTGCGCTGCTCCCCCGGCCGCGCCGCCGCTCGACCGCTCCGCCAGCGCGCTCTCCAGCTCCTCGACCCGCGCGTGCAGCACTGCGATCTCCGCCCTGAGCCGCCCGATCTCCCCTAATCCCTCATCTGCCATTCGTTGGATGATGGACTGTATCCGGAGCGCGCTCGGGGTGGCAAGGTCGACATCCCCGAAGATGTACGCGAGATCCGTACGCCGGCACACTGCTATGCTGTGAATCGCGACATTCCTCAACCAACCGACGGGGCTGCACGTCTCCGATGGTGGATGGGGTCGTGCCGTCTCCCTCGGCGCCAGGTCATTCCCAGCTCTTGCGCTGGGGATTCACCCAGGGGGAGGTGCACATCACGCAATCATCACCGTAGAAATAGTGCTTCCCACCGGTGTCCTGGTAGATCCAGTAACGGAGCCAGGCCACGATCGCCGGCCGCTGGACGCCTCCCACGTCGCGCGTGATGTACCCGTGATCCGCGCCCATCACCGTCGCCAGGAATGTCTGGGTCTGGGACATGTCGTACGTTTTTTGCTGCATTGGAAGCCCGACCGTGTCCTGCGTTCCGCTGGTCTGCAGCATGGGCCCGTGCAGGGCCGCCGTCGCGACGTGGCCGTGGATGGAGACGACGGTGGCCACGGCCTCATGGCCGCCGATCTCCACAGCGGCGGTGCCGCCGACCGAGTAGCCCATGGAAACGGCGTGCTCCACGTCGATCTTGCCCTCGTAGAGGCTGCCCGCCTCGCTGTTTTGCTCGATGATCCAGTCGAGCCCCTCGAGCATGGCCGCGCGGTTGTTCGGGGCGTTGGGGCCGCCCGTGAGGAGGTTGGCGCCGACCACCACGAAGCCGTGAGATGCGAAGTTCGACAGGAGAGCCGTGTAGCTGGTCACCTGCGTATTGATCCCGGGGCCGAAGATGATCGGCGCATGCAGGAAGCCGCCCTCACCCAGGCGCTCAGGCCTGAAGATCGTGAAGTTGCCGCTGGGCCCCGCGCTCCGCTCCACGGTCGTCGCGAACGGCCCCTCGGCAGAGTAATCGGTGATCGGCGGGAGCGGCGAGCCCCCGGCTCCGCCCGCTCCGGCGCCGCCGTCGCCTGCTCCGCCCGCGCCTGCTCCGCCCGCGCCCGCGCCTGCTCCGCCCATTCCGCCGTCGCTCACGTCGGCGCCGCCGCTGCCGCTGGCAGCGCCGCCTGACCCAGCGGTCACGCCGGTCGGCGCCCCGCTGGCGGCTGACACGCTCGAGCTGCCCGAGCCCGCGGCTTGCGCCGCGCCGCCGCTCTCTTCGCCGCACGCCAGCATCGCGACGCTCGAGAGAAAGCAGAAGACATGGAAGCGCCTGATGGCTTTCTTTTCGTGGTCCACGATGCCCCTCGGGTTACGTCACGCCAGCGCGAAGCGGGCAAGGCAATGCAGGTCCTGGAGCGCCAAATGTGAACGCTCACATAACCTGCGTCAACCCCAAACTGGCGCGCGGCGGTCACGCGGACGGCGCTATTTGGCCAGCTCTTCGATGGCCGCGGCGAGCTCCGCGGGGGGCAGCTCGTCGGCGGCGCGCCACGGCGGCATGCGCAGCGGCGAGGTCGCGGGCTCCTGCAAGCGGAAGATGGCTTTGTCCTTCGTCTCTCGCGACATCGCGTCCAGGTTCTTCACGTTGAACCTGGCGCGGTTCAGCGCCGGGTTCCCGCGACCGTCGTGACAGCGCGAGCAGAGCTGCGTGAGCACGGCGCGCCCGCTCGCCCCGGGCGGCGGCACCAGGCCGAGCTTCACCTTCGCGTCTGCGGAGAAGAGGTCGCGCAGATCGAGCAGGGATTGTCGCGGGGCCGCGCCCGTCACCACGTCGAGGTAGGACCGGGCCCGCTCCGCGCGGAGCGCGGGATCCGTCACGTCCACGAGCGGGTAAGGAACCGAGATCGAATCACCCGCCTGCGACAAGGCGAACTGCTCCTCCCAGATCGAGCTCGACGCGCCGGCCTTGGCCTCGGCCTCGATGCGCGGGTCGAACGCGTTCGGCTGCGCCGCCTGGCCTTCGGCGACGAGCAACGCCTCGAGCTGCGCGCCGCTGCCCTCGTCGATGGCATTCTCGATGGTCGCGATGGGGATGCCGCCGTACTGCGCGTCCTCCGCGTGGGCTTCCAGGAACTGCGCCGTGAGCACCCGATCGGACTCCGTCCGCTGCACGAAGCGCTGCGGGAACCAGTGCATCCAGGGGAACTCCAGCTCCTGCATGCGCAAGATCTTCTTCGTGCCATAGCCGCCTGGCTGGTGGCACGAGCGACAGTCGAACGACGTGTTCTCGACGTCTTCCTCGCTGTAAATGGTGAACGCGGTCCAGCCGTGCTCTATCTCTTCGGTGAGCAGGCTCGCCAGATCGCAGCTGCCGTCGTAATCACACTGCCGCTCGAACGTGAACAGGTAGAAATTGTAGTCACCGGTCGAGAGGTCGCGGCTCACGATCTCGACGAAGGGCTCGCCGCGAACGAAGCCGAGCGCGGTCATCTCAGCCGGCCTCTCGCGCATCTCGGTCACGCGCGGAAAGACGATGAGGCGCGGATTGACCGCGGAGACGGCGCCCTTCACGAGCGAGGTGGAGTTGCCGGTGAGCGCGAAGGCGCGATCATCGTCGAGCTTCGCGACGCTGAGCAAGCTGGCGAAGTCGGTGATGTCCGGGCGGGGCGCGGCGCACACCGCCTGCCAGAAGCTGTCGCCGCGCGGCGTCGCGCACAGCGCGCGATACTGCGCCTCGCGCCTGGGCAGGCCCGACAGCTCCGCGTCGGGAGCATTCACGGACGGCAGCGTGTCCCAGTCGGTCGTCGCCTCGTCCGTGGCGACGCCCCCGCCGATCTCGCCGACGCACGCCGCCAGCAGCAGCGAAACCAGGCACAGGCTCTGCAGACGCCTCACGTGGGCCTCCCTCGGCGGGCGCCGAACGTCATCAACGCCGCCACGAGCGCGAACGAAAGGAGCGGCGCGCGGCGATCGCCGCGCCCGCCCGCCGCGCTGCAGCCGAAGAGGCCCTCCTCGCTCGGCTCCTCACCCGCGCCGTCACCCTTGCTCGGCTCCAGGTCGACGGTGCCGTCCAGCTGCTGCACGTAGGCGATGAGCTGCCCGAGCTCGGCTTCGCTGAGCGCGCTGGTGAAGGCGTGACGATCATCAGGGTTGGCCGTGACGAGGACATCGCGCAGCGTCGGCGCGGAGCCGTCGTGCAGGTACGGCGCCGTCTCCCAGACGCCGTTCAGCGTCGGCGTGTCGATGCCGAGCAGCGGCTCGCCGGCGCGCATCCCGGAGGACGGCTTCACGGTGCCGACGTCGTGCAGCTTGCCGCCCGCGCTGTCGGTTCCGTCGGGACCCGTGTGGCAGAAGCCGCAGCCCAGGCGCTTGAAGATGGCGCGACCCGCGACGCCGTCCTGGGTGAGCGAGCCGTCGGGATTGCGAAAGGGGCTCGGCCGGTAGGTGTCGAGCGAGCCGAGGAACGCCGCGAGCGCGTCGAGCTCGGGGCTCAGGCCGGCCTTCTTGTCTCCGCGCGGCGTGCCGACCGTCCCTAGGGCGATCTGCTCGGCGGTCAGGAAGCCCTTCCCGCCGAACAGGTGGCGGATGTTGTCGTCCGAGTCCTGGATCTCGTCGAAGCTGCCGCTCCAGTTGACGTTGCCGTGGCCCGTGCCGCGCCGCCCCAGCAGCGAGACGGTGTTGCGGAGCCCCTCCCCCGCGCTGCCGAAGTCCCAGACTCGCCCGTCCTCCGCGCCGTCGAAGTGACACGACGCGCAGCTGATGTAGCCCTGGTCGCTCATGCGGATGTCGGCCGAGTTGAAGAACAGCTGCTTGCCGCGCAAGACCTGCGGGTCGAGCTTCTCCACGGCGACCGTCGGGATCTCGGCCAGCTTCTTGGTGATGAGGTCGTGCGAGCTGACGATGTCGGCGACGTCGTAGACAGTCACCGTGCGGCTGAGCGACCCGTGAACGAACAGCTTGTTGGTCTCGGTCAGCGCCAGGCCGCGCGGCGCGAAGCCCGCCTCCTTCAGCGCGGTCACGAACTCGCCCGTGTAGGCGTCGCGGACCTCCACCAGGGCCGAGCCGGCGACGCTGATGAACGCGTAGTCGCCGAGCGGCGTGAACACGACCTGGTTCGGCAGGTTGCGATCGTCCAGATCGATGCGCCGCGCGACGTCCTCGGCGCCCTCCGCGAGGTTCAGCAGCGCCACGAGCGGACGTACCGTGTTGTCGTCGGTGAGGTCTAGCCCATCGCGAAATGGACCACGAAAGATGTTGTCCTTCTTGCCCGGCACCCACGCGAACGAGCCGTCGGGCGAGAGCCCCACCGAGAACAGGTAGCTCGGCAGGCCGCGCCCTTGTTGGTCCGTGTCCTCCGTCGTGGTGTCCGCGGCGAGCGCGAAGCGCGTGCTCACCTGGAAGGTCGCCGCGTCGATGCGCGCCACCTCGCCGTGGCTGTCCTCGGAGAGGAAGCGCGTGACGTAGATCTGCGAGCCGTCGTGCGACACCGAGACGCCCCGCGGCGTACCGCCGAGCGAGAGCTCGGCCACGACGGCGCCGCTCGCCACGTCCAGCTTCAGCACCTTGCCGACCGCCATCAGCGTCACGTACGCGGCGTCCCCGGTCGGGCTGATCGCGAGGCCCATCGGTTGCGACGCGTACGGCAGCGCGATCTCGCGCTCCACCGAGAGCGACGCGGTGTCGAGGATGGAGACTGCGTGCGCATCCCGGTGCAGCACCCACAGCGTGCCTTGCGCGGTGAGCGCGAGCCCGACCGGGCCGCGCGCCACCGGCACCTCCGCGACCTTGGTCAGCGCGCTCGCGTCGAGCACGCTCACGCTGTCGTTCTCGTAATTGGCTGTGTAGACCTTCGCGTTCGGCGGGTCGTACACGAGGTCGGTCGAGCCCGCCGCGCTGCCCGTGACGAGCGGCCGGTGCGCCGTGTGCACGAAGGCGACGCTGGTGAACCCGACATCGTCTTTGACCGTCACGAGCACCGGGTAGTGGCCGGGAGCGGCGTAGGTGTGGACCTGCTGCACGTCGTCGACCATGAACTCGGTGCGCGTCTCGTCTCCCATGTCCCAGCGCACCTGAACGGGGCCGACCGCGTCGCCGATCGTCAGGTCGAACGTGACGGCCTCGCCGGCGAGCGAGGGCGCGCGCACGGGGACGCTGGCCGTGACGGCGCGCGCCTCGGCCGGCCAGGCCGCCGCCGCGCAGATGCCTCCGAGCAGGCCGAGGAGCTTCGGGAGCGAGCGCATGGCTCAGGGACCGGTCGTGAACGTCGACTTGAACTCGGCCGCGATGCCGTTGCCGACGAGATCCTTCATGCCGTCCTTCGGCAGCACGATCTCGTAGGTCGTGTTCGGCATCAGGTCCTCGTCGGGGTCGAAGCTCACGATGCCCATGTACAGGCCGAACGAGCCCTTCACCGGCTGCCCGCCCATCGGCCTTACGATGAAGCTGCCGTGGTGAACCGTGGCGATCTCGACGTTGTCGGTGAGGCTGAGGCCGATGCGCGACCTCCTGGACAGCCCCGTCGCCCCGTTCTTCGGCAGCACCGTGTCGACCGCCGGGGGCGTGGTGTCCGGCTCGGTCGAGTGCGCGGCGATGACCATGCCGCGGTAGGGCAGCTCGTCGTCGGCCAGCACCAGCAGGCTGCCGACCGGGATCGAGAACTGGTCGTCGCCGTTCGTGAACTCGAGCCGCCCCCAGACCCGGCTCTTGATCGACATCTTGTGGATGTCGCGCACGTCGATCTTGGAGACGCCGGCGTCCGGCCGCAGGTGACCGAGGAACAGGGTGCCGTCGGAGAAGCTCATGTACTCGGACCCGGCGGGGTAGCCCATGGCCCTGAACGCCGAGTCGGGCAGCGTGGCGATGGGTGAATTGGCCGAGCCGATGTCGGTGGGGTCGGTCAGCACGTCCCACACGCGCAGCGGCGACTGCACGTAGACGTGCTTGCCGTACAGACCGCAGATGTAGCTCTTGCTCGGGGTGATGAAGTCGAGCGCGACCGGGTTCATCGGATCGCTGATGTCCATCGTCGCGATGCCGCCGTTGTCCTTGGGCGTCGTGATGACCAGCGTATTGCCCACGGCCCACAGCGGACCGGCGCTCACGCCGCCGAACTGCGAGATCGGGATCTTCTTGACGAACTTCACGTCCTCGGGATCCGCGGCGTCCAGGATGTGCAGGCCCGTGTTGGTGCCGCCGACGTAGATGACGCTGCCCTGCCAGTACATGCCCCAGACGGCGTCGGTGAAGTCCCCGTAGTTGATGCCGTCGAGCTTGACGAGCCTCACGTGACGAGGCGCGCGGGCGTCGGTGACGTCCCAGATGTCGACGCCGGTGCCCGAGGTGGTGACCTGGTAGAACTTGTCGCCATAGCGACCGAGCGAGGTCTGGTGCGACTCCGCCTCGCCGACGCCCTTGGGCCCTCCCCTGGGATCGAAGCCAGGGCTCTGGATGCGCGAGAGCATCTTCGGGTTGGTCGGATCGGCGATGTCGTAGAAGACGATCTCGGCGTTGCCGGCGCCCTGAACGTAGCCGTTGATGACGATCGGCTGGTTCTGGTGATGGCCCGCCTCGAGCGTCGGCGACACCAGGCCGTCTCGCCAGCTGTTGCGCGGCAAGTTGATCTTGTTCGCCGGCATGGGCATGTTCGGGATCTTGCCCTCCGGCGCGGTGATCGTGTCCGGGTCGATTCCGCCCGCGCCGCCGCTTCCGGTCGTGGCGCCTCCACCGGCTCCGCTCGTGGCGCTGCTGCTCGTGGCCCCGCTGCTCGTGGCGCTGCTGCTCGCGGCGCTGCTGCTCGTGGCCCCGCTGCTCGTGGCTCCCGCCGCCGGCGTCGGGGCTGCGCCGCCGCTGCCTGCCACCATGGAGGTGGTGTCGCCGGAGCCACCGCCGTCATTTCCTTCCGGTGAGTTGAGGTCCCCGCCGGAACACGCCGCGAGCAGGGCGGCGAACGAAGAAAAGCCGAACCAACGTAGTCCCATCCTCTTCGAATGCATCCCTGACCTCTCCTCTGGCGCGTGGGTCATGACGGGTGGCCACCCCGCCGGAACTCGGGGCCGACAGCACCCGCCGCGATCGCGCGGACACACGGGTACACGAACGCGCGATACGCGATACGCGATGCGCCCCCGCAAATGAATCGGTTAAGATGTGGAGAATTGTGAACGTTCACATATGGAATGTCAAGCGCGATCGGCCGCGCTCGTTGTGAGGCGATCCGGCGGCTCGACCCCGCAGGCCGAGGCGCGAAGGCGGCCCCTTCGTGGTCGAGGCCGAGCAGGTTCTACCGCCCAGGTCCACCAGAACGGACGAGAGCTGACGAGGTCGCACGAGAGCTCACGCGGGCGCCGCGGCGCCCTGCTCCGACTCTAGGATCGCCGGTTTTCGATGGACGCTGCAAATGTGAACGCTCACATAGGCTGGCCAGGTGCTGGACTTCCGGCTGCCTCACGTACCACAACGCCGCGCTGTCGTAGCCCTGCGCCCATGAGCACGCCGCCGGCAAGGTGAAGCGGTACCTATCCACCAGCGCGTGCAGCGCGGCTGTACGGTGGCGATCTCGCTTCTCCTGCGCGAGCGTCTTTGATAGGAAGTCATCATGAGATATTTGCGCCAGTTCTTCGTATGTTCCGTCCTCGCGGCACTTGCGATGCAGGTGGGTTGTGGAGCGGAGACGCCGGACGGCGTCGGGCAGGCGTCCGAGGTCGGCTCGATCAGCCTCGCCCTCGTCGGGACCAGCGTCACGGGCGCGACGTACCGCCTGTCGAACGCGTGGTTCAATATCCACGGTCCGACGAACCGGCTCGTCGACGGCTCGATCGAGGCGCCGGTGATCACGGAGGTGCTTCCGGTCGGCCACTATGACGTGTACCTCGAGCCCTCCTGGGTCCTCGAGCGGTGGACCGGCGTCGGTTACCAGCCCGTTCAGGCGGTCCTGACGTCGCCGAATCCGCTGCAGGTCTTCATCAACGAAGGCACGACATCGACGGTCGTGTTCCAGTTCCGCGCCGACGGCGATGTCGTCTCCGTCGGTCAGGGGAGCCTCGACATCGTCATCGGCGTCGACGACACGGCGGCGCCGCGCGAGGACACCGACGCGGCCTGCGGCAACGGCTACGATGACGACGAGGACGGGCTCGCGGATTGCGCCGATCCGGAGTGTCAGGGGCTGCCCCTCTGCGCGCCGCCGAGCATCGCGGCACAGTTCACCGACACGCTCGGCGATGACATCCCCGCCATGTGGCCTGCTGTCGTGCTCGCGGATGCGACAGACGCGGACGACATCGTGCTGGAATGCAGAGAATGCGCGGATTGCGGGACGTCGCGGTGGAGCCTCGCGAGCGTGGGCTTCAGCCAGGAGCAGATCAGCGAGATGACCTATTATTTCACGACAAAGGAAGCGGTCGTGGACGGGGAGGAGGACATCATGCAGTGGTCAGCTGGCTGCGTCGACTGCTACGGGGCCTCTTGCTACCCGCAATACAACTTCTTGTACTGGAGCGCGGGCAGCGGCCTGGCGCACTTCCATCTGACCGAGACCGCGGCGGACTGCAGCTCCTCGGTGTGGAACGTCATGGGACCGCGGGATACGAACGGCGCCGAAGGAAACCTGTGCGGGCCCGGTGTCGTCGGAGGCGTATCCCAGTATTCCGGCAAGGTGGGCGAATGGTTCCAGATTTCGATCGTGAACCCGCGGTAGGGCACCAACCAAGGTCGGGTGCCCCCTGACCCTCCACCGCCGGATGGGCGCTCCGGGCGACGGGCAGCGAGCGCGCGGAGGAACGGCAGCGCGTGGGCGCGGTCTCCCGCCACGCCATGACGATGCCTCTTTTCATATCAGTCTGCGGGTCCGCTCCTCCGCTGCACGGCTCCTTTGCGCGCGTCGAGCCCGGCGGCCGACTCGACGCGATCGGCGTGAGGGCTGCCCGGGTGTGCCTCGAGGAAGCGCCGCGCCGCCGCGTGTGCGCCCGCGCGATCCCCCTTGCGCGCCAGCGCCTCGACGCGGATCGCGGCGGCCTCGTCGGAGAGCTGGGCGCTCGGGAACTCGCGCGCGTGGCGAGCCAGGAGCGCGAGGGCGGCCGCCGGATCACCGCGTCGCAGCGCGCGCCGCGCGGTGTCGAGCAGCGCCAGCTCGGCGGCCAGCGTCGGCGCGTTCCTCTCGCGTGCGCGCGGGCTGCTCGCCGCCGTGGCGACAGGAGCCGTGGCGGCGGGCGCGGCCATGGGCGGAGCCTCGTCCGTTCGCTCCTCCGGGACGCGCTCGTGCAGCTCCGCCTCGGCCGCGACGGGTGCGCGCGGCGCGGCGAGCGCAGTCGGCGCGCTGGCCGCCTCCTGAGCGCGCCCCGCGGGCGTCGGCGCGTCGACGTGCGTCCATTCGGCGACCCCGAGCGTGAGGACCCCTGCGACCGCGCCGATCCCGAGCGCGCTCAAGATGCCGCTCCCGCCCGCCACGCCCGCCACCTTCAGCGCGGCGCTCGCCCCCGCCGCAGCCGCGCCCCCCGTCGCGGCCGCGCCCCCCACCCCCGCGACCGCGCCCCCTGCCGCGACCGCGCCCCCTGCCACGGCCGCGCCCCCTGCCACGGCCGCGCCCCCTGCCACGGCCGCGCCCCCCGCCGCGGCCGCACCCCCTGCCGCGCCCGCGCCCCCTGCCGCGCCCGCGCCCCCGGTCCCCGCCACGGCCGCGCCCCCGGTCCCCGCCGCGGCCGCGCTCCCGGTCCCCGCCACGGCCGCGCCGACGCCGACCGCGACGAGCATTCGCCGGGTCAAGCCGCTCGGCGGACTCTCGTCGAGCGCCGCGCGGAGGAGCGTCGTTCGCAGAGCACTCCCCTTCTGGTCCAGAAGGCGCTCGGGATCGGTCATGGCGATTCACCTCGGAAATGGGCCCGCGCCTCTATCCGCCTCACGGCGGCCTGGAAGTGCTCGCGCGCCCGGCGGAGGCGAGACGCGACGGTGCCTGCCGGAAGATCGAGCAGCGCCGCGATGTTCGCCGTCGTCATCTGCTCCAGCTCGAACAGCACGAAGACAGCGCGCTGCTCGAGGGGCATCGTGTCGAGGATGGCATCGAGCGCCGCGCGGGCGCGAGCGCGATCCATCATCTCCTCGGGGTCCGGCGCCGGGTCGACGCGCTCGCTGGGCGCTTCCTCCAGCACCTCCCGGCGCCGCTGCTGGGTTCTCCGCGCGCGCGAGGCGATCCGCAGCGCCGTGCTGAACAGGAACGCGGCCTCCCGGCCCGATTCGATGTCGCCGAGCCGCCGGGCCGCCACGAGGAACACCTGCTGCGCCGCGTCCTCCGCGTCGGCGCGCGGCACGCCGAGCCGCACCAGCGAGCGCCAGACGAACGCCGAATGCTCCATCACGAGCCCGGTGAGGCGCCCGGCCGCCGCCCGGCTGTCGGGCGGCGCTGCGGCGGGGAGCTGCATCAGGGTCAGCGCTTCACCACGGCTCACGCCTTGTGCAATCTCCGGATCGAGACAACTCGATCACAAAATCGACAGGCCAGCACGGAGCAGCAGCACCCGGTGACCGCGGGCGCTTCGTGGATGAGCTGCGCCGGGCGTTCGAACCAGCATGAACGCCGCACCAGCGGAAATTGCGGTCCTTATTGCACGTCGACGCGCACAAGCGCGCTAAGCGTGGGCTCCCCGTACTGCATCCGCGTCGCCTCACGTTGGAGCACGACCGCGCGCGCAGCGCCTTCGTCGTCGCCGGCACTCGCGGTCACGACGACGCTTCCTTTCCTGTGCCCTTGTTCGACACGGGCAAGCACCGTTGTTCTCAACCCCGCTCGCCCGACGCGTCACCTTTCCACTGAAAGACGTGCTCGAGCGGCACGCCGAAGGCCGCCGCGATGCGGAAGGCGACCTCGAGGGAGGGCGAGTAGCGGCCCTGCTCGACGGCGACGATGGTTTGACGGGTGACGCCGACCTTCTCGGCCAGCTCCGCCTGGGTCATCTCGCCCGCCTGAAACCTCAGCGTGCGGATGACGTTCGTGATCCGAGGTTGCCCCTTGCCCACGCCGCGCTCCATTCCTTGAACGTCACCTCGCCCTCCGAGCCAGCGCGTCCTTCCCCATCCGCAGGCGGCGAGCTCCGCCTTCCACACATCCGGCCGCAGATGGCCGGACGTCTGCGCCGCTTCACGCGCGCGGCCCCGGCTCTGTTTCCTCGCGGTTTCGCCCCGCTCGCGCCCCGGCGCCCGCTCCGCGGCCGCGCTGGTTCGAGGTGTCCGCGATCCCTGGAGGGATCGCGGAAACCTCGAACCAGGTAACTGACCGGCGAACCAATGTCAACTATTTCAATCATAGAGTCTTAATTAATGGACACCGAGTCCGGTTTTTATGACATCTGGGTGCTCGCCGTACCTTCCGTCAGCGAGGGCACCAGCGTAGGCTCTCTGGCGATGCTCACTCCCACGGTGGTCGTGTTCGACCTGGACGGTACGTTGATCGACAGTCGGGGCGACATCGTGGCGGCGGTGAACCATGCGCTCGTGGCGACGGGCCGTGCTCCGCTGCCCGGGCAGGTGATCGTCCGGTACGTGGGCGACGGCGCGCGCGCGCTGTGTGCGCGCGCCGCCAGGCTCCCCGAGACATCCGAGAGCGTCGAGGACGTCCTCCGCCACTTCCTCGACTACTACGCGCGGCACCCGCTCGACTTCACCCGCTGGATGCCCGGCGCGCAGGAGATGCTCGAGAGGCTCTCGGACCTCGGCGATCTCGCGCTCTGCGTCTGCACGAACAAGCCGCGCTCGACCACCGACGCGGTGCTCGCCGCGCTCGGGGTCGGCGCGCGCTTCCGCGCGGTGGTCGCGGGCGGCGACGTCGCCGCCAAGAAGCCGGACGCGGCGCCGCTGCTCCACCTCGCGGCGCGCCTCGGCGTCCAGCCGCACAAGATGGTGATGGTCGGCGACGGCCCCCAGGACATCGAGTGCGCTCGCCGCGCGGGCGCGCGATCGATCGCCGTCCTCGGCGGCTTCGCATCGCAAGACGAGCTCCTCGACGCCCGCCCCGACGTGCTCCTCCGTACCCTGGGAGAGCTCTGGGACGTCCTCCGCCGCTGGCGCGACGCGACGGTCAGGCTCTCCACCGTTCGTTAGCTGCACACCCCCGGGTGGTGCGCGTCGGATTTGCGCGCGCGGCCAGCCTCCCTCCCCGCACGCGCGGGACGTCGCCGCCCGCGCGCCCCTCAGGCCGCGACGCCCTCGGCGATCTCGCGCCCGAACGCCGTCGCGTTGAGGATCGCGCGCAGGCGCACGCGCGCCCGGTGGAGCCGCGAGCGGACAGCGCTCTCGCTCACGGCGAGCTTCTGCGCGATCTCCTGGAGGCCGAGGTCCTCGTGGTAGTGCGCGAGCACCACGTCGCGGTAGTCGTCCGGCAGCTCGCAGAGCGCCTCTCGGACGTACGCTTCCCGCTCCGCCGCGGACGCGGCGTCGTCCTCGCCGATCGTGCTGCGCATCGTCGGCAAGAGGCCGAGCTCCTCGAAGTCGAGCCCCTCGACGATGCGCGCGCGCTGCCGCCGCTGCGACCGCATCAGCATGAGCGCCTCGTTCGCCGTCACGCGGAAGAGCCACGTCGTGAAGCTCGAGTCGCCGCGGAACGAGCGGATCGTCCGCACCACCTGCAGCAGCGTCGACTGCACGAGGTCGAGCCGATCCTCGTCGGACACGGGGTAGCGCGCGAGCTGCCGCTCCACGTGCGGGCGGATGAGCCGCGTGAGCTCGTCGAGCGACTCCCGATCGCCGTCCTTCGCCCGGCAGATGACCTCGGCCAACGGGCCCGCGCTCGGGGCGCGGGGCGAAGGGCGCGACCCGACCACGCCGGGCGGGGTGAGACCGCAGGGCGCCAGAGGAGTCTCAGGCCTCGTGCTGGCGCTCGGTACATCGGTCGGAACGGCGGTCAGAGCCATGAGCCATCTCTCCGTCGAGGGCGCCGCGTGCGCTTCCGGCCCACGGGCCCGGTGGTGCGCACCGACCAGCAAAGGCCTTGCCACGGCAAGCTCAACGGACGTGCGCGCCGCGTGCGCACCGCGTGCTCAGCCGGTATAAGCGGGGCCACGATGTCCAGCGACGCTCCGCGATGGGAAGCCCCCCGAGGGGGAAACAGCCACGTTCCGACGCCCGAGGTGGACCGGCCAGCGCCGTCCGCCTCCACCCCGCCGCGTGCGCTGGCCCACCCGCTGCCCGCCGGGATGCGCGATCTCCTCCCCGAGGAGGCGCGGCGCCGGCGCGCGCTCGCCAGGCGCGTGCTCGATCACTTCGTGCTCTGCGGCTACCAGCCGGTCTCGCTGCCCGCGTTCGAGTTCGCCGAGGTGCTCGAGCGCGGGCTCGGCACGCTCGACGCCGCGGACGTGCTGCGCTTCATCGAGCCCGAGTCGGGCGAGGTGGCGGCGCTCCGCCCGGACATGACCCCGCAGATCGCGCGGCTCGTGGCCACGCGGCTCGCGGACGCGCCCCGCCCCATCCGCCTCTGCTACGAGGGCACGGTCCTGCGCCGCCGCCAGGGGCGGGCGCGGCGCCACCGGCAGATCCCGCAGGCCGGCGTCGAGCTCTACGGCGTCGGCACGCTCGCCGGTGAGCTCGAGATCCTCCGCCTCGCCGCCTCCGCGGTGCGGGAGGCCGGCCTGGAGCACTTCGTCGTGGACCTCGGCCACGCGATGATCGCGCGCGCGCTGCTCGACGCCGTCCCGGCGGGGCTCGCGGCCGAGCTCTCGGAGGTGCTCGAGCTGAAGGACGCCTCCCGCCTCGCCGCCGTGCTCGCGAGCCCGAAGGCCGCCGACGTCCCGCGCCGCATCGTCGCGGCCATCGCCGCGCTGCCGGATCTCGCGGGCGGCGGCGCGGCCGACCCGGACGGCGCCGCTGTCTTCGACCGCGCCACGCGCCTGCTCACCGGCACGCCCGCCGAGGCGCCGCTCGCCGAGCTCCGCGCGCTGTGGGACGCGGCGAGGGCGAGCCCCGAGCTCGGCCCGGCGCTCCGGGTCGACCTCGGCGAGCTCCGCGGTCTGGCGTACTATACGGGTGTAATTTTCCACGTACTGGCCGATGGCCCCGGGGAGGCGATCGCGGCGGGCGGGCGCTACGACATGCTGCTCTCCCGCTTCGGCCTGCCGATGCCGGCCGTCGGCTTCGGGCTGAACCTCGACGCGATGGCCTGGGCGCGCGACGTCGCGGGCGCGGCGGACGAGCCGGCGCTGCGGGTGCTCGTCGCAGCGCGGCCGGAGCGCGCCGCGTCGCTCGCGGCGGCGCTGCGGGGGCTGGGAGTCCCGGCCGTGGCGCACGCGCCGGACCAGGATCCTGAAGGGTACGCGCTGTCCTGGCGGTTCTCTCACCTGGTGCGGGAGCGCGACGGGGCGCTTGTGGTCGAGGCGACATCCGGCGGCGGCGAGGCCGCGACGAGCGCGAGCGCGGTTCCGGCGGCCCTCGACGACGCCGCGGCGGCCCAGGCGATCGTGCTGAAGACGGGGGCAGGACGTCCGGGCGGCAAGTAGACGCTCGCTCGGCAAGCGAGCCTGGGGTAAAGGCGAACCTGGACCCGGACGGAGCCGCTCGGAGTGACGAGCGGGCCGAGGCCGGGCCACGTGATCCAAGAGGAGCTTCGGAATGACCGCGATCGTGATCGTCGGCGCACAGTGGGGCGACGAGGGCAAGGGCAAGGTCGTCGACCTTTATACGGAGAGCGCCGACCTCGTGGTGCGCTACGCCGGCGGGCCCAACGCCGGCCACACGCTGGTGGTGGGCGGGGAGAAGCTCATCGTTCGGCTCATCCCGAGCGGCATCCTCCGCTCGAACGCCCGCTGCGTGATGGCGCAGGGCATGGTGGTCGATCCCGGGGTGCTCGTCTCCGAGATCGACGCGGTGGAGGCGCGGGGCTGCTCGACGCAGGGGCGGCTGTTCGTGTCCGATCGCGCGCACCTGATCTTGCCGTTCCACCCGCTCGTCGACTCGCTCCGCGAGGCGGCGGCGGCGGACGGCGTGCGGCTCGGGACGACCAAGCGCGGCATCGGCCCCTGCTACGAGGACAAGGCGTCGCGGCGCG
This sequence comes from Sorangium sp. So ce426, assembly GCF_051475585.1. Lineage (NCBI taxonomy): Bacteria > Pseudomonadati > Myxococcota > Polyangiales > Polyangiaceae > Sorangium > Sorangium sp. So ce426. Next base: position 12,649,510 of record NZ_CP150341.1, on the reverse strand, counting down.
GGGCGCGGCTCGGCGATCTGCGCGACATGAAGCGGCTCGCGCAGCTCGTGTCGCGCTCGCTCGAGGCGTGGACGCCGACGCTGCGCGCCCTGGGCGGCGAGCCGCCGTCGCTCGACGCGATCCTCGACGAGCTCACGCCGCTGGCGAAGCGCATCACGCCGCTGCTCGCCGACACGTCGCAGCTCATCGACGGCGCGCTCCGCCGCGGCGAGCGCGTGCTCCTCGAGGGGGCGCAGGGGACGCTGCTCGACATCGACCATGGCACGTTCCCGTTCGTGACGTCGTCGTCGGCGATCGCGGGGGGCGCGTGCGTCGGCGCCGGGGTCGGCCCGACGCGCATCCGCCGCGTGCTCGGCCTGGCGAAGGCGTACTGCACGCGCGTGGGCGAGGGGCCGTTCCCGACCGAGCTCGACGGCCCGCTCGGCGAGCGGCTCAGGTCGGTCGGCGGCGAGTACGGCTCGGTGACGGGCCGGCCGCGCCGGACCGGGTGGCTGGACCTGCCGGCGCTGCGCTACGCGGCGCGGGTGAACGGCCTCGACGGGATCGCGCTCACCAAGCTCGACGTGCTGACCGGCATGCCGGAGCTCAAGGTCTGCGTCGCCTACGACACGCCGTCGGGGCGCACGCGCGAGTTCCCGATCGACGACATCGCGACGGCCAAGCCGGTGCTCGAGACGGTGGCCGAGTGGAGCGAGCCGATCGACAGCGCGCGGTCGATGACCGAGCTGCCGGCGGCGGCGCGGCACTACGTCGAGATGGTCGAGAAGGAGACCGGCGTGCCGGTCGACGTCGTCTCGGTCGGCGCGGACCGCGAGGCGACCATCGTCCGGCGCAACGCGTTCGCCTGAGGGGGCGGGACCAGGGGCGCGCCGCTGCGCGGGCGCCCCGCCGGGGAGTCGGTCGCTACCGGCGGCGCGGGCGGGTGTAGGCGCCCGCGGACACGCGGCTGGCGCTCGTCCGTCGATGACGGCGTAACGCAGTCACAGCCCGCGGTAGATCATTCCGGATCGGAGGGGGTGGAGGAGGGGGCCACGCTCGACAAGCAGGGCTCCTGCTTGACCCAATTCAGGATCAAGCTTCGGGCGATGGCCCGTCCATTGGCCAGGTGATAGGCGACCCATGCAACTCGGCCGTCGGCAGTTCTCTCCTTGGGATCTAGCCAGCTCGTAAAGGCACCAGATACGGACCCCGCGGACTCCTCCAGCTCGCGCTTGATCGACGCTGGATCAACTTGGACCCGAACGAACAACGATTCGAGGTATTCGGCCAAGGCGACGCACGGATGATTCCCGATGGCCCGCAGTCGCTCGACAACCTCGGCGTCGCTCAGCGAGAGGATCCAGACCTCCTCTGGACCATACCCACTGGAAAATTCAGCAAGAATCTCGTCGATCGACTTGTCCATCTCTCGTTCGCACCGCTCATTGCACCAGGCATTGACCAAAGCAAATGCCACTGGTGACCGGACCAAGATGCGCGCGTCGCACACCTCCGTGCAACATTCGGCGAGTACGGCTCGGTGACGGGCCGGCCGCGGCGGACCGGGTGGCTGGACCTGCCGGCGCTGCGCTGCGCGGCGCGGGTGAACGGCCTCGACTTGATCGCGCTCACCGAGCTCGACGTGCTGACCGGCATGCCGAGCTCGAGGTCTGCGTCGCCTACGTGCGGCGCAACGCGTTCGCGTGAGCGGCGGGACCTCGGCTCACCGCAGCGGGCGATGAGCCGCCGTCTCGTCCAGCGGGACGGTTGTCCAGACGTGCAGCTTGAAGATTACTGGCCGGAGCCGCCGCTCTTGCTACCGCCGCCGGGCGCGCCGCCCCGCTGGCCGCTGCCGCCGCCCGGCGCGGTGGTCCCGCCCGGCGTGCCGGTTCCGCCGCCCGGCGCGTAAGCCCCTCCCCCCGGCGTGCCGCCGGTGCCGCTGCCCGGCGTGCCGCCCGTGCCCGGCGCGCCGCCGGTGCTCGGCGTGCCGCCCGTCGTGCCGCCCGTGCCCGGCGCGCCGCTCGGCGTGCCGCCGCTCGTGCCGCCCGTGCCCGGTCTGCGGTGGGTGCCGCTGCCCCACTCCTGCGTGCCTCCCTGGGTGCCCTGCCCGCCCTGGGCGCCCGGCTCTCCCATCTCTCCAGGCACCGTATCCGCGCCGGGCGTTCCGCTCTCGGGCGCTCCTGGGGTTCCAGGCGCGCCGGGGGTCTCTCCACCCGCCGGCGCGGGCGCCGGCGAGGCCGCCTCTCCGCCTTGATTGCCCCCACAGGCCATGAGCGGCAACGCGGTCAGGACTACCAGAAACATGCTTCGCATGATGTGTCTCCCAGGTCGTTTGCGTTCGCGGCTCGTGCCGAGCCGCCGGCGATGCGGACGCGCCCGTGCGCGCGAAGGCCGCCTCCGGAGCCTGGCGGCGTAGCGTCCCGCGCTCGACATGCTGGGGCCGGATCCGGCCCTCGGGATCGAGACGACGCCGGAACGGTGCATCGGGCCGCGCCCGATCGAGAGCCGTTAACCCCTCGGGACACGAACAACGCCTGACGCCGGCCGGCGCGCGCTCGACGACAGGCGCTCAGCCGGCCACGGAGCGAGCGAATCGATCCACACGCGCCACACGCGCCACACGCGCCACACGCGCCACACGTCACCGCGCCCGGGCCGCGCTGGCCCAGCTCCGGCGGCAGGGCGGCGGCGTGCTCATCAGACGCCGCGCGGGAAGGGGCGCCTCCTGCGCGCCGCGGTCCTCGGGCTCGCGGCCCTCGCGCCCGCCGCGCCAGGCCTCTTGTGGCTCCGCCCAAGGCTGCTCGCGTAGACGCGCGGCGGTGACGGCGCGCTCCATTGAAGGCGTCTGGACATAACGTCGGGACAAGCGCGCTTTACAGCCCGGGCCGAACAGCCCACCCGCTGTGCGCCGCTCGACAGATCGATGCCGCTGGAAGAAGGTCGGGCGAAGTCAGCAGGGAGAAGTTCGCTTTTCCTCCATGGGATCGACTATTCTGTCCATTCCTATGGCCGAGGACAGCTACGTGTTTGCGGGTTCGGAGCGTGCGCGAGAGCTGGAGCGCCTGCGGCGGATCGAGGGCTTCTTCGACCCCGGCAGCCGGCGCCTTCTCAAGGCGTCCGGGATGGGGCCCGGCTGGAGCTGCCTCGAGGTAGGAGCCGGCGCCGGGTCGATCGCCTGCTGGATGGCAGAGCGCGTGGGCCTCGAGGGCGAGGTGGTCGCGGTCGACCTCGATGTCGGGTTCATGGACGCTTCTCCGCCGCCGGGCGTCCGGATCATCGAGGGCGACATCCGCCAGCTCAATTTCCACGCGGCGCGCTTCGATCTGGTCCACGCCCGCTACGTGCTCGTCCACAACGCGGATTTCCAGGATCTCCTCGACGCCATGCTCGCAGCGCTCAAGCCGGGCGGCCACCTGGTGCTCGAGGAGCCGGACTTCACCGCGGCGAGGGGCGCCTCCGGTCCGGATATCGAGGCCTTCGATCGGGTCAATCGGTCGATCCTCGCGATGTTCGAGGCCGACGGCAAGGACCCCGGCCTCGGCCTGCGCCTCCCCGCGATCCTGACGTCGCGAGGGCTCGCCATCGAGGCCGTCGAGAACGAGGTGCCGCTGTGCCCTGGCGGTCACCCGCTGTCCGAGATCATGAGCCTCTCAGCCACCCAGCTCCAGCACAGGTACCTCGCGACAGGGCGGGTCAGCGCGGAAGATCTCGCCGGCTACGCCCGGTTCGCGGCCGATCCGTCGGCCTGGGGTGTCTACTATGGCACCGTCGGCGTCCTGGCCCGCAAACCGGCCAGGATCTCCGACTGACGTCCTTCTCCCGCCCGGGCGGCCAGGTGACGTGCCAGGTGACGGTGCCAGGTGACGTGCCAGGTGACGGCGACCAAGAGCCCGACTCCGGGCCCGTCCTCCAGCAAAGCGGCAAACTCCGTCCTGCGCTCTCCGTCGAGCCAGGACATGGCATCACGCTGATCCTCCGACAGCGCCGCTCCCGGCCCCCGCCCGCCCTCACGCAGGGATTCCAGCGCCTCCGCCCGGGCGGGCGCCCGCGTCCGTTCATCGACGTCGAGAGGTGGCACCTCTGCGCCGGTCCGTCGCGCGGCACGGACGATTCAGCCGATCCTGCGCGCTGGTGAGAATTGCCTATTTGATGTTCTCGCGGCTTGCGTCTCCCAACAACAGTTCAAGATACGTGACGGGGCGGGCCAGGCATCACCGCCGAGCGCTCCAGCGCCGGCCCCGCTTCCGTCAATGACATGGGGGAATTATGAACATTCGAGTCGACTCTCTTCGTTTTGCATGGATGGCAGCCCTCGCGCTCGCGGGGACCAGCGCTTGCTCCGTCGCGGCGGGAGACGGTGTTCTGGTGGCGGCGGACGAGGACAGCTCGGAGGAGGCGGTCGAGTCCACCTCACAGGCCTTCTCGCTCACCATGCCGCAGCTCGCCGCGGTGCTCGCCGCCTTCAACGCGACCGAGCTCAGCGACGCGCAGATGGCCCGCGCCAAGGCGTCGGACGCGCACGTCTTCGAGCTCGCCCAGACGCTGTTCGATCATCACACCGCCGCGAGCGAGCAGCTCGCGCTCGCGCTCACGCAGATGGGCATGGCGCCGGTGGACAACGAGATCAGCCTGGCGCTGATCGAGCAGGGCGCGGCGAGCCAGCAGCAGCTCACGGGGCTCGCGGGGCCCAGCTTCGACTGGACGTTCGTCAATGTTCAGATCTATCGACACCGGGAGTTCCTCGCCCATCTCCAGGAGCAGATGGCCATCGTGGGGCCCGAGCTGCACCCGGGGCTCTCTCACCTCGTCCCGGAGGTCCTGAGCGCCACGAAGCGGAACCTCTCGTTCGCCACGTCGCTCCTCGCGCTCATCGGCAGCCCGTACATTCCGGAGGGCGGCTATCCGCCTGGCGTGCCCTATTTCGGCAACTACGGCACCTACGGCAGCTACATCGACTACGGCAACTACGGTAACTACGGCAATTACGGCAGCTACGGCGGCGGCTTCGCCAACAGCGCGCCTTCCTACGGGCCCGTCTACTTCGGCGCCAACGGGCCCTACTCGCCCGCCGTCTCCCCCTACTACGGGGTTTACGGCCGCGGCGCGCCGTCTGGCTTCGGCGCGCCCGGCCCGTACCCCCGCCCGTGAGCCGAGGGGCGCGGCGCGCTACAGGCGGCGCCGCGCCCGGCCGCGATCCGGGATGACCGCGTGGATCTCCGCCTCGCTGAAGCCAGCCGCCCTGTAGAGACGCTTCAGGTGCACCAGCTCGATGTGCGCGCTCTTCGCCACCGAGGCGCGGATGCGGTCGAGCACGCTCAGCCGCTCCAGCGGCAGCCGGGTCGCCTCGACCGTCGAGCGCACCGCCGCCGCCGCCGACTTCACCTCGGCCGCCGCGGCCTGCGCCTTGTCCAGGCTGAGCTTCGGGTGGATCCCCGAGCCGAGCAGCTGCGCGAGCACCTCCAGCCGATCCGGCTGCCCCGTGAGATCGCCGTCCTCGTCGTCGGCGAAGTAGGCCACGCCGCCCGGGAACAGGATCGACAGCGCAGGATCCGCGGAGGGGCGGCCCACGGCGTTCCAGACGTCGTCGGCGACCTTGCCGAGCGCGTCGTCGGCGCGCGCGGACTCGGCCTCGACCTTGGCGAGCAGCGGCTCCGCCTCGGAGCGCGCGGCGTTGCGCTGGGCCTCCACCCCGTCGAAGAGCGTCAGCACGGGCACGAGCCGCTGCTCGGCGAGCTCCCGGAGGGGCCCGCCCTTCGCGGAAGCGCTGTGGAGCGTCGCGCGCACGTCACCGATGATGTCGTCCGCTGGCGCATCCTTGCGAATCACCTCGCCCATGATGTCGATCCTCCTCAGGCTCCAAGGCTGCGGAGTCCAGCGAAACACGACCCGCGAACGCCCCCCGTCGACGCTGTCACCTCGGGCACCATAACGGACCAACGCCCACCCGATCAACCGGATCGCAGCCCTGCGCCGCCGGCCCCGGCGTGAGCCTCCAGCGCGCCTCCCTGGTACACTCTCGCCGTGCACCTCGGCCCGCTGCTGCTCACGGCCCTGCTCGTCCTCCCGCTCGCCGCGCACGCCGGACAGGGCGGCGATCTGGTCGCCGCCGCGGCGGCCGCGGGGCGTCCGCCCGAGTGCTCGGCGCGATCCGGCCGGGCCATCGCGCGGGGGCCCACCGTCTGGGAGCGCGCGCGGGCGCCTGAGCTCCCGCGCTACTGCGACCTGCTCGCGCGCGGCCAGGCGCAGCTCGGCGGCGACGCCGAGGCGGCGCGCGCGTCGGCGCGCCTCGCCGACCAGCTCCTCCCGGGGCACGCCGCGCCGCAGGTCCTGCTCGCCCGCGCCGCCCTCGCGCTCGGCTCGCCCGAGGACGCCGCGCGCGCCTTCGAGCGGGCGCGGAGCGTCGATCCCCGCAGCGTCGAGGATCCGCAGACGATGCACGACCTCGCGCGCTCGCTCGCCCGCACCGGCAAGCGCGGCGAGGCGATCGCGATCTACCGCGCGCTCGTCCCGCGGATCGATCTGCTCGGGACCGCGGACCAGCGCGCGCTCGTGCTGCTCGAGGCGGCGCACCTGTCGATGGCCACCGCGGGCGCGGCGTCCGTCGCCGACGCCAGCGCGAGGCCGCCCGCCGGCGCGCACAGAGACGCGCACGGAGAGGCGGCCGCCCGCGGGGACCTCGACGAGGCGATCGCCTACCTGCGCGAGGCGCGCCTGCGCGCGCAGACGCAGCTCGCCCGCGACGTCACGCTGTCGCTCGCGCTCGCGCTGGACCGCTCCGGCGACAAGGCCCAGGCGGACGCCGCGCTCGAAGGCGACGCGACCGCGCTCGAGGCGGCGCGCCCGCGCGGCGAAGGCGCGCGCGGGCGCGCGGACGACCGGAGCGCCGGCGCGGCCGCGCGCGAGCGGACCGCGGACGACCTCGCCAGCGCGTCGGCGCGCCTGCGCACCGTCGAGTACCTCGCGGTCCCGGAGGACAGGCTCGCCCTCGAGGCGCTCGCGCTGGAGCGGGCCATGACGGCGGCCGCGATCGCGCGCTGGGAGGCGTACCTGGCGGGCGCCGGCGGCCAGGGGCCGTGGGCCCCGGCGGCGCGCGCGCGCCTCGACGCCCTCCGGCGAGGCGCCGGCGGCGGAGGCAACCGGCCCGCGCGCGCGGCCGGGCGCGCCCCGCAGGAGCGGAGCGCGGCGCCGCGGCCAGGCGCGGGAGGGGCGCGGTGACGCGGCCATCGCCCCCGCCCCGGCGGTCGCCCCTGCCGTGGCGCTCGCGCCTGCCGGGCGTCGCGGCGCTCCTCGCGTCCGCGCTCGCGGCGGGGCCCCTCCACGCAGCGCCGACCGTCTGGTCCCGCGCGCTCGATCCGGCGGCCGACGAGCGCGAGGAGCTCATCTCCCAGGCGGACGCGCTGCTCGCGCGGTACGACCAGCTCCGGCGCTCGCCGCTCCTGGAGCGGGTCGAGGAGATCGGCCCGCTCTGGCTGCGCGAGGCGCGCGCCCTGTACGAGCGCGCCGGCGCGGCGACGTCGCGCACCCCTTCGGTGCGGCTGCGCTACGCCGACATCCTGGAGCACCTCGGCGACGTGCAGGGCGCCGTCGCGACGCTCGAGGGGCTCCTCCGGCTCCAGCCTCCGGCGCCTTTCCGGGCCGACGCCTGGCACGCGCTGGCGGTCTGCTACGCGCGGCTCGGCAGGTACACGGACGAGATCGAGGCGTACGACGAGGCGCTGGTGCTCGAGCCGCACGCGGCCTCGCGGGCGCTGCTGCTGGCCAACCAGGCCGAGGCCTACATGGCGCTCGGCGACATCACGTCGGCGGTCGAGGGCTACCGCGCCTCGCTCTCGACCCTCGGGTCGCTCGATATGGTCCGTTACGGCGTGACCACGCTCTGGGGGCTCGCCGTGGCGCTCGACCGGTCCGGCGACCTGGAGGGGGGCATCGAGAACATCCGGCTCGCGAGGACCTACGACCGGGCCGACCAGCAGATCAACGGCGCGGGCTGGTTCTACGTGCCCGCCCACGACGAGGCCTGGTACGCGGCGCTCGGCCACTGGGCCGCGGCGCGGAGCGCAGAGCTCGGCGCCGCGCGCGCGGAGGCCTACCTGCAGGCCGTGGCCGCGTGGGACTCCTACATCGCCCGGGCGCCGGGCAACGATCCCTGGCTGCCGCTGGCGAAGGCGCGGCGGGCGCAGTGCGAGAGGGAATCGGAGCAGACGTTGAAGACGTTGAAGCGCCTGCGCAAGCTCGCGGCGCCGCAGCGGCGCTGAGCCGAGGCGGCGGGCGCTTCATCGTCTGGACGGCCGCGCGCCGCTCCCGCCCGCTCCGGCGGCGTACGGCGAAGGGCGGCGGCGCGTGCGCGTGGTTACCGATGGCGCTCTGGTCGTACAGCGTACAGCGGGCGATGGCGAGAGCCCCCTTTACGACCCCGGCCGGCGGGTTCACCTTAACGTGGTCGCCCTCGCGCGCGGGGGCGCGCCGGCCAGCTCACCCCGAACGGAGGATCCATCGAGATGCGTGACTCGGTGTTCGATGAGGTTGTGCTCTGGTCCGGACGTCCCAAGGTCGTCGCGACGCCGATGCTCTACCTCGTGGGCGCGGCGGTCTGCGGCGTGACCTCCGCGATCAGCACCGCGTCCGCCGTCGTCGTGAGCAAGGCGCTCGACGCGTCGCCGAACCAGCTGCTCGCCTTCGCGGCCTGGATGGCGAGCCTCGCGGTGGCGTTCAGCTACCTGCCGCGCTGGTGGCGCTCGGAGCTGGAGTACATGCTCACCGATCGGCACATCGTCGTGCAGCGCGGGAAGCTCCGGCGCTCCATCGAGCGGCGGTCGATCAGCTACGCGCGCATCCACTGGAACCCGAAGCACCCCGGCGTCGGCGACCTCGAGCTCGTCAGGGCGGTGCCGACCGGGGCCCTCCGGCGGCGGCTGTCGATCGTGCTGACCGGTGTCGTGGCCCCGGATCGCGTCTGGGCGATCCTCCGGGGCGTGGTCCCGTCGGCGCCCGCGGGCGACGGTCACCGCCTGCTCTCGCAGCGCCTCGACGAGGGCGAGCGGGTGCTCTGGTCGGCGCACCCGGCCGACGGCTGGCACAAGTGGCTCCCGAACGGCCTGCGCGGCGTCGGCTCGGTGCTGCTCGGCGTGCTCCTCGGCGGCTTCGCGGTGGTCACGGCGGTGCACGCCGTGCGCAGCATCCGCATCGTGACCGCGGCGGGCATGGATCCGGAGAGCGTCTCCTTCGTGGCGCTCGTCGCGTCCCTGTCGCTCACGATCGTGCTGCTCGTCGCCGCGGGCGCGGCGATGCTCTACATGTCGGTGGTGCGCCCGGCGCGGCTCGCGGCGCGGACGCGGTACCTCATCACCGATCGGCGCGTGCTCATCCAGCGGGGCGACGAGGAGCTGCACCTCGATCGCTCGCGCATCGTCGACGTGATCGACGCGCCGGGCGCCGGGGGCCTCCGGGACGTGTTCCTCGTGCTCGACGGCCCGCGCGCCCGCGCCGTCGCCGCGAGCGGCGCCTTCGGCGAGGCCCCGGGCGCCGGGCTCCAGCCGGTGCTGCACCGGGTCACGGACGTGGACTCGGTGCGGCAGATCCTGCGGCCGGCGTAGTCCGCTGCGCGGTGCCGTTCAGGCTGGATCTCGAGCGCTGCCTCACACGCGAGCCCCGATCCTGCGCCTCCGAGCTGAGCAGTGTACCCCGCGCACGCTGGATCAGGGTAAGGAGCCCCCATGCCGATCGTTCAGATCTCCGATCCGCAGCAGCCGGCGCCGACGAGCTGCGGCGTCATCGTCTTTCGCGTCGATCTCCAGACGGGCAATGTCGACGGCACCTTCGCCCTCGCCCTCTACGAGGGGGAGCTCGCGCGCGAGACCGGAACCAAGATCAGCGGCCCGCCCGGAGATTTCGAGGGCGAGTACTCGGTCGTCACCCTGCGCCCCGACGGGACCACGTTCGCCCGAGGCCGCATGATCGCCCAGCGGCTCGGCGCGCAGGGCGTCTACCTGGTCCGCTGGTACCTCGAGCCGGTCCCGGAGGCGCTCGAGGATCTCGGCTATGTCCCGGGGACGCGGCTCATCTACGAGGCGATAGGGATGACGCTCCGAGGCGGCGCGGAGATCGCGGTCGCCTGGGACAACAACGTCTTCGCGCGGCGCTGGCCCCAGGGATCCGCCCCGCAATAGAGAGCCCCAGCCTCAGCCGGGCAACGCGACGATGAACGTCGCGCCCTCGCCTTCCTTTCCATCGACCCGGATCGTGCCCCGGTGGGCCTGGACGATGTCGTAGCTCAGCGACAGCCCGAGCCCCGTGCCCTGGCCCGTGGGCTTCGTCGTGAAGAACGGGTGGAAGATCTTCTCCCGCAGCGCCGCGGGGACGCCGACCCCGTTGTCGCGCACCCGGATCTCGACCTCGCGCCCGAGCCGCCGCGTGCTCACCGCCAGCGTCGGCACGTACGGCCCGGCCGCCGAGCGCTGCTTGTCTCGCAGCGCGTGGAAGGCGTTCGTCAGGAGGTTCACGAACACCCGCCCGATCTCCTGCGGCACCAGCTCGATCGCGCCCACCGCCGCGTCGTAATCGCGCTCGATGATCACGTTCAGATCGAGCTTCTGCGCCCGCATCCCGTGGTAGGCGAGGCTCACGTACTGATCGAGCAGCCCGTTCAGCCCGACGCTCTGGCGCTCGCCCGTGCCGCCGCTCGCGTGCTGCATCATCCCCCGCACGATCCCGTCGGTGCGCCGCCCGTTCTCGGCGATCTTCTCGGCGCTCTGCTTCAGGCTCACCACCAGCTCCTCGATCTCGGCGACCCGGAGATCCCGGTTCGACGCGAGCCCGTCCAGGATCTCGGCGGCGATATCGACGTTCGCCTCGGCGAAGTTGTTGATGAAGTTGAGCGGGTTCTTGATCTCGTGCGCGATGCCCGCGGTGAGCTGGCCGAGCGAGGCCATCTTCTCCGATTGCACGAGCTGGAACTGCGTCGCCTTGAGGTGATGCAGCGCCTCCTCGAGGTCGGCGTTCTTCTTCCGCAGCTCCGCCGTCCGCTCCCCGACCCGCTGCTCGAGCTGCCCGTAGAGCACCGCGTTCTCGATGGACACGGCCATCTGGGCCGAGAGCAGCCGCAGGACCTCCAGCCGCTCCTGCGTGAACGCGCCCGTGGCCAGGTTGTTCTCGAGATAGAGCACGCCGATGAGCTTGCCCTGGTTGAGGAGCGGCATGCACAGGACCGACCGCGTCTGGTTCCGGGTGATGTAGGGGCTCTGGGTGAAATCGCCCTCGTGCGCCGCGTCGCCGAGCAGCACGCTCTCGCGGGTCCGCTCCACGTAGACGGCGATGCTCTCCGCGAACTGCCCCCCCTCCACGGAGGACACCAGATCCAGCTCCGTGACCGCGGGGGCGGCCCGCGGGTCGGCCGGATCCACGCGCGCCTCCACGCTGGGGATGAGCTCCTCGCCCTGCGCGAGCAGCAAGACGCCGCGCTCGGCCCCCGCGTTCTCGATGACGATGGTCATCAGCTTGGTGAGCAGCCGCTCCAGCACGAGCTCGCTGGCGATCGCCTGCGACGCCTTGAGCACGCTGCCCAGATCGAGCACCCGCGACGTCTGCTGCCGGGTGCTCGTGGTGGTGAGCGTCGTCCGGTCGAGGGGCGCCTCGGCCAGCGGCTGCGGCGGGTTGAGCTCCGCGTCGAGCAGCGCCACCTTGCGCCGCGCGCCCCAGAGCTCGAAGCCATAACGCGCGTCGGCAAGGTAATCCCTGCCGAGCCGCTCCTTCCCGCGCCGGAGCCAGAACCTGCCGTAAAGCTCGCTCGCGAGCGCCTCGTCCTGGAGGAACCCGTGCGCCCTCGCCGAGGTGATGGCGCGCTCGTAGCGCTCGATGGCCTCCCCGGTCTCGCCCGCGAGCCGCGAAAGCTCGGCTCCGACCAGCGCGTGCATGTGCGAGAACGTCTCGGGGCAGACCTCCGCCCAGCGCCCCAGCTGATCCCGCCTCGCCGCGGCGGCCTCCAGGAAGGCCCGCCGCTCGTCCGCCCCGGCGCCGTCGGCCAGCGCCGCGAGGCACAGCGCGTGATGAAACTGGTGCTCCGCCGACGCCACGTTGCCGGTGACGGCCGAGATGAGCGCCTCGGCCCTCGTCGCCGCGGCGCGCGCCCCCGCCAGATCGCCGTGCAGGTAGAGCGTCTGCGTCTTCAGGATGTGATGGTAACAGAGCGCCATCACGCTCTGGTTCGCCTCGCATGCGGCCAGGTAGTCGGCCTCGGCGGCGGGATCCGGCGCGGCGCCCCCGGCCCTGCCCGAGAGGTCCGCGATCGCGAGCTCCAGCCCGCGGATGATGTCGATCGCGATCTGGTTCTTGCTCTTCTGGTTGAAGTGCAAAAACTCCGGCAGATCCGCGAGCACCTGGGCGAGGGGCCTGCCCTCGTACAGCTGGTTGAACAGCTTGTAGATGAGGATGTAGCCCGCGTACCGCAGCTCCCCGGCCTCGAGCCCCGCCTTGTACCCAGCGTCGTTGACCGCCTGGGCCGCCGGCAGGTGCTTCACCCACGGCAACAGGAAATTGCCGAGGGCGAAGCAGCCGTTGCAGACGTCGCCGGGGCTGTTGAACCGCTCGCCGAGCCGCACCGCGAGCACCCCCATCTCGTAACCCGCGAGCTGCTGGCCCCGGAACCCCGAGAGCACGATCCCGTAGAACGCGAAGATCGAGCAGGCGCCGGGGGCGAGCCCGTACTGGAGGCTCAGGCCGACCGACTTCGTGACGGTGAACGCGTAGAGCTGCCGGTCCACGTAGAACGTCGCCGAGAGCACGTTCGAGAGCAGCTTGAGCGCGGCCTTGCCGGCGGGGTCCTCCACGGCGGGCGCCTCCAGCAGCGACTCGAGGGGGCGATCGGCGAGCCGGCGGTCGACGTCCGCGAGCTCCGCCTCGAGCGCCGCGCCGAGATCCCGCTCGGGCAGGTCGATGCCGAGCAGGGCGAGCCCGCGCCGGGCCACGTCGATGGCCTCCGCGTACCGCCCGACCATGGTGCAATGGCTGACAAGCGCGTCGTAGACGCCGGCCTGCTCTAGCGGCGTCCGCGCGTGATCGAGCAGCGCCCGGGCGAGCGTCTCGGCGCGCGCGTGGTTGCCGTTGAGCCCCTCGGCCTCCGCGAGCGCGCGGTGGAGATCCGCGGTGAGATCGTGGTGCTCTCCCCAGGAGCCCTCGGGCAGGAGCGCGAGCCCCGCGGCGAGGTACTCCCGCGCCGCGGCGTAGGCGGTGGAGCTCTTCGCCCGCTTCCCGGCCTCCAGGTTCAGCCGGGCGATCTCGAGCCGCTCGACCGGATCCGTGACGAGGCTCTGGCCCTGGTTCAGGTGCGTCGCGAGCTGGAAGATCCGCTCGGCCCGCTCCGGCCCGCTGATCTTCGAGAGGAGCAGCCGCCCGATCCTGAGGTGCACCGCGGGCCGCTCCGCCTCCTCGACGAGCGCGTACGCCGCCTGCTGCACCCGGTCGTGCAAAAACCGGTAATGCCGCACGAGCAGCGAGGGATTGGTCGAGTCCTGGACCACCTCGAGCTCGGAGGCCGGGAGCAGGAGCCCCTCCAGCGCCGCCGCGAAGAGCGCCTGGGACAGCGCCTCCTCGGACCTGCCCGCCACCAGCGAGAGCGCGCGCCCGTCGATCTCGCTGCCCATGCAGGCGCCGAGGCTGAGCGCCTGCTGGGTCGCGGCCGGCAGGCTGCGGATCTTGCCGATCATGAGATCGATGATGCCGTCGGTGACGCCCTTCGCCTCGATCCGGCCGAGGTCCCATTGCCACCGCCCCCGCTGCCGGTCGAAGGCGATGAAGCCCTCCTTGTGCACCGCCTTCAGCAGCTCGCTCACGAACAGCGGGTTGCCCTCGGTCTTGCGCACGATGAGCTCCGCCAGCGGGCGGACCCGCTCCGGCTCCGCGTGCATGGCCTGGCCGAGCAGCTCCTCCACGTGCTCGCGCGCGAGCGGCCCGAGGTGGATCTCGCGCACCGCCGTCCCGTACGCGCGGATGGCCGCGAGCGTCATCGCGAGCGGGTGAGCCGGCCCGACCTCGTTGTCCCGGTAGGCCCCGATCAGGAAGAGGTGCGCCAGCCGCTCCTCGCCGAGCACCCGCTCGAGCAGCCGCAGGCTGGCCGCGTCGGCCCATTGCAGGTCGTCGAGGAAGATCACGAGCGGGTGCTCCCGCTTCGCGAAGACCCGCAGGAAGCGCTCGAGCACCAGGTTGAAGCGGTTCTGCGTCTCCGTCGGCCCGAGCTCGGGCACGGGCGGCTGCGGCCCGAGGATCGCCTCCACCTCGGGGATCACGTCGAGGATGACCTGCCCGTTCTGGCCGAGCGCGCCGCGCAGCGCCTCCTGCCACCCCGCGAGCCGCGCCTGGCTCTCCCCGAGGATCTGCCGCACAAGCGACCGGAACGCCGCCACCACGGCCGCGTAGGGCGTCGCCCGCTGGAGCTGGTCGTACTTCCCGCCGATGAAGTACCCCCGCCGCCGCGTGATCGGCTCGTACAGCTCGCGCACGAGCGCGCTCTTGCCGATGCCCGAGGAGCCGGTCACGAGCAGCAGCTCGGCCGCCCCGCGCGCCCCCTCGACGGCGCTCCGCGCGCCCTGCGCGACCCGCTCGAAGGTCGAGAGCAGCGCCTCCACCTCGCGCTCCCTGCCGTAGAGCCGCTGGGGGATCTGGAACCGCTCCGGCACGTCGCGCGCCCCCAGCTCGATCGCCCCCACCGCGCCCGTCTCGCGGAGCGCCGCGATGCACGCCGCGAGATCCGCCTTGATGCCGTACGTGCTCTGGTATCTCGCCTCGGGCGCCTTCTCCAGGAGCCGCATCACCACGTCCGACACCGCCCTCGGCACGCCTTTCGCCCGGGTGTGAGGCGGCGCCGGGAGCCTCGCCAGGTGGCAATGCACGAGCTCCATCGCGTCCTGCGCCGGGAAGGGGAGCGCCCCGGTGAAGAGCTCGTAGAGGGTGACGCCGAGCGAGTAGAAGTCGGTGCGGTAATCGATCGCCCGGTTGGTCCGGCCGGTCTGCTCGGGGGCGATGTACATGAGCGTCCCGTCGAGCACGTCCGGGCTCTTGAGGACGGGGTTCTCCCGCGAGAGCACGGTGGAGATGCCAAAGTCGATGATGGCGAGCCGCTCCCGCTCCGCGCTCCAGACGATGTTCGAGGGGTTGATGTCCTTGTGGATGATGCGCTGCTCGTGGAGCTGCCCGAGCGCGTCGACGACACGGACGGCGATGTCCAGCGCCTCGGCGAGCGGCGGCGTCCCCCGGCGCAGCAGCCTGTCCAGCGACTCCCCGCCGAAGTCCTCGATAGCCATCGTCCAGCCCTGCAGCTCGAGCCCGAGGCCGTAGGCGCGGGGGACGCAGGGCAGCTCGATCCCGCGCTGCATATCGTATTCGCGCTGGAACCAGGCGAGCCGCTCGGGAGACGGGCGGAGCGGCTTCAGGATCTTGAGGATGAGGGGCGCCCCGTCCGCCTTGCGCAGGGCGCGGCAGACGCGGGTGTTGGTGCTGTCGTAGACCTGAGCCTGTATCTCGTACCCGGGCAGGACCATGCTGGATCTAGCCTCGAAGCGCCGCGGGGCAGCGGGGCGAGTGGCGGAGGGCGGCGCGCATGGGAGCGGATTGGACCACGGTCCGCGGGACAAAGCCATGTCCGCGCCGGAACCGACGCCCACGACGCCCACGACGCCCACGACGCCCACGACGCCCACGACGCCGCTTCGACGCTCCTTCGACGCTCCTTTGTTCGAGCGCGCGCGGCGCCTCCTCCCGCCGGAGGTGGTTGCGAGGCGACCCACATTGACGCCCGCATTGCGGTGCTGATAACAACGACCCTCATGCTCCGTTCAAGGGGGGGAAAAGCCCTCGCGCCGTGGATCCTGCTGGTGGGCCTCGGAGGTTGTTCCAAGCCGCCCCCGTGCGCCCCTGTCCAGATCCACGAGCGGAAGCACCCGTTCATCGCCTTCGATCGCCAGGAGATCCCCGCCCTGCGCCAGCGGGTCACCCAGGACCCTTACAAGACCTGGATGGACGATGTCCGCCGCGGCCCGCCGGGGCAGGGCCACCCGTGCGGGGCCCCCTCCACGGATACGGACGCCAAAGAGCTCCAGCTCTCCAACTGCGCGCTGTACGGGGCCCTCTCCTGGGTGATCGAGCAGCGCGCCGACGGATTGAAGGCGGCGCGCGGCGCGCTGCTGAAGGCGGGCGACACCGCCACCGGCTGGAGCCAGACGCCCGGCGCCTGGTACTGGGGCGGAAGCCTGCTCAACTATGCCTACGCCTACGACCTCGTGCAGCCGGCGCTGAGCGCGGACGACGACGCGGCCATCCGCGACAAGCTGGAGGACGCGCTCGGGAAGACGATGGGTGTGTACGAGGAGTTCAACACGACGTACGTCACCAACTTCCGCTATCGCGTGGGCAGCGGCGCGGCCACGCTGAGCTACGCCCTGGGCGAGCGCGATCACGCCTGCACCGTCGAGCGCGATCTCTTCGGCGACGCGCCGCTGGAGTCGCTCTTCGCCCTCCGCTCCTACGGTCCCTACATGCAAGCCTGCCTCACCCAGGACGGCACCTACGTCGAGGGCCCGAGCTACCAGGACGACGTGTTCTCCGTGATGCTGCCCTATCTCCAGGCCATGAAGAGGCTCTCCGGCGGGGCGCGCGACGGCCGGGATTACATCAACGCGGTGAACACGCCCGCTGCCTGGGGCAATGACAACCGCATCGCCCGCATGCTCCGCTACGGGGCCGCCCTCTCCATGCCGGACGGCAACGCGGCCACCATCGAGACCGGCTGGCGCGAGCCCCTGCAGCTGAGCAGCATCGCCGCCAGCATGCTCAGCGAGAAAGAGGGGCGCCGCGACGCGAAGGGCCTCTATGGCTGGCTCAGCGCGAAGGGCAAGGCCGTCGTCAACAACCCGGTCTACAGCATCCTCTACACCGATCCCGACATCGCCAAGGCCTTCGCCGGGGGCCAGGAGCCCACGTACACGTCGATCGTCACCTCGGACATGACGTCGCTGCGCTCCGGCTGGAGCGCGGACGCGGTTCACCTGCTGATGACCACCGAGCACGAGTACCGGCCGTCCTCGCACAGCCAGCCCGACCAGACGAGCTTCCTCCTGCACGCGAAGGGGCAATACCTGATCATCGATCCGGGCGACGGCCGCAACTACGACCCCGCGGGCAGCGCCCACACCTCGCTGTTCTACTGGGTCAACTTCAGCCCGGAGTCGCACAACCTGGTCACCGTCGACAGCTTCAAGGGGATCCGGGATACTTACCAGACGCCCGCGTGGCGCCAGCTCGGTGTCTTCAGCGATCTGACCCGGCCCGTGGACGATCCGGCGATCCTCCGGGCCTCGTTCCTGACCGGGGAGCTCGACTCCTCGACGGTCACGATCGACGACTACGTCAACGTGCCCGACGTGTCCACGCGGCGCACGGCGGCGCTCGCGCGGAGGAGCTACGTGGTCGTCTTCGACCACATGATCTCCGCGGGCGTCGGCTCGGCCCAACCGATGCTCCACTATTACGACACCCACCTCCATTACAGCGGTTGGCTGGGCTGCCGGCCGGGCGCGCCCGCCATCTGCACCGACTACGCCACCGCCAGGCCCTCCTCGCCCAGCACCGATGTGGACTGCGGCGACGTCTGCGGCGAGGTCCGGATGGCCAGCGACCTCGCGGCGGAGGCAGCGACGGGGCTCGCCCCGAGCGGGCCGGTGACGCCGGACGCCGCCGGCCGCGCTGCGTCCGCCCCCACGGCGGGCCGGCTGGTGTGGGCGACGCGGACCGACGACGGCAAGCGCGAGCTCGAGCTCGACGTGGTCTACGTCCCCCGACCTGACGCCTTCTCGGTCGATCGAAGCGGCTTCACCAACTTCTTCCCGAACATGACCTTCCGGCACCCGTTCTCGGTGGCGCGCTACATCGCCTCGAGCACGCAATGGCTGACCGTGCTCTACCCGCGCGACCTCACCGCGGGCGAGCCGAAGCCGGCGGTCGAGGCGCTCACGGTGAGCGGCGGGAGCGGCTCGGCCGCGCTGATCTCCATCGCCGAGCAAGACACGCAGGATCTCGCGCTGGTCTCCGACGGCGCGCAGCCGGTGGAGGTCGGCGACGGTCCGCGCGTGCCCTCCACGAAGCTGCAGGGTCGCAGCGCGCTGCTGCTCCTGCGCCACAGGGCGCTCGAGCGCGCCCAGGTCGACGCCGGCACCTCCCTGAGCGTCGGCGGCCGCGCCCTGCTGCTCGCCACGTCGCCCGTGTCCGCGTCGCTACGGCCCGAGGGCGCCGGCGTCGCCGCGGAGCTGGTGCTCTCGAGCGCGGCGCAGGTCGGCCTCGCCGTCTCCCAGAAGGACGCGCAGCTTTACCTCGACGGCAAGCCCGCGCCGACGCGCTACGACGCCGCCAGCGGCACGGCCTCGACGAGCGTGCCCCAGGGCCGCCACCGCCTCGCGGCGCGCTGAGGCGCTTCGCGGCAGCGCCTTCGCGGCCTCATCGCATGGTGGTCGTCGAGTGGACTCCGACGGTCGGCTCGCACCCTGCGATGACGTCGACCGGAGCGCGCTTGACGAGGTTGAAGACGCTCACGGGAGGGGCCCCCGGCAGCAGGCTCCTCGCGCCGACGTCTTCGAAATCGAAGAGCTGCTGCGCGGCCTCGCGGACGGTCGCTTCGACGAGGATCTCCCCGGGCCGCGACGCCCTGGCGAGGTGCGCGGCGGCGTTGACCACCTCGCCGAGCACCGTGTAGTCGAGCCGGCCGTACGCCTGAGATCCGACGCTGCCGGAGAGGACCTGCCCCGTGGAGAGCCCGATGCAGATCCCCTGCGTGTACGGCGAGCCCTCGCCGGCGCGGCGCGCCACCGCCGACATCTGCGCGCGGACGGCCACGCACGCGCTGAGCGCCCGCGACAGGTGATCCGGCCCCTGGAACACCGTCATCACCGCGTCGCCGAGGAACTTGTCGACGACCCCCCCCTTGGCGACGAGCTCCGGGACGATCACCTCGAAGTTGGCCCGGAGCAGCCGCATGGCCTCGCCCGGCAGCCTCTCCCTTGTCACGGGCGTGAACTGGAAGATGTCGATGAACGCCACCGTGGCCATGACCGCCTCGCTCGCGAGCGCGATCGCGGGGCCCATCTCCCGGATCCGCTCGATCAACGCCGCGCTCGTGAACTGCCGGAGGATCTTGTTCTCCTCGTCCGAGCGGGCGTTCCTCCGCAGCTCCGCGACGTGCTTGATGGTCTTGTCGATGGTCGCCTCGAGATCGCCGCGCTGGATCGGCTTGAGCAGGAAATCGAACGCTCCCTGGTTCATCGCGCTCCGGATGTTCCCCATGTCGCCGTAGGCGGACATCATCACCGTCCTCGCAAAGGGGCTCACCTCGGGGACGCGCCCGAGGAACGTGAGGCCGTCCATCACGGGCATGTTGATGTCGGTGACGACGACGTCGATGTCGGGGTGGCGCCGGAGCTCGTCGAGGGCGTTCTCGCCGTTGTCGGCGAAGATGAACTCGTAGACCCGGTCGCGGATCTTCTGCCGGAAGAGCAGCTTCATCATGAGCGCCACGTCGGGCTCATCGTCGGCGATGAGGATCTTGGCGGGGCCCCCGCTGGCCTCGATCACCGCCGCGAACGCCGCCACGAAATCGGCCGCGGACTGGAACCGCTGCGCCGGGTCCTTCGCGAGCGCGTGCTCGAAGAAGCGGTCGAAGCCGGGCAGCAGGCCGGGCACGAGGCCCGACGGCGCCGGGAACGGATCGGTACAGATGCTGATGAGCAGCTCTCCGATCCCGCTCGCCGCGAAGGGGAGCCGGCCCGTGAGGGCCCTGTAGGTGATGACGCCGAGCGACCAGAGATCGCTCAGGTGATCCGGCACGACGGCGCGCACCTGCTCGGGGCTTATGTACGACGGCGTGCCGACGACCCTGCCGAACGAGCCCTGCTGTTCCTCGTCCGACTCGAAGACCGTCCACACCACGCCGAAATCCAGGAGCTTCACGCACTCTCCTGGCTCCTTCCGCGCCAGGAAGACGTTCGCCGGCTTGAGATCGCGGTGAATGATCCCCGCTGAGCTCGCCACCTGCAGGCCAATGGCGATCTGCCGGAGCAGGGCGAGCGTCGCCGACGGCGAGAGCTGCCGC
The DNA here is from genome assembly GCF_051475585.1 of Sorangium sp. So ce426. Lineage (NCBI taxonomy): Bacteria > Pseudomonadati > Myxococcota > Polyangiales > Polyangiaceae > Sorangium > Sorangium sp. So ce426. The sequence continues at coordinate 12,629,409 of NZ_CP150341.1, read as the reverse complement.
TCCCGGGTGAGCCTGGCCTCGAGGTCCTCCCCTTCGAGCAGCTCCATGACGATGTACGGGCAATCTTCGTCGATGCCGTAGTCGTGTATCTGGATGATGTGCTCGTTCTGGAGCCGCGCGATCGCCATCGCCTCTCGCTCGAACCGGCGTCGCGCCGAGTCCGAGCTGACATGCTCGGGCGTCATCACCTTGAGCGCCACGGGGCGCCGGAGCACCTGATCGAACGCCTCCCAGATGACGCCCATCCCGCCGCGTCCGATCTCTCGTCTCAGCGCGTACTTCCGCGCGATCGTGCGATTCAGCATGGTCAGCGCAGTGTAGCGAGCTCCCAGCGCGCTTGCTCAGGTTCGAGACGCGGGAGCGCGCCGGCGGCAGCCGCGCATCATCGAGGAGACGGCCGCTTCACCCCCAGGACCTTCATGCGGTAGGACAGCGTGCGCACCGGGATCCCCAGCCTGCGCGCGGCCTCGGTCCGGTTCCAGCCCGCGGCTTCGAGCATGTCCTGGAGCAGCTTGGCCTCGTACTGCTGCACCTTCCCCCGGACCCGCCCGCCCTCGGGGGGCGCCTCCTTCGGGGCGGACGGCGTGGGGCAGAACACGGCCATGTCCGGCGGAGCGCCGCCGAGCTCGGCGTCCCTCCCCCGGTCCGCGGGGCGCTCCGACTCGCCGCGCGCCGCCGCCGCGCGCACCCTCGGGGGCAGATCCTCGAGCCCGACGAGCGCGCCGGGCGTCACCACGACCGCGCGCTCGATCACGTTGCGCAGCTCGCGCACGTTGCCAGGCCACGCGTACGCGCAGAGCAGGGCGAGCGCCTCGGGGGTGATGCCCTCGACATGGCGCCCGTTGGCCGCGCTGGCCGCGCGCAAGAAATGCCGCGCGAGCGGCTCGATCTCGTCCGTTCGAGCGCGCAGCGGCGGGATGTCGATCACGACCCCGCCGAGCCGATAATACAGGTCGGCCCGGAACGCGCCCGACGCGGCCATCGCCTCGAGATCCCGGTGCGTCGCCGCGACGACGCGCACGTCGACCTCGATCTCGCGGCTCGAGCCGACGCGGCTGAACGACCCCGACTCGAGCACGCGGAGCAGCGCGGCCTGGGCCGGCGGCGGCAGCTCGCCGATCTCGTCCAGGAACACCGTGCCGCCGTCGGCCTCCTCGAACACGCCCTTCTGCTGCTGCAGCGCGCCCGTGAACGCCCCGCGCTCGTGGCCGAACAGGGTGCTCTCCACGAGGTCCTTCGGGATCGCGCCGCAGTTGACGCGCACAACGCGCCGCCCCTTGCGCGGGCCGCCCTCGTGGATCATCCGCGCGACGACCTCCTTGCCGGTCCCCGTCTCGCCGTGAAGGATGACCGGGATGCGCGAGGCGCCCACGCGCCTCACCGTGTCGATCACCTCGCGCATCTGCTGGCCGGCGATGATCCCCCCTTCCTCCGGCTCCTCGCGCGCGAGCACCGAGGTCGCGGCGGGGCCGCACGCCACCGGGCGCTCGGGCGAGGCGTGGCGGGCCGCCTCGCGGGCGGCCGCGAAGACCTCGTCCGCGGTGCTGCCGGCGTCCGGGTAGAGGGCGAGGCCGACGAGGAGCCGGGCGTCGCTGCCCACGAAGGAGGCCGCGATGGCCTGCGCGGTGCGGCTCGCCTCCTCGGCGCCGGCCTCGGGCAGCAGCACGTGGGCAGCGCAGGTGCCGTAGAGCGCCACGCGGTGCACGGGCTGGAGGCAGGCGCGCACGGCGTTGATCCAGCCCTCCGCCGCCACCGCCGCGCTGATGCGCACGTGGAGCAGCGCGAACGGGCGGCGAAAATGCCGGGCGCGCGTCAGCTCGTCCTCCACGCGGCGCAAGAGCTTCTCCTCCCCCTCGAGATCGAGGGACTCGCCCCCGGCGCCGAACGCCTGCACCCGCAGCGCGACGCTGCCGAGAACGACCTCATCCCCTACCGCGATCCCGGCGCGGGAGACGCGGCGGCCGTCGAGGAACGTGCCGTTCTTGGATCCCAGGTCATCGACCCACACCCGCCCGCGCGAGAGGAGGAAGCGGGCGTGCTCCCGCGACAGGGTGCGATCGTCGATGCAGAGCGCGGCAGGCGCGGCGCGCCCCACGACAAGCGGCGTGTCGGGCGAGAGCAAACGTCTCTCCGTCTTTCCGGCGTAGTGCCAGACGAGCGCGATGCCCAGCGCCGCGGTCTGCTGAACGGCAGAGATCGACCTCCCTGCCAAGGTCCAGGTCTTCGCCGCGTCGTCCTGCACCGATTTGCCTGACCGCATGCACTCCGCCTCGCTGGTCTCTATATCAGGCTCCTCCGGGAGGTCCAAGCGCCACCACGGACCTCGCCGCTCATGAGTATCCGCCGCGCCGCTGCTGTTGGTGTCGCCAGGTCGACGCAGGCGGTCGATTCATTTCCACTTCCACTTCCACTTCCACTTCCACTTCCACTTCCACTTCCACTTCCACTTCCACGTCCATTGCGCGCGAGCATTCGCCGACGCGCCCGGCGCGCCCGGTCATGCACGGTGGGCCAGGGACCGGGGGCTCTGGCCGGCTCACGTGCCGGGCGGAGGGACGATCTGGACGAAGGCCGCGATGATCGCCGGAAGGACACCGCTGTTACGTTCGGCCCATCCTTGCCGGCAAACTCTTGCCGGGCAACTCGCGACGGCGATCTCTCGCGGGCAAGGTCTTGCCGAGACGGCCGCCGGCGGGCGCGCCGCGCCCCCGGCGACGCGCGGGTGCCGCTCGCATTCTGCCCGCTGACATAGAGGGCCTGGCGCTTCCGAGGAGAGCGCGCCCTGGTGGCACGCGCGCTGCAAACAACCGAAACCAGAAGCGGACGGGCGGCGAACATCGCGACCCAAGACATCCACCAGACCGACCACTCCAGGAGCCGACCATGAACACGAAACACATCTTCTCCGGACTCTTCACCTCCAGCGCGCTCGGCATCATGCTCATCGCGGGTTGCAGCGTACCGATGGAAGAAGGCGACTCCGAGCAGGCGTTCGCCGACGAGGAGACCGTCGAGGAGGCGTCGCAGGCGCTCGGCCCTGCGTGCGTCGCCACGAACCTCGCACTGGAGGCCGGGCCCATCTGGAACAACATCGATGCCCAGACCAAGTGCCCGAACGTCTGCGACCCCCAGAACATGAACTGGAACGGTCAGTGGTGGACCACCGTTCCGGGCGCGATGTCGGTCTGCGAATGCAGCCCGCGCCCTGCCGCCGTCGTGCAGGCCGGCCCCATCTGGAACAACATTCACGCTCAGACGCAGTGTCCGAACACCTGCGCCGCGTACAGCAGCGCGACGAAGTGGAACGGGCAATGGTGGACGACCGTCCCGGGCCAGATGTCCGTCTGCGAGTGCGCGTTCACCCCGCCGGCCACGGTGTCGCTCGAGGCCGGGCCCATCTGGAGCAACGCCGACGCCCCGAGCAAGTGCCCCGCCGCCTGCGGCACGAGCCGCGCCTGGAACGGGCAGTGGAGCACGACCGTCTCGGGCCAGATGTCCGTCTGCGGATGCGCTTGCACGCCCTGACGTCGCGACGACCCCCTCGTGAGCGCGCTGGCGCAGCCGGGTCGCGGCGCTGAGGCATCCCCTCGAATTCTTCGGGGAATTCACAGGGAGACGGGGAGACGGGGAGGGGAATCTTCAAATACTCCCTGTCTCCTCGCCTCCCTGTTCAATTTCTCCGCTGAAAAGGGCTGCAAAAATCAGGGGATTCCTCGGGCCCCGGCGAGCGCACCGCGCTCACCTCCGGGTCACGCGGGCCTCCAGGTCGCGCACCCGCGCCTCGAGCTCGCGGACCCGCGCCTCGGCGGCGGCGCGGGCGCGCTGCTCCGCGACGCGGGCGCGCTGCTCCAGGGCGCGCGCCTCGCCCTCGGCGCGGAGGGCCTCTTCCTCGGCAGGCACGAGATCCGTCGCGCGGGAGCTCCGCGCGACGCGCAACGTCGGGTGCGGGCCGTCCTTCAGCACGACGAGGTGCGCGTCGAGCGCCTCGATCCAGACGGGATCGCCGCTCCCGTGGACCCGCAGGTAGGTGCCGTCCGCGTCCCGCCGGTACAGCTGGAGAGGCACCCGCTCCTCCGCGAGCGGCGCGCGGGCAGCAGCCGCCTCGGGATCGAAGAGCAGGAGCTCGGGACAGCCGAGCTGCCAGTACTTCGCCGGCGCATCCTCGTACATACGGCGCCAGTCGCCCGCGACCACCTCCAGCGCGAACCGCGGCGGACGATGGCCCGGCAGCCAGGTCTGCCACTGCCGCGGGATGGGCGGCAGCGGGCGATGATCGAGGACGTAGAGGTCCGGCAGGACGCGCACGAACGGCTCGCTTCGCACCCACGCGAAGAAGTGCCCGGTGCCTGCATACAAGTCGGCCCAGCCACGCTCGCGCGCCAGCTGCGCGATCACCGAGAGCAGCAGGCGGACGACCTCGGACCTTCCGACCTTGTCAGGACGCTCCGCGTCATCGGGCAGATACCAGCCGGACCAGTCGATCGCGGCGCCGGCCTCCTCCGGCGAGAGATCGCGGAGCACGAGCGCGCGGGGAGAACGCCGAGGGGTAAGGGGGAACCCGATGCGATTCGGCGATGCCACGCGAGGAAACTAGCACCCCGACAGGCCCCGCGGGGCAGCAGAGACAACGGACGCAACCGACGCAACGAGCGCAACCGACGCGGCCGACGCGGCCGACGCGGCCGACGCAACCGTCGCAACCGACGCAACCGTCGCAACCGACGCAACCGACGCAACCGACGCAACGCGACGCAACGCGACGCGACCGGCGGCAACCAGGCCAGGCGACGTGCCCCTGCCGGGCGCTTGACAGCGACAAGGGTCCATGTCCTCTTACCTGCTCGAACCTTTCTTCACATCATCGTCAACGGCGGCAACGGCGGCAGCCTCGCGCTGAGCGATCTCGCGATCCGCTGCTGGTACACCCCGGAGCCCGGCGCGACGAACCAGCAGCACCGTGACCACGCAGCCATCGCGTCAGCCCGGGTTCGGGCGCGTCGCGCAAGCGTCCGGGATCAACGCCGGCCGCGGCCGCGAGCTCACGGCTGTACCTCACGGTGTGCTGGTCCGGTAGCGCCGAGCCCCGGGCGCGCGCACGGAGGAACCTGGATGAGAACCTTGCATCGACGGATCGGGACTCTGGTGATCGGCTCTGCCTGCGCGATCGCCTGCTCTGCAGGCGCGGATCGGCCCCCGCAGCAGGTCCAGGGAACTGGCGGCGCGGGCGGCATCCCGGACGACATCGGCGGCGGAACGGGTGGCATCTTCGACGTGGGCAGCGGCGGCCCCGTGGAGCCGCCTCCCTGCGCGGTGTGCGAGGACTTTCCCGCGGCCCCGGTGCTCGACGACAGCGGGACGCCGCCGCCGGCGAACGCGGCCGAGCTCTTCGGCGCCCCGGGCAGCGGCGGGACAGGCGGCCCGTGCCTGGCCGAGCCGGAGATCGGCGCGCTCTACCCGAACAACTGGCTGCGGCCCAGGTTCCGCTGGATCGCGCCGCAGGGACAGGACCTGTTCGAGATCCGCGTGCACGCCGACAGGGAGAAGAACGATCTGGTCGTCTACACGACGAACAGAGAATGGAAGATGCCCAAGGACATGTGGGAGCAGCTGGCCGCGCACGTCCGCGGCGAGCCGATCACCATCACGATCCGCTCCGTGTCGACGAGCGCGCCGGGCGCGCCGCTCGTGGGCTCCTCCGGCCCGATCACCATCGCGCCGGCGCCGGCGGGCGGCAGCATGGTGTACTGGGCGGCGATCGGCGAAGGGCCCGCGGACGCCTGGCTGGCAGGCTTCGGCGTGGGCGAGGAGGGCGTCGTCGACGCGCTGAAGGTCGACCAGGTGCAGCAGGGCGGCCGGCGCGACGAGAACGGCAACGTGAGGGGCGACGGCAAGGCGCGGTGCATCGGGTGCCATTCGTCGACGCCCGACGGCGAGGCCGTCATGTTCATGGACCACTGGCCGTGGGATCTCGCCATCGCGTCCGTGAAGGAAGACTCGGTCGGAGCGGTCCCCGCCTATGTGACGCCCGGCGGCTCGGAGGCCATGAACCAGGCCTGGCTCGGGCCACCCAAGATGTCGCCCGCGCATTTCTCCCCCGGAGACCGGATCTTCATCACCTCCTATGGCCGGGACAAGGGCAGCGTCTGGGATGGCCAGTCGCACACCAGCATGCCGAACGCGCGCCTCGCGTGGTTCGACCTGGAGTCGCCCGCGCCGACCTACGCCGAGGGGACGAACGCCACGATGGCCAAGACCGAGATGGCGGCCGCGGAAGGGACCGCCTTCGGCTTCATCGAGCGCGAGGGCGACCCGCGCGGGGCGATGATGCCGGACTGGAGCAACAACGGCCAGACCATCGTCTACGTGTCGACCGACACCGGCAAGGACGGGCGCCTCGCCGCAGGCGCCGGCGATCTCTACACCGTGCCTTACAACAACAGGCAGGGCGGCGCGGCCGCGCCCCTGCCCGGCGCCGCAGAGGCGAATTTCAACGAGTACTACCCGGCATTCGCCCCCGACGACAAGCTGATCGCGTTCAACAGGGCGCCTGGTCCGGGGGAGATGTACTATAACCCCAACTCCGATATTCACGTCATCCCCGCGGCCGGCGGCACGCCGACGCGGCTCGCGGCCAACGACCCGCCCGCGTGCCTCGGGGTCACGAGCCCTGGAATCCACAACAGCTGGCCTCAATGGTCGCCCGAGGCCACGACCGTCGACGGCAAGACGTATTACTGGGTCATCTTCTCGTCGTCGCGCGACGGCTATACGCTCCAGAAGGCCTCGAACAAGAAGGCTTCGCAGCTCTACGTGACCGGCGTGGTCGTGGAGGGCACGACGGTGCACACGTATCCGGCCATCTACCTCTGGAACCAGGATCCAGGCACGAGCAACCACACGCCCGCATGGGACGTGTTCAAGATCCCTCCGGCGCCCGTCCCCCTCTGATCCAGCGAGAGACTCACACGTTTCAGAACGCTCACCCCACAAGGTGTGCTGTCCAGGTCTCATGAAGGTCCGCGCCATCCCGTACTGACGGAAACCAACAGTCGCACCATCCGTCTGGCACACGTGTGCCAAGCGGCCTGCGGCCAGTGCTTGCATGTCGTGCTCTCCGCGGCGCGGCAGGAGCGGCGCGCGAGCGAAGCGCGGTGAACCGAGCGAGCGGGCGGCTGGCGCGGGCCTTGCGAACGCAGCAGGCACCATGCGAACCCACCGCACCCATTCCTCCCTTTGGCTCCTCCTGGCAACAGGCCTCCTCGCTGTCGGATGCGAGACGGGATCAACGCCTGGCGAGCCTGTCGACTCTCAGCGGGCGGCGCTCCACCGGGCTCAGTCCTGCGACGACCTCGAAGCGCTGCTGAAGCAGGACGCGCTCGCCAAGATGAACGCCCAGATCGACGCCACGATCGCGAGCTACTCGGCGTACGGCTACCCCCGCGGCGGCGTCGTCGGCGGCGTCGACAACGGCAGCGTCGGCGTCCCCGGAGGGGCCCAGGATCCCACGGACACGCCCGCCCCGGTGCCGCCCACGGCAGGCGACGGGGATACCGGCCAGGAGACCTCGGGGGAAGACAGCGGCAGCGGCGCCGACCCTGCCCACTCCGAGACGAACACCCAGGTCGCCGGCGTCGATGAGGCGGATATCATCAAGACCGACGGCAACAACATCTACGTGCTCCACGGCCAGAGCTTCTACACCCTGACGGCGTGGCCGGCGTCGTCGCTCGCGGTGGGCAGCTCGCTCGCTATCGAGGGGTCGCCCCTCGAGATGTTCGTGGCAGGCGACAAGGTCGTCGTCTACTCGTCGGTCAACGGGGCCGCGATCTACGAGCAGGCGGGCGTCACGCCGCGGCCGGGGTACTACGACTACCTGCTCGTCGACACCATGGTCGGCGGCGGCGGCGTCGCGCCGACGCCTGGAAACCCCAGCGCGCCGAGCGGCGCGCCGGGGACCCCCGCCGACGGCGGAGACGCGAGGCCGCTGCCGCCGGACGACACCGAGCCGCCGTCCGGCGGTGATACGCCGTCGGAGGACGACACGCCCCCCGACGCCGAGGAGCCGTCCGGCGGTGAAGCGCCGGCGCCCCCGCCTCCGGACGGCGGCGGGGCCGATGAGCCGCCGCCGCCCGACCCGGGCGTCGACGTGCCCGGCTCGGGCGGCGTCTGGGCGCCGCTCACGAAGATCACCGTCCTGAGCCTCGCCGGCGGCGCACCCAGCGTGGTCAAGGAGGTCTACTTCGAGGGAGGTTACAGCTCGGCGCGGCGCACCGGCCCGAACGTGCGCACGGTGCTGGCCGGCGGCGCCCACGGCCCCGCGCTCCGCTACTGGCCGTCAGGCCTGACCGAGTACCCCGAGACCGCCGAGGCGTGGACCGCGGCGTTCGAGCAGCTCCGCACCGAGAACGCGGCGCTCATCGAGGACGCCCCGCTCTCGACGTGGCTGCCGTACCGCTTCGAGAAGCAGGGAGAGGCGGTCACGCTGCTCGACGCGAGCTGCTCGGACTTCTACGTTCCGGAGGCCGGCACGACGTCGTACGGCCTGACGCAGATCGAGTCGATCGACCTCGGCGACCTCGCCGCGGCGCCGGAGTCGACGTCGATCGTCGGCGCGACCGACACCGTGTACGCGAGCCACGACGCGCTCTACGTCGCCGCGCGCTCCTGGCAGCAGCAGGCGGCGCCGGGCGAGGTGTTCGTCGGCACGAACCGCACCCACCTGCACAAGTTCGATCTGATCGCCGACCCGAGCCAGCCCGGGTACGTCGCGTCAGGCTCGGTGCCCGGCCACATCATCAACCAGTTCTCGCTCGATGAGCACAACGGCAAGCTCCGCGTCTCGACGACCTCGCAGGTGCCGGCGGAGCCGAGGTGGACGACGAGCAACAACGTGTTCGTCCTCGAGGCGCAAGGGGCCGATCTCGCCCAGATCGGCGCCGTCACCGATCTCGCCCCCGGCGAGACCATCCAGTCCACCCGGTTCGTCGGAGATCGCGGTTATGTCGTGACGTTCCGCCGGGTCGATCCGCTGTTCGTGATCGATCTCGCGGACCCGGCGTCCCCCTCCGTCGCGGGTGAGCTCAAGATCCCCGGCTTCAGCGAGTACATGCACCCGCTCGACGACGGTCACCTCCTGACGATCGGCAGGGATGGCGAGGAGGACGGCACGGTGACCGGCCTTGCTCTCCAGATCTTCGACGTCACGAGCGCGTCGGCGCCCGCGCTCCTGCACAAGGAGGCGCTCGACGGGGCGCGGTACATGCACTCCGAGGCCGAGTACAACCACAAGGCGTTCACGTACTACGGCGAGCTCGGCGTGCTCGCCTTCCCGCTCGTGAGCTTCGACGGGGAGACCGGCGCGATGTCGAGCACGCTGGAGCTGTTCAACGTCGATATCGAGGACGGGTTCAGCCGGCTCGGCGCGGTCGACCACAGCGGCTTCTTCAGCAGCGTGCCGTCGGGGTGCACCTACGGCGGGGCCGCCGTGCAGCGCGGGCTGTTCATCGAGGACTACGTCTACTCGTACTCCCAGGGCGGCGTGCTCGTGAACGCGCTCGACGACCTCGCGACGCCGGTGGCGTCGCTGCCCCTGCCCACCCCGGACTCGACCGGGTACGCGTGCGCCGGCGTCGACGGCGGCGTCGCGGAGCCCGGGCCGGCGCCCGAGCCGGCGCCCGAGGAGTAGCGCCGACCAGGCGGCGATCGGCCGCAGCGCCGCCGCCCCGTCCGGGCCGGCGGCGCTGCGCCGCTCAGGCGCCCGGCCGCGCCGCCTCCCACGGGTGATCCGGGTAAAACTCCTTCATGAGCCGCGCGGTGTACGCGGTGAGGTTCGCGAACCCCTCGGCCCTGCGCCGCAGCGGCGAGTCGAAGAACGGCGTGAGGATGCCCGCCAGCACCGCGAACGCCGTCGCGTCGACGCCCGCCGGGCGCGCTCCGAAGAGGTACGGCTTGTCCCCGAGCAGCGCGGAGAGCGCGGAGAGCGAGCGCGCGCCGAGCTCGACGATCTCGGCGTCCGAGTGCCGCCCGATGCCCATCGCGCGGAAGTTCTCGCGGACGCGCGCGAGGAGCTCCTCGCGCAGCTTCGGTCGCGCCTCCTCCGGCGCGCCGCTCACGAAATTCGCCGGGCCCTTCGCGAAGTTCTCCGGGATGAGCCAGCGCGCGCAGCCCGAGGCCGCGGCGAGCTGGTGCTCGAGCATGCGCTCGACGGCCCACGCCTCGGCGCGCTGCCGGGCGTCGAGGCCGGCGTCGAGATCCTTGCCGTGCTTCTTCTCGAGGTGCTCGCGGATGAAGTGCGAGTCGGCGATGCGCGCGCCGCCGTCGTCGATGAAGGGCAGCTGCCCCTTCGGCGACAGATCGGGCCGCGCGCGCTCCTTCGCGTAGGGCAGGCCCAGCAGCTTGAGCTGGACCTCGGTCTTGGTGACGTAGGGGCTGGCCTCCGGCAAGCCGAACATGGGGCCGAAGCTGTGGAGCGTGATCATGGGCAATCTCCGAGCGGTTGTGGGTGCGCCGTGGACTGCGCTTGATGTAGCCCCGCCCTGCTGACAACCTGGTGTCAGCATCCCCCGTGCGACGCGCCGATCGCCTGTTCCAGATCCTGCAGATCCTGCGCCGGCAGCGGGCGCCGATCACGGCGGCGGCGCTCGCCGAGGAGCTCGAGACGTCGAAGCGCACCGTCTACCGCGACATCGCGGACCTCCTGGCCCAGCGCGTCCCGATCCGCGGCGAGGCCGGCACGGGGTACGTGCTCGATCGCGGCTTCGACATGCCGCCGCTGATGCTGACGCCCGACGAGATCGAGGTCGCGGTCCTCGGCGCGCAGTGGGTCGCCCAGCGCGGGGACGTCGCCCTGCAGCGGGCGGCGAAGGACCTCATCGCGAAGATCGCAGCGGCGGTCCCCGAGCGGCTGCGGCCCTTCGTGTTCGAGCCCGCGACGGGCGCGCACGCCGCGGGGGACCAGGCGCCCGACGCGCTCGACCTGGCCGAGGTGCGGGCGTCGATCCGCGCCGGCACGAAGATCGCGCTTCGCTACCGCGACGAGACGGGGTGCGAGAGCGAGCGCGTCGTGTGGCCCGTGATCGTGGGGTATCGCGAGTCGACGCGGCTCCTCGCGGCGTGGTGCGAGCTCCGCCAGGACTTCCGCCACTTCCGCACGGACCGCGTGACAGGCGCCAGGTTCCTCGACGAGCGCTACGCCGAGAAGCCGAGCGCCCTCCGCGCGCGGTGGCGCGCGCACATGCGCGCGCGCAGGGAGCTGCCGGAGCACGCCGGCGCGACGTCGGCCAGGGCGCGCTAGGACGTCAGCAATTCATCCGCTGTCAGCCCCGCACAGCGCCGCGAGGCGGCGCTCGTCCTCGGATCCGCCCGCCGCGCGCGCCGTGTAGTAGACGAGCTGCTGGCGGCTCGACGTCGTCGAGGCGAGCGTGTGCCACTCGAGCACGAGCGGCCCGGCGCCGCCGGCGTCGCTGCCGCCCGCGCCCTCGGCCTCGACGCGGAAGGCCTTCGTGCCGCTCACCTTGGCGCGGACCTCGTGCCGCGCCCAGATCGCCCGGAACGCCTCGCTCGTCTCGAGCAGCTCGGCGACGAGCGCGTCGAACTCCGGATCTCCCACGTGCGAGCTCGCGCTGAAGCGGAAGGCGGCCACGACCTCCCGCTCGATCACGCCGATCTCCGCGTAGCGCGCGCGGTAGGCCGCATGGCGGAAGGTCATCCAGAGCAGGTTGCGCCTCCGCGGGGAGACGTCGCCGAAGTCCACGAGCAGGCGGCGCGCCGCGCCGCTCCACGCGAGCACGTCGAACCGAGGGCTGAAGACGAGCGCCGGGACGCGCATCGCCTCGAGCGCGCGCGCCATCGCCGGCTCGGCCCTCTCCTGGCGCGCCGCGGCCCGCGCGGGCTCGGGCCTCGCCAGGTAGAACAGGTGACCTCGCTCGTCGTCGTCGAGCTTCAGCACGCGCGCGATCGCCTCGAGCGTCTCGCGCGACGGGTTCACGTCACGCCCTTGCTCGAGCCGCGTGTACCAGTCGACGCTGAGCCCGGCGAGCTGCGCGATCTCCTCGCGCCTGAGGCCCGGCGTGCGCCGCCGCTTCCCCGCGAACGCGCCGCCCGCGATCGGCGCCGCGCGCATCCGCCTCCCTCGGAGGAAATCCGCCAGCTCGCTCCGCCTGTCGCTCACGATCGCGCGCGCCCCGGGCACGCATCGAAAGATGCACTGTTCGCGCTTCTCTATCCAGGGATTGCGAATCCCAGGTTCGCGGCACGTCTGCCTAACCTCGACGCGGAGCTCCAGATTGCGGGCACCCCCGAGCGGGGACCCAACCAGGAGCTGGCACCATGTCTCAACATCTTCCTCTCGCAGGTCGCATCGCCGTCGTCACCGGGGCCTCCAGCGGCATCGGTGAGGCCACCGCGCGCAAGCTCGCAGCGCAGGGCGCCGCCGTCGCGCTCCTCGCGCGCCGCAAAGACCGCCTCGATTCGCTGGCCGAGGGCATCCGCGCCGCGGGCGGGCGCGCGCTGGCGCTCGCGGTCGACGCCAGGGACAGGACCGCCGTCGCCGGCGCGGCGCGGTCGATCGCGGCCGAGCTCGGCCCCGTCGACCTCGTGATCAACAACGCCGGCGTCATGTTGCCGTCCGGCGTCGAGGAGCACCGGATCGCCGATTTCGAGCAGATGATCGAGGTCAACCTCACCGGCGCGATGCGGGTCGTCGACGCGTTCATCGATCCGCTGCTCGCGGCCGCGAGGCGGGGCGGCCCGTCGGACCTCATCAACATCTCGTCGATCGGCGCGCACGGCGTCTTTCCGACGTTCGCCGTGTACTGCGCCACCAAGGCCGCCGTCACCCACCTCTCGCGCAACCTGCGCGCCGAGCTCGGACCGAAGCACGTCCGCGTCTCGGTCATCGAGCCTGGGTTCGTCGACACGGAGCTCCAGAGCCACATGACCGACGAGGCCGCCAAGGCGTGGATCGCCGAGGCGAGGCAGCAGATCACGTGGCTCACGGCGGACGACCTGGCGAGCACCATCGCCTTCACGGCCGCCCTCCCGCGGCACGTCAACCTGGCGCACGTCACCGTCATGCCGACCCAGCAGGTGTGACCGGCGCCTCCTCGCGACCGGAGACGCTCGCGGCGCCGTGACGCGCGCCCTGCGCTACCCGTGATCCAGCTTCTCCAGCTCGCGCACGCGCGCCTCCAGCTCACGCACGCGCGCCTCGGCCGCCTCCCTCGCGCGGGCCTCGATCGCCGCGGCTTCCTCCTGGGTGGGCACGAGCTCGCCCTTGCCGCCGGTGCGCGTGAGGCGGAGCCGGGCCTCGGCCCCGCTGCCGATCACGCAGAGCCAGCTGTCGAGCGCGGGGCTCCACACGCGCCCGGCGCCGGCGTACACGCGGACATACGCGCCGTCGGGGTCGCGCCGGTAGGCCTGGAGCGCCACGCGCCCCGCCGGCGGCCGGTGCGTGGCGGCCAGCGGATCGAAGATCGCGAGCTCGGGGCAGCCGAGCTGGCAGTACTTGAGCGGGACGTCCTCGTAGGCCTTCTGCCAGTCGGTCGCCACGATCTCCAGGGCGAAGCGCGGGGGCCGGTGTCCGGGCAGCCAGGTCTGCCACTGCTTGGGCAGCGGCGGCGCGGGGCGGTGATCGAGGAGGTAGACGTCCGGCGAGACGCGCACGAGCGGCTCCTCGCGCACCCAGGCGAAGAACCGATCCGTGCCGGCGTGGTGGTCGGTCCAGCCGCGCTCGCGTGCGAGCTGCGCGATCGAGGAGAGGAGCAGGCGGGAGATCTCGTCGTGCTCGCCCCACGCGCCGATGCCGTCCGCGTCGTCCAGGTACCAGTCCGACCAGTCGATGGTCGCGCGGAGCTCCTCGGGCTCCGGGTCGCGGACGACGAGCGCGCGCGGCAGGCGCGTCGCAGGGGGAGCGGCTCCGGAACGGGCAGGCAGCACGAGCCCGCACGGTAGCACCCCGAGCGGAGCGGCGGGAGCCACAGGCGGGCGCGACGGCGCGCGGCAGTCGGCCGTGGCGCGCCGTCGGGCGGAGCCGGAGGAGGCGCGGCGCGGCGCCGCGGGCGGCTGTCGCCAGCGCGCTCCAACGGACTGCGCGCCGCGTCGCCGAGGCGGCGTGGGGCTCCCGATCCGGCGCGCCGGCGCCATGTCGGCGGCATGCGTTCTCTCGGGGGAGTGCTCTTCGACGTGGATGGGGTGGTTGTCGACTCGCCGCATGAGCGCGCCTGGCAGGAGGCGCTGGAGGCGCTGATGGCGACCGAGTGGCGCGCGATCGCGCCCGAGACGCGCTACGCGCCGGAGCGGTTCACGACGGACGTCTACCAGAGCGAAGTCGCCGGCAAGGCGCGCGAGAGCGGCGCGCGCGCGGCGCTCGACTACTTCGGCGTGCCCGACGCGGCGGAGCGCGCCCGGGTCTACGCCGAGCGCAAGCAGGAGGTGCTGCTCCAGAAGATCGCGGCGGGGAAGTTCGTCGTGTTCCCTGACGCGACGCGGCTGATCCTGGAGCTCAAGGCGCGCGGCGTGCTCCTCGCGGCGGCGTCGTCGTCCAGGAACGCCAGCGAGCTCCTCCGCAGGATCCGCGTCGACGCCTTCGTCGAGCACCAGAACCCCCGCCGCGCGCCGGTCTCCCTGGGCGGGACGCTGCTCGATCTGTTCGACGCCGACCTCTGCGGCGTCGCGGTGGCGCGCGGAAAACCGGCGCCGGACCTGTTCCTGGCCGCCGCGCGCGCGCTCGGCGTCCCGCCGCCGCGCTGCCTCGTGATCGAGGACGCGCCCTCCGGGGTGCAGGCCGCGAAGGCGGCCGGGATGATCTCGATCGGCGTGGCACGGCTCGCCGACGAGGCGCTGCTGGCCGCCGCGGGGGCGGATCGCGTCGTGACGACGCTCGATCAGCTCGATCCGGACGCGCTGGTCGACGGGCGGATCGCGGCGCGCGCGGCGTGAGCCGCGGCGCCCCCCCTCAGCCGCCCTGCTTGCGGACGATCGCCAGGCTCCAGATCTCCCCGGCGCTCGTCCCGACCCACAGCGTCGGCGACCCCTTGCCCGCGACCGCGAGCACGGCCGGCTCGCCGCGGGCGCCGAGCGTGACGCTCGCCGTCGGCGCGGGCGGCGCGCCGGTGGCGGCCTCGATGGCGGCGCCGTCGAACAGCGCGACGCGGCCGTCCGCGAAGGCCGCGAAGAGGCTCGACTCGAGGACGGCGACGTCGGCGACGGGATCGGCGAACGTGAGCATCTTGGCCGCGAGCTTGCCGGACGACCTCACGACCGCGCAGAGCGCGCTCGCGCCGCGCTTGTACACCGCCGTCAGCTTCGGGCCGCCGCGCACGCGATCGAGGTTCTTGGCCGCGCGCGGCAGCGAGGCGCGGAGCGTCGGGCCCGGCTCGGGCGTGGCGCCGGGGTGGACGCGGAGCTCGCCGCCCTCCCCCGCGCCGTCCATCACCACGTGCGCCTCGGTCTCGGTCAGGTCGAACGCCCGCGCGGAGCCGCGCACCGCGAACGTGCGGCCGTTCACCTCGGTCTTGTCGAGCTTGAGCTCCGTCGCGCTGCCGTCCCAGCCGAGCGCGAGCGCCGTCTCGCCCGACGGCCGCGTGGCGAGCTGCCGCGCGTCCCGGCCGACCTGATCGAGCTTCGGGCCGTGCGTGATGCCGAGCAGCGCCCACACCGCGTCGTCGCCGCTCCGCACCACGGCGACGTCCTTCGACAGGAGCGCCACGTCGTGCGCCGAAGGCAGCGACAGGTTCGTCGTCTTCGCGCCGGAGCCGCCGACCGGGCAGACGACGAGGCGCACCGGATCGGTCGAGACCATCGCGACGAGCCCGGGGCTCGCGAGGACCGCGGCGCCTCGGATCTCCGCGTCCAGGCCGTGCACCTTGCGGGGGGAGCTCAGATTGCTGAAGGGCATGGCCCGCTAGGATACCGGTTCTCGCGCGGCGCGGTCAGCCCTTGATGAGCGAGCGGACGTCGATGTCGAGGTTCTCGGACTCCGCGACCGCATCCATCGCCTTGCGGAGCTGGGTGACGGTCACCCCGGCGGGGACGTCGACGCGGGCCTCCATCCGGAAGAGCTGCGAGCCGGTGACGGGCGCCTCGTAGGCCGAGGTCTCGAGCGAGACGATGTTGACGCCGACGCCGTGGAGCGCGCGCGACACCGCGCGCACGATGCCCTCGTGATCGAGCGCGTCGACGGAGATGACGCAAGGGATGGTCGCCGCGCGCCGGTGCGACTCCGGGCTCTTGGTCCTGCGGCTCTGCACCGTGAGCCCCGTCGCCCGGGTGAGCGCCTCCGTCTCGCGCTCGACCGCCGCGATCGCGCCGGGGGGCCCCGACGCGAGCAGGAGGATGCCGAACTCGCCGCCGAGCACCGCCATCCGGCTGTCCTCCACGTTGGCGCCGCGCTCCGTCAGGTAGTGGGTCACCTCCGCGACGATGCCCGTCCGATCAGGGCCGAGGCAGGAGAGGACCAGGAAGACTTCAGGCTCGGACGTCGTCGTCATGCGGCGCATCTTAGTCCGATCCGCGCGGCCAGCGCACCTCGCCGCCGGCGCGCGGCGAGGCGCGCGTCCCGGACGACGAGCGCCCGGGCAACGCCGTCCGTGTCCTCCGGCCGAGCTCCCCCGAGGGCGGCCGGATCGAGCGCCGCGCGCGCGTCCGCGCGCGTCATGCCGGCGACGAGGCGCTTGTCTCCGGCGGGCCAGTGGGCGAGAGACGGCCATCCCCATGCTGTACGAACGCGACAACATCCATCGACTCACGCCCTACACGCCCGGCGAGCAGCCGCAGCGGGCCGACGTGGTCAAGCTCAACACGAACGAGAACCCGTACCCGCCGCCGGCCGCCGTGCTCGAGGCGATCCGGGACGTCTCGGCCGATCAGCTCCGCCGGTACCCGCCGCCCCGGGCGCAGCAGTTCCGCGAGACAGCGGCGCGGATCCATGGCCTGTCGCCCGAGCAGGTGATCGCCACGAACGGCGGCGACGAGCTGCTCCGCATGGCCGTGACGGTGTTCTGCGAGCCCGGCGGCCGCGGCATCGGCGAGACGTACCCGACCTACTCGCTCTACGACGTGCTCGCGGAGATCCACGGCACGACGATCACCCAGGTCCCCCTCGCGGAGGACTGGTCGGTCCCGGAGGATTTCGCAGAGCGCCTGAACGAGCGCGGCTGCCGGCTCGCGCTCCTCGTCAACCCGCACGCGCCGTCGGGGCGGCAGGAGCCGCTCGACAAGCTCGAGCGCGTCGCGCGGGCGTTCCGCGGCGTGCTCCTCATCGACGAGGCGTACGTCGACTTCGCGGAGCTCGACGCGACGCCGCTGCTCGACCCGGCGCGGGGGCTCGACAACGTGCTGCTGCTGCGGACCCTGAGCAAAGGGTACTCGCTCGCGGGGCTCAGGTTCGGGTACGGGCTCGGGCACCCGCGGCTCATCGAGACGCTCGACAAGGCCCGCGACAGCTACAACACCGACATCCTCTCGCAGGCCGCGGCCACCGCGGCGCTGTCCGCGCGGGACGAGGCGCGGAAGAGCTGGGAGAAGGTGATCGCCGAGCGCGCCCGGCTCACGGGGGCGCTCCGGCAGAGGGGGTTCACGGTGGCGCCGAGCCAGAGCAACTTCGTCCTGGCGAGCCCGCCGGGAGGAGGGCTGTCGGCGCAGGCGATGTACCGGGCGCTCTACGACCGCGCGATCTTCGTGCGCTACTGGGACGCGCCGCGCATCCAGGACAGGCTGCGGATCACGGTGGGCACGCCGGAGCAGAACGACGCGCTGCTTGGCGCGATCGACGCGCTGTCGCGCGCCGCCGGGGCCGCGAGCGCGCGATGAGCTGAGCCGCTCGATTCACGGACAAAAAGAAGAGCGCTTTTGCGTCACCGGAGCAGCCCGCGCGGTGCGCTGTCATCGCGCGGCGCTGGTCGGCACCACAGCAAAGGAGAAGCACCGATGAGCCAGGAATCCGAGCGAGACAAGATGATGAAGAGGACGGCGGTCCTCGAGATCCCCGGCATGGATGCCGTCCTCCTCCGCAGGGATATCGCGTACCAGGCGACCGATGCAGGCGCCCTGACCTTCGACCTCTACGCTCCACCAACCTCGGTGGCCGTGGCGCGGGCGCCAGCCGTCGTCTTCGTGTCCGGATATCCGGATCCGGGGTTCGAGTCGGTGTTCGGCTGCAAACGCAAGGAGATAGGGCAATCGACGTCGTGGGGACGGCTGGTGGCCGCTTCCGGCCTCGTGGGCATCAATTACACGAACCGGGAGCCGTCCGATCTCCACGCGCTGCTCGATCACCTCCGGCAGAACGCCGCCTCGCTCGGGATCGACGAGCGCCGGATCGGCCTGTGGGCCTGCTCGGGCAACGTCCCCATGGCCCTGTCGGCGCTGATGCGGGAACCGAGCGGCTCGCTCCGGTGCGCCGCCCTCTGCTACGGCTTCATGCTCGATCTCGGTGCGTCCACCCGCGTCGCGGAGGCGGCGGCGCAGTTCCGGTTCGTCAACCCGTGCGCCGGGAAGTCGATCGACGACCTCCCTCAGGATCTGCCCCTGTTCATCGCCAGGGCAGGACAGGACAGGATGCCTCACCTGAACGAGACGATCGATGACTTCGCCGCCGGAGCGCTGGCCCGCAACCTGCCAGTGACGCTCGTGAACCACGCCGCGGGGCCGCACGCGTTCGATCTGCTCGACGACAGCGAGGCTTCGCGAGAGACGATCAGGAGCCTCCTGGGGTTCCTGCGCTTCTATCTCCTGGGGTAGCGCGATCCGGCCTGCGCGCTCGGCTCACCGGGCCCCGCCGGCGAGCGACGCCACAAGCCCCCGCTCGGCCTCACGCTCTGACGGACGACGGCTCGGCCGCGCCGCGCACCGCGTCGCGGAACCACCGCTGCGCCGGATCGCGGTGGTGGCGCTCGTGCCAGTACATGCGCACCTCGAAGCCGGGGAGCTTCACCGGCGGATCGACAACGCGCAAGGGGAGGATCTCCGCGAAGGCCTCGGCCACGCGCGCGCCGACGGTGACGACCAGGTCGGAGCCGGCGACCACGTGGGGCGCGAGGAGGAAGTGCGGCACCGCCAGCGCCACGCGACGGCGCTTGCCGAGCTGCGCCAGCGTCTCGTCGACGACACCGCCGGGCGTGCCGCGCGGGGCGATGAAGACGTGGCGCATCGACGTCCAGGCGGCGAGGTCGATGCCCTTCTTCACCAGCGGGTGCCCCTTGCGCACGAGGCAGACGAAGCGCTCGCGGTAGAGCGGGCGTGACCGGATGCCAGCGGGGAGCCCCTCGCTGCGCGCCGGGGCCACCACCACGTCGGCGTCGCCGCGGGCGAGCTGCTCCCCGAAGGAGGCGTCGACCGCGCGGAGCCAGAGATCGACGTTAGGCGCCTCGCGCCCGAGGCGATCGAGGAGCTTCGGCGCGAGGACGAAGGAGCCGTAGTCAGCGGTGGCGACGCTGAAGCTGCGGGCGGCGCTCGCGGCGACGAACGGCTCCTCGGCGCGGAAGCAGCGATCGAGAGCGCGCATCGCCTCGCGCACCGGCTCCGCCAGCTCCTCGGCCCGCGCCGTCGGGGCGAGGCCGCGCGAGGTGCGGACGAAGAGCGGATCGCCGAAGAGGCGCCGGAGCCGGCCGAGCGCGTGGCTCGTCGCCGACTGGGTGAGGCCGAGCCGCTTGCCCGCGCGCGTGAGGTGCCGCTCGTCGAGGAGCGCGCCGAGCACCCGCACGAGGTTGAGATCGACCGAGGCCACGTCATGAAGGGCAGGCATGATGAGTATGTCTATCATGCAGTGGATCGATGCGCCGAGCCGACGCATCTTCTCCGCGTCGACGGCGCGTTCGCCGTGAAGAACAAGGAGCACGCACATGCACTGCGTCATCGCGGGGGTTCGGGGGAAACGGGCTCGGTCGTCGCCAACACGGCGCCACCGCCACAATCGTTTGGAGGTTTCAGCATGAAAGCGGCAGTCGTACATGCGCTCGGTGTCCCGCCGTCCTATGACGATTTCCGTGAGCCGGAGCCCGGCGACGGTGAGACCGTGGTGACCGTACACGCCGCTCCGCTCAGCCCCATCGTCAAAGGCCTGGCCTCGGGCAGGCACTATGCGAGCGGAACGAGCGGCGGCTTCGTCCCGGGCGTCGACGGCGTCGGCACAGACGCTGCGGGGAGGCGTGTCTACTTCCTGTTCCCGAAGGCGCCCTTCGGCTCGATGGCCGAGAGGTCGCTCGCCATGGACAGCATGATCGTGCCGGTGCCCGACGCGCTATCCGATGAGCAGGCCGCAGCGATCGCGACAGCGGGGCTCGCCTCCTGGATCGCGCTGTCACGCCGGGCGCTCCTCCAGGAGGGCGACACGGTGCTCGTGAACGGCGCGACGGGCGCGGCGGGGGGCATGGCGATTCAAACCGCCCGTCACTTCGGAGCGAGCAAGGTGATCGCTGTCGGTCGTGACAAGGTGAAGCTGGACCGGCTCGACGCCGACGTGAAAATCGCCTTGGACGAGGACGCGGATCGATCATTGCGGGATCAATTCGATCAAGGCGTCGACGTCGTGCTCGACTTCGTGTGGGGCGAGCCGGCCGTCCGCGTTCTCCGGGCAGCGACGAAGGACCGTGGGTCCAGGGCTGGCGAGCCACGCCTGCGCTTCGTTCAGCTGGGTACCGTGGCTGGCGACGAGACTCCAATCCGAGGTGACATGCTGCGCAGCACGGGGCTCGAGCTCATCGGCAGCGGTATCGGAAGCGTTCCCGTGAAGGATCTGCTGGCCGGGGCCGGCGAGTTGCTGGCAGCGGCCCCGGAGGCCGGCTTTCGTGCGCCGTTCAAGAGTCTGCCCCTCAGCGCTGTGACCAATGCCTGGAACGAGGAGCCGGATGTGCGGTGTCTTCTCCTGCCGAATGCGACGGCCTAGAGCGGGGCGTATCTTCGTGCGCTACGGGCTCATCCGCGTCGTTCGGCTCGCTGCGGCGTACTTTCGCACGGAGAACTCGTCATCCGGCCGCCCGCGCGTTTGAAGAACGCGCCCGGTGTGAGCCCGACGAGCTGACGGAAGTCGGCGATGAGGTGGGCCTGGTCATAATAGCCCGCGTCCGCGGCGATGCGCGCCCAGTCGCACGAGGTCGCCGCCATCCGCACCGCGCGTTGCAGGCGGACGGTCCGCGCGAACTCCTTCGGGCCGATGCCGACGTTCTCGATGAAAGCGCGGCGAAGATGCCGCGCCGTGACGCCGAGCCGATCGGCGACACGCTCCACCCGGACCTCGCCCCCTTCGAGCAAGCGAACCGCACGGCGGGCGAGCTCCCCCGATGTCGTCTCGAAGGGTTGGCCGGCGCGGAGGGCGAGCGCCCGGGCGACGCGGTCGATCACGTCCGCGCGGCTCCTCGCGGCGAGTAGCTCACCGCAGAGCTCGCGCCCCGCGCGGCCCCACACGTCCTCCAGCGGAACGATCCGGTCCGTGAGCTCGCTCGCCGCCACGCCGAGCAGCGGAACCGACCAGCCAGGCTTGAACCGAAGAGTGACCGTCCGCGCGAGGCCGGTCTTGCTCTTGAATATCGCGCGCGTCCGGGGGCCCGCGGCCCACACGTCCCCCTCACGCCCCCCCTCGAGCACTCGAAAAAAGAGGCCCGTTCTGCCGTCGGGAAGCCACTCGACGTCGAACACCCGACCGGGGGGTGCCGCGACATCACGGACGTCCTCGACGAAGCGCGGGAGCGCGAGGGTGAAGAGATCCATCGCTGCGGCCACGTTCGTCATTCTTACGCCTCTCGTGCGGCCGTTCAAGCCGACGCGGGTGCCCGCGTCGATCGGCTACCGCTCACTGTCGAGCGCCTTCATGTGCTGGGCGGGGTAGCGCGTGCCGCCGATCGCGTCCGCTGGCACGATGCTCTCGAGCGCCGCGACGTCGCTCGCCGACAGCGGCTTGTCGAGGGCCACGAGGGCATCGTCGAGCTGGGCTCGCGTGCGGGCCCCGACGATCGGCACCAGCGTGGGCTGCTTCGCCAGCACCCACGCGAGCGCAACCTGAGCCGGCGTCATCCCGCGCTCGCCAGCGAAGGCGTGGAGCTTCTCGACGACGCTCGCGTTCTTTGCCCCCTGTTCGCCGGCGAAGCGCGGCATGTACTGCCGGAAGTCCCCCTTTCCGGAGGGCTTGCTGCCAGTGAGCAGCCCCCGCGCAAAGACCCCGTAGAGCGTCGCGCTCATCCCCAGCTCTTCGAGCGCGGGGAAGATGGACGCCTCGGGCCCGCGCGTCGCGATCGCATACTCGATCTGCAGGTCCACGATCGGGTGCACCTTGCTCGCGCGCCGGATCGTCTCGACCCCCACCTCGGACAGCCCGATATGCCGGACGAAGCCGGCCTTGATGAGATCGGCGATCGCCCCGACGGTGTCCTCGATGGGCACCTGCGGGTCGAGGCGCGCGGGGCGGTACACATCGATGACCTCCACGCCCAGCCGTTGCAGGCTGTACGTCACGAAGTTCTTCACGGCCGCCGGGCGGGTGTCGATGCCCAGCGCTGCGCCGTCCGGGCCGCGCATCGCGCCGAACTTCACCGACAGGTGGACCTTGTCGCGCACCCCCTCGATCGCGCGCCGGATGAGGAGCTCGTTGTGCCCGTTGCCGTAGAAGTCTCCGGTGTCGATCAGGGTGATCCCTCGCTCGATGGCGTGGCGGATCGTCGCCACGCTCTCGGCGTCCTCGGCCGGACCGTAGGCGCCGGACATCGCCATGCAGCCGAGGCCGACGGGAAAGACGCTGGGCCCGGTCTTGCCCAGCGGAGTCGATCGGAGCGGGGAGCGGCCCATCGTGGCATCGAGGTGGGTCATGGGGTGTTCATGCCACGCGCCCGCGGCCTCCGATTGGAAGAACCGGACATTTCGACGATCCGGCAGACCACAACCGTGTCGTGCACCGGCTCGTGCACGGCGGGTTGCTCATGCGGCGCGGGACGACCGCTCACGGTGTCCGCTCCTTCCAATCGGAGGGCGGTGGCAAGGGGTACGAAGGCGTGGACATACGCTGTATCCAGCCAACCACCGTCAGGAGCGAACACATGCAAGACAATCACGTCGCCTTGGTCACGGGGGCCAATCAGGGGATCGGCCTCCAGATCGCAAAGGAGCTCGCCGCGAAGAACTTCACCGTTATGGTCGGCTCGCGTGACTTCGTGCGCGGCGTGGAGGCGGCCAAGACGATCGACGGAGACGCCCGCGCGCTCCAGCTCGACGTGACGGATCGGGCTTCGATCGCCGCTGCGGCGAGGCGCATCCGCGAGGAGCTCGGCCGCCTCGACGTGCTCGTCAACAACGCGGCCATCTCGCACACGGGACGGCGGCCGGGCCTGACCGTCGAGGAGTATGCCAGGTCGACCCTCGCGAGCAACGTGTCCCTCGATGAGCTGCGCGCTGTGTTCGAGACCAACGTGTTCGGCGTCGTCGCTGTTTTCCAGGCGATGCTGCCGCTCCTGCGCGAGGCGCCGGCGGCCCGCATCGTCAACGTGTCGAGCGGCGCTGGCTCGCTGACGATGAACGCGGATCCGGCCTTTCCATGGCGCTCGATCTTCGGCCCCGCCTACCCTGCATCCAAGACGGCTCTCAACGCGATGACGCTCGCCATGGCGATCGAGCTGGAGTCGACCGGGATCAAGGTCAACGCCGCCTCCCCGGGCTTCACCAGGACGAACCTCAACAACTATTCGGGCACGGAGACCGTCGAGGAGGGCGCCCGCGAGGCGGTCCGCCTTGCGCTGCTCGGCCCGGACGGCCCCACGGGTACGTTCTCGCACGCAAACCTCGGACGGCTTCCGTGGTGACCGCGTGTTGGGCACGCCGGGTCTGAAAACAGCTCCATGACAACGTCACCCGCAACCATCGGTGCACGACCATCCACGAACTCGTCAAGGAGGTGGATGATTGCCTGCAGGCCCTCTCCCCCCTACCCGGGGTCGACCGCGAGCCTGCGGCCGGTGCTCAGCTCGCCCGTTGCCGATTCAGGATCGGCTATTTAGGTGCAGCCTCAGCCGAACAGTGCTCTCACACGGGTCAACCGACTCATGGGCACCTGTTCCCGCCGCGACAGGGGTGACCCTGCAGCATCCCTCTGGCTTCGAGATGCGGGTCAGGTAGGACCCAGATCCCGTCGCTGCGCTCCGAGCGCGCCCGGGCGCTCCTGAACGGGTCGCCGAGCGCTGGTGGAATGGGCGGCCGAGTCGATCGGAATACGCATTCGGCAGCAAATGAGCGTGGCTTGCGCGCGGTGTTTGTTGTAAGAAGTGAGTATGAATCAGCTTGCGAAATCAGGGGGGACAAGGGGAGCTGCCCGTCAATCATCCGTCCGAGGGATCCCCGTCGCGGGCGGTGGGCCTGCTCCGCGCGCGACGAGCAGCGCCATGTCGCGCATCATCGGGGGTATCGCGATCGTCGGTGCGCTCCCTCTGGCGTATTGGCTCGGCACCCGTACGGCGACGGCCGATCGTCCGGCGCTCACGGCGCGGGAGTCCGGCGCGCCGGATCGCAGCGTCTCCGCACCTATCAAGAAACCGCCCGTGATCCCAGCTGCGCCTGATGTCGTGCGCGAGGGATCCCCCGCCGAGCCCGAGTCGGCTGTCGGCGCGCCGCCCTCCGAGCCTCTGGAACCACCGCAACAGGAGCCGTCGGCGCTCGAGCATCGCGATCGGGTCGTGGCTGAGCTGCGCGCCTCTGGCGTGGACCGCCGCCTGGGCGCGCCGGCATCGACGGTGGTCGACGGGTGGTCGAGCAAGCTCGCGCGGTTCGCGGTCGGCGGGTCGTTCGAGAAGGAGGAGTGTTTCGCGAAGGGCTGCTTTGTGACCATCGTCCACCCATCGCTGCAGGACGCGGAGAAAGCCACCGATATCATCACCCGCACCGGCGAGTTCAATGGCTGGCAAGCGGGCAAGATGCGCAGCGGTCCGATCGCTCACGACGATGGTCGCGTGGAACTTACATGGGTGATGTATCCACCGCCGCCCGACGGCCATGTGCTCCCCGAGACGCTGCCCCCGGACAACTTCGAGGAGCTGATGCGGCGCGGCTCCCCCCAGTGAGGGGTGCTCACGTCTGCATGATCGTGAGCGCCGGGCGCCTGTCTTGAGGTACGAAGTCTGTCGCGGGCCCGGGCTCCGACCCGACGCGCTGACCGCGCCAGCTCGTCTCGGCCCTGCTTGTCGAGCCCGCCCGCGGCTAGAGCACCGATCACGTTGAAACCCGGAGAAATTTCACAGGGAGGCGGGGAGGCGGGGAGGAAGAAGAAAATGAATTTCTCCCTCTTGCCGTCTCTCGCTCCCCGCCTCTCCGCCTCCCGGTGAAATTTCTCCTCTTTCTCGTGGTTTCAACCCGTTTGTCGCTCTAGATGCCGTTGTCGTTTACTGGAGACACGCTCACGGTGGACGTGATCCCTTCGAGCGTCACGTTCGACGGCAGCTTGCACATGACACCGACCTGCACCTCGGGGCCGATCAGCGTCCTGTAGGCGTCGAGGCGCACTTGACGCGTGACGCCGGCTACCTTTGTAAATGATGCGGATTCGGACATGCTCCCATCCCGGGTGACCCAGGTGAGCTTGCAGTCCGGGCAGCTGCCGCCGGCGACGCAGCCCGACGTGGCGGTGCCTCCCGCGTATTGAACCTCGGTGAACGAGATGAACCGGTTGTGCTCGGCGGTGTCGTCCGCGGGCGGAGTGATGGGACAGAACACGTCCAGCTCCGAAACCGACGTGTTGGTGATCCCGGACTCGCTGCGCGTGATCCCCGAGACCCCGCTCGCGGTCGTGGCCGCCGAGCACTCGATGCCGCTGACCTGGACGTTGTTCCAAACCGGCGTGAGGGACCAGGGATCGGGGACCGTCGACGGCAGCGAGTCGGGATTGTTGAGGGAGTCGCAGTTGTCAGCGAGCTGACACAGCATGATTTTGTAGCCGAGTATCGCCGTGGAGGCCGGCAAGACGCAGTTGTAGTCCAGGCTAGCCGCAGTCAAGCCCTCGTTGGCTTCCAGCGTGTGCGTTGCGTCGCTCCCCCAGAAGCTGCCGAAAGAACTGGGGTTGGAGTAGGCTGACGCGTCCGCGAGCTTGATCTTGCCGCTCCCGGCACCACCGGTGTTGCTCACCGTCGTGCTGTAGTACTTCGATCCATTGTTGGCCTGCATTCCGGCGTAGCAGCTGACGGTGCGAGAAGGGACGAAGGTCTGTCGCTGAAAATTCACGACCGCCAACATGGCCTCCGCCCAGTGATTGGCGTTGAAAGTGTAGGAGCCAGGGCCGTTGGAGCCCCAGCGGCTGGCCAGGGAGATCGGACAGATGGCCGTCCGATTCGACTGGGTGGTGTTGAGGAGGGCGCCGCTGCTGTAGACCACGCGATCGTCCGCGAGCGGTGTCGCGAAGTGACATGCCGCCCCACCGTCCTTCAGCAGCCAGTTCTTGTGCGTGGCCGACGCTGCCCCGGCGAACAGAGAGCAAGCACCGAACAATGCTATCATCGCGAGCTTTTTCATGGTGTTCACCTGTCAGTTCGGGATGACCGTGCTCGCGTAGTAGTAGATGCTGGTCAAATTGGGGGCATTGCAGGTCAGGCCCCAGTTCATCGTGGATTGGGAGCCGAATTCATTGAAGAAATACATGCTGCCGCCCCCTGTCCACGAGCTCGGCCCCGGGGTGGTGCAGCCCTGACTCGGGTCCGCCGAGCACGCGTAACGCGTGACTCCATAAGAGATGGATCCGTTGATCGCCTTCTCGAACTGACGGCAGCTGACCGAAGCAGTGCTGGCAGCATCATACACCCTGACCACGGTTGCCAGAGGGTCCACGTAGGTCGGATCATCGCTGTCCACTCCGTAGTAAGCCGTTGACCGCCGCGTGATCGGGCAGAACAGCGTGACCCCTCCAGGGGCCAAGGACAAGATTCCGCCTATGCTGCGCTGGAGATACACCTCGTCGCTCGATGTCCCGGCGACGCACCGGCTACCGCTCATGTTCACGTTGTTGTCCCCCCGGGTGTAGATGAAGTTGACCGGCGCCGCGTCGACCCCGACCGCCAGAGTGCTGACCACACCGAGCGCCAGCGCCTGCATTTGTAATTTCATGATGTCCTCCTTGGGATTCCCTTCTCACGCGCGAACCCCGAATAACGATCGGGCCCCGCCTCACGTAGCCGCATGGCTTCGCATCCGGCGCACCGGCTCTTCGTGAGACCTCGGAGAGGCGCTTCCGACGTTGCGTGTCGCCCGTTGCTGCGCCTGATGCGCTTGCCCGCTGGTGTTTATTGAAGAATGGCGAGCAACACGCGCCAGAGGGCGTGGCCGCGGGGAGATCTAGCACCCCGCGTGCCAGAGGCCGAGGAGGGCTGAGCCCTGGGGCGCTCGCCTCCGCCGCCGCGGCGTCGGCAGCGCGTGAGGGGCTGGCAGTGCGGACGCCGCCTGGGAACAGCTCCGGCCAGACAACAGGCGTGGAGAATGTTGCCGTCGCTGATCACGGAGAATGCGTGACATGTCACGGTGCAGGCGTGACATGTCACGGTGCAGGCGTGACATGTCACGGTGCAGGCGTGACATGTCACGGGACAGGCGTGACATGTCACGGGACAGGCGTGACATGTCACGGGAACGAGCCGGTCATGGGCCTTGTCCTGCAGGGGCGAAAAGAAACGGTGCTAGGGGCCGATTCGTTTCCGATGGGCGTTGGCGAGTGTCTGCTCAGCAAGTTCGGCGCATCGCCGAAGCACGACCTCCCGGCAGGATTGCTGGCCCGCAGCGCTACGCTGTGAGCGACGCCTCCAGCCGGTTGCCGGCCGCACGGTGAGCGAGCACCGCCACGACCTTCTCGACGATCACGCCCCCCGCCTCCGCGGCGGGCAGCCCGCCAGCGTGGATGTTGGAGATCACCGTGTATTCGAAGCCGATCGCAGGGTTGCCGCTGAAGGCGGCGGCCGCCTCCTGGTCCGCGCCGGGCGTGAGGCGGTAGGCGAGGTAGGCCGAGAGGCTGCTCGACGCCAGCTCGCCGCTCCCCGGGCGCTCGCCGAGCAGCACGACGACCAGCCGCGCCGCGAGCCGCTCGGCGACGGCCTCCGCGAGCTTCACCCGGCCATAACGCGCGAGCAGCGGCTGGCCGACGGTCACGCCGCGCGCCCCCAGGCCGTCCAGCAGGACCGGGAGCAGGTCAGGGATGTTGCGGTGAACGGCCTCGGCGCTCAGGCCGTCCGACACAACGATCTGCACCTCGGCCTCCTCCGGCGCGAGCCGGGCGGCGCTCTCCGGGGAGAGGCGCGCCCCCGCGTCGGCGGAGCCGAGGTGCTCTCCCTTGCTGGCCGCCGTCGTGGCGATGAGGCGGAACGCGGCGACGCGGGCCAGCTCGTCCTCGCGCAGCTCGGTGGCGAGCGCCGCCCGCGCGATGGCCTCGTCGCGGCGACCGCGGCGGCTCACCGCGTTGGCCGGGCGCGGGCCGGCGATCGCGAAGCCGTGGGCGGCGGGCGTGGCCGCGAGCAGCTCGGCGAGCTCGGCCTCGTCCGGGCAGAACTGCCGCACGTCGCCGAAGCGCGGCCCGCGGGTGATCGCGCCCGCCTCGCCCTGCCCCTCCCCCGCGCGCGCCAGGATGCCCCGGGCGAGGGCCCACTCCAGGAACTCGCCGCCGGGCGCGCGGCCGTGGATCTCCCGCAACGTCTGCACGTCATGCCCGCTCGTGTCGAAATAGGCGAGCATGCGATCGGTGTTGAGACAGACATCCATGTAGTAGTTGGCGCCCGCGGCGGTGAGGAGCTGCGTCGCCATCTGCTGGCCCTCCAGCGTGACGTGGGCGTGGAGGGTGTAACAAGGGGCCATGCCCATGGGCACGCCGAGGAGCTTGCCCATGAAATGGTCCTGGAGGTTCGCGAGGATCATCTCGCGGTCGTCGAGGTGCGTCTCCGGGCCGATGAAGCCGGTGACGTTGTTGAGCATGAACGGGTCCCAGCGGCGGGCGAGGCCGTAACAGAGCGCCTCGGCCGTGGCCATGTCGATGCCCTCGTGCTTGCCGTACGTGAGCTCGCTGCCCTGGCCGGTCTCGAAATACATGAACTGCTCGGCCTGGCCCGCGAGCGGGCCGCGCGCGGCCATGCGGCGATAGCCCTCGTCGATGAGATCCACGGTGACGTCGAACTCGGTGACACAGCACGACTCGGTGCCGGCCAGGCTCTGAAAGAGGATCTCCACGGGCGCGCCCTGGTCGAGCGCGGCGAGCTGCACCTTGAGGTGCGACAGGCAGCAGATCTGCGTGGGCACGCCTGTCGCGCGGCGGATGCGGTCGAGGTGGCGGAGGATCGCGGCGGTGGCCTCCACCGTGCCGGACGCGGGGTTGACGCCGAGCAGCGCGTCGCCGGCGCCGATGGAAAGGCCCCAGTAGAGCAGCAGGGTGATCCCTCGGAGATCGTCGGTGGGGTGGTTCGGCTGGAGGCGCGAGGCGAGCGTGCCGGGGGCGCCGAGGAGCGTGCGGGCGCGGGTCGGGCGGCTGATCTTGCGGGCGAGGTACACGAGCTCGTGCACGTCGCAGAGCTTGACGAGCGCCGCGGCCATGACCCCGGTCAGGGCGCGGCCGAGGCGCGCCACCTCCGGGCCGGGGGCGCGGAGCAGGTGGTCCTTGAGCTCGCCGACGCGCAGCGAGGCGATCCGGGCGAAGGCGTCTCGGTCGATGTCGTAATTGACGCGCATCACCGCGTCGATCTCGCCCCGCTCGCCGGTGAGCGGGTGATCGTGGAGGTGCTCCAGGGTCAGCTCGCCGAGCAGCTCCCGCGCGGCTTCTCGCGCCGCGTCGTCGCTCGCCGCGAGGCCTGCCTGGCGATCGCCGGCCTTGCTGCAGTCGGCGGCGCCGAGGAGCCGCTTCAAGCCGCGGAACGAGCCGTCGTGGCCAGGCAGGCGGGCCGCGTAGACGACGTCGGTCCGGGGGCGAGGGACCTCGATCCGATCGAGCGGGGTCGGTTCCTTCACGGCGCGCTCCTCCCTTCACGGAAGGTTCGCCGAGCGACGTCATGGCGTCATCCCGTAGAACGAGATCGGCAGGATCTGATCGCACAGGCGGCCGACCTGGACGAACCGGGCGCCGTGCGCCTGCACCTCGTCGATGACGACGAGGTCGATCGGCAGCGCGCCCCAGCCGGTCACGTAGCCCCCGAGCGTCTTGCCCGCGTTCTGCGCGGTGAGCAGCACGAGGGGGTGCTCGGGGATCGGTCCGGCGCGGCGCAGCGCGCCGGCGATGCGCGCGCCGAGGCCCTTGAGGGTGGCCGCCGAGACGTCGTCGAGGGCGATCTCCAGAGCGCCGCCGCGGGTGCTCCGGCGGAAGAGGTCCACGGCGTGATCGAGCTCGGCGTCGGACGAGGCGGGCGAGAGGCGCGCCAGGATGGGCACGTCGCGCAGGGGCAAGCGCTCGGGGCGCGGGAGGAACAGCGTCGCGCCGGAGAGCTGGGTGGCGTGGCGCAGCAGGCCGTACGCCGTGGCCCGGCCCATGCTGGCCGGCGTCGCGACCCGCGCGCTCAGCCGGGGCGAGGCGAGGATCGCGCGGGCGAGGTCCACGCCGAGATCGCCGTGGTGAGCCGGCTCGGGCAGCGGGCGCCCGGCCAGGCCGGCGTAGATCAGCTCGCCCACGCCCCCGGAGAACGTGAGGGTGGGCGCCGCGAACCCCTCCGGCAGCGAGAAGGGCACCTGCACGTGGCGCGCGGCAGCGGGCGTGTCGAAGGCGCCGGCGCGCCCCGCGATCGCCGCCTCGAGCAGGTCCACGTAGAAGGCGACGACGGCCTCGGCCTCGGCCTGCGAGAGCACCTCGCCCGGGCCGCGGCGGAGCCCGAGGTGGTCGAAGGCGGCGCGGGCCTCGGGCGAGAGGGCGCGGAGGCGGCGCGAGCGCGGATCGAGCGCGACGTGCCGCGCGCCCACGAGGAGGCAGCCGGTGCGCTGGACCTCGCCGGCCAGGCCGAGCGCGAGGTTCGTGGTGCCGCCGCCGATGTCCAGGTTGACGAGGGGCTCGCCGGGGCGCGCGCGCGACAGGGGAGCAGCGCTGCCCATGAAGGCCACCCAGGACTCGAGGCAGGGGTCCTCGGCGACGGCGAGCAGCGCGTCCCCAACCCGCGCGCGGATCAGCGCGGCGAGCGCGTCGGCGTTGCTCCGGCGGGCGGCGAGGCCGGTGATGATCGCCCCGCCGCCGAAGAGGGCCCCGGGCGCCACGCCCGCCTCGGCGAGCCAGCGATCGAGGAGCGCCGCCGCGGCGTCGAGATCGAGGGCGTCGCCGGCGAGGGGCGTGAGCGCCATCTCCGATCGGTACCGCTCCTCCAGCGCGCCGAGCTCCACCCGGCCGCTGCCCGCGGCGCGCGTGAGCGTCGCCGAGGCGGCCACGGCGCAGCTCGTGGTGGAGCCGAAATCCAGGCCGAGCAGGGTGACCTGGGCGCCCATCACCGGACCTTCCTGATCTTCATGGCCAGGCCCCAGTCCTACCGCACCGGCGCCCGCGCGCCGCTCCACGTCAGGGACGTCAGAGCACCCGCTCGAACGCCGCCTGCAGCGCGTCTCGACCGCCGCGCTCGACGACGTCGCCGTGCGCCACCACGATGCGCTCCGGCGCCCACGCGAGCATCCGCTCCAGCGAGGCGCGCACCGCGGCGCGATCGCGCATCATCGAGCGGGCGATGCGGGACGGGCCGAACCTCCCGTAGGCGCCGTTCAGGCGCATGAAGAGGCGCGTCGGGAGGTGCTCGCTCTGCGCGATGTGAAAGCAGAGATCCCAGACGAAGAGGGTCCTGCTCGGCCGGTGGAAGAAGACCGTCTCCTCGAGCTTCGGCATCCCGAAGGCCGCCGCCTGGTCGATCTCCGCGGACCAGAGCGGGTCCGGCGCGCCGTCGAGCGCGCCGGTGAACGTCACGTCAGGGCGCTTCTCGCGGAGCCCCCGCGCGCCGTAGAGCCGCGCCCCCGGGAACAGCCGCGCCGCCGGCGAGAGGCCGAGGTGGTGCAGCAGGTTCGGCGCCACGATCGCCCGCACCTCGCCGAGCGCGCGGATCTCGTCCGCCTCCCGCTCCACGCTCGGGAGCGGCGAGAACAGCAGCAGCCCGCCGTCCTCGAGGCGCACGACCGGAGATCGCACCGGAAACCGGAGAAACCCCACCTTCAACGTGTCTTCCGCAACCCAGAGGGATTGATCGAGCCGTCGCAGCATGGTTCAATTGGTAAACCAACTTGACCATTTAGTCAAGTAAGTTGACCATCATGACCAAGCACGACCTCGATCCATGCGACGTCGCCGAGCTCGAGCGGCGCAAGCGTGTGAGCCTCGGGCAGCTCCTGCTCCGCTCGGCGCGGCTGCTCGACGAGCGGGCGGTGGCGCGCGTCGCCCGGCGCGGCGCGACCGGGGTGCGCCGGGCGCACACGGCGCTCATGCCGTACATCGACCTCGAGGGCACGCGGCAGATCGACCTGGCGGAGCGCGCCGGCGTGACGAAGCAGGCCGTGGGTCAGCTCGTGGAGGAGCTCGAGGCGGCGGGCGTGGTGGAGCGGACGCCCGATCCGGAGGACCGGCGGGCGAAGCGGGTGCGGTTCACGCCGCACGGGCTGAAGATGCTCCTCCACGGGCTCGGGGTGCTGCAGGAGCTGGAGGAGGAGCTCACGCGAGCCCTGGGGGAGAAGCAGATGGCCTCGCTGAAGAAGGGGCTCACCGCGCTGCTCGCGGCGCTGGAGGCGCCGGAGACCCCGGAGACGCCGCCCGAGGGCCGGTGAGCGGCGGCGCGGCGGGGCTCCCGGGGGCGCCGGCTGGGTGGGGCTCGAGGCCCAGCGCGTGCGGAAGGAGCCGCGCGATGTTGCGGGCGTCGTCGATGGCGCGGTGCTGCGTCCCCTGAAACGAGAGGCCGACCCGGCGCAGGGCCTGCCCCACGCCGAGCTCGCGCTCGGCGCCGAGGCGGCGGGCAAAGGCCCGCTTGAGGTTGAGGTGATCGCCGCCGAAGGGCAGCGCCACCCCGTGGCGGCGGGCGTCGCGCTCGATCTGCCGCTTGTCGTAGCCGCCCCAGGAGCAGAAGAGCGCCTGTTTCCCGCGCACCAGCTCCCTCAGCCGCGCCGCCGCCGCGGGGAAGCGCGGGGCGGCGTCGACGTCGGCCTGGCGGATGCTCGTCAGCCGCATGCAGAACGCCGAGAGGCGCGGGTGTCGGATCGGGCGCACGAAGCACTGCAGCTCGGCGGCGGGTCGCAGGGTGGCGGCATCGACGAGCACGGCGCCGACCTCGATGATCTCCATCTCGTCGCGGGGGAAGGCGGGGTCGTCGCTGCAGGTCGCCTCGAGATCGATGACCAGGTAGTGAGTGAGGGAAGACATCGGCGTTCTCCTTGAATTCGTTGCGGGTAGTCTGCGGTCGCGACGACCGGAGGACCCGGACACGATTCCGGACACGCCGCCCCAACCGGCTCGTCCACGCGGAGGCGATCGCGCTCGCCGAGTCGGCGTGCCGTCACGCGGGCGACAGCCGCTTCGCCCGGCTACCAGCGATGGCGCTGCTCCCCCTCGCGTGCATCCTGGGCGAGGAGGAGGGGGCGCCGGCGCAGGCGCGAGCGCTCCAGATCGCGCGGCGGCTCGAGGACGAAGAGCTCCTCTGGCGGGGAGAGCGGCTCGCGCCGCGCTGTTCGGGCGCAGCGCCGCCCGTCAGGAGATCACGTCGGAAGCGTCCTTTGCTTCGAGCGCGTTATCGACCCACCGATCGAGGGTCGCAGGGTCCTTGCACGCCTGGATGCGCTCGCGATGGTCGGCGGTGAGGGCGATCCCTGCGCGCGCCACCAGCCGGAGCAATGCGTCGCGCTTGGCCTCGAGGATGCCCTCGAGCTTGCCCTCCCGGATGCCCTCGATCCGGCCACGCTCGATGAGCTGCTGGGCGAACGGGGGAAAAGTTGCCTTGCCTTCGGTCTGCCGCTCCATGATCAGCGCCTCCAGGGCTCTCCGCATGGGTTCACGCAACGCATTGTAGACGATCTGGAAGTACACCGCCGCGTGCTCGTGGTCGAGCCGTCCGAGCGCCCCCAGCGCGGACTGGACCACGGCGAGACCGTTCGGTCCGTTGCCGTGCGCCACGGCCGAGAGAATGGCGAGCTCCGTCTCCTTTTCCGCCTCGGCCTGATCCGTCACCTCCGGCACACTCGCCGGCCCCAGCACCAGCGGCTGGAGCGTCCCGAGCCCCAGCCCGAGATCGATTTTCTGCGCGGCCCAGGCGGCCACCTCCGCGTCGGGCGCGACGACGAGGACGACAGCCGAGCACTCCTTCCGGGCCCGCACGACCGCGACGTAGACAGGCCATGAGTAGCCCTTGCGCCGATCGATGTCGCGCTGGACCTCGAGGACGATGGAGAGCACCAGCGCACCGGCCCCGTCGCGGAGCTCGAGCACCAGGTCGGCGCAGAACTCGACCGGGAGGAGCTGGTCCAGCGAAGCCTCGACGACCGCGACCGTGGCATACGGCGGGAGATCCAGGTGAAAGAGGATCTGGAGGAAATGAGGCGCGAGCGAAGGATTCTCGCGGAACATGTCGACGAAACCGTTGTGCTCGAGCGTCGGCATGGGCAGCACGCTACTGCCACCTACATGAGGTGGGCAAGCCGCGCGCACGCCTCCAGCCATGTCTCCCATGAGCGTAAATGAGCGAAATGAACCATGGTTCAACCACGCAAGTCGCCGTGTCGCTCCACACGCGACGGCTCAACCGTACAGGCCGGCGCCAAGCAGCTCCACGCAACGAGGGCTTCCCGTGGCGGCGCCGCCGCGATAGGACAGCGCGGTGACACGCCCCATTGCACGGTGGATACCCCTCCTCGCAGCGCTCTCCGCCGGGTGCGCCCCGGCGCCGCCCCCCGCGGCCCCGACGGCCGAAGAGGTCACCGCGAAGAAGGCCGCCAGCATGGCGCTCACCGCGCTGTTGAACCGCAAGTTCGACGTCCAGGGCTGCGACGCCTCCGAGGCGCGCGTGGTCCAGGAGGCCGAGGCGCGCGCGGGCACGCCCCAGGGCGAGCGCTGCGCCATCCTCGTCGCGCGCAGGAGCGACCGGACCTGGCTCGTCGCCGTCCGCTCCTCGCTCTCGTCGGCGTCCGTCGGAGCGCAGGCGCTCGTGACCGTGCTCCCCGAGGCCGAAGGCGTCGGCGCCATCGAGTACACGCGCTGAGCCGCGCGGCGGCCACGCTCACCGCGCCGTGGCGACGAGGAACAACCGCCGGAACGGAAACGGCGTCTTCCCGTCCGCCGCCTTCGGATACGCCGCCGCCACCCGCCCGCCGTACTCCTCCAGGAACTCGGCCCGCTCATGCTCATCGAGCGCCGCGAGCAGCGGCCGCAGCGCCGTCCCCTTGGTCCACTCGACGACCGGATTCGCGCCCTCGAGGACGTGCAGATACTCCGTCTCCCAGATGTCGAGCCGCGCCGCGTGCGGCGCCAGCATCCCGTAATACGCCGCCGGCGCCGCGACCGGGCTCTCCCTCACCACCGCCGCCAGCCTGTCGCGGAAGCGAGGCAACCGGCTCGCCTCCGCCATCGCCGCGTGCGACGGCGCGCCGTGGTTCCTCGGCATCTGCACCGCCAGCACGCCGCCGGCCGCGAGCCGCCCGAGCAGCGCCGGGAACAGCGCCTGGTGGTCGTCCAGCCAGTGCAGCGCGGCGTTGCTGAAGATCAGCGCGGGCGGCGCGGACGGCGCGAAGCGCGCGATGTCGCCCTCGACGAACCGCGCCCCGGGCATCGCGGCGCGCGCCTGCGCCAGCATCTCCGGAGAGCTGTCGACCCCGAGGATCCCCCGGCTCGGAAAGCGCTGCGCCACGAGGCGGGTGATGTTGCCGGCCCCGCACCCGAGATCGACGATCTCGCCCGGCGCGGTGAGATCGACCCGGCCGAGCAGGTCAATCGCAGGACGCGCCCTCTGGTCCTCGAACTTCAGGTACTGCGCAGGATCCCAGTCCGCCATCGCGCCCTCCGCCGATCCAGCGCGGCAGAGCGTGAGCTCTCCTCAGCGTGAGCTCTCCGCCGCCGTTTCCTCTCCCTACTTCCAGCAGATC
Organism: Sorangium sp. So ce426; assembly: GCF_051475585.1. Taxonomy (NCBI): domain Bacteria; kingdom Pseudomonadati; phylum Myxococcota; order Polyangiales; family Polyangiaceae; genus Sorangium; species Sorangium sp. So ce426. The sequence goes on along the minus strand of NZ_CP150341.1, from coordinate 12,593,415 downwards.
CGGGCGCGCCTGTCGACGCAGAAACCGAGGACGACCCCGGCGGCGACAGCGCAGGAGCCGCCGAGGCCGCCGCGCTGGACATCCCCGCACGGGAGCGGCACCCTCGCGCCGGTGGATGCCCCGGAGATCTCCGATTCCTCGACCCGCCGCGCGAGCGCGGGGTAGCATCGCGCCGCAATCCACCGATCACCGAGGAGCGCCGCGCGATCCGTCGCCGGTCGCACGCAATACCCTATGAAGCTCGCTGTCATCTCAGGCAGTCACCGCAACGGCTCCGAATCGGGGAAGATCGCCCGCCACGTGCAGCAACAGCTGGCGTCGTCGGCGGACGTCTCCTCCACGTACACGCTCGATCTCGCCGACAACCCGCTCCCGCTCTGGGACCCGGAGGTCTGGCAGCCGTCCGAGAAATGGGAGCGCGTCTGGGGCCCCATCTCCGCCGAGCTCAAGACGTCCGACGCCTTCGTGATCATCGCGCCGGAGTGGGGCGGCATGGTCCCCGCCGGGCTGAAGAACTTCTTCCTCCTGTGCACCCGGGGCGAGCTCGCGCACAAGCCCGCGCTCATCGTCGGGGTCTCCGCGAGCGCGGGCGGCGCCTACCCGATCGCGGAGCTGCGCATGAGCAGCTACAAGAACACGTACCTCTGCTACATCCCGGACCACGTGATCGTGCGCAACGTCCGCGGCCTCCTCAACGACCCGGAGGCGCCGCAGTCCCCCGACGACGAGCGCATCCGCGAGCGGCTCCGCTACGCGCTGGGCATGCTCCTCCAGTACGGAAAGGCCCTGCAGCAGGTCCGCGCGAGCGGCGTGATCGACCTGGCCAAGTACCCTTACGGGATGTGACCGGCCCCCGGCGGCGAACACGCTAGTCTCGCCGGGTGCCGAAGATCCTCGTCATCGACGATCAGCCCGCCGTCTGCGTCGCGCTGACGACGCTGTTCGAGCTGCACGGGCACGAGGTCCGCGTCGCCGCCACGCCCGACGAGGCGATGGCGGCGGTGCTCGGCGACGAGCTCGGCGCCGTGGTCCAGGACATGAACTTCCGGCAGAGCGCCACCTCGGGCGAAGAGGGGATGGATCTGCTCCGCCGGATCAAGGCCGTCGACCCCGAGCTGCCCGTCGTGGCCATGACCGCGTTCACGTCGATCGCGGGCGCGGTCGAGCTGATCAAGGCCGGGGCGAGCGACTACGTGCCCAAGCCGTGGGACGACCAGAAGCTCGTCGCCACCGTGGGCAACCTCGCGCGGCTGCGGGCGCTCGAGCAGGAGAACGCGCGCCTCCTGGCCCAGCGCGGGCGCGCGCGGCACAGGCTCGCCGAGCGCCACGACCTGGCCGGGCTCGTGTACGCGAGCGACGCGATGCACGAGGTCATGAGCCTCGCCGTCAAGGTCGCCCCCGCCGACGTGCCCGTCCTCATCACAGGGCCGAACGGGACCGGGAAGGAGCTCCTCGCCACCATCGTCCAGGCCAACTCGCGGCGGCGGGACCGGCCGTTCGTCAAGGTGAACGCCGGGGCCCTCCCCGACGAGCTCGTCGAGGCGGAGCTGTTCGGCGCCGAGCCAGGCGCGTTCACCGGCGCGACCCGCCTCCGCGCAGGCCGCTTCGAGGAGGCCGACGGCGGCACCCTCTTCCTCGACGAGATCGGCACGCTGTCGCTGAACGGCCAGAAGAAGCTGCTGCGCGTCCTCCAGACCGGCGAGTACCAGCGGCTCGGGAGCAGCGTCACCCGCAAGGCCGACGTGCGCGTGCTGAGCGCGACCAACCGCGATCTCCCGCGGGCGATCGCCGAGGGATCTTTCCGCGAAGACCTGTACTTCAGGCTCAACGTCATCGAATTGACGATCCCCGCGCTGCGCGATCGCCCCGAGGACATCGTGCCGATCGCGAGCCACCTGCTCGATCGCCTCGCCGCGCGCGCGGCGGGCGGTGAGCGGGTGGCGCTCGGCCCGCGCGCGCGCCACGCGCTCGCCGAGCACGACTGGCCGGGCAACGTCCGCGAGCTGGAGAACCGGCTCACGCGCGCGGCGCTGGTGCGCAAGGGCGAGACGATCGAGCCGCACGACCTGGGGCTCGACGCGGTCGCGCGCGCGCCGCCGACGCCCATCGCGACCGGCGCCGCGCCCGCCGCGTCGTCCGCGCCTTCCGCGACGTCCTCCGAGCGCCTCGAGATCGAGCGCGCGCTCGTCGAGGCGCGGGGCGTCGTCGCCAAGGCCGCGGCGTCGCTCGGCCTGAGCCGGCAGGGGCTCTACCGGCGCATGGACCGGCTCGGGATCCAGATCGAGCGGAAGCTCAAGTAGCGCGCTCGTCCGGCGGCGGCGGCAGGCGGCACTCCGCCTCGGCCCCGCCCCCCTCGCGGCGCCGCAGCGCGAGCGCGCCGCCGTGCGCTGTCGCGATCTCGCGGCAGAGCGCGAGGCCGAGCCCGCGGCCCTGCTGCTTCGTCGAGTAGAAGGGCAGGAGCGCCTTGCCCGGGGCGTCGTCCGGCAGCCCGTGGCCGCGGTCGGCCACCGTGAGCGCGAGCTCGCCCGTCGAGAGGCGCCGCACCGAGACCTCGATCTGGTCGGGCGGGCTCCCGGCCTCGACCGCGTTCTTGAGCAGGTTCAGGAGGAGCTGCTGGATCTGCGCTGGATCGAAGAAGCCTGGCTCGTCCGGCGCGCCGCCCAGCGTGAAGGGCGCGAGCCCGCGCAGCCGCTCGAGGAAGGGGCGCCACGGGACCCGCTCGGGGGCGGGCGGCGGGAGGCGCGCGAGCTCGGCGTAAGCGGCGAGGAAGCGGGCGAGGTGCGCGCTCCGCTCCTCGATGGTGTCGAAGACGACGCCGAGGCGCTCCCGCTGCTCCGGGCGATCGAGCAGGAGGCGGCCCGAGTGGAGGAGCGAGGAGATCGGCGCGAGGGAGTTGTTGAGCTCGTGGCTGATGAGCCGGATCGCGTTCCTGTGGAGCTCCGCCTCCCGGCGCGAGATCTCGCGCGTGAGCGACCGGACCGAGACGAGGACGTGCGCCTGGGTGTTCAGGCGGAAGGCGCGGCGGGCGACGTACAGCGTCTCGAGCTCGCCCCGGCGCTCGACGGACACGAGGGCGTCCCGCCCGGCGACCATCGCGGCGCGGAGCTCCTCGGGCTCCCCCGCGAGCAGCGCGGAGAGCGTCCTCTGGCCGACGCGCTCGCCCGCGGCGAAGAGGGCGCGCGCGGCGCCGTTGCCGTACACGATCCGGCCCGCCTCGTCGTGGAGCACCATCGCGACGGGCGTGGCGTCGAGCGCCGTCTCGAGCAGGAGCTCCTTCTGGTAGAGGTCGTCGCGCTGCGCCCGCAGGGCGTCGCCGAGGCGGTTGTGGCGCTCGACGAGATCCCCGAGCTCGTCCCGGCGGTCGTGCCGGACGCGCTGCGTGTAGTCGGACTCGGCGAAGCTCGAGAGGCCGTCGGTCACCGCGCGGAGCAGGCCGACAGCGCGCCCGAGCAGCGCGCGGGAGGCGAGCGCGCCGGCGACAAGGGCGAGCCCGAGCCCCGCAAGGGCGGACACGGGCAGGGACACCTGCGATCGCGCGGCGGCGAGGCTCCCGGCGCAAGCGGCGGCGGCGGTCAGGGCGACCACGGAGGCGAGGCGGACCCGGAGGGGCACGCGGAGCGGCGCCCGGAGCCACGCGTGGAAGAAGGTCATGATCGCGACGCCTCCGCGGGGGAGACGGCGCTCGCCCGGAGCGCGGGCACGACCGCCGCGGCCATGCCCGCGAGCCAGAAGGCCACGGCGACGAGGAGCGCCGTCGGCGGCTCGAGGGGCACGTCGAGCTCGGGGGCGGCGGCGCGCGCCGCGGCCCGGAGCCCCGCGAGGGCGACGGCGCCGGCGGCGAGGCCGGCCGTCGTGAGCAGCGCGTTCTCCGCGAGCACGAGGCGCGCGACGCCGGCGCGGGTCGCGCCCAGGGCGCGGCGGATGCCGAGGGCCTGGCGGCGCTCGGCCACGAGCAGCGAGGCCATCCCGATGCGCCCAAGGAACACGACGACGAAGATCGCCCCGAGGAGCGCGAGGGCCAGGCCGCCCGCGCCGCGGCTCGTGCCGGCGTCGAGGTCGACGCCCTCGTCGAGCCGGCGCACGAGCACGGCGCGGCGCGGATCGGCGCGCTCGAGGGCCTCGCGCACGCGCGCGCCGGCGCGGTCGTCAGCGCCCGGACCGACGCGGACGAGGTACGCCAGCGAGCGGCCGAGGGCGGGCCCCTCGGCCGCGAAGAGGGCGCGCTGGGCGTCGTCGGGATCGCGGCCCATGGAGACGCGGAACGACGGGACGACGCCGACGACGACGAGGGGCCTCTGCCGGGCGCTCCGGCGCACGATCTGCCCGACCGCGCGGCCGTCCGGGAAGAGGCGCGCCGCGAGCGCCTGCGTGACGACGGCGGGCGTCGCCTCCGCGCCCGCGGCGTCCCCCGCGGCGAGCAGGCGCCCCGCGAGGGGAGCGAGGCCGAGGACCCCGGCGACGCCGCCGCGATCGTCGAGCATCCAGGCGACCGCGCGCGGGCCGCCCGGGAGGGTCGTCTCGACGACCTCCCTGTGCGTGAGGTTGAACGGCGCCGCGGCCGCCTCGGCGGCGGCGAGGACGCCGGCGACGCGCGCGAGGGCCGCGGCGTCGCGGCGGACCGCGGCCGCGCGCTCGTCGAGGGACGCGAAGCTCGGGCCGTCGCGCTCGGTCGCGGCGAGGAGCAGCGACCGCGTCTCGATGCCGCGCGGCGCGGAGGCGCCGCGGGCGTAGTGGACGGCGAGCCCCGAGGCGTGCACGGCCACGGCGAAGCCGAAGGCGGTCTCGAGCACCATGAGGAGCGCGGGCGTCTTCCGGCGAGAGAGCGCCCTGACGAGGGGGCCTAGCACGATCGCCGGAGCCCTTCGGCCGGGGGGATCCTCGCCGCGCGCAGGGCCGGGTACGCGCCGGCGAGGAGGCCGGCGGCCATCGCGGCCACGAGCGCCGCGCCGGCGGAGCGCGCCTCGAGGTGGTAGTCGACCGGCCGGAGGTGGATGACGCGGTTGACGATCTCGAGCGCCGCCGCGGCGACGCCGACGGCGAGCGCGGCGGCGCTCGCGGCGACGAGCGCCACCTCGGTCAGGAGCCCGAGGAAGACGGCGCGGGCGCTCGCGCCGAACGCGCGGTAGACGGCGATCTCGGCGCGCTTCGCGCGGAGCTTCCCCTCGAGCAGCCGCGCGACGCTGAGCGTGCAGGCGCCGAGGAGGACGTCGGCGAGCAGGACGAACAGGGTCGTGCCGGGGTCGTCCGCGCGGAGCGCGTGCAGGCGCTCGCGCGGCACGAGCTCGGCCCCGAGGACGCGCCGGCCGCGCGCGCGCTCGCCGCGGGCGTAGGCGTCGAGCTCGGCCTGGAACGCGGCCCGGCTGGGCTCGTCGCGCAGCTCGACCACGAGATCCAGCCAGCCGTTGTCGGTGGCGGCGAGCGCGTCGAAGCTGCCGCCCGGGTCCTCGACCTCGCGGACCAGCGCCGGCCGGACGCCGAGCGCGAGGCCGGCGGCGCTCGGCGCGAAGACAACGGCCGTGCGCGGCGCGCGCGTGCGCGGGGCGGCCGGGAGCGCGACGACGCCGACCACCCGGAACGGCTCCCCGAAGAGCCGCAGCGTGCGCCCGATCCCGCTCGCTCCGGAGAACAGCGCGCGCTCCGCCGCGTCGGAGAGCACGACGGGGCGCTCCTGGCCGGCGCCCTCCGCCGCCGGCCAGATCGCGCCGCTCCGGACCGTCGCGCCCACCATCCCGAAGAGATCGCTGGTGCAAAAGATCACCTGGACGGGGACGAGCGGGCCGTCGTCCGGGCGCCCGGCGGCCACGGCGGCGAAGAGATCCGACGCGCGCGAAGGGTGGGGGCTCTCGAGGAGGACGCGATCGCGGTGGCTCGGGGGATCGATCGCCCTGGGATCGGTGACGGCGCCGCCCTCCCGCGGGAGGGAGACGAAGTAGAGCCCGCGCGCCGACGCGAACGGATCGGACGCGCGCGCGTGGAGGACCGCGCGCGCGGCGGTCCATGCCGCGAGGCCGAGCGTGAACGCCAGCAGCATGATGGCGGTGTGCCCAGGCTGCCGGCCGAGGCTCCTGAGGGCCATCCGGAGCGCGTCGCCAGCCGTCACGGGAGGCCCTCCGGCGGAGCTTCCGAGGGCGGCGCCGGCGGCGCGGGGGCCCAGGGATCGATGAGCTTGCCGTCGAGCACGTGGACCCTGCGGCGCGCCCGCGCCGCCAGCTCGGGGTCGTGCGTGGTCATGACGATCGTCGTACCGCCGGCGTGGATGCGCTCGAGCAGATCGAGGATCTGCCGCGCCGCGCGGGAGTCGAGGTTGCCGGTGGGCTCGTCGGCCAGGAGGAGCGAGGGCTCGCCGACCAGCGCGCGCGCGATCGCGACGCGCTGCTGCTGGCCGCCCGAGAGCTCGCTGGGCCGGTGGTGGAGCCGCGCGCTCAGGCCGACGCCCTCGAGCGCGCGCAGGGCGCGCTCGCGCCGCGCCCGCGCGCCCAGGCCCCGGACCCGCAGCGGCACGTCGACGTTGTCGAGCACGTCGAGGTCGGCGATGAGCTGGAAGCTCTGGAACACGAAGCCGATCTTCCGGTTCCTGACCGCGCTCGCGCGGGCGTCGGAGAGCCCCTGCATCGGCTCGCCGTCGAGCAGGTACTCGCCCCCGTCGAAGGGATCGAGGAGCCCTGCGACGTTGAGGAACGTCGTCTTCCCGGAGCCGGAGGGGCCCATCACGGCGAGGAACTCGCCGCGCGCGACGCGCAGCGTGAACCCGGCGAGCGCGTGGGTCTCGAACAGGCCGCGCCGGTAGACCTTGGTGACGCTCGTCATCCGTATCATGTCGGCCACTTTGGCAGGAATTGCAGGTACTTTATCTTCACGGCCACCGGCCAGCCAGCTACCGTCGTCGCGTGAAGCGGCTGTCTCCATCGAAATCCGCTCCCTCTGCCACCCCGCGCGCGCATCGCCATGGACCGACGCGCAGGGTCGTGGCCGTGGTCTACGACGGCGCGAGCGCCATCGACGTGGCGGGGCCCACCGACGTGTTCGCCCTCGCCTCGGACATCGCGAGCGCGAAGGTGCCCGGCGCTCCCCCCGCCTATGCGGTCGAGATCGCGGCCGTGAACGGCGGCGTGATCCGGACGCTGTCGGGGGTGCAGATCGTCGCCCACAAGGCGCTCGCGGATCTGGCGCCAGGCATCGATACGGTGCTCGTCGCCGGGGGCGAGACCCGTGAAGCGACGCGGGATGCCCGGCTGCTCGCCTGGCTGCGCGCGACGACGCCCGAGGTGCGGCGCATGGGCTCCGTCTGCACGGGCGCCTTCCTCCTCGCCGCTGCGGGGCTGCTCGCGGGGCGCCGCGCGGCCACGCACTGGCATTCCGCGGCGGCGCTCGCGCGCGAGTTTCCCGGCGTCGAGGTCGACGCCGACGCCATCTTCGTGCGGTCCGGGAAGATCTACACGTCGGCGGGCATGACGGCGGGCATCGACCTCGCGCTCTCGATGGTGGAGGAGGATCTCGGATACGACATGGCGCTCCAGGTGGCGCGGGGGCTCGTGGTGTTCCTCAAGCGCCCGGGTGGACAGTCCCAGTTCAGCCGCCCGCTCCTCGCGCAGACGGTCGCCGCGGGCTCGCTGCGGGGCGTGATCGACTGGGTGCTCCGGCACCTCGACGCCGACCTGCGCGTCGAGGCGCTGGCGGAGAGGGCGGGGATGAGCCCGCGCAACTTCGCGCGGACGTTCACCCGGGCCATGCGGATGACGCCCGCGAAGTTCGTCGAGGCGGCCAGGCTGGAGCAGGCGCGCTCCTGCCTCGAGGGAGGCCGAGCCTCGATGAAGCAGCTCGCGCGCGACTGCGGCTTCGGCACGGACGAGCGGATGCGGCGCGCGTTCCAGCGCGCCCTGCAGGTCACGCCGGAGGACTACCGGAGGCGCTTCGGTCGAGCGTGAGCGGACGCGGGCGCCCTGCCGCGCGCCCGCGTGTCCTGAAAGCAGGGCACGATGTCCTTTCCGCCGCGGCCGGCACCGCTCACAGTCAGGCCTGCGAAGCGCGCTCCGCCGCGCTCGTGAGCGCCAGGCGCGGGGCCGCATCGAGACGAAGCCCCGCCATCGAGGCGATCCTCGGCAGATGACGAAACGAAACGAAAGGGTTCAGGGACGAACGATGACGGACACCTATGACATCAAGCTGCCAAGTCCTCAGCCGCCGCTCCGGGTCGGCATGGTGCTCTACCCGGGCCTCACGGCGCTGGATCTGATCGGCCCGCAAAACGTGCTGACCGCTCACGCGACGACGTATCTGCTCTGGAAGACGCGCGACCTGGTCATGACGGACTCGGGGGTTCCTATCCAGCCGACGGCGACCTTCAGCGACTGTCCGGACGACCTGGACATCCTGTTCGTGCCGGGCGGCATGGGCACCCCCGAGGCCATGGTGGATCAGGAGATCCTTCGGTTCCTGAGGGATCGGGGCGCCCGCTCCAGGTACGTGACCTCCGTGTGCACGGGGTCGCTCATCCTGGCCGCGGCGGGCTTGATGCAAGGATACAAGGCCACGACACACTGGTCCACGCGCCACATCCTGGAGGCGTTCGGCGTGGAGTGTGTCCCGGCGCGCGTCGTGGTCGATCGCAACCGGATCTCGGGCGGCGGGGTGACCGCAGGCATCGATTTCGGGCTGACGCTGCTGGCGCTGCTGCGCGGAGAAGATGCCGCGAAGCTGACGCAGCTCATGCTGGAATACGACCCCGACCCGCCCTTCAACGCCGGGGTGCCCGAAGCCGCGGGACCCGAGCTGACGCAGCGCCTATTGAGCATCCTCGAGCCGTACGATCAGCAGATGCGGAAGATCGCCGCCGAGAGGAGCAGCAGGGCGAGCTGAAGCGCGGGCCGCGCGGCCGCCACGGGCCGCAGCATCATGCCAGCATCTGTCGCCGCATCCCTCGTCGATCGGGAGCGCGCCGCCCACGCCGCGGCCTCCCCGGGGCTGGCCGTCACGTGAATCGCGGGATACCTCTTGACCGCGCTGCTACAACTCCCCATGACGGAGCTCTGGATCGCCGCGGCGATCCCCCTGTCGCGGGCTTCGCTGCTCGCCCTCGTCCATGACGCCGCGCGCGATCGACGGACGCTCGGCGTGTTCGTGACGACCTTTACCCCTCTCTTCGTGGTGCTGCTGATGATGGTCTTTCACCCCGCCTGGTCTGGTGTCGAACGATGAGCGCGCTCCGCACCCTGCGCCTCGTCGGCTTCCTGGAAGGGCTGTCCTTCCTGGTCCTCCTCGGCGTCGCGATGCCGCTCAAGTACCTCTTTGAGCTGCCGATCGCCGTGCGGATCGTCGGCAGCGCCCACGGGCTCCTCTTCCTCCTGTTCGTCGGCGCGCTGATTCGCGCGGCCACCGAGCGCGACTGGCCGCATCGCCGCTCCCTCGCGGCGCTCGTCGCGTCGCTCGTCCCCTTCGGGACGTTCGTGCTGGATCGCGCCCTGAAGCGCGAGATGGAGGGCGACGCGCAGGCGGCCGGCGATGGCTGACGCTGGCGCGTCGCGTCCACGTCACGCGCGCCGGCGCTGCGCGCGGATGCGGCTCTAAGGACACGGGCGTGATGCCCAGGTACGACGGACAGGCCAGGACTGGCTGAACTTGCGAGGCGGTCGCATTCGAATCGCCCCGGCGCGCTCGCCTGCTCGCGAAGCCGCTCGTCCGCCTCGAGGTCGCGACGCGCCGACGGCGCCTATCGCGCCTCCCTGTGACATTGTCTCCGCTGAAAAGGGCTGCAAATGCAGGGGATCCTCGGAGGTCAGGCGGGAGGGCTCCAGTCGGCATAGTAGCGTTGCCGCATGCGCTCACAGTAGGCAACGAGGTTGGGCTGGGCCTCGGCGTGGCGCTTCAGCGGGGAATCGACGGGGAAGCGGAGCACGCTGGCGAGGAGGGCGTACACGGTCGCGTCCACCGAGCTCGGCTCGGTCCCGAGCATGAAGGGCTGGTCGCCGAGCAGGGTGGCGATGGCGTCGAGGTCCGCCTTGCCCTGGGCATAGATCTCCTCGCGGCTGTGGCGCCCCGTGCCCTGCGTGCGGAGCATGCCGGTCATCCTCTTGCGCAGGAGCTCGACGATCACGCCGCCGGCGACCCGCGGCATGAGCGGAAGGAAGATGGGGCGGTAGGCGGCCCACCCCTCGGGCTCGCTCCAGCGGACGAACACCACCATCCAGTAGAACGCCTCCTCGAGCATGCGCCGGATCACATGGCCTCGAGCGCGCGCCTCCGCGGTGAGGTGGGCGTCGAGCTTGTCGCCGTGGGCGCGCTCCAGCTGCTCGATGATGAGCTGCGAGTCGCCCATGGTACAGCCGTCGATGTCGGCATAGGGGATCTTGCCCTTCGGCGCGCGGCGCGGGTCGGCGGAGCGCACCTCGTAGGGGAGGCCGGCCATGCGCAGCCAGGTCTCGAGCTTGAGGCAGAAGGGGCTGATGTTCGGGACGCCCCACGCGGCGGGGGCCTGATAGAGGGTGATCATGTCGGCGCTCCTATTACTACAGCCGCACATCGCGGAATCTCCGCGGATTTCGATGGGCGGGCGGACGATCGTGACGTGTGGCTCGTCCGCACACTGGTGAAGCCCAGCTCGTTCGGCGCTCTCCGACGTGCGGCTGTAGTACTATAGCGGGGTGCAGGTTCGTGTGATACGGGCTCAGCCGCTAGAACAGAGAACACGTTAAAAATTGCTTAATTTCAAAATGTTATACCGCTTCCTGGAGCAGCTGCCGCGCCGGATCGATATTCTGGATCGCTACCGCGCGCCGAAGATCGAACAGGTTCCTCCTGGCGCCGACGTTGGCACAGAGGGACGTCGAGCCCAGCCTTGAAGCTAGGAGCCAGAAGCAGCGGGATGCCCGCCTTGCGGCAGATCTCCTCGGGCCGACGCTCAGTGCTTTTCGACACGACGCGGGCGATCCCGCGCGCTGCATGCCGAGCAGGTTGATCGTGTCCTCGACCCGCCCGACCCTCGCTAAAGAACGGCTGGCGATGGCAACGCGCAGCGCTTTGAACACGGCCCGCCTCTCGCCCTCCGTCATCGCGCCGGACCGAACGAGCGCCACGGCCCGCTCCAGCAGCATCCGATCCATCTCGTGCGCGACCAGTCGCTCTCGGAACGCCTGCAGGGCGCGCTGCGAGAACGCAGTAGCCGCTCCGCAGACCGCGTCTTTCCCCTGGCCAGATTCGGTTACACGCTACGCGACGCCAGATGAGGGCCGTGCCCTCGCCGAGCGAAGAGGAGCGAGCGATGCCAGGAAGCAGGGAGCTGGTACAGCTGCGTGCAGAGCTGTCGAGGTATCGAGAGCAGAAGAGCCGTGGGAAATTCCCGAGCGAGCTGCGGGAGCGAGCCGAGGCGTACGCCAAGGCGCGCTCCCGCTCGGGGGCAACACCGACCGAGATCGCCACGGAGCTCGGTGTCCACAAGATGACTGCCGACCGATGGGTGGCTGACGGTGAGCGCGCACACGAGGGTGCGTTGCCAAGAGCCCCCAAGGCGGCCCAGCATGTTCCGTTCCTACCCGTCGTGGTGCGCCCGGAGCGCCGCGAGGCACCGCCTTTGCGGCTCAACGTCGCGTTTGCCGATGGGACGCGGATGCAGGTATGTGGGATAGGCGCGCGCGAGCTCGTGGAAGCGATCGAAGCGTTGCGGAGGGGACGGTGACCCCCGCGACGATAGCCGTGTATCTGGCGGTCGGTCCAGTGGACTTGCGTGGCGCTTTCGACCGGCTCGCCGCGATCACCCGGCAGGTGCTGTGCTTGGACCCGGCCAGCGGCGCGCTGTTCTTGTTCCTCAACAGGAGGCGTAACCGGCTCAAAGCCCTTTGGTGGGATCGCAATGGATACACGATCTTGTATAAGCGTCTCTCGAAGGGCGCATTTGCTCTGCCTTCGTTCACCGAGGCCGACGGCAGGTGTATCGAGCTGTCAGCACAGGACTTCGCGCAGCTGCTCGCCGGTCTGCCTGTAGAAGAGCTGGCAAGCCGCCGCCGGCTGGTCCACTGAGGCGTCTGCGCCGGCGCTCGTTCACCGCGCTGCCGGCGCCAGCGCGGCCCGATGGCGGCCGGCGCAGCCCGATGCGGAGATGGAGCAGGGCGCGCGCTGCATCGCGCCCGAAGACCTCGCGAGAGCGCGCCGCCGATGGCGCACCATGGCGGTCCTGCATTCCCGTCTTCGACGAGAAATTCTCATCAAAACCAGCGAATTTTTCTCTGCACAAGGTACTTGTCAAGAGCAAGCGCAGGGGGCATCCATGGCGCGCCTTGACCTCGACGACACGCCCCGGTGAGACCGCGCTGCCGCAGTCGACGGAGACAGAGCGCCTTGACGGCGCGGCGCTCGTGCTCGGCTATCTCCAGGCCAGGGGACAAGGACAGGGGAGCCCCGCCGGCCCCGCGTCGGTGGTCGACGCGCTGCTCCGGCGGGTGCAGGAGCTCGAGGCGAGGCTGGGTGAGCTTTCGACGGCGGAGCAGCAGGCCCAAGAGCTCGCTCGCACCGTCGCGTCGCTCAAGGCGTACAATCAACAGCTGCAGGAGACGATTCGGACCCTGGAGATCGGGTTCCGGCGCCACGTCTCCGAGCAGATCTCGCCTGACCAGCTGCGGCTTTCGCTGGCCGGGGAGCCAGATGCCTGTCCGCCTCCGACTTCGTCGCAGGTCGAGAGCGTCGACGCCGCGCCCGAAGTGGACCCGGGCGAGGCCAGCGGCCCGCCGCCGGGCTCCGCGGGACCACCGGAGCACGCGGGGACGGTAGAATCCTCCTCCGGCTCCGATCCCGGAGGTGGCAAGCCAGTCAAGCGCCACGAGCACGGGCGCCGCCGCATCGGTGTCATTCCGAGGGTGATCATCGAGTCGCTGCCGCAGGAGGTGCTGCTCAAAGGCCTCGAGCGCTTCGAGCGTGTGGGCGCCGAAGACAGCTCGAGCATCGGCTACCGGCGTGGCGGCCTCCTCGAGCTCGTCACGCGTCGCCTCAAGTACGTGGCCAAGGCGGAGGCACCGGCGGCGAGCAGCGCAGCTGAAGAGGAGCCGGCTCCTTCGCCAGCCGCCGGGCCGGCCTTGAATCACGAGCGCGGCGAGCCGCTCGTCGTGCGGGAGCACGAGCTCTCGGGGATCCCCGCGGACACGTCCTTCAAGCAAAGCCCCTTCGTCGACGGCGTCCTTGTACGCTACACGCCCGAGTCGGACGCTGCGGAGGACAGCGGACCGGTGAAGATCGCCTCGCTGCCGGAGCGCCCGATCGACAGGTGCCTTGCCGATCCGAGCCTCTTGGCCCATCTGTTCGTCCACAAGCTCGACTACCACACGCCCTACTACCGGCAAGAGGTGGAGTCGGATCGCCACGGCTTCCGCATCGGCCGCGGTAACATGACACGCTGGCAGTACGATTGTGGCGGCATCGCGATGCGCATCGCCGATGCCATCTGGAGCGACGCGCTCTCGAGGTCGTGGTTCGCCATGGATGCGACGGGCACCGCCATCCGGGCCAAGGACAAGCACCGCTATGGGCATGTCTTCGTCCTGGTCGCGCCGGGCGATGGGGTGCTGTTCCGCTATACACCGACGTACGACGGCCTCACCGTCGCGAAGCTCTTCGGCGGCTACCAGGGGACGCTCGTCGCCGATGCCTCGGCCAACCACAACGTGCTGTTCGGGCCGGGCAAGGCGCGTGAGGCCGGCTGCTGGAGCCATGCACGAAGGCGCTTCTTCAAGGCGTTCAAGGCCGGGGCGGGCAAGGAGGCGGCGTTCGCGCTCCAGACCCTCCAGGCGCTCTTCCACGTCGAGGAAGAATGCGCCCTGTGCAGCCCGGACGAGCGCCTCGAGATCCGGCAGCGCGAGTCCGCACCGATAATCGAGAAGCTCTTCGCCTGGGCCGAGGCGCAGCGGCAGGTCGTCCCGGAGCATTCGCCGTTGCGCGAGGGGCTGGTCTATCTGCACAACCAGAGGGAGGCGCTCTGCGAGTTCCTCTCCAACGGCGAGATCCCCATCCACAACAATGCCTCCGAGAGGGCTCTGCGCCGCGTCGTCAAGGGACGGCGCAACTGGCTCTTCCACGGCAGCGACGAGCACGCTGTCCGGTCTTGTGCCATCTCGTCGCTCATCGCGACCTGCCAGATGCACGGGCTCGACCCCGAGCTCTACTTGCAGGAGATCCTGACCGTGGCTCCGAGCTATCCGCTCAGTCGCATCCTCGACCTGAGTCCCAAGAACTGGGTCGCGACGCGACAACGCCTCATTGCCGAAGGGCGGCTCAAGTACCTGGACATGGCTCGGATCACCGGCTCGCGGCTCGCCTTCCGCGACCGCTGATCGCACCGCGTCGCCCGCTTCCGTCGCGCTCACAGCGCTCGTCGCGTCCGGAGCGGCCGAGACCGGCGCGCGTCCTTTCCGCGCCGAGGTGCGTCGGCTCGTCGAGCCGGTGCTGTCGTCGCTTCGCCCGGCCGCCGTCGACCTCGTCGTGGCGGGGCGCCTTCGGGTCGCATCGCTTCGGCGCTGCTTGTCCGCGCCTCGCGTCGGCCGCCGTCCGCCCACTTCCTCCGCGGACGGCTGGGCGGCGCTCTTGCGGCGTCGCACGTCGGCGGCCTCCGCCGCTCCCGAGCGCTCCTGCTGCCCGGCGGCGCGACGCGGGCGCCCCTTCGCGCGGGCGGGGACGTCCTCGCGGCCTTGCCACGCGACATGCGGCGCGGACAGCTTCAGCACCGCCGTCGTCAGGCTCGGGACTTCGACGCCTGCGTCCCCGCTCCGTCGCTCCGTCATCGCACCGCGACTCTACGTACGGGGCCGCCTTCCACAAGCACGCTTCGGAACGCGCTCGGCGGAGCGGCTACAGAACGCAGGCGTGACCGTACCCAAGCAGCCGAGCACCATCTGCCAGCGCAGGTCGACAACGGACAGTTCCTCTATTTCAGGAACAGCCAAGGAAACAGCGTCTTGACCAGGTCCCACTCGTGCTTTTCGGTCCACTCCGCGGAGACCACCGGGCACTGCTCGGCCAAACCGTGTGAGAGGATGATTGCGTCCGCAAAATCTGGCCAGCCATCGCGCGCCGACGCCCTTCGCGCCATCTCCTCGTGGAGCCCCAGGAACGCTTCGAGCACATCGAAGGAGAGCTCCGGAAACTGAAATACCTCCCACAGCGGCCAATCGCTGCCGCGGATGAGCATCGCTTCCATCACGGAAGAGGCGTTTGCGTGCCGCACCGGATCCTTGACACGCACGATACCAAAGCTCTCGATCAGCACCGCTGCGGGCACGATCAGATGTCCGGAGATGCCCCTTGAATCGAGTGCCTGGGCGAACGAGCGTGCCGCTCCCCGAAGTTTCGCTGCCGGACGGCCGGTGCTGCAAGGGATCGAGCTGAGGCGTCCGCTCGGCGGCAGCTCGTCCAGGAGATCAACGAAAAAATTGGTATCGAGGACGAGATCCGAGGCGCCTTCGCGACACTCCAGTTCTCGCTCGCTCAGCTCGGGCAGGGCGTACCACTGCCGGATATAATCTTCCTCACCCCTCACCTGTTCGAGTGCGTCATTCGCGAGCGCGCGGAAGCACTCGGTGAATGGACGCGGATCACGGAGCCAATCGCGCGGATCGCCGGCGAGAGGGGCACTGTCGACACCGCCTTCCGAGATGTTCGCGCGAGACCAGATGCAGAGGGGCATATTATCGGATGCTCCGTCGCCCCCGTCTAGCAGATGGAGCAAGCACCCCATCGTGCTTCGCTCCCGGTGCGCTTCGACCAGTTGTTGCCAGCAGTCGCGGAATGCCTCGACGTCGAATCTCCTGCCGCGTCGAGCACCAAAGTGAATTGCCCGGCAGAGCTCGAAGATCGGGAGCAGGAGAGCAGGGTTCGTGCCTCGCTCCTGCGCTCGTCGCCATAGCCCGTCCCGCTGCTCAGCGCTCCCGTAACAGTACTCGAGCGCATCGCCCTCTCGAAGCAGATCCACGGCCCGCTCAGTCGCCAGTCAAGTTGGTCCTCGACTTCCCGAGCACCGTGAAATCGTCTTCCTCCTCGTCGAGCGGTTGGCCGCTGGCCAGGAAAGCCTCCACGTAGCTTTTTTCAATCGGTGCAGGGATCGATTCACTGGCTGCTTTCCGCAGGATGGCGTGAGCGTAGCGGAGTGTGTCGCGCGGATATAAGCGAGCCTTGTCCATGGCCGGCGCCAGTGCCCCCTTTGCAAACGGGTAGATCTTGCCACGTTGAGGGTCATCCATTGGACGAAAATAATCCATGTACGTGATGAGCATATGTCTGAGTCGTGGCTCGTTCGACTTCCCTAGCTCGACGGAGATCCGCTCGATCTCTCCCGGCGAGAGCGGCGCAAGCTGATGTAATCCGACGCGCGCCCAGTGGTCCTTGAGGTACGTCTCAATCGAAGGGTGGATCGAGAGCACCGTGACGAAGTATTGGCGTCGGACAGCCGCGGAGTCCTGCTCGTAGAACACCTGGCGGAGCAGATCGAGGAATTCCTCGCGCTTCTTCCCGGTCTGATGAACGTAGATTTTCTCGAACTCATCAAGGAGGATGTAGAGCCTACGATAGCCGGCAAGGACCAGCACAGGGACGAGCCCATTGGTGAGCCACTCGGCGGCCGATCGCTTCCAACGGTAATCGCTCGCAACCCATCCGCCGTTCCGCCAGGCGACCCACGAGGCCTCGATAGAAGCCCCATGATTCAAGAACGCCGCAATGAAGGCGTTATCGAGGCAGGTCGGCGAGATCGCCTCGAGCCGATTCCGGGCGGCCTCGACTACGTCATCCGTTGTGAGGCCGAGCTCAGTGAGCAGGGAGGAGAAGCCGTCGCGTGACTCGAGCTCCTTCGTCAAGCCAGGGCGCTCCGCCACGGCGCTGAGCTGGTCCTCGTCGAGCAGGTCGAGCAGGACCGTCGCCCGAATCTCGCCGTCGATCTTGCGGATCAGACGCCGCCTTTCATGCGGGGCGCCGAGTTCGACGGTGTAGAGGGTCTCGAATAGCAGACGAATGAGCTCGAAAAAGCTTCCGTGCTTCTTCGGTTGCGGCAAGAGGTGGATCGCAAGAGCGGAGAGGCGCACGTCGTCGGGGTCGGCCCAGTCCATCCAGTCGCTCGTATTGAGCCGGACCATGAGGCGGTGAAGGAAGGTGGACTTCCCGTTGCCGCGGCCTCCTGCCTGCGGATCCAGCCTCACGAAGCCGAGCGGGATGGGCGGATCCCCCGTAGGGGGGATCACGAAGCGTTCGAAGAACGTCTTCTCCTCGTCACGGCGAAGCTCGGCATCGTAGATTTCGCCATTTTTCCGCGGGTCTGGGTCGGAAGAGACGAAGAGGGCATGAAACGGAAAAGGGTTGTCGCGGAGCCCATAGAGGCGTTGATATGGATTTTCGGCCGGCTTCAGCTGCTCGGCCTGCAGTCTTCGCTGCCGCTCGATGAGGTTCTTTGTCACCTCGATGCTCCTTGCGCTGCGGCGGGCTGCCGCATGGCGATAATGTACCGCGGAGTTCCGTCGATCATCACCGGCAAGGCTCCGGCGATCCGGAGCCGATCCCGAGGTGAAAGGTCCACCTCGAGCGCCATCGAGTAAGGCAGCTCACCCCGCAGCACCCGCGGGAAGATTCGTTGGAGCAGCGCCTCGAAGCACGCGTTGCCGATCCGGAGCTCGTAGCAGACGTGATCTCGCACAGCGAGGAGCGAGACGTACTCGGTCCGCTCGCGCTGCTGCCGAGCCCGATAACAGTCGTATAGCTCTGCCGCGAACTCGGTCTCCGCATCCGATCCAGACGGCGTATAAACGTGGTATATAAGCTCATCGCGGACAAGTCCCTGAACGGGAGAAAAACTCGGGTTCCCTGGCTTCCGAAATGCGCCGACCGGAAACCACACCCGCCCTCGCACGCCTGGAAGCCTCCGAGCGAGCAAAGTCAGTCCGGCCCATTCCATCCGGCTCTGCCATATGCGGAGATCGCGCGGGGCGACCACACCACCAAACAGCATCTCGTGCAGGCGATCCAACATGGCTTCCTTCAGCCGATCGAGCCGCCGTTTCAAGTTGAGGGACTCCCATCCTTCGCCGAGCCCGCGTTCCACTTTTTGAGCTATCTCTTCGACGGACGCAGGGGGCTCGAACCCGGGCATCTCGCTGGCGAGCTTCTGGAGCCAGGACTCGATGGCCCCCGCGAGCCACCTTTGGATCTCGTCTCGCTCGACGGGCGCGGCGTTCGATGGCGGATCGGCGAGGATCACAGCGCCCTGACGCCCCGGATTGATCTCCCACATCCGCGTGAGCAGCCGGCTCACAACCCGCTTGTTGTGCGCCTCGTGGGCTAGGCAGAGCGTCCGCGCGAAGGGCACGGGCGCACCGACCGGGCCACGCGCCGCGATTTCTTCGCCGACCTTCGTCAGCGCCCATTGTTCGCCGCGCGCCTCGATCCAGCCAAGCCCCGCGAGTTCGCGGAGGCGCCCATCGACATCGGCCGGGCCATCCTTCTCGGGCCGCCCGAAGAACGCGATCCGAACCTCCCGGTGCGTGTTGAGTGAGGCGGCAATCTGCGCCGCCGAAGATGGCCCGAGCCGATGGATCTCTTCGAGGATCTCGGCCAGTCGTCGCGGATCTCTCCCCGAGGAGGGGGCTGCTGCCCGTCCATCGTCGAATCGCTCGGAAGAGGGGCCCATCACGGCCTCAACCTACACCGCCACCCTGGGGGCTCGCCAGGACGATCCGCGCCCCTGCCCGTTCGGCAGCCTGGCGCTCTCCGTCTGTCGCGGGCAACTCGGAGACCATGGATCTCGCGGGCCACGGGGACAGCGCTCGATGCGAGCTGCACGGGTTCCCAGTCATCGCGCTCGGTCGGCCCCGGGTCAGTCCCTCAACGCCGAGATCTGCGGGTGGGACCTTACCCGCATCAACTTCGGAGCGGGGCTGCGACACTAGTTCAATCAGGTTCTAGGCACTCCGGCGCAAGACGCGCGGCTTGACGGTAGAAATCGAACCAGCAGGGTGCCCACCGCGTTGAAGCGGCGCCGGGCCACGCACGACACCTGTCCGCCTCCCCTACGGACACCTGTCCGGACGCGGACACGCCGCTGCGCGCGCCGCCCGCCGATTGCGGCCAATCCTCCCGGGCACGCCCGCTGCTTGGGCGCCTCGCATGCGTCTTCTCATCCACTTCGTCTTGCCCTCCGCCACGGCGCTCCTCCTCGGTTGTTCCCCCGAGGCGGCGCCGGGCGCGAGCCCCCCGACATTCCACAGGGACATCGAGCCGCTGCTCCAGAAGAGCTGCCTCGGCTGCCACGCGCAGGGCGGCACCGCGCCGGTGAGCCTGGCCTCGTACGAGAGCGCGAAGGCGCTCGCGCCGGTCATCGCCGATGAGACCGAGGCGCGGCGGATGCCGCCGTGGGGCGCCCTTCCGACCGACGAGTGCGGGCCCCCTCGCCCGTTCCGGGGGGACCTGCACCTCTCCCTCGACGAGATCGCCCTGCTCCGCGCCTGGAGCGACGCCGGCGCGCCCGAGGGGGATCCCGCGGACGCCCCGGCCCCCTACAAACCCATCGCGGCGGGCCTGTCGCGCACGGACCTCGAGCTCTCGCCAAAGGCCCCCTTCGCCGCGGCGGAGGGCTCCGACAGCTTCCGCTGCTTCGTCCTCGATCCGGGGCTCACGGAGCAGGCGTGGGTCCAGGGCTACGACGTGCTGCCGGGCAACCGCGCCGTCGTGCACCACGCGCTGCTCTTCATCGACGCGAACCGCGAGGGCGAGGCGCTCGGCGGCGAGAGCGGCAGCTACGAGTGCTTCGGCGACGCGCGCCTCTCGGAGACGGCGCTGCTCGGCGCCTGGGCGCCCGGCACGCAGGCGTTCGAGCTGCCGCCGGACATCGGCATCTCGATGCCAGCGAACGCGCTGCTCGTGATGCAGGTCCACTACCACCCGAAGCCCGGCGAGAAGCCGTCGCCCGACGCGACCCGGGTCGCGCTCCGCCTCGCGGACGAGAAGCCGAGCCGCGCGCTCTCGCACCTCGCGCTCGGCAACGCCGAGGCGCCGTTCCGGGACGGCACCGGGCTCCTGCCCGGGCCGGGCGACCGCGGGAGCGTCGAGTTCCGGATCCCCGCCGGCGCCCGGGGGCACGTCGAGCGGATGCGGTACGTCATCGACTTCCCGATCCCCGAGATCTCGATCTACGGCGCCGGCGTCCACATGCACCGGGCCGGCGTCGACCTCAAGGTCGACCAGATCCGCGCCGAGCCGCGGGGCGACGAGGCCGACCGCCAGTGCCTCGTCCAGACGCCCGCGTGGGACTACAACTGGCAGCGGCTCTACAGCTACGACGCGCCGATCGACGAGCTGCCCGCGCTGCGGTCGGGCGACACGATCGAGCTGCGCTGCACGTACGACAACACAACGGAGAACCCGGCGCTCGCGGCGCAGCTCATCGAGGAGCGCCTGCCCGCGCCGCAGGACATCGTCCTCGGCGAGTCGACGCTCGACGAGATGTGCGTGGCGTTCCTGCCTGTCGTCCACCCGAACCCCTGAGGAGACGCCGATGCCTTCGAACCCCTGTCACGCACTCTTCTGTCTCGGCGCGCTCCTGCTCGCCGCCTGCTCTTCACCGCCGAGCGCCGCGCCGCCCGGGCCCACGGCGCCGCGCGAGGACCTCTGCCCGGAAGGCTTCGCCGATTGCGACGGCGACAGCGACAACGGCTGCGAGGCCGCCCTGTTGACGAGCGTCGAGAGCTGCGGCGCGTGCGGCGCGCGCTGCGCGGGCGGCGACGGCGCGACCGCGCTCTGCGCGGCGGGCGCCTGCACCCTCGCGTGCGACGCCGGGCGAGCCGACTGCGACGGCGACGGCGCCAACGGCTGCGAGGTCCTCGTCGCGGAGGACCCGCGCCACTGCGGCGCCTGCGGCGTGACCTGCGCCGACGCTTGCTGGAACGGCACCTGCGACGCCGCCGTGCTCGCAGGCGAGCTCCGGCTGCCCACGTTCCTCGGGATGGACGCGACCGGGCTCTACTGGACGAACCAGGGCACGGGCGACGCGCCGGACGGCAGCGTCATGCGGCTCGATCCGGGCGGCGGGAAGCCGGTGGCGCTCGCGCCGGAGCAGGAGCTCCCGGGCCCGCTCGCGCTCGACGAGGCCGCCGTGTACTTCGCGCACGCGCGCGGCCTCGCGGCCGTCCCGAAGGCCGGCGGTGAGGTGGCCGAGCTCGCGCCCGGCACCCGCGGCGTCACGGCGCTCGCTGTCGACCAGGGCGCGCTCTACTGGGTCGAGGCGGGGGCGCCGCCGGCGTTCGAGGACGGCGGGCTGTTCACGCTGCCGCTCGGCGCCGAGCCCGGCGCGGCGAAGGTGATGCTCGCGGCCATCCCGGGCGCCGCCAGCGGGGTCGCGCTCGACGCAGGCCACGTCTACGTGACCGCGCGGGGCACCGGCGCGGCCGACGGCGCGATCTACCGGGTGGCGCGCGACGCGGCGCCGCCGAGCGCGCCGGAGCGGCTGCACGGGGCGCTGGTCGCCCCGCGCGCGCTCCAGGCGCGCGGCGGCGCGCTGTGGCTCATCGAGGGGCGCGGGATCGCCACCTTCTCGCCCGGGAGCCCGCTTCGCAGGGTCGTCCCGGATCTGCCCCAGATCCCCGCGCAGCTCGCGTTCGACGGCGCGCGCGTCTTCTGGACGACCGCGCGGGAGGCCGACGGTCAGGTGCAGAGCGCGCGGCTCGACGGGGGCGATCTCGCGACGCACGCGCGCAACCTGAGCTACCCGTGGGGCATCGCCGTGGACGGGACGAACGTCTACTTCAGCCTCGCGTGGAACGGCGGGCCCGCTACGGGGGCGCTCGTGCGCGGGCCGAAGGGCCCGTGACCGCGCGCTCCGCCGGGGGAGCCCGGCCTCAGCGCCGGCCGACCTTCGCGCTCGCCGCGGCGTGACCGCGCTGGATCGCGCGGGTCCAGAGGTCTGTGCAGGGCTTTCGCCCTCCGGTCCTCCGGCCTTTGCGCTTCTTCACGCACCGGCGCGGTCGCCCTGACTACGCTGACCCGCATGGCATCCGGAAAAGGTCGCTTGCTCGGGCTCCTCGGCGGGCTGGTCCTGGCCGAGGCGAAGGTGCAGGCCGTGGGCACGCCCCACCCGCTCTACCGGCGCGTGGTGCTCGAGGGCGAGGGGCTGCGCACGCGCAGCTGGCAGCCCGGCGACAAGATCCAGGTGCTCCTCCCCTCGAACGACGTGCGGACGTACACCCCGATCGACTGGGCGGAGGGTCGGACCACGCTGCTCCTCCACGCGCACGGGAGCGCGCCGGGCGCGCGGTGGACGGAGACCGTCCGCCCGGGCGACGTCGTGCGGTTCGTCGGCCCGCAACGCTCCCTCCGTCTGGGAGGCGTGGGCCTCCTGACCGGCGACGAGACCTCGCTCGGCGTGGCGGCCTCGGCGCGCCGCCTCGGCGTCCACGCCGTGCTCCGGGTGGCGAACGTGCCCGCGGCGGAGGCGGCGGCGCGATCGCTCGACGTCTCCGTGGACCTCGCGGGGTCCGACGAGGAGGCCGCCGCATTGCTCCGCGAGCGCGCGGCGGGCGTCGCCACGGCGGTGGCCTGCGGCGGCGGCGCGTGGATCCAGCGGGCCCGCCAGGTGCTCCGGGCGGCCGGGGTGCGTGAGGTGCGCGCCAAGGCCTACTGGATCGCAGGGAAGACCGGGATCGACTGACCCTCTCTGCACACCGGCGAGCGCTGTGCGGAGGGATCGGGAGCTCGATCCAGCGCGCCCGCGGCGCTGGCTCTGCGACGGCTCGAAATCGCCCCCTGCCACCGTTTCAGCGTCATTTCGTCCGTCATCACCGGACGTGGCAACGCTGTCGGGCGATTGCTCCCACGCTCGACGAAGGAGGACGATGCTGCATGTCAGGGCACCGAGCGCGCGGCCCGACCCGCGCGCCTCTCTTGACGGCCGGGCGGGCGGGGGACGAATCTGGCCATACCATGTTGGTGATCCGGCGGGCGCAGTGGGACCGGCTGGCGGACGTGGCCGACGAGGCGCTGGCGGACCGGCTGGCGGAGATCGCGCGCCTGCACTGGCCGGCGGCCGCGGCGTTGACGCCGGAGGCCCGGCGCGAGCGGGTGAAGGGCGCGCTGGCGCGCGGTCGGCGGGCCGGGTTCGTCGCCGATCGCGACGCGGGGTGCTTCGTCATGCTCGACTTCGCGCTCGGCGCTGGCTTCGAGCAGGAGCGGGACTGGGCGCGCGCCATCCTCGGCGCAGGAGGAACGAGGCCCGCCGAGCGCCTGCAGCGCCTGCTCACCCGGGCGCGCGGGGAGCTGGGGTGACCGGCGCGCTCGGGGGTGTGGCGGTCGGTGTTGCGGCAGGGCTGCCCGCGCCGCCGACGTCGCGAGGCGAGCCGTCCCTTCCTCCCGCCGTCCGCCTCGAGCGCCTGGGGTTCGAGCACGCCGCCGCGCTTCAGGCGCTGCTGTCGTCGGCGGCCGTGGCCGGGCCCCTCGGGCTGCGCCGCCCGCTGCGGCCCGATCACGCCGTGGGCGACGTGGCGGCGCTGCGCCACTTCGAGCGCGAGGGGACCCGCGTCGGATTCGCCGTGGTGGTCGCGGGCGCGGGGGGCGCCGCCGTCATCGCCGGTGGATGCGACCTCTGCGCCATCGATCGTCTCCGCGGCGAGGCCACGCTCCGCTTCTGGCTGGGCGAGCCGTTCTGGGGGCGCGGGATCGGGCGCGCCGCCGTGGGCGCGCTGCTCGACGAGGCGCGCGCCCGGAGCTTGCGGACGGCCAGGGCAGTGATAGCCGCCGACAACACCCGCTCCCGGCGCCTCGTCGAGGCGCTGGGCTTCGCCGTCGGCGGCGACGGGCAGCAACGCCCGGCGACGGAGCGGAGCGCGCCGCCCCTCGTCTACCTCCGCGCCATCTGACCGCCCCGGTCGAACGGAACGGCTCTCGAGCTACGAGCTACGAATGGACAATCCCGATCACCTTCCCGCCAAGCGGCTGTCTTCAAGGAACTGGGGGCAGGAGCGCGCCGGGTTCTTCCGGTCACCCACGCTGCAGGAGCTCGGCCTCGTCGATCTCTACCCGTTTCTGAGCTCGGAGGTGGAGGGGAGCTGGCCCGATTGCGACGAAGTGATCGAGCTGCTCGAGACCCTTCGTCTGCGGACCCGCTACTACCGCAAGCGGTTCATCACCATCGAGCAGAGCGGGCTCGACCTCTCCACCGCCGCGGTCCAGACCGAGATCGTGGACAGGAGCGGACCGACGGCGAGCTGCTCGTCCCTGACGGAGGAGGCCAGTCGTGAGGAGAAGGAAGGGGAGGAACGGCCCGAAAAGCGGCTCAAGGACCCGGGCTCCCCCGCGACGTCCGCCACCGAGCTGTTGCTGGCCTGCATCTACGAAGGGAACGTCGCAAAGGCGAAGGAGGCCATCCTGGCAGGCGCCGATCTCTACCTGCCCTGTGCGTACAAGCCGTGCATGATCGACAATTTCCTGTATCACTACTCGGGAGCCACCGATTTCTCATGCTCGCCCCGGCAGGCAGCGTACGTCGAGTATTGCTGCTCCCTGGTGGCCAACGGCGGGCTCTCGTGGGCGTGCCAATCGACGCCGCGCGACATGAAGGCGCGCCTCGCGATGCTGCAGCTGCTCCTCGACCATGACAAGACCGACGTCCACCCGGACGCGCTCCTGACCAGCAAGTTGAAGTTCGACCTGGGGCACCTCGAATGCCTCCTTGACGGGCCGCACTGGCAACATCGGGGCAAGCGGGATGCCTCCACCGACGTGCGCGACTTCATGCTCCTCTTGCTCTGCTGGCTGGTCGGCATGTGCACCGAGCTCAACGAAGCGAACCGCCAGCGCTCGTGTGGAATCGAGGATCTCTGGCAACGACTCCTGACGATCGACTCGCTCTGCGAGCTCTGTGTCGGGATCCTCTACGGCCAGGGGATGACGAACACCATCGGGCTGCCACCGTTGAAGGCGCCGCTGGCCTTCTCGGTCGAGCTCGTCACCGAGGTCTTCAAGCTGCAGGCCACCGCCTCCGATTGCGCCCGGGAGCTGGACAAGCGGCTGCGAAACGAGCTGAACATCGCCGCCCCCATCGTCCCGGGGGGACGCGAGGACCTGTGGGGAGCCGCGAAGCGAAACCTCTGGAACTACCTGCTGGAGATGCAGGACGCATTGCAAGGTTCGGACCTCATCTGGTCCGCCATCTTCACGCCGATGGACCCCGCCGCGCACGCCGAGCTCTTGAAGAATCCGACGGCCGTGTTCCATGGTTTCTGCGAGGCGCTGGAGAAGAGGGCGTCGAGGCACCCGGACAAGGCGGAGAGGTGCAAGCGACAGCTGGATGCCCTGCGCGAGTACGACATGATCGCGCGAGCGATCGTGAGCCGGTCGCTGAAACAGCGAGGTTGCATCGATCTCCAGACCCTGCTCACGCTCCGCCGCGAGCTGCCGGTCGCGGAGAAGGTCGAGGCGCTCATCGCTGGCGCGTTGGGCCTTGGGCAGAGCCTGCAGCAGCACATCGAGGAGGCTCTCGCGGCTGTTCACGCCTCGACGACGCACCCCGAGGAGTTCGGGGTCGCCAGGGAGATCAAGAACAAGGACGACCCCAGCGTCTGCGGGAGCGGTCCCGATGTCGAGTTCTACGGCCAGGGAGGCCTGGCGTGGGACGCCAAGCGCCTGGGCGGCAACCGCAAGGAATGGGACGCCACGCAGCGCAAGGGGTTCAAGACCAAAAGCGCGGTCCCGTGCGCGCTGCTGCTCGACGCCACCTACGGCAACCAGCGCCGCTACCAGCGGGCCTGGGCCGAGATCTTCGCGGTGATCGCCCGCGCCAAGCTGCGGCTGTTCCGCGTCGTGAAGGGGACCCGCCGCCCGGCGCTGCTCGAGATCTCGGTGACCATGATCTGCAAGGCGCGGAGCCCGCAGATCCTCATGCCGGGCGATCCCGAGCTGAGCCCGCGCTGCTCGTACGGGGCCCTCATCGTCGCCGACTGGCTCGACACAAGGAAGCTGAAGCCGGGGGGCAACGCCATCCAGCTGGACACCACCACGAGCTCACATCCGTGGCTGTCCGCGGCCCTGACCATGATCTGCAAGGGGGAGCTCACCTGGTATGACTTCTTCAAGGACCACACCAAGGAGCTGCCACTGCCAGATGGCCGCCACGTGTGCGTCGAGATCGCCCTCACCGCCGTCCCCGGCCTGACATTCCCGGAGCCCCCGAGCGAGGAGACCGGCGAGGAGATCAAGAAACTCTGGCGGATCATCTGGGTGGTCGACACCCATCAGTTCTTCATCACCTTCACGCACTACGAACGCTGGTCCCTGAACCACGAAAAGCAGATCCTGGGGATGCCGGCGTTCTTCGAGATCCTCGGCGCGCCGCCGCTGAACCTGAACCAACCGCCCACGGGCCAGACCGTGGAGACGGCGTTCGGCGCCTTCGTGGGGGCGCTGCAGTGAGAGCGCCGCCGGTCGCCAGCGGGAGGCGTGGCGCCGCAGCAGCTCGGTCACGCCGTGCAGCGAGCCGGCGGTAGAAGAGCCCTGGAGCTCCTCGTGAAAGCGGCCAATCAGCACGGGTTGGGCGCTACTCGCCCCGGTCGAGCCGCGCTCACGGATCGGATCGATCGCGCACCCCCGCGCCCGCGGGCGGCGGGGAGGACAGCGCGTCGACCTCGCCGCGCGTCACGCGCTTGTCGCCGTCGCGGTCGAGCGCCTTCATCATCTCGCCGACGACCACCTCGGACGGCGTCTCGGAGGTCGTCCTCGAGACGGCGTCCCTCAGCTCCTCGGCCGAGACGCGGCCGTCCCCGTCGGCGTCGATCGCCTCGAAGGCCCCGAGCTGGCGGACGAGGTCCGCGGCGAACGACTCGACGAGGACGAGCTTCGGATCGCGCCCGCTGTCCGCCGGCGGCACCTTCTCCGGGCGCTCCTGGGCGAAGCGGACCAGCGGCGCGATGTCATCCATGCCGCCGAGGAGCCCGCGCGGGAGGGCGATCCGGTACGCGCGATCGTCGACCAGCGGGAGGCCGTCTATCGCGGTCAGGACGCCTCGGGCGTCCGTCGCCATCTGGTCGTCGATCTGGAGGTAACCGCCGTGCTGGGCGGGGGCGCGCGACCGCGACGCGGCGACGGCCTCGCGGACGACGCGGCCAGGCAGGAGGGTCACCACCACCTCGTTGCTGAAGGGCACCTCGGCCTTGAGATCCCCGTACGTGAAGCGCTCCCGGTACGCGCGACCGCCGCGGATGCCGCCGCCGTTGAAGAGGCACCCGTCCGCCCCGAAGGCGTCTCGGATCCGCGAGCAGAGCAGCGCGCCGAGCGACGTCTGCTGGACCCGCGTCCCGACGGACGAGAGCTCGCTGCCCGGCGGGAGCCGGAGGAGGGTGGCCGCGTCGAGGTCCCGCACGATCTGCATGTGGCGGTCGACGCGCGCGCGCATCGCCGGATCCTCGGGATAGGCGCCGACCTCCTCGATCCGGACGGTGACCGCGGGCAGGTCGGGCACCCCGGCGGGCGGCGCCATGGCCGGCCACACGAGGTCGATGATCGCGGCGCTCTCCGCGTCCGTGCCGGCCTTCACGACCCAGCAGCCGTCCACGTCGTCGAGGATCACCTCGTGCTCGTGGCCGCCGAGGATCACGGGAAAGCGCGGATCGCGCTGCGCCCGCGCGAGCTCGAGGTCCTGGTCGCGGCTCTGGTGCGTGATCGGGATCACGCACGCGCACCCCTCGTCGCGGACGAGCCGGCGGGTCCAGCGGAGGGCCGCCTCGTTCGCCGGCTCGATGTCGATCCCCCCGAACGCATCCCGCCGGTACAGGCCCTTCACGTGCACGAGCAGGCCGAGGAGGCCGATCCGGACGGCGCGCCCGCCGGGGCTCGAGACATCGACGATCTCGTGCGTCGGCAGCGCCGGGGTGAACGAGGGCATGTTGGTGTTGAGCCACGTGCCCCGGAACTCCTGCACCCGCGCCCTGAGCTCCGGCAGCTCGACGTCGGCCTCGTGGTTGCCGAAGATGGTGTGGGTGATCGGCAGCGCGTTCATGCAGTCGACCATGCCCCTGCCGTGATCGAGGCTCGACAGCAGGCTCGGCGCGAGGAAGTCGCCGGCCATCACCACAAGGAAGCGATCGGCGGGCGCGGCGGCGTGGCGCCGCACGAGGGTCGCGAGGCGCGGCAGGTTGTCGAGCAGGTACACGTCGTTCACGCAGACGATCCGCAGAGAGGGGCCTCCGGGCAGGGCGTGTGCGGCGGCGGTCATGGCCATCGAAGATAGCCCAGCCCGCGGGCGCGCGACGCCGTCAGCGCCGAGCGCCCCTCGCCTTCGGCGGGCGCCACGCGCGCAGGCTCTCCGCGAGCGGCTCGAGCACGGCGCGCACCCGCGGAATGGCGCGGGCGCTGCGCGGGCAGAGCAGGACGAGCGAGCGTCGCGCGGGCGGCAGGTCCACCTTCAGCTCCACGAGCGGCGGGTGCCTCCGGAAGTGCGGGTGCTCGCGCGCGAGCATCATCGCGCCGAGCCCCAGCTCGCACGCGCGGATCTGCACGAGGTAGTCGTCGGACGCGAACGACGGGCGCCACCCCGGGATCAGGCGGCCGAGCGCGCTGTTCGGCGAGAGGTCGTCGAGCGGCGGCGCCCAGCCGATCCAGGCGAGCTCGGCCGGGTCGGTCTTGCCCGCCACCCGCGCCGCGTACTGCTCCGACGCGAAGGCGCGCAGCGCGATGTCGACCGAGGCGACGCTCTCCTCGCCGGCGGGGACGCCCAGCCGCAGCGCCAGATCCGCCTCTCGCCTCGTCAGGTCGAGCGGGCGCACCGTCGACACGACGTGCAGCTCGATCGCCGGCGCGCGCCGCGAGATGGCCGCCGCGAACGGGACGAGGAAGCCGTGCGCGATGCCGGGGGGCGCCGTCAC
The DNA here is from genome assembly GCF_051475585.1 of Sorangium sp. So ce426. Lineage (NCBI taxonomy): Bacteria > Pseudomonadati > Myxococcota > Polyangiales > Polyangiaceae > Sorangium > Sorangium sp. So ce426. Next base: position 12,564,559 of record NZ_CP150341.1, on the reverse strand, counting down.
CCGGACCACGCCCGTGGGCGCGTGCCGCCGCTCCGCCGCGCGGGTCAGCTCGGCGGCCCAGTCGGCCATCCGCTGCGCGGGCTCGACGAGGCCGGCCCCGTACACCGTCAGCGCCGTGCCGGCCACGCCGCGGTCGAAGAGCGGCTCGCCGAGGAGCGCCTCCAGCTCCGCGAGCCGCCGGCTCACCGTGGGCTGGGTCATCTGCAGCTTGCGCGCCGCGGCGCTCAGGCTGCCTGCCTCCGCCACCGCGAGGAACAGCCGCGCGTCGTCCCACGAGATATTCATCTGCGTATGACACCATGCGACTTTCGCCAGTTACTCATTCATTTTTCGGAGAACACACTGGCGGCATGTCCAGACGCACCTTCCGCTTCGTATCCCGCGCTCTCCTCGCCTCCGCGCTCCTGCTCGGCGCGTGCGCCGAGCCGCTCCCGGCGCCCAGGGACCCGCCCGCATCGACACACGGCGCGAAGAGGGCCACGCTCGGCACGCCGATCCGGCTGCAGGCGATGGAGGCGCTCCTCGACCAGGCGGGCCCCATCGCCGTCGAGACCGTCGTCAGCGCGCGGTGGGAGACCAGCCGCGCCGGGCTCATCAACCTGGCCCACGAGCGCGCCGCCGGCCTGACCGACGGCCTCGAGCCGGTCGACATCACCTTTCACGCGCTCGCGCACCCGGCCCGGGGCCTGTACCTCATCGACACGGGCGCGTCGCAGGCGCTCGCGGCGAGCGACCATCCCCTCCGCACCGGCCCCGTCGGACAGGCGCTGAACTTCGGCGCCTTGCGGGTGGAGGCCAGCCTGGGCGCCTTTCGCGGCGAGCGGGCGCTGGCCGGCGTGCTCCTCACACACCTGCACATCGACCACGTGCTCGGCCTGCCCGACGTCGCGCGCGACGTCCCGATCTTCGTCGGGCCCGGCGAGTCCACGTTCGAGAGCCCGTTCCATGCGCTCACCCAGTCCACCGTGGACCAGCTCCTCGAGGGCCGCGTGCCCCTCGAGGAGTGGGCCTTCGGCGGCGAGGGCGTGATCGACGTGCTCGGCGACGCCTCGCTCTTCGCGCTCTCGGCGCCGGGACACACGCCGGGCTCGGTCGCCTACGTCGCGCGCACGCCCGAGGGCCCGGTGCTCTTCACCGGCGATGTGTGCCACACGGCCTGGGGCTGGCGGAATGACGTCGAGCCCGGGAATTTCTCGTCCGACCCCGCCGGGAGCGCCGAGAGCCTCGCCTTCCTCCGCGCCCTCGCCGCCCGCCACCCGTCGATGCGGGTGCGCCTCGGGCACCAGTCGCTGTGAGCGCGGCCCTTCCCGGCAAGGCGCTCATCCGCCGGAGGTGAGCTCCTTCTGGAGGTGCCGCTCCAGCCGCTCCAGCACCTGGCGCGCCACGCGCCGGAGCCGCCGGGGGTAGACGACGACGAGGGGCGGGCTCGGCAGCGGGAGCCTGGGCAGGAGCCGGATCAAGCGCCCCTCCTGGACCCGGCGCGCGACAAGCCAGCGCGGGAGCACGCTCACGCCGAGCCCTGCCTCCACCGCCCTGAGGTTCGTCTCGATGTCGTCGGTCGTGAGCCTGACGGTGAGCCCCAGCTTCTCGAGCTCGCGCACCCCGCCGCTCGCCACGACCCGCACCGCGGCGAGCTCCGACATGGATGTCGGCGCCGGCTTGCCCGCGAACAGGCCGGCGCTGCCGACGAGCCACTGGGGCGAGGTCCCCAGCGCTCGCTCGATGAACGACGGCTCGCTGCGGACGCCGACGCGAAGCGCGAAATCGAACGCGCCTGCCACGAGGTCGACCCGCTGATCGGTCAGCGCGGCGTCCACGACGAGCCCCGGCGACTCATGCATGATCCGCACGAGCTCCGGCAAGAGGAGCCGGCGGCCGAGCGCCCCGGGCGCCGAGAGCTTCACGCGGCCCGCGAGGTCCCCGAAGCCGGACGCGGCGCGGAGCTCCGCGTCCTCGAGCGCGCGCACGTGCTCCTCGATCTGCTCGTAGTACGCGCGCCCCTCCAGGGTGAGCGCGACGCGCCGGGTGGTGCGCTCGAACAGCCGGAGACCGAGGCGCGACTCGAGATCGGCGATCCCGCGGCTCGCGGCCGATTGCGTCATGGAGAGCTCGCGCGCCGCCCGCGAGAAGCTGCCGCTGTCCGCCACCTTGCAGAACACGCGCAGCGCGAGGAACCGATCCATGGCTCAATTTATTCTGAATTGATATAACTGTAAGCCGTATTCTATCGGTACCGGCATGAGCGGGCGCTGACCATCCTGCGTGCATGCTCGTACGCCACACGTTCGATGGGCCGAGGCGGGGCCGTCTGCTCCGCCTCCTCGCGTTCTTGAGCGCGCTGCTGCCGCCGCTGGGCGCCCGCGCGGCCGAGGCCACGGGGGCATCTCCGCCGCCGGAGGTCGCGCCCCGCGGCGCCGATTCCGCGGGTCCGGGGCCCGCGGAGGCTCGCCTCGTCCTTGGATCACGCCTCGTGGGCAGGGACACGGGCGGCGGCCTGGAGCTCGACGGCCGCGTGCGCCTTTCGGGTGGGGCGCAGCTCGGAGCCGCTGCCTCCTTCTGGGCCCTCGAGCGAGCGTACATGGGGGGGCGAACGGTGACAGGCGCGAGCGGCGCCTCGGGCGCTGCGGTCTTCCTGATGCCGCTCGTGACGCACGGCCCGCTCGAGCTCGATCTGCGCCTCAGGACGGGGTTCCTGGCGCTCCGGGATGTCGGAGGGGGCAACGGGGGAGGCAGCACCGGGGGAGGCAGCACCGGGGGAGGCAGCACCGGGGGAGGCAGCACCCGGGGAGGCGGCGGCGCGCCCGCGTCGGCGCTCCGGCACGTCGACGAGCTATCGATGGTCGCTCACGTCGCGCTCGGCGAGGCGTGGCTGCTCCGCGCCGGGGCCGCCGTCGGCTTCGAGCTGGAGCTCGATCCGACAACGGAGCTGGCCGACCTGGCGCAGGTCCTGACGGCGGGCGCCGGCTACGCCGTGTCCGAGCACGTCCTCCTCACCCTCGACGCCAGCGCGGGAGGCAGCTTTGGGTTCAACGGCGACAACGGCAAGTTCCTGCTCGAGGGCTCCTTCGGAGCGCGCTTCGCTTTCGGACAAGGAGGCTCCCGTGTCGCTCACTGACCGCTGCGGCCGCGGCCTTCACCTCATGGCGCTCGCGTCGAGCGCGTGCCTCGCGCTCCTGCTCGGGGCCGCGCGGGCCTACGCGCAGGCTCCGGACGCGGGGTCCGGTGCCGTCGAGCGCGCCGGCGCGGGCGCCTTCGATGCCGGGCAGGCCGCGGCCGCGGAGGCGCGCGGCGCGCGCCGGCGCGCGCCGGACGTCCCGGTAGGCGGCTTCGTCGACCTCGAGTGGCGGGTGATGGGCCTTGGAGGGCACGTGTCGCACGGGCCGGCGTTCGCCGCCGGCGTGACCTTCGCCAACGGCCTGGTGCGCCTCGGCCTGGGTGGGCTCGGGCGGCCAGGGCCCATGAATCCTGCCACCTTCGAGGTCGCGCTGCCCGGAGGGCAGACCTACAAGGGGCAACACACGCTCGAGCTCAAGTCCGACGGATCCATGCTGGGCGCGCACGTCGGGCTCTCGTTCCGGCTCCCCTTCGCGGAAGCGCTGGCGGTCCAGATCCCGATCACGGTCGGCTACGGCGGGTTCGGCTTCTACTTGCAGGGGAACGATCGCAAGACGCCCGACGGACGCCGCGTGAGCGCGTGGGAGGACGAGCTCTTCGCGGGCAAGGATTCCTTCCTCGGCCTGGTCGTCGATACGGGGCTGCGCCTCGGGTACCAGCCGGACGACGCGCCGTGGTTCAGGCCCTACGTGGGCGCGAGCTTCACGGCGGTCCCCGGCTTCGACACGGTGGTGCGAGACGACTATTTCGGGTTCAGCGGAGTCCTCGGCGTGGAGATCGGCCACGGCATCTGAGCGGGCGCCTTCGCCGGTGTCGTCGGCCGGTCAACGCGGCCCCGACGCGCGAGCGCGCTCGATGAACGCGCTTCTCGGGTATTCCGTTGGAAGCCGACCCGGCTCCCATCTTCTGTGCGACAGGCCGGCTCGCTAGGCTCCTTCGAGGGCTCAGGAGCTCCGCACCGGCTCCGCGAGCCAGCGCACCAGCGCCTCGCTCTCGAGATCGAGCAACGCATCCTCGACCTCGCCCGGACCGCTCGCGCGGGCTCGCTCGAGGATCGATCGCTCTTCTTCCGCTGTCGGCCGTCGGCCGATCCGCCGCGCAAAGAGGCGACCGAGCAGCTCCGCGATCGCCTTCTCCTCCCCGCGCTGCTCGCCCCTTCGCTCGCCTCGTTGCTCTCCTCGTTCCTCCCCTCGCCGCTCGGCCTCGAGGATCAGCTCCCCGATGATCGGGGTGCGCCGGAGCAGCCCCTCTTCCTTGTCCTCCACCATGTCGACGAGCTCCTTCATCGGATTATGCCCCCAGGGATCGATGGCCGCCATCACCAGCAGCGCTGTGTACAGCTCGGCCCGCTCCGCGGCCGTCGCCGCCCCCGCGTGGATCTCCGCGACGACGTCCTGCAGCGCCGCCGCGGTCGCGTCCCGCGCGAGGGGGGCGAACACCAGCCAGAGCACGCTGCCGCGCGCCCGGAGCTCGCCGATCGTGTGCTGGTAGACGGCATCGATCCGGAAGTGCGCGCCGCTGAACGGCCGCCCCGGCCAGGCGGTAGAGCGCTCACCCGTCGCAGGCAGGCGCCGCCTTCTGCCCGAGAGGACCACGACGACGCTCTCGATCGGCGGCACCGGCTCGCCGGGGGCATCGAGTCGGAGCGCGGCGAAGAGGAAGCCGAGGTATTCGAAGATGCGATCCGGTACGTCGTCACGGAGCGCGAAGCAGAACTCGATGTGCAGCACCCGCGGCTCGCCGTCGATCCGCAAGCGCAGGGCCTTGTCGATGCGGCGCTCGATGTTTGTGACCTGACTGTCCACCCAGCCGACGACCTCGGTGCGATGGCCCTCGGGAACGAAGGCGCGCGCCAGGTCCCCGGGCCGCCTCCGGGCGAGGTGGCGCAACGTGATGTCCGCGTCTCCCATGCGTGGCGTCCCAGGCAGATCGCATGCCACGGAGGAAAAGGCCGAAATCACGGGCTCCCCGCAGGAGGTATGCGCATCGGGCGGGTGGCGGCGCCGTGGCGGGCTGCGCTCAGGGGTCGAACCTGTAGGTCGTCTCCACGGCGGACGCCCGCGCCGCGAACTCTCGACAGAAGCCGCTCAGCGCCGGATAGGGATCGGTCGGCAGGACGCGCCGGAACTCCAGATGCGTGACGAGGCAGAACAGCGCGACCTCCAGATAGCTGAGATCCCGGTCCGACGGGAGCGCGGCGAGCGCGTGACCCGCGTTGTCCTCCAGCCATGACATGGTGTTCATGAGGCTATTTCGCTGCTTGGCGTGGTGCGCGCTTCCGTCGCCGGCCCCGGCGGCGCCGGCCATGATCAGCCCGACCTCCGTCGCCATCGCATGAACGACGAGCTCGTGGGCGTTCGCGAGGAGGGGCTCTGCGAGGTCCTCCGGCCATACCGTGCGTACCGCGCGCTTCGACTGCCGCGACAGCTCGCGGCAGATATTGAGCGCGCCGAACCACACGCCGCGGGATGTCCGGAGAGCCGGCATCTTGAGGGCGGGGTTGCCCCCGTAGTCCGCCGCGTTGGACGACATGAGGTCCCGCACGACCTCGAGCGAATAGTCGACCCCCATCTCCACGGCGAAGATCCGCGTGACGCGCGTGAAGTGCGAGCTGGAACGGCCGACGATCACGGGCTTGACGAGCTCTCCTAGAGCATCTGACATGCTTGCTCCTCCCATCCAGGAACCATTCTGTGTCGATGCGGGCCTGGCGCGTGGATCGCCTCGAGCTCCGAGCCGGCCCCGTCGTGCGGCTCCCACGCATCGTGGAGCGGCAGCATAGCTGGCGCCCGACCCGCGCTGTCAAGCATCCCATGGAGAGACGAAAAGGCGCCCCGCCAGGCCCGCGCTGGTCCCACCGCACGGACGCAGCTCCAGCCGTTCACCTCAAAATCGCCCTCGATCCAGCGACTCCGCTCTCCCGCTCACCCCGATCGGGAGACCCTTGAGCTGAGCTTGGCAGCCAGGAGCGTCGTGAAGGGCGTGCCGATCGAGAGGCGCAAGAGATGGATCTACTCAACCTTAGATACTAATGCAATTTATTTGCAAATAACACGGAGGTCGGCTACGCGGACGCCATGCACCCGAACACGGAAGCTGCGCCGCGCGTCGGCCGCGGCGCGGTCCCCAGGGCGTCCTCGGACGCAGCAGAGCTTCACCTCGAGGCGGCGCGTCGCGCGCACCGCGCCGGAGGGCGGCCGTGACTGGCGTGTCAGCGCTGCTCCTCGGGCTCGGGCTCGGCCTGCGCCACGCCACGGACGCCGACCACCTCGTCGTCGTCGCCACGTTGCTCCAGCGCGAGCGTGGGCCGCGCCGCGCCGCGCTCATCGCGGCGCTCTGGGGGCTCGGCCACTCCGCCACCTTCCTCGGCGTAGGGCTGATCGTCGTCCTCCTCGGCCTGCGCATCCCCGCGCCCTTCGAGAGGGCGGCCGAGATCCTCGTCGCGTTCATGCTGATCGCGCTCGGCGCATGGCACCTCGTCCGCCCGCAGCGACGAGCGCCGGCGCCCGGTCACGGCGGCGCCGCGCACGCGAGGTCCATCGCCATCGGCCTCGTTCACGGCCTGGCGGGCTCCGCGGGCATCGCCCTGCTCGCGACGGCGAGCATCCCCTCGCGGCTCTGGGCCGCGGCGTACCTTGCGCTCTTCGGCCTGGGCACCGTCGCCGGCATGATCGCGCTGACGGTGATCCTGTCATGGCCCATCGGGTGGACGCTGACGCGAGGAGGAGCGCCGCGCCGCTTCTCGATCGTCACGGCGGCGCTGCTCGGCATCGCGACCGGCGTGGTGGTCGGAGCCGATGCCCTCTTCGGCGCAGGGGCGCAATGACCCCTCGCCCCCCGTCACGAACGAACCCCGGAACTCGAAGGGCCCCATGAATCAAGGCAAGATCCCCGTCACCGTGCTCACCGGCTTCCTCGGAGCAGGCAAGACCACGCTCCTCAACCGCATCCTGACGGAGAACCACGGCAAGCGCATCGCCGTCATCGAGAACGAGTTCGGAGAGATCGGCATAGACCAGGCCCTCGTCATCAACGCGGACGAGGAGGTCTTCGAGATGAATAACGGCTGCATCTGCTGCACCGTGCGTGGCGACCTCATCCGCATCCTCGGCGCCCTCATGAAGCGGAAGGACAAATTCGACCATGTGCTCGTGGAGACCACGGGCCTGGCCGATCCGGGGCCGGTGGCCCAGACGTTCTTCGTCGATGACGACGTCCGCGAGCTGTTCGCGCTCGACGCCATCGTCACCCTCGTCGACGCGAAGCACATCCATCTGCACCTCGAGGACTCGAGCGAGTGCAAAGAGCAGGTCGCCTTCGCGGACGTGCTCGTGCTCAACAAGGCCGACCTCGTCACCGAGCGCGAGCTCGACGCCCTCGAGCGGCGGCTGCGCGGCATGAACACGCTGGCCCGCGTGCTCCGCGCGACGAACGCCGACGTGCCGATCGCCGACGTGCTCGGCGTGGGTGGCTTCGATCTCGACCGCGCGCTCGCCCAGAAGCCGGCCTTCCTGGAGCCCGAGTACCCGTTCGAGTGGGCTTTCGCGTTCGACCTCGCGGAGGGCGGCTGCGAGCTCGTCCTGGAGCCAGGCCCCGACGAGTGCATGGACGTCGTGGTCCTGCCGCTCGAGCCGGCGGTCGATCCGGGCGCGCGCGAGGCCGCCGAGCGCGCCGTGCGGCTCTGGGCGGAGCCGGCGGCGCGCGTCGCGCCGGGGGGTAGCCTCTTGATCGGCGACCACCCCTCCAGGCTCGCCCTGCGCGATCCGGGGACGATGCGGTTCCGGCTCAACGCGCCGAAGAGCGGGCGTTACGGCCTGTATCTGCAGCACGCCCCGAGCGAGTTCCGGGCGCGGCTGGAGTCGGCCGGCGCCGTGGAGCCAGCGGTGGCGCGCGAGTTCGCGGCTGGGCACAGCCACGATGAGCAGGTGAGCTCGGTCGGCATCCACCTCGAGGGCGCCGTCGACCGCGAGCGGCTGACCCGATGGGTCTCGGAGCTCTTGCGCGAGAAGGGCGCGGACATCTTCCGGATGAAGGGCATCCTGAACCTCCGCGGCTCCGAGAACCGCTTCGTGTTCCAGGGCGTTCACATGCTCTTCGACGGGCGCGAGGATCGGCCCTGGGGAGACGAGCGCCGCGCCAGCGATCTCGTGTTCATCGGCCGCGACCTGGACCGCAAGCAGCTGACCCGGGGGTTCCAGCGATGCCTGGCGTGACGGCGCGGGCGCCGCGCGGCAAGACCGAGCTCCCGCCGCGCTGGCGGCTCTCGGCGGGAGACCATGTCGTCGCGATGAGCGTGACGCCCGACGGCAGCCTGTGCGCGATCGGGACCGGCGCCGGGACGGTGCTCGCCGTCGAGTTGCAGACCGGCGCGGTGCGCTGGCGCGCCGAGGCGCACCCGAACGGGATCCTCGCGCTCGGGTTCTCCCCCTCCGGAGCCCGCCTGGCCACGTGCGGCCAGGATGAGAAGGCGCGCCTCTTCGACCTCAGCGGCGCCCTCGTGGCCGAGCTCCCCGGCGGGGCGGCGTGGGTCGAGCACGTGGCGTGGGCGCCCGGCGGCGAGCGCCTGGCCACCGGCTCGGGGCGGACGGTGCGCGTCTGGACCGAGCGCGGCGAGCCGGTCGTCGAGACGGAGCCGCTGCCCAGCACGGTCGCCGCGCTCGCCTGGCGGGAGGGCCGCGCCGAGCTCGCCGCGGCGTGTTACGGAGGCGTCTATCTCTGGTCGATCGCCGCCGGTGCGACGTCGCGCCACCTCGCCTGGCAGGGCTCGCTCGTGTCGATGGCGTGGAGCCCCGACGGGAAGGTCATCGCCTGCGGCAGCCAGGACCGGTCGGTGCACTTCTGGCGCCTCTCGACCGGGCAGGACTCCGAGATGCGCGGGTATCCCGCGAAGCCGAAGGCGCTCGCGTGGGACGCGCAGTCGCGCCTGCTCGCGACCGGCGGCGCCCCGGCGGTCACGGTCTGGGACTTCTCGGGCAAAGGCCCCGAGGGCACCCGTCCAATCGAGCTCGAAGGTCATCAAGACACGTGCCTCCAGCTCGCGTTCAGCCCGCGCAAGGGGGTGCTCGCGAGCGGCGCCCAGGACCACGGCGTGCTGCTCTGGGAGCCGCGGCGGCTCGCCAGGCCGGTGCGCTACGCGTTCCTGGAGGACAAGGTCACCGCGCTCGCCTGGCACCCCGCGCACGCGGGGCTCCTCGGCGCAGACGCCTCCGGCACGGTCGTGCTCTGGCAGGTGGAGTAGCGGCAAGGCTGGCCGGGAGCCGGGCTTGACCAGGCGATTGCCGTTTCACAAGAATTTTCGATGACTACCGCACGCGGTGCGGGTAGGTTTGGTCACCTGGAGCCCAATTTCTCGTGTCTGCCAGCCGAGGAGTCGTGCTTCAGGGGTTGATGCAATCAGCCTCATCACCTTTCAGAGCTGTGCGTTTTCCCGCGCTCGACAAGGAGACCAGGATGAAGGACCACGCGACGCACGATGAGCATGCGCACGATCACGGCCAGGCGTGCGGACACCAGGCGATACGTCACGGTGACCACGTCGACTACCTGCACGATGGCCACTTGCACCACCGGCATGACGACCATGTCGACGAGCACGTCCTCTCGGTGAACGAGGAGAACCCTGCACAGTGCACCCCGAACCACGCGTGCTCAGGGCACGACGTGAAGCACGCGCACGGAGACAACTGCGGGCACCCCGCTGTTCCTCATGGAGATCACGTGGACTTCCTCGTCGACGGCCACTTGCACCACCCGCACGGCGGGCACTGCGACCATCACGGCGACGTACAGCTGACGGCGTAGCCGCGGATTCAGGCCAGGGCGTCGAGCGTCACGACGACACGCGGCGACGTTCCGGGGGGCGACCGGTGCACCGCGCCGCGATCCTGGTTGCCCGGCCACGCCTCTCCCTTGAGCAGCCCGACGTCGAACGGCTCCATCCGGCGGAGGCGCGCGCCGGCGCGCAGCACGCCGGAGACCTCGTCGGGGAGGCCGTTCGCGCGGTGTCCGAGCCGGTCGCGCCGGACGGCCGCGTGCTCTGCCCACTCCGTCCCAGGCCCGACATAGGTGGTCACCAGGCGGACGGTCACCATGTCCGCGTGCAGACGAGGGCACATGGGTTTGTCGAGCCGCGCGAGCCGCAGGCCGACCCGCGGGCAGCCCGTGAGATCCGCGAAGAGCGATATCAGCCCGCGCACGTCCTCGAGGAAGGCTTCACGACCGGGCGAGGGGGGTGCTCCAGCAGCCAGCGCCGCGAGGTCGGGCGCGACCGGATCGACGCTCAGCGCCTCGGCGAGCGGCCGTGGCAGCAGCCATTCGCGCACGAAGCCGTCCACGTCGGGGTCGACGCCCCGCCGCAGCACGCAGACGCTCACCTCGGGCGCCGCGAGCTCGGCCAGGTCGACGAGCTCCGTCACGACGCGCGTCGAGCTGGCTGGCGCCGCGCGCGGCGATGCGAAATTCTCGTGTTCCTCAGCGGTCGTTGTCGTCATCACGTCTTGTCTGGCCTTCCGTGGTGGGCGCCGCGACATGAGCCACCATGCCGCGACGAAGTCTCGCGAGCCATGATGCCATGGGGCACGGCGTTGATGCAATCAAGTTGCATCAACGGGCAACCGGTGGAGGGAGCGCTCGACGTCGGCTACCGCTGCGGAGACAACGACCTGAACGACTCGCCTCCTGACTGGGAACGCGTCATCTATCACGCGGATTGAGCCGGGGTCCGAGCAGGCCGCTCACCCCCGCCTGTCCGGCGCTCCGGCCAGGCACGGCGAGCGACCATCCCGCGGCGGCGCCCCTGTCACACTCTCGCCCGCTGGGCCGATGGCCCAGGCATGAGAGCCGCCGCTCCGACCGCCCTCGCCCTCCTCGCCCTCGCCTGCACCCCCTCCCCGCGCGACCCGGCCCCGGCGCCGCCGCCCAGCCCCCCTGCCGCGGCGGAGGCGCCGCCGCGGCCCACCTGCGCCCGGCGAGCGGCGGGCCCCGCGCCCGCGCCCCTCGACGCGACGCACGCCGGCTCCGGCGTCGCCCTCGCAAACCTCGGCGGGCGCACCCTCGCGTTCGTCGCCGACGAGGACGACGCCGCCCTCCACACCGTCGACATCGACGCACGCGCCGCGCTCGCGCGCACGCCGCTCGCTGGCCGGCCCGCCCAGGTGATCGTGCTGGGCGACGGCCGCGTCGTGGCCTCGCTGCGCGACCGCGCCCTGCTCGAGGTGCTGGAGCCGGTGGGCCCTGCCGCCCCGCTCCAGCGAAGGTGTCTGGTGCCCGTGGCGAGCGAGCCGGTGGGCCTCGCGATGACGCCGGACCGCGCCACGCTGCTCGTCGCGAGCCGCTGGGGCCACGCGCTCACCAGCCTCGCGACAGCCGACCTCCGGCGCACCGGCGAGCTCCCGCTCGCCCGCGATCCCAGCGCGGTCGTCGCGTCGAGCGACGGCCGGCGCGCGTTCGTCTCCCACGCGGTCGGCGGCCGCATCAGCGTCGTGACGCTCGGCGAAGGCGGCGCGCCGACCGGCGCACGCGAGCTGTCGACCGACGGGGTGGAGCGGCGCGCCCCGAGATCGACGTCGAAGCTCGCCAAGCCTTTCCCCCGCAGCTCGAGCGGGCCCTCACGGAAAGTGCCCTTCGATTTCGAGGACGGGACGCCGTTCCAGATGCGCCGCCCGACGGTGAGCGTGGATCGCCGCGGCTCCCAGGGCTTCGCGCTGGCGCGCGCGGCGAGCGGCGCGGTCTTCGCGCCCATCGCGCTCGTCGATCCGGGGCCCGCGACGGGCGCCGGCGGTTACGGCAGCGCGCTCGTCCACACCGTGATCGAGCACATCGCGGTCGTCGACGCGATGGGCGAACGCGCGGACGTCCCGCCGGTCTCGGCCCACCTCGGGCTCCGCGGCTGCCGGCTCCCGCGCGCTGCAGCGATCGAGCCCGGGGACGACGTCCTGCTCGTCGCGTGCCTCGGCCACGACGAGGTGATCGCCTACGACGCCCGCGCCCAGATCCCCGGCAAGCCGCAGCGGACCGGATCGGCGCGGGAACGCGAGATCTTCCGCGCCCGCGTGGGCGCCGGGCCCACCGCCATCGCGGTCGACGGCGCGCGCCGGCGCGCCGTTGTCTTCTCCCGGTTCGACGGCGCGCTGACGATCCTGCCCGCCGCGCGCGACCCGGAGCCGACCGCGATCGGCGCCAGCGGCAAGGAGCTCGCGGGCGAGCTGCCGGTCATCCCCCTGCCCCGCGCGTCGCGCCTCGACGAGCAGCGCGCGGAGGGCCAGCGGCTGTTCCACGCGGCCGGCGGCCGTCGCGTCGCGTTCGACGGCCGCGCCTGCGCCAGCTGCCACCCCGACGGCCGCGACGACGCGCTCACCTGGTCGACGCCGGAGGGCCCGCGCCAGACGCCGATGCTCATGGGGCGGCTCCAGGGCACCGCGCCGTACGGCTGGGAGGGCGGCAAGAAGGACCTGGAGAGCCACTTCGCCCGCACCATGTCCCGGCTCGCGGGCACCGGCCTGAGCGCGAAGGAGCGCGACGCCCTCTTCGCGTACCTCCGTGGCATGGATCCGCCGGCCGAGGCGGCGGTCCTCACGGCCGAGGAGCGCGCCGCGCTCGTGGCGGCGCCGGCCGGCGCCGGAGAAGCGGCGACCGCCGAGACGGCAGCCGCGGCGGCCGGCGCCCGCGCGGCCCTCGCCGCGCGCGGCGACGAGATCTTCCACGCCCGCGAGGCGGGCTGCTCGAGCTGCCATGTCGGCGACGAGCTGACCACCGACGGCGCGCGGCACGACGTGCGGAGCGCGACGCGCTTCGAGACGGAGCGCTCCTTCGAGACGCCCTCGCTGCGCTTCGTCGGCCGGTCCGCGCCGTACTACCACGACGGCCGCTACCCGACGCTGCTCGCGCTGGTCGAGGGGGTGGACGGCTCCATGGGCCACACGGCCCACCTGTCGGCCGGCGATCGGCGCGCCCTGGTCGCTTACCTGGAGTCGCTCTGAGGGCGGCGCGGCCGGTCTGATATGCGTCGTCCCGAGCGGGGCGACGCTCGGCTGCCACGCGCCCGATCTTCACGCCTCTCGCGGGAGCTCACGAGTGGCGAATCGGCTCCGCGAGCCAGCGAACCAGCGCCTCGCCCTCGAGATCGAGCAAGGCATCCGTGACCTCCCCAGGGCCGTTCGCTCGGGCTCGCTCGAGGATCGAACGCGCTTCGTCAGCCGTCGGCCGTCGCCCGATCCGCCGCGCGAAGAGGCGGCCGAGCAGCTCTGCGATCGCCTCCTGCGCTCGTTCTTCGCCTCGTCGCTCGGCCTCGATGATCATCTCTCCGATGATCGGCGTGCGCCGCAGCAGCCCCTCTTCCTTGTCCTCCACCATGTCGATGAGCTCCTTCCGCAGATTATGCCGCCAGGGATCGATGGCGGCCATCACCAGGAGCGCCGTGTACAGCTCGGCCCGCTCCGCCGCGGCCTTTGCCCCCGCGTGGATCTCCGCGACGACCTCCCGCAGCGCCGCCGCGGTCGCGTCCCGCGCCAGCGGGGCGAACACCAGCCAGAGCACGCTGCCGCGCGCCCGGAGCTCCGCGACCGTGCGCTGGTAGACGGCGTCCACGCGGGGTGGCGGCGCCATGGCGGGCTGCGCTCAGAGGTCGAATCGAGCTGCGATCTCGCTTGCCGACGCCGGCGCCGCGAAATGCCGAATGTCGGCAGATACCGATGCTCCTGGGACAACTCGACGGCACCGCGCCGTACCTCCCTGGAGTCGCCCTGGTGGCCGCGCGACCAGCGCCATGGCGGGCCGCGCAGCCCCCCCTCAGGCCGTGAACCCGCCGTCGATGGTGATCGTCGCTCCGGTGATGAAGCGCCCGCCTTCGCCGGCAAGATGAGCGACCGTGGCGGCGATGTCGTCGGTGTTGCCGTAGTGACCGAGCGCGAGCATGCTCCGCTGCCCATCCGCTCCAGCGCCGTTGGCCGGGTTCATGTCCGTGTCGATCGGGCCGGGCTGGATGAGGTTGGCGGTGATGCCGCGCGGCCCGAGATCGCGGGCGAGGCCCTTCGTGAGGCCGACAAGCGCGGTCTTGCTCATGGAGTACAGCGTGATTCCCGGCCCCGGCACCCGGTCGGCGAGGCAGCTGCCGATGCTGACGATGCGCCCGCCAGCGCCCATGTGCCGCGCCGCGGCCTGCGAGGCGAGGAAGACGCCCCGCACATGGATCCCCAGCGTCTTGTCCAGGTCCGCGAGCGTCACGGCCTCGAGCGGCGCCATGATGGCGACACCGGCGTTGTTGACGAGGATGTCCAGCCTGCCAAACTCGGCCACCGTCCGATCGACCGCGGCGACGATCGCAGCCGGATCCGCGGTGTCCGCCGCGATCGCCATCCCCCGCCGACCCGCCGCCTCGACGTCGGCGATCACCGAGCGCCCCCTGTCCGCGGCGCTCACGTACGTCAGCGCCACATCCGCCCCGCCCCGCGCCAGCCGCTTGACGATCGCCGCGCCAATCCCACGGCTGCCCCCGGTCACCAGCGCCACCTTGCCTGCGAATTCCGCCACGTGAACCTCTTTTCTGTACAGATCGATACAGAACGTATACGCTGTCCAGTGACCGGTGGTCAATCGGTTTTTTATCGATCGTCACAGAAATACAGAAAGGTCTCGATGATGGTCGGACGGGGTCGCCCTCGCAGCTTCGATCGAGACGCCGCCTTGCGGCGGGCGATGGAGGTGTTCTGGGAGCGGGGCTACGAGGGCACCTCGCTCAGCGATCTCACGGCCGCGATGGGCATCAACTCGCCGAGCCTCTACGCCGCGTTCGGCTGCAAGGAGGCGCTGTTTCGCGAGGCCGTGGCGCTCTACAGCGAGGTCGAGGGCGCGGCGACGAGCCGGGCCATGAGCGACGAGCCGACGGCGCGCGGGGCGGTCGAGGCGATGCTGCGCGGCAACGTGGAGGGGTACGCGACGCCGGGCAAGCCGAGCGGCTGCATGATCGTGCTCGCCGCGACGCTCGGCACGCCGGAGAACGAGCGCGTGCGCGCCTACCTCGCCGGGTGCCGGCGGGCGGCGCTCGACGCGCTCCGGCGCCGGCTGGATCGCGGCGTCGCCGAGGGCGACCTGCCGGCGGGCACCGACACGGCGGCGCTCGCCGCCTTCTACACCACCGTGCTCCAGGGCCTCTCCCTGCAGGCCCGCGACGGCGCCTCGCGCGAGGCGCTCCAGGCGATCGTCGACTGCGCGATGGCGGCATGGGAGACGCTGGCGAGGCCGCGCGCCGCTGTCTGAGCGCGCGCGGCGGCGCGCGAGGCGAGCCAACCTCTACGTGGCTTCGTTCATCGGCCGCATGACGATCTGCACGATACGCGAGCGGTCCCGCGGCAGCGCGGCGAGCACCACGGCCTCGGCCACGTCCTCCGGCGTGGAGAAGCCGCGCATGCGCTCCGAGCCGGCGGTGCGCCCGTCGCCGAGGGCGAAGTGGGTCTCGACGCCGCCCGGACAGACGGCGCTCACCTTGATGTTGTCCTGCCAGAACTCGCGATCGAGCGCCTGGGTCAGGCCCATCTGCGCGAACTTGGACGCGCAGTAGATGGCCTCGCTCGGATAGCCCTGCAGGCCGGCGACGCTGGCGACGTTGATGATGTGGCCGCCGCCCTGGCGGCGCATGTGGGGGATCACCTCGCGGCAGAAAAGCCACGTCCCCTTCACGTTCGTCGCCATGATGCGGTCGTAGTCGTCCTCCGACCACTCGAGGAAGGGCCGGTATCCGCCGATGCCCGCGTTGTTGACGAGGATGTCGACCCGCCCGAGCTGGCGGACGGCCTCCTCCACGCACGCGGCGACGGACGCCGCGCGGGTGACGTCGGCCTCGATCATCCGCCCGCGTCCGCCCGCCTCGCGGAGCTCCCGCTCGAGCGCCGCCAGATCGGCCGCGTTGCGCGCCACGCCGACCACGACGGCCCCCTCCCGGCTCAGCGCGAGCGCGCTGGCCCTCCCGATTCCCCTGCTCGCCCCGGTGATGAGCGCGATCTTGTCCTTCAGCCGCACGGTGTCCCCCTCTCTCCGCCGCGCGCAGAGGAGAGGAACGGAGCGCCGCCCCCCGCGCCGGCGGCAAGCACGCTATCACGGGCGCGGCTCGCCGGCGCGGAGCCGATACACGACCTCAGCCGGAGCGCCGGCCTCGAGCCAGGACAGGGCGCGGCCGCCCTCGGCCCCCGGGTTGACCCACACGATCGTCCGGAGCGCACGGACACGCCGCGACGCCCCAGCGAACAGGCCCCGCGCCGCGTCGTCCAGGGAGAGGATCGTCCGATCTGCGACCTGCGCCGCCTCGACCAGATGGACGTCCTTAAGCATCGCCGCGCGCCCCGGCTCGGTCGCCGGGGCGGCCTCGATCTCCCTGCGCAGCGAGGGATCCGCGGGCACGTCCTCCAAGAGCAGCTTCTTGCGGGCAACCATGGCGACCCGCCACTGGCTCGCGAACACCGACTGATGCTTGTTCCACTCGTCTCGGATGGCAGGGGGCATGACGGCCCGATGGCAGACGTCGAGCACCGTCTTCAGGGCGTCGCGGCACTGCTTGGACAGCGGGTATGTCGCGCCCTCGCCGCCCGCCGCACGGGCCACCGAGGCGTCGATGACGAGGCGCCGAGACGCCTTGGCGCGCATCAGCGCCCGGCCAGCCGCGCTTCGGCGGCGTCCAGGTACCGGCTCTGCACGGCCAGCGCGACCTCGGCGAAGTCTTCGGGCCAGTCCCCGAACGCGCCCGCGTCGTCCAGTTCGGCGCTCCGGACCTCGGTCGCACCGTCCTCGGTCTGGGAGAACCAGTGGAGCGCCACACGATCCGGTGAGAGCGCCCCTTCGGCGACGAGCGATTGCACGCCGAGCAGCAAGAGAGAGCTGTGCGTCTCGGCGACGATGCGCACGCCGCGGCTCGCGGCGTCCGCCAGGATCTGTGCTAGCGCGACCTGCGCCCGCGGGTGCAAGTGAATCTCCGGCTCCTCAAGGTATACGAGCTGACCGGGGCGCGCGATGAGGAGCGCCACGACCACCGGCAGGCACTGCGACAGACCGAAGCCCACGTCGGCGATGCTGACGAGATCACGCGCTCCCCCGCGGCCACCCCGGCGGAGGCGCCCGACGCGCAGCTCGACCTGCGTGTCGTCGATGCGGGAAGTCTCGACCTTCCACGTCAGCCCGAGCCTCTCCAGCGCCGCCCCGAGCTGCTTTTGTCGGATGTCCTTGGTGATCTGCCAGTGATGGATGATGCTGGCCACATAAGGCTCAAACGTACCGGGGAAGACGCCGCCCACAGCCGACGTCTTGTAGGTGCGCGTCGGGTTGCCGCGAAGCGCGGGTACGTGAATGATGCCTAGCAGCGCCGTGTCTATCAACCGAGGCGGGCCCATCACCGTTCCCGCCACATTAGCAAGACGGCCTATGCGCTTTCCCTCGGCTCGGACCGTCAGAAAGCAACGATCGCGAACAACGGAGAGGCTTTGAAACAACGTGGCGATCTGCTCGCGATCGCCTCCGGGGAGGGAATCAAGAATCTCGTCGCGAGACGCTCCGACCCGCACCGTGGAGGGCGATTCGCCTGGTCGCGGCGAGGACATTTCCACGAGGTCGAAGCCCATTCCAGGTTGTCGTTTGAAGCGCACCGTCACCTCTCCGCCCCCGATGACGGCCATCGTGACCGCGAAGCCTTCGCTCATGCGCCTCTTCCCGCTTCGCGAGAGCAACTGCTCTGCTGCGGTGAACCGCACATGCGGCCCATCGAGCAGGAGCGCGCCGGGATCGTAGGGTGCCTCGAGGGTCTGCTTGAGCAGGAGCGGCGCCTGCATCACGCTCGACTTGCCGGAACTGTTAGCGCCGGCGAGGAGCGTCAACGGACGTATCGCGACCTCCGTCCGCTGCCGCAGCGACTTGTACCCCTCGACCGCGACGGCGCTGATGCCGGCGGCTGGCGGAGCCTGCCTCGCGCGCGGGGAGGCCTTCTTCGTCCGCTCGTCCTTCGCCATCTTGCCGGGCGCACTGTCCCATACAGCGCCCCCGCGGTCCAGATTCACCGGCCCGCGCGGACCGCACCTGCCCGGCGGACCGCCGCCGCCCCGCCCCTCCCTCGAGCGGTTACTCCAAAGGCATGCGGCAGAACGTCGTCCTCACCCTCTCGCAGACCAAGCGCGCCGGCGCCCTGTCCTGGCTCCTGCTCCAGGCCGCCGGCCTGGTCTCGACGTCGGCCGTCGCCGCACGCGCGCCGCCGGGGAGCGCGGCCGCGCAGAAGGGGTGATATAAGCCTGCCATGACCACGCCCGCGCTCCCATCGAAGCTGCCGTCGACCGGCGTCAGCATCTTCACGGTGATGACGCGGCTCGCGAACGAGCACGGCGCCATCAACCTGTCGCAGGGCTTTCCGGATTTCGACTGCGCGCCGGAGCTGGTGGAGGCCGTCGCCCGCCACATGCGCGCCGGCCACAACCAGTATGCCCCCATGCCCGGCGCGCTGGCCCTGCGCGAGGCGCTCGCGATGAAGATCAAGCGGCTCTATGGCCGCCGCTACGATCCGGCGACCGAGATCACGATCACCTCGGGCGCCACCGAGGGCATCTTCAGCACGATCACGGCCTTCGTCCGCCCCGGGGACGAGGTCATCCTGTTCCAGCCCTGCTACGACTCGTACGCGCCGGCCGTGCTGCTGAACGGCGGAACGCCCGTGTTCGTCACGCTCCGCTTTCCGGAGTACCGCGTCGACTGGGACGAGGTGCGGCGCGCGATCACCCCGCGCACGCGGCTCCTGCTCATCAACTCACCGCACAACCCGACCGGAACGGCGCTGTCGGCCGACGACATGCGGGAGCTCGCCCGCGTCGTGGACGGGCGGGACGTCGTCGTCGTCGGCGACGAGGTCTACGAGCACATCCTCTTCGACGGGCGCCGGCACGAGAGCCTCGCGCGGTATCCGGAGCTCTCGGATCGCTCCGTCGTCATCAGCTCCTTCGGCAAGACGTACCACACGACCGGCTGGAAGGTGGGCTATTGCGCGGCGCCGCAGGCGCTCTCGGCCGAGATCCAGCGGGTGCACCAGTTCGTGACGTTCGCGGTGAACGGCGCCATCCAGCACGCGTATGCCGAGGTCGTGACGCGCGACCCGCTCGCCGCCGATCTCGCGCCGTTCTACCAGGCGAAGCGGGATCTCTTCCTGAAGCTCATCGAGGGCTCGCGGCTCCGCCCGCTGCCGTGCGAGGGCACGTATTTCCAGCTCGTCGACTATTCCGAGATCACGACGGAGCGAGACGCCGATTTCGCGCGGAGCCTCCTCCGCGAGCACGGCGTCGCCGCGATCCCGATCTCCCCGTTCCTCTCCGGCGTGGAGCCCGGGCCCGTCCTGCGGTTCTGCTTCGCCAAGCGGGACGAGACGCTCGAGCGCGCGGCGGAGCGGCTGCGCCGGGTCTGAGGCGTCCGCCGCGGCGGGCCGCCGGAGCGCCACGCTCTGTACATCCAGCTTCGTTGACAAACAAACCAACTCAATGCCTCGCAGCCACAGAGGAACGACCTCATGAATGCAGAGAAGAACGACGCACGTCAGGCCGGCGAGCTCCTCGCCGAGGCCGAGCGGATCTCGGCGGTCCTCGCCGAGCACGCGGCCCGGCACGACCGGGACGCCACCTTCCCGGTCGAGGGGCTGGCCGCCACGATCCGCTCCCCGATCAACACGGCGCTGCTCGGCGGGGCCGCGGGCGACGACGCCGCCCGTGCGCCCTGCTCGTGGCTCACCTTCGGCCGCATCGTCGCGCTCCTCGCGCGGGGCGACGCGTCGTTCGCCACGGCGTGGCTCATGCACCAGGGCGCCATGTCGGTGTACCGCGCCCTGGTCGACCCCGGCGAGCGGTCCCGCTTCGAGCAGGCGATCCGCCGCGGCGCGTGGGTCGGCAACGCGCTCTCCGAGCCCACCAGCGGCAACATGTTCCTCGTGCCGCGCCAGGTGGCCCAGAAGGCCGAGGGCGGCTATCGCCTGACCGGCGAGAAGCGCTTCGTCACCGGGTGCGAGCACGCGGATTTCTTCTTCACGGCCGCGGTCTGCGACGGCCAGCCCGCGTTCTTCCTCATCGAGAAGGACGACTCGATCGCCATCGAGCCCGTCTGGGACACGCTCGGCATGCGGGCCACGCGCAGCCAGATCGTCCGCTTCCAGGGCACGCTCCTGCCCGAGTCGCGGCGGCTCGCGGTCGATCCCACGGCGCCCAACCCCATTCCCAACGGCCTCGGCTGGCTCTCCGTGGGCATCGCCGAGGCCGCCATGGCCGCGGCCGTGGCCTACGCCAAGGAGCGGGTCCTGCCGCCGGGGGACCGGCCCATCGCCGAGCTGCAATGGGTGCAGTTCGCCGTGGCCGACATGAGCCTGCGCCTCGAGGCCGCGCGCGCCCTCGCCATGCGCACCGCCGCCGCCCTGGACGCGGGCGACCCGAGCTACGGCCTCCTGCAGCTGCAGTCCAAGGTGGTGGCCAACGAGGCCGCGGTGGCCATCGCCACCTCGGCCCTGGAGATCGCCGGCGGCGCCGGGTACATGCGCAGCCGCCCCATCGAGCGCCACCTGCGCGACGCGATGAGCGGCCCCATCATGGCCCTGTCCGGCCCCGCGATCCGCGACATCGTGGGCAAGGCCCTGCTCGGCGTCGCGTGACGCCGCGCGCGCGGCCGTCTCGCGCCGCGCGAGCCCGCGCCGCATCGGAGGGCGCGGCGCCGGCGCGCACGGCGCCTACGCGTCAGCCGAGCAGCTGCCGGATCCGATCGAGCAGATCCGGAAAGCCGATCCCCTTCGAGAGCACCGCGTCCGGCGGGGGCGCGTCGCCGAGGGCCTCGTCGCCGCTGCCGCTGATCAGCACCGCCTTCGCGCGCGGCAGGCGCGCCCGCAGCAGCGCCACGAGATCGGTGCCGTGGCCGTCGCCGAGGTTCTGATCGAGCAGCGCGAGGTCGTACCGCGCGCCCTCCGCCGCGATCTTCCGCCCGGCCTCGGCGAACGAGCCGGCCTCCTCCACCTGGAAGCCCTCGTCCTCCAGGAGCGTCGCGAGCACGAACCGGGACGACGCGTCGTCGTCGACGAGGAGCACGGTCACGCTCACGCCGCCCTCCTCCGCCCGCGCGGTCGCGGCCGGGCAGGGCGGAGCGCCCGCCCCTGCCCGGCGCCATGTCCCGCGGCCCTCAGCACGTCCCCGGGTCGCTCCGGGCGCGCGCGATCGTGTGCATCAGCTCGCGCACCTCGAACGGCTTGTGGAGGCAGGCGTACCCGCCCTGGCTCGTGAACGCGTGGATCATCTCCGGCGTCGCGTGGCCGGTCATCGCGATCACCGTGATCCCCCGGCTCAGCCGCCGGATCTGCTCGTGGGTCCTCACGCCGTCCAGGGACGGCATCCGCAGGTCGAGCACGCACACGTCGACCGCCGCGTCCCGCGCGCGCTGGATGGCCGTGTGCCCGTCGTACGCGGCCTCCGCGCGCAGCCCGGCCGCCGTGAGCCCCGCCACGATCGACTCCGCGACCGCGGGGAGGTCGTCCACCACGAGCACGCCGCGCGACGAGAGGGCCCGCGCGATGATCCGCATGAGGTGCTCCATCGAGAACGGCTTGTAGATGACCGCGTAGACGCCCTCGCCGATGCCCTGCTCGATGAGCTGCTCGCGCGCGAAGCCGGTCATCAGCACCACCGTGAGCTCCGGCTGGAGCCGCTTGATCTCCCGGAACGTCGCGACGCCGTCGAGGCCGGGCATCCTCACGTCGCTCAGCACGAGCGCGAAGCGCCGCTGCCTCACGAGCTCGAGCGCGTGCGCCCCGTCCCGCGCCTCGACGACCTCGTACCCCTCGAGCTCGAGGTTCGCGGCGAGCGTGGCGCGCATCCCCTCCTCGTCGTCCACCACGAGCACCGGTCCGGTCCCTTGCATCGACGGCCGTCTCCCTCCGCTGTCACGCGGGCTGCATGGAGGAGTGTACCTCCGGCGCCGCGGCGCGCGGTAACCGGATGGTGAACGTCGTCCCCGCGCCGGGCGCGCTCTCCACCGCGATCGTGCCGCCGTGCAGGCGGACGATCCCGGCGGTGATCGCGAGCCCGAGGCCCGTCCCCTTCAGCTTCGTGCTGAAGAGCGGCTCGAAGATCTTCGCGAGGTGCTCCTCCTCGATCCCCTCCCCGTTGTCGGCCACCTCGAGGCTCACGGCCTCGTCGCATACCCGTCCAACCACGCGCACCCACCCTTCGCGTTCGACCGGGATCGCCTCGGCCGCGTTCTGGATCAGGTTCACGAGCACCTGCCGGAACTGGTCCTTGTCGAGGCTCGGCACCGGCAGCGCCGCCGGCACGAGGTTCTCCAGGCGCACGTGCGCGGGCGGCGCGACGACCGACATGGCGTCGTCCACCAGGGGCGCTAGCGGACAGGCGGTGCGGCGGAGCCTGCGCTCACGCGCGAAGTCCAGGAGATCGCCGATGATCCGGTTGCACGAGAGCAGCTCCTTCTCCATCAGGCCGAGGAGCTGGGCGACGCGCGGCTCCGCGCCGACCTCGGTCCCGGCGAGGCGCTTCTTGAGGTAGTGCGTCGCGTTCCGGATGGCGCCGAGCGGGTTGCGGAGCTCGTGCCCGACGCTCGCCGCGAGCTGCCCTATCGCCGCGAGCCGCTCGACGCGCACGCTCGACGCCTGGGCCTCGCGCAAGCTCTCGGCCATGTGGCGGAGCGCCGTGCCCATGCGCCCGAACTCGTGCTTTCCCAGGTCGGGCAGCGGGTAATCGAGGTCGCCTCCGGCGATGCGCCGCGAGCACTCCGCGAGCGCGCCGAACCCGCGCGCCATCGAGCGCAGGAGCCCGCCGAGGAGGACGACGAGGAGCACGAGCGCCGCCGTCATCAGCGCGGTGCTCGCGATCCTGATCCTGGCGCCTGCGCGGCCCGCCTCCTCCGCGTTCCGCGCGACGTCGCGCCGCGCGTCGGCGATGGCCGCGTCGATCTGGGGCACGAACCCCTCCTCGTACTCGGCCTCGGGGCGCTCCACGAACCTCCGGTAGGCCGCCAGGTCCCCGGCGCTCGCCATGCGGGACACGTGGTCCACGCCCCCGGCGATCGTCGCGAAGCTCGCGCGCATCCGGCGCAGGCGCTCGTCGCCCTCCTGCGCCTCGCGCAGCGCCTCGGGGCCGCGCTCGCCCTCGATCAGCGCCCGCTCGAGCGGCGCCCACGCCCACTGGAGCGGCTCCCGCGCCCGCTCGAGCGGCGCCCGCGCCCGCTCGAGCGCCTCCGCCGCGGCCAGGTCCCGCGCGACGAGCCCGGCCAGGTGATGGAGCTCCTCGGTGTCGCCGCCGCCGAGGGAGATCTCCGCGGCTTCCCGCATGTAGCGGCCGGCGTGGTTGGCGAGCGTGACGTGGCGGGTGAGACCCTCGTACGACAGCTCGGCGCGCCGCTGGAGCCGCGTCATGCTGGCGGACGTGACGTGGAGCGCGCCGGTCGCGAGCAGCAGGACGGCCGCGGCCACGGCGAAGATCAGCGAGAGGGCGGCCCGGATGCTCATCGCGGCGCCTCGGCCGCGCGCGCCGTCACAGCCGCTCCTCGGCGCCCCCGCCGGGCGGCTCGGGCGGAAGAGCGAGGGGCAGCTCGATGCAGGCCAGCGTGCCCGAGGGCGCGCCGCGGCCGACGGTGAGCGCCCCGAAATAGCGGCGCGCCACGCGCCCGGCGATGTTGAGCCCGAGCCCGAGGCGGCCCGGCTTGGTGGTGTAGAACGGGCGCGTGATCGCCTCCCGCTCCTCCTCGGGCACGCCCGTCCCCGCGTCGCCGACCTCGATGCGGTAACGCGCGCCCACCACGCTCCCGCGCAGCGTGACCACCCCGCCCCCGGGCATCGACTCCGCCGCGTTCTCGACGAGGCACCGGACCGCCAGGGCGAGCTCGGCCGGATCGAGCTCGACCACGCCCTCCGCCGCGTCGACGTCGACGCGGATCGCCGGCTCGGCGATGCGCGCGCAGGC
This sequence comes from Sorangium sp. So ce426, assembly GCF_051475585.1. Classification (NCBI taxonomy): domain Bacteria; kingdom Pseudomonadati; phylum Myxococcota; order Polyangiales; family Polyangiaceae; genus Sorangium; species Sorangium sp. So ce426. Next base: position 12,540,491 of record NZ_CP150341.1, on the reverse strand, counting down.
CGCCGCCGTGAGGACGCACGCGCGGGCGCTCGCGCTCACCGGCCGCCGCCTGAGGCTCGGGTTCGCGTCGACGGCGCCGTCGACGAGCGCGCTCGCCGCGATCGCCTCCTCGTCGATGACGTCGAGGAACTGCTCCACCCGCGGGTCGTCCCGAAAGGCCTGCTCCCGGGCGACCTTGCGCCGGAGGAAGAACGCCGCATTGCGGATCGTCCCGAAGCAATTGCGCAGATCGTGGCGCAGCGTGGCCACGATCTCCTCGGCCGTCGCGGTCTGCTCCACCGCGCCGAGCGGATCTCGGCTCGTCATCGTGGGGGATGGCCTCCTCGGGTGCCGCGTTCGCCGCCGCGGTCGATCACTTGAGGGTCCGGGCCGGGAGCCCAGCGTTTCCGCCCCGCACCGTGTCCAGGTAGCTCGACGCCGCGCGGGAGGACGGGGGCGGGTACGAGCTCACCCGCTCGCGCTGCGAGGACGCCGGCGCGTCCTGGGCCTCCCGCGGCCTGAGCGACGGCGCGGCCCGCCTCGTCTTCGAGGCGGGCGCGGCGGCCTCGCGCGCCGAGGAGGCGTCCGCGGACCGCCGCGCGTGGGCGAGGCGCGCGAGCTCCAGGACGATCCGGGTGACCCGGGCGGGCTCGAACGGCTTGAGGATGACGTAGTGGCGGCCCGCCTCGCCGGAGCGGATGTACTCCTCGTCGCCGGTGATCAGCAGGCAGCTCGTGTAGAACGGCAGGCCGGCGACCCGCTTGAGGAGCTCGTCTCCGTTCATCCCGGGCATCTTGTAGTCGGAGCAGACCACGTGGAACTGGCCTGTCTGCAGCAGCTCGAGGGCCCGGTGGGCGGACGTGCAGGTCTCGACATCGACGTCGTCGTCGAGGATGGCCGCGATGCTGTCCAGCATCCTCCGCTCGTCGTCGACGACGAGCACGCGCAGCCGCTCCTGGGCATACAGGCTCACGATTCTCCTCTTGTGTGCTCGTGCAGTGATCTGGACGCAGCCCGGGCGAGCAGCGGCAGGACGCCTCGCGTCATGTCGCGCGCGCTCCAGGCTGTGCGGTGGCGCCGCACGACACCCATGCTCTCGTGTCGATGCGTTCCAGCCCGGAACAGCGGCGCAGCAGATTAGGAATCTACACCACTCACCCTAGCCCGGCAAAGAGATTCCTGAACGATTCCTGAGCGGTTCTCCGGCTCGCCGTTCTGGGGCGTCTTCGAGCGTCGTCGTGCGTCTTCGAGCGTCTTCCCGCGTCTTCGTGCTTCCAAGTCACCGTCTTGAAACATTCGATTCACACGAGCGATAAGCGCGTCGGCAGTCCGCCGCTCGAGACGCGCATGGATTGCAGCTCTGCAAGGAGCGGGGAGATCTCGACGCGAAAAGGCGCCATGAGCTGCGACTCTGTGCGAGAGGCATCCATCACAGAGCTGCAATCAGCGCAGGTGTGCGCTCGGCGCCGCTCGCCGGCGGGCGGGCGCGCGGCGCGCGGCCTTCCCGGAGGAGCCGGGCTGCCTCCCGTCTCCTCCTCTGCACCGGCGGAGACGGACGCGCGCCGGGCGGCGCCGAGGACGGCCGCGCCCCTCGGCTGTCCTCAGCGCCGCGCGGCGCCTCGCGACCGTGGAGTGACCGCCGCGATCCCGTCTGGTAAGGTGTGCGTGTCCATGCCACCCGCCATCGACAAACGCGCGTTGCTCGCGGCCCTGAAGGACCAGCTCGCCCGTGAGCTCGAGCGCTCCACCGAGCGGGCGCGCGACGCCGCGAGCGCCGTGACGCACGAGGAGAACCGCGCCGAGGGCGACAAGGACATGCGCGCCACCGAGGCGTCCTACGTGGCGCGAGGTCACAGCGAGCGCGTGCTCCAGATCGAGCAGGCGCTCGCCAGGCTGGGCGCCGTCACGGTGCGCGACTTCGGCCCTGGCGCGGGCATCGAGAGCTCGGCGCTCGTGGAGCTGGAGAGCGGAAAGCGGCGCGCGCTCTACTTCCTCCTGCCGGCCGCGGGCGGCGAGCGCATCCAGTTCCAGGGGGTCGAGCTGCAGACCCTCGCCACGACGAGCCCCCTCGGCGCGTCCCTGCTGGGCCTGTCGGAGGGCGACGAGGCCGAGGTCGCCACACCGCAGGGGACGCGCACCCACCTGATCGCCAGCGTGCGGTAAGGCCGGGCCCGTTCCAACCCGCGCTGGCCTCTCCCGGCTCCCTGCGGAGCTTGCCTCCGGAAAAAGTAGCTCGCCCTCGTAGGGCCCCCCTCCCCTCCGGCGTCACAGGGATGAACGACCCGCTCGGCACGACGCGGGCGACGCAGGACAGGAGAAGAGTCCATGACGCAGTCTCGTTGGTGGAGGCTTGGTGGGATATTGCCGCTCGTCGGCGCGCTCGTCGGCGCGGCCGGTTGCACGGCGGAGACGGGGCAGGGCGACACGTCCCCGAGCGACGAGGCCGCCGAGGCGGCGCTCGCCAAGGGCCCGCCCAGGGCGGGCGGTCCCCGGGAAGGCTTCGGCGGCCATCGCGGCGGGCCGCGCGGCCCCGAGCACCTCCTGCGCGCGGCGCTCCACGAGCTCGACCTCTCCGACGCGCAGGAAGCGACGATCGAGGGCGCCCTCGAGGGGCTGCGCGACGGCGCGAAGGAGCGCCCGAAGGACGGGGCCGTCTTCGCGGCGCTCGCCGAGGGCGTGCGCGCCGGCAAGATCGATCGGGCGGCGATCGAGGCGAAGCTCCCCGACGCCGGCCGCGCGGCCGAGGAGCGCCACGCCCGCGTCGCCGGGGCGCTGAGCACCCTGCACGCAACGCTCACGAAGGAGCAGCGCCGGCAGCTCGTCGACGCGATCGCCGCGAAGTTGGACGGGCGAGGAAAGCGCGGTCCGCGCGGCGGCGAGCAAGGCGGCGAGCACCACCGCGGCCCGCGCGGCGGCGAGCACCACCGCGGCGGCATGGGCGGCCCCGGCATGCGCGGCGGTCCGCTGGGCCACCTCCTCGCCGGCCTCGACCTGCGCGACGAGCAGCGCGCGCAGATCGACAAGGCCCTCGAGGCGGCGCGCCCGCGCGACGCCGACCGGGTCGGGCGGAAGGAAGATCACGCGGCGAGGCGCGCCGAGATGCGCGCGCGGTTCGAGACGTTCGCCGCGGATCGCTTCGACGCGAACGCGTTCCTGCCGCGGCCGCCGGCGGGCGAGAAGATGGGCCCGCGGGCGCACCTGGACCGCATGGTCGGCGCGCTGGCCGCGATCGTCCCGATCCTCGACGAGGCGCAGCGCAAGGCGCTGGCCGAGCGCATCGAGAAGGGGCCGGCCGCGGTCAGGCCCGAGCGCGGCGAGCGCGGCCCCGGGCCTGGCAGGCACGGCGGCATGCGCGGCCCCGGGCCCGGCATGCGCGGCCCCGGGCCTGGCGGGCCCGGCTTCGAGCGCCGCTGAGCGCCCGTCCCGGTAGCGCGCGCGGTGCCATGGGCGCAGAATCGCGAGGGAACGTGATCGTCGACCTCAGGCTCGTCGCAGCGCGCGTCGCCAGGGGCGATGATGCGGCCTTCCGGCAGATCGTCGAGCACACGCGCGCGCCGATGTACCGCCTGGCCGCGCGCCTGGTCGGCGACCTCGCGGAGGCCGAGGACGCCCTGCAGGAGGCGTTCGTCGACGCCTACCGCGCCCTGCGCGAGGGGCGCTACGACGGGAGATCGAAGGTGGAGACCTGGCTGTACCGCATCGTGACGAACGCCTGCCTCGACGCCCTCCGGCGCCGCCGCGACACCCCGCGCGAGGCGTCGACCGAGCCGCGCTTCGACGGCCTCGTCTCCGCCGAGGCGCGCGTCGCGCTGCGCGAGCTCGACGCCCTGCTCGCCGCGCTCCCGCCCCAGGAGCGCGCCGCGCTCGTCCTCGTCGCCGTCGAGGGTCTGCCCGCGAAGGAGGCCGCGGCGGCGCTCGGCTGCTCCGAGGGCGCCGTCGAGCAACGCCTGGTGCGCGCCCGCGCCGCGCTCCGCGCCCGGCAGATAGAGATAGAGAAGGAGGCGCCGCATGTCTGACCGCGACGACGACCGGACCGGACCCGATCGGGACCTCGCGCGCCTCGCGGCCGCGACCGCTCGCATCGACGCCGACGACCGCTTCACGGCGGCCGTGCTGCGCGCTGCGACGGCCAGCGCGGCCAGCGATCCGCTCGCGCGCATCGCGGCCGCGACCGACGGCCTCGCGCCGGACGCCGGCTTCACCGAGGCCATGGTCCGCGCCGCGACGGCCTCTGCCCTGCCCGCGCGGCCCGCGATCGCCGACGGCATCGTCCGCTCGGGTCGCCCCGCCCTCGTCGTGACCGCCCTCGCGGCGGCCGCGAGCGTCCTCTTCTTCCTGCAGACGCAGCGCGACGTCGACAGCGCGATCATGGCCTCCGTGGAGGCCCTCGAGGCGAGCGAATGACAGAGCGCTCCGCGTCCCCGCCCGCCCTCGCCCGCTGGAAGCCGCTGGCCGTGCTCGCCGCGGTCTTCCTCTTCGGCGGCGTCGCCGGCGCGGCCATCGGCCGCGTCACGGCGTTGCGCGACCTCGAGGCCACCTTCCGGGGCCCTCCGACCGAGGCGCGCGCCCAGTTCCGCCTCAAGGCGATGCGCCGTCACCTCGACCTCAGCGACCGCCAGGTGCGCGAGCTCAGGGCGACCCTCGCCGAGGCCGAGGCCGAGCGGGACAGGCTCCTCTCCGAGTGCCGCCCCGCGCTCGACGCCCTCCGCGATCGCACCGACGCGCGCGTGAAGGGCGTGCTCACGCCCGAGCAGCTCACCCGCTACGAGGAGCTCGAGGCCGAGCGGCGGCGGCGCCCGGGCCCGCCGCCGTTCGGGCCGGGGCCCGGCCGCGGGCGCGGGCCGGGCGGTCGGGGCGACTGAGCGCCCGTCAGGGCGGCGCCGGCGAGGGCGCGCTGCCCCGCTACGCGAGATCCTCTTCTTGCAGCGCGCAGTTGATCCCGAACGCCGCGGCGGCGCCCTCGGCGGCGGCCACGATGGCGAGCAGGACCTCCTTCGAGGCGTCTCCGGCGACGAAGACCCCTTCGCGGGTCGTCTCCTCGTGCTCGGCGACCGTCTCGACGCCCCGCTCCTCCGTGACCGCGCAGCGGAGCCGCTCGGCCAGATCCGACCCCTGCTCCTGCTTCGCCTTGACGAAGAGCGAGCGGCGCTCCACCGCGCTGCCGTCCTCGAGCACCACGCGCTCCAGCATCCCGTCCCTGCCCTCGAGCCGGACGACGCGCTCCTCGCGCACGCCGATCCGGTGGCGCGCGAGCCGATCCGCGTCCGATCTCGACAGGGACGCTGGCCCGTCCGTGAACAGGACGACGTCATCGCTCCACGTCTTCATGTTCACGGCGAGCGAGACCCCGGTGCTGCCCTGTCCGTAGACGCCGATCGCCTGATCGCGCGCCTCCCATCCATCGCAGTAGGGGCAGTGGTGCACGCTCTTGCCGTACATCGCCGGGAGCCCCGGCAGCTCCGGCAGCCGGTCGACGAGCCCGGTGGCGAGCAGGAGCTTGCGGCAGCGCAGGCGCTCGCCGCCTTCCAGCGTCACCTCGAAGCGCCTCGCTCCGCGGCGGACGTCGGTGACGGCCGCCTCGCGGATCTCGACGCCGTACGGCGCCAGCTGCTCGCGCGCTATCCGCCGGAGCTCGGACGGCGCGATCCCGTCGCGCGACAGGAAGCCGTGCATCTCGCGCGCCGCGTGGTTGCGGTACTGCCCCGAGTCGCACACGAGGACGCGCCTCCGGCAGCGCCCCAGGATGAGCGCCGCGCTGAGGCCGGCCGGCCCTCCGCCGACGATGATCGCGTCGTATCCCGGGATGTCCTCTTCGCGTGTCGACATGGCCGGTGCCCGCCTCGCAACGGGCGCGCCGGGCGCGCCGGTGGCACGGCGCGCACGGCGTCGAGGTGGGCTCGCGGGCGCCGCTCGCGGGCGTTCGCTCGGTGAGGCGGATCGCAGACCCGAGCAGCTCGATCACCGCCCGCTCGGCCTGCCTGCACGAGATCCCCTGACAGCGTCGGCCGGGGCCCTCGGCGACGCGCTCGTCAGCGGTGTGCCCCGCGCCGTTGGCCCCAGCCGCGCACACGCTCCTATCGCCACACTGCACATTGCAACGACACACAGTCCGCTCGCTGCCCTTCTGTCGAGCCTTCATGCAATGTGAGATTTCGATCATCCACCGGTCTTCACTGGGTGTCAGACGACGCGCGACACGCGGCCTCGCGCTCGCCCAGCACGCCGTGGACAGAGCACCCCTGACTCCAACGATTCGAGAATTCTACACAAATCGCGAGTTGAGTACTGGACATGATGGCTAGTCATCGGTACACCCCATGTGACCTTCGACGAGGGCACGAAGGGACGAACCCGGGGGGGGAACGACGATGTACCGGATCAGCATCGCTGATTTCGCAGCGCTTTTGCTCGCGTCTCTGGTCGGCTGCGTCGCAGTTCAGGAAGAGGAGGAGGACTCCGTAGGAGCTGCCCTTAGCGAGCTCGAGTTCGTCAACGCCCTCAACCCCAACGCCCTCAACCCCAACGCCCTCAACCCCAACGCCCTCAACCCCAACGCCCTCAACCCCAACGCCCTCAACCCCAACGCATTGAGCCCGGCGGCCCTGAGCGCGATCCGGGATCCGGGCGCGGCCGGCGATCTCTCGCGCCAGCTCCTCAGCTATGTGGTCGGCTGTGCGTTCCTCCCCTCGCAGTCGTTCAGCTTCTCGTGGACCGACGGCTCGGGCACGGTGCATAGCGAGGAGTACAGGGGGATCATCGGCCTCGTGCCGGACTGGAGCACCAGGCCGCTCGGCACCAACGATCAGCAGTGGATCTCGGCGTGCATCGCGTCGCGGACGAACTGGTACGGCGTCTCGGTGACGATCTCCTCGCGGGGCAACTCCGCGGTCATCGACAAGAGCGGGACCCTCGAGCTCACGACGTACACGCATCTGGAAGGCGCCTTCTGGGGCAATCTATTTGCCCCCTCTCCTTACCTGAACGCCTGCTACGACGAGGCCAATCGCAGCTATGTGCGGTCGCTCTCGCGGGAGTGCGCCGCCGGTCACCTCACGAGCGGCGGGGCCGTCCAGCAATGCGGGATGCTCAGCATCCGCGGGTCGTGCGCCGCCTACTGCCAGCAGCTCAACACGAACGGCATGTACTACCCGAGCTGCGTCAACAACCTCACCGGCATCCCGGAGTCGACCACCCGTGTGATCACGGTCTTTCTTCCCTAGCTTCGGAGACGGCGAGCCCGAGCCGCGGGACCTATCCCTGGTCGACAGGACATTCTCCGGGAACAGGAGCCACGCAAACACGAAGCGGCGTCCGTCCGGATCGGATGTGCCTTTCGCCGTGTCGATAGCGCCTCGGAGATGCTCCGATGTACGAGGCGGCGAGCACGAAGGGCAGGTCCCGGTCGGTGGTGCGCGGGGCTGCGATGAGGGCGAGTCGGTCGTGCGTGGGAGTACCGCTGTCGGCGCGCCAGCCCGAGAGAACGAGCCAGCCCGGCCGATTCAGCACTTCACGGGGACAGCCTTATGGTGCACCATTTCAGCGCAGACGAACTCCGGGATGGCCGCGGGCGGGGGCTGAGCGCGCTCTCCTCGGCGGCGAGCGGCCGCGCGTGAGATCGCAGATCAGGTAGGGCTCAGGGGGAACGATGGAGATCGACCGGCACAGCGACGAGCGAATCAAGGCAGAGAACGCGCGGCTCCGGGCTCGCGTGGAGGAGCTGGAGCGAAGGCTCGGCTCGGGCGCGGCGCCGCGCGACGCGCAGCGCGAGCTCGCGGACAGCGTGCCTTACCGCGCGCTCTTCGATGCGGTGACCCTACCGCTGGTGGTCCACCGCGCGGACGGGCTCCTCGTCGCGATCAACCAGGCCGACTGCGCGCGATGGCGCATCAGGCCCGAGCAGATCATCGGCAAGTACAACGCGCTGGAGGATCCGCAGGCGGTGAAGACGGGCCACGCCGAGGCCTTCCGCCGTGCGCTCGCCGGGGAGGTGGTCACGCTGCCCCCGGTCCCCTACGACACCGAGCCGGGCGAGCTCTACAAGGAACGGCGTCGGCTCTGGACCGAGCCGAGCTACGTTGCGTTCGAGGACGCGAGCGGGGACCGCTTCGTGGCGGTGGTGAGCATCGACGTCACCGCGCGCGTGGAGTCCGAGGCGCAGAGGCGCCGGGGCGCCGCGCTGCTGGAGGCCTTCATTCAGAACGCGCCGATGCTCATGTTCGCGCGGGACAGCGAGGGCCGCCACACGCTGCTGAACCCGCCGGTCGAGGCGCTCCTCGGCAAGCCCCGCGAGGAGCTGATGGGGAAGACCCAGCACGACCTGTTCCCCGCGGAGATCGCCGACCGGTTCGCGACGCAGGACCGGGCGGCGATGGCGTCGTCCGAGCCCATCACCTCCGAGGACGAGATGGAGCTGTCCGACGGGACGCACGTGTACATGAGCACCAGGTTCGCGCTCCGCGACGAGGAGGGCAGGGTCTCCGGATGCGGGGCGATCGCGGTGGACATCACCGAGCGGGTGCGGGCCGAGGCGAGGACCCGGCACCTGCAGGAGAAGATGCTGCTCGTGCAGCAGGAGACGATACGGGCGATCTCGACGCCGCTGTTGCCCATCGCGGACGGGGTGCTCGTGGCGCCGCTGGTCGGCGAGCTGACCCGCGAGCGGGGCGCGCAGTTCACCGAGACGCTGCTGGACGGGATCTCCCGCCAGCACGCGCGGATCACCATCCTCGACGTGACGGGGGTGCCGCAGGCGGGGCCGGAGGTGGCGGACGCGCTGATCCGGGCGGCGCGGAGCGCGCGGCTGCTCGGGGCCGAGGTGGTGCTCACCGGGATCCGGCCGAGCGTGGCGCAGGCGCTCGTGCAGCTGGGGGCCGATCTAGGGGGGATCGTGACGCGGGGGACGCTGGAGCGCGGGGTGACCTACGCGCTCTCCAACCGCGAGGGGGCGCGGGCGCCAGCGCGAACCCGGAGCGGGCGCGGCGCGTAGCAGCTCACATCCCGGGGCCATCGTCGCTCTTCGCCAGCGTCGCGGCGTTGGCCTTCACCTGCTCGGGGGTGAGCGGCTCGCCGTACAGCGCGGCATACTGGATCGAGCCGCGAAGAGAGCGCCCGGCCTTCCGCGTATTTCCGAGCACGAGATACCACGTCGGCTCCGCCCACGTGAAGACATAGTCGGCGGGCGGCCGATCCGGGATCGCGTTCGTTTGCACATCGCCGTTCACGTAGAGATCGACGACGCCCTCGGCGGCGTTCAGCACGAGGTGCAGGACGCACGGCTGCTCCAGCTCCTCGACGGGAATGAACCACTGCCCCACGAACTGCGTCTTGGAGTCGGCGTAGATGTGGAACTGCAGCTCTCGGTTCCCCATCCCGTCGGGGTCGCCCGCGCTCAGCGAGTACTTCCCGAACTCGCCTGTATCGGTCCCGAGGTACAGGATGCGCGCCGGCACGCCCTCGACCGCCGCGTCCGTCACGCTCACCACGGTCTCGAGCGTGAGCGCCGCCTTCGATACGAGGAGCTTGCTCGGGGGCGTGGCGGTGGACGGAAACGCGGCCTCCACGCGCGCGTTGCCGCCGAGGTTGTTCCAGCGGATGCCCACGCGCCCCGCCTCGCCTTCCAGGTTGAGCCGCTCTCCGTCCGACACCACGTCGAGCGAGAGCCCCGGCTCCGGTCCCGAGTCGACGAGCTTGCCATCCGTGCCGTACGCGTCGAGGAAGTACCGCGCGAGCAAGCCATCATCGACAAGGCACGTCGAGACATGGCTCCCCGGCCCATCGCAGCCCTCCGGGGGAGCCCCGCCGCAGCCGCCACCCCCCTGGCCGCAAGGCTCCACGGTGCCACCGGCGCTGCCGCTCGTTCCGCCTGTTCCGCCTGTTCCGCCTGTTCCGCTCGTTCCGCCTGCGCCGCCCGCGCCGGGGACGACATCCTCGTAGCTGTAAAAGACGCAGCTACCCCCGGTAAGCGCGACAAGCGGGACGATCGTCGAGAGCGCCCGACCCATCCACGTCCAAGATACGATGCGCACCATCGGGACGATCCCTCTCTTCGGAAACCTCACCAGCGCTTGCTGATCACGAGCCCGCCCGGCATGGGGCTCACCGACAGGCCGGTCGCCGTCGCGTCCCGCGCGTCGGGCTGCCCTGTCAGGAGGACGTACGCCGCCGTGCCGAGCCCCGCCGCGCCCGCGGCCAGGAAGCTCCAGACCGCCGCGTTCGCGAGGTCTGCCTTGGCGTGTCCCAGGTCGTTGTACTGGCGCAGGTCGAGCCCGGGGCAGCGCGCAGGGTCCGTGCAGGCCGGCTCCAGGAGGCGCTGCTGCGCGCTCGCCTTCCCGTTCGAGAGCAGCACGAACGCGACGCCGAGCCCCGTCCCCGCGGCGGTCGCGGCGAGCCCCGTGTACACGACCGCGGTGCTGCGCGGGCTCGGGCGTCCATCCGCCGCGTCACCGCCCTCCTGGGCGCTGCCGTCGGCCGCCCCCTCCCCAGGGCCGAGCGGCCCGCCGCCCTCCTGGGCGCCGCCGTCGGCCGCGCCCTGCCCGGGGCCGAGCGGCTGCGGCTCGCCGCCCGCGTCGCGCCCGATCCTGTCGCTCTCGATCCGCACCTTGCCGGCCGCGAGATCGACCTCGACCTTGGCCATCATCCCCTCCTTGAGGACGATCTCCTTCGTCAGCCCGCGCCGTCCAGGCGCCCCCACGGCGAGCGTGTGGCTGCCCGGATCGCGCGCGACGGGCGTCGACGTCGGCACGTCGAGCCCGCCGAGCGCCACCTGCGCGCCCCCCGAGCCGGCGCCCGTCACGGTGATCTCCACGGTCGGGATGCGCGACGAGAGGGCCTCGAGCTCCGTCCTCGCCTCGGCCTGCGCCTGCCGGAACGCCTGCGAGGCGTCGGCCGAGAGCTGCTCGTCGACGATGACCTGGTAGACCGAGCGCGCCTCGGTCAGGCGGCCGAGCTTGTGGCAGGAGCGCGCGACCATGATCAGGAAGGTCGGCGCATGCACCGTGGCCTCAGCTCGGCGGAAGGCCTGGAGCGCGTCCCGGTACCGGCGTGCTCGGTAGGCCGTCCACCCCTGGTTGGCGTGCGCGACGGCCGCCTGCCGCGCCTTCGCCGACGGGGGCGGCGCCTGCGCGGACGCCTCCGCGCAGGCGAGCGTGGCAAGGAGGAACGTACCCATCACCGCCGCTCGGAAACGCATTCCTGCTCTCTGGGGACGCGGAGCCACCCGGCTAGAGCCCCCAGTCCGGCCTGCTCCCGCCGGACTTCTTGCGAGGAGCCGGCAGCGCCTTGCGCGTCGACGCGGTCCGAGCGGTGGCCGGAGACGTGGGGCGCGCGGGCGCCGCGCTCCGCGCCGCCGCCGCGGAGGGGACGGCGGAGGCCTGTGCCGGCGCCACGGAGGCGGCGCCCGGCGCGCCCGCGCCCGGGTCGAGCGGCAGCGGCGCCGGCACCACCGCGGGCGTCGCCGCGGCGCGCGCCTCGGGGGCGCTCGCGATGGCGGGGACCGCGGCGAGCCCGGCCGGCGCGCCGCTCGGCGGCGCGGCGGGCGCGGGCGCCGCGGCGGCCGCGGACGCCTGGGTCGCGGTCGGGTCGCCGTCGGTCGATGCGCCCCTGAGCGTGGCGACGAACAGGCCGCCCCCCACGGCGACGATCGTCGCCCCGACGGCGACGCGCCCCGCGACCCGCGCGATGGCGCCGCGCGCCGGGTGCGGCGCCGACAGGTTGATCGCGCCGGTCAAGGTGCCCGGCAACGATTGCGGGTTCGGCGTCGAGGCGCGGACATCGTTCGGGTCCGAGCGCCGCTGGATGGGCATCGTCGTCAGCTGCGCCACCGGCGGCGTGCCGAGCTCGGCGAGCCCGGGCTCCCCGCCGGAGCCCCGCGATGACCACCCGGCGCCCGGCGAGGTCTCCCCCACGAGCGAGAAGAACGGCGGCGCGCCCGCGACGCGCGCGAACTCGTTGACCATGTCGCGCACGTTCTGGAACCGCTTGTCGCGATCGCGCGCCAGCGCCCGCTCGAAGAACGCGTCGATGCCGCTCGGCAGATCGGGGGCGAGCTCGCGCGCCGACGGCACCGTGCCGAGGATCACCTTCGTGACCACGCGCCCGATCGCGTCGCCCGGGAACGGCAGCTGCCCCGTGAGCATCTTGAACAGGATGACCCCGAGCGACCAGAGATCGCTGCGCGCGTCCACGTCCCGCTCGCCATAGAACTGCTCCGGGCTCATGTAGTTGGGCGAGCCCATCACCTCGCCCGTGGCCGAGATGTCGGCCGCGAGCACCGCCGAGACGTCCTTCGCGATCCCGAAGTCGAGCAGCTTCACGATCTCGCCGTCCTCGCCGTCGACGCGCGCGAGGAAGAAGTTGGCGGGCTTGAGGTCGCGGTGCACGAACCCCGCTTCATGGACGCTGCGGAGCGCCTTCCCGGCCTGGACGATGATGTGCAGCGTCTCCGGGAGCGAGAGGCGGCCGCACCGCTGGAGGCGCTTGCTGAGATCCTCGCCCTGCAGGAGCTCCATGACGAGGTAGGGCACCTCGTCCTCCTCCTCGAAGCCGAAATCGTGGACCTGCACGATATGAGGGCTCTTGAGCTGCGCGGCGGCGCGCGCCTCCCGCTCGAAGCGCGCCCGGAGCACCGGCAGCCGCGAAAACGAGTCGCGCATGAACTTGATCGCGACGAGCGTGCCGAGCTGTACGTGCTGCGCCACCCAGATCGAGCCCATCCCGCCGTGCGATAGCTCTCGCTCCAGGCGGAATTTGCCGGCCAGAAGGACGTCTTTTTCGAACTTCATACGCCCGGACACCTCCCGAGGGGGGAGTCGAGAGGATACCGAATCCCGGGCAGGACGCGAAGCTCCGTGTGGTCGCTCCGGCGCGGGGAGCAGCACCTCGTACGACCGTCGCGGGGGGCGGTAGGCAAACAGGCGACACGGCGCCAGAGCAGGGCGACGGGGCCGGGACGACGCCGAGCTGCGCCCCGCGCTGCAATGCGCAACGCCACAGCCGCCCGATCCTGCCCGGGGATGCGCGCCGCGCTAGCTCGCCGGGCCGCCGGAGGCCGGCACCAGCGCCAGCACCCGGGCCGGCGCGCCGCTGCCGCGCGCGAGCGGGAGCGGCGCGACCACGACGACCGCCCCGGCCTCGGGCAGCTGCTCCAGATTGGCCAGGTTCTCGATGTGGTAGCCGCCGGCGCCAAGGAAGGCCCTGTGCTGCTCGAATGTCTCGCTCTGCCCCGGGTCGGTCGACAGCGTATCGATCCCGATGCAGCGCACGCCGCGCTCGCGCAGGTAGCGGCTCGCCTCCACGGACACCCCGGGAAAGTGCATCACGCCCTGGGGGTCCTGGTTCAGGTACCTCGCCGGATCGGACCAGCGAGCCCCCCAGCCCGTCCGGATCAGCACGATATGCCTCGCGCCCAGCGCGCCGTGCCGCGCCTCCCAGCTCCGGAGATCGTCCACGGTGACCCGGTGGTCCGGGCTCGCCGCCACGGCCGCCGTCACGTCCACGACCGCCGCCGCCCCGACGAGCTGCTCCGGCGCGATCTGCTCGACGGTCGCCGCCCCGGCCGTGAAGTGCGCCGGCGCGTCCACGTGCGTGCCCGCGTGCTCGGCCATCGAGAACCGATTGGAGCAATACGCGTCCTCCTCGATGGTGCTCAGCGCCTCCGGCGCATAGGGCTCGTCGCCGGGAAACAGCGGCATCTCCGGGGTGATCGGGTGCGTCAGATCGACCACCCGCGCCGCGGCGAGGTCGATCACGAGAGCTCCGTGCGCCTCCTTCATGGCGCGCAGCTCACCACGAGCCCGCCGCCCGCACAAGGCACGCCGACGGGCGCTCGCGCCGCGCCCGCCCGACGCGCCCGCCCGTGTGCTAGCGCAGCCTGCGCAGCATCGTGTCCGCGCTCAGGAAGCGCACGCTGTAGCCGTGCTGGCACGCGAGGTGTCCGAGCGCGTTCGCGAGGAAGGTCTTGCCGACGCTGCCCCATGACGCCGCGAACTTGCAGAGCCCGCTGCTCCTCGCCCGCCCGCACGCCCTGTCGCTGCGCAACGCCATTCCGCCGCGCCCTTCCCCTCCGGCTAGCGTAGGGCGAACGCCCGCGCCGCAGCCGGGCACGGTGGAACAGACGCGCGGCGCGGGGGAGCCGCACCGCCGCGTTGCCCTCGGCGAAGAGACCGAGAGACTCTGCTTACCCTCGCAGCTCAAACGTTCCGGTCGTATCGTGCAGTCTATTCACCGTTCCCGTGATGTCCGGCTGTCGATTGACGACGTCCCCCTCGGCGGTGCCGCTCTGGCGCGTCGCCAGCTCGGAACCTCGCGCTCCGCGATAATGACGGATCGATGGGGACCCAGAGGGGTACGGCCTGAGGAGCCGCGCAAAGACCTTCGTTCTTTCCCAGGAGAAATCGCGATCGGGATGGGGCAGAGAGCGCGGATAGCTCACGAACCAGCGCAGCAAGAAGGACAGCGCCGTCCAGCGATCGTCCTGGCACATGAACGCGATCGTGGCGTCTCGATAGAGGAAGGCGAACGCGGCTGGGCGGATGTGGCGGTATCTGGGATTGTCCTTGAAAAACCTGTCGAGCACGAGCACGAGGCCTTGATACATCGCCATGGCGTTCCGGCTCACCTGCTCGGGGTGCGCGCGATAGTAGTACAATGGCTCCTTCACCCGAGCCGTCGCGAAGGCGGCGGCGAGCCGAATCCACATCTCGCGATCCTCTGCGTAACGGATCTTGACGTCGAAGCCTCCGACCTGGTCGAAGCAGCGCCGCCGGACCATCACGGAGGACTGTGCCAGGGGAGTCCAGGTCAGGAAGTCCACCACGCTCAACCGATCGACCTCTGGCTTTTCAGGCAGGTCCGGCGGCAGCGCGCCCGAGCTCCCGGCTCCGCCGATGACGGAGAGATCGGGGTGAGCTTTCGACACCCGGATCTGCAGGGCCAGCTTCTGCGGATGCCACACGTCGTCGGCGTCCAGCAGGGCCACCCACTCGCCGGAGGCGAGGCCGATGCCGAGGTTGCGCGCCGCGGACACGCCCTGGTTTTGCTGGCGAACATACCGTATCCGGTCTCGGTAGGGGGCCAGTCGCTCGGGCGTATCATCGGAGCTCCCATCGTCGACCACGATGATCTCATGCCGCTCGTAAGTCTGCGCGAGCACGCTCTCCACGGCGTCCACCACAAAATGACCATAGTTGTATGTCGGGATCACCACCGACACCAGCGGTTCCTGCCGCAGCGGCTTCACCTCATTCATACATCAACCCTCCCCTGGGCACAGACCATATTCCATGTTCCTCGGACCCGCCAGCAGGTACTCATTATTGGTCAGAAATCCAACTCATCGTCCGACATGGGCGTGAGCTCCGTAGCCGCGATGGGTGTGCATGCATCGTTATTCGACGTATTAGAACGCGCGGGACGCAGGACGATGTCCGGAGCGGCCGACGCGTAGCGCCGGGCAGAGCGCATGCCGCAAATTCGGCACAAGCGCGTGGACCTGGCAAATCTGGCGCGCTAGAACGAGGGACGGCCACGTATCGACTTTACGGGCCTTACGAGGCTTGCGAGACACATGCAATCCATCGATATCGAGTATGGACAGGCGGCGAGCAAGCCGGCGAGTGTCGCGTCGCGCTGGTCCCGACTGCTCCCCGTCGGGAACGTCTCGGTGTCCTGGCTCAACACGCTCGTGTCGACCGCGGGCGGGTTCATCGTGACCCCGGCGCTCCTGGGAGCGCTCGGGGAGGTGAACTACGGGATCTGGCTCCTCATCACCTCGTTCATCTTCCAGCTGCGGATCCTCGATCTCGGCATGTCGAACGGGACGATGAAGTTCACCGCGGGCGCGTGCGAGCGAGGCGACAACCGGGAGCTCACGAGCGTATGGAGCGCGAGCCTCCTCCTCTTCGGCGCGGCCGCCCTCCTGACGCTTGGGGTCACGAACGTCCTCATGATGGTCCTGCCGAGCGTGTATCCAGCGTCGCTCGGGAAGCACAGAGACATCATCCTGGCGCTCGGGGCGGGCACCGCGCTGGAGCTCTTGCTGAGGCCGTACGCGGCGTGCCTACGCGCGCGCTCTCTCTTCTTCGTATGCGATGCGACCGAGACGGTGTCGTACGCCGTATTCAAGCTCGGCCTCGTGCTCTACTTCGCAGCGACAGGATCCATGTCCCTCGCGCTGCTCTGCGGCATCACGGTCACCGAGGTGGTGTTCAGGAACGTTGTCGTCGCCTCGGCTGCGCTCAAGCTCGCCCCGTGGACGCGCAGGTTCACGCCGCGGGCGGCAGACCGCGCTACACTGATCAAGCTGACGCGCTACGGCGGCGCGACGTTGCTCATCAACCTCGCCGATGTCTTGCGGTTCCAGATCGACTCGGCGGTCATTGGTTGCTTCATGCCAGGGGCGCTGGAGAACATCTCGATTTACAGCATCGGCATACGCCTCGTAACGGTCGCGTGGTACAGCATCGGTGTCATCGGCGCCGTGCTCATCCCGCGCTTCAGCGGGCTGTCCGAGAAGGGAGACGCGGCCGGGCTCACACGCCTCCTCGAGCGTGCGAACCTCGTCACGGGGCTGTTCACGGCTTACGTCCTCGTCAACATCGCAGCGCTGGGACCAGACCTCCTGGCGCTGTGGATCGACAAGCCGTGGATATCACAGAGCTCGACCGTCATGCTCCTCATGCTCCCCTCGTACTATGTGATGCTGTTGCACGGGCCCGCCACGAGCCTGCTCGCCGGGAGCGGGAAGCTGCGCGGCCAGATGAGCATCACTGCGGTCGAGGCGATCGCGAACGTGGCGCTCAGCGTCGCCCTCGTACGCCCGTTCGGGATCTACGGGGTATGCCTCGGCACGGCGATCCCGATGATGCTCGTGCGCGGCATCGTGTTCCCCATCGTCCTCAAGAAGGAGCTGGGCATCGGGGTCTTGCGTTATTACCGCACGCACCTCCCGACGGTGGCGATCGCCGCCGTTTACTCCATCGTGATCGTCGCCGCGCGCTTCCTTCCGATCCACGGCTCCCTCTCGCTCATCGCAGCGGGCGTGGCGAACACGCTGTTCTTCGCCGTCCTTGTCCTCGCGTTCATCCCCGAGGCGCGCCAGCTCGCCGCCACCCGCCGCTAATCCGCTCCTTGTGCCTGCGGTCGCCGGTCGCGTCCTGATGCGCGGCTGGTCGGGCGCGATCTCCGTCGGGCGGGGCTCGCGGGGCGACTGACCCGCTCTCGGGAGCGATCGCTCGGTCCTCTTCCTCGGGGCCGGGCCCCGCCGGGTCACATCTCTGTCTTCTCTTTGGATCGCGCCTTGACGCCGAGGGCCCTCCGCGGGCGAGAATGCTCTCGCTCGCCTGGCCTTCACCCTCTCAAGCGAAGGGAGATGTTCAAGGCTGCGAGGAGGGCGAACATGGCGCAGCACACGACGGCAATCTCCTTGGCCGATATGCGGATCGAGACGCGTGGGTCCTGCGCGCGCGCGGCGCCATACAGGGCCATGGAGGCGCCGAGCACGATGTAGAGCACGTCCTTGTAGCTCCACGACAGGAAGAAGATACCCACGAGCGCGCCGCACAGGCTCACGAAGACGGCCGGGGCGAAGCGCGACACCGTGACGTCGACATTGTAGCCGTCGCGCCAGATCTTGAACGACACCTTCAGCGATGCATAGAGGAGCAGCGCGAAGAGGCTCGCGCCGACGACGCCGGTTTCTGCAGCGGCAAGCAGGTAGGCATTGTGCGCGGTCTGCGCGCCCACGGATTCGTCGGTGAACTGGCCCATGCCGACGCCAATGCCCATGGTCCGCTGGATCATGTCGAAGCCTTCATGCAAGAGGTCGACGCGTGCATCCGTGCTCGAGGCGGCCTCGTCTCCGTCCCGGCCCCCGAACATGAGCATCGGCGTGCCCGCGAACCCTGCCACGAAGAGGCCCTTCAGGCCGTGCCGCTGTATGACGCACAGGCTGATGATGACGAGGTACACGAGGAGCCCCATCCGCGAGCGTGCAAAAACGATCATGGTCCCGATCCCGGCCAAGTTCGCCGTCGCGAAGACGGCGCGAAAGGTCGCCGCTACCCAGGAAACAGGCGTGCTGTGCTCCATGGCCGCCGCGTCCCAGCGCGGCGCATGCTGCAACGCGGGCGCGTGGCGCATACCGGCGCTCGAGTGAGCCCGTCTTCGATGTCGCCCAGTGAGGGTCAGGACAAAGGGAATGGTCATCCCCGCCATCAGCGACAGGTCGTTGGGATCCATGAGCGTTCCGCGGTAGCGGACGCGACTGCTGATGGTCGTGGTCGCGAACGGACCCGGACGCTCGCATCGATACTCCGCATAGGGGTCAGGCGCGTCGCGCCGGCAGTCGTAGTGGAACTCGCACGGGCGACCATCGGGCACCAGGTTCTCCCCGCTCGCCGCCGTGGGGTCGACGATCATGCACTCGAGAGGCGCATACGCCTGCTTGAGCGCGACGGCGGTGACCAGGACGGCGCAGCCGACCAGCGTGAGCACGAAGATCTGGAGGCCCCGCGACGAGGCGCACCCGAAAGCGAGCGCGAGCATCACGCACGCAGTGGGCAGCAGCGCCAGCGCGCGCTCGCCGAAGACGTGAGGGCTCTTCAGCGCGGTCGTCATGAGCGCCCACAGCATGAACCAGATCGCGTAACGCGTTTGCGGCGCGATCGTCAGCGCGATGCATCGCCTCCGGACATCGACGATGATGCAAGCGACGGTGATCGCGAGCATCACGTGCAGCACCGGTACGGCGCCGAGCGCCGGGACGAACTCTTGTGGCTTGATGATGATGAGCGCGCAGAGCGCGCAAGTAGCCCATGCAGCCATAGCGTCGTCGCGCCGCCGCTGCCACCGAGTTTTAGGCTCTATGCCGCGCCGGCCGCTCGTAAGAAGAGAGGCACTCTGGCGGACATACGAGCGGCGGGCGCCCCCTTCGATTTGCCAATTTACACCGGCAATCCATGCTTGTCCAGCACGCGGAGGCCGCCTTGCCGAGCCTTCTTTGAGGACGACCTGTGCTCGCGCCGAGTCGTGGGTCCACGCCGCCCCGCGCCCAGCGTGGTCGACCCCGGCGAGAGCGCAAGGGGCAGTGACCGTGGCGATGGCCTGGCGCTTACGGATCCGGAGCATCCGGAGGTATACAAGTCCGGGAGCTTGGACTCAGCGAGCAGAGGCGCGTGCCGCGCGCGCGAGTCAGGCTGCGCGGTGCGCGCCAGAGGTTTGGTGTCACGAGAAAGCGCCACGTCTTACTCAGGCATGACACTCGCTACCATGTATCGCGGGAGTGGTTTCCCGAACACAGTCTTCGAACGGCGCACAAACAGGGAGGTCGCAGGGAATTCGGCTGCTTCGCGACGAACGAGCGAGAAAATGTCGCTATGGCGCCTCCCGAGCCTCGACGCTCGCTTTCGCATGGCACCGTCGCGGCATCGTTCGCCCCGCCCATGTCGGCGAAGTAGCTCGAATGCGGCCTCGACGGAAGGATTCCGCCACGTGCGTCCGAGAATGTCCGGGAGAATTGGTCGCATCGCTTCGAGTGCCGCGATCTCCTCCGCCAGCGATAGGAAGGCGTGCCATTTTCCGCCGCGCCTGTCTACATCGAGCGCGGCGGGGTCCTCATGATGCATTTTCAGCCAGCGACAAATGGACTTCCATTCCACTTGAGACAGCGCATCCATCCGGCTTGCAGGCAATGATTCACTTGCGCGAGCGAGGTGGCGCAGCAACGCTTGCAATTCATCCTGGACCTATATTCACGCATTCAGCTAGCCATTTGCGCCGGCGTAAGCCACGGGCGGATGTCCAGCGATCGATACATGCCGATTGAGCGCAGCGCGACGCTGGGAATTCTGATCCTCGCTTGGCATCAATCTCACGCGCAAGGTCATGCATGATACCTCGGAGGAGCGGTCTGCGCAAAGACAGTCTGGAATTTCAATAGTGTCCGCCCACGACGCGGCAGTAGCGGTCCGTGCTCGAAATCGTGAGCAATCCGCCCTGGGCTGGGCGAGACGGCGAATTTGGACGATTCAGCGCCGGTGCCGCGCTACCTCGCCGACTCGCCGGAGCCCGGCACCAGCGCCAGCACCCGCGCAGGCGCGCGGCTTCATGTTCATCGTCGTCCCCTTCATCATCCTGGTGACGAAGCTCCTCGGCTGAGCCGGTGCGCTGGAGAGCGAGGCGCTCCGGAGTCGCATCACGGCCTTTATCGAGTTGGCCTGGACGCCCTGATCACCGCCCGAGGCGTATCTGCGCCGGTCGAAGGCCCTCTCTAGATCGAAGCGACCGTTCAACGGGGGCGAAACGCTGGTCGACAGCGATTGACGAGATTCGCGTGACAGGCCTCGAGTAGTGTTCGTTGACATGCTCCGGAGAGGTGCAGCCGATCCGCGACGGTGCTACGCTGGAGAGGATGAACAACGGTGAAAGTTGCCCGGTCATACCGCACGAGTCGGACTCACGCGTTCCGGACACGAGCGAACTGGCACACCTGTTCGCGCCCCTGTCACCGAATCGCGAGAGGCTGCGTCGCAGCTACCGCCTCCTGCAGCGCTACAAGCCGGCGCCGCCGCCGTATGTCTACTGGCACCTTGCGACGTCTCGTCGAGACCGCCGGCTTTTGCGTCGATAAGCTCGTCATGTTCGACGGCTATTCGAACGACCGTCAGGATCTGCGTACGCGCGCGCTGTGGTTCGGGACCGTCCTGTGGCACGCCGCCAGCCTGCAAGCAGGGCGCACGCGCAACCTCATCGATCGCAGCGGTTCGACGTTGATGGTCCTCGCGACGAAAGTCGCGCCTTGTAACGTGACCAGGGTCGCTGCCGTCAAGGTCTGAACCGCCAGGCGCTCGGGGCAGACACGCGCTCTCAGGCGTTCACGAGGGTGCGGCGATGGCGATTCCCCACCGGACAGGCGCGCGAACGACAGCGCCGCTCAATCGACCCGCGCGTGCCACTTCACACGCAATCAGGAGCGAACTTGGTCGGTGCGGTGTTGCTGCCGCTACGTCGCCGGCTCGGCTGAGCCCGGCACCAGCGCCAGCACCCGGGCCGGCGCGCCGCTGCCGCGCGCGAGCGGGAGCGGCGCGACCACGACGACCGCCCCGGCCTCGGGCAGCTGCTCCAGATTGGCCAGGTTCTCGATGTGGTAGCCGCCGGCGCCAAGGAAGGCCCTGTGCTGCTCGAATGTCTCGCTCTGCCCCGGGTCGGTCGACAGCGTATCGATCCCGATGCAGCGCACGCCGCGCTCGCGCAGGTAGCGGCTCGCCTCCACGGACACCCCGGGAAAGTGCATCACGCCCTGGGGGTCCTGGTTCAGGTACCTCGCCGGATCGGACCAGCGAGCCCCCCAGCCCGTCCGGATCAGCACGATATGCCTCGCGCCCAGCGCGCCGTGCCGCGCCTCCCAGCTCCGGAGATCGTCCACGGTGACCCGGTGGTCCGGGCTCGCCGCCACGGCCGCCGTCACGTCCACGACCGCCGCCGCCCCGACGAGCTGCTCCGGCGCGATCTGCTCGACGGTCGCCGCCCCGGCCGTGAAGTGCGCCGGCGCGTCCACGTGCGTGCCCGCGTGCTCGGCCATCGAGAACCGATTGGAGCAATACGCGTCCTCCTCGATGGTGCTCAGCGCCTCCGGCGCATAGGGCTCGTCGCCGGGAAACAGCGGCATCTCCGGGGTGATCGGGTGCGTCAGATCGACCACCCGCGCCGCGGCGAGGTCGATCACGAGAGCGCCGTGCGCCTCCTTCATGGCGCGCAGCTCACCACGAGCCCGCCGCCCGCACAAGGCACGCCGGCCGGCGCCCGCGCCGCGCCGCGCCGCGAGCGCCGCGCCCGCCCGACGCGACGACCGAGCGAGCCGGCATCGCCCGCGCGCGGGCCCGTGCCCGCGCGCGCGGCTCACACCTCGTGCAGCTTCACCCGGCGCCGAAGGTAGTTGCTCAGGTCGATGCGGGTAACCGGCCCGACGAACTCGTCACCGTCGGTCAGGGCCGCCGCGAGCAGCGTCCCGGACGACGAGCCGGCGAGGATGCCCGTCCTGGCGCACTGGGCATGAGGGGCGGGTGATCAGCCCTGTCGTGTCCGTGGCGCTGTGATCCGGCGGAGCGCGCCCTCTTCTCCTGTCGTTGCGATCTCCAGATCGGAAAGGAGCTCGGGTGAGGCGAAGACGCCCTCTCCGGCTTGGTCTGGCACCCACGCCGCGACCTCCAGCAGCTTGCCGGCTGCGGGCGAGCCGTCGCCGGTATCCATGAGCTCTCCCGCGTGGAGGCACAGGCGCACATCGACCCTGGGATCGCGCCCGGAGCGGGCCTCGAGCCGCTGGTAGATCGCGAGCGCCGTGCGCACCACCTGGCGGCGCGCCTCCCTGTCCCCGGCCGGGTCGTCGGGACGATCCGCCGTGAGAAGCACGCTGCTGCCGGTCTGCGCCATGCTCGTGAGACCGGCGCTGACGAGCTCGGCGGCGATGAAGGGGAGGATGACCTCGAGATCCGCGAGCAATCCATCCTCCGGCTCCTCGAGGGCGCTCGGCTCGACGTGCACTTCGGCGTAGAGCGCGAGCGCCTGCCGCGCGCGCGCGGCAGAAGACAGCGCGCCCGTCCCGCCGCTCGCCTCCACCTTGGCCCTCAGCTCGCTCAGAAAGGCCGTGATCGTCGGGGTGCGCTCCCTGCGATCCTTGCTCATCGCACGGAGGATCACCTCATCCAAGGCGGGATGGACGCGCGCCCGGGTGCTCGGGCGCGGCGGGTCCACGTAGAGGTGCAGCTGGCGCAGCATCGGATAGGAGCGCTCGACGAAGGGCGGCTCGCCGACGAGCATCCGGTACGTCAGCACCCCGAGCGCGTAGACGTCAGCGCGAGAGTCGATCGACTCGCCGAGGATCTGCTCCGGGCTGATGCACGTCGGGGTCCCGACGATGTGCCGCGACGACGTGAGCGCAGGCCCCGGCGCATCGAGCAGCTTGGCCACGCCGAAGTCGAGCAGCACCACCCGCCGCCGCCCGCCCTGCTCGGCGAGAAAGACATTCGATGCCTTGATATCCCGGTGCACGATCCCACAGCGGTGCGCCGCATCGAGCGCGCTGCAAAGCGGCTCCAGGAGCGCGAGCACATCGGCGGCGGACAGGCGTCCGCGGGCGCGGAGGTGCTCGTCGAGACTACATCCCTCGAGCAGCTCCATGACATAGTAGGGGTGACCACGGCTGCCGAGCCGCCCGTGATCGAAGATCTCGACCACGTTCGGATGATCCAGGCGCTGTATCGCCTCGATCTCCCGCGCGAAGCGGACGACCGCATCGAGATCCGAGGCGAGGTCGGCGTGAAGGACCTTGAGCGCCGCAGCGGTGCCGCGCTCGGCGTGCGTGGCGCGATAGACGAAGCTGAAGCCACCCTGGGCAAGGGGGCGCTCGAGGATGTAGTCGCCGACGCGAGCCCCCCGCGGCAGGGTGCGGAGCGGCAGATGGGACGACGGCTCCTCCAGCGTGGGCGTGGCCTCGGCCTCCCGTATCGGAAGTGTGCTGTCGTCGAGGGCGCTCGGCGGATGAGCCACGGCCGCCGTCGCCAGCGCGGAAGGGGTATGTGAGCTGGGGAGCGTGTCGTCTTCCGTGGTTCGTGCCATGCGCCGGGCAACAACGATATCATGAGCGCCGCTCACGGCCCCCGCGCGCGGCGCGAAGGGAAAACCGATTTGCATCGCTGTCCATCGTGCCACAGGCGGATCGCAGAGGCGGCCCCGTGCCCCCGGCACGGCGGGCCGCCGCTTGGGCCTGCGCCCGCAGAGGCCCGCGGCGCAGCGCCGCGCGTCGAGGGCTTCCGTCTGACCGAGCTCCTCGGTCTGGGCGGCTTCGCTGCCGTCTGGGCAGGCTGGCGCGAGCGCGACGAGATGCCGGTCGCCGTCAAGGTCGGCCTGAGCGACGCGGAGCAGAGCGATGCGCGCTTCCAGCGCGAGGCCGGCGCTCTCGAGCGGATCGGCCCCCCACACGTGCCGCGCCTCTACGGGCAGGGGAGGCTCGACGATGGCCGACCGTGGATCGCCATGGAGCGGCTGCGAGGGCGCACGCTCGCGGCGGACCTCGCGGCGCTGCCCGCGCCGCCGGACCTGGGCTGGGCGCTCGGGCGAGCCGATGCGCTGCTCGTCGCGCTCGAGGCGGCGCATGCCCGGGAGGTGATCCACCGCGACGTGAAGCCGGAGAACGTCTTCCTCGTGCCAGCGAGCGGCAGCGGAGCGCGCGCCGGCGCCGCGGGGCGAGGCATTCCCGGCGCGGAGGAGCGCGTGGTCCTGCTCGATTTCGGCCTCGCCAAGCGGGGCTCTGGCGCCGAGGCGACCGGCGCCGAGCTCACGCGCGCCGGGACCGTCGTGGGGACGCCCGTCTACATGTCGCCCGAGCAAGCGCGCGGGGACCTGGCGATCGACGCGCGCGCCGACATCTACGCATTCGGCGTGATCCTGTTCGAGCTCCTGACGCTGCGACCGCCGTTCGTCGGCGACGCGAGCGCCATCGAGCACGGCCACCTCGCGCTGCGTCCGCCGCGCCCGACCGAGCTGGCCGCCGTCCCGGCCGCGATCGAGGACGTGGTGCTCGCGTGCCTCGCCAAGGAACCAGATCGCCGGCCCGCGAGCGTGTCGCTGCTCCGGCGCGCCCTCGCCGGGGCGGTCGCTGGCCTCGCCCGCGGCGCCGTCGTGGACGCTGGCCGCGCCCGCGGCGCTGTCGCCGCGGAGGCGGCCCCGCCCGAGAGCGCCGGGAGCGGTCGGCTCATCGCGGACGGGCGCGAGCCGGTCTTGGTGCTGGTCGCGGACGTCGGCGGCGCCGTGCCGCCGGCCGTCGCCGCGCTGGCGAGCCGCAAGGGGCTCGTCGTCCGCCAGCGCGGACGCCGCCTCGTGGCGCTGTTCTCGGGCCTCGACATCGAGCATCCGGCGCAGGCGGCGCTCGCCGCCGCGCGGGAGCTCGTCGACCGATGCGATGCGCGCGCGGGGCTCCACCTCGCGGGCGTCACCGTGCGCCGGAAGGGGAGGTGCGCGCCCGTCGCCTACGGCGCGGCGGTGGATCGCCCGGAAGGCTGGCTGCCGCCCGAGCCCTGGACCGGGGTCGTGCTCAGCGCGGAGATCGAACGCGTGCTGGTGGAGACCGAACCCACGCCCCCCTCGGCAGGCGCCGCGGCCGCGACGGGCGCCGTCGACGGCGAGGTACCCCTGTTCGGGCGGAGCGAGGTCGTCGAGGCGCTGCTGGCGAGCGCCGCCGCGGCCTTTGACGGCACGTGTCCCGGCCTGATGACGCTGCTCGGCGACGCGGGCCTCGGCAAGACGCGCCTCGCGAGCGAGGCGGCTGCCGTGGCGCGATCGCTCCATCCGGGGGCGCTGGTGCTCTCGATGCGCGCGGCGCAGCCGCTGTCGTGCGAGCTCGCGCGAGACGCGGAGGAGATCCTGCGCGCCGCGCTGGGCGCGCAGGAAAGGCCGCCGGCCGACGTCGAGGCGTTCTGCGCGGAGCGGCTCGGCCACGAGATCGGGCGCGCGGCGGGGCCGTCCGTGGCGGCGGCGCTCGGGTGGGGCGCCCCGTCCGGCGGCGCGTCGCACGACCACGAGCTCCGGCGGGCGATCGCGGAAGGGCTCCGCCGGCGCGCGCGCCGCGGGCCGGTGGCCGTGATCCTCGACGACGCGCACTGGGCGGGCGACGCGTTGCTCGATGCCCTCGAGGTCGCGACGCTCGACGGCGCCGGCGTGGCGCTCTGGGTCGTGGTCGCCGCGCACCCGCGGTTCGAGCAGCTCCGCCCCGGGTGGGGTACCCGCACGCAACGCTTCGAGAAGAGGGCGCTTTCGCCGCTCGACGAGGGCGCCGGGATGCGGCTCGCGGCGGAGCTTCTCCTGCCGGCGGAGTACCCGCCGGCGGACACGCTGAGGCGGCTCGCCGCGTGGGCCGGCGGCAATCCGGCGTGCCTTGCGGCGATCGTCCGGGCGCTGAAGCGGGCCGGGATCGTGCGCCAGCGGTCGAACACAGGCAGCTATTACGCGGCGACCGCGGCGCCCGAAGGCCTGGCGTCCTCGCCTGGGTGGCAGTGGCTGGCCATGCGGAGGCTCGAAGCGCTGCCGCCGGAGCTCGCGGCGTGCGCGCGGCTCTGCGCGGTGCTCGGGGCCTCGTTCACCAGGGCGGAGCTGGAGTGGGTCCAGGACGCCGCCGATCGGGCCGGTGGGGCCGGGTCGCCGGTGGACGCGGGCTTCGGCCTGAGCGCGCTGGTCGAGCGGGGCATCCTGGAGCGCGCGCCGCGCGCGTCGCGCGCGCCAGGTGAGCGGTACGCGTTCCAGAGCGGCGTCTTCCGGGACTCGGTGATCGAGCTGCTCCATCCGGAGCACCGCAGGGACACCCACCGGTACGCGCTGGCCTTCTGGCGAGCGCGGGTCTCCGCCGGGGATGCGACCCCGGAGACCCTCGCCTCGCTGGCGCGGCACGCGAGCGCGTGCGGAGCCAGCGAGGAGGCGGCGGAAGCCTACGTGAAGCTCGGGGACATCGCGCTCTCGGCTCACCGGCACGTCGAGGCCGACCAGCACTACACTGCGGCCCTCGGGCGCATCTCCGAGGCGGACCTGCGCCGGCGCGCGCTCGCGCTCGCGGGCCGGGGCAGGGTACGCTACCGAGCGCACCGGACGCGGGAAGCCATCGAGGATCTGACCGTGGCGCGCGAGCTCGGCGAGCGCCTCGCCGACGAGGTGCTCGTCGCGGAGATCCTCCTGGAAGAGGCCACCCTGCTCGACTGGACCGGGGATTACGAAGGGTCGGCGCGGCGCGTGGAGCAGGCGCGCCCCCTCGTCGCGCGGTCGGGCTCACCGCGGCTCGCGGTCCGGCTCGTGGTGGCCGATGGGCGCAGGTGCGTGCGGACAGCGCAGGTGGCGCAGGCGATCGCGCTCCTGGAGAAGGGCGCCGTCGAGGCGGAGGCGCTCGGCGATCACGACAGCCGGATCGTCGCGCTGCTGCTCCTGTCGGTCGAGCTGGCGCACGCGGGCTCGTTCAGCGAGGCAGAGGAGCGCGCGCGCGAGGCGATCGACCTCTGTGCAAGGGTCCACGATCTGCCGCACCTGTGCGTCGCATACATGAACCGCGTCGTGCTCTGGACGCTGAAGAAGTCGCCGTCCCGGGCCACGGAGGATCTCCAGCGCGTCATCTCGCTCGCGCGCGAGATCGGCAACCCGTGGCTGGAGCGCGTGGCGACCTACAACGTCGCCGAGCTGCTCTACTGGAGCGACCGGCGCGAGGACGCGCTCGTGCTCGCCCGCCGGGCGCATGTCCTGGAGCGGCGGTTCATCGAGCGCCCGGTGCCCGAGTGTTCCCTGCTGCTCGCGCGGATCCTGGCCACGGCGGAGCAGGACGACGAGGCGCGCGAGCTCATCGCCTGGGTAGCGGGCTCCTGCCCGCCAGAGCCGGGGGCGCACGCTGCGTTTGCGTGCTTCCGGATGCTCCAGGCGCTGCTGATCGACGAGACGGGGCGCGTCGTCGGTCCCCATGAGACGGTGGCCCATGAGACGGTGGATGGAGCGATGGGCGCCGCCGGCAGCACGGGGAGCCTGCTGTTCGCCGATGAGCTCCTGGAGATCCTGTACTGGCGTGCTCGCCTCGCCCTCCGGGACCGGCGAGAGGCCGACGCTTCTGCGGTCGTGCGCAAGGCGCAGGCCATGCTGGAGGAGCACCCGGCGTGGCGGGATCGCTTCGATGGCCTCGCGCGCGCCCTCGAGAAGGTGCTGGCTGGGCCATGCAGCACCTGAGGGCTTCAACATGCAGGTACCGCCGGATCTCGGCCGCATGGGTGTTGCACGACTCACGTGCTTCGCGCGGCGGCGCGGCCATTTCTCATGCAGGGCCTGCTCCTGCCGGGGCGGGCCGCTGAAGCAGGGGGCCGGCCTGCGCCTTGCACAGCTTGCTCGCCGAGCACATGCGGTCGGCGCCGCGCGCTCCGGGGGGATCATGTCCATTTCACGAGCGTTCAGCGCTGTCACAACGGTTTTTTCTCTCTTCATCGCCGGATGTGGGGCAGAGCGGCACAGCGGCATGAGCTCGCGCACCGAGGAGCAGGACGCGATCATCGTCATGAACGGAGACGATCCTGCGTTCTTCTGGCGATCCGCGACGCAGCAAGCCTTGCGCGCCATGGCTGAGGTGCCGCTCGAGGGATCAAGCGGCGAGCTCACCGACACCCCGCTGCTCGCGAGCGCAGAGGGGCGGCGGCTCCTCTCCTACGTGGTCCTCTGCGCGCTCCCTGGAGGCGAGGCGCTGCGCGGTGAGGCCGCGGGGGTCTCCTTCGAGGGCGCGGTCGGCCTCGCGCCACGGTGGATATCCTCGCCTCTCGAGGACGTCGAGACACAGCGGTGGATGACGGCGTGCCTGCTTCAGACGCTCAACGGCCTCAGTATGGAAGTGGAGGTCCGGATGACGGGGAGCCATCCGGCGCTTGCCGGGCGCGCGGGGGCCGCGCCGTCCGAGTTCACCACCCCGGATGCCACGATGTTCGGCAACCTCTTCCATCCGGACAGCCCGGCTGCTTTCGCCTGCGTCGACAACGCGGATGTGGCGGCGTGCGGCGCCGACTGGAGCGGGCATTCGGTCCAGCGGATCTGCGGCATCTCGCCCACGTGTGGCGTCACCCTCCTTGGCCCGTGCTCCCTCGCCTGCGCTCGCGACGCGGACGGCCGCTCGACGTGTGACACGCCGAGAGACGGCCGCTACGTGGAGGCCATCTCCACGAGCCTGCATCGCAGTATCTCTCTCGACTCGTTCGCGCCCTGCAGCCTGTGACGCGCCGGACGGGCTCAGCGCTCGCCTGTGTGCGCGCCGAGAGCGCGGGTCGGTCGCTCGTGTGGTAGCTTGAGGTCGATGGCCTCGGAGCGACCCCCCTGTCAAGATGTCGGCGCGACAGCGGTGCTGGAGGCGCGCCCCCGCGAGGTGGCGTTCAGCCGGTTCCACGTCCAGGTGCAGCGCGGCCCTGATCAGGGCGCCTCGCAGGTGGCAGATGCGCCGGAGCTCGTGATCGGCTCCGCCCGCGGCAACCAGCTTGTCCTGACCGACCAGGCCGTGTCGCGGCACCACTGCGTGATCACCGTCACGCCACAGGGGTTTCTGCTCCGGGACCTCGGGAGCACCAATGGCACGAGGGTTTCGGGGATCCGCGTCGAGGCCGCGTACCTCGATCCGGGGGCGCTGATTGGCGTGGGCCAGTCCACGCTCCGCTTCGACGTCCTCCCGGACGAGATCCGCGAGCCGCTCGGCGACGAGGACCTCTCCGGGCGCGTCCTCGGGCAGAGCACCGCGATGCGGCGTATCTTTGCCATGCTGCCGCGGGTCGCGGCGTCCGACTCGACGGTGCTCCTCGAAGGGGAGACCGGCACCGGCAAGGGGCTCTTCGCCGAGCTCATCCATCAGCAGAGCCGCCGCGCCTCGGGGCCGTTCGTCGTGATCGACTGCGGCGCCATCCCACCCACGCTCATCGAGTCCGAGCTGTTCGGGCACGCCAAGGGGGCCTTCACGGGCGCGCAGCAGGCGCGGGCGGGCGCCTTCGAGGCAGCGCGCGGGGGGACGGTGCTGCTCGACGAGCTCGGCGAGCTCCGACTCGACCTGCAGCCCAAGCTGCTTCGCGCCCTGGAGGAGCGGACGATACGGCGCGTCGGCAGCCTCGACCCGATCCGCCTGGACGTGCGGGTGATCGCCGCCACGAACCGCGATCTGCGCCAGGAGGTGAACCGGGGCAACTTCCGCTCCGATCTCTTCTATCGGCTGAACGTGGTCCGGATACGCGTCCCGTCGCTTCGGGAGCGCCGCGAGGACATCCCGCTGCTCGTCGCGCACTTCTACCGGCAGTTCGCCGACGGGGCCAAGCCGCCCCTGGAGCTCGTGGAGGCGATGGCGCGCCACGACTGGCCGGGCAACGTCCGCGAGCTGCGCGGCGCGGTCGAGCGGGCCGTGCTGCTCGGGGATCCGCTCCTCTGGCGGGAGGGCGCGGCGACCGAGGGCGAGGCCGCGCAAGGCGAAGCCCGCGAGAACGTCTTCAGGGAAGACGATCTGTCGCTGTCGTTTCGTGAGGCGAAAGAGCGAGTCATCACGCTCTGGGAACGCGCTTATGTCCACGCGTTGATCCGCGCCAATGGCAGCAATGTCTCGCGCGCGGCGCGGGCGGCGCGGATGGATCGCAATTACCTGCGGGAGCTGCTTCGCCGGCACGGCGTCCTGGCGACCGACGTCTGAACGTCCGTGGGCCATCGCTGGCGCCGACGTGCAGGGCGGCCCGGCAAGCGATCATGACACCGCATCCAACCGGGAGGAGGGCGTGGAGGAGTTCCCCGGTTCGCCCTCCCATGGTCACGGTCGAACCCAGCCGCGGCGACCTCGGATCACATCGGCGTGCGGAACATGGCCTGCGCGGAGCAGAGGACGTGGGTCACCGCCTCCGCCTGCGCGTCGCTGGCGGCCGCCGCGGTGAGCGTCGGCGCGAGCGCCTCGACCCCCGCCGCGAACTTCGCGTAGGCCTCGACGATGCCGTCCAGCTCGGCGTCGAGGCTGGCCGACGCGCTCGGGTCGGCGTGCGCCTCGGCGTCGAGGTAGGCCGAGAGCGCGGCCTTCAGGTCGGCGTCGAGCTGCGCGTTGAGGTCGACCGTGGCATCGAGCACCGTCCGCAGCGCCGCCTCGGCGTCGGCCGTGGCGCCCACCAGGAGGCCGAGCGCACCGCCGGCCTCGGCCTGCGCCTCGCCGGAGAGGCTCGCGACGAAGTCGGCGCGCGCGGTCGTGATCGCGTCCACGCTGGCTGCTGCGGCCACGTCCGCCGTCAGCTTGGCGCCTGCGTCCGCGATCGCATCGACGGTGGCCTGCGCGGCGCCGCTCAGCTTGGCGATCTCCGTGGTCGCCTGCGCGGTCGCGCGCGCCTCCAGCTGTGCGGCGGCGTGGGCGCAGGCGAAGAGGACCACCTCTACGTCCGCGGACGCGTCGAGCTCCGCGCTGAGCGCGGCGCGGAAGGTCATGCTGGCCGCGGCCTGCGCCTGGGCGCGCACGTCGGCGGTGGCTCCCGCGGCGTCCAGCGCGGCGTCGACCTCCGCGAGGAACTGAGCGGTCGCCTCGCCGGCGGGAACCTCGCTGTCCAGCGCCGCGTTCAGTGTCTGGGCGGCCTCCAGCTCCGCGCTGGCGAGCGCGTCCGCGTCGATGTTCGCGCCCGCGGCTGCGAGCGCGCGCAGCTCCGCGTGGTGCGCTCCCAGGGTCGCCCCCGCGATCGCGTTCACGACCGCCTTGGTCTCGGCGCCGGCCGACGCCGCGGCCGCGACCGCGGCGGCGAGCTCCGCGTCGACGAGCGCGCGCACGTCCGTCGCCACGGTGGCGTCCACCGCGACGCTGGCGGCGAGATCGATGAGCACGAGCGCCTCGACCGAGCTCTCGGTCGAGATCGGCGCCGCGACGGCGATCTCGCCCGCGGCGCTCCCTGCCGCATCGAGGAACGCGGAGCCGATCACCTGGCCCGAGCCGTCGAGGGCCTGCACGATGAGCGGCTTTGCGTCCACCGGGACCTCCGCGGAGAAGGCCCCCTCCGCGTCGATCGTGGTCTCTGCCAGCGGCTCGAGTGCTCCGCTCTCGAGCAGATGAGAGACGCGGACCGTCCTCGTGTTCGCGACGGTGCTCTCGCCGGCGAGGCTGTGGTCGTGAGACCCGGCGCCCTCGTCGGTCACGTGTCCGTTGACGATCGCGAGTGCGCCGTCTCCGGTCTGCGGATCGCCGTCCGAGGACGAGCCACCGGAACCGGAAGAACATCCCAAGGCCATCGAGACGCCAATCACCAAGGCCAACACGCTGCACTTCGAAGAGATGGTTCTCATGCTCACTCCTGTGTTTGCGGTGTACGCTCCGCGCCGCTGGGCCATGTCGTTCGGACGAGCCGACGAACCCCCTGCGACGCGATCACGACGTGATCACGAGGCGATTTGCGGAGGTGGTCGCCGGACGGTGCCGACAGGAAGCAGGGTTCGCGCTGCGCGCCTGCTGTCCTGACCTACTAGCAGGCTGCGTGCCGCCGGCGCTGCGCGCCTGGCCCGCGGGGAAGGCACCGCAGGCCCGCGCGTCTTCGGCATGGAATCGACGGATCCGAAGGTGCGAATCGACCGGGTGTCACGAGCGCGAAGGGGTGTCGGTTGCTGGGGACAGCCAGCAGTGCCGCAGGCTGCCGCAAGCAGCGGCCGTCGACTTCCGTTCCGGATTGGACGTCCATGTAAGTGCGTTGATGTCGACCTGCGCATGGTCGGATGAACTCGGCCACGTCCTCCGCGCCGACGCGCAGCGGGCCCGAGCGGGAGGGGCGCGATTACCAACCACGACAGCCCCGGCCTCCGGGGGCTGATCCAGATGGGCCGGGTTCTCGATGTAGTAGCCGCCGGCGCCGAGGAAGACCCTGTGCTGCTCGAACGTCTCGCTCGGCCCCGGGTCGGTCGACATCGTATCGATACCGATGCAGCGCCCCGCGCGCGCGGCTCACACCTCGTGCAGCTTCACCCGGCGTCGCAGGTAGTTGATCAGGTCGATGCGGGTGACCAGCCCGACGAACTCGTCACCATCGGTCACGATCGGCACGAGCCCCGCGTCGAACATCGGAAGGAGCTCCCGGATCGGCGTCCGCACGTCGACCGTCCGGAGCCGCGTCGTCATCGCGGCCTCGACCGGCTGGCGGAAGCGCGTCACGTCGTCGACGGCCGCGAGGAGGAGGTCGGACTCGTCCAGGATGCCGATGATCTTGCCGTCCTCCAGGACGGGCAGCTGCGACACGTCGTAGAGCTTCATCCTCGCATAGGCCACGAGGAGCGCGTCCGACCGCTGCACCGTGACCACCGCCCTGTCGGCGTGGCGGCGCGTGATCACGTCGCGCAGATCCCCTGTCGGCGCGCGGTCGGTGAAGCCCTGATCGGCCATCCAGAAATCGTTGTACATCTTCGACAGGTACTTGTTGCCGCTGTCGCAGACGAGGGTACAGACGCGCTTCGGCGACGACTGCTCGCGGCAATAACGCAGGGCCGCCGCGAGCAGCGTCCCGGACGACGAGCCGGCGAGGATGCCCGTCCTGGAGAGCAGCAGCCGCGCCGTCTCCAGGCTCTCCCGGTCGGAGATCGTGTAAGCGCGCTTGACATGGGAGAGGTCGAGGATCGGAGGGAGGAAGTCCTCCCCGATGCCCTCCACGAGCCACGAGCCCGCCTTGCCGAGCTTGCCGGTCTTCACGTAGCCCGCCAGCACCGAGCCCTCCGGATCGGCGAGCACCATCTCGCAGCGCGGCTGCGCCCTGGCGAAGTAGCGCGAGAGCCCTGTCATGGTGCCGCCGGAGCCGACGCCGCACACCATCGCGTCGATCCTTCGATCGAGCTGCGCGTCGATCTCGGGGCCCGTCCCTGTCTCGTGGGCGAGCGCGTTCGCCGGGTTCTCGAACTGGTTCACGTAGAACGCGCCCTCCTCGCGCGCGATGCGGGCGGCGAGGTCCTGGTAATAGCTCGGGTGGCCCTTCTCGACGTCGGAGCGCGTCATCACCACCTGCGCGCCGAGCGCCCTCAGGTGGAACACCTTCTCCTGGCTCATCTTGTCCGGGATGACGAGCGTGAGCCGGTAGCCCTTCTGCGCCGCGACGAGCGCCAGGCCGAGCCCTGTGTTGCCCGCCGTCGCCTCGACCACGTGGCGCCGCTCGCCCCCGAGCTGGCCGGCGCGCTCGGCCGCCTCGATCATCGACAGGCCGATGCGATCCTTGATGCTGCCCCCCGGGTTCTGGCTCTCCATCTTGAGGAAGAGCTCGCACGGGCCGGCGTCGAGCTGAGTCACCTGGATCATCGGGGTGTGCCCGATGAGAGCGACGATGTTCTCTGCGGGCGCAGCGGTCGGCATGGGCATTGGCATGACAGCTCAACGGTCACACGACGCGCACCGTCTGTCGAGGTGGTGCCAGCGATGACGCGCGCGTCACGCGCGTCGCATGGGCGGCGTGGGCCGCGCAGGGTTGCCGCGGACGGCCGACCTCTGGACCGAAGCGACCTTCGCGGCGTCCGGGCCGCACGCTGCCACGCTCAGAGGCGCGATCAGGGACGCGATCAGGCGGGCCGGACCGCCTTCTGGAACGCGGCCGGGCCGAGCGCGTTCAGCACCTCGCCCCGGCGGAGGCCGCCTCGCCGCGCGGTCCCCACGCCGAAGCGCAGGTTGTGGAGCGCGCGCGTCGAGTGTGCGTCCGTCGAGACGACGAAGCGGATACCGCGCTTGCGCGCCTCCTTGATCCACCGGGGCTCCATGTCGAGGCGGTACGGGTCCCCGTTCACCTCGATGGCGGCCCTCGACTCGGCCACGGCGTCGAGCACCTCCTCGACGCGGCACGCGAACGGCTCGCGCCGCTGGATGAGCCGGCCGAGCGCGTGCCCCCAGATCTTGAAGACCGGCAGCCGCATGGCGCTGACGAGCCTGCGCGTCATCTGGTCCGCGTCCATCTTCATGCGCGAGTGGATGCTCGCGATGACCACGTCGAGCTGCTCCAGGATCGCGTCCGGATAATCGAGTCTCCCCGACTCGAGGATATCCGACTCGGTGCCTCGGAGGAGCTTCACGCTCACGCGCTCCTGGACGCGGGCGATCTCGTCCCACTGCTGCTTCAGCCGGTCGAGGCCGACGCCGTTCGCGTAGTGGGCGGCGGGCGAGTGATCGGTGATGGTGAGGTATTTCATCCCCATCGCCTCGGCCTCCAGGGCCATCTCCTCGATCGTGTTCTTGCCGTCCGAGTACACCGTGTGGCAGTGCACCATGCCCTGGATATCGCCCTGCTCGACGAGCTCGCCCTCGCGGCCCGCCCGCGCGGCGCGCTCGATGGCGGCGATGATGTCCTCCGCGCTCTCGCGGAGCTCGGGCGCGATGTACGGGACGCCGATGTGCTCGTAGAGGTCCTCTTCCGTCTTCACGGAGAGGCGCTTCTTGCCCCGCCAGAGCCCTCTCTCGTCGAGCGTGAGCCCCAGCTCGCGCGCGAGCGCGCCGAGGGCCGAGAGGTACTCGGGCGCCCCCGTCCGGTGGTGAAGCGCGGCCGCGTAGTCCCGGGGCGGCACGCAGAGGAGCTCGCCGCGCAGGCCGCCCGAGAGCCTCACCCTGCAACGCGCGTCGCCGCGCGCCTCGACCTCGGCGACCTGCGGGGACCGGACGAAGCAGTCGATCACCTGCGCGGCGTCGTCCGCCGCGGCCACGAGGTCGATGGCCGGCACCGCCTCTTCCCAGCGCCGGATCGAGCCCGCGAGATCGGCCTGCTCGGTCGCCTCGCAGCCGCGCACGTGGGCGAGGAGCGGCTCGGCCGCCTCGAGCGCGTCGACGAGCAGGACGCGCTCGTCGCGCGCCTCGTGGCGGGCTATCCCCTCGAGCAGGCTCGCCTCGGTCTTCGCCCCGAAGCCCTTCACCGCCCTGACCTTCCCGGCGAGACAGGCCCTCTTCAGCTCCTCCACGCTGCCGATGCCGAGCGCCTCGTGGAGCGCCTTCATCCGCTTGAGGCTCATCCCAGGCACTTGGGCGAGCTCCAGCACGCCGCTGGGCAGCTCGGCGCGGAGCTCCTCGAGCTGCGCGGAGCGCCCCGTCTGGTAGAGCTCGGCGATCTGGGCGGCGAGCGCCGGGCCGATGCCCTTGATGCCGGTGAGCTTCTTCTCCCGGACGAGCGCGCCGAGGTCGTCCGTGAGCTGCTCCAGCGCCTCGGCCCCCGTCTCGTAAGCGCGCGCTCTGAACGGGTTCTCGCCCTTGATCAGGAGGAGCGCGCCCGTCTCGCGGAGGGCGCGGGCGATGTCGAGCTTGTCGAGCATGGGTCGTGGCAACTCTAGCACCTGCGGCTCGCGGACCGGAGGACAGGAGGTGTGGCTTTTTGCAACGAGGCAGCTTGCCACAGATACGCGTCCAGCCCCCGCCACGGCGGACGACATTCCACGTCCAGAGCGGCGGAAGACGCTCCTCGCCCACGATCCTCCCGTGGAGCAGTTCGCCCCCCAGCTCGATCCGGCGTCGCCTCACCGCCGACCCAACATCGCGCGCCAGACGACGGCCCCCAGGCGGAGGCGCGCGTCGCGCACGGCCGCCAGGGGAGGCGGTGGAGCAAGGTCACGCGCCGAGGGCGCAGGACGCTCGGCCCGACGCCCCCCACCCGAGCTTGAGACGGCGAAAGCTCTACCGATTCCTATGCCCCGAAGCCTGCTCGATGGTCTCCCACGGCGCCGAACCGGTGCGCCGGCGCGCCGACGACGAACTTTCCACGGGAGGGAGGGCGCACTATGCTCCAGCGAGAGAGCGTTCATGCCCCGCCTGCGCCGCATCTTCGTCGAAAACTACCGCGCCTTCGAGCGCGGGCTCGACCTCGACCTCCGCCCCCTGACGCTTATCTACGGGAAGAACAACGCGGGCAAGAGTTCGGTCGTGCGGCTCGCTGGCATCCTCCACGACTCCGTCACGGAGGGCAGCAAGAGCCCGTTCGAGCTCGGCGGCGCCGCGGGGGGCAACGCGTCCTTCAGGGATGTCCTCAATGCGCGGGCGCGGGACGAGGGCAAGTCTTTCCTGGAGCTCACGCTCGGCTGGGACGACGACATCGAGGCTTCCTGGCGGATTGGTCTTCACGAGCCAGGGGGTGTGGATCGGGTCAGGGTCGAGCAGCTGCTGGTCAAGAACGGCGGCGCGCCGGCCCACTACGCCGCGCCCAAGGTCCTGGAAGCAATCCCTCCCGCGGGCGCCACGCACGTCCCGGAGCTCTCGTTCGGCGGACTCGTCCCGCTCGAAGCCCCCGCCCTCCCCGTTGCCGTGTCGGATTTGCGCGCGCGGCTGCGGGAGATTCACGGGCGCGTCCAGTACCTGTCCGCCGTGCGAGCTCCCTCGCCAAAGAGCGTTGAACCGCGGGGCGTTACGCCCGATCTTTCGGCCGACGGGAGGGAAGCGCAGGAGATCCTGCTCTACGACCGCGCTGTGCAAGCTGAGGTCGAGGCCTGGCTCCGAACCGAGGTCGACCGCGACCTTCGAAGGGAGCGCATGGGAGACAACAGCTGGCGCTGGCTCCTTCCTCCCTGCGCGGCGCCGACGCTCTCCATCCCCTTTGCCTCCACCGGAGAGGGCATGACCCAGGTGCTCCCGATCCTGGTGGCGCTCGCGCAACGCTGGGGCAAGGACCGCCCCGATGGCAAGCGGATGTTCGCGCTCGAGGAACCGACGACGCACCTGCACGACGATCTCCAGATCCGGCTTGCACGGCACTTCGCCTCCATCGCGATGGCAGCCGAGCCCCCGGTCGTCCTGCTGGAGACCCACGCCCGCCCGCTGCTGCTCGGCGTACAGCTCGCCATTCTGAAGGAAGGGTTGGACCCCGCGCGGGTGATCCTCTACTGGGTGGACCAGGACGAGACGGGCGCGAGCCACGCGGAGCCGGTGGAGTTCGACACAAATGGGCTCCCCAAGAGCAGCACCCTGCGCACAGCCTTCACGGAGGAGCGGCGCCTCCTCCAGGAGTTGAGCAGAGCGCACCTCCGCGGCCCGGTGTACGAAGCCCCCAAGGAGGAGCCTCCGACGCGATGATCGTCATCGTCGATCGGCGCCTCTTCCAGAAGGGCCTGCCCGCTCTCGTGCGCTGCCTCCAGTTCGTGTTCGCGGCGAGCACGCGGGAGCACGTGCTGCTGACCGACCCCCCATGGAACGCCGAGGACGACGCCCACCCGGTGCGCGTATGGCTCAGCGCCCTCTCAGCCGAGATCCAGGAGGCGGTGCAGAATGAGCTCGAGCGGAGCCTCGACAAGGCCACGACCATGGCCGCGCACGCCGCCAAGCTCCGCGTGCAGCCCATCGCGGAGAGCCGCTGGGAGGACGGCGTGCTCACCCCCGAGGACGCGCTCCGCGCCATGTACACACCGCTATGGCTCGCGCTGGAGAACGGACGCAACGATCTGCAATTTCTCCGTCGTATCCTGGAGGGGCGCGATCGTGCGGAGCTGGACAGATGCATTGCCGAAGGGCTCGTCGAAATCCCGCTCGGCGGCGGCACGGGAGAGCTCGCGGCCTTCCTGACGAGGCTCAAGGAGCCCGACGGGGCGACGGGCTGGATTCGCCGCCTCCGGAGCTGGGCCATGTTCGATCGGGACGCACACCCCAGCGATCGACGCCTGCCGTCGAAGGAGTCAGAGGACCTCCACGGCCACGTGGCGGCCATGCAGAAACCCTGGCCCTTTCCGGGGCACCAACTCGGCCGGCGTACCATCGAGAACTACCTGCCATTCGAGGCGCTCGACATGTGGGTGGAAGGCGGAAAAGGGCACGACAGGACGAGGCGCCGCCAGCAGGTAGAGGCGTTCAAGTCGGCCGACTTCGGACCGACGCGGCGCGCGTGCTTCAGCATGAAGGATGGTTTCGAGAAGGACGTCGCTCAGGAGGTCCGCGATGAGCTGAATCAGCGCAAGGAAAAGCAGTACAAGCTCAAGCGACAACGCCGCCAGCTCCTCCCTCGCAACCCACCGCAAAACCAGCGGGCCATCGCGCGTCCGACCGTGAGATGGCTGAAAGAGACGGAGTTGCCCGTGGTCTTCCAGGGGATGCAGAACGAGGCGTTCCGCAACCGACTGAACCGTGGCTTCGGGAGGAACATCGCGGATCTCTACTGCGAGGACGAGGACACGAAGATCGACGACATCTGGTTTCATCGCGTCTTCGAACTCGATCCCGCCGCGCAGGCCTGGCGCAAACGGCTCGTGGAGAGCCTCTGGAGCGTGCTCTGAACATGAGCCGGATGTTCGACACGCCGGTCCTGCCCCGGCTTCCCGAGCTGCTCCAGGAGGTGCACGAGGGCACGATCCAGGTCCCCGAGTTTCAGCGCGGCTACGCGTGGTCGGACGAGCAGCGGCTCCGGTTGATGGACAGCATCTGGCGCGGCATTCCGATCGGCAGCCTGCTCGTCTGGCGCACCACGTCGGATCGGGGGATCCGGGTCAAGACGCAAATCGGCCCCTGCCCCCTGCCCCAGGGCCAGCGTTCGGGCGCTCGCGGATATCTCGTTGACGGCTTGCAGCGCGTCACCACGCTGTACTCGGCCCTGATGCCGCTCCCCGAGGGCGTGGAGCAGGACGGCGAGGGGCGCCGCTGGCCCATCTACTACGATCTCGCCGCCCCGCCCAGCGACGACCTGCGCTTCCGATTGCGCCACGGCCGGCAGAACGCGCCGTCCACGTGGATACCGCTCGCGTGCTTGCTCGACGACGATCTGTTCTTCAAGTTCCGCACACAGCTCGTGGACATGGGGCGGCGGGATCTTCTGCAGGAGGCGCGGCGGCTGGAGAGCCGCTTCCGCAGCTACGTCGTGCCCGTAGTCCCGCTGGTCTCGGACGACCAGGAGCTGGTCACCGAGGCGTTCGCCCGGGTGAACAGCTACGGCCAGGACCTCGACGAAGGGGACATGGCCCACGCTCTCACGCTGGGGAGGACCTTCAGCTTCAACGACGAGCTGGCCGTCATCTCCGAGCAGCTCTCTCCGATGGGCTTCGGCGAGCTCGATCGCAAGACCATCATCGCCGCACTGAAAGGGATGTGGGATCTCGACATCTACAAGTCGGGCGCCAAGGGGCTGAAGCTCAAGCTCGAATCGCAGGACGGCCGAGATCTGCTCCGCGCGTTCCCCGAGATCTTCGCCCCGGTCGCCGATTTGCTGCGTGAGTTCGGGGTCTACGGTCCCGGAAGCCTGCCTTACGCCTACCAGCTCGTCGCCCTGGTGCGGGCGCGTCACGTCATCGGCGAGCCTGGCCTGCGGCAGGCTCGGCCGGCGCTGGAGCGGTGGTTCTTCTGGACGAGCTATCACGAGCACTTCACCGGCATGACGAGCGGTCAGCTCCGACAGGAGTTCGAGCGTGTCGAGGCGCTGATCCGGGGACATCACCTGGCGAACTTGATGGCGCGGCCCGTGGTCCAGCCCGTGGACAAGCTGCGGCTCAACTCGGTGCGCTCGCGCCTCGCCCTGCTCGTGATGGCGACCGCGGGCGACCGCGAAGCCGGCGGCGACACGCAGAGGCGCCTCTACGGCGCGATGGGCAACGAGGCGCTGCATCGCCTCTTTCCGGAGCGATCGGCGCACGATCTGGCGAACCGGGTCATCGCCAGCGACGACGGTCTAGCACAGCTCCGCGCATGGATCGGCGCGCCGGGCCCGGGTCTGCCGGGGCTCGAGAGCAATCGCGATGTCGAGCTAGCGGCTCGCCATCTGCTTCCAGCGGACGATAGAACGCGTACCCCGGAGACGGTGCTCGGCTGGCGCTACCAGCGGCTGTGGCGCGAAGAGCGTGACCTGATCCAGCATTTTGGCGGATCCTGGGAGCTCCCCGAAGGCGAAGATCTGGACGACTGAGTCACCAAAGACGATAGGAAGTCGGGCCAACGTTGGGGACGCTCGCGTGCGCGTTGGATCGCGCTGCCAGCCATGGCCGCGCGGAGGCTCACGGCCCTGGCAGGTCGCGCGCGCACATCGCCGATACATAGTAGTGGCGGCCATTCGTCTCGTACGGCGCGCGGTAGGTCGTCGTCTGCCGGTATCCGGCGGCGACGAAGCTCCCGCCGTGCGTGACGCGCAGGGCAGCGTGGTTGTCCAGGCGGGAGCAGTCGTCGCACGGCACGAGCGGGCGGTCGTCGTCGGCGGCGTCGCGCGTGACCTTGTAGGCCTCGCCGGCGAGATCGAGCTGGCCCCAGCGCCCCGCTCCCCTGGGAAAGGAGCCGACAGGCGCGAGATCGTCCGTGGTGCAGTGGATGAGGCTCCACGGGGGAAACGCGTCCTCGCAGGGCAGCGACGTCGCGCCTTCGCCCTGGCAGCAAAAGGCCGCGTCCTCGGAGGTGATGGGGGAAGAGCCCCACGGGTACAGCCGCTGCTCGTCGCCGCCTGCGGCCGCGTAGTTCATCTCGGCCTGGGTCGGCAGGCGCCCGCCGTCCCACGCGCAGAACGCGAACAGCTCGAGCCATGTCGCGCACACGATGGGTTTGTCCTCGTTCGCGGCCGGAGCGTCGGTCCACGTCGGCCAGCCGTAAGGATCGCAGACGAGCGCCTGCTTCATCGCGGCCGTTGTCGCCGGGAGCATCGCGTTCCAGGCCGCGTCCCACCCGCTGTCCGGGATCTTCGGGTGCGCCCCTGCGCCGGCCGGCGGCGGGCTCGCCTGCGTCGGGCCGCCTGTCTCTTCCAGGTAGCGGCGAAATCGCCCCACCGTGACCATGTACTTGTCGAGGTGGAAGCTGCTCACGCTCGCCGGATACCGCGGGTCGTTGAGCCGGTTGAACGTGCCGCCGGGCACGGGCAAGCTGGCGCAGCAGTCGTCGTCGTGGCCGAGGCCACAGCGGTCGTCGGCGCCGGGTGTGCCGCCCGCGCAGCTCGGCGGAGGCGCCTGCGCGCGGTCGCGCCCTGCGTGAACGGAAGCATTCGCGTCCTGCTCCGCAACGCCGCCGCTGTACGCGTGGCTGGATCCCAGGATCGCCGCGAGCGTGCAGAGGACGAGGAGGGTCGAGAGCGGCTGTCGAGGCGGTCGCGTGGCCATTGGAGCGGTTAGGTGCGAGCGCCGCCGCTCTGGTTGTGCGACACGGCGGAAGGCCAGCGCGAGGCGGCCCGGGCGCCCAGGCGCACGGGGACCAGCGAGCTCCTGCGCGCGTCCGCGCGCGCGCGTCCGCGCGCGCGCGTCCGCACTGTGCCGCTGGCGCGCGAGATCAGGCCTGGATCCAGGCCCTTCCGGGCAGCTACGCTGGAGTGCCCTCATGCCTCCGCACCGACCGCCTCGCGACCCCGGCCATCGCTACCCTTCATTGCCCTCCTCCGTGGTGTCCGCGTTCATCCGCCCCGCGAGGCTCGATGCGCTGCTCGCCCCCTGGATGCCCGACGCGGAGGAGCGCGCCTTCGTCGTCCGGTGCATCGTCGGGGAGGGCCCGGTCCATCACCGGGGCGCGAGCTACACGCTGGTCTGCCTGCTCGGTCTGCTGCTCGAGGAGCTCGGCCCGCCGGCGGGCGGCGCGCCGAGCGGCGAGTCGCTGCCCGTCCCGATCCGCCTGCCGCCGCACCTCGCGCGCGGCAGCGAGCACGACTACCCGCTGGCCATCCCGCTCGCGCCGCTGACGCGCCTCGCCCCGAAGGGCTCGCCGGAGCTCGCGGCGCTCGTCGACTGCCTGACCGACGGCCCGCCGCACCACGCGCTCGCCAACGCCGCGATGGTCTGCCTGCTCGACGCCCTCTTCGCGCGCGCCGAGCGCGCCCGCGCCGGGGCGGAGCCGGCCTGATGGCGCTGCCGCCGGCGCTCGGACAGGCGTTCCGGATGGTGGCCGCCGAGCTGGGCATGCGCTCGGCGGCGCGGCTGTTCCTGCGCGAGCTGATGGGCGAAGGCGGCGCCCCGCTCGCGCGCGAGGCCCGCGACCAGCTCGGGCGCGAGTTCCCCGTCCTCGACTTCGTCGCCGAGCAGTGGCTCTCCGGCGGCGCCGAGGCGCCGCTCGACCTGGCGGGCGTCCTCGACGCGCTCCGCGGCGTGACCCGGCTGCTCGTCGTGGGGCTGGAGGCCGACTGCCTCGACGCGCTCGTACCGCGGCTCTCCGGCGTCGAGGCGGGCCTCGTCACCGACGCGGGCGGGCTCGACAC
The DNA here is from genome assembly GCF_051475585.1 of Sorangium sp. So ce426. NCBI lineage: Bacteria > Pseudomonadati > Myxococcota > Polyangiales > Polyangiaceae > Sorangium > Sorangium sp. So ce426. Next base: position 12,497,916 of record NZ_CP150341.1, on the reverse strand, counting down.
GGACTTCGGCCGCGTGCTCGCGAACTACGACGGGCTCATCGCGCCGGTGGGTCTGTCCGAGCTCCACCGCTGGGCCGGGCGCAGCAGCGCGCTGCTCACGTTCGTCTACGGCACCGACGGGCACGCGGCGCACGTGAGCCCCTCGTGGCTGCGCGTCTCGGGCCCCGACGTGCGGACCCAGTTCCGCTCGCTGATCGGCTGGGACATCCTCGGCCGGCCCATGACGGTGTACCCGCGCTGGATGGTCGAGACGAGCTCGGCCGATTTTTCCTGCCTCGTCGGGCCGGCCCCGCGCGCCCCCGCGCCCGAGGTCGCCGCCGCCGGCGCGGGCGACCCGCGCGCGCTCGCGAAGGCGATCGAGGCGACGTGACGGCCCCCCAGGCCGCGCTCTTCACCGTCCTGCTCGGCGCGCTGCTGCTCCAGGCGCTCCTGCCGTCGCGCCGCGTGCTCATCGTGACGGGCGGCGCGGGCCTCGCCTGCCTCGCATCGACGCTGCTCGGGGTCGCGACAACGCCGCTCCTGCTCGCCGACGTGCCGTGGGACGTGCTCGTCATCCTCGTGACGCTGGGGCTCCTGTCCCAGCTCTTCGCGGCCTCGCGGCTCTTCGATCGGCTCGCCGTCGCGGCGACGCGGCTGAGCGGCGCCGAGCCCTTCCGCGTCCTCCTCGTGTTCTCGGTCGCGATGTACGTCGTGAGCGGCGTCGTCAACAACCTCACGGCGCTCGTGCTCGTCCTGCCGGTGCTGCACGTGCTGCTCAAGCTGATGGGCACGCGCCAGCGGTACGTCTCCTGGCTGCTCGGCCTGCTGCTCGTCGCGTGCAACCTCGGCGGGGCCGCCACGCCGATCGGCGATTTCCCGGCCATCCTGCTGCTCGGCCGGGGCAGCATGACGTTCGGGGGCTACCTCTCGCGGGCCGCCCCGGCGACGCTCTGCGCGCTCGCCGTGCTGCTCCTCGTCGTGCGCGCCGTGGTGCGCCCGACCGCGGGGGTGCCGCGCGATCCGGTCTCGGCGCGGCTCACGCGCGCGGCCATGGAGGCGCTGCACCGGCGGGTGCGGACCGACCGGCGCCTCCTCGTGCCGGCGGCGGCGTCGCTCGGCGCGATGGTCGTCGCGTGGCTGTTCCTGCCCGCGGAGCTCGGCGTCGGCCCCGAGCTCGTGTGCTGGCTCGGCACCGGCGCGGCGCTGCTCGCGTCGCGCAGGCTCGGCGAGCGGCTCGCGCGGACGGGGCTCGACATCGAGGCGGTGCTCTTCCTGCTCTCGCTCTTCGTGATGGTCGCGGCGGTGCGGCGCACCGGCCTGTTCGAGGAGGTCTCGCGCTCGCTGGCGCGGCTCCCGGTCGCGCCGTCGCTGCAGCTCGTCGCGTTCCTCGTGCTCGCCGGCGTGCTCACCGGGCTGTTCTCGGCGGGCCCCAGCATGGCGGCGCTGCTCGACGTGGCCGAGTCGCTCGCCGAGCGGCTGCCCGCGCCCGCCGTGTATGTCGGCCTCGCCCTGTCCGTCTGCGCGGGCAGCTCGCTCTTCCTGACCGCCGCGACGTCGGGCCCGCTCGCGCAGGCGCTCACCGAGCGGGCCGACCTGCGGGACGTCGACGGCAGGCCCATCCGGTTCGGCTTCTTCGATTTCCTGCCGACCGGGCTCCTGAGCTTCGCGATCATCCAGGCCGTGGCGATCGCGTACGCGCTCCTCGCCATCTGGGCGGCCCGATGAGGGCGCCCGCCGGGGCAGGAGCTGGCTCGCGCATGCGGGAGATGGGTGGCATTCGCGTCCGGGTGGGTGCGCCTTGAGCATGAAGACGGGTCGCAGCCACCTCCGGCTGACTCCCCCTCCAGCACGAAGACGGGTCGCACTCGTCTCCCGCTGGACGTGCCTCCAACAAAACACGGGTCGCACTCGTCTCCCGCTGGACGTGCCTCCAACAAAACACGGGTCGCACTCGTCTCCCGCTGGACGTGCCTCCAACAAAACACGGGTCGCACTCGTCTCCCGCTGGACGTGCCTCCAACAAAACACGACCCCCGGAATCGCCGTGCCCCTCGCAGCCGTCCACCAGCTCGTCTCCGTCCATCCCGGCGGCTGGGAGTGGCGGAGGGACGAGCGCTCCGCCGCCTGAACGCCCGCTACCGGTTGCCCTCTCCTCGCCGGGTGACGACGAGATCGTCGCCCTCGCTGATCCTGCCGTTTTCGGCGCGCGGACCGCCTGCCTTGCCATCCTTGCCCACGCTGAACAGGCTGTAACCGCCGCCGTCCGGGCTCTTTCTGTACACGAGAGGTCCTGTCCCACAAGGGTCTTGCGCGAGGGCCGGGAGCGCCTCGGGGTAGCCGCCGTCCGTATACGCCCGCTCCGCCTCGACGGCCGCGCGCGCGAGGAGATACGACGCTCGCAGGGCGCAATCCCGCCGCGCCAGGTCCTGGAGAAACTCAGGGTCACGGAAACTGCCGAACGGGGTGGCGTCGGCGGCGAGAGAGTCGTTCGCGAGCTCCCGGAATCGCCCTATCTGAGACGGATCGCGCTGCGCATCGAGCGCGATCTGCTCCGCGCGCCGCAGCCGTGCGTCGAGCTGGGGGATGCCCTCGCCGAACACGGCGTCCGCCGGGAGCACCAGGGTGAGCGAGAGCGCGCTGGCGGACGTCACGCGAAAAGGGATCTCCTCGGCGGAAGTGCCTCCCTCGCTCAGGCCCACGGCCGTCTTCCGGAGGTCCAAGCGCTCCTTCCGGATAGCGTCGGAGAGCAGCGGCAGGTGGCGCCCTCGCTCCGCGAGCGCCCGGTCCAGCTCGGCGAGCTCCGCGGGGGCAAGCCGTGGCGCGCCGGCGACCAGCGCGGCGATGCCGCGGTACGCGGGCGTGGCGGCGAACGCGCTGCTCACGACAGCGGTGTGCGACCCAGCGGACATGTCCGCGCTGACCTTGGCCACGGTGAGATAGCGATCAAGGGCGCCGCGCGCGTCTCCCCTGGCCGCGAGCGCGTGCCCCTCGATCAAGACCAGTCGGCTCGCGCTCAGCGCCGGCCACACCGGCGCGAGATCGCCCAACGGCTCGTCTTTCGCCAGCTCGACGTGAGAGCACCGCGCCGCCTGCCGGAAGGCGTCCAGCGCCGGGCGCTGCCGCTCGAGGACGGCGAGGAGCTCGGGGGAGAGCGGCGCGCTGGGCCCAGCCTCCATCGCTTGCTCCACCATCTGGGAAAGGGGGCTCAGCGGGATCATCGGTATTCTCGCATAGCTCGCCCCGCAGTCCTCGCCCGCGGAGCCTTCGCGGGCGGCCCGCGCGCGCTCGCGGATCTGCGCGCGCTCTGCGTCCCACTCGGCCTCGGTGGCATCCACGTAATCGCGGAGCCGGGATTGCCCCCAAGCCGATGCGCCGGCCCGGAAGAGCACCAGAAGCGCGGCCGTCGCCGCGAGCCCGACGCCCAGATGCTTCAGCCTCCTCCGGAGGCGCGCCTCGCTGTCTGTCATCGGCTATGAAAAGCCCGGGCGTGACTGGCTATTCCGTGCCATTCTGTCAACCCCAGCGGCCGTGGATCGCGATGCCAGCGAGGCGTCGCCGAGCACGGTGAACCGCGCCGTCTGCTAATGCAACGACGGTCGAGCGTTCATGCACCATCTCGACCGCGCGGACCTGCTCGACGAGCACGGCGGCTCGGACATCGTGCAGGTGGCTCCTTCGGCGATTTCGTTCGACCGCGGCAGCGAGCTCATCGCCGCCGTGCGCCCCATCCGGGCGGCGCGTACAGGAGTAACCGCTGAGCCCAACGAGACACGCTTATCTGCTAAAGTTACTCGGTTTTTCTGGATGGCACGACCACGTCGCGGTTGTGGCGTCAGGTGAACTGGATGGGCGGGGTCTCGGACCACGCTGCCGGACGCGGCTCGCCAGAGCGTAATTTTCCACATCGCGATTGCCGCGCACGCAGAGCCGATGATAGCGTCTCCTGATTGCCTGGGGGTGCCATGCCTGTACGACATGTCATGTTCAATGCGCTGCCCGATCCCGTCCGCGATCGGCTCGTCCGGTGCCTCGAGGGTCAGGGTGCGCCCAGGCCGATCTTCTCCGCGCCGACGAGCGCAGGCGCGGGGATCCTCGGGTGGAGCTTCCTCGCGCTGGCCGCCGCCGCCGTGACCCTGGTGCTCGTCTGCAATCGTTTTGGATCGCTTTGGTCGGGCGTTCAGGGCACGGGGCACCTTCTCGGCTACGCCGGCGGCCTCTTCCTGCTCTTCGTGTCGACCCTGATGGCCATCAAGCGGCTCAGGTTCAAGTCGACCCTCCCGTTCAGGGCGGGCCGGTATCTCTTGCCGGCGGACTACGTCGACGCGACGGGGCCCAGGCTGACGATGATCCCGATGTCGGATCTCGTGAACGTCGGCGCGGTACACCACCACACGAATGGGGTCTACACCCACTCGCGCATCACCTTCAGCTTCCAGGGGAACGTCAGCCAGTCGTTCGACGTCCGTTCACAGGCAGAGGTCCAGGCCAAGATCGGCGAGCTCGAGTGGTCCCGGCAGGCGCTCCGGGCCGCGTTCGCGTCGAGGGACGTGCAGCAGCTCATCGCGCTGGATCCGTTCTTCGAGGTCCGGCGCGACGACGCCTGGGACAGGCTCGTGGCCGTCGATCCACCACACGCGCCACCGCACGCGGCGGGCGGCCACGCGCCGCGTGTGGGCACGATGCCGTCGTTCCTCCACCCCGGCGTCATCGCGGGCGCCTCGGCGCTGGTGGCCGTGATCCTCGCGCTGCCCTTGTGGTACGTGCGCAACCTCCTGAGCGACGAGGCGATGTTCCGCAGCGCCAAGGAGGTAGGGAGCGAGTTCGCCTACGAGGGCTATGTCCATTCAGGCCGCAGGCACCTCGATGAAGTGAAGAACAGCTTGCTCCCCCGGGCCGCGCTCGCGGAAGCAAAGCGCGAGGGCAGCGTCACCGCGCTGCGCGCCGTCCTCAAGAAGTACCCGGGATCGGTGGTGGAGGGAGAGACGCGCGCCGCGGTCCATGCGCTCTTCTCGAAGACGCTGGCCGACTTTCGAGCGCAAGCCTCGACGTCGGACCCGGTCATGCTGAGCTTCATGGAGAAGCTGATCTCGTATCTGGAGAAGAGCGAGCGGTCGACCGTCGAGGTCCGCTTCGACCCGCCCTCCACCGACATGCTCGCGAAGCTGGATGTGGTCTTGCAGCAGAAGGCGCAGGCCCTCCGCCCGCGGGGCGCGGGCGTGGCGCCCGTCGCGAAGCATTTCGATGTCGAGCACTCCCTTCCTCGCGAGGCGGCCATCGTGAACAACCTGGCGGCCGGCTTCAAGCGGGTCTTCCCGACGGACATCCTCGAGCTCAAGCAGGGGGAGCGCCTGACCGACGACGCCGGCGCAGCCAGGGTCGATCCGAGCGTTCCGACGATCGACATCCATTACGATGTCGGCTGGTCCGGCACCATGTACTCGGGCGAGCGCAGCGAACGAGCGTTCGTCGGCATCCTGGTCGATTTCGACGGGACCATGCGGATCCCCGGAGAGCGCGACGCGTTCGACTTCAAGCTGAAGGTGATGCCCCCGGACGAGTTCACCGTGGAGTACAGGAGCACGGCAGGGCTGGGGGCCAACCTCGCGAGCGCGCCTCCCGATGACCGGGTCTACGAGGTGATGGCGCTCCGCGCCTTCGACCAGCTCGCGGGCAAGCTCAGGAGCATCTTCTTCAAGCCTGGGAGCATAGCGCTCCAGGGGGCGGACGAGAGCGGCCCGGCGCAGGGGGGCTCGTCCCCCGGCGCGCGCCCGCTCGGGCGCTCCCCGCGCCAGTGACCGGCTGAGCACGCGCGGGCAGTCGCCCTCGAGGTGGCGGAGACTCCGCGACACGCGGCCGTAGCGCTAGTTGCACCCCAGCCGGCACACCATGGCCGCCGTGTAGGAGCACCCGTGGTCGCCCCATATCGTGGAGCTCGGCCCCGTGCACCGGAACGCGCACCCCCGCCCGTCCGCGGTCGCCTCGGCCGTCAGCCGGTATCCCTCGGCGCTGCAGCTCCCCGTCGATGACAGGCAGCTCGCCAGCTGCGGCTCGCACTGCTCGACCACGTAGCCGGCCGGGCACGTCCAGTCGACGCTCGCCCGGCCGTAGTCCGGCGACCGCCCCGTCTCGGTCGCGATCGGCTCGTGCTTCGAGAAGGTCGGCATGCCCGTCGTGACCTGGAGCGGCACCACGACGGCCCGCTCGCGCGGCACCACCGGGGCAGACGCGTCCTTCGGCTGCACGACGAACGTGTCCCGCCGCGTCTGACGCTCGCACCCGGCCGTCGCGCCCTCCGGCGTCCACGAGAACGCGAGCTCCGCGCTCCCGTGCGCGGGCACCTCGACCGTGCGCTCGCCGTGGGTCACCCGGACATCGACCTGCGCCCGGTTCGTGATGAGCGCCTGCGCCGTCCCCGTGGCGCCGTACGGCACCACGCCGAGGTCGACGGGCAGCGGCGCGATCTCCGGCTCGGCGAGCGAGAAGCGGCACACGTCCGCCACCGGGTAGATCGCGTACGCCAGCGGCACCGCCTTCTTGACCTCCATCCGCAGCGCGCCGAACGCCTGCCCGCCTCCCTTCGCGCCCGCGACCGGCGCGCCCTCGACGCCCTCGATGGCCAGCTCCCCGACCGAGGTCATCGTCACCCGGCGGTCCCCCGCCTCGAGCCGGGCCTTGAACAGGCCGAGCGCCGTGCCGTGCGCCTCGCCGGCCGTCACGTCCGTCTCGTAGGCGACCATCGCGCCGCGCTTCACCGCCCCGATGAAATGCGTCGCGCGACCGCAGGCGCAGCCGCCGGCCGCCGCCGGCACCACGCTCTCGGTCGGCTCGAAGAACTGCGGATCCTCGTCCGCGACCAGCGCCATCGCGACCAGCCGCAGCCGGCGCCGGTCGAGCGTCCCACCGGCGCTGAAGTACGCCGGCAGATCGACGTCGGCGCCGACGAGGACCGAGTCGACGGCGATGCCCACGTAACGGAAGTCGATCGCGCGCTCGCCCGGCGCCGGCGCGGGTGCGCCCGGCGCCGCCGTCGCCGCCGGGATCGCGGCCACCGTCTGCGCCGCGGGCGCTGCCGCCGCCCCGGGCGCGCCCGTCACCGCGGGCGCCACCGGCTCCGCCTTCGGACGGGCGCAAGCAAGGCCGACCGGCGAGAACGCGCCCGCCGCGCTCCTCGACAGCCCGCGGCCCGGCACCATCGCGCTCGACGTGTCGAGGAGGTAGTCGTGCCGCACGTCGCTGAACGCCCGCGCGGCGGCGAGCAGCGCCCCGGCCTGAGAGCAGCCGCTGTCCTTGCAGCCCGGCAACACCGCCGCGCCGGCCGGCTTGCGCGCCGGCGGGACCGGCACCTCCGGCGGCCCGGGGCAGCCGAGCGCGGAGGCCAGCGCCCCGAGGAGGAGCCCGCCCGCGCGCAGCGGCGCGGCGCGCCGCCGGCGAGCGCGATCTGCGCCGCTCACGGCCATGCGATCGTCATCCACCGGACGCGCCCCGAGCCGCTCACCGCGTCGTCCGCAAAGAACAGCGAGGCGCCGGACCGCCCCGCGAACGCCGGCGACACGTCCTGCGACGCGCCGCCGGTCAGCCACGCCAGCGGCTTCAGGGAGGGCGCCGACACGTCGCCGGGCGCCAGCGTGAACGCGTTCAGCTCCACCGCGTCCCCCGGGGCCGACGCGAGCACGCCGCGGCAGATCTTGTCGCACGCGAGCGCGAGCGACGAGACCGCCGCGCCGTCCGGGCCGCTCACCACGACGGGCGGGCCCTGCACCGCGCCGTTGCCGTCGACCCGCACGAGCCGCGCGCGCCCGCCGGCCCCCGCGCCCCCGCCGGACTCGTCGGCCGGCTCGTCGATCCAGCCGACGAAGAGCCCGCCTTCGAGCGGCGCGAGCACCGGGCTGCGCGAGTGCTCCGAGGACGCATGGAGGCGCGATTCGTCGCCGATCCGCTGCAGCGTCTTCGCGTCGAGCCGCGCGAGGAAGATGTCGCCGACGGGCTCATCGCCCTGGCCAGCCGCTCCGCCCGCAGCCGCGCCGCCCGCAGCCGCGCCGCCGCCCGCAGCCGCGCCGCCGCTCGCAGCCGCGCCGCCCTGGCGAGCTGCTCCGGCTCCCGCAGCCGCGCCGCCCGCAGCCGTGCCGCCCGCAGCCGCGCCGCCGTCCGTGCGCGCGTCGGACCACACGAGCCACACCTCCTGGCCGCGCACCGCGATCTGCACCTCGGCCGCGTCGAGCGGCGCGTTCGTGATGCGGCGGTCCGGCGCCGTCCGGTTCAGCGCGCGGTCCACCCGCGCCGCGTACACCTCGGCGTTGCCGTCGCGGGTGTCGATCCACGCGACGATGAAACCCCCCGCGCCGTCGTAGGCGATCGCCACGTCGGACGCCTCGCTCGCGGCGCCGCCCTGCTTCTTCCGCGGCGCCGTGGTGAGCTTCTTCTGCGCGACCTTCGCGCCCGTCGCGTCGACCTTGGTCAGGTACACCTGCGTCTCGCCCCGCTCGCGCGCGACCCACGCGATCACGCTCTCGCCCTGCGCCGCGCCCTTGCCCTTCGCGTCGGCCGGGAGCGGCGGCGCCGCCGCGATCGCGACGCCGCCGAGCGACGACGCCTTCTGCGAGAGGACGCTCAGCTTGCCGAGGCCGCCCGGGGACACGGCGCGCACCGCGAGCGTCGCGGAGACCTCCTGCCCGCGGGGCGCGGCGTCCGAGGCGCCCTCGACGAAGTACGTGACCCACGCCGAGAGCGCCGCGCCGCCGTCGAGCTCGACCGCCGCGACCTCGGCGATGGGGTCACCCTCGGCGAGCGCGCGCACCGCGGTCGCGCGCGGCGGCGGGTCCTTGTCCTCCCGGAACGCGGGCGCGCGCCACGCGCTCTCGCGCACCGGGAGCGACACCAGCGCGAGCGGCGCCCGCGCGCCCGCCGCGCCGCCAGCGCCGCCAGACGGCGCGCCGGGCGCGGCGCTCGCCAGCGTCGCGCACGCGCCCGCGTGGCACGTCAGCCCGCGCACGAGGTACGGCACGCCGTCCGTCGCCGCGAACGGCGCGGCGCGCACCGGCTCTGCCGCCCGCACCGAGAGATCCGGGCCGAACCGCACGAACGTCGGCCAGACCGGCGGCGCGGCCGCCCCGTCGCGCGCCATCTTGAGCGTGGCGGGCGCGAGCGTCACCGCGGCGAAGCCGTCGCCGTCGGCCACGATGTCGGGCGGCCCGCTCGCGCTGAAGACGAGCGCCGCCCGCTCCGCGCCGAGCGTCCCGTCCGGGCCGACCGACGCGAGGTGGATGAGGCGCCCCGGCCCGCGCGCGCCCGCGCCGCCGGCCTCGCCGCCGCGGGCGCGCAGCAGGTCCTCCCACGCGAGCAGCGCCCGCCCGCCTCCGCCCTGGGAGGGCGCGACGAGCGACACGAGCGCCTGCTCGCCGGACGGCGACGTCGCCTGCCGCGGCGCCACCACCACCTTGCCGCCCGGCTCGACCGCCGCGAGGTAGACGGCGCCGTCGATGTCCCGCTCGTCGGTCCAGGTGAGCAGGTAACGCCCACCGAGGGAGGCGATCTCGAGATCGATCTGCGCCGTCGGCTCGGGGCTGACGACCACCGGCGCCGACACCTTCCCGGCCGCGTCGATCTCCAGGAGCGCGACGGATCCGAGCTTCCCATCCTCCGCGGCGTCCGCCGCCTCCGCCTTGCGCGCGGGCTTGCCCTCGCCTCGGCCGCGCGGCGCGGCCGGCGGGAGCACGAGGGCGACCGCCGCGCCCCGCTCGGTGGCGACCGCGTGCCACCCGAGCACCTCGCGCGCGACCGACGCGGGCGCCGTCGGCTTGATCGCGGCGCCCTTGCCCTGCGCCACGACCGTCATGACCACGTCGACGCGGTCGACACCGGGGTGGGCGACACCGGGGTGGGCGACGCCGGGGTGGGCGACGCCGGCGCGAGCCGCGTCGCCCTGGGCCTCGCGCGGCATCTCCCACAGCACGAGCGCGCCCTGCGCGTTCGGGAGCACGTCGAGCCACGAGATCTCCTCGGCCGTCTGCGCGACGAGGCTCGCCGGGGCGCTCGGCTTGCCGGCGGGGTCGAGCGCGAGCACGCGCACCGCGCGGCTCCCCTCGATCTGCTCGATCCAGGCGGCGAGGTAGCCCTGCGGCGTGGCGCGCAGCGCGGCGACGGGCACGTCGGCGGCGACCGGCCCCGCGTCCACGGTGTCCCCTCGCGGCGCGCCGTCCGCGCCGAGGAGGCGCGTTCTCCAGCGCCCTCCCGCGGCGTGGAGCAGCAGCGCCTCGTCGCCGCGCCGGACGAAGTAGGGCGTCGCGTCCTCGTCGTCGAGCTCCGCGATCACGCGGGCCGGCAGGAGCGGCGGCCCTTCCGGCGCCTTCGGCTGCGCGGGCGGCGTCTTCACGACCCGCGCCGGGCGCGCGACGGGGGCCGGCGCTGCGCCGGAGCACCCGAGCGAGAGCGCGAGCGCGGCGCCGAGCAGCGCCGGCGCGCAGCGCCCGAGCGCGGGGCCGGTCAGGCGGCGCGCGTCGCGCCGCGGACCGCGTGGAACCGAGGGGAGAGCGCTGCGGACGAGCATGGCGGCGACCATGCCAGAAGCGAAGAGCCCCCGCTACAGGGCGCCGCGCGCAGGCCACTCCGAGGCTCGGCCGCGCTGGTCGAACGGCCCGATCCGCGGACCGGCGGGCCCGGGCGGTGGACCCAAGGAGCGCCCCTTCGAGGAGCGGTACCCCTCGGTAGGAGAGCTGAGCGCGCTCGATGCTCGCGCCGAGGCAGCGCTGCGCGGAGGGCGGGTCGTGCGGCTCGTTCAGGAGGGGGAGCGCGACACCGACGCCGTCCCTGGCCGGCATCGGGAGTATTGCGCCCCATGCGAAGCGCCGGAGTGCCGTGGTGCCCGGGCCAGCGCGGACTCGGTGTACCGGCGATCTGGGTATCTGGGTATCTCGGTATCTGGGTATCTCGGTATCTGGGTAGGGGACAGGCATTCGCGCGCAGGCACGGCGCGCCGATTCGTTTGTGGTAAAATGATCTGGCGCAGGTGCGTCGGGGCGGCAACCCCGAATTTCGTGTGGTCCGGTGCTGGACACGAGCCGCACCGTTTCCTAGGAACGCGTCGCCCGAGATCGTCCGAGGTCCGCCGCGAAGGACCGGCGTGGAGACGAGCCGCAACAGCGGCTCGCCGGCGCGCTGGCCACGTGTGCGACGAGCCTGGAACGAGCCTGGGCGACAACCCACCAGCGGCCGGAACGGCGACTGCGGGACTCTCGTCCTGCCCGCGCATCCGAAGGTCGAAAACCACCATGCCCGTGCCCAAGATCCCGGACCCACCACCAGAACCTGCGCTATCCACGTGGAAGAGCGATCTCGTCTCGGGGTTCCTCGTCTTCTTGATAGCGCTCCCGCTCTCCCTCGGCATCGCCATGGCGAGCGGATTCCCCCCCATCGCAGGCGTGCTCACCGCCGTCGTCGGCGGCGTGATCGCCACCTGGCTCGGCAGCGCGCAGCTCACCATCAAAGGCCCGGCAGCGGGGCTCATCGTCATCGCGCTCGGCGCGGTTCAGGAGCTCGGCGGCGGGGACAACGCGGCGGGCTACCGCCGCGCGCTCGCGTGCATCGTCGTCGCCGCCGCGGTGCAGATCGCCTTCGCGCTCGCGCGCGCCGGCACCCTCGGCGACTTCTTCCCCACCGCGGTGGTGCACGGCATGCTCGCGGCCATCGGGATCATCATCTGCTCGAAGCAGATCCACACGCTCCTCGGCGTCACCCCGGCGGCCAAGGAGCCGCTCCCCCTGCTGCTGGAGATCCCGGCGAGCGTCGTCCGGCTGAACCCCGCGATCGCCCTGATAGGCGTCCTGTCGCTCGTCCTCCTGTTCGGTTATCCGGCGCTGGCCAGGAGAACACGATGGATGCAGAAGATCCCCGCGCCGCTCCTGGTGCTCGCGGCCTCGATGCCGCTCGCGCTGGTCTTCGACCTCGAGCACAGGCACACGTACACCTTCTCGGTGACGGACTCGATCTACACGATCGGGCCAAAGTTCCTCGTCAACCTGCCGGGGAGCCTGGTGCAGGCGATCGCCTTTCCGGACTTCAGCCAGGTCGCCTCGTCCGCGTCACTCAAGTATGTCCTCATGTTCTCCCTGGTGGGAAGCATCGAGTCGCTGCTGTCCGCGAAGGCGGTGAGCTCCCTCGATCCCGAGCGGCGCAGCGCTGATCTCGACAAAGACCTGCTCGCCACCGGCGTCGGCAACCTCGTCGCGGGCATGCTGGGAGGGCTGCCGATGATCTCGGAGATCGTCCGCAGCTCCGCCAACATCGGCTACGGAGCGAGGAGCCGGCTCTCGAACTTCTTTCACGGCGCGTTCCTCCTGGTCTTCGTCGCCTTCGCGCCGGGGCTCATCCACAGGATCCCGCTCGCCGCGCTGGCCGCGATGCTCACCTTCACGGGCGTCCGCCTCGCCTCTCCCAGGGAGTTCGTGCACACGTTCCGCATCGGCAAGGAGCAGCTCGTGGTCTTCGTCGCCACCGCCGTGATCACCATCGCGACCGATCTGCTCGTGGGCGTCGCGGCCGGCATCGCCGTGGAGATGTTCATCCACGTGCTCAACGGCGCGCCGATCCGGAGCCTCTTCCGGCCCGACATCGAGGAGCGCGTCGACGGCGGGCGGCTGGTGCTGCGCGTCAAGCAGGCCGCCGTCTTCAGCAACTACCTCTCGATCAAGCGGAGGCTCGCGCGGCACCCCGACGCCACGGCCGTCGAGATCGACTTCGCCGACACCCGCCTGGTGGATCACACGGTCATGGCCAACCTGCACGATCTCAAGGCCACCCTCGAGCGCGAGGGACGGAGGCTGACGCTCTCGGGCCTCGACGACCACGGTCCGATGTCGTCGCACCCGCTCTCCGCGCGGAAGAAGGTCGTGCTCGCAGCCGCGATGAGCCGCTGAGCTTGCACGGCAGGCATGAGGCAACTTTGAACGACAATTACACTCCACGATTGACATGAACGAGCCAGGTTCGACGTTCGGCGCAGGCGAAGCTCCAGAAGAGCGACTGCGCGCCCTCCTCCAGCACGTCGGTCATTTCCTGCCAGCACAGGGGCCGATCGGCGTGTTCGTCCACCACAACACGCTGCACGCGTTTCAACACCTGCCGTTCCACGACGCGCTCGCCGCGGCGAGCGCGCTGTTCGAGGCAGAGCCGTACCTCTCCGAGGCGGAGTTCCGCGCGCACATCGCGTCGGGCCGCATCGACGACCAGGACATCGAGGCGGCGCTCGCCGAGCGCTTCGCCGAGGTGCCTGACGAGCGCCGAGGTCCGCTGTCACGCATCGAGATCGAGCGCCTCGCGCTGCGCTTCCCCATCGAGACCGCCACCCAGGCGGGGCTGGGGTGGCGCATCGCCGAGACGGGAGCGACGCGCGAGCTCCGGCCCGATCTGCCGTCCGGGCCGTACCACCGCCTCCTCGTCTATACGGAGCGCTGGCTCGCCGAGCGTCCCCACGCCGCCGCGCGCCTCCTGGACCAGGGCGGCCGTGACCCGGAGTCCCGCGCCGCGCTCGCCCTCTGGGACGCCTGCCGCGGCGTGCCGCTGCCGCCGACGGAGCCCGCCGAGCCGCCGCTCGTCGATCGCGTGGGCGTCGATCGATCGCACCGCGATCTCCTGCTCGCGATCACGGGGGAGGATCCGGCCGAGCTCATCGATCCGCCCTTCATCCGGCTCCTCGGCGCCTACCTCGACGAGGGCGTCGCGCACTGGGCGATGCCGGACCGCGCGCAGGGGCTCTTCCGCGCGTTCCGCGGCCTCGTGCTGGAGGGGTCGAGGCCGGCCGGCGCGCACTTCGCCGGGCTCGACGCGGAGCTCCGCGCGATCGGGGCGAACATGCCGCCAGCCGCCGTGGCCGTCGCCGCCCTGCGCGACCTCGGCGTCGCGGAGCCGCGCTGGGAGGGCTACGTGACGCGCGTGCTGCTCGAGCTGCCGGGCTGGGCGGGCATGGTCCACCGCTTCGAGCACACGCCGAGCGACCGGCCCGCGGGCGCGCCGCCGGCGTCGCTGATCGAGTACCTCGCCGTGCGCCTGACGCTCGCCCGGTACGCGCTGCGCGACGTGGCGCGCCGGAGGCTCGGGTACCGGGGGCCCCTCGCGGGGCTCGCCGAGCACGCCCGGCGCGCCGCGAGGCCCGTCGAGCCGCCGCCGCGCTCGCACGACGGCGACAGGCCCTTCCGCCTGTTCCAGCTCGCCCAGCTCGCTGGGCTGTCGGTCGCCCAGGTCCAGCCGCTCTCGGCGGCGGATCGCGTCTGGGCGCTCGAGGTGCTCGAGGGGCTCGACGAGACGGCGCGGCGGCGCCTCCTGCACGAGGCCTACGAGCACCACCACCGGGTCGAGGTGCTGCACGGCATCGCGGCGAACCTGCGCCGTCCGGCGGACGAGCGCGCGGTCCGCTCGCCCCGGTTCCAGGTCGCGCTCTGCATCGATGACCGCTGCGAGGGGCTCCGGCGGCACTTCGAGGAGCTCTCCCCGCGGCACGAGACCCTCGGCATCGCCGGGTTCTTCGGCGTGCCAATCCGCTACCGCGGGCTCGACGACGCAGGCCACGCGAGCCTCTGCCCTGTCAACGTCGCGCCGTCGCACGAGATCGTCGAGCGGCCCCGCGAGGAGGGCGCCGCGCTCGTCCGGAAGGCGCGCCGCAGGCGCTGGGCGCGCTTCGTCCATGCGCTCGGGCACGGGACCCGGACCCTCTCGCGCGGCGTCTTGCTCACGCCGACCCTCGGGCTGTTCTCCACGATCCCGCTCGTCGGCCGCACCCTCTTCCCGCGGGCGTACGCGCGGCTGCGCCGCGCGTTCGAGCGCCGCCTCCTGCCGGCGGTGCCGACCCACCTCCACAGCCCGGACGAGGAGGGGGCGGCGCAGGGCCGCGGAGGCGCGGCCTTCACGGCCTCCGAGAAGGCCGCGCGGGTGGCGGCGACGCTCGAGCTCATGGGGCTCACCCGGCGCTTCGCGCCGCTCGTGGTGATGCTCGGCCACGGCTCGATCAGCGTGAACAACCCGCACCAGTCCGCGTACGACTGCGGCGCGTGCGGCGGCCGCCACGGCGGCCCGAACGCGCGGCTGTTCGCCGCCATGGCCAACGACCGGGAGGTGCGCGCCCAGCTCCGCGAGCGCGGCATCGACATCCCGGACGGGACCTTCTTCCTCGGCGGGATGAACAACACGACGACGGAGGAGATCGTCCTCTACGACGATCACCTCGCGCCGGCGTCGCACCGCGGCGAGATCGCCGCGCTCAAGGGCGCCCTCGGCGAGGCGCGCAAGCGGCACGCGCACGAGCGCTGCCGTCGCTTCGCGTCAGCCCCGGCGCGCCTGAGCCCCGAGCAGGCGCTCGCGCACGTCGAGGCGCGCGCCGTGGACCTCAGCGAAGCGCGGCCCGAGCTCGGCCACGCCACCAACGCCGTCTGCGTGATCGGCCGCCGCGAGCTCACCCGCGGGTTGTTCCTCGACCGCCGGGTGTTCCTCGTCTCGTACGACCCGACGCAGGACCCCTCCGGCGCGATCCTCGAGCGCGTCCTGCTCTCGGCCGGGCCGGTCGGGGCGGGGATCAACCTGGAGTACTACTTCTCCCGCGTCGACAACCTCCGCTACGGCGCCGGCACCAAGCTCCCGCACAACCTCGCCTCGCTGCTCGGGGTCATGGACGGCGCGCTGAGCGATCTGCGCACCGGCCTGCCGAAGCAGATGATCGAGATCCACGAGCCGGTGCGCATGCTCACCGTCGTGGAGACGAGCACGGAGACGGCCGCGGCGATCTGCGCGCGGCAGCCGGCGCTCCGCGAGCTCATCCACAGCGGCTGGATCCAGCTCGCCTGCCTCGATCCGGCGACGGGCCAGATCGCGCGCTTCACCCGCGGCGCCTTCGCGCCGTTCACGCCCCCGGAGCGCCCGCTGCCCGAGGTGGCGCGGTCGCTCGACTGGTACGCGGGCAAGAGCGGCTTCGTCCCGCCCGCCATCATCCGCGCCACGCCCTCGCGGCCCTCCCTGGAGATCGCCGACCATGCTGCCTGACCTCGTCCTCGGCAAGCTCACCGCGCTCGCGGTGCTCTCTCCGGCGGCGGCCTTCGCCGCGCTCGGCGCCTTCCTGCTCCTCCTTCGCACGCCGAGCGAGCGGGTCGTGTCGGGCGTCGTCCTGTCCTCGCTCTCGCTCTCGCTCGCCGCCTCGCTCGTCGTCTGGGGCTCGTCCGTCCTCTCGCCCTACGCCTTCCTCCCGGTGGAGCTCGGGCACTGGTTCGAGGCGTCGGGCTACGCGTTCGACGTCGTCCTGCTCGTCGACCGGCTGTCGGCGACGATGATGGTGCTCGTCTCGCTGATCGCGCTCGTCGCCGGCAGGTTCTCGGTCGCGTACCTGCACCGCGAGGCGGGGTTCGCGCGGTTCTTCCTGCTCCTCGCCCTGTCCTCGGTGGGCATGCTCGCGCTCGTGTCCGCGGGGAGCCTCGACCTGCTCTTCGTCGGCTGGGAGCTCGTGGGCGCGACGAGCGTGCTCCTCGTGGCCTTCTTCCACGAGCGCGCGGCGCCGGCGCGGGCGGCGCTCAGGGTCTACATCACCTACCGGCTCTGCGACGTGGGGCTGCTCGTGGGCGTGGTGCTGATGCACGAGATCGCGGGCTCCTCCCGCTTCGGCGAGGTGTTCGGCGGGGCCGCCTGGCCCGGGCCCACCGCCGCGATCAGCGCCTCCGGGGCGACGGCGCTCGCGCTGTGCCTCTTCCTCGCCGCGATGGGCAAGAGCGCGCAGTTCCCCCTCGGCAGCTGGCTGCCGAGGGCGATGGAGGGCCCGACGCCCTCGAGCGCGCTCTTCTACGGCGCGATCTCGATCCACGCGGGCGTGTACCTGATGCTGCGCGCGGCGCCCGTGCTCGAGCGCTCGCCCGCGGCGAGCGCGGCGGTGGCCGTCGTCGGCGCGCTCACGGCCGTCCACGGGACGCTGGTGGGTCGCGTGCAGGCGGACGTGAAGAGCGCGCTCGCGTACGCGACGATGTCCCAGGTCGGGATCATCTTCGTGGAGATCGGGCTCGGGTATTACAGGCTCGCGCTCGTGCACCTGTTCGCGCACGCGTGCCTGCGGTGCCTGCAGATGCTGCGCGCGCCCTCGGCGCTCCGCGACGCGCAGGAGATCCGGGCCGCGCACGCCGGCGACCCGCTGCCGCACCTCGGGATCGCCTCCCGCCTGCTGCCGGCGCCGCTCGTGCGGCGCGTGTACTGGCTCGCCCTCGAGCGCTTCCACGTGGAGGCGCTGCAGCAGCGGCTCATCGCGGCGCCGTGCATGCGCCTCGGGCAGGCGTTCGACCGGCTCGAGCGCCGCTGGGTCGCCGCGCTGAGCGGCGTCGGCGAGCGCGAGCCCGGCGGCGCGGTCGCCGGGCTCACGCTCGGCGAGCGCGCGGGGGCGGCGGCTCCCGCGGCCGCCCCGGCCTCCGCGGCCGGCGCGAAGGGGGCGCGATCATGACGATGTTCCTGCTCCTCTCGGCGCTCGTCCTCGCGCCTGCGCTCGCCGCGCTGGCCGCCTCCCGCGCGCGCGGCGACGACGCCGCCCGCCGCGTGGCCCTCGCCGGCGCGGCGCTCACCCTGCTGCTCGCGCTCGTGGCGCTCGCGGTGTTCCACGCAGGCGGCGGCGTCGCCCTCGACGCGATGGGCCCGGCGATCCCGCTGCTCGGCGTGCGCCTCCGCCTCGGCCTCGACGGCTTCAGCGCCTCGCTGCTGCCGCTGCTCGGCTTCATGCTGCTCGCCCTGATCGCCTCGGGCCCGCGCGCCGCGCTCGACCGGCCGAACCTCGCGGCGCTGCTCGCCACGGGCAGCGCCATCCTCGGCGTCTACTGCGCGACCGATCTCGCGGTGCTCGCCGTGGCGTGGGTCGCCGCGCTCCTGCCGGGCGCGCGCCTCACCTCCGGGAGGGGCGCGTCCGATCAGCTCCTCCGGCGCACCTACCGCATCTTCTTGATCGGCGGCGCGGCGCCGCTCGTCCTCGGGATCGGCATGATGGCCGCGCTCGCGGCGCGCCGCGGCGCGGCGCTGCCGTTCGACATCCAGGCGGTCGCCCGCGCCGGCATCCCGGAGGCGTGGCAGTCGCCGCTGCTCGCGCTCGTCGGCATCTCCGTGCTGATGCGCATGGCCGCCGTGCCGTTCCACGGCTGGCTGCCGGTGCTGCTCGAGCGAGGGCCGATCGGCGTGACCGTCCTGCTCGCCGAGATGCAGGTCGGCGTCTGCGTGCTGGTCCGCGTGGCGGTGCCGCTCCTGCCCGACGCCTGCGCCGAGCACATGCCGTTCCTCGCCGTGCTGGGGCTCATCAGCGCCGTGCACGGCGCGATCCTCGCGCTCACGCAGGCGGATCTCCGTCGGATGATCGGGTACCTCGTGGCGAGCCAGAAGGGGCTCGTGCTGCTCGGGATCGCGTCGATGACCCCGCAGAGCGTGAGCGGCGCGCTGATCCAGAGCTTCGGCCTCTCGATCGCGGTCACCGGGGTGGCGATGGTCGTCTGGGCGATCGAGGCGCGGACGGGCACGGCGGACATGAGGGAGCTCGGCGGCCTCGTGGCGAGGACGCCGCGCATGGCCGCCTTCTTCTTTCTGCTCGCGTTCGCGGCGATCGGCTTCCCGGGGGCGCTGACGTTCATCGGCGAGGATCTGCTGCTGCACGGGATCTTGCACGTGCACGCCGTGCCCGCGGTGATGATGCTGGGCGCGACGGCGCTCAACGGGATCACGATGTTCCGCGCGTTCCAGCGCACCTTCCTGGGCCCGATCCCGCGCGGCCGGGCGAGCGCCGCCGCGATCACGCCGCTCCTGTTCCGCGAGCGGGCCGTCCTGCTGTCGATCCTGGCGCTCATCGTGACCCTGGGCGTCGCGCCGTCCCGGCTGCTCGCGCAACACGCGCCGGTGGTGGAGCGCGTCCTCGCGGCGGTCGGCGGCGGCCCGGCGGAGGTGTCGCCTCACGCGCGGGCGGAGTGAGCGCTAGAACGCGAGCAGGCGCCCGAGCAGCGTTCTGTACCTGCGCAGCGCGAGCCGGAGTTCCTCCGTCGACGCCTCGGCTCGCCCGGGCTCGCCGTCGACGAGGCGCTGCAGCGCGGCGCGCTCCTCCCGGAAGCTCTGCGTGACCCGCTGGATCACCTCGTTCACGAGCGCGTCGGCCTGCTCGACCGAGAGGCGCGGCGCTTCGATGAAGCCCGCCTGGATCGCGCTCCAGCGCTCGGACAGCTCGCGCGCCTCTTCCGGCGTGAGCACGGGCGCGCGCTCCGGCCAGGGCTCTCCGGTGGGCCCGCCGCGCGCCGTGTAGACGGCCGGCTGGCGGCCCGACTCGGGTGGGATCTCTTCGTCGGCGAACCGCGCCTCGGGCTGGCTGCTCTCGCGCGCCGTCACCATCCGTTCTCTGTGCAATGGGCTCACGATGGCCACCTCTCCGCTCGTTCGCGCTGTGCGCCCAGCGGACATAGCAAGCCGCATGCGCGTCCCGATGTGCATCCGCGCCCGCTGCGGCGCGCGCAGCGCGACAAGGCCAGAGGCCCGGAAGAGCGCGAGAAAATCCAGACAGCCCTCCGGGCACGCCGGGCTGCCCGGCGCCGATCACGCGGAGCGGCGATCCTTCACGAGTCGATGAGGCGGAAGAGTACGGAATACGCCCGGCGCCGGCCAGGCCGCCGCTCGCGCATGCTCGCGCATGCTCGCGCATCACGGAGCCGCCGCCCGAGCGCGGCAGGGCCGCCGCTCGGGCGAGCGGCGCGCAGATTCACCTCAGCGACGGGCGCAGCTTCGTCACGACCGCGCGGATCTCCCGCACCACCTGGAGGAGCGCCTCGTCTTCGTCGGGCCACTTGCTCACGGGCTTCTTGTCCCGCGGCACCGCCTGGAGCTCGGCGAAGCGCGTCGTCTCCCAGTCGCAGGGGCGGAGCAGGATCGGCACGACCACGGCCTGCCCCGCGGCGCGCCGCTCCATCGCGCGCGCCACCTGCGCGTCGCCCTGCTCGGACGCGAGGTAGCTCGCGCTCACCAGGAGGAGGACGAGGTCGGCCGCCTCGAGCTGCTCGCCGATCGCGCGCTCGGTGTCCTCGCCGGCGCCGATCTTCCCGCTGTGCCACGGCGCGATCAGCCCCTCCCGCCGGAGCGGGGTCATGTGCGCCTCGAGGCGCGCGAGGAGCTCCTCGTCGCGCGAGGCGTAGGAGAAGAAGACGCGCACCGGCCGCGGCGCCGCCGTCGCGCCCGCGCCCGGCGCGCGTGCCGCCACGGGCGAGGACGGCAACGTGGGCGACGACGGCTGCGCGGCCCGCGGCGCGGCGTGCGGCGGCGCAGCGGCATGCGGCGACGCAGCGGCGTGCGGCGGCGCAGCGGCATGCGGCGGCGCCGCCGCGCCAGGCTCCAGGCCGAGGAGGACCTGGACGACCTCCGCGTGATCGCCCGCCTGGTTCTCGTAGACGATGAGCCGGACGCCCGACTCCTCGAGCAGCCGGCGGCGGAACGGCGGCACCCCCTTCGGGAGCAGCGCGAAGTGCATCGGCGGCTGCCCGCCGGAGAGCGCGCGCACGCGGGCGAGCGTCTGGTCGATGTTGTCGTCGGCGAGGCCGAAGCCCACGAACAGGATGGAGTGCGTGCGGTAGAGGGCCCCGAACGCGTCCTGCAGCAGGGGCGAGCCGAAGATCGCCCGGTCGTACTGGTCGCGCGAGAACACCCAGGTGTCCCACGCCCGCAGCGTGCCGTGCAGCTTCAGGATGAAGCCCCTGTCCATGGCGACGTCGCCCGCCGGCCGATCGACCATGCGCCACTCGCCCTGGAACGCGCGCTCCAGGAAGCGATCGATGTTCGTTGTGAGCACGGCCTTGAGCTTCGGCTTGAGCGCGGCGATCGCCCGCGCCAGCGCCGGCACGTCGCGGCCGGTGTCGTCGAGCTCCTTGTCGACGGTCCAGTTGAAGTCCTGCGGCCCGAGCGCGAGCCTCGCGGCGGAGAGCGCGTTGATGAGCTGGTTCGAGGAGATGTACTGCTGGATCTCGTCGATGACCGCCTGGTCCGCGCTCCGCCGCCGCGCGCGGTCGCGCAGCTTCTCGGCGAGCTGCTTCCAGGTGGGCATGCCCGCGGCCGCCGAGACGCCGGCGCCCGCGAAGACGATCAGGTTCCCTGACGTGTAGCGCTCACGCAGCTGCTCGAGGATCTCTTCATCCATCAGCGATCAAGATACCGCGGATCTGCGCCAGCGGGCGGCGCCGCCCCCTCACCGCGCCGCACCCTCACCGCACCACAGCCTCATCGCGGCGGCGCGGAGCGCCGCACCCTCACCGCGGCGGCGCGGAGCGCCGCACCCTCACCGCGGCGGCGCGGAGCGCCGCACCCTCACCGCGGCGGCGCGGAGCGCCGCACCCTCACCGCGGCGGCGCGGAGCGCCGCTCGGTGGAGAGCGAGAGGCCGACCCCCAGCCAGGCCCCCTCGACGGCGCCCGCCTCCCCGCGGGCGCCCTCGTAGGGCGCAGGCCGGAGCACGATCCCCGGGTCCAGCGTGAGCCCGAGCCACACCGGGCCGCCCAGCCGGGTCTCCACGCCGAGCCCGAGGCCGGCGCGCGCGGACCACGTGTCGCGCTCGCCCGCGATGCCATCGACGGAGACGGCGGCGGGCAGCCTGAGCGACGCGACGGAGGCGGTGGCGCCGATCGAGAGGCGCCACGAGGCGGCCAGCCAGAAGCGGTAGTCGCCCGAGAAGCCCGCCTCGATCCAGCGCAGCGGCTCGCCGCCGGACGGCGCGGCCAGCAGGCGGGCGAACAGCGACTCCGTGAGCCGCAGGCGCCGCAGGCCGAGCGCGAGGCCGGCCCCGCCGAGCACCCGCGGCCCGCCCGAGACGATCGCCCCGTAGGGCCCGGCCGAGACGGACAGGGTGTCGAGATCGCGCGAGGCGAGCTCGACCTCGTCTTGCGTTGGGCGCCGCGGCGACGGCGGCCGCCGCGGGGCGCGCGCGCGGCGCATCTCGGCGAGGATCATCTCGGAGGCGGCGATCGCGACGAGCCGCGCGGCCACGTCCGAGGTGAGGCCGGAGACGGCGATCTGCCGCCGCACGACGGCGCGGCCGTCGAGGCGCACCTGGATCTCGAGGCGCGCCGCGGTGGGCCGGTCGACCCACACGCTCGCGACGCGGTCGCCGAGCGGGCCGACCGGCTCGGCGGCCAGCGCCGCGCCGTCCGGGAGCTCGATCTCGAGCAGGCGCCGCACGCGGACGCTCGAGACCTCCTCCGCCGCACCGCGCGACAGGGCGACGCGCACCTCGATGGGCGCCGCCCCCTCGGGGAGCCGCGGCGCGACGGGCGCGGCGGCGCGGCCGGTGATCGCCACGACGGCGCGCGGCTCGGCGGCCGCGGCCGGGAGGGCGAAGCTCAGCTGGACGACGACCGCGGAGGCGGCGAGCGCGGGAAGATCCCGGCGCGGGGGGCGCGCCGGGGGCAGGCGGCCAAAGCCCGTCCTCTGCGGCGCCGTCCGCGCCGGAGATGAGCCGCTGGGCATCCTCGCACGGGCCATCGGGGTACTTGGCCACATACCCTGTTGCGATCTGAATTGCCTCTTTCTTGTCGTCCGAGACCACCTCACCGAGGCTGCTCTGGCCGGACGAATCCCCCGCGACGCGCCCTCGATCGAGAACGGCCGCGCGTTCGCGGATTATTTCGCTGCCAGCGCTCACCCCACAGGGGAGCGCGGCTGCCTACCCCGGCTCACGCCTCCTGGCGGAACGCGGCCACGAGCCAGTTGACGTGACGTCCGGTGTCGTCGCCGCTCGAATGGCGCTTGAACAGCGGCATCCTCAGGATGCGCACGTGATCCTGGAGGTTCGTCTTGAAGGGCGAGCCCTGGATGGGCGTCCCGTCGGGCCGCACCTGCCGCCCCTCGATCTTCATCTTCTTCAGCACCTCGAGGGACGCGAGCCGCAGGAGCTCATAGGCCCTGTCCGGGTCCTTGCAGCTCACGGAGACGATGAGCTTGCCGAACGTGGGGTCCTTGTTCACGAGGACGTCCCCCGCCTCGAAGCCGCAGTCGAAGCGGACCTTCAGGTCGGTGAGGCCCTTCTCCTCGAGCGCCTCGCGGATCGGGTCGGTGTCGGGGAGCGCGATGCGATCGAAGATACCCGCGTTGGGCAAGAACAGCCCTTTGCCACCGTCCCGCGAGTCCCTGAGATCGGGATTCCAGCTCTCCGCGTTGATGCGGAACTCGCGGCTACAGTGGGTCTGCACCACGTGGTCCTGCTCGAAATCGATGGGTTGCCCGTCCGCGATGCGCATCTGCCACGCGACGAGGTTCACGGGGACGCGGCTGCGCTTCCGCTTGATGGCGTAGCTCTCCTCGCTGACGGGGTGCTCCACCTGGATGCGCGTGTTCATCTCCAGGAAGTAGAACTTCCCTTCCTTGAACATCAGCTCGACGGTGCCCGCGCCCACGTAGCCCACGCGGTCCGCGATCCGCACCGCGAGCCCGCAGATGCGCTCTTCCAGGCCCGGGTACCGCCGGAGCAGGGCCGGCGGCGCCTCCTCCTGGATCTTCTGGCTCGCGCGCTGCTCGCTGCAGTCGCGCATGCCGAAGTGCCGCGCGTTGCCGTAGCGATCCCGCAGCACCTGCACCTCCAGGTGGATCGTCTCCGGGATGTTCTGCTCGAACATCACGCCCGGCTGCCAGTTGTACGCCTTGATCTCGCCGAGGACCTTCTGGATGGCCTGAGGCACCTGCTCCACCGTCGGGATGACGGCCTGCCCGCGGCCGCCGCCGCCGTTGGCGGCCTTCAGCCGCCCCGGGAACGTGAAGCGCCCAGCCGCGTGGGCCTCCAGGACGATCCGCTGGATCTCGCCCGGATCGTCGCTGTCGATGACGATGCCCGGCGTCACCGCGGTCGGGTCGAAATCCTGGGCCATCAGGCGGAATTTGCGCTTGTCGCCGGCGCTCTCGACCACGTCCTGCATCGGGCCGACGAAGACGATGTTCTTCTGGCGGAAGTGCCGGATGGCCGCGGCGTTCTCCGCCAGCGGGCCGTACCCGGGGTAGAGCCCCGCGCGCGACAGCTCCTCCTGCCAGCCGTCGCCGAAGCGCCGCTCGAACTCGGCCCTCACCTTGTCCGCGATCTGGGTGAAGTTCGCGTAGCTCTCGCGGAAGCTCCCCTCGAGCCCCACGCCGAACCCGCCGCCCTCCCGCGCGATCCGCAGCTGCAGCGCGTTCGCGTCGTCCTGCAGGCTGTAGAGGACCACCGGGATCTTGCCGAGCGCGATCGCCTCCCGCGTCGCCCGCACGCCCATCTCGCCCTTGTCCGCGACGAGGACGTACTTGAGCTGGCCCGCGCTCACCGTCGTGGCGGGGTAGCTGTCCAGGCGATGCACGGCGGCGTACAGGAGATCCAGCGCCTGCGCGTCCTCCCGCAGGAGGTCGCCGGCCCGGGAGCGCAGGAGCTCCGCCGCCTTGTCGCGGAGCGAGGGCTCGTCCTGCTCCAGGATCAGGAATTTGAGGAGCCGCTCGTCGTCGAACTCACGGCGCTTCAGCGCCTGGAGCAGCCCGCCCTCCAGGTAGCGCGCGAACCCGTCGCGGTCCGCGGCCGTGATCGCCGCGCGCGTGTCCCGGATCCGCGCGAGCAGGCCCTCCGCCGCCGCGAGGTGCTCCTGCACCCGCTCCTCGTTGAGGAGCGCCCTGCGCAGCGCCGCTTCCAGGGGGCGCTGCCAGCCGAAGTGCGTCCTCCACACCTCGCCGTTCGCGATGAGGTACCGCAGCCCGAGGAGGCGGTGCGCGTCCTTGCCGCCGGCCAGCGTGCCCAGATCGAGCAGCACGAAGCCAGGGACGCCCATCGCCGTGGTGAACGCCTCCATCGAGGACACATAGCCGCCTCGGGGCAACACCAGCTTCCACGACGGGAGCGATTGAACGTCGTTGCGAGCGGGTAGAGAGCTGGTGCGGACGGCGGTGGTCATCCTGAGCGGTTCTCCGGCGCGGCGAGCAAGCAAGCGCAGAACCGCTAGGGGATGTCAAGCGTGTCCGCCGCGCTCGGCGGAGCGCGATCGACGTGGACGGGCGCCCCCGCGCTACGGGGTCGGGCTCGCGTCCGGGGCCGGCGGAGGCTGGGGCGGCGGGGCCGCGTGCTCCTCTTGCTCGACCGCCTCTTCACCGGACTCGCCGGAGACGATCCGCTGGACGTCCTCGCACCGGCCGTCCGGGTACTTGGCCACGTACTCCTTGGCCATCTGAGAGGCCTCTTCCTTGTGGCCGGCGACCACCTCGGCGCGGATGCGCTTGCAGAACGAGTCCTCCGCGAGGTTGCCCTCGGGCGACAGCGAGCGCGCCTGCTCGTAGTACTTCGCCGCCAGCGCCTGCTCGCCCATGCTCGCGTGCATGTCGCCGAGCTTGTAGGCTGCGATCGGCGCGTTCGCGTCGCTCGGGAAGCCCTCGACCACGCGCGCGAACGCGCGCATCGCCGCGGCGCGATCGCCGCCCTTCCCGCGCAAGAGGTCGCTGAGGTCCATCAGCTCCCTCGCCGTCTTCGCGGAGGCGATGGCCCCGTCGATGCCGCCGCTCTGCTGCTGCAGGCTCTGCAGCGCCTCGGCGACGTCGCCCGCGTTGTACCGCGCGCGCCAGTCCGGCGCGGCGGCGGCGGAGGCGGCCGGCGCGGCGGCCGCCGGCGGCTCGATCGGCGCCACCTCCGCGCTCGAGCGCGGGAGCGACGGGGCGCGGGCGCGCCGCGGCTCCGGCGGCGCCACGACCGCGATCCGCTGCCGGATCGGCACGCCCTCCTCGGCGTCGCCGCGCCCGAGCTCCCGCGAGCCGGCCGGCGACGTGAGCTTGACCGAGCCATCCGCGACGTTGACGTCGATCGCGTCGACGTTGTGCTTCACGCGCAGCACGCTGCCCGCCGCCGCCGCGAGGCGGGCCTCGCCGGCGACGAGCGCGAGCGCCGCCGTGCGCGTCCCGCTCACGGTGTCGAGCCACGCCTCGCCCTGCACGAGCCGCAGCGTCAGCGCGCCGCCGTCCGCCTGCTCGACCTCGACGGTCGTGCCCGCCGTCAGCGAGATCCTCCCGCCGCCCGGCAGCTGGAAGGTGCGCCCCTGCGAGCCCGCGGCGAACACGTCGACGAGCGACGGCGCGTCGTCGGCCGGCGCCACGGCGGTGGGCGCGGGCGCCGCGCGCTCGTCGCTCCAGATCGCCTTGCCGAGCCACAGGCCGCCGCCGAACGCCGCGAACGTCGCCGCCGCGAGCATCGCGGCCATGCCCGCGCGCCGCGGCGACGAGCGCTCGCGCGCCCCGAGGTCGTGCTCGATGCGGTCCCAGACGCGCGCGATCCGCTCCTCGGTCGCGTGGTCGCGCAGATCTGCCGTGGCGATCCGGGGTAGCCCTCGCCGGCTCATGATGAGACCTCGCTGCTGGTTGAATCTACAAAATGACCGTCGAGGAACTGCTGCGCCCGCGAAATCCGCCGCTTGACGGTCGCGAGCGAGCAGCCCGTCATCTGCGCGACCGTCTCGAGATCGTGCCCCTCCACCGAGCGGAGGATCCACGCGATCCGGTCGTCCGCCGGCAACGTCTGGAGCAGGGCGTAGATCTGCGCGATCTGCGCGCGCGCGTGGGGCGACGCGGCCGGGCTCGCCAGCGCGTCGAGATCGACCGGCTCGCTCGACTTGCCCATCCCGAGCACGCCGAGCAGCCGCGCGCGCCGCATCCGCGAGCGGACCTTGTGGACGATGATCGACCCGAGCCAGGCGCGGAACGCGGCGGGATCCACGAGATCGTCGAGGCGCTCGTAGGCGCGGAGGAACGCGTCGTGGACGATGTCCTCCACGTCGCGCGCGGAGCCCTCGATGCGCGTCGCGAGGTGGATGGCGAAGGCGACGTGCCGCCGGTAGAGCTGCTCGAGCGCGCCCACGTCCCCGCGGGCGCCGAGCACCACGAGCTGCGCGTCCGGCAGCTCCGCGAGGCCCGTTCCGCGCTCGGCCGGCCCGGTCGCGGCGGAGGACCGCCGGTCCTGCGCGCCCGCCCCCCCGAACCGGCCATCGCCGCGGCCGCGCTCCTCCGGAGCGAACGCGGGCCCGGCGTCGCCCATGTCCTCCTGGGCCTCCGCGGCCGGGGCAGCCGGGGCGGCCGGTTCGACAAGGCGCAAGCGCCCTCGCTGAGGTCTCAGAGCCATGCGTTCGTACCAGGGGACATGACTGGAAATGTACAGCAGACGGTGATCGCGGTGCCCTCGCGGGAGGCGGGGCAGCGGCCCGGGCGGAGCGCCGAGCCCTGAGCTCCTGTCCAGAGCGGCATCAGGAGCGCCCCGAGGTTCCCACACTTTTCTAGACGCCTGGTCGGGCCCGGGCGGCTCATCGAAAAAACTGTGAGCCGTTCTGGCCCCCAGCGGCGTCTGGGTGGTGGCCGCCGGATTTGCGTGCGGTTCACACGCCTGTTGGTTGTGAGGGTGGCCTGACCGCCCTCTTTTTCGGAGGATTCCATGAAGAAGCTCGTTCTTGCGCTCGTCGCCGTGTCGTCCCTCGTCGTCGCCTGCGGCGGCAGCGCCCCGGCCCCGACCGACCCGGGCGCGGCTCCGGCGGCTGACCCGGCGGCTGACCCGGCGGCGGCTCCGGCGGCTGACCCGGCGGCGGCTCCGGCGGCCGACCCGGCGGCGGCTCCGGCGGCCGACCCGGCGGCGGCCCCCGCCGACGCCCCCAAGTGAGCTCTCTGCGCGGCACGTCGCTTCCTGGTTGAAGCGCGCACCGCGGAGCGCTTTGGGCGACGCCTCTCCGGAGGCGCCGCCCTCTTTTATTTTGTGCCCCGCGTCGCGCATGCGGCCCCGGCCCGCGGCGCGCCTGTGCTTTGGCGCCATCCGTGGGCCGTCTCCATGTATGTTCCGTCCGCGCGCGTTCCCGTGGACGGCTCATCGCGGCGCCGCTGCAGCCCGCGAGCCGGTCCCGCTCCTTCTGACAACCCGACCTCTCGTGATCCCCGGGGCTGATCGTATGGGTACCACAAGCCGGCTGAGCTTCCTGCTGCGGCCCGGGCGGCGTCGCCCTGGCTTCCTCTCCTCGCGCGCCTTCGCCTGGTCTGCGCTCGTCGCCCTCGCGGGGGCCTCGCTCGGGGCGGGCTGCGGCCGCACCGAGACGTGGGAGTACGACAGCTCGTCCGGCGCCGAGCCCCCGGCGTGCGGCGACGGCGCCTGCAACGGCGCCGAGGACTGCCGCTCCTGCGCCCCCGACTGCGGCCCGTGCCAGGGCCAGGGGTGCGGCGACGGCGCCTGCTCGGGGACAGAGACGTGCTCGAGCTGCGCGATCGACTGCGGCCCGTGCGGGGGGTGCGGCGACGGCGCCTGCAACGGCGCCGAGGACTGCGGCAGCTGCGCCGAGGACTGCGGCATCTGTCCGCGCTGCGGCGACGCCGCCTGCGATCCGGCGAGCGAGTCGTGCTCGACGTGCCCGGGCGACTGCGGGGTGTGTCCGAACTGCGGCGACGGCGTGTGCAGCGGCGCCGAGACGTGCGCGACGTGCGCGGGCGACTGCGGCGTCTGCCAGGGCTGCGGCGACGGCGTCTGCTCGCCGCGGGAGGACTGCCGCTCGTGCGCCCCCGACTGCGGCGTCTGCGAGGCCTGCGGCAACGGCGTGTGCAACGGCGGGATCGAGAGCTGCTTCTCTTGCCCGGACGACTGCGGCGCCTGCGCCACGTGCGGCGACGGCGTCTGCTCGGGGACGGAGACGTGCGCGTCCTGCCGGCGCGACTGCGGCGTCTGCTCGGTGTGCTCGAACGGCGTCTGCGAGAGCTTCGAGACCTGCGGCATCTGCCCCCAGGACTGCGGCGCGTGCGAGCCCGTGGACTGCCAGGAGGTGGTCACCTGCGCCGCCCGGTGCATCGACAGGGAGCGGATGCCGCCGGAGTTCAGCGTCGCGTGCGTCTCCAGCTGCGTCTCGCGGGGCTGCCCCAACGCTCAGTTCTTCGCCGATCAGGCCCTCTCGTGCGCCTTCAGGTCGCTCGCCGCCTGCAACGGCGACTTCGCCTGCATCCAGAGGCGGTGCGGCGTCGAGCTCTCGGCCTGCGCCCGGTCCACCTGCTGATCTCTCCCCGGGGCCGGCGCGGGCGTCCGCGTCTTTCGCCCTCGGCCGCCCTCGCCTCACGCGTCGTCGAGCAGCTCCTTGGCCGTCAGCTCGCTGGCCGCCCGCCCGTGCTCGTACTCGAGCAGGCCGAGCGAGGCGTAGCGCGGCCGCATCCGCGCGGACAAAAGGCCGATCCGCTTCAGGTTCGGCACGATCCGCCTGAACATCGTCCGGCGGAAGAACCCCATCAGGTCGCTCTGGAGCATGAGCTCGTCCCACGCGCAGCGCGTCATGCGGTGAGCGTAGAACTCGTCATAGAACTCGTGCGCCAGGAAGCGGTTGCGCAGGAGCACCGACAGGTCGAACGCCCAGTCCTCACGCTCCCTCCGCGCCCGCTCGTCGATGCCCTCGCGGTAGAACCTGCTCAGCGCGAGCACCCCGTAGTGGACGTGGCGCGCCTCGTCGGTGATCACCGACCGGAGGACGTCCTTGAGGAGCGGCTCGCTCGTCATCTGTCGAATCGAGCCGAACGCGCCGAGCGCCAGGCCCTCGATCATGATCTGCATGCCGAGGAACTTCATGTCCCACCGGCCGTCGCTCATGATCGCGTCGATGACGACATAGAGGTTGTCGTTGATCTCGTAGAGCTTCTCCAGCTTCTGCGTCAGGTAGGCGTGGAACACCTCGACGTGGCGCCCCTCGTCGGCGACCTGCGTGCTCCCGTAGAGCTTCGCGTCGAGCGACGGCACGCACTCCGTGATCTGCGACGCCGCGAACAAGGCGCCCTGCTCGCCGTGCAGGAACTGGCTCAGCATCCAGGAGAGCAGCCCGTGGCGCTGCGTCGCGCGCTCCCGCTCGGAGAGCCTGCCCCAGGCGGGCAGCTTGGACGGCGGCATCCAGCTGTCGGGCAAGAGCGGCATTGCCGGGTCGAGCCAGTCGACGCTCCGCGACCAGTCGAGGTCTGTCGCAGCGTCCCACTGGGACGTCTTGGCGAGGTGGTAGAGCCTCGCCATGTCGGGGTCGTCCCGCCCGTAACTCCAGTTAAAGCTGGCCTCGTATCCAACCGAGATATCGGTCGAGACCACGCCCTTGCCCCGCCGCTGGACGAAGCCGCGGAAGGCGGGCCCGAGGAGCGAGGCGAGCACACGGACGTTACCGCTGCTCGATGCGTCGCGAAGGAGAGGGGCGGAATCGAGGAGGGTCTGGAGTGCTTGCTGAAGGCGCATGGACATGAGAGCTTTCCGGAGCCGCGAGGCGCGGGCGCGAGGCCGAGCGACCCGCGGGCGGCCCTTATAATGGCACCTATCATCGAGCGGCAATCGCCCCTCGCTCGTTTTTGCGTCGTCATATCGACTCCGGGAGCTCCCGAGTCGGCCAGGGGGTCCACGCCGAGCGCGCGCCCGTCGCCGACCTGACATCGCGCGTCGCGGGGGCGCGGCGCGCGTCGCTGAAGGGCCGACGCCGGCCGCGTCAGAGCGCGCGGCACCGCAGCGTCGGCGCCGGCGAGGAGCAGTGCCCGGAGAGCTCGCCGATCAGCAGGAGCCCGGGCGGCCCCGCGGAGAGCTCGAGTCCGCCGATCCCGCGGACCGCCGCCTCCGTCGCGCAGAGCGCGTGCACCGCGTCGACGGGCGCCCACGCCCCGACCCGGGCCAGGTCGCCGCCGATGATCTCCGGGTGGTTCGCCGAGCGCACCACGACCTGCCCGGCGTGCAGGCACAGGTTCGTGTGCACGCGCGTGTCCGGGCCGCTCCTCAGCGCGATCTCCTCGTGGAGCGAGGCGGCGATCTCGATCACCGCCGCGCGCTCCAGCAGCGACTCCCGCAGCTCGCTGGAGAGGAGGCGCACGGCGAGGATCTCGCTGCCGGTCACGGAGACCAGCGTGAGCCCGGCGTCCCGGAGGCGCTCCTCCGCGAGGTCGAGCACGAGGCCGAGCTCCTCGGCGAGCGCGTCGTCGAGATCGTCGGCGTCGGTGCGCACCCGGAGATCGAGGTAGATCGCGATCGCGTCGGTCTGGAGCTCCGGCATGCTGCTCCGCCCCGACGTCGGCTCGCCGACCGCCTCGCGCAGCGTGTAAAGGAAGCTCTTCACCGAAGGATAGCGGTGCTCCGGCTGCTTCTCCATGCAGCGCAGCACCACCGCGTCGAGCGCGGGCGGCAGCGGGGTCCGCCGGCTCGGGCGCGGCGCGGGCTCCTCCAGGTGCTGCCGGAGCAGCTCGGTCGCGTCCGGCGAGTAGAACGGGAGCTTGCCCGTGAGGAGCCTGTGCAGGAGGACGCCGAGCGCATACACGTCCACGCGCGCGTCGAGGACGCCGCCGAGGATCTGCTCGGGCGCCATGATCGTGAGGGTGCCAGGCGCCCTCCCCGCCGTGGTGAAGCCGCTCGCCCCCTCGTCCGGCTCCATCAGCTTGGCGATCCCGAAATCGAGGAGCTTGACCGCCCGCGGGGCGCCCCGCGAGACGAAGATGTTGCTGCCCTTCACGTCGCGATGGATGATCCCGGCCGCGTGCGCCGCGTCGAGCGCCGAGCAGACCGGCTCGAGCAGCTCGAGCGCCTGCTCCGGCGAGAGCCGCCCCTCCTGCCGGAGGAGCACGTCGAGCGTCACCCCGTCGAGGTGCTCCATCATATAAAATGGCCGGCCGTCCGCGAGCTCGCCGGCGTCATGAATCTCGACGATCCCGGGGTGGTTGAGCAGCCGCACCACCTCGATCTCGCGCAGGAAGCGCTTCACCATCTTCGGCGACGCGGCGAGCGTGCCGTGGAGCACCTTCATCGCCACGCGCTCGCCGGTCCGGAGGTGAATGGCCTCGTACACGGCCCCACATCCGCCCCGGGCGATGGGCGACACAACGGTGTACTCACCCGCCCGCGTGCCGCACGGCAGCTCGCCTCGGGAAAAGGACCTCTCCTCCAGTGAAAATGCCCGCGTCTCGTTATCTCGTGTCGCCAAAGCATCCATCGTCATAACCCCCCCGATGCGACTAAGGACTCACCCGAGCGAGGAGTTTCTCCGCGCCAGACGGCCGGGTTGGCGCTACACGCCGCTTCGCCAAGTGGTACAGTAAATCCATCGTTATCCTTACGGTAGCCTATTCCATCTGCTAGCAGAACGGGCGCGGAGGGGGACAGATGAAGAGGCGAATCCGAGCTCTGTGCGCGCACACATTTCTGTTGGCTTCAGTGCCGTGCTGCGGTGGCAGCGACGGATTTCCCGCGGAGTGGGGGTCGGTCGACGAGGTCTCAAGTGCGCTCGTGAATCACAACGCGCTGAACCCGAACGCCCTCAACCCGAACGCCCTCAACCCGAACGCCCTCGACCCGATTGCGCTCGCCCCGAACAGACTCGCCTCGAACGCCCTCTCGGCGGCGGTCCGCGCCGCCATCACCCGCCCAGGGGAGCTCGGCGCGATGTCCAGGCAGCTCCTTCAATACATCGTCGGCTGCGCGCTGACCCCGTCGCAGTCGTTCAGGTTCTCGTGGCGCGACGAGCGCGGCGAGCTGCGCGAGGAGGTCTACCAGGGTTACCTCGGGCTCGCGGCGAGCTGGGCCATCGCGCCGCTGAGCGAGTCCCGGGAGCAGTGGGTCTCGGCCTGCGTGGCGTCGCGCGCCAACCGGGCCGGCGTCTCCGTGATGATCTCGTCGCGCGCGGCGCACCTCGCCCTCAGGCACCCGGACGCGAGCGAGATCGAGTCGTATCCGATCGAGGAAGGCGCGTTCTGGGGCGATCTGTTCGCGACCCCGCCCCGCCTCTATGCCTGCTACAACAAATCCAACGTGGAGAGCTCTCGGGCCCTCAGCAGGGACTGCGCCGCGGGGCTCCCCGAGCCCGGCGGGGGCGTCCGAGAGTGCCCGAACATTCACATCGTGGGCTCATGCGATCTCGCGTGTGACGCGCCCGGCGCGGCCGACGGCTATCGCCCGAGCTGCACCGACGATCGAGGCGAGTCGTGGCCCGCGGTGATTACGACGTTCCTGCCATGAGGCCCCCATGTTGCCCGATGCTCGTCGAGGCGGAAGCGCGGCCCGCTCCGGGGCGCCCACCGCGCGGTGCAGGGAGTGCGGCAGGCGCGTCGCGCACGCGGATCCGGGGTGTCCGGAGCACGGCCCCGTGGTGCGGCAGGCGAGCCCCGAGCCCGGCGCGCCCGGCGGCGCGGACGAGTCCAGCGGCAGCTGGCTCGGCGCGAGCGCTCCGCCCAGCATCGAAGGTTACCGGGGCGTCCGGCTCGCCGGCGCAGGCGGGTTCGGGGCCGTGTTCGCGGCCGAGCCCGAGGAGGGCGGCCCGACCGTGGCGATCAAGGTCGCGCGCGTCGACCAGCCGGACGCGAGCGCGCGCCTCGTCAAGGAGATGCGAGCCCTCTACGACGTCGGGCCGCCCCACGTGCCCGCCGTCTACGGGTGCGGCCAGCTCGCCTCGGGCGCGCCGTACTTCGTCATGGAGTACCTCGACGGCCCCACGCTCGCCGACCGCCTCGTGGCGCGCGGGGTCGCCGGGCCGATGCCGGCGCGCGAGGCGTGCGCCCTCGCGCGCTCCGCGCTCCGGGCCCTCGAGGCGATCCACGCGCGCGGCTACGTGCACCGCGACGTCAAGCCGGAGAACATCTTCGTCTCCGGCGCGCCGCTCGCCGCGCGCGCCGGAGCTGGCGGGCACCGCGCCACCATCATCGATCTCGGCCTCGCCGCGGGGCACCGCGAGCCGTCGCCCCGCCTCACCGCCGAGAGCGACGCGCCCGGCACCGCCGAGTACATGGCCCCCGAGCAGTGCGACGGCCGCGGCGACGTCGACGCGCGCGCGGACGTGTACGCCCTCGGCGCCGTGCTGTTCGAGCTGCTCACCGGCAAGCCGCCCTTCTGGGGACCCCCCGCCCTGGTGCGGCAGGACCACCTCAGCCGCCGCCCCCCGCGGCCCTCCCTGATCGCGCCGATCTCGCGCTCGCTCGAGGAGATCGTGCTCCGGTGCCTCGCGAAGGACAGGGGCCAGCGCTTCGCGAGCGCCGCGGCGCTCGGCGCCGCCCTGGAGAGCTTCGAGCGCGGCCAGGAGCGCCGCCCCTCGCGCCTCCGGGGCCCCACCACCGAGCCGCCGCCGCCCAGCGGCCGCAGCGTCGAGCGGCGCGCCGTCGCGCTCCTCTTCTTCGAGGCCGAGCTCGACGTCGTGGCCCTCCAGCGGAGGCTCAGCGCGCTGGGCGGCGAGCTCGCCCACGCCGCGGGCGGCCGCTTCGTCGCCGTCTTCGATCACGCGGACGGCGCGAGCCCGCTGCGCCGCGCGGTGCACGCCGGCCGCGAGCTCGAGCAGCAGCGCGTCCTCTCCCGCGGGCTGCTCGACCTCGCGACCGTGTCCGTCCAGCCGCGGCCCGACGGCACGCGGCGGTTCCTGAGCCCGCTCTTCCACCGGGAGGATCGGCTCGCGGCGGGCGGCCCTCCGGGCCTCACCCTGTCGCCGGCGGCCGCGGCGGCGCTCGGCGACGACGCCTCCCAGGTCCCGGGCGACGGCGCCCCCTCGCCAGGACCGGCCTCCGCCGGGCCCGGGCTGGCCGCCGCCCTGCCCGACGCCGACACCGCGTTCGACTCGAGCTCCCAGCCGCTGTTCGGCCGGAGCGACGTGCTCGACGCGCTGGTCGCGGGCGCGCGCGACGCCGTGGCGACCGCGACGCCCACCATCGCCAGCGTCATCGGCGTGGCCGGCCACGGCAAGAGCCGCCTCGCCGGCGCGCTCGCGCAGCGGCTGCGCGCGATCGAGGGGCGCGCCGAGGTGATCGAGCTCCGGACCGGCGAGCCGGTCGCGGGCGGGGCCGATCGCGTCGTCCGGGAGATCCTGCAGCGGGCGCTCGCGCTGCCGTCGTCCCCTCCGGCGGACGGCGGCAGCGCGCTCCTCCGGCGCCGCCTCGCGGGCGCGCAGCAGGCGCGGCTCGGGGCCGCCGTGGCGCTCGCGCTCGGCTGGATCAGCGACGACCCGCTCGCCGAGGAGCGCTACCCCGAGCTCCGCGCGCTCTCCGCGGCGCCCGGCGCGCTCCGCGCCGCGCTCTCCGTGGCCGCCGGCGAGGCCCTCCGCCGGCGATCGCGCCGGACGCCGCTCTTCGTGGTGCTCGACGACGCGCACGTCGCCGACGACGCGGCGCTCGCCGCGCTCGAGTACGCGGCGCTCGCCGAGGCGCAGGCGCCGCTCTTCATCTGCGCGTTCGGGCGGCCGAGCTTCGAGAGCGCGCGCCCCTCCTTCGGCGAGCGCGCCGCGCGCCGCGAGACCTATCGGCTCGAGGCGCTCGATCGCGAGAGCGCGATCGCCCTGTGCCGGCGGCTGCTCCTGCCCGCGGAGGACGTGCCCGAGCCCGCGGTCGCGCACCTCGTCGAGCGCGCGCAGGGCGTCCCGCTCCTGCTCATCGAGCTCGTGCGCGGCCTCAAGCGGGGGGGCGTCGTGCGCCGGCACCCGCGGGGCGACGCGTGGTACCTCGCCACCGACGAGCTCGATCGGCTCCCCGACATGCCGCTCCTCGACTGGCTGGCCCTCGGCGAGATCGACGCGCTCCCGCCCGCGCTGCAGGCGCACGCGCGGCTCATCGCGCTGCTCGGCCCCGACGTCGCGGTCGCCGAGGTGGCCGGCGTGCTCCACCGGCTCGACGAGCACGGCGAGGCCGACGACCTGCCGCTCGACGCCGCGGTCGCCGTGAAGCGCCTGATCGCCGCGGGCCTCCTCGTCCAGGACCGGCGGGGGCGCATCGGCTTCCGCCACGCGCTGGTCCGCGAGGCGGTGGCCCGCGGCGCGCCCGAGCCGCTCCGCCGGCGCGTCCACCTCGCGGCCTTCAAGCTGCACCGCGACGCCGCGGGCGACGAGGCCGGCGAGCGCGACGCGCCGCACCTCAAGAACGAGCGCCTCATCCCGTTCGCGTACCACGCCGCCCAGGCGGGCCTCGGCGAGATCGCGGAGATCGCCTACCTCACCCTGGCGGAGCGCGCGCGCGCCCGGCACGCCTACCTCGACGCGGAGACGCTCTACAGCCGCGCCCTGGAGCAGCCGATCGAGCCGACGGCCCCGGGCGGAGGCCCGCCCAGCCGCCGCGCGCCGGGCGGGGCGCGCCCCGACCGCGCGGCCGCGCACCGGGGCCGCGGCCTCATGCGCTACCGCCTGGGCCGCTACCACGACGCGCTCGCCGATTTCGCCAGCGCGCGGGCCATCGCGCGGGCGCGCGGCGACGTCCGGGCGCAGATCGACATCCTGCTCGACGAGGCCACGGCGCTCGACTGGATGGACGAGTTCAAGAGCTCCGAGGAGCGCGTCGAGGAGGCGGGCGTGCTCGCCGAGGAGATCACGCTGTCGCCGGCGCTCACCGCGCGCCTCGCGCTCGGCGCCGGGCGCACGCTCCACCGCTTCAGCCGGGAGGAAGAGGCGGCCACCGCGCTCGAGCGCGCGGCGGCGTCGGCCGCCTCGCTCGGCGACGAAGGGTACGAGACGCTCGTCATCTCGCTGCTCATGCTCGGCTTCGTCCTCCAGGGGCTCGGCCGGCTCGACGACGCCGAGGACGCGCTCGGCCGGGCGATCGCGCTCTGCGAGGCGCACCACGACACGCTCCACCTCGGCTCCGTGACGAACAACCGCGCGCTCCTCTGGGCGTGCCGCGGCGACAAGGCCCGGATGATCGCCGACCTCGAGCGGGTGCTCGCGCTCGCGCGCGATCTCGGCCAGAGCGGGCTGGAGCGGGTCGGCGAGTACAACCTCGGCGAGTACCTCTACCTCATGGACGACCTCGCGGCGGCGGGGCCGCACATCGATCGCGCGCTCGAGATCGAGCGGCACCGGCTCTGCGGGGCGTGCCGGCCCGTCGCCTTGCTCCTCAAGGCCCGGTTCCTCTTCTTTTGCGGCGAGCATGCCGAGGCGCGCGCGCTGTTCGAGCAGATGCGCGAGATGCAGGAGCGCGCCCGCGACGAGGGCCAGGCCGACGCGCTGATGGTCCCCTCGGAGGAGGTGCTCTGCGCCATGATCGATCTGGCCACGCAGGACAGGGGCGCCGCGGACGACGCGGCGTGGGACGCGCTCGTGGACCGCTCGGCCCAGAGCTCCGTGGGCCAGGAGCACATCGAGGTCCTCGAGATCCGCGCGGTGACCGCGCTGCGCCGCGGCCGGCTCGCCGCCGCGCGCCGCGCGCTCTCGGCCGCGCTCGCGGCCTCAGCGCGCATCCCGAACGTGATGGGCGACCGGCTGCGCCGCCACGCCGCCGCCATCGCCGAGCGCGAGGCGGCGGAGGCCGCCCTGGATCAGCCGACGCAGCCGGCGTAGGCGAGCCGCGCCGCCGCCCCGTGAAATGTCACTCGGCGGCGGCGAGCGCGAGGGTCTTCGCGTTGTCGGGCACGCACGTCAAGAACCGCTCCCGGAAGGACGCGTCGCTGATCTTCGCCGCGCGGTCGAGCAGGTGCTGGCGCGCGACGGCGAGCGCCTCCGCCGCCTCGCGCGCGGCGCCCGCCGCCGCGAGCGCCTCGGCGTAGGCGAGCCGCACGAGCGACTCGCCCTCCTCGAGCGAGCCCGCCTCCTCGAGCTGCACGAACGCCTCGCGCGCGGCCGGCAGCGCCTCTTCCGGGCGGCCCTGCGCGAGCAGCGCGCGCGAGAGCACCGCCACGGCGGCGGCGCGGAGCGGAGGCGCCACCACCAGCGCCTCGACCGCGGCGCGCGCCTCGCGCTCGGCGGCCGCGGGATCGCCCGACAGGAGCATGATCTTCGCCATGTACGTCAGCGTCACGCCCTCCATGCGCCGGTCGCCCTGCTGCTGGAACGCCGCGGCGGCGCGCTGCTCGAGGAGCTTCGCCTCCTCGAGCTGCCCCAGGTGGGCGATGACGTAGCCGAGGTTCTGGAGCGCGGCCGTCTCCAGGTCGTCGAGGCCCATGCGCTGCGCCCCGGCCAGCGCCGTCCGGAGCTCGGACTCGGCCACCTCGAAGTCGCCGAGCTCGCCGTACAAAAAGCCCAGGTTCGAGCGCGCCGCGCAGGCGTTCCGGCGGTCGCCGGCCTGCTCGAACGCCGCGCTCGCCGCCGTGAACCCGCTCAGCGCGGCCCCGATGTCGCCCCTCGTGTGCGCCCGGATCGCGCGCGCTTGCTGGTATTGGCCCGCCGCCTGCGGCTCGAGCCCGGCGGGCTCGCTCGCGGCCGCCTCGAGCATCTGGATGAGCGCGTCGGCCGCCGTGTAGCGGCCGCCGAAGATCAGGTACATCGCGGCCTCGCACAGGCACATGATCCGCGCGCTGATCGCGCCCGCCGCCTCGGCCGCCCGCGTCGCCCACGCCTCGACGCGATCGAAGTGGCCGAGCTTCCCCTCCGCGATGATCACCTGCCCGATGGCGCGGAACCACGGCGAGCTCCCGGTCCGCACGAGGCTCGCCGCCTCGGTGCCGCGCTGCACGGCGAGCGCCGTCTCCTGTTGCCACAGGGCGATCTCGGCCTCCACGAGCCGCAGCCGCCCGAGCTCCTCGTCGGCCGCCCCGCACTGGACGCCCATCTCGGCGCGCGCGAGCGCGCTCGCCAGATCGTTCGCCTCGAGCGCCTGCTCCGCGGCCCTCCGGTACCACCGCACCGCGCGCGCCGGCTCGCCGCCGCGACGGAAGTGCTCCGCGAGCGCCATCGCGTCGGTGTGCCCGCTGCGCTCGAGCCACTCGCCGGCCAGCTTGTGGCCGAGGGCGCGGTCCGGCTCGGTGAGCATCGCGTACGCGGCCTCGCGCACGATCGCGTGGCGGAACACGTAGTCCGTCGGGATGAGCCACCCCGGCGTCGAGACCGGGGCGATGAGCTCCCGCGCCGCGAGCGCGTCGAGCCACGTCTCGGTCTCCTTCACGCGCGTCGCGCCGCCGAGCAGCGCCGCCACCGCGAGCTTCGAGAAGCGGTCGCCGAAGATGCTCGCGGCCCGCAGCACGCGCTTCGCCTCGTGCCCCTCGGCGTCGAGCCGCGCCTCGACCGTGCCCAGCACCGAGTCGGGCAGCACGTCCCCCTTGCCCGTCGCGACCGCGCGGATGAGCTCCTCCAGGTAGAACGGGTTGCCGTCGGCCCGCTCCACGACCCGGGCCACCGTCTCCGCGGGCGTGTCCTCGCCGAGCGCGCTCCGCACCATGCGCTCGCTCGCCTTGGCGGGCAGCGGCCCGAGCTTGATCGTCTGCACCTCCCGGTCGGTCCACAGCGCGGGGAACTGCTTGCTCACCTCGGGCCGGGCCAGCGCGAGCAGCATGAGCGGCAGGTCCCGGAGGTTCCGGAGCGTCTGATCGATGAGGCGCACGGTCGCCGGATCGCCGAAGTGCAGGTCCTCGAGCACGAGCAGCACCGGCTGCGCCGCGCACTCGGCGGCGAGCCAGTCCTCCCACGCCGCGCGCGTCGCGTCGGCCATGAGCATCGCGTTGTCGCGCGCCGCGCGCAGCCCGCTCGTCTCGCCGTCGGGGAACGGCGTCCGCGAGATCTCGCCCAGGAAGGCCGCGATCCGGCTCAGCGACTCGCCGCTCAGGTGGCGCCCTAGCCGGCGCGTCAGCTTGCGCCGCCGGGCCTCCACCGGCTCGCCCTCGCGCATCCCCGCCGCCTTGTGGATCGCGTCGGCGATGAGGCCGAACGGGGACCCCGCGGCCATCGACTCGGCCCGCCCGGAGAGGATCTCCACCGACCCGAACTGGCGCCGCACCCGGGTGAGGAACTCCAGGCGGAGCCTCGACTTCCCGGACCCCGCCGCGCCGATCACGAGCACCGCGCTCGCCAGCGACTCGCTCACGCACCCGGAGAACACGCCCTCCAGCATGGACAGCTCGCGGATGCGGCCGACCCAGACGCTCGGCTTGCCGAGGAGCACGGGGACGCTCTCGTCGGCCGCCGTCTCGGTCGCGAGGAACGGCCCGTTCTCGTCGGTCTCCACCTTGAGCCGGCCGCCGACCACGCTGGCCGTCACGTCGTCGAGCCGGACCGCCCCGGCGTGCGCGGCCCGCAGGGCGCGCACGCCCCGGTCGATGACGTCGCCCTCGATGAGCTTCGCCGACGACACCCCGCGCCCCGTGGCGACGGCGAGCGGGATGCCGGGGAACCGCGCGCGCAGCGCGAGCGCGCACCGCGCCGCCCGCTCGGCCCGGTCCACCGCGCTCCCGGCGCCGGCGAGGATCGCGATGAGCGAGCCTCGCGAGATCTCCGTGATGTGGGCGCCGTAGGGCTCCACCGCGGCCCGCACCTCCGAGCGCGGCACCGCGGAGCCCGGGCCCTCGCTCGAGAGCTCCTGCAGCACGCTCGAGACGTCCGAGGCGCTCGGCACGCCGCCGGCCGCCGCGACGCTCATCTGCACGTCGTCCGGCTCGCCGGCGAGCACGAGGGACACGAGCCGCTGCTCGCTGCGCGTGAGGAAGCCGTCGGGCCGCGCCGAGCGCATGGTCGCGTCGCGCGGGGAGGCCAGCGTGGCGGGCCGCGGCGTCGCCCAGGTGTCGAGCACCTCCGCGATCTGCGCGAGCTCGACCCCGACGTCGCCGCAGTCGCGCGGCCGGTCCTCGGGGTTCTTCGCCATCATCCGGTCCATGAGCTGCTCCAGCGGCTCCGGGACGTCCGCGCGGACCTCGCGCAGCCGGGGGGTCGTCTGGAACAGGAGCTTGGCGAGCGCCGCCATGACGTGCGCCCCCTCGAAGGCCGGGCGGCCCGCGACGCACTCGTAGAAGACGCACCCGAGCGAGAACACGTCCGCCCGCGCGTCGAGCGCGCCCCCGCCCTCGATCTGCTCGGGCGCGATGTACCCCGGGGTCCCGAGGATCCCGCCCGTGTAGGTGAGCCGCCGAGACTCCCCGTCCGGGCGCGCGATCCCGAAGTCGACGAGCCTGAGCTGGCCGACGTCGCCGGCGACGAGGAAGATGTTGCTCGGCTTGACGTCGCGGTGGATGATCCCGCGCGAGTGCGCGAAGGCGAGCGCGTCCGCGGTCCTGCGCAGCACCGAGAGGCTCTCGGCGAGCGCGAGCTGCCGGCGCGCGAGGCACGCCGCCAGGTCCTCGCCCTCCAGCCACTCCATGGCGAGGTAGTGGTCCCCGGCGCCGGTCCGCCCGTGCGCCACGTACCGCACGATCCCCGGGTGGCTCAGCTCGGCGAGGATCTGCGACTCGCGCTCGAACCGCTCGACGTCGAAGGCCTCGCGGCTGTGCAGGACCTTCAGGGCGACCGGGCGGTCGTCGAGGCGGTCGTGCGCGCGAAAGACCGTCCCCATCCCCCCGGCCGCAACCTTCTGCCCGACGACGAAGCGGTTCGCGAGGACGGCGCCGGAATCCACGCCGCCCGATGCTACTCGAGGAAGACGGACACCGAAGCCTTGTAGCGGTCGGTGCCGCGCGGAAAGACGGGGGGACCGCACGGAAGGTCGAGCGGCTCACGATCGCGGCAGTTCAAGAAGCTGCCGTCCGACCTCGGGCCATCGCACACATCCTCACACTTGCCCACGACATCGATCGGGCAGTTCTTGATCGAGGGCCCGCAGACGCGCGGGATCTGCCGCTTGCCCGGCGCCAGGCAGGCGAAGAGGCGCTGCGGCCTCTGGAAGACGTTACCGAAGTAGGTCGCCTCCTCCTCGTCGTATCTCGCCCGCTCCCGCTTCGTGGACGAGAGCGCTTCGTGCTGTCCGCGGAGCGAGATCATGACGTGTTCGCCCCGGTAGTTGACGCGCGCGAGCAGGCACGCGGAGACCCACTCCTGGCACTCTTCATCACACGAGCCACGCTTCGAGCCCCACTCGGGCGCGAGGCCGAGATCCCCCGCGAAGCTGTAGGGCACCCCATCGACCTTGACGTCGAGGCGGGCCTCCTCGGGGAGCGCGCAGCCCACGATGAAGCTGAGGAGCTCCCTCGACTCGGGGGAGCGGAGCGCATCTTTCAACCGCGAATTACCCATCAACGAATTGACGGTCAGCGCGTTGACGGTCAGCGCGTTGACGGTCAGCGCGTTGACGGTCAGCGCATTGACGGTCAGCGCATTGACGGTCAGCGCATTGACCGTTATGGCCGCCTGCTGGACCTCCTCCACCGCCTCATCGTCCCCTTCGAGCCCGGCAGACGCGACGCAAGCGGCCTGTGAGAACGACACCGCCACGCAAGCGAGGAGAGCGAACTGGCGTGCAGATTCCATAGTACCAATCAGATCTACACCACTCCAGCTATCAAGCTCAATTGATTTATGAACATTTTGCTGGACATCTTTCTCCACACCGCCACGACAGGCGTTACGTAGTCAGGTGCCGGGAGTGGGATAACGCAGAGCGCAGCACTCGGGCGCACCCCGCGTCGGGGGGGAAGCGAAACAGCGCGTGGGTGGGAGATTTACGCCAGCTTCCTGGGCAGCAGCGGAGTGACCAGGTCGGGGCTCGCCTTGCCGCCGGAGCCTTCATGACCTGACCGACGAAGAGCCCGATCCGCTTCGAATTCCCCGCATGGAAGCGGGGAACCTCGCCTGCGT
This sequence comes from Sorangium sp. So ce426, assembly GCF_051475585.1. NCBI lineage: Bacteria > Pseudomonadati > Myxococcota > Polyangiales > Polyangiaceae > Sorangium > Sorangium sp. So ce426. The sequence goes on along the minus strand of NZ_CP150341.1, from coordinate 12,455,540 downwards.
GGCCGGCGATGATCGGGTCGACGACGCGCTCTAGGGCGCCTTCGTCGGCGACCTGCCGGAGCCCTCTCTGCGCGACGATCGCCTTCGTCTTCGGACTACCGCCCTGCTGCATTATCTCAGTGAGGACAGCTTTTCACTCTTCCCGGAAATCGTCTCGTCATCGTCAACGCCCGGTATCCCACGTGTTTCGATGAGGTGTCTGGCCTTCTCGGCCCGCGCCGGGTCGAGCCGCGCGAGGCGCTCCTCGGAGGGCGCGCGCTCGCGCCGAGGCTCCGGCGGCGGCGCCTTCTCGACCGTGGACAGGCTCGGTTCCACCTGACACCCGCTCAGGGCAACCAGCCAACCAGGATTCAAGTTCTCCAGGAAATCCCTTCCCCCCTTCGACCGCGTCGGGCCGCTCGGCCGCGACGAGCCGGTCGTGGAGCCGGGCCTCGGCGGTGAGCGCATGGGCGGCCGAGACCCAGAGCGACGTTCCCTTCGGCTTGCGGCCGTCGGGCGCGTCACCGCTCTTCGTGGGGGCGCTCGTACGTGCGGCGGAGCTCGACGACCTCTCCTGTGGCCTCGTCTCTCACCACGTCGCGACAGGTGACGAACCCGGCGTAGCCGAGCCGCGCCTGCTGCCCGGGCGCGCGCCGGGACCACTTCTTGGGGGGGCGCCGCGGCCGGCAGGCGCGGGCGTGCGCGACGGACGGCGCACGCCCGCGCGGGCGCTCAGAACTGGGCGGCCTCGGTGGACTCGTGGAGGGCCAGCGTGGACGCAGCGCCGCCCGAGATCACCTGAGCGACCTCGTCGAAGTAGCCCGTCCCGACCTCGCGCTGGTGGCGGGTCGCGCTGTAGCCGAACTGCTCGCCGGCGAACTCGGCCTGCTGGAGCTCGGAGTACGCCGCCATCCCCCGGCGCTGGTACTGGCGGGCGAGCTCGAACATGCTGTGATTCAGCGAGTGGAACCCGGCGAGGGTCACGAACTGGAACTTGTACCCCATCGCGCCGAGCTCGCGCTGGAACCGGGCGATCGTCGCGTCGTCGAGGTGCTTCTTCCAGTTGAACGAAGGCGAGCAGTTGTAGGCGAGCAGCTTGCCCGGGAACTGCTTGTGGATCCCCTCCGCGAAGCGCTTCGCCTGATCGAGGTCCGGCGTCGAGGTCTCGCACCAGACGAGGTCCGCGTAGGGCGCGTACGCGAGCCCGCGCGCGATGGCCGCCTCGAGGCCGCCCTTCAGCACGAAGAAGCCCTCGGGCGTGCGCTCGCCCGTGACGAACGGCCTGTCGCGCGGGTCGACGTCGGACGTGATCAGCTTGGCGCTGTCGGCGTCCGTGCGGGCCACGAGGACGGTCGGTACGCCCATGACGTCGCTGGCGAGGCGGGCCGCGATCAGCGTGCGGATGAACTGGCTGGTCGGGACGAGGACCTTGCCGCCCATGTGCCCGCACTTCTTCTCGGAGGCGAGCTGGTCCTCGAAGTGAACGCCCGAGGCGCCCGCCTCGATCATGGCCTTCATCAGCTCGAAGGCGTTGAGCGGCCCGCCGAAGCCCGCCTCCGCGTCGGCCATGATGGGCGCGAGCCAGTAGCGCCCCGCCTTGCCCTCGGCGCTCTCGATCTGGTCGGCGCGGAGGAGCGCCTGGTTGATGCGGCGCACGAGCGTCGGGACGCTGTTCGCCGGGTACAGGCTCTGGTCGGGGTACATGGTCCCGGCCTCGTTGTTGTCGGCCGCCACCTGCCACCCGCTCAGGTAGATGGCCTTGAGCCCGGCCCGGACCTGCTGCATCGCCTGGTTGCCGGTGAGGGCGCCGAGCGCCGCCACGTAGGGCTCGGCGTGCATCAGGTTCCAGAGCCGCTTGGCGCCGAGGGTCGCGAGCGTGTAGTCGATACGGACGGTGCCGCGGAGGCGCGCGACGTCCGCCTCGGAGTACGGGCGGACGACGCCGCTCCACCGGCCCGGGACGGTGTCGCTCGGCGGCGCGTGCAGCGAGTCGGCGGAGATCGGCGTGTTCAGCGGGAAAGCAGCGGACATGACTGGGCTCCTAGTGCGTTGGGGTTGGGGGCGGCAGCGGCCGCTGTGTCGACGTCAAACGAAGCGCGCCGGGCGTCACGAGCGCCGCTCTCCGGCGGTGGAGATCAAGAGCTCGTAAGCAGGCAGCGTGAGGAACTCCTCGAAGGTCTCTCCGATCGAGAGCCGCTCGAACAGCGCGCGCGCCTCGGCGAAGCGGCCGCCGTCGAAGCGCGACGGGCCGAGCGCGCCGCGGAGCGCGGCCATCTCGCCGTCCACCGCCGCGCGGAAGCGCTCCACGGTGAGCCGCTGGCCGTCGTCGAGCGTCGCCCCGTGGCGGATCCATTGCCAGACCTGGGTGCGGGAGATCTCCGCGGTGGCCGCGTCCTCCATCAGGTTGTAGAGCGGGACGCAGCCGAGGCCGCTGATCCACGCCTCGAGGTACTGGACGCCGACCCGGATGTTGTGGCGCAGGCCGGCCTCGGTGCGCGCGCCCTCCGGGACGCGCAGCAGGTCGGCCGCCGAGACGCGGACGTCCTCGCGCTTGCGCTCGATCTGGTTCGCAGCGGGCATGTGCGCGTCGAACACCTCGCGCGCGAGCGGCACGAGCCCCGGGTGCGCGACCCAGGTGCCGTCGTGTCCGTCCTTCACCTCGCGCAGCTTGTCGGCGCGCACCTTGTCGAGCGCCGCGCGGTTCGCCTCCGGGTCGCTCTTGATCGGGATCTGCGCCGCCATGCCGCCCATCGCGTGGACGCCGCGGCGGTGGCACGTCTTCACGAGCAGCTGCGTGTACGAGCGCAGGAAATGCTGCTCCATCGTCACCTGCGAGCGGTCCGGCATCACGCAGGCGGGGTCGTTCCGGAGCTTCTTGATGAAGCTGAAGATGTAGTCCCAGCGACCGCAGTTGAGGCCGGCCGAGTGCTGCCGGAGCTCGTGGAGGATCTCGTCCATCTCGAACGCCGCGGGCAGCGTCTCGATGAGGACCGTGGCCTTGATCGTGCCGATGGGGAGGCCGAGCGCCTCTTGCGCGAAAACGAAGACGTCGTTCCAGAGGCGCGCCTCCAGGTGACTCTCCATCTTCGGCAGATAGAAGTAAGGCCCGGTACCGCGGCGGACGAGCTCACGCGCGTTGTGGAAGAAATAGAGTCCGAAATCGAAGAGCCCGCCTGGCAGCGGCTTGCCGTCGAGCTCGACGTGCCTCTCGGGGAGGTGCCAGCCGCGCGGGCGCACGAGCAGCGTCGCCAGCCTGTCTCCGAGGGCGTACCGCTTGCCGGTCGCCGGGTCGTCGTAACGGAGCTCGCGCCGCGCCGCGAGCCTCAGCGCCGCTTGCCCCTCGATGAGGTTCTTCCACGTGGGCGACGTGGCGTCCTCGAAATCGGCCATGAACACGCTCGCGCCCGAGTTCAGCGCGTTGATGATCATCTTGGGATCGACCGGACCCGTGATCTCCACGCGCCGGTCGAGCAGGTCGTCGGGCAGCGGCGCCACCGTCCAGTCGCCCTCGCGCACATCCCGCGTCTCGGGGAGAAAATCGAACCGTTCGCCCGCGTCCAGCCGCTCTTGCACGGCGCGCCGCCGGGCGAGCAGGGCGGGTACCCGGTCAGCGAACTTGCGCCCAAGACCGGAGAGGAAACGAAGGGCCTCTGGCGTGAGGACGGACTCGTCTCCCCCGACCCGAGGAGCGAGCAAGCGGACGCTTGCGGTCTCATGATTCTGGCTCATCCACATCTCCTGCAACGCTGCGCGTCGTTACAAGCAACCTATGTTTGTCGACGAGGTTTCAGCGTCAACTTCGCTCTGAAATGCAGGCGGATAACGATGTAGACGAAAGGGCTTTACAGCGTGTTAACGTGTAAACTATTGTAAATTTCCACCAGGCGAGCTGCGCCTACATTTCATCCAGGTTGTCCTGGTCACGTCGGGAGGGTCCTCATGGCCGATGCACCTCTTCTCGGAGCCAAGGTCCGCGCGCTCCGGCGTCGCGAGCACATGACGCAGGTCGATCTGGCGGAGCGCCTCGGTGTCTCGGCGAGCTATCTGAACTTGATAGAGAACAACCGGCGTCCGCTGACTGCGCCGCTGCTCATCCGGCTCGCCCAGATATTCCAGCTCGACCTCCAGAACTTCGCGTCGGAAGAGGACGTCCGGCTCACGGCCGATCTCCACGAGGTGTTCGGCGATCCCATCTTCGAGAGCCACGGGCTGACGAACGCGGATCTGCGGGAGCTCGTCGCGGCGTCCCCGAACGTCGCGCGCGCGGTGCTCACGCTCTACCGGACCTACGCGACGACGCGCGAATCGCTGGATACGCTGGGAGAGCGGCTGGCGGGGGACGGGTTCGTCGCGGTCGACAACTCGCGTCTACCGTCCGAGGAGGTCAGCGATCTCATCCAGCGCCGGATGAACCATTTCGCGGAGCTCGAGGAAGGCGCCGAGGCGCTCTGGCGCGAGGCGGAGCTCGACGCGGACGACGTCTACCGCGGGCTCGTCCGGTACCTCCACGCGACGCGCGGCATCGAGGTGCGCATCGTCCGGGTCGCGGACGAGCGCCAGGCGATGCGGCGGTACGACCCCGACAGGCGCGTGCTGAGCATCTCCGAGGTGCTGCCGCCCCGGAGCCGCAGGTTCCAGCTCGCGCACCAGCTCGGCCTCCTGACGCAATCGACGGCCATCGACCGCATCCTGCGCGACGAGAACCTCACGACCCCGGAGTCCCGCGCGCTCGCCCGCGTCGCGCTGGCCAACTACTTCGCCGCCGCGATCCTCATGCCGTACCAGCCGTTCCTGGAGGCGGCGCGCGCCGAGCGCTACGACATCGAGCTCCTCGCGCACCGGTTCGGCACGAGCTTCGAGCAGGTGTGCCACCGGCTGACGACGCTCCGCCGGCCGGGCGCCGAGGGGGTGCCGATGCACATGGTCCGCATCGACATCGCGGGCAACATCTCGAAGCGCTTCAGCGGCTCCGGCATACGGTTCGCGCGGTTCAGCGGCGCGTGCCCCCGCTGGAACGTCCACGCCGCCCTGATGACGCCCGGCATGATCCGGATCCAGCTCTCGCAGATGCCCGACGGCGCCGTCTACTTCTGCATCGCGCGCACCGTGCGCAGCGACCGCGGCGGCTACCACGTCCCCCACACGGTGCAGTCGATCGGCATGGGCTGCGACGTCCGCTATGCCCGCGAGCTCGTCTACGCCGACGGGATCGACCTGGACAACATCGGCGCGGCCGTGCCCGTCGGCGTCACGTGCCGGACCTGCGAGCGCCTCGACTGCGCCCAGCGCGCGCTGCCGGCGCTGCAGCACCCGCTCCGCCTCGACGAGAACCGGCGGGGCGTCTCGTTCTACGCGTCAGTCGACAAGTGAGGCGACAAGTGAGGCGACAAGTGCGGCGACAAGTGCGGCGACAAGTGCGGCGAGCCCGCGGCCGCCCTGCGCCGCGCGCCGGGGTGGCCGGCGCGCGGCGCGGGACCGCCGGCGGCCCGCTCAGCTGGGCCGCCCGAGCAGCTGGTTGAGCGTGGCCACGAGCCGGGCCACGTCGATGGGCTTGACCATGTGCGCGTGAGCGCCGGCCGTCCGGCTCTTCTCGCGATCGTCGTCCCCGCCGAATCCGCTCACGACGATCACCGCCCGCGGCCTGTCCACGAGCGACGCGACAAGCTCGACGCCGCTGCCGTCGGGGAGCGACACGTCCGTCACCAGGGCGTCGACCGCGCTCGCGGCGAGCGTCGAGCGCCCTTCCTCGCACGAGCGCGCCACGAGCACGCGGAAGCCGCGGCGGCGGAGCGCCATGCCGAGCAGCGCCGCCGTGTCGTCGTCGTCGTCGAGCACCAGCACCTGCGGCAGCTCCGCGCTCATCAGGCCCCCGCCTTGCGATCGGCCGCGTTCAGCGGCCACTCCAGGGTGATCTGCGTCTCCGCGCCGACGCGGTCGGCCCGCGCCTCGCCGCCGTGCGCCTTGAGCACGCCGTCGATCACCCGGACGGGCAGCCCGCCGTCGGCGAGCGGATCCGCGTCCGGCGCGAGCGCCGCCTCGAAGAGCTTCTCCACCGAGGCCGCGCTCGAGTCGCTCGTCACCACCACCCGCGCGCGATCGCCGTGGGCCGCGAGCGCAACGACGACCCGCGCGCGGGCGACGTTCAGGGCGAGCATGAGCGCGTCCGAGAGCGCCGCGGTCATCGACGCGGCGTGCGCGAAGCCGCGCACAGGGACGAGGTCGAGCGCCACCGTGACGTCGCGCCGCCCGTAGACGAACGACGCCTCCGCGACGGCCTTCTGGACGAGCGCCTCGAGGTCGAGCGGCTGCGCCGGGGCGTCGAGCTGCCGCGACAGCTCGGACGCGGCGGTGTAGCGGTCGGCGAGGCGCAGCAGGCGGCGCACGCCCCGCCGCGCCATGGTGAAGTACGCCGCGTTCTGGGCGGTGGCCTCGCCCCCGAGGACGCTCTCCAGCTCGTTGAGCGCCGTGGCCACCACCCCGGCGGGCCCGCGCACGTCGTGCCCCGCGCGCGCGAACAGCCTGTAAATCGAGTCGGACAGCGCCTTTTCGCTCATTCGTTACGCCTCGCCTCGCGTCCCGCCTCAGCTCAACGAGGAGCTCGCCGAGCCCGGCGAAGAGGCCGCCTTGTCCTTGTCCGGGCCCTCGTCCCCGCCCGAGCCGTCCTGCTCCCCGTAGCGCTCCAGCTTGCGGTAGAGCGTCCGCCGATCGAACCCGAGCATCTGGGCGGCGCGCGATTTGTTGCCGCCGACGAGCGCGAGCACGCGCTTGATGTAGCGCTTCTCGAGCTCGTCCATCGTCATGATCTCCGCCGGCTCGTCGACGGCGACGACGAAGCGGTCCGGCCGGTAGGCCTGGACCTTCTCCGGCAGGTCCTCGACCGTGATCTGCTCGAAGCGCGCCAGCGCCACCGCGCGCTCGATGCTGTTCTCGAGCTCGCGCACGTTGCCCGGCCAGTTGTACGCCGTGAGCTTCTCCGCGGCCGCGGTCGAGAGCGAGAGCACGCCCTTGCTGCTGCGGGACGAGAACTTCTCGAGGAAGTGCATCGCGAGGTGGAGCACGTCGGTGCCGCGCTCCCGCAGGGGCGGCAGGTCGATCTTCACGACGTTGACCCGGTAGTAGAGGTCCTCGCGGAACCGCTTCTCGTACACCTCGGTCTCGAGATCGCGGTTCGTCGCCGTCACGATGCGGGCGTCGAAGGGGATCTCGGCGTTCGAGCCCACCGGCCGCACCTTGCGCTCCTGCAGCGCGCGGAGCAGCTTCGGCTGGACCTCGAGCGGCATCTCGCCGATCTCGTCGAGGAAGATGGTGCCGCCGCTGGCCTCCAGGAACAGGCCGGTGCGCTGGGTCTTGGCGTCGGTGAAGGCGCCGCGCGCGTGGCCGAAGAGCTCGCTCTCGAGGAGCGCCTGGGGCACCGCGGCGCAATTGACCGCCACGAAGGGGCCGGACCGGCCGCTGGCCTCGTGGATCGCCCGCGCGATGAGCTCCTTGCCGGTGCCCGTCTCGCCGTGCACGAGGACCGAGGCGTCGCTCCGCGCGACGCGGCCGATCAGATCGTAGACGCGCTTCATCGCAGGGCTTCGCCCGACGAGGCCCTTGGTCTGCTGGACGTCGTGGGCCGCCTCGCGCAGGCGCTTCACCTCCGAGCGGAGGCGCCTGTGCTGGACGGCGCGCGAGACCGTCAGGCCGAGGAGGTTCGCGTCGAGCGGCTTCGTGACGAAGTCGAACGCCCCGGCGCGCATGGAGGAAATGGCGGTCTCCATGCTCCCGAGCGCCGTCATGACGATGACGAGCATGTCGGGGCGGGCGCCGAGGATGCGCTCGCAGAGCTCCAGGCCGCTCATCTCGCTCATACCGACGTCGGTCAACACGACGTCGAAATCGTCCTCGCTCACCAGCTCGAGCGCGCTCTTGGCCGAGGTGCGCGCCGCGACGGAGAACTCCTGCCTCTTGAGGAGGGCTTCGACCAGATCACACGTCGCTTCGTCGTCGTCGACGACGAGTATCCTGCCGCTCATCGCGTGTCCTTCCCCGGCAGCTCTTCTAAAGGTCGACCGCTGCCTGCACTTGCAGGGAACGTGCCACGGAGAGTTCGCGCCATCAAGCCCAGTCCGCTCCTCGCTGACGTCCTTCCAACGTGACGTTTCGCCACAGGTGCGCGTTCTTGCCCCATCCTGGATGGCACCGGCCGCGCGCAGCGGCCGAGCGGTCCGCCGCCGACGGGGGCCAGTCAGCGCCGCTGCGCTGGAGGCGCCACGGCCGGTAGGGGGCTCACCGACCCGCCGTTCCTCCGTGGATCGGCGCGAGCCGGCGGCGCGCCTCGTCGGGGCGCGTGCCGCGCCTCCGGCGGGTCACGCGGGGCGAGGGGCCGCTACCGAGGCATCGCCGCGGTCCCCCGCGGACCGGCGCCTCTCTCGATCAGACGGCGCCGCCTGAAGGCAACAGCCGAGTTCGCCCGGGCTCCGGGAGCCATGGCGAGAGGCGAAATTCCACATCGATATTCCCTGTCCGGTGTCCAGCGTCTCTTCGCATCCGGAATGAACCTAATCGGCACGGTGATTGCTTGAGTGCGCCTCATGCAGAAGAGGGGGCGGGAGGGGGGCTCCCGCGCTCGCGGGCCTCGTCGCTGACGCTGCGCGACGGCGCGATATCACCCCGCTGAAGCTCGGCGCGCCGCCGCGGGCCCTCGCCCTCAGCCGCTGCGTGAGCTGGTCGCGAGCGAGCGAGCGTGACGAGCTCCTTTCCACCTCGATGAACGGCGGCCCAGCCACCTCGATGAACAACAACCCGACGTCCGGTCCTTGAGAGGAGAATGCATGAAGGCGACACAGCTCTTGAAGGGGCAACACCGCGAAGCCGAGAGGCTGTTCGATCTGGCCCTCTCGACCACAGGCGATGTCCGGGGAGCGACGGACGAGCTGACCAAGCACCTCCTCGCCCACATGCTCGCCGAGCAGGTGGTCCTCTTCCCGGAGCTGCTCGCCGTCGAGCCGGACCTCATCGGCGGAGCTTGCGAGGAGCATACGGTCACGCGGTTCGAGATCCGCCGCGTCGTCGGCACGGCGCCGGAGGACCCGAGCTTCCAGGCCAGGCTGGCCACCCTGAGGGAGCTCGTCACGCACCACGCCGAGGAGGAGGAGCGGGACCTCTTGCCGAGGATCGAGGCGGAGCTGACCGAGGACACGAACGAGCGCCTCGGCCGGCAGATGCTGGAGCTCTTCGAGGCGCTCATCGCCCACTCCCGCCGCCCCCACGCCTCGAGCCACGCCCCGCTCCGCACGGCGAGGGCGGCCTGACGGCCGGCGCCCTCCTCCGGCGGGCGGCGGTGGATCAGGGGCCGGTCGCGGGCGCGTCGCCGGGGCCGGTCGGGCCGCCGTGCGCGGGTCCATATCCATGGGACTCGCCGTAGCCGAGATCCTCGGGGACCATGGGGTCCGCCGGGCTCGACGGAGCGGTCGAGGCGGGGCTCCGCGCGTCGTTCGTGACGAGCTCGTAAACGCCGCGCTCGAGCTCCACCTCGTCGAGGGCCGAGCCGCAGGCCCGGCAGGGCGTGGCCGCCGTCGACACGAAGACGTACCGGCGGCCACAGGCTTTGCATCGGAGCTCGCGGATCATCGCTGCTCACCCGGTTCAGCTGGGTTGACCTCGCCGCGCAGCTTCCTCGGCTTCGCGCAGCTCGCCGCCCTCGGGTCCGTCGAGCGCGCGGGCGGCCTCCTCGGCGTGCTCCTTGATCTTGCCGGCCTTCACCGACTTCTCCACCCCTTCTCGGTAACGCCGATCGGCCGTGCGGTTGCCCTCTCCCTCGATGTCCGCCGACGGGGTCTGCTGAGTCGCCTTCTGATTCGCCATCATGTCCTCCTCGTGTCGAGCCTTGCTGGGCCCAGGCGAGCCTGCATCAAACGCGCCGCTTCACCGCCTGGATCGCGCGATCCAGCTCCTCCACGCGCTGGTAGACGCCTTGTTTCACCCGGTCGAGCGTCTCGCCGGTCGCCGTGTCGAGGTCGCGCAGGCTCCTGCGGACCGCCTCCGACTTGTCCTCCACGTCCTTCATCAGCCTGCCGACCTCGTCCTTGGGCAGCTTCTTCTCGGCCTTTTCGCGGAGCTCGACGGCATCCTTCTCGAGATCCTCGATCCTGCGCGACGTGGACGCGCGCACGTCCGCGCGCGCCTTCGCCAGCTCCGCCTCGGCCTCTGCGGTCTTCTCCTGGGCCTCGACCGCCGCGTTGTTGAGCTTCTCCGCGGCCTCGCGGAGCGCGTCGTCGGTGGCCCGCTCGGCCTTCTGGTCGATCTCGGCGACCTTCTTGTCGAGCTCGGTGGCGACCTCCGCCGCCTTCTGCTGCGCCTCGCGCTGCGCGCGCTCGGCCTTGGTTTGCGCGTCCGCCGTGGGAGACTCGCAGCCCACGACGGCGCTCATGACGATGGCGATAGGCAGGAATGTTCGGACGGTCAACATGATGATCTCCTCTGGTCTGGGGTCGACGCGCGACCTCGCGTCCGGGCGAGCGCCCGGCGCGTCACGATCGCCCTACCGACGCCGCCCGAGATGGGCCTCATGGCGCGATAGATGGGTCGATCCGCGGGCATTGCGACAGACGTGCCATGCGGAAGCATGGATACCGCTCGTCCTGGCGAGGCATGTCGCCCCGATCGTGGCCTCCGAGCACGTGCGATCCGCATGGCGTCAGGTCGGGGCGCGTCGGCCGAGCGCGAGGGAGACGACCGCCAGGATGAGGAAGATGACGAAGAGCAACTTCGCCACCGAAGCGGCGCTCGCCGCGAGGCCGCCGAAGCCGAGGATCGCAGCGATGATCGCCACGACGAAGAACGCGACACTCCAACTGAGCATGACAACCTCCTCATCGGGTGAATGACTGGGTGAATCACTGGGTGGATCACTGTGTCGATCGGTGTTCCAGCGCTTCGATGCTGCGTTGTTGCAGCGATTGCAGCGGTTACGTCGTTACCGCGTTACGGCGTTACGGCGTTGCAGCCGACGTGCCGCGACATCGCGAGTTCCCCGGATCCGCGGAGCGCCCGGGCGCCCCGGCGGCTCGCTGCAGATGCCGACGCGCGACACGGGCAGGCGGGGGAGCTGCGGCAAATTGCCTCACTCGTGACGTCGCGCACCGCGCATCCTCTCGTTCATCGGCTGGCCGATCTCGGCACAACGCTTGCTCGCGCCTGGGCTTGTACTGGCGAGGTGGAAGTCAGGCTCAGCTCAAGGCCGGTGTCGAGATCGACGCCGACGGAGAGCCGGCCGCGGCTGTCTCAGGAGGGTGGCGGCCGGCCGTCCGAGGCGGGGTGAGCCGCGCTGGCAGTGCGCCTTGTGGCGCTCGGTCAGCTCTCCGAAGATACCGTGCTCGCCGATGCCACCCGCGCCGCCGATCGCCCACCATCGCTCGCCGCTCGCTGCCCAGGCCCCCTGACGGCGACGTCTGCCGAGGTCGGGCTCCCGACGCGAACGATCCGATCATGACGATCCCGCTCTCCACGCTCATCAGGACCCGCCGCGAGGCCATCATCGAGCGGTTCGTGGGCGAGCTGCGCAAGCGAAGCGCGGCGGTGCGCAACATGCCGAAGCCGCTCATCATCAACTCGCTGCCGAGCTTCCTCGACGAGGTGGCCGCCAGCCTGGAGCAACGCGCGTCGACGGCCGGCAGCAAGGAGGCCGCGCGCGAGCACGGCGAGATGCGCTGGGAGCACGGGCTCGACCTGGGCGTGATGGTCCGCGAGTACGGCGTCCTCCGGCAATCCATCCTCCGCGAGCTGGAGGAGGCCGGGATCACGCCGGATCTGCGGGAGATCGAGGCGCTCTCCGAGCGCGTGGACGCGGGCATCGCCCAGGCGGTGAGCGAGCACGCCCGGCTCCAGCTGGAGGCGATCGAGACCGAGCGCAGGCGCACCGAGATCGAGCGAGGCAGGAGCGGCTCGCTGCTCTCGCAGGCGCCCGCGCCGATCTGCTTCCTCAAGGGCGCGACGCTCGTGTTCGAGCTCGCGAACCCGCTCTTCTGCCGCATGGTCGGCCGCGACGATCTCCTCGGCAAGCCGCTCGTCGAGGCGGTCCCGGAGCTGCGCGGGCAGCCGCTGCACGCGCAGCTCGAGGCCGTCCTGGCGAGCGGCGAGCCGAGCGTGGCGAGCGAGATCCCGGTGCGGATCACGCGCTGGACCGGCGAGACGGTCGAGCGGCTGTACAACGTCCTGTGCAAGCCGGTGCACGACGTGGGCGGCGCCGTGGAGGGCGTCATGGTGACGGCGTTCGACGTGACCGAGCAGATCGGCGCGCGCCGGAAGGCGGAGCGGCTCGCGCTCGAGCTCCAGCAGAGCGTGGCCCAGCGCCTGCGCGCGGAGCAGGCGCTCCGCGTGAACGAGGAGCGCTTCCGCAAGGCGCTCCGGGGGTCGCCGGTCATGGTGTTCACCCAGGACCGGGACCTGCGCTACACGTGGATGCACAACTCGTTCGGCAAGTCCGAGCGCGAGGTGCTCGGGAAGACCGACGGGGAGGTGCTGGAGGACCCGGAGGCCGCGAGGTCGCTCGATCGGACGAAGCGCGACGTGCTCGCCAGCGGCGTCGGCCAGCGGCGCGAGATCGCGGTGCGCGCCGGCGGGCGCACCCAGCACATCGACGTCTCTATCGAGCCGCTGGCCGATGATACGGGCGAGATCGTCGGCATCACCTGCACGGCGACGGACATCACCGAGCGGAAGTCGATCGAGCAGGCGCTGCGGGCGAGCGAGGCGAGGTTCCGCACCGTGCAGGAGGCGTCGCCCGACGGGTTCATGATGCTGCGCAGCGTGCGCGACGCGTCCGGGGCGATCTCCGACTTCGAGTGGGTCTACGTGAACCCGGCCACGGGGCCGATCGTCGGGGGCCGGGGCAAGGATCTGGAGGGCAAGCGGCTCCTTGTCGAGGTCCCTGGCAGCGCGCTCGCGAGCGCGTTCGACGCGTGCGCGCGCGTCGTGGAGACCGGGGAGCCCGCCCGGGTCGAGCTCTTCTGCGCGCACGAGGGCGCGCCGCGGACGTTCCGCGCCATCGCGGTGGCGCTGGGCGACGGCGTCGGCCTCTCGTTCCACGACATCACGGAGCAGAAGCGCGCCGACGCCGAGCGCGCCCAGCTCCTCGACCAGGAGCAGCGCGCGCGCCAGCACGCCGAGCAGCTGAACCGGCTCAAGGACGAGTTCCTCGCGACGGTGTCGCACGAGCTCAGGACGCCGCTCCAGTCGATCCTGGGCTGGGCGCGGATCCTCCGGACGGGCGAGGTGGACGCCGAGTCGCTCGAGCGGGGGCTCGCCACGATCGAGCGCAACGCGAAGGCGCAGTCGCAGCTCATCGAGGACGTCCTCGACGCCTCGACGATCCTCGCGGGGAAGCTGCAGCTCCGGACCGATCCGGTCGACGTGCGGCAGGTGCTCGCCACGGCGCTCGACCTGGTGCGCCCGGCGGCGCTGGCGAAGGGCGTCGCGGTCGACGCCTCCGTCGCCGACGACGTGGGCATCTTCCTCGGCGACGCGGAGAGGCTCCAGCAGGTCGTCTGGAACCTGCTCGCGAACGCGGTGAAGTTCACGCCGTCCGGGGGCCAGGTGCGGGCCCTCGCCCGGCGCGTCGAGGCGACGCTCGAGGTCGAGGTGGAGGACAACGGCGAGGGCATCCCGCAGAGCTTCCTGCCGTTCCTGTTCGAGCGGTTCCGGCAGGCGGACGGGGGGATGACCCGGGCCCACGGCGGGCTCGGGCTCGGCCTCGCCATCGTGCGTCACCTGGCGGAGGCCCAGGGCGGCAGCGTGCACGCCGAGAGCGACGGAGAGGGCAAGGGCGCGCGCTTCCGGGTCCGGCTGCCGATCCGCGCCGACGCGCCCGCGGCGCCGCCGTCCCCGCAGCGCCGGGGCGGCGAGGCGCCGGGGGGCGCCGCGCGGCGCGTGCTCGAGGGCATCCGGGTCCTCGTGGTCGACGACGAGACCGACGCCCGCGAGCTGCTCGGCATCATCTTCGTGCGCGCCGGCGCGACGGTGAGCGAAGCGGCCTCGGCGGGCGCGGCGCTCGAGGCGCTCCGCATGGGCGAGTTCGACGTGCTCGTGAGCGACATCGGCATGCCGGGCGAGGACGGTTACGCGATGATGCGGCGGCTGCGCGCCCTGGGGGCCGACGTCCCCGCGAGCGGCATACCGGCGCTCGCGCTCACCGCGTACACGCGCATGGAGGACCGCCGCCAGGCGATCGCCGCCGGCTTCCAGATGCACCTGGCCAAGCCCATCGAGCCGAACAGCCTGGTGACCGCGGTCGCGCACCTCGTCGGCCGCGCCGGCACGCGTGGTGGCTGGCCGTAGCCCCTGCGCGCGGCCTGCGGTTGATGCTATCAACGAGCCTCCGCTTTGCCCCTCCACGAGGACGAGGATGGACGGTAAATTCCTGAATATTATCCTGGTCGAGGACGACACCGTCGACGTGATGAACGTCCGGAGGGCGTTCGAGAGGGGCAAGATCACGAACCCGCTCTGGGTGGCGGGCGACGGCGTGGAGGGGCTCGATCTGCTGCGCGGCAACCAGGTGCCCAGGGATCGGCGCCTCGTCCTGCTCGACCTGAACATGCCCAGGATGAACGGCATCGAGTTCCTCCGCGAGCTCCGGGCCGACGTCTCGCTGCGGGCGACGCCCGTCGTCGTGCTGACGACCTCGAACGACGATCGGGACAAGGTGGACGCGTACGATCTGAACGTCGCCGGCTACCTGCTCAAGCCGGTGACGTTCATGAGCTTCGTCGAGCTCATGACGGCGCTGAACCGGTACTGGACGCTCGTGGAGATGCCTTGAGCCCGAGGTCGGTTCGCCTCCTCGTCGTCGACGACGACACGGTCGATCGGATCGCGATCTTGCGCGCGCTGCGGAGCGGCCGCGTCGACGCCGAGATCAGGGAGGCCGATTCCGTCGATTCGGCGCTCGCGGTGCTGTACGAGCAGCAGATCGACTGCGTGCTGCTCGACTATTACCTCCCCGGGGGCGACGGGCTCGCGGTGATCGAGGCGGCGCGCAAGGCGAAGCTCACGGCGCCGTTCATCATGCTGACCGGGCAGGGCGACGAGTCGCTCGCGGTCGATCTGATGAAGCGGGGCGCGGCGGACTACGTGCCGAAGAACCTGCTGACGCCCGAGCGGCTGGTGCAGAGCCTGCGCCACGTCCTGCGGCTGAGCGAGGCGGAGCGCCGCGAGGAGGAGGCGCGCAGGGCGCTCGCCCGCCACGCGAACCAGCTCGCGCAGCTCACCGAGGCGACGCTGCGCATCCACCGGTCGCTCTCGCTGAACGAGCTGATCGAGCGCACCACCGACGAGGCGCGCGCGCTGCTCGACGCGGGCGTCGCGGCCTCGCGGCTCTCGGCGCGGGGCGTGGAGCAGCGGCCCTTGACGGGCATCTCGCTGTCCGAGGAGTGCGCCGCGCGGGAGGACCGCGACGGCGTCCGCGAGGTCGCGCTCGGCCTGATCGAGCGGAGGAGCACCGGCGTCCGGCTGACGGGCGACGAGATCGCGAGCGATCCGACGTGCGCCGACGTGCTCTCGCGCGCGCCGGCGGAGCTCCACCCGCGCTCGCTCCTCGCGGCGCCGCTGCGCGGCCGGGACGGCCAGTGCATCGGGAGCATCCAGCTGCTCGACCGGCGCGACGGCCCCTTCGTGGAGAGCGACGAGGTGCTGCTCACCCAGCTCGCGCAGTCGGCGTCCGTCGCCCTGGAGAACGCGCGGCTCTACAACGAGGCGCAGGCCGCGACGCGCGCCCGCGACGACCTCCTGGCGATCGTGTCGCACGATCTCCGGAACCCGCTCAACACGATCGCGATCACGGCGTCGCTGCTGCGGAGCGATCTTCTCCAGCGGAAGGACGGCGGCGACGACGACGACGCCGTCCAGCTCGTCGACCGCATGGACCGCGGCATCCAGAGCATGACGCGGCTCATCGAGGATCTGCTCGACGCGTCGCGCATCGAGGCGGGGCGGCTCGTCGTGTCGCCGAGGGTGGAGCGGGGCGGGACGCTCGTCCGCGAGGCGCTCGACGCCGCCACGTCGCTCGCGGAGGCGAAGGGCTGCCGGGTGACGCAGGGGACGCTCGACGCGGGCCTCGAGGTCCTCGCCGACCGGGATCGCGTGCTCCAGGTCTTCTCGAACCTGCTCGGCAACGCGCTGAAGTTCACGCCGCGGGGCGGCGTCGTGAGCGTGTCGCTCTGCCGGGTCGCCGACAGCGCGCGGTTCTCGGTGGCCGATACGGGCCCGGGCATCCCGCCCGAGCACCAGCCGCACCTCTTCGATCGCTACTGGAAGGCCTCGCAGGAGTCGCGCACCGGGGCAGGGCTGGGCCTCTACATCGCGCGCGGCATCGTCGAGGCGCACCACGGGACGATGGCGGTCGAGAGCGCCCCGGGCCAGGGGACGACGATCCACTTCTCGCTGCCCCTGGCGAGCTGAGGGGCGTCAGGGCGGCGGCGGCGAGCCCCCTCGGCCGATCCCGGGCACGAAGCGGCCGACCTTCGCGCAGTAGGCCGCGTACGCGCCGCCGTGGGTGCGCGAGAGGTACGGCTCCTCGACGAGGCGGACCTGCAGCTCGATCGCGATGACCAGCGCGACGAGCGAGGCGAGCGCGGCCGCGTTCGGGAGGATCAGCGGCAGCCCGAGCGCGGCCAGCATCATGAAGCTGAAGACAGGGTTCCGCACCACCGCGAACGGGCCTCCGGTGACGAGGCCCGTGCGCTCCGCCTCGCGGACGCCGATGCGCCAGGACGCGCCCATCGCGCCCTGGGACCAGAGCGTGCCGAGCGTCCCCGAGATCGTCATGGCCGCGCCGAGGCCGACGAGGAGCGGGCCGGGATCGGCGAGGGGCCCGATGAAGGCCGCGAGCTCCGCGACGGGGGCCAGCGCTCCCAGGACGAGCGCGATCACGAAGAGCACGCCGCCGAGCCACGGCAGCGACCCGGGTGGCCCCGAGATGCCGCGGAAGCCCGCCGATCCCGTCGCGCGGAGCTGCCTGAGCGAGCGCCATCCGAACGCGAGCGCGATGTAGATCCCGTAGAGAACGAGGGCGAGCCAGGGTCGGTTCATGTCGAGGTCTCCTGTCGATGGGTCAGCCGGTAGAGGACCGGCAGGACGACGAGCGTGAGCGTCGTGGACGAGAGGATCCCGCCGATGACGACCGTCGCGAGCGGGCGCTGCACCTCGGAGCCGGTGCCGGTGGCGAGCGCCATCGGGACGAAGCCGAGCGCCGCGACGAGCGCCGTCATGAGCACGGGGCGGAGCCGCGCGATCGAGCCGTGGAGCACGGCGTCGTCGAGCGCCTCGCCGCGCTGCCGCAGGTTCTCGATGAACGTCACCATCACGAGCCCGTTCAGCACGGCGACGCCCGAGAGCGCGATGAAGCCCACGGCCGCCGATATCGAGAGCGGGAGCCCGCGGCCCCAGAGCGCGAGGACGCCGCCGGTGAGCGCGAGCGGGACGCCGGTGAAGATCAGCGCGGCGTTCCTGAGCGTCCCGACGGAGAGGAAGAGCAGGCCGAAGATCAGCCCGAGCGCCACGGGGACCACCACGGCGAGGCGCCGCTGGGCGGCGAGCATGTTCTCGAACTGGCCGCCCCAGGACATCCAGTAGCCCGGCGGGAGCTTGATCTCGGCGTCGATCCGCGCCTCGGCGTCGGCGACGAAGCCGCCGAGGTCGCGCCCGCGCACGTTGCACTGGACGACGACGCGGCGCTTGCCGCTCTCCCGGCTGACCTGGTTCGGGCCCTCCTCCACGCCGATCTTCGCCACCGCGCCGAGCGGCACGAACGCCGCCCGCTCTAGCGCGCCGGCCGCGGCGGCGATGGTGGGGCCGCTCGGTCCGGTCGCGTGGCCCCCCTTGCTCCGGAGCGGGATCGGGAGCCGCTCGAGCGCCCCGATGTCGCGGCGGATGGAGTCGGGCAGCCGGAGCACCAGATCGAAGCGCTTGTCCCCCTCGAAGACCTCGCCGGCGCTCACGCCCCCGATCGCGGCCTCGACGACCGCCTGCACGTCGGCGACGTTGAGCCCGTAGCGGGCCACCATGCGCCGATCCACGTCGATGGTCAGCACCGGCAGGCCCGTGACCTGCTCCACCTTGACGTCGGCGGCGCCCGGCGTCGCCTTGAGGAGCGCGCCGATCCTGCTCGCCTCCTCGAGCATCACGCCGAGGTCGTCGCCGAAGACCTTGACCGCGACGTCGCTCCGCACGCCGCTGATGAGCTCGTTGAACCGGAGCTCGATCGGCTGGCTGAACTCGTAGTTCTGCCCCGGCAGCTCGTGGATCACCGCCTCGATGGCCTCGGCGAGCTCCTCCTGCGTCTTCGCCTTCTTCCACGCGCTCCGCGGCCGCAGCATCAGGTAGGTGTCGGAGACGTTCGGGCCCATCGGATCGGTCGCGACCTCGGCCGTCCCGGTCCTGGCGAAGACGTGCTCGATCTCGTCCGGGAACCGCTCCCTGAGGAGGCGCTCGAGCTGCGCCTGCATGGCCACGCTCGTCGTGAGGCTGATCGACGGGATGCGCGCCGGCTGGAGCGCGAGCGCCCCCTCGCTCAGCTTGGGAGCGAACTCGCTGCCGAGCCCCGCGGCGACCAGGCCGGAGGCGGCGAGGGCGACGCCCGCGATCGCGACCACGATCGGCCTGTGGGACAGCGCCCAGGCGAGCGCCCTCCCGTAGGCGTTCTTCGCGTGGTGAAAGAGGAGGTTCTCCTTCTCCGACACGTTGCCCCTGAGGAGCAGCGCCACGAGCGCCGGGATGAACGTCATCGACAGGATCGTCGCCCCCGCGAGCGCCAGGACGACGGTCTGCGCCATCGGCCGGAACATCTTCCCCTCGATGCCGGTCAGCGTGAGGATGGGCAGGTAGACGATCGCGATGATGAGCTCACCGAAGATCGTCGCCTGGCGGACCTCCTGGGACGCCTCGTAGGCGAGATCGAGCCGCTCTTCGCGGGTGAGCGCCCGCCCGAGCCGGCGCTGCTCCTCGGCGAAGCGCCGCACGCAGTTCTCGACGATGATCACCGAGCCGTCGACGATGAGCCCGAAGTCGATGGCGCCGAGGCTCATCAGGTTGCCGCTGATCTTGCTCTCGACCATGCCGGTGACGGCGATCAGCATCGAGAACGGGATCGCGAGCGCGGCGATGAGCGCGGCCCGGAGGTTGCCGAGCAGGAGGAAGAGCACCACGACGACGAGCGCCGCCCCTTCGAGAAGGCTGTTCCTGACGGTGCTCAGGGTGGCGTCGACGAGGTAGGTGCGGTCGTAGACGGTCTTGACCGTCACGCCCGCGGGCAGCGACTTGTTCACCGCCTTGATCTGGTCGTCCACCCGCCTGGAGACGGCGCGGCCGTTCTCCCCGACGAGCATGATGGCCGTGCCGATGACCGCTTCTTCTCCGTCCTCGGTGGCCGCCCCCGTGCGGAGCTCCTGGCCGACGCTGACCTCGGCGACGTCCTCGATCCGGATCGGCGCCTCGCGGTGGTTGCCAACGACGATGCCCCGGATGTCGTCCTCGCTCTGCACGAGGCCCGTGGCGCGGACGAGGTACTGCTCGCCCTTGTGCTCGATGTACCCCCCGCCCGCGTTGGCGTTGTTGGCCGCGAGGGCCTCGAGCACGTCGCGGAACGAGAGCCCGTAGCCGACGAGCTTCGCCGGATCCGGCGAGACCTGGTACAGCCGCTCGTATCCGCCGATCGAGTTGACCTCCGTCACCCCCGGCACGGTCCGGACCTGGGGCCGCACGATCCAGTCCTGGATCGTGCGTAGATCGGTCAGGTCGTACGGCTTGCCGTCGGGCCGCCTGGCGTCCGGCGCGGCCTCGAGGGTCCACATGTAGATCTCGCCGAGGCCGGTCGCGATGGGGCCCAGCTGCGGCTC
Source organism: Sorangium sp. So ce426 (assembly GCF_051475585.1). Taxonomy (NCBI): domain Bacteria; kingdom Pseudomonadati; phylum Myxococcota; order Polyangiales; family Polyangiaceae; genus Sorangium; species Sorangium sp. So ce426. The sequence continues at coordinate 12,435,690 of NZ_CP150341.1, read as the reverse complement.
GCCGAGCCCTGGCGGCAGGCTCTCCTTCGCGGCGCCGAGGCGCTCGGCCACGAGCTGCCTCGCCCAGTAGATGTCGGTGCCGTCCTCGAAGATCACCGTCACCTGGGAGAGCCCGTAACGGGACAGCGAGCGCACCTGCTGGACGCCCGGGATCCCGCCCATGGCCCACTCGATGGGGAAGGTGATCTGGCGCTCGACCTCCACGGGGGAGAGCGCCTTGACCGACGTGTTGATCTGCACCTGGACGTTGGTGATGTCCGGGACCGCGTCGATCGGCAGGCGGGTGAAGTTGTAGGCCCCGAGCGCGCCGACCGCGAGGGTGATGGCGACGACGAGGAAGCGATGGCGGATCGAGACGGACAGGAGCCGCGAGAGCAAGGTGAGCATGGGGTCCTCGCGCTCCTCAGTGCTGGTGTCCGGCCTCGGATTTGCCGAGCTCCGCCTTGAGGATGAAGCTGTTCTTGCCGACGTAGCGCTCGCCGGCGGCGACGCCGGCCTCGATCTCGACGACCGGCGCGCCGCGCCGCGGTTCGGCGGCGGGGGCGCCGGGCGGCCCGCCCCCGCTCGTGCCACGGCGCCCGATCTTCACGGGGCGGGCCTCGAAGGCGCCGCCCTCCTCGACGAAGACGACGTCCTTGCCCTCGACCCGCTGGATGGCCTCGTCGGAGACGACCACGGGCGCGGCCGCCTCCTCGACGGCGATGTCGGCGGTCGCGAAGAGCCCGGGGCGCCACGCAGCGCCCGGGCTCTCTAGGACGACGCGGGCCACGGCCGAGCGGCTCTGCTCATCGACGACCTGCCCCAGGTACGCCAGCGTGCCCTGCGCGCTCTGCTCGATCCCCTCGGCCTTGACCCAGGCCGTCTGGCCGATCCGCGCGCGGCTGAGGTCCTTGGCGTAGACGGTGACGTTGACCCAGATGGTCGACAGGTCGGCGATCACGAAGACCTGGGTGTCTTCCTTGAGCACCTCGCCGATGGCGATGTGCTTCTCGATGATGGTGCCGTCGATGGGGGCGACCAGCGCGTAACCGCTGCCCTTGCCCGCGCCCGAGCCCGCGGCGGCGCTGAGCTTCTGGGCGGCGCTGCGGTGCTCGATCCGCGCCTCGGCGACCGCCTGCCTGGCCGCGAGGTACTCCTTCTCGGCCGAGATGCGCTCCTTCCAGAGCGCCTCGTGGCGCGTGAAGCTCGCCTCGGCGAGGGAGAGGCGCTCCTTGGCCGCCAGGAGCTCGCGCTGGAGCTCGGCGAGCTCGCGGCTGTCGAGCACGGCGAGCACCTCTCCTCGCGTGACCGTGTCGCCGAGCTGCTTCTTCACCTCCCGCGCCGTCCCCGGCACGCGGGGCGTGACGTGCGCGATGGCCTCGGCGTTGAGCGCGACCTCGCCGGGGAGGGTGACCGTCACCGCGACGTTGCCCGGTCCGGCGGTGAGCATCTCCAGCCCGGCGTTCTGGATCATCGCGGGCGACAGCTCGAGCCTGTCGCCGTGGGCGTGCGCTTCCCCGGGCTCGTCCGGCGCGTGCTTTTCCGCGCGGTCGTCGCCGTGGTCGTGATCGTGATCGCCGTCGTGGCCATCGGCGTGCGCTCCCTCCTCCTCGCCGTGCCGATGCCCGTCGTGCTCCTCGTGGCCGGCCTCGCGGTCGTGCCCGTGGCGTCGATGCTCGACGCGCACCGTGATGGCGACGGCCGCGACGACGAGCGCCAGGATCGCGGCGGCGATCGTGGCGATCACCTTCGGGGAAAGCTCGATCTTGCGCGGAGGAGCGCTCATCGGGGCGCCCTCCCCGCGGCGACGAGGAGCTCTATCTTGGCCGCCGCGTGGGCGTGCTCGGCCTCCAGCAGCGCCGCCTCGGCGTCGATGACCTCACGCCGCACCAGGAGGACGCTCGCGAGATCCTTCTCGCCGAGCTCGTACCCTCGCGCCGAGATCGCGGCCGCCTGTTCCATCAGGGTGGCCGTCGGTGTCAGCGCCTGGAGGGCCTCTTTCGTCGCCTTGTAGCGCGCGTAGAGCTGGGTGATGTGGCCCGCGGCGCCGGTCCGCGCGGCCTCGGCGCGGGCCTCTGCGACATCGATCTCCGCGGCGGCGGTCGCGGCGCCGGCGCGGTTGGCGTTGAGGATCGGCAGCGGGATCGCGAGGCCGAGCATGCCGATGTTCGCGCCGTCGTCGCGCTCGACCTGGGCGACGACGTTGACGGTGGGCCACCCGGCCGCCCGCTCGCGCTCCGCCCTGGCCCGCGCGGCGTCGACCGAAGCCTCGGCGGCCCCGACATCGGGGCGCCGCCCCAGGTCGCCGAGGATCGACGCGAGCGGCGGCGGATCGTCAGGCGGCACGAGGGGCCCCTCCACCGGGGGCAGCGGCTGCGCCGCTCGCAAGGGGAGGCCGAGCAGGCCGAGGAGCGCCGCCTCGTCGGCATCGCGCGTGCCTTCCGCCGCCTTCGCGGCCGCCTGGTCGCGCCCTCTCTGGAGCGACGCCAGGGCGACATCGACCTCCGGCACCTCGCCTGCCTTGCGCTGGCGCTCCGCGGCGGCGTGGAGCCGCTCTGCGAGCGCGACGCGGGCGCGGGCGAGCTGCACCTGCCGCTCGCCCCGGAGCACGAGGGCGTGCTGGAGCAGGGCGGCGAGCAGGACGCGGCGCCGGCCGTCCTCGGCGCCGATCTCGGCGGCGCGCTGCTCGGCCTTCGCTGCTGCGATGCGCTCGCCTCGCTGGCCGCCGAGCTCGATCGGCCACGCGAGGGACGCCGAAGCGGCCGCCGGCTTGCTCCCGTCGGGGTTGAGCCGAACGCCGCCCATGCCGGTCAGCACGGGGTTCTCGAGGGAGAGCGCGCCTGCGGCCGAGGTCGCTGCGCGGGCGACGCCGACCTCCGCCGTGGCCACGCGCGCGCTCGGGGCTGCGCGGGCGAGGTCGGCGACGCGGGCGCGGGTGAGGGGCGGCTCTGCGGCGAGGGCCGCCGGGGGCGCGATCGACAGGAGGTGAAGGGCGAGCGAGGAAGCGACGAACAGACGACGCACGGGGGGACGGAACATGGACGGACAGCCCTCGAGCGCGTGGAGCGCTCGCGCGAAGAACCGCGGTTGTGCCCGGTCAGGATCGCGCGAGAGGGCCGAGCCCACGGCTGCGCGGCGCAGGGGCGCTCAAGCGCCTGTGCGCTGCTGCCGTGCTCGCGGGTGCGACACCTGACGCGGGCGCCTCAGGCGCGCGGGTGTCGGGGTGGCCGTTCGAGGCGGTGAAGGAGGCTGCGCCCTGGCATTTCCGGCAGCGTCGACGCGGCGATCTCGTACGCCTCCAGGAGGATGTAGGGCAGCGCGGCGCCGACGGACAGCGTCATGGGGATACGGCCACAAGCGCAGTCGCTGCAGCTGGGCGGACAGTCCTCGTGGGAGCTGTCAGGCGCCGCGTCCTCCTCGTGATGGGCCGACGACGCCTCGATCATCGGGTGCTCGCAAGCGATCGTCATGCCGAGCGCCTGGAGGGTGTGGCCCTGCGCCATGAGACCGACGACGAGCAGCACCGGGAGCGCGGCGCGGATCCAGCGAAGGATCGCGCTGCGGTCACGATGGGGTCGCCGGAGGCGGAACATCCGATGCGAGCGTGGGGGAGGACAAGACGGACGTCAAGGAAGGCGTTCGGCCGAGCCCGACCAGACCGCTCGGCGACCGATGCAAGCCTGCGCGCGCCGTCGATGCGCGCCCGGACGGAGGATTGAGCAGGAATGCGCGCGACACGGTCATCGCGGCACCCCGGACTCCACGCTGGAACATGCTGCGTGGACCCTCCACGAACAGCGTAGGTCCGACTTCAAAGCCCCCTGCCGCGGACACCTCGCGCTCACGACCGATGGCTCGATTGGCGTCAACGCCAGTGCGATAGGGACATGAACCATCGTCCGTATCGAACGGAGCGCCACTCCCCGCGCGGCATGTGCTGCCCGCGTGCATCGCCGTGCGTCCAGCTGGGCGCAGACGAGCGCTCAGCGGTGCCACGGCAAGCCGTCGAGACTCAGACGCGCGCTCCGAAGCCGGGCGGCCCCGTCAAGACACAGGGGCAGCCTCACCGGTACCGCACACGAGCCGAGGGAATGCGCTCAGCCAGCTGTGCACGAGGAGGGGAGAACGAGGCGTCGAGAGTAGAGAGACAGGGAGTGCGAAGGGGGGGACTTGAACCCCCACGGTGTTACCCGCTAGCACCTCAAGCTAGTGCGTCTGCCAATTCCGCCACCTTCGCGAGTGCGGTTGCGGGACGGAACCTACCCAGCTGGCCGGGGAAGTCAAGCTAATCCTCACAACGTCGTCCCACGGCGCAGCGCCTGCGCTGGTCAGCCCGGCGCGGCGGCCTCGCGGCCTCGACCGATCGCCGGCTGCCACGGCGGCGCGCGCGACCGGAGCGCGCACGCGCACGAGAGGAGCACGCCCGCACCCGCGCGGAGCGCTGCGCGCACCTCGCCCGCGGGCTCTTCAGCGGACGAGCGCCTCGACGATCTCGCGGATCTCGAACGGCTTGCGCACCCAGGAGACGCCGGCGTTCGCGGGGAGAGGATCGGCGCCGGCGCTGCCGGACATGACAACGAGCCGCACGTCCGGGTTGGCCCTGCGCACGGCGGAGACGGTGCCGAGGACGTCCTGCTGGATCGGCGAGATGTCGAGCAGCGCAGCCTGGAACGGCCCGGAGGCGAGGGCCCCAGGGAGCTCGACCGCGCTCTGCACGCTGACGATGCTCGCGCCGCGCGCTGTGAGCGCCGTGTCGAGCAGATCCACCACCGCGTCGTCGTCCTCGACCACCAGGATCCTGACGCCATCGAGGATCGTCCCGTGCTGCGGCGGCGACGTCGTGTTCCGCGGCGCAGGCGGCTTTTCCTCGGCGCCTGCTTCGCCGGGCGGGGCGTCGGCGGGCGGCGTGTCCTCGACGGGCCAGCGCAGCTCGAAGCGAGCGCCTTCCTCCGAAGGCACGAGCGCGAGCGCGCCGCCGGCAGCGCTCGCCAGCGCCGCGGAGTGGCGGAGGCCGATGCCCGCTCCGCCAGGCCGCGTGGAGACGCCGGAGCTCAGCAGCGTCGCTCGGCGCGACGGCGGGACGCCGGGCCCCTGGTCCGCGACGCCGATGACGACCGCGGCACCCTCCAGCCTGGCATCGACACGGACGGACGAGCCGCGGGGCGACAGCGCCACGGCGTTGAGCAGGAGGTTCGTCAAGATCTGCACGACCGCAGCGCCGTTGCTCACGCCGGTGCGCGCGACAGCGGGCGCGATCACCGCGCGGAGCGCGATCGCCGAGCGGCGCGCCTCGGGCTCGAGCCCCATCACGGCGTCGTCGATGACGTCGGCGATCAGGCGCGCCGGCTCCCCCAGCGGCCTCGACGCGACCTCGCCGTCGCCGGCCGGACGCCCCTCGGCGCCGATGGCCCGCCGGATCAGGCGGCGAGCGTCGTGCGCGCGGGACGCGGCGACGCCGAGCGCGCGGCCCAGCTCGGGGCCTTGCTCGCCCTGCGCGCGCTCGATGCACCCCACGATGACCGTGAGCGCGTTGGAGACCTCGTGCAGCGCGATCGCGAGCTCCTGCGCAGACGGAAGCGCGGTCCCGGTCGCGCGCTCCTCGTCGGCGCGCTGGCCGAGGTCGCCGCGCAGAGGAGGCGCGAGGCTCAGGCCATCCTCGGTTGAAGGCTCCGATGTCCCACCGCGCGTCGGCTGCGCCACGGGCGTTAGCCTATCTCGCTCCGCGCTGGGCTGGTACCGCCCTTTTTCGCTCCGACTTCACCGGAACATCGATGGGGGGAGCGGCAGTACATAGGAGCCATTGGCCGCCGACCGGGTCTCGCCGATCTGGATGCCCCTCGTCTCCTGCGCGGTCGCGCCCTGGACCGGCAGCCAGGCCACGACCGTGGCGTCGCCGAGCCGGGCGCCCGACGCGTCGCGGACGACGCCCTGGAGCACGGCCGGGAACGAGATGGCGAGCTCGAGGTCGGTGACCGCGGCGTCCATCGCAGAGACCGTTAGGCGCGGCCTGACGAGCCACGGGAAGGCGGAGCCGGGCGTCGGGCGGACCGAGAAGTCGAACTCCCCTGGGTCGATGCCGATCGAGAACGCGCCGTCACGGAGGACCCCGGACGCCTGCCGGGGCAGCAGCGGCCCGGGCGTCAGCACCTGGCCGATGTAGGGCGTGACCTGGCCGCGGGCAGGGACCGCGAACACGCTGGCGCCGTCCATCAGCTCGCCCATGGGCCCCTGGACGCGGCCGCGCAGCGTCCCGGCCTCGGGGATGACGACCGACTGACCGCAGTAGCAGTCGTCGCCGGCGGCGAACTTGAGCGGCTGCTTGACGGCCGCCTTGGTGGTGTCGTTGATCGGCTGCGCGAAGAGGACGTACTCGCCTGGCGGGAGATCGGCGCGGAAGAGGCCGTTCGCGTCCGTCTCGGTGTCCAGCTTGTAGGCGGCGGTGGGCGCCCTGTCGATGATGGCGCTCTGGATACGGACGGCGGAGAGCACCGGGTTGCCGTTCACGTCGAGCGTCTGACCTTCCACGCGGCGCGCCGCCGCGTCGAGCTGGAGGAGCGACAGGTCCAGGTTCCCCGTGGAGCCCTGGAGCGCGAGCGCGGCGAGCTCCCAGTAGACCGTGGGCCTCGGCACGCCGTCCTTCGGACGCAGCCGGATGAGCGGGCTCCTGTCCTTGTCGGCCCAGTAGAACTTCACGTTGAACCCGACCTGCGTCGCGGTCGCCTGCGAGTCGGGCTCGGCCTGTTCGAGGAGGCCTGCCTGGGAGAGGACGCTGCCGGTCACCGGGTCGACGAGATCGAGCTTCCACCCGTCGACGCGCATGCCCTCGGGCACCTGCAAGCTGCCCTGGAGCACGGCGGGCGCCTCGGCGTTGATGCCGAGCGTCCACTGCTCGGGGACCACCTGGTTCGGCAGGAAGATCGGCGGGGGGATGTCGTCGAGGCAGTCGGCGCGCGCCTGCGGAATCAACGAGATGTGGTAGTCGCCTGCGGGGATAGAGAGCTCGAATCTCTGGCCGTCGGTGCCGTCCGGCTCCGAGAGCGTCGAGTAGCTCTGGGTGGGCAGGCCCAGGATCGGCGCGAGGCGCCGGAACTCGACCTTCACGGGGAACTGCCCGCCGGTCAGGGGAGGCAGCCCGCTGGTGCGGCCCTCGCAATAGGAGCCGCCGAGGCGCATCGTGGCCTTCACGCGCGCGGGCATCGGGATCGTGAGATCGACGGAATGCACCTGCCCGCCAGGGTCCTGAGGAGGGAAGCCGCTCGCTGCATCGATGGCGAGGAGATGGGAGACCTCCGCGCCCAGCTCGGGCGAGGCGCGCGGCCGGATCTCGAGGATGAGCCCCTCGAGGTTCGCGCTCGTCGAGACGCACGCGCGTTGCCCGCTGACATCGGCGCAGGTCGCCCCCGGGCCGCACTCGACCGACCCGTCGCAGGCGTTCATGGGGGCGGATTCCGCCATTTCGAGGGGAATGCCGCAGGCCACCGAGGTCGGGAGGCAGGCGAGCAGCGCGGCGCATACGACGTGTCGCGCGCTCACGGCGCCCTCCTCGCCGCGGACGCAGCGCGCGCAGCGCGGAGCAGAGACCGCCCCCGTGGCGGCGCGGAGAGAGAGCGCCGCGGCCCCGCGGAGACGCCGGCGACCGGTGGCCGCCGAGCGGAGGAGAGCGACGCGCGGAGCCCGAACGGGTCCGCACCCGAGCAGGCGCAGGGGAAAATCACACCCGAACGAGAAGGCGATGTTCGTGCCAACCGACAGACGGCGTTCCGGGCAGCGTGTGGCGTGCATCCGCTCGACAGGGCGCCGCGCAACCCGCGGCGGCGCTGTGACAGCGCTGTCGCGTCGAGACGGATGCGCCGATGCGGCCACCCCGCACTCATCGCAACCAGGCGAAGCACGGAGACGCCTACGTGCCTGCACGGAAGCGCGAGCTTCCCGTGTCGACCCGCCGGAGTGAAGGCACCGTACCGGGCTGCCATCGCGCTTCGGCGTACTCCATCCGCGTCGCGAGGCGTACGAGATCGGCGATCTCGGGGACCGCCGCGCAGGCCGCGGCGAGCCCTTCGGGGTCGGAGAGCGGGACCGCCAGCTCCACGCCGCGCTCCTTGAGGGTCGCGCGCACGGCCGTGGCGACGTTGCCCGCGGCGAAGAGGCCAGCGCGGCGCATCGCGGTGCGGGTCGTCTTGACGGCCCCCTCGTAGGTGATCTTGTCGGCGCTGTCGCAGATCTCGCGGAGGCGACGCTCTGCGCGCGGGGGGATGAGCTGCCAGAGGTTCTGCTCGAGCCGCACCACGGCCGGATTGCCGCGGGCGCTGTGCGCGGTGGCCTCCAGGGGCCCGAACGCGGCGACGATGGCGGAGAGCAGCGTGCGGAGCTCATCCTCCGAGCTGGTGTTCACCAGGACATGGTCGGGCATGGCGCCAGCGAGCTGAGCGCCGAGCAGGTAACGCAGCTCGGGGGTGTCCTCGCGGACCTCGCCCCGCAGCAGCACGGCCGGCGGGTTGACCCGGACGATCTGCCCCTCCGGCGGCGACGGAGCAGGCAAGGGAGCGCGCTGGTGGAAGAGCGCGGTGCGCAAGAGGCCGAGGTGAGCGGCCATGACGCCGTAGATCTCCCCGAGGAGGGTAGGCGATGTCGGCTGGATCCGCTCGGAGGGGACGAGCCCGGACTGGCCTGCGTCGCGGCGGTAGAGGCCCGTCTCCCAGACGATCGCGAGCGCCTCGTTGACCGGCGACTCCAGATCGCGGAAGAGCAGCGCGCTCACGAGCTCCGGCGCGTCGCGCTGCGCGGCGAGGGCCGGCGGCGTGACGACGCCCTCGCCGGGCCGATCGGACGGCTCGTCACCGTCGAAGGCGCGCAGCACGTGCTCGATGGCGCGGGCGTAGGTCATGTTCTTGTCGGCGATCGCGGCCGCCTGGAGGCGCTCCAGCGTGCCCCGATCGCCGAGGCGCAGGTGGGCCTGCATCCGTCGGACCGCCAGCGCCTCCCGGGAGCGATCGTCGCGCGGAGCGAAGCTCTTGATGAGCCGCTCGCCAGCGTCGTACGAGCCCGCGGCGAGCTCGCGGAAGAGCGCTGCCTCCTCGAAGCTCTCGGCCGCGGACGGCGACCACGCGGCCACGAGCCGCGTCGCGGAGGAGGGCGGCTGGATCGACGCCGGGGCGGAGACCGGGGGCCCGGGCTGCGGCGCGCTGACGCTGGAGCGGAACGACGCGGCGCCGCCGCGCGCGGCGTTGCTCTCCGCGGCGCCCGACGCGGCGCTCGGCGACGGCGAGGCGGCGGTGCTCGCCGTCCCGTCGAGCAGATCGTCGTCCGACACCGCGGGAGAGGTGGCTTGCGACGGGTCGTCGGCGATCAACCCCTCGTCGAGCGGGTCGTTGAGCTCGACGAGATCGATGTGCGGGTTGCTCGAGGCCGGCGCGCCGCCGCTCGACGGCGCGCGGCTGCTCGCGGGCCCGATCCCGCTCGACGGCGCGCGGCTGCTCGCGGGCCCGATCCCGCTCGACGGCGCGCGGCTGCTCGCCGGCCCGGCGCCGCTCGACGACGCGCGGCTGCTCGAAGGCCCGGCGCCGCTCGACGACGCGCGGCTGCTCGCGGGCCCGACCCCGCTCGACGGCGCGCGGCTGCTCGCGGGCCCGACCCCGCTCGACGGCGCGCGGCTGCTCGCGGGTCCGGCGCCGCTCGCCGCCGACGCAGCGCTGGGCGGCGCCTCTGGCGCCGCCTGGACCGGCTCCGCCGCGGCCCGGAGCGTCGCAACCTGGAGCACTTCCTCGGGAGGCAGGGTCGCCCGCTCGCTGGCCAGCTCGGCGTTCAGCTCGGCGATCTTCAGCCCCAGCGAGCGATCCGAGCCCGCGAGCGCCGTGGCCTGCGAGAGGATCTTCGCCGCGCGATCCGGGTCGCTCGACACGTGCAGGCGCGCGAGCTGCATCAGCGCGCGCGCGCGATCGATCCCCGAGCTCTGCGCGGCGAGCTCCTCGAGCGCCTTCCGGGCGGCCTCGGGCTCACCTCGCGCGGCCGTGAGCTCCAGCTGGCGGCGCAGCGCCAGCGTGCGCGTCTCCGGCTCCGCCGCGGCCTCCTCGAGCAGGCGCGCGGCCGCCTCGAGATCGCCGGCGCTCTGAGCGGTCTCGGCGGCGGCGAGCGCGACCCGACCGCGCGCGCGCATCCCCTGGAGATCGCCGCCGAGCGCGCGGTCGAACAGCGGGAGGGCGGCAGAGAAGTTCCGCTTCAGGGCCAGGCGCTCCGCCATGCCGAGCGCGACCAGCGTGCTCGGGCCGACCTCGGCGTGGCGCCGGGTCAGCTCCCGCATGCCGGCGCCGTGGCCCTGGATGACGTCGAGCGTCTCGGCGAGCAGGAACGCGTGCAGGTCGACGTGCGCCGGGCGCAGGCGCGGCGCGATGCGGCCGAGCTCCTCCACCGCGGCCTGCGCGTCGCGCGGCGTCCCGGTCCCGCGCAGGCGATACTCGATGCGGCGCGCCTCGAGGACGGCGTCGGGCGACTCCGGGGCGAGCTTCACGGCGCGGCGAGCGCGCTCGAGCGCCGTCGCGTCGTCCCCGAGCGTCGAGGTGGCGCGCGCCGCCTCGACCAGCAGCTGCGCGCGCCGCTCGGGGGCGTCGCGCGACGCGCTGGCGAGCTGATCGAGCGCCGCGGCGAGCGCGTGGCCGTCCCCCTCCCGGCGGGCGATCTCGACGCGGAGCTCGATCACGGCCTCGCGCGGCGCGATGCGAGCGACGCTCTCCAGCGTGTCCTTCGCGGACTCGACGTCCCCGCCGCCGAGGTAGCTGCTGCACGCGCGGAGGCTGTACTCGGCCCGCTCGTCGGTGGTCGTCGCGAGATCGCCCAGCCTGCACCAGAGCGGGGCGGCGCGCAGCGGCGTCCCGAGCCGCTCGTGGATGTCCGCGAGGAACCTCAGCGCGCTCACGTCGTCCGGTGACGCCGCGAGCAGGGCCTCCAGCTCGGCGCACGCCTCGTCGAGGAGGCCGAGGCGCTGCTCGAGCAGGGCGGCGCGCCGGAGCCGCAGCGCGCGCCGCGTGTCCGGCAGCGGAGCCGCCTCGATGCGGCGCGCGAGGAGGGCAGCGACCGCGGCGTGATCGCCGCGGTCGCTCGCGTCCTGCTCGACGACCTCGACGGCGTGCATGTCGGTGAGATCCAGCCGGGCGATCGCCTCGTAGAGCGCCACCGCGGCGCCGCGATCGCCGAGCTCCTGGGCCAGCGGCGCGAGCTCGCGGAGCACGACCAGCCGCTCCTCGTCGCCGCTCAGGATGCCCTGGAGGCGCGTGAGCACGTCGAAGAGCCGCTGGCGATCGTCGGCGCTCCGCGCGAGCCGGATGAGCTCGTCGATGTGCGCCTTGTCGAACGGCGTCCTCTGGGCGGCCTCCAGGAGGAGCTCCACCGCGCCATGGAGATCGCCGCCGGCGGCGAGGATGCCGGCGTGCTCGCGCGTCAACCCGAGGCGGACGGCATCCGGCAGGTCGACGCGCGCGAGCTCGGACTGGACGAGCGTCTCGAGATCGGCGCTGCGACGCTCGGCCGCGTACAGCCGGCGCAGCCGGGTGACGACCTCGTCGCGCGTCTCGCCCACGAGCTGCCCGCCGGCGAGCGCCCGCTCCAGGGCGACGGTGGCCTCGGCGCGCTGGCCCTCGCGCTCGTGTTTGTCGGCGAGGTGCAGCAGCGCCTCGAGGCGCCGCGCGACCGGCAGCGCGTCGTCCAGCGAGCGCTTCAGCGCCTCGTCCCCGCTGGCCTCGACGGCCCCCTCCGCCTCATATGCGAGCGCGTCGTCCTCCGGCGCGCGCCGGGCGGCCTCCACGAGCAGCGCCGCGGCGACCGGCGGCACGTTCAGGGCGCCCGCGAGCTTGCTCGCCCACCTGAGCAGGCCGGGACCGACGCTGGAGTGCGGCCTCATCGCCGCGGCGTACACGGCCGCGACGAGGTGCGACGCCGGCTCGGTCTGCCGCGCGAGCTCGCCGACGATGTCGAGGAGCGTCTGGAACTCGTCGACGTCGCCGTCGGCGAGCATCGCGCGCTCGATCGCGGCGAGCGCGAGCGCGGGCGAGTCGAGGACGGCGACGGCGATGCGCGCCATCGCGAGCCCCGCGCGGGCCCCCTCGGGGCCGTCGAGCTTCGCGATGCTCGCCTTGACCGCGCGGTCGAAGCGGATGGCCTCGACCTCCGGCTGCCCCGTGCACGCGATGAGGTCGCGGATGGCCGCGCCGACGTCCTCGACGAGCGCCGCGTCCGGGCGTACGACCATCGCGCGGAGCAGGATGTCGAGGCGCAGCCGGAGGCCCTCCTCCGTGCGGCCGGTGAGGGCCGCGGCGCGCTTCAACCACGCGTTGCGCGACGCCGGATCGGCCGTCGTCGCCACCCGCTCGAGCGCGCGCACGGCGTCCGACGGCTCGCCGACGTGCTCGGCGAGCCGAGCGAGCAGCACGTACGAGGTGCCCTCGGTCGGGACCGCCTCGAAGCTGGCCACGGCGTGCGCGAGCGCGAGATCGAACGCGCCGCGCCGCTCGAGCTGCCGCGCCGCGCGGTAATGGGCGGCGCGGCGGCCATAGCAGCCCAGGGCCGCGTCGGCGAGCAGCCGGTAGGTCTTGTCGAGGACGACGACGCCGCCGTCGGCGTCCGCCGATTTCTCGACCAGCGCGACGGCGTCCGCGCGGAGGGGATCGAGCTCGATCGCGCTCGCCGCCGCGGAGAGCGCGCGCTCGGGCAGGCCGTGCTCGTGCGCCAGGTTGGCGGCCTCGATCAGCAGGTTGGCGCGCCTGCGCCGCTCGGGCCCGACGTCGCCCGACCACCTGTTCTCGTCCGCGGCGGGCTGCGCTCCCCGCTCGCTCCGCGCCTCCGCGGCGCGCGCGACGATCGCCTCGATCGCCGCCTCGACGCCCGCGAACTCGCACATGTCCCGCGCGTAACGCTCGGTGCCGCCGCTCGGCGCGAGCTCGCTCGCGCGGAAGAACGCCTCCTCGGCGCCCCGGTGATCCTCCGCCAGGTCCCAGCGCAGGCTGCCGAGCTCACGCCACGCGGCCGCGGCCTCCGCCGCCGCGGCGGCGCCCTGCGCGGTGAACGCCCGGGCCTTCGCCTCGGTCAGCGCGATGGCGCCGTCGGAGCCGAGCCCCTTCGCGTCGAGCAGCGACGACTCGAGGCGCTGGACCCGCGCGAGGATCTCGTGAGGATCGGCCTGCACCGCGGCTGCGCGCGCGAGCTCCTGCGCTGCCCCGTCCGGATCGCCGCCGTCGAGCCGGCAATCGGTGAGCATGAACATCAGCTCGGGGGCGTGCGCCGCCGTGATCTCGACGGCCAGCCACCGCTCGAGCACGGTCACCGCGAGGTGAGGGTCGCCCGCCCGGCGCGCGAGCTCCAGCAGCCGCTCGCGCAAGAGCGGGTTCTGCGGGCCGAAGACGTCGAGCGAGCGCCTCGCGAGCGCCGTTCCGCGCTCGGGATCGAGGTCGTAGAGGGCGTGCAGCGCGCTCGCCAGCGCCGCCGCCATCTCGCCGAGCGGCTTGGGCTGCGCCAGGATCCACGCGAGCGCGTCCGAGAGCCGGGCCGCGTCGCCGGCGGCGGCCGCGCGGCGGATGAGCTCCGCGGTCGCCTGGGGGCACCCTGGCCGCAGCGCGAGCCAGCGCTGGGTCCACGCGAGTGCGAGCGGCAGCTCGCCCAGCGCCTCCAGCGCCCTCGCGAGGCCGTCGCAGAGCGCGCCGCGCGGGAACACCGTGGTGATGGAGCGCTCGATCGCGGCCGCCACCGCCCGGTCGACCTCGAACGGAGGCGCCTCGCCCGCCTCCGCGGCGGCGGCGAGATCCGCCGTGAGGAGGGAGGCGAGCGTGGCCACGGCGCGCGCGGACGACGGATCGGCCTCGCAGGCGAGCAGCGCGACCTCGCGCGAGAGCGCCGCCTCGCGCGCCCGCTGCGTCCGGTGGTAGAGCGCCGCGGCGATCGAGAGCAGCACCGCGCGCAGCGCCGGCCAGACCGGCGCGGCGAGCTGCACGAGCGCGTCGGCGCGCTCCCGCAGGCGCCCGGTCCGCGTGGCCAGCACGAGCGCGGCGCTCGCCGCGCCGCGGTGCCCCGGGGCCTCGCCGAGCAGCGGCAACACCTCGTCGAGGGCGCGGGCGTCCTGGCCTTGCCGCCGGGCGATCGCCGACAGGAGCAGCCTTGCGCGCACCAGCTCGACCCGCGTCAGCGAGGCCGCGCGGATCGCCTCGGACCTCGCGGAGCGCGCGCCTTCGCCCTCCGAGGGCGCCCGCGTCGCCTCGGCCAGCCGCGCGCGGAGCAGGGCGTCGAGCGCGGCGCCTCCCCCGCTCCGCCGGCTCAGCCGATCGAGTGCCAGCAGGCAGCCGCGGTCGGCCGGCAGCGCCCGCGAGAGCCCGACGAGCGCCTCCTCGTAGGCCGCGCGCTCCTTCGGGCGGCCGCGGTAGATCACGACCAGCCGGCGGAGCGCGTCGATCCGCCCCTCGGCGGTGTCCGCGCCGCGGAGCGCGCGCTGCGCCGCGGCGAGCGCCTCGTCCTGCCCCTTGAGCCGATCGGCGATCCGCTGGAGCCCTGCCTCGGCGGGCGTCGGGTCCCCGCCGATGTCTCTCAGCGCCTCGAGCGCCCAGCGCGCGAGGCCGGGGTCGCCGATCTTCTCCTCCGCGAGGCGCGCGAGCTCCGAGAGCGCGTCGATCCGCCCCGCCGCGTCCTCCGTCGCCCGCGCGTCGGAGCCCTCGCCGATGCGGATGAGCGCCTCGACGAGGGGCGCCATGTCGTGCAGCGTCGCCGCGTGGTCGCGCAGCGCGGAGCGCGCGGCGGCGCTGCCGGAGTCGCTCGCCGCGGCCTCGATCCAGGCCTCCACGGCGCGATCGGGGCTCGCGAGCGGGCCAGCGTGGAGCCGCGCGAGCGCCACGTACGCCTCGGCCCTCGACGCCCCGACCCGCTGCTCCGCCCTGAGCTCGATCCGCGCGGCCACGAGCTCGTAGAGCCCCGCCTGCTCGAGCACCTCGTCGATCGCGCGGGCGGCGTCGCCGTCGATCGCCCCGTCGAGGCCCGCGTCGAGCACGCACCCGACGGCGCGCGCCCAGTCGCCCTCGTTCGTCGCGCCCTGGAGCCGGTGGCCGTGCACCTCCAGCGCGCGTCGCAGGAGGGCGGAGGGGCCAGGGGCCTCGCCCTCGCCGCGAGGCGCCCGCGCCGCGAGCGCGTCGGCGTGCGTCCGGAGCACCTCGTCGGCCGCGCCCTGCCGGCCGCGCAGGAACAGCGCGGCCGCCATCGCCTTGGCGGCCGTGTCGTCGTGAGGCGCGATCTCGAAGGCGCGCAGGCGATCCTCGAACGCCGCCTCCCGCTCCCGCGCGGCTTCGCGCCGCTTGGCCGCCTCCAGGTACGCCTTCGCCGCGGCCGCGGGGAACACCTCGTCCGACGCCCAGGCCGCGATCGTGCCGAGCAGCTCGCTCGCCATCGCGTCGTCCGGGGCGAGCGCGCTCGCCTCTTCGAGCGCGTCGACCGCGCCCGCGACGTCGCTGGCGCGCGCGAGGAGCACGGCGATCTTCACCAGCATCCGCGCCGTCGCGCCGGGCGGCTGCGCGTCGTCGCGGAGGCCGCGCAGCGCCGCGGCGGCCAGGGCTGGCTCGCCCAGCCCGGCCAGCCAGCCGGCGAGCTCGCTCCTCATCGCCGGGTCGTCGCCCAGCGAGAGCGCCCGGCGCGCCAGCGCCGCCGCCTGGTCCAGCTCGACGCCGCGCGCGGCGAGGATCCTCGCGAGGGCGAGGGCTGCCTCGCGCTCCCCTTGCGCGTCGCCGGCGGCGCGGCGCTCGTCCACCCGCGCGCGCCAGTAGGCCTCTTCAGCCCGCGGGCCGCGGTGGCGCGAGACCGGCGCGATCGCCCGGGC
The DNA here is from genome assembly GCF_051475585.1 of Sorangium sp. So ce426. NCBI lineage: Bacteria > Pseudomonadati > Myxococcota > Polyangiales > Polyangiaceae > Sorangium > Sorangium sp. So ce426. The sequence continues at coordinate 12,419,876 of NZ_CP150341.1, read as the reverse complement.
CCCTGCGAGGACCAGCTGCCCCGCAGAGGCGGGCCCGGCAGGATCCATCAGCTCCGGCGAATGCAGCGACCTCCTCGCGCCCGACGCTGATGCTGCCCGATCCGGAGGTGAAGAGCTCATTTCGGCGACCCGCTTCGGGTATGCTGAACCCGCTCAGCCTACCAGAACGACCGAGGTACAAGGCCAGTCTTCCGGTGCAATCTCGCGCTTTACCGGAGCGTCACCGCGAACGGTAACACCGTGAGCGCCCTCTCTCCGGCCAGGAGAGGCGCCATGGAGGCGGCGAAGGTCCCGACCTCCGGCGCGACGCCGAGCCACTCCGGCAGGAGGACGGAAGCCACCGCCTCCCGCGCGCGCTCCTTGAGCGCTGCGCGGTCGGGAGCCCGAGCGCTGCCCTCGTTGGCTTCGTCGCCGGTCGCCAGGAGCTCCAGCAGCCCGCCGTCGTCCTGCTCGATCTCGACCGGCGCGTCCGCCGGCAGCTCCGCCAGCTCGCGCGCGAGCGCGATCGCTCGCTCCAGGCCGCCGAGCTCATCGACGAGCGAGCGCCCTGCGGCCTCGACCCCGCCGAAGATCCGTCCCTCCGCCGACGGCGCGATCGTCTCCAACGGGAGGTTCCGTCCCGCCGTGATGCGCTTCAGGAACAGATCGTAAACGGCCTCCATGGAGGCGAGCACACGGACCCGTGTGGGCTCGTCCCAGGGTGTGAGCGCCGACATGTACGCGGCGCGCGCTGCCCGCTGAGGATCCGGGTTGGCCGCGACCGTCTCCGCGTTGATCCCGATGTCCGCAAGCGCCTTCCCCACGGCGAACTTGCCGCCCACGACGCCTATCGAGCCGATGATGCTCGTCCGCTCTGCGACGATCTTGGTGCCAGCGCAGGCGAGGTAGTAGCCGCCGCTCGCGGCCATCCCGCCGATCGAGACGACGAGCGGCTTCTTCTGCCGCAACCGCATCAGCTTCTGCCAGAGCAGATCCGAGGCCAGCGCCGAGCCGCCGGGCGAGTCGATCCGGAGCACCACCGCCTTCGCGCTCTGATCCTCGGTGAGGCGCGTGATCGTTTTCCCGAGCTCGCGCTCGCCGATCCCGTCCGACGAGCCGATGGGCATCCCCTTCGCGCTCATGCTGATGCCGCCGATCGCCGGGACGACCGCCACGTGCGGCGTCCCCAGCGAGCTCGCCCCGGAGACCGAGCGGAACACGTCCACGAGGCTCCGGGAGAAGCTCGCATCGCGCGGGGCGCCGCCGAACCGAGGCACGGAGCGCTCGGTGCCAGCGAGCTTCTTCGCGTCCTCGGTCGCGGACTCGAGATCGCCGATCTCGTCCACGAGCGCCCTCGCCTTCGCCTCCTCGGGCGCGAACGGGCCGTCCTCGAGGGCCTCCCGGAGCTCCTCCTTGCCGCGCCCCTCCACGATGGCCGACAGCCACGCCTCGCGGACCCCGCCGAGCGCGGACTCGAGCGATCGACGCGCCTCGGGGCTCGCCCCTTCCCGCGTGAACGGCTCGCTCGCGCCCTTGAACTTCCCCACCTGGAGGAAGTCGACGTCCACGTTGAGCCTGTCGAGGAGCCCCTTCGCGAACACCAGCTGCGCCGCGATCCCCACCGTGTCGACCTGCCCGGCAGGGCTGAGCCAGAGCTTGCTGCAGGCGATGGACGCCAGCAGCATGGTCGCGTTGTTGTACTCGTCCGCGTGGCACACGACAGGTCGCCCCGCCGCGCGGACATCGCCGAGGATCCGGCCGATCTCGTGGGCCCGCGCGAACGCGAGGCGCGCGCTCCCGAGCCGCACGAGGAACCCCTTCGCGCTCGCGGAGTCGGACAACGCTCGCAGCGACTGCACGAGCTGCGCGTGGGTCCTGCCGCTCGGCGGGCCGAAGAGCGACGCTGACGCGCTCTCGGGGAGCCCGCGCGAGAGATCGATCTCGATGACCGCCGGCTCGTCGAGGCCCGCCGCGGCGGGCGCCGGCAGCGCCGCCGCCCGCTCTCTGCCGGTGCACCCCGCCATCGACGCCGCCACGGCGAGGGCGCCGACGCCGGTCCACCGCACCCCTCGAGCTCGGCGCTTACTCATGCTTCATTCCAGGCAGATCCGAGGTGTCGATATGCGGCGCCGTCGCTCCAGGCGCGGCGGTCGGCGGCGGATGCACGCCGGGCAGATCGCTCGTATCGACGGTGCCGCCCGGGGCGACGTAATCGTCGGGCACGCGGCCGTCGTCCGGCTCCGGCGCGCGGCGAACGCGCGCCGGCGGGCTCGCGGGAGGAGCGCTCGCCGCGGCCTTTGGGCTCGGCGGAGGAGCGCCCGGCGGCGGGCTCTCCGCGCGCGCGCTGGGCGCCGGCTCGGCGGCGCTTCCTGGCTCGCCCTGCGCCTTCTCGAGCCGGTCGATGAAGGCCCGGAGCGGGTGCGCGAGCGGGTGCGGCCGGCTCGTCGCCAGCAGGCGCTCGTCCTCGGCGCGCGCGGCCGCCAGATCGCCGGACCTCGCGAGCGCATAGACGAGGAGCGCCCGCGCTCGCGCGGGGCTCTGCTCGATGCTCGCCGCCGTCCGGAGCCGCTCGACGACGGCGGCCCAGCTCGGATGCGCCTCGGCGAGATCGAGCGCGGCCAGCGTCAGCGCGCTCTCCGGCTGCGCGCTCTCGGCCGAGATCGCGCCGACGAGCTTCCGCGCGGAGGCGAGGTCGCCCTGCATGCGGAGCAGATCGATCGCCGCGCGGGTCACCTCGGCGTTCGCCGGCGCGACGCGCCGCGCGTGCTCGACCGCCTTGCGGGCGCGCTCGATCGCGATGTCGAGCTCGTGCCGCGCCGTGTCCAGATCCGCGTCCCCTGCGGCGAGCAGCTGCAGCCGCAGCCACCGCACGTCCGCGTTCACCGTCTCGACCCGGGCCAGCGCCGCCGCGACGCGCGGGTCGTCCTCGGCGAGCGCGCTCGCCTTGACGAGCTTGTCCCTCGCCGTCTCCGGATCCCCTTCGGCCAGGCTCCTCTCGCCCTCGGCGAGCAGCGCCGAGACGCGATCGTCGCTCGCCGCAGGCCGGGCCTGGACGGCCGGCTTGAGGTACTTCGGCCCGAGGGTCGCCGCGCTCACCACCATGAGGCCGACGACGATGAGGCCGACGACCCACCGCGCGATCCCCGTCCTCCTCGAGGGCAGCGATGTGATCCCCGCGTCGCCGTCCCCCTCGTCGACGTAGGAGGGACGCCCCTCGGGCTCCGCGGGTGCGGCCGGCGACCCCAACGTCGCTGCCCGCCGCGACGCGTGGTCCTCGCTCGCCGCGCGCGGCGCCCCGCGCCTCGCCACGGGGGCTTCTTCTCCCGCGCTGTCGGCGCGCTCGATGCGCGGCGGTGGGACGCTGTTCGGCATCCGCAGCGGAACGACGCCTGCGGCGCGCCCCTGCCCCTCGCCGCCGGCGTCCGCGGGCCCGGGCTTGACGCCGCCCTGGCGCGCTTCGGCGACCCCCGGGCCGCGGAGGGTCCGCGGCTCCTGCCGGCGTGCGGGGTGCCCGTCCGGCAGCGGCGGCGCCTCTTCCGGCGGCACCACGACCCCGGGCAGCGCGCCCGGCTTCGCCATCGCCCGCGCGGGGGCGCCGGCCTCGGAGTCGTAGGCCGCTGTCTGCGCCCCGCGGCGCGGCGACGGGCGCTCCCTGCCCGACTGGACCTCCCGCACGTCCCGAACGATCGTCTCTGCGTCGTGGATGGACTCGGGGGCGACGTCCGCGTCGCTCTCCGCCCGCGGGAGCGGGATCGCGACCGAGTGCTCGGTCTGCGCCGGCGCCGGACCGCCGAGCCCTGGAGGCGTCAGCGACCTCGAGCGGCCAGGGAACGGCGAGGGCCCGCCGATGCCCAGCGCGGTCCCGGCCATCACGATGCTGCCCGGCCCCTTGAAGAACGGCTCCAGCTCCGCGATCGACCCGAGCCGCCGCGGCCTCGCGTTGCCGCGCGAGATCACGTCGTCGCGGGTGATCTGGCCCTGGGTGATCGCCGCCTGGAGCTCCCGGAGCATCTTGAACTCGAGCTCCCGGCCGCCGAGCGTGCGCACCACCCACTTCTCGGGGAGCGCGCCGTCGGTGCGGCGGACCTTGAACTGGAAGCCGCAGTTCGTGCACTTGACCGTCGTGCCGCGCTCCGACACGAGCGCGTCGTCGAACTCGTACTCGGTGCTGCAACGCTCGCAGGTGACATCCATCTGCTCGACCGGTCCCCGTGTCCTCGCGAACGGCTGGCCCCCCAGGCGCGAGCCTGCCGGGGTTCCTCGTTCGGAGGTAGCCGCCCGGAACTCGGCGGAACGGTAGCACGGGTTCCCCTGCGCGCCCCAAAGGGTCGCGCCGCGCCGCGCCGTCCTCCGCTTTCCTCCGCGGTTCAGGGTTCGCGGTCCCCTGCGGCCCCCTCCCCTGCGGCCCCCTCCCCTGCGGGCCCCCTCCCCTGCGGCCCCCTCCCCTGCGGCCCCCTCCCCTGCGGCCCCCTCCCCTGCGGCCCCCTCCCCTGCGGCCCCCTCCCCTGCGGTCCTCCCTGCCCCCCGATGTCGCGGCGGCCGCCGCGTGACCTCCGCGAGGCACGGCACATCGGGGCCGGGCCGCGCCTCGCCTCGCCACGCGCGCGCCACATGCCGACGTGAACGCGGCTTCACGGCGAGCGCGCGATCGGCCAAAATACGCGCCGAAATACGCCGCGACCTGCCAGGCTTGTTTGGGGCATGTCGCTTGCTACGCTCGTCCGGTCGCGACCGTCACGCGCGAGGGCGCGGCTCCTCGACGCCGGGCGGCCGAATGCTTTCGGGAGACGGTGAATGAAGCGACTTACTCTGCTGGGTCTCGCGAGCGTGCTGGCGCCCCTCCTCGCGGGTTGCCCCATCTACGACGACGACGCCGACAGCCCCTTCTGTGATGCAGTCGTCGAGGACTGCACGCCCGGCATCCCGAGCGGCTGTGACGGGCCAGCCGACTGCTGGATCAACGAGACCTGTGGCGAGGACAACCAATGCCACATCGGCGACTGCACGACCTGGGGGTGTAGCCGGGGCTTCGAGTGCGTCATCGCCGACGACCACACCGCCGCCTGCGTCGCGAGCGGCTCCTCCGGGGAGGGGGGCAGCGGCGGGGCCCCCGGCGGCGTCGTGTACTGTGGCAACCCGGACGACTGCGCCGACGGCGAGACCTGCGCGCCGGATGGCACGTGTCAGCCCGGCAGCTGCGATCAGGTCCTTCCGAGCGGCGAGCCGCTCGGCTGCATCCTCGGCTATGTCTGCGAGGGCGACGGGGACGATGCGACCTGCGTGCCGACGACCCCGGCCGCGTGCGGCGCCGACGCCGACTGCGCCCGCCTCGGCGCGGACTACCTCTGCGTCAGCGGCATCTGCACCGCGCCTCAGGACCAGTGCTTCGATCAGACGCAGTGTCCGGTCAACGACAAGTGCGTCGAGGGCAAATGCACGCCCGCCTGCAGCGAGGACGCGGACTGCCCCAGCAGCTACCGCTGCGACGCGACCCTCGGCATCTGCTCCCGCCCTGCGCAGCCCTGCGTCATCACCGACGACTGCGGCGGCCCCTCCGCCGTCTGCGTCGACGGCGCCTGCGTTCCGAGGAGCGACGGCGCCGCCTGCCCCGAGGGCGACGTCTGGGTCGAGAACGGCTGCATCCCGAATCAGTCGAGCAACTTCGTGTGCGGCGAGGATGGAGCACAGGACGTCTGCGCGCCGGGGTCGATCTGTCTGCACCACAGCTGCTACATCTCGTGCGACCAGCCGAACCCGAACGCCTGCGACAACCAGTCGCCCTCGCTGAGCGAGTGCAGGACCGTGGCGACGTTCTCCGGCGAGCACCAGGTCTGCGGGTCGAGCGAGAACCTCGGCGGCGACTGCGATCCCGAGACGCCCTGCAGCGAAGGCAAGATCTGCATCGACGGCTTCTGCCGGTAACGCCGCGGCGCTCCTCCGCCGCGATCGCACCTCGGGGCGGGGCAGCCCCCCTGCCCTGCCCCCTCCGTGCGCAATATGCCCTTGGCATGCGCGCTGCCTCACGTCCCGCCGGTCACTGTTCCAGCCACGTGAATCCACGCTGAGGGATACGCGTCACGCGCCCCCACGCGATACGAACCGACGGAGCCACAATGAAGGCAGACGATCTCGTCAATTACATGGCCGACATGTTCCCCTACAGGAAAAGGAGCTCACTCGATTGGATCGTTCCCCTGTCGCTCGGGCTCGGCCTCGGCGTCGCCATGGGCGTCGGGGTTGGCGTCCTGGTCGCGCCGACGTCAGGTGACGAGGCCCGCCGCCGGCTGCGCGACAGCACGAGCCGGCTGCGCGAGCGCGCGGAGAGGGCCAAGGAGCGCGCCCTGGGCGCTGCGCAGCGGACCCAGGACCAGATCCAGGAGAAGCTCCAGGAGAGCACCGGCTCGTACTCCAACGAGCTCGGCGCCCGCTGAGCGAGCTCCAAGGGGGGCGCGAAGGCGCCGCACCGCCCACGCGCGGAGCGGCGCCTTCCATCATTTCCCGGGATGTGCTCCAGCAGCCGAGCGACATCTGCGCAGCCGGAGCGGCACAAGCGATGCTTTTCCGAGAGCAGATGGATTGAACGAGACACCTCGCGAACCGCGGCACAGGGGCACTCGTCGAATGATGTATTACCGGACGCTCACTGCATTCTTCCCAGGTCGCACGGAAGCCGCGGGCGCACTTGGCCGCCTCCTCGCCCTGGGCGTCGCGGCCGAGGACATCAGCATGGTGCCCAGGCAGCACTCCCGTCTGGACGAGATCGAGCTCACGATCCACAGCAAGGCGTCCGAAGGGGCCGCCCTGGGCGCCGTGATCGGAGGGCTCGTCGGGGGTACGCTCGCTGCGATCACGGCAGGAGGCGCGCTGATCATTCCGCGGCTCGACGCGTTCCTGGCGGGGCCCATCGTCGCGTGCCTCGCGGGAGCGGGCGCCGCCGGCGCTGCCGGCACCCTGCTCGGCGCCGTCCTCGGCGCGCGCCTGCCCGAGTACGAGGCGCGCCGCCTCGACGACGGCGGCGCCGGCGGCGGGGCGTTGCTCTCCGTGCGGTGCTTGCCCGACGTTTCCCGCAGCGTTGAAGAGGTGCTGAGCGAGAGCGGCGGTCGCCGCATCCGCAAGACCTGCAGCCGCAGGGCCTGAAGGAGGACCTGCGCCCGGCGTGGCCCAGCGCAAACGAGCCCACCTTCAGCCAAGGTAATGCGCGGCAGGTGCCAGCTGGATCAGGGCGACGAGCCGAGAGGACTCTGGGGCCGCGTCTGCTCATCGAGGACGAGCTCGACCGCCTGGGCCAGCGCGCTCTTGACGTAGCTGCGCGTCGCGAGCAACCCGAGCCTGCTGAGCACGCGCGGCGTCAGGCCCCCGCCGAGCAGGAACCCCAGCCCAGCCGCCGCTGCGATCGCCACGTGCGGGTTGTCCCGCGCGAACGCCGAGACCGCCCGCTTGACCTCCGCCGCGTCGAGCCGGCTGAGCGCGTCGTTCACCATCTCCCGCGCGTCGCGCTCCCCTTCGGCCTCGACCTCACGTGCCGTCATGATGACCTCCTCAGCTCAGCCGTGTAACGACCCGTCCGATCAGGTAGCCCACGGCGGCCACCGCGAGGAGCGTGGCCACAGGGCGCTCTTGCACGAGCGAGACGAGCCGCTCGTCCGCGCGGCGGACCTCGCCGAAGAGGCGAGGGACGGCGGCGGGAACGTTCGCTCGCCGCTCCCGGCGTCCGGACTCTTGTTCGATGTCTGCATCGTTGGCGATCATCGTGAACCGGTCTCCAGCAATGCCCGAACCACCGCGCGACGTGCATCGGCTGCACGATCTGGAGACCGACCCACCGGCGCGGGGCAGCAGGACGAGGAAAGCCAGCGGAGAAGCGCGCGCGACGAGCGCGGGGCAGAGCGCCTTCCGGGACGTTCGTGCTCACGGACGGAAGGGCGAGCGCGCGACGCGCTAGTGGACCTCGCGACCTCGCGACCTCGCGACCTCGCGCGCGAGCGCCGCGAAGGCGGGCCGCGCTCGCCAGGTGACGGGCTCCTGGAGATCGCTGGCCGCACGACGGCGCGCGGCAGCGCACGGCTAGAAGCGGATACCGAACGCCCGGAGCGCGCGGCGCAGCGCCTCCGCGCCGTCGCACACCGCCACCCGCTCGGGCTCGGACACCTCCGCGGCACGCGCCGGGTCCCCCTTGAACCAGACGGCCCGCATCCCTGCCGCGAGGGCGCCGCCGACGTCGGCGGCGAAGGAATCGCCGACGTGGACCACCGCGGCGAGCGGCGCCCCGAGGCGCTCGGCCGTCCACGCGAAGATCTCCCTGCCCGGCTTCTCGAACCCGAGCCGCCCCGAGTCCGCCACGGCCACGAAGTGCGCCGACCAGCCGAGCTCTTCGATCAGCTCCTCGAGCCGGCCCTCCGAGTTCGACAGCACCGCGACCGGCACGCCGGCCTGCCGGAGCTCGATCACGACGTCGATCATCCCCGCGATCGGCCGGCGCCAGAGGTTCTTCCGGGGCTGCTCCGTCCAGAGCCAGTCGACCGCCGCGTCGAGCGCGCTGGCCTCGACGCCGCCCGCCTCGAGCAGGCGGCGCATCATGATCTTCCACGGGTGGCCACCGAGCCCGCGCTGGATCGCCTCGTTGTACGCGCGCCAGCCCTCGTCCACCGCCCCGTCCAGCCGCTCCCGAGGCGCCGCGATGCCCCGCTCGGCGAGGCGCGCGGAGAGCAGCCCGGTGTCGAGCTCCACCAGGGTCTGGCCGAAGTCGAAGGAGACGGCTGTAGCAGGCTCGTTGCGCATGGATTACTCGGCGTACATCGCCTCGATCTCGCGCGCAAAATTCTGGCTCACATTGCGCCGCTTGATCTTGAGCGTCGGCGTCAGCTCGCCGTCCTCGATGGTGAAGCCGCGCGGCAGGATCGAGAACTTCTTGATCGTCTCGACCTGCGCGAGCTCGCCGTTCACCTCGTCGACGGCCCGCTGCACGGCCTCCCTGATCTCGGGCGACGCGTGCGAGAGCTCGCGGCCGAGCCCGCGCTCGTCCGAGAGGCGCTTCACCGCGTCGGGGGCCAGCACGAGCAGGGCCGTGAGGAACTTGCGCCCATCGCCGACGACCACCGCCTCGGCGATGAGGTCGTGGCGCTTGAGCGCCTCCTCGATGTTCTTGGGCGAGACGTTCTTCCCGCCGGCCGTGATGAGGATCTCCTTCTTCCGCCCGGTGATGTGGAGGAACCCTTCCTCGTCGAATCGGCCGAGATCCCCCGAGTGGAGCCAGCCGTCGACCAGGGCCTGCGCGGTCGCCTCTGGCTCCTTGTAGTAGCCGAGGAACACGGTCGGCCCCTTCACGAGGATCTCGCCGTCGTCCGCGATCTTCACGTCCATGCCTGGCACCGACGGCCCCACGGAGCCGAGCTTCGTCCTGCCCGGCAGGTTGTAGCTCGTCGCGCCGGTCACCTCGGACTGGCCGTAGACCTCGGTGATCAGGATGTCGAGCGACGCGAAGAACTCGAGGACCTCCTTCGCGATGGGGGCCGCGCCGCTGCTGAACGCGTGCGCGCGGCCGAGCCCCACGGCCGCCTTCACCTTCGCGTAGACCAGCGAGTCGAAGGCGCGGTGCTGGAGCGCGAGCAGCGGCCCCGGCGGCTCGCCTCGGGCGCGGAGCTCGCTGTGCTGGAGCCCGACGCGCCTCGCCTGCTCGAGCATGATCTTCTGCAAACCCTTCGCGCCGGAGAGCTTCGCGTCGATCCCGGCCCTCAGCTTCTCCCAGACGCGCGGGACCCCGAAGAAGGCGGTGGGCCGCACCTCCTTCAGGTTGTCGGCGAGCGCCGCCATCGACTCGGCGAAGTACACGGCCGCGCCGACCGAGGCCGGGATGTGGATCGTGAACATCTGCTCGGCGACGTGCGAAAGAGGCAGGTAGGAGAGCGCGATGTCCCGGGACGAGCACGGGATGAGGCGCGCCGCCATGTCCGCCGAGCGCGTGAGGTTCTCATGGCTCAGCATGACCCCCTTCGGCGGCCCCACCGTCCCGGAGGTGTAGAGCAGCGTCGCGAGGCCGTTCGGCTCGAGCGCGTCGAGCCGCTGCTCGAGCAGCTCGTCCGAGACGCGGTCGCCCCGCGCGAGGAGCTCATCCCAGGCCAGGATCCGCGGATCGCGCGGATCGCGCGGATCGCCCGCAGACTCCGCGCCCCGCATCAGCACCACCCACGAGAGCTGCGGCAGCCGATCCCACTGGCTCAGCACCTTCTCCAGCTGGGCCCTGTCCTCGACCAGCACCACCTGCGACCCCGCATGGCGCACGACGTGGCGCACCTCCTCGGGCGAGCACGTCGTGTAGATGCCCGCGGGAGCGCCCCCGATCGCCATGCAGGCCACGTGGAGCACCACCCACTCGGGCCGGTTGAAGCCGAGGAGGCTGACCGTGGCGCCGGGCTCGAGGCCGAGCGCGAGCAGCGCCTTGCCGGCGCGCCGCACCTCGCCCGCGTACTCCCGGAAGCTGGTCATCCTCCAGAAGCCCCCCTCCTTGACGTAGTGGGCAGGAGCCTCGGGACGCGCCTTGGCCTGGCCTAGCAGGCGCCGCGGTATCGAGTCACAGGGCATCGGGCTACCTCGTTCACGGGCAAGGGTCCGCAATCACAGGCGAATCTCGCTGCACCCGCCCGGGGTCCGGGACCGCCTGGGCGGGTGGCGCCCCGCACAGTAGCAGCAGACGCCGCGGCGTTGCTGGCCCGCGCTGTCGTCAGCTTGACGGCACGTCTTTGGATCAGGACCATTCGGCGGTGGGCGAGCGCAAAGGGACGATCGAGGAGGCTGACTGGGCGGCGGACTCCGCCCGCAGCAACGAGCTCGCCGCCTCGGGCCCGCCGGAGCGCGTGCGGGCAGCGATCGACGGCGGGACCCTGGTCTCCAGGCAGGGGCTCGTCCCCGCGCCCGAGCCCCCGCCCACCGTCCAGGTGCGGCGCGCGGATCGCGACGCGCCGACCACGGTCGGCCGGGATGCGCCGCCGGACGCGCCGCCGTCGCCCTCGGATCGGCACGCGCGGAGCTTCGGAAAATACCGGTTCATCGCGACGCTCGGGCACGGGGGCATGGCGGACGTGCACCTCGCGGTCGCTGTGGGGCCGGCGGGCTTCAGCAAGCTGCAGGTCATCAAGCGCCTCCGGCCCAACATCGCCGACGAGCCCGAGTTCCGGGACATGCTGCTCGACGAGGCCCGCCTCGCCGCCCGCCTGAACCACCGCAACGTGGTGCAGACCAACGAGGTCGGCCTCGCGGACGGCGAGTACTTCATCGCCATGGAGTACCTCGACGGGCAGCCGCTGAGCCGGGTGATCTCCCGCGCGCGAGAGCAAGCGCGGGCGATCCCGTTCGCCATCCAGTTCTGGATCCTCAGCGAGGTGCTGGCCGGCCTCCACTACGCCCACGAGCTCGTCGACTACGACGGGGCGCCGCTCAACGTCGTCCACCGCGACATCAGCCCCCACAACATCTTCGTCACCTACGACGGGCAGGTGAAGATCGTCGATTTCGGGATCGCGCTCGCCGCGCACCGCCTCGTCGAGACGCAGACCGGCACGATGAAGGGCAAGGTCGCGTACATGGCGCCGGAGCAGGCGTTCTCGCACTCGTCCCAGATCGATCGGCGCGCGGACGTCTTCTCGGCCGGCGTCATCCTCTGGGAGATGCTCGCCGGCCGCCGCCTCTGGCGTGGGCTGTCCGATCCGCAGATCATCTCGCGCCTGATGCGGGACATCCCGGACCTGCGGTCCGCGCGCCCCGAGGTGCCCGTCGAGCTCGCGCGCATCTGCGGCAAGGCGCTCGCGCACTCGCCCGACCAGCGCTACTCGACGGCCGCCGCCTTCCGCACGGAGCTCGCTCGCTACACGGAACGCCTCGAAGAGCAGGTGACGGCCGAGCAGCTCGGCGCGCTCATGCGCGAGCTGTTCGCCAGCGAGCGGTCCGAGATCCGGGCGATCATCGATCGCCAGCTCAAGCAGCTGCAAGAGCACGGCGCGGAGGCGGGGAGCCCGGGGCTCGCCGGCCGCGCGCCGAGGCTGCCGTCGCTGCCAGGGCGCGATCCGCTCGACTCGGATCCTCCCGCGCAGGAGGACGGCGCGACCACGGGCTCCTCGCCGTCGGCGCCCACGCGCGCCCTCCACCGCTCGAGCCCCCCGCAAGCGACGCTCCACGCCGTCGTGCGGACCGAGCCGGCCACGGCCGTTCAGCCCGCGCCGGCGCCGCGGCGCTCCCGGTTGCCGCTCGTCGCGTTCGCGGCGGTCATCGCGCTGGTCGGCGCCGCGACGCTGTACCTGAAGCTGCGCGATCCGGTCCAGCAGAGCCTCCGCGTGGCCCCGCCGCCGGCCCAGAGCGCGCTGCCCGCGCCGGAGCCCGCGCCGCCATCCGCCGCGAGCAGCGCTCCACGCGAGGAGACGGACGCGTCGCTCCTCCGCGCATCGATCAAGGCGCGCCCCGCCAGCGCGAAGATCTTCGTCGACGGGGTGGAGCTCCCCTCGAACCCGTTCGACGGCAAGCTCGTCAAGGACGGCGCGGCGCACCGGATCGAGGTCTCCGCGCCGGGCCACACCACGCAACGACGGATGCTCGTGTTCGACCGGGACATCGAGCTCGAGCTGACGCTCTCCCACGCGCAGAGGGGGCCGGCTCCCGCGGCCCCGGCGACCCCGAAGATCGTCAAGCCCCCCGCCGAGGCGGATCCCACCGTCCCGCCGCCGAAGCCCGATCCCTACTGATGCGCGGGGACCGCGGGCGGTCGTTACAGATCCTGGTAACCGATCGGCGGCTCGACGAGCTTCGCCGCCTTGGCGACGCCGCGGAACACGTAGTCGGAGTAGCTGTAAGGCCCATCCGACCACACGAGGAAGTCGTCCGCGAGCACCCCGTTGGGCGCTCCCTCGCAGAGCTCCGGCGCCGCCATGACGGGCCCTTCGTTGTAGATCGGCGCCGACGCGTTGACCGCCTCCTCGGCCTCTTCCATGGCGGCCAGCGCGCCGGCGTGCCGGTCGGCGTCGAGCTCGTCGACGGGGTAGAGCTCCCAGTCGAGCATCACGAGCTCCGGGTGCGGGGGGTCGTTCGGGGCCGACGCGAAGGGGGCGTGCGTCGCCTCGGGGAGGCCCGTCCGCGCGAGCGCCTCGAAAAGGCGGCTCCGGTAGCGCAGCGCCGCGTCATCCGGGGTCCAGAACGCCGTGAGGGCCGCGATCACGTCCTCGGTCTTCGCCTCGCGCCACAGCGAGGGGTCGCGCGAGCCGAGATCGAGCGCGCGCTCCTTCTTGAGGCGCGCCTGGAAGGCCGACGCGTGCGGCGCGAACTCCGGCAGCTCGGCCAGGGCGTGATCGACGGACCAGTGGAGCCGATGATCGACCTCGCGCACGTACCGGTGCTTGCCGAGGGCGCGGAGGAGTCGGGCGATTTCGTCGGGTGTGCGCGCTGCGAACGACCAGGCAAGCATCATGGGGCAAGGCTCATCGATCCGTGCAGGGGATGGCACGCCGAGCTGGCTCGCCGGTGCCGATCGGGCGGCGGGCACCTCGGCACGACGTGGATTCCCATCGCGCGGCCGCGGTGTCGATCACTTCTTGCCGGGGAGGTGCCACACGCCGGCGAACCACACAAGGGATCCGTCTGCGCGGCGCACGGTGGTGGCAGGCGCGAAATACGCGCCCGGCGGGACGGGCTCCCATCGTCCCTGCTGCCACGCCCAGCGGCGGCTCCGCCACTGCCACTCGCCGTCGATCCACACATCGCCCGGCCGCTCGGATGGCGCGATGATCTCGACCCGCGCAGGCGGCGGAGGGTACGGCACGACCACCGTCGTCTCGCTCGGCAGGTGAGGGCCGGTCGGAGGCAGCGGGAGCGAGCTGCCGCAGCCCGCGAGCACGAGGAGCGACGCGAGCGGGATCCCGAGCGCGCGGCGCAGGGCGGCGTTCATCCTGCGTCGATCCAGGCGAGGTACGCGTCGAGGACGTCGCGGCCGACGAGCAGGCACTCCAGCGTCGCGAGCGCGAGGAACGGGCCGAACGCCATGCGGGCCTGACCGAACCCTTCGCGAGGCTCCTCCGCGAGCGGATCTTGCGCCAGCTCTTCCTCGGCGGCGGCCCGCTCCTCGGGGGACATGGCCGCGAGCTCGGCGCGGATCTGCTCCCGCTCGAGGCGCACCGCCTCGGGCTCCTCGATGCTCCCGCGCAGGAGCAGCACGGCGATCGCCATGATCGATCCCTGGATGGCGCCGGCGCCGAGCACGAACAGGGCGCCCCCCCAGCCGAACCACGCGCCCGCCAGCATGAGGAGCTTGGCGTCGCCGAGGCCCATGCCGACGCGGCCGCCGCGGATCCGCGGGTAGATCACGACGAACGGGAGCCAGACGATGCCGAAGCCGACCGCGGCGCCGACGAGGGCGTCGACGAAGCCCATCGATCGCAGCGAGGCGGTCGCGACGCCGAGCACCGCGCCGCCGATGGTGATCGAGTCGGGGATGAACATGTGCTCGAGGTCGATGAACGTCGCCGCGAGCAGCCCGAGCGCGAGCGCCAGGCCGGCGGTGTACGTGGCGAGCGCGTGGAGGGCCGGCGTCGTCCCGGGGAGCCGGAGGATGATGACCTCGATGATCGCGAGCGAGAGCAAGCCGCCCGCCGCCTCCACCAGGGGATACCGCGGCGACACGGGCGCCCCGCAGCAGCGAGCGCGGCCGCGCAGCAGCAGGTAGCTGAGGACGGGGATGTTGTCGTAGGCGCGGATCGGCGCGCCGCACGCCGGGCAGCACGAGCCCGGACGGACGACGCTGAGCTCGCGCGGGACGCGGTGGATGACGACGTTGAGGAAGCTCCCCCAGAGCAGGCCGAAGCAGAGCCCGAAGGCGCGCAGGAACCACGGCGGAAAATCGGCGAGCATCACCTGGGGCTCACGTCCTCGGGCTCGACGCGGCGAGCCGGAGCATCATCGTGAGCGCCTGCTCGAGCTCCGCGATCGTCGGTTGCACGGGGTTCTCGGCGAGCGCCGCCTTGAGGTCGACGAGGCGGCCGCCGAGCTCCTGGTAGTGACGGCGCACACCCTCGGTCGGCGCCTCGGCGACCCACCGCCTCACGATCTCGCGCAGCTCGTCGAGATCGCTGCCAGCGAGGAGCTGCGCCATCTGCGAGGCCATCGGATCCGGTGCGCCGCTCACGCCCTGCCCCATCCCGGCCAGCATAGCGCGGGCACTTTGACGGGCGAGGGGTCCTGCGACATAAGGCGAGGCGCTCACGAGGAACCGTGCCGACGAGGACGCCTGCCGTTGCCCTGATCCTGCTGGCCGCCGGCATCGCCGGAGGGGCCGGCTGCAGCCGCGCCGAGCAGCGAGAGCCCGGGGAGAAGCGCGTGGACGGAGGCGCCCCGAAGGCGCCCGCGCCCCAGGGGAAGGTGCTCGAGGCGGCCGAGAACGAGTCGCCCGCCGCGAGCGCGACGCCGCGGGCCGGCGCCGCGGCGGCCGGGCCCGCGCGGATCGAGATCCCCGCGGGAAAGCTCGTCGCGGGCAGCACGCCCGGGGACAAGGGGCGCGATCCGACGCTCGAGCCGGCGTTGCTCGACGTCGAGCTGGGCGGCTTCACCGTCGATCGCCACCTGTACCCGAACGATCCTGCGCAGGCTCCGCTCACCGGGGTGACGCGGGCGCGCGCCTCGGAGCTCTGCCAGCAGGCCGGAGGGAGGCTGTGCACCGAGCTCGAGTGGGAGCGCGCGTGCAAGGGCCCCGAGGGGATGCCCTACGCGGGCGGCGCGGCGTGGGACCCGGCGTGCGCCAAGGCGCCCGCGTCGTGCGCATCCGGGTTCGGCGTCGTCGGGATGGGCGCCGCGCTGCGCGAGTGGACCGCGAGCGACATCGCGCCGATCGAGAACCTCCAGCCCAAGGCCGCCGCCGTGCGCGGGGCCACGGCCAGCGCGAGCGCCGTGGATCACCGGTGCGCGCGCCGCGCGGCGGTCGATCCGGCGGTGTCGGGCGACGACATCGGCTTCCGGTGCTGCCACGGCGCGCCGAACGCGGCGTCGATCCCGTCGCCGCAGTGGCAGCAGACGTTCCGGCGCGCGGAGATCGGGCCGCAGCAGGTCGCAGAGCTGCTCGCGTCGGTGCCGCAGCTGCGCGACCTCGGCGGGCAGATCTCCTTCTTCAAGGAGCCCGACGACGCGAACGCCGTGCTCAGCCGGAGCCGGACGCGGCTCGCGCCGAGCGGCGCTCCGGCGAGGCAGCCCGAGGCGGGCCCGCCCCCGAACACAACGCTCACGACGTCTCCGCTGCTCTGGAACCCGGTCCCGGGCGAGGAGGTGCTCGTCGTGACGGGAAAGGCCGACGACGACGCGTTCATCGTCGCGTTCCTGAAGCTCCCTGGAGATCGCTACCGCATCGCGTCGTCGCTGCTGCTCAAGGACGACCCGGGGCCGCTCGCGCTCGGGTTCAACGGCTACGTGCGGCGACGGCTCGCGTGGGCGACCTGCTGGGACTGCCGCGGCGAGTCCGGCAACATCACCTACCGGGACGACAACCGCGTGGTGATCACGCAGAAGTGACCCCGCCGCGGCGCGGACCGGACACCGACGCGCCCCGGCGCCTCAGGTGTCGGCGCCGAGCAGGGTGTGCTGGTAGGTCGTGCCGTATTCGATGATCCGCTCGACCGCGTCGACGAACTCCGAGCGGTCGAGCGACTCGGTGGGCAGCTCGGCGCACAGCAGGATCTCGTTCCGATCATCGAGGGCGAACTTGGCGACGCGCATGTCGCGGTTGGCCTCGAGCAGATGACGGAGCAGGCCGAGCACCTGGCCGGTGTCCTCGGCCAGGGTCGGCATCGCAGGGCCGCCCTGGGCGTCGCATTGCGCGTCGAGCAGATCGAGCACGCCGAACATCGAGAGCACGACCCAGTTCTCGGTGCACTGGACGTAGAACGGAGGGAGCTCGACGACCCCTTCCTCGCGCGGACGGATGCGCAGGGTCGACGGCTTCGTCAGCTCGGCGCTGTAGCCGATCTCCTCCGTCCAGCGCTGCAGGGTCGCCACGTCGATCACGGATAACGTGATCGCCCTGCCGCCGCCGGAGATCAAGATGCGGCGCGCCGGGAGCCCTCTCGCGGGGGCGAGCGACGGAGGCGAGGGGCGCTAGAGGCTGAGGACGGCGTCCTCTCCCCGGTCGGCGAGCTTCGCCGCGATCAGGCTGAGCAGCGCTAGCCTCCGCTCCTCGAGCTCGACGAGCGCGCGCGGCGGCACCAGCTCCTCCTCGATGCCGCCGGGGCGCAGCGCCGCGGCGGCCGCCTCGGGGCCGAAGCGCGCCAGCGCATCGCGGAGGGCCCGGGGGAACCGCGCCGCTTCCACGAGGCGCCCGAGCTGCCTATCGAGCTCGTGCGCCTTCACGTGCAGCGGGAAGGCGCTCGCGTTGGCCTCCAGGCTGAGCGCTCCCGCTTGCACGTCGATGACGATCTCCTTCCGGAGCCCGTTGCCCGCCAGGTAATCGAGCGCCAGCACCTCCAGGTAGTCACGGAGGATGACCGTGCGCTCGCCGCGCACAGGCGACGGCGACCGAGCCCAGCGCGCCCACACGTCGAGCTCGGGCGCGTCGTCGAAGCGCACCGACCGCCGGCGAGGCGAGATCCAGCGCGGGCCGGGCGGACCGGGAGCGGGCGCGAGGACCAGCGCGTCGACCGTCCCGTCGTTCATGACGGCGAGGCGGCGCAGCAGCTTGCGTGCGTTCGGCTCCCGGCCGATGAGCGCCGCGAGCTCGCCGATGCCGATGCGTCGCGCCGCCGCCGCGGGCACGACATGCGCGCCGAGCGCTTTCGCCATGCGGTAGAACGCGAGCGGGCGCCGGAACGCGAGCGGGGCCTTCTTCTGCGCCGGCGCGAGCTTCACCTTCACCTCGCGCGGGGCCGCCCCTTCCGCGGGCGCGCCCAGCGAGAGCGTCGCCTCGAACCGGCCGTCCGCCAGCTTGCCCGTGAGCCGCAGCGCGCGCAGGGGAGAGCGCTGGAGGGCACGCGCGACGCGCGCTTCCCCCGCGGCCCAGGCGCTCGACGCGGGAGGCGAGCTCGTCTCGGCCGGCGGGCGCGCATCGGCTGCCGAGCGCGCATCGGCCGGCGAGCGCGCCGTGGGCGCGCCGATCGCAGGCGCGCTCTCCTCGTCGACGAGCGCAGCGATCGCGCCGACGGACCCGTCGCTGCGCTCGGACGACGGTCGCGCGCACGAGGCCGCGAGCAGCGCCGCCGCGACGAGCATGCGCGGCGCCCCCACGCCGCCGAGGCGCCGCAGCGGTCCGCGCGCCGATCCGGGGGCGCGCAGGTCGCGCGCGCACCGGCTCATCCGTCCTTCGCGAGCCCGCGCGGATGGTCCGGCGAGGACCCGCCCTCGGCGAGACGCTGCGACGACGCCTCCTCGGCCAGCGACCGCGAGCGCCCGTCATCCGTCGCAGCCTGCGGGCCTGACGCCCGCGCGCTCGCCCCGAGCGACGCGCCGCCGATGACGCGCTCCAGGAGGAACTGCTCCACGCGCTCGATGACCATCTTCTTGCGCTCCAGCGGCACGACGTGCGTGCCGCCGCTCACCATCATCAGCTCTCCGCGCGGCAGCGCCGCCGCCATCTCCTCCGCGAGCCGAGGCGGGGTGAACGTGTCGCGATCGCCCGCGATCACGAGCGCGGGCACGTCGATCTGCGGGAGCAGATCGAGCGCCGAGTGTTCGCCGGCGCTGCGCAGCATGTGGAGGAACATCGAGAAATCGATGTCGACCATGTGCCGCATGTACGGCAGCAGATCCGCCGGCGTGACCGCGCTCGCGTCGACCTCCCGCGTGAGCAGCGCGATCCGCAGCGCCATCGGCGCGGGCACGCGGCTCCAGAGCGCGCGCGCGATGTGCGGGTACGCGTCGACCTGCTCGATCAGCCGCGGCAGGAGCTGCGCGAGCACGTCCGTGCCCTTGAAGTGGTGCGTGATCCTGCCGGACGAGCCGCAGACCAGCACGAGCCCGCGCACCCCCTCGCGGTGGGTCCGCAGGTGCTCCAGGACGACCTGGCAGCCCATCGAGTGCCCGAAGAGCACCACAGGGCCGTCGCCGATCGACGCGCGCACCGCAGCCAGATCGCTGGCGTGATCGCGCAGCTCGACCGCCTGCGGATCACCAGGCAGGCTGCTGCGACCGTGGCCGCGATAGTTCCAGTGGGCGACGTTGACCGTACGGGCCAGGTCGTCCCAGAGGTACTTCCAGATGAAGCCGTCGCACGCGATGCCGTCACAGAGCACCGCGGTGAGGCGTCCCGAGCCCGCCCCGACCCCGCTGGCCAAGCTTCCGCTGCCGCCGGGACCTTCCCGGTAGCGGACGTAGATCCGCGTACCGTCCTTCCCGGCGGCGAAAAGCTCTCGACCCATCGATCCCCGAGCGACGCGGCTTACGCGAGGCTCGCGGCGATGTTAGTCGCCGCTGTCCTCGTCGTCAGCCACGTCATTGACACTCGGAAGCTTTTTGATGTCTATCCGCGCCAGCTTCCACGCGCGCTGCACAACCCAAGAAAGCGAGCGATCGAGCCGCGCCGCTTCCTCCTTGATTTCCTGCAGCATCGACTCCGGAAAGTAGAGGCTCTGCTTCCGCTTGTCCGTCTTCGAGGCTTCGTTGTTTTTCGCCAGCGTGTCCTTGTCGGTCATACGCTCTTGGGGCTCCTCCCGATCCGCCACAGAAGAGCACCTTAGCGTACGGTGCACTTCCGTGGAAAGCATTCGTTTTTCCATGCTGCCGATTGCGGCCACCATGTGTGTATTACCGCGATAGGCGCTCTGCGTCATGATTCCGGGAATGCGATCTTCCCCGCAATCGCGCTCGCCGCGACGATGAGGGGACTGGCCAGGTAGACCTGGCCGGGCCCGCTTCGCCCCGGGAAGTTCCGGTTGATGGCCGAGACCGTGACCTGTTCCTTGCGGTCGGATACACCGGGACCGGCCTTGATGCACGCGCCGCAGGAGGGGTCGACGAGCTCGGCGCCGGCTTTCTCGAAGATCTCGAGGTAGCCCTTGGCCTCCGCGTAGCGGCGGATGTCCTGCGAGCCGAACTGGATGTAGAGGTGCACGCCGTCGGCGACGCGCTTGCCCCGCTCGACCGCCTGGCGCAGCACGGACGCGTACATGTCCATGTCGGCCTTCTTGCCGCCCGTGCACGAGCCTCCGTACGCGATGTCGATCTTCACCGGACCGCCGGCGGCCTCGTCGAGCGACCGCAGCGGCACGCCGTTCCGCGGATCGCCCGGCGTCGCGACCATCGGCTCGACCGACGCGAGATCGACGTCGAACGTCGCCATGTACTCGGCGCCCGCATCCGCGCGCACGATGCGCGCGCGCACGTCCTCCGCGGAGAGCCCGCGCTGCTCGACGAGGTAGCGCACGATCTCCTCGTCGGCCTCGATGATCCCCGTGAAGCCGCCCGCCTCGACCGCCATGTTGGTGAGCGTCGCCCGCTCGTCGAGCCCCATCGCGCGGACGCCATCCCCCGCGAACTCGAGCACCTTGCCGATGCCCTGGCCCGTCTTCCAGAACGGCTGCGAGAGCAGGAACAGCATCACGTCCTTCGCCGTGACCCCCGGCCCGAGCCGCCCGGTCAGGTTGAAACGCACCGACTGCGGCACCGCGACGCGGACGTCGCGCGTGAGCCACGCGTTCGCCATGTCCGTCGAGCCGACGCCGAACGCGAAGCACCCGAGCGCCCCCGCCATGCAGGTGTGCGAGTCGGTCCCCGCCACGATCTGCCCTGGCAGCGCGAGCTCCTCGATCACCTTGTTGTGGCAGATGGCCTCCGAGCCCACGGTCCTGCCGTCGCGCTCGACCTCGCCGTACAGCTTGATCCCGTGCCGCTCGGCGAAGGCCTGCTGCACCGTCGCGAGCGAGGCCGCCTGCTCCCGCAGGCCGAGCCTGAGGTGCGCCTCCGGCATCACGCGATCGAGGAACGTCAGGTGATCCCGGAAGGCGAAGACGCTCTCCGGCTCGGTCACGACCGCGTCCGGCCCGACGCCCGCCCGGAAGAGCGACTCGGCCATCGGCGTGACGTACTCGTGCGAGAAGCGCACGTCGATGCGGGCGAAGAGCGCGTCTCCAGGCTTGACCGCGGGGACGCCGATCTTCCCTGCCCGGGCGTCCACGATCGCGTGCGCCGCGATGATCTTCTCGCACAGCGTCATCGGCCGCGGCGGCGTGGCCAGGGTGGGCGGCGAGACCTCGCCGGCCATCCGCGCCTTGTTGTAGGCGAAGAGGCCGCCGTACTCGACGACGTCGGCGCTGATCGGGTCGAGCCCGCGGGTGAACTCGCCGATCGGGATCTCGTCGCCCCGCGCGATCCGGTCGAGGAGCGAGAAATCGGTCGTCGTGAGCAGCCCGATGTTCTGGCAGTTCTGGCCGTAGATCTTCTCGATGCTGCGCGCGACGACGATCTGGATCCCCGCCTCGCGCTCCGAGTACGGCGCCGTCTCGCGCGAGCTGCCGCACCCCTTCGAGCGCCCGCTGACGATGACGCCGAAGCCGCCGTTCTTGATGGCGTCGCGCTCGATGTGCCCGCCGCGCAGCCCGACCAGGCAGTAACGGGCGAGCGTCTCGTCGTAGTAGTAACAGACCCAGCCCGGCGTGAGCTCGTCGGTCGAGATGTTGTCGATCAGCGCGTGCTGCTCGGGATCGAAGCGAAGCTCGCCGCCCGCCAGCTGCTGCTTCAGGAGCGCCGGGTCCTCGGTCAGGTAGAGGGTCCTCCCGGTGACTTGAACGGACTTCCGGCGGGGGATCGGCATCTGCACCTCGGACGCCCCGGGACGCGCCGCGCGCGCTGGGACCTCTCCACACCTAGTCGCTCTGGGCGGAGGCGCCAACGGCGGTCTTTGCGCGGCGCGCGCGGAGCTCCGTGCGTCTTACGTCGAAGGCAGGAAATCCAGCATGAGCCGAGGAGCGCCTGGACGGCAGCGTGCCTTGACGACGCACCAGGGAGATGGTGTCTTCGCGGCCGCGGCCGGGCCGCGAGCGATGACCCGACCCACGATCTCCAGCGTTCCCGTCGCGATCCTCGGCGCCGGCCTGACGGGCATGGCAGCCGCGTATCATCTGGGACGGGCCGGCGTGCCGCACCGGGTGTTCGAGCGCCTGCCGCGCCCGGGCGGCCACGCGATCACGCTCGAGGACGCCGGCTTCCGCTTCGACCGGACAGGGCACCTCCTCCACCTGCGCGACCCCGCGACCCGGGAGCTCGCGCTGAGCTGGCTGGGCCCCGACCCGCTCGAGATCGAGCGACGTTCGATGATCTGGTCGAACGGCACGTACACCCGCTATCCGTTCCAGGCGAACACCTTCGGCCTGCCGCCCGCGGTGGCCTACGACTGCCTCCGCGGCTTCATCGAGGCGCACTTCGCCAAGGACAGACCTCTGCCCAGGAACTTCGAGGAGTTCTGTCTGGCGCACTTCGGCGAGGGGATCAGCCGCCACTTCATGATCCCCTACAACAGCCGCCTCTGGGGCGTGCACCCGAGCGAGATCACCGCCGACTGGTGCTCCCGCTTCGTCCCGATACCGAAGCTGGAGGACGTGCTCGCCGGGGCGGTCGGGCTGAACGACCGGGAGCTCGGCTACAACGCGAGGTTCCTCTACCCGCGGCTCGGCATCGGGCAGCTGACGCACGGGCTCGCGCGGGCGCTCGCCGAGCAGCGGCCACGGGACGCGCGAACGCCGGCGATCGAGCTCAGCCGCTCTCCCAGATCGATCGACTGGCGCGCGCGGGAGCTCGTGTTCGACGACGAGATCGTCCGGTACGACGTGCTCGTCTCGTCCGCGCCGCTGCCCGCGCTCGTCAGGCTCCTCTCGGACGCGCCTCGCGCCGTCGGCGAGGCGGCCTCCCGGCTGCGCTGCACGCACCTCTACTACCTCGACGTGGCGCTGGACACCCCGTGCGGGCAGCCGCTGCACTGGGTGTACGTCCCGGAGGCGAAGTACCCGTTCTACCGCGTGGGCTGCTACTCCCACTTCTCCGCCGCCATGGCCCCGCCAGGCAAGGCCGGCCTCTACGTCGAGCTCGCCGATCGCGCCGAGCCCGATCTCGCGGCGCTGCTCCCCCGCGTCGCCGAGGGCCTCGTCGAGATGGGCCTCATCCCCGCCCCGAGCGCCATCCGCTTCGCCCGCCTGCGCCGCATCGATCACGCGTACGTCGTGTTCGATCACAGCTACTTCGGCTCGCTGGAGGCGGTGCGGCCGTTCCTCGAGGGCCAGCGCATCCTCTCGTGCGGGCGCTACGGCGGCTGGAACTACTCCTCGATGGAGGACGCGCTCCACTTCGGGCGCGACGCGGCGCACCGCGCGCAGGCGCTCCTCGGAGGCGCGCCGTGAGCGCGGCCGCGCCTGATCGCGAGGACGCGGGCGGATCGCCGGAGATCTCCATCGTCATCCCCGTTTACAACGAGGAGGCGATCCTCCACGCCGCCGTCGTGGATCTGCGCGAGCGGCTCTCGCCGTTCGGCTGGCGCTGGGAGCTCGTGCTCGCCGAGAACGGCTCGCGCGACGGGACCCTCGGCATCGCCGGCGAGCTCGCGCAGAAGTACCCGGAGGTGCGGCATTTCTCGATCGGCGAGCCGAACTACGGGGCCGCGCTCCGCGCGGGCATCGAGCGGGCGCGCGGGCGCTTCGTGCTCTGCGACGAGATCGACCTCTGCGACGTGGATTTCCACCGCCGCGCCATCGCGATGCTGCGGGCAGGCGGCGTCGACATGGTGATCGGGTCCAAGCTCATCCAGGGGGCGCGCGACGATCGCCCGTGGGCGCGGCACGCGGCGAGCCAGGTGTACAACGGGCTCCTCCGCGCCACGCTCGGCTTCCGTGGGACGGACACGCACGGGCTCAAGGCGTTCCTGCGCGAGCCGCTCCTCGGGGTCGCGCGCGACTGCGTCGTGGACAAGGACGTCTTCGCCAGCGAGCTCGTCATCCGCGCCTACCGCGCTGGCCTGCGGATCGAGGAGATCCCCGTCCGCGTGCTGGAGAAGCGGCGCCCCTCGATCAACCTCACCCGCCGCGTCCCGAACGTGCTGCGCAGCCTCGCGAAGCTGACCTGGGCCATCCGGGTCCGCGGCTGACGGCCGGCTCCTCCAGCCTTCGCGCAGCATTCGCAGCGCCGCGCGCGAGGCCGGGCCCGCTCGTGGAAAAATTCTGGCATGCTATACGCCGCAGGTGACGATCCTCCTCTCGAGCGCCGCAAGACCGGCTCGCCGCGCGGACACCGACGTGGACGTCGTGGTCATCGGCGGCGGCGTGAACGGCGTGGGGGTCGCGCGGGACGCATCACAGCGGGGCCTGAGGGTCGCCCTCTTCGAGCGCAACGATCTCGCGTTCGGCGCGAGCGGCAACTCGAGCGGCATGATCCACGGCGGGCTCAGGTACCTGACCAGCGATCCGCAGGTGACCGAGAAATCGTGCCGCGACTCGGGCCACATCCAGGCGATCGCGCCGCACCTGCTCTTCCGGATCCCCTTCCTCGTCCCGTTCGAGAACGCGCGGCACGGGCGCCTCCTCTACCCGCTCGCGGACGCCTTCTTCGAGGCGTACGACAACTACCAGCCGCTCAAGCGCGGCAAGCCGCACGCGCGCCTCAAGCCCGACGAGCTCCGCCGGCTCGAGCCGGGGCTGCGCGGCGACCTGGTCGGCGGCTTCAGCTTCGACGAGTGGGGGATCGACGGCGCGCGGCTCTGCGTCGCCAATGCGGTCGACGCGATCGAGCGCGGGGCCAAGGTCTACGTGGGGCACACGGTCGAGCGGATCGAGCGCCGCGAGGACACCGGTGAGGTCGTCGCCGTCCGTTACCGGGACCGCACGACGGGCGAAGGCGGGCGGCTCCGCACGAGCACGGTCGTGAACGCGACGGGCGCGTGGTCGCCGATCACATCGTCCCTCGCCGGCCTCCCCGCCGCGAGCTCGCGCGTGCGGCCCGGCAAGGGCGTGCACGTCGTGTTCGACCGGCGCCTCACCAACTACGCGATCATGGCGAGGACGATCGACGGCCGTCAGATCTTCCTCGAGCCGTGGGAGAACATGAGCGTCATCGGCACGACCGACGACGATTTTTACGGCGATCTCGATCAGGTCCGCGCGACGAGCGAGGAGGTCAGGTACCTGGTCCAGGGCATCGCCCGCGTGTTCCCGCAGATCCACGAGGCGCGCGCGATCGGCACGTTCGCGGGCGTGCGGCCCACGCTCTACGCGTTCGGGCCCACCGAGGACGCCCTCTCGCGCGAGCACCAGATCGTCGATCACGCGGCGCACGGCGCGCCGGGCCTCTACTCGATGATCGGCGGCAAGCTGGCCAGCTTCCGGCTCTTCGCCGAGGAGATGACCGACGTGCTCTCGCGGCGCTTCGACCTCGGCGCCCGCTGCGTGACGCACACGACCGCGCTGCCCGGCGGCGATCGCGCGGTGGACGCGCTCGCGCTCTCGCGGCGGATGGAGATCGACGCGGTGGCCGCCCGGCGGCTCGTGTACCGGCACGGCTCGCGCGCGCTCCGGATCGAGGAGCGCGTGCGGCAGCGGCCGCGCGAGGCCGCGACGGTGTGCCCCTGCGAGCCCGTGATCGAGGCCGAGGTGCGCTACGTCCTCCGGCACGAGCTCGCCCGGAGCGTCGCCGACGTCGCGCGCCGCACGCGCCTCGGCCTGGGCGCGTGCGGGGGCATGCGCTGCGCGGCGCGGTGCGGGCAGATCGTGGCGCAGGAGCTCTCGCTCCCGCCGCGCGACGGGATGCGGCAGGCGGCGAATTTCCTCTCGCGGCAGGCGGTGACCCGCGCGGTCGCGCTCGGCCCGGAGCAGGCGCGGCAGGAGGCCCTCGCGATCGCCAGCGTCAGGTCGGAGCTCGGCGCGCCCGCGGACGACGAGCCGCCGGCGGCGTGCGAGGACGCCGATCGTCGCGGGCAGCGCGCCGCGAGGGAGCCGGAGGAGAGGGCGTGGCGCGATCGATCCTCGTGATCGGCGCCGGCGTCGCCGGGCTCGCCGCCGCGTGGAGCGCGCGGCGGCGCGGGGCCCGGGTCACGGTGATCTCCGCGGGCGTCGGCGAGACGGCGCTCGCGGGCGGCGCGGTGGACGACGCGCCGTGGGAGCAGATCGAGCGGGCGTCGCGGCTGCTCGGCGGCGACCTGCCCGCGAGCGATCTCGCGCCGGCGGCGAGGCAGTTCGCGGCGGAGCTCGGCCTGTGGGAGCTGCCGCAGGCGGCGGGCGTGCGCCTCGCGACCGTCGCGGGGCGGATCCGCCCCGCCCGCGGCAGGGATCGCGCGCTGCTCGACCTCGGCCCGCTCCGCCGCACGCGCGTCCTCGTCCCGCGCGCGGCGCGCGCCGCGTGGGACGCGGACGCGCTCGCGGAGGCGCTCACGGACGAGCCGTTCGCCCGGGCGCGGGGGCTCCGCTTCCTGCCGGTCGACGCGCCGGTCCTGCGCTTCGACGACGAGCGGCACATCGCCGACGGCGATCTCGCGGCCCGGCACGACGACCCGGCGCGGCTCGCCTGGCTCCTCGATCGGCTCCGCCAGGCGCTCGAGGGCGCGGGCGGCGCGGGGGCGATCCTGCTCGGCCCGTGGCTCGGCGCGAGCGCTCCGCGGGCCGAGGCGCTCGCGGCCCGCCTCGGCGTCCCGGTGGGCGAGGCGCTGATGGGCGCCGGCTCGCCGGCGGGGCTGCGCTTCGAGGCGGCGCGCGACGCGCTGCTCGCGGCGATCGGGGCGGCTCAGCGCCACGGCCGCGTGCGCGCGGTGGGCGGCGGGCACCCGGGACCAGGGGCGCCCGACGAAGGCGTCACGATCCACGTCGAGGGGGAGGACGTGCCGCTCGCGGCGGACGGGGTAGTCCTGGCGATCGGCGGCCTGGCCGGCGGCGGGATCGCGTACACGCCGCCCGAGAGCGGCGCCGGCGCCGATTTCCCCGCGCGCGGCGCCGCGCCGTTCGCGCTCTCGATCGCGGCGCCCGTCACGATGGGCGACGATCGCGGCGCGTTCGGCGTGGTGAGCTCCATGCAGGGCCCGGAGCTCGACGTCGTCGCGTGGCCCCGCGGCGAGCGCCTCGGCGCGCTGGAGGCGGTGGGGGTGCGGTGCGAGGGCGTCCGCGCCGCGCCCGGGATCCTCGCGGCCGGGGCGACCATCGCGGGGAGGGCGCGCACCGTGCTCGACGCGGTGACGACCGGGCTCCGCGCCGGCGCCGAGGCCTGACGCGCGTCGAGCGGCGCCCGGCGCAGGTCGCTCGACGCGCGATCCTCAGCGCTGGCGGCTCGCGGGGATGGCGCGGAGGAGCTGCTGGTACCCGACGGCGAGCGCGAAGTCGCTCCCGCGGTTGGGATCCGAGGGCATGTCGCCCTCGGGGCCGGCCCCCGCGGCCGCCTCGGCGCGCTTCTCCACGAGCACGGCCCTCGGCGAACGGTCGCCGATCGCCCCTTCGGCGGGGAGGTGTCCCTCGAGGTCCTGCTCGCGGAGGATGGCGGCCGGGGCCTGCTGCGCCGCGCTCTCGATGACGACATCCGGCCGGATGCCCTGGGCCTGGATCGAGCGCCCGTTCGGCGTGTAGTAGCGCATCGTCGTGAGCCTGACCCCGGCGCCGCCGGGCAGCTCGTAGATCGTCTGCACCGATCCCTTGCCGAAGGTCCTCGCGCCGACGAGCACGGCGCGCCCGCTGTCCTGCAGGGCGCCCGCGACGAGCTCGGCGGCGCTCGCGGAGTACTCGTTCACGAGCGCGACGATGGGCAGCGAGGCGAACGCGCCGCCGTCGTGCGCCTTCGCCTCGTCGACGACCTGGTTGCGCTGGCGCGTCGAGTAGATCGTCCCCGAGGAGAGGAGCTCGTCGGCCACGGCCTCGGCCTCGTTGACGAGGCCTCCGGGGTTGTTGCGCAGGTCCAGGATGACGCCGGCCAGCGGCGCCTTCGATGCGGCGCGCAGCTTCGCCGCGGCGCGGAGCATCTCTTCGTGGGTGCCTTCCTGGAACTGCTTCACGCGGACGTACGCGATGTCCCGGTCGAGGCGCTTCGCCGCGACGCTCGTGACGTGGATCTGCTCCCGCGTGAGGTCGAACGAGAGGGGCTCGGGCGCGCCCTGCCGGCGGATCGTGAGCTTCACCCGGGAGCCGGGCGCCCCGCGCATGATCTTCACGAGCTTGTCGAGGCGCTCGCCGCGGACGGGGCGGCCGTCGATCGCGAGGATCTGATCGCCGGGGCGGATGCCCGCCCGCGCCGCCGGCGAGCCCTCGATCGGCGCGATGACGGTGATGTTGTCGTCCTTGGCGTCGACCTCGATGCCGACGCCGCCGAACGTCCCCCCCGTCTCTTCCTGGAACTGGGCGAACTCCGAGGAGTTCATGTACGCCGAGTGCGGGTCGAGCTCCGCGACCATCCCCTTGATGGCGCCGTCGAGGATCTTGCTGCGCTGCGCCGGCTCGACGTAGTTGTTCTCGACGAGCACGAGCACGCGCGCGAGCTGATCGAGCGGAGCGTAGGGGCTCTGCGCCTGTGTGCTCG
Organism: Sorangium sp. So ce426; assembly: GCF_051475585.1. Taxonomy (NCBI): domain Bacteria; kingdom Pseudomonadati; phylum Myxococcota; order Polyangiales; family Polyangiaceae; genus Sorangium; species Sorangium sp. So ce426. Next base: position 12,391,427 of record NZ_CP150341.1, on the reverse strand, counting down.
CGCCCGCGAGGTGGGAAGTCGCCGCCCCTCCTGCGAAGGCCGCAGCGATGAGCCCCAGGGTGCGCATCCAGCTCGAGAAGCGTTGCATCCGCCGACCATAGCAGCGGAACGGGCGGCGGCGCCGTGCGCCGGCGACGGCCGCGCGCGTTCTCACGCCTGCGCGGCGCGCGTTCTCACGCCTGCGCGGCGCTCGTTCTCACGCCTGCGCGGCGCTCGTTCTCACGCCTGCGCGGCGCGCGGTGGGCCGGGCGACGCCGCGCAGGCTTTCGAAGTGCCAGCGCGGGCGTATCGCCCGCCGGTCGACGAGGTCATCACGGCGCCCAAGCTCCGGGCGCATGGTTTGTCCTAAGAGGAGTGTTCGGCTATCTTCGCGCGCCTGAACGTGGAACTTGCCTCCTCATCGCCCGGCTTCGCGCTCGCGAAGCGGGGCTCGCCGCGAGGGGCTTCTCTCGCCGAGACGGTCGGGGGCCGTCGCGAGGAGGTGTCCGCGGCTGCGCTGTCGTCCGTGCGCGGGAGACAACTCGCACCCCGAGGCGGCTAGGATGGCCAAACCCACCGATCGTGAGCTCGTCGATCAAGCCCGGAGCGGAGACGCCCAGGCGTTCGGGGTGCTGGTTCGTCGATATCAGAAGCGCATCTTCCGGCTGGCGTTCCACCTTGTCCGCTCGGGCGCGGAGGCAGAGGACGTGACGCAGGAGACCTTCGTCCGGGCCTACCAGGCGCTCGATCGGTTCGACGGCCGGAGCGAGCCGTTCACCTGGCTCTACCGGATCGCCGTGAACCTCTCGCTCAACATGATCCGGGCCCGCAAGCCGAGCAAGAACTCGACCCCCGCGGACGATCCGCGCATCGAGGCGCTGCTGCTCGAGACGCGCCCGAGCCACGGCGTCGATCCGGCCGCGTCGACCCAGCGGCGCGAGCTCGCGGCCGCGCTCTGCGACGGCATCGACGCGCTCTCGGACACGCTGCGGACGACGCTCATCCTCGTGTGCATCGACGGCGTGCCCCACGAAGATGCCTCCAGGATCCTGGGTTGTCCGGAAGGAACAGTCGCCTGGCGCGTCCACGAGGCGCGCCGCAAGCTCCGTGCATACCTTGCGGAGCGCGGTTTCGGAGGGGACGCCGAATGAACGTCACCGACAAGCTCGACCTCGACGGGATGCTCAACGATTGGCCTGCCCCCGCGCCCTCGACGAACGACGAGGAGGCGTGGGAGACGCGGGCCGCTCACATCGTCGAGGCCGCCATCTCCCGGCGCTCGGAGGACACCGCGGCGGCAGCCGATCTCCTCGCCCCCCCCGACCTCACCGCAGCGCCAGGCGAGGAGCAGACGGAGGATCCTTCGCGCGAAGCACGCGCATCAGGAGAACGCAGCACCATGGGGGACGGATCACAAGCAGCCAGGGCCTCGAAGCCTGAGAGCCTGTCGGGCGGCACCTTGTCGCGGCCGCCGGAGAAGAGGCGCCAGTCGCTGAAGGAGATCGCCGAGCGGGTCAGCCAGGCGCCGGGTCGCGCGAGCGGTATACCCGCGATGAGCGGCGCTGCGCTCTCGACGCCGCTGCCGGCTTCGGGACGCAGCTCGGCGCCGCCAGGGCGTGTGTCCCCGCTGCCGGGGCGCGGCTCGCTCTCCGGCGGCGCCCGCGCGTCGTCGCCGTCCCTGCGGCCGGCGGAGGGGGTGCCCGAGGACTCCGGGGTCATCGATCTGAACCGGCTCAACGCGTCGGCGCCCTCGGAGGTGGAGGCCTCCGAAACGGCGCGGCCCGGCGCGGCGGCTCGGTTCGAGGACGCGAAGGCGGCGGCGGTCATGCCGGTGGCGGCGCGCCGCGCCCCGTCCGCGCCCGTGGCTTCGGCTCCAGCGAAGAAGCGATCCGGCGGGGTGATCGCCGGCGCGGCGGTCGCGGCCCTGGGGCTGGCGGCGGCGGTCGCGGTCATGGTGAAGACGACGGCGGCGCCGCAGCCGGAGATCGCGGCGACTACGCCGCCCGCGCCGACCACCGCCGCGACGCCTGCCGCGCCGCGCGGCGAGACGCCGGTCGAGCCGGCTGCTCCGGTCGCCGCGGCGCCGGAGGAGCGCGCCGCGGTCGAGCAACCCGTGCAAGCGGAGGAGAAGCTCGTCGCGGCGCCCAAGGCGCAAGCCGCCCCCGCCGGCGGCGGCGCTCCTGCGCCGGCGGCCGTCGAGGCGCCGGCCACGCCTGTCGTGTCGCCGAAGCCCGAGCAGGGAAAGACGGCGGCTGCGCCGGCGGCGGCTGGCAAGCCGGGGGATCTCCCCTCGGCCATGCAGGCGGCCGTGGGCGACGATGCGGAGCGACAGCCGTCGGTCGTCTCGGAGGCGCCGGTGCCGGCGTCGGGTCCGCTCCGGCAGCAGAACATCCCCGAGCAGCCGTCGCAGGGCTCGGTGCAGGCCGCGCTCGGCTCGGTCATGGGCAGCGCCAAGGCGTGCGTCGCGGGCGCGAACGACGTGTCGCGCGCGCAGATCACGTTCTCGTCGACAGGCCAGGTGAGCAAGGTCAGCGTCAGCGGGTGGGCGGCGTCGAACGGCCAGTCGAGCTGCGTGCAGTCCGCGCTCAAGGGCGCCAACGTGGGTCCTTTCTCCAAGCCGTCCTTCTCGGTCAGCGCGACGATCCGGCCCTAGCCCTGACCACGCACCCACACGCCGACGCGCCCTCGCGGAGGGCAGACAACCTCCCGGTTGACACAGCCCCCCCCGTGGGTAGAATGCGCGCCCCCATGGTTTCCGCGACTCAGCAAACCCAGCGCATCCGCCGGCGCAAGGCGCGCACGGCGGGCACCCGCCGCAAGCGCTTCGAGCGCGCACACGGCACCCCCGCGTTCCCGATCCATCCGGCGGGTTACGACCAGAACGCGCCGGACGCCCTGCGCGCTGCCACGCCCGCCGAGGCGCAGGCGAAGAAGTAGGAGAGCTTTTCTCATGGCCAATCACGCATCTGCCGACAAGCGCAACCGCCAGCGCATCACGAGGACCGCGCGCAATCGCGCCATCAAGTCGGAGCTCCGCACGGTCGTCAAGAAGGCGCGCACCGCGCTGAAGGGCGTTCCGCAAGAGTCCGCTGCGCCGGTGACCGCCGCGGTGAGCGCGCTCGATCGTGCCGCGTCGAAGGGGACGATCCCCGCCAAGCGCGCGTCGCGCGTGAAGAGCCGCCTCGCCCTCGCCCTTCACAAGGCGAGCGTCGCTGCCAAGACCGCCGCGAGCTGAGAACACCCCTTTCCGCACGTACGCCCCGCTCACCGCAAGGTGCAGCGGGCGTCGTCGTTTTGTCTCCCCGCAACACCGTAGCCCCCCGTTGCAGTAGACCCTCGCTGCCGTCCCGCCGCCGTCACAGCCCCGGAGAGCGCGTCTCTTCTCTCCGCCCCTCTCTCCTCTCCCCCCATGACGCCAGCGGGCGGGCACCCGCACAGGAGACGGGTCCAGCTCGGCGTTTTCGGCGCGGAAGCGTACTCCGGTACGCTGAGCACCGAAAACGCCGAGATGGGCCCGTATCCGAAGCGGGTGCCCGCCCCTTCAATGAGCGTCGGCCCAGGTGGGTCCGTGGCCGACGTCGACGACGAGCGGGACGTCGAGCGGGAAGACCGACTCCATGGCCTCCCGCACCTTCGCCTTGGCCTCGTCCACGGCCTCGGCCGGCACCTCGAACGCGAGCTCGTCGTGCACCGTGAGCACCATGCGCGCGCCGGGCACGACGGGGCGCGGGACGCGCACCATCGCGAGCTTCAGGAGATCCGCCGCCGTCCCCTGGATGGGGGTGTTCTGCGCGATGCGCTCCGCCTGAGCGCGGCGCATGCGGTCGCTGCTGCGCAGATCCGGGAGCAAGCGGCGCCGGCCGAGCAGCGTCCGCACCGACTCGGAGCGCTTCGCCTCGGCCATCGTCCCCTCCATGAACTCGTGCACACCCCGGTAGCGCGCGAAGTAGGCGTCGATGAAGCGCGCCGCCTCCGCCCGCGAGATGTCGAGCCGCTTGGCGAGCGCCGACTCGCCCATGCCGTAGATCACGCCGAAGTTGATCGTCTTGCTCCGGCGGCGCATCTCGGCGGTGACCCCTGCCTGGTCCACGCCGAAGATCTCCATGGCCGTGCGCACGTGCACGTCCTGCCCGGTGCGGAAGGCGTCGACGAGCACCGGGTCCTTCGAGAGGTGCGCGAGGACGCGCAGCTCGATCTGGGAGTAGTCGGCGCTCACGATCACGCTCCCGGGCGGCGCCACGAACGCGCGCCGGATCATCCGGCCGAGCTCCGTGCGGATCGGGATGTTCTGCAGGTTCGGGTCCTGCGACGAGAGCCGCCCGGTCGCGGCCACGGCCTGGCCCCAGCGCGTGTGGATCCGGCCCGTGCCCGGGTGCACCAGGCGCGGCAGCGCGTCGACGTACGTGCCCTTGAGCTTGGCGATGGCGCGGTGCTCGAGGACCACCCCGGGGAACGGGTGCTCCTCCGAGAGCGCCTCGAGCACGTCGGCGTCGGTCGAGCGGCCGGTCTTCGTCTTGCGCTGGGAGCGCAGCTTGAGCTCGTCGAACAGGACCGCCTCGAGCTGCTTCGGCGACGCCAGGTTGATGTCGTGCCCCACGATCTCGCGCGCCTTCTGCTCCAGCGCGGCGAGCTCGGTCGTCATCTGCGCGCCGAGCTGCGCGAGCGCGTTCGGGTCGACGAGGACGCCCGTGAGCTCCATCTCCGCGAGCACGGCGGAGAGGGGCAGCTCGATCTGCACGAGCAGGTCCTCGAGCTTCTCGGCGCGGAGCCGCGGGCGCAGCCGGTCGGTGAGCGACAGCGCGACGTCGGCGAACGCGGCCCCGTAGCTCGACGCCTCGCCGAGCTCGATCTCGTCGAGGGCGCGCTGCGCCTGGCCGCGGCGCTTCGGGGCCACCTCGTCGAGGGTCTGCATCTTGGCGCCGAGCTCGCGCTCGGCCAGCTCGTGGAGCTGGTTCTTCCCCTCGGGATCGAGCAGGTAGCTCGCCAGCATCGTGTCGAAGGAGACGCCCACGAGCCCGATGCGGTGCCGCAGGAGGATCACCTCGCAGAACTTGACGTCGTGGCCGACCTTCGGGAGCTCGGGGTCGGCGAGCAGCGGGCCCATCACCGCGTCGATGTCGCTCATCGAGAGCTGGGCCGGCGCGCCGAGGTAGCGGTGGCCCAGCGGGACGTACACGGCCTGCCCCGGCTCGCAGGCGAGCGCGACGCCGCAGACGTGGGCGCTCATCGGCTCGCGGCTCGTCGCGAGCACGTCGAGGGCGAGGCGACCGGCCGCGCGCGCCGACCTGGCGAAGGCCTCGAGCTCCTCGCGCGTCGTGAGGATCCGGTAGGTCGCCGCGCGCGCGGTCGGCTCGGGCGCGCGGACCGCCTTCAGGAAGCGCGAGAAGCCGAGCTCGGTGAAGAGCTCGCGGAGCCTGCCGGTGTCCGCGCCGCCGTAGCGCAGCGTCTCGAGGTCGAGCGACACGGGCGCGCCGCCGTCGAGCGTCACGAGCTTCTGCGAGAGGCGCGCGTCGGCCTCGTTCTGCTGGAGCGACTCCCGGATGCGGGGCTTCTTGACCTCGCCGATGCGCTCGTAGATCGCCGAGAGCGAGCCGAACTGCGCGAGCAGCTCGGCGGCCGTCTTCAGGCCCACGCCGGGGACGCCAGGGACGTTGTCCGAGGTGTCGCCGACGAGCGCGAGCAGGTCGCGCACCTGCTCCGGCGGCACCCCGAACTTCGCGACGACCTCGGGGTGCCCGTAGACCTTGTCGCGCATCGCGTCCCAGAGCATCACCTGCTCGCCGTCGACGAGCTGCATCAGATCCTTGTCGCTCGACGCGATGACGACGCGCAGCCCCCGCTCCCTGGCCCGCGCGACGGCGACGGCGACGAGATCGTCCGCCTCGAGCCCCTCCTGGATGAAGATCGGGATGCGGTACGCCTCGACGATCTCCCGGCACCGGCTCATCTGCACCCCGAGATCGGGCGGCGGCGGCGGCCGGTGCGCCTTGTAGCGGGGGTCGAGGTCGTCGCGGAACGTCTTGCCCGGCGAGTCCATCGCCACGCCCAGGTACGCGGGCTTCCGCTCCTCCACGAGCTTCGTGAGCATCGCGACGGTGCCGTACGTCGCGTGGGTCGGCTCGCCGCTCGGGCTCGAGAGCGGGCTGATCGCGTGGTAGGCGCGGAAGACGTAGCCCGACAGGTCGACGAGGTAGAGGACGTCCGGAGCTCCGGCCGGGGGAAGCGCGGTAGGGCGCGTGGACATGGACCGACCCTTAGCACCTCGGCGCGCGGCCGTTCACCGAACCACGACGTCGCGCCGTATCGTCACGTCGAGGGTGCGCCCTTCCCGCTCCACGCCGACGGTGACGACCGTCCCCGCCGGGCCGCGGAGGCGCTGGATGCAGTCGGTGAGCCCGAGCTCCGTCGTGGGCCGGCCGTCGATGCGGGCGATGACGTCGCCCGCCAGGAGCCCGGCGGACGCCGCGGGCCCTCCCTCGACGACGCCTGCGATGATCACGCGCCCCGAGGCGAGCGAGAGCATCGCGCCGATGCCCGTGAGCTCCTCGCGCGCCCCGCCGTCGTCCAGCTGGCGGAGCTCGATGTCGACGCGCGTCGACTGCGCGCCGCGCGCGTCGAGGCCGGACACGATCTTGGCCATGTACTGCTGGTGGCGCACGCGCACCGAGAACGGGCCGCTGGCCGGCACCCCTTCGAGCTCGTAGTCGCCGTTCGCGTCGGTGAGCGCGAGCGAGATCGCGTTCGCGCCCGACGAGGTCGCGGAGTCGAGCTCGACCTGGGCCTCGACGACCGGCGCGCGCGACGCGGCGTCGACGACCCTGCCCCTCAGCGTCGCGCCCTGCGCCAGCACGATCCGCACGCGTTCGGCGGCGCGGCCCGCCTCGACGTCGACGGGCCGGCTCCGCGCAGGCGGGCGTCCGGCCGAGCTCGCCGTCAGCACGTAGCGGCCCGGGGCGAGCGCGTCCCACCGGAACGCGCCGCCCGGATCCGACACCTTGCGCGCGCGGCCGTTCACGCCCGCGTGCGCGCCGGACCCGGCCGGCGTGAACGACTCGATCGCCAGGAGGTACGCCTCGACGGGCCTGCCCGATGGATCCACGACCTCGCCCACGATCGCGCCCGCGGCGAGCAGGCGAAGGACGTTGTCGCGGCCCGCGGCGACGCGCGTGGGCTCGGCGTCGCCGTACGGAGGCTGCGCGGCGGTGGCGGTACAGCCGTCGGCCTCGGGCGGCAGCTCGAAGCGCCCCTCGCCGTCGGCGCTGGCCGATGCGCCCGGCGGTTCGCGGCAGCTGACCACGGCGCCGGCGCTGGGGTGGCCCTCCGGATCCAGCACGACGCCGCGGACCGGCCCCACGCTCGCGGCCGTGACCTCGCGCGGCGGCGGTGGGGGCGCTGGCGGCGCGGGCGGTGCCGGCGGCGCCTCGACCTCGCGCGGCGCCGTGAGCTCCGGCTGCGGTGGAGGGAGCAGCGCGGCGGCCGGCTCGCGCCGGAGCGGCATCACGGGGCTGGGGCGCGGCAGGAGCAGCCAGACGAGGAGCGGCATGACCAGCAGCGCGACGGAGAGCAGCGCAGCGGAGAGCCAGGCCCTCCGCTGCGCGCCTGCCGTCCGGATGTCCGCCATGCCATCCTCCGCCGCCGGTTCACCGGCCGGCGTCGGCCTCGTTCGCCGGGCCTTCGCCTGCGCCTCGAGGGGCCGCGCTCGGGTCGGCCGTCCCGTCCGGCGACGCCTCGTCCGAGGGACCGAGCGCGGGGCCCCGTGGCTCGGCGGGCCACGGCGTCTCGCTGGAGGAGCCGCCGCACGCCCCGAGGAGCAGCATGAAAGGTAGGAGCAAGGTGCCGGACCGCATCGCCGGCATCCTAGCTCGTTTTTGCAGGGTGGTCATGACGGCCGGGCGCGCCGACCGGCCGTGGAGCGAGCGCGGCAGGCGCCGGCTCAGCGCGTGGACAGGTTGGTCCGGGCGATCCAGAGGCAGGCTGCGGCGTTGACCGCGCACCACACGACGAGGGCCATCCTGCCGAAGGGACCGGCGGCCTCGCCGAGCAGGACGACCGACGTGAGGTAGGCCGCCGTGCCGACGGCGAAGCCCGCGATCGCCGGCCGGAGCCGCTTCACGCCGAAGAAGAGCGCCGTGAGGCCGAGCGGGACGAGCGCGTTGGCGAGCGGCAGCCAGCGGTGGACCGAGGCCCCGATCAGCAGGTCGAGATCGGCGATCGGCCGGGCCAGCACGTCGACGGCGAGCTCCACGCGCGGCAGGAGCCACGGCGCGAAGAAGAACAGCCCCGGCCCCGCCGCGAGCGCCGGCAGGAGGAAGCTCGCCCGCCACGGGCTCGTGGCGGTCGCGTCCTTCTTGCGCGCGCGGCGCGCGACCCACGTCGCGAGCACCAGCAGCGCCAGCAGCCGCACCACGATGTGGCTCTGCGTCACGCGCACGACCGAGCTCGCGGCGTCGAGGATGCCGGCCCCGTAGAGGAGCTTGCCGCCGTCGGACTCGTCGACGACGCGCGCGCCTGCGCGGAGCGCGTCCTCGACCGCGCGCGGGTCCGTCACGCCGAGGCTCACGAGCAGCGCCGCCGCGCCGGCCACGTGGGGCGCGGCCATCGAGGTGCCGCTGTACGCGTAGAAATTCTGGCACTTGTCGCGCCCGCGGTTGCAGATGGTCTGCTGGGTGACGTTCACCCCGGGCGCGGCGACGTCGACGCCCTGGCCGCGCGAGGAGAACCGCGCGATCTTGTCGTTCGCGTCGGTGGCGCTCACGCCGATGACGCCATCGGAGGCGCCGGGGAACTGCACGCGCCCGCCGGTGTTGCCGGCCGCCGCGACGACGACCGCGCCGCGCGCGACCGCGTCGTCGATCGCGCTCTGGAGCACCTTGGAGTTGCGGGGGCCGCCGAGGCTCAGGTTGATGACCTGGGCGCCGTGCTCGGCCGCCCACCGGATGCCGTCGGCCACGTCGGCTGTCGTGCCCCAGCCGCTCTCGTTCAGCACCTTGACCGGCATGAGCCGCGCGTGGAACGCGAGCCCCACGGCGCCGAGGCCGTTGTTGGTCGACTGCGCGATCGTCCCGGCGACGTGCGTGCCGTGCCCCTGGTCGTCGTTCGCGTGGTTCGTCTTGGTGACGAAGTTCCATCCCTCCACGCACTCGGTCGAGGCCAGGTCGGTCCCCTTGGTGAAGGGCCCGTGGTCCTCGCACGCGATGCCCGTATCGACGACGGCGACGGTGACGCCGCGGCCGGAGGCGAAGTCCCACGCGCGCTCGGCGCCCACGCGCGCCATGTGCCACTGGTCCTTCATCAGCGGGTCGTTCGCGACGAACGAGGCGCGCACCCAGGCGAGCGGCTCCGCCGCCTCCACGCGCGGATCGCGCGCGAGCCGCTCCAGCGTCGCGCTGACCGGCCCGTCCACCGTGGCGATCTGGATCCTGGTCTGTGACGTGAGCGCCGTCGGCATCACGCGCAGCGAGAAGTCGCGCACGAGGTCCGCGAGCGAGGCGTCGTCGAGGTCGTCGCGCGCGTCGACGACGATCTGCCCTGGGATGTCGTAGCTGGTCTCGTCGAGCTCGGAGGCCAGGCCGTGCAGCGGCTCCCCCGCGGTCGCGACCGGTTCAACAAGGAGGTCCGTGCCGCGCAGCGACGGTCCGACGTCGACGGGCAGCGCGGGGTTGACGTACCCGGGGAGGCGAGGCTCGAGCATCCCTGGCGAGCGCGCCGCGAGGGCGGCCCCGGCGCCTTGGCTGTCCGTCCCGTCGTCGGCCCTGACCGCGCCCGACGCGGCGACCAGCGCGGTCGCAGCGAGCAGCGACGTCGCGAGCGCGCGTCCGGTTCGGACATTTGCGGTCCCTGGCCAACGCAGAAGGCGAGACGTGTGCATGCGGGTCTCCTCATCGCCAGGGTAGCGCCGCCGCCCGCGAGCAGCCATCTCCAGCATCCTCGCGCCACGCCCGTTGCGTCCGTGCGCCAGCCCCCTCGCCCCCGTCGCCGTGTCCCGATGGCGCCAACCGCAACCACGGACTTCCTGGAACACCGCCCCATCCCCTCAAGCCCGAGCTCGGCTGCCCAAGCTCCCGCTCACCGCTCCTCCCGGCAGAGCCGCCGGTGGAGGGTGGGGCCGCGCGGGAGGGCGGCGGGGGTGGGCCCCACAAACCCGAGCGCCGGCCCGCATCGAAGCGGGTCGCCCCCAGCCCCACCCCACCCTCCTGTGTGGCAGTAGCCCCCAAAAGGCGCGAGTTTGTGGGGGGACCCCCGCCGCCCTCCCGCGCGGCCCCACCCTCCACCGGCGGCCCCCGCGTCTGGGCACGCCCTCCACCTCGCTCGCGCAGGCCGTTTCCCCCCGCCCGCCGTTCAGTTCACTTCGGCGTGGCCCAGAGTCCCGCCATCCACGCTTCCACGTCGCTCACGGACCTCGGGATATCGCTCGACAGGTTCCGATACCCCGTCTCGGTGACGAGGATATCGTCCTCGATGCGCACCCCGATCCCGCGGTACCTGGCCGGGACGGTCTCGTCATCGAGCTGGAAATACAGCCCCGGCTCGACCGTGAGCACCATGCCCGCCTTGAGCTTGCCGAACTTGTAGACCTGCTGCCGCGCCTGCGCGCAGTCGTGCACGTCGAGGCCCAGCATGTGGCTCACGTTGTGGAGCGAATACCGCCGGTAGAGCTGCCTGTCTTCTTTGAGCGCCTCCTCGGCGGAGACGTGGAGGATGCCGAGCCGCTCGAGCCCCCGGGCGAGCACCCGCATCGCCGCCCGGTTCGGCTCCATGAAGTCGTTGCCCGGCTTCACCTCGCGGATCGCCGCCTCCTGCGCCTCGAGCACGAGCTCGTAGATCTCGCGCTGCTCCCTGGAGAACTTCCCGTTGATCGGCAGGGTCCGGGTGATGTCGGCCGTGTAGAGCGCGTTGCCCTCGACGCCGGCGTCGACCAGGAGGAGCTTGCCCGGCTCCAGCGCGCCGTCGTTCCTCGTCCAGTGCAGGATGCACGCGTGGTGGCCCGACGCGGCGATCGTCCCGTAACCGACGTCGTTGCCCTCGACCCGGGCGCGCAGGTTGAAGGTGCCCTCCACCTCTCGCTCGCTCCGCGCGCGGGGGAGCGCGCGGATGACGTCCTCGAAGCCCCGCTTCGTCGACGCGACGACCGCCTCGAGCTCCTGCACCTCGAGGGCGTCCTTGAGGAGGCGCATCTCCGAGAGCGCCTCGCCGAGCTGCTTGTCGCGATCGTGCCGGGCGAGGAGCTTGTCGACGCGCTCGGACATGCCGCGGAGCACGCGGTGGGGGCGCGTCACCGTGCCGACGAGGCCGCTCAGGTACGCGTCCAGCTCGGGGAGCCCGCGGCACTCGTCGACACCGAAGTGCGCGCGGCTCTGCTCGACGCCGAGGCGGGGGCCGACCCAGAGCTCGCCCTTGGCGCGATCGGTGAAGAACGTCTTGTCGCTGCGCCCGGGGTTCGGCTCGACGAAGAGGATGTCCCGGTGCCCGCCCCCCTCCTGCGGCTGCAGCACGAGCACGCAGTCAGGCTCGAGGTTGCCCGTCAGGTAGAAGAAGTCCGAGCCCGGGCGAAAGCGGTAGTGCGTGTCGTTGGAGCGCACCTTCTCGTGCCCGGTGGGGATGATGAGCGTCTCCGCCGGGAAGAGCTTCGACAGGGCGCGGCGGCGGGCAGCGAACACGCCCGCGTGCGCGATCGCCTGCGGGAGCTCGCCGGACGCCGGCGCCCAGCGCTCCAGCATGAACGCGACGAGCGCCTCCGGCAGCGTCGAGTCGTGGCTCGCCGGCTTGGCCTCCGCGCCGGGAGCCGCAGCCGCGGGCGCCTCGGCCGGGGCGCCGCCGGCGGGCGCGCTGTGGGCAGGATCTGCCTGGAGGGGAGCGGCGCTGGTCTCGGGCGTGTGGCTCATGAGGCTCGAACTATGGGTCGATCAGGTGAGGTCGTTCAAGCCAAAGCGCGCGCCCGTTCACGCTGGGGCGGATCGACCCGTGCGAGAAGGCGGCGCGTCACGCGACCGAGACGCCGCCGTCGACCGCGAGGATCTGGCCGGTGATGAAGTCGTTTTCAGCAAGGAACACCACGGCGCGGGCGACGTCTTCCGCCTCGCCGATGCGCTGGAGCGGGATGCGCTCGCGGAGGCGAGCGAGCGTGGCCTCGTCGTAGGAGGACGGCGGCAGCACCGTCCCGGGTGAGACGCCGTTCACGCGCACCTCCGGCGCCAGCCCCACGGCGAGGCCGCGGACCAGGTGCGCGAGCGCGGCCTTCGACACGGAGTACGGCATGTAATTTTTCCAGGGGCGCTCGGCGCTCACGCAGACCATCGCGACCACGCTGCCGCGGCAGGCGCGGAGCGCCGGGGCGAGCTCGAGCGTGAGCAGGTACGGCGCGGTCGCGTTGAGCGCCATGGCGCGATCCCACGCGTCGGCGGAGAGCTCGGCCGGCGGGACCCGATCGAAGTTCGCCGCGTTGTGGACGAGGAGGTCGAGCCGGCCAGACGACCAGTCGAGCACCGCGCGGGCGAGCGCGGCGAGCGCCCCCCGGTCGTGGAGGTCCGCCTGGAACGCGGCGGCGCGGCGGCCGAGGGAGCGCGCCTCGTCGACGACGGCCTCCGCGCCGGCGGCGCTCGTGGCGTAGTGGACGGCCAGGTCGGCGCCGGCGGCCACGAGCGCGCGGGCCGTCGCGGCGCCGAGGCGGGTGCCGGCGCCGGTCACGAGGGCGATACGGCCGGTCAGGGGAGCATGGGGCATGGGGAGCTGTGTAGTCGATGCGGGGCCCCGCGCGTCGAGTCGGTCTACGTTCGCACGCCGCACGCCGCACGCCGCACGCCGCACGCCGCGCGCCGCCGTTTTTTTCGCCCGCGCCGCGCGCCATGGCACGCTGGACCGGCTTTGCCGACGCCTCCGACACGCCGAGCAGCCGCACAGGAACGCTCCCTGGAGCCGCCGCGCCGCCTGCGCGCCCTCGCCGCGGCGCTGCTTTGCGCGGCTGGATGCAGGGAGCGGCTCGAGTCGATCGATCTGCCCAGCATCGGCCTTCCGGGCCTCGATCCGCCCGGCGCGAGCGCCCCCGCGGCGCCGGCGAGCGCCGCGCCGCGGGCCCCGAGCGCGCCGCGCGCCGCAGGGACAGCGAGCGCCGCGCCGCGCGCCGCCGCGCCGGCAACCCGACCCGAGTGCGACGAGCTGCCGTCGGAGGAAGAGGAGCGGCGCGCGCAGCTGCCGCCCCTGACGGCGCTCGGGAAGGCCGTGCCGACGGAGCCGTGGGCCCCGCCGCCGTACGAGGTGCTCCCGGGCGTGACGCTCCCGGCGAAGATCGCCGCGAAGGTCGAGCAGATCGACCAGGGCTACGCGCGACGCACGCGCGAGCACCTCGTGATCACGAGCGGGACACGCGACGCGAACCGCCAGGCCAGGGCGATGTTCACGAAGCTCAGGCTCGGCGAGGACCTCCTCCAGCTCTACCGCAACAAGGCGGCGGTTCAGGAGATCAAGAAGGCGTATAAGGCGAACTCCCGCAAGCGGCCGGAGCAGGTGGTGGCCGCCATGGAGGCCGTCATCCAGGGCCAGATCGACCGGGGGATCTACGTCTCCGCGCACCTGCGCAAGGGCGCCGTCGACGTGCGCAACAGGACCATGTCGCCCAAGGAAAAGCGCGCGTTCCTCGAGAGCACCGCGGAGGTTGGGGGCGTCCTGGTGATCGAGGAGACGACGCCCGCGCACTACCACCTGCAGATCGATTGACGGGCGCGCTCAGGTCCATGGCGCCCCGCCGTCCGCCGGGCGTCAGGGCATGCGCAGCGGCGCGCCAACGCTCGGCACACGGCGCAGGCGCAGCGAGAGCGCGATGAGCATCGCTCCCTCGGCGATCGCGAACGCTCCGATGAACCAGACGAGCGCCAGCACGCCGGCCGCCGGGAGCGCCACCATCATGACGCCGAAGATCAAGAAGGCGGCGCCGCTCAGCCCGAGCCAGATCTCGTTGTCGATCACGTGCCGGAGCTTCACCGCGCTGACGATCTTGAAGATGCCCATCACGATGGCCCACGCGGCGACCACGCCGTAGAGCGTGAGCGCGGTGATCATGGGCCGCCAGAACGTCAGCACCGCGATCCCGACGCCGAAGATGCCCTCGACCACGGAATACACGCCGCCGCGGCCGCTGATCGCGGACGCGAACGCGGCGCAGCCGTCGAACAGCGCCCACACGCCGAACAGCAGGACGAGCGTGGCGAGCGATGGGATCGGCCACACGAAGAACAAGATCCCGAACAGGATCCCGACCACGCCCCTCAGGGCCAGCAGCCACCAGTACCGTCCCAGCGATTCCATGCCTCACCCCCTTCTCTGGCATCCACGTCGCGCACACCCGGCGGACGCGCGCGGCCTGAGCGCGCGGCGTCTCCGCCGCGCGCGCGGCGGAGACGCTGTGCCGCTCATGCCCGCGCGGCGTCACACTGCCCGGGCTGGATGCACGTCCCCTGCCCGACAGCGGCGAGCGAGCTGCTCAGCAGCCCCGGGCAGGCGGGCCCATCGAGGGTCGAGCGCCGGGAGGTGTCACGCGCGGGCCTCGCGGCGCGCGAGGCTCACAGGCCGGCGATCGGCTTGCCCGCCGGGTCGCCGTACTCCGACAGCTCGACGCCGAAGTAGTTGATGATGGAGCAATGGAGCGCGCCTGTCGGGGGCTTGTTGGCCTTGATGGCGCGGCCTGTCTGGAACCCCCCGACGTGACCGGCGAGCATGATGGGCATGTTGGTCCGACCGTGGGAGTCCCCGTCGCCGTTCTCTGACGTGTAGAGCACGAGCGACTCGTCGAGCAGGTTGCCCGTCGCCGTCTGGGCGGCCTTCATCGCGTTGAGCAGGTAGGCGAAGCGGCGCACCTTGAACCGCGAGGTCTGGACGACGCGGGCGTTCGCGATGCGCATCGCCTCCGCCTGCGGCAGCCCGTCGAGATCGGTCGCGCGGTCGCGATCGCCGAGCTTGTGCGAGATGAAGTGGTCGCTCCAGTCCCCCACGCCGTCGGGCAGATCGTACCCGGCGAAGTCGAGGCCCCAGCTGTTCGAGTACTGCAGGACGAGCACCCGCGTCAGGTCGCAGGTGAGGGCGAGGAGCCCGAGATCGATCATCTGCTTGAACTTGCCGTGCAAGCTCTGCCCCTTCGTGGGCGCGCCGGGGACGGTGCAGCCCGACTGCGTCGTCGACTGGATCTGCTTCTCCAGCTCGAACACCGACTCGAGGTGCTGCTCCACGCGCGCCCGGTCCGCCGCGCCGAGGCGCAGGTTCAGGCGCCTCGCGTCCTCTCGCACCCAGTCGAGGACGCTGGCGCGGCGCCGCCGGATGTCGTCCATCTCCTCGCTGGGGTTGCCCATGTTGCTGAAGAGCGTGTCGAACACCTTCGCCGGATCGCGGAAGGCATCCTCGACCTGACCGCCGTCCCTGAACGAGATGAAGCCCTGCGTGACCGCCGTGTCGCCCGTGGGGGACAGGTTGAGGCTGCGGAACGGGGTCTCGGCCGCGATATGGTTGGCGAGGTACTGATCGAGCGTGGCCTTGCGCGGGACGGCCGTCCCGCCGCCGTCGGTGTGGGCGCACAGCGCCATGGCCGGGCTGTGGATGTCGGAGCAGATCACCTGGTGGTCGACGCCGGACACCATGGTGACGTCGCGCCAGATCGCGTCCCCCGCCGGCCACTCGCGCTCGGCGTCGAAGCCCTTCATGTCGACGAGGGCGGGCGGCAGCCCCTCCGCCGAGAGCGGCCCCTCCGTCTTCGGGTGCCACGCCCCGGGATCCGTGCCGTTCGGGACGAAGAACGCCACGAAGCGCTTCGGATCCGCCGGCGCGGCGCTGGCGCGCTGGGGCCGCATCACGTCGAGGAACGGCAGGGCGACCGCGACACCCGCCCCGCGGAGCAGAGCTCTTCTCGAGATCTTCACTGGCGACACTCCTCTTCCGTCGGTCGAACCGTGTGCGAAAAGCTCACTTTGGCGCCCTCCGCAGCCGGAACTCCGGCGAGCGCACGATGGCGGTCAGGAAGGAGCGGAACCGGTTGCCGTCCTGCGTGAAGCTCCCCGCGGAGGCGTCGATCGCGCAGCGGTCCTCGGCCGCCGGCTCGCGCCCCTGGGTGTAGATGAACAGCTTCTCCGCGACGCAGGCGGCCAGATCGGGGCTCCGCCGCAGCTCCGCCGCCAGGGCAGCGAGCGAGTCGAACGACTCGCTTTCCGCGCCCTCCAGGCGCGGCTCCAGCCCGAACTCGTCGATACCGATGCTCCCATCGTACTTCCCCAGCTTGTCGTACTGGGCGAAGCCGACGCCGATGGGATCGATGAGCGCATGGCAGCCGGCGCACCCTTCCTGGGTGTTGCGCTTCTGGAGGACCTCGAGATAGGTCAGGCCGGAGAGCTCGCTCTCCAGCTGCTCGAGCAGCCCCGCGGGGATCGAGATCTTCTCGCAGAGGAAGGCCGCCCGGAGCCACTGGCCGCGCACGGCGATGAGATCACCGTCGTTCTTGGCGCTGATGAGGCTCGCGTGCGTGAGCAGCCCCGTGTTCGCCCGGTGGTGGCCGGCCGGGAACTCGACGCGGCTCACGCCGTCCCCCGGCACCTCGAGGCCGTAGAACTTGCCGAGCGCCGGGGTGACATACGTGTGGTTCGCGGTGAGCGCGTCGAGGAAGTCGACGTCAGGGGTGAACGCGTGCTCGCCGAGGACGAGCTCGCTCTCGGCGATCATGTCCTCGAGCAGGGCGGGCGTGAACGACGCGTCCGGGTTGACCGGCGCGCGGAGCTGCTCGAAGGTCAGCCACTGCTTGAAGAAGGCGTTGAAGAAGACCTGCGTCCGCTCGTCTCCGACCATCTCCTCCGCGACCGCGCGGAGGCCCTCGTCGCTGTCGAGCTCGCCGGACTCCGCCCGCTCGAGCAGCGCCGCGCTCGGGGACCGGCCCCACAGCGTGAACGACAGCCGCGACGCGAGCTCGAGCGGCGTCAACGTCGACGTCTCCGCGCCGGCCGAGCCGACCTCGATCCTGAACAGGAAGCTCGGCGAGGTCAGCAGCGCCTCGATGACGAAGCGGAACGCGTCCGCCCTGTCCCTCGCGACCTCGCCCGCCCGCGCGACAAGATCGCTCGCCTCCTCGGCCGAGAGCGGCCTTCGATACGCCAGCTTGCCGAAGCGCTGCACGAAGCGCTCGAGGCAATCGTCGGCCTCCGGCTCGCAGCCGAGCACCGATGCCCGGCGCGCCTCGTCCGCCATGAGCTCCTGCCCGAGCGTCTCCGCGATCGCCAAGTAGGCGCGCAGGTGCTGATCCGACACGTTCTGGAGGGCGGCGATCGTCCGGAAGCCGCCCTGCCCGGTGTCCTCCGGGATGCTGTCCACGGCGGGCGGCTCGTCGAGCTGGAACAGGTCCTGAAGGGTCAGCTGGACCTCGACCCTGGACAGACGGCGCAGCACGCCTGGGCTCGTTCGGGCCTCTCTGCAGTCGTACGCGGCCGGCTTCCCGGTGACCGGGTCGATGGGCCTGTCGTCGTTGGAGCTGCCCGAGCTGCCCGGGCTCCCATCGCCGAGCTGCCCGGTGCAGGCAGCCGCCGTCAGGCCGACGAGCCCCATCGCGAACATGCCGGCCGCGATGGAACGGCGGAGGAACGGTACCGAGCGATCGGTGTCGGGCGGCGCTGTCTTGCTCATGGAGTGACCAGCCGTTCGGGTGGAATTCACCTGGCCCATGCCGAGGCGTGCCCCGGCGATGCGCCGCATCGTGGCTAAGGAGAATATTTGAAGCAGAGCGGTACGTGCGCCCCGGCGTCACCTCGGGGCTCGGTCTACAGTATTCCCGACGATCGCTCTTCTGATCCAGGCTTACCCTACTTCCGTCCGCCGACCAACCCCTTCGTCGGTCGCCCGGAGGCGCTCATGCAGAGGCATTCAGGGCAGAAGAAGCATTCCCTCGAATTTTCCGGAGAAATTGAACAGGGAGACGGGGAGACGGGGAGGGAAAAATCCCACCGATTTCCCTCCCCGTCTCCCTGTCTCCCTGTTCAATTTTCCGCCCTCCAATGCCAATCCATGAGGGCAATTGTCAGATTGAGAGGACCGATCTGCTCCAGCGCGCCGACATTCGCTCTCTGGCCGTCGGGCTCGACGCCGATGCTCGCGGCGCTCTCGGAGCCTCCATGAGATCGGGTGGGGTGGTCGTCTCTGATAACGGCGTCGCCGGCCGCCTGTGCGAGCCGAGTCACGGCGCGGACTGCCGCGCTCGATCGCGCGATGATGCGAACCAGCTCTTGCGCGTCCCGGAAATCCCGTTCTTCGACCCTGTCCTCCCTTGATTTCCACCGGAGCGGCGCTGTACCTCGGCGTTCTCGTGTAGGCTCCGGCGCGGGCGCAGACGCGGGAGCAGAGGAGCAGGGCGTTGAGGATCACATGCGTGGGCGGCGGGCCGGCGGGCCTCTATTTCGCCCTCCTGGCGAAGCAGGCAGACCCCCGGCGCGAGGTCGTCGTGGTGGAGCGGAATCGGCCCGATGACACCTTCGGCTTCGGGGTCGTGTTCTCGGACGCGACGCTCGACGGCCTCGCCGACGCGGATCGCCCGAGCTACGACGCGATCCGGAGCAGCCTCGCCCACTGGGACGAGCTCCACGCGCACTTCGGCGGGCGCGTCCTCGTGTCGAGGGGACACGGCTTCAGCGGCCTCTCGCGCCAGAAGCTGCTCGCGACCCTGGGGGACCGGGCGCGCGAGCTCGGCGTCGTCCTGCGCTTCGAGGAGGAGGTGACGGATCCGGAGGAGGCCCTCGCCGGGAGCGATCTCGTTGTCGCGGCCGACGGGGTGAACAGCCGTATCCGCGAGAGGTTCGCCGATCGGTTCGGGCCGCGCATCGACGTCCGCCCGAACCGGTTCGTGTGGCTCGGCACGACGTTCCCGTTCGACGCCTTCACCTTCTACTTCGAGGAGAACCATCACGGCCTCTTCCGGGTCCACGCGTACCGCTACGAGCCGGAGCGCTCGACGTTCATCGTCGAGTGCCGGGAGGAGACCTTCCGGCGCGCGGGCCTCGATCGCGCCACCGAGGACGAGACGATCGCGTACTTCGAAGAGCTCTTCGCCGAGAAGCTCCAGGGACACCGGCTGCTGAAGAACCGGAGCGTCTGGCGGAGCTTCCCCACGGTGCACAACGAGCGCTGGAGCGCGGGCAACGTGGTGCTGCTCGGGGACGCCGCGCACACGGCGCACTTCTCGATCGGCTCGGGGACGAAGCTCGCGCTCGAGGACGCGATCGCGCTCGTCGACAGCCTCCAGCAGCACCGGGGCGTGCCCGAGGCGCTCGCCGCGTACGAGGCGGAGCGCAAGCCCAAGGTGCTCGCGCTCCAGCGGGCCGCGCAGGTGAGCCTGCTGTGGTTCGAGAACACCGAGCGCTACATGGCGCTCGACCCGGTGGAGTTCATGTTCAGCCTGCTGACGCGGAGCCTGCGGGTGACGCACGAGGGCCTGAAGGCGCGCGACCCGGCGTTCGTGCGCGAGATCGACGCGCACGTGGCGCGCAAGGCGGAGGCGCAGGCGGGGGCGCGCCTCCTCGCCGGGGATGGGGCGCCGCCGCCGCCGATGTTCACGCCGTTCCGGCTGCGATCGCTCGTGCTGGAGAACCGGGTCGTCGTGTCGCCCATGTGCCAGTACTCGGCCGAGGACGGGCAGATCGACGACTGGCACCTCGTCCACCTCGGCAGCCGGGCGCTCGGAGGCGCAGGGCTCGTCATCACGGAGATGACCGACGTCAGCGCGGAAGCGCGCATCACGCCGGGCTGCGCGGGGCTCTATCGCCCCGGCCACGTCGAGGGGTGGCGGCGCGTCGTCGATTTCGTCCACGCGCGCTCCCGGGCCAAGATCGGCGTCCAGCTGGCCCACGCCGGGCGCAAGGGCGCGACGAAGCTGCTCTGGGAGGGCATGGATGTGCCGCTCGAGCGCGGCGCCTGGCCGCTGCTCAGCGCCTCCGCCATCCCGTACCTGGCGGAGAGCCAGATCCCGAAGGCGATGGATCGCGGGGACATGGACCAGGTGACCTCGGATTTCGTGCAGGCGGCGAGGCGGGCGGACGAGGCCGGGTTCGACCTGATCGAGCTGCACTGCGCGCACGGCTACCTGCTCGCGAGCTTCATCTCGCCGCTCACGAACCGGCGCGACGACGCGTACGGCGGTCCGATCGAGAACCGGATGCGCTACCCGCTGGAGGTGTTCGACGCGGTGCGGGCCGCGTGGCCGGCGGAGAAGCCCATGAGCGTGCGCATCTCCGCCACCGACTGGGCGCCTTCCGGGCTCACGACGGACGATCTGATCGCGCTCTCGACGATGCTGCGAGAGCACGGCGCCGACATCCTCCACGTCTCGGCAGGACAGACGGACCCGTCCAGCAAACCGGAGCATGGCCGGCTGTTCCAGACGCCGCTCTCGGAGCTCGTGCGGCTGGAGGCCAGCGTGCCGACGATCACGGTGGGCAACATCCAGAGCTACGCGGACGTGAACAGCATCGTCGCGGCCGGGAGAGCCGACCTGTGCGCGCTCGCGCGGGCGCACCTCTACGACCCCTACTGGACCCGGCACGCCGCCGCGGAGCAGGGCTTCGACATCGACTGGCCACCTCAGTACAGGTCGGTCGAGAGATACACGCTCCGCATGCGGTGACCCTGCGCGGGGCGAGGGAGAGGCCTGTCCCGCCCGGGCCGCGCCGCGCGGCGCCCCGGTCGAGCGACAAAAAGTGAAGGCGGGCCCTTGATCCTCACGCTACGTGAGGACCTAGCCTCCGGGGCATGGACGTGCTCACCCGCCCTGGAAACAGGGGTAACGCCATGCGTTCAGCACCGTTGAAAGTCGGCGATCTCGCCCGGCAGACCGGCCTCTCCGTCCGCACGCTCCACTATTACGAGGAGATCGGCCTGCTCGCCCCGTCGCATCGCACCGCGTCGGGGCACCGGATGTACTCGGCGGGCGACGTCGCCCGGCTCCAGCAGATCAAGTCGTTGCGCGAGCTCGGCTTCAGCCTGGAGCAGATCGCCGCGTGCCTGGACCAGCCGGGCTTCTCTCCGCTCCAGACCGTCGAGCTCCACCTGGCGCGGCTGCGCGAGCAGATCGCGCTGGAGCAGCGGCTCTGCGCGCGGCTCGAGGGCCTGGCCCACGTCCTGCGGTCGGGAGAGGACGTCTCTGTGGAGCAGCTCCTTCAAACCATCGAGGTGATGACCATGATCGAGAAATACTACACCCCAGAGCAGCTCGAGGAGCTCAAGCAGCGCGCGGACGCGATGGGCCCCGAGAAGATGCGTGAGGCCGAGTCGGCGTGGAAGCAGATCTACGACGACATGCGGGCGGAGATGCAGAAGGGCTCCGACCCGAAGGGCGAGCCGGTGCAGCAGATCGTGAAGCGCATGCGGGAGCTCATCGACGCGTTCACGGGGAAGAACCCCGGGATCGAGCGATCGCTCAACACGATGTACAAGCAGGAGCCCTCGGTGAGGACCCAGCACGGGATGGATCCGGAGCTGCACGAGTTCATCGGCAAGGCGATGAGCTAGCTCGCGGCGCCGGCAGGCCGCCGGCGGAGCGCCCGGCCGCGCGGGGCGGAGCGCCCGCGCGGCCGGCCGGAGGCCACGCGCGAGCGCCCGGCCAGGTGGCCTCGGGCGCTCGCGCCGTGGCCGTTCTGCCGTGTGGGGCAATTCGCGCCACGCGCGAGGATCGAGCCGCCTCTGCGCTCGGCCGGGGCCCCGCGAGCGAAAATCGCCGGCCTGTCCCGGGTGCTGCAGCCGCTGGCCTGGCACCCGCGTTGCTTTTGGTGACAGCGTACAGCGCCTCCGGCGCGAGCCGCCCCAGGAAGAACCCAGCAGCGCCCCATGCGCCCCACCGAAGGTCCATCATGCACCTGCCCGGAAGAGAGATCCCCTGGAAGGATTTCCTGAACGACATCAAGCAGGAATGTATCAAGGACAAGATCGACACCGTCGCTGCTTCGCTGGCGTTCTTCGGTGTCCTGGCGATCTTCCCGTTCCTGCTGTTCGCGGTCGCCCTCGCCGGCCTGGTCATCGATCCTGCCGAGTCCGCGCAGCTGATGGGCCAATTGTACCAGGTGGCCCCGCCCGCCGTGGCCAACATCCTGGGCGAGCGCCTTCAGGCGCTCACCGGGGGCCAGAGCCCGGCGCTCCTGACGGTCGGCGCCCTCGGCGCGGTCTGGGCCGCCTCGGGCGGCGTCACTGCGCTGATGGACTCGCTCAACTCTGCCTACGGCGTCGAGGACAGGCGGTCCTACCTCAAGCGCCGCGGGATCGCCCTCCTGGTCACGCTCGGCGGCGCCGTCCTGCTGACGATCGCCTCGGCGATCGCGGTCGCCACGCCGGCGCTCGCCGCGCACCTCGGCCCCTTCGCGACGCTCGTCCTCTGGCTGCGCATGCCTGTGTCGGCGCTCATCGTGATGGCGGTCCTGGCGACCCTCTATTACTTGCTCCCCGACGTCGAGCAGAAGTTCAGGTTCATCACCCCGGGGTCGGTCGTGGCGGTCGTGATCTGGGTCATCGCGTCGCTCGGCTTCTCCTTTTACGTCAGCCGCTTCGGCAGCTACGAGGTGAGCTACGGCGCGCTGGGCGGCGTCATCATCCTCCTCCTCTGGATGTGGATCTCCTCGATGGCGGTGCTCCTCGGGGCCGAGATCAACGCCATCATCGAGCACCGCTCGCCCGAGGGGAAGCGCACGGGCGCCAAGGACGCCAGCGATACGGGGGCGGATCTACCCAAGGCCGCGAAGGAAGAGGCGCAGAACGCCGCGCTCCCGGCCGGCGCCGCGCGCGCCCCGCGCGACGAGAGCTCGGGCAGCGACGCGGCGCTCCCCCGCCCCGCCGGCTCGCGCCGCTCGGAGCTCCATCGAGGGAGGGCGTAGGCGACGGACGCTCGTTCGCCGCCGAGCCTTCACGCCGAACCCCGCGCAGCGGGCCTGCCGGCGGAGGCGCGGGGCTCGCTACAAAAACACCTCGCCCTGGGCGGCCTGCGGCATCTAGCATCGGGGTCCGCATGCGCCCCCTCCTCATCGTGAATCCCCGGTCCAGCGGCGGAAAGACCGGCAAGCTCTTCGACGAGATGCAGGCGCCCATCCAGCGCCTGCTCGGCGAGGTCGACATCGTGCGCACGGAGCGCCCGCGCCATGCCGTCGACCTCGCGCGCGAGGCCGCGCTCGGCGGGCGCGAGACGGTCGTGGCGGTCGGCGGGGACGGCAGCATCAACGAGGTGGTGAACGGCCTCATGCAGGCGAGGGACCGGGGCGCTTCCGGCACCCGGCTCGGGATCATCGGCGCGGGCACCGGCGGAGATCTCTGCAGGACGCTGAAGCTGAACCGCCGGCTCGACCAGTACTGCTTAGCGATCGCGAACGGCGCCGCGCGCCCCATGGACGTCGGCCGCTTCACGTACGAGACGCACGACGGCCGGCAGGCCGAGGCGTTCTTCGCCAACGTCCTGTCCGCGGGGATGAGCGGCCTCGTGGATCGGATCGTCAGCGAGACGACGCGGGTGCTCGGCAACACGCTCGCGTACACGATGGCCTCGCTCCGGGGCCTCGTCGGCAGCCGCGTCGGCCGGGTGCGCTGCGTGGCGACGCTGCGCGGGGAGCGCCGAGAAGAGGAGTTCGCGACGCGCATGCTGGGCATCTGCAACGGCCGCTTCTTCGGCGCGGGCATGCAGGTCGCGCCGATGGCGAAGCTCGACGACGGCGTGTTCGAGGTCATCGACCTGGGCAGCGCCCCCCACGTCCGCTTCGCGGCCGTGTCGACCGGCATGTACACGGGCGCGCACATCCGCCACCCGGACGTTCGCCACTTCCAGTGCGATCGCCTCGAGCTCACGCTCCTGAACCGCGACGTCGAGCGGGCGTTCCTGCTCGACGTGGACGGCGAGCCGCTCGGGCGGCTGCCGATCACGATCACGCTGGAGCCGAAGGCGATCGAGGTGCTGGCCCCGGGCGATTGAGGGGAGCGGTCGGACAAAGCGCTGTGACCGAGCCCGGCAGGGCTGGCCGGTTGTATGGCCCGGGGCTGGCGCGATCCGCGGGCCTTGTGGACGAACGCCAGTCCGCGTTCGGTTCACTCGGAGGTGCCGTGACAGGAACCGCCTGAATGGCCGCTCACCTCCCCGCACTGATCCGCGCCGGCGAACTCCGTGCCTTGCTTGATGCAGTACTTCCCCGCGCTGCCGACGTCTCCGATGCCAACATAAGGGCGGATCTCCGTGCACTCGAAGCCGCTCGGACAGGCGCAATACTCGGCGCCGTCGTCCGGCGCGCCCTCCGCGGGGCCGCAGCGGCACGAGCAAAAGACGGCCTCCTCGGCGCGACGTCCGGAGTCGCCGGCGCACTGGCCGCACACGGGCGCGGAGACCGGGACATCCGACCCCAGCGCGCAGCAGCTCTTCCCCTCGTTCTCCGCGTCGCTCGCCCCGGCGGTCTGACAGCTCCCCTCCTCGTGGCAGACATACTGCCTGCACTGGCGCGAGCCGGGATCGCAGGCCGTGCCCGCCGGACACTGCGCGTCCGCCGTGCATTCGCACGAGCCCCGCTGCGCGTTGCACACGCCGCTCGCGCACTGCGATGCGCCGCCGTCGGGCGCCTGCGGATCGCAGTAGGGTCCGGCCGCTCCCGCCGCGACACAGGAGCCCGCGGCGCCGCAGCTCGAGTCGCCGGGGCCAGCGCACGGCGCGGGGGCGGCCTGCCCGAGCGGGCAGCTCACGCGTCCCTGGAAATGGTTCACGAGGCAGATCCCCGAGATGCACTGATCGTGATGATCGTAGATGACGTTCTCGCTCACCGCGAACCCCGAGAAGCGCGGGTCGCCCTCGTCGGGCGGGACGCACGGGTCCCCGATCTCACCGGGCACGGCGTCGACGCTCTGCTGCAAGATAGGCGTGATCGGCTCCACGGTGATGTCTTTGCATCCGGCCAGGATCAAGGCCGAGGCGAGGGCCGCGCCGCCCGCTATCGCCCCAGCCACATACCGACGCTCGTCGCCATGATCACGATAGGACATGAGTCACCTCTCTCCACTCCACAGTATCCAGCGCAGGGCTGCGCGGCTCACGCGGCGGAGCGCGACCCAGGTCGCTCGATCTCACGGCCAGATGAGCTCTAGCCCGAGCGAAGGCGCGACGAGCGGCACGCCCCACGTCGCGACGTAACGGCCGGCGAACTCCACGACGGGGACCAAGATCGCCACGCCGCACAGCGCATCGGCGCGCACGCGCACGCGAGGCGTGATGGCCACACCGAGCCCGGCGCGCAGGAGCGGGGCGACGGTCAGGATGTCCTCTGTCGACCCTTCGTAGCTCTCCGACGGCCTGCCTTCGAGGCGCATCCACACGGCGGAGGCGCCGGCCCCCACGGCGAAGCTCCACGGCGACCCGGGGGGCGCCACGATGCCGCTGATCCCCGCGCCGACGAGCCCGACGCGCGCCGTCGCGACGCCCTCGGGGCCGCTCGCGCTGGAGGCGACGGCCGGGATCATCGCGAACACGCTCGCGCTGACCGTCTCGGAAGACTGGTAATGGGCAGCCGCGCTCACGAGCCCCCAGGGCCCCATCCCGCCCGGGCTGAGCAGCATGGCGGGACCGAGCTCGACCGAGAAGGCCGCCTGGCGTGGAGGGGAAAGGTCGAGCCTCGGCGCCGGAGCAGCCGTATCGGCTCGTGGCGGCGCCATCAGCGCGCGGATCATGGGCGGAGGCTCTACCTCGGCCTCGGGAGGGTGCTGTGCGTCGAGCTCCATCAGGCTCGCCCGCAGCAGCTCGACCACCCGGAGCGCGACGGCAGCGCCGCCGGAGGAGCTCCGGGTATCGTCCGTCACCATCTCGCGGAGCACGGTCTTGCCGGTCATCCGATCGACGATCCAGACCTCGACGCCGCCGCGCGAAGGCGCGATCCGCACGGCAGCGACCGCATCGCTCGCTCGCGCCACCTCCTCGAGGCGCGCGCGCGAGGGCGGGCCAGGCTCGATCTCGACCTCGGGCACCTCGAACTTGAGCGCCCTGAGCTCGGCCTGGAGCCGCAGCGAAACCCGATCGTCCTCCGCGGGGGCCACGACCACGATGCGCGGCCCGCCGCCGGCCCGCGCATCGCGCAGCGGGGCGGCGAGCGCGAGCGCGAGCGCGCCGAGCGACGCCGCGAGCCGGATGGCGCGCGGGAGCGCCGCGGCGCGCCGTGGAGGACCACGCCGGGCGCGGGGGGATCGCGGGATCGCCACGGCCATCACTCGCCGGCGATCGCCTTCGCCATCTCGGCGTGCGGTCCGCTCGGGTAGTCCTGGAGGTACCGGCGGGCGGCCCCCCGGGCCTCGGCGCGGTTGCGCGATCGCTCGAGAGACTCGATGAGCCGCCCCGCGGCTTCCCGGGCGAGGCGGCCCCGCGGCCGTTCGTGGAGGTACGCCCTGAACCATTGCGCCGATCGCTCGTGCTCCCCTTGCGCGTCGAACGCGATCACCCCGAGGAGGAAGGCCGCCTCGGCGGCGTGCTCGTCGCCAGGGAAACGCCGCCGGAGCGCGGTGAGCGCCACGATCGCTCGCGGCGTGTCGCCGGAGAGCCGCGCCGCGTCCGCGAGGCTCCTGAGGTCCGCGGCGCTCCCGGAGTCGCACAGATCGAGGAACCCCTCGCGCTCTGCCGCCTCGAGGGACTCCTTGAACTTCCCCGAGGCGGAGAGCTCTCGCCACGACGGGCGCGCGGCGTGCGGCGGAGAGGCGGCTCGCGGAGGCGACACGATGGCCGCGCTCGGGACGGGCGGCGCGCGCTCCGGGGGTCGATCCGGGCCGCCTGATCCAGGCGACTCGACCATGGCGGCGTCAGCGCTGCCGGAGGAGCGGGGCGAGCCCTCCGGAGCGTTGCTGTCGCGCAGCTCGAAGCTCGCCTGTTTCCGCAGCACCCGCAGCGTTTGCCCTGCTCTCACGGCGAGGCCGTCGCCGACGATCGGCCCCGACACCGCGACCGAGCCTTCCGCGAGGTCCACGACGAGCTCCTCCGTGGCCAGGTTCCAGCGCACGTCGAAGCGGGTGCCTGTGACGAGCACCTCGAACGGCCCGCTGGCGACGAGCCATCTCGCGCCGGGCCGGTGCACCACGGAGGCCTCGACAGCGCCGTCCTCGAGGACGACCCGCGCTCCGTTGGCCTCGACCGAAGCCACCCGGACCTTCGTTTCGGGCTGGATCTGCAGGCTGGTTCCGTCGGAGAACCGGAGGGGGATCACCTGGCCGGGTGAGGTCGCGATCCAGGCGCCCGCACCTACATCCCGGGAGGCGTCGCCGGCGCCCACCTGGAACGTCAGCGGGCGCCGGGCGAGGGCGACGAAGAGCGCGCACGCGGCGAACGCCGCGAGCACGGCGGCCCCCAGCGCGGGCCTCGCGACCGCCGGCCGACGGGTCGCACGCAGCGCGAGCGCCGCGGTGACGAAGCGCTCGCGCGCGCCCGGATCGCGCGCGCGGCGCTGCAGGAGCTCCTCCTGCTCCTCGTCCAGCCGCCGTCCTAGCCGGGTCAGCGCTTCTTCGGGGTTCCCCATCGCGCTCCTCCTTCGATCCAGTCCGAAAGCGCCGGGTGCTCGCGCGCGAGCGCCGTGAAGCGGGATTCGGCGCGGGCGAGCCTGCGCTTGATGGTCGCCAGCGAGACGCCGCACGCGTCCGCGACCTCGACGAGCTCCATTCCACCGATGAACCGGAGCGCGAACGGGATCCGCTCGTCGACCGGCAGCTCGTTGAGCACGGCGTACGTGGCGCGGAGCGCCTCCGTCACCTCCCCGCTGGGGGTCGGCGCCTCCACGTCCGGGAGCTCGTGCCACGGCAGGAACCTGAGCCACGATCGCCGCGAGCGGCGCAGGATGCGCGTCCGGGCCGTGAACACGGCGATCGACGTGATCCAGGGCTTGAGCGCCCTCGGATCCCGGAGCTCGTCGAGCGACGCGAGCGCGCCCACGAGCACGTCGTGGAGCAGGTCCGGGAGCTCGCGCTCGGGCCCAAGGACGCGCATGAGCGTGCGCAGGACGTGCGCCTCGTAGCGCACGTAGAAGGCAGCGATCGCCGCGCGATTGCCGGCGCGCATGGCGGCGACCATCGAGGCGTCGTCGCCGGCGAACGGCAGGGTCCGGACCACCACGCCGCTGCCGGCCGCCGGCTCGGCGGCGCTCGTTGAGACCCTGGAGCTGACCACTTCCCCAGAAGTATCCGGACCCCGCTGCCACGGCTCATGCAACGGCCATGGCGGCTTCCGAGCCACGGCTCCCGCCGTGCCGCTCGCCGGGAGCTGTCGAGTCCGCGCCGCAACGGTGGTAATGGATCTTTCATGAGCTTCATCGATTCACCTGCCGAGCTTGCCCCGGGCACCTCCGTGGCCCCCGCTTCCTCCGCCCCCCGACTGCTCGTCGTCGGTGCCGGCGGGATCGGCGGCATCATCGCCGCGTACCTGTTCGAGCAGGGCCACGACGTCACCGCCTTCACGACGAACGCGCTCATCGCGGACGCCATCAACGCCATCGGCTTCCGGGTGCGCGGCGAGGCGAGCCCTGGCACGGTCGGCGGCCGCGCGGTGCGGGAGCTCGGCCCGGACACCCGCCCCTTCGACTACATCCTCCTGGCGACGCAGCCGCCGCAGGTCGAGGAGGCCGCGCGGAACGCGGTCGCGCACCTCGCCCCGACGGGCGCCATGATCTGCCTCCAGAACGGCCTCTGCGAGGAGCGCATCGCGCGCATCGCCGGCCCGGAGCGCACCTTCGGGGGGATCGTCGCGTGGGGCGCCTCGATGGTGGAGCCCGGCGTGTACGACCGCACCTCGAGCGGCGGCTTCGTCCTCGGCCGGCTCGACGGGGCGAGCGACCCGCGCCTCGACGAGCTCGCGCGAATCCTTGAGGCGATCGGGCCGACGACCGTGACGGACAACCTCGCCGGCGCGCGCTGGTCGAAGCTC
This sequence comes from Sorangium sp. So ce426, assembly GCF_051475585.1. Taxonomy (NCBI): domain Bacteria; kingdom Pseudomonadati; phylum Myxococcota; order Polyangiales; family Polyangiaceae; genus Sorangium; species Sorangium sp. So ce426. The sequence continues at coordinate 12,362,545 of NZ_CP150341.1, read as the reverse complement.
GCCATCAACTGCGCCATCTCGTCGCTCGGCACCGTCGGCGGTGATCGCCTGGGCGTGCTGCTCAGGCACCGCTTCGTCCGCCGCCTCGCGCTGGAGATCATGACCGAGACCGTGCAGGTCTCGCGCACGCTCGGCGTGCGCCTCGAGAAGGTCGCAGGGACGCTCGACCTCGACTGGATCGCGCTCACGGACGCCGAGCGCTCCGCCGTGGGCTCGCCGGGGCTCTTCGCGAAGCACGCGCTGCTCCTCGCGGTGGGCGCGCGCTTCCGCCGCATGCGCTCCTCGATGCTCGCCGCCATCGAGCGAGGCCGCCCGCCGGCCGTCGACTTCCTGAACGGCGAGGTCGTCGAGCGCGGCGCGGCGCTCGGCATCGCGACGCCGATCAACGCCGCGATCCGCGAGGAGGTGCTCGCGATCGCGGCGGGCAAGCGCAAGCCGAGCCTCACGCTGCTGCGCGCGTTCTTCGACCGGACGCGCGAGCTCGTGGGCGCGCCGTCCTCCATGCGGCCCCCGCCGCCGGCGACGCCCGCCGAGCCGCCCGCGGCCGCGCCGCACGAGCCGCCCGGCGCTCCGCCGGCCGAGCCGCCGGCGACCGCGACGAACGAGCCGCCCGCGGCCGCGCCGCCCGCGACCGCGACGAACGCACAGGCGGATGCGTCGGGTGAGCCGTCCCTGCCCGCAACGAACGTCCAGAGCGATCTCAGGGACGCGTAGGAAAGTGCCGAGCAGCTCGGCGACAGAACACCGACAAGCGGACGAACAGCCGAAGGACACCGATACGTGTCCTGGCGCGCCTGGCGTCGTCGCGGATCGAGCTCACCGCGCCGTCGCGGCACGAACTCTTTGTCGCGCCGCCGCTTCGAAGTTCGGTAGCATCGGGCGTCTCTTCCTGCGGATCCCGAGAGATCCCTCGACGAGGAACCCTCGCATGACGCACTTCTCGCTCGCCCTCTCCTCCCGGTGCGGCGCCGCGCTCCGCGGCGCTTCCCTCGTGCTGCTCGCCGCGCTCGCCGCGTGCGGCGACGACGGAGGCGGCGGCGGCAGCGGGGCCGCGGGCGGCGGGGGGAGCGGCGGCGAGGGCGGCGAGGGCGGCGGCGCGGTCATCGAGGAGCCGAACCGGTTCCGCCTGCGCATCGACGACGCCGAGGTCCCGTCCGTCGTGCTGGAGCTCGACAAGCAGAAGGCGCTCCAGGTCTTCGGCGAGGACGGCGCCAAGCAGATCACGATCCTCGACGTGGACACGACCGGGCTGCTCCGGAACGCGCTCGAGCAGATCCAGAACGCGTGTGGGACCTCATGGCAGAACGATAGCCCGGACCCGGGCCATAACTGCTCGCTCACCGAGCTCGGCCAGAGCTTCGGGGCCGAGTGGCGGAGCTCCCCGGAATTCGCGCTCGTCCGGCTGCTGAGCATGACGCCCGCCAACGCCAACGTGACGGGGACATCGCTCGCGGGGCTGCGGGCGATCTTCGAGGAGAATCCAGGCACCTTCGCGTTCGACTTCGCCGACGTCCTCTCCGACAGCATCACCCTCGATCTGGCGGTCGAGCCGGCTCCGGACGCCGTACGCAGCAACCGGACGGCCCCCTTCGTGCCGATACCCAAGCTCATCCTCGCCCTCCAGCAGCAGCTGCTCGGCACACACCCGGCCATCGCCAGTCCAGATGGCTTGAGGATGCCTGTCAGCCTCTACGAGGCCCTGGTCGATCTCCAGCCGCTGTCCGAGAAGCTCGGACCCAGCGGGGATCATCCAGGCGTGCTCGTGCGGGACGATGAGACGTTCACGACGAAGAGCGATGTCCTCCTGCCCGACTTCCAGATGCGCGTCGTCGCCGAGTCCGGCCTGCGCAGGGTCTCGGGGGTCGATCTCTCCAAGGGAGGCGGTGACATGTTCCTCCGGGACGGCGACGCGCCGCTCCGGTTCGACTTCACCGATCCGGAGAAGCTCCAGATCAGCGGCATCGCCCCGACACCGACGATCGATATGCGCATCTCGCTGCGCGAGCTGCCCGCCGAGGTGGAGGCGTGCGTCGAGTCCGAGGAGCCAGCCTGCAAGGAGAACCGTCCGGGCATGCCGGTCGGCTCCAATACGGTATGGTCCACCCCTCCATTCATGATGGAGCACATCGTGGGCAAGGCGGCTTATCTCACGTATGGCGAGCGCGTGCCCTTCACAGGGTGCTACTTCCGCCTGAGCGGGACGTGCCGGGTGGGCGTGACCATCGGCCAGAACGGCGACCCGCGCGGCTGGACGGCCTTCACGGACCTGGTGTCCGACCAGCCGCCCCCGATACCGCCGTCGCAGTTCTTCTGGGAGCTGCTCACCGAGGTCGGCCAGGTCGCCATCCACGATCCCACCGGCGAGGGCAGCCCCGACATCGTGGAAGGCGCCGCCCAGCCGGTCTTCGCGCTCCGCAACGTCGGCATCGGCCTGACCGCCGACGAGATCGTGGCCGAGCTCCGCCCGACCCTGCAGAGCCAGGCCAAAGAGATCGCCGACATCATCCTGGGCAGGTACTGGGTCAACAACGACGGGCTCGACTTCTTCTACGGCCGCGGCGCGCCCGACGGCGCGCCCACCTTGTTCTTCGTCGCCGAGGACGACCTCCGGCCTTCGGATCAAAGCTCGGAGGCCCCTCGCGCCTACACCTACGAAAGTCCCGGCTTCTTCACGAGCCCGGATCTCAGCGAGGCGAGCAAGGTCTCGACGAAGGAGCTCGACGGGGTCGACGACACGACGCACGAGAAATACAGGCTGCCGCCGGGCGAGACCACGCTGTACATGCAGGACGACGAGGGCGCCGTCTACGAGGTCCGCTTCTACGTGCCCGAGAGCGACGATCCGGTGGAGATCACCGCCGACGTGGAGAAGCTCTGATCATGGAAGCGCGAGACCGCACCCGCCCCGCCGCCCGCCGGCTCTCCCGGCTCGGCCCCCTGCTCGCCGCCGCGCTCTCCACTGCGCTGCCCGGCTGCGTCGATGCCGTCACGGTGGAGCAGGCGCCGCCCCCGCCGGCGCTCGGCGTGCGCCAGAGCCGCACCCTCACGCTCGAGTTCCTGCGGTTCGACGCGAGGGGCTTCGCCAAGACGCTCACGCTCGACGAGCTCAAGGCCATCCCGCGGCCCACCCTCGAGGGGATATGGCTGCTCGATCTCGACATCTCGACGCTCATCGAGAACGCGCTGCTCAAGGTCATGTACATGCCCCCCGCGGAGATCGCGGCGCTCCCGCCCGCGTCACGGAGCCTCGTCGGGCTCCTGAACATGACGCCGGAGAACGCCGACCTCCGCGGCACGAGCCTCGAGGGCCTGCTCGGGGTCGGCAACGCCGTGGGGCTCTCGACCTCGAAGATCCTCTCGGACCTCACGGGCGCGGCCGGCAACGAGCGGCTCATCCCCGTCCAGATCACCTCGCAGGCCGTCCTGGAGAACCTGGTCAGCACCCACCCGAACACCCAGCACCGGAGAGGGCCGACGAACGACGAGCACCCGGACGGCGTCTACCCCGTCGCGCCGCACTCCATCCCCGTCACGCTCTACGACGTCGTCACCGACTTTGCCGGCCTCGCCGCGCAGTTCGGCCCGGCGCCGCTCGATCCGGACGACCCGGACGGCGCGAAGCACCCCGGCTTCATCAAGGCCGCTTCGGGGGTGAAGGCGGCCCTCGACGACTTCACGATGACGGTCCGGGTCGACGTCAACGCCCTGCCGTACAAGGGGGTCGACGCCACGATGGCCGATGTCGCGAGCGTCAACAGCACGCCCGGCCAGATAGACACCCTGTTCGATTTCAGCCAGGAGGACTGGCTCGTTCTGGACAACCTCGCCAGGAACCTGAGCATCGGCGAGCTGACGCTGGCCATCCCCGAGAACGCGATGCTCCTGCCGGGCGGCACGAGCCGGGAGCCCGCGCCGCGCGGCAACTCGCCCGTGTGGGAACAGCCGCTCTGGGAGTTCGAGCACATCCTCGCCCGCGCGGGTGAGCTCAGGGCGGCCCAGATCGAGGATCACTGCTCGAGCTACGCGCCCGCGGGCACCTCGACGAGCGACTTCGAGGCCGTGAAGGTCTGCATCGACGAGAGCGGATGGACAGAGATCAGCGTCGACGAGAGCGTCGTCCTGGAAGACCCGCCTCCGGCGCCTTCCTACTTCTGGGACATCCTCCTCGACGTGGCCCAGGCGCGGCTCCATGACGGCGGCCTCGCCGAGGGGGAGGCCAACCTCGAGGTGACTTTGCGCGACGTGCCGGTCGGCGTGAAGACCGAGGATCTCGTCGCGAGCATCAAGGAGAACCTCGCGAGCGATCCAGCGGTCCTCAAGGACATGGCGCTCGAGCTCAACAACAACGCCGCCGGCGACGCGGACTTCTACCTCTACCAGCCGAGCACCGAGAGCGGCGTCGCCGGCCAGCGGGATTACCTCTACTTCGTCGCGCCCGACGACATCCGCAAGGACGCGGAAGGCGTGCGCGTGCGCGACTATGCCTACGAGAGCCCTGGCTTCTTCTCCGACCCCGCGCTCGAGAAGAAGGTGTCGACGACCGAGGAGATCGACGGCGACGCGCTCCACGAGAAGGTGGAGGTCAAGGCGGGAGATACGCTGTACTTCGCGGACGACGAGGGGCACCGCTACGAGATCAGGATCGGCGACAAGCCGAGCCCCCATCGCCTCTCGCTCACCCTCACCCGGATCCAGTGATCGGCCCCCCCACCGTGAGGACCCGTCTCATGCAAGGAGCTCTGCCGTCCCCGCGGCCCCGCGGCCGCGCCGGTGCCCGCGCCCGTGCGCGTCAACGAACAGGACGTGAACTCGCCGCGCTCTCGCTCGCGACAGGCCTCGTCTGCCTGACGGCGCGGGACGCGCACGCCTCGGGCATCGACGCGCCCTGGGTGACGAGCGGCCTCTCGGGCCCCACGACGGCCGACGCCGCGGCCGTCTACTGGAACCCGGCCGAGCTCGCGGGGGTCCAGCGGCCGGAGCTCGTCCTGGGCGCGGGCCTCATCGTCGGCCACGCGACCTACCAGCGCGAGCGGCGCGGCACGTACCAGACGCCGGACACGCTCCAGTTCAAGCTCCCGCTCGATCCGGCGAACGTCGACGCCAGCAAGCGCGGCCGCGCCGAGGAGGTGTCGACGACGCCGATCGCGCCGACGGGCAACGCCTTCCTGGCGATCCCGGTCCTGCCGGACCGCCTGACCGTGGGCGTCGGCCTGTATGTCCCTTATGCCGCGGCGCTCAGCTTCCAGGACGGCGCGCAGCGCTGGCAGCTCCGGCAGGCGTTCATCGTCTCGACGTCGCTCACGGCGGCCGCCGGGCTCAAGCTGACCGACCAGGTCTCGCTCGGCGCCGGCGTGTCCTACGTCAGCGGCCTCGCGGAGCTCTCGAAGGTGCAGGACTTCGGGAGCCTCAAGGAGTTCCACGACGGCCTCGACTACCTCAAGCAGGACAACGACTTCGGCCCGAACACGCCGTCCGAGCTGCGCGAGCTCGACGTCCTCGCGCGCTCCATCTCGATCAAGGAGGCCCTGTCGCACGGCGCCTCCTTCCACCTCGGGCTGGCCTTCAATCCCAACAAAGACCTTCGCTTCGGCCTCACGTACCAGCACAGCGCGGCGATGCGGTACAAGGGCAAGTTCGCCATCGACATGGACCACCCGTTCTTCACGCAGGACCTCGCCGAGCAGGGCCTGCGCTACAAGCCGCTGGTCGAGGGCGACGTGGAGCTCTCGTTCACGCTCCCCAAGCGGCTCACCGCCGGCGTCGGCTACCGGGTGAACGACAAGCTCAGCGTCGATGGGCTCCTCTCGTACGTGCTCTATTCGGACATCGAGGCGTTCGTCGTCGAGGCCTCCTCTCCGGACCTCGCCCAGCCGAAGCTCGGGATCACCGATCGCGTCACCGTGACGCTGCCGCGCAGGTGGAACGACACGGTGTGGGCGGAGATCGGCGCCAAGTACAAGCTGAGCGAGTCGCTCCTGGCGACGGCGTCGGTCGGGTACCAGTCGGCGGCCTCGCCGGACAGCACGATCGACGTGGCCTCGCCCGACAACCACCGGCTGATCGGGGACGTCGGGGGCGTCTTGAAGCTCAGCGATCGCGTGTCGCTCTCGGGCGACGTCCGCGTGCAGGGCATCCTGCCGCGCACGGTGACCGGCTCGGATTACGACCTCGGCAACGGGAAGTACTCGCTGGTGCTCGCGACGGTGGGCGGACACCTCAAGTTCGTGTTCTGACATCGATTTGCCGGCCGCCTGCGGCTACTTGACCCCGTTCGAGCAGTATGGGCTATCGACGTTCTTGCAGGAGTAACAACCAGAGCTTGTAGGCACTCATCGTCCTCGATCACGGACTCCTGTCTGGCGGTGAGGCTCGGAGGGGGCGAGCCGGCGGTGACCGAGATGCACTGCTTGCCGTAGAGGGAAGACGTGCCGGCGGCGGCGAAGGTCACCGAGAGCCCCACGTCGTGGCTGATCGCCGCGAGCCGGCGCGCTGTTCTCCGCGAGGAACAGGTGTCTCCTTCAGAGAGACAGGAGGCTCGGCAGCCGCGTGCTCAGCTCCGGAGATCAGGCGAACGATGCGCCTCGATTCCGGCGCAAACGCGGGAGCTCGCCGGCGGACGCCCGGCCCGCTCGCCGTGGCATGGCAGCTGCAAAACCTCTCGCCGGACGCTTCGTTTCTCGCCGACAGCGCCGCTTCAACCCACGGGCAATGCTCGTTGCGCGCGGGTCGACGCGCAGAGGGCCATTCGCCGTGAGCTCCTGTCGACGTCAACGACATCGCTGTTCCACCTGTCCGGTCACCATCGAGGAGAGTCGAATGTTCACTCACGTCACCCAACGATCCATGTCTGTCCTTCTCGCGTCGCTGCTGGCGAGCTTCACCCTGTTCGGCTGTCAGGTCGAGGTCGCGGAGGAGCCGTCCCCCGACGTCGAGGTGGGCGAGGCGAGCCAGGAGCTGATCAACTGCAAGGGCCGGTGCGTCAGGTCCTTCCTGGCCTGCATCCGGTCGTCGAGCGAAAGCGAAGACCGCGAGTTGTGCACCGCCGAGCGGGATGCCTGCCTGGCGGACTGCGACGAGCAGACCTGCGAGCCCGGGGAGCCCGGGTGCTGCCAGGGTCAGCCGACCTGCTGGTAGCCGCCTCTCCCCCGCCCTGCCGGGATGATGGAACCGCCAAGGCGCCACAAGACGCCAAGATTGTTGGGATTTTCTTGGCTCCCTTGGCGTTTTGACGCCTTGGCGGTTCCAAAGACCCACCTTGGTCAAAACACCCCACCACCCGAGAGAGGGCGACGCAGGAACCGCAGGCCGCGACGCGGCATGCTACACAGGGTCCTGTGAGCCTGGGCGAGAGCGTGATCATCTGCCCGGGGTGCAGCGCGGAGAACTCACCGTTCAACCCGCGTTGCACCCGCTGCGAGGCGCTGCTCTCGGAGGAGCCGCGGCCGCGCTCCACAACCGCCGAGGAGCACCCGTCGAGGCAGTCGACCTCCCGCGACGAGCACGTGTCCTCGAGCGCCACGATCGATCCGCTCGCAAGCACGATCGTCGTCCCGCACGGGGGAGCGTCCGGGCCTCCGGCGCCGCCCGAGGCCGAGGCGTCGCTCGATCTGCGCCCGGGGACGAAGCTCGGCCGGTTCGAGGTGATCGATCACCTCGGCGAGGGCGGCATGGGCGTGGTGGTGCGAGCGCGCGATCACGTGCTCGGCCGCGACGTGGCGATCAAGGTGCTGCGGCCCGAGGTGCTGGGGCGATCGGGCGCGGCGACGGCGCTCGCGCGGCTCGTCCGCGAGGCGCAGGCCATGGCGAGGATCAAGCACCCCAACGTCGTCACGGTGCACGAGGTCGACGCCTCGGCCGGGCAGGTGCGCGTTGTGATGGAGCACGTCGAGGGCCGGACGCTGCGCGCGTTCTGCGCGGAGAAGCGGCGGCCCGCCGCGGAGGTCGTCGCGGCCTTCCTCCAGGCGGGCAAAGGGCTGTCGCAGGTGCACCACGCGGGGCTCGTGCACCGCGATTTCAAGCCCGACAACGTCCTTGTCGGCGCCGACGGCCGCGTGCGCGTCACCGATTTCGGGCTCGCGGGGCTCGCGGAGGGCGAGGCCGGCGGCGGCGGCGCGGAGGCGGGGATCGAGGCCGCGCTCACGCGCTCGGGCTCGTTCCTGGGGACGCCCGTCTACATGGCGCCGGAGCAGCACCGGCGAGAGGCCGCGGACGCGCGGGCCGATCAGTATGCGTTCTGCGTGTCGCTGTGGGAGGCGCTCGCGGGCGAGCGTCCGTTCGCCGGCAAGACCTACGACGAGCTGCGCGAGAACGTGGCGCTCGGGCGGGTGCGAGAGCCGCCGCGAGGGGCCGAGATGCCGGCGCGGATCCGCCGCTGTCTCGAGCGCGGGCTCTCCGTCGACCGGGACGCTCGATACCCCGACATGGACGCGCTGCTCGCCGATCTCTCGAAGGATCCGGCGGCGGCGTGGAAGCGCGGGCTCGTCGCGGCGTCGGGGCTCGCGCTCGCGGGCCTGCTCGTGTTCACGTTCGCGCGGCAGCCCGCGGACAGGCTCTGCAAGGGCGGTGAGGCGAGGCTCGCGGGCGTCTGGGACGAGGCGACGATGGCCAAGGTGCGGGCAGCGTTCGCCGGCACCGGGCGGCCGCACGCGGAGGACACGTACCGGCGCGTGGAGAAGGCGCTGGGCGATCGAGCGCGCGCGTGGGTCGCGATGTACGCCGACTCGTGCGAGGCCACGCATGTGAGGGGCGATCAGTCGGCCAGCCTCCTCGATCTCCGGACGCTGTGCCTGGAGCGCCGCCGCCAGGAGATGGGGGCGCTCACGGCGCTCTTCGCGCAACGAGCGGACGCCGGGGTGCTCGATCGATCGATCGAGGCGTCGCTCGCGCTCCCGGGCCTCGAGCGCTGCGCGGACGCGGGCGCGCTGACCGCGGCGATCCCGCCGCCCGCGGACGCGGCGGCGCGGGCGCGCATCGACGCGCTGCGGGGTCGCCTGGCCGAGGTCAGGGCCCTCGATGAGGCCGGCAAGTTCGGCGAGGCGCTCGCGCTCGCGCGGCCGCTCGCCGACGAGGCCCGCGCGACGGATTACGCCCAGATCGAGGCGGAGGCGCTGTTGATGCTCGGGCGCGCGGCGCGGGACGCGCACGACGCCCCGGCCGCGGAGGCGGCGCTCCGCGAGGCGCTGCGCGCGGCGGCGCGGGCCAGGGACGACGCCCTCGCGGCGGAGGCGTGGCCGCAGCTCATCTACGTGGTCGGCTATCTGCAGGGCCGGCACGCCGACGCGCTCGCGCTGCAGCTGGCCGCCGAGGGCGCGGTCGAGCGGACGGGGGGCGACGCGCTGGCGAGCGCGCGGCTGCTCGGCACGCTGGGCAGCGTCCTCGACGAGCAGGGGAAGTACGGCGAGGCAGCGCAGCACGTCGAGCGCGCCCTGGCCGGCCTCGAGAAGGCCCTTGGCCCGAAGCATCCCGAGGTCGCGACGACGTGGAGCCGCCTGGGCACCGTCCTCCTCCACCTCGAGCGGTTCGACGACGCGGAGCGCGCCTACACGCGAGCGCTCGCCGTCCGGGAGGAGACGCTGGGCGCCGCTCATCCGAGCGTCGCGCTCACGCTCAACAGCCTGGGTCGCCTCTTCAACACCCAGGGCAAGTACCGAGATGCCTTGCCCCGGATCGAGCGCGCCATCGCCATCCAGGAGACGGCGCTCGGCCCCGATCACCCGTTCCTGGCGGCCTCCGTCAACAACCTCGGCATTGCGCTCGTCATGCTCGGGGAGACCGACGCTGCCAGGCGTGCTCACGAGCGGGTGCTCGCCATCCGGGAGAAGGCGCTCGGCCCCGATCACGCCGACGTGGCGTCATCGCTCAACAACATCGGGGCCGTCCTGGAGATGCAGCAGAAGTTCGCGGAGGCGACGCCCTATTACGAGCGGTCGCTCGCGATCCGCGAGAAGGCGCTCGGCCCCGATCACGCGAGCGTGGCCGCGTCGCTCGCCAACCTGGGGAGCGCGCTCGTCGCGCAGAAGAGGTACGCCGAGGGCCTTGTGCGCCTCGAGCGCGCCGCGGCGATCCAGGAGAAGGCCGTGGGCCCGAGCTCGCACGCGGTCGCGTCGATGCTCACCGGGATCGCCAGCGCCTACAACGAGAAGGGCGAGCCGGAAAAGGCGCGCCCGTTCGCCGAGCGGGCGCTCGCCATCTATGCGGCGAAGGGCGAAGGCGTCTCGCCGATCGAGCTCGCGGATACGCGCTTCCACGCGGCCCGGGCGCTCTGGGGCTCGGCGCGGGACCGGGCGCGGGCGGTCGAGCTCGCGACCCAGGCGCGCGACGCCTATGCGGCCGAAGAGGGGGAGTACGCGAAGCGCGCGGTCACGGCGGTGAACGGGTGGCTCGCGGAGCACGGCGGCGCTCGGTGAAAGGGGGGCCGCGCAGGCCCTCACCCACCCGCGGCTCTCGAGTCTCGAGTCTCGAGCTCGCGATCGTCATCGACCTTGGCGAGGTGAGGGTGAGGCAGGGTATCCATCGCGTGGTCGCAAGTCGTTATACCCTTGTTCGAACCATGCACTCACAGCTTCCACGGAAGAGCCCATTTTTCTTGACAGCCAGAACATCGAGATTGCTATCGTCGGGCATGCGTTCCGCCTCGTTCTTGCGCCGCTTCGCCCCCGTCCTCCTCGTCGCGCCGCTCGCTGCGGCGCTCGGATGCGATGACGCCGATACCCCGCGAAGCCGCGTGGAGGAGCAAGGCATCGGGGCGGCTGTCGCCGCGCTCACGGCGCCGCGCTGGGACATGGCGCCGCCGATGAACGTCGCCCGGAGCAGGCACACGGCGACACGTTTGCTCGACGGGAAGGTCCTCGTGGCCGGCGGAGCGAGCGAGACGGCCGAGGTGTACGACCCCGCCACGAATACATGGGAGCTCGTCGCGCCGATGAGCACGCGGCACACCGGCCACACCGCGACGCTCCTCCCGGACGGCAGGGTCGTCGTGGCCGGCGGCGTGACCGAGGTCGTGGAGATCTACGACCCCGCCGCGGATGCATGGACGCTCGCCGCGCCGCTCGTCACGCCGCGCGAACGCCACACCGCGACGCTCCTGCCCGATGGCCGGATCCTCGTGGCAGCCGGCGAGTTCGAAGAGTGGGTGATGGGCTCGAGCGAGATCTACGATCCCGTCATGAATACGTGGACCGACGCGGGCCCGCTGGCGCAGGTGCGCTCCTCCCACACGGCCACGCTCCTGCCGAACGGCAAGGTCCTCGTGGTGGCCGGGGTGGACGCATCCGGTGACCCCATCGGCAGCGCGGAGATCTACGATCCGATGACGGGCACGTGGACCGCCGCGGGCTCGATCCAGAATCGGGAAGGGCACACCGCGACGCTCCTCGCGAATGGCAAGGTGCTCGTCGCCGGCGGCTACACCGATTATGGTGGTGAGGGGTTCTCCTCCACGAACCGCAGCGCGGCGCTCTACGATCCGGCGAGCGATACCTGGACGACGGCGACGCCGATGAACGTCACCCACCACAACCACACGGCCACGCCGCTCGCCGATGGCCGGGTGCTGGTCGCCGGCGGCGGCGCGCTCACGGAGGTCTACGATCCGGCGAGCGGGAGGTGGTCGCTCGGCAAGTACCTGAACATGGACCGGAGCCGCCACACCGCCACGGCGCTCGCAGGCGGGCGGGTGCTCGTGGCCGGCGGCGGGAGCGCGACCGTCGAGCGGCTCACCCTCGCGGCCCAGGGCGATTCCTGCCTCTTCGCGGGCGAATGCGCGAGCGGCTTCTGCGTCGACGGTGTCTGCTGCGATGCCGCGTGTGACGCGGGCTCGTGTGACGCGTGCGCGGTGAGCGCGGGCGCGTCGGCGAATGGCACCTGCACGCCGCTGAGCGGAGCCGTTTGCGGCAGCGCCGACGGCTGCACGGCGAACGGCGTCTGCCAGGCGGGCGCTTGCGTCGGGGCGTTGCCGGTCGGCTGCCAGTCCCCGTGGACGCCGGCCGGGAACATGCCCGTGCCGCGGCAAGACGGCACGTGGGCCGAGCTCGCCGATGGCCGCGTGCTCGTGGCCGGCGGGTACGACAACGACTGGAACGACACCCTGTCCGCGGACCTCTACGATCCGGCGACGAACGCCTGGGGCGGCGTCGCGTCGCTCTCGCAGGCGCGCCGCAAGCCCGCGTCGATCCGGGTCTCGACCGGCGAGATCCTCGTCGTGGGCGGTGATTCTCCGTCGACGGCCGAGGCCTACGATCCGGCGAGCAATACGTGGACGCTCACCGGCGCCATGGTCGCGCACCACGATCCGAGCGTCGCTCTCTCGCGGCTCCCCGACGATCGTATCCTCGTCGTGGGCGGCGGGACGGCGGTCGCCGAGCTCTACGATCCGACGACGAAATCCTGGGACGCGACGGGCTCGCTCGGCGTCTCGCGCTCGGGGCACTCGGCGGTCCTCTTGCACAACGGGAAGGTGCTGGTGAGCGGCGGCGCTGGCAATCCGGCGACGGCGGAGCTCTACGACCCGGCCACGGGGACGTTCTCGCCGGCGGGGACGCTGACCTTCGCGCATTCCGGGCACCAGGCGACGAGGCTGCTCGACGGCGGCGTGCTCGTGGTGAGCGGCAACGGCGCCGATCGGTATGACCCGGCCTCGAACACCTGGACGCCGACGCAGGCGTTGCTCATGCCGCCCGCCGATTTCACGGCGACGCTGCTCGGTGATGGTCGGGTGCTGGTCATGGGCGCGCCGCACGTCCCGCACGCGCAGGTCTACGACCCGGCGACGAATGACTGGAAGGTGACCGGGCCCCTGGACGTCGCGCGCCGACGTCATACGGCCACGCTGCTCGGAAACGGAATGGTGCTCATCGCGGGCGGCACGGAATGGACGGGCGGCAGCCAGTGCGACCTCCGGAGCGCCGCGGTGTACGATCCCGTGACGAATGGCTGGTCGATGGTGCCGAACCTGAGCAGGCTACGCAGCTCTCCGTCGTCCGTGCTGCTCGATGGCAATCGCGTCCTCGTCTTCGGGGGGTTGCTGGGAGGTTGCTCGTCCGGGGACGGCGACCCCGAGGCGCATGGAAGCACGGAGATTTACGAGGGCGGCGTCACCCCGGAGGGCAGCGGCGGAAGCGCGGGCGCGGGCGGGTCCGGCGGAATGGGCGGCTCCGGCGGCTCCGGCGGAAGCGCAGGCGCCGGCGGCTCCGGCGGAATGGGCGGCTCCGGCGGAAGCCCAGGCGCCGGCGGGTCCGGCGGAATGGGCGGCTCCGGCGGCTCCGGCGGAAGCCCAGGCGCGGGCGGAAGCGCAGGTGGCGCCGGTGGAATGGCCGGCTCCGGCGGTCAGGGCGGTATGGGTGGCGTGAGCGGCACCGGCGGCTCCGACGACGGCGAAGAGCCGGGCGACGGCTGCCGCGCCGCACGCGGATCCGCGGGAAATAGCGGGAGCGGCTTCGCGGCCCTCGTGGCCCTGGGCGCCCTCTTCACGCGCCGCCGCAGGCACTGAAACGCGAGAAGGCTCTCGAAAGCTGTGGAGAATAGGGGGGATGCCCGGACGGCCACCTCCCCCCTCTCCCCTTGGCGTCCTTGGCACCTTGGCGGTTCAAAAGCCGGCGGCGTCCGTCACCCATCGAAGGCAGGGCGCCGGCCGCCTGCGCCGGCGACCCGGTGCTTCGCCAGGAGCTTCTGCAGGTAGGTCCGGTTGAACCCGGATTCCCGCGCCGCCTGCGACACGTTCCCCCCGTGCCGATCCATCAGCGCCACGAGGAACGCGCGCTCCAGCTCGGCGACGCCCGCCTCGCGCGCCGCATCGAGCTCGTCGGCGGAGAGCCGCGAGAAGCGCGGCGCCAGCGGCCCGGGGCCTGCTGGCTGAGCCACGTCGGACGGCAGCAGATCCACGTCGAGCTCCGGCCCCGCCGCCAGGATGCACGCGCGCTCCACAACGTGGGCGAGCTCGCGCACGTTGCCCGGATAAACATGCTCGCGGAGCGCCCGCGCGGCGCGCTCCGTGAAGCGGGGCCGCTCGCCGGGGCGCTTCCAGCAGGTGCGGAGGAAATGCTCGACGAGGAGCGGGACATCGCTCGCGCGCTCGCGCAGCGGCGGGATCTCGATCTCGATCACCTTGAGCCGGAAGTACAGATCGCGCCGGAACTTCCCTGCCTCGACGAGCGCCGGCAGATCCTGGTGGGTCGCCGCGATCACGCGGACATCGACCTTGTCGGTCCGGTCGGAGCCCACGCGCTGGATCTCTCCGAACTGCAGGAAGCGCAGGAGCTTCGCCTGCACGTCGGGCGCGATCTCCGCGACCTCGTCGAGGAAGAGCGTGCCTCCCTGCGCCGACGCGACCCGCCCGACGCGGTCCCGGTCGGCCCCGGTGAACGCGCCTTTGACGTGCCCGAAGAGCTCCGACTCGAGGATGGTGCCCGGCAGCGCCGAGGTGTGCAGCGTGACGCAGGCCTTGCTGCGCCGCGGGCTGTTCACGTGGAGCGCGCGGGCGATGAGCTCCTTGCCGGTGCCCGTCTCCCCGCGCACGAGAACGGTCGCGTCCGAGTCGGCCACCTGCGCGACCGTCTTGAGGAGCGCGAGCATCCTGGCGTCCTGCGTGACGATGCCCTCGAAGTCGTAGCGGGCGAAGAGATCGCGCTCTAGGCGCTGGCTCCGTCGGCGCAGCGCCTCGCGCTCGCTGGCCCGCTTGAGGAAGAGCCCTGCGAGCTCGGCGAACTCCGCGACGAAGCGGAGCGCCTCGTCGCTGGCGGCCCGGGACCTGTACTCCACGTAGACCGCGCCATAGACGTCGGCGCCGTGGGCGAGGGGCGCCACGAGCGCAGCGGACGCGCCCGACTCCTCGAGGCTCTTGAGGAGCGAGGCGCGCGGCTCGTCGGCGTCCCTGGAGAGGTGGACGATCTGCCGCGTCTCGATGGCCTGCCGCACGAGGCCGCGGCTGAACTTGCGCTCCTTGTCGGAGATCTTCGCCTTGTCGAAGTGGACCGCGAACTTCTGCTCGTAGGAGCCGTCCTCCCGGACGACGATGAAGCCGCGGTCGGCGCCCGTCGCCTCGAGGACGCGGCGGAGCACGAGCTCGGGGGCCTTCGCGTCGTCGTCCTCCGAGAGGAGGATCCTCACGATCTGAAGGAGCGAGGGGTAGAGATCCATGGGCGCAGGGGCCAGGGTACGACGGGGGAGCCCCGCGGGCCATCGTCACCTTCCTCGCGTGCACACCCGCACCGCTCGCGGCTCTCCGCCGCCATCCGGTGCACCACCGCGCCTGCATCCGCGCGCCAAGGAGCTACGGGGCGTGGGCCCCCGCGCTTCGGCTACCCTGCCGAGCCGGGATGGAGAGCGTGTGAGCTCGCCACGCTCGGGTTGCGAGCCATCGAGAGAGCCGGCACCGGCGCCGCGGACCCCGGCGGCACCCCGAAGCGCCATTTCGAGGTGGCGTACGCTTCGGAGGCAGGCGCGTTTCGACAGCGAACATCTCTTGATTTCTGGCGCCGCCAATGCGGAGCAAGTCAGCCGTGTCAAGAGCGGATCACCACGCCCGACTCAGGGGACAGAGGGTCGCTCGCGCGATCCGCCTCGCTCCTAAAAGCGTAGCGTTGGGTCGACAGTTTACCTCAGCATCAAGAGGGACTGCGTCCGTTCGACGGCCGCGTGCCCGAGTGACAGCTCGGGCTCTCGCGGCTCGGGCCGCCTTGACAGCGAGAATGGACTGGCGTCCGATCCCTCGTCAGGAGACCATTGCAATGCCAGATCGAACTACCCGACCGCCCGCGAAGCTCCACGGAGTGTTTCTCGGCCTCTGCATGACGCTCTCCGTCATGGCCGTCCCAAGGACTTCGAGCGCCGACTTCACCGAGGCAGTCTACGAAGACACCCGATCGCTCGTGGAGGATCTCATCGAGGAGGAGATACGAAAGACAGCCGTCCCCAAGATGGCCTGCTATGCAAAGTACCATGGGCTCCTGAAGTATTTCCCGAGGACCTTCGGCCAGGCGTATCGAGGCCAGTTTGGGTCGATACGCAACACGCTCCGCAGCGAGATCAATGGTCTCCTGGCGAACGCGGTGGTCGTACTGTATCTACATTCCAATGAGATCCTGCAGAAGAACGCGGATGCCGGAAGTGGACAGAAGAAAAAGGTCGATCTGAAGGAAGTCTTCAGCATACTGACGCGTCCTGACCAGAACTTGAAGAAGGAGGACATGGACGCGCAGTGCCAGAGCATCGCGGAGAAGGACGAGGAAGACGCTGAAGGGAACACGGAGAAGGGATCTCCTGCGAATCAGCTGGGCGAACGCAAGACAGCGCCGGATCCAGCGGACATCAAGCGCGGAGACGCGCAATGGACGGCGCTCGACATCTGTGACGCTCTTCCGTTTCTCAGCGGGCAGCCGCTGGCTGCGTCTCAGCAACCGTTGCCTGCGCCGGAAGCCATTGAATATGAGATGGCTTGCACCCTGGGTCGAATCACGCGAGATTCGCTCGATGGAAGGGAGCGGTCGGCGCTCGACCGGGTCCCTACGGTCGTGGCTCTGGCGATCTCGGACGCGATTTACCGTCTGTCGGTCAAGGAGCCGCTCTTGCAAGACAGCGCCACGAAGGCGCTGCTCGGGGACCGGCAGCTCGTCGCAGAGGTGGTGGAGACCATCGAGGCGCATGTCCGCGCTCTGATGGCCGATGGCAACCTGAACCTTCTCGCCGGGGCCACGGCTGCGGCACCCGCGCCGCTGGCCCCGCCGCCTGGGACATTGCCGCCTCTCCTGCCTGCCAGCGACCAGGAGAGCCTCAAGCGCCTCAACACGCAGATCGCGAGCTCTACCTCGGATCCGAACGTCTACGTCGGGTTGCTTGGCAAACTGGAGCAGGTGCGCGAGGTCGCTGCTTCCTTGCAGCGCGTGAAAATTCTGTGGAGCCTGCGGACCAGTGGCACCTCCGCGATGGGCAACCTCCGGCGGATGGCTGGCGCTGCAGGGCCGCTTTGCAAGCTGCGAGCCCAGGGCCAAAAGGATCCCGATTGCATGTTCGAACCGTCGGCGCTGCTCGACGAGCTCGCTCGCCTCGCGGACGTCAAGGACTACTGGGAGATGCTCGGTCGGATCCTCAAGCCGCTCAACTCCGAAGAATCCGAGTTGTGTAAAGGCGATCGCAAGATCTATTGCACCTTCGCCCTCCGCTTTGCGAGTTACTCCATCGACGCGGTCGATGACGGCGCGGTGAGCGTCGAGGTGCGCGTCGCGCTCCGGCAGAGCATCCTTGATATCGTCCGGTCGACAGGCCAAATCGGCGGGATGAACCGGCCGATTTTCCGTACGCGGTGGTACCGGAGCAATGTTCTGGTGCCGGACTTCGCCTTGCGCCTGTCCTGGAACAGCGCGTACATCAACGAGAGTGACGGAAACGGCTTCCGGTATACGCCCAGCGTCGAGGCGCTCTCACTCAGGGGGCACTTCTGGTACACGAACCGCGTCTACATCGGCGCCGACCTGGCGTTCGTGGATGCGGTCGCGCCGTTCCAGGAGTTTGCCTTGCGCAAGGCCGACGTCAATTACCGGCATTCGAGCCGCCCCTGGGCAAACTTCCTCAACCCGAGGCTGGATCTCCTGTTCGGGGCGCCGTTCCTGACGCGCAAGCTCGCGCTGGCAGCGGGCGCGTCGTGGCGCACGACGGTCGCCATCGCGGAGCCGGGCGGCGAGCATACGACGTACGCGTACTGGTGGGACCAGCCGCGCGAGCTCGAGAACCTGTCGACGGCCTCGTTCCTGTCGCGGTTCCTCGAGATGAACATCGGTATCAAGTACATGCCCTGACGCCGTGGCCCGCGGCGCTCCCCTCCCCGCGAGGTTCACCCCCTGATGCTCGCGCCGTGGATATGCGCGGCGAGATCGGCGTACTTCATTCGAAACCGCCCGCACCCCTCCGGCAGCGGCGCGCGGGGCGGGATCCCCTGGCAGCTGTCCGAACCCGCAGGGTTG
This sequence comes from Sorangium sp. So ce426, assembly GCF_051475585.1. Lineage (NCBI taxonomy): Bacteria > Pseudomonadati > Myxococcota > Polyangiales > Polyangiaceae > Sorangium > Sorangium sp. So ce426. The sequence goes on along the minus strand of NZ_CP150341.1, from coordinate 12,344,591 downwards.
CGCAGGATCACCGACGCAGGCGCGCCGTCCGCCCCACGCTCGATCTTCTCGCCCGCGACCCAGTGATAACCACCTTCCCATTTCAGAAGAATCGGCACCTTCTCCCCGCGCCCCAGGGCCCCGGCGACATCGTCAGCGACGGACGCGCCGCTGCGCAGCAGCGCCGACACGCTCGTGTAGCTGCCGCCCATGAGGTCCTGGAACAGGCTCGTGAAATTGCCGAGCGGGACGCGCGAGTCGCCCCTCAGAGCAGCCCAGAACGTGTCGTTGTCCTCGGGGTTGTCGTAGTCGAAGATCCAGCTCATCAGGGTCGCGTGGTTCATGAGCGCGGACTGGAACAGCCGGTCGATGTCGATGCGGCCCGAGGCGTCGCGCGAGATCGCGTTGCGCGGCATCCTGAGCACGCGGCCGGAGCGGAGCGTCACCTCGCCCGCCTCCCGCGTGATCCCGTCGAGGAGCCGCGTGAACTCGGCCGGATCGGCGCGCAGCAGGACGTACTCCATCGTCCCCGCGCCGCAGGTGCCGTGGCGCGCCCCCTGCTTGACGCGCAGCGGGTTGTCCACGTGCCGGATCGCCTGCGCGAGCACGAGGTGCGGATCGATGCCGCCCTCGAGCACGAGCCTGCCGTCGCGCCGGACGCCCGCCATGGTCGCGAGGTTTGGCAGGAGCGCCCCCGCGTGCAGCCGGCCCGCGGCGAGCAGCCTGTCGAGCGCGGCCAGCGCGCGCGCGTCGCCCCGTAGCGCGCGCCGGACCTCGTCGAGGCGCGCGCTCCGCTCGGCGGCGAGCGCGCCAGCAGCGGCGGTCGCGGGCCTGTCGCCGACGGAGTCCACGGCGGGCGGCGGCGTGTCCGGGTCCGGCTCGGCCCCGGGCACGACCCGCGGGAGCCCCTTCGCGTCCGTGAAATAGCCCTGATCGTGGCGCGAGGCCGCGGCCGACGCCTGGACCGCGGACGGCTTGCGGCCGAGCGCCGCCACCTCCTCCGGGCTGAGCCCCGCGGCCCTGGCCAGGGCCTCCTCGAGCGGCTGCGCACGCCGGGCCCCGAGGCGCCTGTCGAGGGCGGCGATCGTCGCGGCGTCGACGATGCCCGTCTGCGGCAGGCCCTCCCCGGCTTGCAGCGCGACGATGGCGGCGTGCGTCTTCGGCCCGAACGAGCCGTCGGCCTTCATCGCCTCGCCGATCGCGCCGAGCGCCTCTTGCAGGGCGCGCACGCCGTCGCCGTGCGCTCCCTGCGCGAGCGTCGCCGCGCCCGCCGCGACCGCTCTCAACACCTCGTTCGACGCGAGCTCGGGGGCGCCGAGCCCTGTGTTCCCGTTGTCCCCCATGGGTCCCCTCCTGCGATCACCAGGCGCGCTGGGTTCGTCCCAGGATACAGCAGCGCCTGGCCGTCCCGGTGCTCATGCCGGCGGCGCGCGGCAGCCCGACGGCTGTCGGCGAGGTGCGACGGGGGCGTGGGTACCAGGAACCGAGACATCCTGGCCCAGAAACAAGACAAAACCCGCTGAAATATAGAAAAACATCTCAGCTATCCGGGTAAAATCAGGCCACATCCAGAGAATCCGCTCTCGCACCTAGACTGTCGAGAGCCACATCAAGAGAATCGGCTCTCACAACCAGACGATTGAGAGCCACATCCAGAGAATTGACTCAAAGAACCAGATCAACTCGTCCTTGATCCAGAGAAATCGCTCAGGAATCGAGCTAAACGGACCGGCCCGCTTGTGCTCGCTCGGCGGAGACGCGCCCCGGCTCGATCTCCGAGAGCCGGCGCAGCTGGTTGCCTGTTCAACGCGGCCGATGGCGACGAGCAGAACGCCTCACGTCCAGCCCTGGGCCGGCCGCGCGTCCGCTGGCAGCCGCATCGTGAACGTCGTGCCGCGACCGGGAGCGCTGTCCACATGGACGCTCCCGCCGTGGGCTTCGGCGCAGGCGCGTACCAGCATCAGACCGAGGCCCCATCCGTGCGCGCGGTGCTCGCCTGCGGCGCGCATGAACGGATCGAACAGCGTCTCTTGCGCCTCCGGCGGGATCGGCGCGCCCTCGTTGTGCACGCTCATCTCGACCCCGTCCCGCAGCTTCGCGATGGCGACGGCGATCGGCGCGTCGTTCGCGCCGTACTTCAGCGCGTTCGAGATCAGGTTCCAGAGCGCGCGTCGCAGCTCCGAGGCACCCCAGATCCCTCGGACACCCTCGTCTGCATGCAGCACGATGCGGCCAGGGTGATCGGCCGCGATCTCGTCGACGAGCTCGCGGCCGAGCTCGCTCAGGTTGCACTCCTCCAGCGTGACCGAGAGACGCCGGCCGGCGTGAATCCGATCGGCGTCGAGCAGATCGGTCACCATGCGATCCGCCCGATCCAGGTTGCGGACGACGACCTCGACCCGCTTCGCGACGACGGGCCCGCCCGCGTCCGGCTGCGCGGCGAGCAGCGTCGCAGCCATCCTCGCTGCCGACAGCGGACCGCGGAGATCGTGCGCCAGGACCGAGACGAACTGGTTTCGCAGCTCGCGCGCGGCGCGCACGGCACCGAGCTGATCGAGCAGCTCCGTGTAGAGTCTGGCGTTATCGAGGTGGAGCGCGAGCCGCTCGCCGACCGCCGCGATGCGCCGCGTCTCACGGGCGGTGAACGTCCGCTTTTCACGGAGGCCGATGTACACGACACCCATGAGAGAACGCTGCGGCGGAAGACGGATGCCGAGCAGCGAATGGATGCCGCTGTGCCGGAGTCTATCCGGCACGTCGAGCAACGTGGTCCCCACGTCGCGCATCGACATCGCATAGTCCTGCAAGGCGACGGCGCCTGCGAAGGACGATGCGTCGACGGCTCGCACGTACTCGACGAGCGGCTCATCGGCCAGGCCCACCGAGGCGACCATCTCCAGCTTCCCGGTCCTGATGTCGTGCAACAGCAGCGCAGCCGTATCGGCGTCCATCGACTCCATGACGACCTCGAGGACCTTCCTCAAGCGCACCGACGACAGGGGCGCCTCTCCGCCGAAAGGCTGCAAGAACGGGTCATGGAGCAGCCGCAGGTAGCGCTTCTCGGTTTGCTCGTCCTCCAGGAGGTGTTGCCGGAACGCTCGCGCTATGAACACGGAACGGGCGTGGATCTCGGCGAAGAGGCGATCGATCTCCTCCAGGCTCGGCTGCTCTTCGGCGGCTGCGATGGCCCAGGTGCGCACGATCGCACGCCCGAGGACGGCGAACTCCTCCAGCGCCTCCTCGAGGCTGAAGCCAGCACGCAAGCGGGAGGACAGATGGCTCTCGATGAGCTCGTCTCGCTCGCGGCGCACTTCCTCCCCGTCCCATCCGCGCGCGAGCGTCCGCACGTACTTGGGCATCATGTTCGTCAGCTCGGGGCTCGCCAGCCCCCGCGCCGCCGCTGTCCTGTTCGCTTCGCTGGCCCACGCTTCGACGATCTCTGATGCGCGCGCCGCGATGATCTGTTTGATCGTCCGCATCGACCCCCTCACATCCTTGTCGAGATGATCCTTAAGAGGCTCGGCGGGGCTCCTGCCAGTGCGCGTCACCGAGGCGCCGGATCACGCCACCCGAGCGCTTGGACGCATTCCCAGATCTCCCGGTGAGCGAAACCCGCACGCACTCGGGCTCGCCCTGGTGATCGCGGTCGTAGCCCTGCCCCGGTCACCCCCCGAGCGGCGCGCCGAGCTGGCCCTGTTTCTCACCGCCTTGCCTCACCGCCCGCTCACGGGCAGGCTTCGCCCATGGGCCAGCCCGCCGAGAAGCAGCGCCGCGCCACGTACGCCGACCTCGGCGCCGTCCCGCCGAACAAGGTGGCGGAGCTCGTCCGCGGCACCCTGCACGTGTTCCCCCGGCCGGCGCCTCGACACGCGAGCGCCGAGAGCGCGCTGCAGGGGGAGCTCTTCGGGCCCTTCCAGCGGGGACGGGGTGGCCCAGGTGGCTGGCGCATCCTTGTCGAGCCCGAGCTCCACTTCCCCGATCCGGACGCGCCGGGGGAGGTCGACGTGCTCGTGCCCGACCTCGCCGGCTGGCGGATCGAGCGCATGCCCGAGCTACCCAAGACGGCCTATTTCGCGCTCGCTCCCGACTGGATCTGCGAGGTGCTGAGCGCATCCACGGAGAACGTCGACCGCGACGAGAAGATGCCTATCTACGCGCGCGAGGGCGTGCGGTATGCGTGGCTGGTCGACCCGATCGCGCGGACCCTCGAGGCCTACGTGCTCGACGCGGATCGTCGCTGGGGACCCGCGGCCGTCTACCGCGACGCCGCGCGCGTTCGCGTCGTGCCGTTCGATGCCATCGAGCTCGACCTGTCCGTGCTCTGGGCGGAGTAGCAGGCTGCTGCCCGTGAGCGCCCGGCCATCGCCATGGGCACGGCCAATTCTGTTATCCTGCGCGCCCCTCGCCCGGTCCGGGCGGGGCGAAAGCCCAGGACGCGCCAATGACCCATCCGCTCCGCGACATCGTGCTCCCTGACATCCGGCCAGGCTTCCAGAACAAAGAGCGTGAACGTCCCGCGAGACTCGGCGCTTCGCCGCTTGCTGTGAGCTTGGTGGCATGCCTCCTGACGGCGGGGGTTGCGTGCGGAGAGAACGAGCCCGCTCCGCCTGCATCCGGGCAGGGCGGCGCTGGCGGAACCGGCGCGCAGGGCGGTGCGGGTGGAACCGGCGGCCAGGGTGGCGCCGGCGGCGACGGCGGTGCTGGCGGAACCGGCGGCGACGCCGGCGCTGGTGGAACTGGCGGCGACGCCGGCGCTGGTGGAGCCGGTGGCCAAGGTGGAACCGGCGGTGACGGCGGCGCCGGCGGAACCGGCGGCGACGAGCTCGGAGAGCTGCGCAAAGCCGCCGCCGCCGCCGGCAAGCTCCTGGGCGCCGCGGTGGACGCGAGCGCGCTGCGGGACGAGCCGCTGTATCGGGAGATCCTCGCCCGCGAATTCGACTACGTCACCGCAGAGAACGCCATGAAGTGGGGTCCGCTCGCGCCGGCCGCCGACAGCTACGCCTGGGCGGACGCCGACGAGATCGTCGCGTTCGCCGAGGAGCACGAGCAGGCCATCAAGGGCCACACCTTCGTCTGGCACCAGCAGACCCCGTCCTGGCTCAGCGAGGACATGAGCGCGGACGATCTAAGGGCCGCCTTGAAGAGCCACATCGAGACGACCCTGGCCCGCTACCGTGGACGGATCCGGGCCTGGGATGTCGTCAATGAAGCCGTGGATACCAACAGCGGCTCCAGGTACACAGAGAGCATCTTCTGGCGGAAGCTCGGGCCCAGCTACATCGAGGACGCGTTCCGCTGGGCGCGCGCCGCCGATCCCGACGTCCTGCTCTTCTACAACGAGGTGGGCATCGAGCGCATCGGGCCCAAATCGGACTTCACCTACGAGATGATACGAGATCTCCTGGCCAGAGGCGTGCCCATCGACGGCATCGGCTTCCAGTCGCACGTCTCGATTCATCGTTATCCGGCGGAGAGCAACCTCCGCGCGAACATCCGCCGATTCGCGGACCTGGGCTTGAAGGTCAACATCAGCGAGCTCGACGCCCGCACCCTGCTGTTGCCCGGCACGCGCGACAGCCGCTGGCAGGCGCAGCGCGTGGCCTTTCAGGAGATCGTGGGCGCCTGCGTGGCCGAGCCCGGCTGCGAGGCGGTGACGTTCTGGGGCTTCACCGACAAGCACTCCTGGATCAACGACGACGGCGACCCCGACGACGCGCTCTTGTACGACCGAGAGTATGCGGCCAAGCCGGCCTACGAAGGCACGCTGGACGGGCTGCGCGGTCTGCGCTCCGTCGTGGGGGACAATGCCCTCGAGAACGGGGACTTCGCGAGCGGCGACGCAAGCTGGGCGGCGACGGGCGGGGAGCTCAGCGTGGGCGCCGCGAGCGAGCGCGAAGGTGCCGCGGCCTGCGTGAGCGGACGGACCGAGACGAGCCACGGGCTCCGCCAGGAAGCCCTGGTGGAGCCGCTCTCCGCAGGGGGCCCTTTCACGTTCTCCAGCTGGGTACGTGTGGGCGGCGCCAGCGGCCAGACCGTCAATGCCGCCCTGACGATCACCGAGGAAGGGCAAGCGCCGCGAGACCTCTCGCTCGCCACCATCGTGGCCGCCGACGGGCGCTGGATCGAGCTCGCGGGCAACTTCGGCCTCGGCTTCAACGCGGCGCCTGTCAGCATCGAGCTCAAGCTCTACGGGCCATCGGCGGACGTGGAGCTGTGCGCGGCCGACGTGAAGATCCAGCCCCTGTCCGCGCGCTGACCCAAGTGTCGGTGAAAATGTCGTCTCCGTGAGCGGAGAGACACGCATCGTCGAACCCCCTGACGGTATCATCCACGCGATAATTTCGACGAGCCCGGCACCGCGCACGCCCATGAGCACCCCCTCGACCCCTGCCTCCGACGAGGCCGTCCTCCGCGTCCGCAACCTCCACAAGTCCCACGCGCTCGGCGCGACGCCCATCGAGGTGCTCCGCGGCGTCGACCTCGACATCCACGCCGGCGAGATGTGCGCGATCATGGGCCCCTCCGGCGTCGGCAAGAGCACGCTGCTCTCGTGCGTCGCGGGCCTCGAGTCGCCCGATCGCGGCGAGATCCGCGTGCTCGGCGAGGACATGGCCGCCCTCGACGAGCACGGGCGGACCCTCCTGCGCCGCCGCCGCGTCGGCATCGTCTACCAGTTCTTCAACCTCGTCCCGACCCTCACCGGCTACGAGAACATCGTCCTGCCCTACCTCATCGACGGCGCCGCCCCCGACCACGACGCCGCGTCGCGCATGCTCGATCGCGTCGGCATGCGCGCCCGCGCCGAGCACCTGCCGTCGCAGATGTCCGGCGGCGAGATGCAGCTCATCTCCATCGCCCGCGCCCTCGTCCGCCGCCCCGCGCTCGTGCTCGCCGACGAGCCGACCGGCAACGTCAACATCGCGACCGGCCGCCGCATCATGGCGCTGCTCGCCGACGCCCTCCGCGACGCCGGCAGCGCCATGCTCCTCGTCACGCACAACGCCGAGGACGCCGCCCGCGCCCACCGCGTCGTCTTCATGCGCGACGGCCTGCTCCTGCACGACGCCGCCCTCGCGGGCCCCGCCGTCACCTCGGCCGCCGTCCACGATCGGCTGAAAGAGCTCGGCATCTGAATGCTCCTCCTCCTCCGCGCCCTCTTCCAGCCGCTCGTCCGGATCCTCGCCCTGCGCAACCTGCGCGCCGACCGCTTCGGCGCCATGGCGGCCGTGCTCGGCGTCGCCCTCGGCACGGCCACCGTCAACGTCGTCCTCATCCTCGACGTCGGGACACGCGCCGTCGAGGCGAGGAGCGCCGTCACCAACCCCGACCTCCCCGTCTTCACCGACCAGACCATCACCCTGCGCGGCCTCCGCCCCGACGGGCAGCCCATCGACGCGGAGGACGCCCAGGAGGAGACCCACGAGGACTACGAGATCATGCGGTCCGCGATCCGCCTCGGCTCGCTCTCCGCGTTCCTCGTCGGCGCCCTCATCGTGTTCTTCACCTTCAACGTCGCCGTCGAGCGCCGCCGCCGCGAGATCGCCCTCTTGCGCAGCGCCGGCGCGCTGCCGCCGCAGGTCGCGGCGGTCTTCGTCCTCGAGGCCCTGCTGCTCGGCGTCGGCGGCGCCGCGCTCGGCCTGCTCGGGTCGATCCCGCTCGCGTACCTCGCCGCGAAGGCGGGCATCACGACGACGGGCCGTTCGCGCATCCCGCTCAACGCCATCGTCCTGCCCTGGAGCGCGATGCTGCTCGTCTGCGGCACCGGCGCCCTGACCGCGCTGCTCGGCGTCCTGCGCCCGGTCCGCGACGCGCTCCGCCTCGACATCGCGCGCGCCCTGCGACCGCGCTTCGTCGAGGGCGGGGCCGAGCAGCGGCGGCGCATGCGCGGCGTCACGCTGCTCGCGCTGCCGTTCATGGTGCTCGTCTACGGCCTTTTGCGCCCGTTCTTCCAGGAGTCCGTCCCGCTGTTCGCCTTCTTCGTCCTCGAGGCGGGCCTCGCGTGCGCGGCGTTCCTCGCCGCCATCGTCTTCGTCCCGGACCTCGTCGCGCGCCTCGGCGCGCTCGCCGTCCGCCTCGCGCCGCGCCGCTGGGCCGCCGAGCGCCTGCTCTTGCGGCGCCGGGTCGAGCACAGCGGCCACGAGCTCGCCTGGAGCGTCGGCGGCGTGATGATGGTGTTCGCCCTCCTGCTCGCGCTGCACATCGCCACGGCGGCGCTCAAGCAGGAGGTCACGGCCTGGGCCGGCCGCGCCCTCGCGCCCTACGCGTTCCTCTACCCGGACGAGCCGCTCGGCCACGCCGAGCGCCTGCTGCCGCGGTTGCCCGAGCGCCTCGTCGCGGCGCGCTTCTCGAGCCGCACCCCGTGGCCCAACGTCGCCTACGCCGTCCCCGCCGACGAGCTCCTCGCGCTCGCCGAGGCCACGGGCCGCGCCGAGTCGATCGCGCTCGCCCGCCGCTTCGGCCCGGGCAAGGCGCTCGTCTCCACGATGATGGCCCGCCGCTTCGGCGTCGGCCCCGGCGACCAGCTCGAGGTGGGCGGCCGCGCCGGCACGCGCCGCCTCGAGGTCGTCGGCATCACCGACGAGCTCGGCTACGTCCACGCGGCCGGCGCGTACCGCAACCTGCGCACGTACGCGGTCATCGACGCGTCCGACTTCCCGGTCATCTCCCCGTACGCGACCGCGATCGGCCACACGATCGCCCTCGCCGATCCCCGGACCGGCGCCGCGGCGGCGCGCGGCGGCTCGGCGACGCCGCCCTGGGACGAGCTCCTCGCCGACGCGCCGCGCGCGCGCGACGTCCGGATGCAGACGGGGGTCGAGATCGAGGCCATCCGCCGGAAGGCGACGGGGCGCGACTTCGTGATCTTCGACATGATCCTCGGCTTCACGACCGTGCTCGCGGCGATCGGCGTCGCGAACCAGATGGTCCTGGCGCTGCACGCGCGGCGCCGGGAGCTCGCGCTGCACCGCGTGCTCGGCATGACGGCGGGGCAGGTCCGCCGGATGGTCCTGATGGAGGGCGCGCTGGTGGGCGCGCTGGGCGGCGCGCTGGCCGTGCTGCTCGGGATCCCGCTGGGCTCCGCGGCGCTCGGCGCGCTGCGCACGGTGTCGACCTTCGAGGTCGAGTTCCATATCCCGCCGGAGTACGGCCTGTTCACGGCGCTCGGCGCGACCGCGGTGGCGCTCTTCGCGTCGCTCTATCCCGCGCGGAGCGCGGGGCGGAGCAACGCGGCGGAGTCGGTCCACTACGAGTGACCACGAGCAGGAGCGCGCGCCCGTCCTTCACGAAACTCGCCCGGCCGTCGCGGGCTCTTCTCCCCCGATCGCCCTCGGCGTGCCGCCTCGAAGCGCTCGGACGCGGCGCTTGCGCAGAGGCGTTCAGCATGACAAGCCACGTTGCATATCGTGGGCGCGACCACATTCCCGCGGGCATGTGCGGCGGTGCCTCCGGCGCGTTCAGCGCGACGGGCAACTCGCTCTCGAAAGTAACTGTCACGGACAGCCTCGCTAGCCGTTGACGGCGAGCCAGCGTGCTCAGCGTCCCTGGCGTTGACGCGCCTCCCCGCGCTCGCCGGGACGGGCGGCCGCACCGCGCGCGGCGCGCCCGCTCATGAAATCGCTCAGGCCGGACACGGAGCGCGGGACATCGGTGAGCTCGCGTCGCGGCGACCCCGGAGAGGGTGACTCTCTCCCTGGCACAGCGGTGCTCCGCTCGACTTCCGCGCTCGCTCCTTGCCCCTGGTGGTGATTGACATCGACGGATCGACCCTCGTCCGTGAGGAGGTATGTGTGTTATTGGACCAGCGGTTTTTGCAGATCTGGATCGGAGCCCTGCTCGCGCTCGCCTCCGCTCCAGCCGGAGCGACGCAGCCCCCGGCCAGCACCGCCCGCTCCGAGGCGGGCTGGGGATATCACCCTCCTCCGGAGGAGCGCGCGGTGTCCTCCCAGGGTTTCTGCAGCCTCGATCTGCCCTACACCGAGCCGCCCTTCCTGGCAGACCAGACGACCGGCGTCGCCTGCCCCGGTTACGCCACGCAATCGCCGATCTGCACGGGGCCTTTCTGCCCCGCCAACGGCGTTTGCCCGGGGACGAGGGCGCTGCACGAGGACCTGAATGCTTGCCAGGGGGCGGCCTGCTGCCTGCCAGGCTCCGTCGACCCGGACGGCGTGGTCAACGCCCTGCCCTACCTGGCGAGGCCGGCGGAATGGCCCTTCTCCGCGGACGCATCCGTCGACCGCAGCACGAACGTCGACGACAGCCCGGGCATCGCGACGGCCATCGAGTGCGCGGCGTCGCTGAGCGCCAGCAGGCGCACCGTGGCTTTCGCTGCCGGGCGTTACGTGCTGCGCACCCCGCTGCGGCCACACCATGACGCGCTCACCCTGGAGGGGCCGGAGCTGTCTCCCGAGGCCAGCCCTGGCGATCCCCGGACCGCGACCCTCGTGGCGATCCCCTGCAATCCGGAGCAGTACCCCGGGGCCATCCAGGTCACCAGGGTCGTCAAGCCGGACGGGACCACCATCAGCGCGGTCCGGGGGCTCTGGATCCGCAACCTGCAGATCACGGCCACGGAGGGGCCACGCAGGACGGCGAACAGCGGCATCCAGCTGAACACCTGCTCGGACTGCAAGGTGGAGAACGTCATCGTGCGCTACTCGCCCCTCGTTCCCCAGCTCCCTTCCTGCAAGCCGAGCAACCTGGAGGGCATCAGCTTCACCTGGGGCTCCGGGGGCGTCATCCGGAACGTGCTCGTGGATGGCTTCTCGAAGAGCGGCATCTACCTGTCCTCCATCGCCGGGTACCACGACACGCCGCCCATCCTCGTGGAGAACTGCGAGATCAGGAACATCGACGGCCCGGTCGGCGCCAGCGGGATCAAGATCGTCACCGCCAACGTGACCGTGCGAAACTGCCATGTCCACCACAACATGATCCATCCCAGCGACGGCTCCACCACGGTCAGCGGCGGGCATGGCCTCTGGATCTCCACCCAGATCTCCCCTGGGCCCGGGATCCCGAGCCCGGCGCCGTACAACGTCGTGGTCAAGGACAGCTACTTTCATCACAACGGCGGCTCCGGCGTCGTGCTCGCGAGCCCCATCGAGGACGAACGTCCGAAGGGGATCCTGATCAAGAGGGTCAAGTTCGCTTACAACGGGGGCCATGGCGTCCACGTGCAGGCTGGCGCCGGCGTGGAGTTCTCGGACGTCTGGTCCTGGGGAAATGCGCTCTACGGCGTGCTCCTGAGCTCGCGGACGACGCTGCCCGCGACCTCGGTCCGGGTGGAGGACGTGACCCTGGAGAACCTGCTCGTCTTCGACAACGCCCTGCGCTTCACGTCGGGCTCCTTTCCCGGCATCAGGATAGAGGCCAGCGACGTCACGATCCGCGGCGGCACGGTGGCTCGCTGCGAGCCCTGGCGCGGGATGCAGTCGCGATCCATCCAGCAGCAATGCTGGCTGTCGGGGCCGGCCGGCGCGCAGGTGCTCTTTCCTCCGGAAGAGAACGCCATCTCGGGCGTGAGCACCTACGGCACGAGCGCGCCGGAAGTGCTGGCGTGCCCTTATTGACGAGCGGCGGGGGGCGCGCGCTGCGCCGGCTCACCTCCCCCGCCTGCGCCGCCGGGGGGCCGGCCGGCGGCGCGTCGTCGCCTCGGCGGCGAACGGCCTGTCGCCGAGGCGCAGCGCGCTCCGCTGCTCCGAGTCGAGCCGCTTCACCGCCGCCCGGAAGTCCTCCCGGGCCAGCCGTAGCCGGTTCTGCCCCGTGTTCTCGTTGATCTGGAGCTCCCGGGCGATGTCCACGACCGGGATGTCCAGCATGTCGTGCATCACCAGCATGACCCGCCGCTGCGGGTCGAGGCTGGCGAGCAGCGCGTCGATCACCTCGGCCCGCTCCATCGCCTCCAGCCGCTGCTGCAGACGGGGCCGGCTGTCGGCGCCCGGGGAGATCGCGATGAGCCGCAGGCCGTCCGGGATCTCGCGGCGCCGATAGGCCCGGTCGCGGTAGTGGCTGACCTGCCGCCACGCGATCCCGTAGAGCCACCGGTAGAGCGAGTCCCAGACCCGCCGCGGCTGCCCCTCCCCGATCCACGGGAGCACCTCGCTGAGCGGCACCGGCTCGTGGTCCTCGTCCTCGAAGTCGTCCTCGAAGAAGTCGTCCTCGTCGCGCCGCCCCTGCAACGCGCGCAGCAGGCGGCTCGCGTCGAAGGTCTCCAGATTCCGGTAAGCGGCGAGGAGGACGTCGTGCAGCACGTCCTCGCGATCGTTCGCCCCCACGCCAAACCCCTGGAGCAGCCCGCGAAGGAAGGGAACGCCCACCTCGTGCACAACAGCGAAGCTGAGATGTTTGACGCGGAGGGCATCATCTGGTCGTGATTCCACATATTATTTTTACGAACCCTCTTTCCGGGTCGTTTTGGAACCCTCCCCCACGCGCAAAAACCACTTGTTTTGAAGCGTTTTTTGATGAGCTCACCAGCGACTGACGCGGAGTGGAGCGCCGCGGCCCGCCGCGGTGGTGCGTGGCGCGAGCCAGCCCTCATGTCGCGTCCGGAGATCGGATGCTCCGTGACCAGAAGCCGTGACCTGCTGGCCGGGTATCGTGCAAGTTGTGCGTTTTTCCCGGGAAAACGCGGGCTGCGCCCTCCCGCCGGCCCCCCGCGCGCCGGCCTCGGCCGCGGCCCGGCGGGGCTCCCCCGGCGCCGTCACGCCGTCACCCGTCCAGCCGTCGCCCACCCGTCGCCACCCGTCGCCCACCCGTCGCCACCCGTCGCCCACCCGTGGCTTCCCCGCCGGGGCCGCCCCCTTGCCGCCCGCTCTCCCGGCCCGTAGGGTGACGGCGCCGTGCCCCTCACCCAGCTCCGCCGAAGCGCCGGCGCCGCCCCCCGCGACCTGACCGCCTTCCTGCCGACGACCCGGGAGGAGATGCGCGCGCGGGGCTGGGACGCGCTCGACATCCTGCTCGTCAACGGCGACGCCTACGTCGACCACCCCGCGTTCGGCGCCGCGATCATCGGCCGCTTCCTCGAGGGGCGCGGCTTCCGGGTCGGCATCGTCTCCCAGCCCCGCTACCAGGACACGAGCGACCTCCTGCGGATGGGCGTACCCCGGCTCATGGTCGGGGTCACCGCCGGCAACCTGGACTCGATGCTGAACAAGCTCACCGCGCAGAAGAAGGTCCGCAGCGAGGACCAGTACTCGCCGGGCGGGCAGGTGGGCCTCCGCCCCAACCGGGCCTCGATCGTCTACGCGAACCTCTGCCGCCAGGCGTTCCCGGGCGTCCCCATCGTCCTCGGCGGCATCGAGGCGTCGCTCCGGCGCATCGCGCACTACGACTACTGGTCCGACCAGGTCCGCCGCTCGGTCCTGCTCGACGCCAAGGCCGACATGCTCATCTTCGGCATGGGCGAGAAGGCCGTCTGGGAGGTCGCTGATCGCCTCCGGCGCGGCGAGCCCGTCCGGTCGATCCGCGACGTCAGGGGCACCGCCGTCCCCCTGCGCAAGGGCGAGTGGGAGCAGATCGAGGGCTCGCGCTACGTCGCCGACGGCAAGGCGGTGATCCTCCCGAGCTACGAGGAGGTGGCCGCGGACAGGGGCGCCTTCGCGGAGATGTCGCGCGCGTTCCAGTTCGAGACGAACCCCGGCAACGCCCGCCCGCTGCTCCAGGCGCACGGCGCCGAGGCGGTGTACTTCAACCCGCCCGCGTTCCCGCTGGAGACGGGCCAGATGGACGCGCTCTACGACCTGCCGTTCACGCGGGTGCCGCACTGGTCGTACGACGCGCCGATCCCCGCGTACGAGACGGTGAAGCACTCGGTCGTCACGATGCGCGGCTGCTTCGGCGGCTGCACGTTCTGCTCGATCACCGAGCACGAGGGGCGGGTCATCCAGTCGCGCTCGGCGGACAGCATCCTGCGCGAGGTGCGGGCGCTGCGGCGCATGGACGGCTTCCGCGGCGTGCTCAGCGACCTCGGCGGGCCGACCGCGAACATGTACCAGATGCGGTGCAAGGACGAGGCGATCGAGAACGCCTGCCGGCGGCTCTCGTGCGTCTTCCCGGAGGTCTGCGAGAACCTGAACACCGACCACGGCCCGCTGCTCAAGCTGATGAAGGCGGTGCGCGAGGAGCAGGGGATCAAGAAGGTCTTCATCGCCTCGGGCGTGCGCTACGACCTCGCGGAGCGGTCGCCCGAGTTCATCGAGGAGCTCGCCGCGCACCACACGGGCGGCCAGCTCTCGGTCGCCCCGGAGCACAACAAGAAGGACGTGCTCGACAAGATGAAGAAGCCGGGCATCGAGAGCTACGAGCGCTTCGCCGAGCAGTTCCGGTGCGCGAGCGAGGAGGCCGGCAAGAACCAGTTCCTCGTGCCCTACTTCATCTCGGGGCACCCCGGCTCGACGCTCCGGGACATGGTCGACCTCGCGATCTACCTGAAGAAGAGCGGGATGAGGCCGCGCCAGGTGCAGGATTTCATCCCCACGCCGATGTCGATGGCGGCCTGCATGTACCACACGGGGATCGACCCGCTCACGCGGGAGCCGGTGTACACGGCGAAGGACCTGCGCGAGAAGAAGCTCCAGAAGGCGCTGCTCCTCTACTGGGACCCGGCGCACCACGACGAGGCGCGGGAGGCCTTGATCAAGGCGGGCCGGGGGGATCTCATCGGCACGAAGCCGCACTGCCTCGTGCCGCCGGCGGCCGGCAAGGGGGCGCCGCCGCGCTACCTCGCCAAGGTCCGCGGGGAGCGCCGGGGGAAGCCAGCCGATGCGACACACCGCCGAAGTCGATAGGGATCGGGCGTTCACCGCGAAGCTCGGCGATCGCGGGCTGTTCCCGCACCTCGCGCCGCTCGTCTACGTGAACCACGCGGGGATCTCGCCGCCGTCGCGGCCGGTGCGCCTCGCGATGATGGCGCTGCTCGACGACTACGCCGCGCAGGGGGCGGCCGCGTTCCCAGCGTGGTACGCGCAGCGGCTCCGCCTGCGGGAGAAGCTCGGCCGGCTCATCGGCGCGGCAGCCGAGGACATCGCGCTGGTCCAGAGCACGACGCGCGGGCTCACGGACATCGCGCTGTGCGTCCCCTGGCGGCCGCGCGACCGGGTGATCCTCTTCGAGGGGGAGTTCCCGGCCAACGTGACCCCGTGGCAGCGCGCGGCCGCGATCTTCGACCTGGAGGTCGTCTTCCTGCCGCTCGGCGGCTTCGCGGACGGCAGCGGCTCGGGCCTCGCCCGGCTGGAGGGCGAGCTCGAGCGCGGGGCGCGGCTCGTCGCGGTCAGCGCCGTGCAGTTCCAGACGGGGCTCAGGATGCCGCTCGAGGCGATCGGCGCGCTCTGCCGCGCGCACGGCGCCGAGCTCTGCGTGGACGCCGTGCAGGCGGCCGGCGCGACGCCGGTGGACGTGGAGGCGGCCGGGGTCGATTACCTCGCGTGCGGCGGCCACAAGTGGCTGATGGGCCTGGAGGGCACGGGCTTCCTCTACATCCGCCGCGAGCGCCTGCCGTCGCTGCGGCCCGCGGTGGCGGGCTGGCTGAGCCACGAGGACGCCGTGAGCTTCCTGCTCCAGGGCCCGGGCAAGCTCCGGTACGACCGGCCGATCCGGCAGCGCGCCGACTTCGTCGAGAGCGGCAACCTCAACGCCGCGGGCTTCGCCGGGCTCGAGGCGGCGGTGGACCTCATCCTGCAGATCGGGGTCGAGCGGATCCACGAGCATGCGAACCGGTTCCTCGATCCGCTCGAGGAGGCGCTCCGGGAGCGCGGATGGGAGAGCCTGCGGCCGGGCGATCCGGCGCTGCGGGGCTGCTCGCTCGGGGTGAGGCCGCCGGGCGGCGCCTCGGTGGTCGAGCTGTACCGCGAGCTCACCCGCCTCGGGATCGCCTGCGCGATCCCGGACGGCGTGCTGCGCTTCTCGCCGCACTGGCCCAACGCGCTCGACGAGTGGGAGCAGGTGCTGCTGTCGACCGACGAGGCGCTCGGGCGGATCGCGACGAGGTGAGTCGGCCGCGCGCGCGGCGCGTCGTCCGATCCCATGATGACCATGATACGGCACAAGCACCTCAAGTTGGACCAATCCAAGATTGATCGTGCCCAAAAGCTCCTCGGCGCGAAGACGGAGCAGGAGACGATCGAGCGGGCGCTCGATCTCGTCCTCGGCGAGGAGCCGTTCCTGAAGGTCCACCGGCGCGTCAAGGCGGTCGGCGGCTTCGAAGATGCTCTTCGATGATCCTCCGGAAGGTGCTCCTCGATAATGATGTGTTGATCGCGCTCTCGGCACGTGCTCTCGGCGCCACCGTCCTGACAGCCGACGAGGACTACGATGCGATTCGCGCTGTCCTCGACTTCAAGCTGGAGCGGATCGTCGCCTGAGCGCGCCTCGGCGGCGCTGCCCGCTGAGATCCTCACCCGCACCGTCCCGATCGGGATGTCGTTATCCGTTCTGTCGACATGTCGCATTCCGTACTGCGGCTGTCTGACATTCACACATTGCAGGGCCCACCTTCACACCACGACCTATCGAGGCGGCGCCCTCCCTCCCTCACGTCATCGATGCTCGCCCTCCTTGACACGCGCGAAACCGAAGAGGACGATGAGAACGGCAAATAAGGACGGGACCGTCCTTCACGTGACTTAACCATCCGCGTGCGCTCGTGCGCTGGCGGGCTCCGCAAGGCGCTCGACAGAAGCGAGCCGCTGTGGACTGCCTTCCAATTCAAGCTCGGGTCATTGGCTCCGGCGCCGCACACGCCGCCGGTCCGTCAGGGTTTACCACCGACAGGGAGAGCCACATGCCGCGTCATCGAACATCCATTCATGCACTCTGGTTCTGCATCACCGCCGTCACGTCGTGCAGCGCGGAGGTTGATCCAGCGAGCACGGACAGCGCCGAGGAAACTCGGCCTCACGGGCAGCAGGGGCCCGACGCCGCGTCCCTGGAGCGCCGCGCGGCGTTCATCGCGACAGTTCAGAGACAGGCGTCTTCTGCGTACAATGTAAGCCTCAACACGGCGGTCGCGCGCGCCGGGGTGAGCGCTCTGAATCCGGCGCACGGCTTCCTCTCCGAGTTCACGTCGGCCGGCGTCGCCGTGACCCGGCAGGGCTCGGAGAAGGCGGGTCGAATCACGATGAAGCTCGCGCGTTATGGCTGCGAGGGGGAGCTCGTCCCCCTGGACGTCGCGGCCGAACCGCGCGGATCAAACAACCGCGTCGAGCTCAGGCACCTAGCCCGGTCCGCGGGCCTGAGCGTCACGGAGTGGTACCTGAACGGCCCCCTCGGGCTGGAGCAGGGCTTCTCCCTGGATTCGCCGCCTCCATGCCGTCGCGACGGCGAAGGCAAGGTGGAGCTCGAGATCGCGCTCGGGGGCGATCTCTCGCCGGAGCTATCGGAGGACGGCCAGTCGGTGGCGCTCTTGGACGAGGCCGGCACGGCCGTGCTGCGGTATGCCGATCTCGTCGTTCAGGACGCGCGCGGGAGCGTGCTTCCGGCGGAGATCAAGCTGAGCGACGCGAGCCTCTCGATCGTGGTGGACGACGCCGGCGCGACCTATCCGCTCGAGGTCGACCCGCTCATCGCCACGGAGCAACACGTGCTCTATGCCAGCGATGCCTCGAGCGACGACTATTTCGGCTGGTCGGTGGCCGCCTCGGGGGACACCGCGGTGGTCGGCGCCATGGGCGCCGAAGCAGCGTACGTGTTCGTGCGCGACGGCGCGTCGTGGTCCCAGGCGGCCGTGCTCACCCCCAGCGATGGTCTGCCTGGCGATTTCTTCGGCGTTTCCGTGGCCATCGACGGGGACACGATCGTCGTCGGAAACCGCACGTCGGCTCGCGCCGCCGAGCGCCGCGCCGCGTACGTGTTCGTGCGCAGCGGCGACGCGTGGCATGAGCAGCAAAAGCTCGTCGCGAAGGACAGCCCAGGCGGCGACAGCCGGTTCGGATACACCGCCGCGATATCGGGCGACACGATCATGGTCGGGGCGCCCACCGAGTATGGCCCGGGCGGCGCGTACATCTTCGTCCGGAGCGGCGCCGCGTGGGTGCAGCAGGCCAAGCTCGCCCCCGGCCGCGACGCGCGCAACCAGGGCTACGCCGTCGCCCTGCACGGCGACACCGCGGTCATGGGCAGCGACTGCGACGACGGTTCAAGAGCGCGCTCGTGTCAAGTCTACGTGTTTACCCGCGCCGGCGACGCCTGGTCCGAACAGGCCGTCCTTTACGCGCCCGTCGGAGCGACACCGCATTACAGGTTCGGCGGCTCGCTCTCGTTGAGCTCGGAGACGCTGGCGGTAGGCACCATCGTCTACAATGAGTATGGCCCTGACAGGCTCGCCGCCGTGGTCTTCGCGCGCGGCGAGGGCGCGTGGAAGCAGCAGGCCATGCTGCACTCCAGCGACGTCGATGCTCCGGGCTGGGGCGGCTGGTTTCGCAACGCCAGCGTCGCCGTGTCCGGGGACAGGCTGGTCCTCGGCGGAAGCGACGACGGTGAACAGGGACCGAGGATCTTCGCCAGGGTCGGCGACGTGTGGACGCCGCAGGGCGCGGTCGAGAGCTCCACATGGAACAGGCGGGATGTTCGCGTGGCGCTCTCGGGAGACACGCTGATCGCCGGCACCTGGACCGACGACGCTCGCGGCTTCAGCGCCGGCGCTGCTCATGTCATCCAGCTGCGAGAGGGTCCGCCGCCTCACCTCGTGGGCGCCCGCGCCTTCGTCGATCACGCCGCCGACAAGCCATTTGTGCTCGACAACCCCGACACCAACAGGTTCGGGACGCCGAGCAGCATCAACTGGGCGAACTTCACCGGGACCACGCAGGGCGCGTCGCTGTTCACCCTGTCCCTCCTGCATGAGGATCCCACGCTGACGACCTCGATCCTCCGCGGCTGGTGGGGTTCCACGAGCCCCACGTCCGCGAGCCTGTACGGCCACGTGGTCGCCGGGAACCACTTCAAGCGGATCTCGAAGATCGGCGACATTCTGCCCGGCGATCTGCTGGTCATCAACTACACGGACGGCGGCTCGGGACACACGGCGATCGTCGATGCGCACCCGACCGCCATCGCGCCGGCCATCGAGCCCGTCGTCTCCGGCACGACGCAGTATTCGCTCCGGATCATCGACTCGACGAGCACCGCCCACGGATGCGCCACGGACCCGGGCACGGGAGACACGCGATGGGTCCCGGCCGATCCCACCAGGCCGTGCCGCGCCGGGAGCACGGACGGGGGGGCGGGCAGGGGCACCATGCGCCTTTACGCCGTCTCCCCGGGCCAGGCGAACGCCGGGGACCTCACCGGCTACAGCTGGAGCCTCACGTCGGGCTCCGCGTACTTCCCGCAGTCCGGCGCGCGGCCCCACGTGATCGGCCGGCTCGTCCGCTGACCTCGCTCACCGCCCCCGCTCGTAGTCGAGCGCGGCCTTCTCCACGACGTCCCAGTCCCGCGCGGCCCGCTCGGCCTCGGCCACGAGGTCCGCGGTGAACAGCGTGAGCCCCCAGATGCCGTTGTCGCGCCGCCGGAACGGGTACCGCGTGCCGCGCGCCGTCTCGACCGTGGCCCGCTCGCCCGTCACCTCCACCTTGCCGATGCCGGACAGGTCGCGCCGGAGGCGCGCGACGAAGCCCTGCTTCGTGGCCATGTCGACCCACACGTCCGCCCCGTCCTCGGCCATCGCGTGCGCGCGGTACTGCTCCAGCAGGCGCGCGCGCTCCGCCTCCGGATAGCTCGCCTCGATCCGCTCGCTCGCCTTCCGCCGGTAGTCGCGGATGGTGTACGCCGCGTGCTGCGCCCGGTCCTCGAGGTACGCGAAGCACGCGCGCGGATCGTTGACGCCGATGCTGTTCGCGATGCGGAGATAGGCGCCCTCGGGCGTCGTGTCCGGCGGAAACCGGCCGAACTTGACCACGACGAGCACGAGGGCCAGCGCGCCGACGATGGCGGCGCCCCAGGCGATGGCACGGCGACGGGTCATGTCCGGCTCATCTCTCGCTCTCTCGAACCGCCCGGCACGCTAGTCGATGTGCCCGCCGAACTGCAGATACAGGGACGCGACCCGATCCCTGTCGAACGCAGGCCCGAGCGGCTCGTCCAGCGCGAGGAGCAGGCCGGCCCGCATGAAGAAGCTCTTCTGGCTGTCGTACACGAAATACGGCAGCAGCGAGACCTGCCCCCGGTCGGCGTAGACCGACGACGGCACCCACACCGTCTGGAGCGCCACGCCGCCGCCGAACCCGGAGCGGCTCTGGAGCTCGGGCTCGACCTTGGCCTGGAACACCGCCTCGAGATCGTCGGAGTCGTCGATGAAGCCGCGCCGGACGCCGTCCCCCACCGGGATGAAGAACGTGAGGTCCCCGCCCGCCCGGAGCACGAACGACCTCCCGAAGCGGTACTCGATGCCGCCCAGGCCGCCGACCGGGAGCGAGTTCGCCGCCCACAGGTGCAGATCGTACCAGGCCATCGCCAACGCGCTGTAGCCCCTGGCCACGTGCCAGTCGATGCCGTCGGCCGCGCCGAGCGGCAGCCCGGCGCGGCCGCCCGCGTACCAGGTGAGCTTGCGGGCAATGTCCGAGTAGTAGATCGTGAACGTCGGGTTGCCGAGCGCGGCGCGCGACTGGCGGTCGAGATCCTCGGCGTCTCCGGGGCCGTCGAACGAGAGCGCCAGCGGGAATTTCAGGTTGATGAACAGATCCGGCGTCGGCTCGAACTGCACGAACGGGACGGCGGCGAGCGACGTGCCGTAGAAGCGGGCGCTCCACATGTAGAGATCCACGCCTGCGTCCGAGCGGTGCACCGGCGGATGCCAGGCGCGCGCCTCGGACGGGGCGGCGAGGAGCGGAGCAGCGGCGGAGACCGCCAGGGCGAATGCTTGAAGCCATCGGGGCGTGCTCATCTCGAGAACTGCCCTACCGAGATCCGCGCCGCGCCGTCAACCGCGTCGAGCCCCCCTTCCTGAGAAGCCGGAGCGCCCCTACGATGCGCCCCATGTCCCGCACGAGACCAGAGGCCCCATTCCTCGACGCGCTCCGGCGTTCGATCCTCGTGTTCGACGGCGCGATGGGCTCGCTGCTCTACGAGCGCGGGGTGTTCGTCACCCAGAACTTCGAGCAGCTGAACGTCGCGCGCCCCGATCTCGTGAAGAAGATCCACGCCGAGTACGTCGCGGCGGGCGCGAACGTCATCGAGACGAACACCTTCGGCGCGAACAGGTTCCGGCTCGAGCGGTACGGGCTCGTCAACGAGGTCCGCAACTTCAACCTCGCGGGCGCGCGCCTCGCGCGCGAGATCGCGGGCGGCGACGCGTACGTCGCCGGCTCGATCGGCCCGACGGGGCTCGTGCCCGGCGTCGCCACGCGCGACGACCTCGCCGCCGCGTCAGCAACGTTCACCGAGCAGGCCGGCGCGCTCGCCGAGGGCGGCGCGGACCTCCTGATCCTCGAAACATTTCGCCACCTCGACGAGATCAAGCTCGCCATCGACGCGGCGCGCTCGGCCGCGCCGGGGCTCCCGCTCCTCGCGTCGATGACGTTCGACACGAGCGGCGTCGCGGCGGACGGCAGCGAGCCGGAGCGCGTCGCGCGGACGCTGCGGGACTGGGGGGTCGAGCTGCTCGGCGTCAACTGCGGCGACGGCCCGCAGCTGTCGCTCGCGATGGCGGAGCGGATGGCGACCGCGGGGCTCCCGCTCTGCGTGCAGCCGAACGCGGGCCTGCCCCGCACGGTCGACGGCCGCCAGCTCTACATGGCGACGCCCGAGTACTTCGACGTCTTCGCCCGCCGCATGATCCAGGCCGGCGCGGCGATGATCGGCGGCTGCTGCGGGACGACGCCGGAGCACGTCCGGTGGATGGCCAAGTCGGCCCGCATGCTCCGGGGCGGCGCCGCGCCCGAGGCCGCCGCGCGCCCGCACATCACGATGGACGCGCCCACGGGGCTCGAGCCCACGCCGCTCGGCGAGCGGAGCCCCCTCGCGGCGAAGATCGCCGCGGGCAAGTTCGTGGTCTCCGTCGAGGTGAACCCGGCGCCGGGCCTGAACCCCGAGAGCGCGCTGAGCGCCGCGAAGATGCTCATCGACAGCGGCGTCGACGTCGTGAACGTCGCCGACGGCCCGCGCGCCACGGCGCGGATGACGAACCTCGCCTTCTGCTCGCTCCTGGTCCAGCGCTACGGCATCGAGCCGATCCTGCACGTCTGCGGCCGCGACCGGAACCTCATCGGCCAGATGGCGCACCTGCTCGGCGCCCACGCGATCGGCATCAAGAACCTCGTCATCATCACGGGCGATCCGCCGAAGGTCGGCGACTACCCGGAGGCGACCGCCGTCTACGACCTCGACTCCATCGGGCTGCTCCACATGGCGAGCACGATGAACCGCGGCCTCGACCCGGCCGGCAAGCCGATCCCGGGCGGCAAGACGTCGTTCCTGCTCGCCACGGGGCTCGAGCCCGGCGCCCAGGACCTCGACAAGGAGATCGCGCGTCTGGAACGGAAGCGCGCGGCGGGGGCCGACATCATCATGACCCAGCCGATCTTCCACCAGGATCTGCTCGAGAAGGTGCTGCGGCGCATCGAGCACCTGGGGATGCCGGTGCTCGTCGGCGTTCTGCCGCTGGTCAGCCACAAGAACGCCGAGTTCCTCCACAACGAGGTGCCCGGCATGCAGATTCCGGAGGAGATCCGCGAGCGCATGCGCAAGGTGCCGGCCGGCCCCGAGGCGCGCAAGGAGGGGGTAAAGATCGCCCGCGAGATGCTCTTCTCGGTGCGCGACCGGGTGCAGGGGGCCTACCTGATGCCGCCCCTCGGCAAGTACGAGCTGGCGCTCGAGGTGCTCGACGGCCTCAAGACGGGCTGATCTGCCCGGCGGCCCGCCCCCGCGCACGAGTTCTTGCTTGCAGCGCCGGGCGCCGCGCGGGGAAACTCCGCGGAGATGTCCATCGAGTACCGGCTCCACTCGCGCTGCGCCTGCGGCTCCGTGCTGTCGTCGTCCGAGTTCGCGGCCGCGTCGCGGCCCTTCACGCTGGCCGGGACGAGGCGCGTCTACGAGCGCTCGCGCCCCTTCACGATCCGGCACATCGCCCTCGATCTCGCGCTCGACGTCGAGGCGCGCTCGATCCGCGGCACGGCGCGGCTCGACGCGGTCCGCGTCGACCCCGGCGCGCGCGAGATCGCGCTCGACGCGATCGGCTTCGACCTCGAGGCGGTCGAGATCAGCGCCGGGGCCGGCCGCGCCGCGAAGCCCAGGCGCGGCGCGGGCAAGGCGGCGAGCGGCGCGCTCCACCCGGCCGAGCACACGTACGACGGCGAGACGATCCGCGTCGCCGTGCCGCTCGACGAGGCGGAGGTGTCGATCCTGGTCCGGTACCGGGCGACGCCGCGGCGGGGGATCTACTTCCTCCAGCCGGACGAGCACGTCCCCGACCGCCCGCGCCAGGTCTGGACGCAGTGCCAGGACGAGGACGCGCGCCACATCTTCCCGTGCATCGACAAGCCCCACATCAAGCAGACGACCGAGCTCCGCGCGCAGGTGCCGCCGGGCTGGTACTGCCTGTCGAACGGCGAGCTCGTGAGCGACGCGAGATCGCAGAAGGAGGGCGTCTATCACTACCGGCTGGACGAGCCTCACCCGAGCTACCTGTTCACGCTCGTGACGGGCGAGTTCGCCCGCATCGACGACGCGGCGCTCGACATCCCGCTCGCGTACTTCGTGCCGAAGGGGCGCGAGGAGGACGGCCGCCGCACGTTCGCGCGCACGCCGGACATGATCCGCCACTTCAGCGAGAAGCTCGGCGTCAAGTACCCTTTCCGCCGCTACGCGCAGGTGGTGGTGAGCGACTTCATCTTCGGAGGGATGGAGAACACGACCGCCACCACGATGTACGAGCACATCCTGCTCGACGAGCGGGCGGCGCTCGACATCTCGTCGGACGATCTCATCGCCCACGAGCTCGCGCACCAGTGGTTCGGCGATCTGGTGACCTGCCGCGACTGGTCGCATGGCTGGCTCAACGAGGGATTCGCGACGTTCATGGAGCACGTCTATCGGGAGCACCACCTCGGCGCCGACGAGTACGATCACGGCCTGAAGGCCGATCTCGACTCGTACCTTGGCGAGGCGCGCGGGCGGTACCGGCGGCCCATCGTCTGTCAGGACTACGACGCGCCGCTCGACGTCTTCGATCGACACCTCTACGAGAAGGGCGGGCTCGTGCTCCACCTGCTCCGCCGGGAGCTCGGAGACGAGCTCTTCTGGCGCGGGGTGAGCACCTACCTGACGCGCCACGCGCGCGGGGTGGTGGAGACACGGGATCTCGCCCGAGCGCTCGAGGACGTGAGCGGCAAATCGCTGGAGCGCTTCTTCGAGCAGTGGGTCTTCCGCGCCGGGCACCCCGAGCTCGACGTGAAGATCGAGATCGAGGGCGACCAGTGCACCGTGACGGTGAAGCAGGCGCAGGCGGCCGGGCAGCCCAGCCGGGAGCACGCGCTCCAGCCGGACGCCTCGACGCCGCCCGTCTTCGCGTTCGATCTGGTGCTCGATTTCGGCTTCACGGAGGGCAAGGCCTCGATCACGCGGCGCGAGGTGCGGCGCGTGGATCAGGCGGCGCACACCTTCGTCATCCCGCTCCCGCGGCGGCCTCGCTTCGTGGTGGTGGATCCGGACCTCAGGATCCTGGGGGAGGTCAGGGTCGACGCGCCCGGCGATCTCCTGCGGGCGCAGCTCGCCCACGCGCCCACGGCGCGCGGCCGCATGCTCGCGGCGAAGCCGCTCTCGCGGCGCGACGACCCGCCGACGGCGCGGGCGCTCGGGCAGTCGCTCTCGGACGCGAGCGAGTTCTGGGGGGTGCGCGCCGCCGCCGCGGCCGCGCTCGGCGCGCTCCAGTCGAGCGCGGCGTTCGCGCTGCTCGAGGGCAGCGCGGGCGTGGAGCACCCGAAGGTGCGCCGGGCGGTCGCGAGCGCGCTCGGCAGCTTCCGATCGGCGAAGGCGGCGGAGGTCCTCGGCAAGCTCGCCCTGCGCGACGCGAGCTACCTGGTGCAGGCCGAGGCGGCGCGCGCGCTCGGGGCCACGCGGCAGAGCTCGGGGTTCGAGACGCTTGTCGATCTCCTGGATCGCCCCTCGTGGGGCGAGGTCATCCGCTGCGGCGTGATCGACGGGCTGGCCAACCTGCGGGACGAGCGCGCCGTGCCGCACCTGACGGCCCGCACGCGCTACGGCGTCCCGACGCGGGGGCGGCGCGCCGCGATCATGGCGCTGCCGAAGCTCTCCAGCGATCGGCGGACGCGCGAGCTCCTCGAGGAGCTCCTCGATCAGCCGGATCCGTACCTCCGGGTCGACGTCGCGCGCGCGCTGGGCGATCTCGGCGATGGCCGGGCGCGGGGCGCGCTCCAGCGGCAGCTCGACCGCGATCTCGACGGGCGGGTGCGGCGTCGGATCCGCGAGGTCTTGCGCGATCTCGGCGGGACGGGCAAGCGCGAGCTGGATCGGCTGCGGGACGAGCTCGAGGCGCTGCGGCGCGACAACGCGGAGATCAAGGCGCGGCTGGGCAAGCTCGAGGCGGCGAGCGCCAAGGTCAAGAAGGCGGCCGACGCCAAGTGAGCGAGCCTCTTTGCCGCGCCGCCGCGGTCGGCTAGGCAGGCTCCATGTCGGAAGCCACTCCCGTGAAGCTCGACCGGCGCGGCGCGGTCGCGGTGCTCACCATCGATCGGGCGGATCGCCGCAACGCGCTCTCCCGGGACGCGCTGCTCGCCTTCGGCCGCCTCGGGCGCGAGCTCGTGGACGACCCGGAGGTGCGCGCGATCGTGATCACGGGCGCCGGGGACAAGGCGTTCTGCGCGGGCGCCGACCTCAAGGAGCGGCAGGGCATGAGCCCCGACGACGTCCGTCGCCAGGTGGGCCTGTACCGGACGGACCTCGGGGTGCTCGCGCGGAGCCCGAAGCCGGTGATCGCGGCGATCAACGGCGTCGCGTTCGGCGGGGGGCTGGAGCTCGCGCTGATCTGCGATCTCCGGGTGGCGGCGCCGCACGCCGAGCTCGCGCTGCCGGAGACGTCGCTCGGCATCATCCCGGGCGCGGGCGGCACGCAGCGGCTGCCGCGGGTCATCGGCGAGGCGCGGGCGAAGGAGATGATCCTGCTCGGCAGGAGGCTCACCGCGCCCGAGGCGCTCGCCTGGGGCCTCGTGAACCGGGTGTCGCCCGAGGGGACGCCGGTGGTCGACGACGCGATCGCGTGGATCGAGCCGATCGCGAGCGGCGCGCCCATCGCGCAGGCCGCGGCGCTCGGGGCGATCGACGACGGCTATGACGTGCCGCTCTCGCTCGGGCTCGAGATCGAGCGGGTCCACTACGACGAGACGCTGCGCAGCGAGGATCGGCTGGAGGCGCTGCGCGCGTTCGCCGAGAAGCGGAGGCCTGTCTACAAGGGGCGGTGAGGGCAGCGACCGGCGGTGACGGCGCGCCTCCGCCCGATCTGGGAGCGGCCCCGCGGCGCGCGCTGGCCCGGTGGTGAAGCTCGTGCGACCGCCTTCGTGCTAGCCTTGTCCGCATGGATCCCAAGCCGACCGGCGCCGCGCTCCTGCTCGCCCCGGCCGCCCGGGGCGGCTCCGCGGTGAGGTTCCCCCCCGCGGAGCCTCAGCGGGCGCATTTCCCGGCCGTCGATGAGCACCTCGTGGCGCCCGAGGTGACGCGCGACGAGCTGATCCGTGGGCGCAAGGTCGTCGCGGCGCCGGCGCTGGAGCCGCACGCCGAGCAGCAGGTGCGGCTGGATTTCCTGATCGCGCCGCACCTTCGGCCCGGCTACATCGGCGCGGCCGATCTCATCACCCGCGTCGCCGAGGGCTCGGATTTCGCCACCGACCTCTCCATCCGCAGGGCGGGGACCGATCCGGCGACGGGGCGCCGGTATCTGGAGGAGCTCTCGTTCGAGATCGTCAACGAGCAGTCGATGCGGGACGCGCGCGAGAAGGCCGAGGATCTCGTCGCCCGGGGCGTGCGCCGCGTCTTCGCCGTCTTCGTCAAGCGCGACGAGGTCGCCGAGTGGTCGGCGGCCGAGGGGCGGTTCGTGCCGCTCGCGCCTGACGCGACGATCGAGGATCCGTGCTTGGTCCGTCCGGTCCCCGTCCGCGCGTTGCTCGACGGCGCGGCGGCCGAGCGTGAGGTCGTCCGCGCGCTGGAGCGCAAGGGCAATTCCGAGATCGAGGCCATCAAGGCCCGCGAGCGAAAGACAGCGCTCGACGAGGGGCGGCGCGCCGGGCTCGACGAGGGGCGGCGCGCCGGGCTCGACGAGGGGCGGCGCGCTGGGCTCGACGAGGGGCGGCGCGCCGGGCTCGACGAGGGCCAGCGCGCCGTGCTGCTGCGCCAGCTCCGGGCGCGGTTCGGAGAGGTTCCCGAGGCGAGGCGGGAGCAGGTCCTCGCTGCGTCCGGGGAGCGGCTCGCGGTATGGGCCGAGCGGATCCTCACGGCCAGGACGCTGGACGAGCTCTTCGAAGGCTGAAACACCGCGATTCGCGGGCGACTCAGCAGATGCGTCGACATCTCCCTCGCCGAGAATGGCAATTGCAACATTGAATTCGCCTTGATGTTTGATGGTCCGAAGCTCCTCGGAAAGCGCGCGGACGCCGCAAGTTCCCGAGAGCACGATTGGCCCCACACGCAAAGCGCAACACCTGAAACCGGGCCTCCGGGCCGAGACCACTACAGCCCGTCGGTCGGCTGCCGCAGCACCTCGACCTTGCCCTCCAGCCGCTTCGACACCCACACCTTGTTGTTCCGGTCGACGATCACCGCGCCGCAGTCCTCGATCGACTCGACGAGCGCGAGCCCCTTCTCGGCCCCCAGGATGAACGCCGCATCATCGACGGCGTCCGCGGTCAGCGCGTCCTTGGCCCAGATGGTCACGCTCCGGCTCTCGGACGCCGGGAAGCCGGTCCGCGGATCGATGATGTGGTGATAGCGCCTGCCGTCCTTGATGAAGCTCCGCTCGTAGTCGCCCGCCGTGGAGAAGGCGTGGTCCTCCACCTCGATCATCGCGAAGTAGTCGTTCGCGTCCTTGCCGCGCGGGTCCCGCACCCCTGCCCTCCACGGCGACCCGTCCGGCTTCTTCCCGGCGATGTACAGGTCACCGCCGGCCTGCACGAAGAACGACGTCAGCCCCTCCCCGCGCAGCACGCGCGCCGCGGCGTCGACGGCGTAGCCCTTCGCGATCCCGCCGAGGCTCATCCGCATCCCGGGCTTCCCGAGCATCACCGTGCGCCGCGCGCGATCGATCGTGATCTGCCTGTGATCGATGAGCGCGCGCGCCCGCTCGACGTCTTCCTTGCGCGGCACGTTGTCGTCGATGTCCTCGTCGAACTTCCAGAGCCCGTGCATCGCCTCGAAGGTGACGTCGAAGACGCCCTCGGAGCGCTCGCTGATCCAGAGGCTCTTCTCGATCACGGCGAGCGACTCCGGGCTCACCTCCACCGCGCCCTTCCCGGCCGCCGCGTTGACCCGCGACAGCTCGCTCTCCGGCCGCCAGGTCGTCATGAGCCCCTCGAGCCTGCGGATCTCGGCGATCGCCTTGTCCAGCCGGGCCCTGATCGCCGCCTCATCCATCGCCTCGCTCGTGTAGGCGGCGAGGAGCAGGCTCGTGCCCATCGCCCTCGCCTCGACCGCGACGCGGGCGGGCCCGGCCTGCGCCGGAGCGGCCTGAGCCGGCAGCGGCCCCGCGCTCGAGGCGGCCGGCCCGGCCTCCTGGCGCGCGCGTGGGCGCGCGTCGCAGGCAGCGAGCGCGAGCGCCGCCGCGAGGCAGGGGCAGAAGCAGAAGAAGCAGAAGAGGAGCGGAGAACAGCGCGGTCCGTGCATTCGAGGGTCCTGGCTCCGTGAGAAGTCCCGACAGCGTGGCGGCGCGCGGCGTGCCAGCTTGCGAACGTGCGAATGCGCGAGCGCGCGAGCACCACCGGGCGGCGTCGGCGGAGCTCCTCCGCCGGCGCCACCATGGCCCGGGCGAGCCGCGCGGATCCAGAGTAGTATCGCTCGCCGCCATGAACCTCGACCCGAGCCGCATCCAGCGTGACATCGACGACCTCTCCCCGGACCTCCGCGAGATCGCCGCGCGCATCCACGCGAACCCCGAGCTCCGCTTCGAGGAGCACAGGGCCGCGGCCTGGCTCGCCGAGGCCGTCGAGGAGCGCGGCATCCACGTCGAGCGGGGGCTCGCCGGCATGCCGACCTCGCTCCGCGCGCGCATCGGGCGCGGCGAGGGTCCCCACCTCGCCATCCTCGCCGAGTACGACGCGCTCCCGGAGATCGGCCACGCTTGCGGGCACAACCTGATCGCGGCGGGTGCGCTCGGCGCGTTCCTCGCGCTGGCGCGGCAGAAGGACGCCGTGGCCGGCACCATCGATCTGGTCGGGACGCCCGCCGAGGAGGGGGGCGGCGGCAAGATCAGGCTGCTCGAGGCGGGCGCCTTCGAGGGCGTCGACGCCGCGATGATGTTCCACCCGTTCGACCGCGACCTGCTCGCGCACGACACGCTGGCCAGCGCCTGGCTCGAGCTCCAGTTCCGCGGCAAGCCGTCGCACGCCGCGCTCGCGCCGTGGGACGGCAATAGCGCGCTCACGGCCTGCCTCGACACCTTCCGGCTGATCGACGGCCAGCGCGTCCACTTCCGCGACGGCGTCCGGGTGCACGGGTTCATCAAGAACGGCGGCCGGGCGGTCAACATCATCCCGGAGCTCGCCGTCGCCGAGTTCTCGGTCCGCGCCCTCGACACCGAGGAGCTCGCCCGCGTGCGGGCGATCGTGGAGCGCTGCGCCCGCGGCGCGGCCATGGCGAGCGGGGCCGAGCTCACGCTCGTCGATCAGGGCGGCTACAAGAACATGGTCAACAACCGGAAGATGGCGCGCCGCTTCGGCGAGCACCTGCGCGCCCTCGGCCGCTCGCCGCTCGAGATGGACCCCGCCGTCGGCACCGGCTCGACCGACATGGGCGACGTGTCCCACGCGCTCCCCGCCATCCATCCGTGGATCGCGATCTGCGGCAAGGGAGAGACGACCTGCCACCAGCACGCGTTCGCCGAGCGCGCCGCGAGCCCCGCCGGCCAGGACTCGATGCTGATCGCCGCCAAGGCCATGGCGATGACGTGCGCGGATCTCCTGCTCGATCCCGAGCTGCGGCAGGGCGTGCGCGAGGAGTTCGCGCAGCGGAAGGCCGGGGCGAGCGCGCGCTAGGCGCGTTCAGCCGTCGTCCTGAAGGGGGTTCCCGAGGTCGTCCATCAGCCCGGTCCCCCCCTCGATCGGGATCGCCCGCGCCAGGGCGACCCGCTCCAGCATCACCGACAGCGCGATCTTGTCTCCGACGTCCGGCAGCCAGGTGCGGGACCCGTCCCAGAGATCGAGCCGGATGTTGCTCGACGGCACGCCCCCGCCGACCGCCGCCGCGGCGCCGGCGCCCGCCTGCGCGGAGGGCACCGCCATCCGGTCGATCTGCGACCAGGCGAAGCGCCGCACGCGCGGCACGCCGAAGGTGAGCAGCTCGCGCAGCTCGATCCCTTCCGGGTGCACGACGACCCCCCGCATCTGCTCGCGCAGCACCATCGCCAGCGCGCTCACGCACAGGACGATGGCGCACACGCTGGAGGAGACGAGCCGGTGGCGATCGCCCTCGACGACGTAGTGGAAGATCCGGGAGCTCGAGGGAGCGTTCTGGCCGTAGAAGATCACCGCCGAGACGCCGAGGGCGAAGGTCAGGTAAAGCAGCGCCGGGAGGCGCTCCTTCAGCGGCGGCCCGAACGCGATGCGCTTCTCGGGCCTGTACGTCATGTCAAAGCCGGGAGGTCTGGAGGGACGCGCCATAGACTCGTAGTCTACACGGCGGGGGAGCCGGCGCTTGGGTCCGCCCCCTCGACCGGGCCGCCTCGGGCCCGGCCGCGCCGCGCTCCCGGCGACCCACGTTCGGGCGATAGGCTGAAACCCATTGCCGGGCGATGGCTGAACGGACATGAAGGGGCGTCCCGACGGCGTCCCGTCGACCCCTCCTGGAGCCTTCCATGCACGATCGCTTCCTGCGCGCCTGCCGGCGAGAGCCGACCGATGTCACGCCCGTGTGGTTCATGCGCCAGGCCGGCCGGTACATGGCCGAGTACCGGGAGCTCAGGAAGAAGTACACGCTCCTCGAGATCTGCAAGACGCCCGAGCTCGCGCTCGAGGTGACGCTCCAGCCGCTGCGGCTCGGGATGGACGCGGCGATCCTCTTCGCGGACATTTTGCTGCCGCTCGAGCCGATGGGCGCCCCGTTCGAGTTCGCGAAGGGCGAGGGCCCGGTGATCCACGAGCCCGTGCGCGATCGGGCCGGCATCGAGCGGCTGCGGGTGTTCGAGCCCGAGGAGGGCCTCGGCTACGTGCTCGACGCCGTGCGCCTCATCCGCAAGGAGCTGGACGGCAAGACGCCGCTCATCGGCTTCGCCGGCGCGCCGTTCACCATGGCGAGCTACCTGGTCGAGGGGGGCAAGTCGAGCGACTACCGGCTCACGAAGCAGCTGATGTGGAGCGACCCCGAGGCGTGGTCGGCGCTGATGGGCAAGATCTCGGAGGTCGTCCGCCGCCTGCTCCGCGCTCAGGTCGCCGCGGGCGCCCAGGCGGTGCAGCTGTTCGACTCGTGGGTCGGCTCGCTCTCGATCGACGACTACCGCGAGCACGTGCAGCCGCACGTGCGGCACATCCTCCGCGACCTCGAGGCGACCGGGGTCCCGGTCATCCACTTCGGCACGAACACGGGGGCGCTCCTGGAGGCGCAGCGCGACGCCGGCGGCACGGTCATCGGCGTCGACTGGCGCACGCCGCTCGACAAGGCGTGGCAGCGCGTCGGGTACGATCGTGCGGTGCAGGGCAACCTCGATCCGCTGCTGCTCTGCGCGCCGCGCGCCGTCGCCGAGCGCCGCGCGCGCGCGGTGCTCGAGGAGGCCGGCGGGCGCGCCGGGCACATCTTCAACCTCGGCCACGGCATCATCCCGGAGACGCCGGTCGATACGGTCAAGGCGGTCATCGATCTCGTCCACTCCATCCCGCGCGCGTCGCTCCAGGGCGAGCCGGATCGCTGACGCCGCGCATCGCGCCGCGGCGTCGACCGGGATCGTGCGGCGGGCGCCAAACCGCGCCGCCGCATCGCGCCGCGCCGGCGCATCGCGCCGCGTCGCTGACCAGGAGCGTGCGGCGAGGAGCGAGGCCGCGCCGCCGCCTGGCCCTGATGAAGAAGCCGCATCGGCACCTCACCGTCGAGATCTCAGACCCCCTCCCGGGGTGATATGGTCCAGCCGCGAGCATGTGCGAGCTCCTCGGGATGGAGTGCAACGTCCCCACAGACATCGTCTTTTCGTTCAACGGCCTCCGGCACCGGGGCGGCCGCACCGGTCCCCACGCTGACGGTTGGGGCCTCGCGTTCTTCGAGGGGCGCGCCGCGCGCGTGTTCCTCGATCCGAGCCCCGCCGCGGAGAGCCCGCTGGCGCGATTCCTCAGCGAGACGCCCATCAAGACGCTGCTCGCGATCGGCCACATCCGGCGCCGCACCCGCGGCGACGTGCTCCTCGCCAACACGCACCCGTTCATGCGCGAGCTCTGGGGACGCCACTGGGTCTTCGCGCACAACGGCACGCTCCCTCGCGTCCGGCGCCGCGCGCTGGGCCGCTTCAACCCCATCGGAACGACCGACAGCGAGCACGCCTTCTGTTACCTGCTGGAGGGCCTCCGCAGCTCGTTCCCCGGCTATCCGCGCCGGCCCAGCGAGCTCTGGGAGGCGGTCGCGGCGCTCGGCGGCGAGCTCGGCCAGGATGGCACGTTCAACTTCCTGCTCGGCGACGGCCGCCACCTCTTCGCCCGCTGCGCAACCCGGCTCTGTCACATCATCCGCAAGGCCCCCTTCGGCATCGCGACGCTCCTCGACGACGATGTCCGCGTCGACTTCTCGGCCGTCACGACCCCGAAGGATCGGATCGCGGTGGTCGCGACGAGCCCGCTCACCGCGAACGAGACCTGGACCATGGGACGACCGGGCGAGCTCTGGGTATTCGACGGCGGTGAGCTGCGCGCGACGCTGTCGTCGCTCGCCTGACCGACGCGCCAGCGCGGCCTCCACCCCTCGCGCGCTGTCGTGCCGCGGCCTGGAGATGGGCACGGCAGCCTGAAAAGAAAAACGCCGCGACGGACCTGGGGGGGGAAGGTCTCCGCCGCGACGCAGGTCTATCCTACGCACCCTGTGTGCCAAGTCAACTAACCGGCACGCTGGCGGGGCCGCCGCACGGTCGCGGCGCACGCGGTTCCGCTCGGCTCCGCTCGGTTCCGTTCCGCTCCGTTCCGCTCGGCTTCGCTCCGTTCCGCTCGGCTTCGCTCGGTTCCGCTCCGGAGCAGCTCCGTTCCGTGCCGCTCGGTTCCGGTCCGCTCCGTTCCGTGCCGCTTCGCTCCGTTCCGCTTCGCACGGTTCCGATCCGCTCCGTTCCGCTTCGCTCAGTTCAGCGTTGTGATGCACCCTGGTTTTGAGGCAGAACTCACAGAGCCTCGTCCCCGCAGAACGCGGACATGCCAGGCGAACAGACACATCGTGTTCCAGCGAACCATTCTCTCCCTTGCCGGCTCAATCGCTCGCCGGACGGGTGGCGGCGCGCTCGGGAAACGCATAGAGAGACCCGCGTCCTCGGCAGCTCGGGCTGCACAAGAGGAAAGAGATGGGGCGTCAACTGCGATAGCAGCGCACAGCGCCCCACAAGGCGCATCGGCGAGCACCGGCGGTGCGGCGCGGCGTGAGCGGCGGCAAACGGCGGCGAGGGGCGGACGGCGTGCGGGGAACAAGCCGAGAACGTGGAAGGGCGCGACGAGCGCAACGCGCGCGACGAGCGCGACGGAGCGCAGAGGGCGACGTAGGCCGTTGTCGGGTCGGGAAGGCGGAGGAAGCACTGAAGACGGCTCCGCCCGGATGGCCGTCTTGACGGGAGTCGGGGCATGTCAGTACGCTTTGACGTTGGGCGAGCTAGGGCATATCGAACCGTTGCATCGCGACCGAAGAGCCACGCCCGGGTAGGTTCCGTCTCGGGAAGAGCTCGAACGATGTCGAGGCTAGGTCGCACGACGG
This sequence comes from Sorangium sp. So ce426, assembly GCF_051475585.1. Lineage (NCBI taxonomy): Bacteria > Pseudomonadati > Myxococcota > Polyangiales > Polyangiaceae > Sorangium > Sorangium sp. So ce426. The sequence goes on along the minus strand of NZ_CP150341.1, from coordinate 12,310,538 downwards.
GTTGGGCTGAGCGCGCGTGAGTGACTTCGACGAAAAGACTCGTGTAACGCAGGTGGTCCAGCCCCCACCGGGCGGCGGCAGCAAGAACACGACCGACTGCCTGGTCGTGATCTACACGAAGGAGCCCACGCTGCTCGGCAAGCGGTTCGTGCTGGAGAACAACCCGACGCGGGTCGGTCGCGGCGCGGACAACCACATCGTGCTCGACGGCGACTCCGTGTCACGAAGGCACGCCCATTTCGAGCAGCGGCCGAGCGCCTGGATGGTCGTCGACGATGGGAGCACCAACGGGACGTACTGCAACGATGAGCAGATCTCCCGCGAGGTGGTGCTGAAGAACGGAGACCGGGTGAAGATCGGCCCCACGATCTTCAAGTTCCTGTCCGGCGCCGACGTGGAGGCGCAATACCACGAAGAGATCTACCGGATGACCATCATCGATGGTCTCACGCAGATCCACAACAAGCGCTACCTCTACGAGGCGCTCGAGCGCGAGATCATCCGCGGCCGCCGCCACGAGCGCGACCTCGCGATCCTCCTGTTCGACATCGACCACTTCAAGCGCATCAACGACGTCCACGGCCACCTGGCCGGCGACTTCGTGCTGAAGGAGGTCGCGCGCATCGTGCAGAGCCGCATTCGCCGCGACGAGGTCTTCGCGCGCTACGGCGGCGAGGAGTTCGCCATCATCCTGCCGGAGACGTCCATCGAGGGCGCGGCGGCCCTCGGCGAGACCCTGCGTCAAAAGGTCGCGGAGCACCTGTTCGTGTTCCAGGCCGACAGCATCCGCGTGACGATCAGCGTCGGCGTGGCGCTCCTCCAGGAGGGTGATCGCACCGCGAACGACCTCATCAAGCGCGCGGACGAGCGCCTCTACCACGCGAAGAACAGCGGGAGAAACCGGGTGTGCGCCTGAGCAGCCGCCCGCGGGCGCGCTAGGCTCCGGCGGAGGAAGGACGATGCCGAACAGCGATCTGCCGCTGCCGGCGGCGCCGGACGCGGGCAGCGGCGCGGAGCTGCCCGCGATCCTGTCGCCGCCGCCTGGTCCCCTGTCGCGGAGCGCCCTCGAGCGCCTCGAGCGCGTCGAGTGCCCGGCGTTCGGCCGGCGGCGCGAGGCGCGGGCGCAGAAGAGCGGCGCCGACATGCTGCCGATCGTGCTGTCGCACGGGCGCGGCGCGAACGTCTGCGACGTCGACGGGAACCGCTACGTCGACCTGTGCGCCGGCTTCGGCGCGCTGCTGCTCGGCCACGCGGCGGCGCCGGTGCGGCGCGCGGCGGAGGAGCAGCTGTCGCGGCTGACCCTCGCGCTCGGCGACGTGTACTCGGCCGACGTGAAGATCGCCCTGCTGGAGCGCCTCGCGGCGCTGCACCCCGGGCCTTCGCCCATGGCGCTGCTCGGCCAGAGCGGCAGCGACGCGATCACCGCGGCCGTCAAGACGGCGGCGCTCGCGACGGGGCGGCCGGGGCTCGTCGCGTTCGAGGGCGCGTACCACGGGCTCGGGTACGCGCCGCTCGCGGCGTGCGGGCTGCGCGAGAGCTACCGGGCGCCCTTCGCGGAGCAGCTCAACCGGCGCGTGACGTTCGCGCCCTACCCGCGCGACGAGGCGGGCGCCGCGCGCTCGGTCGACGCCGTCGAGCTCGCGCTGCGCGGGGGCGACGTCGGCGCGGTCCTCCTCGAGCCGATCCTCGGGCGGGGCGGCTGCGTCGTCCCGCCCGACGCGTTCCTGCGCGCGGTCTGCGAAGCGGCGCGCCGGCACGGGGCGCTGGTGATCGCGGACGAGATCTGGACCGGCCTCGGTCGATCGGGGACGATGACGCGCACAGGAGAGCTCGGGGCGCCGGTCGATATCCTCTGCTTCGGCAAGGGGCTCGGCGGCGGTCTGCCCATCTCCGCGTGCGTGGCGCCCGAGCCGATCATGCGGGCGTGGGCGCGCGAGGGCGAGGTGGTCCACACGTCGACGCACTCCGGGTCGCCCCTCGCGTCGAGCGCCGCGCTCGCGACGCTCGACGCCCTCGACGAAGGCCGGCTGGCCGCGCGCTCGCGCGACGTGGGCGCTCGCTTCCAGGCGATGCTGCGGGAGGCGCTCCCGCGCAGGGCAGGCGTCGTCGACGTGCGGGGCGCGGGGCTCATGGTCGGCGTCGAGCTCGAGAGCGCCGAGCTGGGGCTCCGGGCCATGCGCGGGATGCTGGCCGAAGGGTACCTGGTCCTCACGGGCGGGGTGCGCGGCGAGACGCTGACGCTGACGCCGGCGCTCACCATCCCCGAAGCGCTGCTCTCGGCCGCGGCCGGCGCGCTCGCGCGCGTGCTGACGGCCTAGCGCGCGAGCGGAGCAGGACGCGCGTGCTATCCCGGTGCCCGTGGGACCGATAGACCAGAGCGAGGCGCTGCACCGCCGCGCGCGGGCGTTCATCGAGGCGTCGCTCGGCGTGGACGGGGCGGGCTCGGCGGGCGCCGGCCGAGCGGCGGCCGCCTCTCCTCCGCAGGGCCGGGGCGAGCGCGGGGCGCTGCCGGAGACCTTCGATGCGCTCGCGATCGCCCTCGCCCGGCACCAGGCCGCGCATTGCGCGCCGGTCGCCCGCCTCTTCGAGGCGCGCGGCGCGGACGTCGCCGCGATGGATCACGCGGCGCAGATCCCCGCTGTGCCGTGCGACGTGTTCCGGTTCGCGCGCGTCGCGGCCCACCCGCCGGAGGCGGACGAGCGCGTCTTCCGCACGAGCGGGACCTCCCTCGGCGCGGCGTCCCGCGGCGAGCACCCGTTCCGCACGACCGCCACGTACGAGCTCGCCGCGCTCGCGTGGGGGGAGCGCCTGCTGTGGCCCGACGGCGCGCGGCTCCGGGCGATCGTCCTCGCGCCGCCGCTCCACGAGGCGCCGGACTCGTCGCTCGGGTTCATGATCGATCGCTTCGCGGCGCGCCTCTCGGGGCCGGCGAGCTGGCACGTTCGCGGCGGCGAGCTCGACGCCGCGGGGTTCGCCCGCGCGTGCGCCGAGGCGCGCGCCTCGGGAGAGCCGGCGCTCGTGCTCGGCACGTCGTTCGCCTTCGTGCATTGGATCGAGCATCTGATCGAGGCGCGGCTGCCCGAGGGCGCGGCGCGGCTCCCCGAAGGGAGCCGGGTCATGCAGACCGGCGGCTTCAAGGGCCGCTCGCGCGAGGTGCCCGCGGAGGAGCTGCGGGCGTCGATCGCGCGGGCGCTGGGGGTGCCGCTCTCGCACGTGGTGAGCGAGTACGGCATGACCGAGCTCTCCAGCCAGCTCTACGAGGGCACGCTCGCGGCGGCGCTCGCCGGCGCACCGGGCGCGGCGCCGGGGCTGTACCTCGCGCCTCCCTGGACGCGCGTCACCGCGGTGGACCCCGAGACGCTCGCGCCGCTCCCTGCGGGGGCGATCGGGCTCGCGCGGATCGTCGATCTCGCGAACGTCGACTCGGCGGTCGCCATCCAGACCGCCGACCGCGTGCGCGTCACCGCGGAGGGCGTTGAGCTCCTGGGCCGCGCGTCCGGGGCGCCGCCGCGCGGCTGCTCGATCGCGATCGACCAGATGCTCGGCGGCGGGGCGTGAGGATGGACGAGGGCGCGGCGCGGCGCCTCCGCGTCGAGCGCGCTGTCGCTGCGGCGGCGCGGATCGCGGACGCGCGCGATCCGCTGGGCGAGGAGGCGCGCCTGCGGTTGCCTTCCACGAGCGGCCTCTCGCCCGAGGGCGTGGAGCTCGCGCTCGGCCGCCACCTCGAGGTCGCGCCGAGCCACGGCGAGCTCGACGCGCTCGTGGCGGCCTCGGGGCGCGCGCGCCGCTGCCACGTGGTCCTGGCGGCCAACGTCTGCACGGCGCCGCTGCGGGCCATCGCCGTCGCGACGGCGACAGCGCCGGAGGTCTTCGTGCGCCCGTCCCGCCGCGATCCCGTCGTCGCGGAGCTCCTCGTGCGCGCGCTGCAGGCCGACGAAGGCTTCCGCCGCGCCGGCGGGGTCATCGCGCTGGTCGCGGACGTCGCGCTCGGGGACGCCGGGGCGGCGGCCGGCGAGCGGGTTCCCGGGGATCTGCCGCACGCCGAGCTGCACGTCTACGGCTCGGACCAGACCGTGGCGACGCTGCGGGCCCAGGCCGGTCCGGGCGTGCTCGTGCGCGGGCACGGCGCCGGCCTGGGGCTCGCCGTCGTCGGCCTGGACGCAAACCTCGTCGAGGCGGCGCGGGACATCGCCGCGGACGTCGTGCCGTTCGATCAGCGCGGCTGCCTGTCGCCGCGCTTCGCGCTGGTGGAAGGCCCGGCCGAGCGCGCGGAGGCGCTCGCGCGCGGCCTGCACGAGGCGCTCGAGGAGGCGGGCGCGCGCGTCCCGCGCGGGCCGCTCGACGGCCCCGCCCGCGCGGAGGTGACCATGTACCGGGCCACGCTCGAGGCCGTGGGCTCGTTCTGGGAAGGTCGAGGACACGGGGTCGGCCTGGATCCGGCGCCGCGATCGCTGCTGCTGCCGCCGGCAGCGCGCGTCGTCCACGTGGCGGCGAGCAGCGCCGAGGCCGCTCCGGCGCTGCTCGCGCCGATCCGCGGCGCGATCACCGCGATCGGCGCGGGCGGAGGCGGGATGCTCGCGCGCGCGGCGGCCGCGGCAGCCCCGCGCGCCCGGCGCTCCGCGCTCGGGCGGATGCAGCGCCCGCCCCTCGACGGCCCCGTCGATCTGCGGACGCCCTGACGTCCGGCCGCCCGCGCGGGCGGCTCGCGGCGAGCGCGCACGTCGCGCGGCCGCGCCGTCCAGACCGCGACACGATCGGGACGTGGTGGGAGCAAGGTGCGCTCGAGCGACGGTGTGTGATAGCGATCATGGCATGTCGTCGCGCACCGATCCGAAGGCGACCCATCCGCCCACGGAGCTCGAAGCGATCGCGAGCCCGTCGGCGACGCCGTCCGGCGTGGAGGGCTCACGGGACAGCCTCGTGGACCGCGCGCTGGACGAGCGCCGCCCCGACGAGGAGGGCGCGTCCCTCTCGAGCGATCCGGCCGGCAGCTCGGCCCGCGTCGCGGAGGCCGACGACGAGGGCGCGCCGCCGTCGGTCGCCTCCGCGAGGATCCAGGTGCGCCGCGACGAGCGCCTGGATCTCGTGATCGAGTACCTGGCCTTCGTGGCGAAGCCGATGCCGCTGTCGCTCCTCCTCGACGAGGCGCCGCAGCGGATCGCCGCGATCCTGGGCGCCGACGTGGCCTCGCTGTACCTCCTCGAGGGCGACGGCGATGAGCTCGTGCTGCGCGGCAACGTCGGCTTTCCGCGCGAGGCGCGCGGCACGGTGCGGCTCTCGGTCGGGCAGGGCATCACGGGCATGGCGGTCGAGTGCCTGCGGCCGATCTCGGTCGTCCAGGCGACCGAGCACGAGCGCTATCGAGCGTTCCCCGAGCTCCGTGAAGAGCGCTTCCCGGTCTTCCTTGCGGCGCCCATCCTCGGCAGCGGCCGCCCGCTCGGTGCGCTGGTCGTGCAGCGGGCGGGCGATCGCGCCTTCACGGCGCGGGACGTCGAGCTCGTCATGGCGCTGACCGCGCCGATCGCGGCCGGCGCTCGCCACGCGCAGGTGCTCGACGAGCTGCGCGAGCGGCGGCGGCGCACGGGCGGCGGCACGCGCAAGGTCACGCTGCCGGGGTTGCCCGTCGTCGCCGGGCGCGCGCTAGGCGCCATCGCCGCCCTGCGGCGGCCGGCGACCTCATCGCTCGGCGCGCGGCAGGGCAGCGGCGATCCGAAGCTCCTGCGGCTCGCGTTCGACATCGCGGAGAAGGCGCTCCTCGACCTCAACGCACGCGCGGCGAAGCGAGGGCTCGCGCAGGAGGCGGCGTTCCTCTCGACCTACCTCCTGATGATCGGCGACGGCCGCCTGCGCGCGCGCGCCTTCGAGCTCGCGGCCGGCGGGCGCAACGTCGCGCAGGCGCTCGGGACGGTCGCTCGCGAGGTGGCGCGGGCCGCCAACGGGATCGTCGGTGACCCGTTCCTGCAGGATCGCGCCCGTGACATCGAGGATCTCTGCGATGCGATCCTGATGCTGGCGACCCCGGACGCCCGGGCCGAGCTCCCGTCGAAGGCGGTCCTCGTGGGAGACCAGCTGACGGTCTTCGACCTCTTGATCTCCGCCCGGGCCCACCCGGTGGGCGTCGCGCTCAGCGACCGGTCCGGGCCGCGCTCGCTCGTGCTCCTCCAGCTGCTCGGCGTGCCGTCGATCGTGGATGTGGCGGGGGCGTTCCGCTGGGCGTCGCCGGGAGACGTCGCGCTCCTCGACGCGGACCACGGCTTCCTGGTGATCAACCCGTCCCGGGCCGAGGTCGCGACCGTTCGCGCGGCGCGACGCAGGGGACCCGCGTCGCCGGAACCCGACGAGGACGACGACGAAGAGGACGAGCCGGCGAGCTGAGCACCGGCCGGGGCCGGTGCTCGCGGCTCAGCTGCCGGAGCGCGCGGCGGCGGCCGGCTCGGCCGGCGTCCCCTGGGCGCTCTGCAGCTCCTTCTTGGCGCGCCAGTTCGCCAGGCGCTTCGTATCGCGACGCTTCTTCTTGGCTCTCACTGCGGGCTTCTGCGGCATGGCCGGCGGTATAGCCGCTCGAGCCCCTCGAGGGAACCCCGTACCTCACGCCGCCCCCTGTTCAGGCCACGGGGCGTTGACGCCCCACGGCAGCCGCCCCATGACCGCTGCTCCGATGAACGTCCGTCTCGTACACGAGTTCCGCTTCGAAGCCGCCCACCGCCTTCCCAAGGTGCCGCAGGGGCACAAGTGCGCGCGCCTCCACGGTCACAGCTTCAAGGTCGAGGTCGCGATCCGCGGCCCGGTGAACGAGGAGACGGGGTGGTTCATCGATTACAGCCACCTCTACGAGGCCTGGGCTCCCCTCCACGACCTGCTCGATCACCACTACCTGAACGAGGTCCCCGGGCTGGAGAACCCGACGAGCGAGGTGCTCGCACGGTGGATCTGGACCCGCCTCGCGCCGTCGCTGCCGTCCTTGAACCGGGTCACCATCTTCGAGACCTGCGACGCCCGCTGCGAGTACGAGGGCGACTAGATCGATGAAGACGCTCGTCTGCCGCTGCGAGGACGTCACGCTGCACGAGCTCGAGGCCGCGATGGATCGCGGCTACAAGGACGTCGAGTCCGTCAAGCGCTACACGGGCTTCGGCACCGGCTGGTGCCAGGGCAAGTGGTGCCTCGCGCTCTGCGCGCGGCTCATCGAGGAGCGCGGGGGCGACGCCCGGAAGCCGATCACCCCGCGGCCGCCGTACCACCCGGTCTCGCTCGCGGCGCTCGCCGGGCTCGACGAGCTCGGCCTCCGCGGCGGCGGCGGCGGGCGCGAGCGCTAGCGCTGGCCGCGCTCCGCGCGACCAGCGCCCTGGCCCGATCGTCGGCCGTGATCAGACGAGGGGGCGCCGAGCGCTCGCGCACCCGACGTTCACGGTCAGCTCGAAGACCCCTTCGGACCAGTACTTCGAGACCGCGTGGTGCAGGTACTTGAGCATCGAGTCGATGATCTGCGGCTCGACGTCGAGCATCGCCGTCGACTCGGGGATCACCATCAACCTCGAGATGGGATCCTCGAGGAACTCACGCCCGCTCTCGAACGACACGGCGATGAGCTGGACGTCGACCTCGACCTCGTCGAGCCCCGCGCCCTCGATCTCCTCGGCGATGGTCTCGATCGTGGGGCGGCTGACGGCGGCGGCGTCCACCGCGGCGCCGAGCTCCGAGAGGTCTTGCTTGAGCGCGCACTCCCGCGCGATGTCCGCGATCTCCGGGAACGAGCCGCGGAGCGGCAGCGCGATGAGCGCCTGGCCGCCGGGGACGAGGACCCGGCGCAGCTCGGCGAGGAGCTGCGCCCGCTCGCTCGGACGGCAGACCGGGTGCAGCGTGAACGCGTGGGAGAAGCTCGCGTCCGGCAGCGGCGTCGGCAGGGCGTCGGCGAGCACGTAGCTCGCGTTCATCCCGGAGAACAGCGCGGCCTTGTCGCGCGCGAGCTCGAGCGCGGCGGCGGAGCCGTCGACGCCCACGAGGGTCGCGCCGGGCAGCTTGTCGGCCACGATCGCGTCGGGGAAGCCGCTCCTGCAGCCGAGGTGGACGATGCGCGCCGCCTCGGAGGGCAGCAGCATCTCGACCGCCAGCGAGGCGAAGAACGAGAGGTAGCGCGGGACGACCGCGTGCTCGAACAACACGGCGTCCGCCGCGCTCAGCGGCGGGCCGATCATCAGGCGACCCCGTCCTCCTCGTCGTCGTAGGGCGCGAGGAGGCTGAGCGCCTCTTCGGCGAGCTCGCCGATCGTGACCTCCGACGTCGCGTCGTCGCCGCCGTCGTCGGCGAGCTCGACCGTGCGCTTGTCGTCGAGCAGCGGCTGGATGAGCGGCGCATGCGCCGGGTCACCGATCTCGACGAGCGTCTCGATCGCCGCCGCGACCGCGTCCGGATCCTTGTGGCTCAGGAACTGGCTGAGCAGCTTCGGCACGCCCGGCTCCGGCACCTCGGCGATGAGGTACGGCAGCTCCGGGAGCGCCGACGAGCCCACCGGCAGCCGCTTCAGCGCGCGCTCGATCGCCTGCGCGACCTCCTTGAACCGATCGTAGGCCAGCGTTTCGATCTCCTCGCCCGCGGCCTGCCGCGCCTCGGGGTGCTCCGACGCGAGCACATCGATGAGCGCGTCGAGCGCGCGCGGCCCCTCGTGCTCGCCGAGCAGCGACGCGATACGCACCAGCCGGAGCGCCGCCTCGTCCTCGTCGTTCTCGCGCGTCGCGGCCGCGATCGCGTCCGTGAGGACATCCAGCAGCCCATCGCCGGGCATGGCCGTCAGGTCGTCGTGGAGCCGGCGAGCCGTGCGCTCCGCGTCGAACAGCTTGTTCAGGGTCGTCTCGATCGCTTGACGATTTTGCACGAAGAGGAGCTATCAACAGCGCGTCGCCTCCGCAAGCCGGCAGGCAACAAGGGCCTGTTCCTCGCGAATTCCCGTCCACGGCGGGCGCGGCCGCGCGTGCCCGGCGCCGCCCACGCCGTGGCCGCGCGCGCGAGCCGGGCGGGACGAGCGCGCCGCCGCTCCATCGAGCTCGCCCGCCGCGCGCGATGCGGTAGACCGTTCGTGGCATGCGTGTGTCCGGCTCATCGCAAGCCCGCCCGGCGAGGGCGGCGGTCTCCCCTTCCCCGCTGGTGCGCGGCGCCGCGGCGTCGGCGCTGGTCCTCGCGCTCGGCGGCATCGACGATCCCGAGCCGCCGCCGCCCGCGGTCGTCCCTCCGGCGGCCGCGGCGCGCGGCGCCGCGGGCGCGGCGGCGCTCTGCGGCCCGCGCACGGTGCCGGAGGGCGCCGCCTGCGTCCCGCTGCCTGCTCCGGGCGCGCCGCTCCCCGAAGGCGGCGCCGCGGCGCTCTCTGACCCTGCCGGCGCGCGCCCCGCAAGAGCGGGCACGCGCAGCCAGGCCCACGAGCACATCCCCCGCCGCCCGGAACGTCCGGCGAGCGCCGCCGCGTACACGTTCCCGATCGGCGCGCCGGACGCGCCGCCGGGGTTCCTCCTTGTCGAGGAGGCTCCAGCCGGGGCGGGCGCGCTGCCTGCAGCGGGCTCCGTCGCCGCTATCGGCGCGGCGCGGCCCGAGCCGCCGTCGTGGATCGGCGGGATCGACATCGCCGCGACGCGCGGCGAGCGGGTGGCGGCGCTCAGGCTCGAGGGCCAGGAGGGGAAGGCCGAGGTCGTCTTCGTCGGCGCGCTGTCCGGGATCACGGTGGCCACGGCGCACGACGTGCGCGAGGCGCCCGACGCGGATCGCGTGCGCAGGTACCTCCTGCTCCATGGCCACCTCGATCGCCCTGGCCCCGGCGTCGTGGCGGGCGCGCGCCTCGACGCGGGCGACGTGGTCGGGTACGCCGGCGAGACGGGCAGCCCGGGCCTCGTCCGGCTCCGCCTCGAGGCGCGGCAGATCCGCGAGGGCGCGCGCCTCCCCGAGCTCGATGCGAAGCGCATCACCGACGCCGCGGTGACGGTGCCTTGCGACCTCCGCAACGTCCTGCCGCTCCGTCAGGGAGCGAGCTTGTAACCGAAGCCGTAGACCGTGAGGATGTGCTCCGGCTTGTCGGGCGAACGCTCGACCTTCTTGCGCAGCTTGACGATGAAGTTGTCGACCGTGCGGTTCGACGGCCCGGCCTCGATCCCCCAGATCTTCTGGAGGATCTCCTCGCGCGAGACCGGCTGGCCCAGGCGCTCGTGCAGCAGGCGAAGGAGCTCGACCTCGTAGAACGACAGCTGATCCGAGCGCGAGCCCCGCGAGACCGTGTGGGCGGTCATGTTGATCTGCACGTTGCCGATGGAGAACACCTCGACGGGCGCCTCGGCCGGCCGGGCGGCGCGGCGGAAGAGGGCGCGCAGGCGGGCGATGAGCTCGCCCACGCTGAACGGCTTGGTCACGTAGTCGTCGGCGCCCGCGTCGAGGCCGCGGATCTTGTCGATCTCCTGGCCGCGGGCCGTCAGCATGATGATCGGCACGAACGCGTCCCAGCGCCGCAGATCCTCGCAGACCTTGAAGCCGTTGGTGTCGGGGAGCATGAGGTCGAGGAGGATGGCGTCCGGCTTCTCCTGCCGCGCGAGCAGCACGCCGTCCTTCCCCTTCGAGGCCGACGCCACCGAGAAGCCCTCGAACTCGAGGGCGTCCGTCAGCCCCAGCACGATGTGGGGCTCGTCCTCGATGATGAGAATCTTCTTGCGTGCCACCACGACGGAGTCCGGTCTTAGCACAAAACCGAGCAGGTCCCTCCCAGCGCTCCTCCGGCCGGCTCGCTGGAGCCGCTCTGGAGCCACAAAGCACCACAAAAGCGTCGCGGGGCGCGATCTCACGACCGCACCCCGCGCGCCGGGCTCAATCAGACGTTAGCGGACGTTAGCGGACGTTAGCAGACGTTCGCTGACGCCAGCTGACGTCGCCTACTCGCCGGAGCAGGTGATGAACAGCGTGGCCCCTTGCTGGGCTTCGCCCTGACCCGTGAACCGGATCTTGCGCTGCTCGGTCGACGGGCAGTCGGCCACGATGCTGGCTTCGCCGAGCCGGATCGACGGGTCGACGTAGCACCACCCATGCACGTCGATGTCGTCGCTGACGCTGGTCCTGCACGCGACGGCGCCGTCGCCCTCGAGCTGCTGGATCTCGCACACGCAGTCCCAGCCGGACGCCTTCGCGATGTCGAGCGAGAGCACCTCGTCCTTCGCCGCCGTATGAGCGCCCGTCACGTCGAGGCGCCCGAGCTTCCTCGGATCCGCGCAGTTGCACTGGCCCTGCGAGTTGCGCGCCTCGAGGATCAGGCAGGAGACCTGCTGCTTCGCGTCCGGCGTCAAGGTGCGCGGCAGGCACTGGCCGCCGAGCACCGTCTTCAGGCGGTCGATGATGGCGCCGATCGCCGGCCGGTAGCCGTAGTCGGCGTCGCCGGCGCGCTCGAGCTGGCGCGGGCACACCGAGCCGACGATGCCCTGGGGGCCGAGTTCCCGGATGAGCTGCAGCTCGCGGAGGCCCGGGTAGGCCTTCGCCTTGATCTGCGTCGTCGACCTGGGCGCCGGATCCTCCTGATCGTTCCCCGCGTCAGGCCTGCACAGCGGGTTGTCGATCGGCTGACCCCCCACCGCTCTGCAGTCGCAGCTCTGAGCCGCCCCGTCGCAGGTCTTCACCGCGGCCTGGGGGAGATCGAAGATGCAGGCGTACTGGAGGTCCCCCGTGCTGTCCTCCGGGATCGTGTACTCGCGGCCGTTGATGCCGTTCCAGCCCGTCGCCTCCGGTCCGACGATCGCATCGCCCGTGATCGGGTTCATGCCCGAGCGAGGCTTCATCGACTCGACCATGAAGGGATCCTTCGGCGCCTGGTACGTCGCGGGATCGCCGAGGATGAGCTCCCAGGTGCTGGCGGCGCCGGCCACCGGAGCGCTGAGCTCGTCGGAGTTCTTGAACCCACCGACCGGCTCGCCATCCTGGTTGAGGCCGTTCAGCAGGTCGGGCTGGCCGTCCGCGTTCTGACGCGCGATGTCCTGCCACGGCACGCCGACGATACCGGCGAAGAAGACGAGCCCGGGATCGCGGACGTTGGAGTCGAGGTCGTCCGGGTTCGGATCGCTGAAGATCGGGTTCGGGACCAGCTCGCCCCTGCGGTTCGGGATCTGCGCCTCGGTGAAGGCGCGCCGGTAGCGGTCGATCGGGTAGAGGAAGTCGAAGCCGAACCGGCGCTTCTGATCCCAGCAGCGCGAGTTGACCGGGTCCTCCTCCTTGCTCAGCCTGGCGGTGTTGCCGTCCGTGCCCGTGCACGTCGGGTCGGGTGAGCAGCCATCCTGCTTCTGGCTGCACGACCTGCAGCACTTGTCGCCCGGATTGGTGGCGCACTCGCTGCGCGGCCGCCACAGGCGGAAGCTTGGCGTGGTGTCTGCCACGAGGTAGTTCTTGCCCTCCTCGCGGATCGAGCAGTCGTTCTCGTCGGTGAGCATGATGATCGCGAGGAGCGAGCTCGGCCGCATGAAGTCGGCGCGCTGCTTCTTGACGACGGCATCCTCGCCGGTGACGACGATGTTCTGGTCCGCGTCAATGCTGATCGTCGCGTAGGGCTCCGGGTCGACGAGGAAGCGGTACACGCTCTCGAGCTGCGCCTCGAAGCCGCAGCCGGTCTGCCCCGTGCCTTCGACCATCGCGGTGAGCGCCCCGACCAGCGTCGTGTTGTTGAGGTCGGCGTTCGAATCATTCGGGCCGATGTCCGCCTCGCCGTCGTTCTGATCCGGCGTCTCCGGCTCACCGTCGAGCTTCTGATCCGGATCCCAGGCCAGGAAGCCCAGGTTGAGGTAGGTCGGGAGGTCGTTGACGTCGGAGTTCTCGTCGCTGCGCGCGAGGAGGTGCGCCATGTCCACGTTCGAGGCGCTCGTCGACGCCTGGCAGGCGCCCGCCCCGTGGCCGCCGAGGCTCGAGCTGATGATGCCGATGTGGATGTCCTTGACCGGCTCGAACTCACGCTTGTAGTCCTGCGGACAGGGCGTGTTGGGCGAGGCGACCGTGGTCGTCATCACGCCGTCCCTGTGGATGCAGCGCGGGTTGACGAGACCCTCGACGAGGTCGGGGATCGCGGTGGCGAGGATGGCCTGCTTGTCGGCCATCGAGCCCGAGTTGTCGATCGCCAGGAGCAGGTCGATCTTGTCGACCGAGCTCTGCGTCAGCCGCTCGACGATCGTCGACGTCGACCGGGGCTTGTTCTCGGCGATGGGGCGGCTCAGACATCCGAAGGCGCTGCCTGTGCCCGCGATCAGCAGGCCCGCCATGGCGAACCTCACCGCGCCCCTCCACGGGCGCCTGCTCTCACGCTCTATCCGCGTCATATTCGACTTTCCTTTCGACCACCGATCCAGTTGCGCGGCGGTCAAGCCACCGAAAAGGCCCGCCGTCCACGGGCCCATGACCGACTTCCGCAGGCGATCCACGGCTCGACGGGAGCCCGATGCTAGGGACCCGACCGGAAGGCTGTCAATTCGACCCGGCCGGCCCCGCTCGACCCCGCGAAGGGGTGCCATAGCAAACGAGATGCCGCCGCACGCGGCCCCGTGCCCTCCATGCCCCGCGCGCCGCCGCGACGTCAACCTGATTGCGCGACAGCCAACGCAGTAGGCGACCCGCCCCTCAACCTGGGCGACCCGCCCTCAACCTGGGTCGACCTGGCTCCTCCGGCCTGATCCTCAACCTGGGTCGGCCAGTCGAGAAAGTTCACTTATCACTGTATTGCAAATCACTCCTTCCCAGGTTGCGGGAGCCCAGCCTCCATCGCGCGCGGCGGGCGGTCGTGGGAGGGCCAACCTCGGTCGGCCGCGGCGCCGCAGCCCAACCTCGGTCGGTGCGGGGAGCTGGGTGGGTCGCGGGCCCGGCGCCGGTGGGGTTTGCCGCTTCCCAGCAGGGCCGAGTTGTGGTCAGTGCCCGGGCATGTTGCGCGTCGCCCTCGCCATGGTCCCGGAGGTACGGCAGCTGCTCGCCGAGGATCCGGCGCAGCTCTCCGAGCTGCTGGACGAGATCCACGACGAGGACCTCGCCGACCTCATCGGCCTGCTGGACGACGCCGAAGCGGCGAAGGTCCTGATGGCGCTCAGGGCCGAGGAGGCCGCGCCCATCTTCGAGCGCCTCGACGAGGAGACCCAGGAGGCGCTCGTCGAGCAGATGGGCGTCGAGAGCATCGCGCCGATCGTCTCCGAGATGGCGGCCGACGACCGCACGGACCTCATCGAGGCCCTCCCGGACCAGGTCAGCGGCACGCTGCTCTCCACGCTGGAGAAGGTCGACCCCGAGGCGGCGGCCGAGGTCGAGGAGCTCGCCAAGTGGCCCGAGGACAGCGCCGGCGGCCTCATGACCACCGACTACGTGTCGGTGGGCATCCACCTCACGGTCGCCGACGTGATCGAGCGCATCCGCGCCGTCGGCGAGGACGCCGAGACCATCTACTACGTGTACATCGTCTCCGATCGCGGGCACCTCATCGGCGTCGTGTCGCTGCGCGATCTGCTGCTCGCCTCGCCGTCCGAGAAGCTCGCGGACGTGATGACCGAGAACGTCTTCGCCGTCAGCCCCGAGACCGACCAGGAAGAGGTCGCGCGGACCATGGCCAAGTACGATTTCAACGCGCTGCCCGTGCTCTCCGCGGACCGCAAGCTGCTCGGCGTCATCACCGTCGACGACGTGATGGACGTCCTCACGGAGGAGCAGTCCGAGGACATGCAGCGGCTCGGCGCGGTCGGCCCCATCGAGGACAGCTACTTCAAGACGAGCTTCTGGACGTTCATCCAGAAGCGGGCCCCGTGGCTCGCCGTGCTGTTCGTCGGCGAGTTCATGACCGGGGAGGTGCTCCGGCGCTTCGAGCACGAGCTCGAGGCCGTCGCGACGCTCGCCTACTACGTGCCCCTGCTCATCTCCACGGGCGGCAACTCCGGCTCGCAGTCGTCGTCGCTCATCATCCGCGGCCTCGCCGTCGGCGATGTGCGCGTCGGCGACTGGGCGAGCGTCCTCGTCCGCGAGCTCGGGCAGGCGGTCGTGCTCGGCCTTATCCTCTCCGTCATCGGCATGGTCCGCGTCTGGCTCTGGGGCGACGGCACCGGCTTCGTCCTGACGATCGGCGCGACGCTGATGGCGATCGTCCTCATGGGCTGCACCGTCGGCGCCATGCTCCCCCTCCTGCTCCGGCGCATCGGCCTCGATCCGGCGACCAGCTCCACGCCGTTCATCGCGAGCCTCGTGGACGTCCTGGGGATCCTCCTCTACTTCACGATCGCCCGGCTCTTCCTGGCCGACCTCCTCGCGCAGGCCGGAGCGGGCGGGTGAGCGGAATCACGCGGCATTGCGCGGAGCCTGGCGGAATTGGACGGCGATCGGACGGCCATCGGACGGCCATCGGACGGCGATCGGACGGCCATCGGACGGCCATCGGACGGCGATCGAGCGACGCCGCGCCGACCGTGCCGAGGCCCACGCCGGTCCCCCCCGCGCGGGCGCGCCGCGTGCTTTTCGGCGCGCCACGACCCTTGACGCGTCGGCCCCCATGGGGGAGTGAAGCAGGCGACGTTCGTTCAGCGCAGCGTGCGCTGAGCCCCTCCTAGGGAAGGAGTGACGATGGCCGAAGGCTTGAATCGCGTAATGCTGCTCGGCAACCTGGGCGCCGACCCAGAGCTCCGGTTCACCCAGGGGGGTCAGGCCGTCTTGAACCTGCGGCTCGCGACGACCGAGTCGTACCTGGACCGCGACAAGGTCCGGAAAGAACGGACGGACTGGCACAATGTCGTGATCTGGGGCAAGCGCGCCGAGGCCTTGGGCAAGATCCTCAGCAAGGGTTCCTCGATCTTCATCGAGGGCTCGCTCCGCACGTCGAGCTACGACGACCGGGATGGCAACAAGCGCTACAAGACCGAGGTGATCGCGAACAACGTCCTGCTGACGGGCGGGGGCCGCGGTCGCGGCGCTGCCGGCGATGACGCAGGCGCGTTCGGCGCGGATCCCGGCGGGGGCTACAGCGGCGGCGGCGGCGGCTACAGCGGTGGTGGTGGCGGCGGCGGTTACGGTGGCGGTGGCGGCGGTGGCGGCCGCCCGGCAGGCGGCGGCTACAACCGCGGCGGCGGCGGTCGCCCCGCGCCGGCTGCGCAGGATCCCGGTCCTCCGCCCGACGATTTCGGCGGCGGCGGTTACGGCGGCGGCAACGACGACGACATCCCGTTCTGATCGCTCCCCCTGCCCGGTCGAGTCATCCGCCTGGCGTACGCCTCTCCCTTCAGCATCTCGCATCCACGCGACAGGCCCTCTCCGAGGGCCGGGCAGCTCTCCACGAGCCCCTCTTCCCCGCCCTAGGGCCGCGGCCGCGGCCGCCGCGCCAGCAGGACGGTCACCCCCGCCGCCGCGAGCACGCCGAGCGCGGCGGTCATGGCGAGGGGTTGCTCTGCGGCGAGGAAGATCGTCCGCACGAGCAGCCCCGGCTCGGGCGGCGCCACGAACACGCCCTCGAACGCGGTCGCGCCGAGCAGCGCGCCGCACCGAGCGCCCGTCCCCTGCGCAGGCTCCAGACAGGCCAGGCTGCAGAGCGCCGCGTCGTGCTCGCTCCCGGCGAAGCCGAGCGCGTGCTGCCCGCGGATCACCACCGCGCGCGCGCCTGCCCTCCCGGCTCCCTCGAACGCTTGCTCGAACCGCTGCGACTGCGCGTGGATCGGCCCTGCTTCCCACCGCTCGATCGCCACCCCGAGGCCCCCCCGCACGAGCCCCGAGGCCCGATCGAGCACGAGCTCCTCCAGGCCGGTCACCCATTGCCGCGACGGGGCCGTCACGCACACCGCGCGCAGCGAGAGCCCGTCCGCCTCGACGCCCCGCAGGAGCGTCACCTTCGCGCCCGCGATCGCGGAGACGTCGATCGCGGGGAGCGCCCCCTCCGGCGTGTCGCTCGCCCTGGCCGGCAACGCAAGGCGCAACCCGAGGCCCGGCGCCACGCCGTGGAGCTCAGACGCGCTCGAGCTCATCCATCAGCGCGAGCACCTCGGTCCGGATCTCGACGAGGGCCGTGCGCATCCGCTGCACCTCCTCGTGGCTCGCGCCCGCGTCCGGCGGCGGCGGCTCGATGCCGCCCTCGCGCAGCTTGCGCCGCGCGCCCGCGATCGTGAAGCGGTGCGAGTAGAGCAGCTCCTTGACCTTGAGGAGCGTCTCGACGTCGCGCCGGCTGTAGACCCGCTGCCCCTTCGCCGACTTCTGCGGGCGAATGGAGCGGAACTCGGTCTCCCAGTACCGGAGCACGTGCGGCTCGACCCCCACGATGCCGGCCACCTCGCCGATCCGGTAGTACAGCTTCGCCGGAAGCTGCGCGCGCACCGCCAAGCGGTCTACTCCTCGGCCGCCGAGGCCGTCTCACGCGGGTTGAGGGCCTGCTTCAAGATCTGGCTCGCCTTGAAGTTCAGGACCCGGCGCTCCGTGATCAGGATGGGGTCGCCGGTCTGGGGGTTGCGACCCTGCCGCTGGCGCTTGTCGCGCAGCACGAAGTTGCCGAATCCAGAGATCTTGATCTTCTCCCCGCGGCCCAGGGTTTCCTTCATGGTCTCGAACACGAGGTCCACCAGATCGGCAGATTCCTTCTTCGAGAACCCCCCAAGGCGGGAGTAGACCGCCTGAACGATTTCGGCTTTCGTCATGACACCCCCATCGCCCTTGCAGAAGGGGGGACGCGCCGCAACCCCTGAAGACCGTTCAGGAAGCCGCGTGCGGTCCCCCGACCGGCCTGGAGGGCAGAATGCCAGCGTGCGTCGGTAAGGTCCAGGGGGTTACGCAGGCTTCGCCCGATGTGCACCAGGCACGCTTCGTGGAGCCCCCCCCGAGCAACGCAGCGCTCGGAGCGAACCTGCGACCCCACGAGCAGCGCCCCACACCTCGCACCCTCGATCCGGCGGCCAGGAACCCGGCAGGCTCACCGGCGCGACCAGGGGCGCAGGAGGGGCCCGGCGGCGACGATCCGCTCAGACGGCAAGATCGCCGAGGTGGCGTTCCTTCGTCGGCTGCCGGGACCAGGCGCCGACGACGGCCGCCTCGCTCGGCCGCGCGTCGCTCCAGCCGACGACCGGCGCGCTCGAGGCCACATCGCGGCGGCGCACGATCTGCTCCTGGACGACCAGGAACGCCACGTAGAGGTAGCCGACGGCGAAGAGCACCGCGAACGGCGTGGCGAAGTAGTGCCCCGTCTCCACGGACGCGACCACCGCGCCGCACGACAGCACCGCGAGCATCGCCTCGGTGATCGGCAGGTCCGTGCGGACCTTGTACCGGCCCTTGTTGTCGCCCTGCTTCGGCGTCCGGACGAACTCGCCGGACATGCTGCGGAGCCCCTCGATCACGGCCTTCGACAGGTACGGCGCGAGCCCCGTCCCGAGCGCGATGAGCATCGGCAGGCGCCTGACCGCGCCCCAGCGCGAGCGGCCCTGCGCCGTCTCGGCCAGCATGTAGAACGCCGCGAGCGACCCCGTCGTCGCCGTGCAGAGCGGCAGGTCGATGGCGATCATCGTCAGCGTGTCGGCCGCGGGGAACAGCACGAGCGCCGGCAGCAAGAGGACGCTCAGCAGCACCAGCAGCGGGTAGGCGAAGTGCGGCGTGAGGTGGAAGAACGCCTCGATCCGCTGCCCGAGCGAGAGCTTGGCGCTCAGCACGGTCGCCATCAGCTTGCGCGCCGTCTGCACCGTCCCCTTGGCCCAGCGGTACTGCTGCGCGCGCAGCGCCGAGATGTCCTCGGGGAGCTCCGCGGGCGAGACGACATCCTCGCGGTAGATGAAGCGGTAGCCCGCGAGCTGCGCCCGGTACGACAGGTCGAGGTCCTCGGTCAGCGTGTCGTGCTGCCAGCCGCCCGCCTCGCGGATGGCGTCCTTGCGCCACATCCCGCCGGTGCCGGAGAAGTTGAACAGGAGGCCCGCGCCGAAGCGCGCGCGGTTCTCGACGAGGTGGTGGCCGTCGAGCATGAGCGCCTGCACCTGCGTGAGGATCGAGACGTCGCGGTTCAGGTGGCCCCACCGCGTCTGCACCATGCCGACCGTCGGGTCCTCGAAGTGCCCGACGATGGACCGCACGAAGTCCGGCTGCGGGATGAAGTCGGCGTCGAAGATCGCGACCAGCTCGCCCTTCGCGATCTTGAGCCCCGCGTCGAGCGCCCCCGCCTTGTAGCCGACGCGGTCCACGCGGTGCAGGTACACCGCGTCGAGGCCCAGCGCGCGCAGCCGCTCGACGTGCGCGCGGACGAGGCCCTGCGTCTCGTCCGTCGAGTCGTCGAGCACCTGGATCTCCAGCTTGTCGCGCGGGTAGTCCATCTTCGCGACGGCATCGAGCAGCCGCGCCGCGACCGTCGACTCGTTGAAGAGCGGGAGCTGGATCGTCACCGGCGGGAGGTCGCGATCGGTCAGGGCCGCGACCTCCTGCGCGCGGGTGATCTTCGCGCGGTTCATGCGACAGAGGACCACGAGGTGCAGCCGGTGCAGGCCGTAGCCGCTGAGGCCGAGCAGCACGCCGAAGTAGAGGACACAGAGCAGCAGGGAGAGCATCGCGAGCACCTACCGCCGGCGGGTTGCCGTGCAGCCGTGGGGACGGGCGAGAGCGCCGTTCTCCACCCCTGCAGGCGCCGACAGACAACGAACGCGTACCACCCGCCGGATCCGAAGTTGTCAGGCACTTGTAATTCGTTGCAACTCTCTGTCGCGAGGTCCGCAAAGTTGACTTCGGCCCGAGTCGCTCCCCGCGGGGAATGACAATCACCGACAATCCCGCTTCGCCCGGGCGCGCGGCGCTGCCCGCAGGTCCGCCGCACGAACGCCCATGCGCGAGCGGCGCGCCGACTCAGGGGGTTCCCGGATACTGGAGCTCCAAGTAAGGTGTTTTTGGTAAGGCTCCTCCGAAACCACGTTCGATGAGTAAGGGGCTCACCCGCTGGGCAGATTCACAGTACTGCGCGATCTGGGGGTCTGGGCGGGGGCCGCGCGCCGGGCGCCGGGCGCCGCGTCGGCAGGGGCCCGGGGTCATCTGCGCCTGGCACCGGCGGGGGCTCGGGGCTATCGGTTGCCCGATGGATCGCGCGCTACTTAATGAACTGAAGGCTCGTCAGATCGCGTTCCTCGAGGCGCGGCTCGTCTCGGAGGCGGCGGCGCGCGACTTCCGGGAGCGGCTGCCTGCCGGCTTCGCGGCGCTGCTCGCGACGCCGCTCGGCGAGCTCGTGGACGCGGGGGCGATCGGGCGCGCGCTCGAGGCGCTGGCGGCGGAGGAGCCGCTCCGGCGGGCGGTCCGGCCCGCGGCCGCCGCGGCGCTCGCGGCGCTCGTCGAGGCGGCGCGCGCCGAGCGGCGGCGCGCGAAGGAGCTCCTGCCGGAGGGCGCCCGCGACAAGCTCGACCGCATCCTCGAGCAGCCGAAGATCGTGCCGGAGCGGCTCGTGCGCGAGGTGCTGGAGAGCGCGGCGCTCGACGCGGTGATGCGCGACGTCCTCTACGACACGCTGATGGAGTTCTCCGAGAAGGTGAACCCGTTCTTCGCCGAGTGGGGCCTGCCCGCGCTCCTCAAGCGGGTCGCCCCCTTCGGCCTCGGCGGGGTCGGCAAGACGATGGGCGCGATGCGGGGCGAGTTCGAGCGGCGGCTCGAGCCGGAGATCCGCCGGTTCTTGCAGGGCTTCTCGCGCACGGCGATGCGCCAGGTGCACGACCTGCTCGTCGCCAAGGGCGACACCCCCGAGTTCGTCGGCCTGCGCAAGCAGGTCGCCACGTGGGTGCTGGAGCAGGAGATCTGCGCGCTCGTCGGTCAGCTCGACGCGGAGAGCTCGGCGATCGCCGAGGAGCTCGGCGCCGACATCGCCGCGCAGCTGCTCCGGGATCGGCCCGTCCGGGCGCGGACCAGCGAGGCGATCGCGGCGTTCGTCGCCGCGCACGCGGGCGAGCCGCTCGGCGAGGCGCTGGGGCGGCTCGGGATCGCGCCCGAGCTCGACGTCGGCGCGCTCGCGGACGCGCTCTGGCCCGTCGTGAGGAGCATGTGCGCGACCGGACCGGTGCGCGCCTGGCTCGCGTCCGTGGTGGAGGAGTTCTTCGACGGGTTGCCGGACGGGATCGAGCCGTCCGCCTGAGGCGAGCCGATGCGGCAAGCGCCTGCCCCGGGTGGGACCCGGCCCGCGGTGCGCGCGGGCCCCGATCCGAGGCCGGCCGCGGTCAGCCCATGGCCGAGGCGTCGGCCACCGCAGACTCGATGTACGCGAGGCCGCGCGACGGGCACGCGGGCACCGTGGGCGCGAACGCCTCCATGTCCAGGATGAGCTCGGGGCCGACCGCGGGCGTGAGCACCACGACGGGCACGCGCGGCGACATGCGGCGGAGCTCCTCCATCTCGCTGTGGAGCTCCGCCTCCTCCCGGGGCACGAGCACCATCACATGAGGACGCCAGCGGGCAAGCACGTCACGCGCGTGGCCGAGCCCGCAGCACGTCTCCACCGTGTAGTCCCGGGATGAGAGGAAGTGGACGAGCGGCTGGGAGTTGCTGGCGTCGTCATCGATCACCAGGACGCGGGTCGTGCTCTCAATCTCCATGGGTATCCCCCGTCAGCAGCCGGCTCTGGCCGCCGCTGTGAAGACCAGGTCTTCATGGCCTGGCTCACAGTGACCATACTCCATATTCGGCAAAGAGCGATATCAATCGCGCCTCAGCGCATCACGCGATGCGTTGATACGCGCTTGAAACACCAGCGCTCCCTGCCTGTTTCTTTTCCGATCCGCTTCCGATCCGCTTCTGATCCGCTGTGTTCCGCCGTGATCCGTGATGGCCCGTCTGCGACCGCTCGGGGAATCGCGACGCGCCGACGCGCTTCGGCGCGGGGACGCGGGATCAGCCGCCGAGGTAGGCCGCGCGGATCTCTTCGTTCGCCGCGAGGTCCTTCGACTCGCCGCTCATGGCGATCTGCCCAGTACGGAGCACGTAGGCACGGGTCGAGTACTTGAGCGCCAGTCGGGTATTCTGCTCGACGAGGAGTACGGTTGTTCCTGACGCCGCGATCTTGGCGATGGACTCGAAGATGTCCGCGACGAGCCGCGGCGCGATGCCGAGCGAGGGCTCGTCGAGGAGCAGCATGGCGGGGCGCGCCATCATGGCGCGGCCGATCGCGAGCATCTGCTGCTCGCCGCCGGAGAGCGTGCCGCCGTGCTGGTGCATGCGCTCGCCCAGCCGGGGGAAGAGCTTCACCACGTCGTCGACGGTCTCCGCCATGGTGGGGCCGTGCTTGTGGCACCAGGCGCCGAGCTCGAGGTTCTCGCGGACGCTGAGGTTCGAGAAGATCGCGCGCCCCTCCGGGACGAGCGAGACGCCGGCCGCGACGAGCTCCTCCGTCGAGACGGACGCGAGGTCCTTGCCGTCGTAGCGGACGCGGCCGGAGGCGATCGGGAGGAGGCGGACGATCGTCTTCAGCGTGGTCGTCTTGCCGGCGCCGTTCGCGCCGATCATCGCCACGATCTCGCCGCGCCGCACCTCGAGGCTGACGCCCTTGAGCGCCTTGATGCCGCCGTAGCTGACCGCGAGATCGTCGACGACGAGCAGGGGGTCGCCGGGGGCCACCGAGGGGGGCTGCCGCGTCGGATGCGATGTCTTCATGCGGGCTCCTCCGCCGCCGCGCCGGCCGCCTCGTCGTCGATCTCCTCGCCGAGGTACGCGGCGAGGACCTTCGGGTCCCTGCGCACGACCTCCGGGGTGCCGTGCGAGATGGTCTCGCCGTGATCGAGGACGTGGATCTCCTCGCACACCCCCATCACGACCTGCATGTTGTGCTCGACCAGCACGACCGTGATGTCGAAGGTGTCGCGCAGCCAGCGGATCTGCTGCTTGAGCCCCTCGGCCTCGCCGTAGTTCATGCCCGCCGCCGGCTCGTCGAGCAGGAGCACCCTCGGCTTGAGCATCATCGCCCGCGCGATCTCGAGGCGGCGCTGGTTGCCGTACGAGAGCGACGTCGAGATCTCGTCGGCCATGTCCTCCAGCTTGAACACCGAGAGCAGCGAGAGGGCGCGCTCGGTCATCTCCTGCTCGTCCTTGTAGAAGAACGGCGAGCGCAAGAGGGCGGCGGCGAGCGTGGATCTCCGCAGGTTCTCGCAGGCGACGAGCACGTTCTCGAGCACCGTGAGCTGGCCGAAGAGGCGGATGTTCTGGAACGTGCGGGCGATGCCGAGGCGCGCGATCTGGCTCGGCCGGAGCGGCGCGAGGTCGGTCCCGCCGAAGCGGATCGCGCCCTCGTCGTGCTTGTAGACGCCGGTGATCAGGTTGAACACCGTCGTCTTGCCCGCGCCGTTCGGGCCGATGAGCCCGAAGATCGAGCGCTCGGGCACGGTGAAGGAGACGTCGCCGACCGCCCGCAGGCCGCCGAACCGCTTGGTCACGTGCTTCAGATCGAGGTTCACTCGAGCTCCCTCCCGGCCGCCTTGCCCTCGCGGCCGACGGTGATGCCGGGCGGCGGCTCATCGGGCGGCGCGCCCGGGATGGGCGGCGCGCCGTCGTGCCCGGCGCCCGCCTCCACGCCGGTCGTGGCGGGGACGGGCTCGGCCGGGCCCACCGGGAAGCGCCTCCTGCGCGACCAGCGCCGGCCGAAGAGCTCGCGCTCGCCGAACAGCCCCTCGGGGCGGAGGACCATCAGCCCGATGAGGATGGCGGCGTAGATCACCATCCTGAGGGCGTTCAGATCGAGCGCGGGGTAGGCCGCCTTCAGCGCGAGGACGCTGTCGAGGCCCTGCAGCTGCTCGATGAGCTTCACCGTGAAGGTCACGAACACGCCGCCGAGGATCGCCCCGGAGACGCTGCCCGAGCCGCCGAGGATCACCATCGTGATGGCGTCGAACGAGTAGTTGAACGTGAACTGGTCCGGCTGGACCGTGGGGTTGCCGTCGCGCATCGACGAGAGCAGGGCGCCGGCGATGCCGCCGCCGGCGGCGGAGATGACGAACGACGTGACCTTGTAGCGCGTCGGATCGACGCCCACCGCGCCGGAGGCGATCTCGTCCTCGCGGAGGGCGCGCAGCGCGCGGCCCCAGCCGGAGAACTTCAGCCGCCAGGCGACGATCGTCGCGAGCACGACGGCGCCGAAGATCCAGAACGGGCCGGCGTACTGCGGCACGCCGGTGTCGTCGGGGCCGGCGTAGCCGATCGGGCCGCCGAGCGCCCCGAGGAGCCTGCCGATCGCCCCCTGGTCGGGGCCGCCGGTCGTCGCCGTCGCGATCGTCAGGCGGAAGATCTCGGCGAACCCCAGGGTCACGATGGCGAGGTAGTCGCCGCGCAGCCGGAGGCTCGGCAGGCCGACCACGAGGCCGAACAGGGCCGCGACGAGCCCGGACGCGAGCAGCGCCGCGGGCATCACGACGAACGAGTTGCCGAAGAGCGGGTCGCCGCCGCCGAGGTGCTGGTGCAGGTTGCCGGCGACGACCGCCCCGGTGTACGCGCCGATCCCGACGAAGCCTGCGTGGCCGATCGAGAACTGGCCGGCCATGCCGTTGATGACGTTGAGCGAGAGCGCCGCGATGACGTTGACCATCGCGAACAGGGCGAGCTGACGCCAGGCAGCGTCCGGCAAGAGGGTCTCGAAGCCGAACTCGAGGGCGACGACGACGCCGAGGAGCAGGAGCGCAGTGAGGATGCGCTGCAACGGTCGAGGCATGGCCGGCCAGAGTTGGAATGGCCGAGCCGCACCGTCAAGCAGTAGCGTCAGTGGCGTTACTTGATGACCCGCAAATAGGGGGGCAGTTCCCGCTTCGGCTTGCCCGCCCCTTGGCGCGGCTTGGGCTCGGGCTCACCGGAGCCACCCGATTCGTCGTCTTCGCGCTCCTCGGTGGACCGCACCGGCGCGAGGGCCGGCGCCGGCACCGGCGCGAGCGGCCTCACGGCCGCGCCGGCGTCCCGCGCCGGGGCCTCGCGCTCGCCGGCCTCCACGGGCTCGAGCTGGGGGCGCGCCCTGTCGCGCGCCCGCGCCTCGTCCGCCGCCTCGTCGCTCCGCTCGTCGTCGCCGCTGGGGGGCGCGACGGCGGCGAGCCGGGGGCGCGGCCTCTTGGCGGGCTTCTGCGGCGGGGCGACGGCGGGGCGCTGCTGCTTCTGCGCGGCGAGATCGGCCGGGATGTCCTCGGGCCACACCATGCCGCGCTGGTCCTCGCTCACGAGCGCCCAGATCGCGTGCCACGGCAAGCGGCACCAGAACGGCGCGCGGTTGAACGACAGGGTGCAGCTGATCCCGTCGTCGTCCACCTTGAGGTCGGGGATGGCGATCGCCATGTTCATGCCGACCTGGAGGATCAGCTGCGGCTGCCCCGTGAACCACTTGGGGACGGAGACACCGGGCCGGCGCGGATCGAGGTGGATGAACACGCTCGGCTCTCGCTCGAGGAGGGCCAGCGCGACGTCCTTTTTCGGCGGGAGCGGTCTCTGCACGTCGGACATCGTACTGCTCTGCCCAATACCCCGGACCGCGCGGCTCCGCCAGCGCTTCGGGGAGGCCACGCGCCGAGCAGCGTGCCGGGTGAGCAGGCCGCCGCGCCCCAGCCACCAGGCGCTCCAGCAGATCTGTAGAAAACGCGCTGTGAGCGCAGCGCGCGACGCGGCCGGCGCCCCTCGAGCTTCCCGGCGGCCCCGGCGACGCTCACGCTGCGCGCCCCCGGCCCAGCTGGACGGGGACCTCGGAGAGGGTGACCCGGTGCTTGCCGCCGCTCGTGAGGGGGATCTCGTCGACGATCTGGACGCAGACCTCCGCGCGCTCGCCCAGGTGCTGCCGGACGAGGCGCTCGATGAGCCTCGCGGTCTCGGGCTGGAAGCCCTTGCCCGGCACGAGCTTGACCGTGAGCGCGCGCCGCCGGTCCTGGTGGACCTGGTAGCGGGCGATCGTCGGCTGGTCCTTGATGAGGTGCGGGAAGAACTCCCCGGCGAGCAGCTCGCCGTCGGGGCCGACGAGCAGGTCGAGGACGCGGCCCTCGACGGAGGCGAGCATCGGCAGCCCGCGGCCGCACGCGCAGGGCGCGCCGGCGGCGATCGCGACGTCCTGGTTCTTGTAGCGGATGAGCGGCATCGAGCGGCAGACGAGGTCGGTCACGACGACCTCGCCGGGCTCGCCGGGGAGGGCGTGGCGCCCGTCGCGGAGCAGCTCGACGAACACGTTCTCCATGTTGATGTGCTTGCCGGCGTGCCGCTCGCACTCGGCGGCGATCAGCATGAGCTCCCGGCAGCCGTACCGATCGAACACCGGCGCGCCGAACGCGCGCTCGATGGCCTCGCGCTGGTGCGCGAACAGCCGCTCGGCGCTGGTGACGATGCCGCGCGGCGCGGGGAGCGCGCGGCCATCCGCGAGCGCGTAGCGCGCCGCATGGTACAGCGCGCTCGCGTACCCGACGATGAGCTGCGGCCGGTACCGCGCGATCTCGTCGAGCAACGCGGCGAGGCGCCGGTCGGACAGGTCGAAGGCGGAGATCATCTTCTTGCGGAGGATGGCCTCGTGAAGGGAGCGCTTGGCCTTCTTCGCGAGCGTCTCGCTGACAAGCACGGAGCTCCACAGGTGGAGCTCCCGGTCGCCGAGCCGGGCGCCCGCCCACCCGTCGGACCGCATGGCGGCCGCGATGCGGCGCTCGTAGGTGCGGTGGTCGAACCGGAACTGCACCGGCTCGCCCGTCGACCCGCCCGTGCCGCTCGCGTAGAGCCGGCCGACGAAGCCCTCGGCGAGGAGGTCCTGCCCGTGGGCGCGGAGGTCGGCCCTCGTGAGGACGGGGAACCGCAGGAGGTCCTCCGGCGCCTTCACCGAGGCGGCGCGCACGCCGTGCTCGGCGAAGCGAGCCCGGTAGAACGGGACGTGCTGCTCGGCGAACTGGAGGGCGGCGAGCATCCGCCGGAAGCCGAGATCGCGAATCTCATTCTCCGATCGCCACTGGGAGCGCTCTATCCGCTCCAGGTCTTTCAGGGTCTCCCTGCCCCTCAAACGGGTCTCGTAGAACGGAAACAGGATGTTTCGAAACAGCCCACCGTACATGGGCGAAGCGTTCTTTCGAATCATCGACCGTCAAGCGCGCGCGGGCGGCTCTCCCGCAGAATCCCTGTGTTCGTGGCGCGGAGTCCGACCGGAGCGGCGCGCGCCGGCAAACTCCGTCCCAGCAGAGCGGGTGAGCGCTCGGCGCGACCGCTGCACGGACACACGCTGTCACGCCTTCACGCCGCGCCGCAGGGGCGCGTCAGCCTGCGCTCGCGGCCGCGGACGAGCTCGACCCGAGGATCGCGACGGTGGCGCCGAGGAGGATGATCGCGGCGCCCGCGATCTCGAGCGCGGTGGGGGTGGCGTGGAGCCAGACGGCGCCGATGACGATCCCGCCGAGCGTCTCGCCGGGGGACACGAGCGCGACGATGGACGGGGACATGCGGCGCGCCGCGATCTGGACCGCTGTGTGGCCGACGACGGTGGGGACGAGCGCGAGCGCGACGATGGCGAAGGCGGCGTGGGCCGGCGGCGGGGCGACGCCCTCGAGCGCGCCGGGCGCGAACGGGAGCGCCACGGCGAGGAAGACGGCGGCGCTGCCGTAGACGAGGGCGGCGTAGCTCCGCGCCGGCAGCGCGTCCCGGAGCGCGCGGGCGAAGGACACGTAGAGGCCGTAGAGGAGGGTGGCGCCGACGACCAGGAGGTCGCCCGAGAGCCGGTGATCGCCAGCGCCGGCCGAGCGCGCGACGACGAGCGCGCCGGCGGTGGCGAGCAGCACGCCCGCCTGCTCGGAGCGCGTGGGGCGGACGCCGAAGAACGCCCACGCGCAGAGCACGACGGCGAGCGGCTCGAGCGAGACGAGCGAGAGGGCCGCGGCGAGGGAGGTGCGGTCGAGCCCCCAGAGGAAGAGCGCGAAGTGGACGGCGAGCAGGAGGCCGGCGCAGAGGACGGCGGCGCCCTGGTGCGGCGAGAGGCGGGCGGCCGAGCGGGCGATCGCGCGCGGGTCGAGCAGGGAGAGCGCGAGCGCGGCGAGGGCGACCCGGCCGAAGGCGATGGCGAGCGGGTGGACCGGGCGCGCATAGCGGGCGAGCGGGCCGCTCGTGGCGAAGGCGAGGCTGGCCAGGACGACGAAGAGCGCGGCGCGGCGGGCGCGACGTGCGCGACGTGCGCGACGTGCCGAGGAGCGCGGCTCGTCCGTCATGCGAGGGTGCTAGTTCAGGAGACCGGGAAAGACAACCAGCGCGGCGCGCGCGGGGTCAGCGGGGCGGGGGCGGCGGGGGCGCGATGGCGACGAGGTTGAGCCCACCAGGGTACTGGTAGCTCGTGTACGCGCCGTAGCCGAGCACCTGGATGCCGACGGGCGCGGAGGCGGTCAGCACGTGCGCGCCGCCGTTGCCGGGGCCGAGCCGGACACGCGCGACGCCGAAGCCGGAGCCGTTGCCGATCGGGGTCGGGGCGACGTCGACGGCGCCGTCGTCGAGCGTGATCGTGGCGTCGAGCGGCTGGATGATGTCGACGTAGCTCTCATCGTAGTCGCTCGGCGCGAGGAAGACGTACTTGGAGCGGTATTGCTCGACCGCGGTGGGGTGGCTCTGCGACGGATCGCCCTTCTGGCGAGGCTCGGTGTCCGCGTCGACGATCGCGGCGCCCAGCATGAACGTGCTGATCGCGAACTCGTGGTCTCCCACGACCTCGAAATCCCGCCTCACCACGTCGAGGTCGACGACCTGGCCAGCGTCGATGGTGGTCGGCGCGCCGTCCGGCTTGCCGGACGGGTACGTCAGCGCCGTGCCATCGACGTTGCCGTAGAGGCGCACGATGTGGCCGATGACGCGGCCGCCCGGCGATGTCGGGACCGTCACGAAGTACCGCTTGCCCAGCGTCTCGGCGGGGAACACGGACTCCTCGATGTGATCGCAGGCCTGGCGGCCGATCGGCGCCTGCACGCACGGGATGCCCGTCAGCACCTGGACAGGGCGGGTCGCGGTGACGAGGCTGCCGCTGAGGTCGCTCCTCGGGTGCCCGAGGACCTCGACGACATCCCCCTCGTCGAGCTGGACGGTGAAGCTGCCGCCGCCGCTCGTCCGGGGGATGCCGCCGCCCGCGACCACCGAGCCTCCCTGGGCGACGTTCACGGTGACGCTGGTGCCGTCCTGGATCCCGCTGATGACCATGTAGCCGCCGAAGTCCGCCGCCGCCCAGCCGCGCTGGCCGGTGATGCGGTAGTTGCCTGTCATCGCGGTGCTCGGCAGGAGCAGCGACGCGTCGTTGGTGAAGGAGAAGCAGCCGAAGGGCTCCCCGTCGTTGGCCGCGCACGCCTCGTTGCCAGGGCAGGACGACCAGTCCTTCCCGGACGGCCCGCCCTCTCCCTTGTACTCGAGCGCGTTGAATTGATAGACCGTGACCGGCCTTGTCGAGACGAGGTGGTAAGCGCCTCCGTCGACGCGGACGGAGCTCGTGATCGAGTCGCCCCCGGTGCAATGGGTGGCGTCGGGCCCCTTCAGCTCGCGCACCCAGGGGAGGTAGATCTTGCTCAGGCTGTTGGGCTTGACCTCGGCGCGCGCCACCGCGGCGCCGGCGCGCGTCACCTCGACCTCGGCGATCTCGTCGCCGGCGTTCGCGACGACGACCGCGTAGTCGAAGATCGACCAGACGATGTTCGCGGTGACCGTGGGCCAGAAGTCACAGCCGATATAGGACTTGTTCGCGGCGGCCTCCGCGCACGTCCTCGGGTCGCCGCCGAGCTCGGGCCCGACGTCGCCGCCCCCGGTGCCGGCGCCGATGTCGTCGCCGAAAC
Source organism: Sorangium sp. So ce426 (assembly GCF_051475585.1). NCBI lineage: Bacteria > Pseudomonadati > Myxococcota > Polyangiales > Polyangiaceae > Sorangium > Sorangium sp. So ce426. Next base: position 12,280,818 of record NZ_CP150341.1, on the reverse strand, counting down.
CGCCGGAGCTCATCGACCCGACGGCGTCGCCGCTCGAGCCGCCGCCGCTGGCGGTGCTCCCCGGCCGAGGGTCGCCCGCCGACGAGCCGCTGGCGGAGCACGCCGCCGACGAGGCGGCGCCCACCCAGAGTCCTACGCCGAGAAATAGAGCATGCTTCGAGATCTGCATGGGCCCTCCCGTCAACGGATCTCGAGCGCAGGGGCCTGTACGACAGCCCCGCTGGCGCGAGATATCATGGTGCTTTTTTGCTGAAGTTGCTTGTCGGGTGCTCGCGCACTCCTGGACACGTTGGTGTCCATCGATCCCGGCTACGCGCTTTTGCAGCGCGGTGCAAGCCGATCGAATAAAACCGTTATGGGCGCCACCAATGAATATCGCGCTTCTCTGAAATGGATGGTCAGCGCGCGACGCAAATCACAAACGCGTCTGTCTCAGGCGCGTCGGACTGAGCCGTCGCAGACGTTCTCTGCCTCACTCTGCCCCGGATGATCCATCGCCGAGCGGCCAGCGCCTGCACAGGAGAAGGGGGCATAGGCGTTGACCGAGCTCGTTCCGTTGCACTCAACGCACGAAGCTCGCCCCATCGGTCACCAACGTGAACGTGGTCGTGAACGTAGGAGAACGCGGTGCGAGGCTTGGTTAACGCTTATGGGGGAGAAGGGGGCCAAGGAACTGCCCTGTATACGAGCCCTTCACCTTCGCGACGTGCTCCGGCGTCCCCTCGGCGATGACCCGTCCGCCGCCGGCTCCGCCCTCGGGCCCGAGATCGATCACCCAGTCCGCGCACTTGATGACGTCGAGGCTGTGCTCGATCACCACCACCGTGTTCCCCGCGTCCACCAGCCGGTGGAGCACGCCGAGCAGCTTGCGGATGTCCTCGAAATGCAGGCCCGTCGTGGGCTCGTCGAGGACGTAGAGCGTTCTCCCCGTCTGGCTCTTGCCGAGCTCTCGGCTCAGCTTCACGCGCTGCGCCTCGCCGCCGCTCATCGTCGGCGCGCTCTGGCCGATCTTCATGTACCCGAGTCCGACCTCGACCAGCGTCTCGAGGACGCGGCGCAGCGCGACGTGGTGCTCGAAGAGACGCAGGCAATCCTCGATGCTGGTGTCGAGGATGTCCGCGATGCTCTTGCCCTTGAACCGCACCGCGAGCGTCTGCGCGCTGTACCGCTTGCCGGCGCACACCTCGCACGGGACATAGACGTCGGCGAGGAAGTGCATCTCCACCTTCACCATGCCGTCGCCGCTGCACGCCTCGCAGCGCCCGCCCTTCACGTTGAAGCTGAACCGCCCCGGGCCGTAGCCGCGCGCGCGCGACTCCGGCAGCTCGGCGAAGATCTCGCGGATCTGGTCGAACGCCTTCGTGTACGTCCCCGGGTTCGAGCGCGGCGTGCGGCCGATCGGCTTCTGGTCGATCGCGATGACCTTGTCGAGCGCCTCGAGCCCCTGGATCGCCCGGTGCGCGCCGACCGGCTCGGTGCTGTGGTGGAGCGCCCGGCCCAGCGCCGGCAGGAGGATGCCGTTCACCAGCGAGCTCTTGCCGGCGCCGCTCACCCCGGTCACCGCGAGCAGCACCCCGAGCGGGAAGCGGACGTCGATGCTCCTCAGGTTGTGCTCGGCCGCGCCCAGGATCTCCAGCCACCCGCGCGGCGCGCGCCGCGCCTCGGGCACCTCGATGCGCGCGCGCCCCGCCAGGTACGCCCCGGTCACGCTCTCGGGGTCACGCGCGATCTCCTCGGGCGTCCCCGCGGCCATCACCCGGCCGCCGAGGTGCCCGGCCCCGGGGCCGAAATCCACGACGTAGTCGGCGGCCCGGATCGTCTCCTCGTCGTGCTCCACCACGAGCACCGTGTTGCCCAGATCCCTGAGGCGCCGCAGCGTCTCGATGAGGCGCTGGTTGTCCCGCTGGTGCAGGCCGATGCTCGGCTCGTCGAGCACGTACATCACCCCGGAGAGCTCGCTGCCGAGCTGGCTCGCCAGCCGGATGCGCTGCGCCTCGCCGCCGCTCAGCGTCGGCCCCGAGCGGTCGAGCGTCAGGTAGTCGAGCCCCACGTTCAGGAGAAAGCTGAGCCGGCTCGTGATCTCGCGCCGCACCCCCTCCGTGATCTTCTGCCGGTTGCCCGGCAGCTCGAGCCGGGCGAAGTGATCGTAGGCGTCCCTCACCGTCATCGCGGTGACGTCGGCGATCCCCTCGCCCGCGACGCGCACGGCGAGCGACTCGGGGCGCATCCGCCGGGAGCCGCAGGCGTCGCACGGGCGCTCGCTCATGAACTTGCGGTAAGCGTCCCGCGCCGACTCGGACGACGACTGCTGGAACCGGCGCATCAGGCTCGGGATCACGCCCTCGAACTTCATGCCCCAGGTGCCGTGCGTCTCGGTCCCCTCCTTCCCCCACGTCACCGCGATGCGCTTGCCGGAGAGGCCATGGAGCACCATCTCCTGCTTCTTCGCCCCGAGCTTGCGCCAGGGCACGTCGAGGTCGACGGAGCACGCCTTGGCCACGGCGTCGATGATCCGGAACGTCCAGCCCTCCCCGCGCGCCATGGCCGACGCCCAGGGGGCGATGGCGCCCTCCCGGATCGACAGCGCAGGATCCGGGATCACGAGGGCCGGATCGATCTCGAGGCGGGTGCCGAGGCCGTTGCAGGCGCCGCACATGCCGAGCGGGCTGTTGAACGAGAAGCTCTGCGGCGAGAGCTCGGGGAAGCTCTGGCCGCAGCAGGAGCGCGCGGCGCTGAACAGCAGCGGCGCGTCGGGGCGACGCCGCCGCCCGGACGCCCCCTCGTCGGCCTGGAGCTCGACCCGGAGCTCGCCGCGCCCCTCCTGGAGCGCGACCTCGACCCCCTCCGTGATGCGCTGGCGCTCGTCCGCCCGCACGACGAGCCGGTCCACCACGAGCGCGATGGTGTGCTTGAGCTTCTTGTCGAGCTTCGGCAGCTCGTCGAGCCGGTGCTGCGCCCCGTCGATCTCGACCCGCACGAAGCCGCGGCCCCGGAGCTCCTCGAACAGGTCCTTGAACTCCCCCTTCCGGTGCGTCACGAGCGGCGCGAGCAGCACGAACCTCGTCCCCTCCGGCATCCCGAGGAGCTCGTCGACGATCTGCTCCGAGCTCTGCGCCTTCACCGGCTTGCCGCAGAGGTGGCAATGCTGCTCGCCGGCGCGCGCATAGAGCACGCGCAGGTAATCGTAGACCTCCGTGATCGTGCCGACCGTGGAGCGCGGGTTGCTCGACGCGCTCTTCTGCTCGATGGCAATGGTCGGCGACAGGCCGCGCAGGTGCTCGACCTGCGGGCGCTCGAGCTGACCCAGGAACTGGCGCGCGTACGAGCTCAGCGTCTCGACGTAACGCCGCTGCCCCTCGGCGTAGAGCGTGTCGAACGCCAGGCTGGACTTGCCCGAGCCGCTCACCCCCGTGAACACCACGAGCTTCCGCTTCGGCACCTCCAGCCGATCGATGCGGAGGTTGTGCTCCCGCGATCCGAGCACCTCGATGAAATCCGGCTCGCGCGCGGCGTCGAGGAGCTTGAGCGCCGGCCGGTGGTGCTCCGCGGGATCGAGCTCCGCCGCCGCCGGGCCGGCGCGCCGCGCGCCCGGGGAGCCGCCCTTCCCCGGCTTGCTCAGCGCCGCGCTCCGGGACGGGGAGTCGATGGATTGCGGGTGTGTGGATCCGTTCGTTCGCGCGCCCATTGGATTCGCCACCGCCATTAACACGGTGGCGCGCTCTCTGGCACCTCCAGGCACGCGATGTTCCATGGAAAAACTGGCGGGCTGAGCGCAATGCTCTCGCCCGCACACCGCCGGAGCGGCAGCGCGGGCGCGCGGATCAGCGCCTGGTCGGGCCGCCGGGCGAAGCGCGCCAGCGCACGACAACGCAGGTGACGTTATCGGGGCCACCGTTCTCGTTGGCGCGCTTGACGAGCCGGGACGCGATGCCGGCCAGATCGGCCGGGGTCGCCAGGATACTTGCGATATCTTGCGCCGGCACCACGCCGGACAGGCCGTCTGAGCAGAGCAGGAGGACATCCCCTCCCTCGATGGCGTCGATCCGCGTCTCGACGTCGACCGCCTCGTCGGTGCCGAGGGCGCGGGTGATCACGTGCTGGAGCGGGAACGAGCTGGCCTGCTCGGGGAGGAGGTGGCCGAGCCGGATGCACTCGTTGACCAGCGAGTGATCGCGCGTGAGCTGCTCGAGGCGATGATCGCGCAGGCGGTATACGCGGCTATCGCCCACGTGCGCGACGGCGATGAAGCCGTCGCGCGCCAGCACGGCCGCGATCGTGGTGCCCATGCCGCGCTTCTCCCGGTCGCGCCGCGCGGCGGAGAAGATGCGGCCGTTCGCGAGCTGGATGCCCGCGACGAGCAGGGGGAGCCCCTGATCGACGTAGCGCGCCTCCGAGCCCCGCGTGGTGGGCGGCCCCACGCCGACGGCGACAGGCCAGGTGGAGTCCGGGTCGTCGAAGAAATCACGCACCGTATCGATCGCCATGCGCGAGGCGACCTCCCCGGCGGCGCGCCCTCCCATGCCGTCGGCCAGGAGGAACAGCCCCCGGGGCTCGAGGATCGCGAAGCTGTCCTCGTTCGTGTCTCGGACCATGCCAGGATGGCTGATCCCGGCGGCTTCAAAAACGAGGTGACGCTGCACGGCGCTTCCCTCCAGCGTGCTCGCAGGCACGCTCTGCCGGACTGCCGGGCGACGGGCGCGCGTCTTCCGTCATCGCGTCATCCACACCCTTCCGGCGCCTTCCTCGGACCGATCGCGCGACACGGGGTGCTTCGTCTGCTCATCTTGCCGCCCGCTCCGACTGCTCCCAGCGAGCCTACGCGCCAAGGATCGGTCGCGTCCACCAGATCAGGCCTCGGGGCGCGCCCGCCCGCGGCCGTCCGCGCAGGGCTCCACACGGTGCGCGATTGCGCCTCACGCCGCGCGCCCGTCACCGTTCCGTTTCCAACGTCTTGATTTGCCGCGGGTTCGGGGCGGCCTCCCGTCGGGCCAGCGAGCCGACCGGGCCGCCGGGCCGAGCCGGGGACGCCGGCGCGCGGCGGCCTCGTCACGGGACCGCGAACCGATCGGCGCCGCCGCCGGAGCACGCGCTCAGCGCGAAGCCGAACCGCCCGTCGTCGGTGCCCTCCTGCATGATGCGCTCGAGGTTGCGGCACTCGTGGCGGAAGACGCCCCGGAGCGCGTAGCGATCCTTGCTGTCCACGACGACGACGACGCCCGTGAGCGTGACCTCGAGGCGGTAGGTGACGGGATCGCCTTCGATGGTGTACCGCGTGGTCGTGAACTCGGACGGGTCGTGGTTCCTGTACGCTTGCCAGATGCACTCGCGCGCCGCGCCGTTGTAGCCGTCGCCGCGCTTGACCACCTCGGTGCCGCACTGCTTGAGCGGCGGCGTGAGCGGCCCGCTCTGCACCTTGTCGGGCGACGACGAGCAGGAGCTGGCGAGCAGGAAGAGCGCGAGGGAAGCGAGCGATCGGCCTGGCGAGCGAAGCATGGGGACTACTTACCTAACGCGATCCGCGAAAAAGGGATTCTTTTTTTCGGGCGGACCGGGCCGGCCGCCGGCGAGGGGCGGCGTCGCTCGTGTTCCGAGGGGCGGCTTTTTTCCGCGCTGGCTTCTCGGGCTGCGGCTCGAGCGCGGCGGCCAGGGCGCCGAGGTCCTGGAGGCTGGCCACGAGCGCGCGCAGGTAGTGCCCCGAGAGCCGCTCGGCGGCGCAGAGCGCCCGGGAGGCGAGCACCTGGGCGTTGTAGGGGCCGGCGTCCTCCGGCACGTTGTCGGCCGCGCGCGCGACGGCGAGCGTGGCGCGCGCGCTCACCAGCGACTCGTGGAACAGCGCGGTGGACAGCGCGCTGCTGAGGGCCTGGGCCTGCCGCTTCACCCGGCGCTCGACGACGTCGCCGTCGCACGGGAGCTCCGCGAGATCGCGCGCGAGCGGCCCGGGGAGGCGCACGTCGCGCGCGGCCACCTCGCCGCGGAGGCGCGCGAGCGAGGGGACGGCGGTCGTCTTCCGCTCGGCGGCGAGCGCGCGCAGGCGGCGGCGCGCGGTCCTCACGACGGCGGGGAAATCGCCGAGCGCGAGCGCCGCGGCCAGGGCGCCGTCGTGAGGGAGGCCGGCGTCGGCGAGGGCGCGGAGGTGGGCCTCGGCGTCGGCGCGGGCGCGGTGGAAGGCGGCGTCGAGCGCCGCGAGCCGCGCGGAGGCGCGGGCAACGAGGCGCGCGCGGGCGCCGCCGTCGAGGGCGCGAGCGCGCTCGAGGAGCGCCTCGACGAGGCGGTAGCCGGCGGGGTCGAAGCGGTGGGCGCCGGCCGCCCGCAGGGCGGCGAGGCGCGCGTCGGCCAGGGGCGACCCGGGTTGGGGGGGCGCGGCCAACCCGGGTTGGGGGGGCGCGGCCAACCCGGGTTGGGGGCACGCGGCCAACCCGGGTTGGGGGGACGGGGGCGACCCAGGTTGGGGGCACGCGGCCAACCCGGGTTGGGAGGGCATCATCGTCGGAGAAAAATCCGACGTGGATGTCATCAGGGCGCGCCTCGCCGCGGGATCGGCGAGATCTCCACCCGGCGGTTCTTCGCCCGGTTCTCGCTCGTGTCGTTGGGCGCCACCGGGTGCCGCTCTCCGAAGCCGGCCGCGAACAGCGACGTGTCGGGGACACCCGCCGCGGAGAGCGCCCGCGTCACCGTGAGCGCTCGCTGCGCCGAGAGCTCCCAGTTGTCGGCATAACCGCGGGACGAGCTCGTGAGCGGGCGGTCGTCCGTGAAGCCGCTCACCATGATGAGCTCGTCATGATGCTCGAGGTACGCCTTGAGCGGGTCGGCCAGCGCGCGGAGCAGCGCGATGCCCGCAGGCTGAAGCTCGGCCGAGTTGAGCTCGAACAGGATGCTGCCGCGGATCCCGATGCGCCCCTCCGTCAGGGTGATCCTCCCCTCGGCGAGCGGTCCGGCCAGGGCGCTCTCGAGCGCCTCCAGACGCGCGCGCTCCGTCGCGCGGGTGGCGCGCTCGGCGGCGAGATCGCGGGCCAGATCGACCTGAAACGAGATCGCCCAGACGAAAAAGAGCACGAAGAGGCCGAAGAGACAGGCCATGAGGTCGCCGAAGACCGGCCAGACCGCCGCCTGCTCGGGGACATCGTCTTCGGCCGGCGTCAGGGACATCGCCTCGCTCTCGCGGCTGACGTCAGCCAACGCGGTGAGCTCTCGCCACGATCCGCGGAGGCCACGATCTCAAGGCGCGAGAGACGAGCGCCTGACGCACGCGACGCGCGGCGCATCAGCTCGTCTTGCTCCTCAGCGCCCGCAGCTCGGAGAAGAGCTCGCGCTGGAACTGCAGCGAGTGATCGAAGACCTCACGGGTCTGGTCGAGGTAAGCGCCGAGGAGGTCCGTCGCCTCGCCGTGCTCCCGGCGCTCGATCGCGTCCTCGATCGCCCCCAGGCTGTTCAGCCAGCGATCGCTCGCGTCGCGGTAACGGTCAACCGCAACGGTGAACATTTCCGCCACGGATGTCATCTCGGCACCGCCGGCCCGCACGAGCTCCGAGGCCTCCCGCACCACCGCTGCGGTTGCCTCGAGGCTCTCGCCGAGGCCGCGGGCGTGGGCGCTGAGCCGCTCGGCGAGCCCGTCGGCCGCCTCCCGCCGCGCTCCGTCGAGCCGCTCCTCGAACGCCAGCAGCCGCGACGCCTGCTCCGCCAGCTGCGCCCGCGCCGCCTCGCCCAGCGCCGCCACGCGCGCCTCCGCCCGCGCCTCGCGCTCCGCACCGCTCCGCTCCGCCGCCTCCGCGAGCGCCGCCACCCGCTCCGCCTGCTCCCGCGCGCTCCCGGCCATCCCCGCCGTCGCCTCCGACAGCTTCTCCAGCAGCGCGTCCAGCCGCGCATCCCGCGCTGCGTCCGCCTCCGCGCGCGCCGACAGCCGCTCCGACGCCTCCCCGATCAGCCGCGACGCCGCCTCCGGCGCCGCCTGCGCCGCCCGCGCAGCCTCCGACAGCGCGCCCGACAGCGCCTCGCCCAGCGCCGTCAGGTGCGCCGCCCGCTCCGCGTCCAGCTCCGCTTGCCGCTTCGCCGCTTCCGCAGCGCGCGCCGCGTGCGCTCGCTCCAGCCGCTCGATCGCCTCCCCCACCACCGACGATAGCCGCTCCGCCTGGCCCGCAAGCCTCGACGCCGACGCCGTCTCCAGCTCGCGCCGGCGCGCGGCCGCCTCCTGGTCGAGCCGCTCGAGCCGCTTCGCCGCGCCCTCTTCCATCCGCTCCAGCCGCGACGCCACGCCCTCTTCCATCTGCGCAAGCCGCGACGCCACGCCCCCTTCCATCCGCTCCAGCCGCGACGCCACGCCCCCTTCCATCTGCGCCAGGCTCTCGCCGAGGCCGCGGGCGTGGGCGCTGAGCCGCTCGGCGAGCCCGTCGGCCGCCTCCCGCCGCGCTCCGTCGAGCCGCTCCTCGAACGCCAGCAGCCGCGCCGCCTGCTCCGCCAGCTGCGCCCGCGCCGCCTCGCCCAGCGCCGCCACGCGCGCCTCCGCCCGCGCCTCGCGCTCCGCACCGCTCCGCTCCGCCGCCTCCGCGAGCGCCGCCACCCGCTCCGCCTGCTCCCGCGCGCTCCCGGCCATCCCCGCCGTCGCCTCCGACAGCTTCTCCAGCAGCGCGTCCAGCCGCGCATCCCGCGCTGCGTCCGCCTCCGCGCGCGCCGACAGCCGCTCCGACGCCTCCCCGATCAGCCGCGACGCCGCCTCCGGCGCCGCCTGCGCCGCCCGCGCAGCCTCCGACAGCGCGCCCGACAGCGCCTCGCCCAGCGCCGTCAGGTGCGCCGCCCGCTCCGCGTCCAGCTCCGCCTGCCGCTTCGCCGCTTCCGCAGCGCGCGCCGCGTGCGCTCGCTCCAGCCGCTCGATCGCCTCCCCCACCACCGACGACAGCCGCTCCGCCTGGCCCGCAAGCCTCGACGCCGACGCGACGTCCGCCTCGCGCCGCGCGCGCGCCTCCTCGTCGAGGCGCCGCTCGACCGCCTGCAGCGCGCCGCCCGCGACCGCGCCAGCGCGCTCCACCGCCTCCGCCAGGATCGGACTGACCACGCTCGCCGCGACGTCGGCGGTCTGCCGGAGGCCCGCGGCGATGTCGCCGCGGACCTCGGCCGCGGCCGCCGCGAACGAGGCGGCCGCCTGGCGCGCGCCCTCCACCTGGACCGCGAGCAGCCGCTCCTCGAGGCGCTCGAGCCGGCCCGTCGCCTCGCGGAGCGACGCCGCCGCGGCGGGGAGCGCGTCGCCCTGCCGCGCGAGCGCCTCCAGCGCCGCGAGCTGCCGCCCCGCCACCGTGAGCGCCGCGAGCGGGCCCGACGCGTAGGCCTGGAGCGCCGCCGCGGCCCGCGCCTCGGCCCGGCGCAGGAGCACGCCGGCGAGCCCGAGCATCCCCGACGCCGCGACGCCCGCCGCCGACGTGCCGAACGCGCGCGAGAGGCCCTGCATGGGCGCGGCCAGGCTCTCCCGCAGCGCGTCGACGTCGGCGCTCAGCGTCAGCGCCTCGCGGGCCCCCCGCAGCGTCTCGAACAGGCCGAGGAACGTGCCGAGCAGCCCGATCATCACGAGCAGGCCGACGAGGTACGACGCGAACGTCGCGCTCGCCGGGGGCAGCGCCGCGCCGGCCATCCGCGCCTCGAGCATCGATCGGAGCGGGGCGCCGCTCTGCTCGATCGCCGCCCGCGTCGCCGGCCGCGGCAGCGCGCCGAGCTCGCGCTCGATCCGGGCAGCCCGCCCCGCGCGCACGAACACCTCGAGCGTGCCGAGCGCGAGCCCCAGCGCGATGAGCTGCACGAGGCGGTACGCGAGCGGATCCGCCCCGCGGTAGACGAGCGCCGCCCGCCCCACCAGGGCGAGGCCGACCCCGCCGGTGAGGAGCACCAGGATCCGCGTCGTCCACTGCCGCGCCGTCGCGAGCCGCATCGTGAAGCCCCCCGCGAGCTACGCGGGCGCGCCCGCCGCCGCCGCCCCGTCGACCAGCGAGAGCAGCCGGCCCGCCTCGTGCGCGAGCGCCGCCTGGACCACGAGCTCCATGCGCTGGAGCTCCCGCAGGAGCCACTGCTCCTGCCCGAACCAGCCCGCGACGTCCTCGAGCCCGGCCCCCTCCGGCAGCGCGCCCACGGCCGCGCGGAAGGCCCGCGCGAAGGCGCGCGAGAGCCCGGGGACGAGCTCGGCGAGCGCGCGCTCGCGCCGCTTCTGGGTGGCGGCGGAGATCGCGGCGTCGAGCCGCTCGAGCCGCGCCGCCTCCGGGCCGAGCGCCCGCAGCGAAGGCGCGAGCTCCTCGCGCAGCGCGCGCGTCTCGAGCCGGATGCGGCCGAGGAGACGGCCCATGAGCTCTCCGAACGGCTCCCAGATCTGCCCTGCCGCGGACGCGAGCGGGCGCCCCCCGCGGTCGCGGGCCGCGCGGGCAGGCAGCACCCCGGCCTGCTCCAGCGTCGCGTGCACCGCCGCCGCGTCGGGGAGCTTGTTCCGCCGGTGGAACGGGGCGGCGAACACCTGGTCGAGCGCCTCCGCGAGCTCGCCGAGGCGATCGGCGGCGAGCGCCCGGACCTCGGCGCGAGCGCCCTCGGACGCCGGCGGCGGCGCGGCGTGGCGGTCGAGGAGCGCGAGCTCGCGCGCGAGCGAGACGCTCCCGTGCAGGTCCATGAGCCCGGCCAGCACCGCCGCAGGATCGGCGAGGTCCGCGAGCGGCGCGCGCGGGCCCTCCGCGAGCGCCGAGACGGCGGCCGCGAGGGGGCGCGAGATCAAAGGCCCGCGGCGGGAAGCCCCGGCTACGGGGTGAAGCGTTCGCACAGCGGCGCGTTGTTAGCCGTCGCGGCGCGGAGCCGCAAGCCTGTCCGTCGCCCCGCTCGCGGCGCGCGTCCCGCGCCTCACGCGCGCCGCTCGTGGTGCGCCGCGCGCCCCCTCACCGCTTGATCGCCGGCGCCTGCGCGCTCGTGGCCCACAGCGCGAACGAGATCTGGTCGGCGCCCTTCGCGACCGCCGACTTGATGAGATCCGCGCCGCCGTGCCCGGCGTTCCGCTCGATGCGGAGCAGGACCGGACCGCCCGCGCTCACGGACTGCAGCGCGGCGGCGAACTTGCGCGCGTGCATGGGGTCGACCCGATCGTCGCTGTCGGCCGACAGCAGGAGCACCGGCGGATACCGCTTCCCCGCCTGCACGCGGTGATAGGGGGAGTAGGCGTGGAGCGCCTTGAACTGCTCCGGATCGTCGGCGGAGCCATACTCGCTGATCCACGTCTTGCCGGAGCCGAACAGGTGGTATCGCACCATGTCGAGCAGGGGGACGCCGCAGAGGACGGCCCCGAACAGGTCGGGCCGCTGCGTGAGCGCGGCGCCGACGAGCAGGCCGCCGTTCGAGCCGCCCAGGATGGCGAGCCGCTCGGGCCGCGTGTACCCCTCGCCGACCAGGTGCTCCGCGGCGGCGATGAAGTCGTCGAAGACGTTCTGCTTCTTGAGCAGCATCCCGTCCCGGTGCCACGCCTCTCCGTACTCGCCGCCGCCGCGCAGGTTCGCCACCGCGTACACGCCGCCCCGCTCGAGCCAGGGGTACATCGAGGAGGTGAACGCGGGGGTCTGCGACATCTGGAACCCGCCGTAGCCGTAGAGCAGCGCGCGGGAGCTCCCGTCCTTCTTCATGTCCTTGCGGCGGACGATGAACATCGAGATCTTCGTGCCGTCCTTGGAGGGGAAGAAGGTCTGCTCCACGCTGAAGGGCGACGGATCGATGGGCACCTCGATGCGCGCGTAGAGCTCGGTCCGACCCGTCTTGATCGAGGTCGCGTGGATCTCGTGAGGCGAGGTGTAGGACTCGAACGAGAAATACGCCTCGTCCTCGTCGGGCAGCCCGGAGGGGCCGCCGACGGTGCCGATGCCCGGCAGCGGGACCTCGCGGACCAGCTTGCCGTCGAGCGCGCGCACCTCGACCCGGCTCGAAGCGTCCTTGAGATAGCTCAGCGCGAGGTGCCCACCCACGATGGAGACGCTGTCCAGCGTGGCGTCGGGGCGCTCCGGGACGATCTCCTTCCATGCGGCGCGATCCGGCCTGTCCGGATCGACCTCGAAGACGCGGTAATGCGGCGCGCCCTCGTCGGTGTGGACGTAGAGCCGGTCCTTGTAGACCTCGACGTTGTAGTGGGCGTCGCGCCCGACCGCGAGCGGCTTGTCCGCGGCGTGGCCGCCCGGCCTGCGGAGATCGCGAAAGTAGACGTCAGCCGAGGTCCACCCGTGAGAGACGGTGAGCACCAGGAAGCGGCCATCCTTGGAGAGGGACGCGTTCAGGAAGGTCCTTGGATCGCCCGTCCTGCCGCGCACCACGCGATCCTGCTTGGGATCCTGGCCGAGCCGGTGGAAGCGCACCTCGGCGTAACCCGGCCGCTCGGCGACCGGGATGGACGGGTCCGTGGGGAGCCAGACGTAGTAGAAGCCGTCGCCGGAGGGCGTCCACGACGCAAAGGCGTACTTGGCCCCTTCGATGACGTCCACCTCGGAGCGCTTGCCGGACGCGACATCCATCACATAGAGGGTCGCCTCATCCGAGTTGTTCTGCTGGATCTTGTAGGCGACGTTCTTGCCGTCCCACGACACCTCCCATCCGCCCAGCGAGACGCTGCCGTCCTCGGACCAGGTGTTCGGGTCGAACAGCACGCGCTCCGCGCCGCCCTTTCCCTCCTTCCAGTAGACGACCGACTTCTCCTTCGTCGCGTGCCGCCGGCTCAGGAAGTACCGGCCCCTGCGGTGGCGCGGCGCGGAGACCGCATCGATGTAGAATAGCTGCTTCAGCCTTGACGCGATCGCGTCCCGCTCGGGGAGCCGGGCGAGCTCGGCGCGCGTGAACGCGTCCTGAGCCTTCATCCACTCCTTCACCTCGGGTGCGTCGCCGTCCTCGAGCCAGCGGTACGGGTCGGTGATCTCGACCCCATGCAGGGCGTTCGTCACCGGGGCGACGCGGGTGGGCGGGTACGCGGGGCGGCTCGGGTTTTCGGGGGCGGGCGCGGGCGCGGCGCTGGCCGCGGTGGGGAGCAGAGGGGAGCTTGCGGTCATGGTCGGACCTGACGGGTGTGCCTCGCCACCTCCGCAGGCGCCAGCGAGAAACGCCGAGAGGAGCAGGCAGGGAGGGTACTTCATGGTGCGACAAGCATACCGTGCCCCCGCCGGCAGGAGCACGCGGGTTCGCGGGGCGCGCGCCCGGGAGCGAGCGTCGTGCGAGGCGGGTCGCCGGGGAGGGCGGGGCTGCCGCGCCGGCCGGAGGGCGGGAGGTCACATGATGGGCTGGAATATCCGATAGATACGCTTCGAGCGCGCTTCTCGTCGTGTCCCGACCTGCTGGTCGTGGCGAGACTGGAGGGGCGGCTGCGGCATGACATCTCTTGATTCTCGAGAAGGCGTTTGCTCCTCTTGGCTCCTCTCCTCGGACGATGCCCCCGCGCGGTATAAAAGGCGCAGCACCGAGCCACAGCGCTGCCGCCGGCGCCTTCCTGTCGATTCTCGTCTTTTCCGACGAGCTCGCCCCCGGCGCTGCGAACCGCCTCCGCGCCGAGGTGCTCGCCGGCATCGCGCTCGACGGCGTCGACGCCCGAGGTCCGGCCGAGAAGCTCCCCGAGCTCCTGGGGGCCGCGGTCGAGCTGACCCGCGCCGACGATCTCGGGCTTCGCCTTGCGAAGGCGGCGGACCCGCGCCGCTTCGGGGTCGTCACCTATGCTGCTTCCACGAGCCCCACGCTCCGCGCCGCCTACGAGCGGACCGCTCGCTACATGGGGCTCTGGAACGAAGGAGTCCGCCTCGAGCTCGACCGCGATCGCGCGGCGTGCCTCACGTCGATCGTGCTCCGGTTTCAGGGGAAAACGGCCATGGCCGCTCCCGATGGCCTTCGCCAGCTCGCGGAGCTCGGCAGCGCCGCCATGCTGATGCTCGGCCGCTCCTTCACCGGCGCGCCGATCTCCCCGGTGCGCGTCGAGCTGGCGTCATCGGCCCCGGCCGACGTGCGGCCTCACGAGCGCCTGTTCGCCGCGCCGATCGCCTGGAACGCGCCGGTGCCGCGGCTGATCTTCGATGACGGGCAGCGCGCGGGACCTCTGGCGAGGTCGCAGAACGCCGCGCGCTTGGCGTCGCGCGCCACCTTTCTGGCGCGTCCGGGCAATGTACGCCCTCGAGCAAGGCGCTAGGGTCGAGTCATCGAAGCCGCCACGCTGCGCCCAGCGGGACGATCCGCGCGCACGCCGCTTCGACAAGAGCCTTACCATCAGCGGTTGGGCGAGCGCGCTCGCCGCAACCGCACAAGGAGCCCCCATGGCAACGCACAGCCTCACCCTTCCTGGCCACGGCCAGGTCGATGTCACCGTCGACGCATACGGCGCCGGACACCCGTTCCTGCTCCTGCACGGCGGCGCCGGTCCCCGGTCCGTGGCCGGCTTCGCCAAGACCCTTGCCGAAGGCAACCACGCCCGGGTGATTGTTCCCACCCATCCAGGCTTCGACGGGACCCACCGCCCGCAATGGCTGACCACCATCTCGGGCCTCGCCCAGCTCTACCGCGCCCTGCTCGACCAGCTGGAGCTCGTCGACGTCACCGTCGTCGGCAGCTCGATTGGCGGCTGGATCGCCGCCGAGCTCGCCCTCCTGCAGAGCCAGCGCATCAGCAGCACCATCCTCGTCGACGCCGTCGGCATCGACGTCGCCGACCAGCCCGTCGCCGACATCTTCTCTCTCACCCTCGCCCAGCTGGCGGAGCGCAGCTACCACAACCCCGAACGGTTCCGCATCGACCCGGCCAGCCTCAGCGACAGCCAGCGCGCCGCCATGGCCGCCAACCGGGCCACCCTGCGCACCTATGGTGGCACCATGACCGATCCGACCTTACGCCCACGGCTGGCCGCCATCTCCCAGCCCACCCTCGTCCTCTGGGGCGAGAGCGACGGGATCTGCACCCCCGACTACGGCCGCGCCTACGCCGCCGCGATCCCCGGCGCCCGCTTCGCGCTGCTCCCCGACGCCGGTCATCTCCCCCAGATCGAAACCCCCGAGCCCCTCCGCCAGCTCGTCTGGGACTTCGCCGAGACCCACGCCACCCACCGACCCGCCACTCGCTGATCCAGCCTCATGCCCGCGCTCCTCCAGGATGCGGTGGAATGGGCCCGTGAGCCTCAGAGGACGCCGATGCCGGCAGGGCTCCCGCCGGGGCCGAAGCGCTCCTCCGGCGCCCTGTCGCCGTCGACGGTCCTGGGGAGCCCGCCGTATTCGCCGATCTTGGTGAGCCTGCCGTCGTCCTCGATCCGCCAGGCGCCCACGCTCCCGGAGCCCGGCAGGACGTCATAGAGGAATCGGCCGTCGGGGCTGATGCCGAGATCGAGCGGCGTCGAGCCCTGCTGGCTCGCGCCGGGGGCGCCCGCGCGCTCGTCGGTGAGGCCGGCCTGCTCGTCGAGCACCGTCAGGCTGCCATCGTCCCCGATACGGAAGCTCGAGAGGGTGCCCGAGGTGTAGTTCGCGGTGAACGCGAACTCCCCGTTGTTCTCGATCCAGCACGGATCGAGCTGGCTCACCTTCGCTGTCCGCGTGATCGGCGTGAGCGTCCCGTCCGCGTTGATCTGAAACGATCCGGCCGCGCCGGCGAGATCATCACCGCCCACGAACAGGGCCGTGAGCAGGTGTCCGGCCGCGTCGAACGAGAACCCGAACGGGCCGTCGTTGTCGAGGTCGGTCTGCGTGAATGTCTGCGCGAGCTGGCCGTCCTCGAGCACATCGAACACGAGCACCCGGCTCGGACCGGTCGGGGTCACGCCGTCGATCAGGCCCGCGGCGGGCCCGTCCTTGATCGTGACGACGAGCTGCCTCCCGCTCGGCGTGAAGGACGCCTGCGCCGGGTTGAACAGCGTGTCCGGCGGGCTGACCTGGTTCGCGGAGAGCAGCCGGGTCGAGCCGGGGATCGGCGTGAGCTTCCCCTGGCTACTCAGGCGAAAGCCGGTGACGCTCCCCTCGCCGGCGCCGTTCAGCGCATAGACGAGATCGCCGTGCTGGGTCACGCTGTTCGGGAAGCCCGGCCCGGCGCCATCCTTGGTGGGCTGGACGTCGGTGACCTCGACGGTGTCCTTTCCGACGCGGAGCACGGAGAGCGTGTCGCTGCCGGCGTTCGTGACGAGCAGGAATGCCCGGTCCTGGCTGAGCACCATCGAATGGGACGAGCCGAGGCCGTCACCGGCAAAGCGCGCCGAGGGCCCCGACCCCTGTCCGCCGGTGTCGACGTGATCGGCGAGCTCGAGCGATCCATCGGCGAACCTGCGGTACACGGCGACCTGGTTGGCAGGTTCGCCGGCGTCGTGCGTGTTGTTATGGTTCGTCCCCACGAACACGAACCCGACGGCGCTCTGGCCGTCCGCGGGGCTCTCGGGTTCACCCCCGCAGGCGCTCAGACAGGCCGACGCCAGGGATACGAGCAACAGGGCGCCAGTTGATTTTCTCATAGCTGCCTCTCCATTCTTTGATGGTTTGCGCTGACCGCAGCGCGCCATGCGAGCATTGCGGCCGTCGTGCGGCGTCCACGGGCGAGCCCGTGTCCGGATACGGCCGCATGCTTCGGCGTTCGACGCGTCGCCGCGCTCGTGTCGAGCGGTGCCCAGTCCTACGGCGAAGGCGCCGAGCGGTTTCTGGGTGAGCTCGATCTTTCAGATCGAGGCGGCCACAGGGGCGGAATGTGGGAGCGGAAACGAAGGAGGTCGATGGAAGCGGGAGGACTACATGTCCTGGACGACCGCGGCCTTCTGCTGCAGCGCGCGGGCATCGCGCAGCGGCGAGTTGCCGAACATGCGCGAATACTCGCGGCTGAACTGCGAGGCGCTCGTGTAGCCGACCTGGAACGCCGAGACCTCGGCGCCAACGCGCGGTCGGCGACGAGGGCGTCCCGACCCGCGACATCGCCGGTGTGATCGGCCGCAAGCTCGGCTTGCCTGTCGCGTCGGTCCCCAAGGAGCATTTCGGCTGGCTCGGCGGGTTCTTCGCGCTCGACACCCCCGCGTCGAGCGCGATCACGCAGGCCCGGTTCGGCTGGAAGCCCGAGCAGGCGGGCCTGCTCGCCGACCTCGAGCACGGCACGTACTTCGCGCGCCCCTAGCGGCGTACGCGATCCCGGCCCGCGCGGCCGAGCTCCAGGCGCGCCGAACGCCGCCCGACCTCACAGGACGAGCTCGCCGGCGGCGGCCAGGAGGAATCCGCGGAAAGACCCCTATTTCCTCGTCCAGGCGCACGAACGCCGCGCAACGCAGCCTCCTCGGTCGTCATCTCGGAGAACGGGTGAGCCCTCCTCGGCTCGCTCCCGGCATTCCCATGGCGCGCTCCTCCGGACGGCGAAACCTCCTCATCTCGCGCGGCTGGGTCCAGGCGACGGCCCTCGTTTTCCTGTTCGGGTTCTTCGTGCTCGGCCTGCTCGCCTACCGCACCTACGCGGCACAGCCACCCATCCCCGCGCGGGTGGTCGACCCCGCGGGGCGCGTTCTGTTCACGGGCGACGACGTGCTCACGGGTCAGGAGCTGTTCCTGCGCAACGGGCTCATGGAATACGGATCCGTCTTCGGCCACGGCGCCTACCTCGGCCCGGATTTCACCGCCGATTACCTCCGCCGGGCCGCCTCCCACGCCGCCTCTCGCCACGGCGGCGCGGGCTCGGCGGAGGCGCTCGCGCGCACCGTCGGCGATTTTCGTCAAAACCGCTATGATCCCGCGACAGGGACGCTGGTCTTCACCGACGCCCAGGCAGAGGCCTTCGAGCTGCTGAAGGATCACTATCGCCGCTTCTTCGCCCAGCCCAGCGGCAAGCACGGCCTGCGCGCCGGCCTCTTCTCGGACGCGCGCGAGCTCTCTCAGCTCACCTCGTTCTTCGCCTGGACGGCCTGGACCGCCGCGGCGGAGCGCCCCGGAGAGGCCTACTCGTACACAAACAACTGGCCTCCAGAGCCGCTCGTCCGGAACCAGCCCACGGGCGAGCTGGTGGTCTGGAGCGTGCTCTCGCTCATCGCGCTCCTCGGCGGGACAGGCCTGCTCTTCGCGGCCTTCGGGCGATGGCGCTTCCTCGGGTGGCACGGGCGGGAAGGGCACCGGCTCAGCTTCCGCCAGCCGGGCGAGGTCGCCTTGACCCCAGCCCAGCGCGCGACGGCGTGGTTCTTCCTGGTCATGGCGTTGCTGTTCACCCTCCAGTCCGTCCTCGGAGGCGCCACGCAGCATTATCGCGCCGAGCTATCCAGCTTCTTCGGGATCAACCTGGCCGGGGCCTTCCCCTTCAACCTGGTGCGCACGTGGCACCTGCAGCTCGCCATCTTCTGGGTCGCGGTCTCCTATCTCGGCGCGGGCATCTTCATCGCGCCCATGATCAGCGGGCGCGAGCCGAGAGGCCAGAGCTGGCTCGCCTACGGTCTGCTCGGCGCGCTCGTCATCGTCGTCGCGGGCAGCCTCCTCGGCGAGCTCCTCGCCATCCACGGCGCGTCGGACAGCATCTGGTTCGCGCTCCAGGGGTTCGAGTACCTCGATCTGGGTCGCTTCTGGCAGGTGCTCCTGACGCTCGGCCTGTTCGCCTGGGTCGCGCTGCTCTTGCGCGCGCTCCGGGGTCGGCTCGCCGTCGAGCACCGGGGCAACATGCCCTGGCTCTTCTTCTTCGCCGCGCTGGCCATCCCGGCCTTCTACGCCGTTGGCCTGCTCGCGCACCCGCGCGCGAACTTCACGAGCACCGACTTCTGGCGCTTCTGGGTGGTGCACCTCTGGGTGGAGGACTTCCTCGAGCTGTTCACCACGCTCATGGTGGCCTATCTCTTCGTCCTGCTCGGGGTGGTGGCCGAGGCGATCGCGCTGCGGCTCATCTACCTGGAGGTCATCCTCTACTCGGCGGGCGGGGTGATCGGCACCATGCACCATCTGTACTTCTCCGGCACGCCCGTGGAGCACATGGCGCTCGGCGCCTTCTTCTCGGCCGCGGAGGTGATCCCGTTGACCTTCCTCACGGTGGAGGCGTGGACCTTCCTGCGCCTGGGCATCGCGCAAGGAGGCCAGTCGACGAAGCCCTTCCCGCATCGCTGGGCCATCATGTTCCTGGTGGCCGTGGGGTTCTGGAACTTCCTGGGGGCCGGGATCTTCGGGTTCCTGATCAACTTGCCGATCGTGTCCTATTACGAGATCGGCACCGCGCTGACCGCCAACCATGGGCACGCCTCGATGATGGGCGTCTATGGCATGCTGGCCGCCGGGCTCGCGCTCTTCGCGCTGCGCTACCTGATGCCCGCCGAGCGGTGGTCCGACAGGGCGGCCAAGATCAGCTTCTGGTCGCTGAACGTCGGGCTCGCGTGGATGGTCTTTGCCACGCTGTTCCCGCTCGGGCTCATGCAGCTCCACCACGCGGTGAGCTACGGGTACTTCGAGGCTCGAGAGCTCCAGTACCTGACGAACCCCACGAACCGCCTCATGGAGTGGATGCGCCTGCCGGGCGATGTGCTCTTCATCCTCGGCGGCACCCTGCCGCTCCTCCTCCTCGCTTACCGCGGCGTCCGCCATCGCGTCCCGCAGCTCGCGGGGCCGGAAGCCCGGGACAACCTCTTCACCGAGATCGAGGCGCCGCCCGACAGCGCCGGGAGCGCCGCGCCCTCGGGCGCGGGGCAGGGCGAGCTCTCGTGAGCGTCTCGCCGGAGGCGCTGCTCGGCGCCGGGTATGCGGTGCTCCTCCTGGGGATCGCCGCCGGGATCCGGGCGTTCGGAGGAGCCAGGGCCGAGCCCGCGCCCGGGTGGCCGCACGACGACGCGCGCCGCTTCCACCTCGGCCTTTCGCTCGTGGTCCTGCTCGTGGGCGATTGCATCGTCGGGGCGGTCGCGCTGCGGAACCACGGCCTCGCCGATCTCGGGATCCTCGGCCTCGCCGCGGCGCTCGTGACGAGGGCGCTCGCCAGGGGCCTGGCCGCCTTCGCCCGAGGCGGTCGTCACGCCTAGATCGGCTGTTCCAGGCGCGGTGAAGGGCGTTCTCCGGGAAGGGACCTGCTTCATAGAGAGGAGGCCACACGATGACCGAGAGTCTGAAGGAGCCGGAGGCAGGCAACGGGCAGCCCGAGATGGACGAGGCCGGGCGCTTCCATTCGCTGCTCGTCCCCGTCGATCTGACGGCCATTTCGGACCGCGTCCTCGGCCGGGTCGCACGTCTGCCGCTGGCCGATGGAGCGCGCGTCACGCTGCTTCACGTCGTTCCCGGCAACCTCCCCGCCAGGGCCCAGGACCGCGCCGAGCGGGATGCCAGAAAATCACTCGCGAGCGAGGCGCGGCATCTCGCAAAGACGCTGCCCAAGGGCGTCGACGTCGAACCGGTGGTGAAGATCGGCAGCCCGGCCGCGGAGATCGCAGGCTGCGCGACCTCGACGAGGGCCGAGCTCATCGTCATGGGTCGCGGCGGCAGCCGCGCGCTCCGGGACACCTTCCTCGGCTCGACCGCGGAGCGTGTCATCCGCCGCGGGCAGCTCCCGGTCCTGGCGGTCCGGCTGGCTCCTCGCGCGGCGTACAGCCGGCCCGCGGTCGCCCTCGATCTCGAGCGAGGATCCACGGATGTGCTCGCGCTGATGCTCCGGTTGATTCCGACCCCGCGGCCGCGTGTCCTGGTGATCCATGCGTTCGACACGCCCTATCGCGGAGCCATCTATCGCAGCCTCTCGGAGGAGGACGCAGAGGCATGGAGCAGCGAGCTCGAGCGAGCAGCTACACAGCAGCTCGTGAAGCTGCTCGCTGCCTCGCTCGCGCGGGCGGAGGTGCGGCCAGCAGAGGCGCCGCGCTGGAAGATCCATGTTCGACGCGGCTCCGCCCGGCTCGTGATCGAGAAGGCCGTCAAGAAGGCAGACAGCGACCTCCTGGTGCTCGGCACCCACGGCTACTCCGGGGTCGCTCACGCCTTCCTCGGGACGGTCGCTGGAGACGTGCTGCGTCAGGTCGCCAGCGACGTGCTGATCGTGCCCGCTCGGCCACGCGCCGAGGAGCCCGAATGAGGCTGAACCGCCCTCAGGGGTCGCGGCGTGGAGCGAGCGGAGGCGGAGCGTCGGCGGCTCCCGCGGCGCGGCGGCGGAACAGCGCCACTCGTGCCAGGAGCAGCGTGGTCACAGGGACCGTGATGGAGAGCATGATGACGATGAGCCACGGGTGCAGCACGGGCCGGGACTCGATCGTCGAGGAGTAGAGGATGCCCGCCAGCGTCACGCACCAGCTGCCGAAGGTGTACGCCAGCGCGGGGGGATGCATGCGCAGGAAGAAGTCTGGCAGGCGCAGGAACCCGAACGCGGAGATGACCACGAACAGGCCGCTCAGCACGAGCAGCGCAGCGACCGCCGCCTCGACCCAGAGGGGAAGCTGGTTCATTCAATCACCTCACCGCGCAGGATGAACTTCGCCATCGCGGACGAGCTCACGAAGCTGAAGAGCGCGATCAGCAACGCGGCGTCGAAGTACGTGTCGCTCCGGTGACGAATGCCGAGCACCAGCATGACCAGCATCGCGTGGAGGTAGAGCAGGTCGAGCGCGAACACGCGATCCTGCGCCCGCGGCCCCCGGATCAACCGGATGACCACCAGGACCGACGCGACGGCGTAGCAGCCGAGCGCGAAGGCAATCGCGCCAGACAGGAGTGCGCTCATTCGAAGATCTCCCTGAGAGGCTCCTCGTAGCGAGCCTTGAAGCGGGCGACGAAGGCGCCTTCATCACCGACATCCCACACGTGCAGCAAGAGCGCGTGCCGATCGAGCGCGAGCTCCGACCACACGGTGCCAGGAACCACGGTCGTCACCATGGATAACGCGGCCAGCCCGACGGGGTCACGCAGGTCGAGGGGCACGATCACGAACCTCGACCGCGGTCGCCGCCATTGCCATGTGACCACGCCCCAGGCGACCTCGAAATTCGAGAGCAAGACGTCGTAGCCGACCCTCAGGATGAAGCGCACGACGACCAGCGGTCGCCGCGCCCGGACATTCGTGAGCCGCAGGGTCGAGGTGAGGAGCGGCACCGCCAGCGCGAGCCCCAGCCCGAGGACGATCTGGCCCGCGCTCGTGGAGCGCTCGAGCGCCAGCCACAACGCGAACAGAGCGGCGGACAGCAGCGGCGCGGGCACGATCTTCTTGAGGAAGGTCACGGTGCCACCTCCTCTTCGATCACGGGACGCGTCGGCCCCGGGCGAGGCCGCGCCGACAAGACGGCCTCGATGTACGCCTTCGGCGCGTGCAGTCCCGCGGCTGTGGCGCGCGTGGCGCGCATGACCGGCTCAGCGTACAGCGTGAGCAGGATGCAGCAGAGAAGGAGGCCGAGGACGGAGGCGGCCTCGACGACCTTCAAGCGGGGCGGGAGCCGTCCACCCGTCAACCAGAAGTGTCGAATGCCCGCCCTCGCGAGGGAGATGGTGGCCGCGAGCCCCGAGAGGAGCAGCAGCCCAAAGAGGATCCACGCGGCGGACGAGACGGGGGCGCCGGCGCTCGCGTGGCCGTCCCCTCGGGGCGACAGGAGGGCGGTCAGCAGCGATGTCTTCGCGACGAAGCCCGAGAGCGGCGGCAGCCCCGCGACGAGCAGCGCGCAGACCATGAACGCCAGGCCGAGCAGCGCGATGGACACCGGAAACGCCTGGCCGACGAGCGGCGCCTCCTCTTCATCGAGGTTGGTGTCCTCGCCCGGCTCCACGTCGAGGTCCGGCACCCGCCGCTGTCCATCGGAGCCGACGCGCTCCACCAGCTCGACGAGGAGAAAGAGCGCGCTCACCGCCAGCGTGGCGCTCAGCATGTAGAACAGCGCCGCCGACGTCACAGCGGGGGTCCCCGTCCCGAGCGCCGCGAGGAGCGTCCCCGACGACACGATCACCGAGAAGCCCGCGATGCGCCCGAGGGACATGGACGCCATGAGGCCGATCGCGCCGAAGGCGATCGTCGCGAGCCCTGCGTAGAGCAGGACCGTCCCCCCGAACTGCGCTGAAGCGCCCGCGGAGAAGAACAGCGTCCACGTGCGCACGAGCGCGTAGATGCCCACCTTGGTCATCAGCGCGAAGAGCGCCGCGACAGGCGCGCTCGTGGCCGCGTACGCCGGCACCAGCCAGGAGTTGAGGGGCCAGATCGCCGCCTTGATGAGGAACGCCACGGCGAGGACCGCCGCGCCTGCATGCAAGAGCCCGCGATCGCGCGCCGGGACGAGCGCGAGCTTCTCGGCGATGTCGGCCATGGAGAGCGTGCCCATGACGCCGTAGAGCACCGCGAGGCCGACGAGGAAGAGCGACGACGCGAGCAGGTTCACCGCGATGTAGTGGAGCCCCGAGCGCACCCGCGGCCACCCCGACCCATGAAGATGCAGGCCATACGACGCCGCGAGCATCACCTCGAAGAACACGAAGAGGTTGAAGAGGTCCCCCGTGAGAAAGGCGCCGTTGAGCCCCATCAATTGAACCTGGAAGAGCGCATGGAAGTACGCGCCCGCGCGGCCCCACGCGGCCTCGGCGTAGAGGGCGGCGCAGAGGCTCACCACGCCGACCAGCACCAGCATGAGCGCCGAGAGCCGGTCCGCGACGAGCACGATCCCGAAAGGCGCCTCCCAGTTCGACATGAGATACACACCGGCGGCGCCGGACGAGCCGCCGGCGTCGGCGCCGCGCAGGATCTGGAGCGCCACGAGGAGGCCTGCCAGGGCCGCGCTGATGTTGACGATGGATTTGGCGCGCTTGCGCTTCTCACCGATCAGAAGCAGCAGGGCCGCCGTCATCAGCGGCAGCACGACGGGCGCGACGATGAGGTGCGGGAAGCGCTCGGTCATGGCTCCTCCCTCGTTCCATCCACGTGGTCGGTGCCGCTGAGGCCGCGCGAGGCGAGGAGCACGACGAGGAAGAGCGCCGTGGTCGCGAAGCCGATCACGATGGCCGTGAGCACGAGGGACTGCGGCATCGGATCCGTGTAGTGCTGGAGATCGGCCGGCGCTCCAGGTCGCACGATCGGCGGCTTGTCGATGAAGATGCTCCCCATGCTGAAGATGAAGAGGTTCACCGCGTACGAGAGCAACGTGAGCCCCATGATCACCTGGAAGGTCCGCGGACGCAGCACGAGCCAGACCCCGGCTCCGCCGAGCACGCCGATGACGAGCGCGAGCAAAGCTTCCATCTAGCTCGTGCCCTTTCTCGTCGACGGCGCTGGCCCCTGCGTCGATCGCCGGTGCGCGCGCAGCGACTGGTGCGCGAGCGCCGTGAGGGTGAGGAGCGTCGCTCCCACGACGGCCGCGAACACGCCGAGGTCGAAGAAGGTGGCGCTCGGCAGGTGGACTTCGCCGACCAGCGGCAGCCTGACATGGGCCGTGTGCGTCGTCAGGAAGGGATAGCCGACGGCGAGCGCGCCGAGGCCCGTCGCCGCCCCGAGCAGCAGTCCAGCGGCGATCCAGCGCGCCGGACGGAGGCGCGCGCGCGCCTCCAGCCAGAGCGCCCCCGAGACCATGTACTGCATGAGCATCGCTATCGCGACGACGAGGCCGGCCACGAAGCCGCCGCCTGGCTCGTTGTGCCCACGAAGAAGGAAGTGCGCCGCGACGAGGACGGAGACCGGCAGGAGCACGCGCGCGATGACCGCCGGCACCATCATGTATCCGCGCTCGGCGTCCTCGGCCGTGCGCGGCTTCATGAGGTCGGTGACGATGTCGGCCGGCAAAGCCCTCTGTTGCTGGGGCTGCTCGACGCTCTCCGGCGGCGGTCGAAAGCGGCGCAGGAGGGCGTAGACCGTGAGCGCGACCGCGCCGAGGACCGTGATCTCGCCGAGCGTGTCGAAGGCGCGAAAGTCGACGAGCATGACGTTGACGACGTTGGCGCCTCCTCCCTCCGGCAGCGCGCGGCTGAGGAAGAACGGTGAGATGCTGTGCGGCGCCGGCCGGGTCAGCATCGCATAGGAGAGCGCGGCGAGACCGCTGCCGGCGCCGATCGCGAGCAGCAGATCGCGCGCGCGCCGCGCCCTGTCGCGGGCCGTGACAGGCCTCGAAATTCCTTCGATGCGCATCGGCAACCAGCGCAGCCCGAGCAGGAACAGGATGGTGGTGACGACCTCCACGACGACCTGCGTGAGGGCGAGATCGGGCGCCGAGAACCACATGAACGTCAGGCAGGTGACGAGGCCCGCGCCGCCCATCAACGTGATCGCGATCAGCCTGTGGAACTTTGCCATCACGGCGGCGCCGACCGCGCAGACCGCGCCGATGCCCCACAAGATCACGAACGCAGGCGACGCGGGGAGCCTGTCCCGGTCGCCCCACTCCAGCGGAACGCCATGCCCCGCGAGGAGCGCGAGGAGGAGCGCGACCGCGATGATCGCGAACATCTGCGTCTGAAGTCGTCGAGTTCCGACGAGCCCGAGCGCCCTCCGCGAGAGGCGCGTGAGCCCGAGCAGCGCGCCCTCGAACAGCCGCCTTCCGTTGAACCGCTCGATGAAGGGCGTATCCTGGAGCCGCCCCTGCTCCTGATGCTTGCGCAGCCAGAGGTACCCAACGACGCCGCCTGAGATGGCGATGAGGCTCATGACGAAAGGCTGGTTGAAGCCGTGCCAGATGGCGAGGCTGTAGTCCGGGAGCGTCCCGTCGACCACGGGGCGAGCGGCCGCCGCGAGCGATGGCCCGATGGAGATCGTCGGCGCTACGCCGACGATGAGGCAGCTGAGCACCAGGAGCTCGATCGGTGTCCGCATCCACCGCGGGGCTTCCTCCGGCTGGCGAGGGAGATCGGTCGACGGCGGGCCGAAGAAGATGTCGTAGCCAAAGCGCAGCGAGTACACGACCGCGAAGACCGCCGCGAGCGTCGCCAGCGCCGGGAGCCCCACTTCCACCGACGGGTGCGCGGACAAGAACACCGTCTCGGCGAAGAACATCTCCTTCGACAGAAAGCCGTTGAGCAGCGGCACGCCGGCCATCGCGCCGCTCGCCACGAGCGCCAGCGCGCCGGTGCGAGGCATGGCGCGAATCAGGCCATTCAAGCGTCGGATGTCGCGTGTCCCGGTCTCGTGGTCGACGACGCCCGCGGCCATGAACAGCGAGGCCTTGAACGTCGCGTGGTTCATGATGTGGAACACGCCGGCGACGGCGGCGAGCGCGCTGTTGAGCCCGAAGAGGAGCGTGATGAGGCCGAGGTGGCTGACGGTCGAGTAGGCGAGCACGCGCTTCAGATCGTTCTGGAACATCGCGATATACGCGCCCAGCAGGAGCGTCGTCATGCCCGCGCCGCTGACGATCCAGAACCACAGCTCGGTCCCCGAGAGCGCCGGCCAGAGCCGCGCGAGCAGGAATACGCCCGCCTTCACCATGGTCGCCGAGTGCAGGTAGGCGGACACCGGCGTCGGCGCGGCCATCGCCCGCGGCAGCCAGAAGTGAAACGGGAATTGAGCGCTCTTGGTGAGCGCGCCGAGCAAGATGAGGACGAGCGCGACCGGGTAAAGCGGGTGTGCCCGAATGAGGGCGCCCGAGGCGAGGGCCACATCGAGCTCGTAGCTGCCGACGATGTGGCCGAGGAGGATCACGCCTCCGAGGAGCGCGAGCCCGCCCGCGCCGGTCACGGTGAGCGCCATGCGCGCGCCCCGCTGCGCGTCCACCCGGTGATGCCAGTAGCCGATGAGCAGGAACGAAACGAGGCTCGTGAGCTCCCAGAAGAGGACGAGCTGAACGAGGTTGCCCGAGACAACGACGCCCAGCATCGCGCCCATGAACGCGAGGAAGAGCGCGTACAGGCGCGCCACCGGATCCTCGGGGGACATGTAGTAGCGCGCGTACAGACAGACGAGGGCGCCGATGACGGTGATGAGCACGGCGAACATCCACGCGAACCCGTCGATCCGGAGGACCAGATCGAGACCGAGTGAAGGCACCCACGAGATCGTCTCGCGGATCACGCCCCCGTCACGCACCCGCGGAAACAGGCTGATGACCCAGGCCGCCGCGCCGGCCGACACGAGCCCTGCGCAAGCCGCAAGCTCGGACCGTGCCCGCGTCGGCAGGAGCGCGGTGAGCACGCTCCCGAGAAATGGCAAGAGGAGCAGGGCGACCACAGGCATGGCGCGCGAGTGTACTTGCCGGCCGCGCCGTTTTCAGCCAAAAGACGGGAGGGATCGCGGCGCTTGCGGCCTGCGCGACGATGTCGGTCAGGTAGAGCTCGCCCTGCGCGACACCGCGCTCGAAGGCAGAGGTCGCGAAGCTGCATGAGCGGTCCTGCGAGTCCAGATCGACGTCCCCGCACAGAGGAAGCCGACCAGGATGGGATAGACAGCGCAGCGCTCGACGAGGCCGATGAGGACATTGGCCCCCGAGCTGGCGACCGCGAGGAAGGCCACCATCGAGGCGAGCCCGAACACGCCGAGGGCGACCATGGCCCTCCCGGCCTTCGGAGTGACTCCAATCTGTTGGCGCTGGCGTCCAAGGAGGATCACGAGCACGTTGCCCCCGACGATGGACGCGAAGGCGCCCAGGCCGTGATAGTCGATGGCGCCGTCGGGCGGCTCTCCGGAACCGGGGTTGAGCGCCAGCAGGACGCCGCCAAGCGCCACGAGAGCTCCCAGGATCAGCGCTGCCCAGCGGCGCCAGCTCCGCAGGCCCTCGAGCGCGGCGACACCGATGAAGAACATGATCCCGAAGAGGAAGAACCCGGTGTTCATGACCCAGGCGAGCGGCGAGTTCATGAACTGGCCAAGCGCCTCGAGGGGGCCACGGACTCCCAGGTTGCTGATGTAGTGATGCGTGTAGCTGTAGGGAGGGTCCGTCCATGCCGCGGCGGCGATGAGCTCGGCGAGGAAGAAGATCACCGCCCCGGCGACGAGCGCCGCGCCGGCGGGGCGACGTTGCATCATCGGGTTCGCCTCGGGGTGAGCCGCCGGGCCTCTCTCGTGTCGCAGCATGTTGAACAGCCTGCACGGTCGCGTTCAAGGCCACCAGGACATTGATCGCAACGGTTTCAGACCCTATAGGTCTGAAACATGGAGCTACGTCACCTGCGGTACTTCGTCGCCGTCGCGGAAGCGGAGCACTTCGGAAGGGCGGCCGAGCAGCTTCACGTCTCGCAGTCGCCCTTGAGCCGGCAAATCGCGCAGCTCGAAGAGGAGATCGGCGTCGAGCTCTTCGTGCCCTCGGGACGCGGGGTGAAGCTGTCCGCCGCCGGCCGGAGCTTCCTCGAAGGTGCGCGTGCGACGCTGGCTCGCGCCGCGCTCGCGGTCGAGGACGCCCGCGCGACGGCGCAAGGGCGTATCGGGACGATCGTGGTCGGATTCGACGGCGCCCTGGCCGACGCCCTCCTGCTGCCGGGGATCGTGCAGACGTTCCGCGCGCGTCACCCGCGCGTCGAGGTACGCCTTCGGCCGCTGCCGAGCGAGGAGCAGGTCGCCGCGCTGCGCGACGGCAAGATCTCGGTCGGGTACGGCTATCATTCGCCGGAAGACGACCCGCTCTTCCGCTTCCGCGTGCTGTACCGCGAGCGCGTCGGCGTCGTGATGTCGAAGAGCCATCGCCTCGCGGCGCGGCGCACGCTGAGGGTCGCGGACCTGAAGCAGGAGCGCTTTCTCTGGCCTCCGCGCAAGGAGGGCCCGCGCCTCCAGGACGACATCATCGCTGCCTTCCGGGCGCATGATCATCGGCTCGAGCTCGCCCACGAAGAGGCCAGCAGCGATGTGATCCTCATGCTCGTGGCGAGCGGCGAAGGTCTCAGCTTGTTTCCCGAGAGCGCCGCGTCGACGCTCCTTGCCGGAGTGGTGTTCAAGCGGGTTCGAGACCTCGACGTCGTCGTCCTTGGCCGCTCGGTGTGGCGCGCCATGGACGACAAGGACCTGCTCGTGCGGTCGCTCCTCGAGATCACGAATTCGGAGCACGGATCGAACCAGGCCGGACGGAGACCGCCCGGCTCCGGCGGCCCGCCGTCGCTGCTGGTACGCGGATTGCCTCGAAGCTCATCATGAAAAAGCAGCAGAAGAATCAGCCGACACGAGCGACGAGCCAGCAGAAGCAGGCGGACCCGGCGGCGGAGGGAGAAGCGAAGGAGTGCTCGCCGGAGGACGAGCTCGCCGGAGGCGCGGCCAAGGGGGCGCTCGCCGGAGGCCTCCTCGGAGGCGCCGGCGGCGCGGCCGTGGGCGGCGCGGCCGGCCTGATCGGCGGCGTGCTGGGCGAGGACGAGAAATCCGGCTGGTGACCGGCATCAGCCGCCCGGTGGAATGGGCGTCAATCAGAGATGGGGCACTGCTCGTAGCAGCGCCAGGCCTCCGTGCTGCGGTCCGTGCCGCCGGCGAAAGATGCCTTGATCTCGTCGCAGGGCGCGTCGAGCACGCACGACGCGCGACACGCCTCGTGTTCGGAGCAGCCGGCGAAGTCGTCATCGAGCTCGAGGTCGTCGACCCCGCAAGCCTCGGCGTGCTCGACGGCATCCGCGCATGTCCCCGTTTTGCAGCCGGCCGCGAGCAACGCGGTCGCAACGAAAATCGACGCCATGAGATAAGTCTTGCGCATGGTCCAGCCCTGCAGCTCGCAACGTGTGGATGGAGGGGAGCCGGCCGGCCCATGCAGCGCGGCGCCCCGGAAGCGGCCCGCCGTTGTCGCCGGCCCCTTCACCCTGGGAAGAACGTGACGGAGCCAGTCTGGGCACGGACCGATGTCGATTTTTGAGTTCGAGTCTCGCTGGAATCCGGCGGAGGCTCAACCGGGCGCCGTACGCCGGCTCAGTAGGTCTCTGCGCACACGCCGTAGCCGCACGGATAGACCATGAAGGCGCCGGCGACGGCGCTTCGCAAGCCCGGGAAGGTCGCGAGCGCCGCCCCCGTCTCGATGTCATAGAGGACGCCGTCATAGCGCGAGTAGAGCGCCGTCGCCGATACCGGCTGGATCCCGTAGTTGTCGCGCACATCCGTGGAGTCGGTGCGGATGGGGATCCTCGGCAGCGGCGGCGCGTCGACCGGGTTGCCTCATCGTCGGTGATCTAGATACGGTCGAGCGCCTTCATCGCGTCGTCGGACAGCTCGAGATCTGCCGCCGCGAGGTTCTCGCGCAGGTGCGCGACGCTCGACGTCCCGGGAATGAGAAGGATATTCGGCGAGCGCCGCAGCAGCCACGCAAGCGCGACCTGCATCGGCGTCGCGCCGAGCTGGCGCGCGACGTCGGACAGCGTCGAGGACTGGAGCGGCGAGAAGCCGCCGAGCGGGAAGAACGGCACGTACGCGACGCCCGCCGCGGCGAGGCCGTCGATCAGCGCGTCGTCCTGCCGGTGCGCGAGGTTGTACAGGTTCTGCACGCACACGATCTCGGTCATCGCGCGCCCCTCTTCCACCTGCCTCGCGGTCACGTTGCTGAGGCCGATGTGGCGGACCTTGCCCTCGCGCTGCAGCTTCATGAGCGCGGAGAGCGGCGCCTCGATCGAGCCTTCCGCGGGTCCCTGCGCGTCGAACAGGACGCGCAGGTTCACGACGTCGAGCACGTCGACGCCGAGATTCCGGAGGTTGTCGTGGACCGCGCTCGCGATGTCCTCGGCGGCGAACGCCGGCTCCCAGGATCCCTGTGGGCCGCGTCTCGCGCCGACCTTCGTGGCGATCACCAGATCCCTCGGATACGGGTGCAGCGCCTCGCGGAGGATCTGATTCGTGACGTGCGGCCCGTACACGTCGCTCGTGTCGATGTGATCGACGCCGCTCTTCACCGCCTCGCGCAGCACGGCGAGCGCCGCACCGCGGTCTCGCGGCGGTCCGAACACGCCCGGCCCGGCGAGCTGCATGGCTCCGTACCCGAAGCGCTTCACCGTGCGACTGCCCATCTTGAACGTCCCGGCCTTGGCTAGATTCGTCATGGCTGTCGACGGTAGGCCACGACGGGGTGTATGATAAGAGCCTCGAATCAGCACGGCCCGTACGGAAAGGCGAACAATGGCAGTGGATCTCGACGACGTCCGAGTCTTCGCCGCGGTGGCGCGCGCCGGCGGCTTCCGCGAGGCGAGCCGCACGAGCGGCACGAGCGCGTCGAGCGCGAGCGAGGCGGTGCGCCGGCTGGAGGGCGAGCTCGGCGTTCGGCTTCTTCATCGGACGACCCGCAGCGTCGCGCCGACCGAGGCAGGCGCGCGTCTCCTCGAGCGGCTCGGTCCTGCGCTCGCCGAGATCGCAGCGGCGCTCGACGTCGTGAAGAGCTCGAGCGAAAAGCCGGCCGGCACGCTCCGGCTGAACGTCCCCGTCGTCGCCGCGCGGCTCGTGCTCCCACGGATCTTGCCGCCGTTCCTCGCCGCATATCCCGATATCCGCGTCGAGGTGACGGCGGACGACACGCTCGTCGACATCCTCGCCGCGGGCTGCGACGCAGGCATTCGCTACGAAGAGACGCTCGAGAAAGACATGATCGCGGTCCCGATCGGCCAGCGCGAGCAGCGCCTGGCGCTCGCGGCGTCGGGCGCCTACCTCGAGCGGCACGGGCGCCCGACCCACCCGCGCAAGCTCCTCGACCACGCATGCCTGCGCGGCCGCTTCCCGAACGGCGCGCTGTGCCCGTGGGAATTCGAGCGCGACGGCGAGGTCGTGAAGGTCGACCCGACCGGCCCGCTCGTCGGCAGCCTCGGGAGCGCGACGGACCTCCTCGTGGATGCGGCGATCGCGGGCACCGGTCTCCTCTACTGGTTCGAGGACTGGCTGCACCCGCACCTCGAGAGCGGCGCCTTGAAGCCGGTCCTGGAGCGCTGGTGGTCGCGTTTCCCGGGCCCCTTTCTCTATTATCCGAGCCGCCGCCACATGCCCGCGGCGCTTCGCGCGTTCGTGGACTTCGTCCGCGCGGGCAGCAAATGACGCGCGGGCGCGCCCGCCGCGACGGGGGCGCGCAGGAAAATCGAGCCGGATCGCGTCGCTCGAACCACGAGTGAAAGCGCGAGGAGAACGCCGAGGAACGGAGCGTAGGCGAAGCGCGAGAACACGGAGCGCTCCGAGGCGCTCAGCGCAACGCCCGATTCGGAGCTTGCCCGCGTCTCGTGCCGCCCGTCCTGGTGAAACACGCCGGAAGGCCCGAAGCGAGCCGCGCGGACGATCGGGACCTGATTCTCGATCGCGCGCATAGAGCGACAAACGGGT
The DNA here is from genome assembly GCF_051475585.1 of Sorangium sp. So ce426. NCBI lineage: Bacteria > Pseudomonadati > Myxococcota > Polyangiales > Polyangiaceae > Sorangium > Sorangium sp. So ce426. Next base: position 12,248,775 of record NZ_CP150341.1, on the reverse strand, counting down.
TGAAATTTGACTGAATTCAATGAGCTGCGAGCCCCCGTCGAGCTGCCAGAAAGCAAGCTCCAAGGGCAAGGAATGCGGGAAAGAGAGAAACCGCAAGGGGCGCAAGGGGCGCAAGGGACGCAAGGGACGCAAGGGACGCAAGGGACCAGAGACGAGATATTATCTTTCCTTCCCTTGCGCCCCTCGCGCCCCTTGCGGTTTCTCTTCCCTTCTGTTGATTCCTCGGGACTCCAACGTGATCGGTGTCCTAGAATAGCCGGTCTTGCCGCGCACGCTCGTTCGACAGCTGTACCAGCAAGCTCTCCTGCATCGGCTCAGCACCGGCGCTCTGGAACCCGTCCACGTCCGACCTCACGACCGGCCGAGGCCGCGGCGGTTGGCGGTGGCTAGAATCAGAGACACTCTGGTCCTGCCGCGAGCGAGGCGCGGCGGGGTGATCCTACCTGTGTGCCTCGCAACGGTCCGTTAGACCAGCACGTCCCGCGGCTCATCTTGCTTTCTTTCGCTTAGGTCGCACAACAAATCCTATGCGGATCGTGTGCGAAATGTGTCGAGACATCGATCGCCGGGTTAGCGACGAAGCAGTCGAGCATCGTCGACCGATCCATGGCGGTCGTGTACGACGTGCTCTGCACGACGCGACCGTCGACGTCTGACGCGAGCTTCGTTCGGCTGCCCCTGGGGTCCGACGCCGTGGGTTCGAAGCACGAGTGCCCGTACCGCGTTCCCCGGATCCGCCCATGAGCGAGGACTTCCTCGATCTGCTTTCGGCCCTGTCCGCCGCTTACGCGGGATTTTTAATTGTCAGTGCATACGCCGTCGCGGTGCGGTTTCGGTGGCAAGCTCAGTCGCCCCCGCCCCGTCGATCTCGACCATCGCGGCCGAGCTCCAGGCGCTCCGAGCGCCGCCTTCCGCCGCTCAGCGCGGCGAGCTGCTCGCCGCCGGCACCGCCGTCCGCTGCCCCGAGCCCGAGCGCGCGCCGCCCTTGATGCGCGCCTCCGTCACGACCTCGTCCCACTGCGCGTCGTACCCGTCGAAGTGGACCCGGTAGGAGCCCGGGGCGACGACGCTGGTGATGACGGCGGGCTTGTACGAGCCCTTCCACTCGACCTCGATGCGGTCACCGACCTTGCGCGCGGCCCCCTCGCCCGAGGCGCGCTGCTCCTCGTCGCGCAGACGCCGGGCGCTCCCCTCGTGCAGGCATTGCTCGCGGTGGCAGGCGAGGCCGGACCCGCAGTCGTCGTCCGCGCGGCACGGAGACCCGAGCGGCGCCTTCTTTCCGCACGCGGCGAGCGCCCCAGGCACGGCGGCCACGATCAACAGCGCTCTCAGGAAGGTAATGGCTCGAACGCGCACGACACGGCATCCCATCAGAGCGGCCGCGGCCCGACAACAGGGATCGCGACGCTCTCGACCGCAACGCCTCTCGAGACGCTCGCGTTCCCCGCGTCCCCGCCGACCACGCCGTTCGGGCAGCGGCCTGCGCGCGCCCACCACCGCCCCTCCCGGGCGCGCCGCCGCCCTCCACGCCCGAGCGCGCGCCCCCGCTTCGGATGCGCCGCGCCCCTGCGCGCCGCGCCCGCCACCACCCGCCGCGCCACCGGGGCCGCCCTACCCGGGCCGCCCTCTGCTATGGTCGCCCCCGCTGTGCGTCTGCTCGCCGCCCTCGCGCCCGTGGCCCTGCTCGTCGCGGCGCCGCCGCTCCTGGGCTGCGGCGGCGGCCCCGCGAAGGACGCGGGCGTGTGCGCGGGCGCGGGCGTCTGCGGCGCCGGCTACTGCGTCGCCGGGCGCTGCCGCCCCGCGAGCGCCCTCCCCGCGCCCCTCGACGCGCGCCGCGTGCTGCTCCCGCCCGAGGACCTCGCCCTCCTCGTCGAGGACGACGACGCCGCGGCCACGCCGGGCGTCCCCGACGCCGTCGCGCTCGGGCGCGCCGGGGGCGGTGAAGTCGTCCTGCTGCTCCGGTTCTCGCCGAGCTTCGGCGCCGGCGCCGACATCGCGAGCGCCTTCGTCGTGCTGGAGCCGGCCCCGATGGCGCCCCCCGCCGAGCGCGCGCTCACCCTGGAGGTCGCGCGCATCCTCGAGCCGTGGCGCTCCGAGACGGCGACGTGGGGCCGGCAGCCGCGGCTGTCGATCCCCGAGGCCGCCGCCATCGCGCGGCCCCGACCGGCGACGCCGCTGCGGATCGACGTCACCTCGCTCGTGCGCGACTGGGCCAGGCGGCGCAAGGACGACCACGGCATCGCCATCCTCGCGCCGGGGAGCGACGCCGTCGGGGCCGCCTACTCGATGGGCATCTCCCAGGGCGTCGGCCCCCGCCTCGAGGTGTACGTACGGTGAGCAACGGCCAGGACGACGAGGACGACGACCTCGGCGCGCGGAACTCGCTCCCGCTTCCCCTGATCCGCCACGACCTCGGCGAGAGAAGGCCGCCCGTGCCCAGCGCGCCTTCCCTGCCCAGCGCCCCGGCCACGCCCGGCGCCTCGAGCGCGAGCGCTCCTCCCGCGCCCGCCACGCCGACCGCGGGCGCTCTCCCCGCCCCCAGCGCCTCCGCCGTCCCCCACGGCGCCGTCACGCGCGGCCTGCTCGACGACGACGAGCCCGCCGTCACCCAGCGCTCGACGGTGAGCGGGCGCCCCCTCCCGCTGCCCCGCGCCGCGCCGCCCTTCTCGCCCGAGGAGGCCCCGCCGCCCACGCTGCTCCGGGTGAGCGACCTCCGCGTGTCGTTCGCCGCCGACGGCCGCGTCACCCGCGCCCTCGACCGCGTCTCGTTCACGGTGCCGCGCGGGCGCACCGTGGCGCTCGTCGGCGAGTCGGGCTGCGGCAAGACCGTGACCGCGCTGAGCATCCTGCGGCTGCTTCCCGCGCCCTACGCGTCCATCGACGGCGGCTCGATCGAGCTCGACGGCCAGGACCTCCTCGCGCTGAGCGAGCGCGAGATGCGCGCCGTGCGCGGCGGGAAGATCGGCATGATCTTCCAGGAGCCGATGACCTCGCTGAACCCCGTGTACACGGTCAGCGCCCAGATCGCCGAGGCCATCCGGCTGCACCGGCCGATGTCCCGCGGCGACGCCCGGCTCTACGCCGTGAACCTCCTGCGCAAGGTCGGCTTCCCCGAGCCCGAGGTCCGCGCGAACAGCTACCCGCACGAGCTGTCCGGCGGGATGCGCCAGCGCGTCATGATCGCCATGGCCCTCGCGCCGGAGCCCTCGCTGCTCATCGCCGACGAGCCCACCACCGCGCTCGACACGACCACGCAGGCGCAGATCCTCGACCTCCTCGAGCGGCTCAAGGCAGAGACGTCGATGAGCCTCCTGCTCATCGCGCACGACCTCGCCGTCGTCGGCGAGCTCGCGGACGAGATCGTCGTTCTCTACGCCGGCGTCGTCGTCGAGCAAGGGCCGGCGCGCGAGGTGCTCGCGGCGCCCTCGCACCCGTACACGCGCGCGCTCCTCAGGAGCATCCCCGCGCGCGGGCTCCGCCCGCACCGCGTGCGCGGCGAGCGCTCGCTCCGCCTGCCGACCATCCCGGGCGCGCTGCCCGATCTGCGCGATCCGCCGCGCGGCTGCCGCTTCCAGGACCGCTGCGACGCCGTGTTCGACCGCTGCCGCGCCGAGGCGCCGGACCTCTACGCCGTCCCGCCCGGCGCGGGGCACCACGCGGCGCGCTGCTTCCTCCTGACGGGCCCGGGGCGCGCGGGCAACGAGGGCGCCTCGTGACGCGCGACAGCGGGTCCCCGCCGCCCACGCAGCGCGACGAGCCCGCCGCGCCGCACCTGCACCCTGCAGCCGCGGCGCGCGCGGAGAGCGCGCCGGGCGAGCGGCCGCTCGTCCAGGCGGAGGGGCTCTCGAAGTTCTACCCGGTGCAGCGCGGCGCCTTCGCGAAGCCGTCGTTCGTGCAGGCCGTCGTCGAGGCGACCTTCCACGTTGACCGGGGCGAGACGCTCGGCCTGGTCGGCGAGTCGGGCTCCGGCAAGAGCACCCTCGGGCGCCTCGTGCTCCGGCTCATCGAGCCCACGGTCGGCCGGGTCCTCTTCGACGGCCACGACCTGAGCGCCCTGTCGAGCCGCGCGCTCCGGGCCATGCGCCGGCGGATGCAGATCGTCTTCCAGGACCCCTACGGCTCGCTCAACCCGCGCATGACGCTGCGCGAGATCGTCGGCGAGGGCATCGTCATCCACCACCTCGCGAGGAGCCGCGACGAGGAGACCGCGATGGTCGAGGGCGCGCTCCAGAAGGTCGGCCTGCGGCCGGACATGATGGAGCGCTTCCCCCACGAGCTCTCGGGCGGGCAGCGGCAGCGGGTCGCGATCGCCCGCGCCCTCGCCGTGCGCCCGGACTTCATCGTCTGCGACGAGCCCGTGAGCGCGCTCGACCTCTCGGTGCAGGCGCAGATCGTCAACCTGCTGGAGGAGCTCCAGGACGAGCTGTCGCTCGGCCTGCTGTTCATCTCGCACGACCTGCGCGTCGTCGAGCACGTGAGCCACCGCGTCGCGGTGATGTACCTCGGCCGCATCGTGGAGATCGGCCCCACGCAGGGCGTGGCCGGGCGGCGGCACCACCCGTACACGCGCGCGCTCTTCGAGGCGACGCCGTCGATCGAGCGGGGGAGCAAGGCGCGCCGCCTGCTGCCGGGCGCGCCCGGGAGCGCGATCAACCCGCCCGACGGCTGCGTGTTCCACCCTCGCTGCCGGAGGGCCGAAGAGGGCAAATGCGACGTCGAGATCCCGCCGCTCGAAGAGCTCGTCCCCGGCAGCGGCCACCGCGTGGCGTGCTGGTACCCCGAGCTCGAGTGACGGCGGCGCGCCGGCCCGTCGCGGGATGAGCCGGGCCGGCCGCTGGTTCGCGCGTTGAAATGTCGCCGGGATGCCCCGGAATAGCTGGCTCGCCGGGAATGACGCCCTGGGAGCGCAGCAGCTCACAGCCCACCACGGCCCAAACTGGCACAATCGAACATCCGGGGGTGTCGCGAACCAGCGGTGCTCCTGCGGGATCTGCGCTTGTGGCGCGAGGCATCCCTTTTGCTGCACGCCCCGCGCCGCCGCGCGCGAGGTTCGGTGGCGGAGCCACGAGGTGATGCGATGACGAGCGACGTGCTTCGCGTGCTGGCGGCAGCCCTGCTGTCCAGTGCGTGCCTGATGGGATGCAAGGACAGCGTGAATGACGGCGTTGGCGCCAGCAGCGGCACCGGCGGCAGCGGCGCCAGCAGCAGCGGCGGCGAGGGCGGCACCGGCGGAAGCGGCGGCAACGACGGCGGCAGCGGCGGCCACAACAGCGGCGGTGGCGGCAACGACGACAGCGGCGAGGACGGCACCGGCGGCTGCGGCGAGGGGAGCGGCGGCGGCTGCATCGACCCGTCGGACGGGCCGTGCGCGGTGCGTGACGTCGAGGGCACGATCCCCGGCGTGAAGATCTCGATCGAGTCGAGCCGCTGCAACTACCGCCAGGGAGAGCCGGCGGAGTTCATCTACACGGTCACGACCGACTCGAGCGTCCCCCCGATCGACTTCGCGGCCTCCACCGGCTGCGGGCGCTGCGTCGAACCGACGAGCGATCCCCTCTCGCTCGTCTCCTACAAGATCAGCGGCCTCTCGTGGGGCGCTGATCCGCAGCCGCAGCTCTACTGCCTGTGCGACGTGGGCTGCTGCGCTCCCGACGAGGCGGCGACCGTGCAGGTCGACGCGACCACGGCGACGCAGACGATCCGCTGGTCGGGGCGGCAGTGGACCGGCCCGTCCGACACGAGCAATCCGGAGGGCGACCCCTTCGCGCCCGGGAGCTACGAAGTCGAGGTGACGTTCGATGGCAAGGAGCAGGGCGTCGTCACGGCAAAGCTCGGGATCGAGATCTACCTCTGAAGCACGGCCGACGCGACGCCCGCAGGCAGGCCGCGGCCCAGACTGGCACAGTCGGCGGCCCGGGGTGGCGCGCCACGGCCTGTCCCTCCGGAGCCCGCGCGCGCATCGCGGAGCATCTCCCTTGCTGCCGATCGCGCGCCGCCGCAAACAGGCGGCGTGGCGCGAAGGAGGGAGAGGTGAGGGAATGGCAAACGACATGCTTCGAGCTCTGGCGATAGCCTTGCTGTCCGCTGCGTGCGCGACCGGATGCGGCGGCGGCAAGGAGGGCGCCGGGAGCGGCGGCGACAGCGAGAGCAGCAGCAGCGGCGGCGACCGCGGGCTGCCGCCGGGGGCCGAGCCGTGCGCGGTGCGCGGCGTCCAGGGCACGATCCCGGGCGTGACGATATCGATCGAGTCCAGCCGCTGCGTCTACTGGAGGGGCGAGCCAGCGGAGTTCGTCTACACGGTCACGACCGACTCGAGCGTGCCTCCGATCGAGATCGCGGCCTCGGACGGGTGCGGGCACTGCGTCGTGCCGAGCGCGGATCCGCGCTCGTTCGTCACGTACCAGATCACCGGGCTGTCGGCGGCGGGGGATCCACAGCAGTACTGCCTCTGCGACACCGGGTGTTGCGCTCCCGACACCGCAGCGACCGTGCAGGTCGACGCGACGGCGGCGACGCACACGATCTCCTGGTCGGGGCGGCAGTGGAGCGGGCCATCGGACACGGACAACCCGGAAGACGAGTTCTTCGCGCCGGGGACCTACGATGTCGAGGTGACGTTCGACGGGCAGGAGCAGGGCTCCGTGACGGCGAAGCTGCCGATCGAGATCGTCCGCTGATCTCGCGCGCGCCGGCGATCCCGCAAGGGATCCCCGGCGCGCGAGGCGGCGCCGCGGCGGCCTCCGCCGGGCCGCCCGGGCTTTCTGCTAAGGTCCGCGGGCATGCATGCCTGGCGCGGACACGCCTTCGGTCCCCCCGAGATCCTCGTCTGGGAAGAGGTGGACGACCCCCCGCTCGCCGAGGGAGAGGTCCGGATCGAGGTGGCCGCCGCCGCGATCAACTTCCCCGACGTGCTCTTCACGGCGGGCGCGCACCAGGTCAAGCCGACTCCGCCGTTCATCCCCGGCTTCGAGGTCGCCGGCGTCGTCGTCGAGAGCCGCGAGCCGTCGCTCCCGCCGGGCGCCCGCGTGGCCGCGACGCTCCCCGGCTCGGGGGGGTACGCGACGCGCGCGATCGCGGGGCCGCGCACCACCTATGCGCTCCCGGACGCCATGCCGTTCGAGGACGCCGCGGCGATGACCATCACCTACCAGACAGGCTATTTCGCGCTCCACCGGCGCGCCGGCGTCCAGCCGGGCGACACGGTCCTCGTGCACGCTGGCGCGGGCGGCGTCGGCAGCGCGGCGATCCAGCTCGCCAAGGCGGCCGGCGCCACCGTCATCGCGACCGCCGGCGGCGAGGACAAGACGGCTGTCTGCCGCGCCCTCGGGGCGGACGTCGCCATCGACTACCGGCGCGAGGACTTCGTCGCCGTCGTGAAGGAGCGGACCTCGGGCCGGGGCGCCGATATCGTCTTCGACCCCGTCGGCGGCGACGTCTTCGATCAATCGACGAAATGCGTCGCCTTCGAGGGCCGCATCGTGGTGATCGGCTTCGCCTCCGGCCGCATCCCCGCGGCGCGCGCGAACCACCTGCTCGTGAAGAACTATTCGGTCCTCGGCCTCTACTGGGGCACCTACAGCCGCGCCCGGCCCGATCTCACGCGGAGGGCGCAAGACGAGCTCTACGCGCTCTACGGCCACGGCGCGATCAAGCCGCTCGTCTCCGCCGCGCCGCCGATGGCGGAGGCGAAGGCGGCCATGACGGCGGTCGCGTCCCGCGCGACCACCGGCAAGGTCGTGCTCACGAACCGGCGATGAGGGCCGCCGCCGCCCGGGAGATCGGCAGCGGCGCAGAGCAAGGGCTCAGTTGCAGTCGGCGTCGATGGACGCCTCGGACAGCTCGCCGATCGTGTCCTGATCCGCCGTGATCAGGGCGAAGCCGTAGGGGAACAGCGCCTCCTGGCCGTCGTTGCGGTCGACGCGCTGGCGCTCGCTCCCGGGCCAGGAGAACGAGACCTTGCCCTGCGCGTCTCTGACGCAGTGGGTCTTGCCGGCACCGGCCGCCGACGCGAGCAGGCAGGACTGCTCCTCGCGACAGCCAACGACAGCGACGTGCGTCCTTGTTCCGGCGTTCCGACCTCACACCGACACGTGGCGGGCACGACCGGTTCCAGGAGTCCAGATACCGCGATCAGATTGCAAGAGCATGGACGTGACGAAGATGCCTTCGCCCCGTCGACACGGGCAGCTTTTCAACATAGAAAACGGCCATCCACCGTATAAGCTGCTCCAATTGCTCAATACCCGCGCGAGCGGACGGCGAGCGCGTCGGACCAATACAACAATTCCTCTGCGGAGATGCTCGCATGGCAACGAAACAGAACGAACAGAAGCTCACCCTCATCGGTCGCGTCGTCAACATCAACAATCTCGCCGGGAACGACTCGATGGCCGGCGTGAACAACGCGACAATCGAGGCATGGGTGTGCACCACGCCAGCTCAGATCATCGCCGCTGCCACGACCGATTCCTTGGGTTCGTTCGCCTTCCAGCTCGACATGGCGTCGCTCCGCCCGCTCCTCGGCTCCAGCCCTGCGTCGGGGTTCTTCCGTGTCTATCAAGGCAACCAGCTGCTCGTCGATACGAGGGACTCCCTGCTGTGGCGCGACGGCTCGACCGACGCGGCGCTCCGCATCGCCGTCAACCCGGCGGCGCCCGCGGGCGCCGCGTCGCCGGCGCACTGGATCGTGCGCGGGCGGGTCACAGACCGGAACGGCGCGCCGCTCCAGGACAAGATCATCTATGTATTCGATCGGAACGTCACCGCCTCGGGAATAACGAGGACAGCCCTCGCGGAGGGCCACACGGACCCCACCGGGTGCTACCAGGTCGGCTACACGCGGAGCGAGCTCGGACGCCCCGGGAAGCAGCTCGCGGACCTCGAGGTGCACGTCTATGACAGCGAGGTGCAGATGGCCATCGGCCACCTCTGCCGCGCGCCGGCGACCGCCGTCATCGACGTGGTGGTGACCGAGGGCGACTATTCCTTCGCGCCGTCCGAGCACAAGCGCGTCACGACCGCTGTCGCTCCCGCCCACGACATGCTCGACCTCGCGGACCTCGACGAGGACAGCCTCGCCCTTTTGGCCTGCAGCTCCGGCGTGGATCGCGGGGAGCTCGCCATGATCGCTGAGGCGTCCAGGATGGCCGGCGGGACCACCATCGCACCCGAGGTCTTCTATGGCCTGCGCCGGTGGGGCCTCCCCGCCGCTCGCTCGGAGCTGCTCTCGCGCGGCCTCCCGGCGCTGCGTGAAGCCATCACCTGGGCGGTCGATGAGCGCGTCATTCCCCGGATGTCCGCGGCCGAGATCGACGCCGCGATGGCGAAGCTCAAGCCCCTCGTGGTGGCGAGCGCGTCCGAGGAGCGGACGCCCGGCGCGGGATCGCTCGATCAGCTGATCGCGACCGTGATACCCGCATCGAGCAACCGGCAGCTGCTGCTCGAGAGCTACGTGGGGTTCCAGGGGACCAGCATCGCGAGCTTCTGGAGCGAGCTCCGCTCTTCGGTGCCGTTCTTCACGCAGAGCGCCATCAGCGCCACGCAACGAACTCTTCAGCTCGCGGCGGTGACCCGCGGCCACCTGCCGCTGGTCAAGAAGCTGAACGAGCAATTTGCGTCCGGCGCGGTGCAATCGCTGCGCGACCTCGCGCGACGCGACGAGAGCGATTGGCTCGCCGTGCTCAACCAGACGGTCGACGGCGCGCCCATCGGCGTTCCACCCACCGTGCCCGGCGCCACGGCGCAGGAGCAGCGACAGAACTATGCCTCGGTGCTGACCTGGACCCTCGAAAAGGCCTTCCCCGGCGCCGCCCTCGTGGGTCGCCTCATTCCAGTGCCCCACGTGCTCGCCCTTGCCGTGGACTTTCTCACTGAGCAGGATCTCTTCGAGTTCGGGAGGACCCGGTTTCGCGCTTATCTCAGCCGCAATCCGATCGCCATCGCCTCTGGCTCGCAACGCGCCAGCGTGGTCGCCCAGCTTGCCGGCATGGAGAGGCTGCACAAAATCACCCCCTCTGCCTCCGAGATCAAGACCCTGATGAGCTACGGGCTCGACTCCGCACAGAGCATCTTCCGCATGGGGCGCGCCCGCTTCACCGAGCTCGCCGGTCCTGCGCTCGGGCCGGCGCGCGCGAGCGCCGTCTACGCGAGCGCGCGCAAGATCACCGCGGCGTCCAACGCTCTCCTCGCGCGCCACCACGCCTCGTTCAACGCGTTGACGGCCTACGTGCTGCCGAACAATCAACCGCCCGCACCGGCCGACGCCGCGCTCATCCCGGACTGGCCAACCCTCTTCGGTTCGCTGGATTTCTCTGCCTGCGACCACTGTCGCTCGGTCTACGGCCCTCCCGCGTACCTCGTCGATCTTCTGCAGTTCCTCGAGCGCCAGCTCTCCACGGTGGAGTCCACCGCGCCGAAGACGAGGTACAACCTCTTCACACGGCAGGAAACCACGCTCCCTGGCGCTCACAAGTCGGCCGGCGACGTGCTGTTCGATCGGCGGCCGGACATCGCCCGCCTGGAGCTCTCGTGCGAGAACGCGGACACGACCGTCCCGTACGTGGACCTCGTGAACGAGATCCTGGAGTATGCCGTCGCGAACACCTCGCTCTCGCCCGACGTCACCTTCCCCGATCACATCGCGACCACCGGCGCGGCGTCCGAGCTCGCCGCCCACCCCCAGCCGCCCCCGCCGTCGAAGCAGATCGTCTACGAGACGGCCTACGAGACGCTCGCCACGCAGCGCTACCCGTGGCGGCTCCCCTTCAACCTGGGGCAGGAGGAGGCGCGCATCTACCTCGATCATCTGGGCGTGCCCCGCGTCCACCTCATGGAGGTGCTCCGCCGGGGCGACGGCTTCGAGCCCGCCGATTACCGCGTCAAGCTCGCGCTCGAGCGGCTCCGCCTCTCCGGTGAGGATCGAAGGCTCCTCGCCGGCGAGCCGCCCGCGGGCTCCCCAGGTCCCTTCAACCCATGGACGCACTGGGGGCTCTCGCAGGACGGCAACTCCATCCCCGATCCCACCGGCGCGTCGCAGAGCCCGATCCAGGGCGGCTGGGAGGCGGTGCTGCGGCACGTCGCGGTGCTGATGCAACGCCTCGGGATCACCTACGACGAGCTCACGGAGATGCTCCATACGCGCTTCGTCAACCCGGGGGCGTTGCTCCAGATCAGCGCGGCGGCGGGGGCCGACCCGCTGACCAGCAAGATATCGGAGCTGCGCATTCCGGCCCTGGAACAGCAGGCGCTGCACCGGATGAACCGCTTCACCCGGCTGCGCCGCGCGCTCGGCTGGTCCGCGCCCGAGGTGGATCAAGCGCTCTCGGTGCTGGGCGGCGGCACGTCCGACGAGCTGCTGGTCAGGCTCTCGGGCGTCGCCTGGCTGCACGCCGAGCTGCGGTTGCCCGTCATCGAGGCGCTCGCCTGGTGGGGGCCGATCCAGACGCACGCAGGGCCCACATCGAAGGATCGCTCGCTCTACGAGCGGCTCTTCCTGAACAAGGCAGTTGTCAACCCGATCGATCCAGCATTCCAGCTGAACAGCGGCGGCTCGGAGCTCGCGGACACGAGCCCGTCGATCGCCGCCCACGCGCCCGCCGTCCTTGCCGCCCTCCGGCTGAGCGCGGCCGAGCTCGCGCTGCTCACCGATGATGTCGCGAGCCAGGCCGCGCTCGGCGCGCCGCCGCTCGTGAGCGGCGGCGCGCTGAACCTCGCCAACCTGTCGAAGCTCTTCCGCGCTGCCTCGCTCGCCCGCGCGCTCAAGCTGCCGCTGCGGGACCTCCTCGCCCTGCACGCGCTGTCGGGGATCGACGTGTTCAATACGGCCGATCCGGCCGTGACCCGGCGGTTCGTCGAGATGGCGCTCGCGGTGGCCGCGACGCGCTTCGGCGTGGCCCGGCTCGATTACCTCCTGCGCCACGCGGCGCAGCCCGCGAGCGGTCTGGCCCCCGAGCCGGCCCGCGTCGACGCCGCGCTCGCGGATATCACCGCCGGCCTCGCCCGTATCGCGAGCGGGGCGGAGCCGCCCGAGGGCGCCGGCGAGCCGCTCTCGGCGGAGCTCTTCGTACGCCAGCGGCTCGCGGCGGAGCTCGACCTGGACGCGCCGACGATCGCGCAGCTCGTCACCGAGACGCTCCGCGCCGAGGTCGATCAGAACCGCAAGGCGATCGCCGACTTCCTCGGCGGGCTGGACGGCGGCCCCACCCCGTCCGACGCGCAGCGGCGCCGCGCCTTCGTGCGCCTCGCGAAGATCGCCGACGTCATCCATCGGCTGAAGCTCACCGCGGACGAGATCCAGTGGGTGCTCGACCCGTCGTGGCTCGATCTGAACGACGTGCCTGTCGAGCCCGCTCCGGCGCCGCCGTCGCTGCGGGACGGCTGGATGCGGCTCGCCGCCCTCCTGCGCGTGCGCGACGCGCTGCCCGCCGGCAAAGCCGCCCTGGCCGACCTCTTCCGCATGCGCGCGGCGGGCGTGAACGCAGAGGGACAGTCGCTCGATCTGCTCGCCGAGATCGCCGGGCGGACAGGCTGGCCGCAGGAGGACCTCTCGTCGCTCGCGGGGACCGGCGGGTGGTTCACGGCGGCGTTCGCGGGGCTCGGCCTCGATCAGCAGCTGGTGCGGCTCGCCGACGCGAGCGCCCTCCTCAAGCGCCTCGGCATGTCCGCCGCGCAGGTGCAGCCCTGGGCCGTGGCCGACGACACGGCCGCCGGCGCGCGTGCGACGGCCGCTGGCATCCGCAATGCGGTCAAGGCGAAGTACAGCGAGGAGGCGTGGTCCGCCGTGGCGCGGCCGCTGCGGGACGCGCTGCGCGAGCGCCAGCGCGGGGCGCTCGTCGAGTTCCTGATCTGGAAGCAGGGCTATGCGAGCTCGAACCAGCTCTTCGCCGAGCTCCTCGTCGACGTCGAGATGGGCCCGTGCCAGCTCACCTCGCGCATCAAGCAGGCGATCGGCTCGGTCCAGCTCTTCGTCCAGCGCGCCTTCCTCCAGCTGGAGCCCGGCGTCGTCCTCGACGACGAGGCGGCCCGCGAGTGGAAGTGGCTCAAGAGCTACCGGGTGTGGGAGGCCAACCGGAAGGTCTTCCTGTATCCAGAGAACTGGATCGAGCCCGAGCTACGCGACGACAAGACGCCGTTCTTCAAGGCGCTCGAGAACGAGCTCTTGCAGAGCGACCTCGACGAGCGCAGCGTCGAGCGCGCGTTCCGGGGCTAGCTGGAGAAGCTCGATCAGGTCGCGCGGCTCGAGGTGATGGCGGTCCTGCCCGAGCAGAAGCGCAGGAACGTCCTCGGGGCCTCCTCCGCCGCCGACGCGCTGCACATCTTCGCCCGCACCCGCGGCACGCCGCACACCCATTTCTATCGACGCCGCGTCCGCGGCGCGGGCTGGACGCCGTGGGAGAAGATCGAGCTCGACATCCAGAGCGAGCACCTGTTCCCGGTCATCCACGAGGACCGACTGCTGCTCTTCTGGGCCATGATCGAGGAGGTCCCGAGGGACAATCAGGGCACCAACCAGACCGGCGCTCCGCCCAGCACCGATGTCCAGGTCAAGCTCGCGTACAGCGAGTACGACGATGGGAGGTGGACAGCGCGGCGCGTCGTGGACGCGCCGACGCTCAGCATAATCAATTGGAACCCGTCGCAGCCCCTCGGCGCATCGCTCTATTTCCGGGCGGCCTCGCGGCAAGCCCCGCTCCAGCAGTCGACCGAGCTCGTGGTGGAATGCCTGGAGTCGCTGAGCGGGCACTACGCCATCGAGCCCACCTTGACCGTGAGCTACCTGCGCGGCGAGTTCTTGAGCTCCAGCTGCAACGGGAGCTGGCGGCTGAACGACTACACCTCTGAGGTCCGCACGTTCCTCCGGCGGCATCCTGGCCGGGCGACGCAGGACCGCATGGCTCTCGTCGAGTCGGCCTCGATCGAGAACAACGGCCGGCTGTATGTGCCCGCCGGGGCGCTCAAGCCGGGGAAGAACAAGGAGCTCGGCACGGGCGGCGAGGTGCTCGTCACGCTCGGGAGCACACCGGGCGCCTTCCGGCTCGTCGTACCGCCCACCGACGAGGACTTCCTCGCGGACACCCCTTTCTTCTACGAGGACGGCACCCGCAGCTTCCTCGTCACGCCCCTGCCCGAGAGCACGCCGCCGTTGCACCTGCCCCAGCGGGCCCACCCCGGCATGTCCGCGACGGTATGGACCGACGGCTCGAACCTCACCTCGACTCAGCGCCTCGAGGCGGAGGGCTGGGCGAATCGCGCCGAACAGGCCATACCGAACCCCCAGATCTTGCCGAACCACCACCTGCGCTTCGAGACGTTCCAGCATCCTTACGTCTGCGAGATGCTCGGCCGGCTGCGCCGCCACGGGGTCCTGGACGGTCTGCTCAACTGGTCGCTGAGCTCGCCACCGCTGCAGCTCACGAGCCGCTCCTTCTTCAACGGCACGTACAGCCCGACCCGTGCGGTGGCTGGCGAGCCCATCGACGAGATCGACTTTCGCTCGGACGGCGCTTACTCCGCCTACAACTGGGAGCTCTTCTTCCACGCGCCGCTGCTCATCGCCGATCGCCTGAGCGACAATCAGCGCTTCGAGGAGGCGCAGCGCTGGTTCCACACCATCTTCGATCCGACCACCGGCTCGAAGGATCCGGTGCCAGCGCGGTTCTGGAAGCTCCGCCCGTTCTACGAGGCCATGCAGGCGAGCTCCTTCGAGACGCTGAACCAGGAGTTCGAGGGGGACAACGAGCATTCCGAGGAGCTCGCGCGGCAGATCGATGCGTGGCAGCGCGACCCCTTCAACCCGCACCTGATCGCCCGGATGCGGCTCGTCGCGTACCAGAAGACGGTCGTGATGAAGTACATCGACAACCTGATACGGTGGGCCGACCACCTCTTCCGCCGCGACACGATCGAGTCGATCAACGAGGCGACGCAGCTCTACGTGCTCGCGGCCGACATGCTCGGTCCGCGCCCGCGGATGATCCCGCCGCGGGCGAGCGCCGCTCCGAAGACCTACCGCGAGCTCGAGCCGCTGCTCGACGCGTTTTCGAACGCCGCCGTGGAGATCGAGTCGTTCGTCACGTCGCTCGCCGGCGCCGGGGGCGCCGGGGGCGAGGAGGTCGAGGCGATGATCCTGCCGACCATGCTCTACTTCTGCGTGCCGCCGAACGACAAGCTCCTTGGGTACTGGGACACGGTCGCGGATCGCCTGTTCAAGATCCGCCACTGCATGAACATCGAGGGGATCGAGCGGCAGCTGCCGCTCTTCGAGCCGCCCATCGATCCGGCGCTGCTCGTGCAGGCGGCAGCGGCTGGGGTGGACATCACGACCGTGATCAACGACGTCAGCACCCCGGCGCCGCACCACCGCTTCGAGGTGCTGCTGCGGCGGGCGAACGAGCTGTGCGCAGAGGTCAAGTCCCTCGGAGCGTCGCTGCTCGCCGCGCGCGAGAAGCGCGACGCGGAGGCGCTCGCGGCGCTCCGCGCCGGGCACGAGGTGCAGCTGCTCGACGCCCTGCGGCAGGTGAAGGAGCAACAGGTGAACGAGGCGCGCGAGGGGCTCGCGGCGTCGCGCGCGGCGCGCGAGGTGGTCAGCCAGCGCCACGCGTTCTACCGCGACGTGGAGTACATGAACCTCTGGGAGAGCGGTCATCTGACCTTGAGCGGGGCGGCCGCGGTGACGCAGGCGATCACCGAGGTGATGATGGCCGGCGCGGCCGCAGCGCACGTGCTGCCCACCGTGACGGTGGGCACGGCCGGCATCTCCAGCCCCGTCACCCTCACCACGACGCTGGACGGCGACAAGCTGGGCGCGTCATCGGAGGCTGGCGCCAAGGCGGCGTCCATCGCCGTCACGCTCCTGCGCGAGGCGGCCATGGCCAGCGCCACGGTGGGCGGCTACGAGCGGCGCTGGGAGGAGTGGAAGCTGCAGGAGGAGCTCGCGGCCCGCGAGCTCGCGCAGATCGACCGGCAGATCGCCGCCGCCCAGCTGCGCGTGGCGATCAGCGAGAAGGAGCTCGCGGCGCACGACCTCCAGATCGAGCACGCCCGCGGGGCGCAGGCCTACCTGAGCGACAAGTTCACGCGCGACGAGCTCTACGACTGGATGG
Organism: Sorangium sp. So ce426; assembly: GCF_051475585.1. Lineage (NCBI taxonomy): Bacteria > Pseudomonadati > Myxococcota > Polyangiales > Polyangiaceae > Sorangium > Sorangium sp. So ce426. Next base: position 12,232,675 of record NZ_CP150341.1, on the reverse strand, counting down.
CCGGGCAGATCGCCGCGGTGTACAGCCAGGCGTTCCAGCTGGCCTACGACACGGCCAAGCGCGCCGAGAAGGCGTTCCGCTTCGAGCGCGGCGTGAGCTCGTCGTCGTACATCCAGCTCGGTCACTGGGACAACCTGCGCCAGGGCTTGCTGGCCGGCGACCGCCTGAGCCTCGACCTCAAGCGCCTGGAGCTCGCGTACCTGGAGCACGATCGTCGCGAGTTCGAGATCACGAAGCACGTGTCGCTGCTCCTGCACGATCCGGTCGCGCTCATGACCCTGAAGTCGACCGGCTCGTGCGTCATCACGCTCCCGGAGGCGCTGTTCGACATGGACTACCCGGGCCACTACATGCGTCGGATCAAGAGCGTCAGCCTGACCTTGCCGTGCGTGACCGGCCCGTACACGGCGGTCAATTGCACGCTGAGGCTCGAGTCGAGCAAGGTGCGCTTCAACCCGGACGCGGCGGCCGACTACTCGGCTCAGCCGGAGACGCACGTCGTGCAGGGGTTCACGCCCGTCCAGTCGATCGCGACCAGCCACGCGGACAACGACAGCGGGATGTTCGAGCTCAACTTCCGCGACGAGCGCTACCTGCCCTTCGAGGGCGCAGGCGCCGAGTCCACGTGGCGCCTGGAGATACCGCACGGCGATCAGGCGTTCGACATGGACACCCTCTCCGACGTGGTCATTCACCTGCGCTACACGGCGCGCGACGGGGGCGTCCCGCTGCGCAACGCGGCGCGCGCCGCGCGCGACGAGTGGCTCGAGGGCGCAGAGGACACCTCGCTCGCGCGGATGTTCAGCCTGCGCCAGGAGTTCTCCGCCGGCTGGCAGGGCTTCCTTGACGAGGCCGGCGATCACACCCTCGAGCTCGCCCTGGGGCCCCAGCGCTTCCCGTTCCAGCTCCGGGGCAAGGAGATCGAGATCGAGCGGGTCGAGGTCTACGTGAAGCTCAAGCCCGGAAAGACGCTCTCGTTCGACATGCAGCTGAAGCCTTCCCCCGAGGGCCTCTCTGCGATCGTTCTCCAGCTTCCGCCCGGCAGCACGGGTCTGGTCCGCAGCGAGAAGTCTTGTTCTGGCGCGAGGACAGGGACCTGGGTGCTGTCGGCGGCAGGCGCCGCTCCGGCGGCGCCTGCCGCCGAGATCGACGACATCGCGCTGATCGTCCACTACACGGCAGCTCCGGGGAGCGTGTGACCATGAACCCTCGAGATCCCGAGCGCGATCCGCAGGAAAAGCCCGGCGCAGCCGCTGCGCCCAGAAGCTCAGGCGCGCAGGAGGCCAGGGCGCGCGCGCTGGAGCCCGTGGCCCCGCCCGCCCCGTCTCTCCCGAAGGGCGGCGGCGCGCTCCGGGGCATCGGCGAGAAATTCTCGGTCAGCCCCACGACGGGCACCGGCACGGTCCAGGTGCCGATCGCCACGAGCCCTGCTCGCGCCGGGTTCCATCCGGAGCTGTCGCTCGAGTACGACTCGGGCGCGGGAAACGGCCCCTTCGGCGTCGGGTGGCGGCTGTCCGTGCCGCAGATCACCCGCAAGACCGAGAGAGGGCTGCCGCGCTACGAGGATGCGCACGAGTCGGACGTGTTCGTGCTCTCCGGTGCCGAGGACCTGGTGCCGGCGCTGCGCGAGGACGGCTCGCTCCAACGTTTCGTCGACGGTGACGAGGTCGTGGAGCGTTACCGGCCGCGCATCGAAGGGGAGTTCGCGCGCATCGAGCGGCGCCGCCACCGGATCACCGGCGCGATGTACTGGAGGGTGACGACCCGCGACAACCTCACGAGCATCTTCGGGCGCTCGGAGGGCGCGCGGATCGCCGATCCGAAGGCGCCGCAGCGCGTCTTCTCGTGGCTCCTGGAGGAGACGCGCGACGACCGGGGCAACGTGATCACGTACGAGCACAAGGCCGAGGATCTCGCGGGCGTGACGCGCGCCGAGCCGCACGAGGCGCACCGGCACGCGGGGCTGTCGGCGATCGCGAACCGCTACCTCAAGCGGATCCGCTACGGAAACGTGGCCCCGGGAGACGCTTCGTCGATGCTCTTCGAGGTGGTCTTCGACTACGGCGAGCACGACACGGCGGCGCCGGCCGTCGAGGAGGTGAACGCCTGGCCTTGCAGGCAAGACGCGTTCTCGACGTACCGCGCCGGCTTCGAGATTCGCACCTACCGGCTGTGCCGGCGCGTGCTGCTGTTCCACAAGATGGCTGAGCTCGGGCCCGCGCCTTGCCTGGTGAGATCGACGGATTTCGCGTACGACGACAGCCCGGTGCTCACCCGCCTCGCGTCGGTGACGCACGCGGGGTACCTCCGCGACGCAGAGACGCTCGCGTACACGAGGTCGTCGTATCCGCCGCTCGATCTCGGTTACTCGCTGCCGGAGCTCCATACCGAGGTGAAGGAGCTGGACAGGGCCAGCGCGGCGGACATCGCCGGTGCGCTGGAGGGCGCGCACCAGTGGGTCGACCTCGACGGCGAGGCGCTTCCCGGGCTGCTCGTGCGCCGGGACGAGGCGCTGCTCTACAAGCGCAACCTGGGCGGCGGCTCGCTCGGACCAGCGCTTCCCTTGCCGACCCGGCCATCGCTGAGCCGCGGCGGTCTGCAAGTGATGGACCTCGACGGCGACGGCCAGAAGGAGATGGTCTTCTTCGAGCGGCCGGTGGCGGGCTATTTCGACCGCACCGAGGGAGGCACATGGGCCCCGTTCCGGCCGTTCGCCGCGCAGCCGGTGCTCGACTGGTCCGATCCCGATCTGCAGCTCATCGACCTGAACGGCGACGGGCACGAGGATATCCTCCTCGCGCGCGGCGAGGTGCTGGTCTGGTACCCATCGCTGGCGAAGGGTGGATTCGACAAGCCCATCACGCTGCAGGCCCCGCGCGACGGGGAGAAGGGACCGGCGCTGGTCTTCGCCGACCGCACGCAGACGGTGTTCCTCGCCGATATGAGCGGCGATGGGCTCACCGATCTCGTCCGCGTCCGCAACGGCAGCGTCTGCTACTGGCCGAACCTCGGGCACGGCCGGTTCGGGGCGAAGGTGGAGATGGCGAGGGCGCCTTGGTTCGACCATCCCGACCAGTTCGACCCGCGCCGGATCCGGCTCGCGGACGTCGACGGGTCGGGGACAGTCGATATCCTGTACCTGCACCGCGAGGGGGTGCGCATCTACGGCAACGAGGCGGGCAATGCCCTGGCGGCCCCGGCTCAGGTCCCGGCGCTCGTGGATGCTGGCCAGGCCTCATCGGTCGTCGCGCTCGATCTGCTCGGTACCGGGACGGGGTGCATCGTGGGGTGGAGCCTGCTGCCAGGCTCCGCGGGGGCGCCGCTGCGGTACATCGATCTGCTCGGCAGCAAGAAGCCGTATCTCTTGACCTCGGTGAAGAACAACCTCGGAAGGACGACGACGATGACGTATGCGCCGTCGACGAAGTTCTACCTCGCCGACCGGGCGGACGGCCGGCCGTGGGCGACGAGGCTGCCGTTCGTGGTCCACGTCATCGAGCGCGTCGAGGTCTTCGACGCCATCTCGCGGCATCGCTTCGTCACGACGTATGCCTACCACCACGGCGACTATGATGGTGTGGAACGGGAGATGCGCGGCTTCGGCATGGTGGAGCAGCGGGACACCGAGTCGTTCTCGGCGTTCAGCGGGACGGGCTTCGCGCCGCCCGCGGCCAACGCCGATCCCGAGCTGCACCTGCCGCCGGTGCTGACGAAGACGTGGTTCCATACCGGCGCCTGGATCGAAGGGGCGAAGATCTCGGCGCAGTACGAGAGCGAATATTACGCCGGTGACGCGGCGGCGGTCCGCCTGGCGGACACGCTGCTTCCCGAGGGGCTCCGCGCCGTCGAGATGCGCGAGGCGCGCCGGGCGCTCAAGGGGCGGCCCCTCCGCCAGGAAGTCTATGCGCTCGACGGGTCGGCGGAGGAGCCGCGTCCGTACCTCGTCACCGAGCACAGCTACGCGATGCGGCGCCTCCAGCCCGCGGTGGGCAACGCGCACGCCGTGTTCTTGGCTCATCCGCGCGAGGCGCTCGGGTACCACTACGAGCGCAGCGAGAGCGATCCGCGCGTGACGCACGCGCTCACGCTGAAGGTCGACGATCACGGCGTGGTCATGCAGGCGGCGCAGATCGGGTATCGCCGGCGGGCGGCGTGGGCGGAGTTCCCCGAGCAGGAGCAGGGGAAGGCGACGCTGACGGAGAACAAGGTGAAACACCTGGTCCCGGACGAGGAGGGTGCTTATCGGATCGGGGTTCCGACCGAGACGCGGACCTACGAGCTCTACGGCCTGCCGCTCGGCTCGGAGGGGGTGCTCGGGTTTCAGGCAGTCTTCGACGCGGCGGCCGCGGCGGAGGGCGTGCCGACGCTCGCGTACGACGGGACGCCCGGCGGGTCGTTCCAGAAGCGCCTGTTGCAGCATGCGCGCACGAGGTACTGGAGCGACGATCTCACGGGGCCGCTGCCGTTCGGCGAGGTCGGGGGCAGGGCGCTCGTTTACGAGAGCTTCGCCAAGGTCCTCACGCCTTCACTGATCACGTCCGTGTTCGGGACCCGCGTCACGAGCGGAATGCTCGCGGAGGGGGGTTATCTCCAGCTCCCGGACGATCCGGACTACTGGGTGTCCTCGGGGCGGGCGGTGCCCTCGGCGGCCCACTTCTACTTGCCGACGGCGTTCATCGATCCGTTCGGCAATGCGTCGCAGGTCACCTATGACCCGTATTGCCTGCTCGTGACGGCGGTGACGGATCCGCTGAGCAATGTCGTGGAAGCCGTCCCCGACTACCGTGTGCTCGCCCCGTTAAAGCTGACGGACGCAAACGGCAATGTGAGCGAGGTGCGCTTCGACGCGCTGGGGAGGGTCACGCTGCTGGCGGTGATGGGCAAGCCGGGGGCCGGCGAGGGCGACACGCCCGCCGACCCGACGGCGACGTTCGCGTACGATCTGGAGCGATTCCGGCTCACCGGCAAGCCGAGCGTGGTGCACGCCCGCGCCCGCGAGCAGCACGGCGCGGGCAACACGCGCTGGCTGGACACGTACAGCTACTCCGACGGCTCGGGCAACGAGGTGCTGCGCAAGGTGAAGGCGGAGCCGGGGCTCGCGCCCGAGCGCGACGCGAACGGCGCGCTTGTGCATGACGCGCAGGGCGACCTGGTCTTTTCGCACACGACGTCGCGCTGGGTCGGCACCGGGCGCACGGTGCTGGACAACAAGGGCAATCCGGTCAAGCAGTACGAGCCGTTCTTCAGCGCGACGAACGAGTACGAGGACGAAGTGGAGCTCGTGGAGTCGGGGGTCACGCCGATCCTGCGGTACGATCCTCTCGGCCGGCTCATCCGGACCGACCTGCCGAACGGCACGTTCTCGCGGATGGTGTTCGATGCGTGGAAGCAGACGTCGCACGATCCGAACGATACGGTGCTGGAGAGCGCGTGGTACGCGGCGCGGCAGGCGCTGACGGCGGGCGACCCGGAGCGCCGCGCGGCCAACCTGGCGGCGGCGCACGCCGGTACGCCGACGGTGAGCCACCTGGACGCGCTGGGGCGGGTGTTCCGCGCCGTGGTGGACAACGGTGCTGAGGGGCCGTATGTCACGCAGACCACGCTGGATATCGAGGGGCAGCCGCTCTCGATCACCGACGCGCGCGACAACCTGGCGATGCAGCATCGCTTCGGGCTGGGTGGGCAGCTGCTCTATCAGAAGAGCAACGACAGCGGCGAGCGGTGGATGCTGGCGGGCGCGACCGGGCAGCGGCTGCGCACCTGGAACGCGCCGGGGTTCGTCTACCGCTCGTCGTACGACGGATTGCGCCGGCCGACGCACGAGCACGTGCAGCTGGGCGTGGGCAGCGAGCGGCTGGCGCGCCGTTACGTCTACGGCGAAGCCCATCCGCAGGCGACGGCGATGAACCTGCGCGGGCGGGCGTACCAGGTGTATGATGGCGCGGGTGTGGTGACGAGCCTGGAGTACGACTTCAAGGGCAACCTGCTGCAGGCCTCGCGCCGGCTGCGCAGCGACGTGCATGCGGACGCCGACTGGGTGGTGCTGGCCCCGCTGACGGATGTGTCCGCCATCGCGACCGCCGCCGAGCCGCTGCTGGAGACCGAGAGCTTCGGCACGCAGACGGCGTACGATGCGCTGAACCGCCCGACCAGCCTGACCGCCCCGGATGGCCTGACCGCCTCGGATGCGAGCGAGGTCAAGCCGACGTACAACGAGGCGGGGCTGCTGGAGCGGGTGGAGGCGCGGATTCGAGGCGCGGTGGCGTGGACGACGTTCGTCGACAAAATCGATTACGACGCGAAGGGGCAGCGCGAGCGGATCGAGTATGGCAACGGCACCTCGACGGCGTACACGTATGACCCATTGACGTTCCGGCTCTCGCGCCTGAAGACGACGCGGAGCTCGGACAGCGCGGTGCTGCAGAACCTCACGTATGTGTACGACCCCGTCGGGAACATCGTGCAGATCGGGGACAGCGCGCAGCAGACGGTGTTCTTCAACAACGCGGTGGTGTCGCCGAGCGCGCAGTACGTGTACGACGCGGTTTACCGGCTGATCGAGGCGACGGGGCGGGAGCATGCGGGCGGGCTGTCGGACGCGCCACGGGACCAGAACGACCTTCCGATCCACTCGCTGCCTCACGCGAACGACGCGCAGGCCCTCAGGAACTACACCGAGCAGTACTTTTACGACGCAGTCGGCAACATCCAGCGGATGGAGCATCTGGCCGGCGCGGGGACCTGGATCCGGCGGTATTCCTACGAGATGACGAGCAACCGGATCGTGAGCACCTTCGGGGATCCTGAAGACGAGCCGTCCAGCCCGATGTATCCCCATGATGCCCACGGCAACATGACGGCCATGCCGCACATCGCAGCGCTCACGTGGGATGAGAACGACCAGCTGCGGAGCACTGATCTCGACGGCGGCGGAGTCGTATATTACGCCTACGACGCCTCCGGGCAGCGCGTGCGCAAGGTCTGGGAGCACAGCGGGCTCGTCGAGGAGCGCATCTACATCGGCGGCTACGAGGTCTACCGTAAGCGCAACGCGACGGGGCTCGTGCTCGAGCGGCAGACGCTGCACGTGATGGATGGCGCGCGGCGGGTGGCCATGGTGGAGACCAAGACGGTCGACAGCTCGGGGCCGTTCACGGTAACGCCACGGGTGCGTTACCAGCTTGACAACCACCTCGGGTCGGCGTCGCTGGAGGTGGACGGGGCAGGGCTCGTGATCGGTTATGAGGAGTACCATCCCTTCGGGACGGCGGCGTACTGGTCGGCGGCGTCGGGGATCGAGGTCTCGCAGAGGAGGTACCGATACACGGGCAAGGAGAAGGACGAGGAGACGGGGCTCTACTACCACGGGGCGCGGTACTACGCGCCGTGGCTCGGGAGGTGGACGAGCGCGGATCCTGCGGGGATCGAGGCGGACGGGCCGAACCTGTACATGTATGTACGTGGATCGCCCGTCGGGTTGAGCGATCCGAGTGGAATGGACGCGGATAATAAGGAAGCGAGACCTGACGTTCCGGCCCCCGCACCGGGCATCAAAAGGCCAGAGCCACCTCCGCCACCAGCGAGGATTGAGCGTAAAGAGCCGCAGCCTCCCAAGCCCGAGCCTCCCAAGCCCGAGCCGACGGCAACTGGCTACCGTGTGGAAATCCTCATTGGCGGGCCATACACCTCGCGCGATCCCGCGGAACCTTCGATTGAGGAACACCCATATGGTCATGTGGCAATTCGCGTCGTAACACCGGAGTCGGAGCGGGTGTTTGACTTCGGACGTTACGGTACCACCTGGGGATTCGGCCATTCTGAAGGCGAAGGAATCCTGAACATTTGGAAGAGCTTTAACGACTACATCCGCGGCGAGAATGCTCTGGGGCGAACGACCACGGGTTTTGGATTTGATGTGAGCAAGGGGCAGGCCGAGGGCGCATTGACGTTCTTTGACTCAAAGACGTCGGGACTGAAGCCCCTCTGGTCCAATTCATCAATGACACGGTACAAACTGTCGGAGGACTACCACGCGCTAACGTGTAACTGCACTACGATTTCGCTGGACGCCATCGAGAGCGCGCTGCCGGGTTTTTCCGAAGGAGCGACTGAGTTCATCGAGGGGAGGGGTTTGGACATGATGGAGAAGGCGGCCGCGAAGGTAGCAGGTTGGCCCGATCGACTGTTCATGCCGCAGGATACAAAGGCATATCTTGAGAGTGGCGCGTTCCGTGCTCTCGCAGGCAATCTGGGGCTTGCGGCCCCGAGCACGAGTACGTACTCCCTCAAGACGATGCAGCGCAAGGTACCTGTGGGCCCATGAGCCCGTTACGTCGAGGTGACATGAATCCTAGTGAGCCGCCTACTAGTGGATCTCTGTCGATGCGAATCATTATTCGTTTGGTGAAAGCGCTATGTTGCGCGCTGGCCATCATCGCATCGTTCTTCCTGGGAAGGAGTGGGGCGATGAGCTCTCAACACCTGCATGTGCTGCGTACGCCACTGATTATTCGGTCCAGCGATGCCGTTCCTGGCATCCTGCCTACGGGTACCACCCTGGAGTATGTCGAGCGATTTTCCGAAGGCTTCGATCGATACCGGGTGTACGTAAATGTCGAGCGAAGAACGCTGCCGCTGAGCGAGGCCCCCAAGCGAAACTATGTTTCCCCCGTTGCGGCAGTGGATGATGATTCAGCGCACGCCGTTCTCGACTCCGGGCAACTTCGCGAACTCCTCCGAAGTCTCCGTGTTCGGAAAGACGATCTAGAGCGGCTCGTGGACACGTATGACGAGTAGCTCGGGCTCTGGGTCGGAAGCCGGGCTGCGGAATATACTGAATCGAACCAGGGTGCTGCTTTCCCGAAAACTTAGATATTTCGGTCCCTCGATCAGACCACTGCTGGGGACGATTGCGGAACAGCCAGGAGGGCTCGATGGAGGGTGGTCGGGTAGACGCCGAGGGCGGCGGCGACCTCCCGGATGGATCTCCCCGCCCGTCGAAGCTCGACAGCCCGCCCGAGGCCGAACTCGACCCTGGGCCTGGCGAGCTTGGCGCCACGCCTCTTCGCGGCCTGGGGCCCGGCCTTGGTCCTCTCCCGTTCCAGCTCTGTCGGACAGGGAACCCTAAAGAAGGGGGGCTGAAGTCATGAGCATCTACCGTGGTCGCGGACTGACCATTGTCGTCAGGAGCAGCGGAGAACGGGTTACAGCGCTCAAGTCCGGCGAGGGAATGGATCTTGCGATCCGTATACCGTAATGATGATGTCGAAGATCAAAGGCGCGTTGAGCGGCGCACGGCTCACGGATGTTCTTGTGACCGGCTTCGTCGACAAGAATGAACGGCCGGTGCGATTTCACGCGCTGTGGCGTGCGGTTTACTTCGAATTCGACGATGTGCTGCTAAAGATGGCCGTCGTCGGAGATTCGGGACGGATTCGGCTGTTCCTGGCCGATGAAGTATCCAACGAGGCGGATCTGAATGACGACATGCTGCCTGCGTTGTCGTCTGTCAGGCTGCAGGTGCTTCGCGATCCTGATGGCTCAAATGTGCTCGCGACCATTCGAACCTGGAACACGATCCAGTCTTCTGAATGGATCGAATGCTCTGCGGCTCGCCTCGATCTCGTCAACGGGCAGCAGATATTCATTGACCCGCTGAATTACTTCGGCATCCAGCTCGGCGGTCGCGAGCAAGAGGAGGTCTGGAAACAAAACGCGCAGGAGTCTTGGTTGGAGAGCATGGAGATCGCGTGATGGGGTAGTGGCCGAGCATGTCTGGGCAGGTTTTCCATCCCAGTCTGGGATCCGAGCTGCCAGGGAGCAAGCTCCAAGGGCAAGGAATGCGGACAGAGAGAAACCGCAAGGGGCGCAAGGGACCAGAGACGAAATATTAATTTTTCTTTCCTTTGCGCCCATTGCGCCCATTGCGCCCATTGCGCCCATTGCGCCCATTTCGGTTTCTCTTCCCTTCTGTTGATTCCTCGGGACTCCAACGTGATCGGTGCGCTAGACCTCGATCTGCCCGCAGGCTGCGCCGGGTACAACGACATCGATCAAGTAGGCCGTGATGAATCTTCCCCGAGCGGTGCGCCTTCGACCCGCACGGCGTTGCCGGTGTTGAGTCTTACCATCGACCGCTGTTCATGCGCCAGGTGAGCAGGCCGAGGTTGGGGATGGCGAAGGCCCGGAGCGGATAATGCGGCGTGGCCGCTCCCGTCTCGCCCATCGACTGACGGCGGGCAGCTGCTCGACGTCGATGGAGACGGGCGCAAGGAGAGGGGGGTGTTCGAGGCGCAAGACGAGCTCTACGCGCTCTACAACCAAGGCGCGATCAAGCCGCTCGTCTCGGCTGCGCCGCCGATGGCGGAGGCGAGGGCGGCCATGACGGCGGTCGCGTCCCGCGCGACCACGGGCAAGGTGGTGCTCACGACCGCGCGAGGCGGCGGCGCGCTGGCGCGCGGGCGCGCTGTTCACGGAGACCCGGCCCGCCGCGCGGCGGGCTGGGTCCTCGGGCTGTCCTATGAACGCCGCCGCCGCTCACCAGAGCTGCAGCGGCGCGGAGGATTTGATCAGTTGCAGCCGCCGCCGGAGGACGCCTCCGGGAGCGCCGCAGGCGTCTCCTTGTTCTCCGTCGTCAGGCCGAAGCCGTACGGGAACAGCGCGCCGTCATCCCCGCGGTTGACCCGCTGGCAGTCGGTCGCAGGCCAGGAGAACGAGAGCTTGCCCTGGAACTGCTGCTTGCCGAACAGCACGTCGGCCACGCCGCCGCCCTCGGAGCCCGGGAGCCACGCGGCAACGAAGGCGTCCGAGCGGTTCAGCTCCTTGTTGACGTAGAGCGGACGGCCCGACAGAAAGACCGTCACGATCGGCAGATTCGGCTTGGCCGTGCGGATCGCCTGGAGGACCTGCAGATCCTCGGGGTGGAACACCGCGTGCTCCAGCGTCTTCGCGTGCGGGGTGTCGTCCGTCGCGACCTGGATGTCCCCGTACATCTCGGCATAAGGCGTCTCGCCGATCACCACGATCGCCGCGTCGAAGGTCCCCGAACTGGCGCCGGAGCCGTCGGCGCTCAGCGTCGCCTGGCCGCCGCCGGCCGACACCAGGTCCTGGATCCCCTTGAGGATCGACGTCGCGCCGGGGAAATCGGCGTTCGTCAGGTCGGTGCCCTGCCACGTCCTCGACCAGCCGCCGGACTGGTTCGAGATGCTGTCCGCGGACTTGCCCGCGACGAGCACCTTGGCCGACGGGGCGAGGGGCAGGACCCCGCCCGCGTTCTTGAGGAGGACGAGAGACTTCCGGACCGCCTCGCGCGCGAGGGCCCGGTGCTCCGCTTGCCCGAGCACCGACTGATCTCCCGCGAACATCCGCTTCGACGGCGCCTGCTTGGTCTTCTTCGGGCCGAGCAGCCCCGCCCGCATCTTGACCCGCAAGATCCTCGTCACGGCGTCGTCGACCCGCGCCATCGAGATCTGGCCCCCCTTCACCTGGCTGAGGGTGTTCTCGTAGAACGCCTTCCAGTCGTCCGGGACCATGATCATGTCCACACCGGCGTTGATCGAGGCGGCGCACGAGGAGTTGGTGCAGCCCGACACCTGCCCATGACCGTTCCAGTCGCCGATGACGAAGCCGTCGAAGTGGAATTTGTCCTTCAGCACCCCGGTGAGCAGATCGCCCTTCCCGTGCATCTTCTGGCCGCGGATGCTGTTGTACGACGCCATGACCGTCTGCGCGCCCGCCGGGATGGCAGACAGGTAGCCCTGCGCGTGGATCGTGCACAGCTCGGTGTCGGAGGCGAGGTTGTTCCCCTGGTCGTCGCCCTTGTCCGTGCCGCCGTCACCGATGAAGTGTTTGGCCGTCGCGATGACGCGCGTCGCGCCGAGGAGATCTGGGCTGTTCGCCGCGCCCTGGATGCCCTGCACGACCCGGCCCGCATAGGCGTTCACGATCTCGGGATCCTCGGAGTAGCCCTCGTACGTGCGGCCCCAGCGGTCGTCGCGCACGGTCGCGAGCGTCGGCGCGAAGGTCCAGTCGAGCCCGGTCGCGAGGACCTCCTTGGCCGTCGCGGCGCCGATGCGCTCGAGCAGCTCGGGGTCGCGGGCCGCGCCGAGGCCGATGTTGTGCGGGAAGAGCGTGGCGCCGCGGACATTGTTGTTCCCGTGCACCGCGTCGATGCCCCAGATGATCGGGATGCCCACGCGGCCACCGCTCGTGTCCACCGAGGCGTTGTAGAAGTCGTCGGCGAGCTTCACCCAGTCCGCCGCCGTCGCGTTCTTGTTCTTCCCCGGCCAGGAGCCGCCGCCGTTCAGCACGGAGCCGATGTTGTACTGCTTCACCTCGGCCGGCGTGATCTTCTGGATCTCGGCCTGCACCATCTGGCCGACCTTCTCCTCCACCTTCATCTTGCCGAGCAGCTCGGTGATGGCCGCCTCGATCGCCGGATCCTGCGCGATCGCGCTCCGCACCTCGGGCCAGCCGTTGTCGCAGGGCAAGAGGCCCACGCTGTCCCCGGCGCCGCTGCCGCCGCCGCCGGTGCTGTCGCTGCCGCCGGTGCCGCCGCCTCCGGTCCCGGAGCTGCTGCCGGAGGAGCCAGCGCCAGCGCCAGAGCCGCTTCCGGAGCCAGAGCCGCTTCCGGAGCCAGCGCCAGCGCCGGAGCCGCTTCCGGAGCCGGCACCAGCGCCGGAGCTGGCTCCGGAGCCGGTCGCGTTGTCGGAGGCGTCGTCACCGCAGGCGACCGGCGCGAGAACGACAGCCGCCGCCATGATCCATGTTGCATACCGTGTGAGGCGCATGAGTGCTCCCCTCTCTTGTCGATGAGATGAAGGATGGGCTTAAGGTGAACCGTGACAGTCGAGCAAAGCGTCGAGCGGGACGTGTAAGAAATATAAGACAGAGAGGGAACGTTCTAATCCATGACTCCCCCCGCACGCAAGCCCCCCTCACGCCGCGACCGAGCGGTTCGTCGGCGTGAGCGCGCGAGCGTGATCGCGCGGGCGTCACCGCCGCGCCGTCGCCATGCGCCCGAGCCAGGCTTCCCTCGTGCCTCGTGCCTCGTGGCGCGCCGGATGACACGGTGCGTCCTGGGCCCCACTGGTTAACCATAGTCCGAGTCGGGCCGCAATATACAAACCCGATGGCGCGGCGCGGTAATCCACCCGTGGCATAACGCGACAACCCGTGCACGAGCGAGGACGCGACGGGCTCATCGATGGATGCGGGCTCACCGGGGTCGAGCACATCACCTCCGTTCCGACGTTCGAGAGACCGCGCGACGAAGACAAGGAGGAGCGCTGACGTTCGCGCGGTGACGAGAGACGCTCAGAGCAGTTGACATTACCTGCATTCCGTCGGCGTCGAGGGAGCCTGCGCTCGACGATCCATCATGAAGAGGACGACGAACAGCTATCATGAGCCCTGGCACCTCGGGGATTACGATGAAGCCGCGACGCCACGCCGCGCCGCGCGCGAGCTCCAGATCGTCGAGCCCCCCTCGCGCGGTCGACCACCCGCAATGCCGATTCCAGCCGGGCGCGGCGCGATCGACGCGGCCGACGGGGCCAGCGGGCAGAGCCGTGGCCTCACTGCAGCGCGGGCCGGCGGGCGAGCCGGAGCGTCCGCCGTCGCGATTCAGCGGAAGCATATTCCGTCAAGGGAGCAATGATAGAATCGTGTCGTCTGTGCGGCAGCATTTACCCGCGAGACTGCACGTGCCTATTCTCCGCGCATGGTCTCTATCCCCCGTACTTCCATTCGTCTCTTCATGACCACCGGTACGCTGCTCCTCGCGCTCGCCGCGTGCGGTGACGACGAGGTCGACTTTGGCTCAGGCGGCGCAGGCGGTGAGGCCGGCGGCGGCACCTCCACCAGCACCAGCGCAGGAACTGGCGGCGGCACCACCAACGGCAGCGGCGGCGAGGGCGGCACCGGTGGCGCTCCCGGCACGGGCGGCGAGGGCGGCGCTGGCGGCGAGGGCGGCGCTCCCGGCACGGGCGGCGAGGGCGGCGAGGGCGGCGCTCCTGGCACGGGCGGCGCTGGCGGCGAGGGCGGCGCTCCCGGCACGGGCGGCGAGGGCGGCGAGGGCGGCGAGGGCGGCGCTCCCGGCACGGGCGGCGCAGGCGGTGAGGGCGGCGCTCCCGGCACGGGCGGCGCTGGCGGCGAGGGCGGCGCTCCCGGCACGGGCGGCGAGGGCGGCGCTCCCGGCACGGGCGGCGCAGGCGGTGAGGGCGGCGCTCCCGGCACGGGCGGCGAGGGCGGCGCGGGCGGCGAGGGCGGCGCGGGCGGCGAGGGCGGCGCGGGCGGCGATGACAGCGAGCCCGTACGGTGGGCCGACGTGGAGCCGATCCTGCTGGCGAAGTGCTCGCCCTGCCACACCCGCACGGATCCCCCGCCGGCCAGCGGCTTCTCCATCACCTACGAGTCCTCGCGGCTTGCCTCGAGCTCGACCCAGTGCGCCGTGGGCGCGGGTGAGCCTCCGAGGACGCAGGGGGCGTGCACCGTCATCCGCATCCACGACCCCGACGCAGCCAACCGCATGCCGCGCAACCGCGGATGCACCGGCGACCCGGCGCTCGACGCCGCGAATTCTGCCTGCCTGACCGCGGCGGAGCAGAAGACCCTCGAGGACTGGATCACGGACGGCCAGCTCCCGTGACCTGGCAAGGCGCGGCGGCCCCGCCGCGCCTCAGCTCACCTCGGCTGCTCCAGGAGCGCTCCGTCTCGATACGCCTCGATGAGCCGCTCCAGGATCTCGATCTCCCGCTCGAGCTCCTCCCCCTTCTCGGTGTCTCCCACCCGGCGCTCGGCCTCGTAGACCTCCACGTCGGAGATCACGGGGATGATGTCCTCCCCCGCCTCGACGGCCTGCTCGACCGACGTGAAATGGTGGTGCTGCGCGAGCCGCGCCCCGCTCGCCTCGAGCACGAGCGTGTACCCCTTGTCGCCGTACGCCTCCGAGAACGCCCCGTCGATCGTCACCGCGCGGCGCGACGCCTTGATCGGCGACTCCCCCCGCTCGACCCGGACCGGCACGTGCCCGTTCACGATGAGCCCGCGCTCCTCGTCCACACCGAACTCGCGGCACACCCGGCCGCAGAACGCGGCGTCGTGGATCAGGTGGAAATAAGGGTTCTTCGTCTCCCTGTGTGTCCTCTCGTCGGCGACGAAATACGACTCGAACGTCGTCATCCGGTCCTTGCCGAACATGGGCGAGAGCGGCCCGGTCCAGAGGTACCAGAGCATGTCGACGTCCTCCTGCGCGCCCGCCCGGAAGGCCCGGCGCACCGTCCGCTCCAGCGCGTCGAACAGCGCCCTGCCGCGGCGAGCCTCGCCGTCCACCACGAAAGGAAGGAGCTCGCCCTCGCCGTCCACCGGGACACAGCCGTGGAAGATGAGCGCACGGTCGCGCCTGAGCCACGTCGTCCCCTGCTGCACCATCCAGCGCATCTGGCGAGACAGCGCCGGGCTCCTCAGGAAAGACTCCTTCAGAAGGGCGACGCACGCCGCCTCGTCCGGCGTCAGCGCGTACGGATCGCCGGGGTCGAGCGTCGGGAAGCGCGCGTCGAGCAGCGGGAACACCTCGCCGTCGATCGCGACCGTGCCCGCGCGCGCGTCGATGTGATGGAGCAGGCAGCGGTGCTCGAGCGCGTACTCCGGGCGGCGCCGGCAGAGCTGCCCCTCCAGCTTGAACTGGAGGACGGCCGCCGCCTTCTGCATCCGCGCCATCAGCAGGGCGTCGCGCAGCCCCTCGCCCCGGACCGCGAAGCGCTCCGCCGGATCGTCGGCGTAGGCCGTGCGCGCGAGCCGATCGAGCGGCGCCACGGAGATGCCAAAGCCCTCTTCCAGCTGCGACAGGCGCCCGTACCGCAGCGAGAGCCGGACGACCGTGGCGATGAGCGCCTCCTGGCCGAGGCTCGCGCCCATCCAGCTCACGTCGTGGTTGCCCCACGCGACCCGCACGCGCGGCTGGCGCATCAGGTACTCGATCACCTTGTCGAGCCGGGGACCGCGATCGCCGAGATCGCCGGCCACCACGAGCTCGAAGACCGTCAGGTTCCGGATGGCGCGCGCCATGGCGCGCAAGATCTCGATCTCGCGGCCGTGCTGCACGAACGGATCGATGAGCGCGTCGAGGTAGCCGCCCTCGCCGAGGGTGGCGCGCGCCGACACGAGCTCGCGGAGCAGGCCCCGCATGTCCTCCGGGAACGCCGCCTCCACCTGGCGGAGCGTGTAGCGCAGCGACAGCGCGCGGATGACCTCGACCTCGCGCGCGAGCGTCCAGATCAGGAAGGCCCGCCGCTCCGCCTCGCCGCGGGACGCGACGCGGGCATGACTCTCGCGAGGGTAGTAGACGGCCGAGAGCAGCGCGCGCTCCTCGGCCGCCGTGAGCCGGCCGCCGAAGACCCGCTCGACCAGCGGCCGCAGGCTCCCCGAGGCGTTGTTGATGATGTGCTTCAGCTTCCTGTGCTCGCCGTGGACGTCGCTGACCACGTGCACCGTCCCCTTCGGGAGCGACAGGATCGCCCGCAGATGGCCGATCTCCGAGAGCGCGGCCTCGGTCGTCGGGTACCGGCCCGCGAGGGCCCGGAGGAGCGGCAACTCCCGCGTGTCAAGCATGGCGCCACAGCATAGAGCAAGGCCGCGGGCCGACGCACGCGCGGGACGTGCTCCCCGCGCCGCGCTGAAGCGGCCGGACAGGCGCGCAAGGCGAGCGCATGTGCCTGGCTCTGCCGCGTTTCTCCTTGCGGCTGCGCGGCGTCCTACTAGCAAATGCCATGGGAGCCCATGCAATGTTGTGGCAGCGAGGCAGCATCTCCGCGCCGAGCGGCCTCGACGTTGGCCCACCTTCACCAGCGAACGCCCTCTTCCTACATGAACAAGTCTGTCCTGATCATCGATGACGACGTGGATCTGGCGACGACCCTGGCCGAGACGCTGCGCGACCTCGGTTATGAAGCGACGCCTTTCTTCAGCGGGCGAGAGGCGCTCGAGCGGCTCCTCGACGGCGAGCGGCCCGGAGTGATCCTGCTCGACCTGATGATGCCGAAGATGAACGGCTGGAAGGTGTGCGACGAGCTCTGCGCGATCCCCGCGCTGGAGGAGATCCCCGTCGTCATCATGACCGCGGCGTCGAACATCAAGCAGCCGATGCCGACGCACGCGCGCGAGGTGCTCAGCAAGCCGTTCGAGCTCGACGCCCTGCTCAGGACGATCGACGCCGCCTGAGCGGCGGGCCCCGGCGCTACCGCTTCTTCTTCGCCTTCGGCGGTGCGCTCGGCTTGATATCGATGCTCGTGGCCCCCTGGCACGGCACCTGCGCTGTCACACCCGCGCTGAGCCACTCGGGGAACTTCGTCTTCCCGGCCCGGCCGACGCGCACGAAGAAGCGGCCGCAGCGCACGGCCAGCGCCTGGTTCACGTCCCCCGCGTACTTGCCGGTCATGTAGACGGCCCCCGGCTGCGGAAACCCCACCGTGATCAGGCCCTGATCCTTGGGCAGCGACGCAGGATTGCCCCCCTGCCGCGCCTGGCTCGCGGCCTCCTTCGCCGCCGCGGCCTCCTTCGCCGCCGCGGCCTCCTTCGCGGCAGCCTCCTTCGCCGCCGCGGCCTCCTTCGCGGCAGCCTCCTTCGCCGCCGCGGCCTCCTTCGCCGCGGCTTCCTTCGCCACCGCGGCCTCCTTCGCCGCGGCCTCCTTCGCCGCCGCAGCCTCCTTCGCCGCGGCTTCCTTCGCCGCCGCGGCCTCCTTCGCCGCAGCCTCCTTCGCCGCCGCGGCCTCCTTTGCTGAAAGCGTCTTCGCCGCCTGCGCCTTCCCGGCAGGAGCCTTCTTCACCGGGGGCGACTCGCTCGCCGCGGACGCCGCCGCGGCGACGGGCTCGACGAGCGCGGGCGCCAGCTCCACCGCGGCAGGGACAGCCGGCTCGGGCGGCTCCCGCCGCGCCACGTAGATCCAGAGCCCCGCCACCACCGTCGCCGTGATCGCCGACACCGCGATCGTCCCGACAGGCGACAGCGAGCGCGGCACTTGCCATGGCAGCCCGGGCAGCCGCGGGCGTCGCGACGACGCGCCCGCCGGGGGCGACGACTCCCCCGGAGAGCCGCCGCGGCCCCCCGCGCTCGGCCTCGGGTACGGCACGCCCCCGGGCGGCGTCAGGCCCGATGAGCCGTCCACGGGCACCGTCACCCCGGGCGGCGTCAGGCCCGTTGCGCCCATCGGCACGGTCACGCCGGAGGGGGTCACCGGCGAGCCGGAAGGCGGCTTGGGCGGCGCGCCCAGGAACGCGGGCGCGAGATCCGCCGGGAGGGCCGGCGGCGGGCCGAAGCGGATCGCCTCCGGGATCACCGACGTGGTCGGCACGAAGTGGGCCACCTCCGCGCCGGTGCCAGGCATCGTCGTGCCGTCCTCCTCGAATATCGGATCGACCTCGGTCAACGTCGGCGGCCCGCCCGCCGGCGGCCCGTCGTCGGCCGCCGCCGCGTCGCGCTCCGCCGCGCGCTTCGACGCCTCGAACAGGCGGCCGAACGTCTCGCGATCCGGCAGCGCGGGCCTTCGTCCCTCGGCGCCCTTCGCGCCGTCGCCCCTCACCTCGGACGAGGCCGGCACCGGGATCGTGATCGGCTCGGGCGCGCCGATCGGCGCCTTGCCGTCCTGCCGAGCCGAGCCGAGCAGCGCCTCGGACGCCCCCGCCGAGGGAGGCGCGGTCTTCGCCTGCGCGCCGGGGGTCCGCAGCCTCGCGGCGCCGCCGTCCCTGGCCGCCTGATCCCTGGCGAAGAGATCCTTCGCGAGCCGCTTCGCCGCGTCCGCCGCGGGCCTCGCGGTCTGACCTCCCTTGCCCTTGACCGGGATCGTCGGCCGCCGGTCCTCCTCGTGGTCCGCGTCCTCGATCTCGATCGTCGCGTGCGCCGATTGCACGCGCGTCACGAGCTCGGCCTTCCCCTTCTCCGGGCGCGCGACCTTCGCGAGCGCCTGCTCGATCTCGTGGACGGTGATCTTCCGATCGTCCGGCGCCGGCGCGAGGGCCGTGTCGAGCAGCGCCACGATCGGGCGCGGGATCTCCGGCCGGATCGTGGCGATCGCCTGCGGCCGCGTGCCGTCCGCGGGCGGCCGCCGCCCCGTGAGCAACGACCAGAGCAGGAGCCCCACGCCATAGATATCGGCCTTCACCGTGACGCGCTCGGCGCGCGCCTGCTCGGGCGCCATGTAGCCCGGCGCGCCCTTGACCACCCCCGCGATCGTGTCCGGCGTGCGCCCGAGGATCTTGCCGATGCCGAACCCCGTCAGCCGCACCTGCCCGTCCCACCCGATCACGATGTTCTCCGGGTGGAGGTTGCGATGGATGATCGGCGTGGGGCTGCCGTGCTCGTCGACGGACCCGTGCGCGTGCGCGAGCGCCCCGGCGATGCAGTGGACCAGGTAGTAGACCGCCGCGTCGGCGAGCTTCTGCTGCCGCGCCGCGAGGTGCTGGTGCAGCCGATTGAGGTTCACGCCCTCGACGTGCTCGAGCACGAGGACGAGCCGGCCGGCGTGCTCGAAGAAGTCGAACATCCGCACGATCGCCGGGTGGTTCATCGTCGCGCAGATCGACGCCTCGCGGGCGAGCTCGTCGGCGAAGCGCGGATCCCCCTCGGCGGTATTCGGGACGAGCTTCAGCACGCAGACGCGGCGAAACCCGAGCGGCCCATCCAGTCGCCCGAGATAGACGCTGGTAGGCCCAGAACCGGACAGGCGCCGGAGAATCTTGTAGGCCCCAATCGTCTCGGGAGCGGGCTCCGTCGGAAACATCCGGGGCCGATCATACCCAAGCGGGGCGAAGCCCCCAAGCCAACGACCAAGACCGATCACTTCGCGGCGCCGGGAGGCGTCCCCGGGCGCCTCGGTACGAGCCCATGCTCCACGCGCCCTGTACGGCGCGTCGCTCTCCCGTTCGCCAGAGAGCGGTACAGCTGATCAGCAGATGCCCGAACAGCTGTGACGGATCACCGTGGAGAACCCTCCGGCCGCGCTCGCGCGGCCGCGCCTCTGGTCTTCGAGCGGCGCGGGGCCTGGGCTATAAGCCGCCGCGATGAAGCTCCGCGCCTGGCATCGATTGCTCGCCGTCGTCCTCCTCGCGGGCTGCGAGGCAGCCGTCCCGCCCCCGCCGCCCGCGCCTCCCCCGCCCCCGTCGCCGAACGCCGCCCCCGCCTCGGCGCCTGCGCCCGCGCCGGCCGCGCCGGCCGCGCCGGCGTCGCGGTTCCCCGCCGGGTGGCCTTACCCCGAGGGCGCGCCGCCGGTGCGGGGCCCCTCGATGGTCACGAGCGACGCCGCCCTCGCCACGAAGGTGGGCGCGGAGATCCTCGCCTCGGGCGGCAACGCCGTCGACGCGGCGGTCGCGACGGCGTTCGCGCTGGCCGTTGTGCACCCGACGGCCGGCAACCTCGGCGGCGGCGGGTTCATGGTCGCGCGCGTCGGCGACAAGGAGCACGCGCTCGACTTCCGCGAGACGGCGCCGGGCAAGGCGACCCACGGCATGTACCGGGGCAAGGACGGCAAGGCCACGGAGAGCGCGCGCGTCGGCCACCTCGCGGTCGGCGTGCCCGGCAGCGTGGCGGGGCTCTGGGAAGCGTACGACAAGCTCGGCTCCAAGAAGAAGACCTGGGCCGAGCTCGTCGCGCCCGCGATCCGGCTCGCGAGGGAGGGCTTCTCGGTCGACGAGAACTTCGCGACGACGGTCAAGGCCGCGTCGGGCAAGCTCAAGCGCTTCCCGGCGTCGGTCGCGCTGTTCCTGCCGGGCGGCGCGCCCATCGAGATCGGCGCCACGTGGAAATCGCCCGAGCTCGCGGCGACGCTCGAGCGCATCGCGGAGAAGGGGCCCGCGGGCTTTTACGAGGGCAAGACCGCCGAGCTCTTCGTGGCGGAGATGCGGCGGGGCAAGGGCATCATCTCGGCCGCGGACCTCAAGGGCTACAAGGCGAAGTGGCGCGAGCCCATCGTGTTCGAGTACCGCGGGCGCCGCGTCGCATCCATGCCGCTCCCGTCGTCGGGCGGCCTCGCCCTCGCGATGATCGCGCACCAGCTGGAGGGGCTCGACGTCGCCAAGCTCGGCTGGCACTCGCCGTCGCACGTGCACGTCGTCGCCGAGGTGATGCGGCGGGTGTTCCTCGCGCGCAACGAGGTCCTCGGGGATCCCGATTTCGTGAAGAACCCGGTGGAGGAGCTGCTCTCGGTCGCGTGGGCCGAGAAGCAGCGCGCCACGATCGCGGCGGACCGCGCGACGCCGACCGACGAGCTCGCCCGCGGCGCGGCGGTCAAGGACTCGGGCGGGCGCGGCCCGCACACGACGCATTTCTCGGTGGTCGACGCGCAGGGCAACGCCGTCGCGCTGACCACGACGCTGAACGGCTGGTACGGCTCGGGGGTGACGGTGACCGGCGCCGGCTTCGTGCTGAACAACGAGATGGATGACTTCGCCACCGTGCCCGGCACCCCGAACCAGTTCGGTCTGGTGCAGGGGGAGGCCAACTCCATCGCGCCCGGCAAGCGCATGCTCTCGTCGATGTCGCCGACGATCGTGACCGGGAAGGACGGCCGCGTGGAGCTCGTGCTCGGCGCCGCGGGCGGCCCGACGATCCTCACCGCGGTGTTCCAGATCCTCTCGAACGTCGTCGACTTCGGCTTCGACGTGACCACGGGCGTGAACGCGCCGCGCTTCCACCACCAGGACTACCCCGACAAGCTGTTCGTCGAGAAGGGCGGCTTCCCCGACGAGCTGAGGAGCGCGCTCGGCGCGATGGGCCACACCCTCGACGACCGCGGGCACATCGCCGACGCCCCGTCGATCGGCCGCGAGGGCGCCGCGTTCGCCGGCGCGCGGGAGCCTCGGCGACCCGGCTCCGAGGCGGCCGCCGGGAAGTAGCGCCGGCGGGGCGCCGCTCCCCACATCGGCTCACGCGACACCAGCCCATCCCACAACGGGGCGGGCTCCAGGGCCTGCTCTGGACCGGCAGACCGGCGCCGCGGCGCGCTCGGGAGCGCCGCGGCGTGGGGGCCTCGACAGCGCGCCACCCCCGCGTCGACCGACCCACCCGACCCACGTTGTCGCCCGCCGGGCGACGCATGTTGTCGGGACGACATGGCAGCGGTCACTCGGTCAGGCGTCTCCTTACTTCTCCGTCAGGGGCCGATCGTTGCTCATTTCAATCTCGCTTATCGATGAGGAAAAGCGCCGCGCCTCAGGGAGGGCCTGACGCGCGGCGTCTCGGTGGCGGAGCCAGCCGTGAGCGCTCGATCGGCGCGCGGCCCCGCGGCGGTTCGACCTTGACACAACCCGTCCGTTTCGATTGCGTAGGGCGATGCGCCCCGCCGAGCACGTTCGCTCCCTCGGCGGATCGCGCGACCGCCTGTCGCCGTCCTTGAATCTAGCGCCCCGAGGAGCTGCCGTGAAGCGGGGGACTGCAGCTTGACACGGACCGAGATACCGACTGAACGCCGCGCTGGGCAAGTAGCCCTGTCACTCCAGGGGGTCGCCGTCATGGTGGAGCTGTTGAATCACGAGTTGCTCGAGACGCTGCACGACGGTGCTCGCAGCAGCGTCTATCTCGGCCGGAAGAAGAGCACGGGCAAGATGTGCGTCATCAAGGTCGCGCGGAAGGGCGTCAATGGCACCCGCAACGTGGCGATCCTGAAGCGCCAGTACGAGATCACGAAGCACCTCGACCTCGATGGGGTCGTGCGGGTCCACGAGCTCGAGGTCCGGCTCGATTACGCCGCGCTCGTGATGGAGTACTTCGCCGGTCGCTCGCTGCGGGCGATCATCGACGGCAATGGGCAGGGCGTCGGGCTCGCGCAGGCGGTGAGGATAGCGCTCCAGCTCGCGGACACGCTCGGGGCGATCCATGAGCGGAACATCGTCCACAAGGACATCAAGCCGAGCAACATCATCGTCGACAGCGACGTGCGCACGTCGAAGCTCACGGACTTCTCCATCGCCTCGCTCCTGCCTGGGGAGCGCGCGGCGGTGGTCGACCCCTGGTCGGTCGGCGAGGGCACGCTGCAGTACATCTCGCCCGAGCAGACGGGCCGGATGAACCGGTCGATCGACTTCCGCTCGGATTATTACTCCCTCGGGGTCACGCTCTACGAGCTCACGACGCGGCGCCTCCCGTTCGAGACGACGGATCCGCTGGAGCTCGTGCACCATCACATCGCGAAGACGCCTGTCGCGCCGCACCTGATACGGCCGGCGATCCCGGAGGCGCTCTCCCGGGTCATCATGAAGCTGCTCTCGAAGACGGCGGAGGAGCGGTATCAGAGCACCTTCGGCCTGAAGGCCGATCTGAAGGCCTGCCTCGACATGCTGGAGCACGGAGCGCCGGCGGCGGACTTCGTGCCGGGGAGGAGGGACAAGCCCACGCGGCTCCAGATCTCGCAGAAGCTGTACGGCCGGCAGGGCGAGGTCGGCGCGTTGATGGCGGCCTTCAGGGACATCAGCGGGTCTGGTCCGGAGGCGGTGGAGGGCGGCCGCTCGGAGCTCGTCCTCGTGGCCGGCTACTCCGGCGTGGGCAAGTCGGCGGTCGTCAACGAGATCCACAAGCCGATCGCGAAGGCGGCGGGCTACTTCGCCGCCGGCAAGTTCGACCAGTTCACGCGCAACGTCCCGTACGCGGCCGTGCTCGCGGCGCTGCGGGAGATCGTCCGGCAGATCCTCACGGAGAGCAGGAATGAGCTCGCCGACTGGAGGGCCAGGATCCTCGCGGCGGTCTCTCCGAACGGGCGGGTCATCGCCGAGGTGATCCCGGAGATCGAGCTCATCATCGGCGAGCAGCCGCCCGTCCCGGCGCTGGGCTCGATGGAGACGCGGAACCGCTTCAACCTGACGTTCCGGAACTTCATCGGCGCGATCGCGCTGAAGACGCGGGCGCTCGTGCTGTTCCTCGACGATCTCCAGTGGGCCGACACGGGTTCCTTGAACCTCCTCAGCGTGCTCCTCGAGGATCCGGACATCCGCCACCTCTTGCTGATCGGGTCGTACCGCGACAACGAGGTCGACGACGCGCACCCGCTGACGATGATGCTGGGCGCGCTCCGGAAGAGCGAGGCCCGCGTGCGCACGATCACGCTGGCGCCGCTCGGGCCCGATCACGTCAACCAGCTCGTGTCGGACACGCTCGACGCGCCTCGGGAGGAGTGTCGCGAGCTCTCGGGTGTCATTTTCGCCAAGACGCACGGGAACCCGTTCTTCACCATCCAGTACCTCGAGAGCGTCTGCCGCGAAGGCCACCTGCGCTTCAGCTCGGAGACGGGCGCCTGGCGATGGAACATCGCCGACATCCAGCGGATGGAGGTCGCGGACAACGTCGTCGACCTGATGGTCCGCCGGATACAGGGCCTGGGCGAGGCGACGCAGCGGGTCTTGAAGCTCGCCGCGTGCATCGGCAACCAGTTCGATCTGAGGATGCTCGCCCTCATCCACCAGAAGAACCGGCGCGCGACCGACGAGGACCTCTGGGGTGCGCTCGACGCAGGGCTCGTCGTGCCCGTCGACGGTGAGTACGGGATCGCGCGCTTCCTCGACGACGCGGACGAGGACGCGGTCACGTTCAAGTTCCTCCACGACCGCGTGCAGCAGGCGGCCTACAAGCTGCTCGCGGAGGGCGAGCAGGAGCGGATCCACCTGGAGCTGGGGCGGCTCATGCTCGGAGAGAGCCCTCCCGCGTCCGTCGAGGACCGGATCTACGACATCGTGATGCACCTCAACATGGGGGCAAAGATGATCGTGGACAGGCAGGAGCGCGAGGAGGCCGCGACGCTCAACCTGAGAGCCGGGCAGAAGGCGAGGCGCTCCACCGCGTACGGCCCCGGCGTGCAGTGCCTCCGCGCGGCCGCCGCGTTCTTGCCCGAGGACTCGTGGGAGACGAACCACGAGCTGTCGCTCGCCATCTACACGGATCTCGTCGAGCTGGAGTACCTGACGATCAACTTCGACCGCGCGGAGGCGTGCGCGAAGATCGTCGTGGACCATGCGAGGGACGTGCTGGAGAAGATCCGGGTCTACGAGACCCGTATTCAGTTCCACATGTCGCAGCATCGACTGGCGGATGCTCTCGACATCGCCCTGACTGTGCTCGCCATGTTGGAGGTGCCGCTCTGCGAGGCGCCGCCGGTTGACATCGACATACCTCGGCTGGCGGAGCTGCCGGTGCTCTCCGATCGGAGGATGCTCGCCGCGAACCGGATCCTCGTCTCTGCCTTTCCAGCGGCCGTCCTGACAAAGCCCCACGTCGTTCCGCTGATCGCATTCACCATGATGGAAATATGCGTACAGCACGGAATCTCACCTTCCGCAGCATACGCCTTTGCGATCTACGGCCATATTCAGTGCAGCGTGATGAACAATATAGATCATGGATTCGCGCTCGGCCAGCTCGCGATCGAGCTCACTCATCGCTTCGGGGCGATCGAGCTCGAACCCAAGATCTACACCCTCCATTACATCGCGATTCATCACTGGAAGCGGCACCTGAAGGAGACCATCGAACCGGCGCGCCACGCGGTCCAGGTCGGGCTGGAGACAGGAGACATCGAATACGCCGGATACAGCTCCTGTCAGCACCCCACATACTCCTTATTTTCTGGGGAGGATCTGGGAACGACCGAGCAGCGAATGACACATGCTATCGAGCTAGCGCTGAAGCTCAAGCAGCAGTATCCGCTGTATTATGTAAAAATCTGGAAGCAGCTCGTGCGCAGCCTCCGAGATCCGTCTGCAGAGAAGCTGCGGCTGGTCGGCGAGAGCTTCGACGAAACGTCGATGATCCCTTGTCTCGAGCACAACAGGACATCGCTGTTTTGCCTGCACCTGGCGAAGGGCATGATGCTCTACTATTTCGGCGAGCCAAAGCTCGCCTACGAGTGCCTTCGCGCCGGAGAGGAGTACCAGGATGCGGTGGGGTTTGCCACCGTCGTGGAACAGAACCTCTACAGCTCGCTCTCGGTCCTCGCTGCGTTCGATAGACTCACGAAGGAGGAGCAAGACGCGGCGCTCGCCAAGGTGGACGCGAATCAGCAGAAGCTCGGGATGTGGGCGCGCCACGCTCCGGAGAACAGCCAGCACAAGCACGACCTGGTGAGCGCGGAGCTGGCCCGCGTGAGCCGCTCGATGATCGAGGCGATGGCCCTCTACGATCGCGCGATCGAGGGAGCTCGACAGCACGGATACATCCAGGAAGAGGCGCTAGGGTGCGAGCTTGCGTCGTCGTTCTATCGGGGAATGGGTCGGAGCGAGATCGCTCAGCACTACATGACGATGGCCTACCGTGGCTATGCGCTGTGGGGCGCTGATGCGAAGTGCCAGAGCCTCGTCGCCGCGTTCCCTCACCTGAGGCTCGAGGGGAGGCCAGACCAATCGACGTCGGTGACGGTGACCTCCACCCACGATGACGCGGTCCTGGATCTGCTCAGCGTGGTCAAGGCGTCGCACGCCGTGGCGAGCGAGATCGTCCTGGAGAGGCTCCTGGAAAACCTCATGACGATCGTGCTGGAGAACGTCGGCGCGCAGTCCGGCATGCTGGCTGTGGCGCGTGGCGATGCCCTCTTCGTCGAGGTGGAAGGGACCTTTCAACCAAAGCAAGTTCACGTGCTCAAGTCCGCGCCCGTCGTCTCGTTCAGCAGAGCGCCGCTGTCGATCATCAGCTACGTGCAGCGTACCCAGAAAGCCATCCTGCTGGACAACGCGGAGGAGGAGGCCAGATTCTCTGCCGACCCTTACATCCGAGAGATGCGCCCGAAGTCGGTCATCTGCGCTCCGATCATCCGTCAGAATCGGCTCGTCGGCGTGCTCTATCTCGAGAACAACCTGTCCGCCGGCGTATTCACGCAGAATCGCCTCGATCTCCTGAAGCTCCTCTCCACGCAGATCGCGATCTCCATCGAGAACGCAAAGCTCTACGAGAGGCTCGAGCAGGAGGTCGCCGCGCGCACGGAGGAGCTCCGGCTGTCCAACGAGCAGCTCCGCGACGTCAACGACCAGCTGCAGGTGGAGCTGGGCGAGCGGGTCCGGCTGCAGGAAGAGCGCGTCCAGATGCAGGAAGCCATCATTCAGACGCAGCGGGATCGGCTCTTCGAGCTATCGACGCCCTGCATACCGATCACCGATCAGGTCATGGTGATGCCGATCATCGGGACCATCGATGAGAGACGGGCGGCGCAGATGATTGAAACCGCGATGCAAGGGGTCGCGTCCAGCTCCGCGAAGGTCGTGATCGTCGATGTCACGGGGGTCAAGAGCGTGGACACGAGCGTCGCGAGCAGGCTGATGAGCCTGGCCCAGGCGGTGGGACTGCTCGGAAGCAAGGCCATTTTGACGGGGCTCCGCCCTGCGGTGGCGCAGAGCTTGGTCGCGCTCGGCGTGGACCTCGGCTCGATAGAGACCCGCTCCAATCTCAAGGCGGGTATCGCCTACGCGATGCGTCGGACGGCGACGAGATTGCACGCGTAGGGAGCCCCCTTTCTCGCAGCGCGCCCGTGACGCCGGGCGAGACCTTCGCAAGGCACGCGCCCGGTAGACCGTCTTGCCTTCATCCAGCGCGCACGATCAAACTTTCTAGTCCAGAATAGCGACCGGCCTCGAGCGCCCAGCGCTGATTCCCGGCGATCATGGCCTCGACCGCGTCCAGGTAGAGGCGGATCTCGTCGTCCGCCCAGAGCGCGAGCACCTTCTCCTTCACGCCTTGGTACTCCGCGACCCGGCGGTCGTGCATGTCCTTGAGCCGGTCGATCGCCTCTTCCAGCGTGCTCACGCATTCGTTCCGGAGGACGACGATGAGGTTGTGCGTCTCGCCGTTGGTCAGCTCCTTCCCGAGCGAGAAGTAGTCGTTCGTCCAGCAGAGGATATCATTACAGATGTCTCGAACCGTCTGAATCAACGGGTGCTGGACGACCTCGAGCGGCAGCGGCCGCTCGAGCAGCAGCTCGAGCAGGTCACAGTAGGTATAGACAGCGCCGCTGTAGCGCCGCATCATCAAATATTCTTCAAGATGCGGCACCCTCATCTGCTTTCGGTTATTCGCCTCCCACAGGTTGGCCTCGTAGTAGTACTGAAAGTGCGAGAGCCACCGATTCAGGAAGAAGTGCGGATGGCTGCGTCGGATGCGCTCACGTACATCGAGCATCGCGCGCGTCAGGGGATCGCTCATGTCCGCTTCGGTGTACCCGAAGAGCTCACCCAGGTACTTCTCATTGAGCCACTCGACGGATTCCGGGTCCGTGCTGAGCTGCCCCTCGTCGTACGCGTCATCCAGGAGGAACAGCACGGCCGTGAAGTCCGATGCCAGCTGGAGCGTCTGCGTGCTCGCGGACGGTAAGAGCCACGCCGCCAGGTGGGAGAAGTTCGTCGCCTTGAGACGTGAGAGCGACCGACCGTCTGGCACCAGACGCAACCGGCGAACCCACGCCAGGGTCCTTTGCTCCGCGACCTCTCTCCCGGGGTGACACGACGCAGCAAACGGATACTCGAATCCACCAGCGTCGCGCTTGCTGACGACAACGCTAGTTCGATCAGATGACATGACGAACTCCGCCACAAGACGTTTCCATAGAGTAGAGGCATCCTCACGACGAGAGCATGGCCCTACCAGATCCCCTGGACGACCGGCGCCTCACGTGCGGCGATGGTGGAGACGGGGATCACCTCGATGGGCAGCGCCAACGGGGAGCGCGTGTTGAGAGCCGCTTGCCACTCGAGACGGTCGGTACAAAGCACGATGCGGTGGCATCGACGCAGGAGCTCCTCGAGCACAATGCGGGCCTGCACCCGGGCCAGGAAGACCCCGAGACAGAAGTGGGCGCCATGGCCGAATGCCAGGTTGGCCTGATCGCCACGCTCTGGGTTGAAGCGGTCCGGCTCCTGGAACCTCGCCTCATCGCGCAGACCCGAACTGATGAGCAGCGCGACCACGGCGTGGGCGGGCAGACGCGTACCGCCGAGCTCCGTCTCGGTGACGGTCAGTCGCATCGTGGCATGCACAGGCGCCTCGAAGCGCAGGACCTCCTCGATGAAATGCGGGATGAGCGCGGGCTCCGCACGCAGGCGATCCATCCACATCGGCCGCTGGGCGAGGATCAAGACCATATGGGTCATCAGCGATGTCGACGTTTCGAGCCCTGCCACGAGGAGCAGCGAGAGGAGGGACACGAGGTCCTGGTCCGTGATGCCATCGTCGTCCCTCCGAGACCGGAGCAGCTCACTTACCAGATCGTTCTCCAGCTGACGCCGGCGGCTCGCCAGCAGGCCCAGCATGTACTGCTCCATCTCATCGATGGTCCTGCGCACCTCGGCGATCCGCGCATGATCTTCCGGAGGTATGACGCCGACGATGACCAGGTCAGTCGCCCATCGCTTGAAGTGCTCCTCTAGCCCTGGATCGAATCCGATCAACTTGGCGAGGACGCTGACCTGCGCGCGGCTCGCGAACTCGGAGATAAACTCGACGACACGACGCTGCACCAGGCCGTCCGTGAGCCGCACGGCCATGGATCGCATGTGGTGCTCCAGCGTGCTCACCATGTTGGCGGTGAACGCACGGCTGCTGAGGCTGCGCAGCTGTCCGTGCCGCGGAGGGTCCGCGAGGATCATGGATCCGGACAAGGGATTTTGACGCTTCAGGTAAGGAGGCTCGGTGGCCATGCGCAGCCCCGCGGACGAGAACACCTGCGTGTTCTTGAACGCCGCCACGATGTCATCGTACCGGGTGACCACCCACATCCCGTTGGGGTCCACCTGGCACACGGGCGACTCGCGGCGCAGCGCCGCGTAGAAGGGGTACGGGTTCTCTCGGACCTCGGGGGCGAACAAATTAAGTCGAGTCATTGCGCTCTTCCTGTGGCGAAGGCAGGACGCAGCCGCAACGCCGTGGCGGCACACGTCGATAAGCCTGGAGTGGGTTGTTGCCTCGGATGGCGCGCTGGGCGACGCGACGGCGTCGATTCGGTGCTGCCCTGAGGCAGCTGGCCCCTAGCGCTGAAAGGAGGACGAAACGGAACCCGCAAGCCGCGTTTCCGCGATGCTCCAGCGCGTGGTCACCTGGGCGCTTCTCCCGCGAGCAGGGCGCTGAACAGCCGCCACGCGGCCCGAGCCAACGCTCGGCGTCCGCACGACACGGCTGCACTCCTCGGTCGTCGCTGCGCTCGCCAGGATGCGAGCATGCGACTCACGAGCGCCTGGGCTGCTTCCAGGGCATCTCCCGGTGCATCATGAGACCAGAGCAAGCGAGAGAGCCGCTAGGCTCTCTTCATGGCTGCAGGGGTCCGATGGTTCGTGGGTGCTCCTCCATCTGATGACAGCATCCTATACCATGCGGACGAATGCGCAACTGTATTCTTATTTGCGGACTTCACACGACGACCTCGTCGTGATCAAAAACCCGAGGACAACGAATCTTCCAACACTTCAATACGATGGCCGAGCCGCCACGACATGCCGCGTGAATAAAAATACATTTCAGCGCCTGCGGCCCGCGCCGCGCCAGCAGGCGCCGAGAACATCGACTGCCCCCGAGCAACACCTCGATGGCCATCCGCTGGAGATGCGTTGCGATCGATGAGCGCAATGATCTCTGGATGATCGACGTCGTCTATCGCGAGCGGCTGTGCAGCAATGCAAGATGCAGTCGACTCGGGTTTCATCCGTGAAGGCATGGAGCGTGACCCGGAGCCGCCCGCGCTGCGCTCCGGATGGAGCGAGCCGTGGAAACGAGAACGCCGCAGGCGTACGCCGGCGCCAACGCCCGCGGCGTCGACCTGGAATGCTGACGGCGAAGGTTTTCGCCATCGATGTGACGTGCATTGCAGGAATGCACGGCCGCACGAGCGTGCGCCGGCCCGCTATGCAAAATGAACGCCTCGCTCGAGCGGAGCGCTGTCACGCTTCCCAGCGCCGTCCTCCATGATGCGCGTCGCTCGATGTCACGCTCGGCTCGATCTCGTGACCTCGAACGAGGGGGCCTCTCCCTGGAACCACACCTCCTGCGGAGGCGCGCCGACCCACGCCGGAGGCGCGTTTGGGATGAGGTCCGTTTGGGATCGGGGTCACGCTCTGGGCACTCCCGGGTTGTGCTCAGGGATCTCCTTCGTCGTGCTCAGGGCGTGCCCGGTGCTGAACCGCTGAACAGCGGCCAGGGGCGCGCCCGCTCCCGCCTTGACGATGCGACCGACCGGTCATATGACTGACCGGTCGCATGCCGAAGAGCACGTTCTTTGGGTTGCCCGAGGAGCGGCGGGACCGCCTCGTGCGCGAGGCGATCGCCGAGTTCGCGGATCGCCCGTACGCCGAGGCCTCGCTCTCGCAGATCGCGCGCCGCGCGCGCATCCCCAAGGGGAGCTTCTATCAGTACTTCGAGGACAAGCTCGATCTCTACCGGTGGCTCCTGACCGAGGAGGTGCCGCGGCAGAAGCGCGCGTTCCTCGGCGCCGCGTGCCTGGAGGGCGACTTCTGGGCTCGCCTGGAGGTCCACATCGAGCGCGGCATGGCGTTCCTCGTGGAGCACCCGCGCCTCGCCCGCCTGTCGGCCGCGGCCGCCGACCCGAGCGCGACGGTCGAGGTCCGCGGCCTCCACAAGGCCATCTGCGAGGCCGGCGCCGCGGAGCTCCGGGCCCTGCTCGAGGAGGGCGTCGCGAGCGGCGCCGTCCGTTCCACCGACACGAGCCTCGAGGTGGCGACCCGGCTGGTCGCCGCCGTCATCGGCCCCGGGCTGACCGAGGCGGTGCTCCAGGAGCTCGGGGCCGAGCTCCACGAGGTGCTGGCCTCCGACGCGCTGCGAAAGCAGCTCGGCCCGAAGCGCCGCCGCCGCCTCGCCCAGCAGGCGGTCCAGTTCATCCAGCGCGGCCTTGGCGCGAGCACCGCGTGATTCCACCAGGAAAGGGAGCTTCATGATCACCTACGACTTCGCCGGACGGGTCGCCCTCATCACCGGGGGCACCTCGGGCATCGGCCTCGCGACCGCGCGCGCGTTCGCGCGAGGAGGGGCGCGCGTCACCATCGCCGCGCGCGACGGCGACGCCGGACAGCGGGCCTGCGCCGCGCTCGAGCGAGAGGGCGCGCAGGCGCTGTTCGTCCAGACCGACGTGCGGGACGACGCCTCGATGAAGCGCGCCGTGGAAGAGACGACGAGGCGCTTCGACCGGCTCGATTTCGCGGCGAACTGCGCGGGCGTCGGGGGCGACATGGCCCGCCTCGAGCGCGCCGATCAGGCGGTGTGGGACGACGTGATGGCGACCAACGCCCGCGGGATCTGGCTGGCCATGCGGCACGAGATCCCGGCCATGCTGGCGTCGGGCGGGGGCGCCATCGTCAACATGAGCTCCATCTACGGCGTCGCCGGGAAGCCGGCGCACCACGCCTACGTCGCGTCCAAGCACGCGGTCCTCGGGATGACGCGCTCGGTGGCGCTCGAGGTGGCGCCGCTCGGGATCCGCGTGAACGCCCTCTGCGCCGGCGTCACCCGCACGCCCGCCATGCAACAGGCCGAGGCGTTCGCGCCCGAGCTGGTCCAGGCGCTCGTGGCGCAGC
This sequence comes from Sorangium sp. So ce426, assembly GCF_051475585.1. NCBI lineage: Bacteria > Pseudomonadati > Myxococcota > Polyangiales > Polyangiaceae > Sorangium > Sorangium sp. So ce426. The sequence goes on along the minus strand of NZ_CP150341.1, from coordinate 12,200,147 downwards.
ATCCGATGGCGCGGATGGCCACCGAGGACGAGATCGCCGGCGCCGCGCTGTGGCTGTGCTCCGAGGGCGCGGGCTACGTGACCGGCGGCGCGATCCCGGTCGACGGCGGCTTCCTGGCCGCGTGAGCGCGCCGGGAGGCACCCAGGAAGCAGAAGAAGAACAAGAAGAAGGAGCGCGGGAGGAGCGACCGCGACCGCGGAGCGGCGGTTGCGTGGGCCTCGGCCGTCTGTTAGAGAGCACGGTTGACGCAAGAGGAGAGTGCTCCGGTGAAGATCAGCTCCTGAATCGGTCTCCGTCGCAGGTCGCGAGCGCGACAGGTGGCATCCCTGCTCCCTGGCCGCGCGAGGCAGCCTGCCCGTCCCGTGACCGGGCCATGTGGCCCTCAGGATTCAGGAGCTCGTATGTCGTTGTTGCGCGCGCAGCGCCTCTCCTTCTCTTATTCCGACGCGTCGACGATCCTCGCGGACGTCGATCTGTGCCTGACCCCGGGGTGGTACGGGATCGTCGGGCCGAACGGCGCCGGCAAGACGACGCTCCTCCGGCTCTTCGCCGGCGAGCTCGCGCCCGAGGCGGGGAGCTTGCGGCTCGATCCGCGGGGCGCGACCGTCGCGGTCTGCCCGCAGGCCGTGGAGCACGCCGACGCGGCCATCCACGCGCTGGCCGAGGCCGAGGACGGCGCCGCGCGCAGGTTGCGCGGCGAGCTCTTGCTGGATCCGGCGGAGCTCGGGCGCTGGGCCACGCTGTCGCCCGGCGAGCGCAAGCGGTGGCAGATCGGCGCGGCGCTCGCCGCGGCGCCGGACCTGCTCCTGCTCGACGAGCCGACGAACCACATCGACGCGGACGCGCGGGCGCTGCTCGCCGGCGCGCTCGCGGGGTTCCAGGGGATCGGGGCGTGCGTCTCGCACGATCGCGAGCTCCTCGACGCGCTGACCGCCGGCACGATCCGGGTCGAGCGGGCCGCGGCGAGGCTCTATCCCGGCGGGTACAGCGCGGCAAAAGCGCTCTGGGAGGCCGAGGCGCGCGGGCGCGAGGAGGCGCACCAGCGGCTGCGCGCCGAGGAACGGCAGCTCCGGCGCCGCCTCGGCGACGAGCGGCGGGCGCAGGCCTCGGCCGACGCGGACCGGAGCACGAAGCGGCGGATGAAGGGCCCGCGCGACAGCGACGCCCGGGGCCTGCTCGCGGACTTCCGCGTGTCCTCCGCCGAAGCGCGGCTGTCGCGCAACGTCGGCGTGACCCGGCGCAAGCTCGAGAAGGTGTCGGCCGAGGCGGGAGAGCTCGAGCTCGAGAAGGCGGTGGGCCGCAGCGTGTTCGTCGGTTACGACCGATCGCCCGCGCCGTGGCTCTTCGTGCTCGACGCGCCCCGGATCCACGCCGGCGGCGAGCGCGAGGGGCGGCCCCTGCTGCGGGACGTGCGGCTCTCGGTCGGCCGCGAGGACCGCATCCGGATCGCGGGCCCGAACGGCGCTGGCAAGACCACGCTGGTGAACGCGCTGCTCGCCGGCGCGCGCGTGCCGGCGGACAAGGTGCTCCATGTGCCGCAGGAGCTCGGCGAGGCAGAGCAGCAGGCGCTGCTCGCGAGGGCGCGGCGCCTCCCTCCGGAGGAGCGCGGGCGGGTGATGTCGCTGGTGGCCGCGCTCGGGGTGGAGCCGGGGCCGCTGCTCGGGTCGGCGCGGCCGTCGCCCGGCGAGGCGCGCAAGCTGATGATCGCGCTGGGCCTCGGGCAACACGCGTGGGCGCTCGTGCTGGACGAGCCGACCAACCACCTCGACCTGCCCTCGATCGAGCGGCTGGAGCGCGCCCTCGCCGACTACCCGGGCGCGCTGCTCCTCGTCACGCACGACAGGGCGTTCGGGCGGAGCTGCACGTCGATCCTCTGGACGGTGGCCGAGGGAGAGGTGCGGGTGTCGTCCGACGACGCCGGCGCGTGACCCGCGCCGGCGTCCTTGCGATCGTGCTCTCGAGGCTGCGTCGCGCTCAGTCGATGGCCGGCTTGCCGCCCATCTCCTTCAGCACGGCGTCCGCGCCCGACACCGCGTCCATCACCCACTCCATGTAGCGGTGATCGACGTGGATGGTCCGGGTGATCGACGGCATGAACAGCCAGTCGGACGCCATCGCCTCGTAGTTGCCGTCGAAGGCGAGGCCCACGAGCTCGCCGCGCGCGTTCAGCGTGGCAGAGCCGGAGTTGCCGTTCGTGATGTCGAGATCGCTCAGGAAGCAGACCGGCACCTCGCCGAGGTCCTTGTCCACGTACGGGCCGAACCGCTTCTCGCGCGCGGCCTCGAGCAGGGTCGCCGGGGTGTTGAACGGCGCCTCGCCGGTGCTCTTCTTCACGACCTCGCCGAGGGTGGTGAACGGACGAACCACCGGCTTGTCGGCCTGCGGGCGGTACCCCCGCACGGTGCCGTACGTGACGCGGAGCGTGCCGTTCGCGTCGGGCGCCAAGAGGCCGCCCCGGTGCGCGCGGAGCGCCTCGACGAAGCGCGGCTTCACGAGGGCCATCGCCCCGGCGTAGGCCTTGTCACGCGCCTCGATGGCCTTGTCGACCGGCGCGAGCTCGAGCGCCAGGCGGATCATCGGATCCCGGCTCGCCTGGAGCTCCTCGAGCGTCGCCGTCTTGAGCAGCTGGACCCGGGTCGCCGCGTCCTCGAGCGCCGTCTTCTCGTAGATCGCGTCGATCGCCGCGGCGACGCCGGCCTCCGTCTGTGCCTGCCCGCCCGCGAGGGCCCCGAGCAGCGCGGGCCTGTCCTTCGGATCGAGCTGCAGCGCGCGCCGCGTGGCCAGCTTGAAGGTGCTCCGATCGATCGCGCGGTCGTACGACTTCTGCAGCGACGCCTGCGCCTGCTCGAGGCGCTCCCAGTTGCGCTGCTGGTACTCGGCCTCGCGCTCGGCGTCGGCCTTCGGCCGCTCCTCCGCCATGCGCACGATCGTGACCGCGGCGTCGAGGAGCCTCGCCGACGAGGCGATCTCCGACACGGCCGCGTCATGGTCGCGCGTCGCCCGCTGCTCGGCGTGCAGCGCGGCGATCCGCTCGATCGCGCCGCCGTAGGCCGCCTTGCGCTCGGGGTCGGCGTCGATCCAGGCCTTGAGGTCGCCCTCCTGCTTGGCCTTCTCCCTGGCCAGGCCGCCCTGGACCAGCCCGTCGAGCAGGCCGCGCGTCTTGAGCAGGTAGTTGGCGTAGCCCTGGATGGTCGGCTCCGCCTTGATCCGCAGGGCCGGGTCGTTCTTGCCGAGCTCCTCCAGGAGGGCGATCGACTCCTCGTAGAACGACACCCGCTTCGGGTACAGCCATGAGACGGCGGACTCGACCTCTGCCGCGGTCCGGAGCCGGTTCGTCGTGCCGGGGTATCCGGCGACCATCACCAGATCGCCCTGGCCGAGCGGCGACGACGCGAGCTTCAGGTGGTGCGCCGGCCTGTAAGGCACGTTGTCCTCGGCGTGGGCCGCAGGCCGGTTGTCCTTGCCGACATAGGCCCTGAAGAAGGCGAAATCGCCGGTGTGGCGCGGCCAGCGCCAGTTGTCGATGTCCCCGCCGAAGTTGCCGATCGCCTCCTGGGGGACGTAGACGATGCGAACGTCCTTGATCTCCAGCTGCTCGATCAACGAGACCTGGCCGCCGCCGAAGTACTCGGCGATGGAGCAGCGGATCTCGGGGCGCCCCTCCTCGCACGCGGTCACGAGCTGCTTCTTGCGCTTCTCGATCTCCTCGTAGCGCTCGAGATCGCCCTGGATCGCCTCGATGCCGCGCCGCACCTCGGCGGTGACGTCGCGGAAGGCGCGGGTCACGAGCACGCGCGCGGTGGGGCCGGCCCATCGCTCCTCGGCGCGGGATTTCGCGAGATAGCCGTTCGTCAGGAGGTCCTGCTCCGGGGTGGAGTTGTACTGGAGCGCCCTGGTCGAACAGTGATGGTTCGTGGCGATGAGCCCATCGGGCGAGACGAACGAGGCCGAGCAGCCGCCCAGGCTCACCACCGCGCCGAGCGGGGACGCCGTGGGATCGGCGAGCGACTCGGGATCGATCTCGAGCCCGAGCGCCTTGAGCTGGTCCTTGTGCTGCCGCATCTGCTCCGGCATCCACATGCCGCCGGGGTTCTCGAAGGGCGCCCCCTGACCGGGCTCGGCGCCCGGCGGCCTGGTATCGCCCGCTTGCGGCCGCTCCGAGCCGCAACCCGGCGCGAACGCGGAGACCGCGAACAACGCCAGGAGCGTATGACTACGTAGAGAGGAGTGAGACATGCGGTGTTGTTACCATCGTCGGTAGACAGTGCAACCACACAGCATATTTCTAGTGATACGAGACACAGTAGAACGAGCCTCCTGCGGGCCAGGGACGCGCGAAGGTGGCGCGCGGGAGGCGCTCCATGCGTGGTGATGGACACCGGATCTCATCGATGTTCGTGGAGGCGAGCTTCGCCTGTTTCAGCGGGCTTGTCGGGACTTCATGTTCCGTGCGCCGGCCGGCCGGACTGGCATCCACGGCATTCCGGACAAGGCGCGCGGGATGGTGGGGGAAGTCCCCCACCCTGACGGAAGGATGGAAGGAATGATGGAACCGCCAAGGCGCTATAAGACGCCAAGAAAAATACAAAAATCTTGGCGTCTTTTGGCGTCTTTTGGCGTCTTTTGGCGTCTTATGGCGCCTTGGCGACTCCAAAGCCCTCCACCTTCGGCCGAAGTCCCCCGCCACAGCGCGCAGGGGGGACGCCGCGCCAGGGCGTCGCGGGGGTCGGTCGAGCAGCGGGGGCGATGTGGCTCAGTCGACCTGGTGAGCCCGGAACGCAGCGACGGCCCCGTGGGTCTCCAGGCAACGGTGGATCCAGGCGGCGTCGCGCGCGCGCACGGCGATGAGCCGGACGTTGCCGGAGCCGTCGAGCGCCTGGAGGCCCTGGAAGCCGACCAGCGCCGCTTCCTGGAGCGTCATCACCTGCGCGCCTGTCTCGCTCAGGACCTCGTCGCTGAGCAGGCCGGCGCCGTCGGATCCCTCGGCGAGGTGCACCTCGAACACGGTCATCATGACGCCATGGTCGCCGGGCGGCGCCGCGCCGACAAGGCCGTCGTGCGAGGCAGGTCGCCCCTGCGCCCTGCCCCCCGCACCGATGGCCGCCGGCCTCGCGCTCCGTCGCGCCCGGTCACGCCTTGCCGGCGGCCTCGCGCTTCGTCTCGAGCTCCTCCCAGCGGCTGACCAGGCGCGCCGCCTCCTGCTTGGCGCGCTCGAGCTCCGAGAGCAGCCCCGCCACGTCCGCGCCGCGGCTCGCGTAGAGCGTCGGGTCGGCGAGCTTCGCCTCGAGCTCGGCGACCTTCTGCTCGGCCGCGTCGATCTTCCCGACGATGCCGTCGAGCTCGGAGCGCTCGGCGTACGTGAGCTTCGGCGCGCCACCTGCCTTCGCGGCGGCCTTCGCCGGCGCCGCCGCCGGCCGGGCCTCCGCCGCCTGGGCCTTCGCGGCCCGCGCCTCGGCCTCCGTCTCGATCGCGGCGTTCGCGCGCTGCTCGCGGTAGGCGTCGTAGTTGCCCGCGTACCGCACGACCCGGCCGTCGCCCTCGAACGCGAGGATCGAGGTCGCCACCCGGTTCAGGAACCAGCGGTCGTGGGTCACGACGAGCGCCGAGCCGTCGAGCTCGATGAGCATCTCCTCGAGCGCGGCGAGGGTCATCACGTCGAGATCGTTCGTGGGCTCGTCGAGGATGATCACGTTGACGCTCTGGGTGAGCATCTTCGCCAGGGCGACCCGCGCCCGCTCGCCGCCGGAGAGCGAGCCCACAGGCTGCCGCGCCTTGTTCGGATCGAAAAGGAACCGCTCCAGGTAGCTGCGCACGTCCATGGACCGGCCGCCCACCTCGACGCGCGTGTGCGAGCCCGCGATGTTCTCGAAGATCGATTTGTCGAGGTCGAGCCCGCTCCTGTGCTGGTCGAAGTACGCGACGCTCGAGTTCTTTCCGAGCACGACCTCGCCTTCCATGCGGGGCCCCTCGGCGGCCGCGCCGTCGCCTTCGGCGCCGAGCTGGCCGAGGATCGCGCGGAGCATCGTGGTCTTGCCCGTGCCGTTGCGGCCGACGATGCCGACGCGCTCGCCCTTGGTCAGGGTGAAGTCGAGGCCGCGCACGAGCCACTTGCCGTCGAGCGAGAGGCCGAGCTTCTTCAGCTCGAGGATGGTCTTGCCGGTGCGCACCGACTCCACCGAGAGCTGCGCGGTCCGCTCCGCCTTGGGCGGCGGCGCGCTCTTGGTCGTCTCGGCGCGCTGGATGCGGGCCTTCTGCTTTCCGGTGCGCGCCTTCGGCTGCCGCCGGAGCCACTCGAGCTCGGTGCGCAGGAAGTTCTGCCGGTTCGACTCGGTGCGCGCCTCGAGCGCGAGGCGCTCGGCCTTCTGCTCGAGGTACTCCTCGTAACCGCCGTCGTAGCTGTAGACCTTGCCCTTGTCGATCTCGAGCGTGCGCTCCGCGACGCGGTCGAGCAGGTAGCGGTCGTGGGTGATGAGGAGGAGCGCGCCGGGGTGCTCCTCGACGAGGTAGCGCTCGAGCCACTCGACCGTCTCGACGTCGAGGTGGTTGCTGGGCTCGTCGAGCACGGCGAGGGCGGGCCGCGACACGAGGAGGCGGGCGAGCGCGACGCGCCTGCGATCGCCGCCGCTGAGCACGCTCATGGGCGCGTCGGGCCGGGTGACGCCGACGTGGCCGATGATGGCGTCGACCTGGTGCATCATGTCCCACCCGCCGAGCCGCTCGACGTCGGCCCCGGCCTCGGCCTGCTCGGCGAGGAGCGCCTCGGCGTCCCCCGAGCCGGCCGCGAGCGCCCGGCTCACCTCGTCGTGGCGGGCCTTGGCGGCGTGCCAGGCGGAGAGCCCGGCGAGCACCACGTCGCGCGCCGTGTCGGTCGGCTCGAAGACCGGATCCTGCGAGAGGACGCCGATCTCCGCGCCGCGGCGGCGCGCGATGGTGCCGCTGTCGGCCTGCTCGACCCCGGCGAGGATGCGGGCGAGCGTGCTCTTGCCGGAGCCGTTGACGCCGACGAGGCCCACCCGCTCGCCCGTGCGGATGTTGACCGAGACGCCGTCGAGGATGGTCTGCGGACCGAAGGATTTGTGGAGATCGTGAGCGGTGAGGACGGGCACAGGGCGCGGAGCTTAGCGCATGGCGCCGGGGTCGGGGGGGCCGGCTCCGTCCTGTCCTCGATCGCCGGCCCCGGGAGGCATCTTCTCGGGGTTCTTGCGCCAGAACTCTCTCTGGCACCACGCCGGGAGGAGCTGCTCCACGATCACCCCTTCTGCGGAGAGCGCCTCTTCGTGCTCGTGCCAGTCGGTGTCGCACGCGTTGACGATGGTGCTTTGACCGCCTTCGGCCCGGTGCGCGAGGTGCGCCGCCACGAGCTTCTTGTCGGAGTTGTCGAAGCGAGCGAGCCGCTCGGGCACGACGGCGTACTCGCCGTCGTACTGCACGGAGACGAACGCCGCCGTCCGGAGCTTCTCCATCGCCACGACGATGCCGTAGTCCTGGGCCGTCAGCTTCCTCCTGTACTCGCGCAGGATGCCGCGGGCCCTGTCGATGATCAGGCGGCGGCCGTCATCGGCGCGAAAATCCTTGAGCCACGCGAAGACGATCCTCCGCTCGCCCGTCGGGACGTGGGTGTCCTTGAACGGCGAGGCAGGATCGGCGGCGCTCGCGACGATGAGCACGTTGGTGTCGACGACATGATCAGCCACGTTGCTCGTCCTTCTCCATGCGATCGAGCATCAGCTCCATCTGCCGCTCGACCTCGCCCACCGTGTCACCGAAGAACTTGTCTGGCCAGTTCGCGACCCGCCCGTACCCGTTCACCTCGAGCGGCTCCAGCACCGAGTCCCCTCCATCGCACCGGGCAAAGTACATGGCGCACTCGTCCGGCGTGATGCGCTCCTCGGCCATCAGCGTCTGGATCCGCCGGAAGAGGTGCTCCGAGTGCGTCTCCACGAGGAGCTGCACCCGGCGCTCCCGCACGGCCTCGACGAGCAGATCGCCGAGCGCGGATTGCGCCAGCGGGTGCAGGTGGAGCTCGGGCTCCGACATGATCACCGTCGAGCCCTCGGGCGCGAAGTACGCCGCGGTGACCACGGGCAGGACCTGGGAGACCCCGAAGCCGACGTCGAGCAGGTTCGTCCGGTGGCCCTGGAAGGTGATCATGACCTGGAAGAACGTCGTCGCCTGGCGCTCGATCTCCATCCTGTCCGCGATCCCGAGCCGCGCGAGCCCCGCGGAGACCTGCTCGACGAGGCGGCCCCGCTCGGACCCGTCGGCGTGGCGGCCGACGAGGCTCGCGATCAGCGCCGGGATCGCGTGCTCGCCGCTCGCTCCGAGCTGTCCTATCGAGCGCCCCGTCCAGGCGTAGTGGCGCGTGGGCACGCTCCGGTGGGGCCCGAGGTAGGCGAGCCGCTGGAGCTCCCGCGTCAGCGCGAGCGCGAGATCCTGCGCGTCCGCCCCCGAGGCGCCGAGGGCGGCGACCGCATCGGCCGAGAAGCCGACGGAGCGCTCGGGCTCGTAGGTCCGCCGAGCTCGCCGGTCGTCGGGCAAAGGGCCGCCCGGCGCGGAGAGCGCGTAGGCGCCGTCTCGCTGGCGCGCGACGGCGTAGGCGCCCTCGGCGGTGGCGTACGAGAGCCGCTCCACGTAGGGATTCTCGTCCTCGGCGGCGCCGACCTCCACCTCGTAGTCCACGGAGCCGAGCGTGCGCGGCGCGGCCCCCTTCCCGATGCTCACGGGGCCGAACGTCAGGCGGAAGCCGAGCCCGGCGCGCACGTCGCCCCCGGAGACGACGTCGGAGAGCCTGCCGAGGTCCAGCATCTCACCGGGCTGCCCGCCCAGGTTGAGCGAAAGGAGCCGGTCGGGCGACTCGATGGTTTGCTTCAGGAGCAAGAGCGGCTGGAGCAGGCTCGTCTTGCCGGCCGAGTTGACGCCGAGCACCAGCGTGAGCGGCCTGAGGTCGAACGCATGTGCGCCACGCCAGGACTTGAAATTCCGGAGCCCGAGCTTCGTGAACATCCTCTGTTTCCCTTTCCACGGACGGCTCGCGCCGCGAGCGACCGTGCTCCTGCCCGACCGTGGCCGTGAGCATGCCCCCTCCGTCGCTCAATGCATACGGATCCCAGCGGCCGAGGCGGCTTGCACGGGCGAGCCCGCTGCTTCGACCAGCAGGCGGCGAAAGGCGGGATTGAGCCCCTCGGCGTCGTAGTGGCTCTTCAGAAGCCCAGTGACCGTGCCCCAGACGGGCCGGCGCAGGGTGCGGGAGAGCCGGCGGAGGGTGCGCTGCGCCACCGGCCCGAGCGCGGTGTGACAGCCGAGCAGGCGCACCCCGGACACGTGGAGCCGATCGAGGACCCCGCTCTCCGACAACCCGGAGAAGAACGCCGCCACCTCGGGCTGGAACAGATCCACCACCACGCCGGCGAAACGCAGGAGATTGTGCGGGGTGGAGTGGCCGTTCAGATCGAGGGTGGTGGGGCCTTCCGCCGCCGCGCGGCGCTCCAGGTGCAGCGCGAGCGCGTCGAGCGAGGCCACTTGCACGATGCGCGGGCACCGCTCGACGATCCCGCGGAGGACGGGATCCTCCGCCGGCCCCATCACCGAGATCGGGGGGATCGCGCTCACTTCTCGTATCCCGCAGCGAGCCCGGAAGGCGACACCTCGCCGAGACCGGGCGGGATCTTGGGGCTGGCGCTCTCGCCCTCCCACGGCGGGATCTTGGGGCTGGCGCTCTCGCCCTCCCACGGCGGGATCTTGGGGCTCACGCTCTCGCTCGCCCACGGCGGGATCTTCGGCCCACGCGGGGCGGCGGCAGCGGTCGTGACGGTGCCCGTGGCGAGGAACAGCGCTCCTTTCTTCGGGGCGTCGCCGACGCCAATCTGCGTGAGGCTGCCGGGCCCCACGTCGCATTGCTCGGGGGAGGCGAGATCGATCCAGGTCACCGACGGCTTCGCGCCGCGCGCCGCTCCGCCGCTGCTGTAGACAGCCACCTTCGCGAGGGTGCCGCGCGCCTCCAGGATCTCGGCGTGGTAGCCTGTGTACCGCTGGCCCGCCCGCGGGTCGCTCCGGTGAGGCCAGTACACGACCGTCTGGTACTCGTAGTCGTGCCCGGTGGCCCCGGCCGGCGGGCACGTCAGGTGCGCGGCCGCCGCGAGCCGCCTCCACATCGTCGCCTCGAGCAGCACCACGCCGCTGAGCTGCATCTCGGGCCAGCGCGGCCCGAGGGTGGTGCCGGTGAGCGCGCCGCTCAGGCTCACCGTGCTGTCGTCCACCTGGACCGCGTCCCAGCTCGTCTCGCCGCGCGCGGCGGCCGAAGGGGTGAGGGCCAGATCCACGCTGACGAGGCGCGACGGGTCGAAGCCGTGCTCCGTGGGCTCCTCGGCCCAGAACGCGCAACGCGTCTCACCGTCGATGCGGCCCACGAAAGCGACTGTCGTGATGAATTGAGACCTCATGAGATACCTCCAGGAGCGTCGGAAGCGTGTCAGCCTTGGCGGGTGTCAGTCGGGTCGTCGAAGCGACGTTGTCGGCGAGAGACGAAGCGTACGGCGAAGGTCCTGGCAAACATGATGCCACGGCGAGCGGACCGAGCGTCCGGCGACGAGCTCCCGCGTTTGCGCCGAAAACGAGGATCATCGCTCCCCTGATCGCCGGAGTTGAGCACGAGGCCGTCGAGCACCCTGTCTCTCTGGAAGAGACACCTGTTCCTCCCGGAGAACAGCGCGCTCGCGCGTGGTGGCGAGCCTCGAAGCGCCGGACGCGCGGCTCAGCGGTCCGGCGGATCGGCCCGGTAGCCCGGCTTGGCTCCAGCCGGCGCGGAGGGCGCCGCGGCGCCCGGCCTCTCGCCCGCAGCGCCCGTCGCGCCGGGCGGCTTCGCCGATGGCGCCGCCACGGGCGCCGCGCCCGCGTCGCCCGCGCCCGCGCCGCCCGTCTCGCCCCCGGTCCCGACGAACCGGACCCGACCGAACCGCCGCGCCCTGTGGAAGTTCCCGTCGCCCAGGATCGGCGACCACGCGGCCCCGCCGTTGTTCTGCATGGCGTAGAAGTTCATCCGCCACGCGTCCCTCGGCGACAGCGGCGCCGCCTTCGCCTTCGCGAACGATCTCCACGGGATCTTCGCCTCGACCACGTAGCCCCGGTCCTCGTCCGAGTCGTCGTCGATCGTCCCCCTCAGCGCCACCGCGCTCTCGAGGCCCGCGCTCCATTCCTGGTGGCCGAAGGGCCCGCTCGGGCCGCCCCGCGGAGCGTTGTAGTCGTCGAACTGTGAGTCGAAGACGAGGTTCTGAGGGTTTATCTGAATTTCGTAATAGTCTTTATTATCTCCGTCGCCGTCGGGGTCGATCATCACCTCGACGGTGTCCCGCTCCCAGAGGTGCGGGTCGCGCGCGCCCTCGGGGAACCCGCCGGTGATCGTCCTGTCGCTGACGTCGAATCCGACGTAGAGGAACCCGTCGTCCCAGAGCAGCCGCGCCTCGCCCTGCGTCGGCAGCGACCGGTCCTCGCGGCCCGTGCCCACGTTGACGAACGGGCCTGTCGTCGCCGCCGCCTGCCACGCCGGCTCGTCGAGGCGGCCGTCGATGACGACCGCCGCGCCGGGCGCGAGCTTGCGCACCGAGAGCTCTTTCACGACGGCAGGCGGTCGTCTCTGGCTCTGTCCGGCCCCCGCGCCGCTGCTCGCCGGCGCGCGACCCGTCGCCCCGGACGGCGCCGCCTCCTGCTCGCCCCCGCCGCCCCGGGAGCACGCGGCGGCGAAGGCCACGGCGGCGAGCGCGAGCGACCGCGCGCCGTGCGCACCGTCAACAACGCGCCGCCGGCAGCAGGGCCCGCGCACGCGGCCGCCGCTACTTGCGCCCCTTCTTGCGGGCGTCGCGCTCGCGCTTGCGCTGCGCCTTCTTCGCGTTGCGCTCGGAGGCGCTGAGCGTCTTCATCTTCGTCATGTTCGGGCCCCCGGCGCCGGCGCCCGGGAAGCCGCCCATGCCCGGCATCCCCATCCCGGGCATCCCCATCCCCGGGAAGCCCATGCCCGGAAAGCCCATGCCCGGCATCCCCATCCCGGGCATGCCGCCGCCGGCCATCATCTGCTTCTGCATCTCCCGCATGTTCTTGGCCATGGCCATCTGCTTCATGCCGGGGATCTTGCCCATGAGGCCCATGTTCTGGCCGAGGCCGCTCATCATCTGGCGCATGAACAGGAACTTCTGGACGAGCTCGCTCACCGCCTCGGGCTTCGAGCCCGAGCCCTTCGCGATGCGCTCCACCCGCTTCGGCTCGCGGACCAGCGCGTACGGGTCGCTCTTCTCGTGGCGGGTCATCGACTGGATGATCGCCTCGATGCGGACGAGCTCCCGGTCGTCGAGGTTCACGTCCTGGGGCAGGCCGCCCGGGAACATGCCGCCGAGGGGCAGCTTGTCGACGAGATCCTTCAGCGATCCCATCTTCTGGATCATCCGCACCTGATCGAGGAAGTCCTCGAGCGTGAAGTCGCCCTGGAGCATCCGCGCGGCGTCCTTCTCGGCCTTCTTCTGGTCGACGACCTCCTCGAAGTCCTGCATGAGGCCGACGACGTCGCCCATGCCGAGGATGCGGCTCGCCATGCCGTCGGCGCGGAACGGCTCGAACTTGTCCGTCGTCTCGCCGAGGCCGGTGAAGAGGACGGGCGCGCCCGTCACCTCCTTGATGCTGAGCGCCGCGCCGCCGCGGGCGTCGCCGTCGAGCTTCGTCAGCACGACGCCGCCGATCGACAGCCGCTCGTTGAAGCCGCGCGCCGTCTTCACGGCGTCCTGGCCGATCATCGCGTCGACCACGAGGAAGATGTTCTCCGGCTTCGTCGCGTCCTTGATCTGCGCGAGCTCCTGCATGAGCGGCTCGTCGATCGCGAGGCGGCCGGCGGTGTCGTAGATGATGACGTCGCGGCCGAGCCGCTTCGCCTCGCCGCGGGCCGCGGCGCAGATGGCGACCGGCGACTCGCCCGGCACGTTGAACACGGGGATCTTGAGCGACTCGCCGAGGACCTTGAGCTGCTCGACGGCCGCGGGGCGCTGCATGTCGGCCGCGACGAGCAGCGGCTTCTTCCCCTGCTTCTCGAGGTAGCGCGAGAGCTTCGCGCAGCTCGTCGTCTTCCCGGAGCCCTGGAGGCCGACCATCATGATGCCCGTGGGCCCGCCGTCGGCCCAGGCGATCTCGTCGCCCTCGTGGGTCATCATCGCCTCGAGCTCGTCGTGGCAGATCTTGATGAAGTGGTCGCTCGCCGAGACCTGGTGGACCTCGCCGGCGTGCTTCACGCGCGTCTCCAGGGTGCGGCCGACCGCGGCCTCCTTGACCCGGGCAAGGAACGCCTTGACCACCCCGATCTCGACGTCGGCCTCGAGCAGGCTGAGCCGTACCTCGCGGAGCGCGACGTCGATGTTGCCCGCGGTGAGCTCCGTGAGCCCGGCGAGGCGGTTTCTGGCCTGACGAAAGCCCCGTGTCAGCGTGTCGAACATGGCAGGGCGGGTCTTAGCACAGGGGACCGCGAGCGCGGATCCCCTTGCCCTCTTCAACGCCGCGCGACGCGCAGCGCGGGCGCGGACGGCGCCCCTTCCCGGGGGCGCGCGGCGCGGGCGCCTCGGCCAGCGCGGACGCCGCCGGCGCGGGCGCGGACGACGCGGGACGTCACATCCCGCGCCGGCCCGAGCGGCGGAGGATCGCGAGCGCCTCGGCGCACCTCGGCATGACCTCGGCGCTCTCCTTGACCTTCGCGTCCGCCGCGACGAGATCCGCCAGCGCGCCGGGCCCGGCGGCCCCGTCGGGCGCCTCGAGCAGGGCGCGGACGCGCGCCTCGGCGGCCGTCGCGTCGAGCAGCAGGCGGTAGGCCCGCGCGCACGTGTCCTTGGCGCTCGCGGCGGGCGGCGTCGATGCGGGCTGGCGCTCGAGCTCCGCGAGCAGCGCCTCGCGCGCCTCGCGCGGCTCGCTCGGGGCGTCGCGGAGCACGTCGATCGCATGCAGGAGCGCGTCCGCCTCCTGCTGCTCGGCCGATCGGCCGCACCCGGGCGCCGCCTGGACCATGGCGACGGCGGCGAGCGCCGCGGCGATCCGCTTCGCCGCGGCGATCCGCCGGACGGCCGTCCCTGCTGCGCTCGCCGCCGCTGCCGCCTTCGCCGTCCCTGCTGCGTCCGCCGCCCCTGCGCTGCCCGTCGCGCCGGGCCTCGTCGTCACGCTGGGCGCCCTCAGTCGGCCGGCTTCGCGGGCGGGCCCATCTGGATGCGCTCGCCGAGGTAAGAGCCGATCAGCGTGAAGAGCACGCCGATGAGCGCCATGATCACGTACATGAACAGCGGCATCGTCCGGACGGTCTGGCTGTGCAGGAGGTAGAAGACGGTCGGGATCGCGACGAGGAACGACGCGACGACCGGCTCGAGGAACGTCTTTCCGGGCGAGATCATGCCGAGGAGGACGCCGCCGATGAACCAGACGGGGATGGCGACGATCATCCCGTTCGACCCCTCGAAGTCGAGCTGCTGCACGATCATGGGCAGGCCGCCGACGAGGGCCGCGGTGAGCACGCTCTGCAGGACGAGGGCGATGAGGCACCAGAGGATCGAGAAGCCCTCCTGCTGGTAGCGGCGGTTGCGGTCGAGCTCGGCGTCGCGGAAAGGCGCGAGCGAGCCCATCCTGGCGCCGCACGCGATGCAGCGCCCGCTCGCCGTCACGGAGGCGTTGTTCGCGCCGCACGACGGGCACACGATGGAGCTGTCGTTCTTCGAGGGCATCGCGGCTAGGCTAGGCAAGGCGCCGCGTGCGGGCAAGCGCGCGACGCGGCCCCCTGCGCCGCGGGCGGGCGAGCGTGCGGCGAGCTCAGGGGCGGCGCGCGAGGGCGGTGGGCCGCTTGACGGTGCGTGCGGCGCCTGGCGACCATGCGGGCCCATGGCACGAACGGCGCCGGTCCCGAACATCCCCGCGATTCCCGGCATGAACCCCGGCACCTTCATCCTGGGTGGCGGGGGCGGCGGAGGCGGCGGCCGCGGCCGCGGAGGGCGTGGCCACGGCGGCGACCAGGGGGCGGGCGGCAAGAGCGGCGGCAAAGGGCCGCGAGGCGGCGGCAAGAACGCGGGCACCTGCGGGCCGGGCAGCGGCGGCGGGTGCCCGAACCCGTCGCACGGGCGCGGGGGCGGCACGTCGGCCGGTGACCCGGTCGATCCGGTGACGGGGCGGGTCTACACCGCGAAGGCCGTGGATCTGGCGCTCGGCGGGATGATCCTGCCGCTCCGGATCGAGCGGAGCTACTCGTCGGAGACGAGCGACGTGGATCTGGGGCTCGGGTTCGGCTGGAGCCACTCGCTGGCGTGGGCGATCGAGGAGCGACGGCGGACGCTGCGCGTCCTGGAGCCTCACGCAGCGCCGACGGAGGCGGAGATCCCCGAGCCGGGCCGTCCCGTGCCGATGCCGTACGGCGTGCTGAGGCGTCACGAGGGCGGCTACACGCTGGAGGCCGAGGGCGTGCTGCTCGTGTTCGGTGAGAGGCAGGAGAGCATGTGGCTCTTGTCGCGCATCGTGGACCGGTACGACAACGAGATACGGCTCTCGTACGAGCGAGGGCGCCTGTCCCATGCGATCGACGCGGTGGGGCGGATGGTGCTGGTGCGCCGGCGAGCGGACGGGAGGATCGCCGCGTTCGAGGTGAACGACGAGTCGCCGGGCGGAGGGTGGCGAGCGTTTCGCACGTATAGTTACGACGATCGAGGAGATCTGGTCTCGGCGCGCGACGCCGTGGGCAACGAGGAGCGGTACGACTACGACGAACAGCACCGCTTGGTCCGGCGCAGCGAGCCGGGAGGCCTGGTGGCGGAGTTCCGCTACGGCGACAACGGCCGCTGCGTGGAGGCATGGTGTCGTCGCGAGGGCAACGACGCGCTCGACGGCGACGTGCCTGGCACCCTGGACGATGGCGAGACGAGGGCCAACGGCTTGTGTCACGTCAAGATCGACGATTACGACCACTTCGTCGAGGTGATCACCTCGCGCGCGAAACGGCGGATTGAAGGCAACCACCTGGACAAGGTGAACGGCGTCGCGTGGGACGGCGGCATGCACGCCTACACGTTCGATGCCGCGGGCAACGTGCTGGTGTATCGGGACGCGCTGGGGCACGCATGGCGCTGCGAGCGAGACGACCTGGGCCGGCTGCGCGTCGTGACGGATCCGATGGGCGCGAGAACCGTGTATGAGTACGACGAGCGGGGCTTCATCGAGGAGGTGCGCGACGCCATAAGCGGGTTCGCGCGCTACCAGCGGAACGCGCGAGGCGATGTGGTGGCCGTCGAGGACGAGCTCGGACCGGTGGTCTGGTTCCGTTACGACGAGCGCGGTTTGCTCGTCGAGGCGACGCTGCCGAACGGCGGTGTGACGCGGATGGCCTATGACGCCCTCGGCAATCGTGTGGAGGTGATCGAGCCGGACGGGGCGAGGCGGAAGATCCGGTATGATTTCCTGGGGCGAGTGACGAGCTTCGTCGATGAGCGCGGGCTGGAGACGTCGTATGGATATGACGCCTGCGGAAGGTTACTCCGTGTGCGCCGGCCGAGCGGGGCGACGGACTGGTATGGTTATGATGTCGACGGGAACCTGTCGGAGATAGCCGACGCGGACGGGCGGGTGACGACGCTTCGTTGGGGCGGTGTCGGGGTGGTGACCGGGGTGGTGAGGCCGGACGGGAGCTCCGTGCGGTACTTCTACGACCGGGAGCAGGACCTGGTGCGGGTGGTGAACGAATCCGGCGAGGAGCACCGGTACGTGCGGCGCGGCGAGGGGCGGATCGGCGAGGAGCGGACGTTCGACGGGCGGCGGATCCACTACCGGCACGATGTGATGGGACGGATCACGCAGATCCGGGATGGGCTTGGTACGGTCGACTTCGTCTATGACCCGTGCGGCCGGCTGGTGGAGCGGAGGTTCACGGATGGTCGGACGGAGAGCATCGGTTATGACCTGCTCGGTCGGATCGAGGTCGTGACGAGCGGCGACGTGACATGCGAGTACACCCATGACGCGCGCGGGAGGGTGGTGCGGGAGACGGTGACGCGCGGCGGGCGGCGAACGGTGGTGGAGACGGCGTACGACGCGCTCGGCAAGGCGGTGAGCACGAGCGGGCCGTTCGGGCGGATGGAGATCGCGCGCGACATGGTGGGGCGGCCGTTGGCGGTGGCGGTCGGGGATCTCGGCGCGCAGACCATGAAGGTGCAGCTGGCCTACGATCCAGCGGGCCACCTCCTCGACCGGGCGCTGCCCGCGGGAGGGCGCATCGCGGAGGGGTGGACGCCCGATGGGCTTCCGTCAGGGGTGCAGGTGACGGGCCTCGGGGCGACGCCCGCGGTGCGGCCGGGCGAGCCCGCGTGGGTGGGGCCGCTGCCGCATGAGGTGACGTTCTTGCAGAGCTACGGGTGGTCGGCGGCCGGGCTGCTCGGCGCGGTGGGCAGCGGCGAGCCGGGCGCGGCGTACGTGGAGTACCTGCGCGATGCACAGGGTCGGGTGGTGGGGCGGGAGCGGGGGGACGGGGCGCGGCGGGAGCTGATCGAGGGGTATCGCCACGGGCCGAGCGGGCAGCTCTACGAGAGCGCGACGCTGCGGCAGTATGCGCCGGGCGGGCAGCTCAAGAGGCGGGGAGGCGCGGAGCTCGCGTACGACGAGCGGGGGCGGATGACGAGCAAGCGGTTGCCAGGCGGGCGCGTCGCTCGCTTCGAGTGGGGCGACGATGATCTGCTCCAGGCGGTGCGGTTGCCGGACGGGCGGGTGGTGCGCTTCGCCTACGACCCGTTCGCGCGGCGGCTGGAGAAGCGGGTGGAGCGGGGGCGCGATCGGGTGGTGGAGAGCGTGACGCGGTATACGTGGAGCGGGGACGCGCTGGTGCACGAGATCCGCGAGCGAACGGCGGCGGGCGGGGAGCCGATGGTGGAAGAGCGCGCGTACGCGGTTCTCCCAGAGGGGGTGACGCCGCTCGCCGATCGGGTGCGGCGGGGCGACCTGGACGCGGTGCGGTACTACGTCGAGGCGCCGAACGGGATGCCGGCGGCGCTGGTGGGCGCGGACGGACGGCTCGTGGGCGAGATCGAAGCGTCGCTGTTCGGCAAGGTCGAAGGGGAGCAGGCCGGGCTGACGCCGGTGCGGTTTCCGGGGCAGTACGCGGACGAGGAGACGGGGCTCTACTACAACCGGTACCGGTACTATGACCCGGAGACGGGGCAATACCTGAGCCCGGAGCCCATCCGGCTGGAGGGGAGTTTGATGGTGTATGCGTACACCGACGGATCGCCCATCGACTTCGCCGACATCGATGGTTTGATGCGATGCACCGTCACCCGCAGGGACGGCTCAGTCGTGGAGGATG
The DNA here is from genome assembly GCF_051475585.1 of Sorangium sp. So ce426. Taxonomy (NCBI): domain Bacteria; kingdom Pseudomonadati; phylum Myxococcota; order Polyangiales; family Polyangiaceae; genus Sorangium; species Sorangium sp. So ce426. Next base: position 12,181,804 of record NZ_CP150341.1, on the reverse strand, counting down.
TGAGCGGATTCAACGATCCATTGACCGGAAGCAAAAGGACACCTGACCAGCTACATCCAGCCGTTCAGGCTGCTTTGCCTCCCTCCAACGCTCGAGGTCCGGCATCGCGGACGCCCTCATCTGGCTGCGCCGAACCATGGGCATTGTCCAGGCATCTCGACGACTGGGAGTCCCGCAACGCGCCGAAGACTTGCCGGCCTGAGGATCCGAAATGGCGAGCGAACCTCAAGGCTGCGCTCGGAGAAATCACCCCGCGCGGCGGTATTGCGTCTGCGGAAGGCGATCTGCCGCGCGCATCTTGCCCTAACTGCTCTCAGACGATCCCTCGTCTCTGGGCGCTCGCCGGCCAGATGCCGCCGAACGGCGTAATCGCCCCAGGCTATCAGGGAAAGAGGCGAAGGGGACCAGTCGGGCCGACGACCGATCCTGCACCGGCCCTTTTCCACCACGATCCCTCGAATCATCTTGCCAGCACGAACGATTATGGCGCTCTCCAGCTTGGCACCTGGAGCCGCGGCGAAAATGAATGGAAGCGCCGTCCCCAGAGGTGAGAGCCATGCACGTCTACTCGTCCCGCATGCTGAAGTATCTAGCAGGGCCCCAGAGCGAATTCAGGCCATGGTCCCCCGAGGCTCTGCAGAGAGTCGAGCGCGAACATGGACCGCTATCGAAGAAGCATTGGGAGATCGAAGAGTCGCTGTTCGAGGCCGGCGGGCGTCGAGGTTCTCCAGTCATCGGACCCTACGTATTCGGTGCTGTCGAGTGTCTTCGCGAGAGCAATGCACCACTACACAATCAGAGAGCCGTCAGCGGAGCGCGCGCGACATTATTTGCCTGCTCACCTCGCGGCGGGCTCTATGTGTCACCCTCGGGTTCGGTCGAAGATCATCGGGGCTACCTCATCGGCCGTGACGCCCACTCTGTGATCGAGCGACTTGCGATAATCGAGGGGCGTAAGTGGCTGCCCATGAGAGCGATCCTCGTTGGAGCATGCCCAGACAAGGCGCTGAAACGCTCGAACATCAAACCAATCAAGGAAGCAGGCGACGGCTATGTCGAGGTCTGGGCGGACGAAGACGTCCTGATTGTCACAAATTCACTCGATGGCAACATGGCGCTCTTTGGATCGTTCGAATCGATGGATCGAATTCTTCGCGCCCTGTCATCGTCGAACGCATTTGTTTACATAGAATCAGATTCTCGGGTTGAGGTCGTGGATTCTGATGATATCGAGTGGACCGCACCACTCGAGCACAAGGCGCAGTACAACGTGAGTGGTGAGCGGCTGATCGGGAGCGATCCGTCCGCGCGATTGGCGTTTGAGGCAACCAGCCGCAAGGGGCGCGTGGTCGAGAAGAAAGTATTCCATGGCGACCATACAGAGGTCACGCGTTACGCCGCAGCTTCCAGATATCTTGAGAAATTCGTCTCAAGGCGAGTCGCTCATCACTGCGATGTTCATGGCCTGTTTCGCGACCCGGCGCTCGTCGGAGGATTCGATGCGCTGGCCACCGAGATCGAGCGACGGGGTTTGCCATTTCATGATGCGTGGTTCGAGTTCGAAGAGCGGTTTGGTGGGATCGCGTGGGAGAGCACCCATCGCGGTCGGATGGAGATGTCTTTGGGTGTATGGCAGTGCCTGTCCGCCTCGGCGGAGGAGGAGCCTGCGTGGCGAATCAAGTCGAACCAGCTTTCCCCGGATGTGTGGCCGACGGCGCGCTGCGGGGAACGTCACCTCATCTTGGCAGGGGCCATGGACAACTTTGACGATCAGCTGTTCGTCGACGAGCGAGGCGTCTTGTATCGACTCGTGGGACTGCTCGATGAGCTCAGCGCTGAGGCGTCGAACGGTCGCTCGTTCCTCGAGAAAATAGCCGTCGAATGGGAGATATACGGGTCGATCGAGGAGTCCGCCCCCACGACGATAGACGCAGATGTGTCAGAGGAGCTTGTTGGGCGACTGTCGCTTTCGCCTCTGGAGGAGGCTTCCGACGCGGTGTCGCGCGTGTATCGAAACGATCAGCTATGGGTCTGGCAGCATCTCGCCTTTGCTCCCAACGCGGCGAAGACGACCCTGATAGCGCGTACGCCGCAGGCCGTCGTCGATGCGGTCAAGATCGCCCGCGAGATAGATCCGAGCGTCGGTGTTTCGGTGCGCAGAGATCTCCCGGGGGGGCGAGCGCGCCTCTCCGCGCTCCGTGCTGCGGGGATGAGCGTGCGGGAAATGTTCTGAGACACTGAAACCTGGATGGCGACAGCAAGACGGGCCGATAGGCGTGGGAGAAAAGGAACATTGGACCCAGCCAAGCGAAGCGTTCCTCGCAGACTCTAGAACACCAATCATGCTGAATCCCCGAGAATTTTTCACAGGGAGGCGGGGAGGAAGAAGAAAGAAATTCTCCTTCTCGCCGTCTCTCGCTCCCCGCCTCCTCGCCTCCCTGTGAAATTCACGCTTTTCGTCAGGGTTTCAACCCGTTTGTCGCTCTAGCAACACGAACGCGGCGCCATCGGAGGTTTGGTTGCCTTCGGTGAAGTGGACCGTGCACGTGTACCATGCAACGAGACCAGGCTGGGCGTATACCGTGTCTTGAGGCTGCGAGCAGGATCGCCGACTGCTACGGTGACATCGCTGTCGATACGGCTCGCGAGCCAGCTGGTAGAGGTCGTTCGAAGCGCGCAGCGTCTTGCGCCGGGGGCACGAATCGCCGTTCGCTGTGGTGCACGACCCTTTTACGCGCTGAAAGACGCTGGCGTTGACGTGGAGCTCGTTTGAGGTGAGCGTCTGGCCAAGCACATCGTGACCGTCCGCGCAGCGCTGGTTGGCTGTTCCCGCTCCGTGGGTGCCGATCCGTCGGCGTCGAGGCGCAGCATCGAGCGCGCCCTTCGCCCCTGTCTTGCGCCCCGCGACCGACCTCCTGCGCGCCCACGTCCGCCACGCCCGAGCCCGCTCCTCCCCTCGTCCTCGTCGCCGCCGCCGTCATCGAGCGCGGCCGCGTCCTGCTCGCGCAGCGCGACGTGGGCGCGTACCTCAGGGACGCCTGGGAGCTCCGCGGCGGCAAGGTCGAGGCCGGCGAGGATCCGCGAGACGGCGGTGCACCGCGGCCGGCGCTCCGGCTATATACTCGACGAAGCGTGCCCACCGACCCGACCTCGACCCTGGAATCCATGACGACCGGCCCGCGCGGCCCGGGCGGCGATGGCCTCGACGTGGCGGGGCCCGATCCGGAGCTGCTCGCGCTGCCGTCGCCGCCGAAGCAGGAGCGCACGGTCACGGTGGCGCTGATGGCGGCGACCGCGATCGCCGCGCTGTGGATGGCGATCGCGCTCCTCGGGGAGGCGCGTTACGCGCTGTCGCCGGGCCAGCCGGCGGACGTGGGGGAGCTCGCGTCGCTGCGGCCGCAGGCGGACCTCGCGAACCGTTACGTGCGGGCCGTCGGCCTGCTCGGGACGCGCGGCGCGATCCGGTACGGGCGCGCCGCCGAGGGCGACTCGTTCCGGCTGGCGCCGGTGGCGGGCAACCCGGGGCTGTGGGTGGAGATCCGGGTGCCGGAGGGGTTCGAGGGCCCGCGCTTCGTCCCGCCGAGCACGTTCGCGGGGCGGCTCGTGCCGTTCAAGAGCGCGGGCATCCGGCACGCGCGGCTGGCCGCCGAGGTGGAGGAGCAGGCGGGGATGGCCGTGACGGACGACGCCTGGCTGCTCATCGACGGCAGCTCGCCGCGCGCGTCGCGCTGGGCGGTCGCGCTCGTCGCGCTGTTCGTGGGCTTCGCTGGCTGGAACCTGTTCGGCATCGCGCGGGTGCTGCACCGCGTGCGGGACGCGAGGGACGCGCGCCGCGCTTCTTGACGCGCTCGCGGCAGGGGAGCAGGACGCTCCCTGCCCACCGATGCCCAAGGTCACCTTCGTCAACGAGCACAGGACGGTCGAGGCCGCGCCGGGTCGTCTCCTCAGCGACATCGCGGCCGAGCTCGGGATAGCGGTCTGCCGCGAGGCGTTCCGGGGCACCGGCATCGGCGATTACACGTGCTGGGTGAAGGGGGAGCCTGGCGCGACGTCGCCCCCGACGTTCCTGGAGAAGCTGCTCGGCGCCCGCGGCCTGCGGCGGATGGCGAACAGGACGCGCGTGCTCGGCGACGTGCAGGTGTGGACCCAGGCCGGCCCTGGCGACCGGCTGAGCGCGCCGCGGCCGATCGCGCCGCCGCCGAGCCCGGCGACGGATCCGGAGGCCCCGCGCAAGCCGATCGACGCGAGCGGCAGCGCGGCGTTCCCGTACGGCGATCCGCGCGCGGTCGGCCACGGCAAGCGCGAGCCGATCGCGGCGGGCGCGCTCGAGGCGAAGGCCGCGAAGGAGAAGAAGGCGAAGGCGGGAGCGCCGGCCAAGGCGGCGGAGGGCGCGGCGGCGGCGGCGAAGGGCGTGACGCCGGAGGCCGCAAAGGCGCCGGAAATTGCAGCGAAGACACCAGAGACCGCGACGTCGGAGCCTGTCAAGACGGCGGAAGCCGTGACACAGACGCCGGACGTCGCGGCGCCGGAGCCTGCCGTGAAGGCGCCGGAGGTCGCGGCCTCCGACACCGCCCAGGCGCCGGGAGCCGCGGAACCCCAGGCCGCAGCGAAGGTGCCCGAACCTGCAACGGCAGCCGAGGAGACCGGCGGAGGGACGTCGGCGTAGCGGTCGTTGCGCGCTCACGCCACGCTGAGGCGAGCGAAGCCGGAGGCTCCGAGGGGCTTGTTGTGTCGAAGATCCTCGCGCCCCCTGACGCCTTGTACCAGGGCGTGCGTATGTCTTTAAGGCTCTGAAGTGGCTTCGTCGAAAGGATTGAGGAGCTTCACGCCGGTACGCGCAACGTCGCGGGTGTTGCGGGTGACAAGAATGAGGTTGTGCACAAGGGCCGTGGCAGCAAGGAGGCCATCGGCGGTCGGCAATCTGTCGGGCACGGACAGGCGGCCTCAGGTTTCTGCGATCTCCTGAGTGACTGGCAAGATTCGCCCACCAAACGAGACGAGGATACGGTCGAACCACGTATCCAAGGACTGTGCTTGTGCCGAATCCTTGCGACGCAGGCTTTCGATTCCGCGGCGAATCTCGCCCACCACGAGCACGGAGAGAAACATGGCGCTCCGATTCACGCGCGTCGACCAAGTGATGAAGCGCGGGTGCGCCGCACCTGCCTCGCGCAGCTCGGAGGCGACGTTCGTGTCGATCAGGTAGTCCATTCGAGCAGCTCCCGCTCGTGATCCCTGGGGCGCTCGAAGTCTGCATCATCACCCACGTTGGGCCCCTGCATGAGCAGCTCGTACAGCGTCCCCTCGGTCTCGAGCGCAGACGGCGCCGTGATCTCACTCACGGCCTCCGGGGCGACATCCCCACGAGCGACCCAGAAGACAGCCGCCGCCTGCCGCATCTCCTCCGCGACCTGCTCGGGGGTCTTGGCCGTTCGGAACACCTTTTCCGGTATCTTTACGATGAACTCCATCCGTTCCTCCCGTCTCGCCGGTACCTCAATCGAGCTCGGCGACCGGCCGCCTGTAGGCCCCTGGTCGCTCGAAGTCCGCGCCCTCCCCGACCTCGGGCATGCTCAACAAGATATCCATCAACGCCGCTCCTTCTCGGGCAGGGGACGGCGCGATGATTTCACTCACGACTGCCGGGGCAACATCCCCATGAGCGGCCGAGAAAGCTGCTGCCGCATGCCGGATTTCCTCCGCGACCTGCTCCGGGATCTTGGGCGTACGGAACGCGCCTTCCAGTATTTCCATGATGACCCGCATGCGCGACTCCTGTTGCTCCAGAACCCTAGCCCTATCTTCCGCGTGAGCACACCGTCCAATCACCGCCGGCTCCGAACGCGGGCAAGGCTTTCCCCTATCGTCGTTGCCGGCACCCGGAAGCGCGTTCCCCTGCCCCTGGCGGCACCTGGCAGCGCTTCCCTATCCCTGCCGGGTCTCGGCAACGCTTCCCCCCCTGCCGGGTCTTCGCAGCGCTTCCCCCCCACCCCTGCCGGTCTCCGCAAGCGCTTCTCCCTGCCCCTGCCGGGTCTCCGCAGCCCTTCCCCTCACCCACGCCGGGCGTCCGCAGCCCTTCCCCTCCCCCCTGCCGGGCGTCCGCAGCCCTTCCCCTCACCCCCTGCCGGGCGTCCGCAGCCCTTCCCTCACCCCCTGCCGGGCGTCCGCAGCCCTTCCCCTCACCCCTGCCGGCAGGCGGCAGCGCCTCTCCCACGCCCTTCCGGTGCCGGCGAGTGCCGGAACGCGTGGGCGAAGGCCTGGGGCGATGGATCCATGCTCACCCGCGCCGACCTACCCCTGACGCGGAGCGGAAGTCTGGCCATCACTGGCCGACGGAGCTGGCCAGCGCTCGGCGCTCTTCAAGAGATCTCCGGCGTCTCCCCAGCAGCGGCCGGACCGCCCGGTTGCACACCATAGTGGATTTCACTATCCTGCCTCCGCGAGGAGCACCGATGAGAGGGACGGGAACGGCGAAGCGTGGCCGGGATGAGGAACGCGGTCCGGCGGGACGAGGCCCGGACGAGGACAGCGGACCCGTCAGCGTGGTGCTCCCGGCCGAGCTCCGGGAGCGGGTCCAGGCCGAGGCGAAGAAGCGCGGCCTCAAGCTCTCGCCCGCGATCCGCGCGCTCCTCAGCGAGCGCGTCCAGGAGATCGACGACCTGGAGCAGCTCAGCCGGGCCGAGGAGTGGCAGCGAGCCCAGGTCTGGGCGGTCTGGGAGCGGATGAAAGCGGGAGACCACGACGAGGCCGCGCGCCAGGAGATCGACTCCATCTTCGACGAGGCGCTCCGTGACGCCCCTCGTCGCCGCGCCCGCTAGGCCAGGGCGCCACGTGAGCCGCCGCGTCCGCTTCCGCCGGGAGTTCGCCCGCGACCTCCGCGATCAGGTGCGCTGGCTCGACGAGAACCGCGGGCTCGAGCAGGTCGAGCGCCTGCGGACCGGCCTCGACGAGGCCATCGAGCTCCTCGCCCGCTTCCCCGGGATCGGTCCCGCCGAGGCCAAGGACGATGAGAACCGCGCCGTCGTCCGCAGGCTCCTCCTGCGCAAGCTCCCCTACGTCGTCTGGTATCTCGTGGACGCCTCCGACCCCGACGGGGACCTCTGGCTGCTGCGCCTCTTCCACGCGCGGCAGCAGCGGCCGCTGGCCGGGGCCGGCCTCCCCTCACGCAAGCCGCGGAAGAGGTGAACGGGCAATGCGTCGCGTCGCTCCTCCCGGCGCGCGCCGACCCCCCGCAGCGCTCCAGGTTGGGTGGCTGCTCTCGGCGCCCGGCGTGCTATGCACGCGCCGATGAGCGACGTGGTGGTGATCGGCGGCGGCGTGGCCGGGTGCGCCTCGGCGCTGGCCCTGGCGCGGCGCGGGCTGTCTGTCCGCGTCCTCGAGCGCAACCAGGGCGAGGGCGCTTCGTGGGCGGCGGCGGGGATCATCGGGCCCCAGCTCGAGGCCGCGGGCGACGGCCCCCTCGCGCGGCTCTGCCTCGCGAGCCGCGCCCTGTACGCGGAGCTCGCCGCGTCGCTCGTCGAGGCGACGGGGATCGACGTCGGGTACCGGCAGAGCGGCGCCCTCCGCGTGGCGTTCACCGCCGAAGGACGCGAGGAGATCGCGCGCGAGCTCGCGTGGCAGCGGGAAGCCGGCCTCGCCGTGGAGATCTGCGACGGCGACGGGGTCCGCGCGCACGCGCCGGCGCTCTGCGACGAGGTCGCCGGCGGCGCGTGGCTCGCCGACGAGGCGCGCATCGATCCGCCGTCGCTCATGCGCGCGCTGCGCATCGCGGCGGAGCGCGCGGGCGTGTTGTTCAGCACCGGGGCGACCGTCCGGCGCATCGTGGTCGAGCGGGAGCACGCGCGCGGCGCGCAGCTCGAGGACGGCACGAAGGTCGAGGCGGGCTGGACGGTGCTCGCCGCCGGGAGCTGGTCGTCCCTGCTCGAGGCGTCGGGCCTCGCGCCCTCGGCGGTGCGCCCGGCGCGCGGGCAGATCGTCGAGCTCACGCCGGCGACGCCGGTGCTCTCGCAGGTGGTCTACGGCCCCGGCTGCTACCTGTCGCCGCGCGACGACGGGCGCGTGCTCGTCGGCGCGACCACGGAGTTCGCCGGCTACGTCACCGCGGTGACGTCGCGCGCCGTGCGCGACCTCTTGACCGCGGCGCTCCGGCTCGCGCCCGCGCTCGGCGACGCGCCGATCGGCAGGACGTGGGCCGGCCTCCGGCCCCACCCGAAGGACGCGCTGCCGATCCTCGGCGAGGGGGAGATCGCGAATCTGATCTTCGCGACAGGGCACTTCCGCAACGGCGTCCTGCTCGCCCCGGTGACCGCGAAGATCGTGGCGGCGCTGATCGCCGGAGAGGAGCCGCCGGTGGATCTGTCGCCCTTCTCCGCCAGACGGCCCGGCATCACCGGCTGAGCGCGGCGGCGAGATGTGCGCACCTGGCGCGGCGAGCTGACGGTCGCCCGCTCAAGCATCGATGCGCGAAGACTCTCGCGATTCCTCGGGGCGACAGCGCCCGAGCCACTGGCCACTCCGCCCGATGGGAACGAAGCCAGCGTGACGATGGTAATCCGCTGAGCTCCCTCGCGAGGCCAACGCTCCTCGGGGAGCCTCGATCGTCAGCCGTGAATTGACCACAGCCCATTCGGTCAGCGGACAAGACGCTGACATACATTCTTCTTCCAGGCGGGAAGCCAGACGAGCAAGGCAATGAGCTGTCAACCAGGAGCAGGCTCTCTGGCACGAGCTTGACATCGGCGCGGAATACCGTATTTCATACCCTTGATAGCTTCGATCTTACTTGGTGGCATCATCACGCACACGCCTTGATGGTAAAATGATCCACCGAAAGGAGAATACCTTGAGCTTACGCACCGCCGTTCCCACAATGTGTGTTGCGCTGACGGCTGTTCTCGCGGGTTGCGTCGTAGGTACCGACACAGGCGCTGACGAGGGCTCTGTGGCAGGCAGCTATGAATTCGGCGACCAGCAGCAATCGCCGCTCGCAGCGCCTGGCTGCACGGTTCGCCTCACGCCGACGAGCCTCGTCGCCAGCGTCGCGCAGGCCGAGAACCCGGCGGCGAACGTCGGCGATGGCAGCCTGGCCACCCGCTGGTCGGGCCGCGGCAAGGGCGCCTACGTGACGGCGGACCTGGGCGGGACGCAGCGCATCTGCAGCGTCTCTCTGGGGTGGTACAACGGCGGAGTCGATGGACGCATCTACGACTACGCGCTCTCGACGTCCACGGACGGCCAAAATTTCTCTCCGCTCTTCGCGGGGAAGAGCCTGCCCAACACATCGCTCCAGCCGATCGAGCTCCAGGCCGTCGACGCGCGGTACGTCCGCCTCACGGTCAACGGGAACACCGTCAACGACTACGCCAGCGTGACGGAGCTCCAGATCACCGCCAGCGCGGCCCCCGCCGGTGGCTTCGTGCATCCGGGCATCCTGGTCAGCAAGGCCCAGCTGGATTTCGTCAAGGCGAAGATCGGCGGCGGCGCGCAGCCCTGGAGCAAGGAGTACCAGCTCGCCCGGGGCTCGAGGCACGCGAAGCGGGACTACGTCGCCAGCCCGGTGCCCGTCGTCAAGTGCTCCACGCCCGGCTCGAAGCAGAAAGCCCTCGATATGGGCTTCGAGCAAGCGGGGTGCAGCGAGATCGTGAGCGACGCGAACGCCGCCTATACGCAGGCGCTGCTCTTTTACTACAGCGGCGACGCACAGTACGCCGAGAACGCGAGGCGCATCATCAACGCCTGGGCGCGCACGATGACCGCCATCCTGTTCGATCAGCCCCGCTTCCCGGACAACAACGGTCAGGTCTACGCCAACGGCCACTTCGCCGCTGGCTGGGCAGGCACCAACTTCCTGCGGGCCGCGGAGATCTTGCGCTACACGTACAGCGGCTGGACTGCCGAGGACACGGCGCTGCAAGAGAACCACTTCAGGACCGTCTACTGGGACCTGGTGAAGGACGGCTGGACAGGCGGCCAGAACCGGACCTCCGTGATGAACGAGACGGCGCTCGGCATCGCGATCTTCACGAACGATCGCGAGAAGTACGAGTACGCCGTGAGCCAGGTGGAGCACTCCAGCAAGGCCATGATCTACATGCCGAGCGACGGCCGCCAGCCGCTCTATCCCATCTATCAGGGCCGGCCGCGCTACACCGACGACGCGAAGGGCGCTCTCGCGGGGATCTGGAGCAACCCGACGCGCTACATCGCCGGCCTGGAGCAGGAGACCTGCCGCGACCTCGGGCACATGCAGATGGGTGTGAGCTCGCTGGCGAACATGGCAGAGACCCTTCGCATCCAGGGCGATGCTCGCAGCGCCTACAGCGACGACCCGGCTCATGACGAGAACCGCCTGCGGGCGGCGCTCGAGCTGAACGCCGATTACGTGCTGCAGTACCTCGACAACACGGGCAATCGGGTCGGCGTGGAGGTGACACCCACGGGCTGGATGCCGGCGCGGAACTGGCCGTGCAGCAGCTTCGCCAAGACCGCCGGCGGCGGCTCGGCGGTCATGGGCTGGGAGATCGGGTACAACGAGTTCCGCAACCGGCGCGGGATCAGCATGCCGAAGACCCAGGAGCTCATCACACGCATCAGGGCGATGAGCAGCGCCGGGACCCGGGTCGGCAACCACATCGGCTGGGAGGCGCTGACGCACGCGGGCGCGCCCTAGCCGCCCGCAGCCCCGCCCGTCCTGAACACCGGCTCCCGCGCGCCGCGGGAGCCCCCTGCGCCGTCGCCCGCCGCCGTCGATGTGAGCCGGGCCCCATCACGGCCGAGATCCCGCGCGTCAGGAACTTTTCGCGGGGCTCGCCGTGTCCTGGGAGTGTCCGGGGTACGAGGCAGCGTCAGCCTTCGTCCTCCCGGCCCGGCCCATGCGTACGTCTCCCCACACATCGTTCCTCGATCGGCTCCTCGCCGAGCTCCCGTGCCTCCTGCGCGCGGCGCGCCGCCTGACGCGCTCGGAGCAGGACGCCGAGGATCTGGCGCAGGCGACGATCCTGCGCGCGATCGAGCGGCACGCCGACCTGCGCGACGAGGATCGCATGCGCGCGTGGCTGCTCCGCATCGAGCGATCGGTGCTGCTCAACGCGACGCGCGGCGCGCGGCAGCGGCTCGAGGTGATCGAGGGCGGCCGCGGCGCCGAGTCGGTGCCGGAGCCGCAGGGCAATCTGGAGGCGGAGCTGCTCGAGCGCGGCTTCGCCGACGAGGTCGAGCGCGCGCTCGCGCGCTTGCCCCCGGAGTGGCGCGAGGCGCTGCTCCTGCGGGAGGTCGAGGAGCTCTCCTACGAGGAGATCGCCGATCTCCAGGCGTGCCCGGTGGGCACGGTGCGATCACGGCTCTCGCGGGCGCGGCTCGCGCTCGTCGAGGGCCTCTCCGAACGATGCGAGGAGGCGTCATGGCAGGGTGCAACCGCGAGTGGTTCGAGAACATTTCGGCGTGGCACGACGGCGAGGTGACGCCCGAAGACGCGGCGCGGATCGAGGCGCACGTCGCCGGCTGCGCGCCCTGCCGGCGCGCAGCGGAGGTCCTCGGCGGCGTGCGGCGCGCGCTCGTCGCGAAGGCGGACGGGGAAGTCCCGGAGCGCCTGCGCGATCGGGCGGAGGCCGCGGCGCGGAACGCGCGCGCGCGGCGGCGCGGCCCCTGGGCGATCACGGCCGCCCTCGCCGCGGCCGCGGCGGCCGCCGCGCTGCTCGTCGGCAGCCCGGGCCGGGGCGTGAGCGCGGCGATGGCCGACGAGCTCGTGAGCCACCACGTGCGCGGCTTCGCGCGCGAGCGCCCGTGCGACCTCGAGTCCTCCGATCCGGGCGCCGTCGCCGGGTGGCTCGAGGGCGAGCTCGGCTACGCGGTGACGGTCCCGGCGGTGTCCGGCGCCCGGCTGCTCGGGGCGCGCCTCTGCCAGATCGGCGGCACGCGCACGGCGGCGCTCATGTACGAGAGCGGGGACAAGCCGCTCACGGTGTTCGTGCCGCCGCCCGGGTCCGGCGCCGCGACGGCGGCGCGCGCGCTCGCGGGGCGCGGCGTGGGGTGCACCCGGGGGCCGCTCGGCAACGCGATCTGCGCGAGGAGCGTGGAGCAGCCGGTGCTCGCGGTGGCTGAAGTGGACACAGCGGCGCTCGCGCCGGCGCTCTTCGGGCGCTGATCCCGTCGATCTCGAGGACCCATGACGATCGGTTCATTGCTGGCGCTCTTCGGCGCGGGGCTCCTGACGTTCGCGTCGCCCTGCGTGCTCCCCATGCTCCCCGTCTACCTGTCGGCCCTCGGCGGCGCCGGGGCGCTCGGCGGCCCGGACCCGGCGGCGGCGAGGCGCGGCGTGCGCCTCGCCGGTGTCGGCTTCGCGATCGGCCTCGCGATCGTGCTCGTCGCGCTCGGCGCCGGCGCCTCGGCGATCGCCGCGGTCCTCGCGCCCCACCGGCGCGCGTTCACCGTCGCGTCGGGCGTGATCCTGGCGCTCTTCGGCGCGAAGCTCCTGGGCGTGCTGCGCCTCCCGTGGCTCGAGCGCGAGGCGCGCCCGCTCCTCTCCCGCCTCCCGGGCGCGGGCGGCTTCTGGGGGGGCATGCTCTTCGGGATCGCCTTCGCGGCGGGGTGGACGCCGTGCGTCGGCCCGGTGCTCGGCGCCGCGTTGACCTACGCGGCCAGCGCGGGCTCGAGCCCGCTCACCGGCGCGATCCAGCTCGGCGCTTACGCCGCGGGCCTCGCCGCGCCGCTCGTCGCCGCGGCCTTCGTCGGGCCGGCGGCCGTCGCGCTCGCGCGCCGCCTGATGCCGGCCACGCCGGCCCTCCAGCGCGTGACGGGGGCGCTGCTCGTGGCCGCCGGGATCGCGGTCGCCGACGGCCGTCTGGACGCCCTCTCGCCGGCGCCCGCGGCGGCCGTGGATGCGGGCGCGCCCTGCGAGGTCGGCCCCGCCGGCGCGTGCGCGGCCCCGGAGGGCGCCGTGGCGCAGGGCGACGTCGCGCTGCCCGAGGGGATGCCTCGTCTGCTCGAGTTCGAGAGCGCGCACTGCGCGGTGTGCGAGCGCATGGCGCCGCTCGTGAAGGAGCTCGAGGCGCGCTGCGCCAGGGAGGACGGCACCGTCCTGCGCATCCAGGTCGACGATCCGCGCGGGCGGGCCCTCGCCGCCCGCTACGGCGTGCGCTTCGTGCCGACGTTCCTCAGCGTCGACGCCGCCGGGCAGGAGGTGGAGCGCGCCGTCGGCGAGCTGCCTGCCCAGCGGCTCGCGAGCCTCATCGGCGACGTCCGCGGCGAGGCGTGCCCCCCTGCCTTGTGAGCCCACCACGGCGGGGCTCGCTGCCCCCTCATCCCCGGAGGCTGCCCGAGCTTCGTGGGGGTGTCTTGTACCCTGTCGGGCAGGAGACATCGTCCGGATGAGCAACAGAACGTCGATCTCCGAAGCGCGAACCAGCCAATGGGCGCCCCTGCTCATGCGCCTGGTCATGGGCTATGGATTCATGGTGCACGGCTGGGTGAAGCTCAGCAGGGGGCCCGCCCGATTCGAGATGTTGCTCGCCCAGGTCGGCGTCCCCTTCTCGAAGCTCATGTCCTGGGTGGTGCCCTTCGTGGAGCTCCTCGGCGGCATCGCCGTGATCGTGGGCGCGTTCGCCGCGATCGCCGCCGTTCCTCTCATCGCCACGATGCTGGCGGCGATGTTCTCCGTTCATCTCAAGCACGGCTTCAGCTCCGTCAACACGATCGGATTGGCGGCGGATGGGCCTGTATTTGGCCCTCCCGGGTACGAGATCAACCTGCTGTACATCGCGGGGCTGCTCTCCCTCGCGCTCGGCGGCGCAGGCGCGTTCTCCGTCGACGCGCTGAGAGCCCGTCGACGAAGGCTGCGAGGGCACGCCTGACGTGAAGCGACGACCGCGCGCCGCCGCCCGTTCGCCCTCGGGCGGCGCGGGGCTAGGCTCCCGAGAGGCGCGCGCGCACCTTGGCGAGCACCGCGACGTCGGCGGGCGGGAAGAGCTCGTCCCGGAGATCAGCCGCCTCGGCCCAGCGCACGGCGGCGACGTCGAGCGCGGCGGGCGCGGGCGAGCCCTCGGCGAGGGCGGCGGCGTAGAAGAGGAGGAGCACCGGTTTCTTGGGATAGCGGTGGTAGGTCACCTCGACGATGTCGCCGATCCGGGCCTCGACGCCGATCTCCTCGCGCAGCTCGCGGATCAGGGCGTCTCGCGGATCCTCGTCGGCCTCGACCTTGCCGCCGGGGAACTCCCAGGCGCCCTCGAGGTGCGCGCCCGCCTTGCGCTGCGTGAGCAGGACGCGGCCGCGCTCGATGATGACGGCGGCGGCGACGAGGACCGGGGGAGGAGCGGGGACGGGCGTGGCGGACATGGGCGCGTAGAATGGCGGTCGCGACGCGCAAGACAAGGGCGAACGGCTGGCTCGACGCTGCACATCCCTCCGGCGTCTCCATTGCCTTGCGCGGCTGGGATTTCTCACCCCCCGAGATGTGCCCTGTCGGAGGATAGGGCCACCCGGTCTCGGGGCCAATTCCAGCCGATGAGCTGCCGGAGCAGGCGGCGCCCCACGGCGGCCCCGGTCGCAGCGCTCGAGACGCTCCGAACGCCGCCGCCTGGACCCGACACCCCTTCACGCCTCGCTGCCGGAAACGTGCTGAGCCGTCCCGCGGCGCCCCGCGGGCGTGGATCGATCTTGCTCACCCCGGGCGTGAATGGGATCATCGAGACCTGCTTACCGCCAGCTCGGCTGGGCTGACCCCACATCGAAGGGGCGTCCTGCCCGCGGCGCCTTGGCCAGCGTCAAAGAGGGTATCATGAAGGGAACCGACACCTCGGCCGCAGCGATCCGGAAACTCGATCCATCCTCCTCGCGGCGTGAGGACACCCGAGCGGGAGGCGGATGGCGCGGCCGGGCGGTGCTGCGCGCGGCCGCCGCCGCGACGGCCCTCCTCGCGATCGCCGCGCTCTTCACCGGATGTCCATTGTGCAATGGGAACGACGTCGGTTGCGGGGACGGCGTCAAGATCTCGGGGCCTATCGGGCTCGCCGCGAATACGTCGGCGCGCATCGAGGTCCGGGCCTGCTGGAACGGGCGGTGCGGGGAAGCGACGCTCGGCTCGGAGCCGGGTGATTTGCCGAGCTCGCCGAGCCCTGCCAACGGCGCGAGCGCCGATATCGACGGCGGGCGGTTCTACTTCGCGCTCTTCGACGTCGACCCGACCAACGCCGAGTGGGAGCTCTCGATCGATTTCTTGCCGGACGTCGATACGGAGCTCGAGGACGGGGACGTCTATTCGGTCAGCGTCATCGACGCCGACACGCAACGCGAGCTCGTGAGCCTCGAGCAAAGCGTCTCCTACCGTGAAGTCCAGCCCAACGGCGAGGGCGCCTTCTGCACGTCGTGCTACGTCGCGGGGATCAAGCTCCCTCCGCCCGCTGCGCAGTGATCACGAGGTTGATTTCGTGAGCCGCTACTTCGCTCCGGCGAAGGGCGCCCCGGAAGATCCGGTGACCGGGGGGGCGCTCCCTGCATGCTCACCCCCTACTGGGCCAAAGAGCTGGGAAGTCGATCATGTGTTCCTTGCGACGCCCGACGTGGGCATCGTCGAGCGGATGCTCGCCGAGTTCGGCCTGAGCTTCAGTCGCCACGCGGTGCATGAGGGTCAGGGGACCGCGAATGCGTGCGCGGCCTTCGAAAACGCTTTCTTCGAGGTCCTCGGCGTCCATGATCTGGAGGAGCTGCAGACCGAGATCGTTCGGCCGCTGGGGCTACACGAACGCATTCATTGGGGCGAGACCGGCGCATGCCCGTTCGGCATCTGTTTCAGGACCCTCGATGCCGGAGGCGCCGGGGACTGGCCCTTCGAGACCTGGGACTACAAGCCGAAATACATGCCGACGGGCATGAGCATGCCCATCGTGACGCCGCGAGGGTCCCTGGCGGAGCCCATGATATTCGTGGCGCCCTGGACCATCAGGCGGACCACCCCGATCGAGTCGCGCTCACATCGCGGCGCGCGCCGGACGCTGACGCGTGTACGGCTGCAACGGCCAGCGGAGAGCCCGCCACTTTCATCGGGCGTGCGTTGGTTCGTGGACCAGGGCATGCTCTCGATCGATCGTGGGGCGACCTACTCTCTCGAGCTGGAGTGGGATCACGGCCGTGATGGGGAATCGCACCAGTTCCCCGCAGAAGTGCCGCTCGTCGTGCGCTGGTAGAGCGGGCTTTCGCTGTACGCTGGGGGAAGCACGAGCGCTCGCCCGGCCGAGCGGTGGCGCGTCTGTTCCTCCTCGACTACTTCGCGACGGGCAAGCTCGACGTCGACGTGGGCGAGGCCGTGGTCCGCGGCATCGCCGAGGGCTGCAAGCAGGCCGGCTGCGCGCTGATCGGCGGCGAGACGGCCGAGCTGCCCGGTATGATCCGGGCGCGAGGCCGTCGAACCGCTAGATATCACGAGTCCAAGACATCGGAATCATTGAAATCAGACCACCATTGTCGGTTTGACGAGATCGTCCGGATGCCTTCGCGGCCGAGCGCCTGCGACAGCTGCGTCCGGCTCTCGCTCCAAGCGCTGATAGCCACTGACTCCAGCCGCATCACCTCTCGTGCATTCTCGATCAGCAGGAGTGCCTGCTCGCTGGTGTCGCAGCGAACCACACAGAACGAGGTTCCAAGTGGAGCTATCAGCTCGCGGACCCAGAGGTCCTCCCCCTCATAGCTGGAGACGAGGCGGTCCGTGCACTCAGGGACAGGTCGGAGTCCGAGCCGCTCCGCGATGAGCCCCCGCCGTAGGTGCGAATCCAGCGGGAAAGCCAGCTCGACGCGGAGTCGCTCGGCCTCCGCTAGGCCGTCCTCCACCGCGAGGATCTCGAGCCATGTCCGGAGCTCGCCTGCCACAAAGTCCATCTGCTCAGGCATATTTGCGTACACCCAAAGTCCGCCTTCGCCGGACCACAGGATGAGCTTCCAGTCGTGCCATGCTCCCACGGCAACGAGCTGCAAGTCCTTCCACGACCAGAGCGGCCAGTGGACAAGGCGAAGGCCGGTCGGAAACGACTCTGCTCCGCCTTCGAAATCGAGGAGCGACTGAGCTCGCTCTGGGAGCATCTCGCGCGGAAGCAGCCCCAGCCACAGTGCGCCGTCCGGCATCTCGTGCTCGCGGGGCATGACCACACAGCCTCCGCCCACGAGTCCGCGTATGGACTCGACCAGTGCCGAAGGCGCAGGGACCGGCGGCGCAGCGACGCAGACGGCCCCTTGGTCCTGCAGGTAGCGATCGAGCCGAGGCGAGCCGAGTGCCGGCGCGCGGCAGCGGTGCTGAGTCGCTTCCTCGCGGACGATGTCGAGCCGTGCGACTGCTTGATCCAGCACGAAATCGCCCTGAATCACGTGTTCATCAGTCACCCACACACGGCGCGAAGTGAAGGCGGACGCGTCCGTGTAGAGAGGAGCAGCCGTGGGCACCGATAGCTCTGGAAGCTCGCGCACAGCGACGCCAGCCCCCACGTCGAGCACCGCCCGGGCACCTTCATGGGCGCAGAACCGAAGCACGTCCCCGAGCACTTCCAGCGTGCGCGTGAAGATGCGCGGCTGCGCGACGACGACATCGTCCGCTCGAAGGAGCGAACCACCTTCTCCAGACGGTGAAAGCGAGAACCGCTCACTCAGTCGCGTCCAGAACGCCTGCGCGGCCCGTCGACGGCGCACGACGAGCGCAGGCCAGAAAGCGCCAAGACAGTCCACGCACGCCATCAGCGCCACATAGTCGCGCCACAGGCCGACACCGAGGCCACCAAAGGAGTCTAGGTAGAGCGCGCCCTTCCAACGATGCCACGCGAAGAGGCGGCGCTCACCGCGGCCCATCGAGGGCACCGTGCTGGGCGCGAGCGCGCGGGCAGCGGGGTAGCCGAATGCTGCCCCCCCGAGGAGCGGGAACCCACGGCGACCCGTCAGCTCAAAAAGCTCTTCGTCCTCGACGGGTGTCGGTGAATCCGGCCGAAGGCTCACGCCAGGAACGATGGGCGCCCGGCGGAGCTGCTCG
Organism: Sorangium sp. So ce426; assembly: GCF_051475585.1. Classification (NCBI taxonomy): domain Bacteria; kingdom Pseudomonadati; phylum Myxococcota; order Polyangiales; family Polyangiaceae; genus Sorangium; species Sorangium sp. So ce426. The sequence continues at coordinate 12,163,809 of NZ_CP150341.1, read as the reverse complement.
CACGTCGCAGGAGACCATCGCTGCATCAGAGCTTCGTCCATCTCTTCCCGTCCCAATTCCAGGCACCAGGCTCCGCCGCTCGGCCTTCTTTGTTCATGAATTTTCCCCGTATCCTGCTCCCATTGCTTCAAATAGTCGCTCAGCGCCTTGGGTTCCGAACAAACATTCTGCGCGCCGCCGCTCTCGGAAGGGCGTGCGTTGTTCGGAGCCAGCGCGGCCTCCACTGCGGGATGTAGGTCCGTGGAGCCCGCCCCTCTCGCCGAACACGAGCAGCACGCCGTCGGCCTCCAGCGTGTAGCCGCCCTCATGACGCCTCAGCACGCCGCACGGCATCGAGACGGGACGGCCCGGCTTGGGGATCTCCGCCTCCGTCGGCGCTGCGTGAGGCTCCAGGACACGCAGCGTCCGCCGCCGGTCCTCGATCGCCCACGCCAGCGAGTGGCTCCAGCCGAACCCGAGCCCCAGATCCACGTCGCTCGTCTCCGACGAGTAGCTCCGCTCGATCCGGAGCTGCAAGATCATCCCGCCGAGCGCCAGATCCACGGCCTTCCAAGCTATGCGGGTTCGGACCTGCTTGCCGAGGTTCGGGCCCTCAGCGCGAACACCGGGTTGAAGCAGGGGCGCAAGGGAGTGTTCAACCGCCGGCCGTCACAGAAGCGGCGCAGGAAGTCCCCTCGTCGTGTGATGCTGGCGAACATGGCTTTGCAGCCTTCTGGCCCCTTACCGCCTGAGCACCGTCGCGCCCCGTGCCCTCCCCGCCCATGGCCACCGTCTCCGCGCCAAGGATGAACGCGCCCGGATTCATGCCAGGAATCACGGGGATGCTCGGGATCGAGGCCGCGCGCCATGCCGGCCACCGCCGAGAAGCGTTGCACGCGACGTACAGCGGCCCACCATCCTCCCCGCGCTGCCCAGCCAGCCGGCCGTGCTGGCGAGGCTGCTCACCCGAGGCGAGCCGGGCGACCCCGGAAGCCGCCCCAAGAGCGAGCCCGCTTCCCTTTGCCGCCGAGGTGTGGGATGCGCCTGCCATGAGCGTCACGTACCGGGAAGCCGGGGTCGATATCGATGCAGGGGACGCGCTCGTCGAGCGCATCAAGCGGCTCGCGAAGCCGACGCGCATCCCCGAGGTGCTCGCCGACGTGGGCGGCTTCGCCGGGCTGTGCGCGCTGCCGGGCGGGCTGTCCGAGCCGGTGCTCGTCAGCGGCACGGACGGGGTCGGCACCAAGCTGAAGGTGGCGTTCGCGACGGGCGTCCACGACACCGTCGGCATCGATCTCGTCGCGATGTGCGTGAACGACGTGCTGACCGTCGGCGCGCGGCCGCTCTTCTTCCTCGACTACTTCGCGACGGGCAAGCTCGACGTCGACGTGGGCGAGGCCGTGGTCCGCGGCATCGCCGAGGGCTGCAAGCAGGCCGGCTGCGCGCTGATCGGCGGCGAGACGGCCGAGCTGCCGGGCATGTACGCGGACGGCGAGTACGACCTCGCTGGGTTCGCCGTGGGCGTCGTCGAGCGGTCGCGCATCCTCGACGGCAAGCGGATCGCGGCCGGGGATGCGGTCATCGGCGTGGCGTCGAGCGGGCTGCACTCGAACGGCTTCTCGCTCGCGCGGCGCGTGCTCGAGAAGGAGATGGGCCTCACGATGAGCGACCGCGTGGCCGACCTCGGCGGCACCGTGGGGGAGGCGCTGCTGAAGCCGACCCGGATCTACGCCCGCGCGATCACGGCGCTCCTCGCGGCCTGCGGCGATGCGGTCCGGGGGCTTTCGCACATCACGGGCGGCGGCCTGCCGGGGAACCTGCCGCGCGTGCTGCCGGACGGGCTGGGCGCGCGGCTCGACCTCGGCTCCTACCAGCGGCCGGCGGTGTTCCAGGTGCTCCAGCGCGGAGGCCCCGTGGAGGAGGCCGAGATGCGGCGCACGTTCAACCTCGGCGTCGGGCTGGTCGCGGTCGTGGAGAAGAGCGCCGCGGACCGGGCCATCGAGGCGTTCGCCAAGAGCGGCGAGCAGGCCTGGGTGCTCGGCGAGGTCGTGTCGGTCGGCGACGTGCCGTTCGAGGAGCGCGTGCTGTTCGGATGAGCGGCCCGGCGCCGGCGAGGGCGATGCGCGGCGCGCGGGCCGGGATGCGCCGAGCGGCCGCGCGGGCCTCGCGGCGCGAGCTCAGCCGCCTTCGAGCCGCGCTCGCAGGTTCTTGATCGCCTCGTCGATCGCCCGGCTCTTCTTGTAACAGGGCCTCACCGTCGTCTCGAGCACGACGAGGGTGCGCTGGTCGCCCTCGGAGACGGCGCGCTCCAGGAACGGGAGCTTCTCGCCGCACGTGGCGTCGCGCAGCTCGAAGGAGATCCGGACCGCGGGGGTCCCGCGGGCCGCGATCTCCGGATCGCGGAGCAGCTTCGCGGCCCGGGTGGCCGGCGTGGAGCGGCCGCGGGTCTCGACGATCTCGTAGAGCACGTCGATGCCCGCGTTCCCGAAGCGGCTCGAGAGCGCGTCGAAGACCTTGTCGGCGTGCTGCTCGCCCGTCTTCGCGATCGCGATGGCGACGTTGCGCGCCGCGATCGCGAGCGCGCGCTCGCGGAGCGCCGTCGGATCGCGCTCCGCGAGCTGCTGGATCGCGTCGGCGGCCTTCACCCACCGGCGCGCCCTGACGGCGTCGGTGAGCGCCTTCCGGGCCGCTTCATCGGGCGGGGGTTCGGCCGGCGGGTCGGGCGCCGCCGGCGCAGCGGCCTCGGGCGCCTGCGCCGTGGGCGCGGGGGTCTCGGGGACGGCGGCGGCGTCGGCCGGGGCCGGCTCGCTCGTGGCGAGCGCGCTCGCGGGGGGCCTCGCGGAGCCGAGCTGGGGCTCCGGCTCGGGCGGGGCGCGCCCACCGCCGGCGAGCGCCGCGATCACGGCCGCCGCGAGGAGGCCGCCGCCCAGGTACGGGGCCAGCCGGCCCACGCGGCCGCCGAGGCCTTCGGGGCCCAGCCGCGACGCGCGAGCCTCCCGGGCTTCGCGCTTTCGCCTGGCCTTCTCCTCGCGCTCGCGCTCGGCGCGCTCTGCCTCCTCGGCGAGCTTCCGCCTGGCCTCTTCCTCGCGCTCGCGGGCGACGCGCTCTGCTTCGGCGGCCTCCAGCTCCCGCAGCAGCGTCGGGGCGAAGGCTGGCCGCGAGCCGCTCATCCGCTCGGACGTCGGCTCCGAGACGGGCGCCGCATCCTCTGCGGGCGGCTCGTCCGGCGGCGGCGACGCGGACGCCACGGGAACCGGCTCGTTCTGCGGCGGCTGCGCCTTCGCGGACGGCGCGGGCGACGGCGATGGCGCCGGCTCCACGCCGGCCTCGGGCGGCGGCTTCGACGACGCCGGCTTCGCGACGGATGCCGGCTCGACAGCGGGCGCGGACAGCGGCTCCGATGGCGCACGCTCCGCCGCAGGCGACGACGGCGGCTTCGATGGCGCCTGCTCCGCTGCAGACGACGACGGCGGCTTCGACGACGCCGGCTTCGCTTCAGGCGACGACGGCTCCGCAGCGGACGCGGGCGGCGCCTTCGATGGCGCACGCTCCGCCGCAGGCGACGACGGCGGCTTCGATGACACCTGCTCCGCTTCAGGCGACGACGGCGGCCTCGACGACGCCGGCTTCGCGACGGACACCGGCTCCACAGCGGACGTGGACGGCGGCTTCGATGACGCACGCTCCGCTGACGGCGGCTTCGATGGCGCACGCTCCGCCGCAGGCGACGACGGCGGCTTCGATGATGCACGCTCCGCCGCAGGCGACGACGGCGGCTTCGATGGCGCACTCTCCGCCGCAAGCGACCACGGCGGCTTCGATGACGCACGCTCCGCCGCAGGCGACGACGGCGGCTTCGATGACGCACGCTCCGCCGCAGGCGACGACGGCGGCTTCGATGACGCACGCTCCGCTGACGGCGGCTTCGATGGCGCCTGCTCCGCTTCAGGCGATGACGGCTCCTCCACGCCCGACGGCGACGGCTCCTTCGCCGAGGGCTCTACCGGACGACGCTCCGGCTGCCCCGGCGACGACAAGAGATCGTCCAGCGACAGCCGTAGGGCGCTGAATCCCGTTGCCGCCGTCGCCACAGGCGTTTCGGCGGACCGCGCGGCCTCCCCAGGCGATGGATCCGTCGAGACCGGCAGCGCCGGCTCCTGCGACGGCGCCGGCTCCTGCGACGGCGCCGGCTCCTGCGACGCCGCGTCGAGCAGCTGCCACGACTCGCGCGGCGGCCGCGGGTCATCGGTCTCGGAAGACGCGCCACCGCCGGCTGCTTCGCGAGCGAAAGCCGCCTGGGCGATGAGCGCCGCGCCGCCCACCGTCGTCGGACGCGCGTCCTCCGGCACGCTCGAGTCGTCGGCCGCGGCGGCAGCGTCGGCCCTGGCGGCCTCCTGCGCGAAGGCGATCTGCGCCATGAACGCCGCTCCGCCGATCGCCGTCGGGCGCGAGTCGCGCGTCAGCTCAGCGACGAGGGTCGGCGTGTTGCGCACCGGCGTCGGCCGCGAGTGGCTGAGGGCGTCCTCGTCGTCTTCATCGCCCGCCGCCGGCTCCACGGCCGCCGCCGCCGGCTCCACGGCCGCCGCCGCCGCCGGCTCCACGGCCGCCGTCATCCCCGCCAGCTCCACGCTGTCCGCGCGGCCCTCCCCCGGCTCGCTCGACGCGCGCGCTCGCTCTGCCTCCGGCGCGCCCGCGCCGCTCCCGGCCGGCGCCAGCGCGCCCGCGACGTCCTCCAGCGAGACCAGGCACGAATCGCCGAGGAGGATCGCCGAGGAGCCGCCGGAGCCCGCCTCGAGCTCACGCGACGGCGCGCTGGGCACGGGCGGCCGGTTGCTCGGCACGCGCGCCGCGTCCCCGATCGCGGGCACCGACGTCATCTCCGCCCTCGAGGACATCTCCCCCCTCGACGACATCTCCGCCCGCGGCTCGTGCACCACGATCCCCGACGTGGCGCACGCGTCGTCGAGCGCCGCGATCAGCTCCTCCGCGGTGCCGAAGCGGGCGCGCGGATTCTTCTCGAGGAGGAGCCGCACGACCGCCTCGAGGGCAGGCGGGACCACGACGCCGGGCGCGTGCGCGGCGATCGCCGGCACGGGCGCGCTCCGCTGCTGGTTGAAGAGCTCGACCGGATCCTTGGCGAGGAACGGGTGCTTGCCGGCCAGCATCTCGTAGAAGATCAGGCCCAGAGCGTAGAGATCCGCGCGCTCGTCGACGAAGTCCATCCCGAGCGCCGACTCCGGGGCGAGGTAGGCGATGGTCCCGAAGATCACGCCGGCCGTGGTGAGCCGGACCGGGAGCGAGTCGGCCCCCGCCCGCGCGGACTCGGGCGACGCGACGGAGCGGCGCAGCTGATCGACGCTCACCTTCGCGAGGCCGAAGTCGATGAGCTTCACGAGGTCGCCCTGCGGCTCGATGACCATCGCGTTGCGCGGCTTCACGTCGCGGTGGACGATGCCCATCGCGTGGGTCGCGTCGAGCGCGGCCGCGAGCTGCCTGGCGATCAGGGCGGCGCGCGCGGCGGGCACCGGCCCCCGCCGGATGATCTCGTGGAGCGTCGTGCCGCGCACGTACTCGAGGACCAGGAAGAACGAGCCGTCCTCCGCCTCGCCGAAATCGGTCGCGGTCGCGACGTTCCGGTGCTGGATGTGGGCGCCGGCGATGGCCTCGCGCTCGAAGCGCTGCACGAGCTCGGGGAGCCGCTCGGTGTCGGGGTGCAGGATCTTGATCGCGACGCGCTTGTGCATGTGCACGTGCTCGCCGCGGTAGACCGCGCCCATGCCGCCCATCGCGATGACCTCGTCGATGCGGTAGCGCTTCGAGATCACCCGCCCGAGGTAGGACCTCGCCCGGTGCTTCGCGGCCTCGTCGGCGGTAAGGGTCGGCTCAGGCGGGCGTTCCGACATCGTGGCGCCGCCACCCTACCCCGAGCGGCGCGAAGATGGTAGGTTGCCGGACCGCTCGGGGCGGCTCAGAGGGCGACGACGCGCCACGAGACGCCGGATGGCCTGCGCCGCTGCGTGCAGCACGTCAACGACACCGTCCGTGAGCGGAGGTACACGCTTCGCGTGCAGACGCCGCAACGGGGCTCGGTCAACCTACCTGACGCAGAGCGCGCGGCCTTGGATCCGGCTCCTCGTCGTCCATACGCTGAGAAATTGGGCGTGTAGCTCCTGGTGCCGCCAGATGGTGATGCTGTGGTCCTCCTGGTTGTTGCTGCTGAACTCGCCCGCGACGCGCGTCAGCATGCATTGCGTGTCGAAGTCGCCCGCCGGCGTCAGCATTTCGTAGGTCGGGTCGTCTTCTGCAGGGACGCCGAGCTCGTCCGAGAGCGCCAGTTGAGTGGTTATCGACGAGACGGTGATGCAGCGCGCCCTGGCGTGTACCCCTGTGCTGCTCGAGACGCCGCTCAGGATCCAGTGGCCGAAAACCCGAAGCACCGACACGCCCTCGTTCATGCCGTTGAAATCTCCGCCCATCCGTGTGAGGAAGCACGCCCGCGGAAGGCCGGCAGACGTGGTGTCCAACCCGAGATCGACGCCGGCATCGCCTTGCGACCACGAAAATTCGGCCGTTCTGCCGAGGGTCGAAGAGACACAGGTGGCCATGGCGCGGGCGCTGCCGTGCGTGTTGTTGCCGTGGAGGTACCATCGCCCACCCGAGATGGTTGTGTGCACCCACTCGCTACCTGACTCGAAGTCCCCCATGATCCCTGTCAGAAAGCAGGTCCTGTTCGAGGCGTCGCCCATGTCCACCGGCCCGCTGCCAGCCACCCAGATGCCCCCGCTCACCCAACCCAGGGGCTGCTCGGCAACGCTGGTCTCCTCGCTGTCATCTTCTTCCTCGCCAGCCCCCGCGATACAGCCGCTGGCGCCGATCGCAACGAGGGCCAAAAGCCCCTTCATCAAGAGTTCTTTGACCATCTGTCTACCTCCAAGCAATGAGAAGCTCGTGTGTGTGGCGAGCCAGCTCGGTCGAGCAAGGCGCATGCCACCTTGTGGGCGTTCGCTTCCGTGACGGCCATGGGCGGAGATGCGGTGGATAGCTACCGAAGCGGAGGGTCGGCACACGACGGGGGCGGTCGGACGGCGCGCCGGCACAGCAGGTTCAGGCCGGAATAGGCGGCTCATGGCGCGCGCCGGGCCGAGGAGCGCGACGGTACAGCCAGACGCGTGACCGTGACATATCACGATCGAGGGCGTGACATGTCACGGTCGCTGTCACGCTTTCACCGTGACATGTCACGCGGAGACCGCTCGAGGGCGATCGTCGCGATCGAATGACCAGGGCGCGCCCCCGGAAGCATCGCTCTCCAGACAACGCCGAAGTCTTCGCGAACAACGGGGTGCCGAGGGGCGCAGGTCGCGAGGCCGAGCCCGGGCGGCCGAGGCGACGCGGCGGATCCGCGCCCGCCGTCCCACCCGCGCCCTCGGGCCCGGCCTGCTCGCGCGATGGCCCGGCGCGTCACCCGGCGCGCGCTCGGCGGCCATGGAAACGGGCCTCGCGGCGCGATCGCCGGACCCGGGCGGCCGCTTCCGCCCCGGATCTCTCCCGCGCCCGCCTCCGCCGTAGTATCTGCCCCCCATGCCCCCCCTCGATCTCGGCGTCCTCATCTCCGGCCGCGGCTCGAACCTCCAGGCGATCCTGGACGCGATCGCCGCCGGCCACCTCGACGCCCGCGTGCGGCTCGTCCTGTCCAACCGGCCCGACGTGGAGGGCCTCGCGCGCGCCGAGCGCGCCGGGGTCCCCACGCGCGTCATCGCGCACCGGGACTTCGCCGATCGCGACAGCTTCGACGCCGCCGTCGTCGACGCCCTCCGCGAGGCGGGCGCGACCTGGGTCGTCCTCGCGGGCTTCATGCGCCTGCTCACGACGACCTTCCTCGACGCCTTCCCGCACCGGGTCGTGAACATCCACCCGTCGCTGCTGCCCTCCTTCCCCGGCGTCGACGCCCAGCAGCAGGCGATCGATCACGGCGTGCGCGTCACCGGCTGCACGGTCCACCTCGTGGACGCCGGCACCGATACGGGGCCCATCCTCGCGCAGGCCGCCGTCCCCGTGCTCGACGGGGACGACCGCGACGCGCTCGCCGCGCGCATCCTCGTCCAGGAGCACGCCCTGCTCATCCGCGCGCTCTCGTGGATCGCCGAGGGTCGCCTCCAGATCGCGCCGCCTGACGTGCCGGGCGGGCGAGCGCGCGCGACGCTCGCCGGCGTCGAGACCGCGCTCGGGCTCGCCCAGAGCGGCCGCGCGCGGGGAAGCGCCGGGGAGGTCAGCGAAGTCGGAGAAGTCGGGGAAGGGGCGTGATCCACAAGCACTACGACGTCATCGTCCTCGGCCGGTCCATCGGCGCGCTCACGGCCGCGGCGCTCCTCGCGCGCCGCGACTTCACCGTGATGGTCGTCGGGCACGGCGAGCGCCCGCCCACCTACCGCCTCGACCAGCACGTCCTCCGCCGGCGCGCCTTCACGATGCTCGCCGAGCCCTCGCCCGCGTGGCGCCGCTTCCTCGTCGAGCTCGCCCAGTCGCAGACATGGAAGCGCCGCATCGTCCCGGCGATGCCCATGCTGCAGGCCGTCGCGCCACGCCGGCGCCTCGACGTGCCGCCCGACATGGTCCTCTTCGGCCGCGAGATCGACCGCGAGTTCCCCGAGCTCCGGCGGGTCGTCGACGAGCTCTACGCCGAGCTCGCCCACGTCAACGGCGCCGCGGACGACGCCTTCTCGCACGACGCCCTCTGGCCGCCGGGCACCTTCTGGGAGCGGCGCGAGACCGCGCGCTACGCCGGCATGCTCCCGTACGCGCGCGCCGAGCCCGACGCCGACCTGCTCGTCGAGTTCCCGCGCGGCCACCTGTTCCGCTCGATCGTCACGCAGTCCGTCCTCTTCGCCACGGACCTCTCGGCGCTCCCGCCTCCGTTCGCGGTCGCGCGCCTGCACGGGGCGTGGACGCGCGGGCTGATGATGCTGCCGCGCGGCGAGGAGGAGCTCGAGGAGTTCCTCGTCGAGCGCATCCTCGCCCACGGCGGCCGCTGCCTGCTCGACGAGCGCGCGGCGTCGGTCCACGTCCGCCGCGGCACCGCCGCGGGGGTCGTGCTCGACGGCGACGATCACCCGAACGGCAGCAGCTTCGTCATCACCGACATGGACGGCGAGACGCTCGCGAGCCTCTCGGGCGGCGAGGGCATCCACAAGCGCGCGCTGCGCGAGTGGCCGCGGATCACCTCGTCGGTCGGCCGCTTCGTCGTGTCGCTCATCGTGCGCCGCGAGGGCTTGCCCGAGCCGCTCGGCCCCGAGGCGCTGCTGTTCCCCTTCCCGTCCGCGTCGGCGGGCCGCTCGCCCGCGCCGCCGCGCGTGTCGAGCGACGGCGCCTCCGGGGGCCGTCCGAGCTCGCCGCGGCAGACGCGGCCGACCGGACCCGGGCGCCCCGTGGTCCACCTCCAGCGCTGCGATCTGCCGGCTCCCTCGACCGACACGCTGCTCGTGGCGGAGATCCTGCTCCCCGACCGGGGCCCGCTGTCGCTGCTCGAGGCGCGCCAGGCGGTGCTCGACGCGCTCACGGCCGAGCTCCCCTTCCTCGAGCGCCACCTCGTGCTCGTCGACTCGGTGCACGACGGGCTGCCCGTGTGGCTCTACGACGGCCAGCGCCGCCGCCTCATCGAGCGCGCCGCGCTGAAGGGCGCGGCCCCGGGCGCCGAGCCGATGGTGCGGCAGCTCGAGGTCGACCCGCCCGGCTACCTCGGGCTCGCGGGCGAGCCGATCCGCGGGCCGATCGAGCGCACGCTGCTCGTCGGCCGGAGCGTGCTGCCCGGCCTCGGCCAGGAGGGCCAGCTGCTCGCCGCCTGGGGCGCCGCCCGGCTCGTGACCCGGACCGACCGGCGGAAGGAGCGGATGCGGCGGGACATGTGGAGCAAGGTGGAGATTGGGTAGCGGGCGGGGGGCGGACCTCGCAGGGCTGCCCGGCCCCCAGAGAGGGTGTTCTCGGCGCGGGGTGGGGGCCCCGCCGAACTCGCCTGAAACACGAGCCACCCGGCGTTGCCGGATGGCTCGTGTTTCAGGCTCAAACATCGGCCCATCCCCCACCCCGCGCCGAGAACACCCTCTCTGGGGGCCTACCGTTTTCGGATCTCTCCACTGCGCAGAGGACGAACCGTGCGTCTTGCAAAGCGGGTGAGGCGTGAAGGCGAGACTCCGTGTCTCAGAGAGATCGGGGAAAGACCTGGAAGAACCCGTCGCGCTCGACCACGGTGAGCGGCACGTCGAACAGGCGGGACAGGTTGTCGTCGGTCAGCACCGCCCGCTTCGGGCCATCGGCGAAGACGCGGCCACTCCGCAGCAGGACGACCCGCCCGATCTCCGGCGGGATCTCCTGCACATGGTGCGTCACCAGGATCAGCGTCTTGCCCTGCCGCGCGAGGCGCCTGAGCAGATCGATGAGCTCGAACGCGGCCTTCAGATCGAGGCTCGTCGTCGGCTCGTCGAACACAAGCGCCTCCGGGTCGTGCACGAGGGCGCGCCCGAGCAGACAGCGCCGCTGCTCGCCGGCGGACATCTCCGCGATGGGCTTTTCGCCGAGGTGCGCGACGCCGAGGTCACGGAGCACCTCCTCGGCGCGCCGGCGCTGCGCGTCCGTCGCCGGCTCGTGCTCGTGCAGCCCGGCGCTCGCGAAGAAGCCGGAGAGCACCACGTCGGAGCCCCGCACACCCCGGGGATAGGCCATCTGCAGCTCGTACGACACGAGCCCTAACCTGCGCCGCAGTGCGGACACCTCCCACCTTTCGCGACCGAGTATCCGTACATGCGAGCTCTCGCGGTGGACCGGATAGATTTCCCGTGAGAGCAGCCGCAGCAAGGTCGACTTCCCGGCGCCGTTGGGCCCGAGGATCGCGGTGTTCTCGCCCTGCTCGATGCGCAGCGACAGCCCCTCGAAGACGCGCGTGTCGCCGCGGAAGACCTCGGCGTCCTCGATCTCGATGAGCGCAGGCGCGCTCATCGCTCCACTCCACGGTCCTGGTTCATCGGGCGCAGACTACCCGCTTGCCGGCGTCCCGCACCGAGAAATCAGGCCGTTCGCGGTGGATCATCCGTGCCCCGGTTCGGCGATCCACTCCATCGGCCCACTCTCCATCTCTCGCGGACAGGCACCGTCGGAATGCGCCCGTGAACCGGCGTTCTCCGCTCTGGAGAGACGATGGCCCGGCCGTTGCAACGCTCTCCGAACCTTCCTTTCAACAAGCGCCCCGTGCCAAGCCGATGCTGGCACTCGGGAGTGGAAAAATCCGATGCGGCGCGGAGCCGCTCGGTCACTTGGAGATTGACAATGACGAAGATCAAGGGTTCGCTTTTCGGTGCTGGGGCAGCTCTGTGCCTGCTCGCCGCTGTCGGCGGGTGCATCGTTGTCGCGGACGATGGTTCCAGCGCCTCCGAAGAGAACGAGATTTTCGCCGATGAGGCAGCGGCGGCCGCGGCGGCATCGCAGATGCGCTTCGGCGTCGCTCCGCAGTGGAGCCAGACCTGGTCGCCGCCCCAGTCCGGACCCGCCAACGTCGATGTGGTCGCCGTCGGGGACTGGTTGCAATCTGGCGGCTTCACCAGCACCCATAAGAACAAGCTTACGCAGATCGTCAACGCGGGGAAGACCCCCTACTTCTTCGGCTACATCGCCACGGACATGACGAAGAAGGGGCTCGGGTCCGAGAACGACTGCGACGGCAACAGCGGCGCTCCGCTGTGCCAGAGGGGCGCGGCGTACGTGCGCGCCAACATCGCCTCGATGGCGAGCGCCTACCAGAAGGCGGCGGCAGGGATCAACGGGGCCCTCGGAGGGCGCGAGGCGCTGATCCACATCGAGCCGGACTGGTACCAGTTCTCGCAGACGGCGCAGCAGAACGCGCTCACGGAGACGGAGTCCGACAGCTTCATCAACCAGATCCTCGGCGCCATCAAGTCGGGCTGCCCCTCGTGCAAGGTGGTCATCGACTTCAGCCCGTGGTTCAGCCCGTCGGCCACCAAGTGGGCGTCGTCGGTCGGCGACTTCTACGACGGCTGGGATCGCAGCGTGGTCAAGTACGTCGGGCTCACGGGCAAGCAATTCCCGTTCACCACGGGCAAGATCGACAACTTCACCTACAAGGAGATCACCACCGCGCTCAGCCTGCCGCTCGTCATCGTGGACGCGTACACGTTCGGCGGCGGCCCGATCAACGTCGACTCCACCTGGCTGAACGAGAGCAACGTCGCCAAGGCCGTCGACATGGGCGTCGCGATCGTCATGCTCTCCCAGACGGGCGACGTCGCCGGCTATGACAGCTTCATCGCGCGGGTGAAGGGCAGCAGCAGCTCCAGCTCCAGCAGCACCACCTCCAGCAGCTCCAGTTCCAGCTCCAGCAGCTCCAGCTCCAGCACCTCCGGCAGCGGCGGCGGCGGCGGCGGAGGCACCACCACGTCCTCGTCGAGCAGCAGCAGCAGCAGCAGCACCGGCGGCGGCAGCGGCGGGGGCAACCCCGGGACCGGCGTGCGCGTGGAGGGCGGCAACATCACCGTCAGCATCACCCCCAACTCGACGTGGACGGGCGGCTACTGCAACAACATCAAGCTGACGAAGAACGACAGCGGCGAGACCACGTGGAAGCTCTACGTGCCCTCGAACGGCGCAACGCTCCGTGACTTCTGGAACACCAACGCCGTCAAGCAAGGCACCGACTTCGTGTTCACCGGCGTGAACTGGAACGCCAAGATCAAGCCTGGAACGAACGTCGAGTTCGGGTACTGCGCGAACGGCAACCGCTGAGGTCCAGCCGATTGGCGCCGCGCCAGCCGAGGAGGCCAGACAGCCCCCGGCGGCGCGGCGCGCCGGCCCGCAGGATCGGCCGAACGACACGGGAAGAGCCCATCTCGGGCTCCCCGCGCGGCGTCCGCGCCCGGTCGCGCTCGCCCGCGGGCCGCGCCCTCTGGTACCGTGGGCGCCCCGTGTCCTCCGCCCCGCAGCGCTCCCCCTTCGCCGGCGATGGCCCGGTCGACCCCCTCCACGCCGCCGCGCTCCCTCCTGGCGGGGCGCGCCCTCCTATCCGGGGCGCCGCATGGCGCTGAGGCTCCGGGTCACCTGGCGCAATGCGGGCAGCCCGCTGCTGCCGGACGCGCTCGCCGACGTGCAGGCGACGGCCGACGACGCGCCGCTGCCGCTCGCCGGCTCGGGCCCGGGGCGGCGCGAGTTCGTGATCCCCGCCGGGGCGTCGCGCGTCGCGCTCAGCGCGCGCTTCTCGGCGGCGTTCGACGCCTTCGAGGACGTCCCCGCCCAGGAGGAAGAGGTCCTGTCGGTCGACCAGGCGTTCGACGTGGCGAGCGGCGGGACGGCGCTCAGCCCCGCCCCTGACCCGGCGCTCGGGCAGGCTCACCCGCTCATCGACGTGCAATCGACGCCCGGCCTCGCGCTCGCCCAGATCAGGACGGATTTCGTCGATATCACCCCGTTCTGGATGGCTTACGCCGGGTATGCGGACGAGTACCGGCGCGAGCACCGGCCCGGGACCGAGCTCGTGGTCCTCGGCGCCACCGCGGGAGATCCGAAGATCTGGTTCGCGAGCATCCCGGAGGCCTGCAATGCGCCGCCGGACGGCGGGATCTCGGCCCTCGTGTTCTACCGGCCGGAAGGGTATGCTTATACCCGGGTCGACCAGCGTCACGAGATGTTCGGGCTGAATCGATACCTGCTCGCGCCCGACCCGTCTCCCGGGGCGTCGTTCTGGGCGCGCGACGTGTTCGAGCGCGATCCGCGCGACCAGTCCCGCTGGGTCTATGTCCGCTGCGGCTTCGAGGAGGCGCTCGCTGCGAGCGGCAGGGCGGTGGTCATGCTGCACCCGTGGCCGAGCGGGGCGAGCTTCGGCGCCGCCACGACGGCGAGCCTGCCCGGCCTCGCCGAGGCGGCGCTCCGCTTCCTCTGCGGCGCGCAGAAGATCGGCGCGGCACAGGGCGGGGCGCGGCTCGGCAAGCTCGGGCTCGCCGGCTTCAGCGCCGGCGGGCTGGCCCTGTGGCAGGCGCTCGCGGCCAACAAGGACCGCGTGAGCGAGGTGTTCGCGTTCGACGCCCGCGGCATCGCCAAGAACGAGGCCTTGCTCGTGCGCTGGCTCGGCGGCGACGCCTCGCGCCGCCTGCGGATGACCGGCGGCCACCAGCTCGACGCGAACGCGGCGCTCCAGCAGAAGCTCCCCGGCCCCTCGAAAGAAGCGCGCCTGACCAGCCTGCCGCCCGACAAGAGCGGCTATCTCCCCGGGGCGAACCCGCGCTGGGATCACGTGTGCTCCTCGCTCGAGGCGAGCGAGAAGGATACCTATCTGAACGCCGACTGGGTATGGCACCAGTTCGCGATGTTCGGGGGCTTCCCCGAGGCTGGGGAGCAGACCGCCGTCACGTTCCTCCAGCGCTTTCTGGAGGAGTCGGAGCTCTGAGCGGCACAGCACCCGAGGCCGAGATGCGGCCGGCCGACGACCAGGCATGTCAGATTCAAACGCCAAGAGACGCCAGAAGACGCCAGAAGACGCCAGAAAAGAGACAGGATTGTTCGCGACAAGATAGCCAGGGTCGTCGATAGGGCGTTCCGAGGACCACGCGCCCCCTTTTCTCTCGTCTCTTGGCGTCTCTTGGCGTCTCTTGGCGTCTTTTGGCGTCCAACTCTCTCTCACCACGCGATGAGCCGCGCCAGCACCCGCATGTCCTCGTCGTCGCCCAGCCTCGCGAGCGCGGCGCGCGCCCTCGCGAGCGCGGGCTCGACGTAGCGCAAATACGTAGGATCCACGCCGATGCGGTCGAGAAAGACGAAGCGCCCGGCGTCCTTCAGCTTGCGCTGGACCGTGAGCACATCGAACTCCCGGCCGAGCGCGTCGCGCGCCGTCCTGTCGAGCGAGGCTTCTGCCGCATAGTCGTCCAGCCGGGCCTCGACGAACGCGCGATCCAGGTCCTGGGCGCTGTCGTTGAGGAGCGCCGCGAGATCGTAGGCGCGCGGGCCGAGGAGGGCGTCCTGGAAGTCGAGCCAGGCGATCTCGAGGCCCCCGCCCGCCGCGTCCACGACCATGAGGTTCTGGCTCTGGTAATCGCGGTGAACGAACCCCCGCGGCCACGCGGCGATGCGCCGGGCGAGGCGCTCCGAGACGGCGTCGAGCTCGGCCCGCGCGGCGTCGCCCAGCCGGAGCCCGCGCGCGTCGAGCGCCCACGCGCGGAAATGGTCGAGCTCCCAGCGCAGGAGCGTCTCGTCGAGCGCGCACGAATCGACGATCGAGCCGCTCGGGAGCGCCGCGAGCGCCCGCTGCGCCCGGGCGAGATCGCGCGCGGCCAGCGCGTAGACCTCGGCGCGGCGGGCGGGCGCGCGCTCGACGAAGGCCGAGAGCGTCGCGTCCCCGAGATCCTCCAGGAGGAGCAGGCCGTGCTCGCAGTCCTCGGCGAGCAGCGCCGGCACCCGGACGCCGCGCTCGCGGAGGAGCGCGTGCACCTCGAGAAACGGCCACCGCGGGGGAGCGGCGCCGACCGCGACGCCGTCGGCCCCCGCGCTCGGCGCGAACATCGCGACAGCCGTCCCGGCCGGCGTCACGACGCGCAGATAGCGCCTGCACGACACGCCCCCGCGCAGCGGGACCATCGACGACGGGACATGGCCCGTGGCTCGCTGCACGAGCCGGAGCAGGGCGTCGGTGTCGAGCTCGCGCACTCCCTTTCCTACGCCGGCGGAGCGAGCCAGACGCTCAGCAGGCGCCGGCGCAGCCGTCGGCGCTGTTGAACCAGAGACCGCCCGAGTCCTCGCACGCGCTGCGGTCGTACCTGCCGGAGCAGCAGCGCTCCTGGCTCTCGCACACCTTCGCGGCGCCCTCGCCGCTCCGGAAGCAGCACTTCCGGCTCTCGGGCGTCTCGGGCGCGGCGGGATCCTCGGGCGCGGCCGGCTCCCCGGGCGCGGTCGCCTTCTCGATGACCACCGGCACCGCGGGCGCGACGAGCGTCGCCACCGTGTCGCAGCCGAACGAGGCAATCATGACGAGGAGGGCGAGCGCCGATCCCAGCGCACGAGCGTTTCCAGCCGGCTTCATGATCGCCGTGGGTGGCATGGGCGCAGTGCGGCGGCAAGTTCGTGACGAGAGCCGTGCTATAACGCCGCGGAATGGCGAACGGTGCGGCGAAGGGCGCGGACAAGGGCGCGGACAAGGGCGCGATGAACCGTGGGACGGCCGGCGCGACCGGGCCCGTGAGGGTCACGCCGCTGAACGGAGCAGCAGCCGCCGCCGTCGCGTGGCGCAGCCGGGGCGAGCTCCACATCACCGTCATCGTCAAGGCCACCTTCGCCTTCGCGGCGGACGCGGAGATGCCCAGGGTCGAGCCGCAGCAGGTCGTCCACGGGGAGGTCCATCACGGCAACAACCCAGGGCGGAGCGTCCGGCTCACGAGCGATCTGGCGCCGCACCTGGAGCGCGCCGACGTGCTCTTTACCGGCCACGCCCACGCGCCGCCGCCCGGCGCGCCCGTGCACGCCTTGCCCGTGCGACTCGCGATCTCCGATGAGGACGGGCCCCTCCTCGACAAGGAGCTCCTGGTCAAGGACAGGGCCGGGTTCCAGCGGATGCCGCTCGTGTACGAGCGGGCGCTCCGCGGGGAGAACGACCAGGAGAACTTCCTCGGCGTGCAGGGGACGGGCGACGCGTCCGAGCCCGAGGCGACCATCGTCGATCCCCTCCAGCCGGCGCGCGCGGCCGGCTTCGGGCCCATCGCGCGCGCCTGGCCCGCGCGCAGGCGGCTGCTCGGGGCCACGCCCCGCAAGGCGCTCGACGCCGCCATCGCCGAGATCCCCGATCCCTTCGAGTGGGCCTATTACCAGGCGGCGCCCCCCGATCAGCGGACGCGTTACCTGCGCGGCGGCGAGTGGATCGAGCTCCACGGGCTCCACCCCACGCTGCCGCGCTTCCGGACGCGGCTGCCCGGGGCGCGCGGCCGAGCGCGCGTCCACGGCCTCTCGGCCTTCGGCGTGGGCGAGGGCCACCCGCTCGAGCTGAACGCGGACATCCTGCGCATCGACGGCGACGAGCAGCGCTGCACCCTCGTCTTCCGGGGCAGCCTGGTCGTCCCCGGCGAGGCCGCGCTCGCGGCGGCCACCCTCGTGGCGGGGGTCGAGCTCCCCGGCGAGCCGCTCGAGTGGCCCGACAGGCCGGCGGAGCAGGGCGCCGCGGCCCAGGATCCCGCGAAGGCAGCCGACGCGGCTGGCCGCGCGCGCGGCGTGGGAGGCGACGGCGACGGCGGCGACCCCCTGGGCGCGACCCAGGCCGCGCCGGCCGCCGGGGCGCGCACGGTGAGCCTCTCGGACGCTGGCGCGGTGGCCGCTGCCCTCGCCTCGGCGGCGGCGACGCCGTTCCGCCCCGGGTCGGCTCCCGGCGACATCGCCGGGCCGGCCGAGGGCGCGCACGGGCCGCGGGTCGACACGGGGACCCTCTCGATCTCCTCGGTGGAAGAAGGGCCGAAGGGGTCTCCCGCCGCGACGCTGGCGCTGCTGCCCGAGGAGGACGCCGGCGCGACGGACCAGCCGGCGCTCCCGTTCCAGCCGGCGCCCCCGGGCGGCGCGCTGCCTCCCTCGATGATCAGCCGGGAGCCGGTCACGGCGGAGGAGCGCGCGGGCTCTGGCACGCTCGCGCTCGCGATGGAAGACGACTGGGAGCCGGTCGCCGGCGCGCCCGGCCCCTCCGGCGCCGGCGCGCTCGCGGCCCCCCCTGCGCTCGTGCCAGCCGCCGTGGAAGCGCCAGAAACGGCGGCAGCGCCGCTCCCGGCGCCTGAGCCGGCGGCGCCACCTCCGGAGCCGCTGCTGCCGGAGCCGCCTCCCCCGCCGAGGCCAACGCTGAGCGCCTCGCCTGCGCGCTCCCCCGAGGCGGACGAGCCGCCGCCGGCCCCGCCGCCCCGCAGGCCGCCGCCTCCACCGCCCGAGCGCCCCGCGCTGCCGACCCCTTCCCCCGCCTTGAGGAGGAGCCTTTACGAACGCTTCGATCGCAAACGGTAGCTCGCCGAGCCCGCATCGACGAGCGTGAGGGGCGCCCGCGGGCGAGGCGCCCCTCAGCAGGAGCCCCTCCCCCACGTCACGAAGGATGGATCGACGATGACGACGCGCAGACCCTCCGATTCAGATGCCCCTCAGCAGGAGACCCTCTCCCACGTCACGGACGATGATTCGACGAGGACCGCGAGCAGGCTCGCCGATTCAGACGCCCCTCAGCAGGAGACCCTCTCCCACGTCACGAACGTTGAACCGACGGAGACGGTGAGTAGGCTCGTCGATTCAGACGCCCCTCAGCAGGAGCCCCTCTCCAACGTCACGAACGTTGAACCGACGAAGACGGTGAGTAGGCTCGCCGATTCTGGCGCCTCTCAGCAGGAGACCCTCTCCCACGCCACGAAACTTGAACCGACGAAGTCGGTGCGCAGGCTCGCCGTTTCAGACGCCCCTCAGCAGGAGACCCCCTCCCCCGTCACGAACGATGGTTCGACGACGACGATGCGCAGGCTCGCCGTTTCAGACGCCCCTCAGCAGGAGACCCTCTCCCACGCCACGAAACTTGAACCGACGAAGTCGGTGCGCAGGCTCGCCGTTTCAGACGCCCCTCGGCAGGAGACCCCCTCCCCCGTCACGAACGATGGTTCGACGACGACGATGAGCAGGCTCGCCGTTTCAAGCGCCCCTCGGCAGGAGCCCCTCTCCCACGTCACGAAGGAGGGATCGACGAGGACGGTGAGCAGGCTCGCCGATTCGGGCGCCCCTCGGCAGGAGACCCTCTCCCAGGTCACGAAGGAGGGATCGACGGGGACGGCGAGCGGGCTCGCCGATTTGCTGAACATTCGACTCGAGCTCTCCGGCTTCTCGTCCGACCTCCTCCAGGTGAGCAGGCTGTCGGGGCGCGAAGCGATCTCCCAGCTCTTCACGTTCGACGTCGAGGTGGTCTGTCCGAGCGACGCCGGGGTCGACGGGCAGACCTTCACGGGCGAGAGCGTCGCGATCGTCTTCGAGCAGAACAGGGTCGAGGTGCGGCGCGTCCACGGGATGGTCGCGGAGGTCCACGACATGCTCGCGAACCTGCGCGACCACCGGGCGTACCGCCTGCACATCGTCCCGCGCGCCTACCGGCTGGCGCTGGTCGAGACCACGGAGACCTCGATGAACAAGGCGGTGCCGGATCTCATCAAGCAGAAGCTCGAGCTCGTGGGCCTGAGCGGGAGCGACGTGGCGCTCAGGCTGACGGGCACGTACGCGCCGCGGGAGTTCGTGGTGCAGTACCAGGAGACCGATCTCGCCTTCATCAGCCGCCTGGCCGAGCACGCCGGGATCAGCTTCTTCTTCGAGCACCAGGACGGGCAGGACACGATGGTCTTCACCGACGGCGCCGGCTTCGAGCCCGCGGCCGGCGCCGAGTCCGTCCAGTTCCGCGAGAACAATGACACGCGCGACGTCTTCGAGCTCGAGGCGAGATCGCGGCTGGTGCCGAGCGTGTATGTCGCCCGCGACTACAACTACCGGCAACCGATGCTCGATCTGACGGCGGAGCACGTCCTCCCCACGGGGTACGCGGGGGGCGTGGTCGAGTACGGCGGCCATTACAAGACGCCGGCGGAGGGGAAGGCGCTGGCGCAGGTCCGGGCCGAGGAGCGGCAGGCGACGCAGCTCGTGTACGCGGGCAGGAGCGCGGTGTGCGGGCTCGGCGCGGGCGCGCGATCGACGCTGGAAGGGCACCCGAACCTGGAGTCGCTCGACCTGCTCTTCGTCGAGGTGGAGCACCGCGCGACGCTGCTGACCGGCAGAGACGAGCCGCGGCGCTACGTGAACACCTTCCGCGCGATCCCGGGCAAGAACACGTACCGGCCGCCGCGCGTCACCCCGACGCCCCGGATCGGCGGCGTCGTCACGGGGATCGTCGACGCCGGGCCGGGGGGCGGGGGCAACAACGCGCAGATCGACGATCAGGGCAGGTACATGGTCCGGTTCCTGTTCGATACGGGGGCTGCGGGCGGCCTGACGTCCAGGCCGGTGCGCATGCTCCAGAACCACGCCGGAGCGAACTACGGCACGCATTTCCCGCTCAAGCCGGGGACCGAGGTGCTCATCGCCTTCGTGAACGGCGACCCGGATCGGCCGGTCATCGTGGGCGCCGCGCCCAACCCGCTGACACCCTCACCGGTCAACAGCGCGAACCGGTCGACTCACCGGATCAAGACGCAGGGAGGTATCGTCTTCGATCTCGTGGACGAGTGAGCCGCGCACGGCCCCCCCGGGCGGCGGGCGATGGCGCCGCTCAGGGAGCGGGCTTCTTGACGAGTAAGCCGCGCACGGCCCCCCCCGGGCGGCGGGCGATGACGCCGCTCAGGGAGCGGGCTTCTTGCCGGGCGCGGGGCTCGCGCCGTGGGAGGCGCCCTGGGCGCCTGTCATGGCCCGGATGGCGTAGTTGAGCGCGGCGCGCAGGTTGCGCTGCGTGTTGAGCTGGGTGAGGTCGAGGCCGAGCGCGACCATGGTCTGGGCTACCGTCGGCTTGATGCCGGCGACGATGCCGTCCGCGCCGAGGAGGCGGATGGCGGTGATGAGCTGGATGAGGTGGCTCGCGACCCGGGTGTCGACGACCTCGACGCCGGTGAGGTCGAGGATGGCGAAGCGCGCCCGCTTCTCGACGATCTGCGCGAGCAGGCTGTCCATGACCTCGGCGGTGCGGACGCTGTCGACCGTGCCGACCATGGGGAGCGTGAGCACGCCGTCCCAGACCTCGATGATCGGCGTCGAGAGATCGCGGATCACCTTCTGCTGCGCCGCGATCTGGTCGAGCTGGATGCGCAGCTCCTTCTCGACGAGCCTGGAGTCCGACACGTCGAGCGAGACCCCGAGCACGCCGTCGACGCGGCCGCCGGGCTCGCTGCGGAGCGGGATGAGCCAGGTGTCCCAGTCGGCGCCGTGCGCCTCGCCGCGACCGCGGCGCACCTCGCCGTCGTACCATTGCCGCATGTCGGCGGCGGCCTCCGGGGTGGCCGCATAGAGGTCGTAGATGCTGCTCCCGACGTGCTGCCCCCGCTTCAACCCGGCCTTCGCGACCGACTTGCCGTCGTGATAGACGTAGATGCCGTCGCCGTCGAGCGCCCATACCGTCATGGGATCCACGTGCTCGACGAGCCCGTCGAGGAGGCGCGCCTTGAGCCGGAGCGTGCTCAGCTCGTTCTCAGTCACCGGCGTCACCGGCGTCACCGGCGTCACCGGCGTCGCGGCGGCGGCCGCGGGCGCGGGGCGGAGCGAGCCGAGGACGGCGCTCCGGTCGGACGACCGGCTGGCGCTGCACGACAGCGGCCGGTAGGCGCCGCCGCCGTCGCGCAGGCGCACGCTGAACGAGACGGGCTCGTCCCTCTGAAGGAGCGACGACCAGGCCGCCGAGAGCGCGGCGCGATCGTCCGGGTGCGCGAGATCCGCGAGGCGCGCGCCCCCCTCGACCCCGGGGCCCAGCGCCTCGCGGAGTCCGCCGCTCCCGTGGAGCAGCGCTCCGTCGGCCGAGGCGATGAAGAGCAGATCGGGAGAGCGGGCGAAGAGCTCGCCGAGCAACACACTGGAGGCAGATTCCATCAGTCTCACGACTCCTCAGAGAACAGAGAAGGATAAGTGTATCGTGAACGGAGCAGGCTGCGAAAGAGCTCCCTGGCGGCCGTCATGCGATTGAGCCGGGAGAAACGCGCCACGGCGTGGGGGCGCTAGCGCTAGCGTGGCGGGCGCTCCGCGGCAAGACGGTGAGCCGGCTCGCCACTGAATGAGCTACGGCGAGGTGGGCCCGAGGACGGCGAGGCGCCGCTTGCGTCGACCGGAGCGGGAGAGGTGGTGAGAGGTGCGGTGCCGGGGATGCCGGGAGCGCGTCACGGCAGGTTCGTGACCACGAGGCCATGGACTGGGCCGGTCTGGACGACATACGCGCCGTGGTCGTCCCATTTCAGGATCTTCCAGTCGCTGTCGAAGGCGAAACGGAGCTTGCCCTCGTCGTGCACGAAGGTCGAGCCGGCTGGTGAAGGGCGTTTCGACACCGGTGGACTCGTAAAGAAACGGCAGCGGCCGCACCGGCGCCGGCAGGAGGTCCGGGAGCCCGGCGGAGTACTTCTCAATCTGCCCCTCCACACCGGTGAGCGTGGTGCCGACCTCCTTCGCCTCGATCACACCGACCGCCTCGCCGCCGACGTAAAGCAGGTAGTCGGCGAAGCCGTGACCGCGCTTCAACGGGAACTCCCGGACGGCGACGCCATGCGCCGCATCGAGGTTCATCGCCTGCCTGTCCTGCACGGCCCAGCCGGCAGTCGTCAGCGCTTCGTCGATGTTCTTCCGGGCAGCATCTTCGGGACGAGTCATGGGCCGGATCAGGAAGCGTAACGAAAGCAGCGGGTTCGCGTCGATACCGAGGCGTGGTGGGGGAGCCATTCCACCCGGAAACGCCAGGTGGGATATCGACGCCGGAGCAGGCGGGGAACGGGCGAAGGGAGGTGAACGCAGCGCCGGTGCAAAGTATGGAGAGAGCTCGAGCCGCGGGTCGCGACCGCGGAGCCGCGCGCCACGGGTCGCGACCGCGCGCTCCGAGGAGCCAAAGCCGGTGGCGGCGAGCATCGTTCCGGCGCTCGCCGGCGCTTGCGATGCGCTCGCGGATCAACGAGCCTGTCGGGCCATGTTGCGGCCGTTCCGGCCGCGTTCCCCGACAAGGAGGGATGGATGGCGTCGAAATTGGTGACCGACAGGGACAAGTCCAGCCGCGCCGTGGCCGCGTCGGCCGAGACGCACGCCGAGGAGATCGCGAAGGGGATTGCGGCCGAGCTCGCGCCCTGCCTGAGGTCCGGCGAGAAGATGCCCGACGTGGCGTTGCTCATGCGCCTCGTCGCGCGCCGGCTCGCCGCGGACACGGCCGCGCTGGTGGCGGCCGACGACGCGCACGAACGCGAGCTCGCCGACGACGCCGCGCCCCGCGAGGCGCGCGACGAGGCGGCAGCCCGGCTGCGCTCGGTGCTCGTCGACGGCCGCGCCGCCGTCGATGCTGCATTCGGGCCGGCAGGCCTGCGCAAGCTGCTGCTGGACGGGGCCGTCCCCGAGGACCCTTCCGTGCTCGTCACGGCCGGCGAGCGGGTCGCGAGCGCCCTGCGGGACGCGGAGATCAAGCTCCCGAAGCCGAGGCGCGCGTCGATGAAGCTCGATCGCGCCGCGCTCGCCGACGAGATCGCGGCCGAGCTGCCGGCGCTGAAGAAGGCGCTCGCGAAGGTCGCGACCGAGGAGCGCGAGAAGGAGGCGACGCTGCGCGCGAAGCAGAGCGCCATGCGCAAGAGCGACAAGAGCTTCGGCCAGGGCGCCTCGCTGCTCGCCGCGAGCTTCACGTTCGCCGGCCTCGAGGATCTCGCCGCCAAGGTGCGCCCCTCCGGCCGCAGGCCCGGCCGGACCGCAGCCGAGGAGGACGACGCGCCGCCCCCCGAGGAGCCCGCCTCGCCCGGATCGCCTCCAGCGCTCGAAGGCGACTGACCGCCGGCCGCGCGGGCCGAGCCTGAAAGCGGCCCCTCCGCTCCCCAACTCGCGCTGCCACGGCCGGGAAACGCGATGCTCCCGCGGCAAAGCGCGCTCCGAGCCGTTCCCCGCGGCCGTCGCCGCGGGCGCAACCCTTCCGAAGCGATCGGCGGCTCCGGGGCCGCCGGCCCCTCGCCTTTCCCACGGCTCCAGCGTCGTCTCGCCCTGGGCTCGCCGCCTGTGGAGCGGCTATTGCGTCGTCTCGCCCTGGGCTCGTCGCTTGTGGAGCGGCTCCAGCGTCGTCTCGCCCTGGGCTCGTCGCTTGTGGACGGGCTGCTGCGGCGAGCCCCACACGTCCCTGCGTCCCCTGCGCTTCGGTGGACGGCGCTGGCGTCACCACAGACTCCCGTCGGATGCACCGGAGGACACCTCCCCGGTCCGGCGACGGTCCTTGCGTTGGCGACGGACGATATGGCGCACGAGGGCGCGATCCACGGCCGCGCAATGTCCTATCGCTTTCGTGAGGACGCTTGCGCCTGAAAAAGGGGCGGGCGAGCGTGCCCGGGCGAGAAAAGTCGTGGGGTGGAGGCAATGAGATGAGAACGGTGCGATTGGCGACGATCGTTGCGGCGGCTCTTGCCGCCCTGGTGCTTGGTGCGACCGTGCCCGGGTGCCTGTGGGATCGCGACGACGAACCCCTGAGCGGGAGGATTTGCGCGATTCCGAATACCGGCGTCGTCGAGCACTGCGTCGACGCGAGCGAGGGCCCGGCCAGCGCGTGGAACAAGGCCGAGGCGGACGGCGAGCTGCCGATATTCATGTGGGCGCGGTGGTCGGGTCGCGTGACGCCCGAGGAGCTCATCGCGAACGAGGCGGAGCTCGGGGCCTGGTTCGACACCATCGATCGGGTCGTGTCCTATGTGCGCGACGAGAAGAAGCACGCCGAGTCGCTCCGGGCGACGCTCCACGGCGAGCTCGGTAAGCTGCTCCGGCTGATCAGGGATAGCCAGGAGGAGGCCCTCCAGGCAGAGCCGATCCATGCGGCCGACAACTTCAACGAGGCGATGACCGGCAAGGCGAGCGCTGAGCGGGGGCCCCTCGCCGCAGCGATCGCGGCGGACAAGCTGGCGATGGCCGCCGTGCAGGCCGTCCTCGATCGAGCCAGGGACGAGGGCGCGCCGCTGCAATCCAGGTACGCGGGCGCGGCGGCGCGCTTCGCCGCCTACCGCGCGACCGAGGCGGCGGAGACGGCGGCGTACGCGGCGCTCTCGGCGCAGGCGTCGCGATCGGCGATCGACGAGCTCGACGGCGTGGAGCAGGCGGTGCTCGCGGCGGCGCGCGGGGCGAGCCGGGCGCCGAGCGAGCTCGCCGCGGAGGCGATGACGCTGTCGGCGGAGCTCCAGGCGTTCGCGGTCTCGTTCGAGGAGGCGATCGCGCCGCACAGGGAGTTCCTTGCGACGCACGGCGCGGTGGTGCCGGACATGACGTCGGGCGCGCTGCGCTCGCTGAGCGCGATGCTGGGGTATGTGCAGCGGCGGGTCGCCCGGAGCGACGCGACCGCGACGGCGCTGCTCGGCGGCATCGCGCTGCGCCGGCAGGCGCTCGTCGCGCTGGAGGCAGACGAGGGGGCGCGCGAGGCGATCGGGCGGGCGCGGAGCCAGAAGGCATCGGAGGTGTTCAGCGAGGGAGCGCGCGCACGGGTCGCGGCGCTCTCCGCGGCGCCGCCGGTGAGCGAGCGGCTCGGGCTGCCGCTCTTGGCCGAGCGGTGCGGGGAGCTCTTGGCGCTGGTGCAGATGCGGCCGCTCTGCGAGGCGGCGCCGTCCTCGTGGCGAGAGGCCGGGTGCGCGACGCTCCGAGGGCAGCTCGACGCCGCGGAGGCCGAGCTCAGGACGGGCTTGCCGCAGAAGATCGCGGCGGGCCTCGCGGCGCTGCGGGAGAAGGGGATGGGCGCGGCGGAGCTCGACGCGGCGCAGGCGAGGCTCGACGCGGGCGACGTGAAGGGCGCCGCGATCGCGTATGACGCCGCCGTGCGCGGCGCGGAGGGGACATGAGCCGCTCGAAGGATCTCGTCACGCTGCGCGGGCGGATCGCCGCGGGCTTCCAGAAGGTCGTCGCGCTGATCGCGGTGCTGGCGGTGCTGGCGCCGTCGCCGGCGTGGGCGCGCACCCGCACGCCGTACAGCATGCTGTGGAGCAGCGACGAGGACGCCAACTCTTGCGGGTCTACCGAGCTGGAGACCGAGGGCGACGCGTTCTTCGAGGTGAACCAGACGCCGCTGCCCACCTATGGGGTTCCGGGCGCGCTGCAGACCCACGGCGACGGCTCGCGGAGCAACACGTTCGAGGCAGAGTTCGACTCGATGCTGCTCCGCACGGGCACCAACGAGTTCCACTTCAGGGTACACACCGCGAACGGCTCCGACTGGTGTACCCACGCGCGCGAGGTGGTGCACCTCGTCTCCGAACCGCTCGGGCTGAACAAGCCGCTCTTCGACATCCGCCGCGACGGGACCGGCTTCGAGGGCAGCACCGTGGCCGACCTCAGCCTCGCGGAGATCAACCCGGCGCTCGCGCGCGACATCGCGGAGCTGGAGGTCGCCATCGGCAAGCTGATGGAGGCGATCCTCCGGAACGCCGCCAAGATAGCGGACCTCCGGGCGCGGATGGATCTGCTGCGGCAGCTCGACACCGAGTTGCACGACCTGGTGAGCCGGCCGCTGGACGAGATCTCGCGGACCGACCTCGACGCGATCCTCGACCGGTACGAGGACGTTGTCGACCCGGCGACGCGGGCAGCGATGGAGCAGCTCGTCGACGACCTGAAGAAGAGCGTCAGCGACCTGGAGGACGAGCTCGCGCGGCTGATGGACGAGTTCGGCGCGCAGGCCGACGAGGTGGGGGACCTCGCGACGCAGGACGCGCGCGCCGAGGGATGGAACCCGGACGACCCGTGGGCGTACGCGCTCGGGGAGAGCGAGGTGCCGTGGGTCGAGGTGCCCGACATCGCCGAGGTAGAGGGAGCGTTCGAGGAGGGGAGAGACCCGTACGCGGCGTATGCGGACGGCGTGATCGCGGCGCTGGAGGCCGACGTGAGCGGCGGGGTGGTGGTCGCGCGGGCGGACTTCGTGGCGAACGTGCGGGCGTGGCGGGACAACAGCGCGGCGCTGGAGATCGCGCTGCGCGACCGGATGGGGGTGTCGCTGGCGGAGACCAACGCGTTCCTGAAGGCGCAGAACCGGATCACGGCGGTCGTGCGGCGGTTCATGGATGCGTCGGACTGGTTCATCGACACGCCCGTCCCGCCGGACCTGCGGGCGCAGGTGGACACGGTGCTGAAGCCGCGGTTCGACGCGCTCGCCGACCAGATGAAGGATAGCCTGAACCAGTGGACGGGGGACGGGCTCGACCTGGAGCAGACGCAGCTCTACCAGACGATCAGCGCGTTCGCGGGCGCGATGTCGACCGTCGCCGAGGGGTTCGGGGCGTACGCGGAGGTGATGCAGACGCTGGTGCACGCGACGACGCGCATCGGGGTCGGCTTCGTGCCGGTGGTCGGGCCGGCGCTCGACCTGTGCGAGGCGGTCACGGGCAAGACGTGGTGCCTGCCGTCGGGGGAGGAGCTCAGCACCGAGGAGCGGATCTTCTCGGGGGTGGGGTTTGGGCTCGGGGCGGTCGTGCCGATGTGGCGCGCGATCAAGGGGGTCGGCGGGCTGACGCCGGATGCGATCCGGGTCGCCGAGGAGATCGCGCAGATGGGCGAGGAGCTCGCCACAGCGCTGCGCGCGCCCCGGCGCACCTGGTACAAGACGCTGCGCGGGGCAGTCACGAGCAAGCCACTCGATGCGATGGAGAAGAAGGCGGCCAAGTTCATGCTGGACGACGGGCGGGCGCTGATCGGCGTCGGCGACGACGGAGTGCGCCGGGTGCTGGACATCCTGAAGGAGTCGCCTCCAAGTACGACCTTGGGAAGGGCTCCCGACTTTCTCACCGTGACCAAGGGAAACAAGCTGGCCCTGACCGAGGTGAAGGACATCGACAGTGCCACCGGGAAGGTCGACATCGACCACGCACTCACGCAACTGGAGAATGCGATGAAGAAACTGAGCGACAAAGGACTCGCCGGCGACGTCGAACGGATCGAGTTCATCACCCCCAAGGGTGCGTCGCTCAAGAACGAGAACAAGATCGTCAAGGACGGCTATCTAGTCGACGCGCTCACGGGTAAGCGCATCAAGATTGAAGGCTTTAGGAACCTGGTCATGGTGATCCAGCTATGAGTGTGTCAGGTCCCTGGCTCTATGCATGGTGTGACGAGGCGGACAGGGTCGACGCGCTCGCGGCGGCTCTGTCTGCTCTCGTCATCCCGGGGGGAACGTGCGGCTTCCACATCGAGTCCATCGACCATCCCGATAGCACCTGGCGATGGCGCGATACGGTCCCCCTGAGCGAGACGGTCGCGACGGTGCGCGCAGGATTCACCGCAGGGACGCATGTCTTCGCATCCTTCGGCGTGAAGCTTAGCTCCGGCAGCGCAATCGAGCTCGCCATCGAATGCAATGGCGAAGAGTGGGAGCGCCGGTATCCCTCCGGTCCTCTATGCGCAAGCCCCGGCGATCGCACCGATCTACTTCCCTGGAGCCTTCGCATCGCCCTCGGCGGTACCCGCTCTGTCGAGGTCGAGGCGGCGATCCTGGCGGTGCAGGTCCAGCAGGATCTCGAAGATCTTCTGGTCCGCCTCTGCGCGCCGGATGCGCGTGCGCGCGTGTCGGCCGGCGCCTGGACGGAATTCGCGGCTTGGGGGCCGCCCACCAAGGCGTGCGCGACCTATCACGCCAACGCGGCGTTGGTTGCACACGATCTCGCCCTCACGTGGGTAAACCTGCAGGATGGTGACAAAGTCGCACATTCCGCGGGAATGCCAACGGACGTGTTGCACGCGCGCGTCGACGCCGCGCCGCGCGGAGCGCGCGTCGTTGTTGAGGGCGGCGCTCAGCTTTCGCGCGAAGCGGTCCTCAAGGCGCTCACGGAGTCACCGGCTGCTCTGCTCGACGCACTCGAAGCGTCCGCGGTAGCGGATGAGGAATGGCGCACCGTCGAATCGGCCGCCCTTGAGACCATCGGAGCGACGAAGGAGGGCGCGCCGACGTGCGAGGTGGACGTGACGTCGCGCAAACACGTCCAATTCATCGAGCGCCATGCTCCCTACCACGTGCGTCGCCTCCCGAGCGGCGGGGTGGTGCTGGCGACGCACCCGTACCGCACGCTCTGGCCGCTCTGGGCGGACGCCCTCCTCCTGCTCGATATCACGTCATGACGTGAAGGATCTATTCGCTCTGCGTCGCGGCCCGCGATATTCCATCGAGGTCGCCGTCAACCATCAGAATCGGGATATATCGTTTATGAGCAATGACCATGGCGAAAGGATGGGCGAGCTCTCGCGTCTCGTTGGGCTGGTACTCGACGTCGTAAAGAGTGCTCTGGAGGGACAGGGAACATTTCTCCCCGGTTCGATCGCGATCGACGCCGCCGGGAAGTATGCCATCGGTGTGGCGCCGCACGGCGGTGTTGACGGCTGGACGCTTCTCACGACCGCATTCCGGCAGCGCGCGGCGGCCGAGGAGCTCCGGGCGGTCGCGCTCTATCGAGACGTACGGGTCCGTGAACGAGGTGCATCGGAGGACGTGGACGCCATCCATGCAGTCGTGGAGCTCGCCTCGGGCGAAGCGGCCCAGGTGTTCCAGATCTATCGCAAGAATGACGCAGGGGAGATCGTCTACGACAGACCGGAGATCGAGCAGGCCCCCTCCGTCATCTTCGGACGGCGCACCCCTCCCTGAGCGCGCGGAGCGCGCGATTGGGGAGGGGCGGACCGCGCGCAGGCGCGGAGCGCCGAGCACGGGCCGGGGGTGGGCATCCGCTCACGAGGGTTCACGCTGGACCAAGAGAGGAGTCGACCGGAGCGGCGCGCTGCGGAGGCCCCCAGCAGCCTTCTCGCCCTCCGGCCCAGGACTCCGGATCTCTCGCGGCGACTCCACCCCTCCAGCCCCCGCAAGCCCCCTCCAACCGCGGCTCCCGCCGTGTGATAGCCTCGCAGGACGCATGGCACCCTACCGCTCCTCTCGCGAGGACCGCGCCGCACCCCCGCCGCCGCCCCCGGGCCCGGTCGCCGACATGGTGCAGCAGTTCGCCGACCCGTACGCCTTCCTGCGGGAGCTCGTGCAGAACGGCATGGACGCCGGCGCGCGGAAGATCGCCGTGCGCGTCGAGGCGCTGCCCGGCGCGTGCGCTACCTCGGTCACCGACGACGGGTGCGGCATGAGCCGCGAGGACATCGAGGGGCCGCTGCTCACCCTCTTCAACTCGTCGAAGGAAGGCGACGCGACGAAGATCGGGAAATACGGCGTCGGCTTCGTCTCCGTGTTCGCCCTCCAGCCAGAGCAGGTCGACGTCGAGACGTGGCGCGACGGGAAGGCATGGCTCCTGCGGCTGCACAGCGACACGAGCTACGAGCTCGAGGACGCCGGACCGCGCCAGGGCAGCGGCACACGCGTGACCCTGATCCAGCGGCTCGACCGGGAGGCGTTCGTGGAGCACGCGCGCCGCGCGCACGCCGCGCTCCGCCGCTGGTGCCGCCACGCCGACCGCGAGATCACCCTGAGCATCGCAGACCACGAGGGGGGCTCCCGGACGGGCGCCGTGCGCATCGACGCCCCGCTCTCCATCGCAGCGCCCGTCTCCGTGACCGCCGTCGAGGAAGAGACCACCGTCGTCGTCGGCCCCTCCGCCGGCGCTCAGCACCTCGCGCAGCCGAGGAGCGGAGACCCCGCCGCCGAGCACGGGCAGAGCTTCGCCGGCTTCTACAACCGCGGGCTCACCCTGTTCGAGACCGCGGACGAGCTCTTCGGCGGGCTCTCGGGCGTGCGGTTCAAGGTGATGAGCCCCCACCTCCAGCACACCCTGAGCCGCGATAACGTGCGCCGCGACGACGCGTTCTGGGACGCGATCGCGCGCGTGCGGGAGCTCGTCAAAGGTCCGCTCCGGCGCGAGCTCGCCGCCCGCCTGCCGCAGGCCGCGGCCGCGGCTGCCGCTGGCGGGGCGGAGGGCGCCGCCGCCTACGCGGCGATGCTGGAGGCGGCGCTGTCGCCGCCGACAGCGCTCGATCCGGACGAGATCCCGTTCCCGCTCGCGAGCCCGGTCGCCGGCGAGCGGAGCCGCGCGGGGCTCCGGGCGCTCGCGCCGGGGCGCGCGCCGCTGCTCGTGGCCAGGCGATCCGACGCGCTGACCGCGGCCATGGCCCGCGGCGGGTTGCCCGTCGTGCTGTGCAACCACCCCGCGACAAGGGCGCTGCTGAAGCGGTGCTTCCCGGCGGCGCGCGTCGAGAAGGCGCACGCCGCCTACCTGCTCGTGCGCGAGGAGCGCGAGGAGCGCGAGGAGTTGAAACGCGCCCGCGCCGCGGACGCCGCGCTCCTCCAGGTGATCGCCGACGCGCTCGCGCGCGCCCGGCACGGGGTCGCCCGGGTGAGCTTCTGCCAGATCGAGGGCGCCCTCCGCCAGCGCAGCGGGTTCCTCCTGCCCGGGAGCGGGGAGCGCGCCGGGCCCGAGCAGAGCTGCCACGCGGCGCGCGAGGTCGTGCGCCGCGCGGCGCGCTTCCCGGAAGGACACGCCCTCTACCTCAACATCGAGAGCGACTCCGTGACCCTCGCGCGCAGGCGCGCCGCCGTCGACGCGGTGACCGCCGGCAACCTGCTCGCCCGCGCGCTGCTCGTCGAGGCCAAGGGGCCGCTCGATCCCGAGGACAGCGACCGGCTCCTCGACCTCTCGGCGAGCCCGCCGCCGCGCGCGGGGGCGGCGCGCGGCGAGAGGGCGCCCGCAGGCGGCGCGCGCCCCGCGCCGAGGGGGTCGCCGCGGTGAGCCGGGTCGTCGCCCGCGGCGCGATCCGCGTCGATGCCCGCCGCGCCGTCCAGAAGCTCAGGGAGCACCTGCTCGTCGACCTGGACCTCTACCTGCTCGAGCTCGTCCGCGCCGCGGCGGCCGGGGGCGCGACGCGGATCGATCTCCGCTACGACGCCGACGACGTCGTCGTGACCTTCGACGGAGAGCCGCCCGACGGGTCCGCCCTGGCGCGCCTCCTCGACCACGTGCTCAACGCCGCGCCCGACGCCGCGTCCCGGAGGCTCCGCCTGCTCGCGCTCGGCGTGAACGCGGCGCTCGGGCTGCGCCCGGCGCGCGTCGATCTGCTCACGACGGGGCCGTCCAGCGCGGCCAGAAGCGCGAGCTGCACGCGCGTGCGCTTCACGCCCGCCCTGATCGAGGCGCCCGCCGAGGCCTTCGCGCCGGCCGACGGCCCCGCCTGCGACGAGGTCCCGAGGCCGCCCGGAATGCCCGCGGCCGGCCTGCGCATCGAGGTGCGGCGGAGGCTCGGCTGGTCGGTGCTCCGCCGGGCGCTCACGGGCGATAGCCCGCCCGAGCTCGCGCACCTCGCCGCGGCCACCGGCGATTTCCCGATCCCGATCACGCTCGCCGGCGAGCCGCTGCGCCGCGCTCTCCCGGGCGGCGACCTCGCGGTGCTCGTGCGCGTGCCGTTCCACGTGCGCGGCGCGCGCCGCGCAGCGCTGGAGATCGTCGCGCCCCCAGAGCCCGCAGGAGGTCCGGCCAGCTCGGCGCCCCGCTCGCGCCCCGTCGCCGCGCCCATCTCAACGCCCCTCCCCTCCGGCCTCCCCGCCGTCGACTACCTCGAGCGCGGCGTGCGGCTCGTCCGCGAGCGCTGGAGCTTCGCCCCGCGGTTCCCGTCGGAGCCCTACCAGGGCGTCGAGCTCCCGGTACGCGTCGTCGTCGACGCGGACGCGCTGCCCACCAACGCGTCGCGCTCGGCGGTGCGCGAGGACGCGCCCCTCCGCGCGCGGCTCCGCGAGGCGGCGGCGGGCGCGCTGCTCGACGCCATCCAGGCCCTCGCCGCGCTCGTCTGCGGCGAGGGCGCGGTCCCCGACGGCGCGCTCGTCGTCGACGAGGACAGCGGCCGGCTCGCGGACGCGCTCGCGGCCTTCGCCTGCGTCGCGACCGGGGCGGCGCGGACAGGCGCCGAGCTGCCCGCCGAGGCGCGGGCCGTGCGCGAGCTCCCGCTGCTCCGCGACGGGCGCGGGCGGCCGACGTCGCTCGCGGCGCTCGACGCGCACGATGCGGCGCGGCTCTTCCTCTTCCGCGGCGACGCGAGGCTCCCGAAGGAGCTCGCCCCCTGGGCCGACGACGTGGTCTGGAGCACGGGGGGCCTCGTCGAGCGCGCGCTCGCCGGGCTCCCGCTCGCCGACGCGGAGGCCATGATCGAGCAAGTGAAGCTCGGCGCCGAGCGCCGCAGGGCGTTCCTCCTGCACGCGACCGGCGATCCCGTCGTGCCGCCCTCCCCGGAGCACGCGTTCCGCGACGCCTTCCAGGTGGACGAAGGGCCGCTCGCCGGCCTCCGCGGCGAGCTCGCGGTCTTCGCCGGCGACCGCGAGCCCCCGCGCGGCGCGGAGGTCCGGGTGTTCGTGGACGGGCGCCACCTCGAGACCGTGGAGCTCGATCCCGCCGCCGTCCCCTTGCCCGTCGAGATCGCGCTCGCGTGGAAGGGGCGCGTGCGGCCGCGGCCCGCGTACGACGGGGTCGAGCGCGACGCGCGCTTCTGGCGCGCCGTCCGCCATGCGCTGAAGCTCGCGATCGCCGCGGCCGACCGCGAGGCGAGGCGGCTCTTCGGCCCGGGGGACGCTCGGCCAGACGCAGGCTCGACGACATCCGCGCCTGCGCCCGAGGGCGAGCTCGCGCGCGTGAGGCCCGCGCTGCGCGCCGCGATCGGCGCGGTGTTCTGCGCGCCTCGGCGCCTCGGCGCCGGGGACGGCGGCCCCGGGCGCGGAGGCGGCGCGGCGCCGGCCCCGGACGACGGCCCCGCGCCCGCGAGCTTCGAAGGCCTCCTGGACGCGCGGATCTGGCCCACGCTCACGGCGGGGTCGTTCGTCAGCCTGAACGGCCTCTCCGCGCTCTCCCGGACGACGCGCGGCCTCTGCACGGCGCCGCCCGAGGCGCGGGGGCGCGCGGCCGACCGGAGGCCGGTGCTCGCCGTCTCGCAGCGCGAGCTCGACTGGCTCGCCGCCGCGCTGCCGGAGCGCGAGCTCGTCCCCTACGGCCCGGCCCTCTTCACCGAGGACGAGCTCGCGGCGCGAGGGCCGGCGCGGCGGCGCGCGCTCGCGGCGTCCCTGGAGAGGCTCGGGGCGATCCCCGCCGGCGCGCCGGTCCTCGAGGTCAGCGGCCCCGGCTTCCTCGCGCTCGCCACGCCGAGCGACGCGACGGTGGAGGTGTGGCACCACGCGTCGCGGCCCCTCGCCACCCTGGAGGCCGCGCCGCTGTTCAGCCCCGCCGCCATCGCGATCGACGACGACGCGGCGGCGCCGAACAGCGGCTGGGACGGCCTCCTGTCGCCGCGCAACAACGCCGCCGTCCACGCGGTCGAGTGCGCGCTATGCGAGGCGCTCGTGGCCGCGCTGGAGGGCGACGCCGCAGCGCGCGCGCGGCTCGGCCTGCGGGGCGATCCGCGCGGCAGGCCCGACGCCCGCGTGAGCGCCTACCTGCTCGACAGCGTGCACGCGCTCCAGTCGCGCGCGCGGGCGCTCAGAAGCGCGCCGCTCGAGGCGGCCCCGAGCGAGCTCGCCGCCCGCATCCGGCGCCTGCCGCTGCTCGGGATGCTCGACGCGCGCGGCCAGGAGGTCGCGTGCTCGCTCGAGACCCTCGACGCGACGCACCCGGCGCCCGCGCCGATCCCGGTGCTCGACGCGGCGCCCGGCTTCGAGACGCTCTCCTGGCACCCCCTCGTCGCCCGCGACCCGCGAGAGCGCGCGGCCCTGATGCGGTGGGCCGGCGGGCGCGCCCTCCTGGCGCAGAGCGGGGTGCCGGCGCGGCGGCAGCGCGCCGCCGCCGAGCAGGAGCGCCGCGCGTCCGCCGGCAAGGCGCAGCAGGAGCAGGGCGCGCGCGGGGCCGCTGGCCCGCCGCGCGCGCCGCTCGCGCTGCCAGGCGCGCCCTCGCACCCGCTGCTGCGGGTGAGCGCCGCCGCGCTCGGCGTGCCGGGGCTCGAGGGCGAGATCGAGATCGTCGAGGGGCCGGTGTCGGACGCCCGCTTCGTCGGCCCCGACGGCGCGGAGCGGCGCGTTGAGGTGGAGCTGCCGATCCCGCTCCGCCTGCTCGTGCGCGCCGGCGCGGCGGACCCGTCGAGGGACGCCTCGCGCGCGATCCTGACGCGCCTCGCGAAGGCCGCTGGCCGCCACCTGATCGCGCTGGCGCCGCGCTTCGACGAGCTGCCGCCGTTCGCGCGGGGCCACGCGCGCCGCGCCGTCCTGAAGACGCTCGCCCAGGGCAAGCGCGTCGTCGCCGACGCGGCGCGCGCGCCGCTCTTCCACGACATCGAGGGGAACCTCTTCT
This sequence comes from Sorangium sp. So ce426, assembly GCF_051475585.1. Taxonomy (NCBI): domain Bacteria; kingdom Pseudomonadati; phylum Myxococcota; order Polyangiales; family Polyangiaceae; genus Sorangium; species Sorangium sp. So ce426. The sequence continues at coordinate 12,128,893 of NZ_CP150341.1, read as the reverse complement.
CGCTCGACGACCTCCGGCGCGACCCGCGCGCCGAGTGGCTGTGCACCTCGACGCCGCCGCCCTACCCGAAGCAGCGCTACGAGCGGCCGGTCCTCGCGCTGAGCAGGCCCGAGCGGCTGCAGCTCGCGACCGCCGTGCTCGTCAAGGACATCACCGACGCGGTCGCGCGCGATCGCGCGGCCGAGGAGCGCCTCGCGGCGCCGCCGCTCGCCGCCGTCGGCCTCGACGCGGCCGCGCGCGCGGCGTGCTTCGTGATCCTGCCCTTCGAGACGCCGGCCGGCGCGCAGGAGGGCGCGCGGGCCGCGCACGGCGAGATCGGCCTGCTCGCCCCGGAGCACGCCTGGGCGGCGGGCATCGCGGTGCACGTGGGGCGCCGCCCGCTCTGCGCGCTCGACGCCGGCGACGGGTGGCCCCTGTGCGCGGCCGTCAACGACGACGCGCTCGAGCCGAACCGCGCCTTCGACGGGCTCAAGGCCCGCGGGGACGCGTCGAGGCTCCGGCAGGCGGTGCGCGACGCCGCCGCGCGGTGGCTGCGCGCCCGGCTCGCGCCGCCCGGCGACGCGCTCGCGACGCGGTGGATCGACGTCGCCACCACCTGGCCCCTGCCGCTGTTCGTGACCGGCGCGCTGTGGCTGCCCGCGCGGTGGCCGCGCGCGCCCGAGGTGCTCGTCGCCGCGCCCTCCGCGGCGGTCCTCGGCGAGGGCCGCGGGGGCGGCGAGGAGCGCGACGGCGGCGGCTTCACCCCCGTCGCGCTGCGCTGCGGGGCGGGCGGGGGCCCCGGGACGACCGGCGTGGCCCCGCTCGCGCCCGTCGAGGGGAGGCTCCTCGTGTGGCCGCTGCGCGAGACGCACTGGGACGCCATCGCGGAGCTCGCCATGGAGGCCGCGGCCTCCATGGCGGCCGAGCTCTCGGATCAGGCGGCCGCGGCGCCGTACCTGTGGAACTTGCACCTGCTCGGCCGCCTCTCCGGCGGCAAGATCGCGGCGCGGACCGCCTCCGGGGAGAGCGTCGGCCCGGCGGCGGTCCGCGCCGAGCTCGCGGCGAGCGGCTGCCTGTGGATCACCGATCGCCGGGGGAGCGCGGACGGCGATTTCCCGGACGGCTCGCCGCCGTTCGTGCTGCTCGACGACGGCTCGTCGCTCGTCGAGGTGCTGCGCCACCGCGCCGCCCCCGGCGCGCTGCGCGAGCTCGGCGCCCTCGCGGCGACGCCCGCCCCGGCCGCGGCGATCGCGGCGGAGATCGGGCCCGCCTCCGGCACGGGCCTCCCCGCCTCCGGCACGGGCCTCCCCGCCGCGAGCGCGGGCCCTCCCGCCGCGGGCGCCCGCGGCGCGGAGGCGCCCGCGGCCATGCGTGACGCGGAGGCGCCCGCGGCGGAGGCGCCGCCCGACTCGAGCGGCGCGCGGGCCTGGGCGATCGCGCTGTGGCGCAGCGTGCTCGGCCTGCTCGGCGGCGAGGCGGCGCCGGCGCCCGGCGCCACGCCCGAGGGGCAGGAGGCGGCGGCCGGGAGCCCGCTCGCGGCCGCGCTCCACGAGGCCATCGTCCGGATGAACCTCGAGGGGTCCCCTGTGCGCGCCGTCGTCGAGGGCCGCTCGGGGCGGCCGATCCGCTACGACGCGAGCCGGAGGCACATCGTCGTCAACACCGAGCACGAAGCGCTCGCGTGGCTGCGCGCGCGCGGGGCGCCCGACCCGGCGGCCGTCGCGCTGCTGGCGGCGGCCGCCGTCGGCGAGGTGAACCGGGCGCTCCAGTCGGTCACCGACGCGGAGGAGCGCCGGGCGCTCGACCATCTGCTGCGCTCCATCGGGTAGCGCGCGCGGGCGCCCCGCCCCCGGCGTTGCCCGCGCGCCGCCGGGGCGCAAAGCTCTTCCCCGTGGACACCGTCTTCACCGTCGGCCACGGCACCCGCAGCGTGGAGGAGCTCGTCGAGCTGCTCGGCGAGGGGCCGGCCGACACGCTGATCGACGTCCGGAGGTTCCCGGGATCGAGCCGCTCCCCTCACCTCGGCCGCGCTGCGCTCGCCGAGGCGCTGCCCCGGCTCGGGGTGACCTACGTCTTCCGCGGCGACGCCCTCGGCGGACGGCGGACCGGGCGGGCCGACTCGCCGCACGTCGCCTGGGAGAACGCGAGCTTCCGGGCCTACGCCGATCACATGGAGACCGCCGCGTTCCAGCGCGCGCTCTTCGAGCTCGAGGCGGAAGCGCGCGCTGGACGGCGAATGGCCCTCCTGTGCGCCGAGACGCTCTGGTGGCGGTGCCACCGCCGCCTCATCGCCGACGCCCTCGTCGCGCGCGGGCTGGCGGTCGTCCACCTGCTCGGCCCCGGCGCGCGGGCCCCGCACGCGCTGAACCCCGCCGCCCGTCCCGACGGCGCCGGCCACCTGATCTACGACGTCGGCGCGCAGCGCGCGCTGCCGCTCGGCGGCGCCGGCGCGGAGCGCGGGCCCGCGCGGCGCGAGCCTGCGCGCCCGCGCCGCGCGCGGTGATCCCGGCCAGCCTGGTGGCCGCGGGCCAGAAGCGCGTCGCATTCCTGCGGACGGCGATTGGCGCGGGAGCCCGCGATCGACCCGAGGTATCGCTGGCCGCTCACCGGCGCCGACCAGAGGGCCGTACGGTACGTGTCAAAAATCACGAAGTCCGCGTAGCGGTCCAGTCGGGTATCACCTGAAAAATAGACCATCAGTCGTCTCACTGACGTCCTGATCCCGGCCCACCTGGAGCGCCATCCGCTCCCACGGGGGCTTTCCGCGGAGCGCGAGATCGAGCGCGCCCCCGCCCGTCCGGTATGGCGGAGCCGCACCGATTCCGTTACCGTCCCGAGATCACATGAAGGCGCGCCCGATGTGGGCAGGGCCTCCTGGCTCGGGAGACAGTAATGAAAGTGCAACGCATTTCGGCGATCCTGCTCACCTCGGTCGCCTTCTCTGCAAGCTTCATCGGTTGCGGCGACGACGATCCGGGCGAGGGCTCAGGCGGCGGCTCTTCCTCTTCGACCACGAGCTCGTCATCGGGAGTCGCCTCGACCACGGGCGCGGGCGGGAGCAGGGCCGAGTTCCTCGGCGCCGGCTGCACGGCCGACGCCGACTGCGGGCCGGACGGCGTGTGCGCCCTGGAGTCGGACGGGGAGGCCGGTCCTGCGGGCGGGTACTGCACGATGGAGTGCATCGACGACGGCGACTGCGAAGGCGAGGGCAGCGCCTGCCTCGGGGGCATGTGTTACCTGGGCTGCGCCTTCGGAGAGCCCGAGATTGAGTTCATCAACGATGAACTCGACCCGTTCAAGTGCCACGGCCGCGAAGATCTGCGCTGTGAGGAGGCGGACGGCGTGACGGTCTGCATGCCGAACTGCGGCTCCGACTCCCAGTGCTCCGACTCCGGCCGCAGCTGCGATCCCAGGCAGAACGCGTGCGTCGACACGCCGCACGAGGGCCTGCCGATGGGGGCCGCGTGCGACCGCGACGCGGACGAGGACCCGTGCGCCGGATGGTGCGCGGGCTTCCCCGGCGGCGTCACCGCGTGCACCGAGTTCTGCGGCTTCGGCGGCGATCCGTTCGAGTCCGACTGCGGCGGGTCCGAGAACGGTATCTGCCTCTACCAGTTCGACGATGTCGTCGGCGCCGGCGACTTCGGCGCCTGCACCAAGGCGTGCACGGCGCACGACGAGTGCCTGTTGCCGAACGCCCGCTGCCAGAATATCGGTTTCACGGCCAACGGCTTCTGCGTCTTCACGAAGCTGGCGTGCGAGGACAACAGCGATTGCAAGGCACCGGACGAGTGCGCCGAGACGCCTGATGGCTTCTTCTGCCTCGACCCGGCGTTCCCGCTGAGCAACGAGGGCACTGGCGGCGGCGGCGGCGCGGGTGGCGCCGGCGGCAGCGGCGGCGCGGGCGGCGCCGGCGGCAGCGGCGGCGCGGGCGGCGCCGGCGGCAGCGGCGGCGCGGGCGGCGCCGGCGGCAGCGGCGGCGCGGGCGGCACCGGCGGCGCGGGCGGCAGCGACAGCGCGAGCAGCTCCAGCAGCGCGAGCAGCTCCAGCGGCGCGGGTGGCAGCGGCGGCACCGGCGGCACCGGCGGCGCGGGCGGCACCGGCGGCATCGGCGGCGCGGGCGGCACCGGCGGCACCGGCGGCGCCTGATCGCTGAGCCTCAGGACAGGCACTCATCTCATCTCCTCTCGATCTCCAGGAGGTGAGATGAGCGCCTCGCGCTCCACTCCCCTCCCTCGAAGCACCCGAGACACCGCGGTGGCGGTCGCGACGACGCGTTACCCAGGGCTCCCACGCGCCCAGGGAGCGGCGCGCGCCGCCGTCGCCATCCCCTCTCCGTCGCGAGCGCGAGATCTGTCTATCGGCCCGCGGACGGCGCGCTCGCCCGCGGCGACAGGCCGCGGACGAGGGTCGCGAGCGTGCGCAGCACCGGGGTGTCGATCCCGGCCCGGCGCGCGCGCTCGACCACCGCGCCCTGGAGGATATCGACCTCCGTCGCGCGGCCGGCCCGCACGTCCTGCAGCATCGAGGGCTCGGTGAGCGGGAACTCGGAGCGCGTGAGTGCGAGCATCGCGTCCGCGGTCGCCTCGGAGATCTCCGCCCCTTCCGCCCGCGCGACCGCGATCACCTCGAGCATCGCCGCCCGGGTGAGGTCCTCCATCCGCTCCGCGACCACGCCGGCGCGCTGGCCGGTCAGCGCGCAGATCGCATTGAAGGGGGCGTTCCAGACCATCTTCTCCCAGAGCATGGCGCGGTGGTCCGCCCCGCGGCGGACCGGGATGCCCGCGCGCTCGAGCAGCGCGGCGGTCGCCTCGACCCGCGCCTCCTGCCCGGGCCGGTAGGGCGCGAGCCCGGCGCGCGTCGGCGCGAGCGTCTCGATCTCGCCAGGCCCGGCGACGCCCGCGGACATGTACGCGATCGCGGCGATCACGCGCGGCGCGCCGACGTCGCGCGCGACAACGTCCTCGGAGTCGAGCCCGTTCAGGAGGGGCGCGGCGAGGCCGTCCGCGGCGAGCAGCCCGGCGAGCTCCGCGCTCACCGCGGCGAGCGACGGCGATTTCACGGCGATGAGCGCGAGATCGAACGGCCCGCGCGCCCCGTCGAGCGGAGCGACACGGAGCGGGGGAGTGCGCAGCTCGCCGGACGGCGTGCGGACGATGAGCCCGCGGGACCGCATCGCCTCGGCGTGCGCGCCGCGCGCGACGAAGGTGACGTCTTCCCCGGCGAGCGCGAGCCGCGCCCCGAAATAGCCGCCCACCGCGCCCGCGCCGACGACGAGGATCCGCATCGGCGGCGACCATAGCACGCTCGAGCCGGACCGCGGCGGGCCGACGAGTGGCGACCCGCGGGGATTGCGGATATGCCTACGCCGAGATGCGTAGGCCGGAAGCCCCCGCCACGGCGCACGAGAGCGGCCTCATGAGCGCAGGCGAGCCGAGCGTGACGATGGAAGCCGAGCAGCTCCAGCGCTTGCTGGACGCCCTGCCGGCGCTCATCTCGTATATCGACAGCGACGAGCGCTACGGCGTCGCCAACCGGGCCTACGAGCGCTGGTTCGGCGAAGACAGCGGCTCGATCGTCGGCCGGCAGGTGCGCGAGGTGATCGGCGACGCCGCCTACGCCGTCGTGAAGCCGCACATCACCGCGGTGCTCGCCGGACGGCCGCAGGACTTCGAGTCGCGGCTCACCTACCGGGAGGGCCGCCGGCGCCACGTGCGCATCCAGTACATCCCCCACCTCGGCGCGAGCGGCGACGTGCGCGGCTTCTTCGCGCTCGTCGCGGACGTCAGCGAGCAGAAGCGCGCCGAGGACGCGCGGCGCTTCCTGGCCGACGCGTCGGCCGCGCTCGATCCGGCGCAGGGCCGCGACGCGGGCTTCCGGCGCGTCGCGGCCCTCGCGGTCGCCTCGGTGGCCGATCTGTGCGCCGTCCACACGCTCGAACCGGACGGCTCCGTCCACGCGCGGGTCGTCGCGCACGCCGATCCGGCCAAGGCGGAGCTCGCCGCCCGTCTGGCCCGGCGCAGCCGCCCCCTGCCGGCGCCCGGGGAGCCGCCATCGCCGCTGCGCGAGGTGCTCCACGGCGGCCACGGCCGGCTCCTGCCCGACCTCGCCTGCCACGCGCCGGCCGGCGAGGACCACCTCGCCGCCCTGCGCGAGCTCGGCTGCCGCTCCGCGGTGATCGTGCCCATCCGCGGCGACGGGTGCGTCCTCGCGGCGCTCACGCTCGCGTCCGCAGAGGCGGAGCGCACCTTCGACGCCGCCGATCTCGCCTTCGCCGAGGAGCTCTCGCAGCGCATCGAGGTCGCCTTGCAGCGCGTCCGCCTCTACGACATGGCCCGCGACGCCGAGTCCGAGGCGCGGCGGCGCTTCCTGGCCGAGCAGGAGGCGCGCCGGGCCGCCGAGCGCGCGGCGCAGCGCATGGCCGGCCTCCAGCGGATCACGGCGGCGCTCGCCGACGCGCTCACCAGCGAGGCCGTGGCGCAGGTCGTCGTCGACATCGGCGTCGCCGCCGCGGGCGCGTACGCCGGGGCCGTCGTCGTGACGGCGGGCGACGCGCTCGAGTGCCTCAAGGAGGTCGGCTACGAGCGCGAGGCCGTCGAGCGCTTCCGGCAGATGCCCCTCGACGCCTCCCTCCCGCTCACCGACGCGCTGCGGACCGGCGCGCCCGTCTGGCTGCGCTCGCGCGAGGAGTGCTCCGCCCGCTACCCGCGCATCGCGAGCACCGTGCTGTCCGGCGCGACCGTGTCGCTCTGCTGTCTCCCGCTCGTGGTCCAGGAGCGGCCCATCGGCGTGCTCGGGCTGAGCTTCGCGGAGCCGCGCCCCTTCGACCGGGAAGAGCAGGAGTTCCTGGTCGCTGTGTCGCGCCAGTGCGCGCAGGCCATGGAGCGCGCCCGCCTGCACGAGGAGCGCGCCGCTCTCGTCGAGCGCGAGCGGCGCGCCGCCCTCGAGAACGCACGGCTCTACCGCGAGGCCCACGAGGCGGACCGGCGCAAGGACGAGTTCATCGCCATGCTGTCGCACGAGCTCCGCAACCCGCTGGCGCCCCTCACCACTGGCCTCGAGCTCCTGCAAATGAGCGCCCAGATGAGCGCCGGCGAGCGCGCCGATCGCGACGACCGGCAGATCCTGGCGACCCTCGAGCGGCAGGTGAAGACGATCGTCCGGCTCGTCGACGATCTCCTCGACGTCTCCAGGATCACGCGGGGCAAGATCGAGCTGAAGCGGGAGCGGCTCGACGTCGCCTCGGTCGTCGAGGCCGCTGTCGAGTCGGTCCGCCCGCTGCTCGTCCAGCGCGGGCACGATCTCGTCCTGTCGGTGGATCCGGGCGTCTTCGTGCACGGCGACCGCGTCCGGCTCGAGCAGGTCGTCGTGAACCTCCTCAACAACGCGATCAAGTACACGAACCCCGGCGGCCGCGTCTCGCTCGCCTGCGCCGCGATCGCCGGCGACGCGCGGATCCGGGTGACCGACACCGGCGTCGGCATCTCCGCCGACCTGCTCCCGCGCGTCTTCGAGCCGTTCATGCAGGCCCGGCGCACGCTGGACCGCTCCCAGGGCGGCCTCGGGATCGGGCTCACGCTGGTCAAGCGGCTCGCCGATCTGCACGGCGGCCGCGTCGAGGCGCGGAGCGGGGGCCCCGGTGAGGGGACGGCCATCAGCGTCTGGCTCCCGCTCGCGGGCGCGCCGGCCGAAGCCCCCGCTCCGCCGGCGCTTCCCCCAGCGCTCGAGGCCGCCCCTCCGCGCGCCACGACGCGCCCCCTCCACGTCCTCCTCGTCGACGACAACGTCGACGCCGCCGAGGGCCTCCGGCGCGTCCTCCAGCTCCACGGCCACGCCGTCTCGATGGCCCACGACGGCCCGGCGGCGCTCGAGGCCGCGCGCGCGTCGAGGCCCGATCTCGTCCTGCTCGACATCGGCCTGCCCGGGATGGACGGCTACGAGGTCGTCCGGCGCCTGCGCGCCGAGCCCGAGCTCACGCGCTCCTACATCGCCGCCCTGTCCGGTTACGGGCAAGACCAGGACCGCCGCCGCTCGCGCGAAGCCGGCTTCGACGCGCACCTCACCAAGCCGGTCGCGACGGAGCAGCTCCTGTCCCTGCTCGCCGAAGCCGCCCCGCGCGGCTGATCGGCCCGCGCTCCATTTCAGAAGTGCAATGCAGCCGCGCCTCCCGCCAGGCGCGCGATACATCGCTGAAACAGACTCTTCCAGTTCTGAACGTTGCGCCCATTTCCTTTCATCGGCGCTGTCGCGTCCAGACGCGCTCCGGGCCTTGTTGTGCCCGTTGATGCTCGCGAAACGTGCATGAAACAGAGGTGGCAGAGGCATTTGTGTAAGAGGCCGTGCGCGCCGTCGGGCCGACAATTTATTCCTGCGAAACAGTTGCGAAACAGAGCCCACAGTACACAGTTTTTGGTCCGGGACTGTGGCTGACGCCTGGTACGGACGGCAGCGCGGCAGTGACGGTGAGAAGGACTCACCGGGTCCAAAGGTGGGTTTCATGAGCAAGAAGAAGGACCTCCTCGTCATCGGCAACGGCATGGTCGGGCACAAGTTCATCGAGAACATGGTTCTCGGTGGCTTCCTGCGCGAGTGGAACATCACGACCTTCTGCGAGGAGCCGCGGCTCGCCTACGACCGGGTGAACCTGTCCGCCTTCTTCAACGGCAAATCGGCCGAGGATCTGTCGATGGTCAAGCCCGGCCTCTACGAGGAGGCGGGCATTCAGGTCCACCTCAACGACAAGGCCGTCTCGATCGATCGCCGGAAGAAGGCGGTGACGTCGGCGAAGGGGAAGACGGTCTATTACGACAAGCTCATCCTCGCCACCGGCTCGTACCCGTTCGTCCCGCCGATCAAGGGCAAAGACGCGAAGGGCTGCTTCGTCTACCGCACGATCGACGACCTCGAGGCCATGGACGCCTACGCCAAGGTCGCGAAGGTCGGCACGGTCATCGGCGGCGGCCTGCTCGGGCTGGAGGCGGCCAACGCGCTCAAGAACATGGGCCTCCAGGTCCACGTCGTGGAGTTCGCGCCGCGCCTGATGGCCCTCCAGGTCGACGACGCCGGCGGCGCGATCCTCCGGGCGAAGATCGAGTCGCTCGGCGTGAACGTGCACACGAGCAAGTCGACGACGGAGATCGTCGCGGAGCACGGCCGCGTGGCGAGGATGGTCTTCGCCGACCAAAGCGAGCTCTCGACCGACATGATCGTCTTCTCGGCCGGCATCCGCCCGCGGGACGAGCTCGCGAGGGCGTGTGATCTCGCGCTCGGAAACCGCGGCGGCGTCGCCATCAACGAGCGCTGTCAGACGTCGGATCCGGACATCTACGCGATAGGCGAGTGCGCGAGCTATAACAGCCAGCTCTACGGCCTGGTGGCGCCCGGCTACCACATGGCCAAGGTCGCGGTCGACGCCCTCACCGGCGGGAAGGAGACCTTCAGCGGCTTCGACATGAGCACGAAGCTCAAGCTGATGGGCGTGGACGTCGCGAGCTTCGGCGACGCGTTCGCGACCCAGCAGGGCGCGCGCGTGCTCAGCTTCATGAACGCGACGTCGAACGTCTACAAGAAGCTCGTCGTCAGCGGGGACGGCAAGCTCCTCCTCGGCGGCATCCTGGTCGGCGACGCCGCGAACTACGGCCAGCTGCTCCAGCTCGTGCAGAACAAGATCGTCCTCCCGCCGCACCCGGAGGACCTCATCGTCACGGCGCGGGACGGCGCGAAGCCGGCGGGCCTCGGCGTCGACGCGCTGCCCGACACCGCCATGATCTGCTCGTGCCTGAACGTCACGAAGAAGGCCATCTGCTCGGCCATCTGCGACGACAAGCACGTCACGGTCGCCGGCATCAAGTCGCACACCAAGGCCGGCACGGGCTGCGGCTCGTGCACGACGCTGATCTCCGACATCCTGAAGAAGGAGCTCAAGAAGGCCGGCGTCGCGGTCAACAACTACATCTGCGAGCACTTCAACCACTCGCGCCAGGAGCTCTATCACCTCGTCCGGATCCACCAGATCAAGACGTTCGACGACCTGCTCGCCCGCCACGGCCAGGGCAAGGGCTGCGAGATCTGCAAGCCCGCGGTGGCGTCGATCCTCGCGTCGACGTGGAACGAGCACATCCTGAGCAAGAAGCACCTCCCGCTGCAGGACACGAACGATCGGTACCTGGCCAACGTCCAGCGGGACGGCACCTACTCGGTGGTCCCGCGCGTGGCGGGCGGCGAGATCACGCCGGATCAGCTCATCGCCCTCGGGGTGGTCGCGAAGAAGTACAACCTGTACTCGAAGATCACCGGCGGCCAGCGCGTGGACCTGTTCGGCGCGCGGCTCGAGCAGCTGCCCGACATCTGGCGCGAGCTCATCGCCGCCGGCTTCGAGTCGGGGCACGCGTACGGCAAGGCGCTGCGCACCGTGAAGTCGTGCGTGGGCAGCACCTGGTGCCGCTACGGCGTGCAGGACTCGGTGGGCTTCGCGGTCGCGGTCGAGAACCGCTACAAGGGGCTGCGCAGCCCCCACAAGCTGAAGTCCGCGGTTTCCGGCTGCGCGCGCGAGTGCGCCGAGGCGCAGGGCAAGGACTTCGGCATCATCGCGACGGAGAAGGGCTACAACCTCTACCTCTGCGGCAACGGCGGGATGAAGCCGCAGCACGCCCAGCTCTTCGCGTCGGATCTCGACGAGGCGACGCTCATCAAGTACCTCGACCGGTTCCTGATGTTCTACATCCGCACGGCGGACCGGCTCCAGCGCACGTCGGTGTGGTTCAACAACCTCGAGGGCGGCATGGATTACCTCCGCCAGGTCATCATCGATGACTCGCTCGGGATCTGCGATGAGCTCGAGAAGGAGATGGCCCACCTCATCGCCACGTACGAGTGCGAGTGGAAGGCCGCGGTCAACGACCCCGAGAAGCTCAAGCAGTTCCGCCAGTTCGTGAACGCCGGGGAGCCCGACCGGAGCATCGTGTTCGTCAGCGAGCGCGCGCAGCACCGCCCCGCGGCGTGGCAGGAGAAGTCGAACCTCGTCGAGGAGATGATCTGACAGCAGGGCCGAGGGGCCTTGTCTGAGGGAAATCGTCATGAGCGAGCTGCACACTTCGAAGGCGCCTCGGAGCGAGACCATGACCCAGGGGTGGATCGACGTCTGCGGGGTAGAGGACATCATCCCGAACACGGGCGTCTGCGCGCTCGTCGGGAAGCGCCAGATCGCGCTGGTCCGGGTCGGCGAGGGCGAGGAGGTCTACGCCATCAGCAACTTCGACCCGTTCAGCAAGGCGTTCGTCCTCTCCCGCGGGATCGTCGGGGACAAGGGGGGCGTCCCCAAGATCGCCTCGCCGATCTACAAGCAGAACTTCGATCTGCGGTCGGGTCAGTGCCTGGACGACCCGGGCGTGAGCATCCCCGTGTATCCCCTCCGGGTCCGGGGCGGGCGTGTCGAGATCCAGGCCGCGGCGGAGCCGCTCGCGGCGGCGAGCTGACGGGATGACCTGGCGAGCCAGCGCCAGGCGCTCCCGTGCGGCGGACGCGCCGCCGTTCGCTGTGTCTCTCTTGGAGTTCTCGGGGCTGGGCTTCCGCGCCGGGTAAACAGGGAATTTCGATGAGCGTTGCAAAGGTCTCGGACACTCACTTTCGCTTACCCATCGTCAACTCGGCGCCGAAGATCCACGACAGCAACAAGAGCCTGCTGGACTCGCTCCTCGCCGACCAGCAGAAGCTCACGGCGGTCGAGAAGTTCTCCAGGATGCACGAGGAGCACGCGCTCCCGGCTCAGTCCAAGTACTACCGCGACCTGATCCCGCTCGAGAAGCCGAAGCCCGGCCAGCAGTACGGCTTCGAGGTCGACCTCGACGCGTGCACGGCCTGCAAGGCGTGCGTCACCGCCTGCCACAGCCTGAACGGCCTCGACGACAACGAGGTGTGGCGCTCGGTGGGGCTCCTCCACGGCGGCACGCCCCAGACGCCGGCGCAGCAGAGCGTGACGACGGCGTGCCACCACTGCCTGGACCCGGCGTGCATGTCGGGGTGCCCGGTCAAGGCCTACGAGAAGGACCCGATCACCGGCATCGTCAAGCACCTCGATGACCAGTGCATCGGCTGCCAGTACTGCATCCTGATGTGCCCCTACGACGCTCCGAAGTTCAACGCGGAGCGGGGGATCGTGCGCAAGTGCGACATGTGCAGCGATCGGCTGGCCAACGACGAGGCCCCGGCGTGCGTGCAGTCGTGCCCGAACGGCGCCATCCGGATCACGATGGTCGACCAGCAGCAGGCCGTGCAAGAGAGCCAGACGAGCCTCTTCCTGCCGGGGGCGGCGGCGCCGGAGATCACGATCCCGACGACGACCTACAAGACGCAGAGGTCGCTCCCGCGCAACATGCTCCCCGCGGACTTCTACCAGGTGAGCCGGGAGCACTCCCACCCTCCGCTCGTCGCGATGCTGGTGCTGACGCAGCTCTCGGTGGGCGCGTTCTGCGTGAGCCTGGCCCTCAACGAGCTGCTCGGCGCGCAGGCGACGCGGGATTTCGGCGGCCACAGCGCCACGTTCGCGCTCGTCTTCGGGATCGCCGCGCTCATGGCGAGCCTCTTTCACCTTGGCCGGCCGCAGTTCGCGTTCCGCGCCTTCCTGGGGCTCAAGACGTCGTGGCTCAGCCGGGAGATCCTGGGGTTCTCGCTCTTCGCCGGGGCCGCGACGCTGTACGCGGCGTCCTTCTGGGTGCCCGCCATCCCGGCGCTCGCCCCGGTGGTCTCGGCGCTGCCCCCGGTCGACCTCGCGCAGGCGCCGCTCTCGTATGCGGTCGCGCTGAGCGGGATCCTCGGGGTCTTCTGCTCCGTGATGGTGTACGCCGCGACGCAGCGGGAGCACTGGCGCGGGGCCCTGACGGGCTTCAAGTTCGCGACGACGGCGGCCATCCTCGGGAGCTCGACGGTCCTGATGATCGGGCTGCTCCTGAGCGCCGAGCACGCGGCGCTGCTCCTGACGCGGGGCTTCCGCGCGCTGAGCGCGTTCCTGTGCGTGACGACGGCGCTCAAGCTGCTCGTGGAGCTCTCGATGTTCCGGCACCTCCGGAAGCGGAGCCACTCGACGCTCAAGCGGAGCGCGATCCTGATGACGGGGGAGCTGAAGGGCGCGACGGGCTGGCGCTTCGCCTGCGGGGTGCTCGGCGGGATCGTCCTTCCGGCGCTCAGCCTCTTCTCGGCGCCGAACAGCGGCGTGAGCTCTGAAGTGCTGATGGCGATGGCGGTCGTGGCGTTCCTGTTCTGCCTCGCGGGCGAGTTCCTCGAGCGGTACCTCTTCTTCGCAGCGGCGCCCGCCTCCAAGATGCCCGGAGGGCTCTCCTGATGTCGACCAGCGATGCAAGCGATGCGAGCGATGCGAGCGATGCGAAGAAGACGTCTTTGGCGCCCAAGCAGGCGGACAACCTCCTCTTGCAGCGCAACGGGCCGCTGACGCGCGAGCTGCTGCTCACGCCCGGCGAGTTCGGCCTCGGGAGGGTGCCTGCGCGGCTCAAGCCCGACCAGACGACGACGGTCGTGTGCGGGTTCTGCTCGACCGGGTGCGGGCTGAACGTGCACCTCAAGGACGGGGAGGCGATCAACCTCTCGCCCAACACGGACTATCCCGTGAACCTCGGGATGGCGTGCCCGAAGGGCTGGGAGGCGCTCACGCCGCTCCGCGCGACCGACCGCGCGACGACGCCGCTCCTCAGGAACGCGCGCGGCAAGCTGGAGCGCGTGGAGTGGGACGTCGCGCTCCGCACGTTCGTCGATCGGTTCAAGGCGATCCAGGACGCGCACGGCAAGGAGTCGATCGCCTTCATCAGCACCGGGCAGATCGTCACCGAGGAGATGGCCTTCCTCGGGGCGCTCGCGAAGTTCGGGATGGGCATGCTGCACGGGGACGGCAACACCCGGCAGTGCATGGCGACGTCGGTGGTCGCGTACAAGGAGGCGTTCGGGTTCGACGCGCCGCCCTACACGTACCGCGATTTCGAGGAGTCCGACGTCGTGGTGCTCGTCGGCTCGAACCTCTGCATCGCCCACCCGATCATGTGGGAGCGGCTCTGCAAGAACAAGAACCGCCCCGAGATCCTCGTCGTGGATCCGCGCAAGACCGAGACGGCGATGGCGGCGACGGCGCACTATGCGCTCAAGCCGAAATCGGATCTGACGCTGTTCTACGGGATCGCCCACATCCTCATCCAGCGCGGGTGGATCGACCCGGGGTACATCGAGGCGCACACGGTCGATTTCGAGGCGTTCAAGGCGCACGTCGAGGATTTCACGCCGGCGCGGGTCTCCGAGGCGACGGGGCTCAGCGAGGCGCAGCTCGCGTCGTTCGCGGAGAAGATCCATAGCGGAAAGCGGGTGTCGTTCTGGTGGACCATGGGCGTCAACCAGAGCCACGAGGGCGTGCGGGTCGCGCAGTCGCTCATCAACCTGGCGCTGATGACGGGCAACATCGGCCGCCCCGGCACCGGGGCGAACTCCATCACGGGCCAGTGCAACGCGATGGGCTCGCGGATGTTCAGCAACACGACGGGCCTGTTCGCCGGCCACGACTTCACGAAGGAGGAGCACCGGAAGAAGATCGCCGGGATCCTCGGCATTCCGGAGGAGGTCATCCCGACCCGGAACAGCCTGGCCTACGACCAGATCATCGAAGGCATCTTGAAGGGGAAGATCAAGGGCCTCTGGATCATCGCGACGAACCCGGCCCACTCCTGGATCAACCAGGAGGATCTGCACGAGCTCCTCGGCCGCCTGGAGTTCCTCGTGGTGCAGGACATGTACGCCACGACGGAGACGGCGGAGCGCGCCCACCTCGTCCTCCCGGCGGCCTCGTGGGCCGAGAAGGAGGGCACGTTCATCAACTCGGAGCGGCGCATCGGCCTCGTCAAGAAGGTCGCGCGGGCCCCGGGCCAGGCGCTGGCGGACTTTCACATCTTCCAGCTGGTCGCCCAGTACTGGGGCTGCGGCGAGCTGTTCAAGGAGTGGAAGAGCCCGGAGGCGGTCTTCCAGATCCTGAAGCGGCTCTCGAAGGGGCAGCCGTGCGACATCACGGGCATCGACGGCTACACGATGCTCGACGAGCGCGGCGGCATCCAGTGGCCCTACCCCGAGGGGGCTGCCTTCGAGACGAACGAGCGCCGGCTGTTCGAGGACGGCCAGTACTACCGCCCGGATCAGAAGGCGAAGTTCGCCTTCCAGGCGCCCCGCCAGCTGCCGGAGCCGACCGACGAGCAGTATCCGTTCACGCTGCTCACGGGGCGAGGGAGCTCCAGCCAGTGGCACACGCAGACGCGGACCAAGAAGTCGGCGGTGCTGCAGCGGCTCTATCCGAAGGAGATCTACGTCGAGCTGAGCCCTGTCGACGCGAAGAGGATCGGTATCGAGATGAACGAGTGGGTGGTCATCGCCTCCCGCCGCGCGGAGATCAAGGCGCGGGCGTTCGTCACGAACTCGGTGAAGCCCGGGGAGATCTTCGTGCCGATGCACTACGAGATCACGAACAAGCTGACGTTCCCGGCCTTCGACCAGTACTCCCGGCAGCCGTCGTACAAGGCCTGCGCGGTGAAGGTGCGGCGGGAAGAGGATCGCGGGTAGCCCGCGCGGCCTCCGCGAGGACAGCCTCCGCGAGGGGGCGCGTGGCACGCGTGGGAGGCGCGCTCAGCCGGTCGCCCTCCGCCGCGGCGGGCGCGGGGCGTTCGGCCATCGTTGCGGACTGCGGGCCCTCGGCGCGGCCCGGCGCACGCCGCTCGCGGCCGGCGCCGGGGCGCTCAGGTGCCCGCGGCGCAGGTAGTAGGCGAGGAGCGTGTCCAGCAGCCGGGCGTTCATGGGGGGACACGCGATCGCCGTGCCGGCCAGCCCGTCGATCGTGTTCTGGCAGTCGTAGACGGGCATCCGCGCGTACAGCTCCCATCGGGTCAGGTCGCCGTGGACCTTCTCGGTCAGCATCGGCAGGAGGGGAAGGAACGGGCTGTCGCTCGATCGCCGTACCCGCGCCAGCAGCTGCTCGCACCATTGCGCGTACGGCAGCCGCGCCAGCGGATAGCCGCGGGAGACGAGCAGATCGAAGAAGCCGTTCAGATCGAGCCGCTGGGACGGCGGGGGCACCAGGTGGAACGCCTTTCCCAGCGAGCCCGGCCGGGAGGACAGGCGCACGATCGCCCGGCTGACGTAGTCGACCGTCACGAATTCCTTGCTCTGCGCGGGGAGGTCGGGGGCACAGCGCATCTCGATGCAGCCTTTGATCATTCTGCTTACGAAGTCGGTCAGGTTGGCGGCGCCCGTCTGGCTGTGACCCAGGATGAATCCGGGGCGGAGGACGGTGACGGGCACCCCGCGCGCGCGCGCGATCCACACGAGCTTCTCGGCGACCCACTTGCTCTGGGAATAGCCCATGTCCGTGTGGAGGTGGTCCACCCAGCGATCGAGATCGTCGCTCTCCCGCACGGTCTGGGCGCCGGTGAAATAGCCGATCTGGCCGATGACCCCGATCGTCGAGACGTGGTGCACGGGCTTCGTCCGGCCCAGGCAGGCGAGCCGCAAGACCTCCTGTGTCCCCAGCACGTTCGCCGCCTTGTGGGACGCGTACGGCTTGATGTAATTGACCTCGGCGCCGGCGTGATAGATCGCGTCGACGCGCCGCGCGAGCGCCTCGAAGCGAGCCGGGGTGAGCCCGAGCAGCGGCTCCCTCAGGTCGCCCGGCACGGCGACGATCCTCGCGCTCGCCGCCGGATCCCAGAGCGAATAGGCCGAAAGGCTCTGCCGCAGTCTCGCAAGGCCTGCGGCGGCGTCGGGCGCGCGGACCAGGCAATGGACCGTGGCGCGCGTCTGCGTGAGGAGCTCGCGCACGAGAAAGGCGCCCAGGAACCCCGTGGCGCCGGTGAGGAAGACGTGGCGAGGCGGAGCGCTCGTGTTGACGAACGAGCCGCAAGGGCGGATGTCGGGGGCGAGGGCGGCCTCCGCGCGGAGGTCGATCGCGCCCATCGACGCCGCGGCGCCGCGCGCCTTCCAGCGCCGCGCCTCCTCGACGGCACGGGCGAGCCCGGCCAGGGTGGGTGACTCGAACAGCCGGCGCGCGGGCACGTCGACCTGGAAGGCCGTCCGCACCTGGAGGAGCACCTGCGCCGCCAGCAGGGAGTTTCCGCCGAGCTCGAAGAAGTCATCGTCGACCTCCGGGCGATCGGCATGGAGGACGGACGCCCAGATCTCGGCCACCCGGCGCTCGATCGGAGAGCGGGTGCTCTCCGGAGAGCGGGTGCTCTCCGGCTCTCCGGTGTGCAGCCGGCCGGCGTCGGGCGGCGGCAGCGCCCGGCGATCGACCTTCCCTGTCGCGGCGAGCGGCAGCGATGGCAGCACGACGAACGCGGCCGGGATCATGTAGGCGGGCAGCTTCTCCTGCAGAGACCGGCGCAGGCTCCTCGACAGGTCGCGGGACGCGGGACCGCAGCTGTCCACGCCGGCCTCCGCTCCCCGCCACCGATCCCCGTCCGCGGGGCGCGACGGAGGGCCGCCCGGGCCGAAGTCCGAGACGACGTACGCCACGAGGCGCATGTCGCCGGGCGCGTGCTCGTGGAGCACGACAACGGCCTCGCGCACGGAGGGGCACGCGCACAGCGCCGCCTCGATCTCCGCGAGCTCGACGCGGAAGCCACGGATCTTCACCTGGCAGTCGATCCGCC
Source organism: Sorangium sp. So ce426 (assembly GCF_051475585.1). NCBI lineage: Bacteria > Pseudomonadati > Myxococcota > Polyangiales > Polyangiaceae > Sorangium > Sorangium sp. So ce426. Next base: position 12,111,233 of record NZ_CP150341.1, on the reverse strand, counting down.
CCAGGAAATCGAGCGACCCATCGGCCAGATAGCGGACCTGATCGCCCGTCTTGTACAGGCGCTCTCCCGGCTCCTCGGGCAAGGGGTTCTGGACGAACGCCGCGGCTGTCAGATCGGGTCGGTTCAGGTAGCCTCGGGAGAGCCCGTCGCCGGCGACGTAGAGCTCACCGGGGACGCCCACCGGCACCGGCTGGAGCCGGCGGTCCAGGACATAGACGCGCGTGTTCGAGATGGGCCGTCCGATCGGCACGCGGGAGGCGCCCTCCGGGACCGCGCGCACGAGGTGAGCCGTGGAGAACGTCGTGTTCTCGGTCGGACCGTAGCCGTTCACGAGGTGCTTCGGGGCGCCTTTCAGGAGCACCTCTCTCGACAGCTTCGGATTGAGCACGTCGCCGCCGACGACGAGGTAGGAGAGCCCCTGAAAGGCGTCCGGGCTCACTCGCGCGAGGTGGTGGAAGAGCGCCGTGGTCAGGAACAGGACGGAGATGCCTTCTCGCCGGAGGAGCGCGGGCAGCGCTTCCGGTGACAGCAGCGTCTCGTGAGACACGATGACGAGGCAAGCGCCGTTGAGCAGCGCGCCCCAGATCTCGAACGTCGACGCGTCGAACGAGAGGCTGGAGGCGTGCGCCACGCGATCCGATGGCCCGAACGCGACATAGCCTGTGTCCCGTACGAGACGGACGACCCCTCGGTGCGGGACAGCGACGCCCTTGGGCCGGCCGGTCGAGCCCGAGGTGAACATCACGTAGGCGAGATCGGTCGCGGCAGCAGGGATGGCGGGGTTTCTGTCGTCGCGGGGCGCCCCGTCGTCCTCGTCGAGGCACATGACGTCCCCGCGGAAGTCGAGCCGCGTCACCAGCGCTCGCCGCCCGAGCACGAGGCTCACCGCCGCGTCCTCCAGCATGAAGCGCAGCCGCTCGTCTGGCATGCTCGGATCGAGGGGCACGTAGGCGCCGCCGGCCTTGAGGACGCCGAGCAGGGCGACGAGCGCGCGCGACGACCGCTCGGCGAGGACGGCCACGCGCAGGTCGGGGCCGGCGCGGCGCGCGGAGATCCGATGAGCGAGCCGGTTGGCGCGGCGGTCGAGCTCGCGGTAGGTGAGCGCCTCGTCGCCCTCGATGACGGCGATGGCGTCGGGCGTCCGCGCGGCGTGCTCCTCGAAGAGCGCATGAATGCACGCGTCGCGCGGATAGGCGGTCCGCGTCGCGTTCCAGACGACGGTCACCCGGCGCCGCTCCTCCGGCGTGAGCAGCGGAATCTCGGCGATCGGCCGCTCGGCGTCCTCCGCGACGCCTGCGAGCAGGAGACCGAGATGGTCCAGCATCCGCTCGATCGTCCCGGGATCGAACACGTCGGCGCTGTAGGTCATCGTCGCGACGAGCGATCGCTCCAGCGCCGTGACGGACAGCGACAGATCGACCGGCGCGGCCGGGCGGGCGCGCGAGCGCCGCGCCGCCGTCGCCCCCCTGATCGCGGCGCGGCGCAGCACATCCCCGGGTCGCACGAGCTCGAAGGTGGTCTGGAACGTCGGGTGATCGCTCGTGTCCTCCGCCCCCCCGGGCCCCGCGAGCGGCTGGTCCAGAGGCGCGTGGCGGCGGGCCTCGGCCGAGGCGATCTGCGCGGCGAGCTGCGCGAGGAGGCCTCGAAAGCCGAGCTCCTCGTCGATGCGGGCGCCAAGGACGAGCGGGCAGCGGGGCCCAGGCGCCGCGCGCCAGCCCCGCCGGCCGCCGCGGCGAGGCCAGGGTGTCCCGATCACGATCTCGCTCTGAACGGTATGGCGGTAGAGCAGCGCCGCATAAGCGGAGAGCAGGGTGACGAAGAGCGTCGCGCCCGAGCCCCGGCGCACGCGGTCGAGCTCCCGGACGAGCCGAGGCGGCAGCTCTCGCGACGCCGACGCGCGACATCGCGAAGGCGCGGGCGGGCGTGGGCGATCGGTCGCGAGATCGAGCGCGGGGAGCTCGCGCGGGAGCTCCCCCGGCGCGTGGGACAGACGTGCCTGTGTCGCGTGAGCGCGCATGATCGAACCTCCCCGTTGAACTGCAGAGGACGATGCGTGGGAGCTCAGACGGTCATCGAGCGTGCCTTGCGCTTCAGCGCATAGGCGATACCACTTTGCAGGGTGCCGCAGGTGACGAGCCCTCTGAGCTCGGTGCCAAGATCGACGAGCGCCTGCGCGACGACGGGGCGGACGCCTGACAGCACGACGTCGGCGCCGAGCAGCCTCGCCGCCTGCGCGACGCGGACCAGCGCGGCGGCCACCTCTGCGTCCACGGCCTTCACGCCGGTGATATCGAGTATGGCCACCGCCGCTTGCCTCTCGCCGAGGGCGTTCAGGAGCGTCTCCAGGATCTGCTGCGCGCGCTCCCGGTCGATCGCCCCGATGAGGGGCATCGCGATCACGCCGTCGGCGATCGGGATGAGCGGCGTGCCGAGCTCCCGGAGCGCCGCCTGCTGCGCCTGGATCACCCGCATCTGGGCGAGCGTCTCCTCCTCGTACCGGAGCTGCTCCGTGATGTCCCTGAAGAACGCCGCCATGCCCGTCGGCTCGCCCGCCGGGCCCATGACCACGAAGGCGCTGGTCTGCCCCATCCACTCGCTCCCGTCGGGGCGCCGGATCTTGAGGACGCCGCGCCATGCGCCGTCCTTCATCAGGATCGGCAAGACCTCGTCGGAGAGCCGGCGGAAGGTCTCCGGCATATAGAAGTCATTCAGCCCGCAGCCGACCGCGGCGTCGCCGAAGCCGCTCATCGCCTTGAAGGCGGTGTTGGCGTAGACGACCTGCCCGCTCATGGACGTCAATGTGATACCATCCAGCGCATTGTCAATCAACGTCTTGGAGACGCCGAGCTCTTCGGCCTGGCGGCGCTGCTCCACCTCCATGTCCTTTCGACCTGTGATGTCCTGGACTACGCTCATGACCTGGCGCGGCTTGCCGGCGCCATCCCGCGCGAGGACGATCTCGCGCCTCGTGACCCAGCACCACGACCCGTCGGCCTTGCGCAGCCGATACGCGAGCTCCGCCGAGTCGCTCGCCTGGCCTTCTCCCGCGTGATCGAGCTGCTCGCGAGCCCGGGTCTGGTCGTCGGGGTGCGCGAGCGTCACGAACGCATCGAGGCCGGCGAGGCCCGCTTCGTCCGCCGCATATCCGAGCTCGCCGGCCAGCGAGCGGTTCTCGTAGAGCTTTCGCTGCTCGACAGGATCGTGGACGCAGAGCAGGCACGGAATTGCCTGTAGCACGGCGTTCGTACGGCTGAGCTCGGCGCGCAGATCCCGCTCGATCTGCTCTAGCCTGGACACACGAGCGCGCAGGGCGGCAAGCTCGCCATGGTGCGATTGGAGAACCGTCTCGTGAGGTTCCATCGATTTCCCCCGATGCTGGCTGCTGGCAAAGGTCAGGCGGCGGCGACGCTGGACACCTCGCCTCCACCAGCGACGCTACACCTGATGAGACGCCTTAGACAGCATCAATCTCGGCAGGAAGAGCGTCACAGTGGGGACAGCAGGGCCCGCTGATCTGTATTGTCACAGCGAGGACGTTTGCTGCGGTTATCGACTTATTGTGCGGTCCGGCGCCTGGTCGATTGCTTGGCTGCGCGCGTCTCCGACGGAGCGGGCCCGCGCGTGGCGCGGCTCGATGTGACGGATGCCCAGCGTCGCAATCGTGCGCTCGTCGCATGCAGACGGTCAAAAAAACCTGTTAACAAACACCGCCCGTCTGGCGCTGTCGTTCCCTGTGCGTCACTCTGGGCACCGCACCACCGCGTTGCGGTTTACCGACGGTCCGCCGGGCGAGCTCGCGCCTGCCGCAGCAGCCGGTGGGGAGAAGACGGGCGCGCGGCACGCAGCCGCCCGCCGCGAGCGGGAAAGGACGAGCCTCGGCTCGTTCGTCTTAGCCCCGCGTCTGGCTTGGGCTGGGTGGGCATCGCCAGCCAGCGTGAGCAGCGCGCCCGAGAGCCAGAACGGGCCTCACGCGAGACAGGCCCGGATCGAGCACGATTGAATAGGCTCGATGGATTGTCGCGTAACGCGGGGATGGTGCGCAAGATGCCGGACGACTTCGGTTATTCGCGACCGCGTTCCGGGTGCGGGCCCGAGAAGATCACCGTCTTCTCCGCGTGCTCCCAGCTCCCCCGCGAGCGGCACCTCGGACAGGGCGGACGCAGCGCGTCCGGGTGAACCTTGACGAAGCCCGCTCGGTCATGTTGCCGTGCGCCGAATCCAGGTAGACTTCTCCATCTGGGAGCACGCGGGACCATGGCGACGGCGGAGTAGCTCAAGGCGCTGCTGAAGAGCTACAGCGAGGGCGACGAGGAGCGCTTCTACGCCGTGGCGATGCAAGTCGCCGCTCACGCCGCCCGGCAGGGGCACGGCAAGCTGGCCCAGGAGCTGCGCGAGCTCATCGACACGGCAAAGGGAGCACCTCGGCGAGGTGAGCGGGTGCCGCACCCGGTCGTGCAGCCGCGCGGTGAGCTCGCCGGCCCGCTCTCCGTCAGCTACCCGAAGACGCGCCTCTCGGACATGGTCCTGGAGCCGAAGCTCCAGGCTCGCCTCGAGCGTATCCTCCTCGAGCAGCGCCAGCGCGAGAAGCTCCTCACTCACGGCCTCGCTCCACGGCGCAAGATCCTCCTCGTCGGGCCGCCCGGGACGGGGAAGACGCTCACGGCCCGCGTCCTCGCGGGTGAGCTCTCGCAGCGGCTCTTCACGATCCTCCTCGACGGCATCATCACCAGGTTCATGGGCGAGACGGCCGCGAAACTCCGGCTCGTCTTCGACGCGCTCCAGCACACGCGCGGCGTCTACCTCTTCGACGAGTTCGACGCCCTCGGGAGCCACAGGACGTCGCAGAACGACATCGGCGAGATCCGCCGCGTGCTCAACTCGTTCTTCCAGTTCCTCGAGCAGGACGAGACGGAAAGCCTCATCATCGCCGCAACGAACCAGCCCGAGTTCGCCAGTGCGCCCGGCTTCGACTTGGCGCTCCAGAGTTTTAACGTGAGGAGCGCGGGCATCGAGATGGTGACCAGCCGAACGTTGGCCGGCGTGACCTACGCGACGGTGTACGTGCCCAAGGGACAACTCGGCTACTTCGAGAAGAACGTCGAGGAGTACCTCACGGAGCGCGCGCCCAGAGGGAACCCGAAGAACAGGCCGCTCATCGAGAGTATCGCGGAGATCCTCTCGAATGCCCCTGATCGAGCGAGCGGACTGGGCCAAGGATCTTGAGGGCCGCATTGCCAGACCTACCCCGGACGCGCCCGCAGCCTGCATCCTCGACACCGGCGTAAACGCTGGGCACCCGCTGCTCGAGGCGGCCACCTCGGAGCGCGACTTGCACACCTGCAATCCTGCGTGGGGCGTTCAGGATGACGACTGTCACGGCACAGAGATGGCTGGCATCGCGCGCTACGGTGATCTCTCGGAGCCGCTGCTCTCGGCCTCCTTGGTCTCCGCGCGGCCCCCGAGTCGTTCTGGCGTCCCGATCAACCCCCGAGGCCAACATCGGTTATTTTTGGCGAGGCTCGGACGCACGATCCAGCCTCCGCCCGGACACTCTATCCCGCGGGCTCAGGTGGCCTCGAACGGAGGCGGGTCGGGTAGCTGGGAAGCGAACCGGCACGGGTGCGGGCGAGCTATGAGGTGCGAGCGCGGCGGGTGGATCGGCTTGGCGTTGTGTATCTGTGGCCGGCAACGGGGTGAGCTGCACCGGGTTCACCCTCTGCGATCGTGCCGACGGCCGATCGTCCCGATCACAGCCCGGGCCCGACCGAGCTCGACGATGGACAAAACCATGACTTCGGCCAGGGGGAAGGATAAGGTTGGCCATGTCTCCTCCCACGGCCCTCCTCGTTTCGCGGTACCGCGCGTTCGCGGGCGACGAGGTCTTGCCCTTGCGGCCGCTGACGATGCTGTACGGCCGCAACAACTCCGGGAAGAGCGCGCTCGCGCGTGCGCTCCGGATCGTCGGCGCCTCGGTGACCGAGGACGCCGCGAGTGCGCTGGTCGTCCCGCCCGAGATCCTCCGTGAAGGGAGCTTCACGGATCTGGCTTGGCAGGGGGACGCAGGCAATTACTCCTTCGACTTGGCGCTGCGCTGGGACGACGGCGAGTTGCGGGAGGCACGCTACACCCTGGATGGTGGCCCGGGGCGAGCCGCGTATGTGAAGGAGCTGTTTCTCAAGGGTGAGGGGGGCAAGCTCCTGTGGGCGGGGATCGCTCCGGCGGACCACCCGATGCGACCCCAAGCCGGTCACCAAGGCGGCGAACTGCGCTTCGTCGGGCTGATCCCGCAGGAGTCCGACGTGCCCGCGGTGCGGGCGCTGGCCGAGCGCATGCGAGCCCTCCGCGGTCGGGTGCGCTGGCTAGACGGGGTCCGCGCCCGCCCCGAGCGCGAGATCAAGCGCACCGGGAGTCTGCCTCGGGACGCTCCAGATGGATCCGACGCGGTCAGGATCCTGATCGAGCGGCCGGAGCTGGTAAGCGAGGTCAGGCGTTTCTACGCGGAGCTGGACCCGCCTCGCGACCTCGAGGTCATGGAGGTGCTCGACGTCGCCCACCGGATCCTCCTCACCCCCAAGAGCCGAGCGAGCTTCCGCATCGATCTCGTCGACGCTGGGGAGGGCATGGCCCAGGTGCTCCCCGTGCTCGTCAGGGCGACGGTGGCGGCGCGCGAGGGTCTGGGGAGCTTGCTCGCGGTGGAAGAACCGGAGAGCCACCTCCACCCCGACGCACAGACGATCCTGGCGCGCTTCCTGTGCGCCATCGCAGCGGGGCAGACGCCCCCCACCCTGATGCTGGAGACGCATAGCCGCGTGTTCTTGCTGGGCGTGCAGCTCGCGATCGCGGAAGGCCGTCTGCCGCCCGACCGGGTCGGACTTGCCTGGATCGATCAGGACGCGACCGGGCGCAGCCATATCACGCCCGTGGAGCTTTCGCCTTCCGGTCACCCACAAGCAGGCTGGCCGAGCGTTGCTCTCGGGGAGGACCTCCGCCTCGCAGGGGAGCTTGCCCGGCTGAGCATGAGGCGGAAGAGCTGAGCCGTGCGATTGGTCCTTGATCGGGCGCTCTTTGCGCCGCAATCCGGGCGGGAGGCGGGCGAGCTGTTACGCCTGTTCACGGCGGCGATTGACGACGTAGCGCCCCATGCGGTGCAGACCGATCCTCCCTACGTGCTCGGCGCCGACAATCAGGAGATCGACGCCTGGCTCGCCGGGCGACACGCGGAGGAGGCTGGCGCGCTGCAAGCCGTGCTCGCGCAGGGCAATGTCCTCGCGAGCGGCGCCCGGGGCGCTGCCTCCGTCGACCCGGCGCCCCTGCCGAGTTGGCGCCTCGCGGGCGGGTTCGACGTGCGGGTAGAGCGGCGGGCCGCAAGCGACTGGGGAGCCTTGCAGCTCACGCTCGCGGACGCGATCGATCTGCTTCGGGAGCCAGTGCACTTGCTGCTGGAGAACGAGTTCAACGACCTCGCGTTCGTCTGCCACTTGGCGGGCCCGACGCTGGGGCCGGTCCTCCGCCGGCTGCATGCCGCGTCTGGGCGCCTTCATGTCCACGGCGGCGGTGGTGGGCAGGCGAAAACCTGGCTCGAAGCCTTGATCGAGCCGCCATTGACGGCCGCGAAATGGCGCCGCGCACTCCGCGCGTGGGTGCTCTTCGATCAGGACTCCGGCGATCCCGATGCGCGCGACCCGTCGCGCACCGCCGTGGACATGATGACCCTCTGCGAGCGGGTCCACGCGGCGTTCCCCGCTGGCCTGACGTGGAGCTGCCTGCGACGGCGCGAGATCGAGTCCTATGTCCCCGACGCCGGGCTCCACGCAGAGGCCACGGCGACGCACGGCGCGATGGTCCAGCAGATCGTCGACTGGCGCCGTGACCCAGCCCTCGCGCCGCTGGCGTGGGCCTTCGACCTCAAGCTAGGCCTCCGCGGCGATCTCAGGTCGAGCTTGCCACAGGCGACCCGTGAAGCCGTGAAGCGGAAGACGCTCGCACTCGACGCCACCATGCTGAAGGTTCCCTTCGACGCCCTGGGCCCTGCCGAGGTGGCCGCGCTGGATTCGGGGCTCGGAAAGAGCCGCCTCAACGATGCCCTCAAGGCGGACCCGCCGTCGGGCTGGACGTCCGACATTCCCGCCGAGTACGACCGCGGCCCGGCCCACCAAGCACCCCGGCTGGCCCTCATCCAGTCGCTCTTCGATCGGATTTAGCTATGGAACGCAAGATGTTCGACACGCCGGTGCTGCCTCGCCTGGCGACCATTCTGGCCGAGGTGAAGTCCGGCGACCTTGTCGTCCCCCGCTTCCAGCGCCCCTTCGTCTGGGACGACGATCGGCGCCTGCAGTTGCTGGACAGCATCGCGCAGGGCATGCCGATCGGCAGCTTGCTGGTCTGGCGCACGAGCCGGCGGGACCTCGAGACGTACGAGCGGGTAGGCGGGATCCGGCTCGAAAGGGCACGCCAGGGCGACGAGAAGGTCAACTACCTGCTCGACGGGCATCAGCGCATCTCCACCCTCTTCGGCGCCCTGCAATCCGGAGAGCGCGAGCCTCCTGGCAAGGACGACGACACGCGCTGGCCCTTGTTCTATGAACTGGGCGCCAAGGAACGCCCGGCCTTCCGGATCGCGCCGCGTCGAGGCGACCCCCCAGTCCACTGGCTCCCGCTCGATATCCTGCTCGACGGTGACGCGCTCTTCGACTTCACCCAGCGCCTCCGTCTGGAGAGCAAGCGCGACCTCGCCCGGGAAGCCGAGAACCTCGCCAACATCTTCCGCGACTACATCATCCCCATCGTCCCCTTGGTGACCGAGGAACTGGACACCGTGACCGATGCGTTCGTGCGCATCAATAGCCAGGGCAAGGGGATGACCGAGGCCCACATGCTGCGGGCGCTCACGCACCTCAAGACCATCGACACCGACCAGCATTTCTCGGAGGTGCGCGCCCGCCTGCAAGCCGTCGGCTGGGGTCGGCTCGACGACCAGGTGCTGGTCAACGTCCTCAAGGCGATGCTCGGCCTGGATGTTTATGCCTCCGGCGTGCGCCGCGTCCACGAGATGCTGAAGACAGACTCGAAGCCCCTCGGCGCCCTCGCGTCCGCGGTCGAGGAGGCGGTCGAGGCACTGAATGCGATCGGGGTCTGCGGGCCGCCCGCACTCCCGTATGCCTACCAGCTCGTCACGCTAGCGGCCATCGCCGCGCGCTTCCCCGGGAGGCTGGGTGAGCCCGGTGTGCGGGACAACCTGAGGCGCTGGTTCTGGATCACCACCTATACCGAGCACTTCACGGGCATGACGGGCAGCGGTATCCGGGACACCATCGAGGACCTCGCGAGCAAGCTGTGGGGCCCGCCGATCAAGGCTGACCTCGTGGAGACCGTAGAGCTGCTCCCCGCGTTCCGACTGCCCTCGGTTCGAGCCCGGGCATTCCTGCTCTTCCTGGCGCAGCTCCCAGAGAACGAGACGGCACGCTCGCAGCACCAGCAACTGCTCGGCATGGACGACGTCAGATCGGCTCCCTTGCTCTACCCGGACTGGTCGAGGAGCGATCCCGCGAACCGCGTCATCGCGGCTCCTGCCGAGCTCCGCAAGCTTCGCGCTGCCCTGCAGAGGGGCCAGATCCTGACGTCCGACCTGGCAGATGCGCACGGCATCCCTGAGGAAGCCGTGCGGGTCCTCCCAGACCCCAAGGCGTTTTTGGACGCGCGCCGTAACTGGCTGTTCCGCCACGAGAAGGCGTTCGTCGAGAGCTTCGTTAAAGACGCCCCCTCACCCAGGCGCTGAATCTACCGGTGGGCCATCGACGTCGACCAGTACGTGCGCGATGTCCCGGATCACCGTTGCTTCCTACCGTCAACGGGGCTTACACCGCGAAGCTGACAGCCTGCCATCGCTATCGTAGGCTAGCGCTCGCGGAGCGTGAGATCGGCCCTATTCAGAGGATGCCTCGCTTGTGCCGTCCATGTGTCGCAACCTTGCACTATCAGGGGGAACTGGACGGGCTCCGGTGGAGCGCCAAGACACGAATATTCCCGAGCAATCTCCGCAATTTATGAACTAAACTCGCGTTTCGTATAGGTTTCCGGAAACCACCTCGCAGAGTTTGAATCCCGGCGCTTACGCCACAGACACGGCGGGAGCCGTGTCTTCATTTGTTTTTACGACCTGCGTGTGACCCGACAAATTTTGACATCGTTTAACGGCTTAACACGAGAATCACCTGCTACGGCCTTTCGAGGAGGGCATCCTCGCAGACCACTGTGGTGAGGCGGGCGCAATCGCGGGACTCGGGACTCCTCACTTCACGCTCCTTGCCTCACCTCACGCGCCCAGCCACAGCCCTCACCTCGCCTCAAACACCGCGCGGGAAGTCCCCCTGCGGCGGGAAGCGCGGGTCTTCCGTCGGATCGGGCGACGGCGGCTCCGGCTGCTCCGGCCCCGGATCCCCCGGGTTCGGCGGCAGCGGGGCATCCTCGTCGTCGCCGGGAATGTCCGTCTTTGCGAGCTCATGCGTGCGATGGTTCATGACGGCCTTCCGCTGCAATTTTCAAACCGGAGCATCCGGCGGCCCAGGAGCCGCACCGGCTTGACGCCCCCGCCCGGCCCCCCTGATCTGCAGCAGCGTGCTCTCGATCCGCCACGACCCCTTCCCGCTGGAGGCCGCCCGCGACCTGCTCGGCATCGTGCGGGCGCTCTACGCCGAGGCGCGCTCCCGCGGGGCCAGCGTGGCAGATCTCCACGCCATCGCGGCGGTCGGCGACGACCTCCGGCAGGCGATCGCCCTCGCCGAGGCCCATCCGCCCGGCACGCTCGGCTTCTCCTCGGCGTGGGCCCGCGCCGAGCGCGCGGCCGGACGCGTCGGCGAGCTCGCGGACGCGGTCGCGCCCGCCGCGCCCATCGTCCGCGCCGCCCTGGCGCGCGTGGGCGGGGGCAGCGTCGGCGGGGGCAGCGTCACCCCCGGCGGCTGAGCGCCCCCGCGATCGGGTGGTCCGGCGCGATGGGCCAGGTGAGCGCGCGCGACGCGGCCGCGCAGTACGCGACGAGGCGCTCGCGCGGCACCGGGGGGCGCGCGCCGAGGCGGCCGAGGTTGTCGACGAGCAGCTCGAGGCAGGTGTTGCCCGTCCGCTCCCCGACGCCGAGCGCCGTGGCGTGGACCCGCTCGACGCCGCTCGCCACCGCCCAGAGCGCTGCCGCGAGGCCGAGCCCGCGATCGTTGTGGCCGTGCCAGTCGAGCTCGATCCCGGTCGCCCCCAGCGCGCCCAGCTCGCGCCGGGCGAACGCGACGAGCGCCTCGACGCCCGGCGGGGTGACATGGCCGGTCGTGTCGCAAAGGCAGAGGCGCGCCGCGCCGGCGTCGACGGCGGCGCGGAAGAGCGTGCGGAGCATGTAGGGCGGCGAGCGGGTCGCGTCCTCCGCGACGAGGCAGAAGGGCAAGCCAGCCGCCGCGGCCGCCCGCCCGGCCTCGTCGACGCTGCGGGCCAGGAAGTCAGGCCCCCACCCCTCGACGAAGTGCCGGATCGGCGAGCTGCCGATGAACGCGTAGACCATGATCGGCGCCCCGGTGCGCTCGGCCACCCGGGCGACCTCCTCGACGTCCGCGGCGAGGGTGCGCGCGGCCGCGGTCAGGCCGAGAGGCAGGCGGGACGCGACGATCTCCCGGGCGAGCAGGCACGCGTCGTCGAACTGCCGCGGCCCGGTCGCCGGCATGCCGAGGTTCACGACGTCGACACCGACGCTCGCCATCGCATAGAGGAGCTCGATCTTGCGCGCGCGCGGCGGGTTCACCGTGGAGACGCCCTGGATGCCGTCGCGCAACGTCTCGTCGAGCACCTCGACGGGCCGGGCTCCCCGGTCGAAGGGCAGCCACGCCTCGCTCTCGGCGCGCGCGGCGCCCCACGCGTCGGGGACCAGGCTGCCGGGGGGCGGCTGAGGGCCACCGGGGGGCTGAAGGCCATCGCGGGGCGGCTGAAGGCCATCGCGGGGCGGCTGAAGGCCATCGCGGGGCGGCTGAAGGCCATCGCGGGGCGACGGCTGCCCGCCAGGGGGCGACAGCTGCCCGCCAGGGCGCGGCGGGCGCTCCCCGGGCGCCGGCTCGGCGCGGTTCCAGTCGAAGGTGGCCGCAGCGCCGGGATCCCGGCCGTCGGCGCTCATGCGCTGTATCTCATCTCGAAGGGGGCTCTCGGCGTGGCGCGGGCGCGGCGCATCGCGTCGATCCGCGCTGGGGGGAGAGATTACTTCATGTCGGCCGCCGGAGCAGGTCCCAGCAGCGCACGGCGAGCGCCGCGCCGCGGGCGCATCGAGCCGGCGCCCGGCGCCCGCAGGGCCGGACCACCGCGCCCGCCGGCGGGAGCGGCTTTCCGCGCGGAGAGCAGCAGCGTAAAAAGCTGACCAAGGAGCAACTTGCTGCTCCGGGACACCTGCCGCTCCGGGAGCTTCGATCATGCCAGACTTCGCCGCACGGTGATGGAGGACAAGCGGACAGACGAGCTCGCCCTCTCCAGTGAACGTCCTCGCGCCGCTCGCGGCAGGCATCGACGAGGTGGCCGCGGGCGGCAGACATACGTGCGCGCGCGAGGGCGCCGAGGTCTACTGTTCTGGCAACGACTACAACGCCGAGGGGCAGCTCGGCGTGAGCCAAGGGGTCGGCGACCAGCCTTCGCCGGTCGCGGTCAAGTTCGAGCCCTGAGCGGGGGCGGCGCTCGCGAAACGCGCCGTCGCATCGCACACCCTCGTCGTGCTCGCGGCGATCATCGCAGCGAGTCAGCCGGGTTGTCATCGAGGGTGGAAGTGCCAGGGCGGCGCCGTGTGGCGCCCCGATGCCTCGTGCTGGTCGACCCTCGACACCACGATACGGCCTCAGCGCCTCAACATGTGCTCGTGCCACGGGGCGCTCAGCTTGCCCGAGGTCGAGTGGATGGAGTGTTCGCGCGGACGCGAGCAAGATCCCACGGCGGTGCCTTTCGTGACGCACACGGTGCTCTACGCAGCGCGCGGCGGCGCGCTCCGCCGCGCGCCGTGATCGGGCGCGGCAGCCGCTTGCGCGGCAGCCTGGCGGCGCTGGACCCGGGCGGTGGAAAATCAGGCAGCCTTGCCTTCCCAGGGAGGCGTAGGAGCGCCGCAGAAGACAGGTCTGTATTTCGCGCCACATAGGGTGCCTCCTCTCGCAGGCAGTTCCGTGTGATGAACTACTATCAAGTCGATTCCAGCAGGCATCCATGTATGCCATATTACTTTCGGATCGGTTCTCGCAGGCAGGCCTGCATGATGCCTTACATCCGAAGGCGTTCTCGCGGTCGGACGCAACCAGCGCTGCATGATTTGTCATTTCCCGACGTGAGCAGATAGGCCCAGGTCATGGCGGCTTGCGTCCCGGCGCCCTTGCGGAGTTCCTCTTGAGACGAAGAGCGCCGATCCCAACCTCCCGTCGCCAGACAGCCGGGGGCGGGCGCATCGCGTCCTTGCTCCTCATCGCCGCTCAGCGATATGGTGAGTCGCCTGGGCTCCGCATGCCGCCAAGGCGGAGCTTGTACTCGAGCGCGTCGATCTCGACCTCCAGCTCGAAGCGCGCGCGCTCGAGCGCGCGCCTGCGGCGGGCGGCAGCGACGACGAAGGGGCCGACGAGCAGCAAAGCGACCATCACGAGGCCGGCGTCCAGCAGCACGCTCGTCCACGTGGCGGCGCTGGGATAACGTTAACGTGGAAGGCGTGCTGGGCCAATGGGCCAACGTCCATGGATGCCGGGACCCGTCGCGCGGACGAGGGTGCCGCACGAACTCAGCCTCGGGATCCGCGTCCATCGGTGTCGCTTCCTCGCTCGGCCAGGGTACCACCACGCGACGGTGTCGTGCGGCGACATCCACGACCTTGCACGTCGGTCGCGCTTCTGTGTAGGGTTCGCGGTCGCGACATCGTCCGCGCGCGGCCGCTGCGTTCGAGGGGGCCTCGGGTGGACCACAACCTGGTGGGGAGCTCATGAGCGTGGACGTTCTTGCCATGCACTGCGCAGCGCTGCCGGCCGCCCGGGCCGTCGGCTTCAAGGGCACCGAGGCGCTGTGCCGACCGTTCGAGTTCGACGTCCTGTTCACGGTGCCAGCGGGCACCGACGTCCGCGCCGCGATCAACGCCCCGGCGATGCTCACGCTCCAGCGCGGCGCCGACGCGCCGCCGATGTGCTGGCACGGCGTGTTCGTGCGCCTCCGGCTGCTGCGCGAGTCGGCCGACCGCGCGCTCTACCATGGGTCGCTCGTGCCCAGGCTGTGGCTCCAGCGCCACTCGGTGCGCAGCTTCGTCCACACGAAGAGCAAGATCGACGCCTTCCTGACGAAGACGCTCACGCATGGCGGCCTCACGACGAGCGACTTCCGGTTCAGCGTCGACACGGACCGCTATCCGGAAGAGGAGTTCGTCTGTCAATACCGGGAGAGCCACCTGGACTTCACCCATCGATGGCTCGAGCGCGAGGGGCTCTACTACCACTTCGAGCACCCGGTCGACGACGGCGGCGCCGAGGTCATGGTCATCGTCGACAGCAAGGATCAGCACGAGCCGCTGAGCGGCAACGGCCGGGTTCGTTACCACCCGACCTCGAGCCACGACGTGTCGGCGGGCGAGTGCTTCCGGGAGGTGCACGTCGATCTCAGCGCGCTGCCGGCCGCGGTGCGGATCAACGATTACAACTACGCGAACCCGGCCGCCTCGGTGTCGGGAGAGCACGCCGTGTCGAAGAGCGGCCACGGCGAGGTGCGCGAGTACGGCTACCGCGTCTTCACGCAGGACGAGGCGACACGGCTGGCCCAGGTCAAGGCGGAGTCGATGGCGTGCCGTGAGCTCACCCTGCACGCGACCGGCAACGCGACAGGGCTGCGGGCCGGCTACGTCTTCGAGCTGGAGGACGGGCCTTCGGACGTGCCCACGCGCTACCTGGCCGTCGAGGTGCGGCACGCGGCCGCGATCACGGGCGGCTCGCTCGACATCACGCGCTTCACGGGGATGGCCGTGGACGAGACGTACCGCGTCGAGGTGGTGGCGATCCCGGCCGACGTGCAGTTCAGGGCGGCCCAGGCGACGCCGTGGCCGCGGATCTACGGCTTCGAGAACGGCGTCGTCGACGGGCCCAGCGACAGCCAGTATGCCCAGATCGACGACATGGGTCGTTACCTGCTCCGCCTCAAGTTCGACGCGAGCGACCTGCCAGACGGCGCAACGTCGACATACCTGCGCATGATGCAGCCGCACGGCGGCACGGTCGAGGGCTGGCACTTCCCGCTCCGCAAGGGGACCGAGGTCATGGTGTCGTTCCAGGGCGGCGACCCGGACCGGCCGTTCATCGCCGGCGTGGTGCCGAACGCCCACCGGCCGAGCACGGTCACGAGCCGCAACCTGACCCAGAACGTGCTGCGCACGGGCGGCAGCAACCACATGGTCGTCGAGGACCTCGAGGGCAAGCAGCACATCGACCTGTTCACCCCGGTCGGCGCGACCAACGTCCACATGGGCGGCCCCACCCACCAGGCGTTCGTCGTGCCCCCGAAGACGCCGGACGCGAACCCCGACATGCAGCCCGTCGACTGCATGTTCTACGTTTATACGGAGGGCAACGCCGGCTTCAACGTGTGCGGCGAGTGGTGGCAGAACGTCGGCGGCAAGTACTACGTCGACGTCAGCGACGACGCGACCATCCACTACGCCGGCGTCCACACGATCAACGTCGACGGCGACTCGAACGAGTTCTACAACAGCCACCAGAACATCAAGGTGCGCTCGGGCCGGACCGACAAGGTCGAGAGCGGCGGCATGACGCAGGACATCCACGGCGGGTTCACCCAGACCATCGAGGCCGGCGGCAAGCAGGATGTGCTGGGGAGCTGGTTGCAAAAGATCAGCGGCCAGAACCACGACGACTACGGATCGTGGAAGACCGACGTCAAGCTGGGGTGGACGGCGGACATCAAGGGGGCGTGGTCGCACACCGTGAAGGGCGACATCAAGATCGAGAGCACGAGCGGGACGGTCACGGTGAAGAGCCCGACCAAGATCACGCTCGACGCGAAGGAGGTGACCATCACGGCGCCGGCGAAGGTGTACAAACACACCGACGCCCTCATTGAGACGTTCTATACGAAGAACTCGGCAGGCGTGCACAAGTGGGACAACACCGCGATCAACATGTCGATCAACATCTCGAAGGTGGAGGCCACCGCCATAGCGGCGTCGAGGGTCGGCATGAAGGCGGACAGCGTCGGGATCAAAATCGATCACGTCGGTATCGCGAGCAAAAAATGCGGCGCCGGGCAGGACATCAAGACGTTCAGCCTGCGCCAGGCGGCGGCGTCGATCGGCACGTACGGCTTCAAGAAGCTGTGAGGACCGAGGACTCGTGCGAGGGGCGCCGCTCGGGCGCCCAGGGGAGCGACGACGCGCCATGAAGATCATCAAGCCCATGAAAATGACCGTGCTCCACCGCGTGATCGAGGTGGCGCGTAAGCCGTACTTCCATCTCGGCGCCATGCTGGCATTCCCGCTGGCCGCGCCCCGGGCGCTCCTCGACGAGCTCTCGTTTTGGACGGCTATTTCCACCCAGCTCGGCGCGCAGGGCGTCGTCGACGAGGGCGTCGCCAAAGCGCGCGGCGAGCTGCTCGTGTGCGGCCACTTCTTTGCCCCCGGAGGCAAGCCGCTCCCCGCCTCCTACGTGCGCGCGCGGGTCGGACCCGTCGACAAGCGCCTCGCGGTCGTCGGCGATCGCTTCTGGCAGGAAGGCGCGCCGTCCGCTCCTGCGCCAATCGCGACGCTGCCGATCGACTGGGCCCACGCGTTCGGCGGCCCCAAGTACGACCGGAACCCGTACGGCAAGGGTGCAGAGGCGATCGAGGTGGGCGGACGCGCTGTGCAGCCGCTGCCAAATATCGAGCGCTACGGGGCTGGGTTCCTGATGCGCGCCCCCTCGGAGCGACCAGAGCCGGCGGGCTTCTTGCCGATGGATATCACCTTCGCGCAGCGCAGGAAGCGCGCCGGCACCTACGACAGCGACTGGCTCAAGGAGCATTTCCCCGGCTTGCCCCCCGACGCGGATCCGACGTTCTTCAACGTGGCACCCGAGGATCAGTGGATCGACGGGTTCTTCCGCGGCGACGAGGCGCTGTCCATCGAGAACATGCACCCGAGCGAGCCGCACATCGACGGACGTCTCCCGGGGCTCTCGGCGCGGAGCTTCGTCACCCAGAGGACGATGGATGGCGAGCGTTTCCACGAGATCGCCTTGCGCTGCGACACGGTGTGGCTGTTCCCCGCGGCCGGGCTCGGCGTGGTCATCTTCCACGGCGCGCTCCAGATCGCCGAGGACGACGCGGCAGACATCGTTCACCTCGTCTGTGCGTGCGAGGACCCGTCATCGCCTCGCCCCGCCGAGCATTACCAGCAGGTCCTCGCGCGCCGGCTCGACAAGGACAAGGGCGCCCTCGCGGGCATCTCCGATAGCGATCTGATGCCCCCACGCGCCTCGGGGGTCATACCTAACATCAGCCTCAGTGAAATCGACATCGGCCGGTGGCTGAAGGGCGACAACCTGGCGCTGAAGAACGGGCGCCGCGGCCAAGAGCGGGAGCTCGCGGAGACGCGCGTTCGCCTCGAGGCCGCGGGGATCGACCCGAAGGACCACGGCGTCGCTGAGCTGCCGCCCGACGAGGAGCCACCGCCGCTCGACGATCTCGATGCGCTCGCCACCTTCATGGAGGAGCAGTCAGCACGCGCGGATCTGGCGTTCGACAGCGTCGATGCAAAACAGGCGGAAGCGCGCGAGAGGGCTCGGGAGCTATATGCGGAGATGGGCCAGGACTACGACGCCGTCATGGCCGAGGCGGTGAAGACGGGCGGCGGCCCTCCCAGGTTCTCGGCCGCCGCCCATCTCGAGGAGCTGCGGTCGATGGCCGAGGACGCCCGCGCCGACGGGGGCGCGCTAGAGGAGCTCGAGCAAGCGATCGCCGACCCGGGCTACCGAGCGCAGATCGTGCAGCAGGAAGAGCGCCTGCGCGAGATGTACCGGAGCTTCGCGCACCTCCAGCCGGCGGCCGGAGCGATGGATCCCGAAGCCTCGGCGCGGGCGCGAATCGTCATCTCGCTCGCGATGGAGTCGAACGAGAGCCTCGCGAACCGTGACTTCACGGGGGCGAACCTGGCCGGGATGCGCCTGGACGGCGCCGATCTGTCGGGCGCTTTCCTCGAGGCGGCGGACCTGTCGGGCTGTGATCTCTCCGGCGCGAATCTCGCTGGCGCCGTGCTCGCCAGGGCGAACCTCGGCGGCGCGGACCTGACCGGAGCCCGGCTCTCCGGCGCGAACCTCGGCGCCGCCGTGCTGCGCGACGCGATCCTCGATCGCGCCGACCTCACCGAGGCCGTCCTGAACCGCGCCGAGCTCGCAGGCGCGCGGTTCGCCGGAGCGAACCTCAGCGGCGCCGACTGGCTCGAGGCGAAGATCGGCGCGGTCGATCTGTCGGGCGCCCAGCTGGGTCAGTGCAACATGCTGAAGGCGGACCTCGTCGGCGCGCGCTTCGCGGGGGCGGACCTGTCGGACGCAAACCTCGTCGAGTGCACGCTGGACGACGCCGATTTCTCGCGAGCGACGCTGCTCAAGACGACCTTCGTCAGCTGCAGAGGAGATCGGGTCTCGTTCCGTGAGGCGCGCTTCCGCCAGGGCGCCATCGTGCACGGCTCATCGTTCCCCAGAGCGGATTTCCGTGACGCCGACCTGGAGAAGGCAAACCTCCGCGGGACGGCGCTGGAGGGCGCGCGCTTCGACCGGGCCAACATCGGCGGCGCTGACCTGTCCGAGTGCGACGCCGCTGGCGCGAGCCTCGAGCGCGCGGTGCTGAAAGGCAGCCTGCTCGTTCGCACGAACCTCGCGAACGCGTCGCTCCTTGGGGCGAACCTGATGGACTCGCTCGCTTCGAAGGCCCGCCTCGCCGGCGCGAACTTCACGGGGGCGAACCTGGCTCGAGCCGACCTCTCCCGTGTGGTGGGTGACGGTCGGACGACGTTCGCGGAGGCGGAGGTCGATCACGTGCGCTTCTTGCCGACGGCGGATGTCCCTGCGAGGAGCGGCGCATGAATCGGGACGAGCTCTTCGACAAGATCCGGCACGGAGAGCCGGTGCGCGGCGAAGATCTGTCGCACCTCGCGCTGGCCGGCGCGGACCTCTCGGGCGCGTTGTTCGAGGAGGTGCGGTTCCCCGAGGCGCTCGGCGGCGCGTGCCTCAAGGAATCCGTCTTCATTGGCTGTGATTTCACAGGGTGTGATCTGACGGGCGCCGACCTGCACCTCGCGAGCGTCTTCCGATCCAGCCTCGACCGCGCGCGCTTCGATCGCGGCAAGCTCATCGCGGCGAGCTTCACCGAGTGCACCGCGGCCGGCGCGTCGCTCGCGGAAGCCGAGGCCCCGCTCGCGAGCTGGATGAAGACGTCGCTCCGGGGCGCATCGTTCGCCGGCGCGAACCTCGACCGCGCGAACCTCGTCGAGATCGACGCCGACCAGGCGGGCTTCGCCAGCGCGAACCTCGAGAAGGCGACGCTGTATCGCGCCGACCTCCGCACGGCCGACCTCACAGCCGCAAATCTCACGTTGACCACGCTGGTCGAGGCCAAGCTGGGACCGAAGAGCTTCGCTGGAACGAGGCTGTTCCGGACACAGTTCATGAAGAGCGACCTCGCGGGCGCGAGCTTCGCGGGGGTCGATTGCACTCAGTGCAACTTCATGGGCGCCGACCTTCGCGACGCCACGTTCGAAGGCGCCCATGGACCGCAGTGCTTCTTCGGTGAGGCGAAGCTGCCACGAGCGCGCCTCGTGAACGGTAATTTCCCGCAAGCGGTTTTCGAGAAAGCGGATCTCACCAGGACGAACCTGTCCGGCGCGACGCTGGAGGAGGCCTACTTCGGCCGTGCGCTCGCGCTCGGAGCATCGTTCGTGGATGCGAAGCTCCGCGAGGTGGATTTCTCCCACGCCGACGTGTCGGGCGCTGATTTCTCGGGAGCCGGCCTCCACCGCACCCGGTTTCATCTGGCGAAGCGCGCGGGCGCGGTGCTTCCCCGCGGCGCGGGCTGGCTCGGCGACGATGAGGCCCTGGCCCGGCTGGAGATGTGGCAGCCCAGGCACGGAACTGCGCGCGAAGAGGAGAGCTAGGGTGTTGTCCGCCCCGCGACGCAGGAACACCAGATGAACGCCCCCGAGGACGATGGCTCGCGGAGAATCTCCGCCGCACACACGAGGAAGCGAGAGGTCGACAGATCATGACAGCAGCGAAGAAGCTGGCCAGCGCAGAAACTTACATGGAGACGGGGCGCGTCGAGCGGACCGGCGCGGCGTTCGCGGTGCGGCTCTCGTCGGGGAGCTGCGAGGCGCGGCGCGCGAAGAGCTGCCTCGTCGCGCCCGACGTCGGGGACAAGGTGCTTTGCGCCATCGAGCCGGATGGGGTCCATGTGCTGGCCGTGCTCGATGGCCGCGACGGCGCGCCGACGAAGCTCGCGACCGACGGCGATCTGGTGGTGCAAGCCCGGGGGGGACGTGTCGTGATCTGCGCCTCGGAGCGCGTCGACATCGCGGGCGCGCGCGAGGTCGCCGTGACCGGCGCCGAGGTGCAGGTGCGCGCCAGAAAGGGCTCTGTGGCGATCGATGAGCTCGGGTTCTTCGGCAGGCTGGTGCAAGCCGAAGTGACGAAGATCGCGCTGATAGCGCAGGAGGCCGACACGGCGCTCACAAGACTAACACAACGCGTCAAACGCGTGTTCCGCTTCGTCGAGGAGGAGGAGATCGATCAGACGCGCGCAGGCACCATCGATTTGCGCGCCCAGGACCTGCTCGGCCTTCGCGGAGAAAATGCGATCATCTCGGCCCGTGTCCTCGCCAAGGTCGACGGCGAGCAGATCCACCTCGGCTGATCGCTGCGCCGAAGAGAGGAGAACCCGATATGTTGGCGAAGACGAGCGCTGGCGGCATGTGCCTGGCGTTTCCCGACGTGTGCCTCACGCCGGCCCCACCTGCGCCGGCTCCGGTCCCGGTGCCTTATCCGAACATCGCCCTCGAGCCCACCAACGTGGGATTCGTGCCGAACGTCCTCATGACGTGCACGCCTGCGCACAACATGGCCACGATGCCTGTCCTCACGAACGGCGATAACGCCGGCCTGGCGACCGGCGTCGCGTCTGGCACCGTGATGGGCCCTGCACGCACGGTGACCGGGGCGTTCACCGTGGTGGTCGGGGGGATGCCGCTGGCGCGGCTCACCAGCATGACCATCCAGAACAACACCAATGCGCCAGGCGCCAAGATCGTACCCAGCGTCACCAACGTGCTCGTCCTGGCTCCGTGAGCATGCCGGCCGCGCGATGTGGGCCTCGGAAGGCGAGCTGCGCGCGCGGGCACCCGGCTGGCTACGTGGCCCACAGCACGGCGGCGGACAGGGCGATCGCGAGCTGGGCGGCGAGGATCACCAAAATCGCATAGGCGGATGACGCGCGCTCGTGGGAGTCCGACCGGCCCCGGATGCGGCTCGACACGGCGGCTGCAAGCGCGAGCCCGACGGGGAGCCCCGCTGCGAGGCCCAGAGGAACCGGCGTGAAGCACCCATCCCACGACAGCAGCACGCTCGCGCCGCCGTTGTTCTCGAAGTCGCATCGATCTCCGGCTGCGAGGAAATAAACGGGCGCGCCGAGCAAGAGAAGAACAGCGCAGAGAACGCCGCCGACGAGGAGCAGCGTGCGCCCGGTGTCCGCCGGCCGCAGCGCGGACGATCGCGCCACATGAGGGACGTTGCGGGCAATCGTGGCAAATGCATCGAGCATGCGCGCGGCGCAGCCGGGGCTGCAGTGCCTGTCCGTGAACGCCTGGAGATGCGCGCAGATCTCGCCTCGTTCGTCGTCGATATCGATGCTCGAGAACCCCTCAGCCAGCAGCTCGCGGACGCTCGCGCGCAGCTCGGGTGAGCCGAGCACCCGCTGGACGATGAGAGGATCGCTCGGCGAGTGGATATAGACCTCGTGATCGAACGGCGGATCGCCTGTCTGGACCTCGGTCGAGACGAGGGCGACCTTGGCAGCGCGGTGCTCGGACGTCTCGGGCCGCAGCTCGATGCTCATTGGTCGGACGGCAGAGAGCGGCGCGCCGGCGGGCTCGCGATAGGTCACCTGGGCGCCGTCCACAGGCCGCTGCGCGCGGGGCGCGTACGGCGACCTCAGCCGGATGAAGTCTTGTACCGAGTACGTCACGCGGATGGGGTAGCCGCCGATGCTGAAGTGGAAGTCGACGGGCCACTCGGTCTCTTTGGGCGCGCCCGCGAGCTCGCGGAACTGATGCGCGAGCGCGGACTCGGGATCACCGGTCATCTCATGGCTCCTTGCAAGGCGATCGTACCACGCCCCGCCGCGCCGGTGCGCACCGTGACGGCCGCGTTCACCGTGGTCGTCGGGGGGATGCCCCTCGCGCGGCTCACCAGCATGACGCTCCAGAACAGCACCAACGCGCCCGGCGCCAAGATCGTGCCCAGCGCGACCAACGTGCTCGTCCTGGCGCCGTGAGCGTGTTGCACCAGGGGTGGCGACGGCGCGCCTCGAGCCGTCACCCAGCCCCACCCTGCGTCAGTCACCGGTACGGCGTGCCGGCCGCCGCATCGATGTAGTGAACCCTGGCGCCCGGTTGTGACATGAGCTGGGCGAGTGCCTGGTTCGCGTCGCGCGCATACCACTCGGTGAAGCCGCAGATCGCGCAGATCCAGGTCTCGAAGAAGCCCGCATTGACGAGCGCGGTCGCCGTGCCCACAGACTCCGTGTTGCCAGTCGGGATGTACTGGGACGTCACGTGCAGCGGGTTCGTATGCGCGTACTGGCAGTCTTTCTGCTCCACTTTCTGCACGACCCAGAGCTTCCTGGACTGACACTTCGGACACTGACGAGAGTTCTTCATGGCGATAGGTCTCCTTGGCCCGGCAGAGCCTAGCACCTCGGCTCGCCGCTCCTCCAAGCGATCGACCGAGACACAACGCCCCCAGGGCCGTCTCGACGGCACGGTCCCGGTGCCCACAGAGGGACCCCGCCAGGGCGGCACACCGCGCGCGCCTGCCTGGCGCCCCGTTCTTCGTTCTTGCCCGTGCGTCGATGCCCGAGATCACCGCGCGAGACGCTGCTCCGGTTCCCCTCGGCCGAGCGTCTGTCCCGCAGCGCCCACCACGCTCATCGATACGGAGAGTCCCCTGGCCTCCGCGGACCGCGAAGGCCGAGCTTGCGCTCGAGCGCGTCGATCTCGGCCTCCCACGCGGAGCGCTTGCGCTGGATCTCGCGCGTGCGCAGGGCGGCAGCGACGAAGGGCCCAGCGAGGAGCAAGACGAGGAGCACGACACCGACGTCCACCGGCACGCTCGCCCAGCGGGTGAGGCGGTAGGGCGCGAGATCCTGGTCCTCGCGACGGGACACGTCGCTCGACGTGAGGCGGTCGATGTCGACAGCGCGGTTGTGACAGAGCTCTACCGACACCTCCGCCTCGGCCCAGGTGCCCGACTCGTGCCATGTGAAGACTCGCCCCGGGCCGCGGCACCCCCGGCATACGCTCGGACAGAAGACGCTCGCAGCCATGATCGAGCGGCCGATCATGGGCTCCACGCACGCGGGGAACATGAACCCGCCGATCAGCGCGGCGAGGAGGGCGAACAGGACAAGCACGGGGCGACTCGCGTACCACATCGTGGGAACTGTCCCGAGGCTCGCGTGGTGCCTGTCGCGAAGGCGCGCGAGGCGTGATTCATCGGCGATCCGCTGCTCGGCCGCCGCCTTCTCGGCCTGGGCGCGGGCCGCCTCGCGCACGGCTTCCTCCTCGCGCCGCCTCTCCATCGCGACGATCTCGCGCGCCTTGTCTTCGATCATCTTCGCGAGAACGTCGGGCACGCCGTCACCATCGGCGTCGACCGGCGCACCGCAGGCGGGACATCGGGGCTTGGAGAGGTCGAGGGCGGCTTGACAGCGAAGGCATCTCATGGGCGCGGGCTTTCATCCAGAGCTTACCACAGCGCACCTCGTGCATATCGCGGCAGCGCCGGGTATCCGATCATCGGAACGCACGCCCTGGATCAAACGACGGATCGCCGATCTGGCTCTCGACCGCGACGCCGGCGGCCTTCGCATCGCCGTGATCGTAGCCTGGCCCGCGATCGCTCACGAGCCTTCGGGATCTTCCGGCCTCACCGGCGCCGTCTCGTCGATCTCCTTCATGTTGGCGCCCGCGATCTTCGCCCGCCTCCGCGAGGCCCCATGCAGATTGGCACGCTCCAGGTTGGCGCCGCGGAGATCGGTCAGATCGAGCTTCGCGTGCGCCAGCACCGCGGCGACGAGGCGGGTCTTGCAGAAGGAGGCTGCGCCGAGGTCGGCGCGGTCGAGCCGCGCCGACATGAAATCGGCGCGATCGGCCTTCGCGTCACGCAGGTTGGCGCCGGCGAACGACGCGCCCACGAAGCGCGCATCCTCCAGGTCGGCGCCTGCCAGGTTCGCCGCGGAGAGGGTCGCGCCGTCGCCGCGGGCACGACCGAGCCGCGCTCGCTCCAGGTTCGCCCCGCGCAGCGAGGCGCCTCGGAGGTCCGCCTCCTCGAGCGAAGCCTCGACGAGCTCCGCGCGGTCGGCGCGCGCGTTCGTGAGATCGGCGCGAGACAGATCCGCGCCGCGGAGGTCGGCCTCGTCGAGCGTCGCCTCGACGAGGCTGGCCCCCGCGAGGCGGGCACCACGGAGCCTCGCGCCGCGGAGCGCGCACCGCGCGAGCGAGCGCCCGCTGAAGTCGAGCCCCGACAGGTCACCGCCCGACAGGTCGTCTCCATCGAAATCGCCGCCTTCGGCGAGCCTCGCCTCGGCCCGCTTTCGCGCCTCCAAGCCGGTGAGCGGCTCGCTCGTCACAGGCGGCGATACGGCTGCCGGCGACTCCTCCTCGGGCGGCCGACTCCTCCTCTCCGGCGGCGGCACCCTCTCAGGCAGCGCCACCTCGACCAGCGCCGGCGGCGCCATCTCGAGCTGCGGACTCACCTTCTCCGGCGGTGCCGCCTCCACCGCCAGATAGGCCGCCTCCTGCCCCGATGGCTCTCGCGCCACGAGCGTCGCCCCGGATGACGCCTCCGCCGGAGCCGCCTCGGCATCCGGCTCCGGCGGCGGCGCCGATTCCACGACACCGCTCGCAGGATCTCCCGAGTCGACCAGCGTGCGCCCGGGCTGCGAGCCCCCGGCGCCAGCGGGGCTGACGGGCCGAGGCGCGGCCATCGGGCTCCACGGCGCGCCCGGGATGGGGTCCTCCCCGCCCGACACGCTCGTCCCCGGCGCTGCCACCGGGAACTGCGCCCGCTCTGCCCCGACCTCCGCGAGCCTGTCCTCGGGGATCGGCATCCTCTGGCCCAGCGGTCCCGTGATGCCTCCGCTCACGGCGAGATCGGCAGGAGCCTGCGGCGCGGCAGGCGAATCACGAAAGGGGAGCACCGGCATCTCCATCTTCCTCTTCGAGAGCGGGCCTGTCTCCACCAGCCCGGCGGGCGCGACGATCGGTTTCGCAAGCAGCACCGCCGGCGCCGAGCTCCGGTGCGTCGCCGCAGGGTCCCCAGGGAGCGACGCGCCGTGCTCCGGCCACGGAATGCTCTCTTTGAGCGTCTCGACACCCGCGAACAGGCGGATGCCCTGGAGCGCCTCCTCGCTCTCCGTCGCGAAGTTGCCCCGCCACACCAGCGAGGCGATCTGGCGATCACCGTCGATGACGAGCGTGTCGGCCACCAGCGGGATCTCCTGCGATCCGCCCGCCCGCTCGGCGTCGATGCGGTAGCGGCGCACACGAGCGCGCGCCGAGGGGAGGCGCGGCCAGATGAATGCTCTCCCCGCGCTCAGGTTCTCCAGGATGATCGACTCATCGCCTTGCAGAAAGGGGATCTGCTGATCGAACGGCGCCGGGTTGAAGGCGCGAAAGTCGAAGTCCGCCGGGAGGTCGAGCACCTCCGCGCGCCCCGCGGCGGCGGGGTCCGCGCCGGGCGAGCCGAGCTGCGCTGAACGCCGCGTGGCGCCTGGCTCGAAGCCGTTGAAGAGCCGCTTCCGCAAGGGCCAGTGAGGCGCGATCGGCCCGAAACACGCGGGCCGGTGGGGGCTCGCAGGATTGACCAGGTTCGGGCGCGCTCGCCTTGGGCCCATCGCTGGATCCAGCGCGCCCTCGCCGGCCTCGGAGACACCGACCGGGTTCCAAGGATGGCTGGGTCCGCCCGCCGCGCGCTCGTACACGAGCGGCATCCTCTGGAACGGCGTGGGCGCGATGCTGCCGGGCGTGGGGTCCCCGAAGACGTGGATCGTCTTGTCGAGCAGCGGCCCACCGCGGAAGAGCGCGAGCCTCGCCGCGAGGCCGATCACCGGCCCGGTGGCGTCCGAAGCATGCGCGTGCCCGGTGAGCACGACGCCGGCGCCGGGGAGGTACGGCGCGGTGTCGCTCGCGGAGCGCAGGCTCCGCGAGGGGTCGTCGTCGTGAAAGCGGTCCTCGCGCTCGACGGGCTCGGGCGCCACGAGATCCGCGCCGTCGCCCGCGCCGAAGGCGAACGTCGCCTTCACGAGGATCGTGACGCGCAGCACGCCGCCGATGCGCCACAGGACCGAGCCGCACGACACGGGATTCAAGGCGACGATGTCCACCGGCCAGAGCGCGCGCACGCGCCGATCCTACCCGCTCGTGGCCCGGCGCGTGCAGGGAGACTGGGGAGACTTCGCGGCTGTGACGCGCGTGTCCATCACCCCCAGCCGTCGCGCCACCGCGCTACCTCGCGCGTCGCTCGTGCCGGCCGGGCGCGAAGGGCTGGAGGCGCCGGCGGACATGGTCTATCGTCACGAGTCCGCCGATCGGACGCCGCGAGGCGCCGAGAGCCGCTCCAACGTCTCGATGGCCGCTGAAGGGGGTCTTGCCATGCGGATCGCGCTGATATCCGACATCCACGGCAATGAGGTGGCGCTCAGGGCCGTGCTGGCCAGCATCCGGGCGACGGGCGTCGATCAGGTGATCTGCCTGGGCGACGTCGCGACGCTTGGACCGCGGCCCTCGGCCATCCTGGACATGCTGCAAGAGCTCGGGTGCCCGTGCATCCTCGGGAACCACGACGAGTTCATGCTGGATCCGCAGCTGATCCGCACCTACACCGAGGCCCCCATCGTCGTCGACGCGGTGGACTGGTGCCGTGATCGGCTGTCGAGAGACGAGCTCGCCTTCCTGCGCACGTTCCAGGCGCGCCTCGAGATCCCGCTCGACGCTCACTCGACGCTCCTCGTGTTCCACGGCTCGCCCCGGTCTCACATGGAGGACCTCCTCGCGAACACCCCGCCGGAGGAGCTCGATCGCCGGCTCGCGGGCCACGCTGCGACGGTGATGGCCGGGGGGCACACGCACCTCCAGATGCTCCGCCAGCACCGCGGCACGCTCCTCGTGAATCCGGGGAGCGTCGGGCTCCCCTTCAAGGAGTACGCGAACGGCGGGCCGCCGACGCTGCTGCACCACGCCGAGTACGCGACCGTGGAGGCGCAAGGCGGCGCGGTGAACGTCAGCCTGCACAGGGTGCCGGTCGACAGGGACGCGCTCCGCGCGGCGGTGAAGGCCTGCGATAACCCCATGCGCGGCGCGCTGCTGCAACAATACGCCTGAGCGAGCCCGGCCGGTCCCGCCGGCCGCGGCGCGAGGAGACCAGGGAGCGCGAGCGCCTCGAGGCCGCCCGCGACGCCGCGCGCCGCGCGCTGCGCCGACGAATCCCGCTGCGTCGGCGAGGCCGAGGCGCCCGATCCGCGTGCGGCGGGGCGCGGCGATCTGGTAGCCTCGAGGGCGCGCGCCGGAGAGCGATGGAGCCCCGATGACGAAATACGAGCAGATCAAAGTATCCTATGAGGCCTCCAAGGCGGCGATCGGCCAGGTCGCCGAGGAGCTCTTGCAGTGGATATACGAGCTCCGTGACCACATGGCCTGGCCAAGGGACAAGTGGGCCCTCAACCGGATCGCCGGAGACGCCCACGCCAACGGGCTCTTGCAGCGGTTCGTCGTCGAGAATCAGCCCGGCGTCGGCGAGGTCCTGAAGTGCCAGCTGTCCCTCACCGTCGAGGAAGAGCTGCCGTTCACCGTCGACTTCTTCGCGGTGGGCAGGACCGACAGGGGCCTCCTCGTCGTCCTCATCGGCGGAGAGCAGATCACCGTCAGCAAGGCTTCCCCCGAGCCCTTCTTCGAGAAGGCCGTGGAGCACATCCGGCAGCAGGCGAGGCGCGTTGCGAAGACGCGCCGCGTCGGAGCCATCGCCGGCACACCCCACCGCCCTGCCTAGGCGCAGCGCTCGCCCGGCTGCCCAGGTGGTTCGCCTGGCGCTCGGGCGTGCGCCACCGTGCCACCGCCCGCGGAAGATGCCGCCCCTGCGCTTCACCAACGAAATCCGTCATACCAAAAACGAAAGCCTCACCCGTACGGCGCCTACGTAAATTCACGGACCCACGTCAGGAGATTCCTGGCCCAGCTCCTGCATAGCTCGGTGACCGGAGCGCCTGAGGGACGGTTTCCCCCCCCACACCGTCGGACGGGCGCTCTTTTTTTCTTTTGTGCGAGTGCGACGCCGCCGCGTCGGCACCGCGCTTCGTCCGGGCGGCGCGTCACGACAGCTCGGCGACCAGCACGCGATGGCCGAGGTCGAGCGACTCCAGGCGCCGCAGCTCCCCGTACTTGCGATCCCACTCCCCCGACGCGAGGTCCGCCCTCAAGCGCGCGAGCCCTTTCGCCAGCTCGCCCGATCCGCAGCGCTTGCGCTCGCCTCGCGCGAGGCCAGGACTATCGCGCGAGGCGCGCTTCGCCGGAGAGGAGCCGCTTCGCCGCGCCAGCGATGGAGGAAGCGTCCAACCCCGTCGCGCGCAGGAGCTCGGCCGGGGTGCCCGAGCCGGGCATCTCCCTCACGGCGAGGTGGACGACGCGCGCGACGACGGGCTCTTCGCCGGCCAGGGCCTCGAGCACGGCGTCGCCCAGGCCGCCCTCGGGCCAGTGATCCTCGACGACGACGACGTTTCCCGCCGTGGCCTGCACCGCGGCGCGGATGCCGGCGGCGTCGATCGGCTTGATGCCATACGCGTCGAGGACTCGAGCGGAGAGCCCGCTCGCCTCGAGCTCTGCGTGGGCCTTCAACGCCTCGTGGACGGTGATGCCGGCGGCGATGATCGTCACGCGATCGTGGGGTGTCTCGCGCAGCACCTTGCTCCCGCCGATGGGGAACGCTTCGGTCGCATCGTACAGGATGGGCGTCTTCTCGCGCGTCGTTCGGAGATAGACGATGCCCTTCTGGTCGGCCATGGCGGCCACCAGCCGAGCGGCCTGATTGGCGCAGCACGGATAGAGCACGGTGCTCCCGTGGACGGCGCGCATCATGGCCAGATCCTCGAGCCCCATCTGCGACGGGCCGTCCTCGCCGATGGATACGCCCGCGTGCGAGCCGCACACGCGGATATCGGCCCTCGACACAGCGGCCATCCGGAGGAAATCGTGGGCGCGCGTGAGGAAAGCCGCGAACGTCGACGCGAAGGGCGACCAGCGCCGGACGCTCAGCCCGACGGCGGCGGCCACCATCTGCTGTTCGCTGATGAACATCTCGAAATAGCGGTCTGGATGAGCCTTCGCGAACTCCTCGGCAAAGGTCGAGTTGCTGACCTCGGCGTCCACGGCGACGACATCCGCGCGCGCAGCGCCGAGCGCCTCGAGCGCGTCGCCGTAGGCTTTCCGCGTCGCGACGGCCGTGGAGCGCTCGTAGGTGGGGAGCTTCAGCGGCCCGGCGGTGGGCCGCGGAGCAGGCTCACCCGGCGCAGGCGCCTCTGGCTCGATGACGATGTCGCGCGTGCCCCCCAGCTCCTCGATCGCCTTCGCGCACTGCGCCTCGTCGAGCGCCTTTCCGTGCCAGCCGTCCTTGTCCTCGACGAGGGACACGCCCTTTCCCTTCACCGTGCGCGCGACGATCAGCGCGGGCGCGTCCGAGACGCCGAGCGCTTCGGCGTAGGCGCCGGAGATGGCGGCTGGATCGTGGCCGTCGATCTCCAGGGCACGCCAGCCGAACGCGCGGGCGCGCGCCGCGTAGGCCGCGGAGTCCCAGCCGAGGGGCGTCTGTCCGCGTTGCCCGAGGCGGTTCATGTCGAGGATGGCAATGAGGTTGCCGAGCTTCGTGTGGCGCGCGTGGTCGAACGCCTCCCAGATGGATCCCTCGGACATCTCGCTGTCGCCGAGCAACACCCAGACACGGTAAGGAGCCTTCTCGAGGTACTTCCCGGAGAGCGCGATCCCGACGCCCATGGGGAGCCCCTGACCGAGGGAGCCGGTCGCCACGTCGACCCAGGGGAGCGTCGGCACCGGGTGCCCTTGCAGCGGGCTCCCGAAGCGCCGGTACGACAGGAGCTCCGCGTCGGAGAGGACGCCCGCCGCCTTGAGCATCGCGTAGAGCAGCGGGGAGGCGTGGCCCTTCGAGAAGATCAGGTGATCGTTGTTCGGGTTCTCCGGATGGCTCAGGTCCCAGCGGAGGTGGTCGCGGAGGAGCACCGCCATGAGATCGGCCGCCGACAGGCTGGAGGTCGGGTGTCCGGAGCCGGCCTTGGTCGAGCAACGGAGGCTGTCGACGCGAAGCTGCTGAGCTAGCTCACGCTGGCCCTGAGCCTGCTCGGCGCTGCTTCGGTGTTGCCCCTCGGTCCGGTCGCGCCCGCCGCGCGGTTCGTGCCCACGCGGAGGCACCCCGTGGGGCGCCTGGGTCGACCGCTCGCCGGACGGCGCGGGCGAGCGGTCCTTCTCGGCCTTCGGCGCTTGCTCTCGATCCTCCTGCGCGGGCAGGCCCCTGGGGCGGCTCGGCGCAACGTCTTTCAGGGGGCTGCGTACATGCTTTGGCCGTCGCTTCTCGGCCGGCTTGGGGGCTTCTTGCGCCATGGCTGCACCTGACGCCGCCGTCTTGATGCAAGCAGGGCGCCACCGCGCACAAAGCTTGTGTCGGGCCACGACGATGACAGCCAAGCCTGCCCGCATGGCGCGATCATCGAGCGGCCTGAGGCGAGCGCCGAACCGCCGATTTCACTCACACGCTGGTTGACCCGCCGATTTCACTCACACGCTGGTCGGCAACGACCGCTCAGTGACGCGTCCTGAGCAGCTCGCGTTCGGTGGGGACGCTTCGCGCGCCGGTCGCGCGGTCACCACGGAGGATGCGAGCGCTCCGCGGCGCCGGGCGCGGGTCGACCGGGCGCCCGGCCTGCGCGGTGAGGGGGCGCGGCGCGGCCGCGGGGTCAGCGGCCTCGTCGGGCGCGGGGACAGCGGCATCCAGCGCCGCGGCGTCACCCGATCGCGCTGCTCGGGGTGGGCTCGCCTGGGCCGCGATGCGCGCCTGCGCGGCGCGGACCACGGACGCGGCGCGCGCGTCGAGGCTCGACGCCCGCAGCGCGGAGGGGACCTGGGCCTGCGCCCACAGGGCGCCGGTCGACAGCACGACGCCGAGCGCCACGACGAGGCCGGCCGCGAGGCCCAGCTTGCCCCGGCGCGCGGGCTCGGCCCGCTCGGCGCGCGCCGGCGCACCCGGAAGGCCGACGGCGGCCTCGTAGGCGGCGACCATGGCCTCGATCGAGGGGAATCGCTCCGTCGGGTTCAGGGCGAACGCCCGCGCGAACCAGGCCGAGAGCGCCGGCGGCGCGTCCGGGTACAGCGCCGGCCGCGGCGGCTGCGCGCTGGCCAGGATCGAGGCGAGCACATCGCTCATGGTGTGGCCCGGAAAGGGCAGCCGGCCCGTGAGCGCCTCGTACGAGACGACCGCGAGCGCCCACATGTCCGAGTGCGGGTTGGTGTCCCCGTCGCAGGCGTGCTCCGGGCTCAGGTACGCCGGCGTGCCCAGCACCACGCCGCCGATGGTCCGGCGGGGGAAGTCGGCTGGCAGCTCCTTTCGGATCCACTTGGCGATGCCGAAATCCGCGACCTTGGCGCGCACCTCACCGCTGCGCTCCTCCTCGAGCAGCACGTTCGTCGGCTTGATATCGCGGTGCACGATGCCGAGGCCGTGCGCGACGGAGAGGGCCTCTCCGATCTGGCCGAGGAGCGGGGCGAGCTCCGCCGGGGACATCGGCCCCCGCTCCTGCATGAGCTGCCTCAGGGACCGACCTCGAACGTAGCCCATGACGAGGTACGGGCCCGCTGCAGGGTCGTTGCCGACGTCGTGCACGGCGACGACGTGGTCCGTCTTCTGCGCCAGCTGCGCCGCGACCTGGGCCTCGAACCGGAAGCGCTCCAGCGCGGTGCCGGCCTGGCTCTCGCGCCGGACCGTGAGGAGCTTGAGCGCGACGTCGATCCGCAGGGCCCTGTCGTGCGCGAGCCACACCTCGCCCATGGCGCCGCGTCCGACAAGCCGCGAGAGCTTGTACCGCCCGGCGACGAGCTGGTTGCGCCGCGGGTCCTGGGCTACGTCGCCCCGCCCGGCCGCGGAAGAAGCGGGAGCGGCGTCGCCGGAGCGGTCAGAGCGCGCCGCAATGGCACGCGCGCTGTCCGCCATCGGGACATTGGCGTCAGATCGTCCACCGGAAGCCGATGCTTGCCACACGAGCAGTACCCTCCGTGCCGTCGCCGTGCCCAGGCTCGTTGACGCGGTGATGCGACAACGCTCCTGGACGCCGAGACCGGGGCATGTCAGCCACGGTACCACCGGGCGGGCGAGGCAGGAATCAGGAACGACGGAAGCGCCTCGCTCAGGAGTCTCCGGATCCACCATGAGGTGCGCAAGGGTGGTGAATCAGCGCCATACGGCGCCATCGCCCCGGTCAGAACGTCATCGTGAGCGCGTTCGCCAGCCGGTTCGCCCGGCCGTGCGGGAAATCATGCGGCGGCGCCGGATGACGCGAGGAAGGGCCGCCGCCCAGACGGCCATCCATGCCGCCGGAGCACCCGTCGGGGCGGTTCGACCGGCCATTCCGCAGGTGCACCCGCCGCCTTCATCACCTTCTCCACCTGCGCTGTTCGATGTGCTGGAGCCGCCGCTGGACGCGGATGATCCCGTGCCGCTACCGGCGGCAGCGGCCACGCACCCAGCGATCCGCATAAGAGAGGATGACGTCCTTGTTGACCGGCCATGCGGCCGCGAGCGCAGGCATGAGGAGCGCCGAGTAATGGGCAGATGCCATTGCCGAACGCCGGGGTCGACACATCGCGGTCGTGGCGCTGGCGCGGCGGCTTTCGGGGGTGCTGTGGGCCATGTGGCGCGACGGCACGCTCTACGACGCGCAGAGCGCAGCGGCTGCCTCGGCCAAGGGCATGCGCCTGCAGGCGCAGTCGGTCCAGCAGCAGGCACAGGCCATGAAGCGAGCCACGGTCAAAGCGCGCCGCCGGCAGCGATCAATCGACAAGGGACTCGACGCCGCCGCGGAAGCGGCTCCATCGAGGCCGACCTCGACCTCAAGGAGGGCCTCGATGAACTGACTTCCCCCACACGGGGGACATGCGCCACGAGCGCGCCACGCCAGGAGCGTGAAAGAGGGCTACGTGGATGAGCGCGAGAGCACCGAGGGCGCTCCGCCTCTGGGTCGAACACGCCGTTTGATAGATTGCGCCTCCACGATCCCGCTTCGGATTCCAGCGTGCATCCATGCCACCAAGGCGACTGCCGGCCTGTGAATGCGGATCGTCGATCGATTGAGCCACAGCTCGCTCCTGCGGACTCGACGCGACGCTCCAGCCCAACCGTAACGACGCCCACCAGGGCGAAGGGAGACGTCCATGCCGAAACGACCTGCACCGACGACGCCGAGCGCTAGCGCGGCCGAGCCGAAGCCGGCCAGCCGCGGAAAGAGAGCGCTAAAGCCCTTGACCCCGGGGCTGCATCATCGTCGGTGCTCTGGCCTTTACGGAGCGCCGCAAAACCAGCCTGGCGTGGCGGGGTCGTGGGACCTCTGGCAAACCCCGCCCCCGGAGCAATCCGCATTGCTCAAGCACGATCGGCAACGACCCTCTCGACAAACGTACGCGCCGCAGACGCGCAGCTTCGACGCCCGGATGGGATTGTCGGCTGGAAGCGAAGACTCATCACACTCCCAACCGTAGTGCCGCGGATCAAATTTCGCCGCGCACCGAGCCCGATCACAGAATCCCGACGCACAGTCGCCGTCGGTCGCGCAGCTCACCTCAGCCTCGGCGCCGTCCGCTTGACGCGCTTCGGCAAGCTGGACCGCCGGCCCATCCGCGTCTGCGCTCACGCGTGAGCACGCCAGTACCGCCAACAATGCCAGCAGCACCGCGGAGGACGCCAGCGCTGTCCTGTTAGTTACAGCCACTTCCATCTCCGCCCGGGCCTCCAAGACGGAAGAACGTGATGTTGTTGACGTCTAGCAGCATGTTGGAAAGGCTATAGCAGTCAGGATCGTACCCTGAAAAGGCCCCACCCGGAGCGTTGCCGCCGTTGAATGCGAAGGTGTTGCTCGGAGTCGTTATGCCGATGCGCGGATTATAGATCCAGGCAGCCTGACCCGAGCTGTTGCCATGCTGACCACTGCCGACATCACCATTGGCCCAGGGGGTCGGCGGACTTCCGGTGTTGACGCCGGGATGCCAGTACTCGCCGTACCAGTCGGCACGGCACGCTCCGCTGGCGATCAGGTCGAAGGTGATGCGCTCACCGGCGGCGTCCGCGACCGAGTTCTGTGTCGGGTAGTAACCCATCCATTGGCCGCAAGCGTGGACCCACCAGCGGTTTTGAAACAACTGGATCTCGACGGGGCAGGAGTAGTGCGTTCCATTGACCACGCTCATCGTGCTCGAGGACATCACCGCGCCCGGGAAGATTGTCGCCGCAGGTTCGCGCTTGAAGCCCGCCTGGAGCTCGTCGTAGCCACCGATGCGAGCACCCTGCGCCCCACCGGCCGTGCGAAAGTAGAGAAATAGATGGATGGAAGAATTGCTATAGAGCGGGCTCTGCTCCATGAAGCCGACCTCAACCGCTTCCATGGTGGTCGACGGGCTCGCTCCTGAGCACAAGGAGGCGCCCTGCATCAGGCTCATCTCCGTGCTTCCGACGTTGGCATAGTCCCAGGTGCTCACGTCTGCAGCGTTGGACACGTGAGTGCGCAAGTCTTGCTTGTTCGCGTAGAGCTTCTTGTTTCCGTCGTAGCTCGGCAGCGGCGTCGCAATGTGGTTCTTGATATAGCTGTCCAAATTCTCTGCCGAATGGTTGCCCTCGACGTAGCCGTCGAACGTTGGCCGCGGCATGGGCACGGTCCCTTCGGGGGCCTGGATCCCAAGCTCCTCGTACTCGGTGCGCGCCCGACGAGCGTTGTGCATCGGTGCCGTCTCCTCGGCGCTCACTTTATCTTCGGCCCCTCGACGCCGATCCTGGCTCGGGGTCGGCGTCTGCTGAGGTTGCGGCGGTGGAATAACGTTAACCGCGTCCGGATAGAGACTCGCGTACTCGACGAACTCGATAATCTGGCCGCTGGGCATCTGAACGGTACCAACGATGTTCCATCCTCGGGCCCGCTGGGCGTTCCAGCCGTCCACCTCGGAGCGACGCATCGCTCGGAGATCCGACGTGACGCGCTGTACAGCGGTCTGCTCCGGTATGTCTGCCTCTGACTCCTGGCTCGGATCGGCTCCGAAACAAGCCTGCAGCAGGACGGCGCCTATCATAAGACCACTGGTCGCAATTCGGCTTATTCTCACACTAATTCCCCTCTCGCCATTACATCGCTCCTGTAGATCGATGCGTATTCGTCGCCCGAGTGAGCCAGGTCACTTCGGCGGATAGTATGCAATTGAGTTTCTCAGTCAAGCATCGACGCGAAGTTTTGGATTTTATGTCGTTTTTTTGTATTTTTGGATTCCTGGAGGCGCGCCCTGCGGCAGAAATCCCGGATGCCTGAGAAAATGTCGCCGCTGGCGAAATTGGTCTTGTGTGGCAGGAAAACCGGCTGTGCGGCCGCGCCTGACGCAGATGCGCGAAGAAAAAGAATGAGCGCTCGACCGTCTCAAGGAGTTGGACGAGGAGCGCCAGCCGCCGATTGACGACTTCGGGTCCTTCGAGCGCGAACTGCGCGGGAGGATGGCGGAGATCGAGCGCGACCTGCTCGCGGAGAAGCCCCAGTGATGCTGATCGACGGCGTACCCCACCCCTATACGTCAGAGACGATGTCGTCTCGAATCCTGGGGCGGAGGGCGGGCCACGGACGCGGCCGCGCGTCCTGGGGCGGTCAGGGCGAGACGCAGGGCACGCTCGGCGCGGCGTCCGGCGAGAGGAGCGGCGGCAGCCAGCGCCGCAGCACCAGGGGCACCATGGCGTCGTGGGGCATCGGCTCCGTCGGGACGAGCGGCTCGAGCTCGCGGAGAACGCCGGGCGCCGCGGGGTGCGCCTCGACGCCGCGCTGGAAGGCGCGGCGGAAGTCGGCGATGGGGCGCTTGGCCCAGGTCATCGTCTGCCACGACACGACGACGTGCGTGGTCGGGCGCGAGCGGGCGAGGGGGAGCGCGATGTCGACGTCCATGCACGTGTCGATCACGAGCGCGGCGTGCACGGGGGTGGACGCGCCGAGCGCGGCCGCGATGCCGCCCGCCTTGTTGCAGCCGCCGCCGGAGTGGCCCGCGACGACGACGCGCGCTCGGTCGAGGGTCGCGACGCCGCGCAGCCGCGCGGCCGTGGCGTCGAGGAACGCGTCCAGATCGAAGGCAGGCCAGCTCGTCCGCGCGACGGCGACCGCCGCCGGGAGCACGGCGCTCGGCGCGGCGACAAGCATCGGCGGGATCCGGCCCGCCTCCATGAGCTGCGCCGCGATCCGGCGCACGTCGCCCTCCTGGCCGCCCCCCATCCAGCGGTGCTCGATCCGCGCCTCGTTGGTGCCGTGCAGGAACACGAGGATCGGCAGCGGCCGCGCGGGCTCGGCGGCCGCCAGGCGGTGCACGAAGGCGCGACCCCGCCAGCGCCGCTCCGGCGGCACCGGGGGCGCGGCAGCCCCGGCCTGCGCTGCGCCCTGCTCGGCGGCGCCGCTCGCCGGCGCAGACGGGTGCTCGTAGTCGTACGTCGCGCCGTCGAGCTGCCCAGCTGCCGATGTCGACGCCGCCGGCGCTGCGGCCACCGGCGCTGGCTTCGGCTGCGCCCCCACGGCGCCCGGAGAGGACGCGGCCGCGAGCGCCGCCGCGAGCGCGAAGGCGCGCGTCGCGGGCGCTAGCCCACGCACCGCCGCCCGCGGAGCGCGCGCGCCCCCGCGGCGCCCGACCGCCGTCACTGCGGCTCCTCGGCCGGCGCCGCGCGGCCAGCGCCCGGCGCCGGGGCGGGCGAGGCGCTCGCGTCCCGCGGGATCGTGCGCTTCCGCTCGAAGGCGCGGGTCGGGTCGACCACCTTGACGTCCCCGAGGCGGCTCAGCATCGGGCCGACCGCCTGGGCGTCGCCCACCACGACGATCGCGGCGTGCGCCGGCCGCACGTTGTCGTGCGCGACCTTGCCGGCGAAGGCCGGCGTGATGTCCCGGAGCTCCTTGCGGTAGCTCTCGTGGTGGTCGTCCGGCAGATCGAGCGCCTGCATGACGGCGATCTCGTCCGCGAGCCCGGTGGCCGTCCCGAGGCCGAGGCCGAGGCGCGCCGTGAGCCGCCGCGCCGCGGCGTCGACCTCCTCCTGCGAGGGCGCCGCGGCCGCGAGCTGCTCCGCGTGCTCGAGCATCGCCTGCGCGGCGAGGCCCGTGCGCGCCGCGGGGACGCGGACGTGGGCCAGGAGCGGGACGGGCCCGTGCGCGACGTCGAGCGGCGCCGCGGACACCTCGCGCGCCGGCCCGCGCGGCTCGAGCAGCTCCTGCGAGAGGCGCCCGGAGGGGCCGCCGAGGACCTCGCCGGCGACCGCGAGCGCGGGCCACTCCGAGGCGCCGCGCTCGGGGCCGAGCACGCCGAGGAAGAGCTCGCTCTCCGCGCTCTTCGGGCGATCGACGATCGTGATCTTGAGCGACGCCGGAGGCACCGGATCGGTGAACGACAGCGCCGGCGGCTCCGCGCCGCGGCGGTCGGTGAAGGCCTTCTCCACGGCCGCGCGCGCGGCCTCGGGCGTCGTGTCGCCCGCCACCACCACCACGGTGTTCTTCGGGACGTACCACGCCGCGTGGAACGCGCGGCAGTCGGCGGCGGTGATCCGCGGGAGCTCCGCCGCGGTCGCGCCGAACGAGGCGTAGGGGTGCAGCTCGGTCGGGAGCGCGTAGAGGTCGCGGAAGAGGACCATCAGCGCTCCCCAGCGGGCGTCCGAGCGCGCGCGCTCCCTCGCCGCCTCGGCGGCCTGGGCCTTCAGCCTGGCGAGCTCCGCGGCGTCGAGGCGCGGCCGCTGCACGACGTGCCCGAGCAGCAGGGCCGCCTCCGCGAGGCGATCGCTGGGCGCGCGCAGCGCGATCACGGTCGCGTCGAGGCCGGTGTCCACCCGCAGGGAGGCGCCGAGCGACTCGACGCGCGCGAGCAGCTCGCGGCCGGGGAGGCCGCCCGCGCCCCCGCGCAGGAGGAGCTCGCCCGTGATCGCGGCGAGCCCCGTGCGCTCGCCGTCGGCCGCGGAGCCGCCGCGGATGACCACCCGGACCTCCACGAGCGGCAGCGCGCGGCTCACCGCCGTGGCGACGCGGAGGCCGCTCGGGAGCTCGGCCCAGGCGATGGCGGGCATGCGCGCGGGCTTCGCGGGGCCGGACGGCGGCGGCTGCTCCCCGCGAGCGGCCTCGGCCGGCGGCGCCGCTGGCGCAGACGTCGCCGGCGCAGGCGTCGCCGGCGCGCCCGCCTGCGCGGGCGGCTGCGGCGCCCGTCCAGCAGCGCAGCCGCACGCCACGGCGGCGGCCGCGAGCGCCGCGGTCCAGGAGAGCCAGGGGCGCGCTGTCCGTCGCCCGCGCAGGTCGCGTCGCTCGCTTCGCTCGTTCATCGCGTCACGCGTTCTCCGTCGCTCGCCTGTTCGCGTCACTTCTTCGTGGGTTTCGCCGGCTTCGTCGGCGCCGGATCCGGCGCCGGCCGGCTCGCCGCGCCGTGCGCCTTCGCCGGGCGCTCGCCCGGCGCGCCCTTGCCCGACGCGGCCTTGCCCGACGCGCCCTTGCCCGACGCGCCCTTGCCCGGCGCGCCCTTGCCCGACGCGGCCTTGTCCGCGCCCTTGCCCGACGCGGCCTTGTCCGCTCTCTTGCTCGGCGCGGCCTTTCCCGCGCCCTTGCCCGGCGCGGCCTTTCCCGCGCCCTTGCCCGGCGCCGCCACCTCAGCGTCCTGCTCCGGCGCCGCGGCGCGCGCCCCGCCTCGGGCCCGCGGCGCGCCGGCCGACGCGCGCGGCGGCAAGGAGGCCCCCGGCAGCCCCGGGGGATAGGTCTCGACGATCGTCCGGCGCGTCGGGCCGAGGTGGTCGCGCGCGACGCGCTGCACGTCCTCCCGGGTCACCGCGAAGTAGCGCGCGAGCTCCCCGTTCAGGTGGGCGGCGTCCCCGAAGAGGAGCTCGTGCTCGCCGAGCGCCCGCGCCCGCGCGCCCGCGTCCGCGAGGCCCGCCACGAACGCCGACTGGAGCAGCCGGCGCGCCCTCGTCAGCTCGGCCTGCGAGGGTCCCGCCGTCGCGAGCGCCCGGATCTCGCCCTCGATCAGCTTCTCGACGTCGCCGACCCGGGCGTCCTCGGCGGGCCGCACGTCGATGGAGAAGAGATCGGGCCCGCGGTGGCCGTCGATCGCGACCCGCACCGACCGCGCGACCGCCTTGTTCCCGACGAGGAGAGCCGGGAGCCGCGAGCTCTCGCCGCGCCCGAGCAGGGACGCCGCGAGCGCGAGCGCGTGGTGATCCGGGTGCTCGCGCGGCGGCACGGCCCACCCGTAGAGGATCGACGGCGCGCGGGCGGCGCTGTCCCTCACGACGCCGGTGCGCTGGCTCGTCTGCTCGGGGAAAGGCACGTCCTTGAAGGGCGCGGCGGAGACGGCGGGGATGCCGTCGAAGTACTCGTGCACGAGCGCCATCGCCGCGCCCGCGTCGAAGCCGCCGGCGATCGCCAGCACCGCCCTGTTCGGGCCGTAGTGGGCGGCGTGGAAGTCGCGGACCCACGAGAGCTCGGCGCCCGCGAGATCGTCCGCCGCGCCGAGCGCCGGGTGCTCGTGGGGCCAGTACCCCTGGAAGACGAGCTCGCGGAGCCGGATCGCGCCCTGGCCGTGGGCGGCGCCGAGGACCGCGCCGCGGCGCTCGATCGCGCCCCTGCGCTGGGCCTCGAAGCCCTCTGCGCTCGGCGCGGGCGCCCGCATGCGATCGGCCTCGATCCACAGCGCCAGCGCGAGCTCGTTCGCAGGCAGCGCCGCCGTGAAGGTGGTGCGATCGACGTCCGCCTCGGCGTGGAGCTCGCCGCCGCGCTCGGCCACGAGGCGCTGGGGCTCGCCCGCCGGCAGGCTGCGGCTGCTCCGGGCCATCGAGTCCATCACGAGGCGCGCCACGCCGCTCCTGCCGCTCGGCTCGTCGCGCGAGCCCGCGTCGTACGTCACGGCCACCGCGACCGTGGGCGAGCTCTCATCGGGGCTCAGCACCACGCGCATCCCGTTCTTCAGCGTGACCCGCTCGACGGGCAGCGCGAGATCGAGCGGCGCTTCCGCCGGAGCCGCCGCGGCGCTCCGCGGCGCCCCCGCCGTGTGCGCCGCCTTCCGGATCGGCGCGCCGCCGCCGCGCGCCGCCTTGCGGGCCGGCGCGCGCGCCGCCTTGCCGGACGGAGGCGCTGCCGCGGCGAGGTGGGGCGCGCCTGCGCAGAGCAGGCCGAGCGCCGCGAGCGCGGCCGTGAGGGCGCGACGGGGCAGGGTTCGGCGCACGGTCGTGGACACCGCAGGGCGATAGCACGTCGCCGCCCGGGTGCGCGCGTCGAGGACGCGACGCGGCGCAGCGACCGCGCTTCACCCTGCCGGCCGACTCGCGTAGGCTCACGCCCCGAGCTCACGACGTCACGAGCGCGCGCCGCGCGCCGCCCCGCGCCGCCCCACGCCCAGAGAGAACCGCCGATGCCCGACGTTGAAAATTTGATCAAAGCCGTTATCGGAACGCTCGTCTTCGTCAGCGTCGGGCTGCTCGTCTTCCTGCTGGCGTTCGTGCTGATCACGAAGCTCACGCCCTTCTCCATCCGCAAGGAGATCGAGGACGACCAGAACACGGCGCTCGCGATCGTGATCGGCTCGGTGATCCTGGGCCTCGCCTGGATCATCTCCGCGGCCATCCACGGCTGACGCGCGGGTCTCGGCGTTGGCCTCGGCCGGGCCCGACCTCCTCGGCGCGCTGCCGGCCGGGCCCAGCGGCGCGGCCCGCGGCGGCTTCATGTGGAGCCGCCGCGCCGACCTCGCTGTGTTCGGCGGCTCCGCCGCGGTCGCCCTCGCCCTCGCCGCGCTCTCGACGGGGGGCGCGCTGCCGGCCTGGGGCTTCCTGCTCTTCGTGGTCGGCGTCGACGTGGCGCACGTGCACACGACGCTCTTCCGCACGTACCTCGATCCGGAGGAGCTCCGCCGCCACCCCGCGCTCTACGCCGGCGTGCCGCTCGCCTGTTACGCCGCCGGCGTCGCGCTCCACCTCGCCTCCGAGCTCACCTTCTGGCGCGCGCTCGCCTACGTGGCCGTGATCCACTTCGTCCGCCAGCAGGTCGGGTGGGTCGCGATCTACCGCGCGCTCGCGGGCGAGCGCTCGCGCGTCGATCGCCTCCTCGACGACGCGCTCGTCTACGCGGCAACCGGGTGGCCGCTCCTTTACTGGCACGCACACGCGCATCAACCGCGCGCGTTCCAGTGGTTCATGGACGGCGATTTCGTGAGCGCGCCCTGGCTCGCGGCCGCGGTGGGCCCGCTCGGCGCGGTGTACGCCGCGCTCGCCGCCGCGTACGTCGCCCGCGCGATCCAGCGGGCCTGCGTCGACCGCGCGCCGCTCAACCTCGGCAAGCACGTCGTCGTCGGGACGACCGCGGCGACGTGGTACGTCGGCATCGTCGCGACCGACAGCGACTTCCAGTTCACGGTCACCAACGTGATCGTCCACGGGGTCCCGTACATGGCGCTCGTCTTCGCGTACGCCCGGGAGCGGGCCCGCGAGGCGCCGCGCTCGCTGCTCGCGCGGGTCCTCGCCGCCGGGCTCCTCGCCTTCCTCGGCGTCGCGCTGGCGCTCGCGTTCGTCGAGGAGATGCTCTGGGACCGGCTCGTCTGGCACGACCGGCCGGAGCTCTTCGGCGGCGCGCGGACAGCGGACGAGCCGCTCCTCGGCCCGCGCGCGCGGGCGCTGCTCGTGCCGCTGCTCGCGCTGCCGCAGGCGACCCATTACATGCTCGACGCCGTGGTCTGGCGCCGTCGCCACACCCGCCCTGCCCAGGCGCGCGCGCTCGGGTTCCGGCCGGGAACGCCCGAGCGCGAGCGGGGCGAGCGCGGAGAGGCTTGACCCGCGGCGGAACTCCCGTAACCCTCGGCGCTTCGCATGGCTTCGCTCGCGGTGCCCGTGCTCCCGCCACGCCCCTCGCCCGCCGCTCGGCGCGGATCGGCGCCGCCCCCGCGTAGCCCGGAACCATGTCCGGAGAAGATCCGACGATGCTGAAGGCATGCGATGCGTGCGCGGTGCTCGCCTGCTATCGCTCCTGCATGCTTGCGCCGTCTGGAAGAGGTAACAGCGATGAGTGAACCCTGGCCAACCGACGGGCTCGGCGGCCCGCGCGTGACGCCGATTCCCCCGAACCCACGCGCCCCCGTCCTCCTTGTCGACGACGACGCCGAGCTCCGCGAGATGCTCCGCGAGATGCTCGAGTCGTCGGGCTACGATGTCTACTGCGCCAGCAACGGCAGGGAAGCGCTCGATCTCCTGCACCAGGCGGACCCGCCGCCCGGGCTCATCCTGCTCGATCTCATGATGCCGATCATGACCGGCGAGGAGATGCTCGCCGCGCTGAAGCAGGTGCACGCCCTCGCGGCGATCCCGGTGACCATCGTCTCCGGCCACGACGGCCCGCCCGAGGGCACGGCCTACCTGAAGAAGCCCGTCGACTTCAGCGCGCTGCTCGGCGTGGTCCAGAAGACCTGCGGCTAGCCCCGCCGGTCGAGCGCGCTCGCAGCGCCGACCGGAGCGTCGACCAGCGCGCCGACCTCGACCGGCGACGGCGACCGCGGGCTCATCGCCGCGAACGCGAGGAGCGCCACGACGGTCAGCAGGAGCGCGAGCGCGAACGCCGCGGCGAGGAACAGGATGCCGAGCGACGCGCGCTCGCTCCCGGCTTCGCCCGCGCCCTGGTCCGGGTCCTCGTCGCGCCGCTCCGGCTCATCCACGCTCCGCCCTCCGCTCGCCGGCTGTGCTTACCGCCTCGCGCCGGACGGCGCAACGGACGCTGCGAAGACCTCCGTGTCCGCCGCGCGGCGGCGTCCTCGGCGGACGCGCCCGTCCGGACATTGTCTGTCCGGAAGGGCCATCGCCGTCCGCCTCCAACGGCTGTAGGTTCGCCTCCTCGGAGGGCGTGAGAATGGCAGAAGGCCGCACCAGCGACGCTGCGGAGAAGAGCGGACAGGCGAGCTCCGATCGCCTGTGGATCCTTGTCAACACAAGTCTTCGTGAGTCTGCGCCAGAGCGCGTAAGTGGCCGCCCTCCGCGGGAAACCATGGTGATACGTGACGGCGATACCCTCCTCGTCAGCGTCGATGTCGGCCGGGGCCGCGGCAAGGCGCTCACGGTGCCGTTCAACATGGTAGAGCTCGGCCGCCTGGAGGCGACGCTGGTGGTGCGGCTCGCGGCCAGCTCCGCCCCGTGCGCCGCCTGCATCGACGAGAGCCTTGCCAGGGCGGCTCAGGAGCCCGGGGGCTCGACACGGAGCGCGTCCTCCGGGCGGTGCGCGCCGCGATCGCCGGCTGCGCGCAGCGCGCGCACGGCGAGGCCGCCCGCGGCGCGGCCGACGCCGGCGGGCCTCCGCCGGAGAGCTCGGGCCCGCGGCCGTGGGGCGCGCTCCGGCTGGCGCCGCTCAACGCGCCTCACGTGCCCGCGGGGGGCGCGACGGCAAAGGAGAGCGAGCTCGAGCTCCTGCTGATCATCTGAGTCGGGACTTGGCGCTTCCCGGGAGGCGCGCATGCCGGCTCTCGATCCGGCGTCGCGGCGCGCGAATCCGGCTCAGCGCCCCGGCTCACCGAGCCTCCCGTACCGCCGCATCGCCTCGCGCAGCCGGTCGAGGGGGATGGCGTGGGCGACGTTGTCGTCCTGTCCGAAGGTCGTCGTCGCCATGGTCATCGCGTTGAGGATGGCCTCTTCCACGGCCTCTTCGGCGCCCTGGAACATCGGGTTCAGGCGCGCGTCGTCCACCTCGCGGAGACTCCGTATCAGCCCGCCGGGCTCTACGGGCACCCGGTTGCCCGTCGCGAAGGCCAGGAACAGGTCTCCGCTCCCATCGCGCGAGATCGTCCCTGTGCGCCCCACCGCGAGCGCGATGCGCCGCGCCATCCGCTCGAGCTGCCGCGCGGACAGGGGCGCGTCGGTCGCGACCACGGCGAGCAGCGAGCCTTCGCCGAGGAGTTCCAGCACGGGCAGGAGATCGCGGATCTCCAGCCCTACCGGCACCCCGTCGACCCGGAGCTCTCCGCGTGCCCTGAAGTTCGCCTGCACGATGGCGCCCACCGTGAACCCGCCCGCGGCCTCCGGCAGGACGCGCGACGCCGTCCCGATACCGCACTTGAATTCGTAGCAGATCACCCCCGTCCCGCCGCCGACCGCCCCTTCCTCGACAGGGCCACCCGCCGCGCGCTCCGCCGCCTCGAGGACGTCCTCGGCCGACACGTGCAGCCCGCGGATGTCGTTCAGCGCGCTGTCGTCGCACTCTCCGACGACCGGTGTCACCGTGGGCTCGTCCACGCCGATGCCCGGATAGCGCCGGAGCATGTACTGGATTGCCCGTCGAGCGCGCGCCCCACGGCGAGCGTGTTGG
The DNA here is from genome assembly GCF_051475585.1 of Sorangium sp. So ce426. NCBI lineage: Bacteria > Pseudomonadati > Myxococcota > Polyangiales > Polyangiaceae > Sorangium > Sorangium sp. So ce426. The sequence continues at coordinate 12,066,338 of NZ_CP150341.1, read as the reverse complement.
TGAAGACGATCGGCGTCTCCAGCACCCCGAACTCCCTCACATCATGGAGGCCGGTCATCTCCCCGTTCCCGTTCAGGACGAAGCTCGCGGCGGGGACCTTGTTGTGCCAGAAATCATCGGACGTCGGCAGGATGACGGTCACGCCCGTGCGCACCGGCCCCTTGCCCGGGTCGAGCCGGCCGGCGCCGCGGCGATGGGTCACGTGCCCGACCCGCACGCCGGGGACATCGGTGATCGCGTTCAGGCTCCCGGTGGGCAGGCGGCCTATCACGATGCCGAGATCCCGCGCGCGCCGGCGCGCCTCGCCGGCGGGCGCCGGGGGCGGCGGACCAGCGCTCGGCGCGGGAGGGGCGGGTCGAGCCGCAGGGCCGGCGCACGCGAGGAGCGAGGGCAGCAGGAGCGCCGCGGCGAGCGCAGCGCCAGCGGGGAGGCGGGGGCAACGCATCGGCGGGAGGATAGCTGACGGCGGTGTGCTCGAGCTCCGCTCAAAGAGCCGCAGAGGAGTCCTTACGCGATCTGCCCCTCCTGGATGAGCGACACCATCTCGACCCCTCATCCGCGCATCGAAGGCGCCACTTTCAGGTGGTGAACATTCCCGCAGCTGCCGGAATGGTGAGGACGCCAGAAGACGCCAAAAGAAAACGCCAAAAGACGCCAGGATTATATAATTTTTATTCTCTTGGCGTCTCTTGGCGCCCCATGGCGTCTTTTGGCGTCCTCTGGCCTCTCGGGGCCCCAAAGACCCCAGCAACCCCCAACACCCCACAACCGACCTTCACGCCACAGCCAGCGTGCGGGACGATCTGGCGGGGAACTGCCGCGCGTCCCGCTCGCCGATGCGCTCCATCTCCCGGAGCCAGGCCGCTCGTTGCTCGGGGGTCCGCGTCTTCTGATCGAAGAAGGTGGTCTCGCGGACGGGCCCGAAGCCGACGAAGCGCAAGGTCGCGTTGATGAACGAGGTATGCACGGAGCGCCAGTGCCAGAACCGGTACCACCAGCCCGGGCTATCCATCGTGGTCACGACGCGCGCGCTGCGGCCGGCGAGCAGCCCCTCGGGCAGCGCGCTCCGCTTTCGGTAGGCGAACGACCATCCAGGCAAGAAGGTGCGATCGATGAAGCCCTTGACCAGCGCGGGTGGCGCTGCCCACCAGGTGGGGAAGAACCAGGCCACGTGGCTCGCGCGCTCGATGGCGGCCTGCGCCTGGCGGAGATCGGGCTCGAGCTCCTGCTGGCCGCTGAAGCCGGCGCGCAGGTGCGGATCGAAGGCGAGCGAGCGCAGGGCCAGGAGCTCGACGCGGGCTCCGCCTCTCTCGAGGCCGCTGGCGTAGGCCCGCGCGAGCGCGTCGCTCAGGCTGTCGGGGGCTGGGTGACCTTGGATGACGAGGTGCATGCGTCAAATCTTGGCCATGCAGCAGCGTCTGGGTAGACGGTTCTGCGCAGGCATGCCATGCGTGGGTGCATGGCACGCTCTCCCGCGCCGCCGCCCGCAGGCAGGCCGCTCGCCGACCTGGATTGGGCCGATCTGCGCCTCTTCCTTGAGGTGGCGCGCGCCGGCAGCTTCTCGGCCGCCGGCCGCAGGCTCGGCATCGAGCAATCGACGGTGAGCCGGCGCATGGCGACCTTCGAACGGACGCTCCGGGTGGCGGTCTTCGATCGGCTGCCGGGAGGCTCGATGCTCACCCCGCTCGGCGAGCAGCTCCGCCGCCACGTCGAGTCGATGGAGGCCGGCGCCGACCAGTTCGTGCGCGAGGCCAGCGGCCACGAGAGAGAGGCCGAGGGCCTGGTCCGACTGGCGCTCACGGAGTCGATCGCCGTGCACGGCGTCATCCCGCGCGTGCTCCCGGCGCTCGCCGAGAGGCACCCGCGCGTCTCGCTCCACCTGCTGACGAGCTACGAGGTGGCCGATCTGGGCCACCGTGAGGCCGAGATCGCCGTGCGCTTCTTCCGGCCGAAGAGCGGTGATCTGGTGGCCGCGCGGATCGTCACCCTGCCCACGGTGCCTATCGCCCACCGCAGGCTCTCGAGGAAGGGCCGCGACGAGCTCGACTGGGTCGGCGTCGATCTGGGCCGCACCCCCACCGTCGAGGACGACTACCAGAAGCGGCATGTAAAAAAGGCACCGAAGCTCATCGTGAGCAGCTACATCGCCCAGATCGAGGCCGTTCGCGCGGGGCTCGGCGCCGCGGTCCTGCCGTGCAGCGCGCTCGATCTGGACGACGACCTGGTGGAGCTCGATCTGGGCCTGCCCGCAGGCCCGGTGCTCGAGCTCTGGCTCGTCACGCCGCGCGGCCTGCGCCAGGTGCCGCGCATCGCCGCCGTGTGGGGCGCCCTCGAAGAGCATCTCCAGTTCCTGAGCTCGCCGCGACGCGCGCGGGCGCGCGGGCGCTCGGCGGATCCTCAGCAGCGATCGCGGCTTCGGCCGGCAGGGCATGAGCCGGATGCGAGCAGAGGCCCGCCCGCCAGGTAACGTGTCCGCAGGCGAGCTTCTGCAGCGGGAACCCGTGGAAGAAAAGGGTCAGAGTCATGCTGGTCTTGTGCCAGAACGGGCCAGCTGTTCGCCGGATGTCAGGGTTCGGGGGCGCCCCGCGCGCGGCGGCTCGGTCGCTCCGCGCGTTTCGGCTCGGAAACACGAGCCCGCGATCGAGGCCGGCGCGGCACGGCCGATGCTGGACGGGGCGGCATGCGGCGAACCCTCCGAACCTGCGCTCCGCTCCTCGTCCTGTCTCTGACCGCGATCCTCGGTTGCGAGACGTCCACCGATCCCAACCCGGACTCGTACCTCGACCCTGAGGGCGAGGATTGCAGCGACGCCGACAAGCCCTTCTGCGTGGTCGCCTCGGACGAGCAGCGCATCTCGAGCCCGGACGTCCCTCCGGAGGACAGGACCGCGCTCGTCTCGGGCAACTCCGCGTTCGCGCTCGACCTTTACCAGCAGCTCCGCCAGGAGCCGGGCAACGTCTTCTACTCGCCCTACAGCATCTCGACGGCGCTCGCGATGACGTGGGCCGGCGCGAAGGGCGAGACGGAGACGGCCATGGCCGACACGCTGCACTTCGACCTCGGGCAGGACAAGCTCCATCCGGCGTTCAACTGGATCGACCAGGAGCTCGAGAGCCGCGGTCAGGGCGCCCAGGGCGCCGACGGAGAGGGCTTCCGCCTGAACGTCGTGAACGCGCTCTGGGGGCAGATCGGCTACCCGTTCGAGGCGCCCTTCCTGGACACGCTCGGGCTGCACTACGGCGCTGGAATGAACGTCGTGAACTTCTGGGACTTCCCGCAGGAATCGGCCGATCTCATCAACGGCTGGGTCAGCGACCAGACCGAGGGCAAGATCGAAAAGCTGGTACCCGTCGACGCGATCACCCCCGAGACGGTGCTGGTCCTCACGAACGCCATCTACTTCAACGCGGCGTGGCGCACCCCGTTCAAGGTCACCGCGACGGAGGACGGCCCGTTCGAGAAGGCCGATGGGACCGAGGTCACGGTACCCCTGATGCACGGCAACCTGGAGATGCCCTATGCCGAGGGCGACGGTTACCAGGCGGTCGCGATGCCCTACGACGGGGACGAGCTGTCGATGGTGATCATCCTGCCGGCGAAGGGCACGCTCGACGCGTTCGAGGCGTCGCTCGACGCGGCGAAGGTCGACGGCATCGCCGGCGCGATGAGCGAGCACCTGGTCGACACCACGATGCCCAGGTTCAAGTTCGACTACGAGCTGAGCCTGAAGAAGACGCTGGAGGCGATGGGGATGGAGATCGCGTTCACGCCGGGGGTCGCGGATTTCACCGGCATCAACTCCAGGGGACAGCCCTACATCCAGGACGTCCTCCACAAGGCGTTCGTCGGCGTGAACGAGGCCGGCACCGAGGCGGCGGCCGCGACCGCTGTCCTCGTCGGCGACAGGTCGGCGCCCCAGCCCGCGTCGCTCGCGCTCGTGAATCCCTTCCTGTTCCTCATCCGCGACAACGCGACGGGCAGCATCCTGTTCGTCGGCCGCGTCGCCGACCCCAGCGCGAGCTGACCCGCCAAGCCCGGTTCTGCGACGGACGCGGACGCGTCCCCCGTGAGTGCGCCAACGTACGTGTGGCAGAGTGCCTGTACTGACGATGTCAGGCCTCGCCACGCCGAGCACAGCGTGCCGCAGCCGAGGGCGCTCGCGCCTGTCGAGGGTCCGCCTTCACGCCGAACGCGGCGATGGTGAACACCGACATGATGGCGCCGAAGACATCGAGCCTCATGAAGACCGCGATCCCGGCGTGCAATCCGACCGTGGCTGCCACCCAGAGCCGCCGGGTCCGGCGTGGCCAGATGAAGAACGGGTACCCGATCTCCACGAGCAGCACGAGCCACCCCGCGATCACGGCGATCCAGGCGTGGTGAGCGAGCCACGAAAAGTCGAACCGCCGGTACTCGGGCAGCATGAGCGAGCGCCATATCGCGTCGCCGTCCCACCACGCTGCGCCCAATGCCTTCTCCACGCCGCTCGAGAGGTAGACGAGGCAAAGGTGCAGCTGCACCACCCGCAGCGCGAGGCGCGCTGTCGCGCTCGGCTCGGGCGGCGCTCGCCCAGAGACACGATCGAGCGACAGCGCAGCGCCAGGAGGCATGAAGACGAGGTAGAACAGGAAGATGTTCGCGAATTGATCTGCTCCGTAGTTCGTCCTCTCCGCGGTCATCATCAACGTGAAATGCACGAGCCATGTGCACGCCGCGGAGAGCCTCGTCCTCCAGCCGAGCAGGAGGCCAGCCAGCGACAGCACGTAGAGCACACCCACGCCAGCGATGACCGAGCTCTCGCCGACCCCGAAGCGCGAGAATGCATCCACGAGGTGGCCGATCCGGGGGAAGCCGATCGCGCCAGACCCGTCGAGGAGCTGTCCCTGAACGATGCCCGAACGCGAGTACAGCTCCGAAGCGATGGGCGCGATCAGCGCCGCCTGCACCAAGAGCACCGCCGCGAGCCCTATCCGGAGCGCCGCCAGGGGCCGCGCCGACGCGGGCGCGAACGCGAATCGCCGCATCGGGCCCCACAGGCGCGCAGCTGCGTCTCTGGCGTTCGGCAGGAGCAGGGTGCAGGTCCGCAGCCTCATGGCGTCGTCTCTCTGTCGTTCTCGCCGGCAGCGAGCCGCGCCTTCAGGTTGAACTTGGCCTTGTATTCGACGTACCACCGCGGCTGTTTGCCCGCGCGATACTCCGCCATCGAGGGCAGGTCGTAGCTTTCGAGTCGGACGACGACGCTGTCCGCCGCTGGGTGCTTGGCGAACACCTTCGCTGCCCACGACGCAACCAGGGAGCGCCTTACGGCCGGGTCCTGCTCATCCCGGAACATGCCGATGATATTCTTGACGCGGAGGTCCGCTTCGCGGCTAGCTCCTGTCTCCAGCACCTCGGTCGTCAGCGCTCCCGCGCGATCCCTGACCTCGAAGGTGGCCCAGAGCAGGGGCCCGACGGTCGGAGCGAAGAAGGAATACGCGCTGCTGGCCCCGGAAAACGCGCCATAATAGCCCACCGCGCGCTCCACCCAGCCCTCGTACGGCAAGCGCACCTGCAGCACACCCAGCACGATCACCAGCCCGAGGTGGATCGCAGCGGCGGGCAGCACGAAGAGCGCGCGCTTTTCTATGTTTCCTGTCTCCTCCATGGAGCTCACCCCCATGGATCCGTCGTGCGCGCGGCGTGCCACCCGCTTTCGCCACGCACGTTTCCAATGGGTCGCCACCGAGCCGCAGAGCAGGCCGCGGTCGGACCGCGGCGGCATTGAGGCATCCGCGGCAATCCAGCCATTCATGGCCGTCGAGAAACTGCCCCAGCAGGGAGCCTCCAGGATCTCGGGAGACCCTGTTCAGGAACCTGCGCCGGTAGGTCAGGGGGCGGTTCGCAAGATAAGGGTGTGCGGCTGTGCCGACATGGGCCATCGCTGCGGCAAGGATCCCGCGCGCATCGTGGCACATGATGCGCTCACATCACCGAAACCGCGCTGAAATCTCGTGAATTTGCCTGGCCCGCCGCTTGCTGATTGTGCCAGCGCGACGAGATTGCTGCGCTTTGCAGGGGCGCTGCGTCCTGCGTCTTGCTGTCAAGGAGAGGTGACCATGTCCATCCCGTTCAGAGCCGGCGCCAGCTGGGTCGTCCTCGCTGCGACCGCGGCATCGATCGGACTCGCCGGTTGCGAGCGTGGCGCTGGCACATCCAACCAGACCGGCTTCATCTCCGCCAATCCGACGGGTCCCCGCGGCGGCGATCCGGCGGGTGCTGGCTCGGGCGACGCCAGCTCGGGCACGGGAGAAGGCGAAGGCCCGGACGAGGAGCCGCCGGTGCCGCCGCGCGGCGGAGCCATCGCGGAGCGCGCTATCCGCGACGCGGACATCGTCCAGGAGAAGGACGGCAGGCTCTACGCGATGTCGAGGCACTCGGGGCTCAGCGTCATCGATGTCTCAGGACACGACGGGCCGCGCGTCCTCGGGACCCGCCGGATGTACGGCTCGCCCGCCGCGATGTACCTGCGCGACGGGCTCCTCTACGCCCTGTTCTCCTCCTGGTGGACGCCCGACGCGCCCGACGCGCAGGGGGGCGGGCCCATGAGCCATGTCGAGGTGCTGGATGTCTCCGATCCAGCGGATATCCAGCCCGTCGGCTCGTTCGATCTGCCGGGCAAGCTCACCGACGCGCGCCTCTCCGGCGACGTGCTCCACGCCGTGACCTACTCGCCCGGCTCCTGCTTCGACTGCGCCGACGCGCCGGACATCACCGTCACCTCCCTCGCCGTCGGCGACCCGGCGGACATCGCGGTCATCGATCAGCGGAGGCTCATCGAGAGCGCCCCTTCGGGCTACTGGGGATGGCCCAGCGTGAGCATCAGCGACGATCGCGTGTATGTCGCCAGCGCCGTGTGGAACGACGGCGAGGAGGAAGGGCGCGCCACCATCCAGGTCGTCGACATCTCCGACCCCAGCGGCGCCCTCGTCGAGGGCGCGCGCGTCGAGGTGGCCGGCCAGATCGCGAGCCCCTGGCAGATGGATGAGCACGACGGGGTGCTCCGCTTCGTCAGCCTGCCCGGCCCCTGGCAGCCCGACGCGAAGCCCGGCATCCAGACCTTCTCCATCGTGTCCTCCCAGGAAATCGTGCCCCTCGGCGCGACCGAGCTCGACGTGCATCCGGCGGCAAAGCTGCACTCGGTCCGCTTCGACGAAAACCGCGCTTACGTGACCACGAAGTACGCTTACCTGGTCGCGGAGCCCATGGACCCCGTGCTCACCGTCGACCTGAGCGACCCGGCGAGCCCCGCCCAGGTCGGCGAGATCGGGGGGCACCGCTGGATCAATCACGTGGAGCCGCGCGGAGATCGCCTGTTTGCCTTCGGGGCCCACCTCGACACCGGCGACGGAACCTCCCTGCACGTCGCGCTCTTCGACGTCTCCGATCTCGCGAACCCCGCGATGCTGGCGCGTGTCGACTTCGGCGGCCGTGGCGCGCGCGTCGTCGAGGAACACGATCGAATCCACGAGGCGTTCGCGCTCTTCGACGGCCTCGGCACCCTCGCCGTGCCCTACAGTGAGCCGGGCCGCGAGGCCTCTTCTTGGGACTGCGGAACCCTCACGGCGGGCATCCAGCTCATCGATTTCACGCGCGACACCCTCGCGAAGCGCGGCGCCGCCGCCACACGCGGACAGGCGCGGCGCGTCCTCGCCAGCGGGGAGCGGCTCGTCGCCGCCTCCGACCTGGGCGTCGAGGCCTTCGGCATCGAAGATCGCGGCGCCCCGGCCAAGGTCGCCGAGCTCGCGCTCGCGACGCTCGCCGACGGCACGGTCGCTGTCGACGACATCGTGGTCCGCATCAGCGGCACCTCGCTCGAGATCGCGCCGGCCGCGAGCCCGGGCCTCGCCGAGCCGATCGCCAGGCTCGACGGCGCGGCGCTGTACACGAATGCCCCCGGCTGCCAGCGCTACCTCGGCACTGCCCGCCTCTTCGCGCACGGACAGCACGTCTACGTGCTCGCGCAGACATCGAACGCCGCGCTCACGCGCCTCGCGATCGTCGATGTCGGAGACCCGGCCGCGCCGCGCGTGGTCGCCCAGCGCGATCTGCCCTTCAGCCCCGGCGCGCTGTACACGAATCCTTCCGGCGCTCTCGTGTCCGCGGGCGACTCCGTGGTTCAGGCCGGCAGCACCCTCGTGATCCGCGGCGTCAGCGATGACGGCTACTACACTTTCGAGGAGGACCGGCCGCCTCACGAGGCGTGGCTCGATCTGCTCGACCTCTCCGACCCGCTGAACCCGCGGCACAGCTCGCTGGCGCTCCCGGACGGCGCCGGCCACACGGGCCTTCAGATCGACGGCACCACGGTGCTCGTCTCGCGCTGGACGCCGCTGCCCGGCGATCCCTCCAGGGCGCGCTTCTATCTCGATCGCATCGACGTCGCGGACCCGTCCTCGCCGGTGATGCGGGCGCCGGTCAACGTGCCCGGCTCGCTGCTCGCGTTCGACGGCGCGTCGAGCAGGCTGCTCACGACGGATTACGAGACCGTCGAGACCCCGGTGGTGGGGAGGGAGGCGTGTGCTCACGCCTTCGCGTCGAACGCGGCGTTCACGCCGGCAGCCGCCGGCGATGATGCCGGTCCGGGCGTGTGCAGGGGCACGCGGAGGACGCTCAAGCTCCTCGATCTCGATGACACGGGCGCGCGGCTCCTGGACGAGAGTCCACTGGACGACACCGTGGCGGTCATGAAGGCGCTCGCCGGCGAGAACCGCGCCTTCCTGTCGGTGAAGGACGCCGCCCACGACGGAGGGTCCTCGATCCTCGTGGCCGGCGGGCTGCAGGAGGGCAGCCTGAAGACCGCGATGCAAGAGGTCGCGGGCTTCGACCATAGCGATGGCCCGCTGCTCCTCGCGGACGGAGCGCGCCTCCTCGTCGTCGACAACTACTGGCCCGCTCTCTCCGTCCTCGACGCGACCGACCTCACCGCGCTCTCGTTCGAAAAGAAGAGCGAGCTCCCGGGGTATGTGGTCCACGTGACGCTCTCCGGCGACCGCGCGCTCTGCTCCTGGGGCTACGGCCTCGAGGCCGTGGACGTCGGCCCTTGATCCACGTCGCGCGGCCCGCGGCCGAACCGCGCCCGCGCCCGCCACACGAGGATCCGCGTGCTTCGGCCAAGCCGCGTCGACCCGCGCTGGTTCGCTTGAATGACCGTCCCAGTGGCATGTCTGGTGACAAGCCGAAGTGCATCGCGAGGAGGCGAACGATCATGCGCAGGGAATTGGAGTGTCTCAGGCCCATGAATGGACTTGCACAGATGCGAACGCTGGCGATGGGTTGCATCGCCGCGAGCGTCCTCGGCCTCGCCGCGTGCGGCGACGAGGGGCAAACGAGCAGCAACGCTGGAGGCGCGGGCGGGCAAGGCGGGGTCGGCGGCGCGGGCGGGCAAGGCGGTGCCGGCGGCGCGGGCGGGCAAGGCGGCGCTGGAGGCGCGGGCGGGCAAGGCGGTGCCGGCGGCGCGGGCGGGCAAGGCGGCGCTGGAGGCGCGGGCGGAGGGGGATCGAGCGCGTGCGAGCCCGGCGTTTCAGGGACGGCCACGCCCGTGACGATCCGCTTCCGAAACACAGGGGCGACCGAGCTCCTGGTCGGCGACACCCCGTGCATCTCGACGTGGATCGTGACCTCGTCGAGCGGCGCCGAGGCCCCGAGGAACCTGGCGAGGCCGCTGTGCGACGACGGGACCCCGATCTGCCCCGCAGATTGCCTCGAGGATGGCTATAAGCCGCTCCCGCCTCAAGGCGAGCTGACGTTCACCTGGAACGGCGTCATCTTCGAGAGCGTCGACGCAGTGGCGGCGGGGTGCCCCGCGGCTCAGGCGGACGAGCTGTGCCCCGCGATGTGCGCGCGGCCCGTGGACGCCGCGCCGGGCAGCTATACGCTCAAGGCATACGCGTACGACGGATCGACGCCGATTGAAGAGACCGTCACGTTCACCTACCCCGAGTTGGCCGAGGTCGAGGCGGTGTTCCCATAGATTGAACGGCTCGCCGGCGGGTAGTGGTTAACTTTGCCCAGAGAGAGTCCAAATGAAGGCGGGAGGAACATCGAGCTTTCTTCCCACCTTCCCGCCTTCATGTTCAAACTTGACCACCACCCGCCGGCGCTCGCCGCAGACGCCGCCGCGAGGTGATCTCTCAGCCTGCGGCAGGGGCGCGGTTCCGGGAGCATCCGGGTGGCTTAGAAATTCAGCCTGAAAGACCCGCAGCCCCCGCGATTACGGCAAGCTCATCTTTAGTTCCAGGGACGACGACGCCACTCGACGATCGGCGCTACGACCGGGTGCTCTACGTCCACATGGCGGCGCTCGCGACTGTGGAGGGGAGACCATTTACCGCCGAAACGCTGACCGGCAGCACGCTAGCCTAGGGCACCGATCACGTTGAGCGAGCGAGAAGTGAACCGCCAAGGCGCCATAAGACGCCAAGATTTTTGTGATTCTCTTGGCGTCCTTGGCGCCTTGGCGGTTCGAATTCTGCTCTCTTCTGGCGGTTTCAACCCGTTTGTCGCTCTAGTGGGGCATGGCGACGCCAGCCGGCAACTCGTCTTCCTCGGGCACGTCGCCAGATTCGGCGCGACGAATCTCGTCCTCGAAGGCGAGCATCAGCAGAGGCCTCAGCCGCTCGAGGTCCTTCAGGCCACTAACATATACGCGGCTCTTCCCGACGTTTTCGCTCGGCGCGTCGACCTCAAATCCGGGCGCGAGCAGCGTTGCTCTGTCGGCGGGGACTTTGGTAACCACGGACTTGCGCTTGCCGTCGAAGAACAGGCGAACGAACCACTTTTTCGTGTTCCCGATGTTGATGCCGAAATAGTTAACCGCGTCTCGGTAGTGAACCTGGGCCTTGCTGGCCGCTGGAGAGTCGGCGCATATGCGACGAACGACCTCGTAGGCGTCCAACTCCTCTTGGGTCGTGACGACGCCTTTCCCGTTCTCCGGAGCTGAGTCTCTTGAAGGCGGCGCAGCCTGCGGGGGTGGTTGTGGTATGGGCGGGGGCGGGGGCGGGGGCGGCGCGGCCACTGCGATGTCCTGCGTCTCCTGCCTGATCGATCTGGTGGCCATGTCGAGCAGGGTTGTCTGGATAGCCTTGCGTACGATCGGTATGAATTTTTCGACGCGCTTCGCCGTGAGCTTGCCCGTCGTGATGTTCAACTCGCCGAGAATGAAGCGCGTGAACTCTTCTGTCGGGTTGCGTAGCACGTCGTTGATGTAGGCCGTCATTCGCCCGGTGAATATTATGTCTTCCGCGCGCGTTCGCACAGTTCCAGCATCGAAGTTGTCCTTGGAGAACGCATCGAGCGTTTCGACGTCTCTTTCCGCGAATTCGAGCACATTGAACTCGAAGAACGGTCGCTCGCCCATGATGTTAGGTTCTTCAAGATCGGTGAAGAACATGTATCGAACGCCATTCGTGACAACCGCCACCTTGACGGACGGAGTCGAGTTGAAATACCGTGACAGCTGGCCGCTGTGCGTGTTCGGCTCCGCATCGGCCGGCTTGCACTCGATGAACATCACCGGCACGCCATTGATGTAGATCGCGTAGTCGACCTTCTCGAACTGACCGTTGCTTTTCTTCTTGGCGAAGTCGGCCACATACTCAGGGCGAACCTCCGTCGGGTCGAACACGTCGTAGCCAAGTGCTCCAAGAAATGGCATCACGAGAGCGTTCTTGGTCGCCTCTTCGCCGATCGTGTTTGGGAGCCTCTTCCGAACTTGCTCCGCAAGACGCCGCATGTTGTCAATAAGCGCCATCGTTGCCTCCTGCTCCAGCCGAGCCATACTTGGCTAGGAAGCCTGTAAGGCTACGCGCTCGGCGAGATGCCAGTCAACTGCGCGGTCTTGGGACAACGGTAGCCGTCGTGGTAGTGAAAGGTATTACCTGGGTTCCATTCTCCGCTTGCGCTCGGGCCGAACCAGCGGTTCCACTCGGGCGTCGTCCCGCTGGACCTCGCGCTCGCCGGCGGCTGCGCCGTATGGCTCCATGGGTTCGGCCGCGCGGAGGATCGACGCCTCGGCGGTGGTGGCAGAGGGGCGGGAGCTGTGGGGCGGGTGGGTGCGGCTCAGCGCCGAACGCTGGCCAGCGTGTCTCGTCGACGAAGATGGCCGACACAATCGGATGATAATGCAGATTTAATTTGAGGCTGCCACCGAAGTTCGAGCAGGAGCAGCAGAGGCGACGCCTGGAGCCGGCATGGCCCCACGACCCAGCGCCGTGCCAGCATGCACCAGCCCCGTCGCCGCTCATTCCTCGCGTGGGCTCGAGGCGGCTGGTGGCCCCCGGTTCACGAAGGGCTTCCCTCCACGCCCTCCGGGGAGGGCGTCTCCACCGCCTCTTCCCCGCCTGCCACGCGCCCGCTCCCGCCACCGTCGCTCTCCCGACGCCTGTCCGACGCACTCTCCTTCCTCGGTCGGCCCGAGTTCGGCCGGCCCGCGGCGAACAGCGAGGGGAACCGCTCCTGCACGCGCGCGCTCCTCCGCCACAGCCACAGCGCCGCCGCCCGCACCTCGTCGTAGCGCCGGCAGAGCAGCGTCCAGACCCGCACGTACCGGCCGTAGGCCTTTCGCGCCTTGGGCGTCATCGCCGTCGAGCGCCGCTGGACCATCACCCCGGCCAGTTCCCGCGCGCGCGCCGCGTCCCCGGCCCGGTAGAGCTTCCGGTCGTCCTTCACCACGTCGGCGCGAAGCTCGTAGATCCGGGCGTATCCGAGCAGGTCGTTCGCGAGGTCGCGGTGCCCGGTGCCGGGCCGCAGACGATCGAGCTCCGGCCTGATCGCCGGGTCGTCCGAGAGGTGGTACTCGCATAGCGCCTGCATGCGCCCCTCGATCTCCGTCGCCTCGCTGACGATTTCGATGGGGAGCCGCGCGTCCGTCGTCGTGAGCGCGCCGGCGGCGCGGGCCTCGGCCAGCGCATGGAGCGCGGCGAAGCACACGAGCTCGAGCTCGTGGACGTACGTCATGTCGAACTCCTCCCGGGGCAACAGCGCGAAGCGCGCACGAACGTCGGGCGAGGACACGAATCTGGCGACGCCGAGGGCCGCATACGTGGCCGCCTCGACGTCCAGCCTCACGGTCACGAGGTCGGCCTCGGCGAGGCGGTCGAGCGCCGGGGCGAGCGCCTCGAGCGCCTTCTTGCCGATCGCAGGAGAGTAGATGGGCGAGGGATACGTCGGCTCTCCAGCTGGCATGGCGGCCGCGGAGCGCTTCTTCGACTTGATCACGGCAGGCATATCTCTCCTCCTGAAGTCTCCTCGAAAAGGGAGTCTGTCGGTTGCGTTCGACCCGGGCCGTCGCCTCGCCACGCAAGCAGCGTGAGCGAACGATGGACCCGTGCCGGCGGGACCGAGCGCGCCGCGCGAAGGGGCTCCGTCGCCCGGCGTCCTTCCGTCCCGTCGAGGAGATAAATCGGGAGCTCGACCCCGATCGGGTCACGAAAATCGACCCGAGCCCGTCGTTTTCCTCGTCTCTCCGTCCGGCAGGCGCCCCTGCACGTCCGGAGATCCGTCGGCACGAGAAAGAGACGCCGGCGAGGCTCTCGGTGGGGGGCTCGGTCGACTGCGGTCAGGTCATCGTGCGCTACAGGCAATCTTGACCGTTGTGGGTCAACGTTGACCGTCACCCCCGGCAGCCTCCGTCCAGAGCTCGAGCTCTCCCCGGAGCCTCCCGACAGCTTCCAAGCAGAGTTTCAACTCACCCGGGTGGCTCCCGCCAACGTCCGGCCAGAGCTCGACATCTCCCCGGAGCCTCTCGACAGCTTCCAAGCAGAGTTTCAACTCACCCGGGTGGCTCCCGCCAACGTCCGGCCAGAGCTCGACATCTCCCCGGAGCCTCTCGACCGCTTCCAAGCAGAGTTTCAACTCACCCGGGTGGCTCCCGGTAGGCTCCGCTCTGAAGTTCACCACCTGCCGGTCGGCCACGACGTGCCGCGTTCGCGAGCAGCGCTCTATCCTCGTGCAAGCCCGGGATCGAACCCGAAGCCCCTTCACGAGGACCCGATGAAGCGCTGCACCCGCCTCCTCTCCCTGCTCGCCGCGGCGAGCTTCGCCTCCGCGTGCGGCGGCGGCGACGACACCGGCAACGGCGGCGGCGATGGCGGCGATGGCGGCAACGGGAACGGCGCCCTCCTGTTCGGCCCCTACAAGGACACCGGCGTCCACATGAACTGGGACACCAGCGTGATCTCCACGAAGGTGTCGGGGACCCAGACCGTGTTCGCCGACGACTTCAAGGCCGCCGGCGGCGACGTCGTCAGCCTGGCCTTCGCCACCGGCGAGTGCGGCGACGAGCGCTGGGGCGACGTGCCCGGCGCGGCGATGGCCGCCGCCAACGTCCCGGTGCTCGAGGCCGCCGGCGTCGGCTACATCCTGTCGACCGGCGGCGCGGCGGGCTCGTTCACCTGCGGCTCCGACGCCGGCTTTGCGGCCTTCCTCGATCGCTGGGCCGGGCCGCGCCTCATCGGCGTCGACCTCGACATCGAGGCCGGCCAGTCGCCACGGGTGATCGCGGCGCTGGTGCAGCGCCTCGAGGCCGCGCACGCCGCGTACCCGAACCTGCGCTTCAGCCTGACCCTGGCGACCCTCGCCAGCAACGAGGGCGCGTCGGCGGCGCGCTCCCTCGGCAGCAACATCGGCTCGAGCCTCAACGCCCTCGGCGACACCGCCATGGCCGCGATCGCCGACGTCTTCGGCTTCGACGGCAGCGCGGCGACCTGGCCCAGCCACGTCACCGTCAACCTGATGACCATGAACTACGGCTCGCCCGGTCCCGGCGTGTGCGTCGTGTCCGGCGGCCAGTGCGACATGGGCCAGTCGGCGATCCAGGCCGCGTACAACCTGCACGATCACTTCGGCGTGCCCTACGCCAACATCGAGCTCACCCCGATGATCGGCGGCAATGACGTCCGCGGCGAGCTCTACACGCTCACCGACGTCGACGAGACCGCCGCCTTCGCCAGGTCCCAGGGCCTCGCCGGCGTCCACTACTGGTCCTACGACCGCGACGTCGACTGCCCGATCGGCGCCGCCTCGCCGGTGTGCAACTCCCTCGGAGACGCCGGCACCCGCGGCTTCCTCGCCCGGTTCCTCGCCGCGGGGCTCTGACCACAGCGCGACCGCGCGCGGCGGAGCGGCCGTCGAGCTCGTCCGCCTCGCAGCTGCGCGCGGTGCGCCTCGGGTGCGCCGAGGGGTTCGCCGCCGCCACGCCCGTCTGCAAGACCGAGGAGGTGATCCCTCAGTGACATGGCACGCGGCGCGCGGCCGCCGGCCTCCGAAACTTGGCCCGCCCTCGCCCGGCGTGCGAACCCCGAGCCCGGAGACCTCTGCAAGGATGACCAGCCCTCGCTCCCACGCCGAGCTCGTCACGCTGCGCAAGCTCGCGCAGGACCTCGCCGCCCAGCGCAAGGAGCGCCTGTCGAGCGTGCACCTCCTCGCGGCCATCGCCATGAGCGGAGGCCCCGCCGCGGATCTGCTCCGCGATCGGCGGCTCGACGACGAGGCCCTGCTCAAGGCGACCCGCTCGGTCGACGACGAGGGCCCCGACCCGATCGGCCGGGCGATGGGGGGCGCGCGCGACGTCGCGAAGCGAGCGACAGCCAAGGAGCCCGCGGCGCTCCACCTGCTGCTCGCGCTCCTGTCCGACCGCAGCTCGGCCGCGCACCGCGCGCTCACCCAGTCGGGGGTCGATCTCGCGCGGCTGCGGACCGCGGCGCTCCAGATCGCGCTCGGCGTGGTGCAGGCGCGGCGGACGCCCGCGCGGCTGCTCCAGGACGGCGGCGCGCCGGAGACGCCGGCGCCGGGCGCGACGCCCACGGCCCGCCGCGCCCGCGGCGAGGCCGCCGATCCGGGGCGCACGCCGCGCTCGCCGCGCACGTCCCAGGAGCTGCGGCCCGCCAAGGGCGCCGGCGTCGCCGTCCCGGAGCTGCGGCCCGCCAGGGGCGCCGGCGTCGGGATCCCGGAGCTGCGGCCCGCCAGGGGCGCCGGCGCGCCGGAGTCGCGGCCCACCAAGGGCGCCGGCCCGGGCGTCACCGTGCCGCTCTTCCCGCCGACGCCGCTGTTCCCGCCGGGGCGCCCCCGCCCCGCCGCGGCGCCGATCGGAGCCGACGCGCTGGCAGCCGCCGAGCCGATCGCCCTCACGCCCACCCCCTCCCCGGCGTCCTCGGCCTCCCCTGCCCCCGCTCCCGCCGCCTCCCCCGCCGCGCCCGCGCCGGGGCGGCCGCTCCCGCCGCTCGCGCCGCCGACCGCCACGAGCGCCGCCGCGAGCGCCGCCCTCGCGGCGCGCTTCACCCTCGACCGCGCGCGCTTCCCGGCCCTCGCCTCGCTCGGGCACAACCTCTCGCTCGCGGCCGTGCAGGGGGAGCTCGAGCCGATCGTCGGCCGCGAGCACGAGATCGAGCAGGCGCTCGACGTCCTGGCCAAGCGCCACGCGAACAACCCCTGCCTCCTCGGCCCGGCGGGCGTCGGCAAGACCTCCGTCGCGCGCGGCGTGGCGCACCGGCTCGCGTTCGACGAGCGGGAGCCGCGCGTCGTCGTCGAGCTCGTGCCCTCGGAGCTCCTCGCCGGCACCGGCGCGCGCGGCGCGCTGAGCGAGCGCCTGTCCGCGCTCCGGTCCGAGGTCCGCGAGGCGGGCGGGCGGGTCATCCTGTTCATCGACGGCCTGTCGGAGCTCTTCGGCAGCGGCGCGCTCGACGAGGCGATGGCCGAGATCAAGCTCGCGCTCGCCCGCGGCGAGCTCACGCTGATCGGCACCGCCACGCCCGAGGAGTACAGGAAGAGCATCGAGGTCGACCCGGCGCTCGCGCGGCGCTTCACGATCGTCGAGATCGACGAGCCCGAGGAGGACGAGGCGTTCCTGCTGCTCCGGAGCGTCGCGGTCGGGCTCGGCGCGCACCACGGGCTCGCGTTCACGGACGAGGCGCTGGCCTCGGCCGTCGCCTGGTCCGTGCGCTACCTGCCCGGGCGCGCGCTGCCCGACAAGGCGCTCTCGATCCTCGACCTCGCGGGCGCGCGCACGCGGCGGCGCGCGTCGTCGACGTCAGGCGCGTCAGGCGCGTCGCGCGCGTCAGGCGCGTCGCGCGCGGCGCTCCGTGAACCCGCGCAGCCCGCGCGGCAGGTGGGCCCCGCCGAGGTCGCCGAGGTGGTCTCCGAGCTCGCCGACCTGCCGGTCGAGCGGCTGCTCGAGACCGATCGCGAGCGGATGCTCTCGCTGGAGACGCTGCTCGCCGAGAACGTTGTCGGCCACGGCGAGGCGCTCTCGCGCATCGCGCGGGTGCTCCGCCGGAACGCGGCCGGCCTGCGCGCGCGCCGCCCGATCGGGTCGTTCCTTCTGCTGGGGCCGACCGGCGTGGGCAAGACGGAGACGGCGAAGGCGATCGCCGAGGCGCTGTTCCACTCGCCCGACGCGATGACGCGGCTCGACTTCTCCGAGTACGCGGAGTCGCACGCCGTCGCGCGCCTCGTCGGCGCGCCGCCCGGCTACGTCGGCCACGAGGCCGGCGGCCAGCTCACCGAGGCGGTGCGGCGGAGGCCGTACCAGGTGGTGCTGCTCGACGAGATCGAGAAGGCGCACCGCGACGTGCTCGAGGCGTTCCTCCAGGTCTTCGACGAGGGCCGCCTGACCGACGGACGAGGGCGGCGGGTGGACTTCACGAACACGGTCCTCGTGATGACCTCGAACCTCGGCGCGGCGGAGGCCGGCGCGCTCCGGTCCGAGCGCTCCGTCGGCTTCGCCCGCGCCTCCTCGGCCGTGTCGCCCGAGCGCCTCGGGGAGACGATGCTCGCCGCGGCCCGCGCGGCGCTCCCGCCCGAGCTCTACAACCGCATCGACGAGGTCCTCTGCTTCGCGCCGCTCACGCGGGCGGACGTCGCCGAGATCACGCGGCGGCTGCTCGGCGGCCTGGAGCGCGAGCTCGAGGCGCGCGGCGTGGAGCTCGAGGTCGAGCCCGAGGCGATCGACGCGCTGCTCGACGCCGGGGGGTTCGACCCGGAGCTCGGCGCCCGGCCGATGAAGCGCACGATCGCGCGCCTCGTCGAGGCGCCGCTCGCGGAGCTCATCCTGCGCGGCCAGCTCGAGGAGGGGTCGGCGGCGCTCGTGGGCGTCGAGCAAGGCGAGGTCGTGGTGGACGCGATCGCGCGGGCCGGCACGCGGCGCTACGCCGCGTGCTCCAGCTGAAGCGCGGCGCTACGCCGCGTGCCTCAGCGGCAGCCCGAGCGACCTCGGGTCGAAGTACGCCCTGAACCGCGCGATCGCGCCGGCCGGGTGCTCGAGGACGCTCACGCCCTCGTACGAGAACTCGGCCCCGCTGGGCAGCGTCCCGCGGCTCGTCCACTCGAGGAGGGAAGCCGCATCCGACTCGGCGACGCACCGGAACTCGGACCGCACCTCGCCGAACGCGTGGCGGTAGCTGCGCCAGAAGTTGCGGGCGCCGTCGGGGCCGTGGAGCGGCCTCGAGATCGCCGGGTTGCTGAGCACGGCGTCGGGCGCGAACAGCCGCGCCATGGGCTCGACGTCGCCGCTCTCCTCGATCCGACGCAGGGCTTCGATGAACTCGCTCGCCTTGGACATGGTGCCTCCTGCGGTGCGTGTGCGTGCAAGGGGCGGACCTCTCTCAGTCAGTGCGCGGCAGAGCGCTCAGTGCGCGGCAGGGCGCTCGTGCCGCCGCCCGAAGACCGCGATGGCGACGGCGAGCAGCGCGGCGAGCAGGAACCCCCCGCCGAACGCGAGGCCGATGATCCAGGGCTGCATCGCCCTCCCCAGGCCGTCCGCGAAGCCCGTGGCGGCGGCGCGGCTCGCGCGCTCGATCGCGGCGCTCGAGCAGCCCGGGTCGCCGGCGGGGCACCCGGCGAACTGCTCCATGAGCTCTGCCGTCCCCTCGCGCGCCGCGGCCCTCGCCGCGGCGCCCGTGCCCTGCTCGACGAGGGTGACGAGCGCCCTGTCGTGCTGGAGGGCGCCCTCGACGACGGCGCTGCTGACCGCCTCGCTCGTCTGCGCGATGACCGGCTCCAGGCCCTCGGCCTGCCGCCCGATCTCCGCCGCGCCGGCCCGGACCGCGTCGTGGACGATGGCCCCCACGAGCGGCCGCTCGCGCTCGCGCGCGCCCTCGGCCGGCCTCTCGGCCGATCCTCCGGCGGGCCCGGCCCCGTCCTGCGCGCCGCGCTCGAGCGCCTCGAGCGTGCCGTGGGTCGCCTCCTTCGCCGCCTCGCGGACGCACCCCGGGGCGAGCGCGAGGGCGGCGATCAGCGCCGCCGCGGCCGATCGACCGGAGCGCGCCGGCTCGCCCGCGCGCGGCGCCGCCGGTCCGGGAGAGAGCGCGCATTGCACAGCCGCGCCGGCTTTCATCAACCGTGCCCGCCGCGCGCCGTACCGAGCGCGCGCTGCCCCGCTCCCCGCTACGGCGGCCCCGCCTCGATCGCCCGCCGGTACCGCTCGCGCCTGTGCGGCTCGCGCAGGATCTCGTAGGCCTCGTCGAGCACCTCGATGACGAGCCGCACGTCGTCGAGCAGGTCCACGGTCGCGGCGGTGAGCAGGGTGGACGGCTCGAAGGCCTTCCTCAGCGCGAGGTACGCGCGGCGGATCTCGTAGTTCGTCGCGTCGCGCGGGATGCCGAGGATCGAGAAATAGTCCCCGTCCTCCACCAGCGCGAGCCGCGCCCGGACGCGCTGCCGGATCGCCTCCTCGTCGAGCGGATCCTCCACCGGCGGGGGCGGCGCCTCGGTGATCGACGGCGGGATGAGGACGTCGAGCACCTCCAGGCAGACGAGCGCGTAGAGCACGCTCGCGTTCTCGGGCTCCGCCACGCTCACGAGCTCGCCCACGCTGCGGCCGCGCGCGGTGCGCACGAGCTCCTCCTCCTCGCGCCGCAGCGCGCACTCGCCGAGCAGGTTGCGCCGGACGCCGTCGTCGAGGCGCGCCCCCGGGCCGCCGAGGCGGCGCAGGGCGACCTCGGGGGCGATCACGCGGCGGATCGTCTCGACGAAGACCTCGGCGCCGGTGGCGCCGCCGAAGACGTTCGGCTCCGCCTTGAGGCGGCCCGGCGGCTCGGGCTCGAGGTCGCACGTGCCGGCCTCGACGAGCACGACGTGGCCGATGACCCACTCGGCGTGCGCGCGCAGCACCGGCCAGAGGTCGTCCTGGCCGAGGTGGCCGTGCGCGATGAGCGCCGCGCCCGCGTGCCGGCCCGAGGCGGGCAGCTTGCCCGCGAGCCGCGCGGCGACCTCGCGC
The DNA here is from genome assembly GCF_051475585.1 of Sorangium sp. So ce426. NCBI lineage: Bacteria > Pseudomonadati > Myxococcota > Polyangiales > Polyangiaceae > Sorangium > Sorangium sp. So ce426. Next base: position 12,046,090 of record NZ_CP150341.1, on the reverse strand, counting down.
TCGAGGTCGCCCCGCCCCACCAGGAAGGCGAGCAGCGTCTCCTCGGGGATGCTCGAGCCGGCGGTGACGAGATCGCCCTCGTGCAGGACGATGCGCCGCGCGCCCTCCTCGGTCGTGATCGCGAGGGCGCCGGAGGAGCGGCTGCCCACCGCGCGGGCCAGCGCGCGCGGGGCGTCGCCCGGGCCGAGCACCGTGGTCGAGGACACCCCGCCGGAGCTCGGCGCCTCGTCGATCGGCTCGAGCGCCATGGCGCGGCCGAGCCCGGCCGCTGTGACCGTGGCGGGCGCGGGCGGCACGAGCGGCAGCGGAGGCGGCGCGGGCCCACGCAGGGCCGCGCCGGAGATGGCCATGGACGGCGGCGCTGGCAGGGGCCCGCGGCCGAACGCGGCCGCGCTCGGCGCGGCAGGCGGGCTCGGCGCCAGGAGGCCGCGCCCGAGCGAGCCGGCGCCCGCGCTCGCCGGGACGGGCCCGCCAGCAGGCGCCGCGGCGCGCCCCGCCGGGGCGGAGCGGGCCGGGGACGTCACGGGCGGCAGCGGCTCGGGCTCGGCCCTTCCGACCGGCGACAGCAGCGCGGTCCTCACCTCGACCGAGGGAGGCGACACGAACGCGACGCCAGGCGACGGCGGAAAGCCAGGCGCGCGGGCGTCGCGGGCCTCGCGCGACCGGGGCGGCGGCGGCTCGGTGACGCGCTGGCGCAGGCTCGGCTCGACGCGGCCCGACGGAGCGCGCGCCCAGTCGACGTCCTCGCCGCCGCGCGCAGGGCCGGCGCGGTCCCACGCGGGCTCCTCTCGCGGCACGGGCGAGGGCGACCGATCCCACGCGGGCTCGGGGCGCGGCGGCGGCGACGCGAAGGCGTGGGGCCGGCCCGCGTCGCGCGGGGTCGGCGGCGCGGCGTCGCGGCCGCCGCTCCGGCGCGCGGGACCGCCGAGATCGCGATCCTCCCTGCCGTGCGGGTGCGCCTCCCTGTCGAGCGAGAGCGCCGCGAGCTCGGGGCCGGCGCGCTTCGTCGCGTGCGCCCCGTCGAACGCGGGCTCGGCGTCGCGGTCGTCCTCGTGCTCGTCGCCCGGCTCCGCGAGCTCGACGAGGGAGTCGCCGGGCCCTGTGTGCTCGGCGCCGGTGGCCGCCGGCTGCGGCGCGGGCGCGACGCCGTACGGGCCTTCGCTCGCCCTCGGCTGCGAGGGCGACCCGGTCGGCACCGGGGCGACGGCCGCGCTCGCGCCGGTCCGCGGCTCGTCCTCCTCCGGATCCAGGGGCTCGTCGAGGGCGGAGAGCAGCTCCGACGACAGCATCAGATCGACCTCCTCCTCGGCCGCCGGGATGCTCGACGGGTGCGCCTTCGCCGTGACCCGCTGCTCGGCGGCGACGAGGATCTCCTCGAGCTCCGGGCTGATCCGCGCCGGCAGGAGGCGCGGACCGACCTCGTCGCCCTCCTCCTCCGGGGGCGGCAGCACCGAGCCGACGTCGAGCGGGTCGAGATCGCTCGCGAAGTCGGGGTTCGACGGGACGTCGTTGTCGAGCGGCAAGCCCGCCGCGAGGCGCGCCTCGACGGCGTGCTCCCCGCGGAACCGCCCGGGCTCCGCGACCGCGCTCACGTGCGCGGCGAGCTCGGCGGTGTCGACCGGGCGCTCGAACACCTGCCCGAACAGCTGGGGATCGAGCTCCGCCGAGCGGACTGGATCCCCCACGAGGAGCACGGACGCGGCGAGGCCGCCCGGCCGCAGGTAGAGGCGCTCGAGCGCCTCGATCGCGCCGGGCTCGTCGATGTCGACGATCACGACGCGCGGCGCGTCGCTCGCGAGGCGCGCGTCGAGCTCGGCGATGGGCGCCGCGATCACCTCGAAGCCCCGGCCCCGCAGCGCCGCGCCGATCGCCTCCCCGTCCGCGGACGCGTCGGCCAGCAGGATGGCGCCTTCGCGCGGGCGCGCCTGCACTGCTTCGTAGTCGTCGCGGGGCTCGGACACGGCGGTCATCTCGTGGCGGCGGCCCGGCGGAGCAGCGCCCAGGGGCCCGCATCGACTGGACTCTCGACGGTCGTCGGCGGGCTGTCAAACGCGATCGCGGCCCGCTCGCGTTCCCGCCGCGCAGCGCAGCTCCCTCCACGACCGCCCCGCCGGAGCGGCGAGGTCTCCACCCCTGCCGCGCTGGGGGCGCCCGGCCGACATCACCTCCGCGACGCGAGCGCGAGGTCGGCGCCGCCGCGCCGCCGCACGCGCGCGCGGCGGCGCGGCGGCGCCGTGGGCGCCGCGTGTGGTAGACGTCGACCCATGGTGCTCGGCGCTTCCCACAACGAGATCGCCCTGACGGCCTTCCTGCTCATCGTCGTGCTGCTCGCCGCGAAGATCGGCCGCATCGGCGAGGCGATCGGCGGGCTGTTCGAGCGGGACGCGCCCGCGACGGACGGCGGCGCGCCCGGGGACGGCGCGGAGCAGGCCGAACACGCGGAACAGAAGGAAGAACGCCAGGAAAGCTGAGCGCGCCCCCTCGCCGGCGGCCTCGCCCGCGCTTGCGTTCTGTTTTTTTGGAATTCATAGTTTCCGATGCTCGTGAACGAGCCGGCCTCGCCGCGGTCGCGGCGGCGCGCGGAGATCGCGGCGCGGATCCCGCGCGGGTACCGCCCGGCGCTCCACCTCGCGGCGCCCACGCTGCTCGGCGCGCTCGTGCTCGCGGCGGCGGTGCGCCTCCTCGACGCCGTCGATGCCGTCGAGCTCGTCGCGGTGCCGGCGACGCTGCTGCTCGGCTTCGCCTTCGAGTGGTGGGCGCACAGGTCGGTGCTGCACCGGCGGGCGCCGCTGCTCGGCGCGCTGTGCGAGCGGCACGAGCGCGAGCACCACCTCGCCTTCACCGCCGACGACATGGCGCTGCGGAGCGCCCGCGAGCTCTGGCTGGTGCTGACGCCGCCGGCCTCGGCGCTCCTGGTCCTCGCCTCGCTGCTGCCGCTCGCCGCGGCGGCGGGCGCGCTGTTCTCGCCGGACGCGGCGCTGCTCGGGCTCGCGACGGCGATGGTGTTCTTCGTGAGCTACGAGTGGCTGCACCTCGCGTATCACCTGCCGCCGGACAGCCCGGTGTACCGGCTCCCGGGGCTCACGCGGCTCCGCGAGCACCACCGCAGGCACCATGATCCCCGGCTCATGAAGCGCTGGAATTTCAACGTGACCGTGCCCGTGTTCGATCTCGTCCGCGGGACGCGCTGGTCGCCGCCGCGCAAGGGCGCGTAGCCGCCCCACAAGGGCACGTTGACGCCCCACAAGGGCACGTTGACGCCCCACAAGGGCACGTTGACGCCGCTCAAGGGCACGTTGACGCCGCTCAAGGGCACGTTGACGCCCCACAAGGGCACGTTGCCGCCGCGCAAAGGGCACGTTGCCGCCGCGCAAGGGCACGTCGCCGCCCCACAAGGGCACGTCGACGCCCCACAAGGGCACATTGCCGCCGCGCAAGGGCACGTCCGGGCGGCGCAGCGCCATCCTCGGCCACGTGCCGGCGCGCGCGAGGGGGCGCGCGCCCGCCGGGGCGTCCGCCGCGGCCGTGTGCTAACGGGTCGCGCGTGCAGCCGCGGACCAGAGACGGCCTCGTCCTCCTGCTCGCCGGGGTCCTGCTCGGCGGCGGCGCCGCCTGGCTCCTCGGCCGCCGGCGGGAGAGCCCCCCCGCCGCGCCGCGCGCGCTCGACGCCGTGCCCGCCGGCGCGATGCTCGTCGCGACGCTCGATCTCCCGGCCCTGCGCGCCTCTCCCGCGTTCGCCTCGTTCCTGCGCGAGGAGCGCGAGATCCCCGGGCTCGGCAAGGTGCGCGACGTGTGCGGCTTCGACCCGGTGGCCGCGTTGACCGAGGTCGCGATCGCCATCCCGGCGGCGGGCGAGGGCGGCGACTTCGGGCTGGTCGCGGCCGGCGCCGTGCAGGACGAGGCGCTGCTCGCGTGCGCCTCCAAGGTCATCGAGGCCCGCGGCGGGCGGCCGGTCGTCTCCGCGATCGGCAGCTTCCGCGCGGTGCGGGACTCGAGCGCCGAGGGCCACGGCGAGATCGCCGTGCGCCCCGGGGGGCCGATCCTGCTCGGCGGGGGCGCGTACCTGCGCGCCATGATCGACGCCGCCGAGGGCCGCGGCGGGAACGTCGGAGGGAACGTCGGCGCGAGCGCCGCGCACGACGACATCGCCCGCGCCGTGGGCGAGGGGGCGGCGCGCGTCACGGTGGTGCTCACGCCCGAGCAGCGCGCCGAGATCGGGCGCGAGCTCGCGCTGAGCGGCTCCAGCCGATCGCCCGCGGCGTCCCTGCTCTCCGGCGGCGCCAGCGTCGCGCTCGGCCCGGAGATCGCCGTCCACGCCGCCGTCCTCTGCGACGCGGAGGCCCCCTGCGCCGCGCTCGGCGCGGAGCTGCGCGCGGCGCGAGACGCGCGCGCGGCGGACTTCGCGACGCGGCTCATCGGCTTCGGGGCCGTGCTCGAGCGCATCGCGATCGCGGCCGAGGGCAAGGCGCTCCACGCGCGCGTCAAGCTGTCGGCCGAGGAGGCCGGCGTCCTCGTCGATCGGCTCGCCTCGCTGCGCGGCCTCCGCCAACCCGCGCTCACGCCCGCGCCCAGGCCGCCGCCCGCGCAGGCAGACAGCGACGCGCCGCCGCGCGGAGACGCCGGCCCGCCGCCGCGCGGAGACGCCGGCCCGCCGCCGCGCGGAGACGCCGGCCCGCCGCCGACCGATGAGGTCGTCACACCCCCGCGACGAGCGAAGCCGGACGGCGGCGCGCCATAGCGCGTGAACCCGCGCCGGGGAGCAGCGCGTGAACGCGCCGGGGAGGACCGACCGCCGCGTCGCGCTGCCGCGGCGCGGCTCCGTCGATTCCGTGGTCTGCCTGACGAGCGCGCCGCACCGCCGCCCGAAGCCGCGCGGCGCGGCCGATCGGGCCCCCACGGGCTGCCCCGAACTCCTGTAACCTGATCGGTGCCTTCCGACGGGATCGGCGCTCCGGTCTTTCCCGCCGCGCAGGAGGCGGGTGGGGCACATCGAATGCAGGTCGTCGGGATCTCCGCCTCCGTTGTCGTCGGGACCCTCCTTCTGGTCGCCCTCTGGGCGCTCCGCCGGCGGCTCCACGCCAGCGAGCGCGAGCTCGAGCGGAAGGCGCAGGAGCTCGCGACGAGCCGCGCCGCGGAGCAGCGCCTCGTCGAGGAGCTCGCCGAGGCGCGGCGGGCCGAGGAGGAGGCGCGCAGGGCGAGGGACGAGGCCGTGACCGCGAGCCGGTCGAAGAGCGCGTTCCTCGCCAACATGAGCCACGAGCTCAGGACCCCGCTCAACTCGATCCTCGGCTTCGCGCAGCTCGTGGAGCGCGACCCCTCGCTCGCCGACCGGCACCGCGAGAACCTCGCTGTCATCTGCAAGAGCGGCGAGCACCTGCTCGGCCTGGTCAACGACATCCTCGAGATGGCGAAGATCGAGGCCGGCCGCATGACGCTCGTCGACGCCGAGTTCGACCTCCACGACACGCTCTCGGGGCTCTCGGAGATGTTCGCGGTCGAGGCCCAGAAGCGGGGCCTCACGCTCAGGGTCGAGCGGGAGCAGGACGTGCCGCGGCACGTCCACGGCGATGAAGGGAAGCTGCGGCAGGTGCTGATCAACCTGCTCGGCAACGCGCTGAAGTTCACGCCGCGCGGGTCGGTCACGCTGCGCGCCTCGTCGCGGCGCTCTACCGGTGTGCGTGAGGGCGGCGCGCCCGACGGCGCGGCGGCGGGGCGGGTGCGGGTCTCGTTCGAGGTGACGGACACCGGCCGGGGCATGGCCAAGGCGGAGCTCGCGGAGCTCTTCGAGGCGTTCGGGCAGACCGCGACCGGGCGGCAGTCGCGCGAGGGCACGGGCCTCGGCCTGCACATCAGCCGGCGCATCGTGCGGATGATGGGGGGCGACATCCGGGTGGAGAGCCAGGTCGGCCGCGGGACGACGCTCCGCTTCGACGTGCGCCTGTCGCTGGCCGACGCGCCCGACGCCCGCGCCGGCGGCGCGGCGCGCCACCCGGCGGCGCTCCGGGCCGTGGGGCTCTCGCCGGGCCAGCCGAGGTACCGCGTGCTCGTCGTCGACGACCGGTGGGACGTGCGCCACTGCCTGCTCAAGCTGCTCGACTCGGTGGGCGTCGAGGCGCGCAGCGCGACCAACGGGCTCGGCGCCGTGGCGCAGTGGGAGACGTGGGCGCCGCACCTCGTCCTGCTCGACCTCCGCATGCCGCTGCTCGACGGCTACGAGGCGGCGAGCCGCATCAAGGCGAGCGCGCGGGGGCACGAGACGGTCGTCGTGGCGATGACCGCGAGCGCGTTCGAGCAGAACCGGGCGCTCGCGGCGGAGGCCGGGTGCGACGACTTCGTGAGCAAGCCGTTCCGCGACGCGGACATCCTCGGCCTCCTGACGAAGCACCTCGGGGCCCGCTTCGAGTACGAGGAGCGCGCCGCCGAGCCCGGCGCCGCCCAGGGGGCGCCGGCCGTCGACCTCGCCCGGGCGGCGGCCGGGCTGCCCGCCGCGCTCCGCAAGGACCTCCGGCGGGCGGCGACGCGGCTCGACGCGAAGGCCGTCCAGGCGACGCTCGATCGGTTCCGGCCGGAGGACGCGGACCTCGCGGGCGCCGTGGCCGAGCTCGCGCGGGGGTATCGCTTCGACAGCATCTTGGCGCTATCGAGCGCCGACGAGGAGGAGCCGTCATGACGGACACCGACGCAAAGCCAGCCCCCCGCGGGGCGGCCCCGGGCGCGCGGCCGGAGCGCCCCAGGGAAGAGCCCCCGAGCATCCTGATCGTGGACGACATGCCGGCGAACCTGTCGCTCCTGACCTCGATGCTGACGGCGCAGGGCTACGAGGTGCGGGCGGCGATCAGCGGCGCGATGGCGCTGATGTCGGCGGCGGCGGCGCCTCCGGACCTCATCCTGCTCGACGTGAGCATGCCCCACATGGACGGCTACGAGGTGTGCCGCCGGCTCAAGGGGGATCCCGGGACAGCGGACATCCCGGTCATCTTCCTGAGCGCGATGACCGGCATCGGCGACAAGGTGATGGCGTTCGACGCGGGCGGCGTCGATTACGTCACGAAGCCGTTCGAGCTGCGCGAGGTGCTGGCCAGGGTCGGGACGCAGCTGCTCTTGCACCGGCAGCGCCGGGAGCTCGAGCGGCAGCGGAGGGAGCTCGAGGAGCGCTACGCGCAGGTGCGCCAGATGCAGGCGGCGCTGCGCGGTTACCTGTCCGACCGGGCCTGGGAGAGCATCGAGGAGAGCGTGTCGTCGAACCGGCCGAGCCCGCCGGCGCGCGAGGTGCTGACGGTGCTGGTCAGCGACATCGAGGAGTTCGTGCGGCTCTCGGAGAGCGAGGATCCCGGGCCGCTGATCGCGGATCTCAGCCTCTACATGGCCACGGTGGCGCAGATCGTCTACGACCACGCGGGCGAGGTCGACAAGTACGTTGGCGACGGCATGCTCGCGTTCTTCCGGGGCGCGAGCGACGCGCTCGCGGCGGCGCAGCGGATCCAGCGGAGCATCGCGGCCTTCAACGAACACCAGCGCTCGCGGGGCCGCCCCGCCTTCCCGACCCGGCTCGGGCTCTCGACAGGGCCCGTCCTCCTGGCGAGCATCGGGTCGAGCGGCAGGCGGGAGTTCACGATCATCGGCGATCGAGTGAACACGGCGTTTCGGATCCAGGCGCAGGCGAAGGCCGGCGGCCTGCTGATGGATGAGGCGACGTTCACCGCGGCCGGGAGCCCGGGAGAAGCGATGCCCGCGCTCGTGCGGATCCGGGGAAAGCAGGGAGAGGAGAGGCTCTATGCGATCTCGCCGGAGGCGATGCTTTCGGGCGCGGAGGGGAGCGGGGCGGACGGCGGTTGAGCGCTCACGCTCGCTCCCGGCCCGATAGGCGGGCTGTTCAAGGCTGCTCCCGGGCATTTTCGTGCTGCCCCGCACCGCCGGGCCATTCGAGTTCGAGCGCCTGGATCGTGCGATCTGCCGAAAACATTCGTTCTTGAATCACGCGATGACCTCGTGCAATAGTCGCCGCGGAGGATGGAAACGAACATGAATCTTCGAATTAGCGTTACTTTGCTTGGCCTGCTCGCGACCTTTGCGGCGGGCGCGGCTGCGTGCTCGGATGACGATGGGGGCACGACGTCGGCAACTTCCTCGACCACCGGCACGGGCGGCGGCGCCGCCAGCAGCGGCGCAACCGGCGGCGGCGGCGCAGGCGAGGGCGGCGCCGCCACCACCAGCAGCGGCGCAACCGGCGGCGGCGGCGCAGGCGAGGGCGGGGGGGACGGCGGCGGCACGGCCTGTGCGGGGCTGCTCTGCGACGACTTCGAGTCGTACGAGGGCGAGGGCGCGAACGGCGAGAAGCTGGGCGCGTGGACGGTCTATACGGCGATGGCGGGCTCCACCGTGTCGGTCGACACAACGAAGCATTACAGCGGCACCAAGTCCATCAAGGTGACCACGCCCGCGAGCACGGGAGACAACAACTACAAGTCGGCCATGATCAAGTTCACGGACGCCGACGCCCTGCCCACCGAGGCGAACGTCATCCATGGTCGCATGATGTTCTTCCTCGAGGCTGCGCCGACGGGGGATGTGCACTGGACCATCATCGACGGTTCAGGGACCATTCCTGGCAGCGATTTCGAGGGAATGCCCTACGCGGCACAGTATCGCTACGGCGGGCAGCACCCGACCGCGGCCGGCAGCCAGCTCATGGCGAACTACGATACGCCCGGGTTCTGGAGCGACCCGAAGACCGGCCCGGAGACGGACTGCTGGCACCACGCGGAGGAGACGACGGTGGTCCCGACCGGCGCGTGGACCTGCGTCGAGTTCAGCTTCGACGGGCCGAAGAACGAGATGCGCTTCTGGCTCAATAATGAGGAGCTGACCGATCTCAAGGTGACCGGGACGGGCCAGGGCTGCGCCAACGACGTGGAGAACTACGAGTGGAAGGCGCCGGCGTTCGACAGCATCGGCCTCGGCTGGGAGTCCTATCAGGCGGACTCCGCCCGCTCGATGTGGATCGATGACGTCGTGATCGGCACCGGGCCCATCGGCTGCCCGCCCGCGCAGTGAGCGCGCGCCGCTGAGCTCGGCGAGGCGCGGAGGCGGACTCCGCGCCTCGCTGGTCCCTTTCCAGGGGTCGGGCGCGCGCTGCCCGCGGCGCCGGCCGGCGCGAGCGACGCAGGCCGCGCGCCGGCGCGCCTCACGCCGGCGCACCTGACGAATGTCGGGTTCGCCGATTGATCGCTCGCCAGGACCGCTCTACGAGACGGCGGAGGTCCAACGCTTCACGAACCTGGAGGTCTCCGCTGTGATGAAACCGGCCTATCGTCTCTCGCTGCTCGCCTCGTTCGTCCTGGGCGCCACCGCTTGTGGCGGCGCGCCCGAGCCGGCCCCTGCGGTCCCCGACGTCCCCGCCCAGCCTGCGCCGGAGGCGCCCGCGGCGCCTGCGGCCGCGGCGCCCGAGGCCAGCCCGCCGGCGGACGCCGCGGCGCCGGAGGCCGCTGCGCCGCCTGCGCCGCCGGTCAGCGTCTCCGTGCCCATCGAGGCGCGGACCAAGTCGAAGCTCAAGGGCACTGCGACCTTCACCGAGGTCGAGGGCGGCGTGAAGGTCGCCGTCCAGGTCTCGGGCGCTCCCAAGGGCAAGATCGCCGTCCACGTGCACGAGACCGGCGATTGCAGCGCGCCGGACGCGAAGAGCGCGGGCGCGCACTACAACCCCGAGAACCACCCGCACGGTCTCCCCGACGCCGCGGCTCGCCACCTCGGCGATCTCGGCAATATCGAGGTCAAGGCCGATGGGACCGGCACCCATGAGATCATCGCCAAGGGCGCGAATCTCAAGGAGGGCGCTCCGAACACGTTCCTCGGCCGCGCCATCATCGTCCACGAGAAGGCGGATGACGGCGGCCAGCCCGCCGGCAACGCCGGTGGCCGCATCGGCTGCGGCGTCATCTCGCAGGGCAAGTGACGCGCGCGCGGCGCGGCCCGCCGCTCCGCGCTCACGACACGTCGACTCCACCTCACCGCCTGTCCCGAGAGGGCCTCTCCCCGAGCGCCCGCAAGGCGGGAGTCTCCGCCTCCGGCGTCACCGGGGCGGAGCGCTGACCGGAACGCCCTTTCCCCCCGGGGGCGAGCCCGGGCTCGGGAGGCTCCCGCTCGCGGGGAGCCTCGGCGCGGCCGGGGGACGCCGGGGCTCCTGCTCCGTGCGCCGGCTCGGCTCTCGAAGCGCCTCGCGCTCGATGTCCGCCGCCGGCTCGGACGACCGCGGCAGGGACGCGGAAGACGCCGCGGCCGCCGGGACGACCTGACCGGCTGGCTCGGCGTTGCGCGCCTCGCTCAACGTGGCGCCCGCGAGGGGCCCGGAAGCGCTGGAGCCCGACGGCCGCTCCTCGGGCCGCGTCCCGCTGACCAGCAGCGCGACGACGATCGCCGCCGCCACCGCCGCCAGGACGAAGCTCGCCCTGACGGGCGAGCGCAGCCGCCGGAGCGTGTCCGCGAGCGTCGTCTCGTCGGCGTCCTCCTCGACGCGCGCCCTCTCCGGAGCCGGGCCGGCCGCGCCGAGCCCGACACGGCCAGCTTCCACCCGGGGCTGCGGCCCGTCCGAGCCGGCCGCAGCCTCGCTCCGCTCCGCGGGGCTGGCCTCCGCCCGGACGCCCGCGTGGTCCGGGACCGCGACGCCCTCGCTCCGCGCCACCGGATCCGCCTCCGCAGGGGCGCGCGGGCGGCCCGAGACCGTCGCCCCCTCGCTCCGCTCCGCAGGGCTGGCCTCCGCCCGGGCGCGCGGGCGCTCCGAGACCGTGACGGCCTCGCTCCGCTCCCCCGGATCCGCCTCCGCAGGGGCGCGCTGGCGGTCTGACACCGTCGCCGCCTCGCGCCGCTCCACCAGGTCGGTCTCCTGCCGGGCGCGCGAGCGGTCCGAGACCGTCACGGCCTCGCTCCGCTCCACCGGATCCGCCTCCTCAGGAGCCGCGGAGAACACGGGAGGTGGCAGCTCCGGGCGAATCTCGATCGCCATGCCGCCGGTGGACGGGCCCGAGCCCATGGTGGTGGGGATCGAGCCGCGCTCCCCCGCGTCGGCGCCGTCCACGCCGGGGCGCGCCCCGGACAGCGAGTCGCGCAGGCCCCCGCGCAGCATGCGCTGGATGCGGTCGACGAGCGGCTGCGCCGCGGGCGGCGCGAACGGGCGGAGCGCCAGCGTGAGCTCCGCCAGGTCGGGCCAGCGCTTGTCGCGATCCCGCTCGAGGCACCGCATGATGATCGGATCGATGTCCGGCGAGAGCCCGCGGCAGACCTTCGACGGCAGCTCCGGCACGAACTTGCCCCCGAGCACGAGCGAGACCGTCTGGACGGAGCGCGCGTGCATGGGATACCGGCCGGTGAGCAGCACGTAGAGGAGCGACCCGACCGCCCAGATGTCCGCGCGCGCGTCGACGTCGCGCTGCCCGCGCATCTGCTCGGGGGGCATGTAGTGGGGCGTCCCCAGCATCTGGCCCGTGCTCGTCCGCATCTCGGCGACGCCGAGGAGCGCCGCCTGCGACACCTTGGAGACGCCGAAGTCGAGCACCTTGATGCACGGCGTCCCCTCGCGCGTGTGCGTCAGGAAGAGGTTGGCCGGCTTCACGTCGCGGTGCACGAGCCCGAGCGCGTGCGCCTCGGCGAGCGCGTCGCACGCCTGGATGACGTAGAGCGTCGCCTCCTCGACCGGCAGCGGCCCCCGCTGCTTGCGGATGACCCGGAGATCGCGGCCGTCGAGGAACTCCATCACCATGTACGGCAGCCCGCTCTCGAGCCGCCCGACGTCGTGCACCTTGACCGCGTGCTCGCTCCTGAGCCGCGACGCGATCCGCGCCTCCTGCAGGAAGCGCCCGCACATCTCCGGATCGGCCGCGGTCGCCGGCAGCAGCACCTTGATCGCCCGGAGCTCGTCGAGATCGACGTGGGTCGCGGCGACGACGGCGCCCATCGCGCCCTTGTCGAGCAGCCGGTCCACGCGGTACTTGCCGGCGATCAGCGTTCCGGCCTCCAGCCCTTCGATCTCTTCCAGGCCGCGCATGTTCGAAACCTCCGACGGAGAACGCCGCGCCGCGGCAGTCAGCATAGCGCAGCCGATCGTCGGCCGGACAGCCGATGCCGCGGAAGCGACGCTCCTCTGCCCCTCCGCTGGCCTGCGCGACGCTCGCGCGCCGGCGCGGCGCGATGTCGCGGACGCCCTCACCGCGCCCCGCGCCGCTCGCGGGAGCGCACCACGGCGGCGCGGCCCGCCCTGGCTCAGCCCCCTTCCGGCGCCCCGCTCGGCCTCTTGATCGCGACCGTCCGCCGCGCGCCGCCCGACTCGAGCGTGAGCTCGAGGGTGGCGCCCTCCTGCGCGCTCGGCAGCGCATGACGCATCGCTTCAAAGCTGGCGAGCGGCCGGCCGTTGATCGCGACCACCGCGTCGCCGACGCGGACGCCCGCGGCGGCGGCGGGGCCGCTGTCTTCCACGGCGACGACGACGGCGTCTCCGCTCGTCTTCAGCGCGCCTTCGAGCAGCGGGAAGAGGGGCGCCGCGGTCAGCCCGAGCGCGCTGACCGTCCTCCCGTAGCTCTGCACGGCCGCGTCGAAGCTCTCCTTGCGCATGCGGTAGCGCGCGACGGCCGCCACCGCGCCGCCGCGCTCCTGGAAGCGCGCGTCGACGCGCTCGGGGGTGGCGAACGCGCCGACCTGCTTCAGGTAGCGGCTCGCCTCGGCCTCCGCCATGCCGGCGCGGCGCGCGCCGCCGCCGTGCGCCTGGATGAAGGCGTACGCCTGCGACCCCGCGAGCGCCGGCAGGACGTTGCTCGCGAGCCGGGAGATCGCGTCGGCGCGCGCGACAGCGAGCGCCGCCTCTCGGCTTTCGCCCGAGCCCTCGCCGACAACGAAGATCGCGTCGCCCTCGGCGGTGAACGGCCGGTCCATCCACGGAGGGCTCTCCTCGGCCGGCGGCGCCGCGCGCCACCCCGAGCTCGGCGCGGGCGGCGGGTCCGCCCCGGCGGCGGTGCGCGGGCGTCCCCGGCCCTGGTAGGCGAAGGCCACGGCGAGGACGAGCAGCGCTCCCGCCGCGAACGCCGCGAGCACCCCGCGCGAGCTGGAGCCACCGGCCGCCGAGACGGCCGCGGCCGGCGGAGACGCCCCCGCCGGCGCCGCTGCGCCCGCGGGCGCCCCTGCCCCCGCCCCCGCCGGCGCCGCTGCGCCCGCGGGCGCCCCTGCCGGCGCCGCTGCGCCCGCGGGCGCCCCTGCCCCCGCCCCCGCCGTCGTCACATGCCCCCCCGCGGCAGAGCGCTTCGTCGCCGGCTCGGACGCTCCGGTGAGCGTGGGCGCCGGCTCCGGCGCGGCGCCGAGGCGCCTCAGCGCCGGCCGGAGCCACGGGAACGCGAGCGGCGCGTTGCACCGCTTGCACGGCACGTACGGCTCCCGGTCCTCGCGGGCGGCCTGCGCGGCCTCCTTCACGTCGAGCAGCGTCTGCCGGGGCGCGTCGCACCGCTCGCAGGAGCCCTCGACGATCGCCGAGACCACCTCCGCGCGCAGCGGGGGGCTCTCGGAGGCGAGGTGCTCGAGCAGCACCACGGGACAGCCCTCGATCTGGATCGACGTCACCTCGCCGCCCAGCGCGCGGAGCGACAGCGCGAGCGCCCTCGCGCCCTCGGACGTCACCCCCGCCGCGCCCGCGAGATCGAGCACCAGCGCCCCCTCGATCCCGTCGAGCGCGCGCTTCCACCGCACGTGCGCGTCGAGCTTGCAGCGCACCCGGATGCGCGTCCCGCGCTCGTCGACCGTCTTCTCGATCGCCTCGTGGGTCCCCGCGTCGAGCCGCGCGAGCTCGTCGAGCGCGGCCCGCACGTCCTCCGGCAGATCGATCCCCGCGTGGATCGCCGCGAACGCGAAGTAGCTCTCGGCGTCGTCGTCGAACACCGCCGCCGCGCCGCAGCGCGGGCAGGGGCTCGCGGGCGGCTCGTGCGTCCTGACGAGGTGCGCGTCCCTGTCGCAGTCGAACAGCCGATCGAAGGCGGCGCCGCAGCGCTCGCACCGGTACGGGCCGTAGAACGACGCGACGCGCCCGTCCCCGAAGAAGCGGCGGATCATGCTGATCTGGTTCACGATCGGCTCGGTGCAGCGGCCGATGTAGATCTCGGACGCGCTCCGCGACACCTCGGCCAGCATCGCCATCCACTCGCGCACGCCGAACGACGTGACCCGCTGCACCCCGCCCAGATCGAAGAGCACGCGGCCGGAGATGCCGCGCGCGACCGCGAGGCCCTGGAGCTCCTCGGTCATCCGCCCCGACAGCGAGACGATCAGCAGGCTGCCCAGCCTCCGCTTGGTCACCGTGAGGGCCCGCGGCCCGTGCCCGTGCGCCCCCTCCGGCTCCGCGCCCTCCACGCCGGCGCCGGCGTCCGCGAGCGACAGCGCGGGGAGCCTCCTCGATCGCGGCGGCGTGTCCAGATCCCCCGCGGCGTCGGGCCGCGACGCCGCGAAGAGCGGCGCGGAGAGCTTCGTGGCGACCCCGCCGGGGCGCCCGGTCTCGGCGGCCTGCGGCTCCGCGCCCATGGCGTCGAGCGCGCCCGCGAAGGAGTCCTCGTTCTGTATCGATTCCTCCTTCTTGACGATGTGTGATTCGAGGTCCGCCCCCGAGGCGAGCGCGCCCCGCCACACCTCCACGCGCTGGCCGAACAGCTCCGACATGAACGACGACAGCGCGAGCGCCGAGGTGGCGAGCCGCTCCTCCCGGGCGAACGCCTCGAGGTCGATCTGGAGATCCCTCGCTGTCGCGTACCGCTTCTCCCGATCCCGCTCCAGGCACTTGAGCAGGATGCGCTCCAGCCTTGGCGGGTAGTCGGAGCAGACCTCGCTCGGCGGCATCACGGGGTCCTCCACGATCGCCCGCATCAGCTCGAACTCGGTGGCGCCGCGCCGGAACATCCGGCTCCCCGTCGACATCTCGTAGAGCAGCAGGCCGACCGAGTAGATGTCGCTCCGGCGATCGAGGTGCTCGCTCGTGCACTGCTCGGGCGACATGTACGGGACCTTGCCCTTGAGCGCGCCGTCGCGCGTCTCGTTGACGCGGTTCGCCGCCTTCGCGATCCCGAAGTCGAGGATCTTCACGGCCCCGTCGTAGGTGACGATCACGTTGTGCGGGGACACGTCGCGGTGGACGATGTCGAGCGGCTTGCCGTCGAAGCCGACCTTCTCGTGCGCGTAGTGGAGCCCCGCCGCGACGCCCGCCGCGATGGTGATCGCGTGCTCGATCGGCATCCGCCGGTTCGCCGACCGGAGCGACTTCCGGACGGTCCTGAGATCCTCGCCGTGGAGGTACTCCATCGCGATGACCGGCACGCCGTCGACGTCCTCGATGTCGTACATCTGGACGAGGTTGGGGTGGTCCAGGGTGGCGGCGATGCGCGCCTCGTCGAGGAACATCCGCACGAACTCGGGGCTGTCGACGAGGTGCGGGAGGATGCGCTTGACCACGCAGATCTTTTTCACGCCCGAGATGCCCGCGACGGAGGCCACCCAGATCTCGGCCATACCGCCCATGCCGATCTTCTTGATCAGGCGGTACCTGCCGAGCGTGGTGGGGTGGCGCGCGCCGACGCTCATCGGGCCGGCGGCGTGGCGCTCGGTCATTCGACCGCCTCCATCGCGCGAGCCGGCGGCGTCACTTCGAAACGAGCGCGGCGGGCGGTCATGGTGCTCATCGAGGGCCTTCGGCCTGGGATTTCGCGAAGCTCACGCTGCGGCGCTCACCGCGCGACTCGATCTGGAGGGTCATCGTACCACCGGCCGGCGCGCGCGCCCACGCGTCCGCCGCGGCCTTCCCGAAGATCTCGACCGAATGGACGGGGCGCTCGTTGACCGCGAGCACGACGTCCCCCGCGACGACCCCCGGATCCGCGCCGCGCCGCGGGCGCTCCGCCGCGACGACGACGAGCTCGCCGGAGGTGCGTACCCGCGCCTCGAGCTGCGGGAAGAAGCGCGCCACGGTGAGCCCCTGGAACGTGGCCGTCTGGCGGTAGAGCGCCGCGGCCGCGTCGAAGCTCTGCCGGGACAGCCTGTACCGCGCGAAGGCGAGCACGCCGCCGCCTTCCCGCCGCACGACGGCGTCCACGCGCTCGGGCGTCGCGAACGCGCCGGCCTGCGCGAGGAAGCGCCCGGCGATGCGCTCGACGACCTCCGCGCGCTGCGCCGCCCCGGCCTCGGCCGGCGGCTGCGCGACGAGGAGCTCGGCCGCGGGCGAGCCCGCGAGCTCCGCGGCGAGGCCGGACGTGAGGCGCTCGATCGCCCCGTTGCGCGCCGCCGCGAGCGCGCCCGACTCGCTGGCCGTGGGGCCGCCGCGGCCGACGACGAGCACGCTCTCGCCCTCGACGACGAACGGCCGCTCCACCCACGCGGGCGGGAGGTCGTCCATGACCGACCAGCCCGCCGTGCCGGGGCCGCTCGCGGGCGGCGCCGGCGCGCGCGCCTCGCCCGCGCGCGCCGCCGAGGCCGCGGGCGCCGCCGAGGCCGCGGGCGCCGCCGAAGCCGCGGGCGCCGCCGAGACCGCTGGCGCCGCGGCGGGGCCGACGCCGCCGCGCCAGGCCGCGAAGCCGGCGGCCGCGAGCGCCACCCCGCCGAGCAGCGCGAGGAACGCCGCGTTGCTGCCCGCGCCGCGCGGCTGCGCCTCGGGCGCCGCGGCCGGCTGCTGCTGCGCGCTTGCCGCGGGCAGGGCGGGCGGCAGCGGGACCGAGGGGGCGCGCGTCGCGTGGGCGCCGAGGACGTAGAGCAGCGAGCGGGAGCCGTCGAAGGCGAGCGGCGTGTTGCAGCGCTTGCAGGTCACGCTCGGGTCCTCGCCGCCGCGGAGCAGGGGCGCGTGCCGATCGACCTCGACGAGCACGGTCCGGGTCGCGCTGCAGGACGCGCAGCGGCCCTCGACGACCGCGGACTCGATCCGCGCGAGCTCGGGCCACGAGGGGCCCGCCGTGCGCTCGGCGAGCAGCCGGGGACAGCCCTCGATGCGGATCGCCTCGACGGCGCCGTCGAGCTTGCGGAGCGCCGACTCGAAGCGCGCCGCGCCGTCGGCGGTGACCGCGGGGACGCTGCTCAGATCGAAGACGACCTGGCCCTCGAGGCCGTCGATGATGCGGCTCCAGCGGATCGTCGCGGTCAGCTTGCTGCCCACCTTGAGGCGCGTGACGCGCCCCTCGACGGACTTCTCCACCACGTCGCCGACGGCGGGCTCGTCGGCCTTCTCGAGCTCGAGGAGGATCTCGCGCACCTCCGGCGGGATCGCGCCGGCGCCGTGCTGGGCGACGAACCCGAAATACGTCTCCGCGTCGTCGTCGAAGGCGCCGGCGCCGTCGCAGCGGGGGCACACCGCGTCGGGCGGCTTGCCCTCCGCGAGCGAGGCCGCGTCGTGGGCGCAGTCGACGAGGCGCTCGAACTGGGCGCCGCACGACTCGCAGCAGTACGGCGCATAGAACGAGACGACCCGCCCGTTGCCGGCGAACCGCCGGATCATGCTGAGCTGGTTGATGACCGGCTCGGAGCAGCGCGCGAGGTAGAGGGCGCGGAGGCGCGGCTGGGCCGCGTGGATCATCTGGAGCCACTCGCGGACGCCGAACGACGTGATCCGCTCGACGCCGGCGAGGTCGAGCAGGACCTTGCCCTCGAGCTCCCGCGCGAGCGCCGCCCCCTTGAACGCCTCGGTCATGCGCCCGGCGAGCCGGACGACGAGCACGTCGCCGATCGCGCGCCGATCGAACGCGAGGCTGTCGAGGCGGCCGGCGGCGCCGGCGGGCGGCACGCTCCGCGTCGGCGCGGCGCGGGGCGCCCAGGCGGCGGGCGGCGGCCGGTCCACGGTGGTGGGGCTGTGCCCCGACGAGACCGGCCCCGAGGCGGGCTCGGCGCTGTGCGGGCGCGACGCCCTGCGGCCGTTCGGCGGCACCCGGATGGTCGGCCGCGGCTCCTCGCCCTCGCGCCCCGGCGACAGCGGCGCCGGCCCCGGCGTCGCGCTCGACGCCGACGCCGGCGCCGGCGCGTCGAAGGAGGTCTCGGACGTGAAGGTCGAGTCCGACGCGATCTCGAGCTCCTCGAACTCCGCCATCCCGCCGGCCGGCTGCGCGACGACGCGCGCCGCCACGGCCGGCGCCCGCTTCGCGGCGCGCGGCCTTCGCTCCCGCGGGCCTTCGCTCCTGGCGAGCGGCGTGGGCGCCTCGGAGAGGACGGTGAGGGTCATGGTCTGGTTGTGCAGGTCGCAGTGGCCGGTCGCGTACGGCGAGATCTCCCCGTACGAGTAGAACCCCGTCACCTGCGTGCCCTTCGGCAGCACGTCCGCCACCGCCTCGACCTCCTCCTCGGTCCGGTCGCCCAGCACGATCCGGCGCCCCACGCAGCTGATCGCGATCGCCAGCGCGCTGTCCCCGCCCGCCCTCCCCGCCTCGCTCGCCGCCCTCGCCGCCTGCTCCGCGCCCCCGATCAGCCGCTCGAAGTCCGCCTTCATCAGCTGCACCAGGTGCCCTCTCGGCACGTCCCCCGCGAACGTCAGCGACTGCGCGTCGTGGTCCACCGCCAGCACCGTCCGCACGAGCGCCTTCTCGTCCTGCGCCGTCGCGCGCAACGCCAGCGGGAACAGGAGCGCCGACGCCGGCAGCTCCGCCGCCTTGTCCCCGAGGTACTCCTTGTACAGCGAGAGCGCCGGGCGCCCGTCGACCTCGTAGAGCACGTTGCCCTCCGAGCGGGTCACCACGCGCTCCGGCCCGAACTTGTCCCAGCCCCCCTTCGATCCGTGCTGGATCACCACGTGCTCGCCGTACAGCCCCACGGCCGCCACGAGCCCGCTGCGCACCACGTCCCCCGCGCACACCCACGTCCGCTTGAACTGCGTCCCGTCCCCGGACAGGCCTCCGGTCACCACCACCGACTCCGGCAGCACCGCGTTCAGCCCGCGCACCAGCTGGCTGCCGTTCACCCCGAGCCCCTCCGACAGCACGAGCACCCCGCGCAGCCCCGGCCGCTCCAGCTTGCGCGCCAGCGCCTGCCCCGCGGCGAACGACCCCGACGCGCTCGCCACCTCCACCTGCGCCGTCGCCAGCGTCGTCCGCTCGAACCGCGCCACCGCCACCGTCAGCGTCCCGTCGCGCACCGACGTGCCCGCGATCTCCCCCGCGCTCGAGCACCCCACCACGTGCGACCGCGGGTACGCCCGCCGCAGCTCGCGGATCGCCCCGGGGTCGTCGAGGAGCTCCGGCGCCCCGAACGCCAGCACCAGCGTCCGCTCGCTGTCGAGCACCGGCAGCACCCGCACGGACCACTTCTTGGTGTCCCGATCGTAGTGGAATGTCTCGAGGATCATGGAGCTCCGCGCTCTCAGGCTACAGCACGCGGGCCACGGCGGGCGTCGGGACGTGGTGAGCCGGGCGCCATGACGCGACGGTCGAGCTCGCTCGCACGCCCCTGGCCCCTACGAAGCCCTCACGACACGCGGGCCACGACGAGCGTCACGTCGTCGTCGAAGGAGCGCTCGCCGCGGAACCTGGACACCGCCTCGACGATCGCGTCCCTCGCCTCCTCGGGCGGGCAGGCGGCCACGCTCTGGAAGAGCGATCGCAGCCGCTTCTCGGTGAACTGCTCGCTCGACTCGTTCTCGCACTCGGTCACGCCGTCGGTGAACCAGAGCAGCGCGTCGCCGCCCTCCAGGGCGATGGTGCTCGACGTGTACTCGGCCGAGCTCGCCGCCCCGAGCGGCTCGCCCTGCGCGGCGAGCTGCCGGAGCGCGTTGTTCCTGACCAGGTAGGGGAACGGGTGCCCGGCGTTCGCGAGGGTCATCGAGCCGGCTGCGGGGTCGAAGATGCACGCCGCGCACGTCATCAGGAACTTCTGCTGCCCTGCCTCGAAGATCGAGCAGTTCATGACCCGCAGCAGCTGCGCCGGGCCGATCGCCTCGCGCGCGAACGTGCGCACGACGTCGCAGGCGGCCTTCGCCGCCCCCGTGATGATCGCGGACGAGATGCCGTGCCCTGTCACGTCGCCGACGACGGTGAGCAGCCTGCCGTCCGGCAGATCGTGGAACGTCCACCAGTCGCCGCCGCACTCCGCCGCGGGCTGGAAGTGGCTGGCGAGCCGCAGCGAGGGCCGCTCGATGACGTTTTCGCTCGGCACGAGCATCTGCTGGACGGCGCGCGCGACCTCGAGCTGCTTCTTCAGCGACGCCTTCTCCGCCGTGTCGTAGAGCAGCTGCACCAGCCGGTCCCCGAGCGCGACCAGCTGCACGCGGACCTCGTTGATCGCCTCGTCCGAGCCGCTCGCGCCCGCGGCGTCCTGGGCCGCGCCGCCGGGCGCCGCGCCGCTCAGGGAGAAGAGCTCGCCGAGCTTCGACGCGAAGCGCCGCTTGGCCGTGGAGATCGTCGAGCCGACCTCGATCGGCCGCGACGGCTCGACCTGCGAGCTCGCGGCGTCGTGGAAGATGGTCAGCGCGTCCCCGATGGCCACGACGACGCTGCGCAGGCGGTCCCGCTCGGCCAGGAGCTGCCGGTGCAGCGCGCCCATCTCGTTCGTGGAGAGGTCGAGCGAGCGGGTGAGCAGGCTCCGATCGTCGGCGACGTGGCGGTAGTGCTCGCTGATGCGCGCGACCACCTTGTGCCAGGTCTCCTTGTCGGGCGGCGCGTCGAGGTCCTCGATCCCGAGGCGCCGGAGCTGCCGCGCGAGGAGCGGATCGATCTCAGCCATGGCGCCCGCCTCGGCCGGCTCGCCGTCCTCTTGCGCCGCGCGCGGGCGTCACCACCCGGTCCGCTCCAGCGTCTCGATCGCCGGCGTGGAGCGCTCGAAGAAGTGGAGGGACGCCGGGAGCGAGCGGAACTCCCGCGGGTTGACGTCGAGGTCCCAGAAGGAGGTGACCATGGTCGAGGCCATGGGCGAGACGTCGACGACGAGCACGGCGCCTGCCGCGTAGATCTTGAGCATGCCGAGCCCGGCGCCGCCGCGCGACGTGTCGAGCACGGGGGCGCTCGTCGAGTCGGCGCCGCGGGCGCTCAGGCCGCGGGTGATGCCCTCGAAGACGTGGTGCCGCCGGAGGCCGCCGAACGGATCGTGGGCCTGGAGGGCGAGGTACGCGCCGTCGGTGCCGAGGCGCAGGGTGGGGATCTCGTTCTCCTCGAGCACGAGGTCACGCCGCCTGTCGTGCGCGTAGCGGGGCCGGCCGCGGCGGTCGACGGGCGCGTCGTACATCGCGTTCATGAGCAGCTCGTGCGCGAGGGAGGCGATCCGCTCGGCGACCCGCGCCGGGGCGCCGGAGCGCTCGGCCCAGTGCGCGACCTCGGCGACGGTGCGGTCTCGGTCGTCGCTCGTGCGGGGGCGCCATTTCACGATGGTGGCGCCCCAGGAGAGCAGGTCGGAGAGCCGAGGCGGCAGGGCGAGCGGCTTGAGGATGCGGCGGACGGCGAGGGCGATCTCCCAGGGCCGCGGCATGGAGGCGAAGCTCGGCCAGCCGACGATGCTGGAGAGGCGGGGCTCCTTCAGGGCGGCGTGGAGGATCGCGTCGGTGCTGCCCGAGGTCCACACGAGCAGGTGCATGCTAGGGTATCGCTCGGCCGCCCACTCGAGCGCGAGGTCGAGATCGGCGGCGTCGCAGCCGAGCAGGAGGGGCCGCTCGGACAGCCGGGCGCGCAGCTCGGCGGGATCGCTGGCGACGGGCACGTCCTGCAGGCCGGAGGCAGCGGACATCGCGCGGGCGATGCGCTGGCCGACGACGCGGTTCCGCTCGAGGACGGCGATCGTCGCTTTGGGAGGAGAAGCGCTCAAGGGCTCACCGCGGGTTATCCCCCTGGGCAGCCGCTGCCCCGGGGGTGGACACGGCCCATTACATCACAGCGCGCGTCCGAGAGGTGCCGTGAAGACGCCGAGCCGCCGCGTGGGCGTGGAGGCGCGGGGGACGCTCGCCCCCGCAGACGACCGCACATGCGGAGCCGGCGGCGCCGCCGAGCGCCGGCTCCGGGCCCTGGACGGCATTCCTCCGTCAAGCCGCCGTGCCGGTCACCGGACGCACTGAGACCAGGCCGTCTTGTTGTTGACGGTGTGCTGCTCCCAGTCGAGCGTCGTTGGATTGTACTCGAGCCAGACGCCGTCGGTCCAGTTGTTCGAGGTGAAGGGCCCGCCCAGCCCTGTCATGCCGCACGCCACCCCGCCGACCGAATTGCTCGCCAGAAGATCGACGCGATGGTTGTTGCCGGCGAGCCACTGCCATGCGCCGTAGTTTTGCGGCACGTCCACGCAGATGGCCTTCACCGTGGCCGTCACCGGGGTATCCACGCCCGTGGTGCTGACGCCCTCGAGGAACCATTCGCCCGAGGCGTCCTTGCGCACCTTCGCGTAGTCCGTGATCCAGTTGTTGAACCTGAACGCGCCGTCGCTGATCACCTGCGTGAGGAAGCACCGCCGTGACGACGTGCCGAATCCCATGCTCGTCGGCAGGCCCTCCCCCGGTCCCCAGGTCCAGGTGTATTGACCCGTCCTGTTCTCCGCCGTGTTGACGCACACGGCGTTGGCGCCCAGGTTCTGGCCGCTGGCGGCGTCGACCTCGAGGATCCAGTCGCCGCCGGACCGCTGTACGCGCACCGAGGCCTGAGAGCTGGCCCCGAGCTTGCCCCAGACGCCTGCGAGGAAGCACGTCCGGTCGACGTCCGTCCCCAGGTTGAGGTCGCAGCTCCCGCCGCATCCCCAGCTGTACCCCGACCAGCCGATCGCCGCCTGGGCCTCCCCGACGGCCTCGTCCAGGGTCCCCTCGCCCTCGTCGCCCATCTCGCTCACGCAGCCCAGCGAAAGGGGAGCGACGATCAGCGCCAGCGCCGAGCCGAGATGAGCGCTCCACGGCTTGTTCATCAGCGGATTCGATCTCATGGGAGGAGCTCCTTGGCAGAGGGGAAGTGAGTCGATTTCAAGTTCAGGACAACACTACGACCTCTATCGTTTTCAACGATGGTTTGTCAACATGGTTAACTTTCGAGCAGCGCCTCCTCTGCGACATGAAGCATGAAGGAGGAGGTCCGGAATCAGCGAGCACCACGCGCGGGTGAGCCCCCTGCTCGCGTGTCGCTGTCCGGCTCCGGCTCCGGCTCCGGCTCCGGCTCCGGCGCGCGCGGGCCCGCGACCCGCTCGACCAGGCCACGTCTGCGCGTTGACACCCACATGACTTAACCGGTAAAGTGTTCCATGCCATGCCGAGCCCGGCATGGAGGACCTCGCGCGGCCGTCCGTCGTCCCCTGTCTGCCGGGCGACGG
Source organism: Sorangium sp. So ce426 (assembly GCF_051475585.1). NCBI lineage: Bacteria > Pseudomonadati > Myxococcota > Polyangiales > Polyangiaceae > Sorangium > Sorangium sp. So ce426. The sequence goes on along the minus strand of NZ_CP150341.1, from coordinate 12,022,843 downwards.
CGCCGCGCGCTGTCACGGGGATGGAGCGTCGCGGGGACCCGGCGTCGCCCGCGCGGAGAGGCTTGTCATGAAGACTGGACTTATGTCGCGTCGCATCTTCTTTCTATCGGCGCTGATGCTTTCCGCCGGCGCCGCCGCGGGTTGTTCTTCCAAGGAGAAAGCCGAGGCGGCGCGTGGCGCGCCGGAGGGGTCGGCCGCGTCCGCGTCGACGCCTGCGGCGAAGGGCGCTTCGATGGTCACGATCTCGAGGGAGCAGCAGGCTTCCTGGGTGCGGAGCTTCAACCCCCTGCTCGCCGAGGGGAGCGTGCGATTCCCGACGCTCGCCGGCATCTACGAGCCGATGCTCATCTTCAACACGATGAAGGGCGAGTACACGCCGTGGCTCGCCACGAAATACGCGTGGAGCGACGGCAACAAGAGGCTCACCTTCACGACCCGCTCCGGCGTCCAGTGGTCGGATGGACAAGCATTCTCGGCGAAGGACGTCGTGTTCACGTTCGAGCTCCTGAAGAAGCACGCCGCGCTCGACCTCTCGGGGGTGTGGAAGTTCGTCGAGTCCGTGAAGGCGACGGACGACACGACGGTGGAGTTCGCGTTGAAGCGGCCGTACGTCCCGGGGCTCAGCTACATCGGCCACCAGCCGATCGTGCCGGAGCACAAATGGAAGGACGTCGCCGATCCGGTCACGTACGCGAACGAGAACCCCGTGGCGACGGGGCCGTTCACCGAGATCAAGACCTTCCAGAACCAGGTCTACGAGCTCGGGAGGAACCCGAACTACTGGCAGAAGGGGAAGCCGGCCGTCGATGGGCTGCGCTTCCCGGCGTATCCGGGCAACGACCAGGTCAATTTGGCGATCATCAACGGCGAGGTCGACTGGGCGGGCGCGTTCGTCCCCGAGATCGAGAAGGTCTATGTCGCCAAGGACCCGGCGAACCACCATTACTGGTTCCCGCTCGTCGGCGGCATGGCCACGCTCTACCCGAACAGCACGAAGAAGCCGTTCGACGACGTGCGTGTGCGCAAGGCGATCAGCATGGGCATCGATCGGGCGCAGATCGTGAAGATCGCGTCCAACGACTACACCCAGCCGGCGGACGCGACGGGGCTCGACGACTCCTACGAGCGCTGGCGCAACCCGAAGGCCGTGGCGGCGGGCGACTGGGTGAAGCTCGACGTGGAGAGGGCGAAGAAGCTGCTCGACGAGGCCGGGTACGCGCCGGGCCCGGACGGGATCCGGGTGAAGGACGGCAAGCCCATGCGCTTCGAGATCAACGTCGTCACCGGCTGGTCCGACTGGGTCCGCGCGGTCCAGATCATGACGCAGAACCTCAAGCAGCTCGGCATCGACGCCTCGCTCAAGGCGTACGATTTCAGCGCGTTCTTCGAGGCGCTCCAGAAGGGCACGTTCGACATGTCGATGGGGTGGACCACCGTCGAGCCGACGCCCTACAACTACTACCGAGATCTCATGTCCGCGGAGCTCGTGAAGCCCGTCGGCGAGGCGAGCGCGCGCAACTGGCACCGCTACGGCGACAAGGAGGCCGACAAGCTGTTCCAGCAGTTCGAGGCGGCGACGGAGTCAGCGGAGCAGAAGCGCATCCTCGACGAGGTGCAGGTGCTCTACGCGCAGAACGCGCCGGTGATCCCGCTCTTCAAGAACCCGTCCTGGGGCGAGTACAGCACGAAGCGCTTCACCGGCTTCCCCACCAAGGAGAACCCGTACGCCAAGCTGTCGCCGAACAACCCGCCGGAGTACCTGCTCGTCCTCACGGAGATCAGGCCGAAGTGACGCGCCGCGGGCCTCCGCGGGGGACACCGCGAAGGCCGCGCCGACGGTGATCCCCGTCATGGGTGGCGGGCTCACCACGCCCCGAGCGCCACAACGCCGATCTGCTGGGCCGTCGTCACCGGCAAGACACGGAGGGCGGCCGGCGCCGCATTCGCTCGCGGGGACGAGGAGCCCGCGAAGAAGGACACAACGGTCGCAGCGCCAGCGACGACCCCCGTCGCGACAAGGGCGGCCCCGAGGGCGCGGGACGTGTCGCGCTGGACGCGCAAGCGGTGGAGCTCGGGGCATGCGGAGGGCTGCGGCACCTGGCGGCACGCGTCGGAGGTCCATGCTGGATCGCGGTCGAGGCCGTCGCCGCGCTCATCGATGTCTCCATCGAGGACGTTCGCCCGGAGCATGAAGACGGTCCCCGAGGAGATGGCGGCCGTCGTGACGGCGATCCCCGCGATCCGCAGTGTTCCCGGCCACGACGTCCAGGGCCCAGGCGGGGCCGCGGCCGGCGCGACCGGTTCGCTCTTCTTGGCGCTCGGCTCGGGGGCGGGCGGGGGCGGCGGGGCCACGCGAGAGAGCGTCAGCGCCGCGCCGACCGTGCCCCCAGCGGCGATCTCGACCCGCTGCGAGAGCTCCTCGTACCCCGACAGCCGGGCCAGGACCGTGTGTTTCCCCGGATCGACGAACAGCTCGAGGACCGTGGCCCCTGTGCCGATCGGCTCCCCGTCCAGGAGGACCTCGGCGTCGGGCGGGGCGGCAGCCACGTAGATCCTTCCGACGTGCTCCAGCGCCTTGTTGAAGGCGCTCGTGAACCGGCGGACGAGCGCCTCCTTCAGGGCGGCGTCGTGCTCGAGGCTCTCCCCCAGGTGCTCGGCGGCCTCCCGGTGCTTGCCCTGCTCCAGCTCGGAGAGCCCGAGATACCCGAGGACCTCGGCCAGCTGCGCCTCGGTCATCCCCGCGGCGTCGGGCGCCGCCAGGGCGGCCTCGAAGCGCGCCTCGGCGTCCGCCCACCGCCGCCCGAAGAAGGAGATCCGCGCCTGCTGGCGCAGCGCCGCGGCCGCCGGCGGCGCCCCTCCGGGCGGCGGCGCCGCGCGCGAGGGCGCCGTGGCGCTGGTCAACGCGCCGAGAAGGCAGCACCGCAACAGGACCGACCGCAAGCGCAAGCGCGTCATGGATAGCCCACCTTATCAACGACGTCCCCAGCCCGGCAACGGCGCGCGCCCGCGCCGCTGCATGCGTTTTCACGACGATTTGACGTCGTCTCGACGTGCCCGTCGACCGCGCGCGCACCTGAACGTCTGCTCCTCGCGCGATACCGCCCGGCACGGCGGGTCGTTCCACTTCCATCCGCACCCCGGGCTGGTGTTCCATGGAACGGTCCCCCCCACCCACGCGCGAGCTCGATCCATGCCCCCTGCCGCCTCGCCCAACTTCGCGTTTCTCGCCCACCACGACCCGCGCCTCGTCGTGCTCGGGACGCAGGCGGAGCGCTACTTCGCCGAGGACCCGAACACCTGCCTGGTGAAGCTGCGGCAGTTCGGCGAGATCCTCGCTCAGCGCGCCGCCGCGCGCCTCGGGCTCTACATCTCGCCCGAAGACAACCAGGCCACGCTGATCGGCCGCCTCCGCGACCGGGGCGCGCTCGACGCGACGACACGGCAGCTCTTCCACGACCTGCGCATCGCCGGAAACAAGGCGACCCACGAGCTCCGCGGCGACCATCACGAGGCGCTTCACCAGCTCAAGATGGCGCGCGAGCTCGCCGTCTGGTTCCAGCGCTCGTTCGGGAACAACAGGAAGTTCGACCCTGGGCCCTTCGTGCCGCCCCCGGATCCGGCGAAGGAAGACGCCTCGCTCGCCGCCGAGCTCGAGCGGCTGCGCGGAGAGCTGGCCAGGAGCAAGGTCGACATCGAGGCCGTCCGAGCCGCCGCCGAGGAGGAGGCAAGGAAGCGCCTCACGGCCGAGGAGCGCGCCCGGAAGGAGGCCGAGGACCGGGCGCTCTGGGAAGCGCTCGCCACCGAGGCCGAGCAGAAGCGGTCGAAGGACGTCGAGGCCTTCGAGCGCCAGAAGGCGCAGCTCGCCGCGCAGCTCGCCGCGGAGCTCGCCGCCCTCCAGGCCCAGGCCGCGGCGGCGCCCGCCGCGGAGGTTCAAGCCTTCGTCGACCGCGCCGCGGAAGCAGCGCAGGCGATCCACCTCGACGAGGCCGCGACCCGCCGGCTCATCGACAAGCAGCTCCGCGACGCCGGATGGGAAGCGGACTCCGAGCAGCTCCACTACAGGCGGGGAACGAGGCCGCAGAAGGGAAAGAACCTCGCCATCGCCGAGTGGCCGACGGAGACTGGCCCTGTCGACTACGCGCTGTTCGTCGGGCTCGAGGCGTTCGCCGTCGTCGAAGCCAAGAAGATGAGCGTGGACGTGGCCAACGTGCTCAAGCAGCAGACCACGCGTTATAGCCGTGGCTTCCAGGTGGAGGGCGACGCCAGGTTCGCGGGTGGTCCATGGGGAGGGGCGCACAAGGTGCCGTTCCTCTTCGCCACGAACGGGCGGGCGTATCTCAAGCAGCTCGAGACCAAGAGCGGTATCTGGTTCCGCGACGCGCGGCGGCCAGCCCACCTCACGCGCCCGCTCCAGGGCTGGTACACGCCGGAGGGGCTCGTCGCGCTCTTCAAGCAGGACATCGACGCCGCCCACGCCAAGCTGGGGAGTGAGCCCACGGGCTACCTCGATCTGCGCGACTACCAGATCAGCGCCATCCGGGCCGTGGAGGCGGCGATCGAGAGCGGGCAGCGGGCGTGCCTCGTGGCGATGGCCACGGGGACGGGGAAGACGCGCACCGCCATCGGGCTCGTCTACCGGCTGATCAAGGCCCAGCGGTTCCGGCGCGTGCTCTTCCTCGTCGACCGGAGCGCGCTCGGGGAGCAGACGGTGGACGCGCTCAAGGACGCGCGGCTCGAGAACCTGCAGACGTTCGCGGAGATCTACAACATCAAGGGTCTCGACGACGTGCGGCCCGACGCGGGCACCAAGCTGCATGTCGCGACCATCCAGGGCATGGTCAAGCGCGTCCTCTCGCCAAAGGAGGAGGGCGACAAGGAGAAGAGCGACGTGCCGCCGGTCGACCAGTACGACTGCATCGTCGTCGACGAGTGTCATCGCGGGTACACGCTCGACCAGGAGATGAGCGACGTCGAGCTGAGCTTCCGCAGCCTGGACGACTACGTCTCCAGGTACCGGCGCGTCCTCGATCACTTCGACGCGGTGAAGATCGGCCTCACGGCCACGCCCGCGGCGCACACGGCGGAGATCTTCGGCAAGCCGGTCTTCCTCTACTCGTACCGTGAGGCGGTGATCGACGGTTGCCTCGTCGACCACGAGCCGCCGGTGTCCATCGTCACCGAGCTCGCGAGGAAGGGGATGATCTGGAAGAAGGGCGAGCAGATGCGGCGCATCGACCCGCGCACCGCCGCCGTGGAGCTCGTCGACGTCAAGGACGAGGTGAAGATCGACATCGACGGATTCAACAGCAAGGTCATCACCGAGAGCTTCAACGAGGTCGTGTGCGCCGAGCTCGCCAGGCACATCGACCCCACGCTCCCCGGGAAGACCCTTATCTTCTGCGTCAACGACGCTCACGCCGATCTGGTCGTCAGGTTCCTGGAGGCGGCGTTCGCCGCTCACTATGGCAGCGTCGACGAGGGGACGGTGGCCAAGATCACCGGCCACCCCAGCGTCGATCGCCCGCTCCAGCTCATCCGGCACTTCAAGAACGAGCGCCTCCCCAACGTGGTCGTCACCGTGGATCTCCTGACCACCGGCGTCGATGTCCCGGCGATCTGCAACCTCGTCTTTCTGCGGCAGGTCAAGAGCCGCATCCTGTACGAGCAGATGCTCGGCCGGGCCACGCGCCTGTGCCCGCAGATCGACAAGGCGAGCTTCCGCATCTTCGACGCGGTGGCGCTGTACGAGAACTTCGAGCGCCTCACCTCGATGACGCCGGTGGTGAACGACGTGAGCTTCTCGTTCGAGGCGCTCGTGGGCGAGCTCCGGACGGTGAAGGACGCCGAGGCGCGGGCGGCGGTGCTCGAGCAGCTCATCGCCAAGCTCCAGCGCAAGCGGCAGGTGCTCAAGGGGGATAACCTGTCCCGGTTCGAGAACCTCGCAGGGATGTCGCCGGCCGAGGTCGCGCGCCTGCTCAAGGCGGGGACGCCGGAGGCTGCGGCGGAGTTCTTCGCCCAGCACGGGTATCTCGTCTCGTTCCTCGACAGGAAGAGCGAGGCTGGCCGGCCGATGATCGTCTCGGAGCACGTCGACCGGGTGATCGAGGTGGGGCCTGGTCACGGCAAGGTGGCGCGGCCGGACGATTACCTGGAAGGCTTCGCGGCCTATCTTCGCGACCACGGCAACGCGCTCCCGGCGCTGATGCTGGTCACGCAGCGGCCGCGCGACCTCACCCGCGAGCAGCTCCGGGAGCTCAAGCTCGCGCTCGACGGGGCCGGCTACAGCGAGGCGGGGCTGCGGGCCGCGTGGCGGTACAAGACGAACGCCGACATCGCCGCCTCCGTCATGGGCTTCATCCGGCGCGCGTCGCTCGGCGATCCGCTCGTGCCTTATGGCGAGCGGGTGGACCGGGCGGTGGCGAAGATCGGCCAGAGCCGCGCGTGGACGAGCGTGCAGCGAAAGTGGCTCGAGCGCATCGGCAAGCAGATCAAGGCGGACGAGGTCGTGGACCGGGCGGCGCTCGATCGCGGGCAGTTCCAGGCCGACGGCGGCTTCCAGCGGATCGACAAGATCTTCGACGGGCAGCTCGAGCAGGTGCTGGGCGACCTGAAGGAGGCGATCTGGGAGAAGGCGGCCGGCTGACTGTGGTAGGTGGAAAGCGCCGACCATGACGACCGCTGACATCGTCCGCAAGCTCTGGGATCTGTGCCACGTCCTGCGGGACGACGGCATCACCTACCACGAATACCTCACCGAGCTGACGTACCTGCTCTTCCTCAAGATGGCGAAGGAGACGGGCACGGAGAAGGAGCTGCCCAAGGGGTACCGCTGGGACGACCTCGCTGCGAAAGAGGGTGTCGGGCTGCTCAACTTCTACCGCGCCACGCTGCTCCACCTGGGCACCGAGGCGTCAGGGCGCGTGCAGGCGATCTTCGTCAACGCCAAGACGTCGATCAAACAGCCGAAGAACCTCGAGACGCTGGTGAAGGAGATCGAGCGGCTCGACTGGTACTCGGCGCGCGAGGAGGGACTCGGCAACATGTACGAGGACCTGCTCGAGCGGAACGCGAGCGAGAAGAAATCGGGCGCCGGGCAATACTTCACGCCGCGGCCGCTCATCGACTGCATGGTGCGGCTGGTCCAGCCCAAGGCGGGGGAGCTGGTGCAGGATCCGGCAGCGGGGACGGCGGGGTTCCTGATCGCGGCGGATCGGTTCATCAGGGCGGATGACAAGATCTATGAGCTGAGCCAGCGCGAGCAGGATTTTCAGAAGAAGAAGGCGTTCTACGGGATCGAGCTGGTGGAGGACGCGCACCGGCTGGCGCTGATGAACCTGATGCTGCACGGCATCGAGGCGAACCTGGTGCGCGGGGACACGCTCGCGTCCGACGGCGAGCGGCTGGCGCCTGCGGATGTGATCCTGACGAACCCACCCTTCGGGACGAAGAAGGGGGGCGGGCTGCCGTCGCGGAAGGACTTCACGTACCCGACGTCGAACAAGCAGCTCGCGTTCTTGCAGCACATCTACCGCGGGCTGAAGCCGGGCGGGCGGGCCGCGGTGGTGCTGCCCGACAACGTGCTCTTCGAGGAGAACACCGGGGCGCAGATCCGGGCAGATTTGATGGACAAGTGCGATCTGCACACGATCCTGCGGCTGCCGACGGGGATCTTCTACGCGCAAGGGGTGAAGACCAACGTGCTGTTCTTCACGCGCGGGGAGGAGCGGAAGGACAAGGGGAACACCAAGGCCGTATGGGTCTATGACCTGCGGGCGAACATGCCCTCGTTCGGGAAGCGGACGCCGCTCGGGCAGGAGCACTTCACGGAGTTCGAGAAGGCGTTCGGGAGCGATCCGTACGGGAAGAGCCGGCGGAAGGATCAGGGGGAGGAGGGGCGCTTCCGGAAGTTTACCCGGGAGGAGATCAAGGGTCGGGGGGATAACCTCGACATAAGCTGGCTCAAGGACGAAAGCGTGCATGGGGCAGCCGACCTGCCGGAGCCGGAGGAGATCGCGGCGGAGATGCTTGAAAAGCTGCGGATCGCGACGGCTGAGATCCAGGCGCTCCAGGCGGCGCTAGGGGAGGATGCGTGAGTTACAGCGATGATCTCCCTCCGGGCTGGATCTCCGTGATCGCGAGCCATGTTTCCGAAGTCCGACTCGGCAGGCAGCGCTCACCGGACAAAGTGGCGGGCGATTACCTTAGACCCTATCTCCGCGCAGCCAATGTCACCTGGAATGGTCTCGAACTCTCCGATATTAAGAAGATGAACTTCGAACCGCGAGAATTCGAGACATATCGCCTACATCCAGGCGATGTGCTGCTGAGTGAGGCGTCGGGCAGTGCGAGCGAAGTAGGCAAGCCCGCTATCTGGCGCGGAGAAATCGATGGCGCCTGCTTCCAGAATACTCTCATTCGCATTCGCTCGCAAATGCCCCTGCCGGAATATCTATATTATCACTTCTTGAACGATGCTCGGTCAGGCCGATTCGCCGATGCGGGCAAGGGCATCGGAATCAACCATCTGGGCGCCGACCGCATATCTAATTGGGTGCTGCGATTGGCTCCCCTCGCCGAGCAGCATCGCATTGTCAACAAGCTCGACGAGCTTACTTCCCGCAACCGCCGCGCCAAGGAAGCACTCGACGCCATCCCCGCGCTCCTCGAGCGCTTCCGCCAGTCCGTGCTCGCAGCCGCCTTCCGCGGCGATCTCACGGCAGACTGGCGGGAGAAGAACCCCGACGTGGAGCCGGCCGAGGAGCTGCTCAAGCGGATCCGCGCCGAGCGGCGGCGGCGGTGGGAGGAGGCGGAGCTCGTCAAGATGCGGGCGAAGGGGAAGGTGCCGGGGGACGACCGGTGGAAGGAGAAGTACGAGGAACCCGCGGCGGTGGATGCGAGCGAGCTACTGGAGCTGCCGGAGGGGTGGTGCTGGACGAGCATCGATGAGGTGAGCAGTTGCGAGCGGCCCATCTGCTACGGCGTTGTCCAACCAGGTGATGAGGATGAACGTGGCGTACCGCTGGTCAGAGTCTGTGATCTGGAAAGTGGGACAGTTCTGACGAGTCAGCTTCGGACTATCAACGCGACCGTCGATGCAGAATATAGCCGGTCACGTCTCCAGGGAGGAGAGGTCTTAGTTTCAGTAGTGGGCACGATTGGCCGCGTGGCCGTGGCGCCTCCTGATACTGCAGGTGCCAATATCGCACGTGCCGTTGCCCGTATCGTGGCCGATGCTGTTCCGGCCGGATGGCTTGCGTCGTGGCTCTCCTCCACAACAATGCAGCACCGGCTGAACCTCGACGCTAGAGAAGTCGCTCGAAAAACGCTGAATATCGATACGCTGAGGAAGTGCGCGGTTCCAGTCGGGCCGCGCGGCGAGATGGACGTGGTTGTAGAGCGTGTTCGCTCTCTGCAACTGTGGACGCAAAAGGTTGAAACGGCTGTACATCCGGCTCGCGCAGCACAAGATCTGCTCGACCGCGCCATCCTCGCCAAAGCCTTCCGCGGCGAGCTCGTCCCCCAGGATTCGAACGACGAGCCCGCCTCCGTCGTCCTCGAGCGCCTCCGCGCCGAGCGTGAGCAGAACGGCAAGACCACCAACGGCGTCGGCCGCCGCCGCACCGCTGCATCTCCGCCCCCAGCCCCATCCGACCCCACGGTTCCAGGAAGGAAACCCCATGCAAGCCGCCGAAGCCAAGCGCCGGCGCGTTCTCGAGGGTAGCAAGCAGTTCCCGGTGCCGCACTACCGGCGGCCGTACTCCTCCCCCTGGCAGCGGGCGCAGTGAGAGGCATCTGGCAGCCTCGCCTGCCGAATGGACCCACCGTTACCGCCGCGACCGGGAGCGCTCAGCCTTCGCAATGGCCAGCAAGTAGCCCGCGCGCGACATGCGGCCGACCGCACCAGATTCGTACGCACTATAGCATTAACATAGTCGTGATGTAGACAACCTGTTGACGTCGCCTTCCAGTGGGAGAACGGTGCGCGCATCCGGAAAGCGGAGGAAAACAGGGGAGACGGCTTGAAGAAGGCGAGCGCGCTCGTGTCGTGCGGCGGGCTCGCAGCGATGCTCGTGTCGGCATGCGATTTGTCCTACACTTGCGACACAGTGGAGCCGGGAAGCGCGGGTGCTGGATACCCGACAGAATCCGCAGGGGCGGGAGATTTCCCAAGTAACGGCGAAGAAGACGAAGGCGGAAGCGAAGACGTGCGCAGCGACTCGTCCGCGTTAATGGCAGGGTGCACGCCAGTTCACGAATGTACCGAGATGTACGAAAAATGCAGGGACATGGGGCGGCGGTGCACGCGTCCGATTGGCCACAGGAGTCTTTGTGATTACTGCCGCGAAGATTGCCAGGACAAACGTCCCTACAAGTACAGTGAATGCTACGAGTGTGGGTTTAATTGAGCATGACGGACGCCCCTATGCTTCTTGATGCGACGCACGTCGCCTTTGATCCGCCAACAGCAGACCGCCTGGTTCAGCTCGGTGCTACCAACGTCGTGCGCGCGTCAGACTGTCTCGTCATCGGACCGAGCCGTCGGGATGCCGCAGAACATAACCGGCTCCGCGAGACGTGGTTGTCCCTCTCTGAAGCCCACTCCGATAGGGATGATTCTGGCGAAACGTGGGATCGGCTCTACGCTCCGGATGTTCGCTGGGAGCCGCCCGTCGTCTTGTGGGTATCAGTGAGCCTCCACGAGCGAGTGAACCTATGGAGGGCCTGTAGCTGGTTGAGGCACATCGGGATCGCATTCAGTGACGTCATTGTCGCCGAGTTCGAGTTTGTGTACGGCACAAGAACAAGTCCTCCAGAGCCGCCGATCGTTCCGCGGTTCAACTGCTCCGCATCGGTAGCGGACCATTTGGACAAGGCTCTTCTGGATCGTCTCGACGAATCATGCCCTTGGCCAGCGGAGCGCTACGACCGTGCCGTTCGCCTCTGGGAAAGCTACACCGAGGAGGATCCCTTGGCCTTCGTCGAGAGCTGCATGGCTGGCGTCGAAGGGTTCCCAGAGCTTGCCCCCTTGTGGGAGCTTCTGTCATGCTTCTTTCCGAGAAGGACCACGGAAGGCGCCCTGCGCCTCAGCCGATTCGACGAGCTCATCCTGACCATCCTTTCGGGACAGGATTACAAGACTGACGTGTCCGTGTTCTGCGACAGGTCGCAACCTGGACTGGACTTGCGAGAAATTCTCTCCTGTACAGGCGACCTGTTCCTGGAAGGTCGTCTGTCCCGATGGGCGAGGCACGATTCGAGCGCATTCGTGGAGCGCGCGCCTGGCCCGAATCCTGACGAGGGGATGAAGTCGTTCGTCTACCGCCTCACCGAACGTGGCATCCGACTCCGCGACGAGGGGCTCGAACAGCTCACGGATGCGCCAAGCCTGCCCATCGCCGGGACCGAGGCGTATGCACCTTCCTCCCCCTGGATATTGCTCGAAGACGGACGGCTCGCTCGGCTGTGAGGGGTAGCAGCGGCTCCGGCCAGCGCGGCCCAGATCGGCGCAGGCGCCAGCGGTGAACGGTGAACACCAGCGAACACGTGGCCGCGATCTTCGCCGGCCCGACGCGGGACGCGATGATCACCGACACACGACGTGGGAGCAGGTCACCCAGCTGGACGATGAAGGGCTCGAGCGGGCGCTCTACGGCACGACCGTCGTCGAGCCGGGGGTCGCCCCAGCCGAGCCCGACTGCGCCTGGATTCACCGCGAGCGGCACCGGCCGCACGTGACGCTGGAGCTGCTGCACCTGGAGTACTTGCGGCAGCATCCCAGCGGTCTCCGGTACACCGCCTTCTGCAACCGGTACCGGGCGTGGCTCGCGCGGCGCGGCCTGGTGATGCGCCAGGTGCACGTCGCGGGCGAGAAGGACACGCTGGAGGCGTGTCTGCAGTCCGGCTCCGGCTCGAAGCGCCGTTGATCCGTGTGCGGGCGCGCGCGTCTCGGGAGCCGGGCGGCGCCCGCGCTCGGGCCGGCGCTTTCACACTGCACATCGACTGGCGCGGATTCTTCGTTCGCCGTCGACGGCGGGGGCGAGCGCTCGGCTGGCGTGATCGGCGACGTTGGCATGCGCACCCCCGCGTAGTGGCACGGTACGGGCTCTCCTTCTACGTCGAGTCCGATGGGTAGGCGCCCGACGACCGCTCGTCACTCATCATCCCACCCGGAGGCTTGCGCGGGTGACTGCCCGTCCAGGAGCCGCTCGATCAACCATGGCAACGAGAAGTAGTCCTCCATCACAGTGGCGAAGAACTCCATGTCGAACGGCAAGCGCGGCGGCGCCTGAGCTTCGGCCTTGCCGGCGACCCCGCTCTCGACGATTTGCCTTCGCGCTTCGTTGAGGGCGGCGGTGACCAGGTTGCGGCAAACAGGATCGGATATGGATTGCCGCACGCGCTCTGCGGCCTCTTCGTTCAGCGCCAGTGGCGCGCGCACGATGGGGGCCGGTGCAACGGCTTCTCCTTCCAGAATGCTACGAATGAATTGCGGTGTTGAGAAGAGCGCCCGCGTCACGCGGATGAAGAACGCCATGTCGAACGACTCCGCGGGCAGGCGGAGCGGAATCTCCTGGCCGTCCAGCGTAAAGCTCCTCGCGAACCGCCCCCACGCCTTTCCGAATGCAACGCTGACAAGGTTTCGAACCACTGGCTCGTGGATCGATTCCACGATCGCGCTTGCCGCGTCCGCGTCGATGGGTTGCACCTGTATCGATCGGCTGGTCATTTCGTTCCCCATTTCGTCAGCTTGTCGAAGTTCGCCGTGAAGGACCCGTTCGCCTTCAGGGGTGAATTGGTCTGGGGTCCTCAGATTTCCCCGAAACGCCGTGCCATCCTTGGTGAACACCAACGCTTCGCCTGCCGAGCCCACGAACATGGCTTCCGCGTTCGTCACCTTGCGCTCGAAAACATCATCTCTCCGGGCGCATCTGCCATGATCTGCGCCGCAGTTTGCCGGAACATGGCGATTCGCTCGTGGGGCGCCGCCGCCAGAATCCGTTTCTTGGCGTCGCTGAACATGAAGATCCCCGCACGTTTGTGCAACGGAGGAAAGCCTCCTTGCGCCGGCGCTGCCGCGGGCTCGACCTTCGGGGCAGCCGGCCTGGGCTGTTCCGCCGCCGGAGCCTGCGCCCTGGTGCCGGGTTTGGCAGGGGACTCCGGCTTCGGAGGTGACTTCGACGAACCACCATCGCCTTTGTTCGCAGCGCTCATGGCAGCTGCTGGAGCCTTGATTATCGAAGAATCGAATACGATGGTCCCTGCTGACGTGGCCATACTGCCGGCGTTGGCGGTCGCCAGGCGCGGTCCAGGGATGTCTATTCAAATTTCTCCAGCTCCAGGAAACAAAGATATTCCAACGCATGGGCTCACGCAACCCGTTCCAGATGACCTGAAAGTAGACCATCGCGTGCTCCTGGTCGAGCCGACCGAGGGCGACGAGCGCCTCCTGAACCACGGTGAGCCCGTTCGGCCCGTTGCCGTGCGCCACCGCCGACAGCACGGCGAGCTCCGCCTCCTTCTCGGCCTCGGCAGGGTCGGTGATCTCGGGGACGACGGCCGGACCGAGCACTGAGCGTCGGGGCACCCGTGGTTCACATGGCGTGACGACCTCACGGCTCTCCCCGGAATTCATGAGTGGGAGAACGCTGCTCGGCCCCTGCGGGTCCCACCGCATGAGCCTGGCGCGCCACGCAAATCCAGCATGATTGCAACCACTCGTGAGACCACTCCATGCCCTCTGTGACCCATGAAGCCCTGGTGGAGCTCTTCAAGAACCGGCCGACGCTCGCCGCCGAGATGCTGCATGACGCGCTCGGCCATCCGGTCCCGACCTTCACGGAGGCGCGCGTCGAGTCCTCCGATTTCACCGAGATCGTGCCCTCCGACCGCCGCGCGGACGTCGTCGTGCTGCTGGTCGGCGAACAGCAGCGGCCCGCGATGGCCATCGTGGTCGAGGTCCAGCTCCGCGTGGACCCGGACAAACCCTACGTCTGGCCGGTATACGTCACACAGACGCGGGCCCGGCACCGCTGCCCAACCGGGCTGCTGGTCGTGACCATCAACGCGGAGATGGCGAGCTGGTGCTCGCGGCCGATCGACACCGGCCACCCTGGCTGGACGCTGACGCCGCTGGTGCTCGGGCCCCAGGGCGTCCCGGTCGTCACCGACGCCGAGCAGGCGAAGGCGGCGCCCGAGGTCGCCGTGCTCTCCGCGATGGCGCACGGACAGAGCGAGGCGGCTGTAGCGATCGGTGAGGCGTTCTTCGCGGCGGCACCCGGGCTCGATGAGGAGCGCCGGGCCGTCTACGGGGATCTGGTGCTATCCTCGCTGAACGCAGCGGCGAGGCGGAGGTTGGAGGCGATGATGAAGAGCGGTTACCAGTTTCAGAGCGAATTCGCGCGCGGCTACGTAGCGAAGGGCCGTCAGGAGGGAATCCTCGAAGCCAAGGCGCAGGCCGTGCTCGCCTTCCTCGAGGCCCGCGGGCTGGAGGTCCCCGCCGAGGTCCGGGAACGCGTCCTCGCGAGCACCGACCTCGACGAGCTGGATCGCTGGATCCGCCGCGCCGCCGTGATCAGCGACGCCAGGGAGCTCCTCGCCACGACCGGCTCCTGAACCGACACCCGGGGCCCCAGGAGCAGCCGAGCGCGCCGCCCCTGTCGCCCGACGGCGATGCAGGGTGTCCTCCGCACCAGCCGACTTCTCCGCGCTCGCCTCCCTGCGCATCGGCGGCAACGCCGGCTCCCCGATCGCGGTCGATTCTCCGGCCTGGGTTGCGACAGGCTCGGGATCCCCTCGCCCCTTCGAAACGACAAGTCACGGAGCTCGCCGCGTCTCCTGAGGGAGACGCCAGGAATCGGCCCCTGAGCCGAATCAGAAGTCCAGCTTCGCAAGAGCCACAGCGGACGCCATGTCCGAGGCCTCGGTACGGAGTCGACGACCACGAGGGCCTGAGTCTGCTCGTATCCTTGAGAGCCCCACGCGCAGCCCCGCGCCCTGACTGTCGGGGGCCCCCTCGGGTCACATGGCGTGATGACCCCGGGAAGCTGCCCGGAATTCATGAGTGGGAGAACGCTGCTCGGCCCGTGCGGGTCCCACCGCATGAGCCTGGCGCGCCACGCAAATCCAGCATGATTGCAACCATTCGTGAGACCACTCCATGCCCTCTGTGACCCATGAAGCCTTGGTGGAGCTCTTCAAGAACCGGCCGACGCTCGCCGCCGAGATGCTGCACGACGCGCTCGGCCATCCGGTCCCGACCTTCACGGAGGCGCGCGTCGAGTCCTCCGATTTCACCGAGATCGTGCCCTCCGACCGCCGCGCGGACGTCGTCGTGCTGCTGGTCGGCGAGCAGCAGCGGCCCGCGATGGCCATCGTGGTCGAGGTCCAGCTCGGCGTGGACCCGGACAAACCCTACGTCTGGCCGGTGTACGTCACCCAGACGCGGGCCCGGCACCGCTGCCCAACCGGGCTGCTGGTCGTGACCATCAACGCGGGGATGGCGCGCTGGAGCGCGCGGCCGATCGACACCGGCCACCCTGGCTGGACGCTGACGCCGCTGGTGCTCGGGCCCCAGGGCGTCCCGGTCGTCACCGACGCCGGGCAGGCGAAGGCGGCGCCCGAGGTCGCCGTGCTCTCCGCGATGGCGCACGGACAGAGCGAGGCGGCCGAAGCCATCGGTGTGGCCTTTTTTTCGGGAGCGGCGGAGGGGCTCGATGAGGAGCACCGGGCCGTCTACGGGGATCTGGTGCTATCCTCGCTGAACGCAGCGGCGAGGCGGAAGTTGGAGGCGATGATGAAGAGCGGTTACCAGTTTCAGAGCGAATTCGCGCGCGGCTACGTAGCGAAAGGTCGGCAGGAGGGAAGCCTCGAAGCCAAGGCGCAGGCCGTGCTCGCCGTCCTCGAGGCCCGCGGGCTGGAGGTCCCCGCCGAGGTGCGGGAACGCGTCCTCGCAAGCACTGACCTCGACGAGCTGGACCGCTGGATCCGCCGTGCCGCGACCATCGGTGACGCCCGGGAGCTCCTCGCCACGACCGGCTCCTGAGAGCGCCCCAGGAGCGGACAAGCGCGCTGCTTCTGTCCTGGCAGGCGATGGCAGGCCGGCCGGGCACCATCCTACTTCTCCGCCCTCACCGCCTTCAGCGCCGGCGGCAGTGGCGGTAGCTTTTCAGAACGAAAACACACCGCTCTCTCCATGTCATCCGAGTGAAGGCGCCGGGTGTCCAAGCCGGAGCTGAATCGGAGGGCCAGCTACGCAAGAGCCACACCGGACACCATGTCCGAGGCCTCGGTACGGCGTTGGCGACCGTCGAGGGCTTGATTCCGCTCGTGCGCCCGAGCGCCCTCCCCTCTCGTTCAGCTGCATGCCATGACCGCCGGCGCACATGCGGGTCACATGGCGTGACGACCTCACGGAGCTGCCCGGAATTCATGAGTGGGAGGGCGCCGCTCGGCCCCTGCGGGTCCCACCGCATGAGCCTGGCGCGCCGCCCAAATCCAGCGTGATCGCAACCACTCGTGAGACCACTCCATGCCCTCTGTGACCCATGAAGCCCTGGTGGAGCTCTTCAAGAACCGGCCGACACTGGCCGTTGAGATGCTGCACGACGCGCTCGGCCATCCGGTCCCGACCTTCACGGAGGCGCGCGTCGATTCCTCCGATTTCACCGAGATCGTGCCCTCCGACCGCCGCGCGGACGTCGTCGTCGTGCTGCTGGTCGGCGAGCAGCAGCGGCCCGCGATGGCCATCGTGGTCGAGGTCCAGCTCCGCGTGGACCCGGACAAGCCCTACGTCTGGCCGGTGTACGTCACCCAGACGCGGGCCCGGCACCGCTGCCCGACCCGGCTGCTGGTCGTGACGATCGGCGCGGCGATGGCGCGGTGGAGCGCGCGGCCGATCGACACCGGCCACCCTGGCTGGACGCTGACGCCGCTGGTGCTCGGGCCGCAGGGCGTCCCGGTCGTCACCGACGCCGAGCAGGCGAAGGCGGCGCCCGAGGTGGCCGTGCTCTCGGCGATGGCACACGGACAGAGCGAGGCGGCGGAGGCGATCGGCGAGGCATTCTTCGCGGCGGCACCCGGGCTCGATGAGGAGCGCCGGGCCGTCTATGGGGATCTGGTGCTATCCTCGCTGAACGCAGCGGCGAGGCGGAGGTTGGAGGCGATGATGAAGAGCGGTTACCAGTTTCAGAGCGAATTCGCGCGCGGCTACGTGGCGAAGGGGCGAGAAGAAGGGATGCGCGAGGGCACCCTGAAGACCAAGGCACACGACGTGCTCGCCTTCCTCGAGGCCCGCGGGCTGGAGGTCCCCGCCGAAGTGCGAGAGCGTGTCCTCGCGAGCGCCGACCTCGACGAGCTGGACCGCTGGATCCGCCGCGCCGCCGTGATCAGCGACGCCAGGGAGCTCCTCGCCACGACCGGCTCCTGAACCGACACCCGGGGCCCCAGGAGCAGACGAGCGCGCTGCTCCTATCGCCAGACGGCGATGCAGCGTGCCCCCTGCCCTCCCCACTTCTCCGCGCTCGCTTCCCTGAGCACCGGCGGCAACGCCATCAGCCCTGGGCGCGGCCGATACCGCGGCTTCCGGCACGTCACGATCGGGATCGTCTCGCTTTTCAGAACGAAAACACACCGCTCTCGCCATGTCGTCCGAGTGAAGGCGCCGGGTGTCCAAGCCGGAGCTGAATCGGAGGGCCAGCTACGCAACAGCCACACCGGACACCATGTCCGAGGCCTCGGTACGGCGTTGGCGACCGTCGAGGGCTTGATTCCGCTCGTGCGCCCGAGCGCCCTCCTCTCTCGTTCAGCTGCGTGCCATGACCGCCGGCGCACATGCGGGTCACATGGCGTGACGACCTCACGGAGCTGCCCGGAATTCATGAGTGGGAGGGCGCCGCTCGGCCCCTGCGGGTCCCACCGCATGAGCCTGGCGCGCCACGCAAATCCAGCATGATCGCAACCACTCGTAAGACCACTCCATGCCCTCTGTGACCCATGAAGCCCTGGTGGAGCTCTTCAAGAACCGGCCGACACTGGCCGTTGAGATGCTGCACGACGCGCTCGGCCATCCGGTCCCGACCTTCACGGAGGCGCGCGTCGATTCCTCCGATTTCACCGAGATCGTGCCCTCCGACCGCCGCGCGGACGTCGTCGTCGTGCTGCTGGTCGGCGAGCAGCAGCGGCCCGCGATGGCCATCGTGGTCGAGGTCCAGCTCCGCGTGGACCCGGACAAGCCCTACGTCTGGCCGGTGTACGTCACCCAGACGCGCGCCCGGCACCGCTGCCCGACCCGGCTGCTGGTCGTGACGATCGGCGCGGCGATGGCGCGGTGGAGCGCGCGGCCGATCGACACCGGCCACCCTGGCTGGACGCTGACGCCGCTGGTGCTCGGGCCGCAGGGCGTCCCGGTCGTCACCGACGCCGAGCAGGCGAAGGCGGCGCCCGAGGTCGCCGTACTCTCGGCCATGGCGCACGGACAGAGCGAGGCGGCGGAGGCGATCGGCGAGGCATTCTTCGCGGCGGCGGCCGGGCTCGATGAGGAGCGCCGGGCCGTCTACGGGGATCTGGTGCTATCCTCGCTGAACGCAGCGGCGAGGCGGAGGTTGGAGGCGATGATGAAGAGCGGTTACCAGTTTCAGAGCGAGTTCGCGCGCGGCTACGTGGCGAAGGGCCGGCAGGAAGGCCGGAAGGAGGGAATCCTCGAAGCCAAGGCGCAGGCCGTGCTCGCCTTCCTCGAGGCCCGCGGGCTCGAGGTCCCCGCCGAGGTCCGGGAACGCGTCCTCGCGAGCACCGACATCGACGAGCTGGATCGCTGGATCCGCCGCGCCGCCGTGATCAGCGACGCCCAGGAGCTCCTCGCCACGACCGGCTCCTGAACCAACGCTTCGGGCCCCAGGAGCAGCCGAGCGCGCCGCCCCTGTCGCCCGACGGCGATGCAGGGTGTCCTCCGCACCAGCCGACTTCTCCGCGCTCGCCTCTGCGCATCGACGGTAAAGCCGGCCCCCCGATCGCGGTCGATTGGCCGGCTCGGGTTGCGACAGGCTCGGGGTCCCCTCGCCCCTCGAAGCGACAAATCACGGAGCTCGTCGCGTCTTCTGAGCGACACGCCAGGAATCGGCCCATGAGCTGAATCTGAGGGCCAGCTGCGCAAGAGCCACAGCGGACGCCATGTCCGAGGCATCGGTACGGTGTCGACGACCACGAGGGCCTGAGTCCGCTCGTGTTCCCGAGAGCCCCACGCGCAGCCTCGCCCCCTGACTGTCGAACAGGCGAAGGCGGCGCCCCAGGTGGCCGTGCTCTCCGCGATGGCGCACGGACAGAGCGAGGCGGCGGAGGCGATCGGCGAGGCATTCTTCGCAGCGGCGGCCGGGCTCGATGAGGAGCGCCGGGCCGTCTATGGGGATCTGATGCTATCCTCGCTGAACGCAGCGGCGAGGCGGAGGTTGGAGGCGATGATGAAGAGCGGTTACCAGTTTCAGAGCGAATTCGCGCGCGGCTACGTGGCGAAGGGCCGGCAGGAAGGCCGGAAGGAGGGAATCCTCGAAGCCAAGGCACACGACGTGCTCGCCTTCCTCGAGGCCCGTGGGCTCGAGGTCCCCGCCGAGGTGCGGGAGCGCGTCCTCGCGAGCGCCGACCTCGACGAGCTGGACCGCTGGATCCGCCGCGCCGCCGTGATCAGCGACGCCCGGGAGCTCCTCGCCACGACCGGCTCCTGAGAGCGCCTCGCGCACCAGGAGTTTTCTTGGCGCCCTTGGCGGCTTGGCGGTTCGCCTCACCGGCCGACTTCCGGCAGTAGAGCCACGGCGCCCGAGGTGAGTCAGCTGGCGGGAGCTCTCCGGGACCGGCGCTCGCCGGTCGGGCGGGCTCGGGGTCGTCCCGTCAGGGATCCGCGAACCCCGCGCTCAGGGCGATTCCCTGTCATCGCTCGCCTCGCCGTCTCCCGGCTCGCTCTCCTCCGACTCGCCGTCTCCCGGCTCGGACTCCTCGGACTCGCCGCCCTCCTCCCCCTCCTCTTCTCCTCCGCCGTAGGCGCCGCGGGAGGAGGGGAACGGCGCATAGTCCTTCATCTTGTCGGTGCCCGCGTACCAGTACTCCGCGGCGGCGCGCAGCCTCCGCTCGGCGTTCACGACGAGGGTGTACGCGGCGTCGCGGAGCTTGCGCGAGCGCACCGCCTCGAGTGAGAGCTTCTTGTCGGCGAGCATGCGCGCGAGCAGCGGCGAGAGCTCGCGGAGGCGCTCCGCCGCGGCACCCTCGCCGCGAGGCGCCTTCTGAACGGCCTCCGCGTGCTCGGCGCAGAGCAAGAGGAGATCGGAGGCGTCCTGGACCAGATCCGCGTCGCCGCTGCCCGCCCGGATCGCCATGAGCCGCTTTTGCCCTTCGGGGCTCTTCTTGAAGCGGAGATTGAAGAAGCGGAGCAGCGATTGCTTGATCTGGACGGCCTCGGCGGCCGGCCCCACGAAGGCCGCGGCGGCCCGCTCCTGGCGCTGCTGCGCCGCTTGCCAGCGCGATTGCACGACGCGCAGGAGCTCGATCTTCTCACGAAGCCCTCCGATCTCCTCGCGCGCGAGCAGGGGCTCCCCCTCGGCGAACGGCGTGCGCACGAGATCCGCCGCGTCGCGCTCGGCGGCGAGCTGAATCTGGCTCGACCAGATGACACGCCGAGCGAGCTTGCCTGGAAAGAAGGAGACGTTATCACCGAGCGACTCGGCCTCTCGAAGCAGCTCGGCCTCTCGCTCGGCGCTCAGCGTGAACTCGGGCGCACCGCCCGATGATCGGCGCGCGCCTCCGGCGTCGCTCGAAGCGCGCGAGCTCTGGGCGTTCTTGGTCCTGGATGAAGCGGCGGTGGGTGCCTTCGGTGCCATGGCGATGAGACGTCTCCTTGTCGAGGTCAGCGCCCCTCCGAGCAGAGGCGCGGTCGCTCAATGAGGAAATCGGCGGCGCCAAGGATTCGGGTCACAGGAGAGCACGATACCGACGATCTCGTCACACGATCGCAAGGAGACAGCGGCGCCGCGCAAGCGGACACCGAGGCTGCGCAGCAGCGGTGCAGCAGCGGCAACGGCCATGCGCAGGCGTCGAGCCATGGCAACCCAGGGCAGCAACCGGGCGTGCAGAGGGGCGCTGAGGCTGCACAGGAACCGCGCGATCGTACGATAGGACACATCAGTGGGTGCGCAGGAGGGTCGCGAAGGCCGCGCAGGAGCCACGCGATCGTACGATAGGACACAGCAATGGGTGCGCGGGAGGGTCGCCCGGGCTGCGCAGCAGGGCGCCGAGGCCGCGCAGCAAGGTCGCCGAGCCTGCGCAGCAGGGCCGCCGGGGCTGCGCAGCAGGGCGCCGAGGCCGCGCAGCAAGGTCGCCGAGCCTGCGCAGCAGGGCCGCCGGGGCTGCGCAGCAGGGCGCCGAGGCCGCGCAGCAAGGTCGCCGAGCCTGCGCAGCAGGGCCGCCGGGGCTGCGCAGCAGGGCGCCGAGGCCGCGCAGCAAGGTCGCCGAGCCTGCGCAGCAGGGCCGCCGGGGCTGCGCAGCAGGATTGCCGGTGCCGCGCAGGAGGGCGTCGAAGCCGCGCAGCAGGGCCGCCGGGACCGCGCAGCTCGTTCCGTCGCGCTCAGCGCACCAAGCCCGCCCCCCTCCACCCCCCAACGGTCACCAACGTGGCCGTGAACGTGAAAGTGGACGTGGACGTCCACGACGACGTTGGTGACTGCTGGGGGCTTGGTGCGCTGAGCGCGAGGGAACGAGCTTGGTTGACGCCGAGGGGGGCTTCCCCCCTATTTTTCCGCGCTCGCTTCCTTGAGCGGCGGCGGCAGCGCCGGCAGCCCCGGCCGCGGGCGATACCCCGGCTTCCGGTACGACAGGATCGGGATCGCCTCGTTCTTGTACGGCGCGCGCTCCCCCGGCTTCGGGCACTGATCTCGCACCCAGTACACGTCGTACGCCACGATCTCGTCCTCCGGCCGCCCGGTCCGCTCATGATACCTGAGCAGGTAGTCCTGGAGACCCGGCTTGCGAAACGCCTTGTTCCGATCGAGCCGGATCCGGTTGAAATAGTCCTGCCGGATCTGCCCGAGCCCCAGCCCCCGCGCGTCGGAGAGGTTCAGATCCGGCGGGAGCCCCGTGAACGGATCCACATGCCGGCCGTCGACCGTGATCGCGTCGACGCTGATCGACCCGTCCTCCGTGATCGGGTTCGGCGCGAACATCCCCCAGCCCTGGAGGATGCGCGGATACACGATCGTCGCCTGCACGAACTTCGGCTGAGTGTGCTTGAGGAACGCCGGAACGCTCTTGTTCTCGTTGATGGCCTGGCTCACCGCGCAGAGCCCGAGGTACGCGACGAGCGCCTCCCGCGCGATCGTCCTCCCGCGGGCGAAGCGCTCCGCGAGCGGCGACGGGCTCTCCCCCCCGCCAGCACCCCGCCCGCGCGGCGCCCGATCCAGCCCGAAATACCGCGCGATCCCGTCGCGCCGCCGCGAGGCGACCCCGAGCAGCGCGCCCGGCGCGCCGAGGGCCAGCGCCCAGACGAACGGCCACGCAAAGCGACCTCCAGGGAGCGCCCGCACGATCTCGCGCAGCGCCGCCGCACCGCGGAACACCCGCCCATCCGCCGGGTCGCTCGCGTCGCGCACCTCGAAGAGCTCCGGCCGGAGCTCCCCTCCCCCGTCCACCTCCGCGCCGCCCGCCGGGACAGCGCGCGCCTCCTCGAACCGGAGCAGCTCCAGCGCGTCGAGCCGGACAAGCAACCGCATGAGCGCGAACGCGAGCGGCGAATCGCCGTCATAAACGACGACCCGGGGCTCCGCGCGGCGGCGATACCACCGCGCGAGCGCGTCCCAGTGCTGCGCCGTCGGCAGCAGGAACGACCAGGCGATCATGAACCACGAGAACGGGCCGAGGCGCATCATCACCCCGAACGTCCCGTGCAGGGCCCACATCCCCCCCATCGCGAGCGCCCGCGTGAAGCGGCGGCCATAGGGCGAGAGGATCCACGTGATGAGCAGCGCCTCGAGCACCAGCACGCCCCAGGTGAGCCCCTTCGTCGCCCAGAAAGGGATGAGCTCCCGCGCGAGGACGGCGATCCCGGTCACCATGCGATCGAGGTGCAAGACGTAATGCACCGTCTCGCCGCGACGCCAGATCTGGCCCGACTTGTTGACGACGTTGAAATAATAGATGGTCGCCAGGTTCAGGATCGCGAGGAGCACGACCCCCGAGACGTACGGCCGCTCGGCCCACTCGGGTCGCCTCCGATCCGCGAGATCGGCGGCCGTCCGCTCCCGCCGCTCGCGGAACGAGCGGATCAGCGCGTCGACGGAGAAGCGCCTGCCGGTCGGCATGAACATGGCCCAGCAGGTGATGATGTTCACGACGACATAGCCGCCGTTCTCGATCATCACGATCCGGTTGTCCCTGCTCGCCACGAGCACGAACGACAGGATCGAGAACAGCCGCGTGTTCCATCCGACGAAGAAGCAGAGGAAGCAGAAGAGCGAGAGCGCGAACGCGACGTGGACCTCTGCCGTCGACGAGAACGCGTGATACAGGCTGAAGTTGTATCCGCTGCTCGGGTGGAAGAGGTGATAGTGGTTGGTGAGCACCCCGTCGTTGCTGTAGATCCAGCTCGCCTCGGCCCAGTGGCGCACGCAGTCGGCCGACAGGAGGAAGCCGAGCACCAGCCTGAACAGGCCGAGCGTGCGGACGTCGATGGTGCAGTAACGCTCCTTGATCCATCGCCCCACCCGCCGGAGGCGCCCCTCGGCCGGACGCCTCGGAGCCCCGCCCCCGGGCGCCGGCGGCGCGCCCTCGCCGCACGGCGCGCTCTCCGGCGCTTCGCCGTCGCCGGACGGGACATCCCCTGTCGGCGCGCCTTCACCGGGCGGCGCGCCAGCGCCACTTCCGAGCGCCGCGTCGGATTCCGCGGCGCCCGGGTCCTCGTCAGGCCGACCCATCCGAGCGCCTCACTTCGGCTTGCCGTGGTGCCGGAGGACGCTCGGCGCGATGGGTAGGCCCCGCTCGCCCAGCTTTCCCAGGCCGCCCCGCGAGTGCGAGAACAGCTTGTCCCGCTCGAAGCTGCTCGGCGCGGGCTCGCCCGGCGCGGGGATCGGCGCCGAGACCCAGTACGCATCGAAGCCCGACAGCGACGCCTCGCGCCCTTTCCCGGACGCCTGGGGCCCGCCCTTCGCGAGGTAGTCGCGGAAGGCCCGCTGGTAATCGGACCACTCCGGCCGCCGGATGCGATCGAGGTAATCGGACCAGAGCTGGCCGAGCCGCGCCCCGGAATGCGCCGCAGGCTGGAGCCGCGGCTCCTCCCCGGTCAGCGGATCGATCGGCTCCGACGCGCGCGTCTGGCCGTCGATCACCATCAGCGCGTTGTCCCGCGGCGGCTCGGGCGCCATCACGTTCCACCTCGCCAGCATGCGCGGCCACGACGCCACGCCCGCGAGCACCGCCCCCTGCGGGACGGCCGCCGCGCCGGGCAGCGGGTTCTCCTTCGCCGTCTGCGCCAGCACCGCGGCGAGCACCACGAGCACCGCCGCCTCCCGCACCGACCCCAGCGCGAGCCGCGCCGTCCGCACCGCCGGCGCAGGGACTTCCGGAGCCGGGCCCGCGTCGCCGCCGTCCGCCTCGCCCTCGTCGGGCAGCGGGACCCCGCACGCCTGCCGCCCCAGGAGCTCGCTGATGCGGTGCCTGCGGGCTGCTACGACGTCGTAGAGCGCGTTCAGGAGGTGCGAGACGCCCGGCAGCTTGAGCGGCCAGGCGAGCCAGCCGAGCGGCAACGCCAGGAGCCCCTCGGTCACCGCGGCGCCCCGCGTGTACACGCGCCCCTTCCGGTCGATCGCGAGCGCCGTCCGCTCCACGAGCTCCGGCGTGACCTCCTTCGGCATCGGCACGCGCTCCTCGGCCCCCGTCTGGTTGCGGACGTAGAGCTCGTCGAGCGTCACGTTGCCCTGGAACGTCAGGTGCTCGCGCAGATCGAGCCGCTTGATCAGGCGCGCCAGGAGGAGGCAAACCCCGCAGTCGGCGTCGTACACGAGCGTGCGCGCGCGCCCCTCGCTCCAGGAGCGCTCGTACACGTCCCAGAGCTCACCGGGCAGCACGAGCGGCGCGGCGGCGGCGAGCGCCCAGCCGAACAGCCCGAGATCGAAGAAGACCCCGAGGATCAGCCCGTGCAGGACCATCAGCGCGGCCGCGACCCCGCGCGTCCAGCGGAAGAGCGCCGGGACGAAGAGCAGCGCCGGGATCGCGAGCTGCATGGCCCACGTGCCGAACGTGAGCCCGCGCAGCGTGCCGAGCGGCAGGACGTCGCGGAGCCAGGTGCCCGCGTCGCTCGCCAGGCGCTCGGCGTGGAGCGCATAGTAGAACGCCGTCCCGTCGCGCCACGCCTCGCCGCGCTGCTGGAGCGCCGTACAGAGGTAGATGAGGGCGAGCTGGAGCAGCACGGCCAGCGCGGCGAGCGACGCCGGCGACCACCCCGGCAGGCGCGCGGCCGCGATCTCGGCCTCCGAGGCCCTCGACCTGTCGTTCAGCTCCGTGTCGCGCTTCTCGTCCCGCAGGGAGAGCGAGGCGCGGAGGCTGTCGAGCGACAGGCGGCTCCCGCACGGCAGGAACGCCGTGAGCGCGAGGAGCGCGATCGCGGCGTAGTTGCCGGCGTTCTCCAGCAGGACGTTCCTCGACGTCAGGCTCACCAGCACGAGCACCGAGAGCACGTGGAAGACGCGCGTCCGGTGGCCGATGAGGAACAGGGCGTAGATGACGAGCGCCAGCGAGAAGGCGAAGTGGGCCTCTCCCTCCGTCGAGATGGCGTGGAACAGGCTGAAGACCTGCTGCTTGCCCCGGAGGTTGAAGAGGTGGTTGTGGTTCGGGAGGACGCCCTCGTTCGAGTAGAAGTCCCGCACCCATCGCCACCGCCCGAAGAGGTCGGCGATAAGGACCAGCCCGAAGGTGATGCGAAACAACCCGAGCGAACGGGCATCAAGACGCAAGAAGTGATCGCGAAGTGATTTCACGGAGAGTCCTCGACACGGAATCCGTAATCCGATGCGTGCTCGAGCTCAGGGACGCTCGGCTTACGCAAGAGCAGGGAGCGCACCGTCCAGAGATCGCCGAAGACGCGGTAGCGCAGCGCGGTCTGGTCGAGGTAATCGACGCCCGCGGAGCCGCCCGTGCCGGTGCGCCGGCCGATCACCCGCTCGACCATCCGCGCGTGGCGCTGCCGCCAGATGAGCATGGCCTGCTCCATCTCCAGGATGCGGTCGAGCACCTCGCGCGGCCACGCGAGCCGGGGCAGCTCGCGGTAGCTCTCGATGAAGACGATCGCCGCGCGGACCGCCCGGCGCTTCTCGCGCGTGGCCGCGTCGGCCGCCGGATCGTCCTCGGCGAGCAGGAACGCCTCGGCGGCCGCGCTCTCCGCCTCGTAGCGCGCGCGGAGCCGCTCGACGTCCGGCGGGGTGAGCGCCTTGTCGATCGCCATCTGGACGCGGCGCTCGTTCTCCTTGCGCATCGAGCGCGTGTAGCTGCGCAGGAAGCTCATGACGCCCTCCGGCTCGCTCGATCCGTCGATCGGCGTCCGCGAGAGCCACTCGTCCAGGAAGTGCTTGAGGCTCGGCCCGCTCGCGAGCCTCGCCTCCACGCGGCGCGTCGCCGCCGAGGGCGCGCCGTCCGCGGTCTTGAGCGCCTCCTTGTAGCTGCCCTCCCGGCCGAGCGGGATCCGGAGCGCGTCGTCGAGGCCCAGCAGGAGCTCGATCTCGCGCAGCTGCGCCGACTGGAAGCCGCTCGCGGGGATGAGGCGATCGCGGAAATCGAGGTAGTCGCGGGTCGTGAGCGTCTCCATGACCCGGAAGTGCTCGATCGCCTGCTCGAAGATGGTGACGATCCGCCGGAACGAGCGCGCCGCGGAGGCGAGCTTCTGATCGGGCACCGGGTTCTGGCGGAAGAGCTCGCGCGCCGAGGTGAGCTCCCGGAGGATGAGCTTGAACCAGAGCTCGTAGATCTGGTGGACGACGATGAACAGGGCCTCGTCGTTGCCGACCTTCTGCTCGTCGTCGTCGAATCCACCCTGGAGGGCGAGCAGCTCCTCGACGTGGATGTAATCCCAGTAATTCATGTCCTTGGTGATTCGAGAGGCGCCGCCAGCGGCGTTCGCGCGGGCGTGTTCGCAGCAAGGGGTGCGCCCGCGCCACGAGCGGCGCCGGGAGTCTACTTCCCGCCCCCCAGGAAACGGAAGGGCCTGGCACGGGTCGCACGGATTGCGCGCCTGCGCAAAAAGCAACGGGATGCGCCGCCGGGCGAGCGCGCGCGGCGTGGCGGAGCGCGCTCGGCGTGGCGGGGCGCACGCGGGCGGCCTCCACCGCGGAGCGCGCGCTGCGCGCTCAGGGCGCGCTCGCGGCGCCGGGAGGCGGATCGGCCGGGGCGCGCCGCACGCCGTCGGGGCCCACATCGACGGGCGGCGCGTAGCTCTTGAGCTCGGCCCGCTCGTGGCTCGCGCCGCCCGCGGCCTCGATCACCACGACGCCGACGTCCGGGCAGAACGTCGACACGTAGCGCGCGGGCCTGTCGCCGAGGCGCTCCTCCACGGTCTGCACGCACCCGGTGAACCGCCCCGCGGGCACCTCGATCGTCACGTCGACCGCGGCGATCCGCGCACGGCCGCCGTGCTCGCCGGTCCACGTGGTCCCGGGCGCGATCGGCTCCTTGAGCACGAAGACGCCCGTGTCGCCGCGGATCACGCCCTCGCTGGTGAACTCGAAGCGCTTCACGCCCGAGGGGAACCGGAGCTCGCCGCGGCGCGCGTCCGCGCGGTGCACGCGCGCGACGAGGAGGCCCTGCTCGCCGCCCTCGCTCAGGGTCGCGTAGTGGTAGATGTGCCCGTCGACGAGCGGGAAATAGCGCTCGGCCCGCGTGCCCGAGGCGGCGCCCCGCTGCCCGTCGGGCGCCGCGTTCCACGCCGCGGGCCGACCCTGGCCGGGGGCGCCGCCGCAGGCGATCAGCGCGAGCGCGAGCGCGGCGAGCCAGCGCGCGGGGGGGCGGCCTGAGGGACGTCCGGGCTCGGCGTTCACCGCGCTGCCTCCTCGGTCGTCACGGGCGTCACGGGCGGGGTCGTCACGGGGCCGCGTGGCCGTGGGACCAGTACCAGAGCGCGAGGAACGCGAGCAGCGCCATGGCCGCGACGAGCAGGACGACGGCCAGCGGGTCGGGGTCGATCCGGCGCAGCAGCGCCCGCGCCGCGCGGCGGATCTCGTCGCGCTCGGCCTCCTTCGCGAGCCGCCCCGCCTCGGCGCGGACCAGCGCGTAGTCACCGCGCTCGAACGCCTGCTCGAGGCGCTCGATCTCGGGATCGCGAGGGCGCGCCGGCGCGTCGTCGCCGGGGGGCGGCGCCGCCTTCTCGCCGCGCCGCTTCCCGCGCTTCTTCGGCGGGCGCCGCGGCTCGGCGTCGGCCTGCGCGTCCGGCGGCGAGCCGGGATCCGGCTCGGGCCGGGCGTCGGTGTCGGCCTGCTCCGTGTCGGTCACGAACAGCTCTCGGTGGTGATGTGGGCCATGGCCGAACCCGCGGCAGATCCCCGGGACGGCGCAGGCTACCTCAGGCCCGGCCGCGCGTGCCCGAAAAAGGCCAGAAAAGCCGCTGTCCGCCGGCGTTTGCCACCGGCGGGCTCTCCGGGCGCTCCGGTGGCGAGCGCCGGGCGCGCGGCGCGCTCATCCGATGCGCCCCGGCCTACTCGAACGGCAGCCGGTTCCGCTGCCGATCGACCTCGGCCGGATCCGGGCGGTCTCTCCACGGGACCATCGCCTCGCCCTCGCCGCTCACCACGCAACGGAGCGCCTCGCAGGCGGCCCGGTAGTACGCCTTGCGACCGCAGCCGACGGCCTTGAAATGACCGCCGAGCTGCTCCTCGATGCGGACGTCCTTGTCGGCGCAGTCGAGGTCGGAGGTGGCGCGCGCACGGACCATCGGCATCGCGTTCGACGGCACGTTGGACACGCTGCACGCCAGCGAGAGCGCGCCGGCGAGGAGCACGGCGAGGGGGGCGAGGGCGGTGAGACGGGGCGGGCGCACGGCGGGAGCGTAGATCACAACGGGAGATCGCGCCGACTCCTCTCTGCGCCGGCGGCGGACAGCGTCATCCATCCAAGCTGGCGGGCCGGGGTCGTGCCGGGGGGACGCGTCGCTATCCTGGCCGAGGCCGTCGGCATCCCCGGACGTGGCCTGCCTTACACGTGCATGGACTGCCGCTCCGGCCACCAGCTACGCTCACTGGATCATGAGCAAGGTCACCGCGCTCGGGATGGACACGATCACCGAGAAGTCGGGGCACCAGATGACCGGCATGGCGGTGAGCGTGTGCACCACGCCGGCGGCGCCGAGCCCAGTGCCGATCCCGTACCCGACCGCAGGCACGGTGGCCGAGGGGATCACCGACCCGCCGATGCGCACGAAGATCAACGGCGCGAAGATCCTGACCGTCGGCGGGTGCATGAAGGCGTGCCACGGCAACGAGCCGGGCACGCTCAAGGAGGTTGTCAGCCTCAACACGGCCGGTCCGTGCTTCCCGTGGCTCGGCGCGCCCAACGTGCTCATCGAGCTCGGCATGGCCGGCATCACCGGCAGCATGGGACAGATGAACAAGTCGGTCACGGTGGGGGCCGGCGCCAGCGGCAGCGGAGCCGGCAACGCGGGAGGCCGTGGTGGCGGCAGCACCGGCGGCGGGGCCGGCGCGCCCGGCGGCGGTGGGCCGCAGGGGCCGCGCGGAGGAGGAGGCGGGGGCGGCGGGACGAGCCATCAGGGCGCGAGCGGACCGCCCGGAAGCTCGTCGGCCCCGCCGGACGCGCACACCTGCCAGGACGGGCACCCGGTCAACGTGGCGACCGGGGATGTCGTGGATCAAGCCGTGGACCTGGATCTGCCGGGGCTGATTCCGCTGATTTGGAGGCGGTACTATTCGTCCGCGCGCAGCGGCGACGCCGCCGCGAGCCTGGGTCCCGGATGGGCGCACGGCTTCGAGCAGCGGATCACGGAAGACGAGCGCGCTCTGACGCTGCGCGACGCCGAGGGGCGGTCGATCTACTTCGCCAAGGCGGCGGCAGGGGAGAGCACGTTCCACCGCCGCGAGCGGCTGGTGCTCTCGCGCGAGAGGGACGGCACGCTCCACGTGTACAGCCTCGACACGCGCCGCACGCACGTCTTCTCCGCAGACGCGCCCGCAGGGCCAGCGCGGCTGCGCGCGATCCGCGACGCGTGGGGCAACGCCATCGCGCTGGACTACGAGGGACGAGAGCTGCGCCGCGTCGTCGACACCGCCGGCCGCGAAGTGAAGGTCGCGTGGAAGGACGGGCGGATCTCGCGGCTGGAGGTGTGGAGCGAGCGGCGGCTCTGGCTGTGGGTCGAGTACCGGTACTACACCGGGTCGGGGTGCCTGTTCGCGGCGGTGGACGCCCTCGGCAACGCGGACACCTACGAGTACGACCGCGAGCGGCGCATGGTCGCCACGACGATCAAGACGGGCGCGCGCTTCCAGTACGCCTATGGCGACTCGGGCAGGTGCGTCAAGACGTGGGGACCGGAGGGGCTCTACGAGATCTCGCTCCGCGCCGACTCGAGGGCGCGCATCACGGCGGTCGAGGGGGAAGAGCCGCGGGTTTACGCCTGGAACGAGCACGGCCTGATGACGCGCGAAGCGCTGCCGGACGGGACGGTCATTGAAGAGCGCGCGTACGACAAAGACGGCTTCCTGATCGCGGAGGCCGACGGCGAGGGCGCTGGCACGGAGCACTGGTACGACGAACGGGGCAACCGCATCCGGTCGGTCGACGCGGAGGGAGGATACACGACGACCGTCTACGACGAGCGCGACCTGCCCGTTCGGCGCGTAACGCCGGACGGGCTGGAGACGAGGTTCGCGCACGACGAGCGCGGGGCGCTGACCGAGATCGTGGAGCCTTCGGGGCGGACGATGTGGCTGACGTGGGATGCGCGCGGCCGGCTGACGGCGATCCACAACGCCGAAGGGCTGGTGCGGGCGTGGGAGTACAACGAGCACCACAACGTCGTCGCCGAGACGGACGAGCGCGGCGCGCGGACGACGTACACCTACGATGGGCTGGGGCGCGCGATCTCGCGCGTCGACGCGCTCGGGCGTGAGACGCGCGTACACCACGATGGGCTGGGGCGGCCGCTGCACGTCTTCTTCCCGGACGGCACGAAGCTGACGCGGCTCCGCGACGCCGCGGGCAACGTCGTGCGGGAGGTGGACGCACTCGGCCGCGCGACGCTCATGGGCTACGCCGGCATGGGCGTGCTCGCGTGGCTCAAGGATGCGGAAGGGCGAGAGTGGCGCTTCGAGTACACCAGCAAGGAGCGGCTGCGCGCGATCAAGAATCCTCGCGGGGAGGTGTACTCGTTCGAGCGCGATGACGCGGGGCGCGTGCGCCGGGAGCAGACCTTCGACGGGCGGGAGCTCCGGTATCACTGGACCGGCGCCGGGCGGGTGAGGGAGATCCACTACCCGGACAAGACATGGCGGCTGTTCGGCTACGATCGGAGAGGCCTGCTCACCAGCGAGCGGGCCAGCGACGGAAGCAACGTGTCGTATGGCCGCGACCGGAGGGGGCGGGTGTTCGCGGCGGTGCTCGAGGAGGACAGCGGCGAGCTCGTCGAGACCAGGATCGAGCGCGACGCGCTCGGCAGGGTCACCGTCGAGCGGCAAGGAGATCTCGCGATCCGGTACGGCTACGACGCGCGCGGACGGCGCGTGGAGCGGGTGATGCCCAACGGGGCGAGGACGCGGTATGCGTACGACGCGGCCGGTGCGCTGGTCGGGGTGGAGCACGGTGGCGTGACGATCGGGATCGAGCGCGACCTCTTGGGGCGGGAGGTGGCGCGCGGCAACGCGGACGTGGGGCTCGTGATCCGGAGCGCTTGTGACGCGATGGACCGGCTGATCGAGCAGCGCGCGACGGCGCCCGCGCCGGGCGAGGGTGTGCCCGCGGTGCTGCTCTCGCGGCGGTGGGAGCGCGATGGAGCGGGGCGCGTCACGCGGGTCGAGGACGCGCGCTGGGGAGCGACCGCGTACCGGTACAGCCGCGGCGGGGACCTGGTCGAGGCGGCGCGCGGGGCACACCGGGAGGTGTTCGCCTACGACGGCGCCGGCGCGCTCGTGCAGGTGCTCGAGGGGCTGGAGGCGCAGGTGACCCCGGCGGACGTGTGGTGGACCGGCGGGCGGTCGCCGCGGTGGACGACCGCGCCGGGGAACGTGCTGCGGCAGACGGACAGGCACCGCTATGCGTACGACGCGCGCAGCAGGCGTGTCGGCAAGTGCGAGATGGCGGCGGGGAGCAACGAGAAGGCGACCGGGGCCGATGGCGCAGCGCGGCCGGAGCGCGAAGCACGGGAGACGCGGTATGCGTGGGACGTCCGTGATCGACTCCGCGAGGTGCTGCTGCCCTCGGGCGAGCGCATGCGGATGACGTACGACGCGTTCGGCCGGCGGGTGCGCAAGGAGGTCATCGGCGCGAGCGGCCAGACGGCGCGTGCGCTCACGTTCGTATGGGATGGAGACGCGCTCGCGGGGGAGGTGGATCGCGAGCGTGGCGCGCGCTGCTTCGTCCACGAGCCGGGCACGCTGGTGCCGCTCTTGCAGGCCGAGCGGGGGGACGTGTTCGCCTACGTGAACGACCCGTTGGGCACGCCGAAGGAGCTGATCGATGACAAGGGACTCGTGGCGTGGTCGGCCGCACACTCGGCTTGGGGGAAGGTGGTCGAGACCTACGGCGATCGCATCAGCGGGCTGAACCACCGCGGCGAGGTCAGCTCGCCGTTCAGGCTGCTGGGGCAATATGAGGACGAGGAGACGGGGCTGTGCTCGACGCGCTTCCGGTACTTCGATCCGGAGGTGGGGCGGTGGCTCTCGTCCGATCCGCTGGGGGTGCTGGGCGGGCTCGAGCTGTTCGGGTTCGACGGATGCGCAGTCAACGAGAGCGATCCCCTGGGCCTTACGACAGGCAATCCACATGACCACGATTTACCCGCCAACTTACTCAAGGACCCCAAATCGATCTGGGGCAAGTCTTCGCAAGAAATCGCCGACGTCTTCGGGCGCGCTGGGTACAAAGCGACGATAGAACCATCGACCAAAGGTTCGAAGCTCTCGACACAGATCAGAATCTCCGGACACCCAGAGATATCCAATATCCAGGTTCACCCTGGCGGCGGCCGACACGAGGGAGCCTACTACAAAATATCAACATCCACACAAGGCAAGATCAAGGTGGTTGACCCTGACAGCTATGTCCCTACTCCTGGGGAAAAGGCGACGATCGTTCCGTTCAAATGAGACGCGCCATGAATACACACGATCCAATCATCGTCGTTTCTGGCCTAGTCCACGAGGCACACATCAACAAGCTCCGTGCCGAGCGCAACACTTCAGAACCAAAGATCCTGCTGGCCTGTGCGACCCCAAGCACGCGAGAGCATCAACACGGGGTGTCCTGCATCGACCTGACCGGACATGCCCACATCGATAAATGTGTCCACGCCTGCCTACATCAGTCAGTCCCCGGAGACATCGTTATCGTACGCGACCATCAGCTCGATCATCGGGCTCTCGTCGAGGCGATAGCCTCGTCCAACCTCAGAGGAATAGTACTAAACACGGACGCATCTTACGACACCGATCCTGGATGGATAACTTCCAGGCTTCGCTGGGCAGCTTCGCTGATACCCGTCGAATGGTTCGCGCTAGACCTGTTCTGCGACGTGGAAGAATCGTGGGAAACCTTGCGCCACGCGAGAGACGACGAGTTCAATCTCTCCGATCTTCAGCAGATATGCAATCAGTTTCCAGTCATCCTCTCGGCCGACACGAAACCGGAGAACTTGATGGAGATCGCCACTTTCCCCGGCGCGCGCGGGGTCCTTCTTCCATGCGACGAATTGATGCCTGTGATCCCGCAGGAGCGGCACACGCTGCCATTCGACGCCGTCGTCCACCTATTGAACCTTTTTCAGAAACAATGTTGACGTAGACCTCAGTGGAGCCCCCCTACTCGACCCGGGCTACCTGTTATACCGCGACTCGAATGAGCGGTGGAGGGGGCCATGGATGAACGGCCAGCAGCTCGGACAAGCCATTCGGGACGCCGGCTTCGGAGACGGGCCCATCTCGGCGTTTTCGGTGCTCAGCTCCCTTTCGTGCGCTTCCGCGCCGAAAACGCCGATCTGGACCCGTCTCCTGTGCGGGTGACCGCCGCTCTCAGAACTGGAAGTACACGAACGGCACCGCGGCCACGCTCGCCGCCTCGTGGAGCCCGATCGCCACCAGGAACAGCAGCGCGCCCTGCACCGGCGCAGGCGCCGCGATGAAGGCGCCGCGGGCGCGCTCGTAGAGGCGCTCCGGCACGTAATGGGACAGGAGCGCGACCCCGAGGAGCGCGACGAGCACGGGCGGGAGGTTCGGGTGGAAGGTCGTCAGCGTGCCGATCTGCCGCAGGATGAGCACGGCCTGCGAGAACGTCGGCACGCGGAAGAAGATCCACGCGAAGCAGACGTAGTGGAACGTCAGCAGCACACACAGCGCGCGGAGGGGGACGCGGGAGAGGGGCGAGCTCGCTGCCGCGCCCCCGCGCTCGCCCTCGCCGGCCGGTCGCCGGCGCTGGACCGCGCGCTGGAAGGCGCGCGTCACGGCGAGGCCGAGGCCGTGGAGGAAGCCCCAGAAGACGAAGTTCCACGATGCGCCGTGCCAGAGGCCGCCGAGCAGCATCGTGATCATCAGGTTGCGGTACGTCGCCAGCTCGGAGCCGCGGTTGCCGCCGAGCGGGATGTACAGGTAGTCGCGGAGCCAGGTGGAGAGCGAGATGTGCCAGCGG
The DNA here is from genome assembly GCF_051475585.1 of Sorangium sp. So ce426. Lineage (NCBI taxonomy): Bacteria > Pseudomonadati > Myxococcota > Polyangiales > Polyangiaceae > Sorangium > Sorangium sp. So ce426. The sequence continues at coordinate 11,987,992 of NZ_CP150341.1, read as the reverse complement.
CGCCAGAAATCGGCGAGGTTGTGCGCCTTGTACGGCGCGTCGAAGTTCTTCGGGAACCGCACGCCGAGCAGGAGCGCCGAGCCGATCGCGATGTCGGTGTAGCCCGAGAAATCGCAGTAGATCTGCGCGGCGTAGCCGTAGACGCCCGCGAGGACCTCCAGGGCCGAGTAGTTCTCCGGGCGCTCGAACACGCGGTCGACGAGGTTGAGCGCGAGCTGGTCGGAGAGGACGACCTTCTTCACGAGGCCGATCGCGACGAGGAACAGGCCCTCCCCGCCCTCCTCGAGGGTGAGGCTCGGGGCGCGCTCGAACTGCGGGAGCAGGTCCCGCGGGCGGACGATCGGCCCGGCGACGAGGTGCGGGAAGAAGGCGACGAAGAGCAGGTAGCGGAGGTAGCTCTTGTGCGGCGGGAGCTCGCCCCGGTACACGTCGACGACGTAGCTCATCGACTCGAACGTGAAGAACGAGATGCCGACCGGCGGCAGGAGCACCCGGAACGCGTGGCCCACGCTCGCCGGCTCGCCCGTGAGCAGGGCACGGAGCGCCGCGGCGTTCTCGAGCGCGAAGTTCCAGTACTTGAAGAACCCCAGGAACCCGAGGTTCAGCGCCACGGTGGCGATGAGCATCGCGCGCCGCGCCCGGGGCCGCTCCTCGCGGGCGATCGCGCGGGCGAGCAGGAAGTCGACCGTGGACGAGGCGAAGATGAGCGGCAGGTAGCGCCAGTCCCAGGCCGCGTAGAACCCGTAGCTCACGAGCAGCAGGAACACGAGGCGCGGCCAGGCGCCGGCGTACCGCACGAGCGCCCACGATCCGACGAAGACGGTGGCGAAGAACTCGGCGTAACGGAGGGTATTGAAGAGCACGGCCGGTCGGAGCCCGGGTCAGGGTGCGGCGAGGGGCGCGGCGCGCGGCGGGGCCGAGCGCGTTGTCGAGGAGGAGCGGGCTACCCGGACGGTAGGGGGCCGTCTACCACAGGGAGCGCGGCGCGGTCGCGCTCCTGGCGCGGCCCGATGGCGCCGCGCGGTCGCGCTCACAGCGCGGCGCCCTGCGGAACGGCTCGAAACGGTACGGAACAGCGCAGAACAGCGCGGAACAGCGCGGAACAGCGCGGAACAGCGCGGAACAGCGCGGAACGGCTCGGAACGGCGCCGGAAACGCGACCGCGCGGGGCCGCGTTCCAACGGCGCCATGGCGCCGCGCCCTGTTGAACGGCGCCCCGCGTCGTGCCAAGGATGGAGTCGATGCTGGGTCGCCTGATCCTCGGGGTTGTGAAGGGGCTCATCGTGGGGGGCCTGCTGGGCTTCGCGCTGGCGAAGCTCGGCTTCGCCGCGCCCATGGCGATCGTCGCCTACCTGGCCGCGGCGCTCGCCGGGGTCCTCGTGGGGCTGATCGCGGGCAAGCCCATCTGGGCGAAGGACGCGAAGATCGAGGCGGGGATGAAGGCCTTCGTCGGGGCGCTGCTCGGCGCTGGCCTGATGTACGCCGCGCGCAGGTGGCTCACGGTGCCGGTGCCGGTGCCGCTCGGCGAGCTCGGGGGCGCGAACCTGTCGCTCGGCGAGGCCGCGGGGGGCGCCGGGACGTTCGGCGGCCTGGCGATCACGTCGCTCGCCGCGATCGCCGCGCTGCTCGGCGGCTTCTACGAGGCCGACAACGACCCCTCGGACGAGGAGAAGCCGGGCGCGAAGCCGGCGGTGAAGGCGGCGGCCGGGGGCAACAACAAGCGCATCGCCGCCTCCGCCGCGGCGGACGAGCTCGACGACGACCTCGAGGTCGAGCCCGAGAAGAAGCGCGCGAAGAAGTAGCCGGTGCCGTTCGCGCGGGCCCTCCTCTACGCGGCGTCGCTCGGCGCGCTCGCGCTGGTCGCGCGCTCGCTGCTCGTCGCGCCGGTGCCCATGGCGGTCGCGGGCGCGGCCGTCGCCGGCTACCTCGCGCTCGTCCTGTGCGGGGTCTTCTTCCTCGGGCTCGGCATGTTCGTCGACGTGGTGAAGCGCGGCCCGCCCGGCGCGCGGGGCGTGGCGCTGACCTTCGACGACGGGCCGAGCCCGGAACACACGCCGGCGGTCCTCGCGCTGCTCGACGAGGCGGGCGTGAAGGCGACGTTCTTCGTCATCGGCCGCAAGGCCGAGGCCCACCCGGAGCTCGTCCGCGAGATCGCGGCGCGGGGCCACGCCATCGCCCTGCACAGCCACGCGCACGACCGGCTCTTCTCGCTGCGCTCGGCGCGCCGGGTCGAGCGCGACCTCCGGCAGAACCTCGACGTCATCGAGCGGATCACCGGCGCCCGCCCCACCCTCTTCAGGCCGCCGGTCGGCCACACGAGCCCGCGCATCGCCCGCGTGGTGGACGCGCTCGACCTCGACGTCATCGGCTGGTCGGCGCGGGGGTTCGACGGGCTCGCCGGGGCGGACCCCGCGCGGGTGGCGGCGCGGATCATCCCGGGGCTCCGCGACGGGGCGATCGTGCTGCTCCACGACGCGGCCGAGCGCGACGACCACGCGCCCGCGGGGCCCCTGGCGCTCCCGCGCATCCTGGCGGCGATGGAGAGGCGCAACCTGGTCGGGGTCCGCGTCGACGCGTGGCTCGACGACGGCGCGCGGGACGACGGCGCGGCGTAGCCCACGCGGCGTTGCTCGACGTCTCGCTCTTCAGTACACCCGAGGCGCCGAAGGAGGAGTCCAGTCCGCTGCCGTCGGCCTTGAATTTCACGATGGCCAACGCCGGCGACTCGGGGGCGGTCGAGACGAGCCCGACATAGGCATTCCGCCGTGGATCGGTGACGATCGCGAAGGCCTCCTGTGTTGTTCCCAGCCCGAGCGCGTCCAGGTCGACGGAGGCGTAGCCGCTGTCCGCGCCGAAGCCGGTATCATGGGACCACGCCATCGCCCCCCTCGATGAAGCGGATGACGTTGGCGCTGCGGGAGCTGCCGATGCTCCCGACGACATAAACGAACCCGTCGCGCGCCGTGGCGGCGAACGTCTCGTAGACATAGAAGGGAATGCTGATGTTCTCGAACGTGGGCTCCGACCCGGGCTTGACGTCGCCGAAATAGAGCCCGTCGGCGTCTCGCGTGGAGGTCAGCACGCGATGCAGCTGGCGCTGCTCGGAAAGATGAACGAGCTCCAGACGTCGCTGCTCCCTCCGTTCCCGAAGGGGATCAGCGTCGAGCCGGAGGGCGCCACCTGCGCGACCCGGAGCCGCGTGATCGGGGTTGCTGTCTCTCTGTCGCCGTGCCTGGTGCGCACGATGATGTTCTTGTGGTCCTCGTCGATGTAGGCTCCGAGGATCCGAACGTAGCTGGTGCCGCGGTCGATCGGGAGGACACCCCGCCCGTTGTGGAACCCTTCCAGTCCATCGAATGCCGGGGCGAACGCGGGGTCGAGCGCTCCCTCGGGGATGAGGATCGCGACGAAGGCATCCGAGTCGTCCGGCGGCCGAGCCTGTCGTGTTGAGCGTCGGCTCGTCGATGCCAAAGAGGGCGTTGCAGCCCAGGAAGCATGACGTGAGCGCGACGCCGATCCCTACGCAGGTTCCTGCTGAACGCGCGGAAATCATGGTGCTCTCCGATCTCAGAATACACGATGGGCGGGAATCCGAGGAATCGCGATGGGTCGGCGCCGCGGAACAGTCCCTGGCGGAATTTCTGAATTACGGAACCACGCGAAGCCGACGCCGGGGGTGCGGGGCGGAGCCCGAGGAAACCAAGTCAGGGCCGCCCGCGTGAGGCCGCCGAGGAGCGGCGCGGAAGTCCGGCCCGCCATGGCCGGGACTTCCGGCGGGCGGCCCTAGACCATCTCCGCCGGGTGGCGCTACGCTCGGTCCGATGGCCGCGCCGGTGAGTCTGACGCTGTTTGCGCATATCGCCGGGAGACCGGAGGATGAGCTCGACCTCGCCGAGGCGGCGCTCCTCATCGACGACGCCGCGTACCCGGGCCTCGACATCCCGCACTACCTCGGCGTGCTCGACCGGCTCGGCGGCGAGGCGCGGCGCGCGGTCGATCGCCCCCTGCGCGCCGCGGAGGCGACGCCGGGCAGCGGCCCCATCGAGCAGCTGCTCCGCTGGTTCTACGGCGACCTCGGGTTCCACGGCAACTCGGGGGACTACTACGACCCGAAGAACAGCTACCTGCACGAGGTCCTGGATCGCCGGACGGGCATCCCCATCACGCTGGCCGTCGTCCTCCTCGAGGTGTGCTGGCGCGCGGGCCTCGAGGCCCAGGGCGTCTCGTTCCCCGGCCATTTCCTCGTGAGGACGCCGGTCCGCGGCGGCGTGCTGCTCATCGACCCGTTCGAGGGCCGCCTGCTCGGCCGGGACGACCTGCGCGCGCTGCACACCCGCGCCACGGGCGCCACGCGCGATCCCGAGCCGCGGCTGCTCGTGCCCGCGCAGAAGCGGCAGATCCTGGTGCGCATGCTGAACAACCTGCGGTCGATCTACTCGAGCCGCTCGGACGCGTCGCGGCTGCGCAGCGTGCTCGAGCGGATGCAGGTGCTCGCGCCGACCGACGAGCTCCGGAAGGAGCTCGATCAGCTCGGCGGCGAGCGCCCCTGGCCGTCCGCGGGGCGCGAGGTGAACTGACGCGGCCCGATCGCCGCTCGCGCGTCGCCGGCAATCGGAACGTGGGCGGCGTCGGCTGGTGGATCGAGCCCGAGACGGAGATCCGTTTCCCCGGCGGCCGGCTCGCCGTGCCTGACCTGTGCGGCTTCCGGGTCGAGCGGGTCCCCGAGCTGCCGGACGAGAACCCGCTGGCGATCCTCCCCGACTGGTGCTGCGAGGTCCTGTCGCCGCGGACCGCCCGCGACGACGTGGCGGTGAAGCTGCCGCTCTACGCGCGCTCCGGCGTGGGCTGGAGCTGGATCGTGGACCCGATGCGCCGGCTGGTCGAGGTCTTCGAGACCGTCGGCGGGAGGCCGGCGCTCACGGCGACCGCGCAGGACGACGAGCGCGTCGTGCTACCGCCCTTCAACGGCGAGCTCGCCGTCGCCTCGTGGTGGCTCCCGGGTCCTGTCGAGGAGTAGCGCCCTCCCGTCAGCCTCGTCCCCCCACCCCCGGCAGCAGCACCACGAACCGCGCCCCGCCGTCCGCGCCTCGCTCGACCCCGATCGTCCCGCCGGCCGCCTCGACGAGCCCCCGGCACACGGCGAGCCCGAGCCCCGTCCCCTCGCCGACCTCCTTGGTCGTGATGAACGGCTCGAACAGCGTCTCGCGGACCGCCTCGGCGATGCCTGGCCCGTTGTCCTCGACCTCGATCCGCGCGCCCCCGCCCGCGCCCCGCGACGCGCGCACCGCCACGCGCCCCCCGACGCGCGGCACCGCGTCGGCCGCGTTCAGGAGCAGGTTCAGGAGCACCTGCACGAGCTGCCCGTGCGCGAGCGGCACGGCCGGCACGTCGGGCGCGACGTCCCGCTCGAGCGCGATCGCGCGGAACGCCTTCTGCGGCGTGACGAGCGAGACGACGTCGCCGATCGCCTCCGCGACCGACCCCGAGGGGAGGTGCCCTGCCTCTCCATCGCCGCCGGCCTCGGCCGCGCCCCGCGCCGCAGGCCGGGCGAAGTCGAGCAGATCGCGCAGGATCTTGTGGATCCGCTCCGTCTCCCGCTTCATCCGCTCGACGAAGTCGCGCTCCTCGGCCGGCGTGAGGCCCCCGGCGAGCAGCAGATCCTGCAGGCCGAGGATCGCCGCGAGCGGGTTGCCGATCTCGTGCGCGAGCCCCGCCGCCAGGCGCCCCACGGACGCGAGCCGCTCCGAGCGGACCAGCCGCTCCTGCGCGCTCTTCAGGTCCGCCGCGTAGCGCTCGACCTCGGCGATCTTCGCCCGCAGCGACTCCTCGTCGGCGCGGAGGCGGCCCGTCATCAGCGCGAGGCTCGCGCCGAGCTCCGCGAGCTCCCGCGCGCCGGCCCGCGGCACGTCCAGGTCGCGCGCCCCGCCGGCCACGCGGCGCGCGGCCTCCGACACCGCGTCGATCGGCCGCACCACGAGGTGCGTCATGGAGATGTACGCGAACACGAGCAGCGCCAGCGCCACGATGCCCGTGTAGAGCGCCACGATCCGCACGAGCGGCGCGGCGGCCACCGTCGACGGGTCGGTCGGCACCAGCACGGCCACGGAGCCCGTCGACGCCGCGGGCGCCGGCTCGGCGAGAGACGCCGCCTCGCGCGCGGGCTCCGGGACGACCACGAGGAGCGCATCGCCGCGCGCCGTCCGCACCGTCTTCAGCACCTCCGTGCCGGCGTCCACCGACGCGGGCAGCGCCGCCACGACCTCCGGCTCCCCGGCGCGGCTCGAGAGCGCCCCGGCCGCGTCGTAGACGCCGATCGCCGACGCCCCGTCCGGGCCGAGCTGCGCCTCGAGCAGCAGCGAGAGCTCCGGGGCGGAGCGGGTCGTCCGCGCCGCGGCCACGTGCCCGGCGATGGCGCGGCCGATCGCGCGGGCGCTCGACGCGCGCGCGCCGCTCATCGTGGCCCGCGTGAGGCTCGCCACGGCGAAGAAGAGCGGCACGAACGCCAGGAGGAGCAGCGTGCCGAGCGCGAACAAGAGCTGAAGCCGGATCCCGAGCCGCACGGTGTGGTCTGCCCCCTGTCGTACCGTCCTCGTCCAGCTCGGCGCCCGCTCGTCCGTGGCAGCGCGCCGGGCTCGGAGGAACGACCTCTCTGATAGCGGCATGCGCGCCCATGGCAAAGCTCGCGAAGCTCGCAAAGCTCGCAAAGCGCGCAGAGCCCAACCGATGGCTGGGCCTTTCGCCCGCCGCGCCGGCCTGGTACCCGCCGCGCCGAGCTGGTACCCGCCGCGGGAGCCAGACGTGAACGACGTGAACGACGCAAACGACGCAGTCATCGCCCTCTTCGGCGTCGCGCAGCTCGTCCGGGATCTCATCCGCGCCGATCTGCCGCCGCTGCTCCAGATGGGCTATTCGTGGGGCCTCTTGCTGCTGCTCCTCGTGCCGATCGGGTGGTTCGTCCGGCGGCAGCCGCTGCCGCTCGCGCGGCTCGGCGTGACGCTCTCGGGCGCGCGGCATAGCCTCCGCGAAGCGCTCCTCATCGGCGCCGTGGCCTTCGCCGCGTGCCTCGCGCTCCGCGCGGGGCCGGCCCTGCGGGGCGAGCCGTGGCTCGACTGGGGCTCGGTCGCGGGGTATTCGCGCCTCGAGTTCGCGATCTTCCTCGCGAGTTATGGGCCGCACTGCCTGCTCCAGGAGTTCATCGCGCGCGGCGTGATCCAGACCTCGCTCGAGCGGCTCCTGCCCGACGCCGGGCGCCTCGCGCCCATCGTCGTCACCTCGGTGCTCTTCGGCGTGTTCCACCTGTATGTCTCGCTGGCCTTCGCGGTCATCACCTTCGCCGCGAGCGTCCTCTTCGGCCTCTTTTACGCGCGCCACCGCACCCTCGTCGGCGTCACCGCCGTCCACCTCACGGTCGGCCTCGCCAGCGTCGCCGCCGGCCTCAACTGACGCTCTCCGCGACAGGCAAACACGTGGGCAGGCTCCTCCCGGGTGTACGTCCCCGGTAGAGCCCTCCTCGCTGCGAGAAGCGGGGAGTGGCCTGGTGAGGCACCATGTGGTGACCACGCCGAGATCGGGCACACGACACGGCCTCGATGGCCTTGCGCTTGCTATATCGGCCCGCGCACGTGCTCGGCGTGCTCAGGGTCGCGGACCGGATCGGATCTCCCGTGCCGGCGTCGGCGCCCGCGCCCGAGCCGCAAGCGAGGCGAGTGTGAGGAGGTCTGCGGCTACAGGGGCTGCGCTGTGCGCGATCGCTGCCGTTCACCCCATGCCGGCCTGCACGCCCGGCGTCGAGCCGGACCACGCCGGCGTCGAGCCGGACAACGACCGCTGGTCCGCCGAGCCGGCGGCGTCGCCCCTGGGACGCGCGACGCAGCGGGCGAGCAGGTACGGGTGGAAGGCCGTTCGTATGAATGACTTCAGCCGCGACGAGATGGTGGATGTGCTCTGGGAGCATCCCGAGAAGAGCCTGGCGGCGATCTGGCTGATGGAGGGGACCCAGCTGATCGCGCCGGGGCCGGTGATCCCGGGGCCGATCGGCCAGGGCTGGGAGGCGGCCAACGCGGGTGACTTCAACTCCGACGGCATGGCGGATCTGCTCTGGCGCAACATCGACCAGAACCTGGTGGCCATATGGCTGATGGAAGGGAGCCAGCTGCTCTCGCCGGGGCCGATCCTCCCGGGGCCGATCGGCAAGGGCTGGAAGGTGGTCGGGGTGTCCGATCTGAACCGCGACGGCATGGGGGATGTGGTCTGGAACAACAAAGATCAGAACCTGTTGACGACATGGATGATGGATGGACCGCGGGTGCTCGCGCCGGGGCCGGTCATCCCGGGGCCGCTCGGCCAGGGCTGGGTGGCGCGCAGCGCGAGGGACTTCAACCGCGACGGCATGGCAGACGTGCTCTGGGAGAACACGGAGCAGAGCCTGATAGCCGTCTGGCTGATGGACGGCGTTCAGCTGCTCGCGCCGGGGCCGGTCATCCCCGGGCTCGGCCGCGGCTTTCACGTCGTCACCGCGCGGGACTACAACGCCGACGGCATGGCGGACGTGCTCTGGAACGACACGGAGCAGAACCTCATGGCCGTCTGGCTGATGGAGGGCAGCACGGTGGTGATCTCGGCAGGACCGGTGATCCCGGGGCCGCTCGGCCGCGGCTGGAAGGCATGCCCCGCCGCTGACAGCAATTTCGACGGCATGGCGGACGTGCTCTGGTACGCCACAGGAACGAACCAGGCGGCGGTCTGGTTGATGAACGGCACTCAGCTGCTCGCGCCAGGGCCGGTGTTTCTGGGGCCGTACGACGGCGGGTGACAGGGCGCCGTCCCACGTCCGCTGCGCTGCCTCCGCGTCGGTGGCGCCGGCGGGGCCGGCGTCGCGGACGACGCGGAGGCAGCGAGGAGACGGAGGAGCGCTGAACACAGCCGATGTTGTGCAACAACTTCGGGCACTTACGTCCGCGGCCGACCGTCCCCCTCGACGATCCCTCCGGAGCGCGCAGCAATGATGAATACAGCGTGGCTGTCCAGGAGGGCGCAGGGCGCGCAGGCGATTCTTGTCGCCTCGGCTCAGCGCCGTGATTTGTCATTGACAGCCGCGAATCGCTTTGCTCTTCCTTTTCATGCTGCCCTGCTGAACCGACCGGGACGTACATGACCGCCGCATGCTCCGCGACCGCCCTCTCGTACGAACCCATCCGCGTTTCGGGCCAGCGTGGCGTTCGTCGGGACGGAGGCGGCCTTGGCGCGCGGGATTGAGCTGGATCGTTCGCGCTATCCGCTGGTCGTGATGCGGGCCGGTGAGCACTACACCCAGGACGATTGGGACGTGCTGATGAGGGGCATGATCCAGCTCATCGTGTCGGGGCCGTTCGGCCTGATCAACGACACGCGCGGCAGCGGCATGCCGAACGCCGTGCAGCGGCGAGCCGTCGCGCAGATGTACGCCGACTACGAGCGACAGGCGCGCGCGCACCTGCCCGCGTCCGGCATCGTGGGCGACTCCAGCCTGGTGAACGGCATCCTGACCGCGCTCAACTGGTTGAGGCCGCCGCCGCATCCCGTCAGGGTCTTCTCGTCGATGACCGACGCGGAGCGCTGGGTGCTCCAGCATTTCAACGTCGAGCTCCGCCAGCAGGCCCTGGCGCCGAGCGTCGAGCACCGGGTCGGCTGACCCGCGCACGAGCGCACGCGAGTTGCCGGCGCGGTGCGAGCGTGGCGCCCTGGGCGGTGGCGATCGCCCGCAGCCTGCTCATCGAGCACCTGCGCTCCGCCCGGCGCGAGCGGCTCGGCGCGGCCGACACGCTGCACGGCGCCGGGCTCACGCGCGCTGCGGTCCCGCCCGACGAGGAGCTCGCCGCGCGCCGGATGGCGGACGAGCATCCGCCGCCGCCTCGGCGAGGCGTGGGGGGTCGCGGGGTGAGCAAGGGGAGACGGGAGAACGATGAGGATCTAGCAGAGCGGGAGATCTGGCGACCGTTCGCGTGAACACGTCGCAACCATGGTAAGGTGCCAGTACCGTGCGCCCGACGTCCGAGCCCAGGCCCGCTCCCCGCGGAGAAGCACTGCCGACCAGAGGCCGCGCGCGCCGCTCGCCGAACGACAAGCTGCCCGAGCTGCTCCGGCCGTTCTTCTGGGAGTACGATTTCGACGAGCTGACGTGGCAAGCCGACCGCGCGATGATCATCGAACGGCTCCTCAGTCGCGGCTCCTGGTCGACGTGGCGGTGGCTCAGGGACGAGCTGGGAGACGGCTCGCTACGCGACTTTCTGACCCAAACCAGGGGGCGCGCGCTCGCTCCGCGTCAACTCCGGTTCTGGCAGCTCATCCTGGAGCTTCCGGAGAAGAGCGTTCGTTTGTGGATGGACGACAAGAAGAATTCCATTTGGTTTTCGAGGACCGGTCATGAAGCTACACCGAGGAATCCTCACCGCAGCACAACGGAAGGCCCTCGATCTGCTCGGTCCTCCGGCGACGTCTCGCGGCCTTTACCTCGGCGGCGGCACCGCCCTGGCGCTGCGCCTCGGCCATAGGTCTTCGATTGACTTCGACTGGTTCTCAGATGCGCAGCTCGGCGATCCGCTGTTGCTCGCGGAAAAATTGAGAATGTCTGGGGTACCGTTCGCGACGTCCATGATCGCCGAAGGGACGCTCTACGGAACCGTTGCAGGCGTGCAGACTAGCTTCCTCCAGTATCCGTACAAACGCCTCCGAGGTCTGGGAAAGGCCCGCGAGTTCAGCATCGCATCGCTCGACGATCTCGCCAGCATGAAGCTCAGCGCCATCGTCGATCGCGGTTCGAAGAAAGACTTCGTGGACATCTTCGCTCTGTGCACGAAGCACCGTCCGCTCCATGAGCTGATCGGACTCTATCAACAACGCTTCCAGACGGTCGATGTTGGCCATGTGCTCGTCGCTCTCAGCTACTTCGACGACGCCGAGCGGACACGGATGCCACGAATGAACTGGGATATCGACTGGAAGACGATCAGGCGAAGTGTCGAGGACTCGATCCGCGATGCTGCCAGAAGACTATGACGCCACCCCGCGCCCAGCATCGTCGACCCCGGCGAGAGCCGCAAGGGGCCGTGCCCATGGCGATGGCCGGGCGCTTACGCCGGTGCCGGGGGCGGCCCCGGCAATCAGCGCCACGAGTGCGATATCTTGAGCAGGAGCGCGTCCGAGGCCGCTCTCGGCGCGAGCAGCGGCAGGCGCAGCATAGCGGGCTCACCGGATGGCGGTGTTCTACCCCCGTTCTGGTCGTGCGTGTAAACGAGGAAGAACGTCGACCCCAGGCTGTATTCCCAGCGAAGCACCAGGTTGGCAATGAGCGTAGCGGACTCGTGATCCGGGTTCGCTTCGACCGACGCTGGAGCAGGGCCTAGATCGCGCAGGCGGATGCGGGGCGGCGGACCTGAGCGAACCGCGGGAAACGTGGTATAATTACTGTACGCCTCTGATACGATGAACGCTTGTGCATAGGCCTCGAAGCTTAGCCGCGGCGTGAGGGTGTAGGCTCCTCGCAGGGTGAGCCCCAGGCTCTGCGCCCGAAGTTCGCCGAACAGATGGGCGCCGCGCTCGGTCGCAAAGTAGCGCTGCTCCCCGGAGGTGTAGAACGCGGTAGGCGAGAACGAGAACTCGAGCTGCGGAAGAGGCAGGAATGTCACGGCCGCCTCTGCGTTCCAGCTCATGCCATCCTCGAGGACATCGACCCACGAGGACAGCTCGCCCCGAACGGGCTTCCGGGGGTCGGTCGAGACGGCCGCGGACACACTGCAGAAGCCGCCGCGCTGGAGGGCGGTCCCGTCACCGACCTCGCGGTCGTCGAACCGGGGCGCGCTGTATGTGACATTGAGGAAGAGCTCCCAAAAGTTCTTCAGCGTCCACGTTGACTCCACGAAAGCTCCCCGTTGGAGATTCAAGAAGTCGAGCGTCTCGTGATCGAAGAAGCTTACCTCCGTGTTCGTGTTCAGGGTCGTCCACCAAGGTGTCAGCGAGCGATATCGAAGCGTCGCGACGCCAATCTGATGGTTCTGGCGTTGCATGTAGCCGAGATCATTATAGTCGACCCTGCGGCCCCGGCTCTCGTACTTGACTTCCCAGAGCCAATTTCCCCCCTTTTTGGCGACAAGCACGCGACCCGCGGGAGAGACGTCTCCCGACGCAATGATCGTGCCGTCCGGCATGGTGCGCGGCGGGCCCTCGTGAATCACCGATGCACCGACCTGCCCGGATGCCACGTAGTCACCCGAGGGTGACCGCCAGGTCGCGTCGGCGCCGCCGACATACGCATCGTGGAAGCAGCGCTGTCCGGCCCGTACCTCCTCCCCGCCGGGGCAGCGCTGGAGCCCAGGCGAGCCCCCGTCTGAGGGCGCGCGCGGATAGCTGCCCGTCGACTCCGCCCGGTGGGTGGACATCGCGATCCCGCCGACCTGCCACCCAGCGCCAAGATCGCTCGCGAGCCGAAGCACCGTGAACCCGGTGAGCGGCTCCGCCACGCGGTGCGCGAGGCTGCCGTCAGCGCGTCGAACCGCGATTGTCTCCTGGTCCGTGATCGCGACGAGCTGTCCGAGCGAGAGGTGCCTGCCGATCTTGCCGACGAGCTTCGCAGCACCCAGGATGGTCGCGGGTGCCGGGGTCTGCGCGAGCTCTTCATGGTGGGGCGCCTCATCGATCAACGCTGGTTCGGCGGGAATGCCACCTATGCGCCGCGTATAAAACAGGTTGAGCGGTGTATTGAAGATATCGGCGCCCTCGACGAAGAAGAGGCGCTTCTCGGTGCGCAACGTCTCGAATGAGTCCAGGTTGAGCACGGCGGGGTCTGCCTCGATATGGCCGAAATCGGGATTCAGCGTAACATTCCACGTGAGCTGAGGGGTCACGCGCCACCGCAGGTCGAAGCCCGCGGAGACGTCCGGGACCACGCTGCCCGAGGTGGCATCCCGGCGCAGTCGCGCGATCGCGAACGGGAAGAAGTCGAGGCTTTCCCGATGATGCAACCTCGACATCCCCTCGAGCCGACCGTAATGCGATACCTCCCCGGCGCGGGTTGCCGGGGCAAATGCCCATTCGTCGAGCTCCCGGCGCGCCGACAGGTAGCGGCGGACCTGAAGACCCCAGCGCTGCACCCGGTCCGACTCGTACCGCAACGCCTGCAGCGGGATACGGAGCTCCGCCGACCACCCGCCAGGCGTGATTGCGGTGCGCGCGTCCCAGAGCCCATCCCAGTCTGATGAGAAATCAGTGTCGTTGGCGTACACTCCGTCCGAGAGGACACCCGCGGCGTTGACGGTGAACTCGAACGCAGTCTTGCCGTCCATCCGCGTATCGAGCCCGACCGTGACTGAATCGGACTCCACCTGCCGGTCACGCCGCGCGAGGCGCGCGACCACCGGCGCGCTCTCCTGCGCGCAGGCGATGCCGACGTACACCGCATCATCGTCGTACAGGACGCGCACCGTGGTGCGTTCGGTCGGTTTCTGGCCCTCGAAAGGGCGCTTCTGAGTGAAGCTATCGGTCGACGGCGCGTTCTGCCATTCGGTCTCAACGAGTCGACCATCGATGACCGGCGGAGTTGCGGCTCGCGCAGCGGTCAGGGTGGGTAGCCAGCCAGATTGGAGCGTAAGCAATGCGGGGAGCACAATCATGAGCGTTCACGCAGCAGTTAGGACGAGCGCCTGGATTGTGCTCGAGGATTCGTCCGGGCGTTCTGGATAGAGGAGCATCGGGCCCTTCGCGTTCTCGGGCAGCGGACCGGCCGCGAATGCGGACCGGCGGGCGAGCGTCGAAGCGCGAAGATACAGAGATACCCACTGCCCTCAGGCTCTCCCCCCGTGTCGGACCTCCACGACGAGCTTTGTCTTGGCGATGTGATCGAGGAGATCGGACACGCGAGCGCGGTTGTCATCGTCCAGGTTCGCGTCCCATTCGTCCAGGAGCAGCATGCTCACGTCGGTTTCGGCAGCTTCCTCCACCTCCGCGAGCGTCTTCTGACCGGTGGAGAGGCCGCCCGACGCCGTCAGGTGGAACACCAGGGAATGACTCGCCGGAATCAAGAGACTCGACCGCGTCCCGCGCAGAAGGTAGAGAATCGAAGATTTCCCCGCACCGTTCTGGCCGCGTAGCGTCACCCGTGCGGCTGGGAGCTCGGCCACGTAAGACACCAGGCTGTCGGCGCTCGAGAAGCGCCTGACCGTCCCCTCATGATGAACGTCGATGGCTTCGGCCCGGACTCGCTTGGCGAAATCCTGTGCGGGCACCTCGAGTGACGCGAACAGCGTGAGAAGACGCTGCGTGACGTCCTGGTAGGCGGCAGCATGGGATACGATGACATGAAGATGTTGAATCGTCTGTACCTGGCGTGGCAGCGTCGCGACCAGGACGGCCATCGCGCCGACGTCGGAGCTGAGCCGCCAGGCATCGAACGCCAGGAATCCGAGGATCGGGGCCAGGCCGGCCACCATCGCCCCAGACGACACCGTCTGCTGGACCAGCGAGGCTTTTTCCGCTGCGCGCCGCGCGCCTCGGACGCGCTCGTGGTAGCGCCGCTCCCACAAAGACAAGTTATAAGCGTTGCCGATGATGATACTGTCCCAGCCGGCGAAGAGCTCTGACTGCAGCGCCATGCTCTGCTGTTGCGAGGCCTCTGACGACCGGAGGATGGCGCCGGACCGGAGCCGGACAACGAGGAGCACGAAAAGCGCGCTCACGACATAGGCGAACAAGAGATCCGTCGACGTCACGAGCGCAAGCGCTATCACGGAGAGGAATGTATTCAGCAGAACCGCGACAAGATCATACCCATAGTCGAGGGTGAGTCGGAGCACCGTAGAGCTCTCAGCCGCGAACACCTGTATTTGCGCATGCTCCTCGCCTGGCGCCCCGCGGCCTCTGGCGAAATGGGACTGGCGGAACCTCGTCGTGAAGCTGTCGAGCGCGTCGATCTTGGCGCCCTCGAGGAGCACCTGGCTGGCGGAGGCAGGGATGTAGACGAGGACGAGCGCCATCACGAACGCGAGAGCCGCAGCAACATCAATCCGTCCGTTCGCCACCGTCGCCGCGAGGTGCGCGATGAAGAACGTTGATGACGCGACAATGAGCTGCTGCACCACGAGCAACAGCAGCGAGAGCCGAAACCGCCCGCCGGAAAGAGCCTGCATGAATCTACGGAAGGGCCGCATCACTGCCACCTGTAGGTGTGAGCGCCGATGCCGATGCCTGCTTGGACACAGCGGGCCGGACACTGGCTGGGGCAGGGTAGCATACCAGCCCGCCGAAGGGAACCTTCGTGCCAGCCAGAGCCTGAGCTCGCGTCCACGACGGCTCGCCGCTAGGCTGCCGCCATGGGCTGCGGCGAGGTTTGCGGCGCAAGCACCTGGGTGGCCGCACCTCGATCGCGCGCGAGCTGAGCGAGGTTGTCGCGGCAGGCCTCCATGAGATAATGACCTCGCTTGGTCAGCAGTGCGGTCACGTTTGGCGAGGCGTAGATGGAGTCGAGAGCGGCCAGCGTACATTCCACCATCCTCTCCGTGGGAGGATGGACCTTTGGAGAGGACGGCTCTCCCAGGAAGTTGCGGCGCGCGTGGATCAGCTCGACTGCAACGATGATACTGTGAAAGACCTTGTCGAGTGGGCGCTGAGTCGCGAGGATGGCCGAGCGCGCGTAGTTCTGCGGTTGAGCGATGAGCTTGTAGTCTGCGAAGTGAAGATGGCGGAGCTCGTCGAGGAAGACGAGATTATGCGTCAGCTCGTGGATCAAGAGCTCTTCAAAGTCCTGACGCGACCAGTCGTCGCGGCAATTGACCCAGATGACACCGACAGCATTCGACGTCGATCCCCCGCCGGCGCCGGAGGATTTTCTGAGAAAGATGCTGTGAATCACAAGCTCGAAGAGCGCGGAGAGCTCCGGGTGATGACTCTTCATGGCGCCGATGGCGGCCTCGAGCGCGGTCTCGGCTCGCTGCCGTTCCTTTACCGAGTAGGGGCTCCCGAGCATGGAAGACTGATCCCGATCATCAAGGATCGCAGTCGTCTGGTAGCTCTTGACCAGCGCTTCCTCACGCGAGTTTTCGGACACGAGGATCTTGCTGAACGGGATGTGCGGGACGTCTGGCTGACAGTTGTCCAGGAAGCGGCCCAAGGCGACCTTCAGCTGCCACAGGTCCTTGAGATCGCCGCCGTGGTACGGGCGGGCAAGCGTCGCGATGGTCTTGATGATGTCGCGGAATCCGACAAGGTGAAGCATGTGTGGTACCTTTTGTGTTGTATTAATGGGCGGAAACAGCCCTCCGGAGAGGGCTGTTTCCGCCACGAGATCAGATGTCGTCAGACGAGGCCAGGTCGTCGTACGCGATCATGCGGAGCCTCGCGCTCCCGATCTCGTTGGCCATGGCGGAGACGCTGGCGCGCGCATCCTGGACGTCCTCGTCGGAAACCGCTGCGATGATCTCTTCGATGTTCGGCATGACATTCACCCTTCGTAATTGCTTCCGTAATTGGAAGGTGTTGTTACCATGTGCAGTATCGATCGTGTTGTCAACCGCATATTGTGCCGGAATCTCGCTGATTGATTCGGTCGAAGTCGTCGTAGATCTGCGCTCTGAGAGCAGGATTTGAGCTCGATTTGATTGCTGTTGGTGTCAAGGGCGCCGCAGGCTGTGGAGTGAAGGTGGCCCCTTCGATGCATGGATGAATTGCTGCACTAGCGTCGCTTTTTCCGGGAGCGGCAGGTGGCATAGAAGTATGTTCTCTCGTAACCGTTCACGGGTCGGATCGATAATCGCAACAATTTCGCGCACTTGCAAGACCGAGCGGGCTTATGAGAACAACGCTTGACGTGCTCGCAAGTGTCCGAGATTGCTCAGGAATGCGATCCGACCCGTAATCGGTTACCTGTCATCATTCATCACAAGAATTCTCCTCATCCAGGCTGATGCGCAGGAACATCATCGACGTGCCGCGGACCGCCGCTCTCGCTCGAGGCGGAGCTCGCGGCAGTGGCTCGCGCACACCGTACACGAGGGCCAGCGGACGCGAGCGTGCCCCACGCTCATCTCAAAGCAGCCGACGTGCCATGTCGATGTGGCCCGGGATTCCAGCGATCCAGCGCGGCTGAGCGCCGCCCGTGCTTCGCCTTCGGTGGCTCCAGACAGTCCGCGAACCGTCCGCGAACCGTCCGGCCCCGCGCTCAGGCTGGCGGAGTCACCTCTCGCGCCGCTGTCGTGTGACGACGAATTCCCGCAGGCGCAGCGTCAGCCCCCGCTTCGACACCTCGAGACGCGCCGACATGGCGTCGAGATCTCCGCCGCACGCGTCGTGGCAGCGCATCAGCTCGTCCTCCGGGATGTCCGCCGCCTTGCGGACGTGAGGGCTTCGCTCGATGAGACGGTAGAGGGCGGTGCGGGAGACGCCGAGCATCGCCGCCGCGGGTCCGATCGACCAGTGGGTCTGCCGAAGCGCCCTGAGCAAGGCGTCCTCGCCGACCTCCCGGTCCACGGGGTGGTCCGCTGGATTGGCCGTGGAGGCGTCCGCATCTCGCCTCTCGGCAAGGCGCGGTGCATCCGACGGGGGCCGCGGTGTCTGACGCGCCTGCTCCAGCATCCGCTCCAGGCTCTCATCGATGACGATGGCGTCGGCGCCGCGGCTGGAGATCACCAGCTGCCGCGCGACGTTCCGGAGCTGGCGCACATTGCCGGGCCAGCTGTGCTGGAGCAGCCGCACCATCAGGGATCGAGGAAACCACGGCAGTGCGGCGTCCGCGGTCGACTCCAGCCGGCCCAGATCTCCGACGCGCGCGAGCTCCTCGCGCAGAGAATGGAGCAGCAGGCGGGGAATGTCCTCGCGGCTGTGGCGGAGCGGAGGAATGGTGATGGTATAGCCCTGTAGCCGATGGAGCAGCGGCGCGCGAAACCTGCCTTGCGCGACGGCTTGCTCCAGGTCGACGTCGGTCGCCGCGATGACCCTGACATCCGCCGCGCGCTGCTCGGTGTCGCCGAGCGGCAGGATCGTGCCGGTCTCGAGCGCCCGGAGCAGCATCGCCTGGACATCCATCGACATGTCGCCGATCTCATCGAGGAAGAGCGTCCCGCCGTGCGCACGCTCGAACAGGCCGACGTGGCGCTGGTGAGCGCCCGTGAAGGCCCCTTTCGCGTAGCCGAACAGCTCCGCGGCCGCGGTGGTCGGGGCAAGCACGGCCATGTTCACCGCGAGCCAGGGGCGACCTGCTCGCGGGCTCGCCTGGTGGACGGCCTGCGCGACGCGCTCCTTGCCAGCGCCGGTCTCCCCCCGAAGAAGGACGGGGACTTGCAGATCGGCCACGCGCGCGATCGATCGGAGGACCACCTCGAGGGCGTCGCTCTCGCCGACGAGCCCGTATCTCGGCGCTGGGGGCGCGGCGGTCACCGTATGGACGAGGATCACGATCCTCCTGGCGAGCTGCAACAGCAGCCCCGCGCGCAGGGCCTCAGGAGAAAACCGGTGGGTCTCGTCGATGGGCTGCCCATCGACAGACAGCTGTCCCCGCCCCGCGGGCGTGATGGTCAGCGACTCGTCCGCGCCCCACGTCACAAGGTGAGGTTTCCGGCTCACATGAGGGTCGCAGAGCGGCGCGCACTCCTGGCTGCGCGGCTGCGCGAACTCGGGCTCGAGGCGGGAAAGGGGCACCGCGTACCCAGGGACAGCCACCGTGGTTGCCCGCGCGCCGATCCGGCGCAGGTCCGGGTGGTAGAGCAACGTGAAGCGCAGGCCATGGGCCACCCCGGAGCCACGGCGCGCCTTCGCCGTGTCGACGCCATTCAGCGTCTCCATCTGGTGCCATGAGTCTCGCAAGGAGCATTCGGCCGAGCTCGGCTGCTCGCCTCGTGCTCCCTCGGTCGTCCCTGTCGTATGAGCGGACGCCTGAGCGACAGCCCCGAACCTGTCACCGCCCCTGATCTCGGTGCTGAACTGACGCTGAGACACGATCCGTTACTCTATCGCTGACCTCCTGGTGTCCGTCCAGAAATCAGTTGGCCGCCACACAATTGTCACGCTCCTGCGCCGTGCCTCGCAAAGGCCGACCAACCCCGGTCGATCTCGCGCTCCGCTCGTATCAACCGTCCACGGTCCGTGGGGTAGCTCAGCTGCGCCCTCAAGGTCGTTCACGGTGCCCGCTGCCGCTCGTCGAGCCGCACACGTGGCGACAAGGATCATTGCCCCGCCTCCGCGCATCCGGGCCAGGCCCCTCAACTCTCCTCCCTCCATGATTCCAGGTCACACCCTCGCCCCCGCTCTCCCCCCTTTCCCCCCACTGTTCGGCCTCCTCTCTGCGCCGGCAGAGAACTGGGCCCGGGGGATCGACCTCTGGTACCGGCATCCGAGCCGATGGCCAACCTCGTGCTCGCCGTGCTCACCGCCCGCCGTATCGCGCGCAACGCGGCGCCGCTCGCCTGCGCGCTGGCCCTCGGGGCGCTCGTTGTCCTCGACGCGGCCGCGCCGCTCCCGCCGCTCGCGGCCGCGACCGCGCTGCTCGTGCTGCTCGTGGCGCTCGTCCAGCGGGCGCGGCGGCGCGCCGCCGCCATCGAGGCGAGCGCCCTGCTCGACCTCGAGGTCGGCGCCCTGCTCCTCGTCGCCACGTTCGCCGCCGTCCTCCGCCTCGACGGCTCGCTCGACGGCGACGCCCACGCCGCCCTCTACGTCGTCATCGCCCTCGTGAGCGCGTTCGCCCGCCCAGGGGCGTCGCTCCTCGTCGCGATCGCCGCCGCCGCCCTCGAGATCGCCGTCCGCTCGGCCGCGGCTCGGCGCGGCGCGCTGCCCTTGCTCGACGCCGCGCGCGCGGCCGCGCCGCACATCGGCTTCATGGCCGTCTTCTCGCTGCTGAACGCCACCATCCTCCGCGCGGAGCTCGGCCGCGTCAGGAAGGCCTCCCACACCCGCCTCCAGGCCGAGATCGAGCGGCTCCGCGACGACGCGCGCAGCTACCGCCTGCTCTCGGCCCCGGCCCAGGCGCGCGGCGCGGGCGCGCCCCAGAAGGGCGACGACGAGCGGCTCGCCCGCTCCGGCGTCGAGGAGATCCACCAGTCGGTGCTCTTCGCCCTGCGCCTCCTGCGCGAGTCGCTCGACCTCTACACCGCCGTGCTCCTCTGGCAGAACGACGCCGGCACGCACCTGCGCATCAGCGAGCTCGCGAGCGACGCCCCGAACCTCTCCGAGGGCCCGTTCCTCTCCGGCGACGGCGTCTTCGGCGCGGCGATCACCCAGCGCGCGCCGGTCGTCCTCGGGGGCCTCAAGCCCGGCTACAAGCTCCCCTACTACGTCGGCCCCTCCCCGGTGCGCGCCGTGTGCGCGCTGCCGGTGTTCGAGCACGGCCAGCTCCGCGGCGTGCTCGTCGTCGACCGCGTCGAGGACCGGCCGTTCTCGCCGCGCGAGCTCGAGCTCATCGACGAGGCGTGCCGCTACGCCGTGCGGGCCATCCAGAACGAGCGCGTCTTCGTCCAGCTCGAGCGCGCGAAGATCGAGCAGGGCAAGCTCTACCGCGCCGCCGAGGGGCTCGGCGCCGCCACGACCGAGGCCGGCGTCATCGAGGCCGGCGTCACGAGCGCCCGCGAGATCACGTCCGTCGATTTCGCGGCCGTCACGCTGTACGACGAGGCGCAGAAGGTCCACGAGATCCGCGCCGTCAGCGGCGACGGCGTCGCCGAGCTCACCGGGCAGCGCTTCCGCCACAACGCGGGGCTCGTCTCGATGGTGCTGCAGAACCGGCACCCGCTGCCGTACCGCGGCGAGTACGACGAGAAGCGGCAGGTCGTCTTCACCCGCCGCGTCACGCCGCCGTCGATGCCGTCGATCATCGTGCTCCCGCTCGTCGTGCACGACCGGCCGCTCGGCACGCTGGTGCTCGGCTCGCGGCGGCGCGCGGCCTTCACCGACTCGGTGCGCAGCACGCTCGAGGTGCTCGCCAGCCACATGGCCGTGTCGCTCTCGAACGCGCGCATGGTGCGGCGCCTCGAGGAGCTCGCGACGATGGACGGGCTCACCGGGCTGCTCAACAAGCGCGCGATGCTCGATGTGGCGGACCAGAAGATCACCGCGGCGCGGCGGTTCTCGCGGCGGCTCTCGGTGCTCGTCACGGACATCGACCACTTCAAGAAGGTGAACGACACGTACGGCCACGACGTGGGCGACGTGATCATCAAGGGGCTCGGCGACGTCCTCCGGCGCGCGAAGCGGACGACCGACGCGGTCGCGCGCTTCGGCGGCGAGGAGTTCGTCGTGATCTGCGAGGAGACGGACGCGCGCGGCGCGATGCTGCTCGCGGAGCGCGTGCGCGAGGAGCTCGGCCGGACGACGTTCCACGCGGCCGGGAGCAGCGGGCCGGTGCAGTGCCAGGTGACCTGCTCGATCGGGATCGCCACCTACCCCGAGGCGGGCAGCACGTGGGAGGAGCTCTTCAAGGCCGCGGACGAGTCGCTCTACGTGTCGAAGCGGTCGGGCCGGAACCGCTCCACGGCGTGGTCGCCGGCGGTGCGCTCGAACAGCGCGCATCCGCCCGCGGCGGAGGCGGGCGCTCCGGCGAAGCAGGCGGCGGAGGTGGCCGCCACGGCGAAGCAGACGGCGGAGGCGGCGGCCACCGCGAGGCACGCGGCAGAGGCGCCCGCCGCGGCGAGGCACGCGGCGCCCGCGACGGCGCGGTCCGCGGCGCCCGCGACGGCGCGGCCCGCGGCGACGGCCGCGGCGGCCAGGGCTGCGGCGGCGAGGCCCGCGGCAGGGGCGCCCGCGCCGCAGCGCAGGCCGGCCGTGACGGGCGGCGCAGGCGGCGCGCCGGCGGCCCCGGGGCAGGACGGCGCGCCGTCCGCCGGGAAGCGCGCCGCGGCCGCCGCGCAGGCGCCGGGGAAGGCGCCCGGCGAGGCCGAGCCTCGGAGCAAGCCGAGACGCCCGCCGGACGTCGATCCCACGAGCAAGCCGAAGACGGCCGCCTGAGGTCTGCGCGCCGCTTGCGGCGCAGGCGCGGCGGGAACATAAGCCTCCTCGGCGAGACCGAAGCCAAGGAGGCGCGATGAGCTCGGACCCCGATCGAGACGACCCCAGGGAGGATCTCAAGCAGGGGCTGAGCCTGCTCTGGCGCGCGGCGCGCAAGACGGCCGTGGACCTGCGCAAGGACCTCGACAGCACGAACGTCGGCAAGGCGATCGACGACGCCGGGCGCGAGCTCGTCCGGGCCGCGACGAACGTGGTCGGCCGGATCGGCGCCGAGCTGAGCAAGGGCCCGGCGCAGGCGCCCCCGCGGGACGAGCGCTCCGAGCACCGCGGGGAGGCCGAGGGCCGCGGGGAGGCCGAGGGGCCCGAGACGCGGCCCGCCGGGCCCACGCCGGAAGACCCGGGGTTCCGCATCGCGGTCGACCCGGAGGACAAGGACACGAAGCCCCGCTAGCTGCGTGGCTGCGGCCAGTGAGGAGCCGATGGACGAGCGCCGCAGGCGAGCCTGCTACGATGTCTCGTCAGGGGGACATGTGGGCGAGGAACACGTCCAGCTCGCCGGTACCGTCGCTCTGGTATGACAACGGGCCTCCGCCAAAATCCACGGAGCTGACGTTCCCCCCGTGCTGCCCGAGGAGGATCGTGTTGTCCGAGCTGTCCACTGCGACGGCGACAGCGACCTGAGCTGAGCCACCGGTATAAAGCACGCTGTCGACATACGTTCCGGTCGTATCCCACTGCGCGACAAAGACGTCAGCCCACGATCCAGGGGTCAACGCCCCCCCGCCAAAATTGACGCTGCTCCAGACGTTTCCGGTGAGTATCACGTCGTCGGAGCTGTTCGTCGCAAGGCCGTGATTCCACGTGTGCGCGTCGATGAAGCCCTTGGTCCAGACGTCCGTTCCGCTGCTGTCGAACTGCGTGACGAAGGTAGAGACGGTCCCCCCGCTCGTCAGCGTGGGCGTGTTGCTGCCAAAGTCGATGGTTCCATCATACTGGCCGGCCACGATGGGGTTCCCCGACGAGTCGACGACGACGTGCAGACCGGATGAGTCGCCGTTGCCGAAGGATTGGCTCCAGAGCTCCGTGCCGCTGCTATCGAATTTCGCGACAAATGCGTCCCAGCCCGTGCCCCCGGTGTTGCTGGTCAGCGTGCCGCCGCCAAAGTCCGCCGTCGTGATGAACGAGCCCGTGACCGCGAAGCTGTCGTCGTTGAGATCGACGGCGACGCCCGAGCTGGAGATGTATGAGCTGGCGCCTGAGTGCTCGAAGAACCTGGCAAAGACAGGGGTCCCCGAGCTGTCGAACTTCGCCAGGACCGAGCCGCCCCATGACAGGGAATTGGAGTCGCTGCCGATCGTGAGGTTGCCGTCGTATTGACCGACGACGATGACATTGTCCGAGGAGTCGATCGCGATCTCATTGCCGACCGCGACAGGCCCGCTGCCGTAGCTGTAGCTCCAGATGTGGGTGCCAGACGAGCTGTATTTCGCGACGTACAGGCTGCTGCCCGGGGCAGCGCTGTTGGTCACCGTTCCGCCGCCGAAGTCGCCGTCGTCCCCCATCACTCCCGTGATGACCACGTTGCCCGAGCTGTCCGTGGCGACGCCGCGGACATCCGCAAAATCGAAGCTCTTGCTCCAGAGGTGGCTGCCCGCGCTGCTGAACGCTGCCACATAGCCAGCAGAGAAGCCCGCGCTGAAGAACGTGGTACCGCCGAAGTCCGCCGAGCCGCCGTACCACCCGACCATGATGGAGTTGCCCGATCCGTCGACCGCGACCCGCTGAGGAATGATCCAGCTGTAAGGCTCGCGGAACGAGAGGCTCCAGTCGTGGGTCAGGGCCTGATTGGACGACGCGACAGCCTCCGAGCCGTCGTCGCCCGCGCCGGAAGGCGCATGACAAGCGGTGATCCCGACAAGCAAAGACAGACCGATAGCCCCGATGGGCAGCATGATCCCACGCATAAGGATGACCTCCTCCTGTTCCGGCGTGCTCGAACGCTGCCGCGATCGTCCGTTCAAACCCGCGGGAGCTGGCCGCACGCCAATTTGTTAACTAGAACAGTACCGTAGATCACCATTGTCCATGAAGTCAAGGCGGACGCATCGTTCCGGATGGAATTTTCGGTCACACCCCTGGCCAGCAGCGGCGTCCAGGTGGGCAGGCGGCACCGAAGCGGAGGGGCCAGCGCCCAGCGCCGGCGGTTTCACGCGCTGTCGTGGACGTTCCCGGCCCTGGAGCGGCGCGCGGATGAAGGGCGATGGCCTCCGCTTCGAGCGCTCGCTCTCCGCCGCGCCGTGGTGGTGCTCGCCGTCTTCCCTGGGGTGATCGCCCTCGCCGCGGCGATGTACGCGATGTACGCGCCGATCTTCGAGCTCGCGGGAACATCAAGCCAGAACAGGCTCGAGGGCCGCGCCGGTGCTCGGTCATGTGCGGAAGAGCTCTTCACTCTCGAGTGGAGCGACGCCGAGTCACTGAATATGAAGGACCATCGGCTGACTCGCGAGCTCTCCGTTCGACACCGTCACCTGATAGTCGCCGGGCGGATACTCCTGGGTGATCAGGATCCTGCGGATGTTGCAGGCGTCGATGGGCGCGAGCTCGTCGATGCCGTTTCCGGTGATGCGCACGGTCGTCCAGCCTTCGACGAAATTGTCCCCGATGATGTAGATGGGATACCAGACGGGGCTGTCGAACTGGTCCGACGCAAAGCGCCGGATGGTCGGCGGGAGGCCCGGATCGGGCGTGGGCTCCGGCTCGGCGCAGGGGCCCCACGGCGGACAGGCGCCGAGGACCCGGTACGGATCGCGCCCGAGGATCTCCTGAACTCGCCATTCGGTCAGGAGCCGCGTGTGCATGCTGCCATAGGGGTTCAGGTTGGGCGGCGGCGGCTCCACGGGCGCAGCGTCGAAGCACCCCTCCCCCAGGGCGTGGTCGCGGCACAGCGCGACGTCGATGTCGTCGGCGACGCTGAATTGAGAGAGCCACTCCGCGATCGGGAGGGGTCGCGACGGATCGATGGCGGCGTCCAGGATCATGAGCTGCCCACCGACCCGGACCACGGGCGCGACGTGGCCGGACCACGTCACGCTTCCGGACGGCTCGTTGGCTGTCTGGAAGACCAGCCGCTTGCGCGGCTTTGCCTTGACCCTGGCGAAGTAGGGCGTCGGATAGTCCCATTGGTGGAAGAAGTGGACCGCCGCCTCGGCCCGCTCCTCGCAGCCGTTGTCGGCCGCGAGCCAGGGGATCCGCCGCAGAAACCCGGGTTGCTCCGGCACGGTGAGCAGCCGGCTGTCGCGGATCGCGGCGAACCCGGAGCTCAGCTGCTCCTCGGTCCACGTGGGAACGCAGTCGGCCGCCAGGCTCCCCGGCGGGCCCTTGAGCTCATCGAACGAGCGCGGACCGTCGGGCAGCTGGCAGGCCGCGCTCGCGCCGCCTCCGGGGGATCCTTCGTCACCGGGCGAGCCCGCGCCGGACGGCAGGGCGTCGGCGGCGTCCTCCAGCAGCGCTCCCGTGTCGGAGCGATCGATGTCAGGAGCCCGATCGGAAGAAGCGCCCTCGTCGCCTCCACAGGCCGAGACGGCCAGGGCCGCCGACACGACACACAACACTCTTGCAAGAGCAACATAGGACCGTCGCATGAATCTGATCTCCCTGCGCAGTTCGCCCCAGGTCGGGCACATGCCGTCCGAGGGACTGCAATCCGTGTCACGCCCTCCGCGAATCTCCGCGGATGCCTACGGTTCGCCCCCACGGAACCTTCCCGCCAGAAAACCGATCGATGTGGTGGGTGGTCACGAGCGGTCGGCTCTCCGTGTCCGCGCGCGAGCTCGCCTCTCGCCGCGCGGCACCTCCGATGTTCGCGCGGTGAGGCGAGGGGGGAGCAGGACCTCTCGCGTGACCTTGGCGCCGGCCAGCATTTCGAGGAGCAGCCGGACCGCTTCGCGCCCTATCGCGCCGACGTCCTGATCGACGGTCGCGACGGGATAGCGCAGGAGATCGGCCATCAGGATGTCGTCGAATCCGACGACCTCGATCTCGTCGGGCACGGAGAGGCCGGCGGCGCGGATGGCCCGCAGGGTCCCGACAGTGCTCCAGAAATTCGCCGCGTAGACGGCCAGAGGTCCACGCAGCCGCTGGAGAAGCTCGACCATGCGCGTTTCGGCCGCTTCCGGGGTGGCCTCCTTCAACTCCTCGATGGCCGCCGCCGTGACGCCGCTCCGCGTCAACTCCGCCTGGAACCCGTCGAGACGAACTCGGTAGGTCGGGATGTCGAGCGGGCCGCCGATGTAGACGAGCGACCGATCCTTGTGCCTCAGCAGGTGGCGGAGCGCCAGCACGGAGCCGGCGGCGTGATCGGTGCGCACGCACGCCACGTCGAGGTCCGGGACCGCCCGGTCGATCTGCACGAAGGGAAGTCCCTGCTTGTGCGCCTCGATGAGATCACAATCCCCTCCTGAAACCGGGGACACGATGAGCCCATCCACCCGGGACTCGTGCACGAGCTGCAGCGCGCGACGCTGGCGCCCCGCGTTGCCGGCCAGGTGGCTCACCACGAGCGTGTAGCCATGGAGCTCGGCCTCGCGCTCGGCGCCGACGGCTATCCCGGCCCAGAACGGGTTCGCCAGGTCCTCGACGGCGAGCGAGATCGCGTACGATTTTTGCTCCCGGAACGCCTGGGCCATGGCGTTGGTCCGGTACCCCAGCTTCTGGGCCAGCGCCCAGACCCGCTCCACCGTGGCGGCGCTGATGCGGAACTTCGCGTGCTTGCCCGTCAGGACGTGAGACACCGTCGTCTGGGACAACCCCAGCTGTTCGGCGATGTCCTTCATACGGACCGGACGCAGGCCGGGCACGTGCGGCGGGTCGGGGTCGGGGGGATCGTTCAAGCGCGCGCTCCGTTTAGCTAATTCGGATTAGCTGTTGACGCTAGCACGGACATGCATAGTATTGAAGCCGAATACGCGGTCGGTGGTCGCGGTCCCTCGCGCGCGAGGGGGCCATGGCAGCGATCTACGGATCCGCCCGATCGAACAATCGTTCAGCGAGCGGCGTCAACGCGCTGGCGGGGGTCTCGTTCGAGCTCCGCCCGGGTGATGTGTACGCCCTGGCAAGGAGGCGCTCCCAGCGTACGTGGGCGCCGATGCGACGACGACCTTGACGTTCACCGACGGGCTGGAGCGGCGAGGCCATTCTGGCTCAAGCCCGCCTGCTCCAGGAGACAGCAATGGCACAGAGTGAACCGGTGATCTTGGGCTTCATGGGCAACCGCGGCTTCTTTCCGACGGAGTTCGCGGAGGAGGGAGCGAAAGCCACCCGATCGGCCGTGGGCCATGTGCTCGGACAGCGCGTGCGCTACGTCGATCTCGGCAACGTCGAGACCTACGCCGACGCGCGCGCGGCCGCGGGCGTCGCCCAGCAGTACCGCCGGGCTCCCGACGGCGGCGGGGCCATCGGCGTCATCTGCTCGATGTACAACTTCTCCGACGAGAACGGGATCCGGGACTTCCTGCGGCTCGCCGACCTCGACGTGCCGGTGCTGCTGCACACCGAGCCTGACGTGCGCGGCCTGGGACGCATGGGACAGAAGGGCCGGCGGGACGGGGCGTGCGGGCGCTTTTCGGCCGCCAACGCGCTCCGCCACATCGGCTACCCGTACACCCTCACGTCCAGGCATTGCGAAGCCGTGAGCTCGGCCGCCTTCG
This sequence comes from Sorangium sp. So ce426, assembly GCF_051475585.1. Lineage (NCBI taxonomy): Bacteria > Pseudomonadati > Myxococcota > Polyangiales > Polyangiaceae > Sorangium > Sorangium sp. So ce426. The sequence goes on along the minus strand of NZ_CP150341.1, from coordinate 11,960,336 downwards.
CGGACGATCTCCACGCCTTCTACGCGAGCTGCGTCCTGGCATCGAAGTTCCGTCGCCGGGGCCGCGGCGTGCGCCTCGGGCTGGTGGGCTCGGGGCCCGACGCGTTCCAGACGGTCACCAACGTCTCCACCGAGCTCCTGGGGCACATGGGCCTGAGCACGGTCGGCCTGGAGCTCATCGCGCTCGATCGACAGATGCGCAAGGTCTCGCCGCGCGAGCTGTCCGCCCAGCTGGAGGCCGTCTCCGGCTACATCGCGGCGGCTGACGTTCCGCGCGCCTCGCTGGAGGCGATCGCCCGGATGGGCGTCGTCTTCGATCGCTTCGTGAAAGAGAACGACCTCGACGGCATCGCGGTGCGCTGCTGGACGGAGATGCAGAAGTACCAGATCGGCGGAGAGGTGGGCGTGATGCCCTGCACCTGCATGAGCATGCTCTCGGACAAGCTCATCCCCGCCGCCTGCGAGACCGACATCGCGGGCTGGATGGGGATGTACATGCTGCAGTGTGCTTCCGGGCTCGTGCCGCTGCTGGGCGACTGGAACAACATGTACGATGACGAGCGCGAGGAGGTGGATCTCTTCCACTGCGGCGTCTGGGCCAAGAGCGTGATGCGCCCCGGCGCCCGCATCACCCGCCAGGAGATCCTGGCCACCCAGGCCGACATCGGCGCGGAGAACACCTGGGGCGCCGTCGACGGCGAGCTCAAGGCGGGCACCTGCGCCTTTCTGAGGCCCTGCACCAACGCGCGCGAAGGCAGCGTGTTCCTCTACGGCGGGGTGGGCCGGGTCAGCGAAGAAGGCGTCGACACCTTCGGCACGCGCGGCCGCATCCAGATCCCGCGCATCCAGGAGCTCTTCCGCTATTTGACGCAGCCCGAGCGAGCGGTGGAGCACCACACCGCCCTCGTGGTCGGGACGCAGAAGAACATCGAGCTGACGATGAAGGCGATCCGAGATGCGGTGCCCTACATCAATGCCCAGGCGGGCCTCGGCCGCGGCGGACAAGCGCTTGTCGATTTCTACGAGCACAGCCAGGTGGGCGAGCTCCGAGGCGACGGCCGGCTCGCTACGACGTAGCTTGACGTGGGCTCGGGCGCGGTCCGCCTATACGGTGCCGCTCCCGGGCGGCGTTCCGGCGGGCCGGAGCGCGATGAGGGGCGCGTCGTCGGGGATGCGGAGGGGGTTCGGCAGGTAGGGATCGAGCTCGCCGGGCTCGAAGCGGCAGAGGCCGATCACGTGCCAGAAGGAACCTGCGATGTCGCCGCCGAACCTGTAACGACCGTCGGGGGTGAAGGCGGCCCATCCCTCGGCGCAGGGCAGGAGGATCGCGAGACATCGGCCGGTGGCGACCCGCCAGAGGCGGAGGGTGCCGTCGGTCGAGGCAGAAGCGAGGAGCGTGCCGTCAGGGCTGAAGGTGACGCTCGCCACAGCGGCAGTGTGGCCCCTGAGAGCGCCGAGGAATCGACCGCTTCCGGCCTCCCACAACCTCACGATCGTATCGTACGAACCCGAGGCCAGCGTTCGGCCGTCAGGGCTGAACGCCACGCTCGTCGCCCCCTTGCCGTGGTCCTCGAAGACACGGAGGGCTCGCCCGCTCTCGACCTCCCACAACCTCACGGTCGTGTCATTCGACCCCGAGGCCAGCGTCCGGCCATCGGGGCTGAACGCCACGCTCGTCACCACCTTGCCATGACCCCCGAAGGAGCGGAGGACTCGGCCGCTCTCGACCTCCCACAATTTCGTTGTCGTGTCATTCGACCCCGAGGCCAGCGTCCGGCCGTCAGGGCTGAACACCACGCTCGTCGCCGCCTTGCCATGGCCCTCGAAGACGCGGAGGGCTCGCCCGCTCTCGACCTCCCACAACCTCACGGTCGTGTCATGCGACCCCGAGGCCAGCGTCCGGCCATCAGGGCTGAATACAACGCTCGTCACCGCCTTGCCATGACCGCCCAGGGTGCTCAGGGCTCGCCCGCCCTCGACCTCCCACAACCTCACGGTCGTGTCATGCGACCCCGAGGCCAGCGTCCGGCCGTCAGGGCTGAACGCCACGCTCACCACGTGATGGCTGTGGCTCTCGAAGACGCGGAGGACTCGACCGCTCTCGACCTCCCACAACCTCACGTTCGTGTCATGCGACCCCGAGGCCAGCGTCCGGCCGCCGGGGCTGAACGCGACGCTCGTCACCACCTTGTGATGTCCCCCCAGGGTGCGAAGGACTCGACCGCTGTCGACCTCCCACAACCTCACGGTCGTATCATTCGGCTCCAGGGCCAGCGTCCGGCCATCAGGGCTGAACGCCACGCTCATCACGTCATGGCTGTGGCTCTCGAAGACGCGGAGGACCTGCCCGCTGTCGACCTCCCACAACCTCACGGATGTATCATTCGACCCCGAGGCCAGCGTCCGGCCGTCAGGACTGAAGACAACGCTGTTCACCCGGGCGCCATGGCCCTCGAGGACGCGGAGGGCTCGCCCGCTCTCGACCTCCCACAACCTCACGGTCATGTCACGCGACCCCGAAGCAAGCGTCCGGCCATCAGGCCTGAACGCCACGCTCGTCACCATCAGGCCGTGGCCCTCGAAGACACGGAGGGATCGGCCGCTCTCGACCTCCCACAACCTCACGGTCATGTCATCCGACGCCGAAGCGAGCGTCCGGCCATCAGGGCTGAACACGACGCTGTTCACCCAGTTGCCATGACCCTCGAAGACGCGCAGGACGTGCCCGCTCTCGACCTTCCACAGGCGCATTGCACGCCCCGCCCCCGAGGCCAGCGTCCGGCCGTCAGCGCTGAACACGACGCTCCTCACCCCGACGCCATGGCCCTCGAAGACGCGGAGGGCTCGCCCGCTCTCGACCTTCCACAACATCACGCTCGAGTCATCCGACCCCGAGGCCAGCGTCCGGCCATCGGGGCTGAACGCCACGCTGTTCACCGGACCGAGGTGTCCGGCTATCCCCCGGATGGCTCGCCCGGAGACCACATCCCAGAGCCGGACCGAGCCGTCGCCATGGCCCGTCGCGAGGAGATCTCCCGAGGGATTCCAGGCCACCGCATTGCACGATGACACCGGTATCCACATCAGGTCAGCCCCGGAAGGCCGAGGTGGCGCCGCCCCTTCCGCCACGAGCGACGCGACGGCCACCCCCCGGGCGCCGACCAGCTTGGCGCCGCGCAGCGTCGCCCCGGCGAGGTCGGCGCCGGTCAAATCCGCGTCCACGAGGCGGGCGAACGACAGGTCCGCGCCCCGGAGATCGGCGCCCATCAGCGAAGCGTTGCGCAGATCCGCCCGTCCAAGCCGCGCCGAGAGGAGCGAGGCGCCGGCCAGCCTGGCCTCGACCAGCGCCGCGTTCGCGAGGTTGGCCCTCGCCAGATTGGCGCTCCGGAGATCCGCGCGGTTGAGGTTCTGCCCGCTCAGGTCCTGGCCGGCCAGGTTCACGCCCTCGACCACCTCGATCTCGTCCTCCCCGACGACCGCCGCCCCCTGCTCGCTCTTCTCCAGCAAGCGCACGATCCGCAGCCCGTTGTCCTTCGCGTGCCCCTTGGCCGCCCCGTGCAGCACCCGCGCCGCCCACGCCGCCGCCTGCTCGCGCCCCGCGAGCGACACGAAGAAGTCCACCATCAGCTCGCTCATCTCGTCGGCCGCGAGCGCCGCGCTGTCCCCTGTGTCCTGCACCTCCCGCGCCGCCGCCTCGGCCACGAGCCACTCCAGGACCGAGCGGTGGACGAACGAGAAGGCGCCCTCCGCGTCCCGCACGAGCAGCGATCCCGAGCCGATCAGGAACTCGACCATCGCCCGCTCCAGCGGCGGCCCGTCCTTCGGCTGTACGCCCTTCACGAGGCTCTCCGGCAGCTCGGCGATCCCGACCGCGCGCGCCCGCCGGTCCCACAGCAGCCGCGCGAGCTCGGTCATCGCGCCCCGGAGCGCCTCGCGCGAGATGCCGCGCGGCGCTCCCCGCGGGTTGGCGCGCCGGTGCTCGTGGTCGAGCCACTGCTCCACGAGCAGCTCGTACAGCTTGGCCGCGGTGATCTCGCCCGTCCCCTCCTTGGCTTCGAGGAGCTTTCTCTCCTCGATCTTCGCGATGAACCCGAGCATGCGCGGGTTCTCCGAGAGCCCGAGCAGATCGCTGACCTCGTGGAGCAGCCTGTACCGGGCCTCGGCCTCCGCGGGCTCGGGGATCAGGTTGCCGAGGAACCGCCGGATCTGCGGCTGCCCGAACCCCTCCAGCTGCACGAGCCGGTAGCCCTGCACCTGCTCCGCCCGCCGGGCGAGCTCCTGCTCGATCTGCCGGTCATCGAGGAAGTGCTGCGTCCGGCTGGTCACCACGACCTTCGCGATCCCCTCGGCCGCCTGCATCACGGTCTCGAAGTGCTCGAGCACCCGGTCGTACGTCAGCCGCAGGGCGAGCTCGTCGAAGCCGTCGAAGAGCAGCGCGATCCGCCCCTCGGCCAGCATGTAGCCGAAGGCGCGCGGATCGATCGGCTCGTCCGCGAGCGCGAAGTGCTGCGCGACGAGCACGCTCAGCGACCGCTGCTTCTCGAGCCGGCTCATCTCGATGAGCACCGGCACGAGCGGGTGCTTCTCTCTCGCCATCCGCCGCGCGAGCTCATGCAAGAGGAACGTCTTGCCCGCGCCGAAGTCGCCGAGCACCAGCACGAAGCGCCGGCGGGGCGCGTCGAGCAGCTCCCACAGCGATGCGAGCGCGCTCTCGGTCGCGCTCTTTTCTCGGTCGCCGAGGCTCACCACCGCCGGCTGCTCCACGTAGAGCCACGGCGGGTAGATCGGGTCCGCCTCGAGCCGGTCCGTCTGTCGTTCGAGGTACCGGCCGAAATCGATGAGCCCCTGGTATTCGGAGAAGCTCTTCAGCACGACGCCGCGACGCCACGCGCGCTGGACCAGCTCCGGCGGCGCCTTCGGGCCCGTGTGGATCAGCGTCGATCGCAGCAGCGGATCCTGCTCCCGGAACGGGCGCTCCACCTCGGTCACGTAGCGCGCGACGAGCTCCTCCGTGATCGACTGGTCGAGCGCGCCGATCACCCGCAGGTCGACGAGCGCTCCGTCCCGCGCCGCCACCTCGAGCACGCCCGCGAACGGCGGCGGCGTCCGGTGCCTCGTGACGGTCGCGCCGGGCGCGCGCAGGAGCGCCACGCGCTCGATCCGCTGGAGGAAGCCGTCGTGCCGCTCCTCGAACGCGCGCTCGCCGCGCTCGCCGTCTCCCCAGGTGCAATCCACCTCTCCAGCCGGCCCGTGCCGCCCCGGCAGCTCGCGCTCCGGCCGCGGCGCCGGCTCGAGGTGCTTCTGCAGGAACGCGACAAGCACCGCCGCCGAGGCGCGGCACGCGAACGCGCGGAAGCCGTCGTCCTTGGCGAGGTCGGCGTGATCGCTCACCGCCTTCACGAAGATCGACCGCTTCTGGCAGCGGCCCGCGAGGTCGCCGATCGCCGCGCCCTCCATCTCCAGGCCGAGCGTGCCCCGCACAACGCGCTGGAGGTCGCCCCAGATGCCCGGGTCCTGCGCCACCGCCGTGAGCGTGGCGACGGCGCCGACGTGCACGCAGAGCGGCGGGTCGGCCGGCGGACCGTCCGGGTGGAGCAGCCGCTCCTCCAGCGCCTTCTCCCGCCCCGCCTCGGTGAGGCGCAGCGCGCCGCCCTTCATCGCGGCGAGCCCGTCCTTCACGGCCTCCTTGAGCCGCGCCGTCCACCCAGGACAGGCGCGCCTCCGGTCGGGGTGCGAGACCGGCGAGGGCCCGCCCTCCGCCTCGTGCGCGTGGAGCGCGTCGAGCAGCCACCGCTGCTGGGCTTCCCGGGAGGGCGGGCGCTCGCGGGAGAGCGCCGCGAGGTCGAGCTCGCGCGCGAGGAAGGCGGCGTCCATCTTCCACGTGGCCGCGAGATCGAACGTGCGCAGGTCGTGGAGGAGCTCCGCCTCCTTGCCCGGCGGCGCGACGCGCTTGCCCTCGTCGAAGCTGTAGAGCCGGTCGGCCACGATCACGTCGCCGAGCGCCACCTTGCGGGGGTCGCCCGCGCAGATGCCGCACATCGCGAGGCACGCAGGATCGAGCTCGGAGACGAGCTGCTGCCCCCGGATCGCCGCCGTGCGCTGGCCCGCCTCGCCGATCCACGCCGCGGCCACCGCGAGCGACCCGCCGTGGGCGCTCGGAAAGGCGCGCCGGTAGTAGCGGAAGCCGCCGAGGTCCCGCAGCTCGCGCCACCCCGCGGCGCCGCCATCGCCCTGCGCGAGCACCCCCTCGAGCTCGTCCTGGAGCGCCACGACCACGAGCACGTCGATCGGCCCGACGTCGACCTCCGCGCTTGCGTCCGCGCCTCCCCGGCCCTCGTCCCGCGCCTCCGCCGTGTCGTGCTGCGCCTTCGCCACGCAATGCATCGTGCAGCCGGAGCGAGAGGCACCGCAATAGACACGGCGCGCGGAGGAGAACCAGCGCAGGAGCTCCCCGGCGCGGGCCCCGGCTCGGCTCGAAGCCGGAGCTCGTCGGGCTCGACGAGGTCGCGCAACCGCGACGATCTATCTACACGTTACCATCCTCGGAGTCCGGAGCTCTTCGAAGCCTCGACTCCGTGAGCGCACCGATGTTCTCCGGGCTTGGCACCAAGGGGACCCATTGCTCATGGGAGAACATCACGATCTCGGCGACCCGCTTGGCGAGCAGGCGATCGCGGTCGGCCGCCCTTTCGAAGCCTGCGAATCCGAACGAATGCGCCGCCTGCAGATCCTCGATACGCCGCTGACACGTGCGGTACAGCGCCCAGAGCTGCTGAGGCTTCCTCAGCTGGAGCCATGTCGTCATTCCCGCTGCCAGCAGCGAGAGCAGCGACGGCGTCAGTTTGCTCAGCCAGAACCCCTCTCCGAGCATGACAAATATCGGCGCCACCAGCGTGCATGCAACGACGGCGGTGAAGCAGATCAACGCCTCGGCCTTGTTGTGATCCGCCTTTTTCTCGAAGTGTAGACGCCATTTCCCTGCATAGCGTACCGCGTCAAGCTCGTCGGACATGGTGATTCGAATCTTTGCTGTCGCTGGTGGAGAGCGCTTCCAGCTCGCCGCGAAGTATTGCACCCGAGGGGTGCGGTCGAGGCTACGTGCTCCTCCGACGGTGGATCAAGTCGGCCGGGGTGTCCTCGGACCGAGAGCGTGCGATGACGGCTCTTGGCTTCATTCACCTGCTCCTGAACGCCTCGCGCCGGCCATCGCGGCGTCCACCGGCCTCGTGCCGGCCGCTGCGGCCTCCGCGGGCCTCGCGGGGGCCGCCGCGACGGTGAGCCCGTCGGCCTGCACCACACACGCCTGGATCGGCCGGCCGAGCGACGCGCGCCCCGCCACGGCCCCGCGCTGCGCTTCGAGGAACGTGATCCCGCCGCGCGCGTCGCACAGCGCGAAGCCGCCCGCGTAGGCGGCGCCGCCGAGGAAGTCGGCCTCGCCGGCGTGGGCCCAGGCGAGCGCGCCGGAGCGCGCGTCGAGGCCGACCGCGGCCCGGTAGTACGTCGCCACGTAGCGCTCCGCCTCGATGCCCGGCGGGCCGGCCGCGCGAGGGCGGGCGTAGAGCCGCGCCCTGTCCTCGGCCGAGGCGGCCAGCGCGAGCACCTCGGTCCCTGCGGTCATCCAGACCGGCGCCCCGGGCAGCTCGCGCGCCGGCAGCCGCGCGGTCGACGCGCGCCCGGCCGCGCCGAGCCCGATCGAGGCGTCGAACCGCGTCGCCGCCTCGCCGCCGAAGAAGACCACCCCGCCGAGCAGGAAGGCGTGGCTCACCTCGGTGCGGAGCAGCGCCCGCGCCACCTCGCCGCCGGTCTGCAGGTCGAACACCGTGACGTAACGCCCCTGCCAGGGCAGGAACGCGTAGCGCCCCACGACCGCGGGCACGCCGATGGCGGCGGAGTCCTCGATCTGGCGCAGCACGAGCCCCTCGCGGCTCACCGCGAGCACGACGCTCCTGGTGCCGGTGGTCGACACGAGGGACACCACGGTGGTCTCTCCGTCGTCGCCCGCGCCGCGGAGCCTGCCGCCGGCGCGCCGCTTCCAGAGCAGCTCCCCGGTGCGCGCGTCGAGGGCGAACAGCTCGCCCCGGCCGAGCCCGACGACGACGCTCCCCGCGACGGCAGGGCGCGCGTCGAGCGGGTGCACGAAGGTCCACGCCGGGCCGCCGTCGAGCGGCACCCCGACGAGCTCGGGCGCGGCCGCGCCGGCGACGACGCCGACCGCCACGTCGGCGCCGAGAGGGATGCGCCTGCCCGCGAACCGCCGCTGGAAGGCCGCGATGCCCGCGCCGCCGTCGTCCTTCCAGCGCGGGTCGAACGCCTCGCCCTGCGTCTGGCCGCCGCCGCAGGCCACGGACAGGGCCGCGAGCGCAGCGCACACAGCGACGAGCGGCGCGCGGGCGCGGGCGGCGGCGCAGCGCGGGCGCGGGGCTCGTCCGCGGGCCGTGGCCGGAATGGCCCAGTTCGAATCGATGATCTCGGGCACCTGCGCCCACGTTCCGGCCGTCCCCCGCATGCGATGTGTTCCTGCGCCGGTCGTAGCGTGGCTTCGGCTCACCGAGCAAGCGAGGCAGGTCCCTGCGAGCAGCGCTGGCAGCTCACGCCGAGAAGGCGCCGTCGATCGTCAGGCTCACGCCGTTGATGTAGGTCGACTCGGGCCGGGCCAGGTAAGTCACGAACCGCGCGATCTCGTCGGGGTCGGCGATGCGCTTCTCGGGGCTCAGGTTGCGCACCCAGTCGACGTGCGGGCCGTCGGCCGGCATCATGTCGGTCGTCGTCGGGCCAGGCTGGACGTTGATGACCGAGATGCCGCGCGGGGCGAAATCCAGCGCCAGCCCGCGCACCAGACGGGCGACCGCGGCCTTCGTCATCCCGTAGACGGCCGAGCCGGCGAGCATCGCGCGCTCGGCGATGTTGCTGCCGATGACGAGGATCTTCCCGCCGCGCGAGAGGTGATTCGCCGCGGCCTTGGCGGCGACGAACACGCCGCGCACGTTGACGGCGAGCATCCTGTCGAAGTCCTCGAGGCGGTATTCGTCCGCATTGCCGAAGATCAGGATGCCGGCGTTGTTCACGAGGACGTCGAGCCCGCCGAGCGCCCTCGCGCCCTCGGCGATCGCGCGCTCGAGCGCGCTCGCATCGGCGCTGTCGGCCTGAAGGGCGATGGCGCGCCCGCCCCCGGACTCGACGGCCGCGACGAGCTCCCGCGCCCGGTCCGGCCGGCTCACGTAGGTGAAGGCGACCGCCGCGCCCTCCCGCGCGAGGCGCTTCACGATGGCCGCGCCGATGCCGCGCGATCCGCCGATGACGATCGCCTTCTTCCCTGCGAGCGGCCCGATGTCGTTGTTCATGCTGAGCTCCTTTGCGTCGTTGGCTGCTGTGCTTCGTTTTACTTGAACGATCAGTCAAAAATAGCGCGCGGCGAGGGCGCGGTCCGGCGCGGCCGCCGCGCGATCAGCGCGGGCGCAGGCTCTGGACCGCGAAGGCCGCGACGTCGCGGAGGGCTTCGGTCGATGCGCCGGCCTTGGCTTGCACCTTCATCCCGCCGAGCGTGGTCGCGAGGAAGCGAGCGGCCGCGCGGCTGTCGACCGCGCAGCCGATGTCACCCTTCGCCTTGCCGTCGTCGATGACGTCCTTGAGCACGGTCTCCAGCAGCGCGACGCTCGTCGCGGTGAGCGCGCGCACCTCGTCGTCCTCGCGGGCGAGCTCGCAGACGGCGTTCACGCCCATGCAGCCGCGGGAGCGCGCCGTGCCGTGCTCCTCGGCGAGGTCGATGAGGACACGCTCGAGCGCCGCGAGCGCGGTCGATCCGGCCCGGAGCGCCTTGATCACCGAGGCGATGCTGTCGGCGTTGTAGGCGCGGAGCGCCTCGAGGAACAGCCGTCGCTTGTCGCCGAACGTGTCGTAGAGGCTCTGTCGGCCGATCCCCATGGCACGGACGAGATCCTCGGTCGAGGTGCCGGCGAAGCCCTTCTCCCAGAAGACCGGGATGGCGCGCCGGAGCACCTCGTCGCGATCGAACTCCTTGGGCCGGGCCACGGGGAGAGCATGACCGTTCTGGACTGCCGGGTCCAGAAAAAAGAGCAGGGCGCCGCGCCTGCTTTCCCTCGCCGGGCCCGCGCCGCTCAGCCCGCCTCAGCGAGGAAGGCTGCGAGCTTCTCCGGGTTGCGGTGGGCATAGACCCCTCGAATCACGCCCTCGTCGACGATCACGCTCACGGCGGCGATCAGCCGACCGTCGTCGTGGACAAGGAGCCCCGGGGAGCCGTTGAACCACCGCACCACGAAGCGGTAGCGGCCATCGGGATGCGCCGTGGCGCTCCAGACGCGGGCGAAGAAGGTGCTCACCGCGTCCGCGCCGCGGAGCACATGGGTCACCGTCTCGGCCTTGCCGCCCCCGTCGGCGTGGAGCTCCACGCCCTCCGCGAGCAGGCTGCGGAGCTCGTCGATCCGGCCGGCGCGCGCGGCGTTCAGGAACGCGGTCAGGAGGCGCTGGTGCTCGGTGGACGACGCCGCGAACTTCGGCCGCGCGTCGCGGACCCGCGCGCGGGCACGGGAGGCGAGCTTCCGGCACGCCGCGCTCTCTTTGCCGAGCAGGGTGGAGATCTCGTCGAAGCTGTAGCCGAACACGTCGTGCAGCAGGAACGCGGCCCGCTCGTTCGGCGTCAACCTCTCGAGGGCGTGCATCAACGCCACCGAGACGGTCTCGTCGATCTGCGGCTCCTCGTCAGGGCTCCGCGACTCCTCCATCAACGGCTCCGGCAGCCAGGTGCCCACGTACGTCTCTCTCCGGGAACGCGCCGATTGCAGCGTGTTCAGCGCGATGCGGCTGCACACCGTGACGAGCCACGCACGCGGGTCGCGGATCGGGTCGATGTCTGTCTGGCTCCACTTCAAGAACGTCTCCTGCACGATGTCGAGCGCGTCGGCGCGCGTGCCGAGCATCCGGTAAGCGAGCCCCTCGAGGAGGGGGCGGTGGCTCTCGAAGAGACGCGTTCGGTGATCCATGACGGTTACTCGATGGCGTTGGACATCAGCACGGCGAAGCGCCAGCCCTGCGCCGTCCGCCGGAAGACATGCGTGTACTTCTGCCGCGCGGCGAAGACGCCCGCGGCCCCGCCGCGCCGCATGGCCACCTCTTGCCGGCCCACCTCGACGGCCAGGTCGCCGCTCCGCTCGATCCGCTCCGGCGTCTTCCTGAACGACGCGAAGCTCGCGCTCCGGAAGAGCTCCGCTTCGCACGCGAGGAACCGCTCGCGGCCGGAGACGACCTCGTGCCCCGGGATCAGGAGCTGGATGTCGTCGGCGCAAAGCGCCGCGTAGGCCTCCGCGTCGCCCCGCTGGATGGCAGCAGCCTGCGCGGCACGCAGCCCGCCGATCTCCCGGCGATCTTGCTCGGTGAACGGCCCGAGCCACACCGGCTCTCCAGGAGAGGCGAAGAGATCGTCGATCTCGGCCCGCGCGCGCGCGACGCGACGCGACCGAGAGGCCTCGTCTCCGCTCATCCCATCCAGCGAGATCACGTCGACCTTCGTGACGCCGATGAAGGCCAGCATCGCCCGCAGCGTGCGGGTCTGAAGCTCGTCCTCGGCGGCGGGCGAGGCGACGCCGCCGCGCGCCGTCACGACGGACGCCGACTTGCTGTTGAGGAGCCCCACGTAGCGCCCTTCTACCTGTGCAAACGTCCGGTCATTGCGGATGACGTGATCGAAGTAGGCCTTGAGGGTCGATGGCAGCGTGAGGTTGTACAGCGGGCTGCTGATCAGCAAGTGATCGGCCGAGCTCAGCTCATCGATCAAGGCGTCGGACAGCACGAGGCCCTCGGGCGGCGGCCCCCCGGAAGGCGGCGGGGGCGCGAGAAACGCAGCGATGGTCGCGGCGTCGAGGTGTGGCACCGGATACCGGGCGAGGTCGCGAACGATGACGCGGCCGCCCGGATTCGATTCTGTCCAGCGTACCTGGAAATAGTCCGCCACGCTCCGCGAGATCGACCCTTGCGTACGGGCGCTTGCATCGATTCTGAGCAGTCTCTTCATGTCCTCTCCCGGTGGGGTCCGCTACGAGGACAAGGCAGCCCCCCGGAATGTGACCGCCGGCGCAGCACGAACGCAGGCGCTCACGCCCGGCACGTCAGGTCCGCCCGCGCCGCCAGGCGCCCCTTGCGCCAGCGCAGCGGCGCATCGGCGGGCACAGCCTGGGCGGCGCACTCGCGGTCCTGGCCGCCGCGGAGATCCACCGGGATCCCCTCCTCGCTCCCCTCCAGAGGAAGGTCCGCGGTATCTACACCTTCGGCCAGCCCATGGTTGGCGATGCGGTGTTCGCGCAGACGTGCGACGATCGGTTCGGAGAGAAGCTTTTCCGGCACGTCTACCGGCGCGACGCTGTACCCCAGTTCCCGCCGATCAGGATGGGGAAGTTCGCGCACTCCGGGCAGCTCTACACCGCGCCGCCGCTCGACACCGGCTGGGCTTTGCAGCGCACGCAGACGAGCGCGAACGGGCTGCTTATCGGCAGCGAGCAAGCCCTCGCAGGGACAGCGGCGCTAGCGCTGGGGGCCATCGCCTGGCTCAAGGACCAGCTCCCCCTCTTCTCGTGGCTGCCCCTGCCGTGCTCGCTGGGGGATCACTCCCCGCTCAACTCCCTCCGCACATCCCTCCAGGTCGTCCCTGGCTCCGAGTTCCGCCCCTGAGCGGCGCGGTGCCAGCATGGCGTAGACAATGTTGCATAGTCGAGTGAGCTCGTTGGATCTGCTGGTTTTTATAGGCGGAACTTTGGACCGCGGAGCGTGGCCTATCCTCACGCCGTGAGGATATCCAAGCGATGACCAGAGCCGAGGTTGACACCGAGGTCGCCGAGCTGCAAGTCCGGGTGGCGGAGCTCGAGCACCAGCTCGCGCAAGTCCGGTAGGAGCGGGACGAGTACGAGCAGATCGTGCACCGCGCGCCTGCGCTCATCTCGCGGCTCACACCCGACGGGCGGGTGGTGTACACGAACACGACCTGCGAGCAGATCATCGGCTACAAGCTCGAAGAGGTCATCGGCCAGGAGCTGCTCCCGATACTGACCTTGCTGTCGGGCATCTCGCGGTCCCAGGCGAGCACGGCGATCCCGCCTGGGAGCGGCCTCCGGTCTCGCAAGGCCCGCTCCCTGGCAATCACACCCCCTCACCGACCTCTCACTCGATCAACGTCGCATCGAGGGTGATCTCGGCATTGAACAGCTTGGACACCGGACACCCGGCCTTGGCCATGCCGGTGAGCTTCTCGAACGTCGCCTGATCCGCGCCCGGGATCTTGGCCTTCAACGTCAGATGAACGGCGGTGATGGCGAAGCCCCCTTCCACCTGCTCCAGCGTGACCTGCGCCGAGGTGTTCATCTGTTCGGCGGTGAGCTTGGCTTCGCCCAGGATCAGGGACAGAGCCATCGTGAAGCAGCTGGCATGGGCGGCGCCGATCAGCTCTTCGGGGTTGCTGCCACGCTGCCCTTCGAAGCGGCTGGCGAACCCGTAGGGATAGTCCTTGAGCGCGCCGCTCTCGGTGGAGATGGATCCCTTGCCATCCTTGATTCCACCTTGCCAGGCCGCCGAACCGTTCCTCTTGATCTTCATCTCTAGCTCTCCTCGGTCGAAGCGCGAGCTCTGCGGTGCGCGCGCGGGTGAAACAGCGGACACCGAATAGCGCGGCCGAGCCACCGGCGCAAGTGACATGGGTGCAGCCCCCACGTTGCTACGGCGTTTCGCATGGCTTCATGACCGGCAACGCATGATTCAGGACGCCGTCTTCATTTGCCTCTTCGCATCGTGCGTGACCGTTGGCACCGGCTTCGGCGCGAACCGGAGTGAAGCACGGCGCGCGAGGTATGACTCGAAATCTGCCCATAAGCGCCTGGCGGTGCGCGAGCACGGTGCCCCCCTCGCCAGACGACGGCGGAGCGACTCCGACGGGTCCGGTTGCGCGACCTCGATCGGCAGGTGCGGGAACCAGCAGGATCGACCTTGCGGACGCCGCGTTCCGATGATGCCTTCTCCCCGACAGCCTCTCGCTCAGGGCACCGTCGTGTTGAGCAGGAGCTGATTCGCCTGGCTATAATTCCCCAGCATGAGATCCAGGTCCCCGTCGCCATCCATGTCGCCGACGTCTCCGTCGGCCGTCAAGAGGAGGGTCTGGGTGAGCCAGGGGGCGTCGATCTGGTCGAAGTAGCCGCCGGCGTTCCTGTACAGCGAGTGCTTGCGCGACAACATCGAGGGGATGTTGCCCCGCAGCATGACGATGTCCACGTCGCCGTCCGTGTCGAAGTCGCCGAGCTCGACCTCGCGAGCGTCGGCGTCGTAGGCGTGCGCGCTGATCCGGCTCGCCGTCACGTCGGCGAAGTACCCGGTCCCGTTGTTCGAGAGCAGGACAGTCTGATCTCCGCCTGCGGGGGCGAACACCAGATCCAGGTCCTCATCGGCGTCGAGGTCCGCAGCCTCGACGTCGACCGATCCGAATCGTGCCATCGCAGCTGCATATCAATGCTAAGGCGGCGACCCATCGTCCACGTTTCATAAGATTCTCTCGCTGATGCCCGAAGATTGAACCAAGATGGAAGTCGGCAGATCCACGATGGAGGGCATTCAGGGGGCGTGCTGCATGACGTGCCTGTCGCCGTCCCGTTTGACGCCGGCCCGCGTGTCGGGCGTGCACCGGGTGCCAGGCAGGCATGGCAATGCTCATGCCCGCCGGCTCTGCAAGCGCGACCATGTCTCTCGGCCGGCTTCTGTCGCGAGGGCGGGCGTGAGGTGGCGCGATGTCACGGTGCGACGGCCCGCTGTCGCGTGACAGTGTCACGTGACAGTCACGGGACACGAGCCGGCCCGCCGCTCCGGCCCCCGGCTGGCCTCGACGAAGCACGTCTCCGGCTTCGGCCGCGGATTGTGGATGACGCGGCGCATCTCCGTCCCAGCCGCAGCCTCCGCCGATCGCCCGGATCCGCCGTACGCGGCGCGTGCGCCTGCCGCACGAGCCGGTCGATCAGGGGTGTGGGGTCGTGCTCGGCTGGGCTCCATCGGCATCTGACACACGAGGCTATGCCCGCTGTCCGGCGTAGCTCACACGAAGGGGGACCCCATGTCCGTGTGCATCACCGATGTCATCGCCCGCGACATCCGCTTTCCGACCTCGCGCTCTCTCGCCGGCTCGGACGCCATGAACCCGAGGCCGGACTACTCGGCGGCCTACGTCGTGCTCGAGACCGATGGCCCGGAGCGGATCGCGGGGCATGGCCTGACCTTCACGATCGGCCGTGGCAACGAGCTCTGCGTGGCGGCGATCGACGCGCTCCGCCCCCTGCTCGTGGGCAGGCGCGTCGACGCCATGACGGCCGACATGGGCGCTTTCTGGGACGAGATCACCGGCGACAGCCAGCTCCGCTGGGTCGGCCCGGAGAAGGGGATCATCCACCTGGCGACGGCCGCCGTCGTCAACGCCGCCTGGGATCTGTGGGCGAAGACCGCGGGCAAACCGCTCTGGAAGCTGCTCGTGGACATGACCCCGGAGGAGCTCGTCCGCTGCGTCAGCTTCCGCTACATCACGGACGTGCTGAGCCCCGAGGAGGCGCTCGAGATCCTCCGCCGGAACGCGCCCACCCGCGCGGCGCGGGAAGACGAGATGCGGCAGCACGGCTTTCCGGCCTACACGACCTCGGCAGGGTGGATCGGCTATTCCGACGACAAGCTGCGCCAGTTATGCCGCGAGGCGCTCGCGCGCGGCTTCTCCCATTTCAAGATCAAGGTCGGCGCGAGCATCGATGACGACGTCCGCCGGGCGCAGATCATCCGGGAGGAGATCGGGGCGCAGCGCCGGCTCATGATGGATGCCAACCAGGTGTGGGACGTCGGCCAGGCCATCGCCAGCATGCGGCGCCTCGCCGCGTTCGATCCGTGGTGGATCGAGGAGCCCACGAGCCCCGACGACATCCTCGGCCACGCCGCGATCGCCAGGGCGATCGCGCCGATCGGCGTGGCGACGGGGGAGCACACCCACAATCGCGTCATGTTCAAGCAGATGTTCCAGGCGGACGCGATCCGGTTCTGCCAGGCGGACGGCGCCCGGCTGGGCGGCGTCAACGAGGTGCTCGCCGTGCTGCTCATGGCGGCCAAGTTCGGCGTCCCGGTCTGCCCTCACACCGGCGGGGTCGGCCTCTCGGAGATCATGCAGCACATCTCGCTCTTCGACTACATCTGCGTGAGCGCGTCGCTCGAGGATCGCATCCTGGAGCATGTGGATCACCTCCACGAGCACTTCGTCGATCCGGTCGTCGTCCAGGCCGGCCGGTACATGCCGCCCACCGCGCCGGGGTACAGCACCACCATGCGACCCGCGTCGCTCGATCAGTTCGAGTTTCCGACCGGCGCGGCGTGGGCGAGGTGAGGCGGGCTGCCGACGTGCCGTGCGCCTGCGAGAGCAGCCGAGCGCTCCGGAGGGCAAAGCCTGGCCTCTTGCCTCGACGCCATCACGGCTCTTCGAGCCGCGAGCGGACGACCTCACCGTCGAGCGTGCTGCCGTCGGCCTCGATATAGAGGTGATCGCCCACGATCGTGACCGCCCATTTGCGCCGCAACCCCGTGTTCTCCGCGAGCGCGGCGACGAGGCGGTGGTCGACGGTGGAGAGCGAGATCGCGCCGGTGACCTTGCTCGCGCGCGAGGCGGCCTCACGCGCGCCGGACACGAGCTCGTCGCGCCGGCGCGCGTCCGAAAAGAGCGCGTGAACGGCCACGCCCGGGTTGTGCTGCACGACTCTCTTGAGCTTCTCGAACGGCGCCGCGCCGCACTCGATCCACGTGAGGACGCGGCCCGCGGGATCGCGGGTCCAGAGGTCTGCCGCCTCGGCGTCGCAGAGCCCTGGGCCGAAGGCGAGGCCCTCCTCGTGAAAGAGGCAATACGCGAGCACCCGCAGCATGACGTGCTCGGCGCTCTCCGACGGGTGGCGGGCGACGATCACCCGCTCGCTCGCCTCGCGGCCGCGATCGACGTGCGAGAGGTCGATGCGGAAGTCCATTCGCGTCGAGGGGAGTGCCATCGATGCTCCCGCTAGCCTCGATGCGCCGCGCCGCCGTCGCCGGACGCGGCTTCGGGCAGCGCCGCTGCCTCTTCTCGTCGCTCTCGCCGCAGGCGGGCGCCGAGCACGACAACCCCTGTGTTCAACATCGATGACCTCCGGAGCGCGCCGCTGTTCGCATCGCGCAGGACCGTGCTCCAGCCGAGTACCACGCGAGCGAAGGAGAGCCTATCTGGAACGTGCCTCACGGTCACGCGCTTCGCGCGGATCTCCCTCGCACGGCGTCGCGATCGTCGGCCGGTGATGGTATAGGGCCTTGTCCATGATGTCCCGCCGCGCCGTGATCGCCGCAGCCGGCCTGTTCTCCGCCGGCGCGCTCGCCCCGGGCCTGGCCCGCGCGGCGGGGCGCGTGCCCCCTCCCCTCCCCGCGTTTCCCCTCTCGATCGCGGTGACGGAGGAGGAGGCGGGGGAGCCGGTGCGCGACGACGCCTGGATCGACGCGCAGGTCGCCGAGGCGGTCCGGCTGTTCGAGCCCGCCGGTGTGGCGCTGCGCAGGGTCGCCTCGCGCGCGCTCGCCCCGCGGTTTTCGCGGATCGAGACGCGCGAGGACCGGGACGCGCTCGCCTCGGCGATCGAGGCGCGCCGGATCAACGTGATGGTGGTCGCGTCGCTGCGGGACGTCGACGATCCGCGGCGCTTCCGGATGGGCGTGCACTGGCGGCACCGGGCGACGCCGGAGCGGCGCTTCGTCATCCTCGCGGCGAACGCGCGGCCCACCGTGCTCGCGCACGAGCTCGGGCACTTCTTCGGCCTCGGGCACAGCGGCGTCGACGACAACGTGATGAGCTACACGCGCACCGGAGCGCCCGTCTCCTTCGACGCGGCGCAGATCGCGAAGATCCGGTCCGCCGCCCGCGGGTACGCGTCGAGCAAGGCGTTCGAGCCCGCCTGAAACGGGACCTCCGCTCGAGCGCGCCGGGGCGCGGCCCCGCTGCTGCCGCGCTCGTTCGCCCCCCGCCGCGCAGCCCCCGCCCCGCGCGGCATCGTACCTACTCATCACGAACCATCCGACATACGCAGGACTGCATGGATTTCGGCCCGATTCGAGGAGGACGCGAGGCCCATCACGCGCTCGTTCGAATTCACGAGCGACCCGAGTAAGCTGTGCGGGAATGTTCTACGTATCGAAGCTCGCGGCGCTGCGCGTCGCGGGGGTGTTCGTGCTGGCCTCGCTCGGGGGCTGCTCCAGCGAGGCGCGCGATGACGCGAAAGCGCCTGTGCCTGCGCCTGTGCCTGCCCCGAAGTCGCTGGCCGTCGTGTTCACGCCGAAGGGAGGCACCTTCCAGACGTCCGAGCCCGTGGAGCTCACGGTCGAGAACGAGCGCGCCGTTGTGCACTTCACGACCGACGGCTCGCTGCCCACCGCGAGCTCGCCGGTCTACGTCGAGCCGCTCGTGCTCACCGCGTCCACGCGGGTGCGCGCCCTCGCCGTCGTCCCTCACGCCGCGCCCTCCGGAGAGGGGGGCAACGGGGGGGCGGGCAGCGACGGGGGAGCGGGCGGCGACGGGGCCGACCTCCTCGGGCCGATCGCGAGCGAGGCGTATTTCAAGGTCGCCGCCGACAGCGCGGAGTTCAGCTCGGAGCTGCCGATCATCGTGATCCACACCTTCGAGTCGAAGCAGCTCGACCCGCTCGAAACCGAGTTCGTCCCGGCCACGTTCATGCTGCTCGAGCCCCAGGATGGGCAAACCAGGCTCCTGGGCCGCGCGAGCTTCGATGGCCGCATCGGCATCCACGTCCGCGGCGCGACGTCTCGCGAGTTTCCGAAGAAGCAATACGCCGTCGAATTTCGTGACGACGCGCTGGACACGGATCTCGACCGGGAGTTCCTGGGGATGCCGGCGGACTCCGACTGGGTGCTCAGCGATCCGGTGAGCTTCGACCGCTCGCTGATCCGCAACGCGCTCGCCTTCGAGATGAGCAACCGCATCGGCCGGTACGCGCCGCGCACGAGCTTCGTCGAGGTGTTCCTCGTCGACTCGGGGGCCGACGTGGCGAAGAAGAGCTTCCTCGGGTTCTACACGGCGATCGAGAAGATCAAGCGCGGGAAGGCGCGTGTCCCGGTGGCCAAGCTCTCGGCCGACGATCTCACGGAGCCGGACGTGACCGGCGGCTTCCTCTTGCGCATCGACAAGGGCGAAGATCATTTCAAGGCCGCCGGCCAGGACCTCCAGTTCGTGTACCCCGACCCGGAGGACATGCTGGCCCCCGCGCGAAGGCCGCAGCTCGACTACATCCGCAGTTACATCGACGACTTCGGTCAGGCCGTCGACGCGGATGACTTCAAGCAGCCCAGCAGCGGCAAACACTATTCGAGCTTCATCGATCAAGACGCCTTCATCGACCACAACATCATCAGCGCCCTGACGAAGAACGTCGATGCCCTGCGGATCAGCACGTACTTCTTCAAAGATCGACAGGGCCTCCTCTCGGCCGGCCCCGTGTGGGACTTCGACCGGAGCCTCGGAACGCCCTACGATGGACGCGCGTTCGAGCCGGAGGAGTGGAAGCTCGAGGGCTCCGACGGGACCGACTACTTCACCGAGGGCTGGTGGGGGTCGCTGTTCCGCGATCCGGCGTTCAAGGCGCGGTACAAGGAACGATTCTTGGCGCTGCTCCAGGGCGAGCTCGCGCCCGACGAGCTCGACGCCATGGTGGACGGCCTGGTGCGCAAGGCGGGAGCTCCGGCCGTGGAGAGGAACTTCGCGCGCTGGCCGGATTCCCCGCCTCTCGATGGGTCCCACGACGCCGAGATCAGCCTGCTCAAGGACTTTCTCCGCAGGCGGGCCAGCTGGATTCACGACCAGCTCATGACGTGGTGAACGTGCGTTTCATGAGCACGGCCCACGCGACGTGGCGCGACGTCGCGAACGACTCCCCGTCGCGCAGCCGCCCGAGGGCAAGACCGAGATCAGGATGAGCAACGACCTTGAGAAATGGATGCGCCTGGCGATCGAGGAGGCCGAACGGGCGCGCGGAGGAACGGGCGACAACCCCTGGGTCGGCTGCGCGATCGTGAGCGCCGCCGGGGAGCTCCTCGGCAGCGGGCATACCCTGGGGCCGGGTGAAGATCACGCGGAGATCGCCGCGGCACGCGCGGCGCACGCGCGCGGGCTCAGCGTGGTCGGAGCGACGCTCTATTCGACCCTCGAGCCCTGCTCGTTCCACGGCCGCACGCCGGCGTGCTCGCGATCGATCGTCGAGCGCGGCGTGGCCCGCGTCGTGATCGGGATGAACGACCCGAACCCGCGCGTCGACGGCGAAGGCGTTCGCATCCTGCGCGAAGGGGGCGTCGAGGTCGTGGAGGGCATATGCGAAGCGGAGGTCCGCCGGCAGCTCGGGGGTTGGGTGATCGAGCACCATCCTCACGAGCCGCTGCGGCGCGCGCTGGCCTTTCCGGCGTCGGACCGCGTCCCGCGGCTCGCGGAGATCTACGGCGTCGATCCGTCCCGAATCGAGGCGCTGCTCGCGAAGCGGTAGAGATCGCACAGAGATCGCGTAGAGCAGGGCCGATCCGGCGCGCTGCACGCCCGCCGCTCGCTCGTATGCCGCTCGGGCCTACTCGCTTCGGTCCAGCTTCACGACGCGTGTGCCCGCGATGTGATCATGCACGCAGCGCCGATCCTTGCGAAAGATGAACACCACGTTGACGAGGCTGAGGACGCCGCCCACGTACGGGATCAGAGCCACGACCGACATCGGCAGGAGCCGCCGCAAGACGATCGTGCCGAAGGCCGCGCGCTTGCCGTCGCTGGCGTTGACGATCTGTATGCCCAGCGCCTTCTTGCCGATGGTCTGCGCGCTGCGGGCGAGGAACGCGCCGTGCAGCGCCAGGGTGATCGCGAACCCCGCCAGCGCCCACAACAACGACTGCGGAAACGGCTGCTCGGCGACCTTCGGAAAGTCGCGATAGACGCCAGCAAAATACTGCAGCGGGACGATGATGATAAGGGCCAGAACCCCGTCGATCATCGCCGCCCAGAAGCGCGACATGCGCGACGCGCTGCGTTCGTCGGCTCGCTCCGAGTCAGCCATCGGCTCGAGCGCGGTCGGCGGTTGATACGGGTTGGGAGCGGATTGGGCCATGGCTCATGGAACGCCGACCGCAGCCGCGCGTCAATTGGCAACCGGGGTTGCGTCCGTCGCTGGTAACGAGACGCTAACGAGACGCTAACGAGACGCAACCCCCGTCCCGCAGACCACGCCGGCGCCGGCCGCGCGAATCGAAGCTAGGTGTCCGCCAGCAGCAAGCGCTCGGCGGCGTCAGCGTGCATCGCGCGGATGGCGTCGAGCCGAGCGCGCCATGCGGGGGTGTCTCGGAGTTGCTTCTCGACCTGCAGCGACAGCTCGGCGGCCGACAGCGCGGCCGCCAGCCCGCCATGCTGGATGAGCCAATCGATCAGCGAGGCGGCGAGCCCGGAGTCCTTCAGCTTGCCGGTGGAGGGGCTCCGACGCGCGGGCTGTTCGTCCACCAGGGCCAGATACTCCGACCATAGCTCCGCGGCGAACCTGACCTCGACGAGATCGACGTCGAGGATCTCCTTCAGCGAAGCGGCGGCGATGAGGCGCAGGCCAGCAGCCTTCTGGGCCAGGCCGAGCGCGATCCGGAACGCCCGTGGCCTGGGCGCGAGCCGCGCCAGCCGGGCCGCGGCCCAGGTCTGGCCGCCGCTCGCCGCGGCGACGAGCCGGGCCAGCGCCGCCTGCCAGTAGGGTAATCCGGCGTCGTCGGGAAGGCGGCTCAAGGAGTCGACCGTCTGGACCAGGACGCGGCCGGAGGTGCGCGCCTCGGCGAGGAGCCTTGTGGCCAGACCGAGCCCTTCCGAGCACAGGTCATGCTGGGCAATGCAGACGCCCGCTGCCGTGGAAGCGATGCGCTCGTCGCCGCATTCGACCAGCGCCTCGGCCAGGGCCACGAAGCCGCGAGCGACCGCGGGTCGCGCCTGCGACTCGTTTGGAAACAGGAGCCTCGACCCGGGGTTGAGCAGCGGCCACGGTTCCGGCACCGTCGTGATGCCGTCGATCAGCACCTGTCGGACGTCGGCCTGGTCGACGAAGCGCAGTAGCCCCGCCAGGATGTCCGGCCGGATGCTGGGGTGCAGGTCCTCGGACCGCCACGCCTCCATCAGGAGGTCGCGCGCCTCCACGGTCGCAGCGGCCGAGACCCTGCCGGCGGCGTTCTTGCGGTTGACCACCGCGCAGCCCTTCGACAGCAGCAGCTCACGGTACGGCGCCAGATCGAACGGGCCGGGCATGCGCTCGGAAAGCACGTTGAGGGCGCTCATCGCCGCGCGCCCCACCACGCCGGATCTTCGCGCGCGCTCCAGGAACAGCCGACGGAGCTCGGCGGTCGGCGGGGCGATGCGGGCGCACCGCGCCAGGATCGCGGCGGCGACCGGCCCGGCCGATCCCGGCAGCAGCTCGAGCAGCAGCGGCGCGTCCTCGACCCGGCCAATGGCCTTGACGCGCCTCGAGAGATCGAGGCTGGCGTCCCGCGCCACCCGCAGGAGATGCTGCGTGAAGCGCCTGCGCTGGGAGGGCGTCCACCGCCCGGGGGCCGATCGTGAGATCGCCGCCACCAGATCGGTCTTGTGGGGATCGGTCGTGTCGTCCCGATCCAGCAGCTCGTCGACAAGGGCAGTCTCCTTCAAGCTGATCTCCGGGACGTACCCCATCACCTCGTCCAGCGGCCCGCCGCACGTGGCGGGCTTGCGCGGAGGCCGCGGCGCCTTCGGTGCTCTTCCGAGGAGCAGGTCCACGATGAGCCGCTCCGCCTCGGGCTCGTAGCGACCGACCGCCACCGGTCCCAGCATGGGTGTGGTGCCGTCGAGGCGCACGCCCTCGTAGGCCGCATGGAGCTGGGCGGCGACACCTTCGGTGATGCGCAGCGGGCTCGGCAGAACCTCCATGGACGGCGGCTTATGACCAGGCGCCGGCGCCTTGTCGGCGCGCCAGCGCACCCGGGGGTCCAGGCGAATCTGAACCAGGAGCCCGAGCAGCTGCGCCGCGCGTGTGATGCTGTCCCGGAGGATCGCTTCGCCGATGGCCTTGTGCACGGCCCGCTCGGCGTGGGCCAGGGTGGTTGCGTTCGAATCGCGCGACTGCACGGTGGTGAGCAGAGCGTCCCTGTACGTCTGCACGGGGATCTCCGAGACCTGGCGATCGGACAGCTGGGCCAGCTCGGCCATGACCAGATGGCGCCTGGCGCCATGCCATGCCGGCTCCACCTCGGCGAGGACGGACGCGCAGGTCGCCGGGTCGGCGCCGCGGCGGAGCGAACGCACAAGCGCAACCATCCGCGTCGCGCGCTCGCCCCGGTCGCTGGCCACGCCCAGCGCCTCGTGCTCGGATCGCAGCTGGGCGAGGTCGAGGTGCTTCTCGAGGGCCCGAAGCCGCTTGCGCCGGGTGTCCGGATCGACGGGAGGACTCAGGGCCGCCGCCGTGAGCCGCGTGACGCTCGCCGGTGGCATCGTGGCCAGCCGCGCCTCCATGCCAGGGCGGGGCAACCATGCGGCCGTGGCGGCCTGTTCCAGCTCGGCGCCAAGGAGACGTTCGCGCTCGGTGAGGGGCAGGAAGCGGAAGAGCGGATCGGCGGAGGCGTCGAGGGGCTTGCACCGGCTCCGGAGCTCCAGCACCTCCTCGGCCGGCAGCGTCGAGATCGGCGGCGATCCGGAGGGAAGCGGACCGCTCGCGAGCGAGACAGTCCAGTCGTTCCGGCGCAGGACCTCGAGCAGCCCGGCCGGGCAAGCCATCAGAAGGGCGTGGATCGCCCTCCCATCCAAGGCATCCCGCCGCACGAGCAGCGCCAGGGCCTCCCTGGGATATCGGGTGCAGAACAGCGTGGCCTCGTCCGCCGTGATCTTGCGCCTCGTCGCCAGCGCCACGCGAAGGCCCCGCTCCGGCGCGCGCGTCAAGAGCTCGCGCCACGCGGCCTCGTGCTCGGTCGCGTGATGTTCCAGCGTGTCGAGATCGCATGTCGCGAAGAGGCGTGTCGCGAGCCCCACACCATGCCTGGAGATGACCAGGGGAATGACCGCCGTCGCCTGGGCGACGAGGCGGTGCCTTTGCATGATCAGGACCACCCCGCGGGCCTCGCGGCGATTCCCCTCGCGCAATACCTGGAGCAGCGCTTCGTCCGACACCGGCACCCGGCGCGCCGAGGAAAGCGCGGCCCGGCGCATCATGGGGTCGCGTAGCGCCTCCTCGATGCGCGCCACGTCCCGGCGATAGGTCGCCAGGTCGAGCGCCAGCCGCCGCTCGTCGGCGTCGCCCCCATCCAGCGCAGCCATGACTGAATCGGCCGTGGCCTGATCCCAGCCGCGGGCGAGCAGGGCAAGCGCCCGCCCCCGCTTCGCGAAGCTCAGGCTTCCGAGTCGACGGACCTCCGCCAGCGGTTCGACCATGCGCCGAGTCTAGACGAACGCGACGACCACGTGGGGGGCGTCGCGGGTCCCGCTGATGCTCGTAGGGGCGGGCGGGGTAGCCCACGACAGCGGCGTCCTGGCGACAGGCCGTGAGGACCGCGTCGTCAAGCTCAGCGTTATGCGGATAGGAAGCCGTAGAACTTTCGCCCGTGTCAAGCCGCGCGGGGACGGCGCCTGGCGAGCCGTTTTTAACCCATCAGACGCCCGCTTGCCCCGTCACGGGGCTGGAGCGGCGTGCTCCGGGCGCAGCCGTGCCTCGACGACGGCGGCGCGCGCTCGCCATGACGGGGGCGGGTCGTGGTCCGACTGGTTCAACAGAGTCATATGTGAGCACTAGTGTCACACCGCTGACCAGTCACTCCATCCTATAGCTCGAAGCTGCTCCGAAGCGGCTGAATTTCGAGCATGTCGATGGCTCATCAAAATCCTGTCGCCACGCTATGATTCGTCGCCACCTTATCGACGACCGTCATGGTAAGACCGCTGTCCCTGGCCAACAGTTCTAACGCTTTGAGGAACTCAGCATCGGGCTGTAGCGAAAGCAAGCGTCGAAGCTCTTGGGCTGCGCGAGAGAGACGACACGCACCGACCCCACGAGAACCCGCGACGCGTCTCCGGAAGAGAATTTGCTTGTCACAGTACCCGACCGCCTCTTCATCCTCAAAGCACCAGGCAAGCCCCGACTGAAGAAGGCCACAGTCTACCAGCACCATTGTCTCTTCTACACTTAGCCCAGAAACCGATTCATCAGAAAGAATCACATCCTCATCAAAAGCTCGAGAACAGGCCTTTTCAAAGAGCCTTGCCTCCACCGGCGAGAGGTTACGGAGAACATCAAGCGTTCTTACAGAGTAGCAGCCCGGCGCCGCAACCTCCCCAGCAAGCAGCTTTCCCCACAGCTTCCGCATCTCCTCATTGGAGACATCCTTAGCCCCCTCAAAGAAACGCGCAACCCAGTCATCATCAACCGGCTGAGAAGACACTTCAGACGGAATCTCGTTGTAGGCAACAGCAACGATCTGTTCGACATTGAACTGCCGTTTTGCCTCTTGGTATCTAAACCTCGCCTCCGCTCTCGCGGTCAGCGGCGGCAAACCAGACACGTCGGACTCAATCAGCTCACCCTCATACACTGGAACTTCTTGAACGTTCGAATCTTCACCCAAAGACGGGAGCGACTTAGATACCATCGCAGCACGCAATTCTGCCAGCTGCCGCTCACCTTCGACCTCCATCAACTTCAACCGAATCTGACCGCTGGCTCTAATCGCTTGCGCCTCCACCTCGGCAGCAGCCATCTGCTTCAACCGCCACGGCGCCGTAATGGCTCCGATCCCAGAAGCTACGACTTCGATAAGCTTGTCTACTGCTTTCACTCCCACATAGACCCCCGCGGCCCCGAGTGCGAGCCCTTCGACTTCGACCATTGAAACTCACCTCCAGAGCAGAGTTAAGTAGTGGGAGCCGCGGCGAGGAATCAAACGCACCGCTGCGAATTTGTCGGCAAGAAGCGGAACTGCTCCGCACGCGATGAGGGCTGATAGGGGCAGCCTGAGGGGAGTTCACAGCCGGGAAGCAAATCCCTGAGTACGTATTTGAAGTCTTTGTCCGCCATGGCCACTCGATCCTAAACCGCCTGCTTCGCCGGGTCCAACATCCACGACAAACAATCGAAATTACTCATCATTTCGCAGACACGTCCATGGGTCCGAGCACGGTCTCGGCAGTGGATCGGTGCACTGGTTCCTGGGCTCAATGAGCTCGGCCTTGGGCGCTAAGCGCCGTGACGCCGGTCTCAGGCAACGGGCTTCACGAACTCGACCTGAGTCACCTCGGATAGGAAACCTTGGAACTTTCGCCCGTGTCAAGCCCCGCGGGGACGGTGCCTGGCGAGCTGTTTTGTCTTGGCCCGTCAGACACCCGCTTGCCCCGTCGCAGGGCCGGGGCGGCATGCTCCGGGCGCAACCGTGCCTCGACGACGGCGGCATGCGCTCCCCATGACGGGGGCGGGTCGTGTGCTCAGCAACGCGGCGTCGAACCCGAGCGCCATCGGTCCCCACGTTGGGTCGCACGAACCTCTCGCGGCCCTGATCGTCGTCCGCTGCGATGGGCTCTTCGTAATGCGATCGAACGGGGGTGGTCTTCCCCCGGGTTTGTCTGGTAGCGCCCTGGGGTCCCCTGGTAACGTGACCGCAATTGCGGCGGCGTGACGTCAACAGCGCCGCAGATCATGAGGAGCGGCGATGGCGGCGCGGGCGCGACGTTGGCAGCGTGGGATGATGGCGGTTTGCTGCGCGAGCACGCTCGGGCTAGGGCTCGGGGTCACGTCCGGCGGATGCGGATCGTCGACCGGATACATATGCCCCTGGGATGAGGACCAAGGACCCAAGACAACCCCTTGTGAGGTGCTCGAGCCCCCCGACGCCGGCGGAGCTGGCGGGTGCGGGGATGGCGGTGATGGCGGCGAGGACTGCGCGGCCGAGGACGACACGGACGTCGCCATCGCGTCCGATTTCGGCGACCTGATCCCGCCGGCAGAGGTCTGCGCAGGGCAGTGCGTACCGAAGGAGCCGCTCGGCTGGTCTGAGCCCGCGCTGCTCTGGATCGGCTCCCCCGACGGCGGGCCGAGCTGCCCTGCGACCGCGCCGATCGTCGGCTACGAGGGCTACGCGGATTTCGCGGCTCCGGCCCCGCACCAGTGCCCCGCCTGCGCGTGCGACCCGCCGGAGGCGACGTGCGAGGTGCCGACGGAATGGAGGGCCTACGCCAGCTTCCCGTGCGGCGGCCCCGAGGCTCCCGCGACCTCGTTCGCTGCCCCGGAGGGGTGGGACGGGGCCTGCACCTCGGCGAATGCCGTCGAGGCCGAACGGACCTGCGATGGAGCCCCGTGCGTGCAGTCGCTCGCAATCCAGGCGCCTCGCGTCGTCTCCGCAGGTTGCGCACCGAGGGTCGCGGAGGCGCCGGAGAGCCCCGACGAGCCCGCGAGGGCGGGGAGCTTCGCGATCGTCGCCCGGGCGTGTACAGGAAACGCGTCCCCCCCGTGCGCGGATCCGGGCATGACCTGCACGCCGGCGCCGCCGATCGGCGACGCAGCGCCGCCGGAGGGATTTCTCACGTGCATCCACCACGAGGGAGAGCAGGACTGCCCGGCCACGTACCCGGACCGGTACATCTTCTACTCCGGCGTTGAGGACACCCGCGGCTGCGCGCCTTGCGACTGCACCGAGCCGACCGGAGCGACGTGCAGCGTCCTGGCCTCCGCGTTCAGCGATGAAGGGTGCTCGCAGTTCGTGGCGGGCCAGGTGATCACCTCCGAGGCCTCTGGCTGCGGGACCGTCGCTTCCGGGACGGCGCTCGGAAGCAAATCGGTGAGCGTCGTCGGCCTCGAGCCCGGACGATGCGAACCGTTCGGCGGCGAGCCGGTTGGCAGCATCGCGCCGACCGCGGCGGCAACGTTCTGCTGTCACCGCCCCAGCGCCGTACCGGCCTGAGTCGGCAGCTCGTTCCGGGCGCAACAGCCGCCTCTCCAGAGGGCGGCAGGCCGTGAGGGGCGCGCCCGAAACCCCCGCGCACCTCACGCACTCGCGACCGCCTCGTGAGAATCGCTCCCGCAGGCGCGTCCGACGCTTCGCGAAACCACACGGAGGTTCAGAAGAAAGCGACCAGGCGGAGCGCCACCGCCTCCGAGATGGGCGCCACGGACCACCCTTCACCATGGAGCGGTCGAATGTGCGTCCGATGTATGTTGATCGAGAGGTCGCCGCTGAGCTGCCCGGCGAGGCGGGCCGAAAGCGGCACCTCCAGCCCCGCACGAAACCCAAGCCCTGCGTAGGGCAGTGCGAGCTCCCTGCCGGTGCTGTCCCTGATGTTCCACAGCCCGCCTGCCGTGGCGAGGGCGCAGCCGAAGAACCAGTCCGCGTGACCGCAGGGAACGAGCGAGCCGCTCAGCCCCGACACGCCGATGGTCCAGCTGCGGTAGGGCTCGGCGTCGATCGGAAGATCACCGCGGGCCTCCAGCGACAGCGAGAACCTCTCCCAGCGGGCGCCGGCGACCCCCGAGAACCCGACCGCCACCGACGGCGCCACGCCGGCGCCGAGCAGCACCCCGGCGCCCAGCTGGAGGCGCGGGCCATCCGGCGGCGGCCTCGGGCGCGGAGCGGGTCGGGCCGGCGCAGCGACCGGGTGGGGCGGCTTCGAGGCCGGCGCCTTGGGCGGCACGCCCGGCGCGTCTGGCAGAGCGGCGCCCCCCGGCGCCGGCGAGGGCGGCGGCCCTGGCGGCGGCAAGTTGGGAGCGCTCCCCGGTGCAGGTCTTGGTGGCAGAAACGGGCGCATGAAGGCGCTGAGGGAGACGCCGATGTTCTGCACGAGCACGCCACAGATCGGGCTGGAGAGGCCCTGGCGGCCGAGCGCCCGGCCATCGCGGTCGTGAAGCGCGATCTCTCCCTGGAACGCCGGCCCCTTGCGCCGGATGACCACCTCGATGTGCCACGCGCCGTCGCTCACGAACGGGTCGATCCCGCCGAGCTGGCTCGCGACGATATGCCGGAGGCTCGGCTCCTCGAGGCACCCCTCGGTGCCAGGGCCCCGCGTGTAGGACAGGCGCGCGCCGTGCGGCGCGACCTGCGCGAGCGCCACCGGCGCCGCCAGGAAGAGCGATGCAGCGAGCGGCAGCGCGGCGCGGTTCACCCTCCGGCTCCGGCTGCGGACCGAGGAGCGGGCCGGACATGAGCGGAGCGCCGTCATCTGTCACCCGTCGTCATCCCTACTATTTCCGGGAAGGTCCCCCGGGTTGTTGCGAAATCGTGCGCCGGAGCCGAAAAAAAAAGGGTGCGCGAGGTGTACCGGCGACATCTCCCTCCAACCTGAGAGAGATGTCACCTGGGATCGGGACTGGAGCGACGTTGCGAGGTGACCGGCGAACGGCGTCGTCGCGCGAGGGCTGGGGTGGCCGGCCGCCTGCCGGCCGGCGTCCCCCCACGCCCCGCCGCACGCCGGCCGGCGTCCCCCCACGCCCCGCCGCACGCCGGCCGGCGTCCCCCCACGCCCCGCCGCACACCGGCCGGCGTCCCCCTACGCCCCGCCGCACGCCGGCCGGCGTCCCCCCACGCCCCGCCGCACACCGGCGGAGTGAGGCGCCGCCGCGGCGCTCCTCGCCGAGTGCGCGCCGAGATCCCGCGGCCGGCTTCAGTGCGTGGCTCCACCGTCCGCGATCGGGCCGCCCCCGGGCGCCGGCCGCACGTAGAGGGTGCCTTTCAGGCGCCCCGCAGCTGCCTCGCGGTAGTGGTGCTCGCGGGCGTACCGGAGGAGCGGGGCCTCGAGACCGTGCTCGGTCTCGAAGCCGACGAGGATGGCCCCAGGGGGCTCGCGCTCCAGGAGCTCACCAATCGTCAGGGGTGAGGTCGCCACCACGGCGGCACGGACGGATGCGGGGACGAGGTCGCCGACGCGGTAGAGGAACGCGCCCGTCGCGAGCTCCGGATAGACGGGCAGGCCCCCTTCCACGGCGTAAAGAGGGAAGAGCGTCGCCACCCTCCCCGACGCGGCACGCGCGCCGCCCGCCGCGACGATCGCGTCGCGGAGCCTCAGGCCCTCGGCGTGGACCTCCGCCGGCCTCCAGCCGGTGGGCCGCGCGAGGTGCGGGAGGTAACGAGCGAGCCGGACCCCGTGGAAGAGGGCCACGGCGATCGCGAGCGCCGACCAGACGCGCAGCCAGGGGCTCGCCGGGCGCTGCGCGAGCGAGCGATAACAGGCGGCGCCGGCGAGCAGCGACAAGGGGACGACCATCATGAAGTAATGTCCCCAGACCGGAGAGGTCACGAGGGCGGTCACGAAGGCGGCGCCGGCGAGCGATGCCAGGACGGCAGCGTCGGTCGGGAACACGGTACGAAGGGGACGTCGATCCCTCCAGGCGGTCCAGGCAACGACGAGGACGAGCGCCGCCAGCAGGGCGACGAGCATGCCCGCCGTCGGCATCGCCAGCACGTCCCAGAGCGCCCTCGCCTTGCCGGACAGCGAGGTATAATGGTGACTGTCCATGACGCGCCACCGCGAGTTCACCGTGTGATACGTGATCACGTTGAACACGAAGACCCGCCCCTCGCGCGCGAGCTCGATGAAGACGGGGGCCAGGCCGAGCATCGCGCCGCCGAGGTAGGAGAGGAACGGCGCCCCGAGGCGCTCCCACGGCGAAGCCGCCTGCGAGCACGCGAGCAGCAGGACGGGTGACAGCGCGAGGAGCGGCGCGTGATAGATCTTGGTCGAGACCCCCAGGGCCACGAGGAACCCGGCCAGCAGCGCGCGCCCCAGGCGCGGAGGCGCGGGCGCCCCGAGGGGCGGGAGCAGGCAGCACACCCCCGCGACGCAGAGGGTGAGCGCTGCCATGTCGTTGCACGACGACCCCGCGCGCTGCCCGATGATGTGGTTGCCGGCGAAGAGCGTGGCCGCGAGGGCGGGCGCCGCCCGGTGGGAGGGGCCGAGCAGCCGCCGCGTTGCCGCGTAGATCGCGACGACGCCCGTGAGCAAGAAGCAGAATGTCACCACGCGCGCGACGTGGAGGTAATCGTGGCCCGGCGCAGCGCTCCGGAACAGGGCGGCGTAGAGGAGCGGCAGCACCGGCGCTTGAAGATAGGCAAAATCGCCGTACAGCTCGCCGTCCTGGGCCAGAGCCCCGGCGGTGACGTACATGCTCTCGTCGCTGAGCAACGTGCCCGACATGCAGTAGGCGAAGAGCGCCGGGGCGATCGCGAGGAAGTAGATGCTCTGGACAGCGCGCGGGCTACCCACGTCAAGCTGCATGGCTCCCTCCCGATGGGACTCGTCCTAGCTAGCCATTGACCGGCGCACCGCGCAAGCGATGAGCGCTGCGCGACGGGCGGGACTCCGGCGGCGACGGACTGCGCCCACGACGCACAATCCAGCTCGTCGAGGCCCACGCGCCTCTGGATCCCAGGGTTAGAGCAGGTCAGTGCGCGTCGCAACAGGAGCAAGCGTCCTTGGGAGTGACGTCCGAAACGCTCTCCCCGCCACGTCCGTGGCCATCGCTGCTCGCGACGACGGAGGCCGAATCCCCAGCAGCGTGGGCGCGCACCGGGGGCGCGCGGCACCTCGCGATCATCGCACGCGGAGCCCCTCGGAGGTCGCGGCGCAGATCGCGAAGATCCGGTCCGCCGCGCGCGGGTGCGCGTCGAGCGAGGCGCTCGAGCCCGCCTGGAACGGGACCTCCGCTCGAGCGCGCCGGGGCGCGGCCCCGCCGCTCCCGCGCCTGTTCTTCTGCTACGCTGCCGGGGAGAAAAGAAGGGGAGTTTACGATGAAACCGATGATGACCCACGTCGCGCTCCACGTCGGCAACCTCGACGCGACGATCGCCTTTTATCGCGAGTTCTGCGGGCTCAAGGTGGTTCACGAGCGCAGCGACGCCGGCTCGCGGGTCGCCTGGCTCGCCGAGGAGGGGAAGGAGCGGACGTTCGTCCTTGTGATGATCGAGGGCGGCCGGCGCGCTCCGCAGGCGCCGGAGGACATGAGTCATCTCGGGTTTGCGCTCGAGAGCCGCGCCGCGGTCGACGAGATCGCGCGCCGCGGCGGAGCGCACCTCGTCTGGCCGCCCAAGGATCTGCCCTATCCGGTGG
Source organism: Sorangium sp. So ce426 (assembly GCF_051475585.1). NCBI lineage: Bacteria > Pseudomonadati > Myxococcota > Polyangiales > Polyangiaceae > Sorangium > Sorangium sp. So ce426. The sequence continues at coordinate 11,928,206 of NZ_CP150341.1, read as the reverse complement.
CTTATTTCTGCGCGCTCAAGGACCCGGACGGCAACTACATCGAGTTCTCCTACGGCCAGCCGCTCGGGCCCGGCGCCGAGGCGCACGACGCGGCGTTGCTGGAGCTCTCTGCCTCTTCAGAGCCCGCGCAGACGTCTCAGTAGAGCGGGTGGAGCGGGATCAGCTCCGCGATCTCGTCGAGCTCCGGATCGCCGCCCGGGTTCGCCGCGATCACCTGCTCGCGCGCGGCGTGCAGCGCCTCGCTCGTGCTCGCCTTGAGCGCCTCGGCGTAGGCCACGATGGCCTTGCCCTTGACGAGCTGCTCCTTGCTCCCGGCGGCGAGCTCCGCGAGGGTCGCCTCGCGGCTCGCCTCTTTCGCCTCATGGGTGAGCGGCGTCTGCCAGCGCGCGCGCACGGTGAGGGTATCCTCGTCGTTGATCACGCCCGGATCGCACCCCCGCACGAGCTGGCTGAAGATCATCGCGTCGCCCGGCGCGAGGTGCTGCGGCTCGACCTCCTCGGGGTTCGTCGAGTACTCCTCGCCGTAGAACTTCTCCATCTTGAAGTACCACGGCATGGTGAGCTCCACCTGGACGCCGCGGGCGGCCACCTCCATCACCTCCGCGAAGCGATCCCGGAACATGTGGAACGCCTCGTCCTCGTCATCGAGATAGACATAGGCGCCGCGCCCCTTGTCGGTCACGGTGTCCATGAGCACATCGTTGTAGCCGAGCGCCGGCCCCGTCCCGACGCCCACGAGGTAGATCGCCTCCTGGTCGGCGTCCTCGGCGTGCAGCGCGATGAGCTCCTCGGAGGTGACTCCCACGTTGGCGCCGCCGTCGCTGACGAGGATCACCCGGTTGATCCGGCCTTCCTCGAAGTGCTCCTGGGCGAGCTGATACCCGACCCGGAGCCCGCTCTCGAGATCGGTGCCGCCGCTGGCGGAGAGCGCGTCGGCCGCCGCGAGCAGCGCCGGGTCGTCCGGACCGTCCACCACGTGGCCGCTCAAGACCACCGAATTCTGGGTGTTCCAGGTGACCATGTTCACGACGTCGCCCTCGGACAGGCTCGCGGCGACGGCGCGCACCGTGGCCTTCTCGCGCGCCATCGGCTCACCCTCCATCGATCCGGAGGTGTCGAGGACGAACGTGACCGCGATGGGGCGGCGCGGGCTCGGCGGATCGTAGGAGCGAACGCCGATCTGAAGGGCGTAGCTCCCCGCCTCCTCACCGGGCTCGATCTGGGGCTCGACGCGGAGCTCGCCCTCGTCCGGCGGCGCGTAGTTGATGCGGTAGTAATTGAGGAACTCGTACGTGCGCACCTGCCGCGGCGCCGGCGCCCTGCCCGAGCGGAGCAGCTCGCGCACGTGCACCGGCGAGCTCATCGAATTGGAGTCGTCGGCCGACAGGTACAGGACCACGGGCTGGCTCGAGTCGAGCCCCTCGCAGGTGAACGCCGGGGCCGCGCCGGCGTCCTCGTCCGAGGGCGCCGGGGGCGGCTCGGGCTGGGCTCCATCGACGTCGCCCGCACCGCCGCCGGCGCCGCCGCTGCTGCCGGCGCCGCTGCCGACGCCGGCGCTGCCGGTGCTGCCGGCGCCGATGCCGACGCCGGCGCTGCCGGTGCTGCCGGCGCCGATGCTGCCGGTGCCGGTGCTGCCGGTGCCGGTGCTGCCGGTGCCGGTGCTGCCGGTGCCGGTGCTGCCGGCGCCGTTGGCGAAGGGCGGCTCCGGGGAGGAACCCTGGCTGCAGGCGACGAGCCCGGCGCCGCCGAGGAGGACCGCCGATACAGCGTAAAGACAGAGAGATAGAGACGCGGGAACGGTTCGCACTGGCACCCTCCTCCGCGGTGCGACCGCACCGCGCTCGGGACGGCCCGCCCAGCAACATGGATGCCGCGCGCGCAATGCCATCCGGACGTCGCGCCGCACCCGAGCGCCGCTGGTCCGATCGCGCCGGATCGCGCGGGCCACACAGCTCAAACCGCGGCCATCTGCGCTCCGGCGGCAATACCATGACAGCGTTGTCAGGTTCGCGTCTCAGCATGGCGCACGGTGGCATTGCTCGGCCCACACGGAGGCGAAACAGCGTGACGCGATACACCATGGTGAAGCGGCCCGGGCGCGCCGGAGCTTCGAGCATGACCCGTGACGCCTCCGCTCTCGTGGTATTCTCGAGCGCGTGGGGCAGCCTACCCGCGTCGCGCCCGCGCTGATCCTTGTCGGGGTCTCCGCGTTTCTCGTCCTCACCGCGCTCGCCGCGGCCGCGTATCCGGGCGGCACCTTCTGCGACGCGAACGCACCCGGCTACGATTTCTGGGGCAACTTCTTCTGCGACCTCACGCAGCCCGTGACCCAGCGCGGGGTGGAGAACACGCGCGCTCGCTCGCTCGCGCAGGCCTCGTTCGTCTGCTTTTCCCTCGCGCTCGTCCCGTTCTGGTGGGTTCACGGCGCCCTGCTCGGCGGCCGGCTCGGCGGCGCGGTTCGCGTGTTCGGGCTGCTCTCCGCCGCCGGCACGATCCTGATCGCGTGGCTGCCGTCCGTGGTCTCGCCGCTGCTCCACGCAGCGTCGGTGTTCGTCGCGACGATCCCCGGGCTGCTGGCGACGCTGCTGGGCGTGACAGGCGCGTTTGCACGGGGCAATGCGGGCGAAAGCCGCTCGTCACCGTTGCGCTTTTCGGCGTGGCTCGGTGCGCTATCGCTCGCGCTCGTCAGCGCGGACGCCGCGTACTACGCGGTTGCGATCGCGGTGCCGGGCTGCCACGTCCTCTTGCCAGCGCTTCAGAAGCTCGCAGCGCTTTCGGTGATCGGGTGGATGGGCACGATTGCGCGCGTGGGTGCCGCGCGTGGGGCGCGCTAGCGCGTCGAATGGCGCCTGCGACCCGTGCTCTCGATCCTTCTGTCACCCCTGGACGTGAACCCGACCCCGTTCCTGGGTCTGCCAAAGGCGCCGCAAGTCAGGACGCAACCTGGGTGGCGACCGATGCCCGTTCGGAGCGCAGCGCTTCCAGAGCAGGAGCGCATCCGCCGCCCCCCTCCACGCGCCCCGGGTGCCTGGAAAGGCAGCGACTGCCGTCGATGTTGGACGGGTCTACCCTATGGCGCGGGACAGCACTTGCCTTGCGGCGCAGAGCCGATCCGTGAGACTTTCCGTGGGGGGAGTTTACAGAAGGCGACGCGCTCGACGGACCTGGTCCGGCGGCTTTGGTTGACCAATCGACTGATAGTCAGGCGGCGCAATGGAAACCACTTCACTGCCCATGACACCTCGAATAGCATCCTGCAGCTGCGGCCAGCTACAAGCGAGAACCGCTCGCGAGCCTTTTCGCGTTTCGGTGTGCCACTGTCTAGCGTGCCAGCGCCGCACCGGCAGCGTCTTCGGTGCTCAGGCTCGCTTCTCGAGCGAAGCAGTCACCATCGTCGGCGAGAGCGTCGAGTTCGTCCGCGTCGGAGACGAAGGCACAAGAAGCACGTTCCGGTTCTGTCCTCGCTGCGGTGCCACCGTCTACTATACCCTCGAAGGTCATCCAGAGCTCGTGGCAATACCCGTTGGCGCGTTCGCCGATCCTGAGTTTCCGGCCCCAACGTTCTCGGTCTACGAGGAGCGCATGCACTCCTGGGTCGACATGCCCGCGGGCATCGAGCACATGGCATGATCCAGGGAGCAGCTGGCGGCACGTTTCTCGTCGTTCAGGCGAGCGACGCCGAGAAGGGGCCGTTCACGACGCTCGGCGAAGGCCGGCTCGCCCGCGGCGAACCCCTGAGCGTCGTCCTGCTTCCGCTCGTCCCGCTCATGAAGCTCGTGCTCCCGGCCCTGAAGCTCGAAGACGTGGAGCGCGCGATGGTGCGTTGTGTGACGAGCGGGGCGCCGGAGCAGGTGCTCGAGGTCGCCGACATCGAGGCGCTCGCCTCGGCGTAGCTCGCGCGCCCCACGCCGGGATCAGCCGACGAGCATCCGTTCCCCGTCGCGCCGCGCCGCCGCCCACGTCTCGTCCCAGGCGGCGTCGGCCTCGGCGCGCGGGAGCTGGCCGAAGGCCCGCAGCTCCTTCCGCTCGCCCTCGACCTCGGCGTCGTCCCGCGGCGGCGCCGGCGCCGGCCCGGTCATCACGTCGCCGACCGCCTCGCGCACCTCGCGCCCGCCCTCGGCCAGGCAGTAGGCGAGCACGCGCCACCCGAGCTCGGCGTGCAGCGCCTCGTCGCGCGCGATCTCGCCGAGCGCCGCGCATACGCCCGCGTCCTTCGCGCCCGCGAGCGACCGGCGCGCCCGGGTCGCGGCCGCGCCCTCACCGAGACAGCCGTCGTGCCACGCCTCGAGCGCCATCCGCACGAGCGCCGCCTGCCGGCCGGCGTCGCGCGCCGCCGGAGGCGGGAGCAGCGCCGGCCCGAGGCGCCACCCCGCGAGCGCGCTCGCGATCTCGCTGCATCGGGCCGTGTGGCGGACCTCATCGCCGAGCGCGGCGAGCGCCCGCGCCACGAGCGACGCGGGCGCGCCGACCGCCGCGAGGTCCCGCGCGAGGGCGAGGAACGCCGGGATCGAGCCGCACTCGGCCCGCGCGCTGTCCAGCCACGCCCCCGCGAGCGCTGCCCGGGTCGCGCAATCGAGCCGCGCCGGGGCCGACACCGCCGGGCCCAGCCCGAGCGCCGGCGGGAGCACGACCCCATCGGCCGTGCGCAGCGGCCGGCCGACAATGGGCCTGAACCGCACGCCAAAGGGCGGAGGGAAGCGGAGGCCGGCGCCGAACGTCCCCTCGGGGACGAACGGCTCGCCCGACAGCGGGATGGCCGCGCGCGCCGAGAGCTCGAGGCCCAGCGGGCTGAACAGGGTGGTCATCGCGCCGACGTGGAGGCCGTGTTGCCCGGGGAGCTCGTCGCTATAGCGGGTGCGGTACGTCCATCCGAACTCGCCGTCGATGCTGTAAGCGTTGTTGTCGAAGTCGTCCGAGATATCGCTGCCGCCGTGCAGGCCGGCCGCGAAGCGGCCCGCGGAGAAGTTGAGCCATGTCGCCTGCGCGAACGGGCCGAATCCCATGTTCCCCGTGCTGTACCCTCCGGGCTGACTGCCATCCAGGAGGACCGCCGCGCGGAGGTCGGCGCCCAGGCCGAAGGCGAGCTTCTGGCCGAACGAGAGCGACAGGGAGACCCCGCCCGAGACGGCGAAACGCTCGTCGGCGCGCGCCTGGCCGGGCAGCGAGACGAGGGCGGCCACCCCGAGGGCGGCGAGCGCGGGCGGGAGCGAGCAGGAACGAGAGGACATGGAACCTCCGAGAGCCACAAGGCGGGCAAAGGATCGATCTCGGCTCCCAATTTACCAGAGGGCGCGGACCAGCACGACCGGGGTGGATGACGGAAAGCGGCTCTGGACGACGAGCTGAAGCATCCTGGAGCACGCCCGCGCGCTGGTGCTCGCTGGCCATGGCAGGCTGGAGCTGATGGGGTGACCCGCGGCGACACGCCGTCGGAGCGCTCGCACGAAAAGCCCGGATTTGTGGAGCTTCCGGCGCGGAGCTGACGGCAAACCGTCGAGCTCACGCTTTGGGCCGCGCGCGCCGGCGCCCGGTGATAGAACGACCGCCGTGAATCCGCACACGGACGCTGGCCCAGCGAGCAGCGACTACCTGGATCGCCTGATGCGTCGAGGGTCTTTCGAAGCCCTGTGGCCGCTCTTTGCCAAGGCCACGCGCCCCGCCAAAGAAATGACCGAGAGCTATTCGGCGCTCGAGCACCTGCGGCCCTTCATGTCCGGCGCGCCGTGCCGGGTCATCCACGTCGGCGACGGCGCCCACGCCCGCACCGGGGCGTTGTTCGCGCTGAAGACGGAGGCTGAGAACGTCAGCGTCGATCCGGTGCTCAACGAGCCGCTTGTCGAGGCCTGGCGCACCCGATTCGGCATCCGCCGCTTCGCCTGGCAACGCGCGGACGTCTTCGCAGCCATCGAACGGCTCAACGCGTTGCCCGACATGCGCGTGCTCGTCACGTTCGTGCACGCCCACGTCCCCATCGACGATGTCCTCGCCCGGCTGCGCTGGAACGTCGCGTACACGCTCGCCTGCTGCCAGCCAGGTCATCAGCTGAGCCAGCGGCACGACGTGCTCGCGACCGGCGAGGACCCGTACGTGTTGTCCAGCGGACGGCGCTTTCAGGTGCTCGCCCCGCGCGCGTGAGCGCGGCCGTCACACGTCGCACGCGCCGTCTTGACGGACGAGCGCCCCCGCGCATCCTGGCAGCCATGTCGCCACGCCGCGCGTCCGTCGCTCCCCTCGCCCTGCTCACCTCCCTCCTCCTCGCCGCCCCCGCCGCGGCGGCCGTCGTGCCGGTCGGCACCACCGACGAGCTCGTCGCCGCGATCGGCGCGGCCAAGGCCGGCGACGAGATCGTCCTCGCCTCGGGCACCTACGCCTTCGACGGCGTCTCGTGCGCGGCCGCAGGCACCGAGGCCGCGCCGATCGTCGTGCGCGCCGCCGAGCCGCTCGGCGCGATCGTCGAGCTGTCGGGCCTCGAAGGCTTCAAGGTCAGCGGCCCGAACTGGCACTTCGAAGACCTCGATATCCGCGGCGTCTGCGCCGACGACTCGGACTGCGAGCATGCCTTCCACGTGTTCGGCGCCGCCAGCCGCTTCACCCTCCGCCGCTCGAGGGTGCGGGACTTCAACGCCCAGCTCAAGATCAACGCCGCGCAGGTGGACGGCGTCTGGACGGCCCCCGACGACGGGCTGATCGAGCGATCGGAGCTGTTCGACACCCACCCGCGCAGGACCGGCAGGCCCGTCACCAAGATCAACATCGACGGCGGCAAGCGCTGGACCGTGCGCGACAGCTACCTGCACGACTTTCAGAAAGACGGCGGCGACGGTGTCAGCTACGCCGCGTTCATGAAGAGCGGCGGCTCGGACGGGCTCTTCGAGCGCAACCTCGTCGTCTGCACCACCGCCGGCTCGCCGGACGGGGCGCGCATCGGGCTGTCGTTCGGCGGCGGCGGCACGGGGGCGCAGTACTGCGCCCCGGCCTACGACCCCGACGTGCCCTGCGAGGTCGAGCACACCGGCGGGACGATGCGGAACAACATCATCGCGAGCTGCTCGGACGTCGGGATCTATCTGAACCGCGCGGCGGACACGCGGCTTCATTTCAATACGCTGATCGCGACGAGCGGGATCGACTTCCGCTTCGCGACGACAAGCGGCGTCGCGCGCGGCAACCTGCTCACGGGCAAGATCCGCGACCGCGACGGGGCCACGCACGAGGAGAGTGACAACCTGGCCGAGGTGGGGCTCGCGACGTTCCAGACGTGGTACGAAGATCCGAGTCTCGGCGACCTGCACCTCAAAGGGGATGTGGCGTCGCTCGTCGGCGAAGCGCCCGCCGAGGCCGCGGTGACCGATGATTACTGCGCGCGCGGGCGGCCGGGCAGCGGGAGCTTCACGCTCGGCGCGCTCGAACATTCGCTCGGCGACTGCGCGACGGTGCCGCCGCCGGGGCCCTCCGGCGACGGGGGCGCGGGCGGCGGCACCGCCGGCTCGGGCGGGATGGGCGGCGGCACCGCCGGCTCCGGCGGGATGGGCGGCGGCACGGGCGGCACGGGCGGCACGGGTGCAGGAGCAGGCAGCGGCACCGGCGCGGCCGGCGGGGGTGGCGACGCCTCCAGTGACGGCGAGGGCTGCAGCTGCCGCGCCGCGGGCGTCGGCGGGAATCACACCCTTGGCCTGCTGACGGCGGTCCTCGCCGCGTTCGCCCTCCGGCGACGACAGGCCTCCTCGCCGCGGAGCGACGCCCGCTAGAACACCGAACAGCTTGGCAACCATAAGAATGAGACGCCAGAAGACGCCAAAAGACGTCTAAAGACGCCAAGAGAACAATAAAATTCTGGCGTCTTTTGGCATCTTGGCGTCTTCTGGCGTCCCAACTTCTCGCTGTTTGCGTGGGGCTTCAACCCGTTTGTCGCTCCAGGTGGAGAGGGGCGACGACGATCCACCCGGGCTCGCGGTGGGCCGCAGCCGCCCGCGCCCGGCGTGGGAATTCGCCTTGCGGCGCGGGTCGGCCATACTGCGCAGCATGACGAAGGGAAGCTGCCCATGAGGACCACGCGCTCCATCCGCGGCAGCGACCACGCGCTGGTGCAGCGGATCACGCACGTCGCCTATGGCGACGACGCGCAGGACCAGTCCCTTCCCGACGGCTGCTGGGACCTCGTGTTCATGAAGCGGCGCGGCCGGCTGCAGGTGCTGCATACCGGTCTGATCACGCACCCGGTGACGCTGGGCTACGAGACCGGCGACGAGTACCTGAGCATCGCCTTCCGGCCAGGCGTGTTCATGCCGGGGGTGCCGGCGACAGGCATGCTGGACCAGGGCGTGCTGCGCCCGCTGGCGAATTCGCGCTCGTTCCTGCTGGGGCCGCACGCCTTCGAGGTGCCCGATCTCGAGAACGCCGACGATCTGGTGGCACGCCGACATCGACGACCTGCGCGAACGCCTGGCGCGCACGCGCTGGCCGGCGCAGCTGCCGGGCGGCGACTGGGTGAGGGGCGTGCCGGTCGCCTACCTGCAGCGGCTGGCGGCGCACTGGCAGCACCACTACGACTGGCGGCGCTGCGAGGCCCACCTGAACAGCCGCCCGCAGTTCACCACCCGGATCGATGGGCAGACGATCCACTTCGTGCACCTGCGCTCGCCCGAGCCGGGCGCGCAGCCCCTGCTCCTGCTGCACGGCTGGCCCGGCAGCTTTGCCGAGTTCGACCGCGTGGTGGACGCGCTGTCCGACCCGCGCCGCCACGGCGGCGACCCCTCGCAGGCGTTCCACCTGGTGATCCCGTCGATCCCGGGTCACGGGTTCTCGATGCCGCTGGCCGACGCCGGCTGGAACCACGGCCGCTGCGCCCGTGCGCTGGCGGCGCTGATGCAGCGCCTGGGCTACTCACGCTACGGCGTGCAAGGCGGCGACGTGGGCGCGTTCATCGCGGCGGAGCTGGGCCGCATCGACAGCGAGCATGTCAGAGGCGTGCACTGCAATGCGCTGGTGACGTTTCCCTCCGGCGACCCCGCCGAGCTGGAAGGCCTGACCGCCTCGGAGCAGCAGCGCCTGGAACGGCTGCAGAACTTCCGCGACCGGATGATGGGCTTCGCGCACATCCAGGGCACGCGGCCGCAGACGCTCAGCTACGGGCTGCATGATTCACCGGTGGGCCAGCTGGCCTGGATCGTCGAGAAGTTCAAGGAATGGACCGATCCCGCGGCCGCGCTGCCGGAGGACGCGGTGGGCCTGGACGCGCTGCTGGACAACGTGAGCCTGTACTGGTTCACCGGCACCAGCGGCCCCTCGGCCAACCTGTACTATGAAGCCTTCAACGACCCGTCCGGCTGGGCGCCCAAGCCGCGCGGCACCGTGCCCACGGCCGTGGCCGTGTCGCTGACGCAGGACGTGGCGGTGCGCCGGCTGGCCGAGCGCGACCACCACATCGTGCGCTGGACCGAGCTGGAGCGCGGCGGGCATTTCCTGGCGACGGAGACGCCCACGGCGCTGGCCGCCGATCTGCGGGAGTTCTTCGGTTCGCTGTCCTAGAACATTGATTACGTTGAAACCCGGAGAATTTTCACAGGGAGGCGGGGAGGCGGGGAGGAAGAAAAAAAAGAACTTTTATCTCTTGCCGTCTCTCGCTCCCCGCCTCCCCGCCTCCCTGTGAAATTCCTGTTTTTTCTCGTGGTTTGAACCCGTTATCGCTCTAGGGCCTGCCTGCCCACACGACTTGCGCGCCCACGCCGGCGGGGGAAGCCGAGCCGCCTGCTCGCGCTCGGCTCACATGGCAGCGACGCGCAGCACGTCGGACCGTAGGTGAAGAAACGACGCGTGCACGTAGCGCACGAACGGCGCCTTCAGGCCGAAGAACTCCGCCAGATCGACCTCGGCCGCCGCGCGGAACATCCCTTGATCCAGCACGGGAGCCTCGGTGCGGAGCGCCCCGCCCGCGAGGCTCCGGCAGGCGGGGGACGCCGACGCCGGGTGGACGGCGACCACGAGCGTGGCGGCCCACGGGGCGGCGGCGAGCCGCTCGCCGATGGAGCTCGGGTACCGGTAGCGGAGCGCGAGCACGCCGCCCCGCAGCGCGGCCTCGAGGACAGGCGCCGCGCCCGCCGCGGCCGGCGCCGGAGGGGCGGCCTTCCCCGCGGCAGCCGCGCCTTTCGCCCCCGCAGCCGCGCCCTTCGCCCCCGCCGCCCCGGGCGCGCCGCCGCACCCGCCGAGCGCCACGAGGCCGGCCCCCGCGGTGACCTGCGCGATGAACGCGCGCCGCCCCTCACTCGCCATGCGACGGCCCCTGGAGCCTGCGCCTGCGCGCCTGCCCCACCAGCATCCGCGCCGGTGTGATGCGGCCCAGCGCCGCGGCGCTCTCCTCCGCCGTCGGCCGCACGGGGTGACCCGGCGGGAGCTCGGCGACCATGCTCTGCCACAGCGCGAGCGCCCGGTGCTGGTAGATCTGCGCCAGGCTCGATCGCGGCGAGAGGAAGCGCTGGCCGAGCACCATCGCCCTCTCCAAAAAGGCGATCGCCTCGTCGTCGCGGCCGTCGTTCAGGAGGTGGAGCCCCTCGTTGTACCAGGGCATCGGATCCGCCGGATCCTCCTCGCGCATGCGCTGGTTCGCCTCGAGGTAGCGCGACAGCTTCTCTTCCATGACGCCGTCGTCCTTCAGGAAGCCGTAGTGCTGGATCTCCACGCCGGCCGCGCGGACGACGAGCTCCGGGTGCCGGTCGAGGCTCGGCTGCACCGTCTCGTGCACGGCGCGCCCATACCGGATCCGCGCGTCGTTGCGGAACAGCCGCACGGCGATCGTCATGACGGGCGGGCCGTCCTTCTGATGATTGGCGATCTCGAAGGAATAGGCGTGGACGTCGAGGTCGTCCATGAGCCGCACGACGCGCGGCAGATCCCAGTGCGCGAGCTCCTCGTCCGGGTCGAGGCTCAATATCCAGGGCCGCGTGGCCATCCCGAGGCCCACGTTGCGCACCTCGGCCAGGTCGAGCCGGTCCGTCCTGTGGACGCGCACGCGGTCGGTGAACCGCCGCGCGATCTCGACCGTCGCGTCGTCGCTGCCGTTGTCGACGACGCAGATCTCGTCGACGAACGGCTCCAGGAACGCGAGGAACCGCTCCAGCCGCTCGGCCTCGTTCCTCGCGATGATGCAGAGCGATACGCCGGACGCGGGCGCGTACCTGCGCAGCGTCACCGTGTTGCTCGCGAGATCGGCCAGCTCGGGGGGCGCGCCCGCGCGCGGCGGCGTGTACGGGTCCGGCCGCCCGTGGAGCGCGAGCCGCGCCTGCCGCGACGCCTCGGTGTCGTAGCCGAGCCGCCGCACGCGGACGTCGGTGAAGCGCCCGCACCCGTCCGGCATCTCGGGGATGCCGCCGCCGGGCAGGCCGCCCTCGGCCCCGCGAGCGGCGCGCAGGCCCGGCTCGTTCCGGTACATGCGGTACCCCGACATGGCCCCGAGCGCGCCGTCCGCCCGGAAGTACGTGCGCGTCGGCTCCCAGAACGTGTACCAGTGGAAGCCGAGCGCCTTGATGTGCGGATCGGCGAGCTGCATGAGGCGCTCGGCGCGCGCGCGGTCCATCTCGAACACCTCGTCGGCGTCGACCGCGAGGATCCAGTCCGGGGAGAGCTCCGCCGCCATCTGCAAGGCGCGGTCGCGATCGCGCCGTCCATCGACGCCCGGCGGCAGCTCCGTCCGCTCGTACCGGGCCACGGCGGGGTGCGACCGGGCGATCGCCCCCGTCCCGTCCGTCGACCCGTCGTCGAGCACGACGATCGCGTCGGCGAACCGCGCCGTCGCGTCGAGGCTCTCGCGCAGCGTCGCCTCCGCGTCCCTGATGCGGTACGCGGCCACGAGCCGCGTCTTCCCGGCGCGGCGGGCGCGCCACTTCTCGAAGAAGAGGTCCGCGCCCCCGAGGCCGCCCTGCGCGCCGGGAAACGCCTTGCTCAGCGTGGCGCTCCCCTCGTGGTGCACGTACACGTCGCTCGCGATCATGCACTCGAAGCCGCGCTCCTGCGCCCGCAAGGCGAGGTCGGCGCCCTCGTGGCCCACCGGGAAGAAGCGCTCGTCGAGCCCGCCGATCTCGGCGTAGACCTCGCGGCGCATCATCAGACAGAAGGTCGAGAGGGCGAACGACGGCGCCCACCGCCGGCGGAACGCCTCGCGGTGCTCGGCCGCGAGCTCGTTCAGCGCCTCCGGCTGGAACGGCGGCGGGTTCTGCACCTTCTGCGGGCCGCGCGCGCTGTTCGTCACGGGCCCGACGAGCCCGACGCGCCGCGCGCCGGGCACGGCCCGCGGCGCCTCCTCCATGCACTCCCGCAGCCCCTCCAGCCACCTCGGGGTCACCACGACATCGTTGTCGAGCAGCACCAGGTAGTCCCCGGCCGCGACCTCGAGCCCCCGGTTCGCGCCGCCGGCCAGGCCGAGGTTCTCATCCAGGAAGACCGTCTTGGCGGCGTCCCCGAGCCGGCGCGCGACGTCGGTGAGGTAAGCGGGGGTGCCGTCCTCCGAGCCGTTGTCGACGAACACCACCTCCGCGTCCGAGGGGAGCGTGCGGAGGAGGGCGTCCACACATCGCGCCGTGTACTGGAGGTTGTTCCACGTGACGACGATAACGGAATAAACAGGCGTCATCGGGCACCGGGCGGGGCCATGAGGCGAACCACGTTGGAGACGTACTGGCGATACGCCGCGTGCAGATAGAACGCCCCGACCCGGGGTGCCAGGACGATCTCGCACCGGAAGCTGCCCACGAGGTCCGCGCCCACGTCGTCGATGTCGTCGGGGAAGACCAGCCTCGGCCCGAGCAGAGGCACGGTGACGCCGCCCTGCGCGGGGGCGTAGATCAGCGTGAGAAAGACGCCGCGGAGCACCTCGGCGCGCTCGACCTCGATATCGACGGCGGGCACACGCGAGCTGCCGTGGACGACGTGGACGAGGGCGCCGCCCTCGACGATGGGAGGGCCCGGCTGGGCGAGGACGACGCCAGCGCCGGAGGTCGCGGGCGTCTCCGCGGTCAGGCCGAAAGAGACGGATCGGACGAGCATGGGTTCACCGCCGGTCAGAATTCGATGGCCTTCTTGTCGACGAGATCGATGCCTATCACGTTCGACACGTAGTTCTCGAGGACGAGGTACACGTAGACGCTCGGCCGGTAACGGGGCACCGCCACGGCGCAGGGGAACGCGACGGTGACGTTGAGCCAGGCGCCCTGGTACCCCTCGGACGCGAGGCTGCCGCGGCCCGGCATCGGCAGCGCGGGCTCGGCGAGCTGGTTCGGGCCGTCGCGCTCGCCGGCCGGGAACTCGATGAACGTGTTGCGCGCGAGCAGGGCGCCGCCGTCCGCCTGCTCGATGTCGTGGACGACGAGGACCATCGACTCCTCGACGTCGCGGTAGCGGCTCGCGACGGCGTCCGGGAACAGGAACGAGGCCGAGACGTCGAGCTCCACCGTGCCGGCCGCGAAGGACACCCGCGAGATCGCGAGTCGGATGGCCTCCTTGCCGGCCGCGATCTCGGGCGAGCCCCCGTGCGGGGCGAAGCCAAAGGGTGTCCGGGGTTCGATCTCCATGGGGTCCTCTCGACGTGGGCGCGGCGCGGGGTCGAGAGCAGCGCGCCCCCGCCCCGCCCGCGACGTTCAGCCAAAGTGGTTCCAGCTGCGGGAGGTCTGCGCCGGCGTATCGAGGCGCACGCGGCGGATGCGCGGGGCGCACACGGGGCAGAAGACGCCGTCGTCGCGGTTGTAGTGGCCGGCGTGGTAGATGGTGCAGAGCCGCCCACCGAGCGCGGGCCACCAGTCGTACCGCTGGCCCGACGTGGTGGACGGGTCCGGCGTGAGGCCCGCGTTCGTGTTGCAGTGCGGGCCCTGCCCGCCGAACTGGTCGGTGTACCAGCGGGGGTTGGCGAGCTGCGTGGCGAGCGCCACGCCGGCCGCGCTGTACTGCGGCTCCTGCCGGACGGTCTGCCCGATGCCGTGCCCCATCTCGTGGACGAAGGTGCCGAGGACCGCCGTCTCGCTCCGGCCCGGGCCCGTGCACCCGACGACGCAGAAATTGCCCCAGCTGTAGCCGTTGATCGAGCTCTTCCAGATGAACGAGAAGGTGAGGTTGTACGTGTTGCCCGGCGTGGCGAGGTGGGCCGTGAGGCCCGGCAGCGTGGTGAGGTTCCAGTTCACGCGGTTCGGCGACCCGGGCGTGAAGGTGAAGTACGCCCGCACGTCGGTGGCGCCGGCCGCCGGCCACGACGCCTGCGCCGTCCACATGAAGTTGTTGCCGTTCGTGGGGTCGCGCCACACGGTGCGGAACGTGGTGATGCTCCCGACCGCGTTGTTCGCCGTGGGGAACGCGCGCCGCTCCAGCTGGGTGTAATAGCAGTTCGGCACCAGCAGGAAGGCCATGTGAAGCGGCTTGTCGGTCAGCGTGCCTCCCCCGGGGGGCGCGCCGCCGACGCGCAGGTTGAGCAGCGCGTTCGGGCCGCCGTTCATGAACGGCCAGTCGAAGGTCGGCGAGCTGACCGCCTGCTGCGACAGGCTCTGGAAGTCGACGCGGGCCGAGTCCACGGTCGCGAGCGCCGGGAGGACCGCCCTGCGCTCCAGCTCGATGAAGTGCCGCGCGAACTCGCCCACGAACCGCGGATCGATGTTGTTGTACGTGGCGAGCGTCTGCGCGCCGGAGTACCAGACCGTATAATAGAGCTTTCGCCACGTCTGGAACTCGTCGGTGGCGAGGAACTGGGCCCGCTGCCCGTCGCGCGACGCCTTGACCTTGTACTTGTCGCCGCCGATGTGCGTGAACGTGAGCGTGTTGTCGAAGTGGTGCCCGGCGCCGACCGTCACCCCGGGGGCCGCGCCGTGCGCGAGCCGCGTGCGCTCGGTGAGCGACTGGAAGGCGAGGCTCTCGTTGCCCGGGTCGGGCTCGATCCACCAGTCCACGCGGTCGCCGGGCGCGACGTTGGGCACCTGGTTGGGCGTGACGCGCAGCTGCCGCACGGGGCCGTTGACGCCAGTCGCGGCGGCAGGGAGGTTCACGTATTGCTTGATCGTCGGCATGCGAGAGCTCCAGGACGAATCAGCGGGGGGTCCGGTCCATCAGCGCGGCGCGGGTCGAGGCCCGCTCCGCGGCCGCCCCCTCAGAACACCTCGATCTTGTCGACGCCCCAGTCCTTGGGGTTCTCGGGCGCGGGCGGGGGCTCCTCCATGACGATGACGATGAGCGGCGGCTGGATGACCGGCGTGGGCGGGGTGTTCTTGCTGTTGTGGAGCATGAGATCGAGCGCGCGGGCGCAGCCCTTCCCCTCGACCTTGACGTCGAACGAGTAGCTGATGAACTCGGCCTTGTTCATGTTCACGCCGGAGGCGACGCCCCCGTTCGTGCCCGCCTCGTCGCCGCTGCTGCGCGAGAAGTTGCTGTCCTGATGGCAGATGGGGTTGCCGTCGGCCTTGACGTTCTTCGCGGTGCTCGCGGCGTCGGACGACATGGCGATGTTGGGATAGGGGACGGGGACCGGCGGGGCGGGCGGCGCCGGGGTGAGGCACACGTCCGGAAAGGCGATGGTCATTCCATTGCTCGCGGCGTGGACGACCGTGCGTGAGTTGACTCCTACGGTGACAGGCATATCGCTCCTCCTTCACGCCCTCTTCGCTGCCGCCGAGACGAGGCACACGGCGGCGCGCGTCCCGTCGCCGGAGCCCGCGAAGAGCGCGGCGCGCGCCTCGGGGGACGCGCCGCGCTCGAACGATCGCACGCACGCGGCCGCAAGGCACCCGCCGGTCGCGGCGCCGACGTCGCCGTAGCCGTCGGCGGGGTGCCACAGCGCCCGGACGCCCCCGAGGAGCGCGGGCGCGCGGACGCGCGCGAGCCCCCACTCCTTGGCCCGGTAGCTCTCGCCGTTGAGATCGCAGAGGACCCACGCGGGCGGGCCGCCCGCGGCGCACGCGGCGGCGAGCGCCGCGGCGAGGGCCTCGCCCGAGGGGGGATCGCCGCTCTCGATGAGGTGGGGCTCCTCCCCGGCGCCCGAGCCCTCGATCTCGGCCAGGATGGGGGCGCCGCGGGCCTCGGCGCGGCGGCGGTGCTCGACGAGCAGCGCGGCCGCGGCCTCGCCCGGGATGAAGCCGTCGAGGTTGCGGCGGCTCTTGAGGCGGCGCGCGTGGTCGAGCGCCTCGAGCAGCCCCACGTCGACCAGGGCGTCGGCGCCGGCCACGATCCAGGGCGTGCCAGGGTCGGCCTCGACGGCGCGCGCCGCGTGGGCCAGGCCGAGGAGCATCGCCGCGTGCCCGTCGGGGGCGAGGAGGCCGCGGGTCACGGCGTCGACCCCGGCGGCGTCCGCGACCCGCTCCCGGAAGGCGTCGCGCAGCTCGTGGTGGTGCGCGGCGGGGCCGGGCGAGGGGCGCGCGAGGAAGAACGAGGCGTCCTCCAGGTCGGCGCGCGCGAGGTCGCCGGAGGTGGCGAGGTCCTGGAGCGCCAGCGCGAGCAAGCGGACCGGGAGGTCGAGCGCGCGGGGGAGATCGGTGTACGCCGCGACGACGGAGAAGGGCTCCTCCGGGCGGGGCGGGTCGGCGGGGAGGCAGGGGTAGCTCGGCCACTCGCGGAAGCGCGTGAGGCGGGCGCGGACCGCGGCGGTGGTGGACGCGGCGGTGTCGCCGAGGGCGGTGACCATGCCGGCGGCGGTGATGACGGCTCCGGTGCTCATGCGGGCGCGGGCTCCACCTCGATGCGGCGCACGCGGAAGAGATCGCGACCGACGGGCATGGCGCCCCGGTACACGAGCACGGCGCGGAGGTCGTCGGGCTCGAGGACCACGGTGTCGAGGACCAGCGGGAGCGGGCGGCGCTCGGAGTCGATGAGGACCACGGCGCGAGGCGCCGCGGGGGGCAGCGAGAAGCGCTGCGGGCCGAGGGGGCTCAGGTGCACGAGCTCGACCGGCTCGCCGCCGCGCAGGTGCGGCGTGGCCACGAGGCGCGGGTGCGCGCCCTGGTGGTAGCGCGGGTCGAAGGCGGCAGGCAGGAACGGCGACGGGGCGGGGGGCGGCGACCCGGCGGGGGGCGGCGACGCGGGGTCCGGCGCCGTGGCGGCGTAGCGCAGGCGCGGCTGCCAGCTGCGCCCGATGAAGCCGAGGCCGACGGGCTCGGGGCGATCGTCCGGCGAGCGGAGCGGCTTCCTGGGATCTTCGAGGTTCGGCATGGCGAGCTGCGCGAGGTCGACGAGCGAGCGGCGGGCCCGGAACCCGCGCCCGACGGGGTTGCGCGGCTCGACCTCGTGGTCGGCGGCGGACTCGGCGGACTCGTCCCGCCCGCCGAACGCGCGCTCGTACACGAGCGGCATCCGCTCGAAGGGCGCGGGGGACGCGGGGCGCGCCCAGGTGCGGTCGCCGAAGACGGCGAGGGTCGCGCGGATCGGGCCGACGCGCACGGAGACCTGGACCTCGGCGTCGCGGCGGCCGGGAGGGTACGCGTGGCCGAGGACCACGACGTCCGTGCCGACCTTGTGCGGCGCGAGGTCGCTCTCGTAGCGCACGCTCGAGAGGCCCGGCTCGCCGTGGAAGGCGTCGGCGTGCTGGAGCGGCACCTGCTCGGCCGCCGGCGCGAGGCGGCCGCCGGCGTGGATGGCGAGCGTCGCCTTGACGAGGACGACGAGCACCTCGGCGCCGGCGGCGTCGACGTGGACGATGCGCTCGGCGACGAAGGGGGTTCGGTTGCGGAGGTCCATGTTCAGGTGGGCGTGGGCGCGGCGTCGGGCACCGAGCGGAGGAACGAGGCGCCGAGGCCGTCGGCCGCGACCTTCGCGGGGCGGCGCTTGCGCGGCGGGATGAGCGGCTCCGACGAGGGGCGCGCGTCCGGGGTGAGGCGCGGACGGCGCGGCCGCGCGGGACGCCGGGCAGGGGCGGCTGCGGAGGCCGCCGTGGCGGGCCACGGTGAGGCGGCGGGCGGTGATCCCAGGGCGTACGACGGCGCGATGCGCGGCTGGGCGAGGGCGTACGACGGCGCGACGGGCGGCGGCGAGGCGACAGGCGCCGGGGCCGCGGCCGCGCCGGACGCCCACGGCGAGCTCGGCTCGGAGGCGGCGTGGGGCGCCGCGCCCGACACCCAGGGCGAGGAGCGCTCCGGCGCGGACGGCGCGGGAGGGTGCGCGGGCGGCGCCTGGGGAGCCGCGGGGACGGGCGCGGACGGCGCTGGCGCGAACGGCAGCGCGCCGGACGCCGCCGCCGGCGATACGAACGGCAGCACGCCGGACGCCGCCGGCGCTCGGAGCGGCCCCGCAGGCGACGCCGCGGCGGGGGCGGCGAACGGCAGCGCCCACGCCGCCGCGCCATCGCGGGCGCCCGGGGAAGGCGGGGCGGGCGCGAACGGCAGCACCCCGGAAGCTGCGCCCGCCGCCGGCGGCGCCACGAAGGGCAGGCCGCCGCGCCGCGGCGCCGCGGGCGGTGTCCCCGCCGCGGCGGGCATCTCCGCCGTGCCAGACCTCGCGAGGCGCGGTGCTTCCGCGGAGGCCGCGGGCGACCGGAACGGCAAGGCGGGGTTCCGAGGCCCTTCGTCCGGATCGACCGCCACCGTCCCGGACAGCGGATGCTCCGCCGCGCGCCCCGCCCGCTGCGGGCTCGCCGCCGCCGGCGCCTCCTCCGGATCGAGCGCCACCGTCCCCGCCAGCGGGTGCTCCGCCGCGCGCCCCGCCCGCTGCGGGCTCGCCGCCGCCGGCGCCTGCGCCGCTCGCGCCCGCTGCGGCGCCGCCTGCGCCCGCTCCGCGCCTACCGGCGGCGCTGCCGCGACGTCCCACGGCACCGCCTCGCCCGGGAGCGCGACCCTGGCCGTGACCCGGACGCTGGCGAGGATCTCCTCGCCCGGCAGCAGCGCGCTGGCGCGCCACACGAGCGAGCAGAGCCAGCGATCGGCGTCGATCACGAGCATGTCGGCGACCAGCGGCAACGCCTGCGGCTGCGCCGCCCCCCCGAACGCGACCCGCGCCTCGGCGACGGGGCCCGGCAACCAGGCCTCGATGCGGTCGAGATCCGGGTGCATCCCCTCGATCAGGATCCACTCGTTCCCCCGGAGGTACGGCGTCTGCTGGTCGGCCGGCGCCGCCTGGAAGTACGCCCAGTCGAAGCCGTCCGGGACCACGGGCCACGGGGCCTGCACACCGCGCGGATCGGCGTTGCCCAGCCGGCGCTGCCGCGCGGGCCAGTGCGCCGCGATCGGCCCGAGGCCGGCGGCGCGCGCCGGCTGCCGGGGATCGATGATGTTGGGCGCGCGGCCGGCGCGCGGATCGACGCCGGCCGGGTTGTCGGGGTCGGCCGCCCCGCCCAGGGCGCGCTCGTAGCCGAGCGGCATGGCGAGGAACGGCTGCGGGGCGCCGCGGCCGTTGCCGCCGCGGTCGCCGTAGACGTGCAGGGCCTTGTCGAGGAGGACGGCCGCGTCGAGGCCGACGCGCAGGCGGACGGGGACGAGCGGCGCCGGGCTCCGCCCGCGGGCCCAGGCGTGGCCGCCGAGGAGGATGTCCGCGCGCGGAAGGAACGGGGCCATCTCCGCGGCCGCCGAGATGGCGGCGCGCGGGTCGGCCGCGGCGCGCGCCGCGCGCACGTCCGCCGCGACGATCGGCGCGGGCGGGAGCGGCGACATGGCGCGCTTGTGATCGAGCCGGAAGGTCGCCTTGACGACCACCGCGAGCATCACCCGCCCCCGGGAGCGGAAGGGGCGCACCGCGGCCGCGGCGTGCCCGAGGGCGCGCGGCGCGGGCGGCGCCCTCACGGCGAGGCCCCGAGCGCGGCCCTCTGCCGCTCGACCCGCGCGACCACGTCGAACAGCGGGCGGCCGGGCGCGCGCGCCGCCCGCTCGAACGCGGCGCCCGCGCGGCGCCGCTGGCCGCCGAGACGGAGCACGCGATCGAGCGCGCCCTCGTCCAGCGGGCGGCCGTCGACGTGGCGCACCCCCGGCGCGAAGCGCCCGCGGTGCGCCGCCCAGAGCGCCCGCGCGTTCGCCCCGTGCGGCCACGAGAGCTGCGTGTCCGGGTCCATCTTCACGCTCGTGTCGCGCGGATCGTCGCTCGGCCCGGCGTCGAAGCCGGGCGCCGGGGCCCCGCGCAGCGCCCCCTCGATCGGCGCGCCGGTGATGCGCGAGAGCGCCTCGCCGGCGAGCCGCGCGAGCGGCGCGACGGTGAGCCGGTCGAGCACCCACGGCAGCAGCGCCGGATCGCCCAGCGCCCCCGCCGCGACGAGGCAGACCCGCCCGAGCCCGGGCGACCGCATCAGCGCCTCGATCCGGCGGCGGGCCTCGCCCGGCGGGCTCACGCGGGCGGCGCAGTCGGCCGCCTCCTCGGCGAACGCGCCGCTCCGCCCGGCGACGCTCCACAGCGCCTCGTCCGCGCCGCGCGCCCCGAGCAGCGCGCCGGCCCACGCCGACCAGAACCGCTCGGCCTCGTCGTCCGAGCCCCACGCGCCGCGGAGCTCGCCCGCCAGATCCGCGCGGCCCAGCGCGCCGGCCGCGCGGCAGGCCAGCGCGCGGACCGCCGCGTCGCCGTCGCAGATCGCGTAGCCGAGGAATTGCCCGGGATCGCGGCGGTGCGCCACGCACGCGGCAAGCGAAAGGCGGCGCAGCGCCGGCGGCTGCGCCCCCGACAGCATCGGCTCCACGATCGCGAACGCGTCGGCCGGCGACGCCCACGCGAGGGCGCCCGCGACGCCGGCGGCGGGCTCGTCCGCCTCCTCCGTCGCGTCGAGCACGGCCGCGAAGCCCGGGAAGTCGCGCGCCTCGACCGCGGCGATGGCCGCCGCGAAGAACGCGCCCGGATCCTTCGTCGAGAGGGCGGCCAGCGTGAGCTCCCAGCCGGGCTCCCCCGCGATCCGGAGCCCATCGAGGTGGGCCTCGACGCGCTCCTCGAGCTCCGCGAGATCGGCCAGCGTGTAGTGGTGCGACCTCACGGCCATCTCGCGGAGCTCCCAGAGGAACGACGCCATCTCCGCGTGATCAGCCACCACCTCGTGAACCATCCGCCTCGGCTCCGATCCTGCGCCACGCCGCTCAGTTGATGTCGACCCCGCTCCCCGAGAGCTTGATGTTCGAGCCCGCCTTGACGCTCACGTCGCCGTCGCTCTTCACCTCGACCTTGGCGCCCTCGACCTTGACGGTGCCCGAGCCCTTCACGGTGATGTCCGACCCCTCGACCGTGATCTTGCCGGAGCTGTCGACGATGATCTTGCCGCTCCCGCACTCCAGCGTGAACTTCTCGCCGACCTTGACGGTCTTCTTCGCGCCGACGGACTCGGTCGCGTCCACGTCGATGTTCCGGGTCTCGGTGCCGCCGACCGACAGCGAGTCGTCGCTGCCGACGGTGGTGTTGCGCTTCGAGCCGACCTCCAGCGTCGCGCGATCACCCACCTTGACGGTCTCCTCGCCGCCCACCGTGAGCTCGCGCTTGCCGCCCACCGACTCGATGTCGTCCTTCCCGACGTCGGTCTTCCGGCTCTGCCCGATCTTCAGGCTCGCGTCCTCGCCGATATCCACGCTCTCGCTCTTCACGACGCCGAGCGTGCGGTTCGCGCCGATCTTCTCGCTGTGATCCTCGCCGACCTCGGTGGTCTTGAAGGCGCCGATCGACTCCCACTGGCTGTTGTCGATGCGCTTCTTCCGGTCGTGGCCGACGGTCAGGCGCTCGTCGTGGCCGACGGACTGGGTCTTGTCGTTCTCGACCTCGATGTTCCAGTCCTTCTGCGCGTGCAGGTAGATCTCCTCCGCGCCTCTCCTGTCCTCGAACCTGAGCTCGTTCGAGCCGCCGCCGCCCGGCGAGGTGTCCGACTTGATGGTGCTCTTCGTCTTCTCGGCCGGCAGCGCGTAGGGCGGCACGTTCGCGCCGTGGTAGACGCGCCCGACGATCAGCGGGCGATCCGGATCGCCCTCGAGGAAGTCGATGACCACCTCGTGGCCGATGCGCGGGATGTACATCGAGCCCCACGCGGCGCCCGCCCAGATCTGGCTCACCCGCATCCAGCACGAGCTCTGCTCGTTGCGGCGCCCCTTCC
Organism: Sorangium sp. So ce426; assembly: GCF_051475585.1. Lineage (NCBI taxonomy): Bacteria > Pseudomonadati > Myxococcota > Polyangiales > Polyangiaceae > Sorangium > Sorangium sp. So ce426. The sequence goes on along the minus strand of NZ_CP150341.1, from coordinate 11,906,215 downwards.
GGTCCCAGTGGAACTGCACCTTCACCCGGCCATAGATGTCCGTGTGGATCTCCTCGCCCGCCGGGCCCACGACGATCGCCGTCTGGATGCCGCGAGGCGTCGGCTTGGGCGTCTGCACGGGCGTGCGGTAGGGCACGTCGTCCGGGATGCACTGGAATCGATTGGAGTACCCGACGACGGTCTCCTGCGACTCCCCCCCGACGGCCCGCGAGCCGAAATGGTCGACGCGCGTGATCAGGTATCCGCGGTTGAAGCTCTCGCGGCCGTGGTCCTCGAGCGTGAAGGTGGCCCCGGGCATGAACCGGAGCACGCTCCCCTGCCCCTCCGCCGTGCGGCGCACGAGCTGGAGCTGCTCGAGCCGGAGCTTCGCGAGCTGGGTGCCCTCCTCGGGCAGATCGTGCTCGGTGGCGTACACGTACACCTCGAGATCGGTGTCGCGGTCGGCCTCCGCCTCCCCCTCGAGGCTCAGGCTGGGCTTCTGGAAGTTGTAGTCGCGGACGGTGACCTTGCCGGGCCGGACCTCCTCGGCCATCGAGAAGCGGGAGACGGCCTCGCGCGCGGCGAGCGCCCCGCCGACGGCCCGGTACGGCACGACGCTCGATCCGTCGATGGGCTCGTGGACGAACGGCGCGTCACCGAAGACGAGCACGTGGTTGTCGGCCTTGTGCTCGAAGAAGCAGAACATGCCTGTCTCTTCCATCAGGCGGCTGATGAACGCCCAGTCGGTCTCGGCGTACTGCACGCTGTACTCCCGCCGATCGTGGGTCATCGCCGTCGAGATGCGGAACTCGTCCGACGACAGCCCCGCCGCGCGGAGCACCTTGTCGATGATCTCCGGCGCCGTCGCCTCCTGGAAGATGCGGTAGTCGTGCCGGTGCTGCAGGCGCCACGCCCGCGGGACGACCGTCGCCAGGTACGTGGTGACCGCGCGCCCCTCCTCGTGCTGCTCGAAGCGCGCGACGATGCCGTGGATGTACCGAGTCGACACGTCGGTCCGGATCGTGAGCAGGCACGTTTGCCCGACCAGCCCGTCGAACGCCAGCGCGGCGTCCGTCGACGCGAGGGTCACGCGGAAGTGGAACAGCCGCGATATGCCCTCATGGCCCTCGATCCGCGCGACGCGCCACGGATCGGTCGCGCCTTCCACAGCGAAATCAAACTCGATCGCACCGTCCGCCATCGGTCGCCTCGCCCTCGCACGTCCCGGAGCCCGAGCCGTCGAGCCTACCATCGCTCGCCGGCCGGGTGGGCACATTCACGCGCGCCGGCGCTGTCGACAGGCCGGCGCACGTGCCGTCGACATGGCGTCGACATGCCGGCGCACCCCCCGTCGACATGCCCGCGCGCGTCTTGACGAACGGTTGACGCACGGCGAGGGCGGGCCTAGTCAGATAGGGCGCCGGGGGGGACAGCGGACAGCGGATCGCGCGGATTCATGGGCAACGTCTGGCAGGTCGTCGATGCGTACGGAGACGTCGGCTTCGTCCGCGCAGCCGGTGCGGTCCTGCCCGAGGGCGCGGAGCCGATCGAGCCGCACCTGGCCGCCCTCGAGGTGCCCGCCTGGTTCCCTTCGGAGGCGCCGGACCGCGAGCGCGTCGATCTCCTGAGCGAGCTGTGCGCCGCGGGCGCCGGCATCGTGTCGCTCGACGCGGCGCGCGAGCTCGACCTGCTCCGCGAGCGCGTCGCCGAGCTGCTCCGGACGGGGTGCCTCCTCGCCTTCCGCGGCCCGCCGCCGCGCGCCCCCGAGGCGCGCAGGCCGCTCGAGGTGCCGCCGCCGGCGCAGCCGGCGCCGAAGGCGCCCGACGTCGTCCACGCGCTTGTCGGCGTGATCCAGGTCGACTTCGCGGCGAACCACGCGGTGGAGCGGGACTCCCTCGGCAACTTCGCCTCCCCCGAGTGGCTGAGCACCCGGCAGGCGGCGGATCAATCGCCTGTCTGCTACGTCCGCGGCGCGCGTGTCCCGCTGGCCGTGGTGCTGCGCGTGCTCCGGCCGCCCACCGGGACCGAGTCCGTGCAGCTGCGCGGCCGCGCCATGGCCGGCGGCGTGACGCTCGAATGGACGTGCACGGTCAGCGTGTCGCCCGGGTCGGTCGACGTCTCCACGCCCTCGATGACGAGCAGCGCGCCGCTGCCGGACGTCGTCGCCTGCTACGATCCGCTGACGATCGCGTGGGAGGCGAACGCCGCCGGCACCGGCTGGGTCGGCGCGGGCACGACGGCGCACCTCGTCTACGCGGTGCTCGGCGCGCCGGCCGGCACGGTCCACTGGACGCTCGTGGACATCTCGTGCCGCGCGGCCCAGGGCGAGACGACCGAGGGGCGCGTCGTGTCCCAGAGCTTCGTCCCCTTCGCGACGCGGGCGCTCACGCGCAAGCGCGACGGCGTGGGCCTCACGTACTGGAACCCGAACACGACCACCTGCACGAACACCCGCCTGCTCCTCGCGAGCGCCGACGGCAGCGGGCAGTGCGGCTCGTGGGCCGAGCTCTTCATCGACATGCTCAAGGTCCACGGCATCACCAGCGCCGACAAGGTGGTGGTCGTCGTCACGGTGCCGGCGTGGACCTCGGGGTCCCAGGGCTTCCTCGTGAAGAACTGGCAGTGGAACGCGGCCACGCAGCCCGCCCCGTGGACCCACCGCATGGGGACCGACGTGGTCAACCTGCCGGGGATCCCCGGCCAGCGGAACCCCGAGCCCCCGCCCGCGTTCTTCAACCATTTCATCGTCGTGCACGGCGGCCAGCTCTACGACCCCTCGTACGGCGGCGGGCCGTTCGCCGACGCGGCCACGTGGGAGACCGGCGCGATCGACGGACTGTTCGCTGCCGCGCTCGCCGGCTATCCGAAATCGTCGAACCCGCAGGCCCTCGTGCAGCTGTGGAACATGCGCACGAACGCCCGCATCTAGAGCACCGACCAGCTTGGAAACCAGGGGAATGAACCGCCAAGGCGCCAAGGACGCCAAGAAGACAATAAAATCTTGGCGTCCTTGGCGCCTTGGCGGTTCAATTTCTTGCTGTATGCATGCGATTTCAACCCGTTTGTCGCGCTAGCGCAGCGCGGAGGTCGACCGGCATGCCCTCGCCCCTCTCGACCGCCGCGCCCCGCTCGACCAGCGCCCCCTGGAGGCCGCGCCGCGGGCCTCCCGCGCCCGCGCTCCTCGTCTGTCTCGCCGCCGCCGCGTGCCGCCCCGCCCCCGGATCTGCGCCCATGAACGAAACGCCCCCTCCGCCTCTCGCGCTCTCTGCCGCCGCGCTGCCCGACGCCCCGCTCGCGGACACCCTGCGCCTCGTCGCGCTCGACGGGGCGCCCGTGCTGCTCGCGTCGTCGACGCACAGCGCGGCCCCGCCGCACCGCACCGACGTCTGGGCCTTGCCGCTCGCGGGCCGCGGTCCGTCGGGCGCCGTCGCCACGATCCCGCAGCTCTTGCCCGCGCTGCCCCGCTGGGACGCCGCGGCGGCGGACGGCGGCGCGCTGTCGTTCGTGGTGGAGGTCGCGGGCGGCGCGGTGAACGCGCTGGTCCGGCTCGACGGCGCCGCCGGTGCCCGCACCTCGCTCACGGCGCACCGGCCGTTCGCGAGCTTCAGCGGGCCTCGGTTCGTGCGCGGCGCGGGCGCCGGCTCGCTCCCAGCGCCCTCCCCCGGCGCCGTGTCCGCCGTCGTCGACAGCGCGACGGCGGTCGTGCTGGAGGCCGCGGCGGCCGGCGGCGGCCCGGTGGACCACCCGATCGGCGAGTGCATCGATGTCGTGGTCCTCGCCGGGTCGCCTGGCCCCACCGCGGTGTGCAAGCGCGTCGCCCCCGGCGCCTCGCGCGGCGGCGCGCTGCCCGGCACCGTGCGCGTCTCGGCCCGCGATGCGGCGTACGGCCCTGCCGGCGCCGAGGAAGCGCCGTTCGGCGACCGCCGCGTCTTCGAGCTCGACGCCGACCGCGCGGGCGGCGGGCTCGTGATCGTCGCGACGTCCGCCGCCCACCTGCTCGTCGCGCACCGGCCGGCCCCGGGCGCCGCGTTCCGCGTGCTCCCCGTGGACGCTGGCGGCGCCGATCCAGCGACGTTCTCGGCGCCGTGTGTGCTGGTCACCGATCGCACCGTGACGCTCGCGGTGCTCTCGAAGGCGCGCACGCCCGACGCGCGCGCGCTCGTGGCCAGCTGGCCGCTGGACCCGCCGCCCTGACGGGCGCCGCCGTCGTGGCCCCCTCGCCCATGCGCCGTCGCGTCCTGTACATCGGCAATTTCGGCCCGTCGTTCTCGACCGAGAACCACGTCGGCGAGAGCCTGCGAGCGCTCGGCGTCGAGGTCGTCCAGGCCCAGGAGAACGCGTTCACCCTGCAGGAGCTCGACGGCATGGCGCGCGACGTCGATCTGCTGCTCTACACCCGCACCTGGGGCCTGCGCGGCGACGCGCTGCGCTGGATCACGCAGCTGCCCATCCCGACGGCCTCGTACCACCTCGACCTGTACGCCGGCCTCTCGCGCGGCCGCGATCTCCGGCTCGACCCGTTCTGGCGCACGCAGCACGTGTTCACGCCCGACGGCGGGAGCGAGGCGTTCTTCCGGGCGCAGGGCGTGCGCCACCATTACCTCAAGCCCGGCGTGTACGGCGCCGAGTGTTATCTCGCGGAGGTCGACCCTGGCGTCGCGGCCGACGTCTGCTTCGTGGGCTCGTACGATTATCATCCGGAGTGGCCTTATCGCAGGCGCCTCGTGGATTTCCTGTCGGAGACGTACGGCCGCCGCTTCGTGAAGCACGGCTCACCGGAGAGCTGCGTGCGCGGCGACGCCCTCAACCGCCTGTACGCCTCCGCGAAGATCGTCGTGGGCGACAGCCTGTGTGTCGGCTTCGATCACCCGCATTACTGGTCCGATCGCATCTACGAGACGCTCGGCCGGGGGGGCTTCATGATCCACCCCTACATCTTCGGCCTGGAGGAGGAGTTCCGCGATCGCGAGCACGTGGTCTTCTATCCGTTCGGCGACTTCGCGGCCCTGCGGCGCCTCATCGACTATTATGTGAAGCACGACGACGAGCGCGAGGCGATCCGGCGGGCCGGGCACGCGCGCGTCAAGGCGAGCTTCACGTACGTGCACCGCATGCGCCAGATGCTCGGCATCCTCGGCGAGCACCACGCGGGGCTGAGGGGCTGGGTGTGACCCTGGGTGCTTCCGATGCGGATCCACATCGTCACCAACATCGACAACGGCAAGGGGCTCGAGCGCGACTACCGTCTTCTCAGCAGCCTCCTGGAGAGCTGGGGTCACCGGGTCACCGGCGTTCACTTCCAGCGCTCCGAAGGCGTGGGGGGCGCCGATCTCGTCATCTTCCTCGAGGTCTACGAGCCGCGCCTCGCCGAGGGCGCGCCGCGCCGCTGGCTGATCCCGAACGCCGAGTGGTGGCGGCCGGAGGCCCGGCCCGCGCTCGACGATTTCGAGCTCGTCCTGTGCAAGACCCGTGACGCGCTGTCGCACTTCGCCCCGCTCACGCCGCGGGCTCGCCACCTCGGCTTCTTCTCGGAGGACCGCTGGGACCCGGCCGTGCCTCGGGCGCGGCGCTTCCTGCACGTCCCTGGCGGCTCCGACGCGAAGGGCACGGACTCCGTGCTTCTGGCCTGGGAGCGCCACCGCATCCCGTATCCGCTGACCGTCGTGTCCTCGCTCGGCTGGCCGCTCAGGCCGCGGAACGTCGAGCTCGCGGGGCGCGTCGACGAGCGGCGGCTTCGCTTTTATCAGAACGCGTCTCGATTCCACCTCTGTCCGTCTCGTTACGAGGGCTGGGGCCACGCGCTCCATGAGGGCCTGTCGGTCGGCGCCGCGGTCCTCGTGCCCGACACCGAGGCGATGAGCGAGATCGACGGCTGCGCGCTGCGCATGCCGGCCGCGCCGCACGGCGCGCAGGGCCTCGTGCGCACACACGCGGTGGCTCCGGAGGACGTGCGCGATGCGGTCGAGCGCTGCATGGCGTTCACGGAGGCGGATCTCCGGCGCATCCAGGAAGCGGCGCGGGACGCGTACCTGACCGAGCGCGAGCGGTGCCTCGCCAGCTTGTGGGAGGTGCTCGGCGAGCGGCCGGCGCTGAGGGGCGGCTCCGCGGCGGGTGCGGGCGGCCGCGGCGCGTCTGCGGGCGATGCGGCCGTGGGAGGCGGCGCCGGGCGCGACGCGGCCGGCGCGCCCGGCTCGGCTGCGGAGGCTCGCGCGACGGGCGCCGCTCCGCCGCGCATCGCCCTCGTGATCCCCTGCCATCCCGCGACCGCGCCCCTCCTGCGGCGCGCCGTGCTCGCGCTGCGCGCGCAGACCGCCGCCCCGTCGTCCTTCGAGGTCGTGGTGGTGTGCGACGGCGGCGATCCGGGCGGCGCGATCCGCGCCGCGGCGGAGCCGGGCTCTCACCCCTTCCGGGTCGAGATCGTCGACAGCCCGCGCCCGCGCGGGCAGTTCCCGCACTGCAGCCATGCCAGGAACGCGGGCTTCCGCGCCGCCCGCGCGCCGTTGATCTGGTTTCTGGACGCCGATGTCCTGCTCCCGCCCGAGGCGGTCGAGCACGCGCTCTCGGAGCACGACGCGGCGCTCGCGCGCGGCGTGCCGGCCGTGCTCACGCCGGCGCTGGCCCGCGTCGCCTTGCCGCCGGCCGCGTGGATCGAGCGCTCGGCCGCGTGGGCGGCCTCGGGCGCCGTCGAGGGGCTCGCTCCGCTCCTCGCGGCCACGCCGCTCGACGGCGTCGTGCCCGACGCCCACGGCGATCGGCTCCGCCCCGGCGCCCCGGGCTCCGAGCCGCTCTGCGATGTGCGCGACGGGCTGCCCATCGTCTGGCGAGGCCTCGTCGATGCGCTCGGCGGCTTCGACGAGTGGTTCATCGGCGGCGGCGCCGAGAAGGGGGCCTTCGTCGATCTGCTGGAGGGCGCGCGGCGTGCGGACCTCATCGACATGCGCCTGCTCACGAGCGTTCGCGCCCTGCGCCAGCCGCAGAAGGCCGCCACGGAGGCGTTTCATGTCCACGTCCATCGAGGGCGGGAAGAGCGCGAGCGCCGCGCCCGGGAGATCGGGCATGGCGCGCGGTGGTGGCGGGCGCGGCTCGCCGCGATCCGGGCGGCGCTCTCGCCGGCCGTCATAGCGGCTGCCCCGGACGCGCCGGCGGCGGAGCGCCTGCCGGACTGCTCGCCCGGCGCGATCGAGGCGCGCGCGCGGCTCGTGCGCGGCGTGAGGGCGGTCGCCGCCCCCGCCTTGCGCGGCCTGTACGGCGGCGTCGTCGTGGTCGGCGAGGCGGCCGAGCTGCTCGCGCGCGACGTGGCGCACGTGTGCGGCCTCGCGGCCCGCGTGGCGACCGTCGCCGGGCTCGCCGCGCTGCCGGCGAACCGCGCCTGCGGGGTCATCCTCAGCGGCGTCCTCGCCGGCGCGACGGAGGAAGAGCGGGCGCGCGTGCTGGCCCAGGCCCGCCGCATCGTGAAGGCGACGGGGCCGCTGCTCATCGCGGAGATCGCGGGCAGCTCGGCGGAGCGCGGCGCAGGGACGGCGGGCGGCGACGCGGCGCTGGCGGCCGCCGAGGTGCGGGTGCGCGTCGAGCGCGTCGGCGTGTGAGCCTCCCAGCGCTGCCTTGGAACAATTCGCGCGATTTGCGTAAATTGTCCCACCCATGGACCCTCGCCTCCCCAACGTCGCTCTCGACGAGATCGTCCTCTTCACGCGGGTCGTTCAGGGAGGCAGCTTCACGGCGGCCGCGACCGCCGCCGGGATGCCGAAGTCGACCGTGAGCCGGAAAATCTCCGATCTCGAGTCGCGCGTCGGCGCGCGGCTGCTCCAGCGGACCACGCGGACCTTGAGCCTCACGGACGTCGGTCGCGTCTACTACGAGCACTGCGTTCGCATCGTCGCCGCGCTCGAGGAGGCAGAGCTCGCGGTCTCGCAGCTCCAGTCGACGCCCCGGGGGCTCCTGCGGGTGACGGCCCCGCTCGCGTTCTCCGTCCTCGGGCCGATCTTCGCCGAATACCTGCGTCTTTTCCCCGATGTCCAGGTCGACCTGGTCTGCACCGACCGCCGGGTCGACGTCGTCGAGGAGCGCTTCGACCTCGCGCTGCGGGCCGGCGCCACGCCGGACACGAGCCTCGTCGCCCGGCGTCTCGGGGCCGTGCGGCGCCGTCTGGTCGCTGCGCCCGAGGTCAAGAGGGCGCTCGGCGAGCCGAACGACATTGCCGAGCTCGCGGACCACCCGTGCATCGTGTTCGCACCGGAGGGAAGCTCCTGGGAGCTCAGGTCGGGGCCCAAGATCGCCGAGATCACGGTTCACCCGCGGCTCGTCGTCAACGACTACGAGATGCTTCGCTCGGTCGTTCGCGCGGGCTTCGGCGTCGCCCTCTTGCCGGAGTACCTGTGCGCGGAAGACCTCGCCGCCGGACGGCTCATGCCGGTGCTCGCGTCCTGGTCGGCGCCCGAAGTGCCCGTGTTCGCGCTCTATCCGAGCACACGGCACCTCTCGCCGAAGGTGGTGGCCTTGCTCGACCTGCTCCGCCAGCGCCTCGTGCTGTCCACCACGCCGAGCGTGGCCGCCAGCGTGTGACAGGATTGTTCCAAATTTCGGAACAGTTCTTCCAGTTATTGCGCATTGTTCTAAGGGCTCGGCATGTCTATTCCTCCTCGTGTCAGGAGAACGCAGCCATGACCACCACGAATACGATGCAGACGCGGACGAGCGCCACGCGAGCAGCGCGGTCCGAGCTCCGAACGATCGAGGGAATCTACCGGGCCCCTGGCCTGCACTGGGTGGGTGACGGCTTCCGGGTCGCGGGGTTCTTCTCGGCGATCCCGGAGGCTGCGCGAAAGCTGAACCCGTTCCTGCTGCTGGATTATCACCCGCCGTACGAGTACGCGCCGACGGCGAGGCCGCGGGGCGTCGGCGTGCATCCCCACCGAGGCTTCGAGACGGTCACGCTCGCCTGGCAAGGGAGCGTCGCGCACCACGACAGCGCGGGCGGCGGCGGCGTGATCGGTCCGGGCGACGTGCAATGGATGACGGCGGCGTCCGGAGTCCTTCACAAGGAGTACCACGAAGAGAGCTATGCGCGCCGCGGCGGCCCGTTCCAGATGGCGCAGCTCTGGGTGAACCTTCCGAAGGCGCACAAGATGTCGCCGCCTCGGTATCAAAGCATCACCAGCGATCGGATGGGCATCGTGACGCTCCCCGAGAATGCGGGCTCCGTCCGGGTCGTCGCAGGCGAAACCAAGGGCGTGAAGGGCCCCGCGCAGACGTTCACGGAGATCGATGTCCTCGACGTCCGCCTGAACGCGCGCGGCAGGGTCGATTTCACCTTCCCGGCGCGCCATAACCTCGGCCTGCTCGTCATGAAAGGCGACATCGCGATCAACGGAACGCACGCTGCGGCGCACGACCTCGTGGTGTTCGAGAACGCCGGCGAGCGCTTGCTCATCGAGGCCGGATCGGAGGCCCACCTGCTCGTCCTGAGCGGCGAGCCGATCGACGAGCCCATCGTCCAGTACGGCCCGTTCGTCATGAACAGCGCGCAAGAGATCCAGCAGGCGTTCGCCGATTTCGCGAGCGGGAAGTTCGGCCACCTGGACGATTGAACGCCTTCCATGCTCGGGCGTCGAGCCCGAGCCACACAGACAAATCACCCACGACGAGAGAAGAGGACACAGCCCATGACCAAGCCGTACGTTCGACTCGACAAGAACAACGCCGCCGTGTTGCTGGTCGATCATCAGGCGGGACTTCTGTCGCTCGTGCGCGACATCCAGCCGGACACGTTCAAGAACAACGTGCTCGCGCTCTCCGATCTCGCGAAGTACTTCAAGCTGCCGACGATCCTCACGACCAGCTTCGAGTCCGGCCCCAACGGCCCGCTCATGCCGGAGCTGAAGGAGCAGTTCCCGGACGCGCCGTACATCGCGCGCCCCGGCAACATCAACGCGTGGGACAACGAGGACTTCGTCAAGGCCGTCAAGGCCACGGGCAAGCAGCAGCTCATCATCGCGGGCGTCGTGACCGAGGTGTGCGTGGCCTTCCCCGCGCTGTCGGCGATCGAGGAGGGTTTTCAGGTCTTCGTCGTCACGGACGCGTCCGGGACCTTCAACGAGATCACCCGGCACTCCGCCTGGGATCGCATGTCGCAAGCCGGCGCGCAGCTCATGACGTGGTTCGGCGTCGCCTGCGAGCTGCACCGCGACTGGCGCAACGACATCGAGGGACTGGCGACGCTGTTCTCGAACCACATCCCCGACTACCGCAACCTCATCACCAGCTACAACGCGCTGACGAAGAAGTGACGGCGAGCGTCCTGCCCGTCCACCCTGCTGCCGTCGCGATGGCCTCCTTCCAGCAAGCCAGGTCACCGAGCCCGACCGCCGCGTGCCGCGTCCATGCCGAGGTTCTCCAGCAGCGTTCGGCGGCGTCGCCTCGACGCGGAGCGCGTTCCTGCTCGACGCGGCCCGGACGCGGGTCTATCCCTGCCGCCATGGAACGCTCGCCGCGCGTGCTCCGGTGTCGACTCACCCTGATCAGCTCGCTCGCCCTCGCCTGTGTGTCGGGTTGTGGGAGGAATGTCGAGCGCACCTCGCCGGAGCCCACGCCCGGCGCTGCTCAGGAAGGAAAGGCCATGTCGCTCTACGACTTCACCATGAAGACCATCGACGGACAGGACCGCTCCCTCGGTGATTACCGAGGCAAGGTGCTGCTCGTGGTGAACACCGCATCGGAATGCGGGTATACGCCGCAGTACGCGGGGCTCGAGGAGCTCCATGATCGGCTCAAGGAACGCGGCTTCGCCGTCCTCGGCTTCCCGTCGAACGATTTCGGCGCGCAGGAGCCGGGGACCGACGCCGAGATCGCCGCCTTCTGCTCCACGAAGTTCGGCGTCAGCTTTCCCATGTTCTCGAAGATCCCGGTCAAGGGGGGCGGCAAGCACCCCCTCTATGCGTTCCTCACGCAAGCCGCGCCTGCCGGTGAGGTGAAGTGGAACTTCACCAAGTTCCTGATCGGCAAGGACGGGTCGGTGATCGGGCGGTTCGAGTCGTCCGTGGCGCCGGACGACCCGAAGCTCACGCAGGCGATCGACAGGGCGCTCGGCGGGTGAGCAAGGCGGCGCCCGAGCCACCGGCCCGACGAGGCGGCCGTCAATTGCAGTCGAGGCACCTCCACTCGACCTGTCCAGACGCCGGGACCCCGAACCGCTGAGCGGTGTATTTCTCGATGTCGATCAGGTACCCCGACGGCTGCGCGTTCCGCGTGCAGCACCCGCTGCAATCGGAGTCGGCGCACATGTCGTACACCTTGACGTCGATCTCCTTGCCATTCTTCCGAAGGCGCAGGGTCTTGAGCTTGTACCTCTCGAAATCCTTCGAGTGCACCGCGGCGATGTTGTTCTCTCTGACCCAGCTCTCCGGCTGCTTTCCGTCGAGCGCCGCGAACTGACCGGCCCACGTGCACCCGTTGTACTCGATGCACTCCTCGCTGCCGGGGTTGGGGTAAGACTCGAACTCCGTCAGGCTGGCCGTCTGCCACACGACGCCCGAGCCGCCGCTGCCGCCGCCCGAACCCGTGGTGCTACCGCCGCCCGCGCCCGTGGTGCTGGCGCCACCCGTCGTGCTGCCGCCGCCCGCGCCCGTGGTGCTGGCGCCACCCGTCGTGCTGCCGCCGCCCGTGGTGCCGCCGCTCGTGCCTGTCGTGCTGCCGGCGCCGCTCGTCGTGCTGCCGCCCGTGCCTGTCGTGCTGCCGCCGCCCGTCGTGCTGCCGCTGCTGGAGCAGCTGGTGTCGCGGAGCTCGACGCGGGACGGGGTGAACGAGGACACCGAGTCGGTGGAAAAATTGAGTGTGAATGACGCGCCGCGAGCGATGGACACGTTCGATGTCCTCGAATAGGTGCATCGGGAGCCGGCTTGTGTGTGGGTCCAGCCCGGCTCGTGATGATCGCACGTGACACCGTCCGGCACGTCGAAGGCGACAGTCGGCTTCTTCAGCGCGCTCGTGCCCGTGTTCTTGATCTTGATCGTCCCCCAGTACTCCGGGGCTCCTTCGTACGCGTTCGTCGTGACCGCATACGAACAGGCTGCAAGATTCTGGTCCTGCTCGCCCATGTCTTCGGCCGTGGGGCCCGTGTCGGTCGAGCACGCTGCGAAGCAGAAGGCTGCTCCCGCAGACGCGGACGCGAACGCAAGCTGAGCTGCCCGCAGACCTCGGATTCGATCGATGCGCATACGGCGATCCTTTCCTGCGTGCATCGGCGACAGGCCATGATGTAATGACATGTCCTCCCCCTCAGCGCCGGACACGTGGGATGGGTAGCACTGCCGTGCTGGGCTGTCGAGACGAGGAGGCCGGGATTTGCAGCCAGGCGCCGCGCGAGCCTCGGATACCCGCGAATGGGGCCTTCGCTCGTCATCCTCATCGCGTGGTCGCGTGGAGGGGCTCAACCCACGTTCTCTGCCATGCAGCCTGCGCCGGTTGTATCGGATCGCTCGACAGATCTGCCAGCGTCTATTTTATATGGTCTCGCTGAACTCGCATCGTTCGCCCATCGCCGGTTCGCCCCCAACCCCGCGCGGACACGCTCTGGATTCAGGGCTGAAGGCGCAGCCTGGCGGTGACGGGAAAGTGATCCGAGGGATAGAAGCCGTCGCGGTGTTCGCGGATGATCTGGGCCATCAGCACCTCCGCGACCGGCGCCGGCTGAGCGAAGATGAAGTCGATCTTCTCTCCGTCCTCGTCTCCGCTGAACGAGTGGAATGTGCCGACCGGCGCCGCATCCGGGTAGAGGACGCGAAACGTGTCCACGAATCCCGGAGGGGCGGGCACCGGCGCGGCCCCTTCGCTCGCGCGCGCCGCCTCTCCCTTGACATAGAGGACAGCCGGATTGCGCTCACCCGCATTGAAGTCGCCCGTGAGAAACACCGGATCAGCGTGGGCACGCTTCGCGATCCTGCCGGCGATGAGCTCGACGCTCCGCGCGCGCGATGGCTGGGATTCGTGGTCCAGGTGCGTGTTGAAGAGATAGAAGGCGCGGCTGGAGCTCTTTTCGAGGAACCTCGCCCATGTACAGATCCGCACGACCACGTTCCCGAAGCTCGTCGACCCAGGCACCTCCGGGGTGTCGGATAGCCAGAACGTGCCGCTCTCGTCCACATCGAATCGATCTGCGTCGTAGAGGATCGCGGAGTATTCACCCGCCTCGATGCCGTCGTCCCTGCCCACCCCGATCTGCGAGTACGGGAGCGCACCGCGGAGATCATCGAGCTGGGACCTGAGCGCTTCCTGAAGCCCGAGCACATCGGGGTGTGCGTCACGGACGACCTGATAGAGCATGTCGCGGCGATTCGGCCAAGCGTTGTCGCCGTCCGCGCGATTTGCGTAGCGGATGTTGAACGTCATCAGGTCGAGCTCCATCGGCGGCACCGCGACGGCGCCGCCCGCGCCGCCTGCGCCGCCTGCCCCGGCGACACCGCCTGTGCCGCCCGCTCCGCCTGTGCCGCCCGCTCCACCTGCGCCGTCCGCGCCGCCCTGTCCACCCATGCCGTCCCCGCTGCCTGTGCTGCCCGTTGCGCCGTGCCGCTCTCCACCGCCGGGCTCGCTGCTACATCCGGCCAGAAAGAGGACTGCCCCCGCTGCGAGGATCGGCGCTCCCTTCGATTTTCTCATTGTGCCCTCGTTGTACGACCCGTCCGCCAGCCCGCGACTTGCGCCGAAGGTGCGAACCAAAGCGCAAGCGCCGGCGCTCCTGTCAAGCTTTGCCTATTCTGCACGAAGCGCTCGCCCTCTTCAGCGATATCGGCTGGCTAGCGCGCGCTCTGCACAGTCGCCACAGAGTTTTCTTGCTCTTGCCGTCGACCTTCACAGTGACTAGCGTGTCGACTTCGTCAGCACACTCTTTGCGCTCGGCCGAGCCGAGCGATGGACGACTCCGGGGGCCCGCCCATGATCGAATCACCACGCCTGCAGATGATCGACGGTCGCTACATTCCGCAGCTCGGGCTCGGGGTGTATCAATCGGCGCCCGGCGCCGAGACCGAGGGCGCCGTCCTCGAAGCGCTGCGCCTCGGCTATCGCCACGTCGACACTGCCCAGTACTATGGCAACGAAGCGGACGTCGGCAGCGCGTTGCGCAAGAGCGGCCTCGGGCGCGACGCGGTGTTCATCACGACGAAGATCGCGAATTTCAACCAGGGGCGCGACACGACGCTGCGCTCGCTCGAGCGCTCGCTCGAGGAAGCCGCGCTCGACGCCTACGATCTCGTGCTGATTCACTTTCCCGTCACCGGCAAGCGCAGCGACACCTGGCGCGCGCTCGTCGACGCGCAGAGGCAAGGCCTCGCGAAATCGATCGGCGTCAGCAACTACACCGTGCGTCACCTCGAGGAGCTCCTCGGCGAGAGCGCGGTGGTGCCGGCGATCAACCAGGTCGAGCTCAGCCCGTTTCTCGGGCAGGCCGAGCTGCGCGCGTTCTGCGCAAAGCACCGGATCCTCGTGCAGGCGTACAGCCCGCTCACGCAGGGCGTGAAGCTCAGGCACAAAGACATCGTCTCCGCGGCGACAAAGGCCGGGCGCACACCAGCGCAAGTGATGCTGCGCTGGGCCGTGCAGCACGACTTGATCGTTCTGCCGAAGTCGGTCACGCCCGCGCGTATCGCCGAGAACGGCGCGATCTTCGACTTCGCGCTCGACGCCGACACGATGCGCACGCTCGACGGGCTCGATATCGGCTTCCGCGCGAGCTGGGACCCGACGGACGTCCCCTGATCCACGCCGTCAGCGAAACGCGCTCAGCGGAAGCGCCATCTGCCGAGGGCGCAGCGAGCATCGGCGCGCGCCCGCGAGCGCCGCTCACGCCGTGAGGGCGAGCGCGCGAGCGAGCTCGCGCAGCAGCGCGGCCCCGTCCCCCTCGTACGCCCCGCCATGCATGCAGGCGAGCATGCGGGGGGACGTGGCGGCGAGCTTCTCGAGGAGCTGGGGCGCATCGCGGCCGTGCGCATAGTAATCCATCGACCGGCGCATGGCCTCGCTCGGCGCGAGGATGTCGTCGCGCGTGAGCGCGGGATGGTCGGCGCCGGGCTGCGTGAAGAGATCGCCGCAGAGCAGCGTGGCGGTGGACTCTTCGAACAGGTAGCCGCACTCCCAGCCGTGCGGCAGGTGGGGCGCGTCGAGCCAGCGCACCCGGCGCTCACCCAGCTCGAGGACCTCGCCCTCCTGGAGCGCCCGTGGCGCGCGGTCGAACATGTCCGCGTCGACCATCGCGGCGATCCGCCCGCACACCGGCACCGCCTGGGGCGCGGCATCGAGCAGTTCGTTCATGGCGCCGCACTCGTCCGACTCGCAGTGGGAGAACGCCACGTAGCGCAGCCGCTCGACCGGCATCACCCGCGCTATCGCCGCGCGCACCGCCGGGAAGAGGCGGCGCGAGCCGGTGTGGAAGAGCAGCGGCGCGTCGTCGACCAGGAGGTACTGGTTGAACGAGAACCCAGCCTTGCCAGTCCCCACCGGGGTGTGGAGCTGGTAAATGCCATCAGCCACCTCGGTGACCCGAGCCTCCATCGACGAATCCGCCATCTGCTCCTCCTCTCACGCCGCGCCGGGCGCCGTTCCGCACCTGCCACCGATCGCACCGCCGCGAGCCGGCTGCAAGCGCAGGAAAGCCTGACTGTCGCTCACGGACACGTCTCCGGGCGGACCACCGCATAGACGAAGTCGTGGAATCCAGCTGCCACGAACCCACCGCCGGGGAGCGATGTGATTCCATTGATCCGGCTCGGCGTGCCGACATCCCCTTCGTACTCCCAGCGCAGCTCCCCGCCGGTGTCGACGGAGAGCAGCCAGATCCGCTGCGTTCCTCCGTCCGTTCCCCGCGTCGCCCCGCCGAGGTGCAAGAGCCCCGTGCTCGGATCGTACGAGATGGCGTGAAGCTCGGTGTCGAGCTCAGGGTGATAGGTCCTGGCCCAGATCACCGCTCCCTCGGCATCCAGCAGGATGACATGACTCTGACCGACGCTGATCGCGGCGATCGCGATGCGGCCATCGGGCAGGGCCGCGATGTCCTGTGGCCACGCTCCGCCGACCTCCTCCAGCACACGGTCGAACACCGGCGCCGTCTGCTCGGTGCTGCGGACGACGCGCAGGTACCCGGCGTGCGCGGTCAGCTGAACCACGTCACCGCCGGGCAGCAGCGCGGCCCCACCCCGACTCCATGACTGCGTGATCGCGGACCCGGGAGCGATCGGCATGAACCGTTCGTGGGCGATCTCGCCCGCGTCGTCCAGCCGCACCAGGCGCAGCCGAGGCGCCGCGCCCTCGGCCTCGGTGTCGTGGGTGGAGAGCACGTATCCCCCGGTCGGGTGCCGGAGCAGCTCGATGTCGACGTGCGCGCTGAAGGCCGAGGGTCCGAGCTTCCGGCTCGCCAGCAGCTGACCGGCTCCGTCGAGCCGACCGAGCCACAACCCCGTGCGGGACGGAGACGTCGAATCACCCACCTGGCCCGCGACCAGGAGGCCCCCGTCCTCGGTCCTGGCGCCGCTCTTCAGAAATCCGCCGGGCAGGGGGACCGAGCTCCACACCACGTGGCCCGCCTCGTCGAGCTCCGCTGCTCATCGGGCCACTCCGCGAGCGGGTGAGGAAGCGGGCGAAGGGGCCGCGAGCGGGGGCAGACAGCGGCGGATCTCGGCGGGGATCGCCTGGAAGGGAGTCGACGTGCTAGCGTCGACGGCATGATGGGTGAGCACCGGTACCGTGCCGCGATGTTCGCTTTCTTGCTGGGCTGCGCGGGAAAGGGCGCAACCAGCGCCCAGCAGGCTCGGCCCCCCTCACCCGTCGCGACGGCACCCGCAGCGTCGCCGGCGCCGCCGGGAGCGAGGACGACGTCAGCTCCACCCACGCGCGGACCCAGGCTGATTCCGATCCCCGGCGGGAGCCTCGAGATGGGTTCGAATGACCCGAAGAGCGATTCCAACGAGCGCCCGGCGCACCGCGTCGAGGTGAAGCCTTTCGAGATGGACGCGACGGAAGTCACGGTCGCTGACTTTCGCGCGTGCGCCGAGGCGGGCGCGTGCGAAGCCACCGCGACCATCGAGACGTTGGGAGGCTTCTCCGCCGATGCGCGCAGGGCATACGAGCCTTCGTGCAACGCTGGTCAGGCTGGGCGGGACGTCCACCCGATGAACTGCGTCGACTGGACTCAAGCGAGCGCCTACTGCAGGTGGGCAGGCAAGCGTTTGCCCACGGAAGAGGAGTGGGAGCTCGCGGCGCGTGGTGCCGAGGGACGCCTGTATCCCTGGGGCGATGCCGCGCCCGACGAGGCGCTGGTCAATGCGTGCGACCCTTCGTGTCAGAAGCTCATGGTGTCTCGTGGTTTTGCGTCGGTCGGTCAGGCCGGGCGCCGCGAGTTCACGAGGGACGACGGCTTCCCGGAGACTGCGCCCGTCGGCTCTTTCCCTGCCGGCCGGAGCCCGACGTTCGCATTCTTCACGCGCGCCGCTCTCTCTGTCGTCGCGTCCTCGATTCTGACAGCGTGCGCCGCCGCGTCGCCACCGGAGCCGGAGCCACCGGGCCATCCGTACTGCACGGCTCAGGAGCACGAGGCCGCCGTTTGTGACCAGCTTCGTCGCGCCGTCCTGATCGAACCGGACGGGACGCGCATCCCGCTCGACGTCTCGGAATGCTCCGGGGGAGAGCCGATCGTCCGCGTGATCTTGGAGCGGCGTGATACCGGCGCGTTTCTGTATCGTGGAGCGATGGCGTTTTCGCTCGCCGAGCCGCGCGCGCCGATGACCCCGCGGGGGATCGAGCCGGAGATCCGCGAGTGGCCCTGCGCGGACGATTCCTGTCGGAGCATGCGGGAGATCGCCCCGGGGACGCGCCTTGCAATGCCGATCATGCAGCCATGCCCCGACGCTCCCCGGACGGAGACCGCCGAGGTGGTGTTGCCCCTTCCGCCGGCGACGGCGGCGAGCTGCACCGATGGGCGATGGCCGCGGTGGTGTGTGGATCCGGGCGATGGCACGGATCGATATGGGATCATCGAGTATGGATGGAGGGTGGGCATCCCCCGAGAGGCCGTCGTCGAGGTGCGCGAGGGGATCGTCTCCGTTCGGAGCATGGGCAAAGCGCGACGTGTTCTGCCGAAAGAAGAGGTCGACGAGCTGATGCCGAGCCTGGAGAAGCTCTGGCAAGGGTCCCTCGAGAGCCACCAGGGTTGTCGTGACGGGACCGTCACGCTCGTCCATGCGCGCAGGTCGGGGGCGTGGAAGAGCATCGTTCGCAGCGGTTGTAGCGGCGTTCCTGGGCTCGCAGGACCGTTGTGGCGCCGGCGAAGGCCCGAGCGTTGAGCCCAGGAGGAGGGGAGCAAGCCCCTGGTGGAGAGCTTCTATGCGGCGTCGCAAGGGGGCGGCGCTCGGCGGGCCCGCCTGCGGCGCGCGCCGAGGAGCAGCGCGAGCCCGGCGGCGGCAAGCTGCCAGTCGGAGCCCGAGCCCGCCGCGCTGCAGCCGCTGCTGGAAGGCGGGGTCGGGCCGGGACTCACGTCGCTCGCGCCGGCGCTCCCCGCGCTGGTGACAGCTCCGCCGTTGCCGGTTCCGGCGCCCGCCTCGCCAGCATCAGCGCCTCCTGCACCAGCGTCAGCGCCACCATTGCCGGCGGCAGCGCCTCCTGCGCCGGAGCCGCCATTGCCGGTGTCTCCAGCGCCAGCGCCTCCTGCTCCAGCACCAGCGCCGCCGTCGCCAGCGCCTCCCTCGCCAGCGCCGGCGCCGCCATTGCCAGCACCGACGCCGCCATTGCCAGCGCCGGCGTCGCCGTCACCAGCGCCGCCATTGCCAGCACCAGCGCCGCCGTCGCCAGCGCCTCCTGCTCCAGCGTCACCACCTCCTGCGCCGGAAACTCCTGCACCAGCGCCAGCGCCAGCGCCGCTGTCGCCGGCGCCAGCGCCTCCTCCAGCGACGGCGCTCCCCTCTCCGTCGCCAGCGCCTCCCGCGCCAGCACCGCCGTTGCCTGCGCCAGCGCCTCCTGTTCCGCCGCCGGCACCCCCCTCTCCAGCGCCACACTCCGCGCTGCTCGACGGAGATCCGGCGCACGCCCCGGCGTCGCAGGAATCGCCGAGCGTGCACGCGTCGCCGTCGTCACACAGGACGCCGTGGGCAGGCGTGCACACCCCGTCCACCGTGCCCCCCGCCGCGATGGAGCAGGCGATGCACTCACCATCGCTGCACGGCGACGCGCAGCACACGCCGTCCACGCAGATCCCGCTCGCGCATTGCGTGACGGTCGAGCAGGGCGCGCCGTTCATCAAGGGGTCACTGGCATACACGACGGCGCTGTCTGTGGTAAGGCCCGCGCGCGGCGACCAGAGCAACGTGTACCCACCCGCAACGAAGACTCCGCCGTCATCGAGCGCCGTGGCGGAGTGATAGCCTCGCGCAGCCAGGATATTGCCGCCCGGCGACCACGCGTCCGTGACCGGATCGTAGAGCTGGACTCGATTGTAGACATCGTGGTCGTGCTCCAGATAGATCGAACTGCATCTGGTCCCTCCCCAGGGGTGCGCGTAGTAGATCTGCTCGATGCCTCCGCTGATCATGACCTGGCCGTCGGGGAGCCGCGCGGCCGCCTCGCCGAGCACGCCGAGCCCGGCCGCGTAGGTCCCGTCATCCCACGAGCCCGTCGCGGGCGTGTCGCCCCACTTGCCCGGCGCCGCGGTCCACGCATCCGCAGCAGGATCGTAGACCTCGGCGGCGCCGGCGAGGCCCGTGACGAGCACGCGTCCGTCGAGGAGCAGCGTCGCCGTCAGCCAGCGAATGGGGTCGAGCGGCGCCGCAGCCGACCAGGTCGCCGTCACCGGGTCGAAGATCTCGACGGCGCCCGCGGCCGGCCCGAACGTGCCGCCCGTGACGAGCACGCGTCCATCGAGCAGCCGGGTGGCCTGGTGACCGGCGCGGACACCCTGCATGGGGGGTCCTGGGGCCCACGTGTCGGTCGCCGGATCGTAGATCTCGGTGCTCTCCGGCGCCGCGGACCCGCCCCCTCCGCCGGCGAGGAGGACCCGCCCGTCGTCGAGCAGCGTGGCCGTGTGCCTCACCCTCGAAATCGACGGCGACGAGGCCGGAAGCCATGCATCGAGCGCGGGAGCGTAGATCTCGACGCCCGGGCCCTCGGCCTCTCCGCCGATGACCAGCACCCTCCCGTCCGCGAGGCGTGTCGCGGTGTGAGCGCCGCGCACAGCAGCCATCGGCGCGGCCGCCAGGAACGCGCCCGTCGCGGGATCGTAGATCTCCGCGCTGCCGAGCGGCATCGTCGAGTAGTTCGGATCGCAAACCATCCCCTCGTCCAGGCCCAGGAACCCCCCCGCGATGAGGACCCTGCCGTCGTCCAGCAGGGTCGCTGTGTGCTCGGCGCGCGGCGTGGTCATCCTCCCGGTCGCCACCCACAGCGGGTCCACGAGCACGGCCTCCTCCGGCGGGGCGTCGACCCAGAGCGAGAGCGTCGAGCCCGCGGCGTCGAGGCGCGTCGAGACCCTCCGGCCCCCGCGCGCGAAGGCCGACGGCGCCGTCACGGCGAGGCGCGCGACGCCGGCCTCGTCGGCGAGCTCGATCGCCGCGCCGCGCCGCCGCAGCGTCGCGCCCTGAACGGACCACGCGGCGACCGGCGCGTCCGGCCGGAAGGTGCCCGGCCGGAGGAGGAGCCACTCCTCGTATCCCCCGTGCGCCGCCGTCCAGAAGGAATACCCACCCTCGTGCGCATAGGCGACGGCATCTCCGCCGGCGATCTCCTGAGTCCCCACGAGCCGCCCGGCGCCGAGCCCCCTGCGCTCGCGGACGCGCACGTGAAAGCCGTCCGGCAGCTCGATCCGAACCTCGTCGCTCCCGTGCTCGGGCAGGTGGACGACGAGCCCCTGCGACGATGAGCCGCTGCCCGGCGCGGCCTCGCCGCGCGCGGCCGTCACGGAATAGCCGCGCTCGCCGCGCGCTAGGGCGCCGTCGGCGGCGAGCACCAGCCCGGCCTGCTCCGGGAAGAGAGCGCGCAGCTCGGCCTCGGCGGGGTCGAGCTCGTCCTGCATGCCGCCCGCGCACCCGGCGGAAAACACGGCGGCGAACGCCACGAGGCAGAGCCGGAGCGCGGTCGAGAGCCCCGCACCGCGGCGGCGAGCCGGCGCGGCGCAGGGCCGCCACTGCGCGCGCGCCGAGGGCTCGCGGGAGCGGGGCGGGCGCCGCGCACCGCCAGGTGACGGGCCGCCGGTGGGAGATGGAGACGGTCGCACGGCGGGCGTGGGGTCGTCGAAGCGATGCATACGGCTGCTTCGATGCGCCCGCTCGGCCGGCATTCACGCCGGGCACGGGCTCGACGTCACGGCACGCTCCACGCGCGCGCCGGCCGCGCGCTCGATCGCAGCGTGGCCCCACGCGCGCTCGGCCGCTGCATGCCGTGCGTGAGGCCGGCCCGCAGGTCGGTGTTGGTCACGATGGCGCTGAGGTCGAGTCCTGGCGCCAAGGTGCACCTGGTTGCCGACGCAAGGTATGTGGAATTCGCGGCCACCTGTGGCCAGCGTGCCCCCCGTGTCAACATCCGCTCGATTACAATCGATCACAGCGCGCCCCCTCTCCTCTCCTCGCCGGCCGTCTCTCCGTCGACTTCGTGCAAGCGCACCTCCCTGGCGCGCCTCGCGCGCGGCGAGTGCGTCTGTCGAGGCCAACGCCGCGAGCCGCTGCGCCAAGCTCAAGATGCTGGTGAAGATCGCGGAGGCGCTCCGTTGGATTCTCCACCGACCGTCGCCCCTACAACGTCCTCATTCGCTGGGACGTGCCCAGTGCGGCGCAGAGGGCAGCGTGACCGCACCATGGGAGGGCGCGATCAGCGCGGCCATGGCAGGGCTGTGGAACCAGGCGGCCCCGTGCTATTGGTCGTGGATGAACGAGGAAAATGCGAAGAAGATCGAGGAAGTGCGGAAGCAGCTGCTCGCGGTGGCGGACATGAGCCTCCAGAAGATCACTCCGTCCCTCACGCATAATGCCGCCATGGGCCATCTCCAGGTGGCCGTGCTGGCATTCCACACGGCTACCGGGGCTGCTCCCAGCCGCGCCAGCACGAAGACGCCCGGCGATCCCGAGCCCGGCCCGGGTTGACGACGACGACGCTGGGTGGCCAGCCCGTGGTGGACCCGCGGACATGTCGCCGGTCCTCTAGCACCGAACGCTCCCACAGTTCTTCGCGCTGCCAGCTTGCTGCCCTCGGCCCCCCGTCATCGCACCTGATCCGCCATCGATGATGGTGTTCTCCGGTGGGTCGAGCACCCCGCCATCAAAGAGCTGGATCGACAGGCGCGCCATCGGCATCAACGACGGTGCTCAGTAACAGTCCCTTCGACCAATGCGGACGCGATGCGCACGCGCGTCTCGAAAGGAAGCACGTTCGGCACGGCCCCTTGCCTCTCTCCAAACGGGGGCGCCTGCTGCACAGGCGACGTGCGCAGGGCGGCCCTACCGCTCGGCGTTCCGCAGCCTCCTTCCGGGTGCCAGCCGGAGGGAGGCGCCTTGCTCAGGACCTAAAATAGCACCGGATCCAGCAGCAAACGTAGGCGTTTCGCGTCGGTCAAGGGGAGCGGACGCGCGACGTGGCGCGGCTCGGCTTGGGGCGCCTGGACGCCTTGGCGGGGCACCGGTTAGATGCAAGCCGGACAAGCCTCGCCCCAGGTCGTGGTACAGTGACACCATGAGCCGGGTCGACGCACGTCTTCGAGAGATGCAATTTCTTGCATGGCTGGATCGCGAGGGGCAGATCGAGGTCCGCGGACCGTACGACGGAAGCGCGGAGCGGCAAATGCTTATTTCGTTGATCGACCAAGGGTACATCAATGGTGTCGACTCTGAGTCTCACAATCGGTCCGGCCCTTCGTTGCTAGAACAAGCCATCAAAGACAAGCGTGTGGCGGACATGTGGAGGCTTCTCTCCCCTGACGAGAAGTACGCCCGTGTGACGGTTCGCATTGGCCACAAGGGCCGTGTGCGCCTGTCAGAACTCGAGCAGCAACTCAAGACCGGGCGCGATCGCGATGATACGGGCCTGCTCTGGGCCAAGCGTCACCTCGTGACCGACCTCGCCATCGCGCTCCTGTCCGCGAGGGACAATGCACCGCTGTCGGTCGTCTTTCTCGACATGAACGGGCTGAAGGCAATTAACGACGAGTGCGGTCACGCCGTCGCGACGACGCGATCCGCGCCTTCTTCCAGTCGATCGTCTCGACGCTCGGGCAGCACGGCGAGGCGTACCGCAACGGAGGTGACGAGGCCGTGGTCGTCTTGCCGAACGCCACCGATGAGCGAGCCGGCACGCTTCTAGGCGCGTTCGTGCAGCAACTCGGGAAGGAGGTCCTGCGGCTTCCCGATGGCGCGACGGCGCTGACACTAACGGCCTCGTGCGGGAGCGTGAGCACGACGAACCCGGCCGAGAATGCCGAGGCGCTCCTCAAACGCGCGGACGAAGTTCAGTACCGCGCGAAGCGCAAGTCGAAGGAGCGGCCGGCGAGGGTGAGTGCCATCGCCGTCGGCGAGGGTGAAGGTGAGGTAACCACCCACCCGCCCGGGGCTTGATGCGCGAAGTGCCGTTTGAGGGGGCTGGGCGAAGCACTTACGGCGAGGTGGTCGCAGTTGGATCGGGGTGGTCGCGTTTCAGGCAAACGCGACCACTACCATCGCTCCCGCGCCCGTCCCGATCGCTCCCGCGCCCGATCCTCTCGCTCCCGTGCCCATCCCGATCGCTCCCGCGCCCGTCCCGATCGCTTCCGCACCCGTCCCGATCGCTCCCGCGCCCGATCCTCTCGCTCCCGTGCCCATCCCGATCGCTCCCGCGCCCGATCCTCTCGCTCCCGCGCCCGATCCTCTCGCTCCCGCGCCCGATCCTCTCGCTCCCGCGCCCGATCCTCTCGCTCCCGCGCCCGATCCTCTCGCCAGGCGGCTCGCAGCCGCCATCGCGCCGGGCGCCCCACACCGTCGTGGCCTCATCCGCCCCGTTCCGACCTGCCCGCGACCGGCCTCCGCCGCGTGATAGAAGGGCCGCGTGCACTTCACCATCTCGCACGAGCTCGACGCGCCGCTCGACGCCGTGGAGCTCGCCGTGCTCTCGCCGGACCTCGGGCCTCGGCTCGCCACGCGGGTCGCCTCCCTCGAGAGCGTCGTGACCGTCGAGCACGCGCTCCGCGACGGGGAGCTGCTCCGCGTCCTGCGCTTCCAGGCGAGCGCGCCGCTGCCGATCTTCCGGAGCTACCCCGTGGCGAAGGACGCCATGTCCTGGGAGGAGCGCTCGACCTACCGCCTCTCGGACCACGCCTCCACGTGGCAGGTCAGCCCGAAGGAGCAATGGCGCAGCTACTTCCGCTCGGCGGGGACGTACCGGCTCGAGCGCCTGCCCCAGGGCCGCACCCGCCGCCGCGTCGATGGCGACATCCAGATCCGGCTGCACCTGCTCGGTCCGCTCGTCGAGCGCCTCGCCCTCGCCGAGGTCCAGCGGACGTACGACGCGGAAGCAGATACGCTCAGGGAGCTCATCCGCGCATGAACAACCTACCCCGCCCCCAAAGCCCTGCCCGCTCCCCGCGCCCCGCCCGGCTGGGGCGGCTCGCCAGCATCACGCACCCCGCCAGCGCCGCTCGCCCGGCCAGCGCCGCTCACCCGGCCAGCGCCGCTCGCCCCGCCAGCGCCGCTCGCCCCGCCAGCGCCGCTCGCCCCGCCAGCGCCGCCGCCGCGCTGCTCGGCCTGTGCGCGGGCCTCTGCGCGCTCGCCGGCGCGACCGCCGCGCGCGCCGCGCCGGTCGACGGCCCCTCGCAGCCGCTCCCCGATCCCGGCAAGCCCGTCGCCAGCAGCGACGACACCTCGGCCATCGCGGTGAACCCCGCGAACCTCTCCTTCCTCCCGGGCACCGAGCTCCGGTGGACCTGGGTCCACACGGGCTCCGCCTCGCCGCTGCCCGCGCGTGGCCACTCGATCGCGCTCGGCGCGCCGCTCTGGTTCGTGTCGACCGGCCTGCGCTTCGACTTCCTCGACCCGCCCGACGCCGCGCCGGCGCCGTTCGATAGCCCGTCGCGCTGGATCCGCTGGGGGCTCGCCCTCGACACAGGCCCCACCTTCGCCTTCGGCACGACGCTCGGCTGGGGCAGCTCCGACGCGCCGGCGCTCGACGGGTACTTCTCGCTGACGAGCGGCGTCACGCTCCGGCCCTCCACCTGGCTCTCGCTCTCGGCCGTCGCGCGCGACTGGAACCGCCCCGAGAACCGCCTCCGCGAGGCCATCGAGCGCAGCTACGACTTCGGCGTCGCCGTGCGGCCCGCGGGCGGCAGGCGCGCGCTCGAGATCGGGCTCGAGACCTCCTACGTCGAGAACAGCGACCCCGACGTGAGCGGCACCTGGACGCCCCGGGCGACCCTCGGCCTGCGCGTGCCCTACGTGGGCACGCTCCGCGGCGACGTGGCGCTGCGCGACCTCACGGCCGACGGCGGCCCGAAGATCGCCGCCATGGCCGGCCTCGACGTCAACGTCGACGAGCTGCAGGTCTCCGCCGGCGGCGTCTTCGGCAACGCCATCACGAAGAGCGGCACCGGCTTCTACACAGGCGTCGCGCTCCGCAGCTTCTCCGAGCCGGGCGTCCGGCTGCCGGCCCGCGTCGTCCGCGTGCGCCTCGACTCGACCCCGGGCGTCCGCAGGCACACGCGGCTCCTCCAGCAGCTCTGGCGCCTCGCCGAGGACCCGGAGGTCTCCGGCGTCGCGCTCGTGCTCCGCGCGGAGCCCGCCAGCTCGCTCGCCCACGCCGAGGAGGTCTCCGACGCGATCCGCAACCTGAGGAGCCACGGCAAGAAGGTCCTCTGCCACCTCGAGGACGCCGGCGGGCGCTCGCTCCACGTGTGCTCGAGCGCCGACGCCATCGCCATGAACCCCGCGGGCGGGCTGCGCTTCGCCGGCATGTCGTCGAGCTACTTCTACTTCGGCGGCCTCCTGAAGAAGCTCGGCGTGCAGGCCGACATCGTCCGCATCGGCGCGCACAAGCTCGCCGCCGAGCAGTTCGCGCGCGAGACAAGCACCCGCGTCGGCAAGGAAGACCACCAGGCGCTGCTCGATCAGCTGAGCGGCGCCTTCCTCGCCGAGGTGAGCGCCGGGCGCCGCATCCCCGTCCCGGAGCTCGAGCGGCGCATCGCGCGCGGGCCGTTCCTCGCCCAGGAGGCGCGGCAGAGCGGCCTCGTCGACCAGCTCGCCTACGACGACGAGCTCGGCCGCGTCGTCGACGAGGTCATGGGGCGCACCTCCCGCGTCGTCGACGACGACCCGGGCGACGAGGCGCCCGAGCGCTGGGGCCGCTCGCCCAAGGTCGCGCTCGTCTACCTCGACGGCGACATGATCGACGGCGAGAGCCGGTCGATCCCGTTCGTCGGCGTCAAGCTCGCCGGCTCGTACACCGTCGCGGGCGCGCTGCGCCGCGCCCGCGAAGACCAGAGCGTCCGCGCCGTCGTGCTCCGGGTCGAGACCGGCGGCGGCTCGACGCTCGCGGCGGACGTCATCCTGCGCGAGGCGATCCTCACCGCGCGCGTGAAGCCGCTCGTCGTCTCGATGGGCTCGTCGGCCGCGAGCGGCGGCTATTACGCGTCCGTCGCCGGCGCCCCGATCTTCGCGAGCCGCTCGTCGATCACCGGATCCATCGGCGTCTTCTACGGGAAGGTCGACGTCACGGGGCTGCTGCAGAAGCTCGGCGTCAGCATCGAGACGTTCCGCTCGTCGCCCCGCGCCGACGCCGAGTCGCTCTACAGGCCGTACACCGACGACGAGCGCGAGCAGCTCGGCGTCAAGGTGAAGCAGTTCTACGATCGGTTCGTCGCCCGCATCGTCGAGAACCGGCACATGAAGGCCGAGGAGGTCGACGCGCTCGGGCGCGGGCAGGTGTGGACCGGCGCCCAGGCCCTCGAGCGCCGGCTCATCGATCGCCTCGGCGGGCTCCGGCAGGCGATCGCCGAGGCGCGCCGGCTGGGCCAGCTGCCCGACGACGCGCCCATCCAGTCGCTCCCCGAGGAGGACACGTCGCTCCTCGGCTACGCGCTCAGCCTGGTCGGCTTCTCGGCGCAGGCCCAGGGCGAGCTGGCGAGGGCGACCATCCCGCCCGTGATGCTCGACGCCGCGCGCGCCCTCTCGCCGTTCTTCGTGTTCGGCGCGGACAGGCCGCTCGCGCGCAGCGAGTTCGCCGGGGAGATCTCGTTCGGCGTCCCGGCGACGGCCCGCGAGGACGAGCCCGGAGGATCCGCGCCGCCGGCGTCGCCTGCGTCGAAGGAACGCTGAGCCCATGGAGCAGAGCGAGCCCGCGCCGCCCAGGACCGCCGAGCCCGCGGAGCAGGCCGGGCCCGCCGCGCCGCCGCTGCTCCACGCCCGCGCGGCGCGCATCGCCGTGGACGACGTCGTCGCCATCGACGCGCTCACCGCGGCGACGCGCGGCGATCGCGTGCTCTGCGCCGGCGACGCGGGCGCGCTCTTCGCGGCGCTGACGGGCGTCCCGTTCTCGTCCCTCCGGAGGCCGGCGCAGGCCGGCGCGGCGGACGACGCGCGCGGCGGGGCGCCCGGGGAGGCGCGCGTCGTCGCCGGGCGCCTCGAGGTCGCGGGGCGCGACGTGGCGCGCTCCGCGCACCGCGCGGCGAGCGGGGCGGCGCCGCTCGATCCGCCGCTGCCGCTCGCGTGGACCGCGGACGCCTACGTCAGCTGGGGCGCGCGCCTCGCGGGGGCCTCGCCGCGCGCGGCGGCCGAGATGGTGGCCCCCGCCCTGGCCCGGGTCGGCCTCGTGGCCTCGCGGAAGCGCGCGCTGGGCGCGCTCGCGCTGCCCGAGCGCCGCGCGCTCGTCCTCGCCCAGGCGATCGTGGCCGCGCCCGCCGTGCTGATCGCCGAGGATCCGCTCGTCGGCCTCGACGGCGCCGCGGCCGCCTTCGTCCTGGCCGCGCTCGCGGGCGCCACCGAGGGCCGCGGCGCGCTGCTCACCGCCGCGCGGCTCGACGTCGAGGGCCCGCGCGGCGCCCTGGTCCGCGGCGCCACCGACGTCCTCGTGCTCGCGGGCGGCGAGCTCGCCTTCTCGGGCACGTTCGCGGAGATCGCCGCCGGGAGCCGCCTCTACGCCGTCACCGTCCGCACCAACGCGGAGCTCCTCCGCGAGGAGCTCGCCGCCCGGGGGATCGCGCTGCGGGGCGGGCCGGTGCGCTTCGCCGCCGCGCTGCCCGAGGGCGCGACCACCCGCGACGTCGTCCTCGCCGCGACGCGCTGCCGCGCCGCGATCGTCGAGCTCACCCCCCTCTTCTGACCTGCCGCCCGCCGTAGTACCGTGCGCGCGATGTCATCCGAACCCGCCGCGAACAAGCCGACCGCCGCTCAGGTCACCCCGGGCGGCCCGCCTCCCGGAGGTCGACTCGCCGTGCTCACCGCCTTCGCGGTGGGCGCCTCGTGGATCCCGGTCCCGGTGCTCCCCGCGCGGATGCTGCTGCGCATCCGCGGGGCCATCGTGCAGGACACGGTCGCCCGCCACGGCCTCAGCCTCACCACCGACGCGCGCGCGCTCCTCGTCGAGCCCGGGTCGGAGCAGACGACGCTCCGCAAGGCCGCGCAGCTCGTCACGAAGGAGGTCCTCCGGCGGCTCAACCCGGCCCTGGCCCTCGCGGCGGCCGCGCGCGGCCTGGAGGTCTACGCCCTCGGCCACCTCCTCGACCGCTACATCACGCGCTTCCGCCGGAGCACCGCCGTGCGCGTCCACGCCGAGGAGGCGCGCTGGGTCCGCGACGCCGTCGATCGCGCCGTCCGCCGCGCGCTGTCCCCCTCCCTCCAGGCGAGCTTCACCGTCCTGCCGAGCGGCACCGAGGACCTGCGCGACGAGTTCACGCGCTGGATCGACGCCTTCCTGCTCGCTGGCGCCTCGGTCCCGGAGTACATCGAGCGCCGCCTCGACGCGGCGTTCGACGAGATCGCCGCCGCCGGCATCCCCCATGACTGACACCGAGGACCGCACCGCCCCGAAGGGCGGCGCCGCGCCGGAGCTCGATCCGCAGGCCGCGCGCGCCGCGCTCCGGCGCTGCCGCCGCATCATCGTCAAGATCGGCTCGAAGAGCCTCTCCGGCGACGCCTGGGACCGGCTCGCCGCCGAGGTGGCCGCGCTCCGCGGCCGCTCCGGCCGGAGCCTCGTCATCGTGTCGAGCGGCGCCATCGCCCTCGGCGTGGCGAAGCTCGGGCTGAAGTCGCGCCCGAAGGACATGGCCTGGCTCCAGGCCGCCGCCGCCGCCGGCCAGAGCGTGCTGATGCAGCGCTACGAGGAGGCCTTCGGCAAGGTCGGCCTGCTCGTCGCGCAGGTGCTGCTCACGCACGCCGACCTCGCGGACCGCACCCGCACCAACAACGCGAGGAACGCCCTCGCCGCGCTGCTCGAGGCGGGCGCCATCCCGATCATCAACGAGAACGACGCCGTCGCGGTCGAGGAGATCAAGTTCGGCGACAACGACCAGCTCGCGGCGATGGTGACCCCGCTCTGCGAGGCCGATCTGCTCATCCTGCTCTCGGACGTCGAGGGCCTGCTCGACGGCGACGGGCGCCGGGTGCCGTTCGTGCGCAGCGTCGCCCGCGAGGCGCGGCACCTCGCGGGCGCGTCGACCTCGGGCGTCGGCACCGGCGGCATGGCCAGCAAGGTGGAGGCCGCCCGGCGCGCGACGCTCGCGGGCTCGCACGTGGTCATCGGCGCCGCCCGCGAGGCGGGCATCATCACGCGCATCGTCTCGGGCGAGGACGTCGGCACCCTCTTCGCCGCCGTCCCGCAGCGGCTCAGCGCGCGCAAGCACTGGATCGCGTACACGCTGCGCCCGCGCGGCGCGATCCTCGTCGACCGGGGCGCCGCCGAGGCGATCGGCTCGAAGAACCGGAGCATCCTCGCCGTCGGTGTCCTCGGCGTGCGCGGCACCTTCCTCCCCGGCGACGCCGTGGCCGTCGTCGACCCGGACGGCGCCGAGATCGCGCGCGGGCTCGCGCGGATGTCCGCGAGCGACGCCGCGCGCACCGCGCGGAAGAAGCGCGAGGAGGCCGGCGATGACGACGTCGTCGTCCACCGCGACGACCTGGTGGTGCTCCCGAGCGAGTAGCCCCGCGGCCCTGGCCGAAGGTGGGGTCTTTTAAACCGCCAAGTCGCCAGAAGACGCCAAGAACAGCACAAAATCTTGGCGTCTTCTGGCGACTTGGCGGTTCCATCATTCCGGCAGGATGGGATGAGTGCTCCACAGGCGTCGGCCGCCCTGTAGGTGCGCCAGCCACCCGGCCAGCCACGATGGCGCGCCGCTCGCGCTTCGCGGGAACCTTCGCGCCGCCCCGCTGTCGCTCGGGTTTACCGCATGTCACCGCGCGCGACTGCCCGTCACCGCCGGCCGCCGCCGACGGCCGGGGGTCGCTGCCGGTTCCTGGAGGTCGGGTGATGCGCTTCGGGTTGTTCGTCGCGAACGGCTTGGTTCTCGCGGGGGTCGTCTGGACGATCGGGCTCGGGCCGAGCGTCCGGGCGTCGCAGCTCCTGCCGTCGCGCGCCGCGGCGGGGGCCGACGAGCTCGCGGCGCTCGAGGCCCGCTACGCCGAGGGCAGGACGCCGGCCAGCGTCACCGCGCTCGCCACGGCCTACCTGGAGCGCGATCAGCCAGGGCTCGCCTCCTCGGCCCTCGACGCGGCGCCCGGCGAGGTGCGCGCGCTCCCGGAGGCGGCGCTCCTCTCGGCGCGGGCGCTCCTCCGCCGAGGCCGCGTCCGGGACGCCCTCGCCGCGTCCGAGCAGGCGTCGGCGGCCTGCGCGGCCGGCGCCTGCCCCGCGTGGCTCGCGGCGAAGTCCGAGCACCACCGCGCCTTCCTCGAGCAGCTCGTCGCCGCGGGCGTCGAGGATCCGCAGGTCGACGCGGCCGCCGCCCGCGCCGCGCTCGACGCCTACGCGCGCAGCGCGAGCCAGGTGCGCCTCGTCGCGCTGCGCTAGCGCGGCGCGGAGAACATCGACGCACGCGCCAGCGGAAGCGCAGGCATAAATGTACAGAGCAACTACAAACGATGCGGCGAGACGCGCGAGACGGCGAGACAGCGAGACAGCGAGACAGCGAGCCGCGAGCCGCGATCGTCGAGGCCGTATCCAAGCTTGGAAACCCTGTCGTTGTCGAATGACGGTCACCGTCTTATGGCGTAGTCTTTGGCATTGCTCGGCGCGTTCGTACCGGGGGCGCTGTCCGAGAGAACAACCGGTTGCGCTTGGGAGGGTCTCCCTCAGGTGGAACAGCCGCAAGCTCGCACGCTGGGCGCCCTGGCGACCGCATGGACAGGGTTGTACCGACGCGGCGCCGCCGTGGCGGCCGCGCTCGCCCTCACCGCCGCCGCGGGCTGTGCGCGGCCGATCACCAACGCGGGGCTGCCGATCCCCGCGGCGAAGCCGGGCATGGAGCAGCGCCCGTTCGAGCTCCGGCCGCCGTTCGAGCTGGCGACGAACGAGGACGCGATCGTCCGGATCGTCACCGACGTGACGTGCACGGGGACGCTCATCACCGAGGACCTGGTGCTCACCGCGCACCACTGCGTCGCGGCGCGGGACGACAACGGCAGGACGCTGCGCCGCGATCAGGATGCCGAGGCGATCTCGATCGAGCTCGGGGGCGACCACCTGCCGTGGGGCGACGTGAAGGTCCGCGCGGTGGTGTCGCCGGACTGCGGGTACACGTCGGGCGAGGGCGACATCGCCATCCTCGTGCTGTCGCGGCGCCTCATCGGGATCCCGACCCTCCCGCCGCGGATCGAGGCCGAGCCGTCCTCGAAGGAGCAGGTGACGCCCTACGGCTTCGGCCGCTGCGCGCTCTCGCGCGATCCGATCCACCTCGCGCCGCGGCTGGGCGGCACGATCGACGCCGTGAGCCCGGGGCACTTCGTCGCGACCGCCTCGATCTGCCCCGGCGACTCGGGGGGGCCGGCGCGCAGCGATCGGGGGGGCGACGTCGTCGGCGTCATCTCGTCGAGCGTGATGGACGGCGACGAGCGCACGACCGGGACCTCGTATTTCAGCCGCCTCGACGTGTGGCCCGAGCTCTTCTCCGCCGCCCGCGAGATCGCGGCGGGCGCGAGCCCGAGCGAGCTGCCGCCGTACCGGGGGTGCCTGCGTTGACGGCGCGGCGGCGTCGGCGAGCTTCGCTTGCCCGCCGCCCGCGGCCGGAGCTGCGCTAGGCTGCGCTGCCGCATGCGGAAGCTGTTCAACGGGCTGCTCTGGATCGTGGGGACCCTGCTGTTGCTCGGCCTGGTGCTCCGCGCGCTCGTCCTCGACGTCTGGAAGGTGCCGAACGACCCGATGCTCGGCGCCGCGCTCGCGCCGAGCATCGCCCCGGGCGACGTGGTCGTCGTGCTGACGCGGGGCACGCCCGGCTTCGGCGAGCTGGTGCGGTGCCCGGATCCCGAGGCGCCCGGCAGCCACATCGTCGGCCGGATCGCGGGCTTGCCGGGCGATACGGTCGACGTCGACCACACCGTCCTCGTCGTGAACGGGCGGCGCTACGACGCCGAGACGGCGTGCGCCGAGCCCAAGGTGAGCATCCCCGACCCGGCCACGGGCAACCCGGTGCAGCTCTCGTGCGACATGGTGATGATGGGCCCCGGCCTCCACGCCCGGGCGACGGGGCGCAAGCCCCCGCTCGAGCGCCGCCACCACGTCGAGGTCCGGCCCGACACGGTCTTCCTGCTGAGCGACAACCGGAGCTACCACGACGACTCGCGCGACTTCGGCCTGCAGCCGCGCGCCGCGTGCAACCAGCGGATCGTCTTCCGGCTCTGGGGCGGCGCCGGCTGGAGCGACGACCGGCGCCGCTTCACCTTCGTGCGCTGAGCAGGGCCGGCCGTGTCGCCCCCGCCAGCGTCACCTCGAGCTTGACCCCTCCGCTCATCGACGTCTAGAACCGTGTTTCTCTCCACCCGGGTCGGGGACCCCGCGCGAGCAGCGGCCCGGGTTCGCCGTCCTGGCTCGCTTCATCGGTCGGAGGTCCGCCACGGCGGCCTTCCACTGGCGCGGGTCGGAGAACCGCGATCCGCGGTCCTCCAATGCACCGAGGAGACGTTTGCACACCGAGCAGAACGAGATTGGCATCGTCTGTGGCCAGTGCGACCTGTGGAGCCCGATGGGCACCGCGCGTTGCCCTGAGTGCGCGAACGACTTGGCCCTGTTCACGACGCGCCGGGCGAGCTCGACGACCACGCCGGCCCGGCGCTCCCCGACGCCCGCGGCCGGCAGCGCGAGCGCCCGGCTCGACCCGACGAGCGCGCGCGGTCAGGGCCGGGGCCCCAAGACCACCTCGTCCAAGAGCGAATTCGCCGAACTCTCCCAGGAGGAGCTGATGGAGCAAGCCCGTAACTACGTCTGCCGTTCCTGCTCGAGCGGTGTCCCCTCGGGCCACAAGTTCTGTGGGAGGTGCGGAACGGCGGTCCCGCCCGAGATCCTCAACGCGCAGACGCTGTTCTTCGGGGACATGCAGAACCCGGCGAAGGCGAAGCTGATCCTCATCCGCGGCGAGGGCATGGACGGCCTCTCGTTCCACCTCAAGGCGGAGCAGCACATCGTCGGCCGCAACGGGCAGCTCGTCTTCCCGGACGACCCGTTCGTCTCGCCGAAGCACGCGAACTTCTTCTACCGCGACGGCAAGCTGGTGGTGCGCGACGAGGGCTCGCTGAACGGCGTGTACATCCGCGTGCGCGGCACCATCGACATCACGCCGGGCGACACGTTCCTCGCGGGCGAGCAGCTCTTCCGGCTCGATCCGACGCCGCGCGCCTCCGACGGCCAGGATCCGGACGGGACGTTCTTCTACTCCTCGCCGAAGCACCCGAGCCCGTTCCGCCTGACGCAGGTGCTCCAGGGCGGCGCGGTCGGCATGACCGTCTGCGCGCGCGGCACCTCGCTGCAGATCGGGCGCGAGGGCGGCGACCTGAACTTCCCCGTCGACCTGTACATGTCGGGCTCGCACTGCCGCCTCGAGGAGCACAACGGCAAGTTCACGCTGACCGATCTCAACAGCCGCAACGGCACCTACGTGCGCATCAAGAGCGAGCGCGAGCTCGCCCACGGCGACTACCTCTTCATCGGCCGCAAGCTCCTGCGCGTCGAGCTCAACACGAACTGACGCTGGCCCGCGGGCGCGGCGCCCTCGCCCATGACCACCGCTCGCTGGCCCCTCGACGTCTTCCGCGCCGGACCGGTCGCCGCGGGCGCGACGCTGTGGCGCAGCCGCGGCCAGCTCCACGTGACCCTCGTCGCCAAGGCGACCTTCGCGCTGGTGCCCGGCGGCGAGGCGCGGCGGATCGAGCCGCTGGAGATCGTCCGGAGCGAGGTCTACGCCCGGGGCAACCCGATGAAGCCGCTGCTCGCGGCGAGCGATCTCGCGCCCTGGCTGGCGCGCGCCGAGGTGGTGCTCACCGGGCACGCGTGGGCGCCGGGCGGGGCGCCGGTCCGGCGGGTGGCGGTGCGGCTCGCGATCCTGCGCGAGGACGCGGCGCTGGTGGACAAGCGCCTCGAGGTCGTGGGCGATCGGGCGGGCGGCGCGGCGGCGGGCGCGCTGCCCGAGCCGTTCGTGAAGATGCCGATCGAGTACCAGCGCGCGTATGGCGGCCCCGGGGAGCCGGAGAACCCGCTCGGCGTCGGCGCCGACGAGCGCGCGGGCGGCGGCGGCGCGCTGCCCAACCTGCTGCCGCCGGGCGGGGGGCGCGCGCCGGTCGGCCTCGGGCCGATCCCGCCGATCGTGCCGAGCCGGGCGCGGCTGCTGCGCGGGCTCGCGCGCGCCGAGCTGGAGGGGATCGCGTCGATCCCGGACGATTTCGACTGGTCGTACTTCCAGTCCGCGCCGGCGGATCAGCGGTTCGATCGGGTGCTCGGCGGCGAGGAGATCGTGCTGGAGGGCCTGAGCCAGCACCACCCGGCGCTGGCGACGCGGCTGCCGGCGCTGCGGGCGCTCGCGACGATCCTCCTGCCGAACGGCGCGGCGCGGTGGCTGCCGCTCGTGGGCGACACGCTGATCGTGCAGCCCGACGCCGAGCGCTGCGCGGTGGTCTTCCGCGGTAGCTTCCAGGTGGCCTCGGAGGAGGTGCTCTCGGCGCTGCGCGCCGCGGTGGGCGTGGAGGTCGGGGACGAGCCGGTGCCGTGGCCGGACCTCAGCGAGGCGCCCGTGGGCGCGGCGGGCGCGGCGGCGGGGGAGAGCGCGGCGGCGGGGGAGAGCGCGAAGCGGACGGACTGGAGCTCCACGGTGCGGCTCGGCGAGGGCGACGTCGTGGATGCGCCGGTGAGCGTCGCGGGCGTCGCGACGGGGCGAGAGCCGGCGCGCGAGGGGGCGCACCCGCTCGAGGGCACGTTCCCGCTCGATGACACGCTGCCGCCGGCGGGGAGCGAGCGGAGGCCGCGCGAGGCGCAGGCAGCGCCGCTGCCCAGCGTGAGGGTCCGGGGCCCGGGCCAGGACGACGCGGTGAGCGCGCCGTTTCCGATCGCGCCCGCGGGGGTGCGCGGCGAGCGGGAGGGCGGCGAGCGCCCGAGCGCGCCGTGGGCGGCGGGCGGCGCGGCGGCGATCCCGGCGATCGCGTCGCCGCTGGAAGGGACGGTCGATCTGAGCGAGCCGGATGCGACGCCTGCGCCCGCGCTGACGGCACCATCGCCCGCGCTGACGGCACCATCGCCCGCGCTGACGGCACCATCATCCGCGCTGACGGCACCATCGCCCGCGCTGACGGCACCATCATCCGCGCAAGACTTCGCGCCTGCGCCTGCGCCCGTGGAGATCGCCACGCCTGCACCTGCGCCAACGCAGGCCGCCGCGCCTGCGCCGGTCGCCATGCCCACGCCCGCGCGCGCCTCCGAGCCGCTGCCCGCTCCGACGCGCGATCCGCAGATCGAGCGTTCGCCCGAGCCGCGCGCGCCGGCCCCCGCGCCGTCCGCGCCGAAGCAAGAGCGGCCCAATCTCCTTGGCAGCCTGTACAAGCGCTTCCGCAAGGACTGAGGCGGAGCAAGGATGGAGGGACCCACCATGTCGGAGCGAGCCGCGGTTCGGGAGCGCGCCACACCCGCGCGCGTCGAGGAGTACCTGGGGCCGGCGCACGTGCTGGAAGCCCGCGGGCAGGCCGTGGTGGTCGAGCTGCCGGACGGCGAGAGCAGCGAGGCGACGATGGCGCTGGCGCTGCCCTATACGCCCGCGGTGGGCGACGTGCTCCTCGTGATCGGCCGGGGCGCGCGCCTCTATGTCATCGGCGTCCTGCACGGGACCGGCAAGGTGACGCTGGAGCTCCAGGGCGACGTCGACGTCCGGGCCGCGGGCGGGGCGCTGCGGCTATCCGGGGACCGGGGCGTGGAGCTCCGAGGGCCGGAGGTGGACCTCCACGGCGACAAGGTGCGGGTGTTCGCGGGGTCGCTGGTGCAGAAGGCGGCGTCGCTCGTCCAGCGCGTGACGGACCTGTTCAGCCTGCACGCGCGCGAGAGCCACACGGTGGTGGACGGGTCCGCGACGACGAAGGCGAAGAGCGCGACGGTGCTGACCGAGGAGACGATGACGATCAACGGGAAGGAGATCCGCCTCGGGTAGCAGGGAAGGGAGGACGCGCATGAAAAGGGTCAGGCGCCTGAGCCAGGACGGGAACAAGCTGGGGACGGGCGCCGCGATCCAGAAGGAGGGCGGCGCGGCGACCCTCCGCAACTCGCAATCGACCCAGACGCAGGCCGACGCCCTCGCTGCGAAGGAGATCGGCGGGACGAAGGACGAAGACAGCGAGCCCGAGCCGCAGAACCCCGACAAGCCGAGCTCCGTGCTGGATCTGGCAAGGAGTAAGACGGTCGAGGCGTACCATGCCTCGTCGAACAGCAGCGAAGCCGGGCTCGGGATCGAGATGCTCGACCTCGGCCCCAGGCAGCGTGACGCTCTGCTCGATCTGGCGGAGCGTATCGCCGGAGAGGCGCGCAGGACGATCGCCGAGATGACCGCTCCGCCCATCCAGGGGCTGACGTGGTGGCCCTACAAGTCCATCAACAAGCGAAAAGACGAGAGGGACAAGGTACGTCAGCAAGAGCTCTCTTATGCGGCCTGGGTCAGCGGACGGCAGATGGCGTACTCAACTGCCAAGCAGGGCACGTCGCCGCTGCACATGAGCATGGACCAGATACGCGCCTTTGGAGCTCGGGTCGGGCAGGCGAAGGTCGGCAATTGCCTGGAGCTCTCCGCGTTGGCGATATGGCTCCTCTCCCGTCCGGAGGAAGCCCACGGCGCGAAGGTGGACATGGTGCGCCTCGGCAAGCGGCTGCCCACCGCGGATAACGGCGACTTCACGAGCGGAGATCACGCCTTCGTCGTCCTGAACCCGCCGGAGGCCGACGAGAACGGGGGATACCCGGGCGACTTCGACGACTGGGGCGAGGCCGTCATCATCGACCCCTGGGCGAACATCGCCTGCAAGGCGCGTGACTTCCCGGAGCGATGGAAAGAGAAGATGCGGAAATGGAAGCGCAAGGGGAAGGAGATCGACACCGTGACGAAGGAGGGCGCCGGTACGAGGCCGCCTGACCAAGAGCCCTGGATCGACGGCATCGTCGTGTTCGAGAAGATCTCGGTCACGAAGTCGCCGAAGCCCGCGCCGGCCCTCGAGATCGGGGGGACGGCCACGCACGACGCGGATGCGGGCGATCATCCCGATCGGCAGTGCGCCATGTGCAGTGTCATGTGAGCGTGCGACCGGCCTTTCTCACTCCGCAGGCCGGAAGATCTTGATGCTCACCTGCTGGTCCTCATTATTATCTTTGTCCAGGTAGATGCCCCCCTGCAGGACCCTCATGACCTCGTCCCAGGACGAGCAGGACACGACCCCTGTATTCTCCGTCTCGACGACCGTCAGGACCAGGCTTCGCGCGGTCCGCTCGATCCGCACGCTCATGTGGTGAGCGTCGGTCTCGATGTGCACGATGCAGCGGGTGTTCTTCTCGCCGATCATCTTCTGGATCTGCTCGACCACCTCGCGGCCCGCGTAGTCCTTGCTCACGGTGATGTTGCTGGAGCTGCCGCCCCGAGGGGCCTCGCCCAGCTGGCCCGTCGTCTGCACCGAATCCGGCACCGGGCCATAGTTGGCGTTGGGCTCGAGCTCGTCCATCATCTGGTAGGCTGTCTTCAACAGGAGCACGAGCTCCTGCGCGCCGCGGCCGGATTTGCACCACGCGATCTCAGAGGACATGTGGTCGTTGAGGTGCTCCAGGAGGTCCCCCGGGTCGCCGTCCGGAGGGGTCCACGACGCGATGGCCCGCCACAGGTCCTCGATCCACACCGGATCGCGTTTGTGGATCTCGACCCATCCCCCGCACAGGCCGTTGAGTTTGACGCTCTTGTACCACGCGTCCGTCGCCTTATCGGGGTCGCCCTCCCCCTCCCGTTGCTGTCGGACCCATTCGCAGACCTTGATCAGCTTCGCCTGAATGAAGTCCTGGGATGCTTGCGTCCTGCTCGGGTTCGCTTTCTCCACCGGAGGGCCCTTGCGCTTGGGGGTCGAGAGCGTCGTGGTGGAAGCCTTTCCCCAATCGGACGTCGTCCTGCCGAGCGGCCTCGAGGTCTTCTTACGCCCCACGACCCCCTCCCGCGGTCCCCACATCGCGCTCCGGTCCCACGCCCACCCCCTGCACCTCCACGCCGCCCGGCAACGTCACCCGCACCGCCGCCGCCATCCGCGCGCCGCCCTCGCCCGCGCAGAGCGCCTGCCCCACCCCCTTACCGTACGTCCTCTCCCCCGCGATGGCCACCCGCCCGTGCGCCTTGAGGCACCCCGCGAACAGCTCCGCCGCCGAGGCCGTCCCGCGGTTCACCAGGATCGTCACAGGCACCGAATACGGCTCCTCCTGTCGCGAGCGATAGACCACCTCGTCCCCGTCGCCGTCCGTCACCGTCGCCACGACGCTCCCCGCCGGCAGGAAATCCCCCGCGAGCTCCACGAACGCCCGCAGCTCTCCTCCGGGGTTGTCCCGTAAATCGATGACCAGCTCGCGCATCCCCTCCGCCTCGAGCGCCCGCATCGCCCGGTACACGAGCGCCGGCACGTCCAGCGAGAACACCCGGATCCGGATCACCCCGATTCCATCGCTCAACAGCGCGTGCTCCACGTTCCCCGCGCCGGGGAGCACCTCCTCCGGCGCCGCCGCGCACGTGTAGAACACGTTCACCGCGCTCGGCACGAGCACCGCGCCCACCGCGTTGTTCCCGGCGTTCCCGGTCGTGGGACAGGTGAGGTTGATCGCCGGCAGCCCCTCGATGATCACCTTGGGATTGCCCGCCACGTAGGCGCCGACGTCCATGTAGAGCGGGTGCGCCACCCCGGGCTCCATCCCGAAGGTCATCGGGATGGTCGTGCCGAGGTGCAGCGCGTTCATCATCGACACCTTCACCTTCACCGAGAAATTCACCGCCATCGCGTTGAGCGCGAAGTTCGGGTACGGAATCGGCACAACCACCGGCCCCACCGGCGTCAGGCACACGTCCGGAAACCCGATGCTCATCCCGGCGCCGTTGTTGCTCGCAGGCAGCATTCCGTTCGCTCCTTCCGCTCTTATCGCGGCGGCCGCGGGGGCGCGAATGCCTCCGCTTCCAGCCGTTCGACGTCCGTCCGGCGCGCGCCGAGCAGCCTCGCGCCGGAGAAGCGCGCGCCCTTGTCGTGGAGGGCGTGCAGGTTGGCGCCGCCGAGATCGGCCTCGCTGAAGTCGGCCTCCTCGACCCGCGCGTGCGACAGGTTGGCGCGCTCGAGGCGCGCCGAGAGGAAGAGCGCGCCGCGGGCCTCGGCATGATCGAGCATGGCGTCCCGGAGATCCGCGGCGGCGAGGTTCGCGTCGGCGAGGTCCGCCCGGGTGAACGTGGCGTACCGGAGCATCGCCCGCGAGAGCTTCGCCCCGCGCAGCGAGGCGCCGCCGAAATAGGCGGCCTTCGCCACGACATGCGGCAGGCTCGCGCCGTCCAGCGCGGCCTCGCGGAGCCTGGCCTGCGTCAGGATGGATCCCTCGAGATCGGCGCCGCGCAGGTTCGCCTTCGAGAAATCGCTGCCCATGAAATCGCAGTCGCGGAGGCTCATCCGCTCGAGGTTCGCCTCCATGAAGGCGCAGCGGTGCACCGTGAGGCCGGCGAAGGAGACGGCGCGCAGATCCACGCCGGTGAAATCGACGCGATCGAAGATCGTCTTGCCGAGCACGGCGCCCTCCAGCGCGGCCCCGCGGAGGAGCGCCTGCTGGAGCACCGCGCGCGTCAGGTCCGCGCGGCAGAGCCGCGCCCTGTCGAGGATGCAGCGGACGAGGCGCGCGGCCGTGAGATCGGCGCCCTCGAGATCGGCCTCGATGAGGATCACCGACTCGAGATCGCGGCCCGAGAGGTCCACGCCGCGGAGGATCGAGCGCGAGAGGTCGCAGCCGAGGAGGCTCGCGCCCCGGAGGTCCGCGCCGGTGAGATCGCAGTCCGAGAGGATCGAGCGCTCGAGGCGGGCGCCGCGGAGGCTCGCGCCGCGCAGGTCGGCGCCGCGCAGCGAGCAGAGGGAGAGATCCGCGCCCGCGAGGTCGAGGCCGGAGAGATCCGCGCCCGTGAGGTCGGCCCCGGCGAGGTCCTTGCCCGCGAGCTCGGGCCGGCCGAGCTTTGCCTCGTCGAGGACCACGCCGTGCATGCGC
Organism: Sorangium sp. So ce426; assembly: GCF_051475585.1. Lineage (NCBI taxonomy): Bacteria > Pseudomonadati > Myxococcota > Polyangiales > Polyangiaceae > Sorangium > Sorangium sp. So ce426. The sequence continues at coordinate 11,865,568 of NZ_CP150341.1, read as the reverse complement.
TTCGGGAAGCGGGCGCCGCGCAGGTCCGCCTTGAGGAAGACCGCGCGATCGAGCTCCGCGCCGTCGAGGTCCGCGCCGCCGAGATCGGCCCCCACGAAGGCGCAGGCCTCGACGCGGGCGCGGGCGAGGCGCGCGCCTCGGAGGTTCGCGCGGGTGAACGAGGCGCGCGCGACGCGGGCCTCGGTGAGATCCGCGCCCTCGAGGTTCGCGAGGTCGAGGCGCGAGCCCGAGAGCGTCGCGCCGGCGAGCCGGGCGCCGGACCAGTCCGAGCCCACCGCCTCGACCTCGACGATCGTCGCGCCGGAGAGATCGGCGCGGGCGAGGCGCTGGTACGAGAGCTTCGCGCGGGTGAGCGTCGCGCCGGCGAGGCGCGCGCCCTCGAGGTTCGAGCCGAGCACGAGCGCGCCGTCCAGCACGCAGCCCGCGAGATCCGCGTCGCGCAGATCGCACTCGACGAGGTGCGCGCCCGGGAGCGCGCTGCCCGCGAGCCGCGCGCCGCGCAGGCTGGTGCGGAGGAGCTTGACGCGGGCGAGATCGAGGTTCGTGAGATCCCGGCCCGAGAGGTCGAGGCCGTCGAGGCGGGCGCCGCGGAGCGGCGCGCCGGCGCGGAGGCGGTCGAGCAGCTCCTCGACGCTCTTCACGCGCCCTCCAGGCTGGAGCGCCGCAGGTTCGCCCCCTTGAAATCGCAGCCGGCGGCGCTCGCGCCCTCGAGGCGGGCGCCGTACAGGCTGGCCCCGGCGAAGGAGGCGCCGTCGAGGCGCGCCTTGCAGAGATCGGCGCCGAAGAGATCGGCCTGCGCGAGGTCGGCGCGCTCGAGCGAGGCGCGGTAGAAGCGGCTCCCGCGAAGGACCGCGCACGCGAAGCGCGCGCCCCGGGCCGAGGCCCACGAGAGGTGCGCCCGCGGGAGGGACGCATACCGGAGATCGGCGCCGTCGAGCTTCGCCCGGAGCAGCGCCGCGCCCTCGCCGCGCGCTTCCACGAGCGTCGCGCGCTCGAGATCGGCGTCGGCGAAGCTCGTGCGCGGCAGGGACGCGCCCGTGAGATCCGCCTCTGTCGCGGAGGATCCGGCGCACATGCACCCGACGAGCGACGCGCCCCGCAAGCAGGCGCGATCGAGCTTCGCCCCCTGGAGGACGGCGCCGTCGAGGTGGAGCTCCTCCCCGTCGATCTCGCGGAGGTCGGCCTCGTCGAGCAGCGCGCCGCGCCCCCGCGCCCTCGCCAGGCGGGCGCGGGCGAGATCGGCGCGGGTGAAGATGGCCTGGTCGAGCGTCGCGCCGCGCAGATCGGCGCCCGCGGCGCGCGCGCCGGTGAGGTTCGCCTGGGAGAGGTCGGCGCCCGGGAGCGCGGCGCCCTCGAGGTTCGCCTCGAACAGCACGGCCCGCGAGAGATCCGCGTTCGAGAGGTTCGCCCCCGAGAGGTCCGCGCCCGAGAGGAGCGCGCCCGAGAGCTTCGCCCCGGAGAGGTCGCGGCCCGAGAGGTCCTGCCCGGAGAGGTCGCGCCCCGAGAGGTCGGCGCCGGGGCCGGGCTCGGGCGGCGGCGCCGCGGCCTCGCCGGGGAGCCGGTAGCCGGGGACGATCTCGCGGAGGCGGGCGTCGCGGAGCAGCGCGTCGAGGCGCTCGACGCCCTCGAGCGCCGTCCCGCGCGCGGCCGCGTCCCGCCGGAGCTCCTCGATGCGCGCGACGAGCGCGTCGAGCGCGCCGCCCATGGGGACGCGCGGCGTGCCCGCGGGCACGGCCGGGAGGTACGCGGCCTGCCGCTGCGCCGGGAGCCGCGCGAGCGCCTGCGCGACGGTTCGCTCGAGGTCGACGCCCTCGGGGGTGCGCAGGGCCCGGAGCTTCGCGACGAGCTGCCGCACGCGGTCCTGCTCCGGCGCGTGCAGGCCGCCGAGCCGCTCGGCGAGGAGCTTCGACACAGGATCCGCCTCGTCCGCGGCGGCGCTCGGCGGCCGCGGCGCGCCGTCGCGGACGAGATCGTAGGCGTCGCGCACCTCCGGCGGGAGATCCTCGAGGCCGCGCGGATCGCGGGCGAGCTGGGCGAGCTTCTCCCGGTACTCGTCGAGCGGCAGCGGCGCAGCCGAGAGCGGCTCGGCGGCGATGACGACGGCGCGCACGTCGGCGAGATCGTCCTCGGCCACCTCGGCGTGGCCGCGCCAGGTCAGCGTCACGAGGCCCGCGTCCGGCTCGACGAAGAGGGTGTCGAGGCTCATGCGGGCGTCCTGCACGCGGCCCTGGGCGTCCTCGACGACCGCGCGGATCCGGAGGCCCGGCAGGCGGAAGGAGGCGGTCTGCGCGGCGGGGTGGAGGTTCAGCAGCGTGACCTCCTCGTCGCCGCGCAGGTGGCCGGCGAGGCGCTGATCCGGCGGGGCGGCCTGGAAATAGGCCCAGTCGAAGTCCTCGGCGTACCAGGGGGCGCGGGCCTTCCGGTACGAGGGGCCGTACTCCTTGCCGAGCATCCGGCGGTGCTCGGGCGAGTCCGGGTGGATCGGCCCGAAGGGCGCGGGCACCTGGCGGCCGTCGCGCGGCGCCGGAACGAGCAGCGATTTCGACCAGCTCCCGACCGCGAACCCCACGGGGTGCTCGCGCTGCGGCTCGCCGGGGGGCGGGCGGCAGGCGCCGCGGAGCAGGAGATCCGCGGCCGGCTTCCAGTCGGCGAAATCGCCGGGGTACGTGCATTCGCCGTCGCGCTCGCCGTCGCCCCCCTCGAAGGTCTCGGCGGTCAGCGCCCCCTGCGCGAGCTGCCCTTCCAGCGGCGCGAGCGGCTCGCCGAGGCGGAGCGAGAACCGGCCGCGGACGACGAGGACCACCTCGGGCTGCGGCGGCCTGCGCGAGCAGACCTTGGCGCCGAAGGGGAAGGGCGTGAGGTTTTTGGTCCGCATCAGAACAGGTTGATGACGCCGGACATCAGGTTGTACGCCCCGGTGCTCACCGACTCGGCCGACGAGACGCTCGCGCAGATGTTCTTCACGTTGGTGCGGAACTGGGAGAGCTCCTGCCGGTTGGTCAGGTTGAGCTCGGCCTTGGGGCCCATGTTGATCGAGACCCCCGCCGTGAGCGAGACCTCGAGCATGGCCGCGATCGTCAGCTCGACCAGGCCGCCGATCGTGATCTCCTCGGTGGCGCCGACGGTGATCGACGCCGCATTGCCGATGGTGACGTCGCTCGTATTGCCGATGGTCACCGACTGGACCTCGCCGATGGTGGTATCCGACACGAGCGAGGCGGTCGTCGTGCTGGACACGGTGCTGGCGGTGGTCTCGTCGCTGATCGACGTGGCGCTCGTGGTGCTGGAGATGGTCTGCGCGGTCGTCTCGTCGCTGATCGCGGTCGCCGTCGTCTTGCTGGCGATCTGGTCGGCCCATGTCTCGTCGAGGATCTGCGGCACAGGGCAGGCCGCCGAGCCTGTGTACGACTCGATCCGCTGCGCCCAGGTGGAGCTCAGGCAGGTGGGGTTCGGTCGCTCTGCCGTGGGGGCCTCGGAGCCGGTGATGCTGGTTTGCTTGTTGCCGTAAAAGCGATCGAACGTGTCGCCGTGATAGGTGGTGTCGACGTCGCCCTTCTCGGTCTTCTCGGTGACCTTCCAGGTGCCGTTGTAGTTCTGGACCCATTCGATGGTGGTGGCGGCGGTCCAGAGATCGGTGGCGTCCTGGATATGGCCCCCGGAGACGTCCCAGCCGGCGGTGTCCTCCTGCCGGCCGAGGACGAGCATGCGGTAATTGCCCTTGATGACCTCGACCTTGTCGCCGCGCGTGGTGGTGATGCGGTTGCCGTCGGAGTGATCGCGCCAGCCGCCCTTGGTGTGGAGCTTCGCGGTCTCCGCCTGCCGCTCGGCCTCGGGGAGGAAATCGGGGCAGCCGTCGCGCTTGCGGGTGTCGTCGATGAACGAGGTGACCCGGGCGGCGAGGTCCTCGCCGGTCGCCCTCGGCGCGCCCGGGCTTCCGGCGAGGCTCGGGTCCTTGACCGCGCCGAGGCGCAGGTACGAGCCCATCGCCTCGGCCTCGGACGCCGCGTCGTTGAAATTCGGGACCTCGATGAGGAGGTATTTCCCGTTGAACCCCTCACCCTCGCGCGTACCCATGCGTGCCTCCGCGTCGGGTACAGTACCAGGCGAGCCGCGGAGGAGGCGCGACGATGAACCGAGAGCCGACGGAACCCCTGAGGTGCAGCGAGCCGTCCCTACCCGCCGCCCCGCCGTGCGGTGAGCCCGCGGGCGCGACGGCGCACCGCGCGCCCAGCGCCGTGACGATGGCCACGGCGTCCGCCCCCGCGCGCATCCGCGAGGCCCCGGACGCAGGGCCCCCGTGCAGCGAGCCGATCGCGCGCGCGGCCTGCGCCGAGCGCCCGGAGGAGGCGGACGAGCCGGTGGACGATCCCCCGCCTGCGCCGTCTCCGGACGACCGAGAGATCCTCGAGGCGCCGGTGCGAGCGACCGCCGGAGGGCCGCGCGATGTGCCGCCATCGCCGCTGCGGGCGACCGCCGGAGGGCCTCGCGATGTGCCGCCATCGCCGCTGCGGGCGACCGCCGGAGGGCCGCGGGAGCTCCCGCCGTCCCAGGGCGGCCCAGAGGCGCCTGCTCACGTGCCGTTCCGCGAGACCGGCGCATCGGAATCGGCGCCGCGCCCGGCGCGCGCGGCGCCGATGGAAGCGCTTCAAGAGGCGAAGGCCGCGCTCCGGGACCGGGCACGGCGGGCGCCGATCCTGCGGCTCGACTCCAGCGATTTCTCCTGCGACCTCCTCCGGGTGCGCGGGGTGCACGGCAGAGAGGCCATCGGCCAGCTCTTCTCGTACGACATCGACGTCGTGTGCAGCGACGGCGCCGAGCTCTCGATCGAACAGGTGCTGGGGGCGGCGGCGTCGCTCGTGTTCGAGGTCGAGGGCGCGGACGAGCGGACCGTACACGGCATGATCGCCGAGGTGGAGGACCGGCACGAGACGGAGACCGCCTTCCGCTCCTACCGGCTCCGGCTCGCGCCGCGGGCGTTCCGCGCGACGCTTGTGGAGCTCCAGCAGGTCTTCCTCGACATCAGCGTGCCAGAGCTCATCCAGCACAAGCTCGCGATGGTGGGGCTCGGGCCCGAGGACGTGGTGATGCGCCTCTACCGCGATCACCCCCAGCGGGAGATGATCGTCCAGTACAAGGAGACGGATCTGGCCTTCATCTCGCGGCTCGCCGAGCACCTCGGGATCTCGTTCTTCTTCGAGCACGAGTCGGGCCGCGACGTGATGGTGTTCACCGACGAGCCGACGGGCTTCCAGCCGCTGCCGGGGGGCGACGCGGTGGTGTTCCGGCCGCGGGGCGAGCGGCGCGACATGTTCGAGCTCAGGGAGCAGGCCAGGGCCTTCCCCGCGACGTACGTCATGCAGGAGTACAACTACCGGACGCCAAGGCTCGACATGACGGCGGCGCACGAGTCGCCGGCGGGCCTCGGGGGCGGCGTCGTCGAGTACGGCGCCCACCACAAGACGCCGGAGGAGGGCCAGCAGCTGGCGCGGATCCGCGCGGAGGAGCGAGCCTCGTCGAGCCGCTATTTCGAGTGCCAGAGCGACGAGCTCCGGCTGATCCCGGGGGCCGTCTTCGCGCTCGAGGGCCACCCGCGGCTCGACGGCGAGCGGCTCCTGGCCGTCGAGGTCGAGCACCGCGCGGTGCAGCCGGTGGCCGTCGAGGGCGGGGCCGGCGGCGAGCAGGAGTACGTCAACCGCGCGCGCCTTGTGCGCGCCGCGCAGGCCTACCGCCCGCCGCGGACGGCGCCGCGGCCGAAGATCCACGGGGTGGTGTCGGCGCTGGTCGAGCCGCTCCCGGACGGCGAGATCGGCGAGGTCTCGCCGATCGACGAGCAGGGGCGCTACCGGGTGCGGTTCCACTTCGACGCGGGGGATCCCGCGTCGCGCGCCTTCCCCTCGCGGCTCGTGCGGATGATCCAGCCGCACGCCGGGCCGAACTACGGGATCCACTTCCCGCTCAAGCCCGGCATCGAGGTGCTGATGGTCTTCGTCGACGGCGACCCCGACCGGCCGATGATCGTGGGCGCCGCGCCCAACCCGATCACGCCCTCCCCGGTGACGCGGGAGGTGAACCTGATGCACCGGATCGAGACGTCGACCGGCATCCTCATCGAGATGCGGGACTGCCCGCCGCGCGGGTGACGCCGGCCGCCGCTACTTCTTGCGCCCCGCTCGGCCGCTCAGGCGGCTGATCGCGTCGCCCGCCGCCCAGGCGACGCGGGCCGCCGCGTTCAGGGAGCGGACCATCGCCTCGGGCACCTGCGCGATGAGCCGCTCCAGATCGACCGGGCCGTCGATCGACGGCAGGAGCTGCTCCATCAGGTCGGCGAACAGGTCGTACTTGCGCGACAGGTCGTCGAGCCGCGAGCGCATCGCGTCGGCCTCCGCGCCCTGCGCGTCGCCGAGCAGCGAGAGCGCGCGCCGCGCGAGGGCGCGCTTGTCCTGCACCACGCGGCGCAGGCGGCCGAGGTACGCGCCGACGATCACGTCGGGGTACTTGCCGCGCAGCGCGAACGAGTCGTGCCGCGCGCCCGACTCCCGCCGGCGCTCGATGATCCCGGCCGCCTCGAGGCCGCGCAGGTTGGCGAAGATGTTGCTCTTGGAGCGGCCGAGCTCCTGGCTGAGCTCGTCCATCGAGCGCGGCTCGTCCGCCAGGTAGAGCGCCGCCACGACCTGCCCACCCAGCCGGGTGATGCCGGGGAACGACGCGGCGATCTCGGCGCCGACCCCCTCGAGCAGCGCCTGCCGCGCCGCCGCGACCCGCTCGTCCGAGGCGCTCCCGTCTCCCCCCTCGCCGGTTGCGGGCGGCTGCGGCGGGTGCGCTGTCGGCGACGTCGGCCTCCGGGCGGTCATGGTGGGTGACTCACATAACGATCTTTCGCGGGTGCGCCAAGCGGCCAGCGCGCGATCATCTCGCCCACCTCGAGCGCCAGGCTGCTCGACCCGTCCCGCGCGCCGTCGAAGCGGGCCCGGAGGATGCCGTCCGGATCGAGGATCCACGTCTCCTGGGAGAGCTACGTGCCGTACGTGTCCAGCACGACCTGGCGTCGGGGTCGAACAGGACCAGGAACGGCGGATCGCCGTTCGGGGACGGCGGCGATCGGGTGCTGGCGCCGGGGGTGGGGGCGGCTCTCGGGGCGGAGATACCCGGGCGCGGCCGCTGCCTTGCGGAGCACCGCGCCGGCGAGCCGGGGAGAGGAGCCCGCCTTGGACCGCCCCAAGAAGCGACGAAAGAAAACCAACGAACCTTGTCAGACGACCGAGGACAGCGGCGAACGAACCATCGTGGACAGCGCGCGAGGTCATCGTCGCGCGAGGCACCTCGACCCATTTCAGGAGGACATCATGCGACGTTTCATTGCTGGACTCTGCGTCATGTTGTCGGCTTATTTCATGGGGTGCATGGCGTATCCGCCCGACGTGGTGACGGACGAGAGCCTATCGAGCGAGGCCGTCACCGAAGAGGTGGAGGAGGCGTCCGAGGCGCTGACGGCCTGCGGCCCCGGGCTCTGCTGCTCCCTGTCGGACTGGTCCGGCTCCAGCGAGTGTCAAAGCGGGAACCAGGTCGCGCACTGCTGTCCCTCGGGCTACGGCTCCGTGGGCAGTTCCTGCCTGCCCTATTGCCCAGGCGGCCGTTCCTGCGGATGGAACCGCGTCGCGGGCGCAGGCGCCTGCACACAGGACTGCAAGGGATCCATGCTCTTCTGCTGTCCGGCCGGGAAGACGTATACTTCCGCGGGCTGCCGGTAACCTCGCATCTGCCGGTCCGCGCCTCCCGCGCGGTCTTCTGCGCTCCGATGCGCGGGGCGGCGCGTTTACCTGGGCCGCTGCGCCTCGTCGCCCCTCAACCACTCTCCCATCCAGCACCGGCGCCCGCGTGAATCGGCGCGTCGCGCCACTACCGCGGAGGGGGCGAGACGCGGAGGGGCAAGCCGAGCGCGGAGGCTTTGTCCTGGTTCATGACCACGGTGTCGCACGTCAGGCCGAGGAGCTCCGCGTACGCCCGGATCGAGCAGGCGATATGGTCCTTCATCGTGCTGATCGGCTTCATCCGCGTGGCGGCATCGACCTTGAGCACGAAGATGAGCCGCACGCGCGAGCGGACGCGCAACCGCTCGGGGAGCTCCCTGGCGAGGGTGGCGCCGATTTCTGTGTCGCCCCCGCGCCACGCGCTCTGGAGCATGACCAGAGAGTCCCGCCCCTTGGCGATCAGGCGATCGGCGAGGTGGCCGGGTGCGTCGCGCCCGGTGTAGTCCTTGATCTCGAGGAGGACGACACGGCCGCGGTCGGGATCCCAGTACGTGAAGTCCATCTCCGCGACGCCCGCGCCCGAGAGTCGCCGGTAGGTGGGGAGGTCCTCGAAGCGGAACCACGCCACGTCGGGCGGGGTGAACGCGAAGCCCGACTCTTCCGCCATGAGCGTCAACCCGCCATCGCGAGGTCGACGTCCTCATCACCCATCGAGAGCTCTTCCTGGACGATCTCGTTGGGTGGCATGCCCTCGGAGAGATCATGAAAGCTCCCGCTCACGTGGCCCTCGCGGTTCGTGAGGGCGCAGAGGCGCACGTCCGCCTTGTGCTGCCTGGCCACGAGCTCGAGCTGCTTCAGGATGAAGTAGCTGTGCGTCGCCATGAAGATCTGGACGCCCGCGAGCGACACGTCGTGGAGCATGCGCACCAGCGCGCGGGCCGCCGCGGGGTGCAGGTTGGTCTCGGGCTCGTCGATGAACAGCACGGTGTTCCGCCGGAGCTCGCCGTTCTGGATGAGCCTCGCGAAGAGGCCGATCTTCTTGATGCCCTCGGCGACCTGGGACATCCAGAACTGATCGTCGCCCCGGCGGAACACGAACCTCCCGCTCTCGCGGACGATCTCGCCCGAGAACAGTTCGCGGAGGGAGATGAGCACGCGGCGCAGGCTGTCCGGGAGATCTTCCTGCATCACCTCGCCGCGGAGCGCGACCGCGAGGTCGTAGTACGTGTCGTCGAAGCCGAAGCGCTTGTCCTGCTCGTGGAGCGACGTGATGGCGTCGACCGACGTGAGGATCTCCTTCGGGGGGATGAACAGAGCGCGCAGGTTCAGCTGCGGGCCGCCCTCGTCGTCCATGCGGAGCGACCGTGCGTCCGACGCCGAGAGGAGCGCGGAGTACACCGCGTTGCACAGCGTGGCGCCGAAGACGGCGTCCCCGGGGCTGCGCTTCTTCACGAGGTCGCCGAGGTGCGCGCTCGCGGGCTGGAACGTCCACATGAGCTTCTCGGCAAGGACCTCCCCCAGGGAGGGCCGGTCGGCGTCCATCCGCCGCGTGTAGTCCTGCACGCTCCTGGCGAGCACATATGCCAGCTTGAGGAGCGTGCTCTTGCCGGTGTCATTGCGGCCGATGACCACGTTGATCCGGCCGAGATCGGTCCAGCGGAACTCCTCGAAAGGGCCGAACCGGAAGACGCCGAGCTCGTCGAAGAGCGTGCTGTCCTGCCCGGCGAGATCGGGCGGGGGCTCGCCCGCCGCGGCCTCGACGACGCCCTCGCTCTTCTCCGGCACGGGTCGCCTCGAGGGCGCGAGCGCGCGCCGGATATCCACGTACGGCTCGCCCTCGACGTCGCTGTCCTCCCCGCGCGTGACGAAGGGCAGCTTCACGAGCGCCGCGCGCACGACGCGGGCGAAGGCGTCGGGGTCGAGCGCGCCCGAGAAACCCTGCGGCACCCGGAAGAGCGTCGCCGTGGCCGCACCCATGAACGGGAGCCCGAGCTTGCGGGCGAGCTCGATCTGGTAGCGCAGGTACGCACGCTTCTCGTCGCCCTTCTCGCGATCGAAGAGGGCGAGGCTCACCGGGATCACCGCGTCCTCGAGCATCGCGTCCTCGCCCTCGGGCGAGACGTCGAGGATGCGCTGGGTGACCGTGCTCCAGACGATCTGGCGGTTGCGTGGCGCGGTCGCGACCTCGAGCGCGAGCTGCCCGTAATAGCGCGGCTTGGCGCGCCACGTGCTCCAGCGGGCGACGAGCGCGACGTGTCCGCCCTTCCACGAGCAGTCGAGCCGCACCGCCGAGGGCCACGGGCCGTGGCGCTGCTCATCGAGGCCAGGGATCGGCTTCCCGTAGGGAAGCGCGGGCCACGCGATCGGCGGCTCGCGCTGCGGGGTGACGTGGATCGTCACCCCCTCGATCTCCACGTCGAGCGGCCGCGCCGCGCCGAGGAGGGCTCTGCCCGCCTCGAACGCGAGCACGTTGGCGGCTTCGAGCTTCATGGGTAGATCCTAAGCGCTCCCACCGCCCTCACGGCAAGGAGCCCGCTCAGGAGTCGTCGGCGCAGACGTCGACGGACCCGGCGCGCGGCTTGCTCTTGTAGATATCGGCCGGGCAGCTGCCCCAGCGCGAGACCATCTCGCCCACCTCGATGGCCAGGCTGCTCGACCAGTCCCGCGCGCCGTCGAAGCGGGCCCGGATGATCCCGTTCGGGTCGATGATCCACGTCTCCGGGTAGAGCTGCGTGCCGTACTGGTCCATCACGACCTTGGACTCCGGGTCGAAGAGGACAGGGAACGGCGGGTCTCCGTTCAGGGCCACCTTGAGCGCGTCGCGCACGTCGTCCGGACCCTCGTCGGTCGAGATCGTGAGGACGACGATGTCCTTCCGCGACTGGGCGATCCGGCCGAGCTCCGCGAGCGCCGGCATCTCCTGCAGACACGGAGCGCAGGTCTTCGTCCAGAAGTTCAGGAAGACCGTCTTGCCCCGGAACGACGACAGCCGGACGGGCTTGCCGTTCATGTCCGGCAGCTCGAAGTCCGGCGCGAGCCGGTTGCGGCCGGCGTACGCGGGGCGCAGGGCGCAGATGGCCTCGCAGCCGGTGGTGCGCTGGTCATTCTGCGCGGCGTGCACGAAGCCGTAGACGGCGACGGCAGCGACGAGGATGAAGGCGAGCTGCACGAGGGTCGTCCACTTCACGGGGGTTCGCATAGCGTAGCGCGGCGCAGGGCGAAAGCGGGCCGAAACGCCCCGCCCCCGCTCTTCGACGCGGTGCTTCACTCCGGGCCGGAGAGCAGCCGCTCGAGCCGCCGCTCGTCGACGCGGTACTTCATGATCTTCCGCCCATCGAGCTCGACCACGGGGACCTCCCAGTCGTACAGCGCTCGCTTCTCCGGGCCGGCCTCCCGATCGAGGTCGACGACGGCGAGCTCGAACGGCAGCCGGGCGCGCACACGCTCGAGCGCGGCGTGAGCCACCTCGCAGAGGTGGCAGCGCTCGCGCGTGAAGAGGGTCAGCGTCTTCATCGTCACGTGGCACCCTCCGGGCCGGGCTGCCGCCCCGCTCACCCCGCCGCGAGCAGCGGCAGGCTCTGGCGGCGCGGCGGCTCCGGCCGCTTGATCTTCTCGAACGCGCGCTCGTAGTCCCGGAACGAGCCGCCCGCGTGCACGGCCTGCAGCACGGCGTGCCCCTCGGCCTCGCCGCCCGCGGCGAGCACCGCCTCGACCCACGCCCAGCGCGCGCTCGTGGCCCGCACGTCCGCGCGGCCCCGCAGCCCGCGGCGGAGCCGGTCGAGCCGCTTGTTCACGACGTCGATCCCGGCGAAGCGCGCGCCGTGGAGCGGCGTGTTGCGCTTCGGGCAGAACGGCGCGATCCCGAGCGCGACGGGCACGATCCGCGACAGCTCCGCGACGAAGGCGACGCACTCGTCGACGTCGGCGTCGGTCTCGCCGGGGACGCCGACCATCAGGTACAGCTTGAGCCGATTCATCCCGTGCTGCCGCGCGAGCTCCGCGGCCCGCTGGAGGTGCCTGGGCCGGGCGCGCCGCTCGAGCGTCTCGCGGACCCGCTCGCTCGTGCCGTCCATCGCCGTCGTGAGCGTCTTGTAGCCCGCGAGCCGCAGCGCGCCGACGAACTCGTCGGTCAGCCGGTCCGGCCGGAGGCTGCTCAGCCCGACCTCGCAGCCCCGCTCGGCGAGCGTCCGGACGACCTCGACGATCTTCGGATGATCGCTGACCGCAGCGCCGACGAGGCCGACGCGCCTCGCGTCCTCGGGGATGAGCTCGAGGAGGCGCTCCTTCGGGACGATGCGCATGCCGCCGTTGGTCGAGCGGCGCATCACGCAGTAGGTGCACCCGCGCGAGCAGCCCCGCTCCGCCTCGATGAGGAACATGTTCGAGAGCTCGGTCTCCTCGGCGCGGATCGGCGACCAGGCGGGGAGGAGCGCGTTGTCGCACTGCGCGACCGGGGGCATCTCCGCGCCGTGGCGCGCGGGGACGAAGACGTGGGGGAGGGCCGCCAGCGCGTCGAGCGCCGCCTCCCGCGACGGGGCGTCCCGCAGCACGCGGAGCGCCTCCACGGCCAGGGTGTCGGCCTCGCCCATGATGATCGCGTCGGCGAACACCGCGAGCGGCAGCGGGTTCGAGAACGTGAGCGGACCGCCCGCGAGGACGAACGGATCGCGAAAGGAGCGCTCCTCCCGGAGCGCCGGCATCCCCGCCAGCTCGAGCAGGCGGACGACCCCGGCGAGCTCGAGCTCGTAGGCCACCGAGAGCGCGATGACAGGGAAATCGGAGATGGGGCGGAGCCCCTCGTACGTGATCGGGGGGCCGCCCGCGCCCTGGCCCTCGTCGTCCGGCAGGAAGGCCCGCTCGCACGCCATCCCGGGCTCGGCCTGGATGGTCTTGTAGATCTGGAGGAAGCCGAGCGAGCTCATTCCGGCCCGGTACGGCGAGGGGTAAGACAGCGCGACGCGGAAGGGCGCCTGCTTGTCGATACGACCGATCTCGCCCGCCAGGCGGCGGCGGATCGTGGTCGTCATCGCGCTTCGAGACATCGACCCAGCGTCCCTCAGGGGACGTCCAGGCGCAAGGATGGGGAGGCCAGCTGACAGCCGCCCGGAGCGGCGATTTTTTCCAGCTCACGGCCCACCGTTCTCCGGGACGTGTCCGGGGGCGGTCCTCCCGTCGCGGGGAGCGGGGGCCGGGCGCGGCGGCTCGCCCGGGCGGGACCAGAGGACGCGCTCGCCGTCGGTCTCCCAGGTCAGGGCGCCGCCGCGGTCCGTGCGCGCGATCGCGACGCCGCGCGCCGAGAGGCGGGAGAGCACCTCCGGGCTCGGGTGCCCGAAGCGGTTGCGGACGCCGCAGGAGACGGCGGCGATCGAGGGGTCGACGGCCGCGAGGAGCGCCGCGCCGGTCGACGTCCGGCTGCCGTGGTGCCCCACCTTGAGCAGATCGGCGCGGAGCGCGGCGCCGTAGCGCGCCACGAGCGCGTCCTCGGCCTCGTGCTCCGCGTCGCCCACGAGCAGCGCGGATCGAGCCCCGTAGGTGATGCGCACGACGAACGAGTTGTCGTTGGCGCCCCGGTCGGGGTGGAGCTCCGGGCACGGCGCGAGCACCTCGATCGTCGCCCCCGAGAGGATCCGCGGCCTGCCGCAGAGCGCGTCGGGCCGCACGATGGGCACGCCGCGCCGGCGCAGGTCCGACAGGAGCTTCCGGTAGACCGGGCCCGCGCCCTCGGCCTCGCCCTGGCCGGTGTCCCAGAGCTCGCCGACCTCGACGCCCTCCACCGTGGCCGGCAGGCCGCCGAAATGATCGGGGTGCGGGTGCGAGAGGACGACCGCGTCGAGGCGCGCGCGGCGGCGCGACCGCAGGAGCGGCCGGAGCACGCGCGCGCCCGTGTCGACGGGGCTGCCCACGAAGCCGCCCGCGTCGACGAGCATCGCGCCGCCCTCGGGCAGGTCGATCAGGATGGCGTCGCCCTGCCCCACGTCGAGGACGTTGACGCGCAGCACGCCGCGGGGCGCGCCCGCGCGCGTGGCGACGCCCTCGAGCAGCAGCCACGCGGCGGCGCCGGCGGCGAGCGCGGCGAGCCGGCGGCCGCGGCGCTCCGCGGCCCACGCGAGCGCGATCGCGGCGGCGAGCGCGGCCAGCTGGGCGGGCGACGGCTCGGGCAGGCGCAGCACCACGCCGGTCTCCGCCGAGGCGCGGGCCACGGCGCGGACCGCGAGCAGCGCGCCCGACCCGACGAGCGCGCACCCGCGCTCGACCGGCGGCGCCCACGAGAGCACGGCGTGCGCGAGGCAGAACGGGAGCGCCGCCAGCTCGCCGATCGGCGCGGCGACAACGTTCGCGGCCACGCCGAGCAGGGGGAACGTCTCGCCGTTCATGAGCAGCAGCGGCGCGCACCCGAACATGGCCGCGAGCGTCGTCGCGAGCGGCGCGAGGACCTTGCGCGCGAGCTCCCGCGCCGACGACCCGCCCGGCCCGCCCTCGGCGCCGCGCCCCTGCTCGACGCCGCGCATCCCCTCCCCGGGCACGAGCAGCGCGGCGAGCGGACGCTGCAGCCAGAGCAGCCCGGCGGTGGCGGCCGCGGACAGGCCGAACGAGAGATCCCACGCGACGAGCGGATCCACGGCGGCGGCGCCCGCGAGCGACAGGGCGAAGCAGCGGACGCCCACCGGACGGAGGCCGAAGAGGCGGGCGCCCATCGCGCAGCTGAGCATCGCCGCGGCGCGCATCGCCGAGCCGCCGCCGCCGGCGAAGTCGGCGTACAGCCACGCGGCCGGCACGCACAGCGCCGCGGTGATCCGGCCCGCGTCCCACCGGGCGGCGATCGGCCCGACGCGGACGAGGATCGCGCGGAGCGCCGCCGCGAAGCCCGCCACCGCGAGCACGAGGTGCGTCCCCGAGACCGCGAGCAGGTGCGCGAGGCCGCTCTCGCGGAACGCCTCCTGGTCCTCGGGCGCGAGGTCGGTCTCGCCGAGCACGAGCGCGCGCCCGAGCGCCACCGCGTCGGGGTGGAACGTCGCCTCGATGCGCCCGCGCACGAAGGCGCGCGCGCGATCGACGGCCGCGCGCACGTCGATCGCGCGGCCCTCCGACGTCCGCCGCGCCTCGACGATCGTCCCGCTCGCGACGATCCCGCTCCGCGCGATCGCGGCGGTCGCGTTCCGGAGCCCCTCGTTCCGGAACAGGTGGATCGGCGCGAGGTCCACGGTGACCTCGAGGCGGTCGCCCCGGGCGAGGTCCATCGGCGCGCCGTAGAGGCGCGCCCGGAGCGGCCCCTGCAGCGCTCGCCCGCCGCACGTCCCGCCGGAGAGCTCCACGTCGATGCGCGAGGCCGGCGGCTCGTCGTCCGCGCCGCGCGCCCCGGCGGAGCGCCGCTGCGCCGCCCCGACGACGACCGGCGAGCCGACGACGGCGCACGCCACCTCGCAGCGCGCCGGCGGCTGCAGCTGCGCGAGGGCGCCATCGTAGGCGGCGCCCGCGCCGTCGAGCAGCGCGCGGGCGCGGAGGCCGCTCACGACGAGCGCCACCCCGGCGGCGGCGAGCGCGGCGCGGCCGGCCCGGCGGCGGAGCGCCGCCGCGGCGAGCGCGGCGCCGAGCGCCGTGGCCAGCGGAGAGAGGGCGAGCGGCGCGCCCGCGGCGAGCGCCAGGCCGAAGAGCAGGACGGGATCGATCACGGCCCCACCGCCCCGCAACACCTGGGCCGCGCGCATTCCCGCGGAATTTCAGGGGGGAGCGGCCGCCGCGCCCCTGGCGCCGCCATGGCGGCGCGCGGCGTCGAACGCGTCGGCGCGCCGGCCGATCCTGCAAGAGCTCTCTGTTATGTGGGGGGAGCAACGCGCCGAGTCGGTCATCGCACGGTCATCGCACCCGCCGCGCGTGCACGTCAGCGGCTTCGCCTCTAGAATCTTTTGCTCCTTGCGGCACCCCGCGGCGCGCAGACATTGCAGTATCTGGAGGCTTTCGATGTCGTTTTGCTTGCCCAGAGTCACCTGGATTCTCGCCCTGGGACTCGCTGCGACGGCGTGCAGCTCGGCCCTGGAGGCGCCTCCTGACGAGATCGGTGAGGCGCGGGACGCCATTCAGGACGGATATCTCGACGACGGCGACAGGGCTGTCGTGGGCATCTACAACGACGAGATCGGCGCGATCTGCACCGGCAGCTTGATCGCCCCGAACGTGGTGCTGACGGCCCGTCATTGCGTGTCGGACATGGCCAATGAGCTCGACGGCCAGATCACCTGTCGATCCACGAAGTTCACGGACACGCACCTCGCGCGCCGGATCTTCGTGACGACCGACGCGGAGATCGGCAGGTACGCGCGTTATTACGGCGGCAGCGAGGTCGTGTTGCTCCCCGGCGAGGGGACGGACGCGTTCTGCGGCAACGATCAGGCGATCCTGATCCTGGACGAGCCGATCCCGGAGAGCGAGGCGGTGCCGCTCGTGCCGCGCGTCGACGTGCCCCTCGTGGAGGGCGAGGAGTACTACGCGGTCGGCTTCGGGGCGACGAACGACGAGAGCGCGGGCGCGGGCCTGCGGCGGCGCCGCGACAGGCTGTTCATCGACTGCGTGGCCGACGGCTGCCCGTCGTCCCTGGTGAAGGCGACGGAGTGGGTCGGGGACACCGGCATCTGCGAGGGAGACTCGGGCGGACCCAGCCTCGATCTGATGCACCGCGTGATCGGCGTGACCTCGCGCGGCGCCGAGGGCTGCGAGTATCCGATCTACGGCTATGTGTACCGCTGGGCGGAATGGATTAAAGAGACGACCGTGCGCGCCGCCCGTGCCGGAGGATACAAGGAGCCCCCCTGGGCGACCGGCTACCCCACCGATCCCGCGTATTCGGCGGAGGTAGGCGCGACGTGCGAACAGCCGGAGCAGTGCCCCGCGAACGCGTGCCTCGACGGCACCTGCACGCGGCCCTGCAACGAGGCCGCGGCGTGCCCTGACGGCTACAGCTGCAACGGCGAGCCCGGCTTCTGCGCGAAGGTCCCCGAGCCGCCCGCGGACGACGAGCCGAGCGGGTCCTGCAGCGTGAGCCCGCGGCCTGATCCGACGCAGCCGGTCCCCTGGGTGCTCGGGGCGGCGAGCCTGGGCGCTCTCGCGAGCCTGCGGCGGCGGCGCAGCCGGGAGCGGCTTGGCTGACGAGCGGCGCTCCTCCACGCGGAGCGCCGCCGGCGCGGCGCTCCTGCCGGGCGCCGCGCGCGCCTCGCTCCTGCCGGGCGCCGCGCGCGCCTCGCTCCTGCCGGGCGCGCCGGGCCGCGCGCTCTCGCGGCGGGCCGCGCTCGCCGGGCTCGCGGCGCTCGGGCTCGCGGCGTGCGGGCGCACCGCCCCGGCGCGCGCGGCGGGTGCGCGCGTCGTCTCCCTGTCGCCAAGCACCACCGAGGCGGTCTGCGCGATCGGCGCCGGCGCGGCGCTCGTCGGCCGGTCCCGCTACTGCGACCACCCGCCCGAGGTGCTCGGCCTGCCGAGCGTCGGCGGCTACGCCGACCCGAGCATCGAGGCGATCATCGCGCTCTCGCCGACCCTCGTCGTCGGCGCCCGCGGCCCCGCGGGGCCCGCGCTCGACGAGTCGCTGCGCGCGCACGGGATCGCGACCTGCTTCCCTGACACCGAGTCGCTCGCGCAGATCGAGGACATGCTCACGGAGCTCGGGCGGCGGCTCGACGCGGCGCCCGGCGCGGAGCAGGCGATCGGCCGGATCCGCGCCCGGCGCCGCGCGGTCGAGCAGGCCGTCGCCGCGAGAGGCGCCCCGCGCGTCCGGGCTGCCCTGCTTTACGATACCTCGCCCCTCTTCGTCGCGGGCCCCGGCAGCTTCCCCGATGAGCTCATCCGTCTGGCCGGCGGCGAGAACGTGATCACCCGCGGCGGCCCCTACCCGTCGATCAGCGTCGAGCAGCTGCTCGTGCTGGATCCCGATGTCCTGCTCGACGGCACGTCCAGCGACGGCGACATGCGGGGCGCCTCCAGGCTGGCGGGGCTCAGGGACGCGCCCGGCTGGCGATCCCTGCGCGCCGTGCGCGAGGGGCGCCTGCGCCCGCTGAACACCGAGGTCGCGCTGCGCCCGGGCCCCCGCATCGGCGACGGCCTCGCCGCCGTCGCGCGGGCGCTCCACGGCGAGGCGCTGGCGCTCTCCGGCGACGCGGCCGTCCCTCCCTCCCCCGGCGGCGCAGGCCTCGCCGCGCCCCTGCCCGGGACGGAGGCGCCATGACCCGCGTGCGCGCCGACGCCCTGCTCGTCGCCCGGAAGCTCGCCGGCTCGCGGACCGAGGCGCAGGCGCTGATCATGGCCGGCAAGGTCACCTCGGGGCCGCGCCGCATCGACAAGCCGGGCACGCTGCTCCCGGAGGACGCCGAGGTCCACGTCGCCTCCGGCCCCCGGTTCGTCTCGCGCGGCGGCGAGAAGCTCGAGCACGCGCTCGCGGCCTTCGCCGCGCACGGCCTCGACGTCGCCGGGAAGACGTGCGTCGACGTGGGCGCCTCGACCGGCGGCTTCACCGACTGCCTGCTCCAGCGCGGCGCGGCGCGGGTCTTCGCCGTCGACGTCGGCTACGGCCAGCTCGCCGCCAAGCTCCGCGCCGACGCGCGCGTCGAGGTGCGCGATCGGGTCAACGCCCGCGAGCTCCAGCGAGAGGACTTCGACGTCCCCATCGATCTCGTCGTCGTCGACGCGTCGTTCATCAGCATCTCCCGCCTCATCGACGCGATC
Organism: Sorangium sp. So ce426; assembly: GCF_051475585.1. Classification (NCBI taxonomy): domain Bacteria; kingdom Pseudomonadati; phylum Myxococcota; order Polyangiales; family Polyangiaceae; genus Sorangium; species Sorangium sp. So ce426. The sequence continues at coordinate 11,847,116 of NZ_CP150341.1, read as the reverse complement.
GCCCGCCTGCTCCGCCCCTCGGGGGATCTCGTGGCGCTGATCAAGCCGCAGTTCGAGGCGGGCCGCGAGGCCGCCGCCCGCGGCCGCGGCGTCATCCGCGACGAGGCGACGCGCCTCGCGGCGATCGCCGACGGGCGCCACGCCATCGAGGCCGCGGGCTTCTCGGTCGTCGGCCAGGTCGACAGCGCGGTGCGCGGGCCGAAGGGGAACGTCGAGCACTTCGTCCACGCGCGCCGCACCGGCTAGCCGCCATGCGCGCCGCGTTGGCTGGCCGCGGCGCGCGACGCCGCGCGCCACGACGCCGGGCTCGGTCGCCGGAATCCGTGGAAAGTCGAACACTTAAGATGCTCCGCGCCGACCGCGTCGCGGCCCGACGATGCTGACGTGCCGCGTAGACAATGGTAGACGCGGTGAGTACACGCGCTCTGAGCCGCTCCGTGGGCGGCCATGGCCACCGCGGGCGACCCCACGCGAGGCAGCCCGGCGACAGGGAGGACGACGACATGCTCGGACGACGGGGTTTGGTGAAGATGATCGCCGGGGCGCTCGCGCTCAGCGCGATGACGCTCGGTTGCGACAAGAAGAGCGAGGGTTCGGCCGGCAACGCGGCCGAGCACGCCAAGGACGACGCCGAGTGGAAGGTCGGCGCTTACTTCAGCCTCTCGGGCGAGGAGACGGCGTTCGGCGTCGACTCGAAGGAGGGTATCGATCTCGCGATCGACGAGATCAACAAGGCCGGTGGGATCAAGGGCAAGCCGATCCACGTCCTCTACGAGGACAACAAGTCGAAGCCCGAGGAGGCGACCAACAAGGTCCTGCAGCTCATCGATCGGGATCACGTGCTGGCCCTGCTCGGCGAGGTCGCCTCGTCGCGGTCGCGCGCCGGCGGCATCGTCGCCAACAAGAAGAAGGTGCCGATGATCTCGCCGTCGTCCACGAACCCGGACGTGACGAAGGTCGGCCCGTTCGTGTTCCGCGCCTGCTTCACCGACGACGTGCAGGGCCAGATGGGCGCGCAGTTCATCGTGAACACGCTCGGCAAGAAGAAGGTGGGGCTCTTCTTCGCCTCCGACGACCTCTACTCGTCGGGCCTCGCCAAGGAGTTCCGCGACGAGGTGAAGCGCCTAGGCGGCGAGATCGTCATGGAGAAGAGCTTCCTCAAGAAGGAGACCAACTTCACGACGTACATCAACGAGCTCAAATCGGCGAACCCCGAGATGATCTACGCGCCGATCTATTACACGAGCATGGCCCCGGTCGCGCGGCAGGCCAAGGCCGCGGGCGTACCAGGGAGCATGTTCGTCGGCAGCGACGGGTGGGACGCGAACGAGCTCCTGCGCGACGCCGCCGAGGAGCTCGACGGCGCGTACTTCACGAACCACTACGCGCCGGACGTCCCCTGGCCCAACTCGCAGGCCTTCGTGCAGAAGTACAAGGACCGGTACAAGCGCACGCCGTCGAGCATCGCGGCGCAGGGCTATGACGCGGCCAGGCTGCTGGCCGACGCGATGGGCCGCGCGAAGGCGATGACGCCGGACGACATCCGGGCGGCCATCCAGGACACCAAGGGGTTCCAGGGCGCGACGGGCGTCATCACCATCGATGCCGAGCGCAACGCGGACAAGCCGGTCGTGATCGTCCGGATCAAGGACAAGCAGTTTACTTACTACGCGACGGTCAACGAGAAGGCTGCGAAGTAATAGCGGTCGTTTCCGTGCGCTGGCCCGTGCGCTGGCCCGCGCGCTGGCTCGGACGTGAGGGGCGCGCGGAACGTGCGGAACGTGCAGTAAAGAGGTCTCCATGGAGAAGATCGTGAATGCCCTGATCACAGGGCTCGCCCAGGGGTCGATGATCGCGCTGGTCGCCCTCGGCTACACGATGGTTTACGGCATCCTCAAGCTCATCAACTTCGCTCATAGCGAGATCTTCATGATGGGCGCCTTCGCCGGGCTCTTCGGGATCGCGGCGTTCGGCGCCGACAGCTCGCCGCTGTTCGCGGGCGTGGCCGGCACCCTCTGCGCCATGGCCTTCGCGGGCGTCCTCGGGGTCGTCGTCGAGAAGGTGGCTTACGCGCCGCTCCGCTCACGGGGGCGGGGCCTCGCGAACACCCGGATCACGCCGCTGGTCACGGCGCTCGGGATGAGCGTGCTCCTCCAGAACCTGGCGCAGCTCCTCTTCACCGCCCGTTACCGCGGCTATCCGCAGCTCCTGCCGATCGAGCACACGCGGCAGGTGATCTTCGTCACCTCGATCCTCGTGATGATCGGCCTGGAGCTGCTCGTGCGGCGCACCTGGACGGGCAAGGCGATGCGCGCGCTCAGCGTGAACGTCGAGGCCGCTCGGCTGATGGGCGTCCGCACGAGCCGCATCATCGCGCTCACCTTCCTCACGGGCTCGATGCTCGCGGCGGTGGGCGCGGTGCTGTACTGCCTCGATCAGTCGCAGGTGTACCCCACGATGGGCGTCGTGATCGGCAACCGCGCGTTCGTGGCGGCGGTCATCGGCGGCATCGGCAACATCACGGGCGCCATGCTCGGGGGCATGTTGATCGGGATCATCGGAGAGATGACGAAGCTCACGCCCTACTCCGGCTTGCAGGACGTCCTTGTGTTCGCGGTGCTGATCGGGGTGCTCCTCGTGAAGCCGACGGGGCTGCTCGGCACGACCGGGACCGAGAAGGTGTAAGGCCGCCCTGGCCCGCCGGCCCACGCGCCGCGCTTCCATCCATCCTCCACGACAAGCAGGGCTGCCGGCCCACGCGCCGCGCGTCCTTGGGGTATGCTCGGCGCATGCGACGCCTCGCTCTCGTCGTACCGCTCTCGCTGCTCGCGGCGTGCGCCGCGACGCCCCCCGCCAACTGGGTGCGCGGCGGCGCGCTGCTCGACATCCCCCGCGCGCGCTGGGCGCTCGCCGACCTCACGGTCGACGTCATGCCGGACGGCAAGATCCTCGTGAACGGCGAGCACCAGCTCAGCGTCGATCGCGGCGGGCGCGTGTTCGGCCTGGAGGCCGAGCCGGTGGCGCTGCTCGAGCCGGACGGCCGTGTCACGGGCCCGAACGACGATCCGCTGGGCCAGGTCGGCGTGCTGCACGCCTCGCTGCCGCGCCAGGCGAACGCCTGGATCACGGTCGCCGAGGGCGGCGCGGTGATCCGCTACGCCGAGGACGGCGAGCGGGAGCCGCTCGGCGCCTGGATGGGGTGCGAGGCGACGGCGCGGGCGCACCAGGCCTGCACGCTGATCACGCACCTGCTCGGGATGCGCCTGGACAAGCTGGCGCGGCCGCGCGCGCCGGACGCGCTGCAGATGGGGCTCGGGAACGGGCTCGGGCTCGGGACGGGGTCGCTGTTTCCTTAAATCTCATCGCCGCTCTGGTTTCGCTCCAGCGGGGATGTCCCTCGCCAGCATCGCTGGGCCGCGCGAGGACGCGCACTGCGCTCAGCGTCTCCTTGGCTGCCGTCTCACCCCGCGCCGAGCTGAGAGAAGACGTCAGCGAGCGCCCCGAGGAGCTCAACGAACGGCGAACGCACCTGCCGCCCGTTCGAGAAGACGTTTCAACGCGACGTGATGCGCGAGATCCTCGGCGCGCTCCCGCTCCGTAGGGAAATCGGGGCGCACGCGTCGCGCGTGCTCGTACAGCGCATGGCCAGCCTGGAGCGTCGCCTGGAAGCCATGCTCGCGGTACGTGCGACTCCAGTGGTCGAGCTTGCGCTGCTCGACCTCCGCTCGACTCCGCTCGGCGAAAGCTCGGATATGCGCGGGATCCATCGTGGGCCCAGTATAACCGAGCGCTGCGCCGAGGGCCGCCGCTTGTGCCGCACACGCGCCGCCGGAGGCCGTCCCGGGCGCCCAGGGCACACCGGTCGGTCGGCGCGCGGGCCTCGCTACTTCAGCAGCCAGCCGAACAGCATCCGCTTCGTCGTGTCGCGGGAGACGGCCGCGAGCGAGTCGACGAGCGGGATCTCCTTCGGGCACACCTCGACGCAGTTCTGCGACTTGCCGCAATCGGTGATCCCACCCTCGCTCATCACCGACTCGAGGCGCTCGCCCTCGTGCATCGCCCCCGAAGGGTGCATGTTGTAGAGCCGCACCAGGTTGATGGCGAAGGCGCCGACGAACTTCGTCCCGTCGCTGTACTGCGGGCACGCCTCGACGCAGCAGCCGCACGTCATGCAGCGGGAGAGCGGATACCGCTCCTGCTGCCGCTCCGGCGACTCGCGCGGGCCCGGGCCGAGCTCGTGCGTGCCGTCGATGTCAATCCACGCCCGCACGCGCTTCATGTCCTCGAACATCCGGCTCCGGTCGACGAGCAGGTCGCGCACGAGCGGGAACTTGGACATCGGCTCCAGCGTGATCACCTCGCCCTTCGGCGCGAGCTGGTCGATGAGCGCCGAGCAGGCCTGTCGGACCCGACCGTTGATCACCATCGTGCACGAGCCGCACACCTCCTCCAGACACACCGCCTCCCAGACGACAGGAGCCACCTCCTTGCCGTCCACGGTCCGCGGATCCTTCTGGATCTGCTGCAGCGCGCTGATCACGTTCATCTGCGGCAGGTAGGGGACCTTGAACTCCTCCCAGCGCCGCGACTCCGTCCGATCCGCGGTGTCCTGCCGCCGCACGCGCAGGTGCACAAGCCGGCCCTCGCCCTTCGGCTGCGCCGGCGCCGCCGCCCCGTTCGCCTCGTCTCCGCTCGCCTTGGCCATCCTACACGCTCTTCTGCGACAGCTTCCCTGTCGCTTGTGCGCTCGCCGCGCCCGCCTGCTCGTACTTGCGCTCCCGCGGCGTCACGAGCGACGTGTCCACCGCGTCCGTCACGTGGATCGACTGGCCGGCGCACGCGTAGTCGAACTCGCGGACGAACCTCACCGCGCCCTTCTCCTCGTGGCGCGCCAGCGTCGTGCGCATCCACGCGGCGTCGTTCCGCGCCGGGAACTCCGGCTTGTAGTGCGCCCCGCGCGACTCGTCGCGGTTCCTCGCGCCCTGCGCGATGACCCGCGCGAGCACCAGCATGTTCTCGAGGTGGCGCACGAACTGCGCCCCCTGGTTCACCCGCGGGGCCGTGTCCGTGCACTTGATCCGCCCCGCCCGCTCCTCGAGCTCGCCGAGCTTCTCGAGCACCCGGTCGAGCGTGGCGTTGTCGCGCTCGATCGTGCAGTCGCGCAGCATCGTCTCGCCGAGCTCCTGGTGCAGCCGGTACGCGTTCTCCGGCTGCTTCGCGTCCTGGTTCTGCGTCAGGATGCGCTGGTAGCTCGACTCCGCGCGCTTCTCGGCCTTGTCGAAGATCGAGCGCGGCAGGTCGAGCGCGCTCCGCTTGATGCTCCGCTGGTAGGTCGCCACCGCCGGCCCGCACACCATGCCGGCGTAGATGCACGAGAGCAGCGAGTTGGCGCCGAGCCGGTTGGCCCCGTGGTACTGGTAGTCCACCTCGCCCACCGCGTAGAGGCCCGGGATGCTCGTCGCGTGGTTGCGCGGCGACCCGGCCTTGAGCGAGCCCCGCGCGTCCGCCTCGTAGTCGACCCACAGGCCGCCCATCGAGTAATGGACCGCCGGGAAGACCTTCATCGGGTTCTTGTACGGGTCGGTGCCCGCGAACTTCTCGTAGATCTCGAGGATGCCCGCGAGCTTCGACCGGAGGAACTTCTCGTCCTTGTGGGTCAGGTCGAGGTAGACCTCGTTCTCGTTCCGGCCCGTCGCGGCGTTCCAGATGCCGCGCCCTTCGTGGAAGCACGTCTTGAAGATCGCGCGCGCGGCGATGTCGCGGGGGACGAGGTTGCCGTAGCCGGGGTACATCCGCTCGAGGAGGTAGTCGCGCTCCTTCTCGGGGATGTCCCGCGGGCTCCGCGCGTCGGTCTTGTCCTTCGGCACCCAGACGCGGCCGCCCTCGCCGCGCGCGCTCTCCGAGATGAGCCGCAGCTTGTCGGCGCCCGGGATCGCCGTCGGGTGCACCTGGATGAACTCGCCGTTCGCGTACACCGCGCCCTGCTGGTAGACCGCCGACGCCGCCGTCCCCGTGCAGATGACGCTCAGCGTGGAGCGGCCGAAGACGATGCCGCAGCCGCCCGTCGCGAGCACGACCGCGTCGCCCGTGAAGGCGCGGATCTGCATCGATTTCAGGTCCTGCGCGACGCAGCCCACGCACGTGCCGGAGTCGTCGAGGATCGCCTCGAGGAAGTCCCAGAACTCGAACTTCCGGACCATCTTCTCGCCCGGGATCGCCACGCCGTGCTCGTCGGTCACGTCGGCGAGCTCGTACCGCCGCACCTGCTCGTCGAGCGCGTAGAGCAGCTGCTGCCCCGTCGTCGCGCCGGCGAACGCCGTGCGGTGGTAGAGCGTGCCGCCGAAGCGGCGGAAGTCGAGCAGGCCCTCGGGCGTCCGGTTGAAGGGCACGCCCATGCGATCGAGCATGTTGACGATGCCCGGCGCCGCTTCGGCCATGCCCTTGACGGGCGGCTGGTTCGCGAGGAAATCGCCGCCGTACGCCGTCTCCTCGAGGTGCACCTGGGGGCTGTCGCCCTCGCCCTTCGTGTTCACCGAGGCGTTGATGCCGCCCTGCGCGCACACCGAGTGCGAGCGCTTCACCGGCACGAGGGAGATCAGGTCGACAGGGACCTTCGCCTCGCACAGCTTGATCACCGTCATCAGGCCGGCGAGCCCGCCCCCGACGACGATCACGCGCCGAACCTTCCCCCCCTCGCTCCTCGTCGTGCTCTTCGCGGCCATGTTCGATCCCGATGCTCCCGCGCCGCTCCCCGGAAGGGCGCGGCCGATACGATGGTCAGTGCGAGGCCGGCGCGCCCACGCCGACGCCGACGCCGACGCCGGCGCCGGCGCCGACAGACGCGCGCGCGCGGGAGCCGGTGGAGCCGGTCGAGGTCGACGCGATGTCCGCGCAGGTGCGGCCCCCCTCCGCCGACGGGCCCGGCGTCCCGGGGAACGGCGCGCCGGTGGCGAAATAGATCACCGTGTTGGCGCCGAACAGGAAGACCACGAGGCCCACCGCGCCGAAGACCACCGCGGCCATCCGCTGCGCCCGGCGCGACACGGTGATCCCCCACGAGAAGCAGAAGCCCCAGAGGCCGTTGGCGAAGTGGAACACGCTCGCCGCGATGCCGAAGAGGTAGACGAGCGCGATCACCGGGACGCCGCCGACGGTCGACGCCATGTCGGCGCACAGCCGCGGGTAGAACTCCTCGGGCGCCATCCGGCCCAGCCACTTCTGCGCCCAGTACGACCAGAGGTGGAAGCCGATGAACGCGAAGGCGAGCACCCCCGTGACCCGCTGCAGCGTGTACATCCAGTTGCGCGAGAACGTGTAGCTGCCGACGTTCGGCTTGCCCTCGAGCACCAGCTTGACCCCGTAGAGGGCGTGGAACGCGAGCGGCAGCACGACGAGCCCGATCTCGAGCACGGGCAGGTACGGCATGTGCGAGATCTCGGCGACGGCCGCGTCGAACCGCTCCTGCCCCTGGAGCGCCTTCGCGTTCGTCCAGAAATGGAAGAGCAGGAAACCGCCCACGGGGAGGGCGCCGGTGAGAGAATGCAGCTTGCGCAGGAGAAAGGACCGGCGGCTCTCGTGAAAGAGCGATCTCGCGGGGGTTGCCTCGGACACGCTGACCTCGATGGAAGGCGGGCGCGGCGGGTGTATGGGATGCCCCGGGTGACGTCAAGGTGAACGCAGTCAACAGTTCCGGCCGGTTTTCCGCTGCCTTTGGCGCGTCGAGCGGCGGCGGGGCGGCCAACCCGCGCCGCCGCGCCGCCCGGCGACGTCGGCCACGTCACGCCCGCGTGGCCGCGATCGCGGCCGCGGCCCTGCTCGCGCTCGCCGCCGCGACCGCCGGCTGCGGCGCGCAGGACGGCGGAGCGCCGGTGAGCCCGGCGCTGGCCGGGTCGCCCGCGGCCCAGGCCGAGCTGCGCCCCCTCCTCTCGCGCTTCGCGAACGGCGCGCACGCCGAGCGCATCGCGCTCGAGCCGGAGCTCCTCGCCTTCCGGGGGCGCCACGCCTCCGACGACCTCGCGCGCGTCGCGACCGTCCACCTCGCGTGGATCGCCCTGGAGCGCGGGGACCTCCGCCGCGCCGAGGCGCTCGCGGCCGGGGTCGAGGCGGCGGGGCGGAGCGCGGTCGGGGACCTCGCGCGCGTGATCCGCGGCGCGGCGCTCCGGCGAGCCGGCAAGCCGAGGCCCGCCTTCGGGGTGCTGCGCCCGCTGGTGAGCAAGATGATCGACCCGTACGTGCGCGCGCTCCTCAACGAGGAGGTCACCGCCGCCGCGATGGAGGCGGGCGCGTGGACGCAGGCGATCGAGCTGATGAGCGTCTGGCTGCGCGAGGCCGACGACGACCGGCGCGCCGCCGTCCGGGCGCAGATCGGGGCGCAGCTGCGCGAGGTGCCGATCGATCACCTCGTCTGGGCGCTCCGCGCCGGGCGGGCGACCGGCGAGGTCGTGAGCCCGGAGGTCGACCTGCGCTCGCTGGTCGCCGAGCGCCTCGCGATCGTCGCCCGCGAGCGCCGCGACGTGGCGCTCGCGAAGGAGCTGCTCGATCGGGCCGACGCGGCGCTCGGCACCCAGCGCGACGCGATCTTCGAGCTCGCGGCCGGCGCGGGGGCCGCGCGCGTCGAGCCGCCCACGGTCGGCCTGCTGCTGTCGACGCGCACGGCCGCGTCGCGCCGCCGGGGCGTCGAGATCGCCGCCGGCGTGGCGCACGGGCTCGGGCTGCTCCGGCCGGGCGCGGACGCGCGGCTCGTGAGCCGCGACGACGGCGGCGAGGGCAGCGTGGACGAGGCGCTGAACAGCCTCACCGCCGAGGGCGCCGCGGTGCTCATCGCCGGCTCCGATCGGGAGCAGGCGACCGAGGCGGCGAAGTTCGCGCGGACGCACGCGATCCCGGTGCTGCTCGTCCACCCGCCGGAGCCGGCGGCGCTCGACGGCGCGTTCGTCTTCGTCGTGGGCGAGGAGCCCGCGAGGAGCATCGAGGTGCTCGCCGCCGCGCTCGCGGAGCGGGGCGCGAAGCCGGTGGCGCTCGTGGGCGGCGACGCCGATGTCCAGAAGGACGCGGCTCCCGCGCCGGCGGGCGCTGCCGGGGCCGCGACGGCGGGCGCCACCGGGGCCGCGCCGGCGGGCGCCGCCGTGGCCGCGCCGCTGGCCGAGCATGGCATCGCGCTGGCGCTGCCCTGCGATGGGACCTTCGACGCGCGCGCTCTCCGGCCCCCGGCCATCCGCGGGATGGTCCTCGCCGGCGACGCGCGCTGCGCGGACCAGGCGCTCCGCGCGGCTCCACGCTCGGTGACGATCGCGCTCGCCTTCGAGGCGGCCGTCGCGCCGCCGCCGGGATCGCTCGTCGCGACGGCGGGGCTCTTCCCGCTCCTCGCGGCGCCCTCCGGCGCGCAGCCTCCGCCGGGCGCGGGTGATCCCAGGGCGACGCCTGCCTCGGGCGCGGCGGCCGCGCTCGCGGCGTGGCTCGCCACCCATCCTTCGCCGCCGAGCTTCTGGGCGGCGCTCGGGCGCGACGCCGGCGTGCTCGCCTGGGCCGGCGTGCAGCGGCTGCCGAAGACGGGCACCGAGGACCCGGCGGAGGTGAAGGCGCGGCGCCTCGCCGCGGCGAGCGCCATGAGCACCGCGACGGCGGAGCTCTGGACGACGGCGGCGGGCGGCTTCGGCGGGCGGCGCGTGCTGCCGCGGGTGATCGGCTACCGCGAGAGCGGGAAAGCGCGATGAGCGGGGCGAACGCGCGGTGAACGACGCGGTGAACGACGCGGTGAACGACGCGGCGAACGCGGCCGGCGCCCGGCCGGCGCGGGGGACGACGCGCGAGGCCGCGCGTGGAGACCGTGCCGGCGCGTCGCCCCGGGGCTGCTCCGGCCTGCCGGCGGGCGTAGCATGGCGCCGCATGATCCGCCGAGCCCTCTCCTGTGCCGCCGCCGCCGCGCTCCTGGCGATCGCCCCTGCCGCGCTCGCCGATCGGGTGGCGTTGCTCCCCACGCGCGGGGGCACCGACGAGGCCGCCCGGAGCGCCGCTCAGGCCGAGGTCGCGCGCGGGCTCGCCGCCCTCGGCCACACAACGGCGCCGGACGGCGAGGTCGCTGCCGCGCTCAAGGACGTCGCCGATGGCGTCGCCGACAGCGCGGACGAGTACCGCGCGGTGGGCGCGCGGACGGGCGCGGACTGGGTCCTGACCGGCACCGTCGATCCTGCGGTGACGACCACCCGGATCGAGCTCACCGCGTACCTCGCCTCGACGGGCCGGGTCGAGTCGGTCGCCAGGGAGGTCGACCGGGGTAAGGAGACCCGGCAGACGCAGGAGATGCTGGCGGTCCTGCTCCGCCCGGAGGGCGTCGGCGCCGGCGAGCTCCCCTGGGAGCGCGCCGCGCGCTCCGCTCCGGCGAGCGCGCCCCCGTCCGCGGGAGGGGCGATCGTGCTGCCCCCGGTGCCGGCGCCGCCGCCCGCGCCGCCCGCGAAGGAGGTGCTGATGGCGTATCCCCTCGGGCCGGAGCGCGTGTGGCCTGCGTACTCGGGCGGGCGCCGGGTCGCCGTGTCCGCGTCGCTCGGGCTGGCCGTCGCGGCGGCGCGCCTCCCGGGCGCGAGCGGCAGCGCGGCCTCGCTGGTCGGGGAGGCGCGCGTGGCCTATGCGCCCGGCGACCGCGGGCTCGAGCTGTTCGCCGGCGGCGGCGGCAACCTGGCCGGCCCCTTCGCCGGCTGGATCGAGGGCGGCGCGCGCCTGCTGCTGACGCCCAGCCTGACGCCGCACGACGGGGCGTGGCGCGCGTTCCCGCTCCACCTCGGCCCGTCGCTCCGCGCGGGCGCGTTCTTCAGGTCCAGCGCCGACGTCGTCGGCCCCGACCTCACGACGTACCGCGGCGATCTCGACGTCGACCCCGTGCTCGGGGCGTCGCTCGACGTCGCGCTCGCGCTGAGCCCCTCGGTGCAGCTCGAGGCCCAGCTCGGCAACCTCCGGTGGGTTCCCACGGGGGGCGGCTCCCTGTTGCTCGTCGGCGCGACGCTCGGCGCCGGGGCCCGGTTCTGACGCATGCGCATCGAGCTGCCGAGCCGCCGCAGCACCATCCGCCTGGCGCGGGCGCTCGCCGCGCGCCTCGCGGGCGGCGATCTGGTCGTCCTCGCCGGCGATCTCGGCGCCGGGAAGACGTTCTTCGCCCGCGCCCTCTGCCGGGCGCTCGGCGTCCCGCCGGCGCTCCCGATCACCAGCCCGACGTTCACGCTGGTCCACGAGCATGAGGGCCGGATCCCCATCGCGCACGCCGACGCCTACCGCCTCGGGGGCGCGTCCTCCGCGGAGGGCGCGCGCGACGACGCGGCCGCGGAGCTCGCCCAGCTCGGGCTGCGCGAGCGCCGCGCGGAGGGCGCGCTCGTCGTTGTGGAGTGGGGCGAGCCGTTCGTGGAGGCGCTCGGGGGCGACGCGCTCCTGATCCACCTCGCCGCCCCCGAGGACCCGGCCGCGCCCGGCCGCGCCGCCGAGATCAGGGCGACCGGCGCGCGGAGCGGCGAGGTGCTCGCCGCGCTGGAGGACGAGCTGCGGCGCGGCGCCGTCGGATCGCGAGGAGCCGGGCCGGGCGCTGCGTGAGGCGCGTCGAGCGGCCGGAGCCTGGCGAGGGCGAGCGGGGGATCGCTTCGCCCCCGGGCGGGCTCGACCGGCGGATCGATCCACGCGCCGGCGCGAAGCGCGCGTCGCGGCGCGGGCGAGCGGGCGCGCGGGGTCGTCGCGAGCCCGGCCCGTGCGCGGCGGCGTTGCGTGGTACAAGAGCGCACCGTGAAGGAAGGCGCTGAGACCAGCCGCGGCCAGCTGCTCGACAGGGCGCTGGAGCCGGTCCTCGCGTTCCTCGACAACATCGGCAACATCGTCACGCTCACCTTCCAGACGATCGTCTGGCTCGTGCGCCCGCCGTTCCGCCCCGCCCAGTTCCTCGCGGCGATGGACTTCATGGGCGCGCAGTCGGTCTTCATCGTCGGCCTGACCGGCGTCTTCAGCGGCATGGTCGTCACGCTGCAGACGTCCTACGCGCTGCGCGCGTTCAGCGCCGAGGGCCGCGTCGGCGGCCTCGTCGCGGTCTCGCTGGCCCGCGAGCTCGCGCCGGTCTTCTCCGCGATCATGGTCACCGCCCGCGCCGGCAGCGCGATGGCCGCGGAGCTCGGCAACATGCGCGTCACCGAGCAGATCGACGCGATCGCGACGATGGGCGTGAGCCCCGTGCAGTACCTGCTCTCGCCCCGGCTCTTCGCCGCGACGGTGATGCTGCCGCTGCTCTGCATCCTGTACACGAGCGTCGGCATGTGCGGCTCGTACCTCGTCGCCGTGCTCTGGCTCGGCGGCGACGAGGGCGCGTTCTTCCAGAGCATCCGCGACTTCGCCCTCCCCAAGGACATCTCCATGGGGCTCATCAAGGCGTGCGTCTTCGGCTTCATCGTCTCGTCGGTCTCGTGCCGCCACGGCTTCTACGCCTCGGGCGGCGCGCGCGGCGTCGGCGTCGCCACCACGCGCGCGGTCGTCGAGAGCTGCGTCACCGTGCTCGTCACGAACTACATCCTGACGCAGCTCCTGCTCGACATGTGAGCCGCGGCGGTCGGGTTGCATCTTCCGGTGAAGCCTCCGGGCGTCTAGCTTCGCTTCATGAGCACCTCGTCCCTCTCCAACCGCCACTACATCCTGAAGGCGCGCCCCGAGGGCCCGCCGGACCGCAGCCATTTCGAGCTCCGCGAGGCGCCGGTGCGGGAGCCTGGCGACGGCGAAGTCCTCGTCCGCACGCGCTACCTGTCCGTCGATCCGACGAACCGGATCTGGATGAGCGACATGAAGCAGTACATGCCGCCCGTGAACCAGGGCGAGGTGATGCGCGCGCTCGGCGTCGGCGTCGTCGAGCGCTCCCGTCACCCCGACTATGGCGCAGGAGACCTCGTCTCCGGCCTGCTCGGCTGGCAGGACTACAACGTCGCGGCTCCAGGCGACCTCGTCCTCACGCGCTTGCCCGCGCTGGACGTCCCGCTCGGCGCCTTCCTCTGCCCGCTCCACGTGACCGGCGGCTTCACCGCCTACGTCGGCCTCTTCGATATCGCGCAGCCGAGGCCCGGCGAGACCATCGTCGTGTCCGCCGCCGCCGGCTCGGTGGGCTCCCTCGTCGGCCAGATGGGCAAGATCGCGGGCTGTCGCGTGGTGGGCATCGCCGGCAGCGACGCCGGGTGCCGCCATGTGACCGAGGAGCTCGGCTTCGACGCCTGCATCAATTACCGCACCGAGGACGTCGCGGCGGCGCTCGACCGCGCCTGTCCGAACGGCGTCGACATCGATTTCGAGAACGCGGGCGGCGACATCCTCGACGCCGTGCTCGACAAGATGAATCTCTTCGGAAGGGTCGCGATCTGCGGGCTCATCTCGACGTACAACGACAAGCAGCCGCGCCCGGGCCCCGTGCGCTTCCCGCTCATCCTGATGCAGCGGCTCCGGGTGCAAGGCTTCGTCGTCAGCGATCATCAAGCGCGCTTCCCCGAGGCCTTCGAGAAGATCCACGGCTGGATCAAGGAGGGCCGGATCACCTGGCGCGAGCGCGTGGTGGAAGGCCTCGAGAACGCCCCGGACGCGCTCGGGATGCTCTTCCAGCCGAACAAGATCGGAAAGCTGCTGATCAAGGTCTCCGAGTAGACTGCCCCACCCGGTCTCAACTCGCTTGATTCCTGAGCGATTTTTCTGGATCCAGGCTGCGATCACCTGGATCTTTGAATCGATTCTCTGGATCCAGGCTGCGATCACCTGGATTCTTGAATCGATTCTCTGGATCCAGGCTGCGATCACCTAGATTCTTGAATCGATTCTCTGGATCCAGGCTGCGATCACCTAGATCTTTGAGTTGGTTCTCGGGATGTTGCCTTCAATTAACCTGATTCAAGCGAATAGCTTCTGGACTGAGGGCCAATTTATCTAGACAGCCAGATTCATTCTTGAAATTACGTCGACTGAACTGCTGGCACGCGAGCTCAGCCCGCCACCGGCACCCACACGTCCTCGGCCGGCACCTCGATCGGGCGCGTCGGCCACGGTCCTTCACTCGGCGCGTCGAGCGGGTGAATCGACCACACCTCACCCCGGGGATGGCGAGGCGATCGGCGTCGAGCCGGATGGGGCGATCGTGTGCGCGGGGATCCATCGGAGACGTCTCGACAGGCTACGCGGGCCCAGCGCGGGCTCCAAGCGCCCGCCTTCAGGAGCGGAAGGCCTCGAGAACGCCCCGGACGCGCTCGGGATGCTCTTCCAGCCGAACAAGATCGGAAAGCTGCTGATCAAGGTCTCCGAGTAGTCAGCCAGGCCGGCGGACGCCCATGTCGACGAGGCGGGGCAGGACCTCATCCCTGAAGTACGGGAGCTCGGCGGCGTAGTCGATGAAGCAGAGGGCCAGGCCGCGGACCCCGATATCGCGGATGCGCCGGAGCTCCTCGGCGACGTCGCTCGGCGTGCCGACGATCGGGTAATGCCCGTGGCTCGCGGCGAACCGGCTCCGGAACATCGCGAGGAACTCCGGAGAGAACGAGCGGCAGTCGAGCCCCAGCAGCCGTAGCGCATTGTCGATCGCGGGCTCGTCGGCCATCTCGCGCGAGATGCGCTCGTAGTATTCCTCGGCTTCCTTCCGGCTCGGACGGCAGACGATGCACGCCGCGGTGTACACGTCCACGCGGCGCTCCGCGCGCTGGGCGGCCTCCGTGACCTTCGCGATCTCGTCGCGGCACGCCTCGAGGGAGACCAGGATCGTGAACAGCCGATCGCAGTGGTTGACCGCGAACGCCCGGCCGGCGACCGACGCGCCCGCGCTCATCAGGGTGACCTTGCCGCCTTGCGGCTTCGGGGCCCCGGTCGCCCCGCGCAGGTTGAAGAACCTGCCCTCGTGATGAAACGGCTTGTCCCTGGTCCACAGCTTGAGCATCACGTCGAGCCATTCGCTCGTGTACTCGTAGCGCTGATCGTGCTCGCGTTGCTCGATCCCGAACATCTCGGCCTCGTCGCTGTTCCATCCGCTGACGATGTTGATGCCGACGCGCCCCGGGCCGATGTGATCCAGCGTGGCCAGGTGCTTGGCCGCGACGATGGGGTGCGTGAAGGGCGTATGGATGGTGGTGAAGAGCGCGATCCTCTTCGTCAGCGCGAGGAGCCCGGCCGCCCAGGCGACGGGATCGAGGGTGACGCCCAGGGGGTCCGACTCGCCGCCGAACCCTTTCCAGCGCGCGAACGGGATGTGGAAATCGAGGCCTGCCGCCTCGGCCGCGAGCACGAGGTCGCGGTTGTTCTCCCACGTCGGGCGCCAGCGCTCTGGCACCCTGGACAGCGCCGTGCTCGTCCCGTTGGCGCCGAACATCCCGAGCTCGAGGTGATGGGCCCTGCCCGCAACACCGGTCATCTGCGTCATGTCTGCCCCCGTCGTCTTTTCATGGGTTCACAGGCACCCGCGCGAGAATCGCGCCCGCGCGGCGGCTCCTGGCGCAGGAGCCGTGGGCGAGCATTTCACCCCGAGCGGGCGGTGAAGCACCAGCGCCAAGTTCCTGATGGGGATAGGCGCCGCGGCCGCGACTCGCACGTTGATGTCCGGGCACGAATCCACACGTCCGGCAAAGAGCTCCGTCCGCGCGAGCCGGCGAGCTCGGCGAGCTCTCATGCTCACCCGGAAGCTACCGCAGCACCCCCGGCGGATCCGGCTCCCGCAGCGCGATCAGCGCCGGCGAGAACTGCACCGGGTACCTCGCCGGCGCGCGCAGGTGCGCCACCGCGTCCGGCAGCTGCTGGCGCCCCGCGATGGACCGCTCGCGCCCGGCGCTCGGCGGCTCGGGCGACTCGAGCGCGCGCCCGCCGCGCATCGCCGCGCGCGCGAGCGGGGCGAGCCTCGCGACGCCGAGCGCGCGCGGCGCCAGCATCCGCTCGTGCGCGAGGTGGATCACGTCGAAGGCCGCGCGCCCCGCCTCGTCGTAGTAGCGCGCCACCATCTTCCGCCCCGCGATCACGTCCCCGCGATCGCTCGTGCCCTGCCGGAGCGCCCACGCGCCCGACTCCTCGAGCGCCACGAGCTCGCAGCGCGCCGCCGGCAGCCCCTCGACCGCCTCCCCGAGCCCCGACGCGACCCAGCCGCCCGCGCCCGCGCCCACGCGCCTCGCCTCGAGGAGCAGCGCCTCCTCGTCGTCGCCCCCGAGGTCGACCATCCGATCGGCGTACCAGGGCCAGCGGCCCTCGAGCGGCGACGGCGGCGGCGCGAGCTCGCCGAGGTCGATCCCCGCCTCGCCGCGGAACGGGATGCCGAGCGCCGTGGCCGCGAGCGCGCACGTCGTCGCCGCGGCGCCGCCCACGTGCGCCGCGCGGGCGAGCGCGAGCGCCTCGTCGGCGAACGGCGCGCTCGCCGACGACCCGTCGACGATGTCGCCCCCGCCCGCCGCGATGTGGAGCCGCGCGGCCCGCGTCGCCGCGGCCGTGCCGCGGCGGAGCGCCGGAGCGAGCAGCGCGCCCACGAGCAGCGCCTCGACGAACGGCCCCTCCACCGAGGCGACGGGCGTCCCCGGGAAGGCGATCGTCCCGTCGGGCATCGCGTCGATGTCGACCGACAGCGTCGCGCCGGCGAGCCGCTCCTCGAGCGCGTCGCTCAGGCCGCACGCCGCGCGCGCCGCGGAGACCGCCGCCGCGTCGAAGCGCGCGCCGTCGGCCGCGAGCGCCTCGAGCGCCGCCTCGACCCCCGCGACCACGAGGAAACCCGTGTGGGGCGGCATCGCGGCGAAGGCGAGCTCGAAGCTCGCGCGCCGGTCGGCGACCCCCGCGTGGACGAGGCGATCGGCGTCGAGCAGCGCGCGTCCGTCGCGGAGCAGCGGGCTCGCTCGCAGCAGGGCCGCCGGCATCCGCCCCCCGCTCAGAGCCGCTCGGCCAGCATCCGCGTGCCGGCGACCGTCGAGGCCTCGTCGAAGAGGAACGGCAGCATCACGGTGGGCAGGTCGAGATCGCGCCGCAGGCGGGCCAGGCTCTCGCGCTGCACCGACTCGCGCATCGCCCGCCGCGCGCCGGCCACGAAGGCGCTCTCGACGGTGTCCGCGGCGCGCGCCGGCGCCTGGATGTCGAGGCGCGCCGGGTCGACGAGGAGCGCCCGCTGCTCCTCGGGCGAGAACAGCGCCGGCAGCACGCCGTTGATGATCACCCGGTGGACGGGCAGGCCGAGGTCGCCCTGGACCTCCGCCACGAGCTCGACGGTCTCGGTCGCCGGCATCTCCTCCGGGAGCGTCACGACGACGACCCCGCTCCGCGCGGGATCCCTGAACATCGCCCACGCCGCCTCGGCGTCCCGGCGCAGGATGCCCGGCGGCGCCACGTCGAGGATCACCTTCGGCACCCGCAGCATGTCCACCCCGTGCCCCGTCGCGGGCGCGTCGAGCAGGACCACGTCGAAGCGGTTCGAGCCGTCCGGGAGCAGCTCCGTCGTGTGGAACCACGCCTTGCCGAGCATCGCCCACTCGAACAGCCCGGGCACCGCGCGGAAGAAGGTGCGCGTGTACTTGTTGTCGAAGACGAGATCGGCCGCGGCGCGCATCTTCAGGACCATCTCGCCGTACTCCCGGAGGGCCCTGTCCGGCGCGATGTTCACCGCCGACACGCGCTCGGCGACCTGGATGACCTCCGGGCCGATCGGCCTCGAGCCGAGGATGGCGGAGAGCCGCTCCTTCGTGTGGCACATCGCGACGAGGACGCGCTTGCCGCGGGCGGCGAAGGCGAGGGCGAGGGCGCCGGAGATCGTCGTCTTCCCGACCCCTCCCTTGCCGGTCACGAACAGGAAGCGCCGGCGCTCGAGCTCCGGCAGGTCCTGGCCGAGCCCGCCCGCTTTTGAGGCTTGATAGACGCTGGTCATTCCTCGCCAGCGGAGTTACGCGCAAGCTCAGGCGAAGGCAACCCGGATCAAGGAAACGGGCTCTGCTATCCATCGCTCATGCGCATCACCGAGCGACACCTCGAACCGCTGAACCGACGCTTCCAGGGCGCGTCACCCGTCGAGCTCCTCCGCTTCGTCCGCGAGTCCTTCGGCCCGCGCGCGGCCATCATGAGCAGCATGCAGCGCGCCGGGACCGCGCTCTGCCACATGGCCGACCGCGCCGGGCTCTCCTTCGACGTCGTCTTCGTCGACACCGGCGTGCTCCACGCCGAGACGCTCGCCACGCGCGACGCGCTCGCGCGGACCCACCCGAACCTGCGCGTCGTCACGCTCTCGCCCGAGCGCAGCTTCGCGCAGCAGACGCGCGAGGAAGGGCTGCTCTACCTCTCGAAGGAGGGCCAGGAGCGCTGCTGCGACCTCCGCAAATCGGCCCCGCTGAGCGCCATCCGGGGCCGCTACGACGCGCTCGTCGCGGCGCTGCGGCGGGGCGAGGGCGGCGCCCGCGCCAAGGTCGCGCCGTTCGGCCTCGACCCCGCGAACAACACGCTCCGCGTCCACCCCTTCGCGTCGCTGACCGGCGAGGAGCTCGACGCGTACTTCGCCGCGCACGAGGACGCGCTCGAGAACCCGCTGCACGCGATGGGCTTCCGCACCATCGGCTGCTTCCCCTGCACGACACCGGTGCTGCCCGACGAGCCCGAGCGCGCCGGGCGCTGGCGCCACCTGGCGAGCGTCGAGTACTGCGGGATCAACCCGGTGGACCGGGGAGACACCGACGGCGGCGTCGACCTCGACGACCGGTACGAGCGCCTGTTCGCCGCGTGACGGCCCGACGCCCTGCGCGAGCGCATCGACGCGGCGTGGCACCTCGACGCGGCGTGACGATCGCCTGCGAACACCGGTTCGCGGCAGCTCGATCTTGACTCAAACGGCATGCAGGGAGATTTGCCCCGCATGCCGGCGAGCTACTTCGACGTAGACGGCACCCTGGTCACGACGAACCTCGTGCACCCGACGGTGTTCTACATGCTGAACCAGCCGACGCCGATGCACAGCCTCGCGAAGCTCGGCCGCGCCATCGTCAAGGCGCCGTGGATGGCGATGGCGGAGCTCCAGGATCGGCGCCTCTTCAACGAGCTGCTCTTCAGCTCGTTCGAGGGCGTCTCCGAGGATCGCCTCGTGGCGCTCGCGGAGGAGGCGTTCGCGAAGGTGCTCAAGCCGGCGATCTACGCCAAGGCGCGGGACCTCGTGAAGTGCAGCCTCGACAAGGGGCACGACGTCGTCCTCGTCTCCGGCGCGCTGGATTTCCTGATGCAGCTGCTCGCCGATCACCTCGGCGCGACGGGCATCATCGCGAACCGCCTCGAGGTGAAGGATCGGTTCGCGACGGGCAAGCTCCTGCGCCCGGTGGTGGCCGGGCCCGAGAAGGCGCGGCTCATCCGCGAGCACGCCCACGCGCACGGGCACGACCTCGACGAGTGCTTCGCCTACTCGGACAGCTACTCGGACGTCCCGATGCTCTCGGTCGTCGGCTACCCGGCGGCGGTGAACCCGGACCGCAAGCTCAAGATGCTCGCGCAGGCGTACCACTGGCCGATCCTCCACCTCGCCGCATGACCCTGCCTCCCCCGCCGGCGGCGGGAGGCCACCCCCCAGCCCAACACGTCGCACCCCCTGCTCTGAAGGTCCCATGAGCCATCCTTGCGTCGTCACGCTAGACAGCCGCAGCGCCCCCCGGGTGCTCTTCTCAGGCGACCAGCTGGTCGAGGTCGACCTGCCCACCGGCACCCGGGTGCTCTACGCGAAGCCGCCCATCGAGCCGCTGAAGGACGTCGACGCCGCGATCCGCTACGCGATCAACCACCCGTACAACTCGGAGCCGCTCTACGCGAAGCTCCGCCCGGGGATGAAGGTCACGATCGCGGTGGACGACATCTCGCTGCCGCTGCCGCAGATGAAGCGCCCCGACATCCGCGAGCGGGTGCTCACGATCGTGCTCGATCTGCTCGCCGACTACGGCGTCGACGACGTGGAGATCATCATCGCCACGAGCGTCCACCGGCGGATGAAGGACTGGGAGGTCCGCCACATCGTCGGCGACCGGATCTTCAACGCCTACTGGCCGAAGCGGCTCTACAACCACGACGCCGAGAACGTCGCCAACATGAAGTACGTCGGCACGACCGACGTCGGCGAGGAGGTCGAGCTCAACAAGCGCGCGGTCGACAGCGACCTCGTGATCTACGTGAACCTCAACCTCGTGCCGATGGACGGCGGGCACAAGTCGGTCGCCGTCGGCCTGTGCGGCTACCGGAGCCTGCGCGCGCACCACAACCCGCGGGTGATGCGCGACTGCTACTCGTACATGGATCCGAAGAGCTCCGCGCTGCACACGAGCGTCGAGCGCATGGGCCGGCTGGCCAACAAGAAGCTCAACGTCTTCACGATCGAGACGACGATCAACAACCGCATGTTCGATCGCCCGCTCGAGTTCCTCGCGAAGAACGAGGACGACCTGAGCGCGGGCGAGAAGAGCGCGCTGCGGGCCCTCCGCTTCACGCTCTCCAAGGTGCCGCAGCCCGCGCGCCAGGCGATCTTCCAGCGCGTCCCCTCGCCGTTCGGGGTGACCGGGGTGTTCGCCGGCGAGACGGAGGCCGTCCACGAGCACACGCTGAAGCGCAGCTTCGACCAGTACCTCGTCCCGGTCTCGGGCCAGGCCGACATCCTGATCACGGGCATCCCGTACATCAGCCCGTACAACGTGAACTCGTTCCTGAACCCGCTGCTCGTGCAGGTGATGGCGAACGGCTACCTGTTCAACCTCTACCGCGGCGCGCCGATGCTCAAGAAGGGGGGGACGATGATCATCCTCCACCCCTGCACCGACCTGTTCGACAACGAGCACCACGCCCCGTACATCGAGTTCGTGCACCGGCTCCTGCCGGAGACGCGGGACGCGATGGAGCTGCACAAGCGGTACGAGAAGAAGTTCTCCGAGAACCCCGCGTACATCGAGATGTACCGCTTCGGGCACGCGTACCACCCGACCCACCCGTTCTTCATGTGGTACTGGGGCGAGGCGGGTCGGCAGCACATCGGCCGGATGATCGTCGTCGGCGCCGACAACGAGTACATCCCGCAGCTGCTCGGCTGGGAGACGGCGCGCACGATGGACGAGGCGCTGCGGATGGCGAAGCAGTCGGCCCCGCCCGCGCCGGAGATCCTGGCCCTGCACACCCCGCCGATCTTCATGGCCGACGTGACGGCCTAGAGGAAGGATCACGTTGAAACCCGGAGAATTTTCACAGGGAGGCGGGGAGGCGGGGAGGAAGAAAGAATGAATTTCTTTCTCTTGCCGTCTCTCGCTCCCCGCCTCCCCGTCTCCCTGTAAAATTCTTGCTTTTTCTCGTGGTTTCAACCCGTTTGTCGCTCTAGCGCGCCCGCGGAGGCGCCACCGTGCGGCGGCACGTCATCGACGGCACCTACGAGCTCTTCCGCGCCCACTACGCCAAGCGGCCCGATCACCGCGCGCCCGGCGCGCTGGGCACCTTAGAGCAGGGACTTTATAAAGGCTGCTTCCTCAGCGACGCCTTGAGCTCGGCGAGCACGCGCTCGCGGACGAGCGGCAGCGGCGGCGAGCCGTGCGAGAGGAGCGCGTCGTGGAAGCGTCTCCGCGAGAACGCCGGGCCCAGGGCCGCCTTCGCCTCCTCGCGGAGCTTCAGGATCTGGAGCTTGCCGAGCGTGTAGGCGAAGTAGCCGGGGTCGAACGTCGCGCGCACCGCCTGCTCCCGCGCCGTCGCGCGGTCCTGGAAGCAGTCGTCGACGAAGCGGCGCTCGGCCTCGTCGAGGCTCATGCCCTCCGCGTGCACCCCGAGCGACACGACCACCCGGCAGTTGCGCAGCAGCGCGTCCGCGAGCTGGCCGAGGCGACTCTGCGGGTCCTCCTTGCCGAACCCCTGCTCGATCATCATCTGCTCGACGTAGTGGGCCCAGCCCTCCACGAACGAGTCGCTCCCGAACATCTTCTGCGTCTCCGTCGGCGCCCGGTTCCCCCAGAGGCCCTGGACGAAGTGCCCCGGGTAGACCTCGTGCACGGTCGTCGAGAGCAGCGTGCCCCGCAGCATCACGTACTCCTCCTGCTCCTTCCGGGGCCACGAGGGGTCCGGCTTCGTGATGTAGTAGAACGCCTCGAGCCCCTTCCGCTCGAACGGCCCCGGCGCGTCGAGGAAGGCGGCGTTCCAGCGCATGTAGGGCGGCGTCTCCTTCACGATCGCCCGCTCGTCGGACGGCAGGCTCACGATCTCCTTGTCGACGAGGAACTTGCGCGCCGACTCCATCATCCGCGTCGCCTCGCCGAGGAGCTGCTCCGCCTTCGGCCGGGAGGTCTTCACCTTCCTGGCGAGCTCCTGGTACGCCGCCTTGTTCGCCGCGAGGTCGTCCTCGCCCATCTTCTTGAACTCGGCGAGCGGCATCGAGAGCCCCTCCTGCGCGAGGAGGAGCTTCCGGTACCGCGCCTCCCCGAGCACATGGCTCGCGTCGCCCTTCGGCAGCTCGACCTTCGCGAGGTGCTCGGCGAGCTGCTCGGCCGCGTCGGCGAGCGCGGCGTTCGTCTCCTCGAAATCGGCCTGGAACGCGGGGTCGCCCACGCCCTTGAGCAGCTTGACGACGTCGCCGCGCAGGTACTCGGCGTAGCCGCGGAAGATCTTCACGGCGACCTCGATCACCGGCTTCGGCATCGGGCTCACGAGGTTCTCGAGGACGCGCGGCGCCTGGGCCAGCGCCGCCTTCTCGTGCTCGAGGAGGCGGCGCGCGCGCTCGGGCAGCGGCGCGTACGCGCGATCGAGGTAGTGGTTCACGCCGAACAGATCGCCGTAGAACTGCGGCCGCCGGCGCCACTCCTCGAGGTCCCTCCCGCTGAAGATCGTGAGGTCGATCTGCTGGAGGAGCAGCGCGCGGTCGAGCGCCTCGTCCGGGGAGAGCGCCGCGGCGTCGACGGCGGCGAGCGCCGCGCGGTCGCGCTCGAGGCGCGCGAGCCGCCGCTCCATCGCCGCGGCGGCGTAGTCGGCGACCTTGCCGTCCTGCTCGTGCAGCCCGCGCGAGCGCGCGAAGGCCGGCTCGTCCGCGACCCACTCGCGCAGGATCCGATCGCGCAGCGCGGTGAACGGCTCGCGCGGCGCCTCCGCCGGCCGCGCTGGCTCGGCGCTCGCCACAGCCCGAGGGGGCGCCGCGGCCTGAGGGGGCGCCGCGCCGAGAGGCGGGGGCGGCGCCGAGGCGCCCCCGCTGCAGGCGGCGAGCGCCGCGAGCGGCGCGAGCGCCGCGAGCCGGCGCCAGCGCGAGCGGACAGGTGTGGGGGCGGCCATGGCGGGGCGAGCCTGTCAAACCGGCCCGCGCAGGTCAACGCCGCAGGTCAGTCGCGGAGCGCGCGATCGATGATCGTGTCCACGTGCGAGAGCGCGTGGTCGAGGTCGAAGCAGCGCGCGATTTCGTCCGGGGCGAGCAGCGCCGCGACGTCGGCGTCGGCGGCGAGGTTGTCGCGGAAGCGCCCCTCGCCCGCGATCGCGCGCATCGCGCAGCGCTGCACCAGCTCGTAGGCCGCCTGCCGCGGCCTGCCCTTCTGGACGAGCGCCAGCAGCACCGCCTCGCTGAAGAAGAGCTCGCCCGTGCTGTCGAGGTTCGCGCGCAGCTTCTCGGGGTAGACGACCAGCCCCTCCACGAGCCCGGCGGCGCGGTCGAGCATGAACCCGAGCGTCGAGGTCGCGTCGGGCGCGATCATCCGCTCGACCGACGAGTGCGAGATGTCGCGCTCGTGCCACAGCGGCACGTTCTCGAGCGCCGGGATCACGGCCGCGCGCACGATGCGCGCGAGGCCGCACAGGTTCTCGCTGAGGATGGGGTTGCGCTTGTGGGGCATCGCGCTCGATCCCTTCTGGCCCACGGTGAAGCGCTCCTCCGCCTCGCGGACCTCGGTGCGCTGCCAGTGCCGCACGTTGGTCGCGAGCCGCTCGATGCCCGCCGCGATGAGCGAGAGCGCGGTGAAGAGCTCGGCGTGGCGGTCGCGCGCGACGACCTGCGTCGAGACCGTCTCGGGGCGCAGGCCCAGGGCGGCGAGCGCGCGCTCCTCGATGCGCGGCGACAGGTGCGCGTACGTCCCGACCGCGCCGGCGATCTTCCCGACCGCGATCGCCTGGCGCGCCGCGAGCAGGCGCGCCCTGCCGCGCTTCATCTCCGCGAGGTGGCCGGCGAGCGCCAGGCCGAACGTGATCGGCTCGGCGGCGATGCCGTGGCTCCTGCCGATCATCGGGGTGCGCCGGTGCTCGTCCGCGCGCCGCGCGAGCGCGCTGCAGAGCTTGTCGAGCCGCGCCGAGAGCAGGTCCGTCGCGCGGGCGAGCAGCAGCGCGAGGCTCGTGTCGAGCACGTCGCTCGAGGTCATCCCCCTGTGCAGCCACCGCGCGCCCTCGCCCGCGAGCTCCTCGACGTGCGTCAGGAAGGCGATGACGTCGTGCTTGACCGTGCGCTCGATCGCATCGATCCGCGCGGGATCGAGCGTCAGCTGCTTCGCGCGGATCCCCTTCGCGATGCCGGCGGGCACGAGCCCTTCGGCCTCCATCGCCTCGCAGGCGGCGAGCTCCACCTCGAGCCAGGTCGAGAATCGGGTGGCGGGCGACCAGAGCTCTTCGAATTCAGCGGGAGTGTAGCGGGGGATCATGGGCGGGACGCTGCGAAGGTCTGGAGGGTGCGTCAAGGATGGAGTGGCCCAGGGAGGTCCGGGCGCGCGGGGGCCGGCTCGCGCTGCTCGCCTGCGCGCGCCACGCCGCGCCGCGCTGCGCGCGACCCGCGCCGTCGGGCGGGGCGCTTGCGGACGCGCGGCGCGCGGCAAACGTTGGCGCGATGCCAACCGAAGCACCGGCGCCTGCGCGCGCCGATCAGGGCAGGTCGTTCGCCCCCACGCCCCACGCGGCGGGCGACGCGCCGCCGGAGACGCTGCCCGCGGGGGCGAGCGAGGCGGGCGCCGTCGGCCAGGCGCCGCTCCCCCCGCGGGCCGAGCCTGGGCGCCGCGAGCCGGCAGGGCGCGCTGGCGGCGCGGCCGCCGCTGCCAGCGCGCCGGCTGCCGTGAACGAGCCGGCGCCCGCGAGCGAGGCCCGCGCGACCGTGCGCGGGGGGCGCCGGGTGAAGCCGTACATCGTGGTGGTCGCGATGGACCTGTCCGAGCCGGGCGGGCGGGCGTGGCGCTTCGCCTTCGATCTGGCGGCGCTCCGCGGCGAGACGGAGATCCACGCGGTGGTCATCGGCCCGCGGCAGGTCGCCCCTGCAGTGCGCGACGTGACGACGCCGGGCGCGTCGTCGCCGCCGTCGCTCCGCGTGCTCCAGCACCGGTTCGCGGACGGCCAGGCCCGGCTGATGGCAATGCACTTCCGCACGGGCCGGCCGGACCGGGCCATCGTCTCGCTCGCCCGGGAGCTCAGCGCCGATCTCATCGTCGTGGCCACGCACCCGCAGTCGCCCCTGCAGCGGCTCTTCGGCGGCTCGACGGCCGATCGGATCGCGCGGAACGCGCCGTGCCCTGTCGTCGTCGTGCGCCCCAAGGAGGACGACGACGCCGACGCGGCCAACTACGACCCCAGGCTGCGCTGACGCGGAGGCGCGCGGCGGACCACCGAGCGCTCGATCTGCGCGCTCGGTGTCGCTCGGGCGCGGGCTGCCGCGCGCTCGATGCCCGCGCGGCGGGCTACCGCGCGCTCGATGGCTGCGCCTCGGCCTGCGCCGCCGGGCCGAGCCTGTCCGGCGCGCTGACGCCCTCGGCCTTGCCCCCTTCCCGCGTGTCCGCGTAGCCCCACGCGACGCCGGCCGCGTCGACGAGGAGGTTGTTCGCGTCGCCGATCGGCATCGGGTCCATCACGACGACGTGCCCTCGCCGCGCGAGGTCGTCGAGGGCGGCCTGCGGCGGAGGCGTCAGCCGCTCGACGCGCACGCGATCCGGCATCCACTGGTGGTGGATGCGCGCGTGGCGGACCGCCTCGTCGATGGTCATCCCGTGATCGACCAGGTTGCGGAGGACCTGCGCGACGGTGTTCGGGATCGTGTCGCCGCCGGGAGATCCGAGGACGAGCGCGACCTTGCCGTCGCGGCTCACGAGGGTGGGCGTCATCGAGCTCGCCATGCGTTTGCCCGGCGCCACCGCGTTGATCCCCGTCTCGGAGAAGGCGCCCATCGCGTTGGCGAGCAGGATGCCCGTGCCGGGGATCACGATCCTCGCGCCGAAGCTCGCCGACAGGGTGGTCGTGCACGAGACCGCGTTGCCCTGCGCGTCGATCACCGAGAAGTGCGTCGTCTGCGGGGACTCCTGCGCGACGGCGCCCAGCGGCGCCGCGATGTCGCCCGCCGGCGTGGCCCGCTCCGGGTCGACGGGCGGCCTGCGGCGCATCAGGTAGGCCCCGTCGAGGAGCTGCGCGAGCAGCTGCGCCGTCTCGGGCGCCACGAAATCGGGGTCGGCGCTCACCTTGCGCCGATCGGCGTACGCCCGCTTCGCCGCCTCGACGAACAGGTGCAGCGACAGCCCCGAGTCGGCGGGCGCCTCGTGCGCCTTGAGCCGCTCGAGCGTGAGCATCATCTCCGCGAGCGCGACGCCCCCCATCGAGGGGGGCGGCATCGTGTCGACGGTGAAGCCGCGGTACGAGAACCGGAGGGGCGCGCGCCACTTCGCCTGGTAGGCGCGCAGGTCGCTCTCGCTGATGTGGCCGCCGCGCTCGCGCATCGCGCCGGCGATCTGCCGGGCGATGGCGCCCTCGTAGAACGCGCGCGGCCCCTCCGCGGCGAGCGTCTCGAGGGTGCGGGCGAGATCGAGCTGCCGCACCAGCTCGCCCTGGGCGACCGGCGCCTTGCCCCGCCCCCAGATGGCGCTCGCGGCCCGATCGGCCTTCAGCCGCGGCCACGCCCAGCGCAGCGTCAGCGCCTGCCGCGCGCCGAGGCGGTGCCCCTTGCGCGCGAGGGAGATCGCCGGGGCCAGGAGCTCGGCGAACGGGCGGGTGCCGAACCGCTCGTGGGCCAGGGCGAGGCCGGCGACCGAGCCCGGGACGCCGGCGGACGCGTAGCCGTGCGCGCCGGCGCGCACCATCGCCATGTTCGACTCGGTGGTCACCGACGCGGGCGCGGCCTCGCGGAAGTCGATCGCCTGCGTCTCGCCGTTCGCGAGGCGGACCAGCATGAAGCCGCCGCCGCCGATGTTGCCCGCGCTCGGGTGGGTCACCGCCAGCGCGAACGCCACGGCAACCGCGGCGTCGACCGCGTTGCCGCCGCGCCGCAGCACGTCCACGCCCGCGCGCGTCGCGTGCTCCTCGACCGAGGTCACGAGCCCGGCGTCGCCGCGCACCGCCCGCGGGCCGCCCGAGGCGAGCGCGATCGGCGGCACCGGCGGCAGCGGCTCCGGCGCCGCGGCGCTCGCGGCCCGCGGCGCGGCGCTCGCGCTGGCGACGGCCGGCGCGGCGTCGGCCGCGAGCGCCGCGGGCGCCGCCGGGTGCGGCGCGGGCGGCGTGCGGGCCTCGCAGCCTGCGAGCAGCGCCAGGGCGAGCGCCCAGCGCGGCTTCGAACGACGGAGCAGGGTCATCAGGGTGCGCGCGAATCTACACCGGTGCCGGAGAGACCCGGGCCGGGCCGCGCGGGGCGACCCGGCCTGGGGGATTCGTTCAGGACGCGAGGGTGCGCAGCCGGCGCGCGCCGGATCCGCCTCCGGCGCGCGCCGTCAGGAACGTCGGGCCCTGCTCAGGACCGCTTGCGGCGGCGCGCGGCGGCCACGCCCACGCCGGCGACGAGCGCCGCGAGCCCGGTGCCCGCGAACGGCGCCGAGGACGACCCCGGCGCGGCGGCGCAGGAGACGCTGGCCTCGGCCTCCGCCTCGGCGTGGAACTCCACCTCGACGCCCTGCGTGAGCAGCCAGTTCTTGCACTCCTCCATGCTGCCGGCGATGTCGACATACTGCCCGTTGCAGAACAGCGCGCCATCCGGCGTGGTGCACTGCACCTCGCACCCACCCCGGAGCTCGGACGTGCAGTTGAAGTTGCAGTCGAAGTTCGCGTCGACCTTGCACTCCCCCTCGCAGCTCGCCTCGCACTTCGCCTCGCACGAGGCGCTCGGCGGCGTCGCCTCGCAGCTCACGCTGCACTCGCCCTCGCAGCTCGACGAGCACGACGCCTCGCAGTCCGCCCGCGCGCCGGCATCGCTGCCCGCTTTCGCCTCGCACCTCGCCTCGCAATTCCCCGTGCAGCTCGCCTTGCAGCTTCCCTCGCAGTCCAGGCTCCCCGCGTTGCCGGTGCACTCGCCTTCGCAGGCCGCCTGGCACTGGCCCGTGCACGACGCCTGCACGCCGCCAGTGCACCGCCCGGAGCACTCCGCCTCGAAACGGACCGGCTCGCAGTAGCCTTCACAGCCGCCCTCGGTTCGAATCTCACACTCGCCGGCCGCCGCGAGCTGGAGGTTTCCACATGGATTGGGCTGGGCTGATGCGGAGGAAGCGATCAGCACAGGAACCGCAAAAGTAAACGCACTCACAAAAAGCTGAGCAATGGTCCGTCGCATGCCAATTCTCCTGGGTTCAGAGCGCGGGATCCGCGTGTGGTCTCCGCAGGTGTTGCAATCGGACGACCAGCGCCACCCTTTGAAGCATTTCCCAAGAAAAAAGTCTCGCTGGTCGTGACCGCTCGGCCACAGCGTATCTCCGAGTTCACGGTCCCATGATGCGCCATGCCACACGAAGGGCATGTCCGAGCAGGTGAGGACACCTGCTACGGGGTGATCAGCGGCTCACAGTGTCGGCGATTTGCCCTGTTCCGTAGCGCGCCACCACGCCCTTGCGGGCTCTGCCGGGTGTCGGCTGGCTAAGGAAGTCCCCGCCGACCGCCCAGAAGGCCCCTTCCTTGTCGGCCCAGACGGCGTGGAGATCGGCGTAGGGCTCCTCGGTGAACTCATCGATCCAGGCCCCGTCGACGAGGCGCTGCTTGAGCCCTCCATACCCGACGATCGCGACCTCCCCCGGGCGGCCGCAGGCGACGCCGTTCACGTCGTTCGTGAGCTCTATCTCGAGCCTGCGCCACGACGCGCCGTCCGAGCGGAGCACGTCTCTCCCGCCGACCGCGTACACCTCTTCACGGCTGCAGCCGGCGGCGGTGAACAGGGTGCCCTGCGCGATCGGCGGATCGGATTGCACTTCCCAGGTCGAGCCCGAGCGGTGCCAGATCACGCCGAACTCGCCCACGGCGTAGAGATCCTCGGACGATTCGCCCCACACCTTGTAGAGCGCCCGGCCGGTCGCCGCCGGCAGCGGCTCTCGCGACCATGCGCTGCCGTCCCAGCGGAGGACGATGTCCTTCTCCGCGTCCGCGCCGCTGCCGGGCATGCCGCCGACCGCCCAGGCATCGTCGGGTGAAAACGCGATCACGCCCCACAGCGTCGCCTCCGTCCCCGTCGCGTGCTCGGTGAACGTCGCGCCGTCCCACCGCGCGGCGCGGCCGCGCTCGCCGACCATCCACACGTCCCGCGGACCGGAGCCGGCCACCCACCAGAAGGTCGTCTCCCCGCCCGCCGGGAGCTCGCGCCACCTCGCCCCGTCGTAGTGCAGGGCGAGCGCCTTTAGGCCCGTGTTGCCGAGCGGCCCCCCGACGGCGAACACGTCGTCGGGCGCCGTCCCCCAGATCGAGAGGACCGCGCGGTCGAGATCGTCTTCGTCGAGCAGCACGCGCCACGCCGGCGGCTCCTGCTCGGGCGGCCTCGCAGGATCGCCGGGGCAGCCGGCGAGGGCGACCGCGCCGAGCGCCGCCAGAGCCATGGAGTGAAAGCAGGTGCGCATCGGAGTGAAGGCCCGCCTGGAGAGGTCCTGCCGGCGCGCCGCCATGGAGGGCTCAGTTGCAGAACACGTCGTCCTGCTTCGGATAGTAATAGACGAAGATGTTGCAGTGCTCGTTCTTCTCGACGATCGGCCCGAACGTGTAGCAGCAATCGAGCGACTCTTCGGCGGTCCCGTTCTTGGACACGTCGTACTCGTCGAGGCCCTTGCACCCGACGGACGGATCCGGCTGCTGCCACTCGTAGGTGCATCCGTACCAGACGCCGCCGTTCGTCGGGAGCTCCCTGTCGAGCTCCGGCGAGATGAGCATCGGCGGGTCGTCCCACGCGTTCGATGTATAGAAGCGATCCGAGGCCGGAGGCGTGCCGATGGTCTTGCCGTCCCATGCATACATATCGAACCGCGTGCCTCGGCTGTGGAAATGGCCGTTGGCGCCGATGATCCTCACGGGAGAGGGGCTGTTGATCTGGCACGAGCCCTCGAACGTGGGTGTCGGGTTCGACTGACAGACACGGATCGACTGCTTGGTCGCGAAGACGGTGCCCATCTCGGCCTTGACCTCGGCGGCGGGCAGCGCCCAGAAGTTCACCCGGACGCGGCCGACCGCCTCGGGGGTCTTCTGCGACGTCGCGTTCACGTAATGCGTCTGCAGCATCAGCCACTCGTCGGGCGCGAGGACGTTCGCGACGCCCTCGGGGAACTCCCAGTCGACCTGGCCGTCCTGCTGCGAGTTCGCGATGAGCGGCCAGTCGGCCCAGTTGGGGCTCTTGAAGCACTCCCCCACCCCGTTCTGGTTCTTCTGGATGAGCCCGCCCTCCGGCCCCAGCCCCTTCACGGTCTTCACGCGGAAGATGTTCATGTGGTGCGAGCCGTCGCGCTGCGCGATCTGCACGCGGTGGAGGTTCACGGGCGCGGCCGGGTCCAGCCCGTTCGACGCGGCGAGCTCGCTGACCTTGAAGAAGTAGCAGTCCTGCTGCTCGACCCCCGCCGGCACCTCGGTCTCCTCGGTCTGCATCTGGAAGCCCTGGCCGACCGGCGGCACATCGAGCAGCGACTCGTCGACCGGCGCGGGCGTCTCGCCCCCGCCCCCGCCCCCGTCAACGCAGGCCACGATCCCCAGCACGACAGGAAGCAAACCAAGCGTCAGGCATCGAACGGCCATGAGTCCCTCCAGGCAATCGCGTCGCGATGAGGAGAGATATACACGGCTGCACAATTTCAGGGCGTTCGTGTCGCGCGGCGGGCAGGGTTCCGTCGGGCTCCGGGGCGTCGTGGCCGAGCGCTGGCCGGTGCTGCTAGGATGTGGGAGAGGTTCAACCATGGCGGCGCCCAAGAAATGCGGTCCACACACCGAGCTCGCCTCGAACGAGGCGACACGCATCACCCGGTGCGGGTGTGGCACCGTGCACGTGACACTCATCGGCCCTGGCGTGACGTTTCGCATGCCAGCGGACGCGTTCCGGGGCGTCGCCTCCGGGCTCAAGGCAGCGGCCGAGCGGCTTGACGACGACCCCCGTTTCGGCACGACCTCCATCAATTAGCTTGCGCGCCCGCAGCGGAGCGGCCTACCAGTGGCTTCGCCGCCGAGATCTCTCTCCTCGGATGGCCGCTGGTCTCAAAGAGGGCGCCTCTCGTGTACGACGACGACGCGGAGCACTGGGTCGGCAAGACGTTCGCCGGGACGTGGTGGATCGAGCGCGTGCTCGGCACCGGCGGCATGGGGAGCGTGCTGCTCGGGCGCGCGGCGGACGGCTCTCAGGTCGCGCTCAAGGTGCTGCACCCGGAGCTCAACGCGATCACGGAGGTGCGGAAGCGCTTCCTGCGCGAGGGGTTCATCGGCAACACGCTCGGCGGGGCGGACGCGGTGCCCGGCGTGGTGCGCGTGCTCGGCTCAGGCGAGACGCAGGAGGGCCTCGCCTACCTGACGATGGAGGCGCTCCAGGGCGAGACGCTCTTCGATCGGATGGCGCGCACCGGGACGATGCCGGCCGGCGAGGTGCTCGCGCTCGCGGACCAGGTGCTCGAGACGCTGGCGATCGCGCACGCGCGCGGCGTCGTGCACCGCGATCTCAAGCCCGAGAACATCCACCTCGGCAACGACGGGCGCGTGCGCATGCTCGACTTCGGCATCGCGCGCGTCGTCGACGGGCTCACCGGCCTGCCCGAGAAGACAGCGACCAAGACGGGCATGATCATGGGCACGGCGACGTACATGGCGCCGGAGCAAGCGACGGGGCTCATCCACGACATCGACGGGCGCACCGATCTCTTCGGGCTCGGCGCGACGATGTTCCGGCTGCTCGCGGGCCGACAGGTGCACGGCGAGGTGACGGAGGCCATGGAGGTCATCGCCGCCGCGACCGAGGCCGCGCCGCCGCTCGCCTCCGTCGCGCCCGGGATCTCGCCCGCCGTCGCGGCCGTCGTCGATCGCTCGCTGGCGTTCATCAAGTTCCATCGCTACCCGAACGCCGAGACCATGCGCGCGGACGTCCGCGCTGTACGCGCAGGCGCGCTGCCTCCCTATGCGCAGGCCGTCATCGAGGGGCGGATCCGCGCCGGCCAGCCGATCTCTCAGCCGGCGCCTCCGCTGCATGCCGGCGGTTCGCCGAGCGCGCGCCCGCAGCCGACCGTCGTGGAGCCGGCCGCGGCCCCTCGCCATTCACACTCGATGAGCCGACCGGAGCGAACGCTCGACGACAACCCGTCAGCGCCCTCCCGCGCCGGCGCGTCGCTCTCGCAGCTCTCGACGGGCAAGCTGCTCCTGCTCGTCGGCGGCGCCTCGCTCATCACGGGCGTCATCGTGGCGGTGATCGTCGTGCTGCTGGTGTTCAGCCGCTGAGGGGCCGCGAGCGCGCGCGCCGAGGGCGCGCTCGTCGAAGTGAGGGGATCGTCGATGGAAGGCGCCGGCGGGGCCACTGGGCCCCGCCGCGGTCACTCGCGCTCGTCGAGCGGCGTGTAGTCGACGGCGTTCTCGCCGGTGTAGATCTGCCGCGGACGGCCGATCTTGCCGGTCGGGTCGTCGTTCATCTCCTTCCAGTGGGCGATCCAGCCGGGGAGGCGCCCGAGCGCGAACATGACGGTGAACATGTTCGTGGGGAAGCCGAGCGCGCGGTAGATGATGCCGCTGTAGAAGTCGACGTTCGGGTAGAGCTTCCGCTCGACGAAGTACGGATCCTTCAGCGCGGTCTCCTCGAGGCGCTGCGCGATGTCGAGCAGCGGATCCTTGATGCCGAGCTTCGCCAGGATCTTGTCGGCGGCCGCCTTGATGAGGACGGCGCGCGGATCGTAGTTCTTGTACACGCGGTGGCCGAAGCCCATCAGGCGGAAGTTCGAGGTCTTGTCCTTCGCGAGCTTGACGAACTTCGAGACGTCGCCGCCGTCCGCGCGGATCGCCTCGAGCATCGTCACGACCTCCTGGTTCGCGCCGCCGTGGAGCGGGCCCCAGAGCGCGCAGATGCCCGCGGCGACCGAGGCGAAGAGGTTCGCCTTCGAGCTCCCGACGAGGCGCACCGTCGACGTCGAGCAGTTCTGCTCGTGATCGGCGTGCAGGATCAGGAGCAGGTTCAGCACCTTCACGATGTCCTCGTCGATCTCGTACGGCTCCGCCGGGACCGAGAACATCATGTTCAGGAAGTTCGCACAGTACGAGAGCGAGTTGTGCGGGTAGACGAACGGCTGGCCGATCGACTTCTTGTACGAGAACGCCGCGATCGTGCGCACCTTGGAGAGCAGCCTCGCGATGGTGATGTCGAGGTGCTCGGTGTTCTTCACGTCGATCGCTTCCGGGTAGTAGCTCGACAGGGAGAGCACCATCGCGGACAGGATCGCCATGGGGTGCGCCGTCGACGGGTAGCCGTCGAAGAAGCGCTTCATGTCCTCGTGGATCAGCGAGTGCCGGGTGAGCAGCGTCGAGAACCGGGACAGCTCGCTCTTGCTCGGCAGCTTGCCGTAGATGAGGAGGTACGAGGTCTCCACGAAGGTCGACTTCTCGCCGAGCTGCTCGATCGGGATGCCGCGGTAGCGGAGGATGCCCTTCTCCCCATCGAGGAACGTGATGGAGCTCGTGGTCGAGGCCGTATTGACGAAGGCCGGGTCGATGCAAACGTACCCGGTCTTCGAACGAAGGGACGCGACGTCGATCGCCTTCTCCCCTTCGGTGCCCGTGATCACAGGCAACTCGATCGTCTGCTCCCCACCGTTCTTCTTCAGCGTTAACTTCGCGGTCTCCTGCACGCCTCCTCCTTCCGCCGCAGCGCGGCGTAAGCTATCACGGGCCGAGGGAAGAATGCTTCCCCGAGAAAATGAGGTGATGCATTTGAGCGAGCCGGTCGTGCGGGGGGAGCTGGCCCACCACCCGGAGGCGCCTCGGTTTGCGGCCGAGGTGCGGCGAGTCCACGGGCGTTACGCCGACGAGGTTGTCGCTCGCTACCGGCTCTGCCCGTTCATGCGCGACGCTGCAACCGGATTCGGACGCTTTTACGTCCTGCTCGATCGCGAGCCCGTCCTGGAGACGGCGCTGGCGGTCATGGAGGAGGCCGACTCCGCGGTGGTGCACCTGGTTTTCCCGTGCATCCATGCTCCGTCGCCCCAGTTCGAGCGCTTCGCGTCGCGCCTGGGTGAACAGCTGCGGCGGCGCTTCAGCCCCGCGCCGGTGCTGGCCGCGTTCCACCCCGAGATGGCGGGGGACGAGACGAACTCGCACCGGCTCGTCGGTCTCCTCCGACACGCGCCAGATCCGTTTGTACAAACGATTCCAGAGGGGCTGAACCATACTGGGACCGTCCTCGCAGGGGCAGGCGTCGAGCCTGCGGTCGACCCGGCCGAGGACAATTACCGACGCCTTGAAGGGGCAGGGATCGCCGCAGTCAAGATGAGGCTCGCGGAGATCATGGCTGATCGGGACTCGAGTTATGCGCCCTTCCTCGCGCAGCTCGGGCTCACCCGCCCCGGCCCGCGCTTCAGCCCGCTCCCGACACGGTAGCGAACGGGCGAAGAGCGCAAATGAAACACCCGTGAAACGCGCGCGAAACACGCGTTGAGCGTGGTGTGAGCGTGGTGAGGGCCTCGGCTCACTCCGCGGGCGAGCGGCGCGCCGCCGGGTCCGACCCGTCGGAGCCGGAGCCGGTCTTGGCCTCGCGCTGCGCCATCAGCGGCATCAGGTACGGGAAGCCGGCCGCCATCGTATCGAGGTGAGGATCGATCTGGGCGGCCAGCCAGAAGAGGAGCACGCAAGCGCGCTCGACATAGAACCAGTCCTCCGGGTACTCGAACGACCGCATCAGCTCCTGGAGCTCACCGCGCTCCAGCTCGGGGTCCGCGAGCCGCTCCAGCTGCTCGGGGCGGGCGCGCATCAGCGCCGCCGGCGTGCGATCCCGGATCTTGAGCAGCTTCGCGAAGTAGGTCTTCACGGTCCTCTCGAGGAGCGCGTCGTTGCCCCCGGGCGCGACGAAGCCCATCCTCCGGAAGCCGCGCACGACGGCCGCGTCGTCCTGCGCGAAGATGCCCTTCAGGATGTCGAGCAGCCCGTCGATGAGCTCGTCCCGGGCCTCGCAGCTCGCGCCGAAGTCGAGGACGACGAGGCGAAAGCCGCCGCCCTCCTCCGCGGGCCGCGCGGCGACAAGGAAGTTCCCCGGGTGCGGATCGGCGTGGAAGAAGCGATCCGCGAAGAGCATCTTGTAGAAGGCCTGCACGAGCCTGAGCGCGACGTCCGAGGGATCGACGCCCGCGCTCCGGAGCGCGTCGAGGCGGGTGATCTTGATGCCTTCCATGAAGGTCATCGTGAGCACGTCGCGCGTCGTGAGCTCGTGGATGACCTCCGGGAACGCGATGCCCGCGTCCCCCTCGAAGTTCTGCGCCATCCGCTCCATGCACGCGGCCTCGTGCAGGTAGTCGGTCTCCCGGCGGAGCAGATCGACCAGCGACTCGTGCACCCGCTCGATGTGCCCCACCGGGACGAACCGCTTGTAGACGAGGATCGCGAGGCGCAGGACGCGCAGGTCGACGGCGATGATCCCGCGGATGCCGGGGTAGAGGAACTTGACCGC
This sequence comes from Sorangium sp. So ce426, assembly GCF_051475585.1. Lineage (NCBI taxonomy): Bacteria > Pseudomonadati > Myxococcota > Polyangiales > Polyangiaceae > Sorangium > Sorangium sp. So ce426. The sequence goes on along the minus strand of NZ_CP150341.1, from coordinate 11,811,355 downwards.
GACCTTGCGGCCGTCGCGGAGGCGCGCGACGTGGACCTGCCCCAGCGACGCGGCCGCGAGCGGCGCGCGCTCGATCGACGCGAACAGCTCGCCCGCGGAGCGGCCGAAGCTCGCGCGCAGCGCGGCCTCGAGATCGCTGAACGGGTGCGGCGGCACCTGGTCCTGGAGCTGCTCGAGCTCCTTGCCGTAAGCGCGAGGCAAGAAGCCGCCCATGATGGACAGCACCTGGCCGAGCTTGATGAAGACGCCCCGCAGCTGGAGCATGACGCGCAGCAGGCGCCGGGCGTTGTTCTGATCGACGCGGGCGCGGCGCGCGACGAGCCAGCGAGGCGGCTCACCCGCGGGCGAGCCGCGCCCGAGGCGCCTCGCGAACACCCGCACGAGCCCCAATTGAATGAGGTAGCTCGTCAGGATGACCGAGAACGCGAGCAGCGCGCGGAAGAGTCGGACGGCGAGCGTCATGTGCGGCAAAGCAGCCGCACCATGCTACCGCAGGGGCCGCGCGGGGCCAGCGGTGCTCGCCCTCGCCCTCGCCCTTCAGCGACGGGTGAATCCGGGCGAGGGGGCCGCCGCGGACCTCCGCCGCGCAGCGGAGCCCTCCGGCGAGCCGGGCAGGCTCAGGAGAGCGAGTCCTTGATCGCCTTGATGGGGCGGGCGCGGACCGACTTGCTGGCCGGCTTGGCCGCGAACGTCATCGGCTGCTTCGTGAAGGGGTTGATCCCCTCGCGCGCCTTCGTCGCGGGCTTCTTGACGACGCGGAACTTCGCGAAGCCGGGCATCGTGAAGATGCCGTTCTTCTTGAGCTCCTTGTACGCGATGTCGGTCAGCGACTCGAGGATCGCCTTGACCTGCTTGCGCGAGATCTCGTTCTCGTTGGCCTCGACCACCGCGTTGATCAGCGCGCTCTTGCTGAGCGACGTGCTCTTCTTCCCATCCGCCTTCTTGGCCGCCATGTTCATTCCTCCTGAGGTTTGTGCCCTCTTGCGGGCCAAAGGAACCACAACGGCCGCCGCAGATCCAGTGTCGAATCGTCGATCGGAGCTACAAAAGAAGGGGTTTCATGCCCCGGGGGGCGCGCCGCTCCGCCGGGAGGAGGGCCGGGGGGCCCTGGGGCGGGCCGTCAAATCCGCGGGAAAACAGCTCAAATAGACCCTTCTTCAGGCCTCGCGCGCCCGCCGCGAGGGAGGTTGCACGCCGGGCGCTCGACGTAGGAGATCACCCGAACCCCTTCCGTTGAAGGCGATCCTGGTCGCCCGGGCGGCCCTAGCGGCGGCTCGCCGCCGAGCCCGCGCCCCACTTCCTCTTGGCGGAGAGGCCCAGGATCGTCAGCGACTGGGGCGCCTGCGTGAACTCGATGACGTCGCCGAAGCCGACGCTGACCGAGTGGATCGGCCCGTCGAAGAAGAGCTTCGCGTCGTGCGTCTTGCTGCGCACGACGAGCGAGGCGCCCGGCTGGATCAGGGCGTGGCGGAGGCGGTACTCCTCGCCGTGGGGGGTGTAGGGCTCGCGGACGACGAGCTGGAGCCGCTTCGACGTGAGCGGCAGGACTCGCCCGCCCGCGGAGCGCTGCGCGGCCGTGGACCCGGCCGCAGGGCCGATCCAGAAGCCGCTCGACTTCTGCTCCTCCTCGGCCCGGCCGAGCCGGAGCACGTAACGCGACGTGGCCGCGGGGGAGACGTGGCAGAAGAGCGCGTCGTTCAGGACGCGCCCCGTGGCGAGCTTGTCGTTCACCGTGACCTGCATGCGGGTGAGCACGGTGCTGCGGAGCGAGCCGCTCAGCGCCCCCGCGATCGCGTCGGCCGCGTCGCGGCTCGTCGCGCCGCAGAAGAAGCCGACGGAGTGGCCCGGCGCGCTGTTGATGCCGAGGATCGGCACGTCGCCGACGTTGTGGGACGCGCTGAGGAGCGTGCCGTCGCCGCCGACCGTGATCACGAGGTCGAGCTCGCCCGCGTCGAAGGACTGCGCCGCGCTGGCGACGACGTCGATCTGCACCCCGAGGTCGTCGAGCGCCGCCTTGACCTCGCGCACGGTCTGCTCGTGCGCGTCGTGCGACGCCTTGAGGCGCGCGACAGCGGAGTCGCCAGCCTCGATGAGCCGCGTGATGCGCGGGTCCTTCCGCTCCTCGCGGTAGATCTTCCAGGCGGAGCGCTTCACGACGAGCGCGACGCGGGGCGGACGCCGCGGCGCGGGCGCGGGGGATCGTTCCGCCATCAGAGCTCCGCGAGGCGCCGGAGCGCCACCTCCGTCTTCGCGTCCTCGATCACGCCGCGCCGGGTGAGCTCGATCGCCTCGTCGAGCGGGACCGCCGCGATGGCCGCGAACCGCTCGAGGGGGGAGCCGTCCTCGAGCGGCGTCCCCTGGCGAGCCGGGTCGACCTCGACATGAAAGAAGAAGTGCCGCTCGCCCACCATGCCCGGCGCCGGGAACGTCGACGGGCCGAGCGGGTGGAGGTCCGACGGAGGCACGTCGAAGCCGACCTCCTCGAGCAGCTCGCGCGCGGCGGAGCGCTTCAGGCCCTCCGGGCTCCGCTCGTCGAGCTCGACGAGCCCGGCGGGCAGCTCCCAGATCGCGCCGAGCGTCGGCGCCTCCGGGATGGGCCACGCCTCGGGCGGGCGGGTCGCGGCCGGAGGCCGGAACGCCGAGCGGAGGAAGACGTGACGGCGCCCGTCCGCGCCGCGGTAGTGCGGGGCGATCACCACCGCGTCGAGGCGCGCGCGATCGACGCTGTCGTAGGTGAACGGGTCGCTCAGCGAGCCGTCCGGGAACTCGACGCGGAACACCTGGCGTCGCACGTTGAGGAAACCAGGGCCGTCGAGCGAGGGGATCGTCCGGACCAGCTTGAGAGCGAGCTTCGGGAAGGGAGGTAGCCGCATGCGTCGAGGCGCAAAGCATAGCGCCAAACGGCCGCCGATCGCGATGTGCCTCGTTCCCGCGCCCGGCGCGCGCTCGCCCCCGCGCTCGGGGCGGCCTCGGGCTCAGCGGAGCACGAGGACCCAGACGTCGTAGAGCGCGTGGGTCCAGACGGCCGGCGCGAAGCCGCGGAAGACGTAGATCGCCGTGAGGACGAGCCCGCACACCATGCGGAACACGAAGGAGGGGAGGTTCCAGGGATCACCCAGCGACCCGACATAGTGCCAGCCGGAGAAGACGGCGGCGGCCACGACCGCCCAGCCGACCATCAGGACCACCCCCTGGACCCCCCTGCCGAAGAAGAACTTGATCCCGAGCGCGCCCAGCCCGTAGAGGCCGACGCGGAAGGCGATCTCCTCGTAGAAGCCCGCGCCGAGCGACATCACGACCCCGGTGAAGATGTCGTTCGACGCGGCGGGCGGGCCGAGCCGGAGGGAGCCGACGACGTAGGCGCCGGCGAAGCGCATCAGGATGGCGTAGAGCGCGCCCTCGGCGGCGAGCAGCGCGAAGCGCCTCGTCTGGAGGGCGTGGCCGCGGCCGAGGATGGAAAGGACGAGGACGAACGCGGCCCCGACGGCGACGGTGAGGCCCGCGTAGAGCGGCAGGCTGTGCTTGGCCAGCGCGCGGAGCTCGGCGGTGACCGGATCCGCCGCGTTGCGGATGGGGAGGAAGGCGACGCCGAGGTGATAGAGGACGAAGATCGGCATCGTCAGCGCGAGATCGGTCAGCGCATCGCTCTTCGCGGTGGGCTTGGCGCCGGCAGGGGCCGCCCCCGGCCGGGCGAGCTCCGGTCCGGCGCCGAGCATCAGGACGGCCTCAGGCGGTACACGATCACCAGCACCTCGGCCGACCACATGACGACGTTCAGGACGAAGGGCGTATCCCGGAGGATCTCCTGGGTGGGGCTCTCCGACCTCGCGCTTCCGGCCACGAGCTGGAGGAACCGGATCCCGCCGAAGAGCGGGTGAATCGCCGTGAGCCAGAGGTACGGGTTCTGGAAGAACCGCTGCGTGTCGTGGTCGAGCGTGTACGCCAGGTAGGTGGCGAAGGTGGCGAGGCCCGTCACGGCGAGCGCCGCCGTCAGGGCGGAAGGCGAGTAGCCGTCGAGCGCCGCGCGCTGCTTCGAGGCGTTGACCGAGGCGAGCTCGTGGCGGCGCTTGCCGAAGCCGAGGAAGAGCGCGAGCAGCGCGGTGCAGGCGATCATGAAGCCGGAGAGCGGCGTCCTCGTCGCGAAGCCGCCCGCGAGCACGCGCAGCACGAAGAAGATCGCGATGCAGCCGACGTCGAGGTAGGCGATCTTCTTGAGCCGGAACGAGTAGGCGACATTGAGGACGTAGTAGCTGGCGGCGACGACCGCGAAGAGCGGCGGGCCGAGCAGGCTCGCGCCGAGCGCGATGACCGCGAGGCCGACCGCCATCGCCTTGGCGACCGGGATGGGCACGCGGCCCGAGGCGATCGGCCGGAAGCGCTTGACCGGGTGGACCCGATCGGCCTCGACGTCGACGATGTCGTTCAGGATGTAGACGGCGCCGGCGAGCAGGCAGAAGATCGCGAAGGCCCCGATCGCGCTCATGATGATCGAGGGGTGGGTCAGGTGCTTGGCGAACACCACGGGGGCGAGGACGAAGAGGTTCTTCACCCACTGGTGGGGCCGCATCGCGCGGACCATCCCGCGCACACGCCAGAGCAGCGTCCCCCTCGGCGAGTCGGGCAACAGGGGCGGCTGCGCTATCAAGCCGCCCGAGGGGGGCCCGCTCTCCGGCGGACGGGAGCTCGGCACGCCGGCGCTCCGCGGCCGCGACGACGGAGGCTTGCCGGCGGGGACGGAGCTCACCGGAGCGGGCGAGCCGCCCTGCTCGGCAGACGCCGGCGCGTCCGGCGCACCCGCATCCGGGCGAGCCTCGGCGCCGGGCGCCTCCTGTTCAGGGAAGCCTGCGGCACTGTTGCGAAAAAAAGGCCCCGAGGCGGTCACGGCGCGCGGAGCATACCCGGGCGCCCAGGTCCCGGCCATTCCGCGGCAAGTTAAAAGCACGGGGCGCCGGCGCCCGAGACCGACGAAACCGGCGAAACCGAGCGCCAGCAGCGGCGCCGAAGCCCCGCCAGGCCACGAACCGGGAAGAACGTGGCGCAGCGCACCCGGGCCGGCGGCCACGCCGCGAGGTCGCGAATCTGCCTTCGCACCCGCCAGCCCGGCTCGTGGAACGCAAGTGGAACGCGAAATGCGCATCCCCGCAGGCGCGCCGTGACCTCGTGCTACCATCGCCCCCGATGACATCAGCGCTCTCGGTCGCGCGTGAAGCTTCGCCTCTGCTCCTGAAGCTTCGCTCTGCCGTGGAGCAGGCCCTCGAAGGGAAGCCAGAGGCGGTCGAGCTGGCGCTCATCGCGCTGCTCGCCCGGGGCCATGTCCTCATCGAGGACGTGCCCGGCGTCGGCAAGACGACGCTGGCCCGAGCGCTGGCCAAGGCCGTGGGGGGCGAGCTCCGTCGCGTTCAGTTCACCAGCGATCTCCTGCCGAGCGACGTGCTCGGGGTCAGCGTCTTCGACCAGCGGCTCGGGCAGTTCGTCTTCCGGCAGGGGCCGATCTTCGCGAACGTGCTGCTCGCCGACGAGATCAACCGGGCGAGCCCCCGGACGCAGTCGGCGCTGCTCGAGGCGATGAACGAGGGGCAGGTGTCCATCGAGGGGACGGCGACGCCGCTGCCGTACCCCTTCTTCGTGCTCGCGACCCAGAACCCGCAGGATTTCGCGGGCACGTTCCCGCTGCCGGAGTCGCAGCTCGACCGGTTCATGGTGCGGATCCGGATCGGGTACCCGCCGCCGCAGGTGGAGATGCGGCTGCTCCTCCAGGGCGGCGAGCCCGACCGGGCGCGGAACGTGCCGCAGATCATCGATCCGGCCCAGCTCGTCGCCCTGCAGCGCGAGGTCGATCGCGTCGAGCTCGACTCGTCGCTCGCGACCTACCTCCAGGCGGTGCTCACGGCCACGCGGTCGAGCCCGACCCTCTCGCTGGGCGCATCGCCGCGCGCCGGCATGAACCTGGCGCGCGCGGCCCGGGGGCGCGCGGTCCTCTACGGACGCTCGTACTGTATCGCGGACGACATCCACAACCTTGCGGTGGCCGTGCTGGCGCACCGGGTCCGGCTCTCGGCCCACGCGGAGGGCTACATGCCGACCCGCGACGAGTGTGAGGCGGCGGTGCGCGACCTCGTGGCGCGGGTGCCGGTCCCCCTCTGAGGGGTGGGCGATGGGCGCAGAGGACAGGGAGCGGGGATCTCTCAGCGGCAGCTCCCGCGGCGCCGAGCGCGCCGGCGCAGCGGCGCGGAGCGCCGTCCGGCCGAGCAAGCCGAGGCGCGAAAGACCGCTTGTCGAGCAGCGCCCGCTGCTGCCCCCGCGCGGGGACAACGCGTCGTTCTGGACGAGGGTCCTGCTCTTCCTGAGGCCGCCCCGGAAGCTCAAGTTCACCCGGGAAGGAAAGTACTACCTCGGGATCACGCTGGGCGTCGGCTTCGCGGCGATCAACACGGGCAACAACCTCCTCTACCTGCTGCTCGGGATGCTGCTGTCGCTGATCGTCGTCTCCGGCGTGATGAGCGACCTGTCGCTGCAGCACCTCACGGTGACCCGGCGGCTCCCGGCCCGCGCCCAGGTGGGCCGGGCTCACCTCGTCGAGATCGAGGTCTACAACCACAAGAAGCGCGTGCCGTCGTACGCGATCGAGGTCGAGGATCTGCGCGCCGGCCAGCCGGCCGACAAGCGCTGCTTCTTCCTGAAGATCAGCCCCTCCAGCGCGCAGGTGGCCGCCTACCGGCGGACGCCGGCGAGGCGCGGCCGCGACCGGCACACCGGGTTCCGCATCGCGACCCGCTTTCCCTTCGGGCTGTTCGAGAAATCGAGGGAGGTCGAGGCCGAGGGCGACCTCATCATCTACCCCGCTGTCGATCCGGTCCGGCTCCCCGTCGAGGACGCGGGCCGGCGCGAGGGCGGCGCGAGCCTCAGCGGGCGCGGGGGCGGCGACGAGACCTTCGGCCTCCGGCCGATGCGCGAGGGGGACGATCCGCGCGACATCTACTGGAAGAAGAGCACGATGCGCGATCAGCTGGTGCTGCGCGAGCGCACCCGCGAGACGCGGCCGGACGTGCAGATCGTCATCGACACGGTGCGCCCCGCCGGGGAGGGCGACGCGTTCGCGCCGGCCTTCGAGCGCAGGATCCGCGAGGCGGCGTCGCGCGCCGTCGCCCACATCAAGCGCGGCGACGCCGTGGTCGTCGCGACGACGCTGGGCGAGCGGGTGCGCGGCGATCGCAACATCGGCTCCGACGCGATCCTCCGCTTCCTGGCGCTGCTCGATGCGGTCGACGACGGCCGGGCGCCCGAGCGCGGCGCCCGCGCGCCGCTGCGCCAGGGATCGAGCCCGAGCCCGGGCAGCGGTGAGCGCCGCGCCGGCGCGCCGAGGAGCGCGTCGTGAGGTTCGGGATGGTGCACCGGGTGATGACCGACGCGCTCGCGGCGCTCGGCGTCATCGCCCTCGTCGCGAGCGGGCAGTTCAACCGCTACGTGAGCTGGGCGATCCTCATCTGCCTCGGGCTCGCGCTCGTCGTGCGCGAGTCGTGGCAGCGGCACCCGGCGCTGCGCCACCTCGACACGGGCATCCTGCTGGCCGTCATCGCCGTCCAGGTGGTCCGCATCGTCGCCACCGACGCGAGCGTGCTCGACGTGCTCGTGGAGTTCGCCGCCGCGCTGCAGATCATCCGGCTCGCGACGCGCAAAGGGGCGGCGCACGACCAGCAGGTCATCGTGCTCGCGCTGCTGCACCTCATCGCCGGGACCGTCCTCGGCGGCGGCATCGGCTACGGGCTGTGCTTCCTGGGGGTGCTCGTCGTCGCCCCAGGCGCGCTCGTGCTCAGCCACCTGCGGCGCGAGGTCGAGGGCAACTACCGGCAGGGGGCGCGCGACAGGACGGGCCTGCCCGTGGACGTGCCGCGCATCCTGCGCTCGAGGCGGGTCGTCGGGCGCTCGTTCCTGGCCGTCACCTGCCTGCTCTCGGTCCCGATCTTCGCCTTCACCGCGGTCCTGTTCGTGATCTTCCCGCGCGTCGGCCTCTCGCTGCTCCTGCTCAACCGCGGCCACACCGGGCGGATGATCGGCTTCTCGGGCAAGGTCGACCTCGGCGCGGTCGGCGTGCTGCGCAGCGACCCCAAGCTGGCGATGCGGGTCGAGATCCCCGAGCTCCCGGAGCCGCCGCCCCCGCGCCTCACCATGCACCTGCGCGGCACCGCGCTCGACGCGTACGACGGCCGCACCTGGACCCAGAGCGAGACGTTCAAGCGCCCCACGGAGAGCGACGGGGGGCTCGTGCCGATCGAGCGGTACCCGGACCCGGCGGTCGACCCGGTGATGCGCATCGATCTCGAGCCGATCGATCCGCCCGTGATCTTCCTCCCGCCGAACGCGACGGGGCTCCGGCTCAAGCACCGCGGGCAGCTCGGGGTCGACCCAGGCACGATGGCCCACCGCGGGCCGGAGGGGGAGCTCAGGTACCAGCCCACGGACGAGCGCGGGCTGGTCTACGACGTCTTCCTGTCGCGGAAGCGGGCGCCGACCTTCCAGCGCCTCCCGGGCGCCGAGCGGAGGCGCTACCTGGCGCTCCCGAGGGATCTGCCGTCGCGCGTCGTCGATCTCGCGCAACAGTGGACGCAAGGCGTGGATCGTCCGGCCGATCGGGCGCGGGCGATCCAGGAGCACCTGCGCGCGGAGTACCGGTACGACCTTGCGTCGCCGTCAGGCGCGGACCCGCAGCCGCTCGATCATTTCCTGTTCGAGTCGAAGCGCGGGCACTGCGAGTTCTACTCGACCGCGATGGCCATCCTGCTGCGCGCGGTGGACGTCCCGACGCGCAACGTGACCGGCTTCGTCGGCGGCACCTACAACCGCTTCGGCCGGTTCTATGCGGTGCGCCAGGGCGACGCCCACTCGTGGGTCGAGGTGTACCTCGACGGCGAGGGGTGGATGACGTTCGACCCGACGCCGCCGGCCGACGCGGCGCCAAAGAGCGAGCTGGTCGGGGCCTGGGCGTACCTCCGCGATTTCATCGAGGCGACGAGCCAGCGCTGGGACAGGCACGTCGTCGGCTACGACCTGAACCAGCAGGTGGGCCTGCTCCAGACGCTGACGTCACGCTACCGGAGGTCCGGATCGCGCAGCGACCTCTCGCTGTCGCGCCCGCGGATCCTCGCCGTCGCCGCCGTCGCGCTCGCGCTGGGCGGCGGCGTGCTCTACTGGCGCCTCCGCCGCACGCGCCGCGGGCGCGAGGAGCGCCGCGCGGACGCCGGGCGCACCCCGAGCGCGATCCTGGCGACGGCGCTCTACGAGAGCCTGGAGGCCGCCATGCTCGTCCAGGGCGTGCCGCGCCCGCCCAGCCTGCCGCCGCTGCGCCACGCCGAGGCGCTGGAGTTCGCGGAGCACCCGCTGGCGCGCGAGATCCTGACGCTCACGCAGGTCTACCTGCGCGCCCGCTTCGGCGGGGCGACGCTCTCGGAGGACGACAGCCGCGACTTCGAGCGGCGGGTCAAGGCCCTGCGCGGGGCGGAGCGGCGAGCGCGCGCCGCGGGCGAGAGCGGGCTGGCCGCGTCGCCCTGATCGCGGCCGGGGAGCGGGAAGACGCGCGGAGCGCATCAACGGCGGCGCAAAGGTCGCTTCGCGATGAACGCCTGCCGGATGCCGGCGACGGCGCGGCGGCTCGGGCCGCCGGAGATGAACGGATCCTGGGGCGCGAGCTCGCCCAGCCGGTCGAGGAACGACTGCGCCACGACGCGCTCGCCGAGCAGGCTCACGACGTCCGACTGGCTTCGCATCGTGGACGCGAGGACGGCCGCCGTCGACGTGTCCGGCACCGCGGCGATCGAGAGCGACTCCAGCACGCGCCTGAGCGGCACGATCGACTGCGCCGTCGCCAGCTTGCGATCCGAGGCGCCGAGCGGCTGCGGGGCGTACTCGAGCCAGATGCCGGCGACGTTCAGGTGGGCGAGCAGCTTCTTCGACCAGCGCGGATCGAGCTCCACGTGGAGCGGCCGGACGTCGGCCAGCGTGGAGAGGGCGAACTCGCCGGGCTCGCCCGCGAGCGCGAAGTCGCGCAGGAGCGGCGCGAGCTTGCGCTCGTCGGCGAGCAGGCTCCCGGCGACGTGGCCGCGATCGAGCAGCGGGATCGGGACCACGAGGACATCCGGCCGCTCGCCGCGCGTGATCCGCGCCGCCCACACCCGCCACGTGATCGCCGGGGATCGCACGAGGATCGCGGACCCGGGATCGAGGCTCCCGTACGCCTCGTCCGTCCAGACCTCGGCGGCCGTCTGCTCGCTCCGATCGGCGGCGAAGCCTGCCTCCTCGCTCGTCAGCGCGACGAGCGTCAGCTGGAAGACGACGAGCAGCGCCGCGCCGCTCCGCGAGAACGGCACGCGCGTGTGGAGCAGCGCCCGCACCGCGGCGTGCGCGCCGAGCGCCGAGCCGACGGCGATCGCCGCGACAGCGAGCGAGCGCAGGGGGGTGAGCGGATCCGCGGAGAGCACGCCGGCGGCCCGCGCGGGCAGGAGCGTGTCGAGCGCGAGCAGGACGAGGAAGGGCGCGACGAGCCACCGCGCGCGCGGGCGCAGGAGCGAGAGCGAGAGCCCTGCCGCGGCGATGAGCAGGGAGACGACGCCGATCTCGCGGCTCCACGCGGCGAGCGCCGTGGTGCGGGCGCTCGCGACGTCGAGGGCGGCGAGGCTGCCGGCCGTGAGCGCGCGGCCGATGTCGGCCCAGGCGCGCGGCGCGAGCGGCCTGAGCACGAGCGGCGCGAGCAGGAGCGCGGCCGTGAGCGCCCCCGCGCCGGCGGCGGCGCCCAGCATGCGCCGGGGCGGGCCGCCGACCGGGGCCTCGTCGGGGCGCCCGCCCGCGCGCTGGGCGCCGCCGCGCGCGAGGAACATCGCGTACGACGCCGCGAGAGCGGCGAGGCCAGCGGGGGGGCTCTCGGCGAACGTCGCCCCGAGGAGCGCGCCGAGCGCGATCCACGCGCGCCCGGCGTGCCGCGCCTGCTCGGCGCACGTCGACGCGAGCGCGAGCGTCACGAGCGCGCAGCAGGTGGCGATCATGGCGCCGCCGCCGACCGTCGCCTCGCGCTGCCAGGTCGGCGACAGGGCCGCCGTGAGGACGGCGATCGCGGAGAGCACCGAGGCGAGCCGCGGGCTCACGGCGCCGCCGGGCGCGTCCGGCGCGGCGGGCGCGGCGGGCGTAGATCGCGCGCCGGCGGGGGTCGGCTCGGCTGCGCCGCCGCGGAGCTTGCGCCAGAGCGAGAGCCCCGGGAGGGGCGCCGGCCGCGCGGACTCCAGGAGGAGGTGGCGCACCATCCCGTAGAGCAGGTGCGACGCGAGCGCGAGCGCGAGCGCCGATCCGAGGGCGGTGCGGAACGTGCGGGAGCCCAGCGGGAGCAGGCTGAGCGCCTGGGAGAGCGCCGTCGACAGGCCGCCGCCCACGCCGACCGCGACGAGGCCGAGATCCCGGACGGCCGTGAGATCTTCCCGCCATTGCCCGGAAGAGGCGGCGCGGGCCAGCGACAGCCCGAAGGGCAGCGCGGCCGACAGCAAGGCGAGCGACCGATCGAGCCAGCAGCGTTTCTCTCCGGAGCCCACCGAGCGGCCATGCCAGATCGGCCGCGGCCGGGCCAAGTTCCGGCGCACCCCGGCGCCGCGCGCGGTTCGGCGGCGGCGCGGCGCGCGCGGCGCCGATCCGCCGCCGAACCGCGCGCGGGGCGCGGAGGATACGGAGAGGCGGTGAGCGGCGACCTGGGCTAGAGTCGCCCCTCCCACGGAAAATCGGAGGTCGTCTCGTGTCCCGTTTCATCGATGAGCTCAAGAGGACGCACCGCTGCGGCGATCTGCGCGAGGCGGACATCGGCAAGGAGGTCGTGCTGTTCGGCTGGGTCGCGCGGCGCCGCGATCACGGCGGCTGCATCTTCATCGACCTCCGCGACCGCACCGGCGTGACGCAGATCGTCTTCGATCGCAGCTACCTCGAGGCGATCAGGAAGCACGGCCTGAAGGCGGAGGAGAAGGACCTCGTCGACGCGCACGCCTCCGCGGAGCGCGCCCGGTCCGAGTGGGTCATCGGCGTCCGGGGCGTCGTGGTGAGCCGCGAAGGCAACGTGAACGACAAGATCGACACGGGGGCCATCGAGGTCTGGGTCGCCGAGGCGACGATCTTCAACAGGGCGGAGACGCCGCCGTTCGAGATCGCGGACGAGATCGAGACGCGCGAGGAGATCCGCCTGCAGCACCGGTACCTCGACCTGCGCCGCGCCCCGCTCCAGCGGGCGCTGCGGATGCGCCACGAGATCAACCGGGCGACGCGCAATTACCTGTCGGACAAGGGCTGCCTCGAGCTCGAGACGCCCTTCCTCGTGAAGTACACGCCGGGCGGGGCGCGCAACTTCCTCGTCCCCTCGAGGATCTCGGCCGGCAAGTTCTACGCGCTCGCCGAGAGCCCGCAGCTCTACAAGCAGCTCTTCATGGTCGCGGGCTTCGACCGGTACTTCCAGATCGTGAAGTGCTTCCGGGACGAGGACCTGCGCATCGACCGGCAGCCGGAGTTCACCCAGATCGACGTCGAGCTGTCGTTCGTGAACCAGGACGACGTCTTCGGGCTGATGGAGGGGCTCGTCTTCGCGGTGTTCAAGGCCGCCCTCGGCAAGGACCTCACCGAGCTCTACCCGACGGGCCGCTTCCCGCGCATGCCGTACGCCGAGTCGATGCGCCGCTTCGGCAACGACAAGCCCGACCTCCGCTTCGGGATCGAGCACACCGACCTCACGGACCTCATCATCGAGCACAACGGCGGCGGGGTGCCGTTCTGGGTCGAGCTCGCCGAGAAGTTCAAGTCGGGCAAGCTGCGGCGCGACCTGCCCGCCGAGATCGTGAAGGGGCTCGTGATCCCGGCGAGCGCCAACCTGTCCCGCCAGCAGACCGAGGACCTGGAGAAAGGGCTCCGCGACGTGAAGGGCTTCCGCGGCCTCGCGCGCGCCAAGCTCGCCGAGGACGGCTCGTGGACGCAGTCGCCGCTCACGAAGTCGATCACGCCGGAGCTCCGGCAGAAGCTGAACGAGGCGCTCGGCGCCAAGCCGGGCGACGTCCTCTGCTTCCAGTTCGGCAAGGAAGCCGTCGTGCACACCGTGATGGCGAAGCTCCGCATCGACGTCGCGAAGAAGATGGGGCTCATCCCGGAGTACGGGCATGGGGACCAGTGGAGGTTCCTCTGGGTGACGAACCCACCTCTGTTCGAGTTCGACGAGGACACGGGGCGCTGGGCCGCCGCGCACCACGCGTTCACGCGGCCGATCGACGAGCACGTCCCGCTGCTCGAGAGCGATCCGGCGCGCGTGGAGTGTTACCGTTACGATCTCGTGCTGAACGGGTTCGAGATCGGCGGCGGCTCGATCCGGCTGCACGATCCCGAGGTGCAGGCGCGCGTCTTCAAGACGCTGGGCATCGACGAGAGCGACGCGCGCGACAAGTTCGGGTTCCTCCTGGACGCGCTCCGCAGCGGGGCGCCTCCGCACGGCGGCATCGCGCTCGGCATGGACCGGCTCGCGATGCTGCTCAGCGGCGCGCCGACGCTCAGGGACGTCATCCCGTTCCCGAAGACCAACCAGGGCACCGATCAGATGACGGGCGCGCCCGTGATCGTCGACGCCGCGCAGCTCGCCGAGCTCCACGTGAAGACGGCGGTCGCGGCCGCGGACACCCGGGCGGACACCAGGCAAGGCGCGGCGGGCACCGGCAGCGCCGGCGCCTGATGCCAGCCCGGGGGCGCGCGCGGGATGGGCTGATGCACCTCCGGCGGCGGCGGTGAGGCGGCGCGGCGGGCCCCTCGCCGCTCGCGCGCGCCGCCGCGACCGCGCTCGGTGTGCTCTGCCTCGCCGCGCGTGGCCGTCCGCGTTGGCCTTTATGTTTGCAGGCCGCGCACTTCTGGTAGGGTAGGGCCTGTATCCTTCGCCATGGCCTCCCCGGCGCGAGTCCTCGTTGTCGATGACAGCCCGACCATCCTGAAGGTCGTCAGCGCCATCCTCGCTCGCAATGGGTTCGACCCGACCGTGGCGCGCGACGGGCTCGCGGGGATCGAGCTGGTCAAGAAGGGGCCGAAGTACGACCTCGTCCTCCTCGATTTCGTGATGCCGAGGATGAACGGCTACGCCTTCTGCCGGGAGCTCCGCTCGAACCCGTCGCACCGCAACGTGCCCGTCGTCCTGATGAGCGCCAAGGGCGACAAGCTCAGGGGGCAGTTCGTCCAGCAGACAGGCGCCGTCGACGCGATCACCAAGCCGTTCGACGCGCGCGCGCTGGTCGCGGTGATCGAGGGCGCGCTCTCGAAGGCGGCGGAGGGGCGCGCGCGGCCCGTGCCCGAGGGCGCGAAGATGCCCGACGAGGACACGATCGCCGAGAGCGTGCGGCCGAGCCTCCTCGCCAGGAACATGCGCCAGCGCGCCGGCGCGGAGTTCGCGCAGCAGCTGTCGACGGTGATGACGCCGGTGATCATGAGCCTCTCGCCCGAGGCGCGGGTCAACGAGGCCGCGGTGATGCAGGCGGTCGCCCGCGTGATGACGAGCGAGGTCGTCTCCAGGCTGACCCTGACGCTCCGCGACCTCGACGACACGCCCGCGGACGCGAAGGAGGTGATGAGCGGCGACGTCTCCGCGATCCCGCTCGCCGAGATCCTCCAGCTGCTCCAGATGCAGCGGCAGACGGGCGTGATGCGGGTGACCACGAACCGCGCGTCGGTCACGATCTCGCTCCGCCAGGGGCTCATCGATCTGGTGCAGGCGCGCAACTCGTCGGACGAGTTCAAGCTGGGCCGCTACTTCATCGAGCGCGGGCTCCTGACGCGGGAGCGGCTCGAGGCGCTGCTCCGCGCGAAGCGGCCGCACGCCCTGCTCGGCCAGGTGCTCGTGGAGGCCGGCGTCGCGACGAACGACGACCTCATCGCCGTGCTGGAGCGGCAGTCGAGCGAGCTCATCTACGAGGTGCTGCGCTGGCCCTACGGGCGCTTCTCGTTCACGCGCGAGCCGTTCCGCCCCGAGGTCGAGCAGGCGCACCTCGGCCTCCCGGTGTCCGCGCTGGTCCTCGAGGGGTTCCGGCGCGTCGACGAGTGGCGGCTCATGGAGGGGACGATCAACTTCGACCAGGTGGTGGTCGTCGACCAGGTCGCGCTCGACGGCGTGGGCTCCGGCAAGCTGACGCGCATCGAGCAGCTCGTGCTCGGCGCGGTCAACGGCTCGCGCACGGTGAACGAGGTGATCAAGGAGAGCGCGGTCGGCTCGTTCGACGCGATCAAGACGATCTACCAGTTCCTCCAGTCGCGGGTGCTGAGGACCAGGGCGGCCTGAGCGCGGCGGCCGCGAGGGCCACGCGGTCCCGCGTGAGGCCCGCGTGAGGCCCGCGTGAGGCCCGCGTGAGGCCGCGACGACCGCCCACGCGCTGCTCGCCGCGGCGGCGCGCTCGAGCGCGCCCTGCACAGCCAGCGGGTCGTCTGGTTGTGCACGCGTTCTGCTCGCGTTGTGTTCGCGGTGCTCAGGCCGCCGCACGACGGGCGTAGCGCTGAGCGTTCTCGCGGCGGAGAGGGCGGGATTCGAACCCGCGGATCAGTTTCCCGATCGCACGCTTAGCAAGCGTGTGCCTTCAGCCACTCGGCCACCTCTCCTGGTATCCAGGATGGTCCACCCGCCCCGTGCTCGGCGCAGGAGCAGCGCGGACCTCGATGCATGACGATAGAAAGAACGCTGGCTCGTCCGACGCTCGTCGCGGCGGCGAGGGAGCGGCAACATACCAAAGAGGTTGTCGCCGTGCACAAAAGATCGTGCAGGGGGATGCCGGTAGCGACGGATCGCGAGGGGGCGGGACGGACGGCCCGGGAAGCGGGCTGACAGGCCCGTCCGTGAGCGGCGCGAACCGCGCGAGGCACACGCGCGCCAGGACGGCGAGCGGCAGGGTCCCGACGAGCGCCGCGAGCACGCGCAGCGCGGCGTCGAGCCGGGCGAGGCGGCGGCTGGCCATCGCCGCGCTCTCGCTCCTCGGAGCGCGCCATGGCCAGCCGCCGCCTCGCCCGGCGGCGCACGCCGCGCCATCAGGAGCCGCGCCTCGGGTCGCGAGGTCGCCCGGCGAAGCGCCCAGGCAGAGGCGCAGAGCGCCGCGGCCGCCAGCAGGAGCGCGACGTCGACGGCGACGACGGCTCCGAGCTTCGGCCCCGCGCCGAAGAGCCCCGCCTCCGACCAGCGCGCCGCGAGCGCGGGGACCGGCAGCAGCAAGAGCCCGGCGAGCCCGAGCTGGCGCGACCAGAGGCGCCCGCCGTCACGCGCGGCGAGCGCCCAGGCGATGCAGAGCACGAGCACCCCCAGGAACGTCAGCTCCTCGGCCGTCGCGCGCGCGCCCCAGTCGAGCGGGAACGCCCGGCTCACCAGGAACAGCGCCGCTGTCGCGACGACGGTCCCCGCGCCGAAGCCCACGGTGAGCCGCGCGAGGAGGCGGTTGCCGAGGCGCTCTTGCCGCGCCTCCCGTCGAGCGAGCCAGATCCAGTTGCCGGTGAGGATCGTGGCGCACGTCGCCAGGGCGAGCACGAAGAACAGGATACGAAGCGTGGTGCCGCCGAAATCAGCGTAATGGAGGCCATAGATCCAGCGCAGCACGTCGCTGCGCGCGCCCTCGACGCCCGGCGCAGAGCGCGAGAGGACCGCTCCGTCGATCGCCCGCAGCCGTATGCGCACGGCGCTACGCGTGAACGGCGCGCCCTCGATCGATCCGCGGACATCGACCGTTCCGCTGTCGAGGCCGTGGTGCCGGATATAAAGCCTCTCGGGCACGAGCCGGGGCTCCGCGGCGCGCGCGCGGGCCATGAGCTCATCCAGCGTCAGGCCACGAGCGGGCGCCCCGCGCTCCGGCTCGTCCGCGAAGGACGCCCCCCAGGCCGAGAGGTCCGCCCGCCCGGCGTCGCCGCCGAACACGGGACCTGTGAACACCCCCACGAGCACCCCCAGGAACACGAAGAGCGCGCCGGAGTACGCGTACAGGAGCTGGAACGGAAGGCCTATCACGCCGAGCACCTTGTGCATGTCCGACCACAGGACACGGCGCGTCTTGTCCGGCCGGAACTGATGAAACTGCCGGACGATGTCCTTCAGGTGGATGAGCACGCCGGTCGCCAGCGCGAGCAGGAGCGCGACGCACAGGAGACCGGCCACATAGAACAGCCACACTCCGGTCGCTCGGTGCCAGAGGTAGTGCAGGTCGTAGAGGAAGTCGGACAGCCGCTCTCGCTCGGGCACGAGCCCCTCGTGGACCCACGCCGTGACCGCCTCGCCCTGCGCGTGGTAGAGGAGCCGCGCGGCGCCCAGCCCACCTTCCGGCACGTCGAACCAGAGCTGCTCCGGCGTCGTCCCCGCGGCGGCGAGCCCCTCATCGAGCGTGGCCTCCAGCCCCACCTGCTCGACGGAGGAGCGCTGCTGGGTCAGCGGCTCCTCCCACACCTCGAGCTGCCTCCGGAAGAGCGTGATCCCCCCCGACAGGAACATCACATAGAGCAAGAGCCCACCGATCACACCGGCCCACGCGTGCACGTCCCAGAAGGTCGTGAAGGCATGGTGGGAGAGCTTCTTGGCCATCGCGAGTCACCCTGTCCCCTCGCGCGGAGCGCCGCGCGCCGCGCGCCGCGCGCGCTTATCTCACCTTCGCCAAACCGTGCAGGTACCCCAGCGTCTTCAGGCCGAGCTTCGGGCCGCCCTCGGCCGTGAGCTCGATCAGCGTGCTCTCCGTGGAGCCGCTCCCCTCATCGATCGTGAAGACCCGGCCGTCGACCTCGAAGAAGGAGACGTTCGCGGGCGAGGGGACCAGCTCCTCGACCGGCGCGGCCTCGTTCGTCGCGGTATCCCACCGCCACCAGTGCCACGCCGGCTGGCCCGTGACGCCAGACATCTTGGTCTCCTCCTCGATCGTGGCGAGCTCCGCGTCGAACACCCGGAGGAAGATGCCGTCCCCGCCCGCAGGGATGGGATCGCCCGCGAGCGCGCCGTCCGTCAGCGTGCTCAGGAGCAGCGCGAAGTCCGGATCGAAGGCGTCCGCGTCCTTCAGGATGCGCAGCGCGCAGGGCTCGGACTCCAGGCGCTCGAGGTGATGGTCCGCCGCGGCGAGCGCCGAGCTCACGAAGTAGGCGTCGCCAGAGGCCGTCTCGACGGGCTGCGTGATCCCGCCGCACCGATCGTCGACGTCGAACCGCACGACGGTGTCCGTCTCGGTGTCGATCGCGATGAGCCCTGTCTCCGGGAGGATGGTGTCCGTCGTCTTCCAGTCGAACCACCCCACCGAGACGAGCAGCGTCTTGCCGCGCAGGACAGACCCGTATCCGTACAGCGCCAGGTAGCCCTCGCGGTGCGTGTCCGGCAGCGGGATCGTCCCTTCCACCTCCATCGTCGTGGGGTTCCACACGACGATCTGCTCGCCCGCGCGATCCGGATGATAGGCCTTCGTCGGAGAGATGAGGTAATTCGTGGCCCAGAGGGACTGCACGCCGAAGGGCTGGAAGCTGAGCGAGTCTCCCTTGACGAGCGCGCCGCCCTCCAGCGTGTAACGCGAGATCGTCGGCGCCTGGGCCTCACCGATGCCGAACCAGCCCAGCCCCTCGAACGCGAAGAGCCGTGCCGATCCGGGGACCTCGAACGCCTGGGACGGGTCGACCTCCGTGCCTGGCTCGATCGACGGCAGCACGTGAAAGTAAGAGTTGGTCGCGGTGTCGTCCCAGACACGCGTGGCGACGATGAACGCGTCGCCGTTGCTCTGTCCGCCGCCACCCCCGCCCTGACCGCCGCTGCCGCTCTGACCGGCGGGGTTCGACGTCTCGTCGTCGCCGCAGCCGCCGCCGAACACGCCGGTCAGGAGCACGAGCGCGAAGGCCGTCGCGCTCGTTCGGGTCGATGACCGCTGCTTCCGCTGAATCACACTCATCTGTGTCTCCATTCCGTCGTGCGAGCGAGACGGCTCACCTCGACATCGTCGTCATCACATCTCCAGCGTCGCCTTGGAGAACAACGTCCGCCTGGGTCGCTGGACACCGTAGAAATCGGAGGCCCGCTCGTTGGTGAGGTTGTGGGCCTCGATGGTGAAGCTCACCGTGCGCGGCTCATCGCGCGCGACGTAGGTGAGCGCGAGCGAGTGCAGGAGCTGCGAGTCCACCTTGGCCTTGGACTCGGGCTGCCCCCAGTTCTCGAAGCCGAGGTAGAACCCGTGCACGTAGCGCGTATCCCAGGTGAGCGAGATCGCGTCGCGCGGCGCGACGACCTCCTGGATCTGCACGCGCGCCGAGCCGTTGGCGAAGAGCCACGGCCGGTTCGGCATCCGTTCACCCTCGGAGCCAGCGAAGTTCCCTTCGTCGGACACCTTGCGAAAATCGTCATAGGTGATGTTGCCGTCGAGGGCGAGGTGCTCCCCCGGCGACGTCCAGCCGGCGGCGGCCTCGACGCCCAGCGACCGCGCCCCCGAGACGTGGATGTACTGGATCGACTCCGTGCGGTTGTTCAGCGCGATGAGCCGCTCGACCGCGCGGACGAAGCCGTTCGCGTCGAGCCGCCACGCGCCCCACGCGGTGTCGCGCGCGTCGATCGTGAAGCCGACGTTCCCGTTGTGGCTCGTCTCGGGCTTGAGCGCGAGGTTGGAGACGATCATCATCCCGTCGCCGAACACCTCGACGGGCCGCGGGAGCCGCGTCGTCCACTCGTACGACGCCTTGGCGTAGAGCCATTCGGAGAAGCGATAACGGAGGCCATCGCCGACGCCGAGGCGGTGGGTGTCGCGCTCCCGCTGGTCGAAGTACCCGTGCAGCCCCGGGAGGCGCCCCGTCATGCGGAGGAGCTGCACGTAGTCCTTCACGAAGGAGCTGTTCTCCAGGCGATCGTCGAACAGGTTGAGCTGATGCTCGACGCCGAGCACCAAGGTGAACAGGCTGTGCGCGCCCCTGAGCTGCTCGCGGGCGTCATTGTCCAGTCTGCGCTCTTCTACCGTGCGCGTGATGAACGTCGGAGACACGGAGAGCTGCAGCGCGTGCTCCGGGTGGGGCCGATAGCGGAGGTTCAGGCGGCCGAGGCCGCTGTGCTCCAGGAACACCCGATCCCGGGGGGACGTCTCGTCCTCGCCCGGATTGGGGCGCTTGCTGCGGCAGCGACCGAACCAGTCGTAGGTGCACTCGCTGACATCGAGGAAGGTGGCGCGCCCGTACGTGTACCCGACGAGCGCTTCGAGGGCGACGCCGCGGCCGAGCCCTTGCTCGTACTGGAGCGTCGCGCCCGGCGCGGTCTCGCCGTTCGTGACCTCGCCATAGGGCGTCTCCATGACGCCGAACCTGTGCTGATGCTCCTTGTCGTAATCGGTGACGTAGGCGCGCAGGAGCAGGCGCCGCGCCCAGGGCCGATTGACGAAGCCGACCTCGGCGCTGGCGCCCGCCGCCCGGTAGGCGTCGTGGAATCGGCGGACGCGGGTGAGCTCGGGGTCCCTGCGCCCGGTCTTGAAGTCCACCACATGGACATCCACCGGGTAGTCGTTCTTCGCGTAATCGAAGAAGCCGTTCACGCGGGTGAAGACGCCGCTCGGCTCGTGCAGGTGCCGCGCCGAGAGCGTGAGCCGGTGGGTGTCGTAGGAGCCGACCTCGTAGGACGCCGCGCCATGGGTGCCGCGGACGTCCCGATCCGTGACCAGGTTGACGGCCCCGCCCAGCGCGTCGGCGCCGAAGCGCACCGGGACCACGCCGCGGTAGAGCTCGACGCGCTCGACCAGGTTCACGGGCACGTTCGAGACGCCGAACGGGTACCCCGCGAGATCGAGCGGCACGCCGTCGATGAAGAAGCGGATCTGCTCATCCGTGAGGCCGTTCAGCGAGAAGCGCGCCCAGGAGCCGAGCCCCGCGCTCTTCCGCACGCCGACGCCCTGGGTGCGGGCGAGCACCTCGCCCAGGTCCGCGGTCCTCCGCTGCGCCTCCTCGGTCTCGATGACCGTGACCGCCTGCGCGGATTGCCGGAGGCGCTCGGCCATCGCGGCGCCGCGCACGGTCACCTCGGCGGGAGCAGCGCTGTTGGCCGGGTCGGACCCCGTGGCCGGCGCGGGCGTGGTCGCCGCCGTGCCCGTGGCCGCGCCTCCACCCGCCGCCGGGGAGGTGGGCTCGGCCGGGGGCACCTCGGGGAGCCGGAACGCGTAGCTGTAGAGGATCCGTGCAGCGACCGGCGTGCCGTCCCGGCGGGCCGGCGTGAAGCGGGAGCGGAGCACCGCCGCGCGGGCGGCCTCGTCGAAGCCGTCGCCTATCGGGCGCGTGACCTCGGCCTCGGTCACGCGCCCCTCCGCGTCGATCAGGAGCTTCAGCACGACCGTGCCCTCCCGGCGCGCCGCTCGGGCCGCCTCCGGGTACTCGGCCTCGGCGAGCTCGAGCAGCTGCGGCGGCTCGATCCGGGGGCCTCCCGCGCCGGGCGGTGAGCGATCGAGGCCCGGCGAGCCGGCGACAGGCGCGCTCACGGTCGGCTCCCGGTCCCCCGCGGCGCGCTCGGGCATGCCTTCGTCCTGCGCGTGCGCTGGTGCCTGCAGGCCAAGCAGCAGGAAGGTCAACGCGCCAGCAAGCGGGCCTCGAAGCGCAAAAGGGCTCCGCGTCACCCCATCGACCTTTGACCTGGCCCGCAGGGGCCGAGAAACCGAGCGGGCGTCCATGGACAAGCTCGCCAGTAGCCATGTTGAAAACAAAAATCAATTTCGGCTTTCTGCCGAATTTCGCCTGTCTCGGGCGCGCCGCAATCGCCGCGCCATGGGCTCGCGGCAGGAGTTCCGTCGAGCGATTCCGTTCATTTCACTTGACTTGACCCGAGCAAATGGACCACATGACGACCTTCCCGATATTGAAAGTTATGTTCATTTTCATTCATGGCGTACGATCTGCGACATGTAGGTCAGTGACGGAGCAGGAGGTATGAGGCGCGGCGTCCGATCGCTCCTCCTCTCGGCGCTCGCCTCGCTGACGATCGCCGGCTGCGCGGACGGGACCCAGGGCGCCGCCCGCGCCGCCCGCGCCGCGGCGCCGCGCGCCGGCGGCGGGGTGGCCGTGCCGGGCCTGGAGAGCACGGCGACGGTCACGTCCGATCGCCTGGGGATCCCGACGATCCGCGCCGCCTCGCGGGAGGACGCCCTCCGCGCCCTCGGCGTCGTCACGGCGCGCGACCGGCTGTTCCAGCTCGATCTGCTCCGCCGGAGCAGCGGGGGGCGGCTCGCGGAGATCCTCGGGCGCGATCTGCTGGCGGCCGATACCCGGCAGCGGCTGTACGGCGTCCCGCGGGCCGCGTCGGCGATCCTCGCGCGCCTCCCGGAGCGCCAGCGCGCCGCGCTCGACGCGTACGCCGAGGGCGTCAACGCCTATCTCCGGAGCGCCGAGGCGCTGCCTGTCGAGTTCAAGGAGCTGGGCTATCGGCCCGAGCCGTGGCGGCCGGAGGACAGCGTCCTCGTGGTGCTGGGCATGTTCAACGCCCTCAGCGTCAGCGAGGAGCTGGAGCGGTCGCGCACGGTCCTGACACGCAGCCTCCCGAAGGGCGTGACGTCCTTCCTGCTCGAGGGCACCGACCCGTACACGCGATCGCTGCTCGGCGCCGAGGCGCCCGCGGCGCCGCCGCTGCCCGCCGAGGAGCTGCGCGCGCTGGTGGCCCAGAGCCGGAGCGCGGATGCGCGGCGCGGCGCCGTGCTCAGCGCGGCCTCCGGCGGGGCGCCGGTCGGCTCGAACGGCTGGGCGGTGGCCGGCCAGCGCACGAGCGACGGCCGCGCCCTGCTCGCGAACGACATGCACCTGGAGCTCGGCGTTCCCAACATCTGGTACCGCGCGGAGCTCCGCTACGGCGACAGCGAGGTCGCGGGCATCGTGCTGCCCGGCGTGCCCATGGTCATCGTGGGGACGAACCACCACGTCGCCTGGGGGCTGACCAACCTCGACGGCGACGTGATGGATCTCGTCCAGATCGAGGCCCACCCCGGGCGTCCCGACGAATACCGGACGCCCTCGGGGTGGAGGCGGTTCGACGTCGCGGAGGAGACGATCGAGGTCCGCGGCGAGGCCGACGTCACCGTCACGGCCCGAAGGACGCTCTGGGGGCCCGTCGCGCCGCGGCCGCTCCTCGGAGCGAACGTCGCGATCCGCTGGACGGCGCTCGATCCCGGGGGGGTCGACCTCGGCCTCATCGACATGGATCGCGCCCGGACCGTCGAGGAGGCGATCGCCGTGATGAACGCCGCCGGTGGGCCCGGGTGCAACGTTTTGCTCGCCGACCGGCGCGGCCGCGTCGCGTGGACGGTGACGGGGCGCATGCCCCGGCGCCGCGGCCTCGACGGCTCGGTCAGCGTCTCCTGGGCAGACGGGCGCGCGGGCTGGGAGGGCTACCTGCCCCCCGCCGCGCTGCCGCGCATCGTGGATCCGCCGGCGGGGTTCGTGGTCAACGCCAACCACCGGATGCCGATCGGCGAGGGCGCGCTGGAGCTCGGCCGCGACTACGCGAACGGCTACCGCGCCTTCCGCATCACCGAGCGCCTGCGCGAGGCGCGAGCGGTCACCGAGGCCGACCTGCTCTCGCTGCAGCTCGACACGCGGGCCGAGTTCTACGGGTTCTACCGCGACCTCGCGCTGCGCGCGCTCACCGGAGAGGCCGTGGCGAGGCGGCCTCCGCTCGCCGAGGCGCGGCGCGCGGTGACGGCGTGGGACGGCCGGGCGGACGCGTCGAGCGTGGGCCTGCCGCTCCTCGATCGGTTCCGGCGCGTCCTGGCGGGCGAGGTGTTCGCCGCGTGGCTCGGCGCGAGCCGCGCCGCGGAGCCGACCCTCGAGCTCGAGCTGTCCGACATCGACACGCCCTTGCAGCGCGCGCTCGACGCGCGATCGGCCGATCTCGTCCCGGCGCCGGAGGGCTGGGACGCCTTCGTCCTCGCGGCGCTGGAGAAGGCGATGACCGCGGTCAAGCAGGAGCACGGCGGGCGACCCGTCGACCAGATCGCGTGGGGCGCGGTGAGCCGGGTGCGGATCGCGCACCCGCTCGGCGTGACGCCGGAGCTCGCCGCGCGCCTCAACATGCCCGACGAGCCGCTCCCGGGGTGCAACGTGTGCGTGCGCCTGGTGAGCGACTCGTTCGCCGCCAGCGAGCGGCTCGTGGTCTCGCCAGGACACGAGGCGGAAGGGATCCTGCACATGCCGACCGGGCAATCGGGCGACCCGCGGTCGCCCCACTACCGCGATCAGCAGCGCGCCTGGGTCGACGGGCGCCCGCTGCCGCTCCTGGCAGGGCCGGCCGCGCACACGCTCACGCTCGTCCCCGAGCGCCCATGACGCTGAACCTCGATGAGCGCGCCCTGGAGCGCCGGAGCGGAGCAACCCTTCTCACCAGGGAGTACCCCATGAGTCTGTCTGCAGCTTCCAGTTTGCCCGTGTCGGACCCCGCGCCGGCGGCCTCCAGATCGTCCCTCCACGCGGGCCTCGCCGCGGAGCTCGGCGAGCGCCACCGGCGGCGCGCGCTGTACGAGCTCGGGGACAATCCCCTGCTCGAGCGGCAGCGGCAGCGCGAGTCGAACGCCCGCTCGTACCCGCGTCGCCTGCCGCTGGCGCTCTCGCGCGCGCAGGGCGTGTACGTGGAGGACGTCGAGGGGCGCGTGTTCCTCGATTGTCTGGCAGGGGCCGGCACCCTGGCGCTCGGGCACAACCACCCTTTGGTCACCGACGTCCTGGTGCGGACGCTGCACTCCGGTCTACCGCTCCACACGCTCGACCTCACCACGCCTGTCAAAGATCGCTTCACGCAGGACGTGCTCGGCGTGCTGCCGGTGCCCTTCGCCAACCAGGCGCGCATCCAGTTCTGCGGCCCCACGGGGGCGGACGCCGTGGAAGCCGCGCTGAAGCTTGTCAAGACCGCGACCGGGCGCGGCACGGTGCTGGCTTTTCAGGGCGCGTACCACGGCATGACGCAGGGCGCGCTCACCCTGATGGGCAATCTCGGGCCCAAGGCGGCGCTCGGCGCCAGCCTGAACGGTGTGCAGTTCCTGCCGTATCCGTACGAGTACCGCTGCCCGTTCGGGCTCGGCGGCGCCGCCGGCATCGCGGCCTCGCTCGCGTACATCGACAACCTGCTTTCCGATCCGGAGGGCGGCGTGCCCAAGCCCGCTGCGATCATCGTCGAGGCGGTGCAGGGCGAGGGGGGCATGATCCCGGCGCCGGTCGCCTGGCTGAAGGGGCTGCGGGAGCTGGCGACGCGCCATGACATCCCGCTGATCCTCGACGAGGTGCAGACGGGCTTCGGCCGCACGGGGCGCATGTTCGCGTTCGAGCACGCCGGCATCGAGCCGGACGTGCTTGTGCTGTCGAAGGCGCTTGGCGGCGGACTGCCGCTCTCGGTGGTCGTGTACCACGAGCGCTTCGACACCTGGCGTCCGGGCGCCCACGCCGGCACGTTCCGCGGCAACCAGCTCGCGATGGCGGCGGGCTCGGTCACGCTGTCGGTGCTGCGCGCGGAGCGCCTCGACGCGGCGGCCGCGGAGCTCGGCGCGCGGCTCACGGCGCAGCTCGCCGCGCTCGCCAGGGATCACGCGAGCATCGGCGACGTGCGCGGGCGCGGCCTGATGGTCGGCGTGGAGCTCGTGGACGCGGCGGCCGCGCCCGACGCGCTCGGGGCGCGCCCTGCCCACCGCGACCTCGCCGGGCGCGTGCAGCGCGAGTGCCTGCGGCGGGGGATGATCGTGGAGCTCGGCGGCCGCCACGGCAGCGTGGTGCGCTTCCTGCCGCCGCTCGTCATCACGGCGGCGCAGATCGACGAGGCGGCGAGGATCTTCGGCCAGGCGCTGGCGGCGGCTTCTGTGTAGCTGTCGTTGGGGGGAGGGAGCTCGGGGACACGGAGGCGCCGTGTTCAGGAGCCGGTCGTGGCGAGCAGCTCCCTGGCGTCGCTGACGACGGCGGCGCGGCGGATCCAGCGGTCCAGCTCGTCGAGGTCGGCGCTCGAGAGGACGCGCTCTCGCACCTCGACGGGGACCTCCAGCCCGCGGGCCTCGAGGACGGCGAGCACCGCCTGTGCCTTGGTCTTCAGGGTGCCCTCCCGCACACCTTCCTCTCGCCCCTTCGCCACGTAGCTGCGCGCGAATTCGCTCTGAAACTGGTATCCGGCCTTCATCATCGCCTCCAACCTCCGCCTCGCCGCTGCGTTCAGCGAGGATAGCACCAGGTCCCCGTAGACGGCCCGGCGCTCCTCATCGAGCCCGACTGCCGCCTCGAAAAACGCCACGCCGATCGCCTCCGCCGCCTCGCTCTGTCCGTGCGCCATCGCCGAGAGCACGGCCACCTCGGGCGCCGCCTTCGCCTGCTCGGCGTCGGTGACGACCGGGACGCCCTGGGGCCCGAGCACCAGCGGCGTCAGCGTCCAGCCAGGGTGGCCGATGTCGATCGGCCGCGCGCTCCAGCGCGCCATCTCCGCATCGATCGTCACGACCAGCAGCTGGGTCGGGCAGCGGTGCCGGGCGCGCGTCTGGGTGACGTACACGGGCCAGACGTAGGGCTTGTCCGGGTCCACCCCGAGCTGGACCTCGACCACGATCGCCATCGCGGGCCGCTGCTGCTCGCCGACCAGCAGCACGACGACGACATCGGCGCGGCGGTCGGAGGGCACGATCTCGGTGAAATCGGAGGACTCGACGCGCGCCTCCGTGAAGGTCGGGACCGGATGGCCGAGCGCGTCGTGCAGCATCTCGGCGGCGAGCGTCGGCCGGTTCTTGAAGAGCTCCACCAGGGCTTCATGGGTCACTGAGGGCATCGGGTCGTCTCGCAAGTGGTTGCAATCATGATGGATTTGCGTGGCGCGCCAGGCTCGTGCGGTGGCGCCCGCAGGGGCCGAGCAGCGTCCTCCCACTCATGAGTTCCGGGCAGCTTCTCGGGGTCGTCACGCCGTGTGGACCACGGGAGCCACGTTCAGGGCGCGGAGCTGCACGAGACGGCGCTCGGTGTACGCACGGAATAGCTCTACTGCGGGAAGTTGCCCCGGGTCAGCAGAAAAACCGCCAAGGCGCCGAGGCCGCCAAGCGAAGAAGGGGAGGGCCGTCCCGGCATTCCCCCTCTTATTTCCCTGGTTTCTTGGCGCCCTTGGCGGCTTGGCGGTTCGCTTCTCAGGGCGACCTCCCGCAGTAGTGATAGAACCCTCGAACGGCGCCAGGGCGATGCGCACCATCCTGGAGGCTGAAATGCAAGGGAATCCAATAAAGACCAGGGCGGTCAGCGTGTTCGCTGACCGCGCCACCATCACGATCTTTCTGGGGACCGATGCCACGCACTTCGAAGAAGCACGGTTGCTCGCCGACCGTCTCCTCAAAAGCGCCCGAACAGGCCGAGCTCCAGCAAGCTGCTCGGCCTCGCAGGGCGCAACGGACCACCAGGCGCCCGGGCCGGGGTGCCTCAGCGTCGCGCGCGGCCGAGGACGAACCGGCTGCTCGTCGGCGCCGCGTACGTCGTCCACACGAGCGCGGCGCCGTCGTCCGACGGCGCGGCCGCGAGCCTGGACAGCAGCTCCGGCTCCCTCGCGAACGCATACCGAGGGACGGTGAGCGAGCCGTCGGCGTCCACGTGGAAGAGGCTGACCTGCGTCGCCTCCTCCTCGACGAGCGCCACGATGGCGCGGCCGTTCGACACGGTGATCGCGTGCTCCTGCGTGTCCTTCGCGGGGTCGCGCGTCGCGATCGTCACGGGGTCGCCGGCGAGGGCCGCCTGTCCGTCGAGCCAGCCGACCTCGAAGCGCTCGCCATGGAGCCACACGCCGCCGACCCGGCCTGCTCCGGCGGGCGCGAGCGCCACGTCACGGAGGCCGGCGAGCTCGCGCGCCGGGCCGACCTCCCCTGACGCGTCGATCGGCACGAGCACGGTCGCCCCCGCGTCCTCGCCGTCGTCCGTGAGCACCCCGGTGGACACGACGAACCCCGGATCCGCGAAGGCCGCCGCGGCCGTCTCGCCATGGGCCGAGTCGGCGACCGTCGCTTGCCATGTCGCCTCTCCGTCTTCGTCGAGCAGCTCGGCGACGATCTTCGCCGGCGCCCACGCGACGTTGGTGCTCGCATAAACGAGCAGCGGCGGCGCGCCGGGCCTCGCCGCGAGCACGGGATAGGCGGCGTTCTTGATCAGGCGCACAGCGATCTCGTCTCCGTCGGGATCGAGGCGGTAGAGCCACAGCTCAGGGTCGTCGCCCGCGCCGCCGACCGCCATGAGGAAGCCTCCGGGGCTGGGCGCGAGCGCCACCCGCAGCGCCGAGCGCGCGTCCACGCAGTCCCACTGGCGCTCCAGCTCGAGGCTCGTCGAGAAGCGGGCGAAGCGGACTTTGTCGTCGAAGCTCAGCCATGCAGCGGCGAGCCCCTGTTCGTCGCTCGCCATCGCGATGTCGCTGACGTTGTATCCATCGACGCGCGGGCGCGCGCACGCGAGCTGGTTCGGGGCCCCGAGGCACGAGTCGCAGTCACGGACGTCGATCGAGCAGGTATCGCTGCACGCGGTGCTGCCTCCCGCGTATCCGAGGGAGCTGCACGTCTCGCTGACGGCGCCGTCGCACGCCTCGGTCGCCTCGACGCACTGGGGGGCGTTGCCGTCGAGGCTCCAGCAGACATCACACGTATCCAGCACGCCGTTGCCGCAGAACTTCGCGTCGGTGTCGCACACCGGATAGAGGTCGGGCGCGCTGCATGTCTCGGGGAACGGCTCGGCTTCGCCCGTGCCGCCGGAAGCGCCTGTGCCGCCGGAAGCACCTGTGTCGCCTGGGTCTCTGTCGATCTCGACCGAGCCGCAGGCCCCGACCCCGAGCGCGGCCGCGAGCAAGGATGCCATTGCGCACAGATGGGTTCCGGTTCGCATGGCGGTGTCCGCAGCAACGACCAAGCCAACGAAGAGAGCAGCGGAGCGCACGAGCCCAGACCGAGCGCGAGGCCCGCTTCATGGCCCATAATGGCCCATAATGGCCCATCACGAGCCGGCTCACGGCGCATTTTGTGTCTTGTTGCAGGAACTCGCCGAGATCGAATTCCTCGTAAATCGATCCGGCGGATGTCCTTCACAGCCGAGCGAGCCGTCCGTCTTCGAGCAACACCCAGGAGCTGAAGCCGAGTACGCCTCGGTCGCGGCAATGGACAGGCTTGGCGCGTCCGTGGGCTGGTCGCGCCGCGTCGAGTAGAAGCCTTCGGTCGCCCAGGGACCCCTCTCACGGAACCGGACTTGTGGGCCTCACATCCGGCTCTTCGGGACGCCGGCTCCGAGGTCGCCCTCGTCGCCGCTGCCTCGGTGCAGATCCAGAAGAAGCCGATCCAGCCGAGCAGTTACGCGTTCAGCTGGAGGATACAGTCGCGGAGCGACCTTCCCCAGTTGCGCGGCACCAGTTCGCGGACCTTTTCGTCGATGCGGGTCCTGGACCGCTTCGACAGCCTCACCCGCGAGCTATCTCTGTGGTGGACGCGCTTAATGGCTCTCCTGGACGAGGCAGCGGCGCTGCGCCTCCTGGCGCTGGTTGTCTGCCTCCTGCAGAGCGCGCTCGGTCTCTTGCTGGCGGCGGCGTGCGTACATCGCATTGACACCGAGCGCCACCACCAGGCCAGCGATCATCGTGATCGCGGCATTCTTGAGCCGCTGGTTCCGCTGGTGCGTCCGCATCTCCGCACCCAGCATCTCGTCGGGATCGAAGTTCCGCAGCCGAGCGGCTATCTGGTTCACCTGCTTCTTGAACCTCGGGTGCTGCAGGGAGAGGTCTTCGTCGCGCGCCCACGTCATGTCCACGAAGAGCGGCGTCGTCGTGAGGTGATGCCTGAGCACCGCCGGCAACGAATCGGTCGCGTTCCAGTCGATGGCCTTCGCGTGCGCGTCGATGCTGATCGTGCCGCCCGTCAGGACGACGATGAGGTTCGACGCGCGGCCGAGCTCTCGGCACCAGATATCGATCTCGTCGTTCACCCACGGGGAGGCGGCAGACTGTGGAGAAGCGAGCAGGATCAGGAACTCGGAAGATTCGAGCGCAGACCGGATGAGCGCAGGCAGGTCGACCCCTGGACGCAGGTGTCGCTCGTCTCGGAATATCCGCATCGGCGGCTGCAACAACGGCTTCGCATACGACGAGAGCGCCGACTCGACGCGCTCGACGAACACCGAGCTCTGCTGGTGCTTGTAAGAGATGAACGCGCGATAGCGGTGGTCCGAGCGCCGGTGCGACCCATCGACCTTTGGACCCGCGAGCTGCTTGGCCGGCGAGTCATTGCGCTGTTTTCCACGCGCGATGACGAAGCGATGGAACATCGCGGCGAGCTCCGGAGCCTCGGCCGTGAGCCGCCTCAGGCCTTCTTCCGAGAGCTGGTAGAGAGTGGCGTGCGTCTTGCTGGCCACGGTTTCCGAGCGCTTGATTCCCGTAAAAAAATCCGACTCGCCGACAACCGAACCAGGCCCCATCATTCGGAGCCGCTTGACCTTCCTGCCGTCCACCTCCAGCCAAGCGGTGAGCTGTCCAGACTCGATGAGATAAAGGTGCTCGGAGGCGTCTCCCAACCTGAAGAGGTCGTGGCCTTCCGGGATCTCCGTGCGTTCGAGATACGAGAGGAACCGGATCATCTCCTGGCGCCCGTTGAATGCATCCTGGAGGTCGTAAAAGAGCATGGGCGGCGGCAACGCGGCCGGCGGTGCTCCGAGGAGAACCTCGTTCTCGAACGCCTCCAAGCCACGGTCGAGATCGGGAAATATCCTGCACACATCGTCATTGTTCAGCACGACGTCGGCTCGTTCGAAGTACTCGCGGATGAATGTCGGGACCTCCGTCAGGATGATCTTGCCGCCGTTCGCCGCGGCGAGCCTGCGCAGCTCCTGGAAGGTGTCGATGGCGGACGAGTCGAGAGCGTAGACGAACCGAAAGTCAATCAGCAGGTACCGCGTCTTCTGGCTGTCGGTGCTCTGAAGGTGATGCCGAGCGTCCACGAGCATCGGATGCGCATTTCCGAAGAATATGTAGCCTTGAAGTTGAAGCACACGCCCCTGGTCGCCCCGCTCCATCAGACTCATTTCTTCCTCGTCGCTGCGGACGACCTGGCTGCGGAGAGCCGCGCAGGAGACGGCGTTGCGCACCACCACCACGCGGCTGTAGCCGAGCGCAAAGAAGGCAAACGAGGTGGCGAGCCCGACCGCGGCGCCGTGAAGGAAGCCCCGGCTCGCGACGACGAGGAGGATAACAATGACCACGATGTAATCCGGAGGACGCAGCCGAAACCAGCGCCGGGAGAGGGACACGGCATCTAGCAGGAACCGCAACCCGAGGAAGGTCACGAGCCCGCCGAGCACCGGCCGCGGGAAGTATGTCAGCGCGTGCCCGCCGAAGATCATCACGAGCGCGGTGAACGCGGCGGCGGTCAGGCCCGCGATCCGTTGATTCGCGCCGGCCTTGTAGTTCATCGTCGACTCGGCCATTGCGAGATGGCCGGGAGCCGAGCCCGCGGCGCTGGCCAGAAGATTTGCGATGCCCGTCGCGCGGAGCTCTCCGTTCAGATCGATCTCCTGCGCCGTCTCGCGCTCGACGCCCAGCGCGCCCAGGAGGAGCGTCATCACGGCCATCATCGTGATCGTGGCTATGTTGCCGGAGTTCTGCGCGAGGACGGACCAGTTCACCTGCGCGATGTCGTGGATCCCCATCGGCGGCCACAGGTTCCCGGTCGATGAGGCGCCGAGCAGCAGCTGCATCTCGCGGGCACGTTCGACCGTCACCCCGATCGCGCGCAGGACGGCGTAAAACACGCCGATGGCCCCAGCGATGGCCGCGGGTAGCAGGAGGAAATGAGTGAACCGACGGCGCAGCGCGGTCATGAGCACGCCCAGGAAGAGCCCAGGTAGGATCGTAGCGAGAGCCTGCGGCTGAACGAGGCCGGGCGGGTCGTGGAGCCCCGCCGAGGAGTTCGCCATGATGGCAATCGAGCCCTGCACGGCTCGCCAGGCCACGCCCGCGAAGAGCCCGATCATGACCGGATAAGGAATGAACCGAACAAGGACCCCGAGACGGAGCAGGCCCATACAGAGGAGCAGGGCCCCCGTCGCAAACGAGGACACCGCGACGGCGGCGACGATCGTCGGGAATGGGTCCGCAGCGGGATCGATCTTCGCCATGGCAGCCGCGATCCCCGCCGCCATCGACGCGAGTACGACGCCTGTAGAATGCTGCGGCGCCGCGATCGTAGATCGAAATGAGCTGCCGAGCGCGACGATCAGCCCCGTCACGACCGAGCTCATCAAGAAGATACCGACGCCGGCGGGGAGGCGATGACCGGGGTCCCCCGTCGAGAAGAGCGCGGCGAGAGAGACGTCGAATGTGACGACCAGCGCCCCCACAACGATCCCACGGAGGATCGCGGATAGGTAGGGAGTCTGCTTCAGCCTGCCGAGTAGTCTATCACGCGTCGACATCAGTGCTGCCCTCCCCGGTGGGTGTCAAGATAGCTGTCCGTTGATTCGGTCACATCCTCGTGAGTGCTTGAGCCTCGTGCGTGTAGAGGTTGAGGGTCACGGGGCCGATTGGCCTCCAGTTGCGGATCTGGCCGGTCCAGCGCAACGGCGTCCTGCGGCGAGCTCGCTGGTAGAGAGCATGGCGGGCGCCGAGCAGCACGCCGTCGCGCCCCTGGTGGCGGTCCCGCCTCCGTCACCGCGCGCAGCTTCTGCTCCCGGGTCCAGTCCTCGGTGCAGCGAGCGGCGGCACGGGGCGGAGGCGCGGAGCGGCGAGCGTCGTCGGACATGTGCGCGAGGCTACGAGCTTCGCGAAGCCAGCGCGAGAGCGTCGTCTGATGCATCCCCGTCTCGGCCGACAGCGCCACCGCCGTTGGTCCTTGTGGGACCAGGAGCCTTTGGACGATGCGCGGATCAAGGACGCGGTCTTGCCTAAGAGCCTATCCCAGTAGGCGCGGCCGCGCGCCAGGTGATGACCCCGCAGGCGAGGTGCAGAAGGGCGAGGTAGGTGTCCGCACGCTTCGACCACCGGATGAGGATCCCCTGAAAGCGGTTCATCCAGCTATGTGAACGCTCGACGACTCATCGGCGGGCCCTGCGGCCTGCCTCCTTCTTGATCTCGCGCGCCGCATCACCGTGTGGGCGGATGTGTGCCGTGAACCCGAACTCCTTCAGCAGCGCCGGTACTTCAGCGTAATCGTACCCTTTGTCCAGGCACATGCCCTGCGGCTTGCGCCCGCTCGGAGGCGGGCGTTCGACCGGGATGCTCTCGATGGTCTCGCGCGCCATCTTGAAGTCGTTGCGATTGGCTCCGGCCACGGCGACGCCCACGGGCCTCCAGCTGCCTGGCGCTGCTCACATACCGCGTCGGTAAGCGCGACGAGGCGACGACGGACGCCTTCATCGCTGACTTGCGAGCTCGCATGCTCGTGATGCCGCGGCTGATCAGTGACGGCTTCGCGCCGTACATCCCCGCCGTCGGTGCGTCGTTCGGGAAGTCGATCGACTACATGCAGACGGTGAAGAACTACCGCTCTGGCAGCCGTGGACGTCGCGATGACGACCACCGCTACGAGCCACCGCGCGACCCCTTCATCACGAAGTCCGTGGTCTACGGCGTGCCCAACCCGGCCAAGGCGTCGACGGCCTACATCGAGCGTCTGAACGGCACCACGAAGCGCAAGACCGGGCGCATGTGGCGTCTGTGCTTGGCCTTCTCCAAGCGCATCGAGCACCACCGCGCATCGGTCGCACTGGTGTACGCCTACTACAAGCTCTGCCACATCGTGAAGACGCTCAGGGTCACCCCCGCGGTGCAGGCCGGCATCACCGACCACGTGCGGAGCCTGGACGAGCTCCAGGAGACGCTCCTGGCTGAGGCGGACGGGCTCGCCCCCGAAGGGCAGCCGCTCGCTCGTCGCGAGCCTCCCACGCCTGCGAGGCCGCTCCCGAACGGTCGCGGGTTCCTGTGCCTCGTGACCGAGCCGACGCCCGCGTTGAAGCGCGCGCCGCGCCATCCGGAGCCGCCCTCGGGATCGCCTCCGGTCACGGCCGCACCTCCGCCTCCGCCGGTCCAGCCCTACCTGTTCGACCTCCTCGACAGGCCGCCCGCCGATGACTGAGCTTGCGTACGGGTGCGGCACTTTGCTCGCTGGTTACAGCACTTTGACCAAAAGGCCGCACCACCTGTCCAGATGGGCGCGCGGGACGTCCAGATGGGTCGGGGAGCGAGAGCGGTGGGCGTGCCGACGGCGGCGGGGCGCCAACGGCGGGGCAGCGGTAATGGGTCACTTGCCGCCGAGGGCCTTGCGCGTGGGGCCATGTTTGCGGGCGAGCTCTTCGAGGCCGGGCTGGGAGTCGCGGCCGACCGCCTCGTCGCCGCCGAACAGCAGCTCGCCGAGACCGAGCGCGACCTCGCCGACCTCGATGTCGCCGACGCGGAGGCCACGTGGATCCTCGGCGCGCTGCGCGACCTCGCGAACGTCTGGTGCCTGATGACGACCGAGAAGCGCGGGTGCCTGCTGCGTGCGCTCGTCGCCACGGCGCGCGTAAAGGAGGAGACCGGCGTCGTCGAGGTCGTGAACTTCAGGCCGACGCCCGCTCGCAGGAGGCCGCCGCATGACCAGCCCCGACTCGCCGATGCCGCAGGACCGCCACATCCTCACTGGCCCGCTGTTCCGCCGCCGCTGCTCGCGCATGCTCCTCACTGAGCAACCGCCGCCCCCAAAACCCGAACCCGTGCGGCGCCCCGCGAAGGTCGCCCGGATGCTCGCCCTCGCGCACAACCCGCAGGGTGCCATCGACCGGCGCCTCGCCGCCGACCGGGCCGCCGTGGTGCGGAAGCTGGGCCTCACGCGGGCGCGGGTGACGCAGTTGCTCGACTTGCTCCTGCTCGCGCCCGACTTCAAAGAGGTCGTCCTGGCGCTCGAAGCTATCGACGGGGCCGAGCCGATGGCCGAGCGGACGCTGCGCGCCCTGCCGCACGCGGGGACGTGGGGGGAGCAGCGGGCGGCTTGGGTCCGGCTAGAAGGAATAAGGAATCTGAGCCGCGACGCCGCGCGCGTCTTGATGGCGACCTATTCGTCGTCATACTCTGGAAACGGTTGGAAGCCTGCCCCGTCCACTGCCCGGGGGCCTGAATGGATGAGCGACGACATACTCACGATCCTAGAGGTCGCGGACAAGACCGTCCACACGATGGCCCAGAAGGGGGAGATCCCGGCGCACAAGGTTCGTGGGCAGTGGCGGTTCCGGCGCACGGACATCGACGAGTGGATCCTGGAACAGACGACCGCGCCCCGCGAAGACGGCGGGCACCAAGCCAGCCCGCCCTCGCGCTGCCCGTCACGCTCGCCGAGCTCGAATCGCACATCTGGCAGGCCGCGAACATCCCGTGCAGCAGTGCTGTACTGAACAAGACCAGGCCGCTGCAGTCACCAGTTCCGTCCCCTCAACCGCTGCCTCGATCGGCGGGCCAGACCTCCTACATGGTGCGCGACCTGTGATCGTACTGAAAAGCGAACGAGCCGGAGGCCCGCGATGACCACCAAGGTCCGGTTGCTCGTTCACTTCGAGTTTTACCCAGCGTCGAAGGAGGCCGCTGAGGCGGTGGAATACCTTCACAACGTGCTGAACGCCGATCTGGCGGTATCGAGCCTTCAGGTGCCCACCTACTTCACGCTTGACGACGGCTCTCAAGAGCCGCCAGAGCCTCGCGTGGCTACCGAGGCAGACCGCGTGCTGGTCGTATTGCTTGCCGATGCCCATTTGGCTGCAGCCGCACGGCGTCCGACGAAGAGCGGAACGACATGGGGCGAGTACGCTACGAAGCTCCGATCGCTCACAGCATCCCCGGAGCTGACCTGGGCGCACCATCGGACGCTTCCACACTCGGAGGAGCTGAAGCAGCTTTATGCGGTTCGAGGACTCACGTGGGATGACTACCACTCCATCGCTTCCGAGCTGAAGGCGTGCGGCGTCTCCGGGCTCAGGAACGGGCTGACCGTCGACGAGAGCCGAGGGCTCGCGACGTCTCGGTCGGCAGAGCGCATCGTGGAGCTCGTGCTCCGCGGCCTTCAGCAATGCTACCCGCCGGTGGCCACCGGCGACGCGGAGTGAGGAGCATGGCGGACAAGAAGAACATCTTCATCTCGCATGTGCACGAGGACGACAACCTTCTCCCGAAGCTCAAGGACCTCATCGGGCGTGCCGGCATGGAGGTGCGCGATGGATCCATCAACAGCAATAAGCCGAACGAGGCGCAGAACGAGGACTACATCAAGCGCGAGATCCTTGCGCCCCGCATCCAGTGGGCCAGCACGTTGGTCGTGCTAATCACGCATGAGACCGCGCAAAGCGACTGGGTGAACTGGGAGATCAAGTATGCGATCGAGCAGGGAAAGAACGTCGTCGGAGTCTTCGCGCAGGGCGCCACCGACGCCGACATCCCCGAGGAACTTCGGAAGCACGGCGACGCCGTAGTCGTTGGTTGGCAGGGCGACCGCGTAGTGGACGCGATCAACGGCAAGATTCGTGAGTGGGACGACCCCGTCACGGGCGGTCCGCGCACCACGCCGGACTGGGTCGTCAAGAGGTATAGCTGCGGATGAAGCTCTACTCGTACATCGTCGCACGCGACTACGGCTTCGCACCGAACCCGTTCTATGGGTTCTGCACGTTGGCGACGTGCAAGCCGAGGATCCGCGCCGGCGCGAGTGCCGGGGATTGGATCATCGGAACTGGAGCCAAGTCGAGGTATGACTTGGCCGGGCGCCTCATCTACGCGATGCAGGTGGGTGAAGTGCTCGACTTCGACACGTACTGGAACGAGCCTCGTTTTCTCGCCAAGCGCCCCCACCTCAACGGCAGTCTGAAGGTCATATACGGGGACAACATCTACCACCGCGTTGGCAAGATATGGGTCCAGTCTGACTCGCATCACAGCTTCGAGAACGGTCGCCCGAACAAGGCGAACATCAAATGGGACACTGGCGTCAATCGGCTACTCGTCGCCACCAAGTTCGTCTACTGGGGCGCTTCTGCGCCTACCATTCCGAAGCGATTTCGGCCCTTTCGAAAGACGGACGAGGACGTCTGCTGCAAAGCGCGAGGGCATCGCATCTTTGGGGTGGAGCTCGCCACCGCTTTCGCTGCCTGGCTTGAGGAACAGGGCAAGTGGGGCGTGCACGGTGAGCCGCTCGAGTTCGCCAAGCACAAGCGAGTTACCACGGCCGTCGGCGCCAGCGCGCCGATTCAAGGGACACGTGGCGCGCGACAACGGACCGCCCGAAGGAGCAAACGATGAGCGAGGCGACTGCGCTGGCTTGGCTTCATGGGTTCGCCGCGCTGGCGGAGAGGACCGACCGGTTCGCTGGCAAACCTGATCACGCAGCACTATTGGCTGCGGGCCTGATCGGCGAGGCTGGAAGCGTCGTCGCGGAGCTGAAGAAGGAGCGCCGTGAACGGGAGGCGTATCCGGTCTACCGAAATCGGATGCTCGAGGAGGTTGGCGACTTTCTCTGGTACTTCGTCCGTTTGGCCGCAGTCGTCGCTCCCGGTCTGATCGATGAACTGGAAGGCGATGCGGGGGCCGCGACCCCGACGATGGGTGGTCCCCGTCTCTGGGCGTTCCTCGACTTTGGCTCATCCGTGGGCGATGTCCTCGCGTCGATCAGTTCCTCGGGCATCGCCGACATCAGGCCGCGCCTCCGTCGCGCATGGGCTCTGCTGAACGAGATCAGCAAGGACGCAGGCATTTCGCTGCGCGAGGCCGCCAATCGCAACACGGACAAGACAAGAAGCCGCTGGCCGGACGAGATGCAGTATACGCCCCTCTTCGATGACGGCTTCCCCGAGGAGGAGCAGCTTCCTCGGCGGCTTCATGTGGAGTTCCGGGAGCGTTCGCGCGGTTCCCAGAAGGCTGTCCTCCTCCGATGCAACGGCATCAACTTCGGCGACCGCCTGACCGACAACATCAAGGACCCCGATGGGTACCGCTTCCACGACATCTTCCACTTCGCGTATGCGGTGCATCTCGGCTGGTCACCCGTGGTGCGCGCGCTCATGCGGAGCAAGCGCAAGAGTCGACCTGACATCGACGAGGCACAAGACGGCGCACGAGCGGGCATCGTAGAGGAAGCCGTCTCTGCGATCGTCTTCAGCCGCGCGAAGCAGCTCAAGTTCTTCGCGGGCCTCGACCACGTCGACCTTGATCTGCTGAAGACCGTCAGGGAGTTCGTCGAGGGCTTCGAGGTCGCTGCGGTGCCCCTCTGGCAGTGGGAAGCCGCCATCCTCGTCGGCTACCGCATCTTCCGCGCGCTGCGCGACGGCGGCGGTGGCCGCGTGACGCTCGACCTCGTCGAGCGCCAGCTTGTCTATGCACCCCACGCTGCACACCACGAGCAGGCGAAATCGGAGCTGCCTGTATCGTCGCAAGGAAAGACATGAGCAACAGACACAAGGTCTTCGTCAGCTATCACCACGCGCTCGACGAGTCGTACAAGAAGATCTTCGAGCTTCGCTTCGGGAACACGTTCGGAGCCATCGTTCCGGGCTCGGTGCAGGACGGTGATATCGACCCGAACCTCCCGACGGACACCATCCGGCAGAAGATCCGAGACGAATACCTCCGTGACACCTCGGTCACCGTCGTGCTGATCGGCGCGCTGACCTGGCAGCGGAAGCACATCGACTGGGAGATCGGGGCGTCAATTCGGGACACGAAGGCGAACCCGCGCTCTGGCCTGCTCGGCATCCTCCTGCCCGCGTACCACGCGCATCACACTCGCCTTGAGCGTGGGAAGTACAACCCGAAAACCATTCCCCCTCGGCTCTACGACAACATCAAAGCCGGGTTCGCGAGCATCCACAACTGGACGGAGGACCCCACCACTGTCCAGGGATGGATCCATCAGGCGTACCATCGCAAGAGCAGTGCGCTCCCGGACAACTCTCGGGCGTCGTTCGGCAAGAACCGCTCGGGCGACGAGTGGACCGACTGAGCATGCGAACGCCCTACGAAATTCAGCTCCGGAACGGGCGGATGCTGCGTACGACACCCGTGTTCGACACGTACTGGCGCTTCGCGTCTGAGCGCCAAGAGATGTTCATGCGCCGTGTTTTAGGGAGCATGCCGCCGTGGACCGAGGACCCGATCCTCAGCGCGCATCGCTTCACGAACACGTACCGCGCTTCGGATCGGGTGAGTCAGTACCTGATCCGCCACGTGATCTATGAGGGCTCGCAGAAACCTGAGGAGGTCTTCTTCCGAACGATCCTGTTTAAGATCTTCAACCGGATCGACACGTGGGAGGCACTGCGCGCACAGCTCGGGACGGTGAGCTGGCGAGAGTTCACGTTCGATGCGTACGCAAAGGTGCTGGACCGGCTCATCGGCGACGGCCAGCGCATCTACTCGGCGGCGTACATCATGCCGTCGCCTGCGTTCGGAAGCCCGCGCAAGCATCGGAACCACCTCCGGCTCGTCGAACACATGATGGCCGACGGGGCCACGCGGAAGCTCGCCAAGGCGACCTCGCTGCGCGCGGTCTTCGAGCTGCTGCGTGGCTATCCGTCGCTAGGCGACTTCCTCGCGTTTCAGTTCGCGATCGACGTCAACTACAGCGAGCTGATCGACTTCTCGGAGATGGAGTTCGTCGTCGCTGGGCCTGGCGCACGGGACGGCATTCGGAAGTGCTTCAAGGATACCTCGGAGCTGACGGAGGCGGAGGTCATCCAAGTCATGGCCGAGCGCGCGGATGCCGAGTTCGCGCGGCTCGGCATGAGATTCCAGAGCTTGTGGGGACGGAGCCTTCAGCTCATCGACTGCCAGAACGTCTTCTGCGAGGTGAGCAAGTACGCGCGCGTGGCTCACCCGGACGTCGAGGGCGAGTCGAGGCGAACCCGCATCAAGCAGAAGTTCACGCCGCGCCCGGCGCCGATCCCGCAGTGGTACCCGCCGAAATGGGGGATCACCGTCGACGTGCCCGCGCCGACTCCGAACGGAGAAGCGGCCAGCGCTTCCCAGCGGGCACCTGCCCACGCAGGTGACGTGGCAGCAAGGCCACGAGAACGGCGCCGGCAACCGTTGCACGGCCTGTAACGATTCAAGGCGCGAGTGGGCGCGTTCTGTCCGCGAGCCGTGCGCTCGGCGCCTCACGCACCAACGTGGAGACCGCGCGGCGGTCGTCGTGGCTGACCCGGCGATCAACAGGATGCACGCGGGCGACCACCGCGCCTCGCCCGTTCTCGTCCCGCGGCGAGTTACGCCGCTTTGCATCGTTTCCTAAGAACCTATCCCAGTAGGGAGCACTTGGGATCTTGGGCGACTATGTTCAGGAACATGCGGTGGTCCTGGCCAAACGTCTTGCAATTGGCGTGTGACGCGGCAGCCGCGGCAGATGGAGCAGTTCAAGGATGATGGCTGGAGGCTCCCCAACGCGATCTGGGCAGAGATGGGACCCTTGCTGCCGCCGCGCAAGGCGCACCCGCTCGATTGCCATAACCCGCGCGTGCCCGAACGCGTGGCCATCGACGCCATCTTCTTCGTCCTCCGGACGGGCTGCCAATGGGGGGCGCTCGATGCGACCGGTATCTGCAGCCATTCCTCAGCGCATCGACGATTCCTTGAGTGGATCGCGGCGGGCGTGTTTCGGGAGTTCTGGCGCCGCGGGCTGCTGGCGTACGATGAGTTCATCGGCGTCGTCTGGAGCTGGCTGGCGATGGACGGGGCGATGACCAAGGCGCCGCTCGGGGGGAAAAAACCGGGCCCAACCCCAACGATGCCAGGAGGACGAGGAACTCGGAGTCCTCGAGGGCGCTGCGGACGAGGGTGGGGAGATCGGTGCCAGGCCGCAGGTGGCGCTCGTCCCGGGAGATCCGGATAGGAGGTCGCAGGAGCGGCTTCGCATAGGCCATGAGCGCTGCCTCCAGCCGCTCGGCGAAGACGCTGCTCCGCTGGTGCTTGTAGGAGATGAACGCGCGGTAACGTCGCTCCGGGGCGTACGTCGGAAGAACGTATCCGTCCTGTAGACCCCATCCTCGCGTGGTGCGTGGCGTCGCCGTAGATTCGCGACCCGATGCGAGAGGAAGAGCGGTCTGCGGCGAAGGGTGGCTGGGCCCAGCAGCGAGCGGAGGAAACGGCGGTCGACGCTGAGGTCACCGCCCGCGTGCACGTCGCCCGCAGGCGCGCGGCGGCGAAGCCGCGTGCCGCCGATGCCTCTGCCGGGCCCGAATCGTCGACAAGGCGCCGGAAGCCACGCGTCGACCGCGCAAGCGCCGAAGAGCCGGCACCAGCGCGCCAAAGCCGGCGAGCTGCGCGCCCGGCAGCCGGAAAGCATGCGTCCGTGCCCACGGCAGCGGACGGCGACGCCGACGATCGATCAGCTGGGCGTCGCGTCCGGCGCCCGGGGCCACGGACTGGCCGCGAGCCGCTGCCGAGCGTCGGCGTTCTCGAGGGTCTGCTTCCAGGACTTCGGAGCGAGCTCGATGACCCGCTCGGGAGGCCAGGTGGGCAGCATGATCAGCACGTCGCGCAAGTAGGCCCAGGGCTCGATGCCGTGCAGCGCGCAGGAGGCGATGAGCGACACGATGGTGGCGTTCCACTCGGCGCCGTCCTTGCTGCCCACGAAGAGCCAGTTCTTACGGCCCACGGCTTCACGGCGGAGCTCAAGCTCGCTCCGGTTGTTGTCGAGGCGGAGCCGGCCATCCTCGAGGAAGCGAGTGAGTGCGGTCCATTGGTTGAGCGCGTAGCCGATGGCGCCTGCGATGGGGCTCCTCGGCAGGACGAGCAGGTCCTCTGTCTCAAGCCACGCGCGGAAGGCCACGAGCACGGGCTCGGCATCCGTCCGGCGCTGCTCGGTTCGACGGTTCGGAGCCAGCTCCTTGGTCGCCTTGTCGATCGCGTAGAGCTTGCGAATGAAGCCGATGGCTACCGTCGCGCGGTCCCGGTCGGAGGTCATCGCCTCGAAGAACTTCCGCCGGCAATGGGCCCAGCAACCGACCTCGGTCACCCCCTCGGTGCGGAAGAGCTGCTCGTAGACGTTCGAGGCGTCGGCCTGGACATAGCCCTTGTAGCCGCGAAGGAACTCCTTCGGGCCATCCTGGTTGTGATGCGGCGTGAAACGGAACAGGACGTGATCTCGGTCCGCCACCAGGACCCAGAAGTGGCCCCGCCGACACTTGTCCTTTGCTTGCACGAGCACGCCGGTGGCGTCGATGGCGATGCAGTGCGCGTTCAGGGCGTCCTTGGCCATCGCCCCGACGAGGATCGCGAGCTTGTCGGCGCACGACTCGACCCAGCCGCACAGCGTCGAGCGCGAGAGGTGAAGGCCCCAGCGCTCGAACATCTTCTCCTGCCGGTGGAGCGGCAAGTGGTCGGCGTACTTGCTGACCAGCACGTGCGCGAGCAACCCCGGACCGGCGAGCCTGCGCGGGACAGGGCTGTCGGGGACGTCGGCGATCGTGATGCCTTGCTCGGGCTCACCTTTGACCGCGAACTTCGGCCTCACGATCTGCAGTCGCACGAAGCTCGCGGGCCGCCACTCCAGCGTCTCCGACACCTCCTCGCCGATGCGGACAAGCGCGGTCGCGCGCTCGTCCTGCGCCTCCGGCGGCAACAGCTCGATCCGCTCGACCGGCAGATGCTCGGGCAGCCGTTGCCGCCCGTGCGGGCGAGCCTGGCGCCCCTTGTCCCCGCCTCCGGAGGAGCCGTTCGGCGCCGCGCCATCGCCACCGTCGGGTGAGCCGGTCGCGCCCGCATCCGGCTGCGCCCCGGTGCCCGCGAGCATCTGCACGATCGCATCGAAGGCGAGCTGCATCTGCCCGGGGTCGACGTGCTCGGCCTTCTGGCCGAAGATGTGCCGGCGAAGCCGCTCCAGCTCGATGCTGGCGAGCTCGTAGAGCTTGCGGTACTCGTCCCGCTCGTGGGCAGCGCGCGCGAGCTTGTCCTTGAGCTCGCGAATCTGCTCTTCGACCGGCTTGCTCACGACGCGGTAAGTACTCGTGAGCTCTTGCTTTTTGAAGGGGCTTGTGGAGGAAAATTCATGTCGCTCGAGGCAATGCAACCGTGGGGGCTACCCAGGAGCGTGCGAGGCTGTCAGGCGAGATCAGGGGACCTGCGGCGGTGCGGTCTCGGCGAACGGGACCGCTCGCCGCAACTTCGAGGGCGACAGGGCGATGCCTTCCAGGATCTTCGCGAGCTCGGCGGCGTCAATAAGGACGCTCGTGGCTCCCGGAGTGACGGCACGTGGGGCTCGAAATGCCCCACGCTCGAGCCTTTTGTAAAGTAGACAGTATCCGCTGCGGTCCCACCAAAGGGCCTTGCAGCGATCGGCCGCCCGGTTGAAAAAGAGAAACAGCGCTCCGGAGAGCGGGTCTTGTCGCAGCACCTCGCGCACGACGGCAGCGAGACCATCGAACGAGCGCCGTAGATCGAGCGGCTCGGTGGCAACGTAGATCGAGACGCGGCCAGGGATCATCGTGCCCCCCCGAGCGCACGAACAACGCGCGCCAGCGTAACCTCGTCGAACGACGGCGGGACGCGGACGACCGCCCCGTCCGGCAAGACGATCTCCAGCGCCGCGCCCGAAGAGGGCGTCGTGGCTGCAGGCGGGGCGACCACCACGGGCAGCAGCGCCGGAAGCGTCGCCTTCTCCGAGCGCTGCCGGTGCTCGCTCCGCTTCATGCCCAGTCGGCGGCTCCAGGAGTACAGTGTGCCGGCGTTGACCCCCTCCTGCTCCGCGAACACGCGGGCGGAGTGCCCGCTCTTGTGCCAGCGCGCCACGCGGTCGCGCCAGGTGCGTGTGCTCTCGTCCATCGGTACCTCCGGCGCGGGTTTCTAAGCGGCGCAGAGGCTCGAAGACAGGATGTGGTCCGCAGAACGCGTACGAAGAACCGCCCGCTCGGTGACGATGGCCGCCCCGGCCGCGGGCGCGCTGGAGTTCACCGCCGTGGTGGTGCGCTCCACAACCCTTGCCTCGACGGAACGATCGTCGGACATGGGCAGGTACTCTAGCACGTATTCCACCGCCGCAGACGGCCGGGAACGCTCCACGCCGGGGCGCTTCCGGCGCCGATCGTGGTATGCTCGAACCCCATGGAAGAAGCGGCCGTCCGCGATCCGCTGCATGCATTCTTGCGCGTCCGAGACCAGGTGCTCGCCGGCGCCGAGCCGTTCGAGGGCGGCGAGCACCTGTGGATCGGCTACGAGGGCTCCCGCATTGCCGTGGAGCGGGTGGGCGTCGAGTCCTTCGGGCCCTTCCGGCGGAGGAGCGCTACCGACGAGCTCACGTACGGCGAGATCGTGGCCTTCGCCGGGGATTTCTACGAGTCGCCGGCTGCGCTCTTCGACGAGAAGCCCTCCGCCCTGCCCTGGCTCTGGGAGGACAACGATCTCAGCGATCTGATCGAGTCCTTCAAGCGCGAGGTGATCTGGATCGGGCTGCCGCCCAGGCTCCGGGGGACGTCGTATCCCGACGAGAACGCGGCGCTCTGGTGGAACGCCAAGCAATATACTGAGCTCGCCCTGCGGAACACGAGCCACTTCGGCTGGCACAACGCGCTCGCGTACGTCAAGTGGCACGAGGTGGCGCTCGGGCTCGCGTCGACAGCCGCGAAGGAGGCCGACCGCAAGAAGCGCTCCCAGCTCTGGAATGAGGCGGTCTACACGAACGGGTTTGCCGATCACTTCCTCACGGACGGCTTCGCTGCCGGGCACGTGCGGACGCCGGCGGGGCCGATCCGCCGGT
Source organism: Sorangium sp. So ce426 (assembly GCF_051475585.1). Lineage (NCBI taxonomy): Bacteria > Pseudomonadati > Myxococcota > Polyangiales > Polyangiaceae > Sorangium > Sorangium sp. So ce426. Next base: position 11,766,668 of record NZ_CP150341.1, on the reverse strand, counting down.
GGGCCGGGGAGAACGACATGTCCAAGAAGCTCGCCGGCGCGCTCGTGAAGCTCGTCCATGACCAGGACGGGCACGTTGGCGAGCTGCATGGCCAGGTCGACCACCGTGCAGGCGGGCACGGGCTGCGTGTCGTCAACGCGCGGGGCGACGACTGGTACACGCGCTGCGACGGGCAGCTCTTCCTCGTTGGCACGCGCGAGCAGGCCGTCGAGCAGGCGGTGCAGGCCGTGGCGGCGTCGGTCGAGGATCTCCTCCGCGTCTACAAAGGGGCTCCCGTCCCCGAGGGCGTGTTCGAGGCCACCAGGCGGGTCCCCTGGCCCCATCCCGAGGAACGGCCCCTGATCGAGAAGTTCCCCGCCAACCTCGACGACGCGACCGCCGAGGCGCTCTGCGACGGCATCCGATGGTACGTCAAGCTGCCGGCAGTCGGCGCAGGCATCCGTCCACAGGACGTGAAAGCGTGCTGCTCGGCGCTGCCCTCGCTGATGCAGGCGTTCCGGCATGACGTCGCGGAGCAGGCAGCGAGCAACCCGCTCGCTCGCCGCCTCTCGCCAGCGCTCATCGAGGGCTACAAGGCGATTCAATGATCCCTGCCGACCACGAAGATCGGCTCGAGCGCCTTCGCCGGCGCGGCGAAGCGCTCTTCCGGGACATGAAGCGCGCGCCGCCAGAGCACAGGCAGCTGATGGAGCACGCCTGGGAGGAGGCGCTTCGGGCCACGCACGGCGCGCTCGCCTTTCCCGATGCGGCGTCCGCCGCCGCGCTCAAGACGTCGCGCCTCGACGCGATCCTGTGCCTGATCGAGCGTGTCACCCGCCCGTCCAGCTGGCTCGACGATCAGGCCATGTGGTTCAACCGGGCGCAATGCTGCCTGCTCGACGCGGTATCACACGCGGCCGGCGCTGCGCCCCGACCGCCCCCGCCGATCCTGGCGGTGGAGCCTATCGACTCGCCGCTCTACGTCCCTCGCGCGCGGGTCCCAGCGGCGTGGCTATCGCAGGCCACGCCCGCGGATCTGCCGCTCCCTGTGGTCCTCTGCCCTGGCAACCTCCTCGAGGAGCCGTGGGCGTGGGCGACCTTGTTTCATGAGCTAGGGCATCACCTAGACGCCGCGCGGGGCGACACGTTTTCTGTGGTCCGTGTGCTCGAGGAAGAGGACGACGATCTCGGCTCCTGGGCGAAGGAGAAGTGGGTTGGGGAGGTGATCGCCGACCTGTACGCCGGCATGCTCGGTGGGCCCGGCGCTGTCGAAACGTTGAGAGCTTCGCTCACAACGACGGCATTCTCGGCGAGCCATCCGTCCGACGCTGACCGGATCGCGATCCTCGATGCCGCCTGGACCGGCGTGCGGGACGGGGAGCCGCCCCAGGGAGACCGGCCCCGCGACATCGTCGCGCGAGCACTCGTGAATCGATTCCAGCCCTGGCAGCGCCAGCTCCGGCACGACTGCGCGCGCCCCGAAGGCCCGCTCGACTCCGCGCGGCTCCTCCCGGGCACGCTGCGCCTGCGGCACGAGGCCGGGACTGGGCCCGAAGCGTTGCGTAAGGCGTGCCAGGAAGCGTTCACGTCTGGCCACCTCGGCCGCCCGGAGTGGGTGTTGACCCCGGCTCACCTCGAGACGCTCGCCCGCGCGATGCGGAACCTCGTCGAGACGCGGGTCCAGCCCGGCACCGAATCCCTGAAGGTGCCCCCCGTCGAGTTGTTCGTCCGCCACGACCGGATGAGCTTCATCGGCGCCACCCACGGCCAGTTCCTCGCGGCGCTGCGCGAGGCGATGAAACACCGAACGAAGCGCTACGAGCACATCGAGCTCTTCGCGCTCGCGGACGAGCCGCTGCGGGAGTTGATCCTCGGCGGCAAGACGGGAGACGTGCTGATCGAGGAGCGGAACGAGAGCCTCCGGGCAATCCGCGACTACCTCACCCGGGAGAACGTCCCGCATTGCATCTACATCTACACGCAGCCGTATCTCTTCGCATCGTTCTGGGACAGCGAGCGCGTGGAAGCTCGCCCGGGCGACGCGCCCCCCGCGCACATCCACGTGAGCAGCGCGCTCTGGGGCATGGACCTGCGCAGCGCCGTGGGCCAGGACCTCGAGGCCCCGGCCGGCGTGCCGCTCCCCCCGGCGATGAAGCGCCTGGTGGAGGCGCTGGAGCAGCTGCGAAAGATGAGCCGCAAGCTGGCGTGAGAGGCCGGCCGAGGCGCCGCGCTCATGCGACATGCGGCGGCAGAGCGCCGGTGAGCCGTCGATGCGACAGCGAGCTGTCGGGCGATGGGGTGCGTGTTATCTAATCCGGCGACATCCGAGCAGGGGACGTGCGCCCGATGCGAGGACGCCGACTGCCGTTCGGCGTTACGCGACCGCATCTCCGGGATGCACATCGCCCCGCTCCCGAACGCGAGGGCGCCATGCGCATGCCACAAGCCGTGACCGGGGGTTCCTCAAGTGGCTGCGCGGATGGTAGCGTGCTGAACCACACGGATCGATGCACGTCCCGTCCTCGAGGTCGAGCATGCGCTACGAGCCGCCCCTCCACGTCCACATCGTCTTCGCAGCAGGCAACCCTCACGGCGCAGCGTGGTCCCAGCGGCTCGCACGCTGGTTGACGGGCGATCGTGAGGTCTACGCGGTCCCCGAGGCGAACATCCCGGTGTCCGTGTGGTGCGGCCCCGACGATTCCCCGCTGCCCGATATCGCCTGGGGCGAGGCGGCCCGCACGGCGCTCGTGCTCCTCGTCGACGACGCGATGCTTGCGAGCAAGGCCTGGCGCGAATGGACCGCACGACAAGCCCGCGCCGTGCGCGCGGTCGACCTCCTGCTCACGTGCACGGTGACGCCGAACTTCGCCAATCTCGGTGCGCTCTATTCGGCGAAGCAAGCCATCCGGCTCGACCGGGTGCCTGAGCCCGATCGGGAGAACGACCTCGTGCTGTACGCGACGCACGCGATCGCCCGCTGGTTCGCGAACCGCTCAGGGCCTCCGCGGGCGGTGCAGCTCTTCATCAGCCACTGCAAATTGCCTCATGGCCAGGTGAGCGGCCGGGAGGCCGCGCTTGCGCTCAGGCAGTTCATCGAGGCACGACCGGCGGGAAAGAGCTTCTTCGATGAAGTCGGCATCAGCGCTGGCGATGATTTCGAGTCGGATCTCGCAGCGGGTTTCGAGAACGCGGTCGTCATCGTGCTCCAGACCGATCGCTTCTCGAGCCGGTACTGGTGCGGCTGGGAGGTCATCACCGCGAAGACGCAGAAGCGGCCGTTGCTCGTCGTCAACGCGCTCGAAGAGGGCGAGCCGTCGAGCCTCGGTTACCTCGGTAAATTGCGAACCATTCGCTGGGACATCTCGACCCCCGAGAAGCTCAGCAAGCCGGCGATGCACCGGACGATCGTGGCGAGCGCCCTGCTCGAGCTCCTGCGCAGCGAGCACGACGCCGCGACGATAGAGGCCGTCCGGAGCCACGTGCTGAAGGGTGAGCTTGTCGACATTTGCTGCCGTTCGCCCGAGCTGCCGACATTGCCTGATCGGAGGCCGGGCGGGTCGACGTTTTTCCTGTTGCATCCGGATCCGCCCCTGCCCCGGTACGAGATCGCGCTGATCACGCGGCAGCGTCCCGACGTGCGGCTCACGAGCGTGACCCAGGCGCTGGCCGGCTGTCATGCGGGAGGCGCGCCGCTCGCGGGCAAGCGAATGGCCATCTCCATCTCGGATCCCCCGCAGAGCGAGTCGCACATCCTCGATGCCGACGCGCGCGACCGCCTCTGGGTGAAGCTTTCGACGCACCTGCTCGCCGCAGGCGCAGAGCTCGCCTACGGGGGAGATCTTCGCGTGAAGGGGTACACCGAAAAGCTCCTGGATCTCGCGCGGAGCGCCGCGGATGCCGGACGACCGTTGCCCGCCGGCGTCGTGCACTGGTACGCGGCCTGGCCCGTAGCGGCGGCGCTCGACGTCGGCGCACGCGCGAAGATCCCGCCGGCCTTTGAGCTGCACGAAGAGCTGCGGCCGAAGGAGCTCGACCCGGCGCGGTTCCCGGGGCCCCCTCCGCCGAACGATCTCGTGCCCGAGCACCACTTCGCGTGGGCGTTGAGCATGCGCGACACACGTCTCCGCATGGCGAAGGAGTGCCACGCGCGCATCCTCGTCGGCGGGCAGCTGCGTGGCGTTTCACCCTGGCCGGGGTTGCTCGAGGAGCTCGAGACCTTCGTCGGCAAGCCCATCTACCTCATCGGCGCCTTCGGAGGAATGGCGCGGGCGCTCATCGAGGCGCTCCATGGCGAGCAGCCTGCAGCGCTCACGCACGCGTTCCAGGACGAGAACGGAACGCGCGCGGCGCTGCGCGAATATTATACGTCCCGCGCCGGAACAGCGGGCTTCAAGGACATGCCCCCGATCGATCTGCCTGGCCGCGTTGGAAGGCTCAATGCGCTCGGGGTCCGCGGGCTCAACAACGGGCTCACCGACGAGGAGAACGAGCGGCTTTTCGTCACGCGCGACATGACCGAGATGATCGCGCTCATCCTGAAAGGGCTTCGGACCAAGCTGGCGCCTGAGGAGCAGCAGCGCCCCACAAGCTGAAGAACAAGGTCGTCCGGTTCGCGCAGCAGCGCCGCGTGAGCGACGGCGCCGCGCGGTGACCTCATGGCCGCGTCTGTCGTGTCTGCGTCCTTTGCCGCCTGATGGCTTCGGAGGCCTGACGCCGGAAAGGTAAAGATGAGCGATACCTGGGCTGGGCTTGCCCCTCGAGAGCGACTCGATCCGGGGCGGCCAGGTCCAGGAGGAGCGGAACGCATCGATGACCGCAACGCCCGATTTCGCGCCAGCACCTCCGGTTCGGGCGGCGAGCGCCGGCGAAGCGAGCGCTGTAGAGCGTCAGTGAAAATTACTGTCGCCTGACAGGTGCACCGAGCTGCCGCCTGAAGCTTTGGCCCTGTAACAGACCGGACAGAAAAACGCGGGAGGCCCGGGCGACGACAACGCGCCGGCGAGAGTGCGCCGAGTGCGGGTGCGGGGCGGGGCGAGCGCACAAAACATCACAAACAATCGAAATCGCTCAAGAATCTACGAAAAAGATAGAAACAATCAATTTCACCACCCGCTAGAGAACGTCACACCCTTGCCGTGGGCTGCGGAAGTCGGACTGCGCAGCGCCTCATCGATCGGCGCGGTGAAGCGGGTGCTGATGGACTTGGCTGCCGCTCCCTTGCTCGATACACTCGACGGCTATGCCAGTGCACTTCTACGCAGAACCTGCTTCATCGCGCAGCAAGATGCAGGAGCTGGACTGGGACATTCTGCTCCAGAGCATCAAGGAGCGTCGGGTGGTGCCGATCATCGGACGCGACTTCTTCAGGGTGCGCGATGGGGAAGCGACTGTTCACATCGACCGCTACATAGCCCGTCAACTCGGTGACTACTTCAGGATCCAGGACCCGCCGGACGACCTCCAACAACTCGCACTATCGATCCTTCAAGGCCGCGACATCACCTCCACCAAGTTGCACCGCGGCATCAAGGTGGTCCTTGATACTGTCGCATCGAAGCTTGAGATTGACGAGTCGCTCTGCCAGCTCGCCGGCATCACCGATTTTGACGTCTACGTGTCTACGACCTTCGCTCCACTGATCGAGCAGGCGCTGAGTGCCGCCAGGCGCGGCACGCCCGTGAAGCCGGTCGCCCTGAACTTCGATCCCTATGTCCAAGCCATCAGCGATTTTCAGCCGGACGACGAGAATTCGCTGTCACCAATCGTCTGGTACGTCTTCGGTCGGGTCCAGGCGGCTCGTGCCTTTGCGGTGACCGAGGAAGAGATGCTCGAGTGGCTCGTTCATTTGCATATTCCACAGAGAGCGCCGCGGAACATCCTGAAGAAACTCAACGAGAGCCACCTCCTCTTTCTGGGGTGCAGCTATCCTGACTGGCTCGCCCGATTCTTCATCAGAACGCTTAGCGGAGAGCGTTTTCTCGAGCGCGGCGATCGCTCGGAGGTCGTCGACAGCACACTGCAGTCCGAGAGGAGCTTGCTACTCTTCCTCCAGCAGCACGGGACCAAGCTCGTCGAGCTGGGCGATCCACAAACGTTTGTGTCCGAGCTCTACCGGCGCTGGTCCTCCCGCCGCGAGGTAGCCGCTCGACGCTCTGACGTCCACCGGCCGTATCGGCGCGACATGCCGCAAGACGCCGTTTTTCTCAGCTTTGCGGGTGAAGACCGCGTTCAGGTGCTCGAAATCGCACGCGAACTCACCGACCGAAAGTTCGACGTGTGGCTTGACGAGTGGCAGCTCGAGCCGGGGGCGGAGATCGATCCAACGATTCGCATGAACATCAACTCGTGCGCCTTCTTCCTGCCGGTTCTCTCATCGAGAGCGCTGAGCAACCCGGAGGGCTACTATTACGCAGAGTGGAAGATCGCCCTTTCGCGGCACGCGAAGCACGCCACCGGCGAGAGGTTCGTCATGCCCGTGGTGCTCGATGAGGTCGAGACAAACCACGCGCACATCCCGCATGAGTTCAAGAGCGTACTGTGGTGCCGCTGGAGCGTTCCGAGCGAGCGCGAACAGCTGATAAGAGCCCTCACCGACGGCCTTCGCCGCCGAAGGGCACGGAGAGATGCACGATGAGTATCGCAGAGCGCTTGAAGCCGCTGGATGCGGCGAACCCCTACCCCGGGCTGCCGGCCTTCAAGGAAAGCGACTCGCGATTCTTCTTCGGCCGGAAGCGCGAGACCCTCGAGCTCCTGCAACACGTGAGGCGCGGCACGCTGACCGTTCTGTATGGAACGTCGGGTTGGGGCAAGACATCGCTTCTCCAGGCCGGCCTATTCCCGAAGCTCCGCGAGGAGAAATACCTTCCCGTACCCGTCGACGTCGACTGGCGTCATGCGAGCATCACCCCTGTTCAACAGGCCTTTGCCGCAATCGCCAACGCCGCACAAGGGCTCGACGTGTCCCCGCCCAAGCCGAACGAAGCACTGTGGAGCTATCTCCAACAGACACCGATATGGACTCAAGATCACTGGCCAGTGATGCCCGTGCTCGTCTTCGATCATTTTGAAGACGTATTTTCGGAAGGCGTGAACCGACCCGGCGTCGCGGCGCTCCTCAGCGAGCTCTCCGCGCTGACAGAGCCATGGACATCGATGAGTCGGTCCGACACAGAGCTTTCGGAGCAACTCTCCACGAAACCCAAGGCGCGGGTCGCCATCGCGCTACGCGAGGATTTTCTCGCACAACTCGACGACCTGCAGCGCTTGATTCCAGCGCTCTCTGACAACAGATATCGACTCAACTTGATGCGAGGCACGGAGGCGCTGGAGGCCGTGCTGGATCCCGGGCGGGAACTTGGGCTCCTCGATCGCGATGTCGCCGTAGAAATCGTGCGGCGCGTGGCCCGCTCCAGTCGACCTCGCACGAACCGAGCGGAGCCCGTGCCCTCCGCCGAGTCGAGCTCCGCGCTCGATCACATCGTCGTGGTTCCTGCGCTCCTGAGCCTGGTGTGCCGCGAGCTCAACGAGCGCCGACAAAAGCGCGGGCTCGCGCAGATGACGACCGAGCTCATCGAGCATGAAGGAGATCAGATCCTCGCGGACTTCTATACCAATAGCTTGGGTGACCTGGACAGTCGCGTTCGGGTCTTCGTGGAAGAGAAGCTCCTCACGAGCGAAGGGCGCCGCACGAGCTGCGCCCTCAACGATGCGCTGCTCCAACCAGGCGTATCGAGAGAGGCGGTCGAAGCGCTGGTCCAGAGACGCCTCTTGAAGCTGGAGGAGCGCTTCGGGGACGAGCACCTGGAGCTCGTACACGATGTCATGGCCGAGACCGTGCACCGCAGCCGCGCGGCGCGGCGCGACGCGGAGGCACAACGGAAGCGCGAGGACGAAAGCCGCGAGGAAAAGCGGCGCAACGATGAGGCCGCGCTGGCGAAGCGGCGTGCCGAGGCCGAGCGCCGCCGACGACAATTGGCGCTTTTCGGGCTCATCGCCCTCTTTACGCTGGGCGCAGGCGGATACATCACCTATTTAAAAATACAGGAAAATCACAAGAATCAGGAGCGCGCAATTGCTGCCGCACGAACCGAAGAGCGACAGAAAACGTCAGCTGATGCAGCATCTCAAATCTTTGAACAGGGCCGCCGCGAGCTGCTGCAGCGAAATAATGACGATGCCGTCCGACTTCTGGGCACCGCCTACGCCATGGCGCATCAAGAGGACAGCAGCGTCCTCCCGGCGCTCGCGCTCACGACGAGGTGGGCGCTCGGAGCACTCGATGGCCAGCTGGCAGTCCTTGAGGGCCACGCCGGGCCGATCACCGCGGTGGCGTACGCGCCTCCTTCCTACCGGCGGTCGCTGATCGTCACGGCGGGCAAAGACGGCGTCGCGATGCTCTGGGACGGCGCAAACGGGGAGAAGCTCGGAGTTCTTGACGAGCGCGTCGTCGAAGGGGACGCCCCTGAACTGAAACCGCGGAGCGGGACGAGGCAGCCGGACCCGAAGCCGCCGGAATCGCTGAGCATCCTCCAGGCGGACGGCCTTCTCCAGCAAGAACCGGCGGCGCTCGCGAGCCCGTCGCCCGATGCAGGCAGTCAGCGCATGACCATGCGTCAGAAAGGAGCGGTTAGCAGTGTCGCTTTCGATCCTCAGGAAGAGCACCACCGCCTCGTCACGTTGAGTGAGAGCGGCGTTGGCTTGCTCTGGGACATCTCTACAAGAAAGGCGCTTGCGCGCTTTCGAGACAGTTTCGCAGGAGCGGGCTCAACGGTCGATTTTAGCCCCGATGGTCGGCGCCTGCTCGTCTGGACGCCTGGTGGATCACATTATTCAATATTCGACATCGTCGACTCTTCGACCGAAGGGCCTACAATCTCGAAATCGTGCCAGTGGCCGGATGACGGGCAAACGGAGCGAGTATGGCAGCAAAAAGCTGCAGCTCGCGGAATCGACGGCTCGGACGCGAGTGCGCGCCGGAAAGAGACCAGTCTACCATGGCTGTCCTCCGTGGCGTTCGACGACAGCGGAGAGCGCGTCTTTGCCTCCGGCCGAGAGTTGAACCAACACATCGGAACATTCATCTGGGGATGCGAGCGACAAGACAAATTCACTTCGACACGAACGCTCTCGACTCCGGATAAGACGTCCAAGTCGGAGGAGCTTATTTCCGCAGCCGGCTTTACCGAGGACCACGGTTGGTACCATACGATGAGCGAGACCGGTTTGGCACGCATCTTTCAGGGTGCCACGCTCGCCCCTGGCCCGTCGCTCCTCCAGGGTCAGGCCGCGACGAACATGATGTTCGATAGGCGAAACTCGCGATTCTTGCTCACGCATGAGCGGACACGAACGCTATGGTCTGTCGGGACGTCGACCGAGCCCGCTCGCTTCTCGCAGCAGCTGCCACTGGCCTGGCGTCCCCTGCAGAGCTGGCTGACCGGCCCGGGAGATTCCGTCATCACCTTGAGCGCCAATGTGCAACTTGATGTATGGGATGCCGAGACGGGGCGGCACAAACTCTCGCGCGATTTTCCACGCACCGGCATCTCCACCGCTGTATCACCTGACGGCAAGCGGTTCGTCGTCGGTACCACGAGCGGGGTCGGGAGAATCCTCTCGCTGGAAGGACCTGTGACAACTGAAGAGTCGCGCCACGATCGAACCCTGTCGCAGGGCGCTGTTCTGATCGAAGAGCGTCTCTTGGATCTGAAAAGATTCAACGTGAAGCTTATCCAAGATTTGCGTTGGGTCTCCACGCCCAGTGGAACAGCGTTCGCCGCTGCCACCGAAAGTGGGACTGTAGCGCTAGGCACGTTCGCTGCGGACAACCGCCGACTCAACTATGTCGAGCGTCTAGAGCACGCAATGGGAGTGAGCCGCGTATCGTTTGATCGGGAAGGAAACACGCTGCTCAGCATTGGTCACGAAGGTCGGCTTGCGCTGTGGGACGTCGCACGCAAGGAGGTAGTACGCCGATTCGAGACAAAAAGCGAGGTCGGTCTCGTTGCCACCGGCGTCATCGCACCCGAGGGGAAGACGATCGTGACCGGCGGAGCAACGGGCAAGGTGTGCTTCTGGTCCGTTGAGACATGGATGAAGCGCTGCTCCGACACGGCACAGCCCATCGTACGCATCGAGCTGAGCCAGGACGGCGCACTGGCCGCGTCGGGCGGAGCGATGGGCGAGCTCATCGTCTGGAGCGTGAAGGACGGAGCTCGACTGAGGACGCTCGCGGGTCACCATGACAAGATCAACACGATCGATCTCCGTAATAACGGAGTATTGGTCACAGCATCTGACGACGGCACCGCACGACTGTGGAGCAGCACGAACGGCACTTTGCTGAGCTCCATAAATGTCTCACAGCAAGCTGCCACCGCGCGGCTGGATCACGCGGGGCGACGTCTCGCGGTCGCGAGCAGCGATGGCTCCGTTGAGCTCTGGGACGTCAGCACACCGGAGACTCCTCGAAAGCTATTTTCGCTGCGGGGCCACGAACAGTCTATCGCATCGATCGAGTTCAGCCCTGACGACCGCCTGTTCCTGACAGCGGCAGGCAAAATTACCGCGTTATGGGATGCGAACACTGGCGCGGGAGTTGGCGTGTTCGGCGACGATGCTGCTGTTTCATCGCTGAAGGCAACGTTCTCGCCTGACGGGCGCAATCTCGGCGTGGTCACCGACTCGGGTCGCATCCGCGTCTGGCAGGTCCCCAGCGGCAGCTCGCCTCCGGCGGGAGCCCACCTGGCCCAGATCACCAACGGAGCGTTTTCACCCGATGGAAGTCTGTTCGCGTCGATGGATCGGGTCGGCGCCACGCACGTGTGGAACCTCGCCGATGCCTCGCTGTTGACCACCTTCGACGCCGGGTCGAGCGAAGGTGCCGTCGCGCCAGAGTTTTCTCGGAGCGGAGACTGGCTTCTGGTCCCAATTGCACGGCAAGGCTTGGCGCTCTGGCATCGACGCACGCGCATGTCGAGCTTTCTCGATGGTGCTTCGCAGCGCACCATCAGGGCTGTCGCGACGTCTGAGAGTGGCTCGACGCTGGAGATCGCGGCTGTCGACGATCGCCTCCAGGTGCACGAGTGGAACACCGGCGCGCTTCGCGTCGCTCCGAGCTCGCGGTCGTTCGATCTGGTGGGAAAAGAGCACTCGGGACCTATCCAAGGGATCGCCTTCCACGCAGACGGCGAGGGCATCCTCACCGCAAGCGCGGACGGCACGGTTATCCACTGGAATGCAAAGACGTTCGCACAAACGTCTGCGTTCGAGGTCCGGGATCCTGAGGACCAAAACGCGCCGCGGCATGCGGTCGCTGGGGCAATGATGCGGGCCGGCCAGCTTTTAGCGATCGGCGCCAAAGGAATGTCTCTGTGGCGCGCCCCCGGGAAGATGCCGTTTTACTACTCACCTGATCGTGGCAGCCTTCTCCACACGGACGTGACGCCTGATGGAAGCCGTGTCGGCGTCATTCGTGATGGACGTGTGCTCATCTTCGACGCCGACCGTCCAAACACGGCGCGAGAGCCGCTCAACGAGCCGGACGTGTACAACCGCAGTTCCCGGATCCTCGCGGCCCCGGACAGCTCATCCTTTCTGTCGTTCAACACCACGGGCTCTCTAACAAATGTCGTATTGTGGGATGCGCGAACGGGAGCATCCCATCGACCCGTTCTGGGGAAGAGTCTATTCACAGCCTGCTACAATCCCGATGGGTCAGTTACCGTGTTGGCGGCCACCGGAACACTCACACGAATTACATCGAAGACGACAAGAGCGCTGATGACAGCGAAGGAGCTTGCCTCAGTCCAGACCGCCCATTGTGGAGAGACCCCAGGCTCTCTTATGGTGTTTTCTGGACGACATGCTGAGCTCTGGGATGTCGCGACAACGTCTCCTCGTAAGCTGCGCGAATGGGATGTTGGAGTCCCTGGCATGTTGATCCGCGGCGTCATCTCGAGCGATGACGGTCAACACGTCGGGATCTTCGCAACGATCGGAGAGGAGAACCAGCCCCATATTTTCGTTTGCCCTGTCTCCACCGGCGACTGTCTCGCGCTCGCAGGCATCGACCGCGGCGACAACGTCACCACGCTCCGCGTCAGTCGAGGAGGAGGGAACGTGCTCCTCTTACGGGCGGGCGGCACAGCCGAGCTGTGGCCGGTGCCTTCTTCACGTCCGGTGCACGTGTTCGGATACCAGCGCCCTCTCGATATCGCGAGGATCCAGGGCGAAACCTGGACCGTGACCGGAGGCTCCGAGGGGACGGTGCGGGTCTGGCGGTCCGGGGGTGTCTTTCTCGAAGAGAAGCGTCATGCGAGCGCCGTTCGCGTGGGCCAGCTGGACTCCACAGGCCGGTATCTCATTACAGGAGGGAGTGACGGGTCCGCGGTCCTGTGGGACATCAAGGGTAGAAATGACGTCGCTCTCCCGGGACACACGGAGGAGATCACGTTCGTGAGCTACCGGCAGGACTTGGCGGTCGACAAGGCGGCTCCAGATGCACCGATGTTCATCACCGCGAGCAAGGATTCCACCGCGAGGATCTGGACCCGATATGGCACCACCAGGAACGAATGGGTCCTTCGGGGCCATAGCCGCGACGTCAACATGGCTGGATTCGATCCAAACGGGAACTTCGCCGTTACGGCCGCGGATGATGGCATCGCGAGAATCTGGGATGCCGCAAGCGGGAAGCCGCTGCTCGAGCTAGCGGGTCACGCTGCATGGCTGCCGTTCGCGGCCTTCTCTCCTGATGGTCGTCAGCTCATCACCGGCGGCTCCGATGGCCGCCTCCTGGAATGGGATATGCGTCTGGAGACCCGTTCGGCGAGCGAGATCAAGCGCATCATGGAGAAGCTCCTCCCCAGCGGCAAGGGCGGCTTCGAGCCTCCCCCAAGCCGACCTGCGCAAGCTCCTTGATGGCCGCCAGCCGCAAGGGGCCACGCCCCGGCCGACAACGCTGGCCTCGGGCCGGCGTCAGCCCGCGGTCCGGGCGGGCCTTGGACGCTGCCCTGCGCGCGCGCTTCGGCCCGCGTCGAACACCGCTGCGGAGACCACCCGCCATCGTGATCACCGCGATCGCGCATCGTGATCGCCCTCGGAGCGAAGCGACGCTGGTCCGTCGGGCTCTGGGGTTCAGGTCTCCGTGGTCTCCTTGCCCTTGCGACGCGAGGGGCCCTTCAGCGCGACGCGGTGCGCGTTGTGGGCGATGCGATCCAGGACGGCGTCGGCGATTCTCGGATCTCCGAAATGATCGTGCCACGTTCCGACAGGAATCTGGCTGGTAATATCCGTCGATCGCAGGCCGTGGCGGTCCTCGAAGACCTCGAGCAGGTCGCGGCGCTCCTGGTCCTCGAGCGGAGCGAGACCCCAGTCGTCGAGCACGAGCACGTCGATCTTCGCCAGCCACCCCAGCAGGCGCGTTAGAGCGCCCGCTCGAGCGCCCCGTCGTCCAGTTGCGTGACCTGCTCCCAGGTCGTGAGGCCGGCAGCCTTGGCGCGCGCCAGGACGCTGCCGACCGCCCCTGGGCTCGTGCCGTTGCTCGTCGCCGTCTGCCGGTGCGTACGGCCCAGGAGCCACTTCTTCCGAAGAATCTCTCGCGCATGGCACCCTCGCGTCCGGGACGTCGCGCGTCTCGGAAACGCGGCCGCGTCCCACCGGCCGACAGTCATTCCAGCGTTCGCCTGAGCCACGTGCCACGGTTATGATCGACGCATGGACGTCGTCCGCACAGGTCAGCCCTTCCCCACCACAGTAACCCGCGCGATTTTCCTGGCCGGACCGGCACCGAGCGACGCACGCCGCCCGTCGTGGCGCAGCGAGGTGCTCCGCCTCCTCGTGGAACGGGGCTATGACGGCGCCGTCTTCGTCCCCGAGCCATGCGACGGCATGGCGCCCGGCCCCGACGGCGATCCACGCGCGTGGGAGCACGAGGGCTTGCGGCGCGCCGACTGCATCCTGTTCTGGGTCCCACGCCGGCTCGACACAAAGTCGACGCTCATCACCCATGTCGATCTCGGCGCCTGGCTCGACTCCGGGAAAGTGGTCCTCGGCGTCCCCGACGATCCCGAGCTCCACTATCTCCGGCAGCTCACCGACGGCGCGCAGGTCGCCGCAGCGCCGACGCTCGCAGCGGCCGTGGACAGCGCCCTCGCCCGTGTCGGCGCTGGCGCGGCGCGGCGGCGAGGGGAGTGTCAGATCCCCGCGGATATCTTCCGCACACCCGCCTTTCAGTCCTGGTACGGCGCGCAGCAGGCGGCGGGAAATATTCTAACCGGCGCCACCGTGAAGTGGGTCTTCCGGGTGGGCGTTCGGCAGCAGATCCTGTACTACGCGCTTCTTGTGGACATCGTGGTCGCCGCCGAGAAGCGTCACAAGAAGAACGAGGTCGTCCTGGCGCGACCGGACGTCGCCGCGGTGGTGCTCCACCACCGCGGGGCCACGCCGCGCGAGACGCGGGTGGCGCTGGTACGTGAGTTTCGCAGCACCGCAACCACGGCGGACGGCTACGTGCGCGAGTGTCCGGGAGGATCCTCGTTCGAGGAGACCGACGATATGCGGCGCGTTGCGTTCGACGAGGTGACCGAAGAGGTTGGCTTGCAACTCGATGCGTCGCGCGTGCGCCTCCTGGGAACACGCCAGCTCGCGGCCACGACGTCCTCGCATCGGGCGCACGTCTTCTCCGCGGAGCTCACCGCCTCCGAGCTCGACATGCTGTGCGCCTCCGCCGGGGCGGTGCACGGAGCGGACGCAGACGAGCGCACCACGATCGAGATCTGGACCCTGGAGGACCTGCTGCAGAAACCCGCCGTCGATTGGAGCACGCTCGGCATGATCATGGCGGCCCTCGCTCCCGGCGAGTAGGCAAGGACTCGGACTGAGGCGCTGCCCCTCCAACGTTTTCAGCGCTCAGAAGGCAGGGCACCCGCCCTGACCCCGCTTCGTAAACGTAACCGGTCAGCCCGCTCCACCGTGCCCGTGCCCGCAGCCTCGCTTCGGCTCGGGCTCACCCTTCGACGGCGGGGACACCGGGGCGCACGTGCAGTCGAGGCACCCGTGCTCCGCGCAGCTCCCGCACGACGCGACCACCTGCTTGCGGAGGGCCTCGCGGGCGCGGAAGAGGCGCACCGCCGCGTTGTTCGCGGTGATCGACGCCTCCTCGGCGAAGGCCTGCACCGAGAGGCCGTCGACCTCCACGCGCTGGATCGCGGCGGCGTACTCGGGCTTCAGCGTGCCGGCCAGCGCCCGGACGCACTGGCAGACGGCGCGGCGCTCGACCTCGGGCTCGGCCACCTCGTCGAGCTCGGCGGCCAGCGCGGCCATCGCCCGCTCCGACGCGCCCTTCCGGCGGAAATGGTCGACCACGGCGTTCCGGAGGGTCCGATAGAACCACGCCGTGGCCGACTCCTCGTCGCGCAGGCTGTCGATGCGCCCTATGCCCCGCACGAAGGCGTCCTGCAGGATGTCCTCGGCGATGGCGCGATTGCCCACCTTCCGTTCCAGGAAGCGCAGAAACTCGCGGTGACTCTCGACGAGCGCCGCGACCGCCCCCGCCGCCCGCGCGTCCTCGGCGCCTCCCCTCGCCTGCTCCGCGCCCTCCGGGCTTCGCTCTGGCTCGCGCTCGCTCATGACGCACCAGGCTACCCACGAGGGCCGCCCTCCGCCACCGCGCCACGGCACAAAGCGATGGCCGGCGTGACCGGTCGGGTCAGAATGTCCTCCTCTTCACCGGGAGGCTTGAATGACGCTTCAGAGGGTGCTCGTCCTGGCCAGCGTGGGGCTCCTGCCGGCCTGCTCGGGGGCAGACGCCGATGCCCCGCTGTCGTCCGCGCCGCGCTGTAGTGCGTCGCCGGAGTGCGCCGCCACGCCCGACACGCCGCTGTGCGACCAGGCGCTCGGCGCGTGCGTCGAGCTGCCGCCGGGATCTGCGATCGGCGTGAAGGATGGCAGTCCGTCCTCGGTCGCGCTCGTGTCCGTCTTCGAGCCGAACCGGCAGCGCGAGCCGACCGACCTCGCCTTCAACCCGGAGCGGCCCGAGGAGCTCTGGGTCGTCAACCGCAAGGACGACAGCGTGATCATCATCACGAAGCCCGGCGCGCCGGACGGCTCGTGGGTCCGCCTCCGCGACCCCGCCGCGGCGCACTTCATGGACCAGCCGCCCGCGATCGCCTTCGGCCACCCAGGCACGTTCGGCGTCTGCGGCGACAACGACAACGGCGGCAACTACTTCATGGGCCCGTCGCTCTTCTCCTCGGATCTCTCGATCTTCGCCGAGGAGACGCCCGACGGCCTCGGGTCGCACCTCGACATGCTCCACTCGAGCTCGTTCTGCAAGGGCATCGCGCACGAGCAGGCCAACGTCTACTGGGTCTTCAACGGCAACGACAAGTCGCTCGACCGGTACGACTTCGCCCACGATCACGGCCCCGGCCACGACGACCACTCCGACGGCGAGATCTACCGCTATGCCGCCGGCGAGGTGCTCGGGGTCGAGGCCACGTCGAGCCATATCTTCTACAGCGCCAGGGAAGAGCGCCTCTACGTCGCCGACACGGGCCACAAGCGGCTGCTCAAGCTGGATCCGACGAGCGGCGTGCCCGGCGCGAGCTTCGACGGGCAAGAGCCGGTCAAGGTGCGCAGGCACATGGACGGCGCTACCCTCATCGAGTTCGTCCCCCCGGGGACGCTCGAGGCCCCGAGCGGCCTCGAGGTCCACGAGGGCCTCGTCTACGTCACGGATCACGTGACCAGCAGGATCTACGCCTTCGACACGGCGGGGCAGGTGGTCCGCACCCTGGACACGGGCCTGCCCGCGGGCTCGCTCGCGGGGATCACCTTCGGGCCGGACGGCAAGCTCTACCTCGTCGACACGCTGACGAGCCGGGTCTACCGCATCGATCCGATCCTCTGAGGCGGCCGCGCGGCGCCCCCAGGACACCGATCACGTTGAGCGAGCGAGAGATGAACCGCCAAGGCGCCAAGTACGCCAAGAACAAACACAATCTTGGCGCCCTTGGCGACTTGGCGGTTCGAAATTCTGCGCTTTTCAGGCAGTTTCCAACCCGTTTGTCGCTCTAGCCCATCATTCGCCGCCCGCCGGCGCGCTCGCTCCCGGCCCGCCGAGCAGCGCGTCGAGCTCGGCCTCGCCCTTGTCCTCCGCCGCCCTGCGCCGGCGGCGGCGGATCCACTCGGCCGCGTCGTCGAAGAGCGAGTAGGCCACCGGCACCGCGAGCAGCGTGAGGACCAGGGAGAGCGACTGGCCGCCGAGCACGATGGCCCCTGTCGTCCGGTTCTGGCCCGAGCCGACCCCGTGCGAGAGCACGAGCGGGATCATGCCGGCCACGAAGGCGATCGTCGTCATGAGGATCGGGCGGAGCCGGTCCTTGTTCGCCTGCAGGATCGCCTGGAGCCGCGGCATCCCCTCCGCGCGCAGGTGGTTCGTGTGATCGATCTGGAGGATCGCGTTCTTCTTCACCACGCCGAAGAGGACGAGCAGCCCGAGCCCCGAGAAGAGGTTCAGCGACTGGCCGAAGAGCTTGAGCGAGAGCAGCGCGAACGGCACCGTGAGCGGCAGCGAGAGCAGGATCGTGATCGGGTGGAGCCACGACTCGAACTGCGCCGCGAGGATGAGGTACATGAACACGAACGCGAGCCCGATGACGACGACGAAGCTCGCCGCCGTGCTCGCCGTGTTCTTCGAGCTGCCCACGGGCTGCGCGGAGTAGCCCGCCGGCATCCGCTGCTCGGCGATGATCCTGTCGAGCGCCGCCTGCACCGCCGAGTCGCCGACGCCGGGGGCGGCGTTCGCGCTGATCGTGATCTGCCGGCGCCGGCCGAGGCGGCCGATCGACGAGGGGCCGCTGTCGGGCTCCATCGTGACCACGCTGTGGAGCGGGACGGCGCCGTGCTTGGACGACGGCACCGTGAGGAACGCGAGGCTCCCGGCGTCGGCGCGGTGCTGCGCGTCGGCGCGCACGCGGACGTCGTACTGCTCGCCGGCCTCCGAGTACGTCGACACCTTGAGCCCGCCGACGAAGAGCTGGAGCGCGCCGGCCACGTCGGCCACCTGGACGCCGAGATCCGCGGCGCGGTCGCGATCGATGACCGCGCGCAGCTCGGGCTTGCCCACGACGAGGCTGTTGTCGACGTCCACCGCGCCGGGGACCTTCCGCAGCTCCTCGGTGATGCGCGCCGCGTACTCGCCCAGCCGGTCGAGATCCGGCCCCTGGATCGCCACCTGGATCCTCGCCGACGACTGGCCGCCGGACGAGACCGCCTGCACCTCGCCGGCCGTGACGCGCAGCTCCTCCGGCAGCTTCGCGAGGATCTCCTCGCGCACCCGCTGCATGATCGCGAGCTGCCCGAGCGCGCGCTGCTCCGGGTCGACGAGCATCACGTAGACCTTGGCGACGTTCGCGGCCTGCTGCTCGCCCTCCCCCACCGTCAGGAGCGTCCGGGTGACGCCCGGGAGCCGGCGCACATCGCCGGCGATCCGCTCGGCGATGAGGCGGGTCGAGGTGAGGCTCGTCCCCTCGGGCGCGCGCATGTTGATCTCGAACTGCGCCTGGTCGTCCTCCGGGAGGAAGCCGGCGGGCAGCGTCTTCGCGATGGGCGCGCACGAGCCGAGCGCGACCGCCGAGGCGACGACGATCACCCAGCGGCGCTTCATCACCCACGAGAGCGCGGCCATGTAGGCGCGCTCGATCGGCCGGTAGAACACGTCGACGGCGCGCTCCAGGACCGACGGCTTCGCGGGCGCGCCGTCACCTCCGTTGGGCGCGTCACGCGCGTCACGCGCGTCACGCCCACTGCGCGCGTGCCCCGAGAGCCACCGCGCGGCGAGCGAGGGCGTGAGGGAGAAGCTGACGATCAGCGAGACGCCGATCGCGAACGCCATCGTGAGGCCGAAGCTCTTCAGGAAGCGCCCCACGATCCCGGGCATGAAAGCGACAGGGATGAAGACCGCCATGAGCGACAGCGTTGTCGCGAGCACCGCGAGGCCGATCTCCTTCGTCGCGAGCACGGCGGCCGGGAACGGCTTCATGCCCTTCTCGTCGATGTAGCGGACGATGTTCTCGAGCACGACGATGGCGTCGTCGATGACGATGCCCACGGCGAGCGCGAGCGCGAGCAGCGTGAGGAAATTCAGCGTGAAGCCGGCGATCCACATCACCGCGAACGTGCCGACGACCGAGATCGGGATCGCGAGCGCCGCGATGAGCGTGCTGCGGGCGTTGCCGAGGAAGAGGAGCACCACCGCCGCGGCGAGGAGGGCGCCGAGGACGAGGTGCTCCTTCACGGCGGCGATGCCCGTGCGGATCACGCGCGAGCCGTCGCGCACGACCTCGATCTTCGTCCCCTCGGGCAGCGAGCGCTGCACCTCGTCGAGGCGCGCCTTCACGGCGTCGACGACGGCCACGGTGTTCTGGCCCGACTGCTTGACCACCGACAGGAGGACGGTGCGCCGCTCGTCGAGCTGGGCCCAGGTCTTCTCCTCGGCGCGGCCGTCCTCGACGCGGGCGACGTCCGAGAGGCGCACGGCGTGGCCGTCCTGCTCCCGGAGGACGATGCGGCCGAGGGCCTCGGGCGACTCGACGCGCCCCATCACGCGGAGCGTGAGGTCCTCGGGGCCGGTCTCGACGCTGCCGCCCGGCGTCATCAGGTTCTGCGCCGCGATCGCCCGCTGCACATCGGCCGCGGTGAGCCCCTGCGCCCGCAGGGCGATCGGGTCGAGCCAGACGTTGATCTGCCGGCTCTGCGCGCCGATCAGGCTGACCTGGCCGACGCCGGAGATGCTCTCGATCTGCCGGCGCACCCGCTTGTCGACGATCTCGCTGAGCTCGCGGATCGGCTGATCCGACGCCACAGAGACGAGCAGCACCGGGGCCGCGCCAAGGTCGATCCTGCTCACGATCGGCGGATCGATGCCCTTCGGCAGGCTGGGCAGGACGACGCTGATCTTGTCGCGCACCTCCTGGGCCGCGACGTCGGCGTCCTTCTCCAGCACGAAGCCGACGACGACCTGGCTCACGCCCTGGCTCGACGTCGAGCGCAGGTCCTCGATGCCGCTGATGGTGTTCACCGCGCCCTCGATCCGGTCGGAGATCTCGGCCTCGACCTCCTCGGGCGCCGCGCCGTCGAGGCGCGTCGTGATGACGACGTACGGGACGTCGATGTCCGGGAACTGGTCGAGGCCGAGCCGGGTGTAGCCGGCGACGCCGAGGACCACGATGACGAGCATGAGGACCGACGCGAAGACGGGCCTCTTGACGCAGACGCGAGCGAGCCACTGCATGACGACCTCACTCCACGGCTTGGCCGTTCTGGAGCGCCTCGGACGGGTTGATGACGATCGCTTCCCCTGCGCGGACGCCGCGGAGGACGGCCACGGCGTCGCCCTTCTCCACGCCGGTCTGCACGACGCGCTCCTCGAGCCTGTGGTCGACGACGGCGAACAGGTGCGCGCGCCCGTCCCGCGGGACGAGGGCGGATCTCGGCACCACGGGGCTCGGCGCCTCGTCCGTGGCGAGCGCGACGGACGCGAACATGCCCGGCCGCAGCGCGCCGTCGGGGTCCTGCACCTCGGCCTCGGCGACGAGATCGCGCGTGGCCTCGCGGACCGCGGCGCCCACCCAGCGCACCGTGCCCGCGAACGACCGCCCCGGGTACGCCGGCACGGTGAACGTCAGCGCGCCGCCTGTCTTGACGGCCGCGAGGCTCGCCTCGGGCACGGTGAACCGGAGGCGCGGCGCGCCCTTCGAGACGAGCGCGACGACCCGGGAGTCCTGGCGGACGTACTCGCCGACGTCGACGAAGCGCTCGGCGACCACCCCGTCGAACGGCGCGCGGATCTGGCCGTCGCCGACGCTCTGCGCGGCGGCGCGGGCGCGGGCGGAGGCGGCCGCGACCGAGAGCGGGGCGCTCCGGCACTGGTCGGCGATCCGGTCGTGCTCGACGCCGGAGATCGCGCCGCTCTCGAGCAGCGCCCTGTAGCGCTCGCACTCGCGCTTCGCCGTCTCCTCCTGGGCGCGGGTCAGCGCGGCGTTCGCCTGCGCCTCCGCGGCGGAGAGCGCGGCGGCGCGGACGTCGAGGCGCGCGAGCAGGTCGCCCTTCTTCACCTCGGCGCCGCGCTCGACGAACGTCTCCACCACGCGGCCGACCGCGTTGGCGGCGAGATCGGTCTCCCGATCCCCGCGCAGCGTGCCGGTGAGCGCGATGCTGCGCGGCATGGGCTGCTCGCGCACCTCCGCGGTCTCGACGCGGGCCTTGGGCCCGTTCGTCTCGGCGGCGGTGGAGGCGCTGGCCCTTGTCCCGCAGCCCGCCGCTGCGGCGGCGAGCGCGAGGAGCAGGAGGAGGCTTCGGGCGCGGCCTTTCGTCGTTGTGTGGATCAAGGGTCCCTCGGGGCAGCGTCGGTCGCGGAGCGGCCTGATGCGGGCGGAGCGCGGCCTCGGCGGAGCACGGCGCCGCGCGCGCCGGCGCGCTGCGCCGTCCGCTCGTTCCCCCGTCGCCCAGCCTCCGGCCCCAGCGCCCAGGCGCGCCGGCGCCCAGGCGACCGCAACCGACAGTTGCGATGGGTATAACACGGCCGGAGGCGACCGCAACCGCTGGTTGCGATGATCGCAACGAAAGGGTGCGATAGCCGGCCACGCCGTGAAATTGGGCTGGCGTGTGCCGCGCAGCGGAACTTCAATGGTGGTTGATGCAGGCGACGACGGCGAAGCGCACGGCGAAGCGAGGCTCCGCGAAGACGCGCGCGCTCGTGCGCGGCGAGCCTGTCGTGCGGGGCATCCTCGCCGCCACGCTGGAGGAGCTCGCGAGCGCGGGGTACCGCGCGCTCCGGATCGAGGACGTGGCGACGCGCGCGGGCGTCAACAAGACCACCGTCTACCGGCGCTGGCCGACGAAGGAGGACCTCGTGCGGGCCGCGCTCCTGTCGGTCACGGACGAGAAGATCATCCCGCCGAACACGGGCTCGCTCCGCGGGGACCTCGTCGCGCTGGGGCGCGCGATCATCGAGATCCAGACGTCGCCGGTGGGGCAGAGCCTCTTTCACGTGTTCCTGTCCGAGGGGCTCGACTCGGAGCTCATGACCATCGCCCGCTCGCTGCGCGCGGTCCAGGAGGCGGGGCTTTTGGCCATCATCGAGGCCGCGGTCGCGCGCGGCGAGCTCGCGCCGGGCGCGGATCCGCTGCTGCCGTGCGAGCTGCTCGCGGCCTACCTCCGGCACAAGATGCTCGCGGACCGCACGATCGTGGACGAGGCCCAGCTCGCCCACGTCGTCGACGTGATCCTCCTCGGCGTGCTGCGCCCGGATAGACGGAAGCGGGCCTGAGCCGCGCGTCTGCCCCGCCGAGCGCGATCCCTCCTGCCGACGCGCGGCCGTTCGACGCGCGCGCCGCCGCCTCCCCACAAGAAAAAGGGGCAGTCCATCACACGGCACGAACGCGTGTTCGTGTTCGTGTTCGTGTTCGTGTTCGTGTTCGTGTTCGTGTTCGTGTTCGTGTTCGTGCGCGTGGTCGTGCGCGTGCGCGTGCGCGTGCACGACACACGTGTCTATCGGCACATCCTTGTCAGGATACCCGCGAGGCGTGACAGAAGCCGTTTGCCCTGCTCGACGTCCTTGCCCTGGACGACGCCCATGAGATGGCAACGCGGTAGGCGTCGAGGTTTTCGTGGTCCAGGAGTGGACGGTCGGTGTTGGACGTGCGCGTTACATCGACGGGAAGGGCTCGCGCGTTGTGCGTCTTCGTGCACGCGCACGCGCACGCGCACGAACACGCGCACGAACACGACCACGATCACGATCACGACCACGCGGGGCCGGGAGTCTGTGCGGCTCAGACCCCAGATCGTTTATTGTGGATTTCGCGCCTAGGTGGGACGAGCGAGCCGAAGGTGCTGATGCACGAAGAAGGGCATCGCCGCGCTCGGGAAGAAGCGCAGGAAGATCCGCCGCGAGTAGCTGAGCACCATGACGAAGGCCCAGAGCGGGCGCAGCGCAGGGGCCACCTGATTGCCGCGCAGAGCTCATGCACGAGCCGCGCAGGAGGGCGCCAGGGCCGCGCAGGCACCGAACGACTGTAACAAAGGACACCAACATGGGTGCGCAGGAGAGGCGTCGAGCCTGCGCAGGAGGGGCGTCGGGGGCGCGCAGGAGGGCAACGGAGCTGCGCAGGAGGGGTGCCGCGGCCGCGCAGGAGGGGCGCCGGGGCCGCGCAGGCACCGATCGACTGTAACAAAGGACACCGACATGGGTGCGCAGGAGCGGCGTCGAGCCTGCGCAGGAGGGGCGTCGGGGGCGCGCAGGAGGGGCGTCGGGGGCGCGCAGGGGGGCAATGGGGCTGCGCAGGAGCGGCTACGGGGCTGCGCAGGAGCGGCTACGGGGCTGCCCCTCGTCCCAGCGTCCCCCTCGGAGGCCGCCCCCGATTCGATCGCCGCCCGCCGATTTCCTGAGCACATCCGGCCCCAGCGCCCGATCACTCTGCAGGAGCTCCCAGAGCCGCGGCGCCCCCGCCAGAGCCCCGTGCCCACAGCGCTGAACGCCCTCCCAGAGCCGTACCGCGCGCGCCCCCGCGCCGCGGGCGCCATTGACCCGCCGCGAGCGCGCTGCGTAGAAGGCAGCTCGCCATGAGCCTACCGGAGGGCACCCGCTCGGACGCGCCGCCGCCGGCCGAGGACCGGACCTACGCCACCGGTGATCGCTGCGAGAAATACCGCATCGTGCGGCTCCTCGGCGAGGGCGGCATGGGGCAGGTCTACGTCGCGGAGGACGAGTACCTGGGGCGGCGCGTCGCGCTCAAGGTCGTGCGGCGCAAGTACATGCAGGGCGGCGGCTTCGCCCAGGGCCAGCGCAAGGAGGCGCGCGTCCTGGCAGAGCTCGACCACCCCGCCATCGTCAAGGTCTACGACGCGGGCATCACGCGCGGCGGGGTGATGTACATCGTCATGGAGCTCATCGAAGGCATCTCGCTCCGGGAGCTGATCTTCCGCGCCGGCGCGCTGGACCTCCCGAGCGCGCTCTCGATCGCCGCGCAGATCGCGGACGCCGTCCGCGTGGCCCACCGGGCGGGCATCGTGCACCGCGACCTCAAGCCCGAGAACGCCCTCGTCACGCGCGCCGGGCTGGTCAAGGTCGTGGACTTCGGGATCGCCAAGCGGATCCGGCGGCAGCCGGCGGGGCACACGTCGAGCGACCCGTTCGCGAACATCGGGACGGTGCACTACATGGCGCCGGAGCAGATGCTCGGGGACGGCGCGACCAAGGCGTCGGACGTGTATGCGATCGGGATGATCCTCTACGAGATGATCGCCGGCCGGCACACGTTCGCGGCGACGTCGCACGAGGTGCCGACCGCGGGCGAGGTGATGCTCCACCAACTCCACGCCGTGCCGACGCCGCTCGTGGAGGCGGTGCCGGGCTTCGACGCCCGGGAGATCAGCGATCTCGTCGACCGGATGCTCTCGAAGCTCCCGCGCGAGCGGCCCCGGGCGGCCGAGGTCCAGCGCGCGCTGGCGCGGGCGGTCCGCCGTTACCGGGAGGAGCACCCCCGCGACGAAGGGCGCGTCCCGCTCGCGGCGGAGCACCGGCGCGACCCGCCGGTCGCGCCCCAGCCCCGGAACCGCCAGGTGAGCTGGCCGGAGCTCGACGCCGGCGCGGCGCGGGGCGCGGGCGGCGGTCCGGAGAGCACCGACGAGCGCGCCGCGTGGCCGGGGCCGGACGGAGCGCCTCACGTGCCGCAGTTCGGGACGGCGCCGCTCGCCGCCGCGTTCCAGGCGCCGGAGGCGGCGCTGCCGTTCCGGCCGGCGGGCGCCACGCCGCCCGAGCTGCGGGGCCGCGGCTGGACGGCCCCGATGCCCGGCGCGGCGAGGCCGGCGGCTGGCGTGGCGGGGCCGGCGGCGGGCGTTGCTCCGGCGCCTCACGGCACCCTGCCGCGGGAGCAACCGGCGACCGTGGCGCCCACGACCGCGCCGCTCCTCGACGCTCGCGGGGTGCCCACGGGCGCTCCGGGGCCGGGCGCGTACGCGCCGGAGGCGACGAGGCGGGTGGGGTTTTCGACCGCCCCGCTGGGAGGGAGCGCCGGTGCGCGAGCGAGCACGCCGCACGCGGCCACCGCCGCGGCCGATCCGAACGCACGGGCGCGCTCGTTCGAGGGCCCCCTGCCCTCGACCGCGCCGCTGCGGCCCGACGAGCTGAGCGCTGCACCGAGCGGAGCACCGCCGTGGGCCGAGGCCGGCCTGCCGGGGAGCATGCCGCCCCAGCCGAGCATGCCGCCTCAGCCGAGCATGCCGGCCCAGCCGGGCATGCCGCCCCAGTCGGTCGAGCTCGGCCCGGCGTCGAGCGGAGGGTCTCCGTGGGCGGGGACCGCCCTGACGCAGGGCATCCCCTCCGAATCGCTCGGGCTGGGTCCATCACCCATCGACCGGCGCCGGAGGGCGCGGCTGGGGTGGGTCGTCGCCGTCGCGTGCGCGTGCTCGCTGGCGCTGGGGCTCTCGGCCGGGCTCGTGCTCGTCTGGCGCTCCCCTCGCGACGTCGCGGCCCCGGCGCCCGTCGCGATCGAGCCTGCGGAGAGGCGGATCGTGACCGTGAGCCCGCCGGAGGGGGCGTCGAGCGCCGGCGCACCGGCGCCGCCCTCGAGCGTCGAGCCGCTGATGGAGCCCGCGCCGCCGCCGGCCGCGGGGCCCGCGGCTGGCGGGGCGGCGTCGCCCGAGGCAGGCGGCAGCGCGCGACCGGCGGCCTCGGGGCAGGAGGCGGCGACGCCCCCTCCCCCTGCCACGCCGGACGCCCCCCACGTCGCGGCCGCGCCCCCCACGTCGCCTGCGCCCGCGCAGCCGCGACCCGCCCTGGCGGCGCCGCAACCTCGCCCAGCCGCCGCGGCGCCGCAGCCGCGGGCGACGCCTGGCGCCCAGCGCGCCCGGCCGCCCTTCACGGTGCTGGAGGAGGAGGACGACGACATCTATGGCATGCCGGCACCCGACCGCCGGCGCGCCGCCCCGCCGCCACCCGCGCGCAAGGCGCCCGCACGACCGTTCTGATCGAGGTGCCGCATGAGCCACGACGTCAAGAATTACCTGCCGAACGACGAGACCCTGCGCCGGGTCGCGGATCAGGACGCCTCGGACGAGAACCTGCGCCGCGCCATCGAGAACCCGCGCCTCCAGGACGTGCTGACGCAGCAGGAGGCGGCGCAGCAGCAGGGGAAGCGCGGCGCGCGAGGGGCGGCGAAGGCCGTGCCCGGCGCCGCGGGGGGCGCGGCGACGGCGCGGCCTCGGGCGCGACGATGGCTCCGGTACGCGCTGATCGCGCTGGTCGCGGCGCTCTGCGTCCTCGTTCCGACGGCGCTCGCCTTCCTGGCCGGCAAGAAGAGCGCCCTGGAGGACGAGCGCGGCGGCGCGATCGCCCCGCCGGCACCGCCGAGCGCGCTCCCGGGCGCGGCGAGCTCGGCGCCGGCCCCGAGCGCGTCCGCCACGACGTCTGCTCCGAACACGCCGGCATCGGCGTCTGCTCCGAGCACGGCGGCCTCGGCCCCGGTCGCTCCGAGCACGCCGGCCTCGGCCACCACCGCCCCAACCGCCTCCGCCTCGGCTCTCGCCGCCCCGACCGCCTCGGCCACCGCCCCCGCCCAGAGCGCGGTGGTGCGCCCGAGCGCGGCGGCCGTGCCCGCCCCCCGAGCCGGCGCGGTCCGGGCGCTGCCGAGCGCGCAGCGCGCTCCGGCGCCGCGCTCCACCGCGTCGTCCACGCCCGCCCCGGCGGCGACCGCGCCCGTGCACGCCCCTCTTCCCTTCGGAAATAAGCCGGAGTTCTGACGCCCATGAAGATTCATCGATCACTCGCCGCCTCGCTCCTCGCCGCCCTCGCGCTGTCGCCCGCGACGGGGAGCGCCGCCCCGCCCGCGACACCGCAAGCCCCTCCGGCCGCGACACCGCAGGCCACCTCGCCAGCGCCAGCGCAAACCGACGCCATGTCGCGAGCTGCGCGGGACATGTTCGCGAAGGGCGAGGAGGCGTGGATGCAAGGGAAGTACGACCAGTGCCACGCATGGTTCCTCGCGGCGTGGAGCATCCGGCCGCACAGGCAGATCGCCGGCAACCTCGCCGCCTGCGAGCTCAAAGTCGGACGCTACAGGGACGCCGCTGAACACCTGGCGTTCCTCATGCGACCAACCCCGGACGGGAAGCCTACCCCGCTCAGCCAGGAACACCGCGCCCTGCTCGACGAGGCGATGGCGAAGATCGCCGTCGTCCAGATCGACGCCGCCCCCGGCACAACGGTGGTCCTCGACGGCAAGATCGTGGGGCAGGCGCCGCTCCCCGCGCCGCTTTACCTGGAGCCGGGCGAACACACGCTCGAGGGGCAGTCCCGCGCCGGCGCCCAGGCGCAGGTCCCGCTCACGCTCGCGGCGGGGACGCAACGGAACATCGATCTCCACCTGCAAGCGCCGCAGCGGGCGACCACCACACCGGAGCCGGCGCAGGCGCCGCCGCCGGTCACGCCAACGCCGGCGCAGGCGCCGCCGCCGGATACCCGGGTGCGCGACGGCGTCGTGATCGGCGGCCTGGCGCTCGGCGGCGCGGCGATCGTGGCGGGCGTGGTGTTCGTGGTCGTGTCCAACGGCAAGAGCGACGAGGTGAACGATGCAACCAGAGCGATCGCGATGAACGGCGACGCGAACGCGTGCAACGATCCCGCGTTCAGGTCGCGCTGCGACGCGCTCGCCGACGCATACGTCGCCGAGGGGACGACAAGGAACCTGGCGATCGCAGCCCTGGTGACAGCGGGCGCCGCGCTGGGCGGCGCGGCGCTCGCGTACACCCTATGGCCGGTGGAAACGCCGCGGGCAGAGGCTGCAGGCGGTGTGCGCATCACCCCGGTGGTCACGGCGCAAAGCGCCGGACTCACGATCGGAGGTGCGTTTTGAGTGAGCACGCGGCGGTGCGAGGGACGACTTGCGGTGACCAAAGGAAGAGGATGATGCGACGCATGGAGTGGAGCGGTGTCGTTGTCGTGCTGGCCGGCCTCGTGGTCGCCGCCGGCGCAGGGTGCGGCACGCTGCCGCCAGACTGCCCGCACATGTTCCAGTGCGATTCTGCGGATGGAGGAGGTGGCCAGGGTGGCAGCACGCCGGAGGGCTGCGTGCCGAACAAGAGCAACGACGCGGTAGCCGACATGTGCGGCGTGTTCGTCGCGGCATCGGGGGACGATATTGCAGCGGGAACGAAAGCGGCGCCCGTCAAGACGATCCAGCACGCCATCGCACTGGCGCAGCAGGACGGTACCGCGCGACGCGTGTACGCCTGCGCCGAGGCGTTCGAGGGAACGATTGAAGTGCCAGGCGGCGTCGAGCTCTTCGGAGGGCTCGACTGCTCGAAAGGCTGGGGCTGGATCGGCGACAACGAGAAGACGACTCTCTCCGCGCCGGAAGGCGAGATCCCGCTCGTGATGCGCGGCGGCGATGGCGCGGTGCGCGTCGAGGATGTCCATGTCACCGCGCGCGCCATCGACACGAGCAACGAGGCAGCGCGGGGCCTGTCGTCCATCGCCGCGCTCGCGGAGGGCGTCGCCGTCGAGTTGGCGCGCTGCACGCTCGAGGCGGGCGACGCCGCCGACGGCGTCGACGGCGAGCCGCATACCGAGACGGCGCTCGGCGGAGAGCAGGGCAACCCGGGCCAGGAGGCCTGCTCTGGGGAGTCAACCCCCGGAGGTCTTGTCAAGCGGAATGATTGCGGCACGCCGGACGACCCGAGCGATGATTCCCGAGGCGGGCTCGGTGGCAATGGTACGCTGGACGTCGGCGGTGGCGGGGATACCGGCAAGCCGGCGGGCGCAGCCAACGGCGGCGTCGGAGAAGACACAGACGTCTGCACCGCCGGCGGCGCCGGCGCCGAGGGCACCGGCGGCGAGCCCGGGCCGAGCGCCACCGGCCTTGGCGCGCTCTCGTCCTCTGGCTACACCGGCGTCTCCGGCAGGCCCGGCACGCCGGGCACCACCGCGCAGGGCGGCGGCGGGGGCGGCGGCGCCAAGGGCGGCACCGCCGCAAATCAGTGCTCCGCCGAATCGCCCGGTGGCGCCAGCGGCGGCTCCGGCGGACCCGGTGGCTGCGGCGGCAAGGGCGGCCGCCCCGGCGGTGCTGGCGGCGCCAGCATCGCCCTCATCAGCCTCGAGGCCACCCTCACCTTCAACGACGTCTCGCTCAAGACCGGCCGCGGCGGCCGCGGCGGCAACGGCGGCCCCGGTCAAGAGGGCGGCAGCGGTGGTCTCGGCGGCATCGGCGGCACCGTGCCGGATGGCACCGCAAACCTCAAGGCCGGCTGCGCCGGCGGGCCGGGTGGCAACGGCGGCAACGGCGGCATCGGCGGCGGCGGCATCGGCGGCCACTCCCTCGGCATCGCCTTCCGCGGCACGCCGCCGCCCGCCAGCGGCCTCACCATCCTCACCATCACCACCGGCGAGCCCGGCCCCGGCGGCAACGGCGACGGCGACAGCGCCGCCGCGGGCATCAAGGCCGATACGCAGGAGTTTGCTCAGTAGCCTCGTGCCGGCGACAGCCCTGCCGAGAAAAAACGCACTGCCCTCAACAAAATCTGGCAACAAACCGCGCCCATCGGCAATGCATTCTGGCGAGCAATTTGGCCCTTGGGCACGTACATAGGACCTTCACATCCCTCGGCCGGAGCAGTACGGCTCCAACCGCACCTTGCGTGCCGCAGGTCGCACCCTGCGGGGTGCGACTCGGCGGGTCAGCCGGCAACTGCCGGTTGGTGGCCGATGGGCAGCCGGCGCAACTCTCCACCCACGAAAGTGGCCCGAGACCGGCTCAGCCCCGCTTTCTCGATGGGCGACGCGCGCATGCGCGGGTACCGCCCGCGCGCTGATGACGCCGGGTGCTGCCGGAAATCGACTGGGTCCGCTGCACTTTCCTGAGCACGTTGGCGCGCTCGATCCGATCTCCTCTGTAGAGCCGACGTGCACCGCTGCGGTGCCCGCGAGCGCTGCCTCGCGTGCCAAGCCGGCCCGGGAGATGTCTCGTGAGCAAACCTGCCTTGGGGGTCCCCACACGACGGCGCACCCCTCCCGTCCGGCGCGCAGCGCCGGACCGGGGAGGGGCCGGCGGCGCGCAGGCGCGAAGCGCCGAGCACCGACGGGGGGTGGGCAGCCCTCTCCTTCTCTCTCTCCATCTTCCTTCTTGCATCTTTCCTGAACAACCCGGAGCTCTTGCGCCCATGAAGCTCCATCGACCGGGCGCCTCCCTGCTCGTCGCCGCGCTGCTGCTCCCGCCCGCGGCAGCGAGCGCCGCACCACCCGCGCCGCCGCAAGCCGACACCCTGTCGAGAACGGCCGGCGAAATGGTCGCGAAGGGCGAGAAGGCGTGGATGCAGGGGAAGTACGACCAGTGCCACGCATGGTTCCTCGCAGCGTGGAGCATCCGGCCGCACCGGCAGATCGCCCGCAACCTGGCGGCCTGCGAGCTCAAAGTCGGACGCTACAGGGACGCCGCCGAGCACCTGGCGTTCCTCATGCGACCGACCCCGGACGGGAAGCCTACCCCGCTCAGCCAGGAACACCGCGCCCTGCTCGACGAGGCGATGGCCAAGATCGCCGTAGTCCAGATCGACGCCGAGCCCGGCACGACCGTCGCGCTCGACGGCAAGATCGTCGGGCAGGCGCCGCTCCCCGCGCCGCTGTACCTGGAGCCGGGCGAGCACACGCTCGAGGGGCGGTCGGCCGCGGGCGCGGTGGAGAAGCACTCGACGCGGTTCGACGCGGGGACGCAGCGGACGATCGCGCTGCAGCCGCGGGCGGAGCAGGCGGCGCCGCCGCCCCAGGCGGCGCCGCCGCCGGTCGCGCTGGCGCCAGTCGCACCGGCGCCGCCGCCGGACACGCGGGTGCGCGACGGCGTCGTGATCGGCGGCCTCGCGCTCGGCGGCGCGGCGCTCGCGGCAGGTGTGGTGCTGGCAGTCGTGTCGAACGGAAAGCGCGGGGAGGCGAACGACGCGCGCCGTTCGATCGCGAAGGACGGCGGCTTCAACGCGTGCAACGACCCCACGTTCAGCAGAGCACGCTGCGACGCACTCGACGACGCAAACAGCGCCGAGCGGATGACGAGGAACCTGGCGGGCGTCGCCTTCGTGACGGCAGGTGCCGCACTGGGCGGCGCGGCGCTCGCGTACGTGCTGTGGCCGGTCGGCGGGCCGCGGGCAGCGGCCTCATCACGTGGCGTGCGCATCGTCCCTACGGTCACTGCGCAGAGCGCCGGCCTCACGATCGGAGGTGCGTTTTGAGTGAGCACACGGAGGACCGAGCGACGACTTGGGGTGACCAGAGGAAGAGGGTGATGCGACGCATGAAGTGGAGCGGTGTCGTTGTCGTGCTAGCCGGCCTCGCGGTCGCCACGGGCGCTGGATGCTGGACGGCGCCTGAGGGCTGCTGGTACGACATGCGGTGCGATTTTGCGGAAGCAGGCGGGGGCGGTGGAGGGAGCACGCCGGAGGGATGCGTGCCGAGCACGAGCGGCCGGCCGGTAGACGACGCGTGCGGGGTGTTCGTCGCGGCCTCGGGGGACGATGCCGCGCTGGGGACGAAAGCCGCGCCCGTTAAGACGATCCAGGCGGCCGTGGCGCGAGCGCAACAAGAGGGCGCTACACGTCGTGTGTACGCGTGCGCCGAAGCGTTCGAGGGAGCGATGGAGGTGCCGGGGGGCGTCGCGATCTTCGGGGGGCTCGATTGTACGAACGGCTGGGGCTGGATCGGCGAGACGGACAAGACGATCCTCACCGCGCCCGAAGGCGAGATCCCGCTCGTGATGCGCGGTGGCGACGGCGCCGTGCGCGTCGAGGATGTCCACGTCACCGCGCGCGCCATCGACCCGAGCCACGACGCGGCGCGCGGCCTGTCGTCTGTCGCCGCGCTCGCCGAGGGCGTCGCCGTCGAGTTGGCGCGCTGCACGATCGAGGCAGGCGACGCGGCGGACGGCACCGACGGCGAGGCGTACGCCGAGGCAGCACTCGGCGGCGAGCAGGGCAACCCGGGCAAGGAGGCCTGCTCGGGGGAAGCAACACTCGGAGGCCTTGTCAAGCGGAATACGTGCGGCACGCCGGACGACCCGAGCGATGATTCCACGGGCGGCACCGGAGGCATCGGACAGCTCGACAGTGGCGGAGGGGGGGACAACGGCACGCCGGCCGGCGCCGAGAATCGCGGCCTCGGAGAAAACGTCAACGCGTGCTCCCCCGGCACCGCCGGCACCGAAGGCGCAGCCGGTGAGCCCGGGCCGAGCGCCACCGGCCTCGGCTCGCTCTCCTCCTCCGGCTACGCTGGTATCTCCGGCAAACCCGGCACACCGGGCACCACCGCCCAGGGCGGCGGCGGGGGCGGCGGCGCCAAGGGCGGCACCGCCGCCAACCAGTGCGCCTCCGATTCCGCCGGCGGCGCCAGCGGCGGCTCCGGCGGACCCGGCGGCTGCGGCGGCAAGGGCGGCAAGCCCGGCGGACCGGGCGGCGCCAGCATCGCCCTCATCAGCGTCGACGCCAGCCTCACCTTCGACGACGTCTCGCTCAAGACCGGCCGCGGCGGCCGCGGCGGCAACGGCGGGCCCGGTCAAGAGGGCGGCAGCGGTGGCCTCGGCGGCCTCGGCGGCACCCTGCCGACCGGTGTCGAGGACCTCAAGGCCGGCTGCGCCGGCGGCCCCGGGGGCAAGGGCGGCAACGGCGGCATCGGCGGCGGCGGCATCGGCGGCCACTCCCTCGGCATCGCCTTCCGCGGCACTCCGCCCCCCGCCACCGGCCTCACCATCACCACCGGCGAGCCCGGCCCCGGAGGCAACGGCGACGGCGACAGCGCCGCCGCAGGCATCAAGGCCGATACGCAGGAGTTCGCCCAGTAACGGTGCGCCGACGGACGGGCCCGAGAGAAAAAACGCACTTCCCTCAACAAAATCTGGCAACGAACGGCGCTCATCGGCAATGGCTCGTGGCGAGGACGTTTTGCCCTCGGGCACGCGCATTGGGCCTTCACGTCCCTCGCTCGGCGCGGTAACAGCCCAACTGCACCTTGCGTGCCGCAGGTCGCCCCTACGGGGTGCGACTCGGCGGGTCAGCCGGCAACTGCCGGTTGGTGGCCGATGGGCAGCCGGAGCAACTCTCCACCCACGATAGTGGCCCGAGACCGGCTCAGCCCCGCTTTGTCGATGGGCGCCACGCGCGGGCGCTGCGTTCCGATGACGCCGGGCGCTGCCGGAAATCGACTGGGCCCGCTGCACTTTCCTGAGCAGGTTGGCGCGCTCGATCCGATCTCTTCTGTAGAACCGACGTGCACCGCTGCGGTGCCCGCGAGCGCTGCCTCGCGTCCCAAGCCGGCCCGGGAGATGTCTCGTGAGCAAACCTGCCTCGGTGGTCCCGACACGACGGCGCACCCCTCCCGTCCGGCGCGCAGCGCCGGACCTGGGAGGGGCCGGCGGCGCGCAGGCGCGCAGCGCCGAGCACCGACGGGGGGTGGGCAGCCCTCTCCCTCTCTGCACCTTCTTCCCTGCATCTTTCATGAACACGCCGGAGCCCTTGCGCCCATGAAGAGCCGTCGTTCGATCGCCGCCTCACTCCTGGCCATCCTCCTGCTGTCGCCCGCAACAGCGAACGCCGCCCCGCCCGCGCCACCGAGGGAAGACGCGCTGTCGAAGATCGCCAGCGATATGTTCGCGAAGGGCGAGAAGGCGTGGATGCAAGGGAAGTACGACCTGTGCCACGCATGGTTCCTCGCGGCGTGGAGCATCCGGCCGCACCGGCAGATCGCCGGCAACCTGGCGGCCTGCGAGCTCAAGGTCGGGCGCTACAGGGACGCCGCCGAACACCTGGCGTTCCTCATGCGACCAACCCCGGACGGCAAGCCGACCCCGCTCAGCCAGGAACACCGCGCCCTGCTCGACGAGGCCATGGCCAAGATCGCCGTCGTCCAGATCGACGCCGAGCCCGGCACGACCGTCGCGCTCGACGGCAAGATCGTGGGGCAGGCGCCGCTCCCCGCGCCGCTGTACCTGGAGCCGGGCGAGCACACGATCGAAGGGCGGTCGGCCTCGGGCCTCGTGGAGAAGCACTCGACGCGGTTCGACGCGGGGACGCAGCGGACGATCGCGCTGCAGCCACGGGCACCGCAGGCCGCGGCACCGCCCCAGGCGGCGCTGCCTGTCGCGCCGCCACCTGTCGCACCGGCGCCGCCGCCGGACACGCGGGTGCGCAACGGCGTCGTGATCGGCGGCCTTGCGCTCGGCGGCGCGGCGATCGCGGCGGGTGTGGTGTTCGTGGTCGTGTCGAACGGCAAGAGCGAGGAGGCGAGCGAGGCGCTCCAGTCGATCGTGAAGGACGGCGGCGCATACGCATGCAACGATCCCAAGTTCAGCAGGGCGCGGTGCAACGCGCTCGCCGACGCGTACATCGCCGAGGAGACGACAAGGAACCTGGCCATCGCCGGCTTCGTGACCGCAGGCGCGGCGCTGGCCGGCGCGGCCCTCGCTTCCGTGTTGTGGCCGATCGGAGCGCCGCGAGAAGCGGCCTCACGCGGCGTGCGCATCGTCCCCACGGTCACAGCGCAGAGCGCCGGGCTCACGATCGGAGGTGCGTTTTGAGTGAGCACGCGGCGGAGCGAGCGACGACTTTTCAGAACCAGAAGAAGAGGGTGATGCGACGCATGAACTGGAGCGGTGTCGTTGTCGTGCTGACCGGTCTCGCAATCGCCGCCGGCGCTGGGTGCGGCACGCCGCTGCCGGACTGCCCGTACTTGGCGCGGTGCGCCCTACCGGACGGAGGGAACGGCGGTGGCGGCGAGGGAGGCAGCACGCCGCTGGGGTGCGTGCCGAGCAAGAGCGGCGAGGCAGTGAGCGATAACTGCGGGGTGTTCGTCGCGGCCAGCGGAGACGATGCCGCCGCGGGAACCAAGGACGCGCCCGTCAAGACGATCGAGCAGGCCGTGACGCTGGCGCAGCACGAAGGCGTCGCGCGAAGGGTGTACGCCTGCGCCGAGACCTTCGAGGGAGCGATCGAGCTACCCGGTGGCGTCGCGCTCTTCGGAGGGCTCGACTGCTCGAACGGCTGGGGCTGGATCGGCGAAACGACGAAGACGGCGATCTCCGCCGCTGAAGGCGAGATCCCGCTCGTCATGCGCGGCGGAGACGGCGCGCTGCGCATCGAGGACGTCCACGTCACCGCGCGCGCCATCGACCCGAGTCACGAGGCAGCGCGGGGCCTGTCGTCAATCGCAGCGCTCGCGGAGGGCGTCGCCGTCGAGTTGGCGCGCTGCACGCTCGAGGCGGGTAATGCTGCAGACGGCAGCGATGGCGAGCCGTACGAAGAGCCGGCCCTCGGCGGCGAGCAGGGCAACCCGGGCATGGAGGCGTGCTCGGCGCAAATCGTCGTGCCCGGAGGTGTCAAGCGGAATACGTGCGGCACACCGGACGACCAGAGCGACGATTCCACGGGCGGACGGGGAGGTATCGGGGAGCTAGACAGCGGCGGTGACGGGAACAACGGCACACCGGCGGATGCAGTTAACGGCGGCATGGGAGAAGACACAGACGTCTGCACCGCCGGCGGCGCCGGCGCCGAGGGCGCCACCGGCGAGCCCGGCCCGAGCGCCACCGGCCTTGGCGCGCTCTCGTCCTCTGGCTACACCGGCGTCTCCGGCAGGCCCGGCACGCCGGGCACCACCGCGCAGGGCGGCGGCGGGGGCGGCGGCGCCAAGGGCGGCACCGCCGCCAACCAGTGCTCCGCCGAATCGCCCGGCGGCGCCAGCGGCGGCTCCGGCGGACCCGGCGGCTGCGGCGGCAAGGGCGGCAAGCCCGGCGGACCGGGCGGCGCCAGCATCGCCCTCGTCAGCCTCGACGCCAGCCTCACCTTCGACGAGGTCTCGCTCAAGACCGGCCGCGGCGGCCGCGGCGGCAACGGCGGGCCCGGTCAAGAGGGCGGCATCGGCGGCCTCGGCGGGCCGGGCGGCACCGTGCCGGATGGCATCCAAAACATTAAGGCCGGCTGCGCCGGCGGCCCCGGCGGCAAAGGCGGCAACGGCGGCATCGGCGGCGGCGGCATCGGCGGCCACTCCCTCGGCATCGCCTTCCACGGCACTCCGCCCCCCACCGGCGGCCTCACCTTCACCACCGGCGAGCCCGGCCCCGGCGGCAACGGCGACGGCGACAGCGCCGCCGCGGGCATCAAGGCCGATACGCAGGAGTTTGCGCAGTAACGGTGCGCCGACGGACGGTCCTGAGAGAAAAAACGCACTGCCCTCAACAAAATCTGGCAACGACCGGCGCTCATCGGCAATGGCTCGTGGCGACGGGGTTCGCCCTTGGGCACGCGCATCGGGCCTTCACATCGCTCGACCGGAACAGTACAGCTCCGAGCGCACCTTGCGTGCCGCAGGTCGCACCCTGCGGGGTGCGACTCGGCGGGTCAGCCGGCAACTGCCGGTTGGTGGCCGATGGGCAGCCGGAGCAACTCTCCACCCACGAAAGTGGCCCGAGACCGGCTCAGCCCCGCTTTGTCGACGGGCGCCGCGCGCGTGCGTGGGCGCCGCGCACGCGACGCGCGCCATGCATTCCGACGACGTCGAGTGCTGCCGGAAATCGTCAGAGGCCGCTGCACTTTCCTGAGCCGATCGGCGCGCTCGATCGGATCACTCTGTAGAGCCGACGCGCACCGCTGCGGTGCCCACGGGCGCTGCCTCGCGTCCCAAACCGGCCCGGGAGATGTCTCGTGAGCAAACCTGCCTTGGCGGTCCCGACACGACGGCGAACCCCTCCCGTCCGGCGCGCAGCGCCGGACCGGGGAGGGGCCGGCGGCGCGCAGGCGCGCAGCGCCGAGCACCGACGGGGGGTGGGCAGCCCTCTCCCTCTCTGCATCTTCGCCTTTGCATCTTTCTTGAACATGCCGGAGCTCTTGCGCCCATGAAGGCCCATCGACCGCTCGCCGCCCTGCTCATCGCCGCGCTGCTGCTCCCGGCGAGCGTGCCGGCGGAGGTGGCGCTGAACACGGAGACGAGGGTCCACGTGAGCGTCCCGCAGATCTGCTTCGAGGCGAGCGCGGTCGTGGAATAGCGACCGACCATGCCGCGCCCGACGAGGAAGACCAGCGTCAGGAGCAGCATGTGCGTGATCGCGGGCCAGGCGAGCCGCCAGACCTGCCCCGCCAGCGCCGCCCATTCCCGCGCAGCGGGGGCGGCGCGCTGGGCCGTCGGGGAGCGTGGCGCGGCCACGCGGCTACCGTAGCGCCGAGCCGGCGCCCGTCGAGGCGAGCGACCAGGCGGCACGGCGACCTGCGCTGGGCGCGGCGATCGGGTCGGTCCCGGCGTACGGATCCGCGGCGCGCCGGCCCGCGCGCGAGGTGTCCGGCGTGCGTGCCGGCGACAGAAGATATTTTATTGCAAATGCAATACGATTGCCTTAACTAGAGCCCACGCCAGACCGGAGCCCTGCCGTTCGCGCCGTGACGCGGATGCGCCTCGTTCACCCCGCGCCGCGGCCGCGGGTGCACCTCGTTCACCCCGCGCCGCGGCCGCGGGTGCACCTCGTTCACCCCACGCCGCACGCGGCAGGGCCGCACGCGCGGCGGGGCCGCCCGCGCGCGCTGGAGCGCGCCGGCGCTGGCGAGAGAGGATCTCGACGTGACGCAAAAGCTTCCTGTGACCGTGCTGTCCGGCTTCCTGGGCGCCGGCAAGACCACGCTGCTGAACCACGTCCTCGCGAGCCGCGATTCGCTGCGCGTCGCGGTGATCGTCAACGACATGAGCGAGGTCAACGTCGACGCCGCGCTCGTGCGCGGCGGGGGAGCGGCGCTGCGCCGCGTGGAGGAGCGGCTCGTCGAGATGTCGAACGGCTGCATCTGCTGCACGCTCCGGGAGGATCTCCTTGTCGAGGTGGCCCGCCTGGCGGCCGAGGGGCGCTTCGACTACCTGCTGATCGAGTCGACGGGCATCTCGGAGCCGCTCCCGGTCGCCGAGACGTTCACCTTCGATGATCCGGCGACGGGCAAGCGCCTCTCGGAGGTCGCCCGGCTCGACACGCTGGTCACCGTCGTCGACGCGCAGCGGTTCCTCGCCGACTGGACGAGCGCCGACGACCTGCGCGCGCGCGAGGCCGCGCTGGACGGCGACGACGAGCGCACGGTCGCGGATCTGCTCGTCGAGCAGATCGAGTTCGCGAACGTGCTCGTGCTCAACAAGACGGATCTCGTGAGCGATGACGAGGTGGAGCGGCTCACGGCGATGCTGCTGCACCTGAACCCCGGCGCCCGGATCGTCAGGGCCTGCCGCGGCCAGGTCGATCCTCGCGAGATCCTCGGCACCGGGCGCTTCGATTTCGAGGAGGCGGCGCGCTCGCCCGGCTGGATGCGGGAGCTGCGCGGGGAGCACGTCCCGGAGACCGAGGCGTACGGGATCGAGAGCTTCGTCTACCGCGCCGAGCGCCCGATGCACCCGGAGCGGCTCTGGGCCTTCCTCCACGGGGCGGCCGCCTGGGATGGAGTGCTCCGCTCGAAGGGGTTCTTCTGGCTGGCGACGCGCATGGACATCACAGGCGCCTGGTCGCAGGCGGGCGGCGCCGCCTCGTTCGAGGCGGCCGGGCTCTGGTACGCCGCCTTGCCGGAACCGGAAGAGGAGCGGCCGGAGGACGACCGGCCGTGCGCCGCGTGGCATCCGGTCTGGGGGGACCGGCGGCAGGAGATCGTGTTCATCGGCGTCGACATGGTCCGAGAGGAGCTCACGCGCGGGCTCGACGCCTGCTTGCTCACGCCGGACGAGATGGCCGCAGGGCCTTCCGCCTGGCGCCGGTTCGAGGATCCCTTCCCGGCGTGGGAGGACGCGGGTGAGCCGGATGAACAGGAGCGCGAGGCCGGGCCGGCGCAGCTGCGGGCCTGAGGCGCTCCCTGCAGGCCGGCTGACTCGGCCTTGGCGGGGCGCGCTGCGGCGCGGCGCGCTCACGCTGGCCGCATGGCCGCGAGCTGTGGAGTCGCGACTACTTGCCTCCTCCCTTCGAGATCTTCCCTTTCCGTGAAGATCACGTGTTTGCGGACCTGCGAACAGGGTCACCCGCCCTCATGTCGAGTCAGCATTCCCTCCAGAGATCGCCGCTGCGCGGCGTTCAGCCGGATCCCCGGCCGCCGGAGCCGGAGCTGGGCCTCCGCCTCGCTCACGCTCGCCGCGAGCCCCCGGGTCAACAGCAGCGCTGCCGCGATCGTCGCCGAGCGACCATGGCCGGACGCGCAATGCAGGTAGATCGCCTCCCTGCCGTGCAGTCGATGGATGAGCTCACGCAGCGCGCCCGCTTCGGGAGCCGCGCCGTCGAGCACCGGCACGCACAGGTAACCTGGATGGCGGCGCAGCGCGGCGACGGCGGGAAACTCGGCCGTCAGGTCCACGATCACCCGCACGCCCTCCGGTAGCTCCTGGCCGCAGGGGCGCCGGCCGACCCAGAGCCCCGGCACGACCTCGTTCGCGCAGTCCTCGCGCCCGAGCAGGCGCTCGCCGTGCCATATCGACCACGTGAGCAAGAAGTACGGCGCGAACAGCAGCCAGGCCCACCACGCCAGCGCGCCGTCGACCCGCTTTCCTAGCAGGGCGGGCTTGCGCGCCAGGTAGGCAGCGCCGACGAGGGCGAAGCTCAGCGCCGGCCAGAGCAGGGCGAGCGCGGCGCCGCCGGCCACGACGGCGAGCCACAGGAGCGACGCGCTCAGCGCGATGAACAAGGAGCCGTAACGCATCGAGCCGCCCGATCGTACGGCCCGGGCTCAGCCGGCGCGAGCGTTCCCTCGGAAGAGGCAGCGACGAGAGAAGTGTTGACGCGATTCCAGGATTGCATCGAGAGTGCGTGGGTCGGCGCGCAGGGCGGCGCGGCCCTGGCATCGCGATCGACAGGGCGGCCCTGCAGGAAGGAGCGGACATGAAGCTGTTTCGGTTTGCGAGCGGTGGCGGTCCTCGGCTCGGGCTCGAGGACGAGCGGGGAGCGCGCCACGACCTCACGGCGGCATCCCCGGAGGCGTTCGCTTCCGTCGCCTCGTGGCTCGCCTTGCCGGATCCCCTCGGCGCTGTGCGCGACGCGCGCGCGCGCGCGCACGTCGAAGCCCACCCCCTCCCGCCCGACATCCCGCTGCTCGCCCCGATCGACGGGCAGGAGGTCTGGGCGGCGGGCGTCACCTACGAGCGCTCGCGCGCCGCGCGCAAAGAGGAGAGCGCCGGCGGCGGCGACTTCTACGACCGCGTGTACGAGGCCGAGCGCCCCGAGCTGTTCTTCAAGGCGACGCCCCGCCTGGTCGTCGGCCCGGGCGCGCCGGTGCGCATCCGCCGCGACTCGAGCTGGAACGTGCCCGAGCCGGAGCTCTCGCTCGTCGTCTCCGCGGCGGGCCGCATCGTCGGCTACACGGCCGGCAACGACGTCTCGTCGCGGTCCATCGAGGGCGACAACCCCCTCTACCTGCCGCAGGCGAAGGTCTACGACGGCTGCTGCGCGCTCGGCCCCGCCATCGCGCTCGCGGACGACCCCGGGCTGAACCTGCGCGCGCTCTCCATCGAGCTCGCGATCCGGCGCCGGGGCGAGGCGGTGTTCGCGGGGAAGACCTCGACCGCGAGCATGCGGCGCTCGCCCGAGGAGCTCGTCGCCTACCTCACGCGCGAGCTGAGCTTCCCGACGGGCGTCGTCCTCATGACCGGGACCGGCATCGTCCCGCCGGACTCGTTCACCCTGGAGCCCGACGACCTCGTGGAGATCACCATCCACGGCGTCGGCACGCTGGCGAACCCCGTATCTCCACGTTGACAAGGCACCCATGGAATTCCTCGCCCACAACGCCGCGACCGGGGAAAAACTCGGTGCCTACCGTGACGCCACCGCCGCGGAGATCGACGCCGCCGCCCGCGCCGCCGTCGCTGCGGCGCCGGCCCTCGCCGGCCTCGCGCCGGAGCTGCGCGCCCGGCTCCTGGAGACCGCCGCCGACGAGCTCATGGCGCTCGGCGACCCCCTGATCCAGACCGCGCACAGGGAAACCGGGCTGCCCATCGCCCGCCTCGAAGGCGAACGCGGCCGCACCACCGGCCAGCTGCGCCTCTTCGCCGCCGTCGCGCGCGAGGGCTCGTGGGTCGATGCCCGGATCGATCCCGCGCTGCCGGACCGCAAGCCGCTCCCGCGCCCCGACCTGCGCCGCATGCTGCGGCCGCTCGGCCCGGTCGCCGTCTTCGGCGCGAGCAATTTCCCCCTCGCGTTCTCCGTCGCCGGCGGCGACACCGCCTCCGCCCTCGCCGCGGGCAACCCGGTCGTGGTCAAGGCCCACCCCGCGCACCCCGGTACCTCCGAGCTCGCGGCCTCGGCCCTGCGCTCCGCCGTGCAGAAGGCGGGCCTGCCCGCGGGTGTGTTCGGCATGGTGCACGGCGCCTCGCCCGAGGTCTCGCTCGCGCTGGTGCGCCACGAGGCCATCCAGGCGGTGGGCTTCACCGGGTCCACCCGCGCGGGGCGCGCCCTCTGCGACGCCGCCGCCGCCCGCCCGCGGCCCATCCCCGTCTTTGCCGAGATGAGCAGCATCAACCCGCTCGTCGTGCTGCCCGGCGCGCTGCGCGAGCGCCGCGACGCGATCGCCGAGGGGCTCATCAGCTCGTGCACGCTCGGCGTCGGCCAGTTCTGCACCAAGCCCGGCCTCGTCCTGGGGCTGGCCTCCCCCGAATGGGATGCGTTCGCGCTGTCGGTCGCCGACCGGGCCCGCGCCATCACGCCCGGCGTGATGCTGCACGCCGGTATCCAGGCGTCGTTCGACCGCTCCGTGCGGGAGCTGAGCGGCGTGGAGTGGCTGACCGAGGCCGGCGCGCGCGTCGCTCGCGTCTCCGCCGCCGACTTCGCGCGACAGCCCCACCTCGCGCACGAGATCTTCGGACCGTACACGCTGCTCGTCACCGCCTCGGACCGCGGAGAGCTGCTCCAGCTCCTCGGCGCGCTCGACGGCCAGCTCACCGCCACGCTCCACGGGACCGCCGACGACCTCGCCGCCGCCCAGGACCTCGTCGATGTCCTCGGCCGTGTCGCGGGCCGCCTCGTCTTCGGCGGCTACCCGACCGGCGTGGAGGTGTCGCACGCCATGCACCACGGCGGGCCGTATCCAGCGAGCAGCGACGTGCGCTTCACGTCGGTCGGGACCGCGGCCATCCTCCGCTTCGCGCGCCCCGTTTGCTACCAGTCGTGCCCGCCCGCGCTGCTCCCGCCGGAGCTGCGCGACGAGAATCCGCTCGGAATATCGCGTCTCCTCGACGGCCGGGCCACCCGCGACCCCATCCCGCCCCGCGCATGAGCCACGACCCGGTATTCGAGTCCGGCAGCGAGGCGATCTACACCCTGCGCACGACGGCGCCCGGGCCGTCGGGGCGCCTCCCGCTCGGGGCCGAGCAGCTGCGCGCCATGTCGAGCGGCGAGCTGTTCGGCTGGACCCAGAACGCCGGCATGGGGTGGGATCCTGCGCGCCTGAACGGCAAGCAGTTCCTCGTGCTCAGCACGCAGGGCGGGATCCGCGCGCCCGACGGCACGCCGATCGCGCTCGGGTACCACACGGGGCACTGGGAGGTGGGGCTGCTCATGGAGGAGGCAGCCCGCACGTTCACGGCCGGCGGGGCCATCCCGTTCGCCGGCTATGTCAGCGATCCGTGCGACGGGCGGACCAATGGCACCGTCGGCATG
This sequence comes from Sorangium sp. So ce426, assembly GCF_051475585.1. Taxonomy (NCBI): domain Bacteria; kingdom Pseudomonadati; phylum Myxococcota; order Polyangiales; family Polyangiaceae; genus Sorangium; species Sorangium sp. So ce426. The sequence continues at coordinate 11,724,006 of NZ_CP150341.1, read as the reverse complement.
CTCGACAGCCTCGCTTACCGCAACGACGCCGCCATCGTCTTTCGGCGACTGATACGCTCGCTGCCCACCCGCCGGGGCGTGCTCGGCGTCGCCACCTGCGACAAGGGCCTGCCGGCCATGTTGATGGCGCTCGCCGGCACCCTCGACCTCCCCGCGGTGCTCGTGCCGGGCGGCGTCACGCTCCTCGCGGAGGAGGCCGAGGACACCGCCAAGGTCCAGACGCTCGCGGCGCGTTATGCGCGCGGGGAGGTGAGCCTCGACTACGCCGCCGAGATGGGCTGCCGCGCCTGCGGTTCCCCCGGCGGCGGCTGCCAGTTCATGGGCACGGCCGCGACGAGCCAGGTGGTGGCGGAGGCGCTCGGCCTCGCCCTCCCGCACGGCGCGCTCAGCCCGTCGGGCGCCGAGATCTGGCGCGACCTCGCCCGCCGCTCCGCGCATGCGCTCATGGCCCTCGAGCGACGCGGCGTGACCACGCGGGACATCGTCACCGACGACTCGGTCCACAACGCCATGGTGCTGCATGCCGCCGTCGGCGGGTCGACCAACCTGGTGCTCCATGTGCCGGCGATCGCGCACGCGGCCGGGCTCCGGCGCCCCACGGTGGACGACTGGGCGCGCGTCAACGCCCTCGTTCCGCGGCTCGTGGACGTGCTGCCCAACGGGCCGAAACATTACGCCACGGTCCAGGTCTTCCTCGCGGGGGGCGTCCCGGAGGTCATGCTCCACCTGCGCGAGCTCGGCCTGCTGCGGCTCGGCGCGCGCACCGTCAGCGGCCGGACCCTGGGCGAGAACCTCGAGTGGTGGGAGCGCAGCGAGCGGCGCCGGCGCCTGCGCGACAAGCTACGGCAGCTCGACGGCATCGACCCGGACGACGTGATCATGTCCGCCGGAAAGGCACGCGAGCGCGGCCTCACCAGCACGGTGACCTTCCTGCGCGGCGACCTCGCGCCGGAGGGAGCGCTCGTGAAGAGCACCGCGATCGCTCCCCAGGTGATCGGACCGGACGGCGTTTATCTGCACGAAGGGCCTGCGCGCGTGTTCGGCAGCGAGGACGCGGCGATCGAGGCGATCAAGGCGGGCGCCGTGCAGCCGGGCGACGTGATGGTGCTGATCGGCATCGGTCCCGGTATCGGGATGCCGGAGACGTACCAGATCACCTCTGCCCTCAAGCACGTGAAGGAGGGGCACCGTATCGCCCTGGTCACGGACGGTCGTTTCTCCGGCGTCTCGACCGGCGCGTGCATCGGCCATGTCAGCCCGGAGGCGTGGGCGGGTGGCCCCATCGGCCGCGTGCGCGACGGAGACCGCATCCGGCTGCGGATCGACACGCGCAGGCTGGAGGGGACGGTGGACGTCGTGGGTGTGGAGGACGGCGGTCTTGACGCCCGCTCGCCCAATCCAGCCCTTCAACCGGACGGCCGGGTGAACCCGGATACGCGGTTGTGGGCCGCGCTTCAGGATGCCAGCGGCGGCAGCTGGGGTGGTTGCGTCTATGATGCGGAGCGCATCATCGGGCTGCTCGGTCGCGGCATCGCCGCGGAGCGGAGCTCCTCTGGCACATGAGCTTTTGATGTAGCGTTATTTTTCCAGAAGAAAGGCGGATCGCGTGATGTTCCATCATTCAGCCAGCGCGTGCAGCGTGGCTGTACGATGTGAACGATCACAACGAGAAGCTTGACTTCCGGATCGCGTTTGGATTTCCTAAGCGCCGAAACCAGAAGATCTGTCGTGGTTAGGCCCCACGAGCGTCGACGATCACGTCATTGAATTGTGAGGGCGCCCGCGAAACCCGCGTGGTGTCCCGGGAATGACGCGCGACACCGTCGCTCGCCAGATGCGAATCGTTGTACCCCGGTGTTTTTGCCGTGAGCACTATGGCGGCACGCAGACATTGCCCTCGTCGTTCGTGAGGGCGAGAACGTGACGACGTGGGATGGGCCGCAGAGGTCTCCATCCGACCACGTCTCTTTGCTCGAAAGGTAGCGGCACGATGTCGATTGGCCAGTTGAAGTCACGTGGATCGGCGCGGCGCGCAGCGGCGGTGTTGAGCTGTGCGCTCGGGCTCTGGGGTCTCTCTGGCCTGTCTGCTTGCAAAGACAAGCCCGACAGCGCTCCGGCCGCAGGGGGCTCCGCCAGCGCCGCGGCCAGCGCCGCGGTCGCGCAGGCGCCGGGCGGGCAAGGGCCCAAGGTCGTGCCGGGGCCCGGCCATAACCCCGAGTGCTTCGCGCCGTGGAAGCAGGACACCAAGTATCTGCAGTGGACGGCGCGAAAGCCGCCGTTCCGCCTCGCGCTCGTCAACGGCTACGTCGGTAACGCCTGGCGCATCCAGATGGTCAAGACGGCCAAGGCCTTCGCCAAGGATCCGGCCATCGCGCCGCTGATCAAGGAGTTCAAGGTGGTGTCGACAGGCACCGACGTCGCGGCCCAGCTCGGCGCGATCGAGGACTTCATCAACCAGGGCTTCGACGGCATCGTCACGCTCGCCGTCAGCCCCGACGGCTTCGATCGCGTGATCCGGCTCGCTGACAAGAAGGATGTCGTCCTGGTTCCGTTCGACAACGTGCTCGACACGGACAAGGTGATGCAGGTCAACGAGGACCAGCTGGCGATGGGGCGCCAGTGGGGCGAGTTCCTCGACAAGCAGCTCGGCGGCAAGGGCAAGGTGCTCGAGGTCCGCGGCCTGCAGGGCAACTCCGTCGATCGCGACCGCCACGTCGGCTTCCGCCAGGTCATGGAGGCGCCGGGGAAGAGCTACACCATCGTGGAGGTGGTGGGCGGATGGGACGACGGCAAGGCGCAGAAGGCGGTGGCCGACGCGCTGGCCGTGCACCGGAAGTTCGACGCGCTCTTCGCGCAGGGCGGCTCGACGGGCGCCGTCCGCGCGCTGCTCGACGCCGGACACAAGCCGATCCCGGTCGCCACGGAGGCCGAGAACGGCGTGCGCAAGCTGATCGCCAAGCACCACGAACAGGGCATGAAGGGCCTGTCGCTCGGCCAGTCTCCGGGGCTCGCGGCCATCGCGATGAAGGCGGCGCTCGAGGGCCTGCAAGGCAAGGTGATGCCGCAGATGATCTCCGTGCCGATCCCCGCCGCCGATCACACGACGCTGAAGGACGGCGAGAGCTTCTTCTCCCAGCTCTCCGACAACTTCTTCACGCCCAACGAGTTCCCGCCCTGCGGGGTCAACATCTCGGGCGTGAAGATCATGAACGAGTCGGAATCCGACGTGAAGTAGACGTTCGTGAGCCCTCCGCTTCTCGAGCTCCGGGCCGTCTCCAAGCACTATGGCGGAGTCACCGCGCTCAGCGGCGTCGACTTCGCCTGCGAGCCGGGGAAGGTGCACGCCATCCTCGGCGAGAACGGCGCCGGCAAGAGCACCCTCATCAAGATCATCGGCGGCGTGGTCCAGCCGAGCGCCGGGGAGCTCTTGCTCCAGGGCAAGCCGGTCCGGTTCGATCACCCGATCGAGGCGAACGCCGCCGGCATCGTCTGCGTCTTTCAGGAGCTGTCCCTGATGCCGACGCTGACCGTGGCCGAGAACATCGGCATCACCATGCCGACGAACCGCCTGGGGCTCTTCGATCGCAAGGCGCAGGTCCGCAGGGCCGAGGAGCTCCTCTCGCGCGTCGGCTGCGAGGGCGTGAACCCGAACGCCTGGGTGAGCGATCTGCCGCTCTCGCGCCGCCAGATGGTCGAGATCGCGAAGGCGCTCGGCAAGGACCCGCGGCTCTTGATCCTGGACGAGGCCACCTCGGCGCTGACCAGCAGCGACGTCAAGAAGGTCTACGAGCTCCTGGCCGAGCTCAAGGCCCAGGGCGTCGGCATGCTCTACATCTCGCACCGCATGCACGAGATCAAGGAGCTCGCGGACGTGATGTCGGTCTTCCGCAACGGCCGGCACATCGAGACCTTCGCCAAGGGCCAGCGCAGCGACGACCAGATCGTGGAGCTCATGATCGGCCGTGACATGGGCCACGTCTTCCCGCCGAAGCCGGCGGCCCGCGACTTCCCGGCGACGCTGCTCGAGGTGAGCGGCCTGAGCTGGGAGCGGCAGCTCGAGGACGTGTCGTTCAAGCTCGGCAAGGGCGAGATCCTCGGCATCGGCGGGCTCGACGGCCAGGGCCAGCGCGAGCTGCTCCTCAGCTTGTTCGGTGTGCTCAGGGATGTGCGCGGCGAGATCAAGATCGACGGCAAGCCGGTCAAGCTGGCGAGCCCGCGGAAGGCCAAGGACCGCGCGCACGGCATCGCCCTCGTGCCCGAGGACAGGAAGACCGAAGGCCTGATGTTGCCGATGTCCATCGCCGCGAACCTGTCGCTGGCGTCGCTCGACAAGCTCACGAGCGGCCTGGTGCTCGACCGCCGGCGCGAGGCCGCGCGCATCGACGAGATGGTGCGCCGCATCCAGATCAAGATCGGCTCGCCCGAGCACCCGGTCTCGTCGCTGTCCGGGGGCAACCAGCAGAAGGTCGTGCTGGCCAAGTGGCTGATGACGGAGCCGCGGCTGCTGATGCTCAACGATCCCACGCGCGGCATCGACGTCGGCACGAAGCAGGAGATCTACCAGCTGCTCCGCGAGCTGGCGGACGCCGGTACGTCCATCCTCTTCTACACGACGGACTACGACGAGCTGATCGGCTGCTGTGACCGCGTGCTCGTCCTTTACCGGAACCGCGTGCAGGGCGAGCTCGTGGGGCCCGACATCACCGAAAAGAACATCCTGGACCTGGCCCTCGGCCTGCGCGGCGGGCCTGAGCGCGCGAGGCGCGAAGACGAACACGCGCAATCAGAGGCACGATCAGAGGCACGATGAAGGACTGGAAGCTCCGCCTGCGCCAGAACCAGGGCCTGCTCGTGGCCGTCGGTCTGTGCATCGTGTTCTACGGGCTCTACTCGCTGTCCCATCCCAAGGGCTTCAGCGCGTCGCTGGTGGGGCAGAACGCCAACGAGTCGTTCGTGCTCGTGGCGGCGGCCATGGCCCAGACGATCCCCGTGCTGACCGGCGGCCTGGATCTGTCCGTGGGCGCGGTGATCACGCTCGTCAACTGCGTGGCCTCGCACGTCCTCGCCGGCAGCGCGCTCACGATGTTCCTGGGCATCCTGCTGTGCCTGGCCGTGGGCATGGCGGCGGGCCTGCTCAACGGCTGCCTCGTTGTCTATGGCCGCCTGCAACCGATCATCGCCACGCTGGCCTCGGGCACGATCTTCCTCGGCGTCGCGCTGTTCCTGAGACCGACGCCCGGCGGCCAGGTCGACGGCGATCTGGCGTTCGCGGCCACCTTCGATCTCAACGAGCTGCTGCAGGTCGCGGGCGCCGCCCCGCTCGACGGCGCGCTGGGTTTCGTCGGCCAGATCCCGTCGCCCGCGATCTGGATGGCGCTGCTCGCGCTGCTCTGGGCCTACTACCGCCGCACCCGCTACGGCCTCGGCGCTTACGCCGTCGGCGCGTCCCAGGAGGCGGCGTACATGTCGGGCGTCCGCATCAAGCGCGTCAAGCTGGCCGCATACACGCTGTCGGGGTTCTTCGCCAGCGTCGGCGGCCTCTACCTCGCGCTGCAGACGACATCGGGCAACGCCGACATCCCACAGGCCGGCTCCTACACGCTGAACTCCATCGCCAGCGTCGTGATCGGGGGCACCTCGCTGTACGGGGGGATCGGCGGCGCCATCGGATCGCTCTTCGGCGCGCTGGTGCTCCGCTCCGTCGCCTTCAATTTCCGCGTCTTCGACGAGGGCTCGGCGCTCGGCCTGCTCGCCAACCCGCTCTACCAGCCGCTGTTCGAGGGCCTCATCCTGCTCGCGGCCGTCTGCCTCGGCGCGCTCTGGGTCATCCGCGTCAAGAACCGGCTGCAGATCTTCAGGTGAGCTCGATGCAACAGCCCCTCTCCCTCAAGAGCCGCCTCGGCGAGATCGACAGGCCGACCTGGTACGCGCTGCTGTCGATCGGCGTCGTCCTCGTGTGCGGCTCGATCGGCACGCTGGTCACCCAGGGCACGCTGAGCTTCCTGAGCCCGTACTACATCCTGCAACAGCTGCAGATCGCGGCCTTCCTGGGCGTGGCCGCCACGGGCATGATGATCGTGATCCTGCTCGGCCACATCGATCTCTCGCTGCCGTGGGTGCTCACCTCGAGCGCCATGCTGGCCGCAGGGATCGGCGGCTGGGCCGCGCTGCCCTGCGGCCTGGCCGTCGGCGCCGCCGCGGGTCTGGTGAACGGCCTCGGCGTGGCCTACCTGCGCGTGCCCTCGATGATCTTCACGCTGGGCACGAACACCGTGCTTCAGGGGCTGATGGTGCTCTACACCGGCGGCTTCGCTCCGCGCAGCGAGGCGCCGGAGTGGATGGAGGTCCTGGCCGTGGGCAGGACGCTCTCCATCCCGAACTCGCTGTTCGTGTGGATCCTGGTCGGCGGCGTCGCCACCTTCGTGCTGAAGAGGACGGCGCTCGGTCGCTACATCTATGCCGTGGGCAACCAGGAGCAGGCCGTCTACCTGTCGGGCGTCAGAACGCACCTGGTGCTGATCGGCGCCTTCGTGATGTGCGGCGTGTGCTCCGCCATGACCGGGATGCTGCTGGCGGGCTTCTCGCACAAGGCCTACCAGGCCATGGGCAACGATTACCTCATGCCGGCCATCGCCGCGGTGGTGATCGGCGGGACCAACATCATGGGCGGGCGCGGGACGTACCTCGGCACCGTCCTCGGCACCCTCCTGATCGTGCTGCTCCAGAGCATGCTCAGCGTGCTGCAGATGCCCGAAGCCGGCCGCCAGATCATCTACGGCGCCGTGATCATCGCCATGCTGCTGGTCTACGGCCGACAGCGTCAGGAGGGGCGATGACTAGCGCCCCGCGCCGCGGGTGTTCAGGTAAACCGCGTACAGCGAGGTCGTGCCGCAGATGAACAGGCGGTTGCGCTTGGCGCCGCCGAAGCAGACGTTGGACACCGCCTCCGGGATCAGCACCTTTCCGAGGAGCGCGCCGTCGCTCGCGTGGCAGTGCACGCCGTCGCCGGCCGACAGCCACAGGTTGCCGTGCACGTCGACGCGGAAGCCGTCGTACAGGCCCACCGGGCAGGTCGCGAACACCTCGCCGCCGGTCAGCGTGCCCTTCGCGTCGACGCGGAACTTGCGCACGTGGCGCGGGCCGCCCTTCACGTGCGTCGCCCCGGTGTCGGCGATGTACAGCAGCGACTCGTCCGGCGAGAAGGCGAGGCCGTTGGGCTGCACGAAGTCGTCCGCGACGACCGTCAGCGCACCGGAGGCCGGGTCGAGGCGGTAGACGCGCTGCGCGCCCTGCTCGCTCGGCGACGCGTCGCCTTCGTAGTCGCTGTCGATGCCGTAGCTCGGGTCGCTGAACCAGACGCTGCCGTCGGACTTCACGACCACGTCGTTCGGCGAGTTCAGCCGCTTTCCCTCGAAGTGCGACGCGAGCACCGTGCGCGAGCCGTCGTGCTCGGTGCGCGAGACGCAGCGGCCGCGGTGCTCGCAGGACACGAGGCGGCCCTGCAGGTCGACCGCGTGGCCGTTCTCGTTCATCGAGGGCTGGCGGAACACCGAGACCGAGCCGTCGGTCTCGTCCCAGCGCATCACGCGGTCGTTCGGGATGTCCGACCAGACCAGGTAGCGCCCCGCCGGGAACCACGCCGGCCCCTCCGCCCAGCGGCAGCCCGTGTACAGCTTCTCGACGTGCACGTGCGGGAACGCGAGCTTGCGGAAGCGCGCGTCGACCACCTGGAAGCTCGGTGTCAGCTCGATGACCATCGGGTTCTCCTTCTAGCCGATCCGGACTTACCCGAGCGGGTGCACTTCGTACCTCGGAACGCTGATGATCCCCTCGTCGCTCACGAGGCCGCACAGCGCCGGGTCGAGCAGGACGTCGGCCACGCAGCGCTGCTCCGACCCGAGGGCCATCAGGCCGCCGATCAGCCGGACCCCGTGGCTGTAGTCGGCGTAGGTGTCCTCGTGCGGCAGCCGCCGCCGGAGCGACGTGTCCAGCGGCTGCCACGGCTTGCCGTCCGCCTTGTAGAAGCCGAAGATCGCCAGCCGGCGCGCGTGGTGGTGCAGCCGGTTGGTCACCACGACGTCCTTCTTGTGCCCCGCGAGCAGCTCGCCGAGCTCGCCGACCCGGTGCTGCTCGATGGCCAGGTGGTGGTCACGAAAGCGCTCCACCTTGGTGCCGTCCCGGGGATCGAACGGGATGGCCGTCTGCTTCCGCGAGGCGGCATAGATGTCCTTCACGAGCTTCTTCGTCGGCAGCACGCAGCCGCACGCATCCGCGACGCGCTGGGCGGTGACGCCGGTGAGCGGCATGCGCAGGAAATCGGTGTCCGGGCCGATCGCCAGGTAGTCGGCGCACACGTACGCGACGCCCCGCTTTCCGTCGGGCGCCTCGACCGTGACGCGATGGAAGCGGCGCAGGAAGCTGGGCACGTTCCCCCGCAGCACCTCCTGGAGGAAGAGCTCCTCCCGCGCCGCGAGCGACAGGCCCCGGACCTGCTCGTAGAACCTCGTGCCGGTGAGCGCGCCCGGATCGCGCGGCGGCAGCCAGTCGAGGCCCGTCCCGTCGAACACGGGCGCCAGACGCGCGAACCCGGGCTGCGCCTGGCTCGACGCGAAGAACGCCACGGCGCCCCCGGCGTCGTTCGCCCGGGCCGCCGCGGCCGGCTCGGGGGTGGCGGTCACCGTGAACCGGAAGCCGCTCTCCGCGAACGTGTAGCTGCGGACGCCGGCCGCGTCGTGGCCCGGCGTCGCCGTCGCCGCCGACCCGCCCACCGCGCCCTGGAGCTCTGCCTGCGGCCCCGCCGCGCGCGCCGCGCCTCCCGCGGCCGCCCCCTGGCCGACGACGCCCAGGAGCGCCCGGCCCAGCGTGCGCGGCAGATCGAGCGCGCAGGGCGGGCGCGGCAGCGCGCGCTGCATGGCGTCGCGCGTCTCGGGCCCGACCGCGCCGGTCACGGGCAACCCCATCTCCTGCTGGAAGATCCGCGTGGCCGCCTCGGTCTCCGCGCCGAACTCGCCGTCCGCGCCGAACCGCGGCAGGAGCCCGGCGCGCCACATCAGCAGGTGCTGTTGCCAGGCCTTGACCTCTGGCCCCTTGGCGCCGCGCGCGAGCCCGCCGCCGGGCGGCGCGGCGCCGTAGTCGACGCCCGGGATCCGGCCCGCGTGTGTCCAGCCGCGGTCCAGCGCCGGGAACACGCCGACGCCGTGCGCTGTGTCGCGCGCCTCGATGGTGCGGCCGTCGCCCAGGCTCATCGCCACGTGGGCGTGCTCGGGGCGCCCGCCCGTGAACGGATCCGCCGAGAAGCGGAACAGGAGGGTGCCGCGGGTCGCGATCGCCGTGTCCACCGGCATGAGCAGCCGCGCCGCCTTCACGTGGCGCGCCTGCATCCAGGAGCCGTCAGGCATCGTGGGCTCGACGGCGAGCTGGGCGCAGCCCCACTCGATGAGCTCGGAGCAATCGAACGCGGAGGGGTTGGGGTCGGTCAAGCGCACCTCGTGCCCGAAGATGTACCTGTCATCCGCTTGCGAGAGCAGCTTCTGGCAGAGCGCGTCGGCCGTGGGCAGCGGGTCGGACGTCACGGACCCGGCCTCGAGCCGGGCGAGGCGCCGCAGATCGCTCACCGTTCCATTGAACAGGTTGGCGTCCACCGTGTTGGTCCGGACGCCCGGCATCACGGCCTTGGCGGTGATCTGCCAGAACGACCACGCGGACCAGGGGTCCCAGGCCCTGAGCGGCTTCCTGCGCGCCCAGTCCGCCCATGCCTTCGGGTCGGCCGGGGGCCTCGCCCGCACCGAGTCGAGGCCATAGGTGTAGTTCGCGATCCAGAGCGGGCAGTCGACGAACTCGGAGCTGCCGCCGAGGTGATCGTGCCAGAAGTTGTGGCGGGTATAGAGGATGACGGAGCGGCCCGGGTAGCGCGCCTTCACCTCCTGGACGAAGCGGCGGGTCCACACCTGAAGAGCCAGGGTGTCCTCCGACGTCCAGACATGGCCGCTATTGCCCGCGTGCTGCGTCTCCTCGAGGTCGAGCACCATGTCGAGCTCCCCCGGCTCGAGGTCGCCGACCGCGCTGCAGAGCCTCTGCGCCTGCTCGGCGGCGTCGAGGCGCGGTAACGCGTAATGGTAATACCCCCGGAGGACCCCGCAGCGCGCGGCCTCGGCGCGGTTGGTCGCAAACTTCCTGTCGACCCCCTCGATCCCGTACGTCGCCCGGATGAAGACGAAATCGAGCCGTGAGGCGAACGCGTCCCACTGAATATTTCCCTGGTGGACGGAAACATCAGCACCGCTCAACATAGGCTCCCTCCTCCGCCGCACGCGCGGAGCGCGGCCTCGTGCCCGAGAGCCGTGCCCTGCGTGCGCGCCTTTGCGCTCCTATCGCGCCGCCCGGGCGACGTGATCCCCGGGGTACTCAATTGCTATCGCAGGGCGGCGCGTCCGTCGAGTCAGGCCGATGCCGCGGGGCATCCGTCCCTGCGGTCATCGCGGCTGTGGACGCGGCGATCAGCGCGTGTGTTGGAAGCCGATGGCACCGTACAGCGGAAGATGCGAGACGCCTTCACGCTCGTGAACGGCGGAGGCAGCGCCTCCCGATCAGCGGGTCTCGCCCTCTCTCGACGGTGCCGGGAAATACGGCTGCTTGGCGCCGATCTCGTGGCCCGCGGGGATGGGCGTGCCGAGCTCTTCCAGGCGGAACACCTCGGGCGGCAGCCGGAGCGACGCGCGGAGGCGATCCATCGTCTCGGGGACGAACGGGTAAAGCATGATCATCAGGGTCTTCAGCACGTAGAACGACGTGTAGAGGGCGTCGCGGCGCCCCTGCTCCGGGTGCCGATCGTCGTGCGGTTTGTACTGCGTGAAGAGGCTGTTGATCGTGCGGGCGTAGTTCTCGATCTCGAAGAGGAGGTTCGGGTAGTCGGCCCGATCCATGGCGCGCACGTAGCGCTGGACGATGCGCACCGTGTCGGCGACCACCTTGTCGAGCAGGGCGCCCTCGGGGACCTTGCCGCCGAACTTGGAGTGCACCGCCGAGATGGGGCGCTCGAACGCGGCGTTCATCGGCCCGGCGAGGAACTTGTTGCGCTCGTCGAGCTTCTCGAAGTCGAAATCCGAGGGTTTTTCCGCGAGCGAGAGGAGCGCGAGGTAATACCGGATCTGATCGACGGAGTAGCCCTTCTCGTCGAGGAGCTGATCGCCGGTGAAGAAGTTGCCGCGGCTCTTGCTCATCTTCTCGCCGCCGACGAGGAGATGGAAGCAGCCGAAGACGTCGGTGAGCTGGAGCTCGCCCGCCGCCGGCAGCCGGTGCGGGTCCGCCTGCGTCCCGAGCCACATGGCCCCCTGCATGAGCACGTAGAAGTAGACGTTGTCCTGCCCCAGGAACTGGACCACGCGGGCCTCGGGATCGCGCCAGAACTCCGCATAACGCGCCGGGTCGACCCCCTTGTCGCGGAGGGCCACCTTCGAGAACGAGATGGGCGCGATGAGCGAGTCGGGCCAGACATAGAGCGTCTTGCCCGCGAGGTCCGGATCCTCGGTGATCGGGATCCCCCAGGTGATGTCGCGCGTGATCGACCGGTGCGCCCACTCGTCGACGAGCTCGACGCGGACGCCGTTCTGCTCGAGGATCGCGCGGCCGCTCTCCAGATCGGCCTTGTTGCCGAACTGGACGACGAGCTCCTTGCCGCGGGCGAGCTTGCTCTTGTGCTTGGGGAGGCTCGCCTTGATCTCCTTGTAGGTGGCCTCGTGCGCCCGGTCGAGCCGCACCGAGGGCATCACCGTCTCCAGGACCTCGGACAGCATGGCGCGCCGCCACGTCTTCTCTTTGCCGCTGATCCACGCGCGCAGCGTCTCGGACACGGACCACATGTCGAGCCACCAGTGGACCGTCTCGCGGAGCTCGGGCACGGCGTCGCTCAGCGTGCTGCGCGGGTCGAGGAGCGCGGCCGGGGCGTGCTGCTGGCCGCAGCGGTCGCACTCGTCGCTGTAGGCGTCCTCGTTGTCGCACTGCGGGTTGGGGCAGCGGCCGCGCACGTAGCGGTCGGGGAGGAATCGCCCCATCTTCGGATCGAACCACTGACGCGTGGCGCGCTTCTCGAGGAGGCCGTTCTCCGAGAACCGCGTCAGGAACTCGTGCGCGAGCTCTCGCTGGAGCGGAAAGGTCTCCGGCTGCGAGGTGCCCGTGAAGGCGTCCAGGCTGATGCAATACCGCTTGAGCGTCTTCTTCTGCGCCTGCTGGATGCGATCGATGTACTCGCGGATGGGGAGCCCGGCCTGGACCGCGGCGATCTCGCTGGTCGACCCGTGCTCGTCGGTGCCGCACACGTACAGCACGTTCTCTGCCCCGATGAGCATTCGACACCACCGAGCGTAGATGTCGGCGGGCAGCTGGGCTCCGGCGAGGTGCCCGAGGTGCAACGGGCCATTCGCGTACGGCATGCCCGCGGTCACCACCATCCGCTTGGGCCTGCGGAGCTGCCCGATGATCGAAGCGACGTCGGAGGGGGGGCCTTTACGCGTTTCCATTGGTAAATCCAGGGTTTCCTTTAGCCCGAAGCCCCTCCCCTGACAACCGCAAAGGGCGTACCCGCCGGAGCGGCGAGCGCGCGCGTCACCCGTTTTGACCGGATTTCCACGACCGGATCGGCGCGGACGCGCACGTCGATCGCTCCAGAGGGAGCCGCGGACGATGCTGCCCGCTCGCCACGTGGTGAGCGCTGGCCAGCGGCGGCGCGGTGTCGTGGGGCGGAGGGAGTCGGGGGCGAGGCGCCGGCGATCCGCGCTGAAGCGCGAGCTCGCCCTGGCGGCGCTCGGCGGCGGCGCTCCACACGAATCGATCGAATCCGATGCTTCCCCCGCGGGCTTCCCTCGGTCGACTACACCCGTGAGGACGACTTCGAGCGGCGGGCACAGGGAGCGTACCAACCCACCGAGTCACCGGAGCCGGGTGAGGAGCCGTTCAGGCGAGCGCGCGGGACATCCGGAGCTCGTCGAGGCCGTCGCTGGTCTTCGCGCCGCCGTCGAGCGCGAAGCCCGCGCGCTCATAGAACCGGATCGCGCGCGCGTTGCCGCGCAGGACCCAGAGCTCCGCCCGCGGGAAGCCTCCCGCCGAGAGCCAGGCGAGCGCGTCGATGATGAGCGTGCGCCCGGCGCCTGTCCCCCAGGCGTCGGGGTGTGCATAGAGCGCGTAGAGCTCGCCGTGGCGCGGGTCGTCGCGGCTTGGCCCGGCGCTGGCGAAGGCCACGACTCGAGCGTCGCGCTCGAGCACGGTGGTGCGTGATCCGGGCAAGGGCTCGGCGAAGTTTCGTTGCCAGCGTTGCGTCCGGGCCTCGACGGTGAGCCCGTCGAGCACGGTGTCGGGCATCAGGCCGCGGTAGGCGGCCTTCCACGCGGCGACATGCACGACGGCGATCGCCGCGGCGTCGACGCCGGCGGCGGGACGGATGGACATGCGCCGAGGCTGCCACCGCGAGGCGGCCGTGACAACGGGCGGGCGGAGCGCACGTTGCGCCATCTCCTCTCGAAAGCCTGCGGAATACAGCGGGTTCACGCGATAGCTGTCGCCTCGCCCGTGGACCGATCCATCGGCCAGCGGCTGGTCGTCGTCACGTACCGTGTCGAGTTTCAGTACCCCTATCTCCGCCGGAGGCGGCGCTCCGCCGCGCTCGTCCTTGGCCCGGGGCGCGCCGCGCCGCAGGCCGAGGAGCAGCGCGGCGGCCATTGAAAGGATCGACCACCCATGGGCGTCCCCTGCATGCCGGTGCGGCCTTCGTGCTTCGTTCAGAGCATCGACCTTCACGGCGCGCTCGGCACGCTCATCGCCCCGCCGGCCCCGCCCGTGCCGTTCACGCCCTCCGACATCACGATGTGGTTCGCGTTTTCGAACACGCACTACGGCACCGGCGACCGGCCGGTGGCGAGCGTCCTCATCTGCGGCGAGCCGCTCTCGTTCCTCTTGAACCTCCTCTTCGGCGGGCTGAAGGGAACGGGGAAGTTCTTCGGAAAGATGGTTTTCAAAGCGATCATGCGGCGCATCGCGCCGAAGCTGCGGGGTCTGCTCGGCAAGGGGCTGGCGCCCGTATTCGATTGGATCGTCGAGAAGGTCAGCGAGAAGGCGGGGAAGGTCCTTGGAGAGCAGGCGGGCGAGGCGATCGGGAAGTGGCTCGGTAAGGCCGCGGAGGAGAAGGCCAAGAAGGCGACGAGCGACAAGCTCGGCGGCCTGAGCCCCGACGACCTGCTCGGCTTTGGAAACGACCCGCCTCTCTGGGCGCGTTGAGCGCCGCCATGGCACGACGCATGAGCACCGAAGCCCCGGTCACGTCGATTTCCCACTTCACCAAGGACACCCAGGGGAGGCGCTACGCGCACGTCCTGGCGAAGCGCACCTATCGCCTGCCGCGGACGCGCGCCCCGGAGGTCGCGCCCGAGCAGCTCGCCATCGTGAGCGAGCTCGTCCAGATGATCCTCGAGCTCTTCGGCGGCGCGCCCCGGGAGCTCGCGCCGGGGCTCCGCACCGTGATCCTGCGCCCGGACAGAGAGCTCCTCGTCTGCGTGTGGGTGGGAACGATGCCGGTCGACAGGCCGCCGACCGAGATGCAGCTCGAGAAGACGCGCCACGCGGTACGGTGGAGCCGATGATCTGGGTGAGGGGGAATGAACACGCGCCGTGAGCCGCTCGCCGGGCAGGCGATGGAGATCGATGACGTACCTTTCGTCGAGGCGGTGGATACCGTCGCGACGGCGCGGCGGGACGAGCGAATCCCGATCCGCTGGGGCAAGACGATCCAGGTGACCTCGGCGCCCGATCACGAGCGCGTGGTCCTCGTGAGCGGGACGGGGCGCGTCGAGCTCACCCTCGAGATCACCGCCTCCGGCGCGAAGGTGGTGCTCGACGCGACCGACGTCGAGCTCCGCGCGAGCCGTGAGGTGGCGGTCGCCTGCGACAGCTTCAAGGTCGCGGCCCGCCGCTTCGAGGTCGACGCGGCCGAGGTCGCGGTGATCACCGCGCAGGACGCGGCGATCACCGCGACCGAGGGCGACGTGGCGATCACCGCGAACGACGACGTGAAGGTGAACGGCGAGCGCGTGCTGCTCAACAGCGACGGGGAGTCGCGGGTGCCGGGCTGGATGAAAGCGCAGCTCTCCGCCACCCTCGGCGCAGCACCCGCGGCGCCCGCCGAGCCGGCGACCGTGGCTGCATCGGACGTGTCGGGGGACGAGGACCTGCTCCGCGCGTTCGACGAGGGCGCGCGAGAGGGGTGAGAGACGGGCGCGCGATGGATGCCGAGGAGCTCACATGGAACCGGAAGGGGCAGCTCGGGCCCGGGCAGCGCCGCGAAATAGAGGCGCAGCTCGGCGCGTGGCTCGCGCGTCCTGAGTACGACGGCTGGCGGCGTGATCTCGCGGACGGGCGGGTCGTCGCGTTCGAGGGTGAGGTGGTCTTCGATTTTCAAGCGATCCGCGACGAGCGTTCGGCAGATGCGCCCCGACCAGGCCGGCTCGAGCCGGTGCAGGCGGCCCATTTCGCCGTGGCGCCGCGGCAGGCGCCCGCGCTTCTCGCACCCTGGCTCGGACTCCCGCCGGGCCCTTACCGGCTCTACCTCGCGCCCCACGCGCGGACCGTCGTCGGCGCCGAGCCGATGGCCTCGCCCGAGGTGTACCAAACGAACCTCCACGCGGTCCTCCGCGGCGCGCAGGACCTCACGGAGGCGACGCTGGCAGCGAACCGGAGCGGCCGGATGAGCGCCGAGCAGAGCGCGGCGCTCGCGGCGCGGCGGGGCACGGACGCGGCGTTCGCGTCGAGGCTCGGGTGCGCAGGCGTGTTCTTCCTGCTCCTGGCGATCGGGGGTGCGCTCCTGGATGGGCTCTCCGGCCCGAGCTCCGCCGGCCGCGCCGCGCGGTGGCCGGCGCTGCTCGCCGTCGCGGGGGGAGCGTTCGCGCTCGCCATCGTCGCGGCCGTCCACCGTCGCTTCGCGCGAGCCGCCGAAGCGGATGACGCGCGCGAGGGGCGCGCCGTCGCCGTCGAGGGGCCGTGCACGAAGCAGCTCGTGATCCGCCACCACGGCCGGATCGAGCGATCGCTGCGGATGGGCGATCGCTCGTTCGACGTGTCGCACCAGGGCGAGCTCTTCGCGGCCGTCGTCGAGGGGCCGATCTACCGTGCCTACGCTGCGCCGCGCTCGGGGCGGCTCCTCGCGATCGAGCCCGCGCGGGTGCAGCTCTCGTTGGGGTCCGGATAGAGTGAGCGAGCGGCACAGATCACAGAGCGCTGGAGTGTCGAATGGATAAGGACTTCACGTTCGCCTGGGAGGGGGCCAGCTCCTCGGAAGGCCCCTGGCGCCACCTCGAGGTGCTCGAGTTCCGAGGGACCGAGGCCATCAACGCTCTCTACGAGTTCGAGATCGATCTCGTGCGCCGCGGTCACGCGCCCGACGTCGACGTCTCCGACCTGGTGGGCGCGCGCGCCGCGCTGCGGATCCGCACCTGGACCGACCCGCCGTTCCGGATCATCCATGGCCTCATCAGCACGGCGCGGGAGCTCGGCGATGTCTCGTTCGGGACGCGCTATCGTGTCACCCTGGTCCCGCCCTTCTTCCGCGCCACGATGATGAAGAAGAGCGTCATTTACCTGGAGAAGACGCTCAAGCACATCCTCGAGCAGGCACTAACCCGGACCGCCTGGGGCGCCGGGCTCACGCTCTCGAAGAGCGACTCGCCGCCCGGCGACGACGGCGATGAGAGCGCGTTCAAGCCCGCTGCGGCGACCTACCTGTGGTCGATCCGCGACCTCAGGCGCCTCGTCGACGACGCGGCCAGGCCCTACTGCGTGCAGTACCAGGAGGCTGACTTCGCCTTCATCGCGCGGCTTTTCGAGGAAGAAACGCCGCCTGGATCGATATCAACGGCTCCGCGAAGATCCGCGTCGGCACCGCGCTCTACGAGCTCAACGCCGCGACCGTGCTGGTGAACGGCGGCGCGGTGTCGATCCAAGGGGACGTGAAGATCACGGGAGGGACGGTTGACATCAGCGGAAGCACGGTGACGGTCACCCGGGGCACGGTGAAGCTCAACTGCTGACGAAGTCGAGGAGAGTGATGACCGACGCGAGCGGCGCGCCGCCCGAGGGGCTCGGGAGCGGAGAAGACGACGGCGAGGAGACGACGCACGGCGGGCTCACGATCGCGCGGTACGGGGAGATCATGGCGCACGTGCGCTATTTTTCTCGCGCCAAGAAGCATGAAGTGCTCGTGCGTCTCGGGGTCGACGAGGACGACTGGGAGGAGGCCGTCTCCTCGTGGACCGACGCGCTCGCCGACGCGAGCGAGCGGGAGGACGAGGGGCTCTCGCGGCAGTTCGGGCTCGCGGTGGCGCAGACGAAGGACCGGCTCGCCCGCGAGAAGCCGCCCATTGCGTCGCTTGGTCCGCTGCCCGGCGAGCGCGAGAAGGAGCCGGCGACGGCGCAGCAGCTGCCGCTGCAGCCGGTGGTCGAGCCGAGCGCGCCGCCTCCGGCCCAGCCGATACGGAACCTCGCGCCGCCTCCGCTCGGGCTCGTGGCGCCGCCCGTGCCTCCCACCCCCGTCGCGCCGGCCTTCGTGATGCCGAAGGGCATGAGGCACTGGACCGACATTCATGGGACGCAGCCCGCGCTCGCAAATGCGCCCGTGAAGCCGGCGCTCCCGTTCTCGTCAGGCGAGCCGGGCGACAGGTCTGGCTCGCCATCCCACGCGGCTGCCCCCGCGGAGGCCTCGCGGGCGCCGGGCCCCGCCGCGCCGCGGGTGGGGGGCGAAACGCTCGATATCTCGTCGGTCGTCAAGGCCGTGCTGGCGCAGGGGAGCTCCGTGAGGCCGGCGTCGGCCGTCCCGCAAGGGACGCCCGACGTGCGGACCTCACCCGCGCCGCACGACGTGCTTCCCGCGGACGCGGCGCCGGGGCCACCGACGCTGACGCTGGAGCAATATGCATCGCTCTGCGTGGAGTTCGCGGCGGCGCCGGGTCAGGCGCAGGAGATCTCGTCGCGGTACGGGCTCACGCAGGAGCGATGGACGAATGTCAACGCTTACTGGACAGGGCGGATGTCGCGCGAGCCGGCGGTGCGGGCGGCGTGGGAACGGGCCTGTGTGACCTACAGGCAGTGGCTGATGCGGAGGTAAGATAAGATAGAGGATGCCTACGCTTCAGCTTCAAGCGATTCCAAAGGCCTTCAGCAAGGCCGCGGGAGATCCATTTACCCCTCGCCCGCCGTCGCAAGCGCGAGCGCCCAACCGGTGTCGATCCACCGCGTCGCCGCCCGAGGCGTCCCCTCAAGATAGCGCAGCAGGTTGACCCGCTGCTCGTCCAGCCGCCCGCCGTTCTTTCTGACGTCGTCGCGCGCTACGATCACCCACGCGAGATCGGTCAGCGACACCGTTCGCTCTGCAAAGCCGTCCGGGCCACCGTCGATGCGCAGCCCGCCGCCGTCGGCCCGGCCGACGATCCTGCACCGCCGGCCGTCCCGCTCCACGAAGGCGCCCGCGCCGGGCCGCCGGAGCAGCTCCTCCACGAGCACTCGCGCACACTCGCTGCTCCCCGCCGGCAGCGATCGGGACACTGCACGGCCTGATCCCAGGGCGCGGTACGCAGCATAGTCGACATCCGGACAGGCCCAGAGCCCCTCCTGATCGAGGTAACGGGCCACGCCAAGGTATCGCCATCCGGGCTCGCCGGGCGGCCGCGCGAGCACGAAGGCCGTCTCCCCAGGGCGGCGCTCCTGGGCTGGCACCGGCGATCGAATGCGATCGGGCGCGACCAGCGCTCCTGGTGCCTCCAGACAGAAGAAGAGGTGACCGCCGACACGGCCGGTCCGCGGCGGCTCCTCCAGCCCGAACGCGCGGGCTGCGGCCTCGTCGTCCTCGAAGCGCTCGCCGGCGCTCGGGCCGATGTCCTCGGGGCGGACCACCTCGACCAGGAGCGCGATAGGCACTGTCTCGGCCGTGGCCTCGTAGGACGGCCCGTCCGGATTGTCCGAACGGAGCCACCATCGCGACCGATCGCGCACGATCCGCTTGATCTGGTAGGCAAACCCCAGATCGCGATCGGGTATCTGAAGCAGCGCCACCTTACCGTCCAGCGCATCGTACGAGGCGCCGCGCGCAAACCTCATGATCAGCCAGTCCCCGTCGCGGATCGGACGCTTCCCGCCATACATCGAGTCGCCCGCAGCGCGCACCGCAAAGAACCCATCGCCACGCGCGGCGGCGATCGGGAGCAGCACCTTCTCGGCCTCAGGAGGGAGCTCCGTCGGTACGCCGGCGGCGCCGGCCGCCGCGCGCAGATCAGGGAAGGCTATGAGCGCGCCGCGCGGCGCTGTGGAGACCCCTTCGGGGCTCTCCGGCTCAACCCACAGCCCATCGGGCGAGCGGACGAAGCGGACGTAGAACGCCGTTCCAGGCCGGCCGACGGCGAGGCCGAACCAGCGGCGCATCAGATCCGGGAGCTCGTTGCGCTGCGAGCCCACGCGGTGCGCGACGTTGCAGAACTCCTTCATGAAGCGGAAGCGCCACACCTCGCCGTCCGGAAGGCGGACGTCGACGTCCCCTGAAGGGCGATCAGGGCGGGCTGCGCGCGAGGGCAGCTTGAGGATGGGGTCGCGCTTGTTCCACAGCACCTTGGCCGAGAACGACGCGCCGGAGCCGTCCTCGCGGCGGCGCGCGCGGTACATGGCGAGCCGGTAATCGACGAGCTCCCGCGTCATCGCGGCGAAGGCCTCCTCGTCGCCTGGAGGACAGGAGAGCTTCGAGACGAAGCGGTCCCCGTCGAGCGCAAACCAGCGGCGGCCTCGCGCGCCCGTCCACGCGGCGATGGGGTTCTCCTTCCAGTAGCCGACGAAGCGCGGCTCGTCGAACCTCTGGCCGCCGCCCAGCTCGGCCACGCCGTCGAGATCGCGGGAGAGCTCCGGAGAGCGGGCGAGAATGGATTGGCTCCGGCGCGCGAGCTCGATGGTCGAGATCCCGTCGAAGAGCGCACCCGTCTCGAGCAGCGCTTCGAGCGTGACCATCTTATAACACCTGCTCATCGCGGTGTTCTCGAGCTCCCTGAGCCACGCGCCGGCGGTATGAAGGACCCGGAGCTCCGGCGGGCTCAGATCACCCTCGGAAGCCACGAAATCGAACCAGCCCTGGTGAGCTGGCCGCAGCGTGGCAGGCCGGTAGCCCATCCGGAACAGCTCGCCGGCCGTCGGGCGCTCTCCGCGCGCGTCGCGGAGATCGCGGTACACGCGCTCCACCTCGCTCTTCCCGCGGGCAGGAAGCAGGCTGAGCAAGATGTGTTTGGCCTCGAGATCGAGGTCCACCGTGCAGCCCGGCGGCAGGCGCGCGGCGCGGATGCCGCCAAGGAAATCGCGCAGATCGGACGGCTTGGAGCCGAGCGAGATCAGCGTCCGCACGCGGTCGAGGAACACGCGATGATTGCCCACGAAGTCGAGCACGGTGAGGCGCGCCTTCCCGTCCGCGACGCGCAGGCCGCGGCCGAGCTGCTGCAAGAAGACGACAGGAGACTCCGTGGGACGGAGCATTACCACGCGATCGACGTTCGGCAGATCGATGCCCTCGTTGAAGAGATCGACAGCGCACAGCGCGTCGAGCTTGCCGGCGACGAGGTCCGCCAGCGCCTCCTCGCGCGGCGCCGACTCCGGACCGGAATGGACCGCGGAAACGCGAACACCTCGTGCGGCAAGGAAGTCGCAGGCATGGTGCGCGTGCCGGATCGAGCAGCAGAACACGAGCGTGCGCTCCCCCGGGTGCTCCTGCCACGCATGCCACATCTGCTCGAGGCGCCGGTCCGTGTCGATGGCCTTCTCCAGCTCTCCTGGGTCGAACCTCCGGTTCTGGAAGGTGACAGCGCGGTAATCGATCTCGTCCCTGAGGCCGAAATACGCAAAGGGGACGAGCAGCTTCCGCTCGATGCCGGCGCCGATGTCCGCCCGGTAGACGACATGATCGTCGAAGAGCCCGACGACATCCGCGCCGTCGGCGCGCTCGGGCGTGGCGGTCAGGCCGAGCAAGAAGCCCGGCTCGAGGCGATCCAGGATGGCGCGGTAGCTCGGCGCGGTGCCGTGGTGAACCTCGTCCACGATGGCGTAGTCGAAGCTCCCCGGGGCGAGACGCGCGAGGTGCTCGGGACGGGACAGCTTCTGCACCGAGGCGAAAACCACATCGCCGGCCAGCTCATTGGCGCTCCCGGCGCACCAGCCGAAGCGCGCGATGTGGCCCCGCAGGAGGCGGCGGAACGTCCGGGCTGCCTGGACGAGGAGCTCCTCGCGGTGGGCGAGCACGAGGACGCGCGGACGGCGGCCGTGGTGCTCGGCCCAGGCCTCGACGTCGAGCGCGGCGAGGTACGTCTTGCCGAGGCCGGTGGCGAGCACCACGAGCGCGCGGCGGCGCCCCTCCTCCACGCGGCTCCGCTGCAGCGCGGCGAGCGCCTCGCGCTGGATGGGGTGCGGGGGAGGCGGGGGATCGACGGGCTCGGCGTCTTCCTCACCCGGCGGCAGGCCCACCGCGACCTGCCGCGCGCGACGAGCGTAGCTCTCGACCCAATCGGCGGTGAGCGGCCGGGCGCGCGACCACCAGCGCTCGAAGGCGAAGGCGACGGCCCGGTAGGCGTCCGGATCGCGGTGGCGGTCGACACGGAGGTTCCACTCGATGCCGGGACCGAGCGCAGCGCGGGAGATATTGCTCGATCCGACGAACGCGGCGCCGAAGCCCGGGCCCTCGAAGCGCCACGACTTGGGGTGGAACGAGCGGATCTTGCCGGTGAGCGCGTCGACCTCGACCACGCGCGCCTCGAAGCTGCCCCGGGTGCCTTCGGCGCCCGCCAGCGCGGCGTTGCCGCCGGCCCAGTCGAGCAGCTCGGCGAGCGCCGTGGCCTGCGTGATGTGGAGGTAATCGCCGGTGACGAGCCGGACGCGAGCGCCGCGGCCGAGGGCTGCGAACACGTGGCGCTCCAGGACGTCGAGGCCGCTCTCCTGGACGAAGGCCGAGAGGATGGCCACGTCGGTCGCGCGTGCGAAGACCGGCGCGAGGTGGCGCGAGAAGGGGTCCTCGGCGCCGCCGGTCGCGAGTGGCGGGGGTCTGCCGGCGAGGTAGTTCCCCCGGCCCGGGATGACATGGCGCACGCCGCCACGCGGATCGTCCACGTCGCCGCGGAAGCGCGGGATCACGTGGAAGTGCAGGTGCATCACGGTCTGCCCTGCGGCCTCGCCGGCGTTGATCCCGATGTTGTAGCCGTCCGGGTGGAGCTCGGCGTCGAGGTCCCGCTTGACCGTGTCGACCAGCTCGAAGATCGCGGCGCGCTCCTCGGCGGTGGCGTCGAACCACGTCGCGACGAGCCGGCGCGGAACGACGAGCGTGTGGCCGGGGCTGACCGGGAAGCGGTCGCGCAGCGCGAACGCGAGCGCGTTGCTCGCCACCCAGGCGGACTCGGGGGCCTCGAGGAACGGGGAAGTCACCGGCCGGCGGATGGTACTTCGAAGCGGGCGCGCGGCGTCTGCTCGTCGCCGTCACGTACTGCTTCTCGACGAGCTCGTTCATGGCCACCGTCAGCTGTGTGACTTCGCGGCGAAAGCACAGCATAAGCAGGACGTGACCCTCCGAAAGGGAGCATGGCTGGGGATCGACGTTGGCTCATCACGGAGCAAGGTCGTGAACCTGTGCCCCATCGCACCCGACGGCACAGGAACCGTCACGGTATCGTTCGAGCGCGGTCAGGTTCGTGAGGCACCTGGGGACGCGCGATGGCCGGCGAACAACGCGGCAGGCTTCTTGGATCTCGCTCGCAGCACCTGGTTCACCCAAGCGGTCGAGTTGGGTGCCAATCGCCACCCGCATGGTGATTAGCTACAAGTACTCGTGGATCAGCCCCTGACGCGTGGGGGGGTCCGCTTCTGGACGGGGCTGCGATTGGTAGCCGGTCATGCCGAAAGCTCGACATCACCCGTTACCTCGGCCTTGAGCTGCGTCAGGATTTGGTCAAGCTTGCCCGCGCCGTTCATGACCGCAACGTCGAGCAGACAGGTATGAGCGAGGCGGAACACAAAGCGCTGCTGTTGCTCGATCAGCTGCGTGAAGAGGCCGGAATCGTCGGCGTCGCGGTCCATCACGTGCACGACGCTCCGCACGTCGCGGCTCATGGCGGCTACACGCTGAATCTGCTCGCCCCAGCGATCGTGCTCGCTCTCCGGGCCCTCGCCCTCGCGCACGTAGGTGCTCGTGTCGAGCACCACCAGGGGCAACGTGTGCCATCACCGCTGATCGCCAAGGCGGGCCCACGCCCGCGACCAGCGCGGTCCCCCAGCCGCCGCTCGCGCCACGTCGCCCGCCGCTCCAGCCGTGTCGATCAGCCAGTAGTCCCCGCTGACCTCGTTCGGGCAGGCCCCGCTGTTCGGTCCCGAGGAACGGCAGACGAGCCTGCTCGGTGAGGTGGACGAGGGGGAGGCGGCGGAGGAGAAAGAGGTCGGGAGCAGCAGACGTCCTGCTCCGATGCGGATCGTCAGAGCGTACCTGAGCGTACTCCAGGAGAGGGGTACAAATCTCCTGCAACCATGATAGCCTGCGATCTCCTCAGGTTGAAGGCTGGCATGCACGACAATCACGCGAAGCTGCTCTCGACCATCGACGCTCTCTCTTCGGACCTCGAGAAACTCGTGGCAGCGCTGGAAGCAGCCGCTCGAGACGCGCGCATCGGGCGCGTGCCCGATGCATCGGTGGCATCGCTGCTCACCGCAGTATCATCCACGACGAGTGGGATCGTCGAGCGCATCGAGGCATTGACCGAACCGGAAGATCTTCACGGGCTCGACCTCACGCGTCCCGTCGCAAGTGAGCTGCGCGGTGCGCTGCTGCGCGCGAGAGACCGCGAGGTGGCCCGGGGTCGTCAGCGGGAGGAAATCCTCCGGCTCTGCGCCGCCGCGAGGGCCGTGAAACACCGGGGAATTCCCTCGTGGCCGCCTCTCGGGCTCGTCGCCACACACGCCGGCCGCCTCGAAGAGGCCGTGACGGCAGGACGATGGGAGGACCTGGGGTTGCGGTCGCCCCTCGACGACATCCTGCGGCTCATGGACTGCAGCGACCTCTCGGAGTGCGCGGCGCTGACCGAGCGAATCTGCTCGTCGTTTCCCGATGACCTTTTCTCGGCGCTCCAGATCGCGATGGCGGCTCAGGCAAAGAAGCTCGAGCTCGTGCGGTCGATCGCCGGACCGGGCGCAGCGCCTCACGGCGAGGCGCAGGAGCCTTCGTGCGCCGGTACTGAACCAGCCCCTCCAGAGCCTGACGGCGAGGCGCAGGGGCCTCCGTGCGCCGGTACTGAACCAGCTCCTCCAGAGCCTGACGGCGAGGCGCAGGGGCCTCCGTGCGCCGGTGCTGAAGTAGCCCCTCCAGAGCCTGACGGCGAGGAGCAGGAGCCTCCGTGCACCGGCGCTGAAGCAGTCGTTACAGAGCAGCTGGAGTCGTCCGACGTCGGTGCCCCAGCAGCTCCGACACCGGAGCCCGCCGCGGCGTCCGTAGGGGCCGAGTTCAGGCAGGCAGCGCCGCCGTCGCATCGTGGCTCCGCGGGGAAGGCCTCCATGTCCGCCCCTTCCCCCATCCTTGCCATCGGCAACGCTGAGCCGGATGCTCCGGCGATTCCGAGGACGCGACGACATACGGCCCTCGGAAGCCTGTCCCTATCGCACGATGAATTTTCCTCGGCTTTCTCGGATGATGCGCGCCCTCCTGTCGAGAGCATCGCGGAGGGGGAGCGCCGGCGCAAGCCGCGCTCCGCTGCCGCCGCAGTTCCTGCGCCGAAGCGGATGACGCACAGCGTGCCCCCTGCGGCGCGAAGCGCTCCAGCGTCGAGCGGCTCGCCCTCCGTCGCCGGCGCGCGCGCACTGCGGCGCGAGACCGGCGTCGTCCAAGGAGTCGAGGCGAAGGCGCCGGCAGCCTCATGGGCCGAGGGCGCTCCCTGCGCGCTCGGAAGGCAGCCTGCCGAGGAAGTGCGCGTCCACCCGGCGATTGAGGTGAACCCCGCAGGCAGCCCGAACGCGGTGCCCAGGCCGGAGGAGACAGCTCGCGACGGAACGATAGGCGAGGGGGAGCTCCAGACATCCGCGGAGGCCCCCGCGATCCACGCGGCAGTGCCGCGGCTCGCGACCGAGCCGGTGGCCGAGGTCGAGTCGCGTATATGGGAGATGATCGAACGGGACGAGGAAAGTCTTGCGCTGCTGCTCACGCGGCAGCTCGCGGGGCAAGGAGAACGTCCCCTCCTTCCTGTCCCGAGGGCCGAGCTGATCGAGATCGCCATCCTCACGCGCTGCGGCGCCGATCGCCAGGAGCTCCTGACTGCCTTCCAGCAGCGGGAGTCCGTGCTCGTCGAGCAGAGCCTGGAAGTGGACGAGGAGGCCGTCGCCCTCTACGCGGCAGGCGCCCTGGCCGCGCGCGCGCTGCTGGCCACCGGGGGGGAGGTCTCGGCGCTCCTCGGCCAGATCGAGTTTCAGGGACGCGCAGGGATCATGGCCGAGCTCTGCGACGCCATCGTCGCATTCCAGCGCTTCGGCATCGCGCTCACACCCGAGCTCCTCCGTGGTGTCCGGACGCTGGAGGCGGTGGAGACGGAACGGCGGCGTGCGCTCGAGGATCTCGTCGCGTGGCGCGAGACCAACCGTGGCGCGCTGATGCGGTTCGCCAGGGCCACGAACGTCTGGCGCGCCTGGCTGCGAGACGACGGTGCCATCGGGATGACGATCGAGGCCGCACAGCGAGGCGACATCCAGCGCTTGCGCGCCTTCTGCGAGCAGTGGGCCCCGAGTGGCAACCACTGGAAAGAGCAGCTGCGGCGTACTGACGAGCGGCTCAACGGGCCCGGCGCGAGACCCCCGATCGAGGGTGCGGTGGTTCGTCACGACTTCCCGGCGAAGCTGCGGGAGCTGAATCAGCTCTGCGGGCGGCTCGTCGCCGTTTGCGATCGGCTTGAGGCCCCCCAGGGCAGCGAGCAGCTGCAGTTCCATCTTGAGGAGTTCCGGCGGAGGCTGCGAGACGCGCTGCGCGACATCCGTCCGCGCCTCGAGCAGATCCGGGCGGAAGCACCGACCGCCCGGCTTCGGGCTGCTGCCACCTCGGTCAGCCGTCAAGTCGACTGGATAGAGCGCTTCTTGCAGGTGGAGTCAGGCGTCACCGAGCAACAGCTCAACCCTCAGGAAGTGCTGGCCGGCGATTTCCTGCGCATCCCCGGCCTCCGGCTCGACCGGAGCTGGAACGCGATCAACCCGCCGCCGCTCTCCAAGCTCTGTCAGCTCGTGGGCGATGCCGCAGGCGGCGGGCTCTCGCCCCTCAGCGACGTGATCCGCGTCGCTGAGGCGCGCTGCAATATCCGCACGTTGCGCCAGGCGCTAGCCGTCACCGAGCGACGCCAGCCAGCCGATGTCGACTGGCAAGGACCCATGGAGCGTCATGACCAGACCCGGGAGCGCGCCGCTCGCCAGCGCGACGTCCGCGCGCACGAGGTGGAATCGAACCTGGAGCGCGCGCTCGTCGAGAACCTCGTCCCCGAGGGCCATATTGTCGAGTTTCGGGCGCGCGTGGAGGCGATCCGCAACGCCGCGGGGGAAGACATCGAGCTCGACGAGATCCGCGCCATCCTTAACGACATTGAGAAAGACCTGGAAGAGCGCCGGACGCAGCGAGCGAGAGAGCTGAACGAGCGGTTGCTGCGCCTCGAGATCAACTCCTCTCTTCATGGCCGGATCATGGAGGCCATCCAGCGGAGAGATCTGCAGGTTGCAGAGGAGCTGGTCGCTGCGGCCGAACGCGGAGACTCGCTGTCGTCGGACAGCGGCCGTCGAGACCCGTTCCTGGAGTTCTTTCCGCAGCGTTGCCAGGAAATTCAGACCTGGCTCGAGCAGTCCGATGGTTGGACGCTGATTCGCAACGCGTTGCGGGAAGACGCCCCCGCCACCACCTCCGTCATCGATCTCAGCACCATCGACGATAAGGCCCGGAGGGCGTCAACTGGCAAGCTTATCGACGCCTGGCGGGCCGTGAAACGACTCGATCCGGGCACAATCTCGGCTTCGCGTGACACGGGCGCGCGTTTCAGCGAGTCAGTTCGAACCATCCTGCAGGAGCTCGGCTGGCGTGTGCGTGAGGTGCTCGTCACCAGTGCCACAAAGCGCGATAACAGCGCCTGGTTGACCGCCATCACCGACCCAGTCCAGGATCTCCCCCGGTTCGTCGTTCCACACTACGGGTCCCGCGCCGGCGGGCGCTACCGCATCCTGTGCGCCTGGAACCGTCCCCCCGAGGAGACTCTCCTGCATCTTGTATCGAGCAACACCGAGGAGCCGAACGCTCCCGTCATGGCTTTCTTCCTCGGCAGGCTCAGCGAGGCCAAGCGCCGCACGCTGGCCCGGCTCTCCCGGGAGCAGCGCCGGACGGTCTTGGTGCTCGACGATGTGCTGCTGGCCTTCCTCACCGGCGAGCCAGGGATGCGGCTGCCGACATTCCTCGCCTGCGCGACCCCGTTCACGACGATGAGCCCCTACACCACGACGGCCGGGCTCGTCGATCGGGAGATGTTCTTCGGTCGGCTACGCGAGCGCGAGCTGATCTGGGACACGCGAGGTGCGCACCTGCTCTACGGCGGGCGGCAGCTCGGGAAGACCGCGCTGCTGCGAGCCATCGAGCGAGAGCGCCACAATGAAGCAAAGGGTATCATCGTTCAGTGGATCGATCTGAAGGAAGAGGGCATCGGCCACGCACGCAGCATCGACGATATATGGCTGCTCATCGCGTCGCGGCTCCGGCAGTTCAGCATCTGCAGTCGAAGCTCGTCCGGGTACGAAGGGCTGCGTGCGCAGATCCACGAGTGGCTGGGGCGGGATCCCGGGCGGCGAATCCTCCTGCTGCTCGACGAAGCGGACGCCTTCCTGCGCGCCGACGCGACCTCGAGGGCGTTGGAGTACGGAGAGGGTTTCGAGCGCGTATCGCGTCTCAAGGCGCTCATGGATGATACAGGCGGTCGTTTCAAGGTCGTCTTCGCAGGGCTCCACAATGTCCAGCGGACGGCCCGGAACGTCAACAGCCCGCTCGCACACCTCGGCGAGCCAATCTGCATCGGTCCGCTCTTCGGCGGCAGCGACGCCCCAACGGGGGAAGCCAGGGCCGCGCTGAGCCTGGTCCGAGATCCCATGGAGGCGCTCGGGTTCCGGTTCGAGTCCCAGGACCTGCCGCTCCGCATCCTGGCGCACACGAACTGGTACCCGAGCTTGACGCAGCTCTTCTGCCGGGAGCTGCTCGAGCACATGGTACGCACCAGGTCGGACGCATCCCGCGTGCGGCAGGGGCCTCCCTACGCCATCACGGCGAAGGACATCGAGGAGGCGTACAGAGGACAGAATCTGCGCAAGGAGATCCTGGAGCGGTTTCGCATCACGCTCGACCTCGACCGGCGCTACCGCGTGATTGCGCTGTGCATCGCCGCCGAGACGGTGCGTGACCGAGTATCGGGAATCAGCGTGGGGTTCTCGCTCGACTGGATCCGGTCGCATTGCCTGTACTGGTGGGAGCAAGGCTTTCAGGAGTCGCGGACGAACGAGGCTTTCCGTTCCCTGCTCGACGAGATGGTTGGGCTCGGGGTGCTCCGCACGACATCGCGTGATCGATACGCCCTGCGCAACCCGAACGTCCTCAATCTGCTCGGTACCCACGAGGAGATCGACCGCGATCTTGTGGACGCCATCACCCAGGAACCGGCCGCCGAATACGAGCCGGCCACGTTCAGACGAGCCGTGCCTGGCATGGTCTGGCAGCGGAGCCCGCTCACGGCGAGCCAGGAGTCCGATCTCCTGGCGCGAGCCCACGGCATCCGCGTGGTGTTCGGTCTCACCGCCTCCAGCATTCAGGACATCCAGCGGTTCATCGAGCTACCTGTGCCCGGAGCAGAGGGATACATGCTTCGCGACGTGCGGTCGCAGACAGATTTTCGGGCGAAATTGGACCGCCTCACCGACCGCCGCGAAAACGAGTTGCTGGTCGTCTGCGTGCCACAGAATACGCCATGGAGTGAGGGGTGGATCCAGGCAGCTGCTGAGAAGCTTGGCCGCGCGCGCTCGCGTCGCAACTTCATTCGGGTCGCGTTCCTCGCCGACAGCGAGCGCGCGTGGTCGTACAAGGAGCCGGAGATCGCCCCCGACATCGATTTCGGTCACCTGTCTCTCGGGCCTTGGGCACCGGTGGCCATCCGGCGGCTGCTCTCCGATCTGCACGTCAGCGAGGCTGCATGGAAGGTGATCGCCGACGCCACAGGGGGCTGGAGCTGGTACGTGGGCAAGGTGGCCGACGAGCTGAAGACGGGTGCTCCCGGTGGAACTGCCCGCGTGGAGGAGGTCTGTGCCTCGCTCCGACCGCAGTGGAAGGATATTGTCCTTCGCGATCTCTGCAGCCGGGCATTACCCGCCATGAAGGCGATGGCGAGCTATGGGGAGCCGCTCACCACGGCAGAGCTCCTGGAGCTCCTCGACGCCGACCAGAGGAACCCTGTGGTCTTGGAGCAGGTGCTCCGCTGGGCGCAACGTGTGGGAATCCTCCGCGTGGCCTCGGGCGACGCGCACGAGGTCGATCCGGCGTTCCGCGCGGTGCTTCTTCAGAGCTAGCGCGCCGGACGGGCTTGTATGGACGAGATCGCCCGACTCTGGTGGTCCCTCCCTGGACCTTCGCGCTTCATCGATCGGTTGTGCCGTACGTTCCGGAGCGGCCGGAGCAGCGTCGTGCTGGTTCCGGATGTGATCCCATGCAGGCTCAGGGATGCAGTGCGAAGGATTGTGCAGGACCATGAGATCGCCGAGTGGGTGGATCTCGATCCCGCTGCGCTCCGCGGCGGGGCGCCCGCGGGGTTGATCCGCGAGCGATTGCGCCTCGAGCCGAGCATCGTGTCTGCGGTCGACGTCGCTCGATCCGCTGCTTTCATCGGATATCTCGTGTGGGTGGACGGGATTCCGCCCGGTGATTGGAGTCGTTGGAGCGTTTTCCTCGAAGAATACGCGAACGCGTCTCGCTCGAGGGGGGAGCACGAGCGATCCATTTTCTGCGTCCAGGCTCCACCAGCAGTAGCAGGGAGCCTGCCCAGACAAGACGTCGCCCTAGGCATCGAGCTGTGGCGTGACGTCGTGACGCAGCTGGATCTCTTCTTGTTCTCGCTTCAGCTGAGCTCTCTGCAAACCATCGGGGAACGGCCACTGCTCCAGCGGTTGCACGCGGCGCTCGTCTCGGAGCTCGCGGTGTTCGACGGCATCCTCGCAGCGAGGCTCGCGGAGCGCACGACGGCGGAGCTCCTCGATCCAGAGGCCCTGCTCGAGGACTACGCCGCCTCTCGTGGCTGGCACGGGGCTGCCTGGGGCCAAGGCTGGGCGTCCGGAGCGGAGGCAATAGTCGACGGGCAACCGATCCCACACGTCTGCGCGGACCTTGTGAACCGCCGTGAGGCCAGGGCGATCGAGCAGAGATTATGGCGCGCTCAAGTATCGATCCTGTTCCCGGCGATCGAGGAGCAACGGATACGGCTGTTGAGACGCTACGGTGCGTTCGTGCGGTTACCGTGGCGGACCGCCTTCGGGGAAATCCATGACGTCCATGATCTTGAGCTCGGGCACCTGCTCAAGCAACTGCACGGGCGCCATGGGGTCCGATCCGAGCACGCACGGCTCCTCGAGTGCCTGGCGAAAGCGCGCAATGCGCTGGCGCATATCGAGCTCGTGGATTTCGAGTCGATCAAGACGATTGCGGCAACAGGGCTACCGCCACCATGACACGAGGATGCTGGATTGCAGGGGTGGTCAGCTGTTCACGTAGACGACCGCTGGCATGGCGTCCCGCTTCTGCACGCTGTACTTCGTGGCGAGTAGCGCCTTCTGTTGCTCATCGCACGCTTTCTCGAAGGGGAAGGGCGGCGGAGGGTCCGCCTGGCAGAACGAGAGCCCCTGGTCCAGCCGAAGACACAGGATCGCCTCGGGCCAGCGCAGGAGCATCTGCCGGTAGTGGGCGACTCTGTGGATGTCCGTGCCAGCCGTGAAGCGGAGGTTAATCCCGAGATGCCTCAGCGTCGCCTCCAGCATGGTGTTCCTCGCGGCCGGGTCGCGCCAGTCATGGTCGACCTTCGTCGGAGGCCTGTTTGCCCTGAAAGAGCTTGTCGCGTCGACGTTGACAAGCGTCGCTGGTGTGATGCCACCCGGGCGCCTCTGCAGGGCTTTGAGCACCTCGTACAGCAAGCGGGTGGCGAGAGGTGACTTGAGGTAACGCTCGCCGTACTCGACGGAGGCCAAGGGCTCGGCGGCGTCGAGCCGCTCCATGAGCTCTGGGAAGCGGCGCTCGAGCAGCGCCCAGAAACGATGTCCGAAGTCACCGACGGGCCCGTCCAGCTCGTTGTTGATCTTGACCTCGACGTACGTGCCGGGCCGCGGCTTACGCACCTGTGCGGGCGTGAGCGCTGCGCCTGGCGCGGCGGCGAGGGCGACGGTCGTCCTGCCGATGACGCAGCGCGCGCCGTCGCCGGCGAGCCCCCATGCCTCGCCAGGATCCAGGGTTGTCTCCGACGTGACGGCCCAGCGGCTGCTCCAGCTCGAACCGGCGATCTCGACCGCGATCCGGGGCGAGCTACTGGCCGGCGGGAGCTGGTCAACGATCCGCAGGGTTGCCCCGGTCCCCTCCATGATGCTGGCCCAAGTCCCGCTCTCGTCCCACTCGAGCGCCGTGATCGCCTTTCGCGGCACGATCAGGACGACCTGCTTGCTGGTGGACGTCCACCGCAGGATGTGGCGGTAGAGGGGCCAGCTGAACAGGTCCCATTCCTTGACGTCGTCACCGAGGTGCAGCTGAATCCGCTGGGCGTCGAGCCGCTGCGCTTCGCGGACCACGGCGTCGAGAAGCGGCTGGTATTCGAGCGTCGTCGACTCGCCGAATACCTTAAGCTCATCGGGTAGCCGGAAGGCATCGAGTAGCTCGTCGGTGAGCACCTCGAGGGCCTTCCGGCGGTCGAGCCGGTGGGCGTCGTGCTGGGTGTCATACGCCAACAGACACCCGTGGCACGCCTTATCGCAGCCCTGGCTGCACCTCAAGAGCTCCTGCGCTCGCTTGAGGCGATCGCACAGCGACTCTGCGGCCCGCGCCACATACCCCGCACCGCCTGATGCAGTGTCATAGAGAGCGATGGTGCAACGGCGGGGTGCTCCCACCGGCTTGGAGGGCGTCACCGCCCAGCCGATCTCTCGATCCTCGACGCCGAGCATCTCGGCGAGCGCGTGCCGCAGCGCGACGGCGATGGAGGTGGCGGCTATCTCGTCATGGCACGGCACGCGGCTCGCGGGGTTGAACAGCTCGAGCTCAAACACATTCGTGATCTCGCTCCCGCCGAGCCAGAGGCTCGTCTTGATTGCCCAGTCCTTCCGATTCCCATCGCAGAGGGCCTCGCCGTCCTTGCTCTTGCCCCCGCGCAAGCGCCAGTGCTCCTTAAGGTCTGCGGGTATGTTCTCGCCGTCATACGATGCCGCGCGGCCGCAGCGAAGGCACACGGCGTAGCCCTTCTGATGCAACCCGCCGTGGCGATAGATGACCTGCCCTTCGCCCGTGTAACGGAAGCGTCCCACCTCCGGTCGCGGCAGCGCCAGCCAGGGGCCGCTCCCCGCCGAGATCCACGGGTCCAGCGGCACGAGGTAGCCCCGTGAAGACAGATCGTTGTCGGGCCGGCTGAAGAGATCGACCGCGAAGCCAGCCGGTTGAAGATACTGCACACGGGTTAGGTCGGCGGACCCGCAGGGGCACCGCTCGGGCATGAGTTGACGAGATCCTGCCGCCCCGCAGCCTTTGCAGCGCCATGCCCAGCGCAATGCCTGCAGCTCCGGGATCTGGCGGTCCCCGGGCTCGATATGCCAGTTGAGCGTCACGCCGGAGGACTCGTAGACGACGCCGTTCATCACCACACGCGCTCCCGGCGCGTACTCCCGGATGGCGAGCGGCAGTTCGCGGGTCGCATAGCCGCGGCGTCGGCCGAGGCGATCCTCCTTGGTACCGTCGGCCTTGGCCTGGGTACGCTCCTTCGCCTCGGCGTCGAGCAGCTCTTTCGTCGTGTTGACGAACGGCACCACGCCCACCGGAAAGCCATAGGCTGGCAGGAATGCTTGCTCCGCAAGCTCGCGCAGTAGGTACTCACCGCGGTATCTCTTGAGCTGGTTCCAAATCGCTCGCTGCGCCGGGTTCTGCGTCTTCTCGGTCGGCTCACCACCGACCTCCTCGAGCATCCGGCGCAGGGCGTGGTGCTCAGCGCGCCAGCGCTCGGCCATCATCAGCACGGCGTCGGCCGACTCGGCCAGGAGGGCGCGTGGGTCGACGCCCTCCAGGTCAGAGCGCCTGACGATTGCCTTGATTCCATCGATGAGCCACGCGTCTTCCGCGGCGGTTCCCCGCGCCCAGCCGGCAAAGGCATCCGCATGCGCCGCGCTGTCACCGACCTCGTCGAAGAACCAGGAAGCCTCCAGATCCACCTGCTCGGCGCCGAGCCGCGAGAGATAGCGGGTGAGCGCGAGTGCGTTGATGTGACGCTGCACGATCCTTTCGCTCTCCAGCGACACCCGGGGTACGTGTATCGTCGTGCGGAATGGCCAGAGCGGGTTCTGAAAGATCGCCTGGCCGTGCGGCGCGTTCTGGCAGAGGGTCAACGTGATGGCCGCGGGCTCCCGGCGCCGACCGGCGCGGCCGGCGCGCTGCAGGTAGTTCGCCGGGCTGGGCGGGGCGTTGTTCATGGCCACCGCGGTGATCCCGCCGATGTCCACGCCCATCTCCATCGTGGTCGAACAGCTCATCAGGTTGATCGCGCCCTGCTTAAAGTCCTGCTCCAGCCTGCGAAGGCGGCCTGGGGCCTGCTGGGCCGAGTGCTCCGCGACCTGAAAGTACGGGGCGAAGGCGGCGATGCGGTCGCAACGCTCGCTCCAGAAACCGCGCTCCCGGAGCGCGATCACCCGCGGATCCTCCTCGAGCCAGGCCCGGGCGTCCTCCGGGCCGTAAGCTCGCCCCAGCGCGTCCCTGCCGAAGGGGAACGGCAGCCGAGGCATCTCTACCTGCTCGCACGGATCGCTCTGGGCCCAGCGTTCGGTCTGGTAGGGCGAGATCGCGTCCAGCGTCGTGTCCAGCAGGCGCCGGGTCACCGGGCAGATCCACGCGGATGGGACGGAAACGATATCCACCTTGCTGAGATCGAGCTTGTAGTAGCCTCCCTCGATCCGCGTCAGCTCCCGAACGACGGCGCGCCAGGCCGCATCGAGGAGCGCGTTCACTTCACCGCGCGCCTCTACGTCGTCCTCGTCGAGCCGCAGTGCGATCATGAGCATGCGCGCCAGCCTGGGCGGGCGGTTCGTGCCGCGGATCGCTGGCCACAGCACGGTCCTACGCGAGTCGATCGGCTCCGCGTCGGGTACCGCGAGATTCTTCGGGCGGACCGGGGCGCCCATCCACCGGAGGTAGTCATTGTTGACGAGCACCGCCGTGCGGCCACGCACGAGGTAGTCGACGGTGATCTTCAAGAAGTCTCGCCACGCCCGAAGGGAGAGCTCGCGGCGGCGCCATTCCGGCGGCACGTCAGCGTCCGTGATGTTGTCCAGGAAGGAATAATGGAGCGCGGCAAGGCCCATCGTCTCGAGGGAGTTCTGCCGGCGGGGGCGCCTGACGAACTCGCGGTAGATGCACAGCTCCGCGAGCTGCTCCGGCGTGAGCTGGGCGGGAAGGTAGCGCTCGCGGAGCTGCCTTGGCATCCATAGACGGACCGCATCCTCCTGCAGCAGCGACTGGACAGCATATCGCCACGGCACGCGTCCGATCGGGCGCCGCGCCTGACTCTCCAGGCGCTCCAGCTCATCTCGCTTGGCGGCGAGCGTGCCCTTGAGTGCCGGGCGCGAGATAGCGGCGTCTGCGAGCGCTTCGACCGCCGTTCTTGCCGTCTCGATCTCCTCGGCGCTCGGCTGCTTCGCTTCGCGCCAGAGCAGATGGTAGATGTGGCTGCGTGCGTAGTTCAGCTCCGCCTCGAGCTGCGTCCGCGCGGCGAAGCGGGCCGTCCCCTGCCGGCTGTCGCTGAACGTGATCACCCGCCTGCCCTGGAATGGCAGGTCGATGTCCTTCGTCGGCGGCACGGCCTCCAGCACCGTCGGAATGGCCGTGCTCAGGAAGAAGGGCGCCCCCAGCAGGACGGGCCGGAAGAGCTCCCCCGGGCTCTGCTGCCGCTCGCCACAGCGCGCGCAGCGGAGGTTCGCGCTGTCGCCCGACATCACGCACCTCACGCCGCCGCTGTCGGGATCCACCTCGCCAGTGCTCGGGTCGTAGCGGAAGCTACGCTGAAACGCGTCAGGCTCGACATTTTCCGGGGGCTCCCAGTGCCCAATCAGGCAGGGACCTAACCTGCCTCCGGGACGCACCGCGCGGCTCTCGTCGCCTTCGCTCTCCCGGTCCTCGAGATCGGAGAGCCAACCATCGTCGCCGTTCTCGTCGCCCGGACGCGTCGCGGGGACAAGGGTGTACATCCCGCCGGACTCTCGACGGCGACTGACCCATAGATAGTCAGCGCCGCAACCCCGGCAGACGACCAGCTCGAAGACCGCGCTCTTGCACCGCCTCTCGCCGTCCGGGTGGAGCGCGTCGCATTCTTCACGTCGCGCGTCGAACACCTTCCCGAACTTCCACGCCGCGCTGTCGAGTGGTCCGATGCGGCCGGGACAGACGGGGGACGAGCACGCCCACAGGCCGGCGAGGGTCCGGTGGAAGACGTGGCAGCGCAACGGGAGGAAGATCTCGGGATCCACGGCTGGATCCTTCTGATGCTCCTCGGCGCGCCGAGCCGCCGAGGCGCAGAGATCCAGGATCCGCAGGGTCTGATGCATCGCTGCCGCATCGATCACGGCGTCGGGCCCGGTGGCGCTGGCCGCGATCTCGCGGAGCGACATGGCACCTTGCCGCTCGCCCAGGGCCGCGCGCACTCTCCGCGCGCCTGGCGCCGATGCAATGCATTCGAAGCGAGCGCGTGGATCCTGAAGGGCTTCCAGCGCCTCGAGCGGCCCAAGCGCCTCATCGCGTTGCTCGAGCGCCTCCGGCAACACTGGGGTTGCCCTGCGGCCCGGGATCACCTCCACCCGCTCCGGGCTGACGCCCGCGAGGTCTGCGAGGTAGCGCTTCAGCTCGTGCCTCGCCTCGTCACCATCCCCGATGGTCGCCGACGTCGCTACGAAGCGCACGTCCTCGGCCTTGGAGCCGAACGCGTGCAGGACCCGGCGGAGGAGCAGCGCAATCTCGGCGGCCTGCGAGCCGACGTACGTGTGCGCCTCGTCGAGGACGACCCAGCGGAGGAGGCCGCGCGAAGCTTCGATGATCGATGCATCGGCGCCGCGGACCAGCATGTACTCGAGCATCGTTGCGTTGGTAACGAGGATCGGCGGCGGATCGGAACGGAGGGTCTTGCGGGAGAGCACCTCCTCGGGGTGCTTCTGCTCCTCTTGCTTGGGCACCTGATCGCGGGTGTAGCCGTTATAGAGGCAGAACCGCACGGGCCCCGGCAATTCTTTGCACCACGCGCGGAGGCGGTCGCGCTGGCTGTTGATTAGCGCATTGAGCGGATAAAGAAAGAGCGCCCGGACGCCGGACAACCGCCCGGCAGCCGCGGTCTCGCGTGCCAGATCATGAAGAATCGGCACGAGAAAACACTCGGTCTTCCCGCTGCCCGTGCCAGTGCTCACGATGACTGATCGTGGATCGGGGCCACACAGCAGGCTCCAGGCGTTCACCTGATGCACGTACGGGTGTGCCGTCGCCGGGAATCTGGACTCCTGGGCCTGGTCCAACGCCCGAACGACGTGAGGGTGGAGGAGCGCCCCGGAGAGCGCCGCCATGGTGCGCGGATCCTCCTGCCATCCGAAGGTGGCCTCGAACACCGGCTCGGCGAGAAAGCTGCCAGGCTCGCCGGCCCGACGCTGGAGGGTTGCTTGGAGGTGGCGGAGGAGCGGCTCCGAGGCGAGCCCCAGCTGGCTGACGGCCGCGCGAGCGGCGCGCAGGGTCAGCTCCCGGGTCAACGAAGTGAATAGGCGGGGGTCATGCGTAGGGGTCATCGAGGTATCCGCTGTTCCGTGAGAGCGTATCCGCGAGGAGAATGCTGGCTATCAAGGCGTGCGCCTCGTCGAACCAGGTCGGATCGAACCAGCGCAGCCGGATGAGCTCGAACTGCTGATGGGAGCTGAAGCAGATCGTATCGTCGACCGTGGCGCATGCGGCGAGCGCCGGCGCGCTGAGCACGTCCTTCCGCTCGGCGATCCCGTCGGTCTCCGGCCAGAGCCGGAGGCGGGTGAGCGCGCTGCTCGCGGCGGCGTACGGGAGGTTTCCGGTAGGCCACACCGGATCGGGGCGCGAGTCGCCGCCAGCGTGCTCCTGGAGGAGCGCTTGCCGGCACTGCTCGAGCCGCTCGCGGATCACTCGCTGTCCGCCGGGGTTGCTGGCGAGCCACAGAGGTCGATCCCTGGGCGCTGGAATTCCCTGGAATGTCAGCGTCATGGCGTCCACGACCACACCGAGGACGGGAGCGAGAACGGGCGCCTTATCGACGAATGGCCGGAGCGTCTGCGCGAACATGTCCATCGGGTCGAGGTCCTTCCCGCTGCACGCGCGATGGTATGATCTCTGAAATCGCCTGGTGGCGCGAATCCAGACGCGGACCGGTACCAGCGATACCGGGAAGGGAAGCGTCTCCAATCCACGCCAACGGCTCTCCAGCGCAACTGCGCTGGGGCACCTCAGGAGTGCCAGCGCCACTGCTTCCGGAGCCTCTGTGATGCGTGGCATCACCTCGAACGTTGCTGCTGGCAGGACGCCCAGCGTATCGAGCAGTGCATCGAGCGCGCTCCAGTCCGATGCATCAGGATCGCGGGCGAGCTGATCGATGAGCTCTCGGAAGGCGACCAACCGCGCGGATCGCTCAGAGAGATACGTGATCTCGCGAAGGGAAAGCGTTCTCGCAGACCTCGGCGTCCGCGCGGCGACCGGCAGCCGGTTGCCGAGCGTCACACGGAGCGGCCTGAGCCGAGACAGCCGGCCCTCCCAGCCCGTGATGAGCCAGGGACCGCGGGCATCTGGTGGCGGGACGAACCGCCACCGACCTGCCTCGATCCTGGGGACCTGCACCGCCGGTGCGACAGGATCCTCGAGGGGGCGAGCCTCCAGCCGGAGCGACTCGACGGTCGTGCCGAGGCGGGCGAGGCTCCTTGGTTCGAGCCATAGCTCCTCCGCTGAACGATTCAGCGCTCCGTCGTAATGCGCAACCAGCAATCGAAGCTGTGCGAGCTGCCGGCCTCCGTGTGCCTGTAGCGTGAGCTTGGCCTTCGCGTCTAGCTCCTGGGAGGCGCTTAGCAGAGCCCTGATACTGCCGGCAAGGGCCCGAAGGTCGAGCTCATGGCGGCCAGGGCCTACCTCGAGGAGCTCTTCCTTGACGGTGAGCGGCTTGGTCGGATCGGCGTCGCGCGCTTGCAGGACGCCCTCGACGTAGAAGCGACCGCCGGCTTGGGCATCGAGCACTTGCGCGCGCACCCCGACGAGCTGCTCGACCCAGATCGTCGCCTCGTCCGGCAGGCCTTGGCCGCTCCTCGCAAGGAATCGAGCCTCGCGCCTCGGATAAGGCACGTTGACCGCGGTGCTCCGGTTCCCGCCAAAGTCGATGTGGAGCCGGACGCTCGTGGGGGCGGGGCCGCTGCTCTCGAAGCGAAGCTTGAGCTCGCCATTCCCATCCCGCTGCTGCGCAGCGCTCGGCGGCACTGCGCCTACACGGCAGTCGCCAAATCCGTGAAGCACGAGCTCGCCATGGCCATTCGTCCCGGGGATGAGCCTGATGTCGGCTGTCGCCGGCAGGACGGTCCACCGGGCGCGGAATCGCTGCTCGCCGTCAGGCGCATAGCGCACCTCCACGTCCCCGAGGCATCTCTCGTCCATCCGTCGCCACGACGCGCCCACGCCGCGTGGGCGCCACTCCAGGTGGGCCGGCGAAATCGGGCGAACGGGCTGGTCGGTGGCCTGGCGCTCCATGAGTCTGGGAAGCCCTCGCCATACGTCGCCCGGAGAGAGGAGATGACCCAGCCGGCTGCCTCGCGTGTGGTACTCGGGAGCGTCGTCTCTCGACTGAGCCAGCGAGACGACGCATCGAGTCCCATCGCCGATGTCGATCTTGACACGGCCGTGGATCTCGTACGCTTCCCAGCCGATATCGTGCACGCGACCCCTTGAGCTCAGGCCACCGCCAGGGTCAGGGCGCGCGTGCGCGTCGGGCGGCAGGACGAGCACGGCCGCATCGGTGCGGAGCGCTACCGCGCCAGTTCCGGCGAGGCGCCAGCGGCCTTCCTGACCGTGGTCGTCCCCCGCGCGAACGAAGACCCAGGGAACCTCACCCAGGGCAGCTCCGCCTTCGACCTCCGCCGCCGCCAAGATGTCACGCCGGCGCACCGCGACGATCCGAAAGACATCCCGCGCGGCCGACCCGGTTCGCTCGAACGTGCCCACCAAGGGCTCGACGTGCATCGCCCCCAGCTCGCCTTCGCTGGCACGGCTGACCAGCGCCACCGGGGTGAGCACGCCATCCGCCTCCTCGAGGCAGAGCTCAAAGGTGCGGGGCAGCGTGTCCCAGCTCCTTTCGAGCGCGACCGCGACGTCGTGAGTACGCACAATTCGCGGCATGCGCAGCGTGCGCGTGATCGTCAAGCCCGCGTTGCTCGCTGTGAGCATCGTCTCCGCAGCGATGATCGGCTGCGGCTCCTTCTCGACCGCCGCGATGTCATCCATCAGGCCCCGCACGAGGGCCGCCGCAAGCGCCTTCCCCGCGTTGAGCGGGATATGGTTGTGCCAGTCGGGGTGATGGGCGTCCAGATGGGCTACAGGGTCAGCCGCGCCGACCGCAAGCGCCTGAAGCTTCTCCACGCCCATCACGAGCTGCGCGGCGAGCTCATAGACCGACGGCTGCCGGTAGCTCGCAGGCAGATGATATGCATTGCGCTCCGCCAGCTCGCGGAGGGGAGTGTCGCGAAAGATGCGAGCGTCGCGGAGTAAGGCGCGGAAATAGCGGCGCAGGTGGGCGCCTTGCCGCTGAATCAAGCTGAGGGGCAGACCGCCCTCACACGCCAATGTGACGATATAGCCCGTCCGATCGCCGACGCGGAGGAGAGGGCGTTGCCATTGCCTCAGTCCGCGGTGAATGACGTCCTCTCGCCAGGCGTGGGGCTTGCCTCCATGGCCGGCATCCCGCAGGATTGGCTCCCAGGCCCAGGGGCCACCCGTGTAACGGCGGCGCCACCACTCCGCCACGTAGAGGCAGAAACAGGCGGCCTCTTCATCGCCAAGGGTTCTGACAGGGGCACACTCGCGAAGGAGCTGCTCGAGGGCTGTGAAGTCCTCGTCGCAGCAACGGTAGGTATAGAGTGGGCGGTGCGAGTCGAGCGCGACTGCGCTCCGCGCGGCGATCGCGCGGCGTAGGGCGGCGGCCGCTGTCTTGGTGGCTGCGGGGGGGCGCCTGTCCATGGAGGCCTACGGTACGCTACCGTCAGGGATGTCCCGTGGGCAAGCCCGGTTCGACAGCCTTGCTTCTCAGCGGCCGGTGTGCTCCACCGCGAATCAGCCAGGACGCCGGCGAGCGCCTAGCCGCTCACC
The DNA here is from genome assembly GCF_051475585.1 of Sorangium sp. So ce426. Taxonomy (NCBI): domain Bacteria; kingdom Pseudomonadati; phylum Myxococcota; order Polyangiales; family Polyangiaceae; genus Sorangium; species Sorangium sp. So ce426. The sequence continues at coordinate 11,683,313 of NZ_CP150341.1, read as the reverse complement.
CGACGGTGGCGTCGGCGCAGCAAATTCAGCGGAGGAGAAGGGATTCGAACCCCTGGTTGAGTTGCCCCAACGGCGGTTTTCAAAACCGCTGCCTTCGACCGCTCGGCCACTCCTCCAAACATCCAGAACGACTCGCTTTTCTGCCTCTTCTACCGCCCCCTGTCAACGCCGCCCTGAGAACCCGCCCCCTACCCTACCCTGCTCCGGGCCGCCCCTGAGCTCTCCGGCCCCGGCACTTCCGCCCCCACCAGCATCTCCCACCGCCCCCACCGCCCTTCGCTCCCTGCCCTTACTTCTCCCTCCCCACCGCCGCCCCCGCCACCGCCCCGGCGCCCTGCCCCCCCACCCCGCCCTTCATCACCTCCGCCAGCCACTTCCCCGCCACCGCGCACGTCCCCACCGCGCTGACCTCCCCTCCCCCGCCTCCCCCGCGCCTCGCGTACGGCCCTGCCACGATCGCCACGTCGCTCCCTCGCGCCGTCCACGCGATCGGCCCGAGCGACGGCCGCTGCTTGCACGCCTTCCCGAAGCGCCGCTCGATCAGCTTCCCCGCCTCTGCCGCGTCGCTCGCGCTGTCGAACCGCAGCCGCCACGCGAGCGCGAACTCTCTCCGCGACGGGTCCTCCGGGTCATCCCGCCGCACCACCGCGAACCGATCCCCTCCCCACCCCGCCGCCGCGCCGATCGCCGCATCGCGGTGGGCATACGCTCCGAACGCGATGCGCAGCGCCTGCTCGCCCATCACGTCATCAAAAACGACGCGGAATCCCGGGCCGAGCGCCGCGGCTGTCGGGACCGCCACCGCGACGGCGGGCTCCCGCGCCGCGAGCTTCTCGGGGTGGAGCAGCTGCTCGGTGGTCTCCGGCAGCGCGCGCCAGACCGCATCCACCGAAGCCCACCCGCCGTCCCGGCGCAGCGCCTGCACGAACGCGAAGCCGTCGGTGTACGGGGCGCCCAGCGACTCCTGCAGCACGAGCGGCGTGTCGCCCACGGACGACAGCGCCGTCGACATCGCAACGAGCCTGCGGAGCATCGCCTCGTCGACCTGGAACGCCGAGCCGACAAGCACGTCGAACATCGCGCTCATCGCCTCGCCCTCGACGAGCGCGTGTGTGGCCGCCAGGCGATCGCTGTCGCCGAGCTTGAAGTCGAGCAGCCTCCCCAGCGAGAAGCTCTGGTCCTGGAGCGCGTGGACGAGCTCGTGCGCCAGCGTCTCCTCGGCCTCGGCCTCGCTGAGATCGTCGACGAGGTACATCGTCGCGTCCTCCGGCTCGTAGAAGCCCGCGATGCGGCCCTCGAGCAGGCGGTACATCCCGGCGGTGAAGTCGTAGTCGGCCGGGATGAGCTCGAGCGCCGCGAGCACCTCGCGCTGGTGATCGAGCACGCCCTCGGGGATCTCTCGCTCCACGTGCGCGCGGACCCGCTCCAGGATCTGCCCGCGGGCGAGCACGCGGCTCCGCACCTCGCGGTGGACCGGCAGGCCCCGCGCCTTCGCCACGCGTGCGAGCACGCGCGCGATCTCGCCGTCGGTCAGGCGCGCCGCGTCCTCGTCGAGCTCGCCCGCATCCACCGGGCCTGCGCCTCCAGCCGATCCTGGCGCAGCTGACGCCGCAGGCAGCGTCGCAGCCGAGGCCTGCGCTCGCGGCGGCGCCGCAGGCGCGGCCGCCGGCGCGCACCCGGCGAGCACAGCTGCCCCGATCAACCCGATCGCACAACGCGCCTGACCCACCGCGGCAGCGTCCTCGACGCGCCGGGTCACGACGGCTCCCTGGCGGGCGCGCGGAGCGCGCGGATCGCCTCGGCATACCGCGCGACGCGCACGTCGAACGGCGGATCCTCGTCCCGCGCCACCGCGCCGAACACCGCCGAGCCCGCGACGAGCGCCCGCGCCCCGGCGGCGATCACCTGCCCGGCGGTCGACGGGGCGACGCCGCCGTCGACCTCGAGCGCGATGTCCAGGCCTGCCTGGTCGATCGTCTGACGCAGGGTCCGCAGCTTGGTGAGCGCCCCCGGGATGAACCGCTGGCCGCCGAACCCGGGGTTGACGCTCATCACAAGCACCAGATCGATGTCCGCCATCACGTGCCGGATCGACTCCTCCGGCGTGTGGGGGTTCAGCACGACGCCAGGGCTCGCGCCTGCGTCCCTGATCTGCTGGAGCGTCCGGTGCAGGTGAGGCGACGCTTCGACGTGGACCGAGATGCGATCGGCGCCGGCGGCCGCGAACTCCGCGACGTAGCGCTCGGGCTCGACGATCATCAGGTGGACATCGAGGGGAAGACGCGTCGCGGCGCGAACCGCGCGGACGACGAGCGGCCCGATCGTGATGTTTGGCACAAACCGGCCATCCATCACGTCGACGTGGATCCAGTCGGCGCCAGCGGCCTCAGCGGCCCGTACTTCCTCCGCGAGACGACCGAAGTCAGCCGACAGGATCGACGGAGCGACGATGATTTTGTCGTGACGCACAGGGTAGCGCTAGCAGGCGTGACGCGCGGCGGCTAGCCGAGCATCCCACGAGCGCGCTTACGGGGAGGCCGGCGCGGCTGCTAGGCTGCGCAGGTCTTCGCGAAGCGTTCGTGTCGTGCGCGCGGACGCTGCAGATCGAAGGCTGGGGATCCGAACCGTTCGAGTGAGGTGATGCATGGAGACACGGCCGCTGACGAAGCCCGACTACGACCGGATCGTGGGTGAGATCGATCGGTGGTGGGCAGGCCCAACCAGCGCGCTCGCGCACCCGATCTTCTTCTACGAGCTCGGCAGGCTCGCGCGCGTCGTCGAGGATCGCGGGTTGCTCGTCGGTTTCCTGCTCGGGTTCAGGTGCCCGGACGCGGCGGTCGGGTACGTGCACCTCGTCGGCATTCACCCGGACTATCGCCGCCGCGGCGTCGGCAGGATGCTCTATGCGGCGTTCGAGGAGGACTGCCGCCGCGAGGGCTGCCGGCAGCTCAAGGCGATCACGACGCTCGGCAACGAGGGCTCGGTGCGCTTCCACGCCGCGGTCGGCTGGTCGGCGGCCGAGGTCGAGGACTACGCCGGGCCTGGGCGTCCGCGGATCGTGTTCACGAAGGACCTCTAGCGCGGATCGCGCGGAGCACGCGCGTGTTGCGGCGTACGCTCTCGACGGGGTACATCTGCTCGGGACCGCGAGGTGGAGCGATGCGAGAAGGCGAGCATGTTCGCGACGTGGTGGTAGGCGTTGTCGGGTCAGCCGACAGGACGGTCGCCGCGGGCGCCCTCGGTGCATCCAGGTGAGCGCTAACCCTTCGCTGATCACGCAGCTGCGCGAGATCGGGCTGTTCGGAGGCCTGGGCGATCACGTCCTCCAGGGCCTCGCCGACACCCTGGAGCTGCTCGATCTGGAGCCGGGCGCCGTCGCCTTTCGCGAGGGCGACAGCGGCCGCGAGATGTTCGTGCTGCTCTCGGGGGAGATGGAAGTGCTCAAGCGGTCGAAGCGCGACGTCGAGGCGCGCGTCGCGGTCCTCGGGCCGAACGACTGGTTCGGCGAGATGTCGATCCTCGACGTGATGCCTCGCTCGGCGACGGTCCGGGCGATCGCCCCGTCGCGCTTGCTGCGCGTCACCGCGCACGATCTCGACACCCTCTACCGGCGCGATCTCAAGTCGTACACGCTGCTGGTGCTGAACATCGCGCGCGAGATGTCGCGCCGCCTTCGCGTGGCGGACAGCCTGCTCGCCGAGCTCGTAGCGAACATGCTCGACGAGTACGCGCGGCCGCGGCGACCCGGGATCTGATCCGGCGCCGCCGCGTCAGTCGGCGCCGAGCGCTCTGCCCGCGGGCGCCGGGCCCGCCGGCGCCGGGCCCGCCGGTCGCCTCATCCGCCGTCTGGACCGATCGCTCCACCGGCGCCGGCTTCGCCACCCGCGCCGCCGGCTTCGCCACCCGCGCCACCTGCACCACCGCTGCCGGCGTCGCCACCGGCGCCACCTTCGCCGCCTGCGGCGCCCGCACCACCGTCGTCGGCTTTGCCACCCGCGCCGCCCGCACCGCCGCCCGCAGGGTTGGCCTGTTCGCCCCCCGTGCTGGTTGAACCGGTGCTGCTACCGGCCCCAGTCGAAACGGCGCCGCTCGAACCGGCCGCGTCTGGTGGCAGGAGGCCACCGCCGCCCGCGCCGTCGTCTTCACCGGGATCGCCGGGATCGCCGGCGGCGACGCCCCCTCCTGCGCCGGTCGCGCCCATGTCTCCGCAATCACCGCACCCGATGCCCCCCTCGGCGGGAGGCTCCGGTTGTGGATTGAACACACAGCCCGCAAGGACGACCCCGAACACAAGGACGACAAGCTGGCGCATAAGCTCCCTCCTCATAGCACCCTGCGCATCTCCCTGCCCGCTTGTGCGGCGCTCTCGTCCGCGGGAACGCTGCGTCGAGCGCGATCCGTCGGCTGCTTCTCGCTCGCGCTTACCGCCGGGTCGACATCGCCGTCAGGCCCGGGCCGCGTGCTCCTTCAGCCGCATTCCACGGCACCGGCGCCTCCAGCGCCGCCCACACCGCAAGGCTCGCCGCCCGCGCCACCCGCGCCGCCCGCGCCACCCTGGCCGCCCGCGCCGCCCTCGCCGCCTCCAGCACCGCCCTGGCCGCCCGCGCCGCCCTGGCCGCCCGCGCCGCCCGTGCCGCCCTCGCCGCCTCCAGCACCGCCCTGGCCGCTTGCGCCGCCCGCCGCGCCCCCATCGCCACTGCCGCCCGCGCCCGTGGTCTCCCCGCTGCCAGCGCTGGTCCCTGCCGCCGTGTTGCCGGCGCCCGTGCCACCCGAACCTGAGCTGCCCATCGCCGCACCTGTCGACGTCGACCCCGAGGGATAGGGATCCCTGTCATCGAACGGCGGTTCAGGCTGCGGGTTGAACGAGCATCCAACCGCGAGGAGCAGGGTGAGGAACAGCAGGCTTCGCATGGCGGGTACGCCGAGTATGGCAATCAACATGCCACGTGAAAATAGCCGAAAAGCGCTTCGATCGGTCCGCCGTCGACGCCGCGCTCAGGCACACTCTGGCACGCCGCTCGGGCGGTTGGATCCGGCACTCCCTCCGCGCCACGACCTGCGCGGACCGTCCGCGGCAGGTGGTCCCCCTGGTGTCCACGGCGGCAGCTCGCGGTATCGTGCGGCGTGATTTCGGAAGACCTGGGGAACGTCGCGCCGCGGCTCGACGAGGTGCGGCGCCGGATAGCGAGCGCCGCCGCGCGGGCAGGGCGCGGGCCAGAGGAGGTCCGGCTCATCGCCGTGTCGAAGGGGAAGCCCGCGGAGGCCATCCGCGCCGCCTACGCCGCCGGGCAGCGGGATTTCGGCGAGAACTACGCGCAGGAGCTCGTCGAGAAGGCCGAGGCGCTCGCCGATCTCGACGGGCTCGTGTGGCACGCCATCGGCCAGCTTCAGAGGAACAAGGCGAAGCTCGTCGCGCGCGTCGCGCACGTCGTGCAGTCGGTCGACCGGGAGGAGCTCGCCGTGGAGCTCGATCGGCGCGCGGCCGCGCTGAGCCGCACCCTCGACGTCCTGATCGAGGTGAACGTCGGCGGCGAAGCCTCGAAGGGCGGCTGCGCCCCCGGCGATTTCGCGCCGCTCCTCGCCGCGATCGCCCGGTGCGCGCACCTCCGGCCGATCGGCCTCATGACCATCGCGCCGTTCCTCGAGGACCCGAGCGACGTCGCGCCGTTCTTCGCGCAGCTGCGCGCCCTGCGCGACGCGCACGGCGGCCGGGCCGTGCTGCCCGAGCTCTCGATGGGCATGTCGCACGATTTCGAGGCGGCCATCGCGGAAGGCGCGACGTGGGTCCGCGTCGGCACCGCCATCTTCGGAGCCCGCGGATGACGGCGACGTCCGCCGCGTCGCGCCTCGGCGCGGCCCTCCGTGGCGGTGGCGTCGCGCGCGGCGCCACGCTGGCTGCGTGCGCGCTGCTCGCGCTCGGGTGCGGGCCGGGCGCGATGCCCGCGTCGGTGCGCCACCCGCTCGTCGGCAGCGCCGCGCCGGAGTTCCACGCGGAGTCCACGGCGGCGGTCACCGTCGGCGTGCCCGGCACGCGCAGGACGCGGGTCACCGTGATCGACTTCTGGGCGTCCTGGTGCGCGTCGTGCAGCCGGACCATGCCGGCGCTCGACCGGCTCTGGCGCGACCGCAAGGCGGACGGGGTGGCCGTGATCGGCGTGAACGTCGACGACTCGGAGGCCGCCGCGGAGGCCGCCGCCCACGAGCTCGGCGCGACGTTCCCCATCGTCGCGGATCTCGATCAGCGGCTCTCCGGGACCTACGGCGTCGCGCAGGTCCCCCTCACGTTCGTGGTCGACGGCGCGGGCACCGTGCGCTGGGTCGGGCACGATCCGGCGAGCGCGCGCCGCGCCGTCGAGGTCCTCCTCTCGGAGCGCCCCGCGGGCGCGCGGTCGGTTTTCGAATGAGCGCGACCCGGGGCGGCGGCGGCGGCGCGCGACGGCGGCCCGCGGGCGACGAGCCGACGCTCTTCGACGCCGCCCGGCAGCGGGAGCCGGAGCTCAAGGCCACGGTGCCCCTCGCCGAGCGCATGCGCCCGCGCTCGCTCGAGGACATGATCGGCCAGGGCCACCTCCTCGGCGAGGGCAAGCTGCTCGCGCGCGCGATCGCGGCCGACCGGATCCCCTCCATGATCCTGTGGGGCCCGCCGGGCGCCGGAAAGACCACGCTGGCGCGCGTCGTCGCGCACACGACGAACGCCCGCTTCGTTCCCTTCAACGCCGTGCTGGGCGGCGTGCCGGAGCTCCGCGAGATCCTCGCCCAGGCGCGCACCGCGCGCTCCTACGAGGGCAAGCGGACGATCCTGTTCGTCGACGAGATCCACCGCTTCAACAAGGCCCAGCAGGACGCCTTCCTCCCGCACGTCGAGGACGGGACGATCACGCTCATCGGGGCGACCACCGAGAACCCCTCGTTCGCGGTCAACGCGCCGCTGCTCTCCCGGTGCAAGGTCTTCCGGCTGCAGGGCCTCGGCGCCTCGGAGCTCGTCGAGCTCCTGCGCCGCGCCCTCGAGTCGCCCGCCGGGCTCGCCGGCGCGATCGCCGCGGACGACGACGCGCTCTCGGCCATCGCGGCGCTCGCGCAGGGCGACGCGCGCAGGGCGCTCACCACGCTGGAGATCGCCGCGGACGAGGCGGGGCGCGCGGGCGCCCCCACGATCACGCGCGAGCTCATCGCCGGCGCGAGCGAGCACAAGACGCTGCTCTACGACAAGGCGGGCGAGGAGCACTACAACGTCATCAGCGCCTTCATCAAGTCGATGCGCGGCTCCGATCCCGACGCCGCCATCTACTGGCTGATGCGCATGATCGAGGCCGGCGACGACCCGCTCTTCCTGCTGCGCCGGATGATGATCTTCGCGTCCGAGGACATCGGCAACGCCGACCCGCGCGCGCTGGAGATCGCCGTCGCCGCGGACGCCGCGTTCCGGCGCATGGGGATGCCGGAGGGGCTCTACCCGATCACGCAGGCGGCGCTCTACCTCGCCACGGCCCCGAAATCGAACGCCTGCAAGACCGCCTGGCACGCGGCGCAGGCCGCCGTGCGCGAGCACGGCGCGCTCCCGGTCCCGCTCACGCTGCGCAACGCGGTCACGCGGCTCATGCGCGACGAGGGCTACGGCGAAGGCTACCGCTACGCGCACGACGAGCCGGGCGGCGTCGCGCTGGGCGAGGCCTACCTCCCCGAGCCGCTCGCCGGCAGCCGGTTCTACGAGCCGACCGATCGCGGCTACGAGCGGACCATCGGCGAGCGCCTCCGCCGGATCCGCGGCGAGGGGGAGGGTGAGGGCGGCTGAGGCGCGGCGCCGGCCGGCCCATCCGTCACGGCGTCACGCGTCGTCGTCGCCGCCCGCGCCGGCGAGCGCCTGCTGGAGCTCGCTCAGCGCGTGCTGATCTCCCTTGCTGCGCGCGGCCCCGATGCCGTCGACAAGCCAGGAGCGCCCCTCGTCGATGCGGCCTGCCTTCACCAGCATCGTCCCGCACATGAGGTACATCGGCACGTACGCCGGATCCATCGCCCGGAGCGCGCCGAACGTGGCGAGCGCGTCGTCGTGGCGGCCCTGGCCCGCGTACTCCAGCGCGAGCGCGTACCAGTGGAACGGATCCTTCGACCCATCCCGGGTCATCTTCTCGAGCATCAGCAGCCGCTTGCTCACGTCGCCTCCACAACCCCGATGAACGGCAGGTTCCGATAGCGCTCGGCCCAGTCGAGCCCGTAGCCGACCACGAATTTGTCCTCGATCGTGAAGCCCAGGTAGTCGATGGGCACCTCGACCCGCGCGCGCGCCGGCTTGTGCAGCAGCGCGCAGACCTTCACGCTGTTCGGCATCCTCGTGCGGAAGAGCTGGAGCAGGTGCGAGATCGTGAGGCCCGTATCCACGATGTCCTCGATGAGGAGGATGTCCTCGCCCTCGATCGGTCGGGTGAGGTCCTGCGTGATCTGGACGACGCCGGTCGAGGCGGTGCCCTCGCCGTAGCTGCGCACGCCGAGGAACTCGATGCGCACCGGCAGGTCGATGTGGCGCGCGATGTCGGCGGTGAACACGAAGCTCCCCTTGAGCACGGAGACGAGCACGAGCCGGCGCTCCGCGTAGTCCCGGGTGATCTGCGCGCCGAGGTCGCGCACGCGAGCGCCGATCTGTTCGGCGGACAGGAGCGTCCGGACATTCGCCATGGTGCCCGCTAACATCGCGGCGCCCGCGCCACCAGCGCCCAGGCGGGCCCTGCGTCGCCGCGCGCGGCGATCCCATGTCACGCCGCTGATGTCGCGCGGTCGCTCTGCTGCTGCCCGGGTCGAAACTGGGTTAGTCTCTGCGCCTTCCGCGATGCCGCTCCCTTCTCTGCCTGACGCGCCCCCGCACCTCACCTCGCGCACGCCCCTGGCCGTCCGCTTCTGCGAGACGGATCTCATGGGCATCGTCCACCACGCGAACTACGTCATCTACCTGGAGGCTGGCCGCATCGACTGGCTGAAGCGCCGCGGCCTCTCCTACGAGGAGATGGTGCGGCGCGACCTTCACCTCGCCGTCGCGGAGCTGCGGATCAAGTACCGCCAGGCCGCGCGGTTCGGCGACGACCTCGTGGTCGAGACGACCTGCCGCGAGGTCCAGCGCGTCACAGCGCGCTTCAGCTACCGGATCCTCCGGGGCGAGGACGTCATCTGCGACGGCGACATCCTCCTCGCGTGCCTGGGATCGAACCTGACGCTGACGCGGATCCCGGACGACATCGTCCAGCTCCTGGCGAGCCCCGAGACGACGGCCGATCGCTAGGGCAGGGGACGCCGTCCTCGCTTCAGCCGCCGTCCGCCGCCTCGGCGCCGCTGCGCACGATGCGCGCCGGCATCTCGACCGTCTGCGGCGGCTCGATGCGCTCGCCGAGGAACGTGCGCCACTGGACGACGTAGCGCCCGCGCAGGGGCCCGATCACGTAGCGCTCGCTCGCCGGAGGCACGGCGACCGCGGGGATCCCGTCGACGAGAAGGTACAGCAGCTCGTCCGTCTGGTTGACCGCGACGAACCCCTCGCCGGGCGCGCCCGGGTCGACGCTCGCGGGCAGCTGGAGCGGCTCGGCTCGGATGGCCGCGAGCTCGTCGCGCGTCAGGAAGACGCCGCCCTGCGCCGACGGGAGCCCGGCGGCGGCGTACGCGGCGCTCGGGGGCGGCATGAGCATATCGGTCGAGATCAGGTCCGTTCGCCGGGCGATCGACGTGACCTCGAACGCCACGCCGCCGCCGCCTTGCCAGGCGTAACTCGCGTAGAGCGGCACCTCGCCGGCCACGCACTCGGGCGACTTCGGATCCACGCCGAGGATCTCCAGCAGCGCCCGGCAGAGCAGCGGCCCCCCGTCGCCGGCCTCGGTGACCCTGCCGAGCTCGACGTACAGCGCGCCGAGGCTGCCGTGCACCTCGACCTTGCGGACGTCGATCTCGAGCCGCTTGCCGTCGCCGACAGGGCGCGCCGAGCCCGTCGACAGCGGCGTCACGTCGACGCGCCGCTCGCCGAGGAGCGTGCGGAGCGCCCCCGGCGGCACGACCCGGTACTGGGTCAGGGACGGCCAGAGCAGCACCTCGCCGTACACGTCATGGCGCGCGCGGAGCTCGGAGCCCGCGGGCAACGGGAGCGCGCGCGACGTGAACTGGACCCGCATCCGGCCCGTCTCCGCGAGCTCGACCTTCCACGTCAGCTCGGTGAGCTTCTGCGCCGCGTGGATGCCGGAGGCCGCCACCTCGGGCGCCTTGGGGGGCTGCGGCACGTCACGGAAGCGGAACGCCGCCTCGAGCATCACGCCGGGGAGCTCGCGGGGCGAGAGCGCGTCGTCCGGCAGGGGGGTGGCGGGCGAGAGCGGCAGCGGCGACTGCGGGCTCGCCTCGGACATGATGAGCCGGCCGTAGTCGTCGGCGATGATCTTCGCGGTCGCCTCGGCGGCGGACGCGTCGAGCAGGTCCGGCGTCTCGTTCGCGAGCGGCGCGGGGAGGATTTTCGCGTTCGGGCTCGCGCCGGCGTCCAGGGGATCGACGGGCGCGTGGCGCGACGGCTCGCACCCGGCGGCGGCGAGCAGCAGGAAGGCCGCGGCGGCGCGCGCGGCGATCACGGCTCCAGCTCGAACGTGTGGATGACGCGCACGCGCGCGTCGAGCGGCGGCGGGTCGGGCGCGCACTGCGTGTCCAGGAAGACCGCGGTGCAGCGGGGGTGGCAGCCGAGGAGCAGGTTGCAGTTGGCCGCCTCGTTGTCGAACACCGCGATGACCCGCCCGAGCCGCGAGAGCTGCGGCGCGACGCTCCGCTTGAACTCGGTGTCGGGCATCTCGAACCTCGGCTTCACGACGAGCTCCGTGCCGATGACCCCGATGGGGAAGCCGAGGTCGCGCAGGCTCGCGAACGAGCCGAGCGCCATCTTCGGCAGGTCGCGGCCGGTGAGGTACACGAGGGTCGCCCCGGCCGCGTGGCAGTCGCGCGCGTACTGGCTCGCGCCCGGCACCTCGACGTCGTGCCGGATGTGCGGATCGTTGAAGAAGCGGGCCCTCCAGAAATCGAACGCGTGCAGGTGGAGCGCCTCGTCGTCGACGCCGAGCCGCCGCAGGTTGTCCTGGAACCCGTACACGATGCCGTCGGGCGACGCGCGCTCGAGGAGGGCGGCGGCGTGCGGGTGCTTGCGGCGCCACTCCTCCGCCAGCTCATGGAGGATCGCGACCACCCGCGGCCGGTTGTCCATGAGGGTGCCGTCCAGATCGAAGACGATCACGGGGGGCCCCTCCGACCGATCGGCCGCGCGCTCGACGATGGATCTCAGGAGCCGCGTCCGCTCGAGAGGGACGAGGCGCTTCTCGTGAAACAGCGTGCTCAAGGTCGTCGCGCCGCGGAAACGCGCACCGTCCGCGCGGCTCCTCGGGCCGGAACCCTAGCGCGAACTCGCCCTCCCCAGAAGCGACGGCGCCCACCCCCTCGCCAGAGCCCGCGATCCTGCGTAAGTGTGCCGAAATATCCTACATTGTTGGCCTATTCATTCCGCTCTTCGTAGGATTTTCCAAGTCGGGACCCTCGAGGCTCCGAAGGAAGGCCCATGCAGAACCGCATCAAGACCGCTCTGACCCTGGCGATGGCGATGACCGCCGTGGTGGGCTGCTCGAAGACCCCTCGCGATCGTTTGCAGGGGCGCTGGCATGGCGATGCCATCGAGAACGCCCCTGTGGACCAGCTCACCAAGGCGACCGGGTGGGTGAAGGGAACGGCGCTCGAGTTCAACGGCAGCAAGGTGACGGTGACCGTGCCCGCGGAGACGCCGCGCAGCGGCACCTTCAAGGTGACGAAGGCAGACGGCGATCAGGTGACCGTCGCGTTCCTCCGCCCCGAGGGCGGGCTCGATGAGGCGGCGTTCCGCTTCACCGCGGATCAGACGCTGCGCTGGGAGATCGGCGACGGCCGCGCCATCGTGCTGACGAAGGCGAAGAACTGAGCTCCGCCGGCGCCCCGGCGGGAGCGGGCGCCGGGCCGTCTATCGCCGCACCCGCTCCCTCCGCACCCGCGTGAGCCACCGCGCCTCGCCGCGATCGCCGTCCCGCGCGAGCAGCACCACGACATCCTCCGAGAGCGGCCCGGTGAGGCGCCGCCGCGCTTCCTCGATGGAGCGCACCTCGACGCCGTTCACGGACAGGAGCCGATCGCCGGGCTCGATGCCGGCCTCCTCGGCCTCGCTCGCCGGGGGCACCGACACGACGGTCACGGTCCTTCGCTCCTCGCCGAGCGTCACCGCCAGGCTCCCCGCGCCCTTCGGATCTTGCCGCGCGCCGTCTCCTGGCAGCGCGATCCTCACGCGCTCGGTCGTCCTGCCGGCCCGGACCTGCACCGGCTGCGACTCGGCGCGCCCGAGATCCGCGCTGTACGCCTCGATGATCGCCGTGCCCTCGGGCAGCCCGCCGAGCTGGAACCGCCCGTCGCGGTCGGTGGTCACCACGCCCGGCGGCAGCGGGCCGAGCGGCAGGTACGTCGGCACGCGGTCGCGCGCGACGCGGGCCCCCGCCACCGCGTCCCCGCGCGGATCGACGACCTGGCCGGCGACCTCTCCCGCCTCGGACAGGTCGATGCGCCCGAGGTCCATCGGGCGATCGGGATCGCCGGCGATCGTCACCCGCAGCGTCGCCGGCGCGTACCCGTCGCGGCTCACCGTCACGCGGAACTGGCCCGGCGCGAGGTCGGTGAGCGTGAAGGCGCCCTCCGCGTCGCTCGTGGCGCGGCGCGGCCCGGTCGTCGAGAACAGCGTGATCCGCGCGCCCTCGAGCCGCTCCCGCCCGCCGCGCCCGGTCACAGTGCCGGTCGCCTTGAGGGCCGCGCCCATCTCGAGCCGCAGCGCCTTCGGCGCGGCGTCGACCTGCTCGACGCGCGGGGACCTGCCGGAGCGCACGAGGCTCACCCGGAGCGGCAAGCCGGCGGCGTCGGGCAGCAGCGCGTCGCCGTCGTCGTCCGTGAACAGCGTCTTGCGGAGCGGGACGGCCACGTCGAGCGAGAGCACGCGCACCTCCACGCGATCGAGCGGGTAGCCGCGATCGTCGGCGACGTGGATGGCCACCGCCTCGCGCACCTTCGGGAGGACGACCTCGATCTCCTTGCGATCGCGCTCCGGCACCTCGACGACGAGCCGCGCCACGACGTCGCCTGGCGACTCGGCCCGGGAGACCGAGACGAGCACCTCGTCGGGGACCGCGGCGAAGGCGAACGTGCCGTCGTCGGCGGAGTACGTCACCCGCTCGAGCGAGCCGGCGGTCGCGGCCAGCTCCACGCGCGCGCCGGCGACGGGCTTGCGGTCCTCCTCGAGGACGCGGCCCTCGAGCAGGCCGCCCTGGCGCATCACCACGCGCACGTGGGCCTCGCCGCCCGGCTGCAGGGTCACGATCTCGCTGGGCGTCTCGACGTACTCCGGGTGCCGCACGATGGCGTGGACGCGCCCGGGGGTGACGGGCTCGGCCCGGAACGTGCCGTCGGCGCGCGTGACCCACGGCTCGCCCGAGCGCACCGAGGCGGCCGGCAGCACCGCGTCGCCATGCGGCAGGTCCGGGATGGGGCCCGGCATGACCCCGAGCTCGCCCGCGGGGATCAGCGGCGCCGGGCCGGGCAGGGCGCGCTCGAAGTGCTCGTCCCTGAACTCGGACATCGCGGTGGTCTCGTCGATCGGCATCCCCTCCGCGTCGGCGCCCACGACCTCGATCGTCGCGCCCGGGACCGGGTAGCCGCGGTCGTCGACGACCTCACCCACGAGCGCGCCGCCGCGGAGCAGGGGGATGCGCACCTCGGTGGCGCCCGCGTCGACCTGCACGGCGTTCCTCGGCACGAAGCCGGCCGAGAGGGCCGAGGCGCTCGCGTATCCCGGCGCGATGGGCCCGAGCGTCACCGACCCGTCGTCGCCCGTGCGGCCGTGCAGCGGGAACGCCGACAGGCCCTGCTCGACGAGCACGACGTTCGCGCCCTTCACGGCCGGCGCGTCCTCGCCGTCGCCGTCGGTCACGAGGAGCCGCACGTGGCGGCCGGGCCCGAGGACGAGCTTCACCTCCTTGCCCTCGCCGCGCCTCACGGGCACGGCCAGCGCTGTCGCGCTCACGGCGGCGCCGCGCCGGGCCTTGAGGTCGTATACCCCGTCGCGGAGCCCGGCGATCCTCGCGGCGCCCGTCGCGTCGGTGGTCGTGCTGCGCGCTGGCCAGAGCCCGGTGCCGGCGGCGAGCACGGTCGCGCCGTCGGCCGGCTGCCCCTCCGCGTCCACCACGCGGACCGTGAGGGCGCCGAGCCGATCCATGCGGAGCCGGAGCGGCGCCGGCCCGGGCACGATGCCCGTCCGCACGGTGTCCTCGAAGCCGAGCGCCGACGCGCGGACGACGTAGGGCGCCGCCCCGAGCCGATCGAACCGCGCGCGCCCGCCTTCGGCGGTGGTCGCCACGAAGGGGACGGGATCGGCGGTCGCGACCGTCACCTCGGCGCCGTCGATCGGGCGCTCGGCCTCGTCGACGACCAGCACGTCCAGCACCTTCGCGGGCCGCAGCACGAGCTCGACGGCGCGGGGGCCTGGCTCGAGCGCGACGCGGGTCGAGGCGCGGGCCCGCTCCGCGCCGTACGCCATGATCCAGGCCTCCCCGGACGGCAGCCCGGTGAAGCGAGCCTCGCCCGAGGGATCGGTCTTCAGCTCGCCCGCGAAGTAGGCGCGGTCCTCGCGCATGGCGAAGACGCGCACGGCGGCGTCCTTCAGCGGGCGCCCCTGCTCGTCGCGCACGGTGGCGGTGAGCTCCGCCGCGCGCCCCTCCACCCACGCGGGCACCGGCGGCGCCGGGATCGGCGCCCGCGGCAGGAACCGCGGCCCCAGATCGCGCAGCGTTGTCGCGGCGAGGAAGCAGACCAGCGCGGCGATCGCGGCCAGGACGGCATCGAGCCGCGACCGGCGATCGGCCCGGTCGGCTTCCGCTGCGGGTCGCCTGTCCTGTTCCGCTGCGGGTTGCTTGTCCTGCTCGGCCACGGCCTGGATTTCTACTCCGGATCCGTGAAAACGCCGAACGTCCCGCCGCCGTTCCCCCGGCCGCGCCCGGATCCCGCGGCGCCGCGCCGGCGTCCCGAGATCAGGCCTGGCGGCCGCGGTGCAGCTCGATCACGGCCTGGATCTCCTGCTCGGACAGGATGTGATCCGTGGCCTTGGCCTTCGCCAGGATGGCGTCGACGAGCTCCTTCGAGGGCTCGATCCTCCGCTGCCGGAGCCAGTAGTTCACGTTGGAGGCCCCGGACATGTAGCCCACGCAGATCTCCTGCTTTCGCCCGAACATGCCGGCGGGGACGCCGGAGTAGATCCGGTCGGCCATCCAGGAGTCGCCCTTCGACTCGGCCTTGATGATGGCCGCCGCGTGCACGCCGGTCGCCGTGCGGAAGGCGTCCCGTCCGACCAGGGGATAATTGATGGGCACCTCCCAGCCGACCGCCTTCGCCGCCGTCGTGCAGTACTCGAGGAGGTGGGTGAGGTCCTGGTGCTCGAGGAGGCCGAGGAGCTTCATGTTGAGCAGGATGAGCTCCATCGCGGCGTTGCCGACCCGCTCGCCGATCCCGAGGGCGGTGCCGTGCACCCGGTCCGCGCCGAACTGGAGCGCCCAGATCGCGTTCTCGAGCGCGAGGCCGCGATCGTTGTGGCCGTGCCAGTCGATGCCGACCGACGCCCCGGCCCCCGCGACGATGGCCCGCGTGAAGTTGATGAGGTTGCGAACCCCGTCCGGCGTCGCGTGCCCGACGGTATCGCAAAGGCACAGCCGGGTCGCGCCGTGATCGATGGCGACCTTGAAGAGCGTCGCCAGCACCTCGGGGCGCGAGCGCGTCGTGTCCTCCGTGACGTAGGCGACGGGGAGCCCGGCCTTCACGCCCGCGTCGATCGCCGCGGCGCTCCGCTGCGCGATGAGCTCGACGTCCCACGCCTCCGCGAGCTGGCGGATCGGGCTCGATCCGATGAAGGCGTAGATCTCCACAGGGATCCCTGCGCGCTGGGAGATCTCGATCATGGGCGTGATGTCCGAGACGACCGTGCGGCCTGCGCAGGCGATGCGGAGCGGCAGGTTGTTGTCGGCCACCTCCCTGCACATCCGGAGCACGTCCTCGAACGCGCGCTGCGAGCTGCCGGGCAGGCCGACGTCGGCGATCTGGATACCGATCTTGGCCATCAGGTGGAGCAGCTTGAGCTTGCTCTCGATGTTCGGATCGGCGACCGAGGGGTTCTGCAGGCCGTCGCGCAGGGTCTCGTCGAAGAAGCCGATGTTCTCCGGGATGACCCGCCCGGCGCGACCCACCTCGTTCCAGTCGTAGATCAGCTCGGTCGGGCGGTTACCGGAGGCAGCGATCGCCATGCACTATTATAGTGCGCCTCGCTCGACGCCGGGCCTTGAGCGAAGCTTTTCCGGGGCGCTCGACATGACGCACGGCGCAGGTGAAGGCGGGCGATCGGTGGCGCGCTGCGGTGCGCTGGCCCTGCGCGCCCGGCAAGCCTAAGCTTGCGCCCACGACGATGTGGCAATCCCTACCTGAGTTCGGGACCGGCGTCCTTTACGCCATTCTGGTCACCGCGGCGTATACCTTCGCCGTCGGTCTCGCGTCGGCGCGCGGGCGGCCGCGGCTGCTGCAGGCCGCGCGGCTCGGCGCGTACGGCACGATCGCGCTGGTCGGCCTCGCGGTGCTGGTGCTGGCGTACGCCTTCGTCAGCCACGATTTCCGGATCGCCTACGTCGCGCAGTACAGCGACCGGTCCATGAGCACGCCGTACCTCATCGCCGCGCTCTGGGGCGGGCAGGACGGCTCGCTGCTCTGGTGGATGTTCCTGACCGCGTTCTTCTCGGGCACCTGCGTCGTCTGGCTGCAGCGCCGGTACCTGGAGCTCCAGCCCTACGTCATCGCGACGCTGATGAGCGTCCTGATCTTCTTCGCGGCGCTGATGATCTTCGCGGTGAACCCGTTCCGGACGAGCGTGGCGGGCGCCCCGCTCGACGGCAACGGGCTGAACTACCAGCTGCGCAACTTCTACATGATCATCCACCCGCCGAGCCTCTACATCGGCTTCACGAGCGCGGCGGTCCCGTTCGCGTTCGCGATCGCCGCGCTCGCCACGGGCCGGCTCGACAGCGAGTGGATCGTGGCGACGCGCAAGTGGATGCTCTTCTCCTGGCTGTTCCTCTCCATCGGCAACGTGCTCGGCATGCTGTGGGCTTACGAGGAGCTCGGCTGGGGCGGCCCGTGGGCCTGGGATCCGGTCGAGAACGCCGCGTTCCTCCCGTGGCTCACCGCGAGCGCCTACGTCCACTCGACGATGATCCAGGAGCGCCGCGGCATGCTGAAGGTGTGGAACGTCTCGCTCATCTGCGGGACGTTCTTCCTCACCATCTTCGGCACCTGGCTCACGCGGTCCGGCCTCATCGCGAGCGTCCACTCGTTCGCCCAGTCCGGCATCGGCATCTGGTTCGTCGGCTTCATGGCCGTGATCGTGGCCACGTGCACCGCGCTCATCGTCTACCGCCTGCCGCGGCTGCGCAGCGACGGGCAGTTCGAGTCGATGCTGTCGCGCGAGGCCGCGTTCCTCTTCAACAACTGGGGCCTCTTCAGCATCATGATCTTCATCGCGGTCGCGACGGTGTGGCCGCGCATCAGCGAGTGGCTGCTCGACCAGAAGTCGACGCTCGGGCCGACGTTCTACAACATGTGGCTGCCCCCGGTCGCGCTCGTGGTCTTCCTGCTCATGGGCGTCGCGCCGCTGCTCGGGTGGCGGAAGACGTCGCCGGAGCTCTTCCGGAAGAGCTTCCGCTGGCCCGTGCTGGTCACGGTCGTCACGGCGGCGCTCCACCTGACGCTCGGGAAGAGGGTGGGCTTCGCCCCGTTCGTCGCCGTGGACCCGATCTACCCCGGCCAGCTCGGCGACGCGCTGGCGAAGCTCGCGTCGACCTACCCGTTCTTCACGGTGGCCATCGCCGCGTTCAACATCTCCGTGGTCGTCCAGGAGTTCGCCCGCGGCATCGCGGCGCGGCAGAAGCGCGGGAAAGAGCCGCTCTTCACCTCCTTCTACAACCTCATCGCCAGGTCGCGGCGCCGCTACGGCGGCTACATCGTGCACGTCGGCATCGCGGTGATGTTCCTCGGGTTCGCCGGCCGCGCGTGGGGCGTCGACAAGGAGATCAGCCTCCACCCGGGCGAGTCCGTGCAGATCGAGGAGTACCGCCTCACCTACGCGGGCCCGCGCATGGAGGTCGACAGCGAGAAGCGGATGGTCTTCGCCGACCTCGACGTCGAGCGCCACGGCGCGCCGATCGGCCGGATCAGCCCGGCGAAGTTCATCTACAAGGCGTCCCCGGAGGCGCCTTCGACCGAGGTCGCGCGGCACATCACCGTCAAGAACGACCTCTACGTGATCATCGGGATGGCGAACCCCCAGACGAAGGTCGCTTCGTTCCAGATGCACGTGAACAACCTGATCTCGTTCATGTGGTTCGGCGCGGGCATCCTCATCCTGGGGGCCCTCGTCGCGATGTGGCCCGACATCACGCTCGAGGAGGCCGGCGCGTTCGGTTATGTGCGGGCGGCGGGGTCCGTCACCGCGTCGGTCGTGTTCGCCTTCCTGCTCGCCGGCGGCCCGTCGCAGGCCTACGGGCGCCCCGTCCAGCAGGGGCTCGGGCGGCCTGTCCTGGTCGCGCCCGGCGCGGCGGACGGCGACGTCCGCGCCCCGGGCTCCGGCGCGTCGCTTGATCCCGGGCGGTCGCCCGCGAAAGGTGCCATCCTCCCGACCGCTGCCGAATCGAGGCAGCCGGCGTTCGAATGAGCCGCACACGAAGACTCATCCAAGGCATCACCCTCCTCGTCGCGGGCGCCCTCGCCCTCGTCGTCCTGCTGCGCTCGCCGGAGTTCGCCCACGGGCAGCAGCTCGGCGAGGGGATGCAGCGCTCGGGCGTCGTCGGCATCGCGAACGACATCGAGCGCAAGCTCTTCTGGAGCCTGATCTGCACGTGCGGCTGCCCGCGCGAGACCCTCGGGACGTGCACGTGCGGCACCGCGCACGAGCGCCGCGACCAGCTCCGCGCGGCGCTCGCGTCGGGGCTGTCGATCGAGGCCATCCAGGCCGCCTACGCCGAGCGCTACGGGGCGGAGGCGCTGGCCGTGCCGCCCAACAAGGGGAGCCAGCGGCTGCTCTACCTCCTCCCGCTCGGCGCCATCGTGGTCGGCGCGGGCATCGTCGTCGCGACGCTGCGCCGATGGAAGCGGCGCAGCGACGAGGCGGGCGCCGCCGGCCAGCAGCCGTCCCCGAAGGGCGTTGTCCCCGGCGCCCGTGACGATTACGACGACAAGCTCGACGAGGAGCTCAAGAGCCTGGACCGCGAAGACCGCGAATGAGCGCCGAACAGCCCGCCAAAAGCGCCACCTCGGCCACGGCCGACGAGACCGTGACCCGGGGTACTGACTCGCCGCTGGAGCGGCAGATCGTGCACTACGCCCGCTTCGGGGCGCCGCTCGCGGCGCTCGTCGGCGCCGGCGTCGCGGGGCTCGTCGCCGGGCCGCCCGCGGCGATCCTCGTGCTCGCTGGCGGCGCGCTCGTCGCCGTCATCGCCATCTTCTGGGCGAGCCTCCGCGTGCTGATCGGCGAGACGCCGCTGAGCGGCGCCGACGCGTACGCGATCGGCGCGCCGCGCGCGGAGGAGGAGCAGAAGCAGGCCGTCCTGCGCGCGCTCAAGGACCTCGAGTTCGAGCGGAGCGTCGGGAAGATCAGCGACGAGGACTACGCCGAGCTCGTCGCGAAGTACCGCGCCGAGGCGAAGCGGCTCCTCCGCCTGCTGGACGCCGACGCGCAGCCGCGGCGCGAGCAGGTCGCGGCGCTCGTGGCGAGGCACCTCCAGCGCGCCGGGCTCCAGGACGACGGCACGCCCAGGGAGCCGGACGAGGCCGCGGCGGCGGCGGAGCCCGCGGCGACGCAGGGCGTGGCGTGCGGGGAGTGCGGCACGCTGAACGACGAAGACGCGGTGTTTTGCAAGAAGTGCGGGACGAAGCGCGCGCTCGGCGCGCCTCAGGACGACCCGGCTGCGACGGACGACGCCGCGGCCAGCGTCGATGAGGATGAGAACGACCGCAGGAGGGCCTCGTGATGCGCTGGACCGGGTGTACCGCGCTCGCCGCGATCGCCTCGCTGAGCATCACCGCCGCGCAGGCGGTGCAGGCGCAGCCGGCGGCGTCGGCGCAGCCCACGGCGGACAAGGCCGCGCCGGCGCAGCCCGCAGCGGGGGCGCCGGGTGCGAAGCCGGCGGCGGCGGCGGGTGCGAAGCCGGCGGCGCCGGGCGGCGCCGGTGGTCCTGCTGCGACCTCGACGGCCGCGGCGGCGGACGCGGGCGCGCCCGACGCTGCGAGCGAGCTCCCGCCGGGGCATCCCGAGGTCGGGCAGGCGCTGCCTTCGGGCCATCCGCCGGTGGGGAAGCCTCCCGCGGCCAATGCGGCTTCCCGGCGCGCCTCGGAGCAGCTGACGGGCATGTTCGATGCGCCCGATGACACCGTCCAGGAAGACACAGGGCTCCCGCCCGGCGTCCTCGTGCTCACCGTGCAGGACGCGGATGGGAACCCCGTCCCTCGCATCTCCGTCGACATCGACATCATGCAGAGCTCGGTGACGAAGGGCGACTCGCGCGAGCGCATCAGCCGAGAGACGGACGACGCGGGCACCGTCCGGCTCGAGAACCTCGCGATCGCCGGCGGCACGAGCTACGGCATCTCGGTCACGCGCGACGGCGGAACGTTCTCGATCCCGCATTTCGGGCTCAGCGCCGAGGCCGGAAAGCGGGCCGTGCTCCACATCTACGACGCCACGCCGAACGTGAGCGGCCTGATGGTCGGGACGCAGGGCATCGTCTACCTCCAGCTCCGGCAAGACGCGATCTCGGTGGAGCAGCTGTTCCAGGTCTTCAACCTCGGCCGCGTCGCCTGGCTGCCCAACGAGACGTTCGCGCTCCCGCGCGACTACAAGGCCTTCAACAAGACCGAAGGCATGGGCGAGGAGATGCGCTTCGACGAGGTGAAGGGCACCGGCGCGGCGCTGCGCGGCACCGTGAGCCCTGGCCGGCACGAAGGGCAGTTCCGCTGGCAGGTCCCGCTCCATGGCGAAGAGCGCCAGACGATCCGCATCGAGCTGCCGCCGCGCATCGCCCAGATGCGGGTGATGGCCGAGGCGTCGAGGTCGATGACGCTGAACGTCGCCGGCTTCCCCGCGGCCCAGCGCACCCAGAACCGGGACGGGAAGAAGATCCTGATCACCGAGATGCAGGGCACCCGCATGGAGGGCGGGATGAAGGTCATCGAGATCACGCTCGGCGGTCTGCCGACGCCGGGCGTGGGCCGGTGGATCGCGCTGGTGCTGGCCGGCGCGACCGTGATCGGCGGGGCCGCGCTCAACCTGGTCCGGCGGCGCGACCAGGACCGCGGGCCCGACGACGAGGAGCGGCGGGAGCTGCTCGAGGCGCGCAACGCGCTCCTCGACGAGTTCGTCGAGCTCGAGCGCGCGCGGAAGCGGGGCGACGTCGGCCCGAAGACGTACGATCGCGTCCGTGCGGCGCTCCTCGACGCGCTCGCGCGCATCGTGGCCATGATCGAGGCCAGGCCGGCGCGCGGGAAGGCCGCTGGCGCGCGCGGGAAGGTTGCTGGCGCGCTCAAGGCCGACGCCGCCGGATCGCCGCGCTCCTGAGGGGTGGGGGCAGCACCGGACGTCGGGCGGATGCCGCGGTGGAAGGCCGGCCTCGCCGCGGGCGCGGCCCTCCTGATCGGCGCCATCGTCGCGCTCGCGCTCCATCGCGCGGAGCCGCCGGCGCGCTGCGCGCCGGGGATGGTCGCGCTCGGCCCGCGGTGTTGCGGCGAAGGCCAGCGCCTCGACGACGCCGGCCGCTGCGCAGGCGCGCCGGCGCGATGCAGCGCCGGCCTCACGGTGACGGCCGCTGGCTGCGTCGCGCCGGGCGCGGCCGTCCGCATCGCCGCCGGGACGCTGCGCCTCGGGCCAAGCGACTGGGAGGCGCAGGGCATCGTCGACCCGCGCGCTGTGTTCGTCCCGGCGTTCTCGCTCGACGCGTTCGAGATCACCGAGCAGCGCTACGCCGCTTGCGTCGAGGCCGGCGCGTGCGCCCCGCTCCCGCTGCGCGGCGAGCCCGGGGTCCCCGTCACGGGCGCCACCCTGGCCGAGTCGGCTCGGTATTGCGCCTTCGCGGGCGGGGCGCTCCCCTCGCGCGATCAGCTCGCCTTCGCCGCGGCGGGCGACGCGGGCCGGCGGTACCCGTGGGGAGACACCGGCGCGGTCTGCCGGCGCGCCGCCTTTGGCCTGCGCGCGGGCCCGTGCGGCTGGGGCGCGACGGGCCCCGAGCTCGCCGGCTCGCGCCCCGACGGCGCCGCCGTGCACGCGGGCGGTCGGGTGTTCGATCTGGCCGGCAATGTTGCCGAGTGGGCGGCCCCTGATCCGCTCGAGGGCGAGTTCTCTGGAACTCACGGCGGATCCTGGATGGATGGGGCCGCGGCGGCGCTCCGCACCTGGAATCGTCGCCTTGTCCCGGTATCCACCCGAGCGCCGGATCTCGGCTTCCGGTGTGTCTATCCACCGTAGCGCTCGCAGGCGCGCCCCGCTCGGCGGCGGGCGGGTGGGGGAGGGGATGGCGGACAAGATCACCCCGCTTTCCGACCGCAAAACAATCCGGAAACGCGCTCCGGCGGCGCCGGATGGAGTTAGAGTCCCAAGTCCCAATGGCTGTCGCGCTTCTCTCGATCGGGACCGAGCTCACCCGCGGCGAGATCATCAACACCAACGAGGCCTGGCTCGCTGCCGAGCTCACCGCAGCGGGCTTCACGGTCAGCGAGTCCAGCACCGTCGACGATGACGTCGATCGCATCGTCGCCGCGGTCCGCCGGCTCGCGAGCGCGCACCGGCTGGTGATCGCCACCGGCGGCCTCGGCCCCACGACCGACGACCTCACCGCGCGGGCCGCGGCGCGCGCGATGGGCACCGACCTCGTGCGCGACGAGAGCACGCTGCTCGCCATTCGCCGGCGCGTCGAGAGCCGGGGCAAGACGATGAACGCGGGCCACGAGAAGCAGGCCGAGGTCCCCGCCGGGTCGGAGATCCTCCCGAACTCCGCCGGCAGCGCGCCCGGCTTCGGCATCCACCTGGGCGAGTCCACCGTGTTCTTCCTCCCGGGTGTGCCGCGGGAGATGAAGAGCATGTTCGCCGAGCAGGTGCTGCCGCGCGTGCGGCCGGCCGCGCCGAACAACACCTTTCAGGTCCGCCTCCGCACCTACGGCCTTCCCGAGTCCACGCTGGGCGAGCTCCTGAAGGGCGTGGAGGAGGCCTATCCCGGCATCACGCTCGGCTACCGCGTTCACTACCCGGAGGTCGACGTGAAGGTCCACGCCCGCGCCGCCACGCAGTCGATGGCGCACGACCTGGCCCTGAAGGCGACGGCCGATGTCCGTGGGCGGCTCGGCACCGCCGTGTACGGGGAGGGGGGCGACGCCTTCCCGGAGATGGTGGGGCGCTCCGTGCGCGCCCGTGGCTGGAGGCTCGCCGTGTCGGAGTCGTGCACGGGCGGCCTGATCTCCCACCTGCTCACCAGTTATCCGGCGAGCGACTACCTGGTTGGCGCCGCGGTCACCTACGCGAACAGCGCCAAGACGCGGCTGCTAGGCGTCGCGGAGGACACCCTGCGCGGCCACGGCGCCGTGTCGGCCGAGGTCGCCGCCGAGATGGCGCAGGGCGTCCGCCGCCTCTGCGAGGTCGACGTCGCCATCTCCGTGACGGGCATCGCCGGCCCGACGGGCGGCACGGCGACCAAGCCGGTGGGCCTCTGTTACTGGGCTGTGTCGCACCCCGGCGGCCTCGTCGTGCGCGACCGCGTGTTCTCGGGGGATCGCGAGGAGGTCCAGCTCGGCGCCGCCTACGCCGTCCTGGACCTCCTCCGCCGCATCGCCGGCAATCTCCCTGAGCGCTCTCCCTGAGCGCTGACGCTGGCCGAGCGCTGACGCTGGCTGGCGAGCGTCAGTTCGGCGCTGCGCGCGTGAAGGTGAGCCCGCCGGCCCCGCGCTCGATCCGCACCGTGTCTCCCTGCTTGAACTCGCCGGCGAGGATCCGCTTCGCGAGCTCGTCCTCGATGCTCCGCTGGATGGCGCGCTTCAGCGGCCTCGCGCCGTACTGCGGATCCCACCCCTGCTCGATGAGGTAGCCCTTCGCCTCCGACGAGATGGTGAAGAGCAGCCCGCGTCGATCCAGGCGCTTTCGCAGCAGATCGAGCTGGATATCGACGATCTGCTCCATCTGCTCGCGCGCCAGCCGCCGGAACACGATGAGATCGTCGAGGCGATTCAAGAACTCCGGGCGGAAGTGCTTCCGCACCTCCTCGATGACGGCCCTCCTCACGAGCTCGGCCTTCTCGTCCGCCGGCAGGTTCGCTCGCTCCTCGATCGCCGCGGCCGCCGGCGTCCCGAGGTTCGATGTCAGGATGATGATCGTGTTCTTGAAATCGACCGTGTGCCCCTGGCCGTCGGTCAGGCGTCCGTCATCCAGCACCTGGAGGAGCGTGTTCCAGATGTCCGGGTGGGCCTTCTCGATCTCGTCGAACAGCACCACGCTGTAGGGCCTCCGGCGCACCGGCTCCGTGAGCTGGCCTCCCTCCTCGTAGCCGACGTAGCCGGGCGGCGCGCCGATCAGCCGGGCCACCGCGTGGCGCTCCCCGTACTCGCTCATATCGAGCCGCACCATGGCCCGCTCGTCGTCGAAGAGGATCTCGGCGAGCGCGCGCGCGAGCTCGGTCTTGCCAACGCCGGTCGGCCCGAGGAACAAAAACGATCCGATCGGCCTGCGCTCGTCGCCGAGCCCGGCCCTCGAGCGCCGGATGGCGTTCGACACAGCGCGGAGCGCGTCCTCCTGCCCGACGACGCGCCGGCGCAGCTCCTCCTCGAGGCGCAGCAGCTTCTGCATCTCGCTCTCGAGCATCTTGGAGACGGGGATCCCGGTCCATTTCGAGACGACCGCGGCGATGTCCTCGTCGGTGACCTCCTCCTTCAGGTAGCTCTGCTTCGACTGCACCTGGGAGAGGGTGGCGCGGATCGACTCGAGCTTCTTCTCGATCTCCGGGATCTTGCCGTAATGGATCTCCGCGGCGCGCCCGAGGTCGCCCGCGCGCTTCAGCCGCTCCTCCTCGAGCCGGAGCTCCTCGATCTGCGGCTTGAGCCGGCGCAGCTCGGAGATGAGCTCCTTCTCGCGCATCCACTGCGCCCGCATCGCGTCGCGCTGCCCCTGGAGATCGGCGATCTCGCGCCGCACCTCGTCGAGGCGGACCTTGCTCGCCTTGTCGCTCTCGCGCTTGAGCGCCTGTTCTTCCATCTGCAGCTTGAGCAGATCGCGCTCGACCTGATCGATCGGCGTGGGCAGGCTGTCGATCTCCATACGGATCTTCGAAGCCGCCTCGTCGACCAGATCGATCGCCTTGTCGGGCAAGAAGCGCTCGGTGATGTACCGGTTCGACAGGACGGCGGCCCCGACGAGCGCCGCGTCCTGGATGCGGATCCCGTGGTGGACCTCGTACTTCTCCTTGAGGCCTCGCAGGATGGCGATCGTGTCCTCGACGCTCGGCTGCGTGACGAGCACCTGCTGGAACCGCCGCTCCAGCGCCGCGTCCTTCTCGATCCGCTTGCGGTACTCGTCGAGCGTGGTCGCGCCGATGCACCGGAGCTCGCCGCGCGCGAGCGCCGGCTTCAGCATGTTGGCCGCGTCCATGGCGCCCTCGGCCGCGCCGGCGCCCACCAGCGTGTGGAGCTCGTCGATGAACAGGATGATGCGGCCGTTCGAGCCCTCGATCTCCTTGAGCACGGCCTTCAGCCGGTCCTCGAACTCCCCGCGGAACTTCGAGCCTGCGACCATGGCGGCGAGATCGAGCGCCGCGATGGTCTTGTCCTTGAGCGACTCCGGCACGTCGCCCGCGACGATGCGCTGCGCGATGCCCTCGACGATCGCCGTCTTGCCGACGCCGGGCTCGCCGATGAGCACCGGATTGTTCTTGGTGCGCCGCGAGAGCACCTGGATGACGCGCCGGATCTCCTCGTCTCGGCCGATCACCGGATCGATCTTGCCCTGTCGAGCGAGCTTCGTGAGATCCCGTGTGTACTTCTCGAGCGCCTGGAACTTCCCCTCCGGGTCCCGGTCCGTCACGCGCTGATTGCCGCGCACGGCCGCGAGCGACGAGAGGAGCTTGTCGTACGAGAGCCCCGCTCGCTCGAAGATCGATTGGATCTCCTTGTCGGCCTTGATGCCGGCGAGCAGGACGTGCTCTGTCGAGATGTACTCGTCCTTGAGCGCCTTCGCCTCGTCTTCGGCCTTCTGCAGGACCGTGAGCGCGCGCCTCGACAGGTTCGGCTCGGCGCCGCCGCTGACGCGAGGGTAGGTGTCGATCTTCGCGTCGAGGAGGCGCAGCACGCCTGCCGGATCGGCGCCTGCCTTCTGCACCAGAGGCGCGCCGACGCCGCCGTCCTGGCTGACGATCGCCCGCACAAGGTGCTCGGGATAGAGCTCGGGGTTTCCCCGACGGCTGCCGAAATCGACAGCGTCTCGTATGGCCTCTTGGGCCTTCGTCGTCATTCGGTCGATTTTCATGGCCCCTCGAAGCTAAGGCGGGTGCCCCGCCTAGCAAGGGGACAGCCAGGCAAGCGGCTTGCCGCGCCGCACGCCCGGGCGCGGAGCCGGGGCCGCCGCGCGGGGCGCCGCGGGGCGCGCAGACGCCGCGCCGGGCGCGCAGGAGCCGCGCGCCGGCGACGCGGGAGACGCGGGCTCAGATATCGAGGTTCTTCACGTTGAGCGCGTTCTGCTCGATGAAGTTGCGCCGCGGCTCGACCTGATCCCCCATCAGGATCGTGAAGAGCTCGTCCGTCTTCACCGCATCGTCGATGCGGACCTGGAGGAGAGTCCGGGCGTCCGGGTTCATCGTCGTCTCCCAGAGCTCGTCGGCGTTCATCTCGCCGAGGCCCTTGTAACGGCTGATCGAGATGCCCTTCTTGCCGCGCTCCTCGATGTACTCGACGAGCGCCTCCCCGTTCTCGATGGTCTCCTCGCCGCTCGAGGTGCGCGCCCGGTACGGGGGCGCGCCGATGGACCGGAGATCCTGCTCGATCGACCAGGCTTCCTGGTACTCCGGCGAGTTCACGAGATCCCAGTCGATGACGCTCTTTCGCGCGCTCGCGCCCGGGCGCGGCACGACCTCGATCCGGCTCGTCCCGTGCTCCGTGTCCCGGGGCGTCGACAGCGTGAGCGGGAACAGGTCCGGATAGCGCTGCTTCAGGTAGGCGCGGAGCTCGTCGGCGGCCTCGGCGACCTTCTTGGTCTCGCGCAGATCGTCGCGCCCGAGCCCGCTGGACCGCAGCAGCGCCGCCACGATCCGCGCGTCACAGCGCTTGTCGATGTTGGAGAGCACGGCGCGGAACCGCTTCAGCCGCTGCGCCAGCCGGTAGAGCGGCTGGCCCGCGATGCCCGTCTGGGCGCCGCTGGCGACGATCTCGAGCCCGTCCACGGCGTTGCCCACGAGGAACTCGTCCAGGGCGCCCTGGTCCTTCAGGTACAGGTCCCGCTTGCCCTTGCGCACGCGGTAGAGCGGCGGCTGCGCGATGAAAAGGTACCCCTTCTCCATGATCTCCGGCATCTGCCGGAAGAAGAAGGTCAGCAGCAGCGTGCGGATGTGGGAGCCGTCGACGTCGGCGTCCGTCATCAGGATGATCTTCTGGTAGCGGAGCTTGTCGATCTCGAAGCCGCCGGCGTCGTTGATCCCGCAGCCGAGGGCGGTGATCAGCGTGCCGACCTCGGCGGAGCTCAGCATGCGGTCGAGCCGCGCGCGCTCGACGTTCAGGATCTTCCCCTTCAGCGGGAGGATCGCCTGGAAGTGCCGGTCGCGCCCCATCTTGGCGCTGCCGCCGGCGCTCTCGCCCTCGACGATGTAGATCTCGCTCTTCTCCGGGTCCTTGGACTGGCAGTCGGCCAGCTTGCCCGAGAGCGAGGTCACGTCGAGCGAGCCCTTGCGGATCACCTCGCGCGCCTTGCGGGCCGCCTCGCGCGCCTTCGCGGCGACGACCGCCTTCTCGATGATCTTCTTCGCGCTCTGGGGGTTCTCCTCGAAGTACTGCCCGAGCTTGTCGCTGACGGCGGCCTCGACGATGCCCTTGACCTCGCTCGACACGAGCTTGGATTTCGTCTGCGAGTCGAACGACGGGTCCGGGTGCTTGATGCTGAGCACGCACGTCAGGCCCTCGCGCGCGTCCTCGCCCTGAAGGCCCTGCTTCAGCTCCTTGAAGAGGTTGTGCGCGCTCCCGTAGTTGTTGATCGTCTTCGTGAGCGCGGCGCGGAGCCCGGTGAGGTGGGTGCCGCCGTCCTTGTTGTGGACGTTGTTCGTGTAACAGAAGATGGCTTCCGTATAGGAGCCATTCCACTGCAGCGCGACCTCCACGCCGACCGGCGGAGCCGCGCTGCCGCGGCCGTTCGCGCCGTCGCCCGTGGCGCCGACCTCGTGCTGCGACACGAAGCTGATCACGTCGTCGTGAATCGGCTCCTTGGTCTTGTTAAGCAGCGACACGAACTCGGAGATGCCCCCCTTGTACTCGTAGATCTCCGCTCTCCCGTCGGGGCGCTGGTCGTGGAGGTGGATGATGAGCCCGGCGTTCAGGAACGCGAGCTCGCGCAGGCGGCTCGCGAGGATGTCGAAGCTGAACTCGACCGTGCTGAAGACGACCGGATCGGGCTTGAAGGTGAGCTTCGTCCCCGTCTTGTCCGTCACGCCGATCCCCTTGAGCGGCGCCTTCGGCACGCCCCGGGCGTACTCCTGAAACCAGAGCTTTCCTTCGCGCTTGATCTCGAGCTTCAGCCACTCGGAGACGGCGTTCACGGCGCTCACGCCGACGCCGTGCAGGCCCGCAGAGACCTTGTAGCTGGAGTTGTCGAACTTGCCGCCGGCGTGGAGGACGGTCATGACGACCTCTGCCGCGCTCACGCCCTTGGCGTGCATTCCGACAGGGATCCCGCGGCCGTTGTCCTCGATCGACACCGAGCCGTCGAAGTGGACGGTGACCCTGATCTCCGTGCAGGCGCCGGCGAGGTGCTCGTCGACCGCGTTGTCGACGGCCTCCCAGACCAGGTGGTGGAGCCCCGATCCGTCGTGCACATCGCCGATGTACATGCCGGGTCGCTTTCGCACCGCTTCAAGGCCTTCGAGCGCCGTGATGCTGTGGGCGTCATACGACGCCTTGGTGAGGTCGGTCGGCTGGCTCAGGGTGGGTTCCGTCATCTCGGTCCTGGTGGCGCGCCCGCCGCCTCTCACCGGGGGCGCAGAGCGGCGGAGGCCGCTCGGATTGCCGGAGTTCTTGCAGTGGAGGGGCCGGCTCGATGGCAGCTCGTCTGGTGAGATCCGGGCGCCGCGGCCGCGGCGTCGGATCGACTCCGGGGCCATGAGCGTTCACGCGCGGACCGCTCGTCGATGCCCCGTAAAGACTGCGGAAATGTAGCCGAAATCAGGGGCTCGGGCAAGCGTTTCGCCGGGTCCGGAAGGCTCGTAACACCGTATTTTCGGTGCCCGTCGCGGGCGCGTCCGAAGCATCCCAACTCGCGCGCTCCGGGGCCGGGATCAACGCGTTTGACGGCGGTCGCGGCGCGGTCGGCGGACGTTCGTCCATCGCGCGCGCCATGCGCCGCGCGCCGCGGCGTCCGGCAGCCGGCGCGCCCCCGACGAACGTCAGCCGACCGCGCCGCCTTCGACGTGGAAATCGCGCCGCTCCGAGGAAGGTACGCCCGGCGTGACGATGAGATCGCGCCGCGTGGTCGTCAGGAATACCTGTCCGCGCGCCATTCCGAGGAACATGAACAGCGCCGCGGTCCGGTCGGGATCGAGCTCGCTCGACACATCGTCGAGCAAAAGAATGGGTTCTACGCCCCGGACGGAAGCGATGGCAGCGGTCTCTGCTGCTTTGAGCGCGAGCGTGAGGGCCCTGTGCTGGCCCTGGGAGGCGACGACGCGGGCGGGGTGGCCGTCGAGCTCGAGCAGCAGGTCGTCTCGGTGGGGGCCGTAGCCCGCGCTCGGCCGGTGCGCGTCGCGGCGGCGCTGCTCCCGCAGCGCCTCGCGCGCCTGCTCGGCGTCGCCGCCGCCGCCCGGCGCGTACCGAGCGGCCAGGGTCAGGTCGGGCGCGGCGATGCGGGCGAAGGCGTGCGTGAGCTCCGGCGCCAGCGCCTGGACGGCGGCCTCGCGGGCGCGGGTCAGCGCCGCGCCATGGAGGGCGCAGAGCGCCTCGAACGCGTCGAGCTCGGCGCTCGCCTGGGCCGGCGCGCCCCCGCCGCGGTGGAGCAGCTCGTGGCGCGCGCGGAGCGCCTGCGCGTAGCGGGCCCGGTGGTCGGCGCTCTGCGGGTCCATGAAGAGCGCCAGGCGATCGAGCAGCGTGCGCCGCGCGCTCGCGGGCCCGGTGGACAGCGCGAGCTCCTCCGCGTGGAACGCGACGACCGGCGATCGCGTCGCGAAGCTCGCCAGGCTCGGGGGCCGGTTGCCGTCGATGCGCACGACGCACCGCTTGTGCTCCACGGCGGCCGTCTGCTCGCGCGCGAGCGGCTGCAGCGCGCCCCGGCGCTCGACGAAGCGCGCCCGCGCGCTCGCGATGGGGGCGCCGTGGCGGACCAGCTCGGCCAGCCGGTGGGTGCGGAAGCTCCTCGAGGTCGCGGCGAAGTAGATCGCCTCGAGCAGGCTCGTCTTGCCCTGCCCGTTGTTGCCCGCGATCACGTTGATGCGCGGCGCGGGCTCGACGTCGACGCGGCCGAGGTTCCGGAACTCGCGGATGTGGAGCCGCTCGAGGAGGAGGCTCGGGGAGGGCCCCTCCCGCTCGTCGGGGGGCGCGCTCAAATCCGCATCGGCATGATGACGGCGACGTAGCTCTGCTGGTTCGACTCGCTGCCGGGCCGGATCACGGCGGGGTCGAGCTCGCCGGAGATGCCGAGGATGACCTCCTCGTCGTCGATCGAGGCGAGCACGTCGAGGAAGTACTTCGCGTTGAAGCCGATGGTGACCTCGGGGCCGCTGTAGTCGACGGCCACCTCGTCGAAGCCGGCGCCGGTGTCGGGGCTCTCGCTGGTGATCCGGAGCGTCCCCGGCGCGATCGACAGCTTGACGCCGCCGGTGCGGTCGTTGGCGGCGAGCGCGATGGCGCGCAGGGCCTCGGCGAACGCGACGCGGGGGGCGCGGACCGAGCGCTCGGTGACGGACGGGATGACCTGCTGGTAGGGCGGGAACTGCGCGTCGACGAGCTTCACCGAGAACTGCATCCCGGCGATGTTGAAGAAGGCGTTCGGCCCGCTCTGGGTGATGGCGACCATCGGGGTCTCCTTCTCGGCGCGCGCCTCCTCGGCGAGGCGGCGGAGCTCCGTGATCGCCTTGAGCGGGATGAGCATGGTGGCCGTCGCGGAGCTGCCCGACACGGTCGCCTCCATCTTGGAGAGGCGATGGCCGTCGGTCGTCACCATCCTGACCCGATCGCCGGCCCACTCGAACAGGGCGCTGTTCACGTGGGCGCGGGTCTCGTCGGTGGAGATCGAGAAGTGGGTCCGGGTGATCAGCAGCGCGAGCTGCTCGACGGGGAGCTCCAGCGAGGGCGCGTCCACCGCCGGGGCGGGCAGCTGCGGAAACTCCGAGCCGGGGAGGCCGGGGAGCGTGTAGCGCCGGGGCGATCCCACGGCCTTGAGCGACGTGTGCGCGCCCTCGGTGGTGGTGATCTGGATCGGGCCATCGGGCATGGCCTTCACGCGCTCCAGCAGGTCCCTGGCCGGGACGGCGACGGTGCCGCCGGTCTTGATGTCCGCGTGGGTCTGGCCGGTGACGCCGAGGTACAGGTCGGTCGCGGCGACGCGGACCGCGTTGCCCTCGGCGGCGAGCAGGACGTTGGCGAGCGCGGGCATCGCGCTCTTCTTGTCCGCCACGCCTTGGCAGCGCGCGACGAGGCGAAGCAGATCTTTCTTGGGGATCACAAGGTCCATAGCCGACTCCGGAGCCGCTCCCTTTAGCAGGGTTATCGCCCGGGGGTGCGCTGGAAATGAGGGCTCGCGTGACCTTGCGCAACGCCTCTTCTTTCCATGAAATAGATAGATAAAGACATCGTCTTCGTCGTAGGCGCTGTGGAGGGCGGGGATAACTCAGAATGCGCAACGAATCCAATGAGTTAGAAGCGGACGCCCTGGGGTAAATGGACCGTCCTCAGGGGTAGGTGGACAGGGGAGAGCTGGCCGATGGCCGATCTCCCCCGTTTTGCCCCCAGGGTTGCCGGCGGGGTTATCCCCAAGGATCCCCCAGGGGGCGTGCGGGGTGATGTGGAACCGAGCGTCGCCTGCGTGCTCTTCCCCGATGCGCTGTGCAGTTCCGAGCAGCACCTGGATGGAGTATTTCAAATTGTACGGACTTGAGTTCGGTGCGGTGCATCCACTGCGGTAGCCACCACGATCTCGCGGTGGTCGTATGTCCGGCGACCGGGCTGCTCGTGGCTCCGAGCGATCCGCCGTCCTCCCGCGCGAGCGCTCGCGCTGGCGTGGCTCCGTTGCAGCCGATCCATCGGCCACCGGCGCATCCTGCCTCGAGGGTGGCGCCACCGTTGCTGCGGTGGCCGGCGGGTGTGGCGCCGGGCTCATCGGTACGTGGCGCGCTGGCGCCAGGCGCGGAGCCGCGTGCCTTCGCGTCACGCGCTCCGTCGTCTGCCGCGGCGGGCTCGCGGACGCCGGCGTGGCCCGGGGGCCGCGGCGTGAGCCCGACCTCTTCCGGGCGCTCGCTGCTCGGCCACGTGATCGGCGACAAGTACGCGGTCACCGCCATCATCGGGGAGGGCGGCATGGGCGCGGTGTACGAGGCGGAGCACCTCCAGATCGGGCGGCTGGTCGCTGTCAAGGTGATGCATCCGCGGGAGACCCAGAAGCGCGAGGCCATCTCGAGGCTGGAGCACGAGGCGCGGGTCGCTGGGCGGATCGGTCATCCCAACATCTGTGAAGTGTACGATATGGGGTGGCTCCCTGACGGCAGTCCCTACCTCGTGATGGAACGTCTCCACGGGGAGACGCTGGCGCAGCGGATCGAGCGCTGTGGTGTCGTTCCGCCGAACGAGCTCGTCGACATCATGCTTCAGGTGCTCTCGGCGCTGGTGACGGCACATGATCGCGGGGTCGTCCACCGTGATCTGAAGCCGGAGAACATCTTCCTCTCGGAGCGCGCCGGCATGTTGCCGGTGGCCAAGCTGCTCGATTTCGGCATCTCCCAGGCCTCGGGCATGGATGGGTCGATGACGGATCCGACCCGCACCGGCATGGTGATGGGCACGCCGTTTTACATGGCGCCCGAGCAGGCACGGGGGGACGTGGAGCTTGACCGCCGGCTCGATCTATGGGCTGCGGGCGTGATCCTGTACGAGGCGCTGACGGGCCAGCGCCCGTTCGTGGCCCGCAATCACAACGCGTTGCTCGTCCAGATCCTCACGCTGTGGCACCGGCCGATGACGGAGCTCGATCCGACGATTCCGCCCGGCCTCTCGCGCCTCGTGGATCGCGCTCTGGCGAAGGCGCGGGATGAACGATTCCAGAGCGCGCGGGAGTTCCTGGAAGGGCTGCGGCGGTTCAAGAACCAGGTGCCTGTGTCACAGAAGCGCCGGCTGGAGCGCGCTGCCGTTCAGAAGT
The DNA here is from genome assembly GCF_051475585.1 of Sorangium sp. So ce426. Taxonomy (NCBI): domain Bacteria; kingdom Pseudomonadati; phylum Myxococcota; order Polyangiales; family Polyangiaceae; genus Sorangium; species Sorangium sp. So ce426. The sequence goes on along the minus strand of NZ_CP150341.1, from coordinate 11,649,601 downwards.
TCGTCGACGAACAGGCCGGCGGCGGCGCTGTGTGTGGACCGAGCGAGCCGGTCGCGGAGACGGATGACGGGCAGCCTCGAGACGATGAGTCGGAAGATCGACCGACGATTCCCTCGCTGAGCCCGCTCGAAGCGGAGGCGGAGCTCTCCGACGATTCCGAGGCGACTGTCGTTGATCCGCCGGCGTTCCCGGAGGACATCACCGCGGTCGTTCAGGGCGAGGGTCGCGCTCGAGGCGGCGACAAGGGCTGACGGGAACGCGAGCGCAGGAGCGAGGTGAGCGCTGTGAGGACGATCGAGCGCGTGGTGGCCCGTGGCGTCGTGAAGACCTACGGGGCGACGGCGGCATTGCGTGGGGTGAACGCGACGATCGAGGCAGGGCGATTGACGCTCATCGAGGGGGCGAACGGGTCGGGCAAGTCGACGCTGCTCGGGATCCTCGGGACCGTGATCCGTCCCACGTCGGGCGCGGTGGACTACGAGCCGCTGGGCGACGATGTCGGGACGGCGCGCGGCACCATCGGCTGGCTGTCCCACGAATCGCTGGCGTACCCGGACCTCTCCGGTCGGCAGAACGTTGAGCTGGCGGCCGGCTTCCACGGGCTCGACGCGCACGAGGCGTGGCGTCATGCGGAGGAGCGCTTCGAGCTCGGGAGCTTTGCGCTAAGGCCGCTCCGCACGTGTTCGCGCGGCCAGCGGCAACGAATCGCGCTCGCGAGGGCCCTGGTGCACCAGCCTTCGCTGGTGCTGCTGGATGAGCCGACCACGGGCCTGGACCGCGCGGGGGTGGCGCGGCTGCTCGCGGTGGTGGACGCGGAGGTGGCGCGAGGCGCCGCGGTGGTCGTGGTGTCCCACGAGCCAGAGGTCTTCCGGGAGCGAGCGGCCGCCCGTCTGGTGCTGGAGCGGGGTCGCGTCGTCACCGGCGCTTCCTGACGGGTCGGGCCGGTACTTCGGAAGGCCTGCGAGCCCGCCGAGCGGATCTCCTCGACCGGAGCTCAGGCCTCGAGCACCGATCACGTTGAAACCCGGAGAATTTTCACAGGGAGGCGAGGAGGCAGGGAGGAAGAAGAAAATGAACTTCTCCCTCTCGCCGTCTCTCGCTCCCCGCCTCCCCGCCTCCCTGTGAAATTCCTGTTCTTTTCTGGGGTTCAACCCCGGTCTCGGGGCTGGCCATCCCTCGAACGCGATGACGTCCCGCTACGAAAGTGCGAGGCGCACCAGGGCGAGCTGGGCTGCGGCGAGCGATGCCGGCGCGGTCGGGGCGGAGCGCGGCATCACGACGGCGCCGGAGGCAATGCCGAGCGCAGCGAGCTCCCCCGCGTTCGTGCCGGTCGATGCGTCGGGCATCGCCGGCGGGTTCAGCACGATCAAGGCCGGCGGAAGACCAGGGGCGAGCACGCGGAGGGCGAGCGTGCAGCAAGCGATCTCGTGAAGGATGCCCAGCCTGTCGAGGCCGACCAGGACGACGGCACCGGGAGAGAGCGCGCGCACGAGATCTGCGTTCGTCAGTCCTGGTCCGAGCGGGGAGAGGAGCGCGCCGGCGCTCTCCACGATCGCGAGGGGAGCGGACTGCCTGTCGACCCACGCGGTGGCGACGTCCAGCGAGATGGCGCGTCCGCAACGGCGCGCTGCCAGGTGAGGGGAGAGCGGTTCAGCGAAGCGGTAGGGTGCTGGCTCGGGCTGGACCGAGCTGACGAGCGCCAGCTGCTCGGCGTCGGTCGTCGAGGTGCCGTCGATGCCCGATTCGATGGGTTTCAGGCCGCAGACCTTGTCACCGCGAGCTGCCAGCGCTGCGACCAGCGCGACCGACACGTGCGTCTTGCCCACCCCGGTCCCGGTTCCGACCACGGCGACCCGGATCCGTCCTGTTTCACGTGAAACAGGATCTCCTCTCATCGCATTGCCTCCCGGAATCCTGCGAGGGCACGCTCGACGTCCGACTCGGAGAGCGACGCGTTCGCCACGATGCGGAGCCGCGACGTACCTGCAGGCACCGTCGGCGGCCGGATCGCCTGGACGAGGACGCCCTCGCTCGCGAGGCGCCGAGACATCTCCACCGCGGCCCCCGGCGACTTCAGAAGCCAGGGGAGGATCGGGCCCGAGGAGCCAGGAAGCAGCTCGGCTCCCAGCGCCAGCAGACCGGAGCGAAGCCGGCGGGTGATCCTCGCCAGGCGCGCCCGAGCCGGGTCGTCCGCGGCGGCGCGGCGGACCCGCTCCACCGCAGCGAGCGCCACCACGGGGCTGATGCCGGTCGAGTAAACGAAGCTCCTGGCGCGGTTCCACAGGTAGGTCCGCAAGGTCGACGAGCCAGCGACGAAGGCGCCGTGGAGCCCGAGCGACTTGCCGAGCGTGCCGATGAGCGCGTCGGGGCGAACCCCGGCCTCGGCGCAGAGGCCGGCCCCGCGCGGTCCGAAGACACCGAGGGCGTGCGCCTCGTCCACGATCAACGCGGCATCGTGACGATCGCAGAGCTCACGGAGGCGGTGGAGGTCGGGGGTGTCGCCATCCATGCTGAAGAGCGATTCGGTCACCACCCACCGGCGGCGCGCGCCCCTGGCCCGCACGAGGGCGCTCTCGACCGCCTCCACGTCGACATGGCCCACCACCTCGACCGTCGCCCCCGAGAGACGACATCCGTCGATGAGCGACGCGTGGTTCAGCGCGTCCGACACCACGACGTCTCCCGGCCTGGCCAGCGCAGCGACGGTGCCGACGTTCGCCGCATACCCCGAGGAGAACAGCAGCGCCGCTTCCACGCTCAGCCAGGCGGCGATCTCCCTCTCGGCCATCAGGTGGGCCTCGTGGGTCCCGCTCACCAGGCGGGACGCCCCCGCACCACTCGCGGTCCCGACCTCGGAAGGCAACGCGAGCCCGGCGTAGCCGAGGTAGTCGTTGGAGCAAAGGACCAGCAGCCGGTCGGAAGCCGGGGCAGCAGGGGGTGTGCGCAGCAAGCCCGCGCGCTCCATCTCGGAGAGCTCGTCCTGGAGATGGCGAAGGGCGCTCACGCCTCCAGGCGTGGGGTCGAGGGCCTGGAAAGCTTCATCCATGGGTGCAGGCATGCCATCTCCAGTCAGCGGCAGGGCCGCTCAGCGGGATCCCGCCAGGTACGGGCGCTCCAGCTCAGCGCGTGCTGTCGTTCGCTCCGCTGGACGAGGGCGACTCGGGACCGGCGCCGAGGACCGCGTCGACCCGCTGCAGGATACGGCCAAATGCGTCCCGCGCGCGCCCCGCGATGACCGACGCCCGGGTCCGCTCCTGCTCGAGATCGTGCGCGAGCGCGATGGCGGCGAGCAACATGGCCTGGGGGGTCACGGCGCGGCCGGCGGGCACAACGGTAGCGAGCTTCTGATCGACGACCGCGGCGAGCCGCTGGAGCTCTTCGTCGCTCGCAGACGTCACCACGCGGTAGGTCTGACCTCCTACCCGCAGCTGCACTGTGCGTCGCGCCATGGCCCCCGGACGCTACCATGAACGCTAGCGGGCGCGCAGGGCGGGCTGCGCGGTGCGAACGGAGGGACTCACCGGCGACGGACGCAACGCACGCGACACACGCGATGCAGCGAAGACGAGCTCCGGAGAGCCCCACGCAGGGCGGAAGCGCCGTGCAGCCGAATTCAGGCGCGCTCCCCGCCGGCGCCCTGTAGCATCGTTCCATCATGGCCACCGCGGGCCGCCCAGCTGCCTTGGTTGCCGCGCTCCTCGGAGCCGTTCTCCTCCACGGCACAGCCCGCGCCGAGCCCCAGGCGAGCGCAGGCGTCACCGTTGGCCTGGCCGGCGTCGGCCTCGATCGCCAGCTGTGGGACTCCACGGTCTTCCACCTCGGGCTGCGCGGGGATGTCCTGTTCGGCCGCGCTGCCAACGACGACTTCGGCGTCGGTCCCTACGCCGAGGTGCTCACCCACGCGTTCGACGAGATCCAGACCGGCGCGGGCGTCTCCGTGCTCGCGCCCATCCACGACTCGTTCCCTCTGGTCCTCTCCACCGGCGCCTACGGCCGGTGGAGCGACGACGCCCGCGGCGTGGAGCCAGGGATCGCCGCCACCATCTTCTGGGGCGGACGCAGCTACAACTTCCACTCGCGCTACGGGATGAGCACAGGGCTGCTCGCCCAGGGGCGGTTCGGGCTCGGCGGCTCGAAGGAGACGGCGGTCGTCCTCGCGGCGCAGCTCGATCTCGCGCTGCTCGCCCTTCCGTTCGTCTACCTCTTCGAGGCTGCGAAAGGGCCGTCGCCCGAAGCAGCCCCCGTGCACCGCGCCCGACCGGCGCGGTGACGGCGGCTCGGGCCGGGGCCTGCGGGGAGCGCTCTACAGGCCGAAGCTGGCGATGTGATCGGCGCAGGGCTGACCGAGGTCACGACAGTCCTGAGGGCCCCGGGCGCCAGGGCAGGTGCCCTCGAGCTCCTTGGCGTCCTCGCACTCCTCGTTCGCGGAGCTGGAGCAGCAGTCCAGCGGAGACGTGTCGACGCACCGGCTGCAGCCGAAGCAGACCCGGACGGGGTAGGTCCACTCCGTGGTCTCGACCTCCTGGCCGCCCAGCGTCCTGCCGCGCAGCACCACCGTCGCCCACACCTGGATATCGCGCCGGAGCTGCGCGGCCTGCCCGCGCAAGGTGTCCATCGTGGCGCCGTCGATCAGGAGGACCTCGGCGCAGTTGTAGCCCGGGTCGCCGGACGAACCCGGGTCGACCGTGCCGGTGATCGGAACGACGTAGCCCGGCGTCACGTCGTTGCCCTCGATGTCGACGACACGGACCTCGGCCTCGTAGAGCTGGACGCGGGACGTCTCCGTCCGGAGGACGTCGGGGTCGCCGCGCTGCACGATCTGGTTGCCCACCAGGAGCATCGCGCTGTGGCTGCCCGCATAGGCCGAGTCCACCGCGTCCTCGGTCCAGAACGGTTCACCGGGGCCGCAGCTCACGGTGCAGTCCCCCGTCTCCGCCATCCGCATGCGGATGAACAGGCTGCTCTCATTGTCGGCGCATGCAGACCCGAGCAGGCCACCCGACGTCGCGAGCAGCGCGAGCGCGCACAACCTCCTCGCGAGGCCGGGCGTTGCGTTCACGGACCCTTCTCCTTCATCAGTCATGTCCAACGCCTCCACCGCGGAAATGAACATCGGCAGCGAACAACGAGCGCCGCGGATGCAAGTCGACCTGCCGGATCGTACTGCGCGAGCCGACCCACGGCCGGGGCGAAAAGAGTAGCGGGTCAGGCCGCCAACCGGCAAATTCGCGATGGCCGTCGCCGTCCGAAGAGCGACATCACCGCGCCTCGCGGGAACCACGCGTGAGCTCCAGATACGCTACGATGCCGCCGGCCAGATGAGCAAACCCGAGGAGAGCGGCGCCGTCGGCGAGTGGAGTCGCCTCGCGATCACCGAGCGCGCCGAAGGCGTCCGCATCTCGGTCCAGGTGCGCCCGAGGTCGTCGCGCTCGGCCATCGTCGGGGTGCGCGAGGGCGCGCTCGACGTGGCGTTGACCGCGCCGCCCGTGGAGGGCGCCGCCAACGCGGAGCTCGTCAAGCTGCTCTCGCGCGCGCTCGACGTGCGTCAGAGCGATGTCCAGATCGCCCTCGGCGCGAGCGGCAGGAGCAAGGTCGTCGCCGTCCGTGGGCTCAAGGAAGCCGAGGCGCGAGAGCGGCTCGCCGGGGCGAAGCGATGAAGGAAAACGTCGTCCGGTTCGAGAAGTGGGAAGGTCTTGGCAACGACTTCATCCTGGTCGAGGCGGTCCCGATGACCGCCGAGGCGGCGCGGCGCCTCTGTGACAGGCGGTTCGGCATCGGCGCCGACGGCGTGCTCGTGATCGAGCGCGAGCAGCCGCGCATGCAGGTCTGGAACGCCGACGGGAGCCGCCCCGAGATGTGCGGCAACGGGATCCGCTGCGTCGCGGCCTACCTCGTCTCCCGCGGGACCCCCCAGAAGGCGCTCACCATCGCGACCGACGCCGGCGACAAGCGGTGCGAGGTCACGCGGGCGGGCGATCGCTTCGACGTGCTCGTCGGCATGGGCCAGGCCCGCATGGGCGAGACGCTCGTCGTCACAGCGCTCGGCGCGGAGCACCGGTTCGCCTGCGTCGACGTCGGCAACCCGCACGCGGTGACGTTCGATCCCTACACGGAGGACGCGATCGACGAGCTCGGGCCGATCGTCGCGACAACGCCGGCCGAGGGCGTCAACGTCGAGTTCTGCCGCGTTCGACCGGCCGACCACGGCGAGGCTGCGCGCATCGACGTGACCGTCTGGGAGCGCGGGGTGGGCCGCACGCTGGCGTGCGGCACGGGCGCCTGCGCCGTGGCGGCCGCCGCGTGCGCGCAGGGCCGCGCGCCGTACGGGGCGCCTCTCCGCGTGGCGCTGCCGGGCGGCTCGCTGCGCATCACCGTCGCCCCCGGATCCCTGGAGCTGCTCATGCAAGGCCCGGCGCGCCGGGCGTTCTCGGGCGAGGTGGTGATCGCGTGACCGCCTCGCTCGAGGGGGTCTGGGGTCCTGGCCGGGCGCCGGCCCACGAGTTCTCGCTCAAGGTGCTCGCCGTCATCGCGGACGAGGCGACCCGCACGCTGTTCTCGCGGGTCATCACGTCCGATGAGCTGATGCTCGCCGGCGATCTCGCCGAGGGGATCGTCCTCGCCGAGACCGCCGCGCCCGACGTCGCCTTCATCGATGTCGGGCTCGGGGACGGGGCCGGCCTCGCCATGGTCCACCACCTGAAAGCCCTCGCCTCCGAGGCCACCGTCTTCGCGCTGGCGACGAGGGCGGAGCTCGAGGCGGGCGCCCATGCGGTCGCGCTCGGCGGCGCCGGGCTCTTCCTGCTGCCGCTCGGCGGGGACGAGGTGCTGAACGCCGTCGGCTCGGTGCGCCTGCGCTTCGCCGAGCGGGCTCTCCGGATGCAGCTCGAGCAGGAAGCCGCGCGCAGCGCGCGCGCTGCCGGGTGGATCGCCCGCGTGGCCGAGCTCGCCGATGCGCGCGACCGCAACGCGGCGGCCCAGCAGCTCGCCGAGGTGTTCGTCGAGGCGACGGGCGCGGCGGCGGCCGCCGTCTACCTGGCCGCCGGAGAGCGCTCCAGCGAGCTGGTCCGCGCCGCGGCGATGGGGCCGCTCGACCGCGCGCCCGCCTACGGGACCGAGACCGACATCCTCGATTTCGCCCGGCGCGAGCAGCTCATCGTCGTCCCGCTGGCGCTCCGCAAGCTCGCCGCGGGGCATCTCGTTCTCCAGAAGGAGCCCGGCCGCAGCTCCGCGTTCCCTTCGGTCAGGCGCCCGGACAGCGCGGCCTCGACCCCGCGGCGCGCCCCGCTCCTCGACGGCCTCGTCAAGCTGCTCGCCACGCAGGCGACGACGGCGCTCGCCCTCCTCGGCGAGCGCGAACGCTCGGCGGGCGGCGCTGCGATGAAGGATCCGGCGTCGAGCGCCTACTCGTTCGCCTACTACGTCGACGTCGCCGGCCGGGAGATCGACAAGGCCAGGCGGTACGGCCGCCGGTTCACGATCGCGACCATCGTGATCGAGCCGGATGCGGCGGCCGCGCCGGAGCGCCCAGGCGACCTCGCCTTCTGGAGGACCACGCCGGCGCCCCCGGCGAACACGCACAACCCGGGTCAGGTCGTCGAGCACCTGCTCCGCGCCGTGCGCGACACCGACATCCTGGCCCGCGTCGACGAGAACGAGTTCCACCTGCTCATGCCCGAGACGGCCGCCCTGGAGGCCCACGCCTGCCATCGGCGGATGCTCTCGCACGTCGCCGAGAGCGAGAAGCGGGCCGGGTACCTGCCGAAGGGGCTGCTCGTCGGGGTCGCCACCTTCCCCCATGACGGCCAGAGCCTCGCGCAGCTGCTCCGCATCGCCCGGCGGCGCGCCGACGCCACCAAGTCCTCGATCGTCCACCGCGTCCCTCAGGACCGGCGGAGCATCGGCGAGATCGTCAGCCTCCTCGTCCGGGAGCCCCCCGCGCCCGGCGGAGCTTCCGCCATCTCGGCGCCGCGCGCGCTCGATCTGCCGGTGTCCGATACGATCCTGCTCGCGACGTCGGTCGTCAGGAACGCGCTCCGCGGGGGCGCCGTGTTCCTGCTCGTCGCGCACCACGACGGGCTGAGCCTGGGAGCGCAGGTCAAGGCGCAGCTGGCCTCGCCGCGCGACGACGTGGTGGTGCACACCGTCGACCTCCGCTCCTCGCCAGGGTGCGACGACATCGAGGCGCTCTGCGTCCTCGCGGAGCACGGCGCGTATGCCCTGGTAGGGCGCAATCAGGGGGGGTTCGTGAAGGGTATCCACGCCGCCGATCCGCTGCTCGCGGACTTCCTCGCCGAGCGGCTCGGCCGCGCGGCCGGGCTGCGGGTCTTCGGCTGACTCGGAGGGCGCCGTTCCAGTGTCTCGCAGGGTGCTGCTGGTTGATTCGGACGTGGACGCGCTCGGCGCGCTCGCGTCGGCGCTCAGGGCGCGTGGTCTCACCGTGACCAACGCGAACGGCGCGTTTGAAGCCGTGGAGCAGGCGTTCAAGCGCCGGCCCGACGTCGTGCTCGCCGCCAGGGTGCTCGACGAGGACAACGCGCTCGCGGACGCGTTCGCCGCCGTCCCCGACCTCGCCGATACCCCGATCCTCTTCCTCGTCGACGGCGCCGAGGGCGAGCTGGGCTTCGACGAGGTCCTGCGGGGCGACGTCGATCACATCGTCTCGCGGATCACCGAGGCGTCGCCGCGCGGCTCCAAGCCGACGGTGCCGCAGGAGATCCGCGGCGACCTCCAGCAGGTCCCGCTCGTCGACCTGCTCCAGCTGCTCGCGATGAACCGCCGGAGCGGCACCCTCGGCATCACCACGCCGACCGGGGCAGGGGAGCTGCGGCTCCTGGCAGGGGAGGTGATCGACGCCGTCTACCGCCGCCTCGAGGGGGAGAAGGCGCTTTACCGGCTGCTCGGCGAGCGGGACGGGCACTTCGCGTTCTCACCCGGCGAACCGGCGAGCGTGCGCCGCATCATGGCGCCGACCTCGCGTCTCCTGATGGAAGCGCTCCGCCAGGTCGACGAGGTCCAGCGCCGGCGATCCGAGCTCGCGCCGGCCGGTGAGGCCTTCCTGGTGACCGAGCCCGCGAGCGACGACCTCGACCTGTCCCCGCTCCCGGACCACGAGACGTTCAGCGTCGACGCGACCTTCGGCGACAGCGCCGCGGCGGACCGAGGGAGCGCCGCGCCCCCGGCGAGCGCCATGACCTCGCTGCCCGACTTCACCGCCGCGCCGATGCCGGCGAGCGACGTGAAGGGCAACCGCGGCGGGTCGATGCCGCCGCCGCCCACGCTCCGCGCCGCGGAGCCGGCCGCGTTCAGGCTCGAGGCGCTGCGCACCCCGACGACCTCGCCGCCGGCGCCCCTCGGGGAGCCGGCGGAGCGCGCGGCCGTGGCCGAGAAGCTGACGGCGCTGCTCCAGATGCCGCACAACCTCGACGAGCTGCTCGACGAGATCAGCGGGCCGGATCTCCTGATCCTCGAGGTCCTGATGGAGCTCACGGCCTCCGGGAAGATCCGCCGCATCTCGCTCGCCGACCTCACGACGCCGTTCGCGCCGTCGGAGCACCTTCCCGTCCTCCGGTCCCTGGTGACCCGCCTGGCCCGGCCCGGCTTCGCGCCGCCGCCCCACCTCGTCATCGCCGCCAGCACGCGCCGCATGGCGACGCTCTCTCATGCGGTCCGCCGCATCGGGGACGCCATCGTCCCCGCCGAGCCTCCGCCGCAGGCGGCGATCCCGAGGCCGCTCGGCGTCATCCGGCTCGGCGACGGCGTCGAGCTCGCGCTGGTCGGCCTCCCCATCGAGGAGAGCTTCGCGCCAGCCTGGCCGCTCGCCCTGCACGGCGCGGCCGCGGTCGTCCGGCTCGGCGACGGCGGTGAGGACGCGCTGGCGGCGCACTGCGAGGCCCTGGAGCTCCTGCTGCTCGACGCAGAGGCCATGATGGGGCCGCTCGATCTCGCCTCGCCGGGACAGATCACATTGCTCGTCCGCGCCGCGCTCGAGGCCGCCGCGGGCGTCTGACCGGCCGACAAAAACGTCGCTTCAGAACGGATCTTCCGGGTTTCTCGCCTCGGAAACAGGCGTTCGACGCGGTGGCTCACGGCGTTGCGAGGGCAGGTTTCTGCTATCGTCGCACACGCCTCGCTTCAGCAGTTCGGCGAGGAGAGGAGCGCGATCGTGCTTATCGGAGTCCCCAAGGAGATCAAGACACGTGAGTACCGCGTCGGCATGACGCCCGCGGGAGTCCGGGCCCTGGTCGGGCACGGGCACAAGGTCCTCGTGGAGTCCGGCGCCGGCGAAGGCAGCGGGATCTCCGACGAAGCCTACGGACGCGCGGGCGCCCTCATCGCGCGATCGGCAGCGGAAGCGTGGAGCGCCGACATGGTCGTGAAGGTGAAGGAGCCGCTCCCCGCAGAGTACGGCCACTTTCGCCCGGGTCTCCTCCTCTATACCTACCTGCACCTGGCCGCCGAGCCGGATCTCACGCGGGAGCTCGCCAGGCGAGGCGTGACCGGCATCGCGTACGAGACCATCCAGCACGAGGACGGCTCGCTGCCGCTGCTGCGGCCCATGAGCGAGGTGGCCGGCAGGATGGCCGTTCAGGTCGGCGCCTCGTGCCTGGAGAAAGAGCGGGGCGGCAAGGGCGTGCTCCTCGGCGGCGTGCCGGGGACGCGGCGCGGCCGCGTGGCGATCCTCGGCGGCGGCGTTGTCGGCCGGAACGCGGCGACCATCGCGGTCGGGATGGGGGCGCAGGTCACCGTGCTCGATGTCCGCGCCGAGACGATGAGCTACCTCGAAGACGTGTTCGGGGGCGCGATCGAGACGCTCTACTCCAACGCGGAGAACATCGAGATGGTGTGCGAGCGCGCCGATCTCGTGGTCGGCGCGGTGCTCGTGCCCGGCGCCAAGGCGCCCCAGCTCGTGACCGAGGAGCACATCCGCCGCATGGAGAGAGGGACGGTCGTCGTCGACGTCGCCGTGGATCAGGGCGGGTGCATCGCGACCTGCCGCCCGACGACCCACGACAACCCGACCTACGAGGTGCACGGGGTCGTCCACTACTGCGTCACCAACATGCCGGGCGCTGTCTCGCACACGAGCACCTGGGCGCTCACGAACACGACGATCGGCTACGCGGTGGCGATCGCCAACCAGGGCATCGTCGCCGCGGCCAAGGCCGACAGGTCCGTCGCCCTCGGCATCAACACCCACGGCGGCCACGTGACCTACGGCCCCGTCGCGGCGGCCCACCGGCTGGAGTACGTGCCGGTCGAACGCGCGCTCGGCTGACCGGGAGCGCGACCTCGTGGCAGCCAAAAAGAAGAAGAAAATCGCGATCATCGGCGGTGACGGCATCGGCCCGTCCGTCATCGTCGAGGCGAAGCTCCTGCTCGAGGTCTACCAGGAGCGGGCAGGGCTGCCGATCGACCTCTGGGAGCTCGATCTCGGCGCCGACCGGTACCTGCGCGACGGGACGACCTTCCCGAACCAGATCCAGATCGCCATCCAGCGCGAGTGCTCGGCGGTGCTGCTCGGCGCCCTGGGTGATCCCCGCGTGCCCAACCTGGAGCACGCGCGCGACATCCTCTTTGGCATGCGCTTCGGCTACGACCTCTACGCCAATGTGAGGCCCGTCCGCGCGCTGTCGGACCGGCTGGTGCCGCTCAAAGGCCGCACGGCGAAGGACATCGACTTCGTTGTGTTCCGCGAGAACACCGAGGGGATCTACGTCGGGATGGGCGGGCAGTTCAAGCGCGGCACCCCCGACGAGGTCGCGATCAACGAGGACGTGAATACGAGGAAGGGCGTCGAGCGGATCATCCGCGCGGCGTTCGACTACGCGCGCGCGAACGGCCGGACGCGGGTCACGATGGCGGACAAGTCGAACGCGATGCGGCACGCGCACGAGCTCTGGCTGCGCGTCTTCCACGAGGTGCGCGCCCAGTATCCGGAGATCCAGTCGAACCACGTCTACGTGGACGCCCTCTGCCTGTACGTCATCCAGGATCCGTCGCAATTCCAGGTGATCGTGACGAACAACCTGTTCGGCGACATCGTGACCGATCTCGGCGCGGCGCTGCAGGGGGGGCTCGGCATGGCGGCGAGCGCGAACGTGCACGCGTCCGATCCGGCGCGGGTCGCGCTGTTCGAGCCGGTGCACGGGTCGGCGCCGCCGCTCGCCGGCAAGGACATCGCGAACCCGTTCGCGGCGATGCTCACCGCGGGGCTGCTGCTCGCTCACCTCGGGTGGCCCGAGGAAGAGCGCCGCATCGAGCGCTGGGTCTCCCAGGCGCTCGACGAGGGGATGTGCACGGTCGATGTGGGCGGCACGCTCGGCACGCGCGCCGCCGCCGCATGGGTCCGGGAGCAGATCGCCGCCGAGCTGGGGCCGCCGTGAGGTGACCCGGGGGCGACGTCGCGCGGCCGGGAGCCACGGGCGCGGGGGCGCGATCGCCGAGAAGTTCGGGTGTCCGATCCTCCTGTGATACGGGACCGCCAATGGGCGTAGGATCGAGGGCAGTGGAGCACGCGGGGCCGCGCAGCAATCCAGCGAGCGAGGCTCGGCACGAGCGGCTGGGCGGCGCGCGCGCCGAGTTCGTGGCGAACCTGGGTCGCCGCGTGGCGGAGCTCCGCGAGATGGTCCGGCGGATCGAGGCGGAGGGCGATGCGCCGCGGCTCGTCGAGGAGCTGAAGCGGCGCCTGCACTCGCTCGGCGCGGGGGCGCGCCTCCTGCGCTTCGTGCGCGTCGCCGAGCGGCTCGCCGAAGGGGAGTCGCAGCTCGCCGCCGCGAACGGCGCGCGGCTCGGCGGCGAGGCCGCGGCGGCCCTGCGGAAGCTGCTCGAGGAGCTGCCCGCCCTGGCCTGGGGGCAGTCGGCCATGGGTGAGCAGGCGCCCGCGCGCGCCGCCGCGCCGCTCGAGCAGGCGGCGGCGCCGCCCCGCGCGCGCGCCGCCGCGGAGCAGCCGAACGCGCGCAGCGCCAGCGCGCGGCCGGAAGGCGCGGGTGCGGCCAAGGGCCAGGCCACGACGTGGATCGCGGGCGTGAGCAACGGCCGCGCGCTCGCCGCCGAGCCGCTCTCGCTCGAGGAGGAAGAGGAAGCGCGCGATTCCTCGACGCGCGGCGTGGAGCAGGCGGCCTCCGCAGAGGCGCCGGAGGCCGCGCCGGCCGCGTCGCCGGCCACGTCGATCGACGCGCCGATCACCGTCCTCGTCGTGGGCACAGCGCCGCTCGCCGAGGCGCTCGACGCGGCGAGCGCCGACGTCGGGCCGTCGTTCGAGATCGAGCGGACCGACGACGTGGCGACGGCGATCGATCTCGCGCGGGCCTTCGCTCCGGATCTGGTCCTGCTCGACGCGGACATGCCGGGCGCGCGCGGGCTGGCGGAGGCGCTTGCCGCCGATCCGCTGACCGACCTGGTCCCCGTCGTCGCCGTCGGCCGCTTCGCTCGGCCCGAGGACGCGGCCCCCTACCTGGCGCTCGGCGCCGCGCGCGCGCTGCCGAAGCCCGTGTCGCCGGACGCGCTCCGGCGCGCCGCAGCGGAGGCAGCGGTGGCCTGCGTTCGCGCTGAGGCCGCGCGCGCCGTGCGCGGGCCGTTCGGGGCCGTCAGCCTCGACGAGCTCGGGGCGCGCCTTGCGGAGGAGCTCCGCCGCGGCCTCTGCGACGCCGCCGAGCCGAGGAGCCGCGGGGAGAACGTGGATCTGGGCGACGGCGCCGAGGTCCTCGCGGCGCTCTGGGGCGCGGTGGCGCGCATCCGCGATCTCGTGACGATCCGCTCGCAGGGCGGCGTGCGGTTCTCGCCGAGCGGGCCGGAGGGCGCGCTGCCGCTCGCCCCGTGGATGAACGCGCCGAGCGCGCCCGAGGGCGAGCGCTCGCGGCTGCACAGCGAGATCCGCGCGAGGTCGCCGGCGCGCACGATCAGCGCGTCGAGCGCGTCGCCGGGCGACGCGGCGCTCGACGCGATGGACATCGTTGTCGCGGACGACGATCCGGCGGTGACGTGGTTCCTCGCCGGCGTGCTCCGGGCCGCGGGCGCGAACGTGCACGAGGCGCACGACGGCGCGCGGGCGCTCGACCTCGCGTACCAGACGACGCCGGACCTCGTCGTGAGCGACGTGCTGATGCCGCGGCTCGACGGCTTCGCCCTCTGCCGCGCGCTCAAGCGCGACGTCGCGCTGCGCGACGTGCCGGTCATCCTGCTCTCGTGGAAGGAGGACCTGCTCCAGCGGCTCCGCGAGCTCGGCGCCCAGGCCGACGGCTACCTCCGCAAGGAGGAGAGCGCCGCGGCCTTCGTGCAGCGGGTGCACGAGGTCCTGCGGGGCAGGCGGCGCGTCGCCGAGCGCATCGCGACGGGCGGCGAGGTCCGCGGGCGGCTCGACGGCATGACGGCGCGGACGCTGCTGTCGCTCTCGTGCGCGCGCCGGCCCGACGCGCTCGTGTCGGTCCGCGACGCCGCGTTCCTGTACGAGGTGCTGATCAAGGACGGCCGCCCCGCCGGCGCGACCCGGACGGCGCAGGACGGGACGTTCCACCGCGGCCCCTCCGTGCTCGCGGCGCTCCTCGGCGTCGGCGCCGGCCGCTTCGTCGTGGCGCCTCTGCCGGAGAGCGAGCTCGAGGCGCCGCCGCGCCCCGGGTTCGAGGGGACGCTCGCGGAGCAGCTCCTGCCCGCGATCGCGGCGGCCCGGGCCGCCCAGCGGCTGTTCCACGGGCCGGCGCTGGTGCAGGTCGAGCGCGTCGTCCTCGACCTGGAGGGGATGGGCGCGACCGCCGACGCGACGCCCGAGCCGGCGCGCTCGCTCCTCCGGGCGCTCGCCCGCGGGACGTCGCCGCGATCGGTCATCACCTCGGGGGAGTTCGCCGCGGGCCTCGTCGAGGACGTGCTGAACGACGTCGCAGCGCGCGGCGGCGTGCGCCGGGTGATCGGCCGCGAGGGAGAGGACCTGCTCGCCCCCGCCGTGGCCTACGAGGAGGAGACGCTCCGCGGCGTGCGGCGCGTCCCGGAGCGGGCCGCCCCGGTCGCGGCGCTGCCGCCGGAGCTCGCCGGCGACGCCGCCGCCGCGTCGTCGCGCGCCTCGGTCGAGCTCACCGACGATCAGCTCACGGTGGTGCCCGGCTCGGTGGCGCCGCGATCGGCCATGCCGGCGCGCGGCTCGGCGGCGCCGAGCGCTGCGGTGTCGGTGCCCGGCCCGGCGGTGTCGGTGCCCGGCCCGGCGGTGTCGGTGTCCGGCCCGGCGGTGTCGGCGCCGGAGTCGTTGGCGTCCGTCTCCGTGCTGTCCGTGGACGCCGAGGACGAGGAAACGGCGTTCGCGAGCGCGCGCGGCAAGGAAGACGCGAGGGCGCTCGCGAGCGCGCTGGCCAACCCCCGGGTCCCGAGCGATCTCGCCGAGCTGCGAGGCGACGCGAGCAGCCCGCGCCCGGCGTGGACCTCCCAGCTCGAGGCCGCCGTGCTGGCGGGCGTGACGCCGGCCGTGCCCGGCGTGGCCCCGGCGCCCCGCGCGCCGGAGGCCACGCTGCCCGCGCTCGAGTACCCGAAGCCCGAGCGGCTGCTGACGCTGGGCTCGCTCCCGCCGCCGCCCGTCGTCGAGGCGCCGGCGCCGGCGCCCGCGGCGCTCCAGGTCCCCGCGGCGCTCCAGGTCCCCGCGGCGCCGCCCGCCGCGCGGCTCGCGGCCCCCGCGCCCGCGCCCGCGATCGACGAGTCGCCCACGCCGCGCCGCGTGCGCCGCCCGTCGGCCTACGTGCCGACGCCGCAGCCGCCCGCCCGCGACAACCGCATGACGATGTGGGTCCTCTTCGCGGTGGCGGCGTTCGTCTTCGCGGTGGCCGCGCGGCTGTCGCGCGATCACGAGCTGCAGAGCGCCCCGCCGCCCTCCGACCAGCCGAGCCCGCCGGCCGCGGAGCCCGCGGCCGCAGCCCCGCCCGGCGCTGCCGCGCCGGCCGCCGCCGGCTCGTCGAGCGTGGTCGCGGCGGCGGCGGTCGCCGCCACGCCGGCCCCGGCTGCCGCCGGGCCGATCGGCGAGTCGACGTCGAACCCCGTGCTCCCCGAGGATCTGCCGCTGACCGCCGGGCACAAGGTGCCCGAGGGGCAGGGCATGCTGGAGGTGATCGCCGGCGCGGGCGACACGCTCTTCGTGGACGGGCGGAAGGTCGGCACCGGCAGCGTCAAGCTGCCGCTGGCGCCCAAGGACGGCGTCTACGAGATCCGGGCGAAGCTCCGGGACGAGGAGCGCGTGCGCTTCGCGGTCGTCAAGGCCGGCCGCCTCACCCGGCTCCGCATCGCGCCGCCGTGGCGGCGCTGATCGGCGAGCGGCGCCGGGCTGCGTGTCGCGCCGCCGTGGCGGCGCTGAGCGCCGCGCGTCACGCCGGCGGACTCTCGACCGCGGGAGCGGCCTTGACCTTCTTCGGCCCCTGCGTGCTCTTCTTGAAGAACCGCCCGGGCCAGTCCTTCGGCAGCCTCCGCTCTTCCGCCCGCTGGATCAGCAGGCCGTAGCGCGCGCGCCGCGCGGCGTTGATGTCGTCCACGAACCGGACGATCTCTCGCACGCGTTGATCGGCGGTCGCGGCGGCGGCGCGCCGCCGCTCCTCGACCGCGGCGTCGCCCCGGGTGATGTCCCCTTCGAGCCGGGCGCCGAGCGCCTGGAGGGCGGGCTCGCCCTCGGTCTTGAGCGATGCCGGCCACGCGCGCACGACCTCGATCTCGCTCTCCAGCCCGAGGCGCACGATCTCGTGGCGCGCCTTCTTGAAGTAGCGCTTGCGCTGCGGCGCGTCCCGATCGCGGAAGGTCCGGAGCAGCTCGTTGTCGAGCTCGTCGACGGTGTCGTCGAGCAGGTCGTCCTCGGCGTCGATGCCCGCCTGCGCGACGATCTCGGCGCGCCATGCGCTCCGCTGTCCGGTGTTCACCTGAGCCCAGCGCTCCACGAGCGCGCCGGCCTCCGAGGCGAGGTCGCTCGCGTTCCTGTCCTTGAGCAGCCGCGCTTCCTCGTAGACCAGGACGCTCCAGATGAGATCGAGGGAGTCGTCGTAATGGATGGTGTTGATGGCCATGGTTCCCCTCTCGTTGTTCCTTCGAGCCTTCGAGCGCCGCCGGTGAAGGGCCGACGAGCGTCGAGGATCGTGGAGGCTAAGAAGGGCGAGCGAGCTCGTCAATGTAACGCGGCGGCCTCGGGAGCGATGTCGGCGGCCGAGCAAGCTTCCGACGCGGCGTCGGGGGCGATGCCGGCGTCTGGGCGGGCGCCCGGTGGGGTGTCGGGGGCGATGTCGGCGGCTGCGAGGGCTTCCGGCGGGGCGTCGGGAGCGATGTTGGTAGCTGCGAGGGTTTCTGACGCGGCGTCGGGAGCGATGTTGGTAGCTGCGAGGGTCTCTGACGGGGCGTCGGGAGCGGTGTGCCTGAAGCTTGGCCGCGTGCTCCGCCGCGTGGAGCGGCGTCGTCGCCGGCCGATCCGTTGCCTCAGGCCGCTGCGGTTGCCAGCGCCGGGAGCCGCGCCGTCGATGCATCGTTGGCGAGCGGATTCGAGGTGTCGAGGCCGCGCCGCGACGCCCGCCGAGCTGACGGGAGCGACCCTCCCCGGTATGTTCCCCATGGATGCAGATCGTGGCGCGCTGTCCGCTGAAGGCCGCTTCCCTCCTGTGGCATCCGCGGGCGGGGGCTACCGCGCTGACCCTCCTCTGCAAGGCGACCTTTGCGCTCCGGTCAGGCAGATCGCGGCTGGCCGCAGAGCAGGATGCGCTGTCGACGCTCGATACCTACGCGGACGATGCGCGCACCATCCTGATCACCGCGAGCGACATGTGCCCCTTCAAGCGGCGGGCGGACGTCCTCTTTCACGGCCACGCGTACGCGCCGAGCGGGCACCAGGCCCCCTCGATCGTCGTGCGGCTCATCGTCGGCAAGCTCGACAAGTCGATCGAGGTCCAGGCGGACAGGGGATGGAACGGACAGCAGCTGTGGTCCGTGGTCAACTTCAGGCCCGTCGCACCGAGCTCGCCCCTGCGCGCGGCGCTGCTCGGGCGACACGCGAAGGCATGGGATCCACAGACGTGGAATACACGGCCGCTGCCGGATGACTTCGACGGCGCGTTCTTCAATGCAGCACCAGTGGACCAGCAGATCCCGGAGCTCACAGGCGACGAGATCATCGTGCTCGAGCACCTCTCGCCCGTCCATCCACGGCTCGTGACGCGCCTTTCGAGGATCGTCCCGCGAGCGAGCGTGCAGCGGGAGAACAAGGACCTGGAGCTGGTGCGGTTGCGCTGCGACACGTTGAGCATCGACGGCGACAGGGGCGTCGCGTCGCTGGTCTTTCGCGGGCTGGTGCCGCTCTCGCATCCAGACGAGCCGGGGCTCGTCACCATCACGACGGAGGCGGAGAAGGACCCTAAGGAGGAAGGGAACATCGACCCCCGCGCGAACGACGCCCGCTCGAGCAAGGAGCAGCCAGGGACGATGGCCTTCACGGCCAGTCAGCTCGTCGGAGCGGCGAAGCCGGCGCTTCCGTTCGTCTCCGGTGCGCCCGCGCCGGAGATCGAGCGGGGGTCCACGGCACCGCTCGAGGATCCTGCCGTGATGTACCGCATTGGCACGGGCACGGGTCCGCTGAGCCCGACGCTCATCCGAGGCGCCCTGCCGTTCCATCCCTCATTCCCGGAAAAACCGGGCACGCCACCTGCTCCTCCCGGGTCGCTGAGCTCCGTCGCGGCGCTCGAGCTCGAGCCGGAGCTCGCCCGGATGGGCGCCGCTGCGCCCGAGGCAGAGATCGAGCGCGAGGCGCCCATCGACATCCCTCCGCCGCCGATGTTCGGCCCGCTGCCCGTGCCGGCGAGACCTGCTCCGGGCGAGGCGGCCGCCGGCGTGCTCCCCGCGGCAGCCGCCGCGGAGAGCACGCCGGCGGCCGTGGCGGAGGACAGGGAGGCTTCTGCGCCGGAGCCGCCACCGTTCGAGCTGTCGATCGAGCAGGTCGCCGCGATAGCGGCGGAGATCGCCGAGCGCAGGCAGGACCAGGCCGTGGTGTTGGACGCGCACGGACTGCATGAGCCCGGGTGGAGCGAGAACCAGCAGCGCTGGACAGCGGCGATCGAGGAGCAGGCGTCGCGCGGATCGCACGCGCTGCGAGCGGCGTACGACGCGGCGTACGTGGCCCAGGTGGAGCAGTTCCGAGGAGCGATCACCCCGGAGGAGTACGCGAGGATCCTCCTCGCGCTCGATCGACGGTGCACGGACGAGACGCTGGATGCGCTCAAAATCCAGCGTCCCGCGTTGATGCCGATCGTCCGGCTGTGGACGAGGGCGCTGGCCAGGGACGCGGCGCTCGCGGACGCGGTCACGGACGCGTTGCGAGCGGCGCAGCGCGCCTAGAGCGACAAACGGGTTGAAACCCCAGAAAAGAACAGGAATTTGAACCGCCAAGCGCGCCAAGGACGCCAAGATTGTGTTTTGTTCTTGGCGTCCTTGGCGCCTTGGCGGCTCATTTCTCGCTCGATCAACGTGATCGGTGTCCTAGGAGCAGGCGTCATCGACGTGCGATGGGCGACCCACGAGGGGCCGGAAGTGCCACATCGAGGAACGGGTCGTGCCCGCTCGTGCCCTGAGCGACGGCGCTGCGAGCGTCGCGAACGCCGGCTCCACGGCGAGGAACTGTGCTAGAGACGCACGAGCGTCGTCGCCGGCGTGCCGCGCCGGCGCGGCGGTCGAGCTCTCAAGGGGGATATCCTGATGGATGCAGTCAGGCCTGACGAGCCTACACGCGAGATCGTCGAGCTCACGGGGCGGTAGCGGCTGGTCGTCGTGCGACAACCGGAGGGCGACGTCGTCCGGTTCCTGAGCCCGAGCGGCGCGGTCACGCTGTCCGTCTCTCTCACCGAAGACGGACCGGTGCTGCGCTTCGAGGGGGCGTCGCTCGTCCTGCAGGCGGCCGGCAGCCTCGCGATCGAAGCAGAAAAGCTGCAGCTCCACGGGCGCGCCGGTGTCTCGCTCAGCACGGACGGGGACCTGACCTTGCAGGCTACCGGAGACCTCCACAGCGAGGCGCGCATTCAGAACGTCACTGCCACCCTCGGCGACGTCAACGTGCGCGCCAACGACGATGTCAAGCTGTCCGGAGAGCGCGTCCGGGTGAACTGCTAGCGCGGCCCGGGATGGAGCTCGTCAACCACACGGGTTTTCCGGCCGGAATCTTCCGCACCGTCATCGACGACGATCGGCTCGCGGCGTCCGTCCTGGCCCGCATCACGTTCGACGTGAGGGGGGCGCGCTCACGCCCAGCGAGGAGCAAAGCTGGATCGTGTCGGGCCCACCGTGGGAGTCTCCCTGTGGGCCGATGGACAGCGACGAAGTCTTCCACAAGGGCGGCGTCGATGTCTTTCTCTTCGGCCACGCGCGGGCGCCGCGCGGTCGGGAAGTCTCCCAGATGGAGGTGAAGATCGCCGTCGGAGACTGGAGCCGCACCATCCGCGTGATCGGTGACCGGGTGTGGCGGCGGAGCGGCGACCAGCTCAGGCCCAGCGCCCCGATGCCTTTTCTCGAGATGCCCCTCACGCTGGCGCACGCGTTCGGCGGCAAGGACGAGTGGGATGGATTGAGCGTCGGATATCCCGAAAACGAACAAGGAAAGGGGTATTACCTGGAGGAGGACCACGCCGAAGGGGGGCCGCTCCCGAACCTCGAGGAGCCGGACGCGCTCATCGCGGCGTGGACCGACCGCCCTGAGCCCGTCGGCCTGGGCGCGTGCCCGATCACGTCCGGCCAGCGTCTTCGTAACGGGCTGGGATTCGACGACGAAGGGAGGATCACGGAGCTGCGTCCCACGCTCTTCAACGCTGCCTTTCCGAGCATGATCCTCCCCAGCGCACGTCCCGGCGATCCCGTGCGGGTCGACGGCGTGCTCATCGAGGGCCCGCTCGCGTTCCAGATCCCCGACGCAGCGCCGCGCGTCCGCCTCACCTTCGGCGACGAGGTCATCGAGCGGCCGCTCGCGATCGATCAGATCGGCATCGACGCGGATCGCTATCGGGTCTTCATCGCGTACCGCTACCCGTTCCGGTACGTCATCCACCCGCTGCAGCGCCGTCGCTGCGAGCTCTTCGGACACCCATCCACAGTGCCCGCGAAGGGATAGGCGAGCCCGTGCAGTTCAACGTCCTGAAGCACTACCATCCCATGATCGCCATCCCGTGGCTGGAGATGCATCAGGCCGTCTTCCCACCCGTGCTGGCCCCGGTCCCGAAGGTCCCTCACGTCGCCGCCGCGGTCCTGTGCTGGGGCCCGTGGGGAGCCCTGACGGGGAAGCGGAACGATACGGAGATCAGCGCTTCGGGCGGGAAAATGATGAGCCAGGGCACCGACATCGGTCCCCTGATCCCTCACTACAACCTCACCCCGCCCGCACCGCCGAACTCGCTCCTCGTGGTCATCATCCCTTTGAGCGGCTCGAAGTCCCATTTCGGCGCGCACGGCCATGTTGCCCCCCAAGGACCCGTTGCGTTCGCATGCCTGAAGGTGCTCAACCTCAACCTCAACTGTGCCGGGCCTGCCTGGCCTCCGCTGCCTTCTGGCGTCGTTCCCGCCTTCAACACGCACACCGTGGGCGTCACGGTCGGTGATCTCGTCGCGGGCGCGCTCCACATGGGCGTGGACCTCCTGATCCAGTTCGGGCTGAATCGGTTGTTCGCCCGCCCCGCCATCGGCAATTTTTTCGAGAACGTTGCGGAGAGAGCGCTCGGGCCGGGGCTAAGGGCGCTTGGCTACGGAAACGTGCAGGCGCTCATCGAGTACGCGATTCCGGGGCTCGGCCGGCTGGGAAGGTACGTCGGCTCGGCGGCCGAAGAGTTTCTGTTCAACCTGCCAGGAAGCCTCGTCGCGGTGGGCATCGGCAGCCCGCTCGGGTACTCGCCTGGATGGTCGCCTGTCGGAGGGTGGTTTGGGGGGAAGGTGGATGCGGGACACAGCGCCGTTCAGCAGGCGGTGGACAACTACTTCAATTCGCCGGCCGTGGAGCAGCATCCGTCTCAAGGCCCGGCCTCTGCTCAGCCGCCAGGCCCCGCGCAGGCACCGCTCAAGCCATCGCCATCCGAGCCGGGGGACTACCCCACCCCAGGTGACCCGACCATGCCGGACGACGGCACCAGGACCGCATAGATGGAGATCATGGCCGCGCCGTCACCCGTGGTGCGCCAGATGTCGGGCACCGATCCCGAAGGACGCAACATCCTCGCCGTGCTCTTCAAGGTGACGTACACCCTGACGAGCGAGGGGCGCGTCCATCGGGCCCGAGAGCAGGCTCCTCTGACGCTGCCGGTCGTGAATGACCCGGAGAACAAGAGCCTGCTCGCCGCCGATACCGACCTGTACCCGCACAAGCTCGCCACCGACGTCGTCCTCAAGGGACACGCGTACGCCTACGAGGATCCCCGGTCGTTCGATGTCTCGCTCGGCGTCGAGGGCGTCCGCAAGACCATCCGTGTCGTCGGGGACCGGCGATGCACGCTGAGCAGCACCGGGCAGATCCTCTTCTCCCCACCTGAGCCGGTGACCCGAGTCCCGCTGCGGTACGATCGTGCCTACGGGGGACAGGACAGGGCGGCGACGGCAAGGTACGGTAACCCTTTTGACGGGCTGCGACCCTTCCTTTCGCGCGAGCTCGCCTCCCTGGAGGCGAATCCCTACGACTACCCGCGGAACCCGGCGGGCCGAGGGTATCTTATCGAGCCGACGCCCGCCGCGATCGAGCGGCTGGAGCTCCCCAACCTGGAGGACCCGCTCGATCCGCTCACGCCGGAGCGTCTGGTGTGTGGACACGTCGAACACTGGCCGAGCATGCCGCTGCCCCAGGCCATGGACTGGGTAGGCCTCGGCTGGTTTCCCAGGCTCGCCTACTTCGGCGTCGTCCCGGAGCACAAGCCGTTTGCCGGGCTCGTCGCCGAGGCGGCTCGCGGATACGCGCCCGCGGACATCCTCCAGGAGAAGCCGATAGCCGAGAAGTTCGATTTTCGTTGCGCCAGCGGAGCCTCGCTCGGCCTCCAGCTCCCATACCTGACGGGCGGAGAACAGGTCGAGCTCATCAACCTCCATCCGAGACGCCCGCGGCTCATGTTTCGCCTTCCCGCGGAACGCCCGAAGATCTGGACGGATGGCCGCAAAGGCAAGCTCAATGAGACCAACCCGGTCATTCACACGGTGCTCATCGAGCCGGATGAGGGGAGGGTCTCGGTGTTGTGGAGGGGCTCGGCGCCCGCGCTTCGCCCCTACCTGCCTGACGAGCTCGAGAAGATGCCCCTTCGCGTCGAGATCCCGTAGTCTATCACGACGTGGACAGCCCGAGGGCCTTCGCGAGGGCGATCCGCGCGCGTTCGTGCTCCATCTCCCCCCGGCGTAGCTCGGGGATGACCGGCAGCGCGGCGCCCGTCGCGGTCCGCAGGACGAGACGTCTGCCCGTTGGCTGAGCGTGAGCGCGCGGGACGTACCAATTCGGCGCAGGTCTCTGTTCGATCTCGACCTCGGTGAGGTCGGGCGGAACCTCTAGCTCGTGCACGCGCAGCGGGAGGCCGAGGACCGTTCGCGTCACGCGCAACCGCAAGCCCTCGCTCGGGCTGTCGTACGCTTGGACCCGATACGCGCCTGGTGAGCGCGCGGCGGCGCTCGTCCCGGGCTGTTCGCTCGGGTTCTCGCGAACCTCGATGCGATACCCCCCGAGATCGCGACAGTCGTGGACGACGATGGTTATCGTGAGACCCAGCGCTAGAACCCCCCACAACGCTATCCATGCTACTTTCCAGTACGAAGGGAGCACCTCGATCAGCAGGGTGGAGCCATCCTGGCCTTGCAGGAACCGCTGGATTCGCTCGGTGTTGAGCCGCGCTTGCTCGACCGTCGTGCTGCCGAAGCCCGTCTCCTGCCCGTGCACGTCCACGAGCACCGTGTATCCACCGACGACGCCCGAGCCCTTCGTGGCGTGCACGTCACGGTATCTCACCGCACGCACGGCATCTGCATCGAAGCGCTCGCTGCGCGGGGGAAGCAGGGGGGAGATCCACCGCCTCTCGCACGTCGCCACCTCGCCGGGTGGACGCACGCACTGGAGCGTCTCGGTTCGAGCCTCGTAGACGGCGTCCCAGAGCATAGCGAACGCCAACAGCGCGAAGCCCAGCACGAAGGGCACGTTCCGGAAACGCCCCTCGAACGGACCGTAATGGATCTTGGCCACAAGCTCGCCAGCTCGGGTGTTCGTGGTCATCGCGAGCCCTCAGTTGACCTTCACGACGTCGCCGGTGATGGTGACCGAGCCGCCCGAGACCTTGATGAGCGGGCCGCTCACCTCGACCCCCCTCCGCTGATCTTGATCTCGGCGCCGCCGGTCGA
Source organism: Sorangium sp. So ce426 (assembly GCF_051475585.1). Lineage (NCBI taxonomy): Bacteria > Pseudomonadati > Myxococcota > Polyangiales > Polyangiaceae > Sorangium > Sorangium sp. So ce426. Next base: position 11,625,274 of record NZ_CP150341.1, on the reverse strand, counting down.
GAGCACGATCTCGCTCGCGTTGATCTTGACGCTCGTCCCGTTCAGCTCGAACGCCGGCGTGTCGATCGTCGCCGCGCTGCTGGCGCTCACCGCCAGGTTCGCCGACTTCAGCGACTGCTTGCCCGTCGCGCCGATCTCCTGCGTCGGCGCGGTGATCTTCTGGCTCGCCGACGAGCTGAGCACTTGAGCCCCGGTCGCGTCCACCGTCTGGCCGCCGCCGACCTTCACCGTCTGGTTCGCGCCGACGGTGACCGACTCGCTCCCGGCCACGACCTCCGAGTTGTCGCCGCCGACCGTCGTGCGGCGGTTCGAGCCGGTGCTCTCGCTGCGGTCCGTGCCGACCTTGGAGTCGCTGTTGTTGTCGACCTTCTCGCTCCTGTCGTTGCCCGCGTGGGAGCTCCAGTTGTACGGCGTGTGCATCTTGATCTGCTCCTGGCCTGCCGTGTCGTCGAACGTGAGCTCGTTGAAGGCCCCTGTCGCCGGGCTCGACATGGTCTTGAAGGTGCTCACCGTCTTCGCTCCGCCCGGCGGCATGTTCCGGCCGTTGTAGACTCGCCCCACGACGATCGGCCGATCGGGGTCGCCCTCGTCGAAATCGACGATCACCTCCACGCCCACGCGCGGGTGCCAGACGCCGCCCTCCCCGGCGCCGGCGAAGACCTGGCTGACCCGGACCCAGCAGGACGTCGGCTCCTTGGCGTGACGGTCTGTCTCGTTATCCCAGTGGAACTTCACCCGCACGCACCCGATCTCCGCCCCAGGAGGACCGCCGACGTTGATCTCGGCGCCCTGGGCGTCAGGCTCGGCCGTAACGAAGGCTGTCTGGGTGCCGTGAATGCCGGGCTTCGGGGTGACGCGGGCCGGGCGGAAGCGGGACTCGGCGACGGCGCCCTCCTTGCCGCGGCGGGCGCACTCGAATGTGGCAGCATACGGCCCATCGAGCGCGGCGTTCTGCGGGAGGGCAGAGCGCGCGGAGGGCGCCAGGACGCCCTCCTGGCGGGCGCGGACGTCGAGCTGGGTCACGAGGTACTCCCCCGCATGGCGAGGCTTGAGGCTCTCCAGCGCAAAGATGGATCCGGCCGCGAGGACGCGGCAGGGGCCCTCGCCGACACCGTAGCTGGCCTCGACACCGAGGCGATCCAGGCGAGCGGCGGGGAGCGGGCGGCCTTGATCGGGGGTGTCAGGGTAACGGCCGGGATAGGCATGATCGACGAGCTCGGCCGCGCCAGGTCTGGCGGGCGCGGCGACGGCCATGTCGAGGGCGGGGTTCTTCCAGTTGTAGTCGGCGAGCGAAACCTTGCGGGGGCGGAGGCGGGCGCCGAGCTTCATGCCGGTGACGGCGCGGCCAGCGATGTTGGGGCCGAGGCGAGCGAACGGATCGAGGCGGGCGCGGCCCGCGTCGGAGTCGGAGAGGACCAGGAGGCAGACGCCATGGCCGTGCTCGAAGTGGTACGCGATACCCTCCTCTTCGAGGAGACGCGCGACGAAGGCGAGGTCGCTCTCGTTGTACTGGACGCAATAGGGGCGGGCCGCGACCTGATCGATGCGCGAGGTGTCGACGACGCGCCAGGCAAAGAGCTCGCGGGCCGGGCTGAAGGCATGCTCGACGTCGGCGGCCGGTGCTGTGGCGCCGTCGTCACGGCGGAGCTGGGGGTCGCCCTGGAGGACAGCGTCGATGATCTGGCGGGTGGTCTTCTCGAGGAACACGCGGCAGCGCGTGCGGTACGCGGCGCGCGCGAGCGGGGGGACGAGGACGACGCGGTAGAGCGTGCCGTCCTGGACCGAGCCGAGCTCCTCGGCCTCCGCGACGATGCCGTGGACGAGGCGGACGGGGGGCTCGGCGCCCGTGACGATGCGCAAGGTGGCCCGCGCCTGGATGAGCTCCTCGGGATCGACGTCGGGCGCCGGCTCGCGCGCGAAGAGGATGATCTCATAGCGGTAGGGGCGCGAGATGGCCTCGGTGCCGCGGAGCTCGACGACCTGGAGGTGAGCCCAGGCGCCGATCGCCTCGAGGCACCTTCCCATGCGAACGCGAAATCGACTTCGCTCATGCTCTCCTCGCTCGTCGGCCGCTCAGGCGGCGCGCCAGGCGGCAGGGTGCGCGGCCGCACCTCGCGAGGAGAACGGTACACGTCCTCCGCTGCAGCGTCTCGGGCGCTGCCTGGACGGCGTGGTACCAGGCGCCCAGCCTCGGCGTGCGCCTGCCCAGACCCGGCAGGGTCCCATGCTCGGCCGCGCGAACGACACCACCGGCGGCCCGATGACACCGGCCGCCCAGGACTCCCGCTCGTGGTAGAGCACGCCCCGTGCGCGCCCGCGTGATCCGAACCCGCCGTCCCTCCTTCGCGCTCGCGCTCGCCTCCCTCGCCGCCGCGCTCCTCTCCGGTTGCGACGGGTGCGAGACGTCGACCCGCGATCTGCCTCCGGACGCCCCGGCCGCGGCGTCCGCGAGCCCGGAGGCGACGCCTCCGCCGCCGGCGCGCGACGCCGTGCACCTCATCGACGAGCTGCCGAGCTGCGATCTCGAGCACCGAGGGCTCCTGTTCGATACCGGCGCGGGCTCGCTCATCGGCCGCTTCGCGTGGCAAGGGACCGTGCCCACCGGCATCCAGGCCGTCGAGCACAATGGATCCACCTGGGCGCGGATCTCGCAGCGGCAGATCAAGCTCACGTTCGTCCTGCCGTCCGCGAGCCCCATCTTCGTGTCCGCCCGGGCCGTCGGGCTCACCTCCAGGTACGCCACCGTCTCCCTGGACGACCAGCCGCTCGGAACGCTCCGCCTCCAGCGCGACCAGATCCGCATCGCCTCGACCCCGACCACCACGCTCCCCGCCGACCCCGGCCTGCACACCCTCACGCTCCAGTTCTCCGGCCGGCTCCGCGAGGGGGAGGCGTTCGCCGACGTCGACTGGGTGCGCGTGGGCATCCCGGACGAGGACCCGGCCACGTACGGCCCCCCGACCCTGCGCGACGTCGTCACGCCCGCCGCCGCGCTGTCGGGCGTCCCCCACCGGTCCATCGCGCTGCGCGCGCCGGGCGCGGTCCGCTGCGCCTTTCGCCCCTCCAGGGTGACCCGCCTCCACACCTCCATCGGCGCGCTGGGCTCGGGAGACGGCGACGCCGAGATCCGCGTCCTCCGCGACGGCCAGGAGCCCCTCGTGATCCATCGCGCCCACGTCGAGGGCGGCGACAAGGCGACCTGGACCGACGTCGAGCTGCCGCTCGCGCCCTTCGCCGGGTCCCTCATCTCCCTCGAGCTCCGCGCCGCCGCCGCGGCCCGCGGCGGACGCATCCTCTTCGGCGACCCCGTCCTCGCCGGATCGCCGGAGCCGCCGCCGTCCGTGCCCCGAGCGCGCGCCGTCGTGATCGTCGCCCTGAACGGGGTCGAGCGGCCCGATCTGCCCCCCTGGAGCGGTCGTCCGGAGCCGCACCTCGCCACGCTCTCGGAGCTCGCGACCTCGGCGACGACGTTCGATCACCACCGCGGGCCGAGCACGGTCGTGTCCGCCGTGGCCGCGTCGCTGCTCACCGGTCTTCCGCCGCCAGCCCACACCGTCGCCGACGCCGGGGCCCGCCTCCCCGCCCGCATCACGACCATCGGCGCCATCGCGAGCGACAGCAGCATCCGCACCGGGTTCTTCACCGGCGTCCCCACCACGTTCCGGGCGTTCGGCTTCGGACCCGGCTGGTCCCGGGTCCTCGAGCACCCCCCGACGAGCGGCGAGCCGGCCACCACCCCGATCGACGCCGCCGCCACCTGGATCAACGAGACCCTCCGCCAGGACGCGTCCAACCGCCTCCTCGCGTTCGTCCACGCGCGCGGTGGACATCCGCCCTGGGAGGTCAGCCCGAAGGAGCTGAACGCCCTCAAGCCCGCCGAGTACGCCGGCCCCGTCGAGCCGCGCCGCGCCGCCCAGGTGCTGGCCAGGCTGAGGGGCCGGCGCCGCGATGTGCTCAGCCCCGAGGATCGCGACCGGATCCGCGACCTCTTCTCCATCGCCCTCGCCGGCCAGGACCGCGCCCTCGGCAACCTCATCGGGACCCTCAAGGCCGCCGGCCTGTGGGACGAGACCCTCTTCATCGTGACCGGCGATCTGGCCAGCGGGCGCTCCGACGCCGTGCTCTACGGCGAGGGCATGGAGCTCCAGGAGCCCGTCCTGACGCTCCCGCTTTATGTCCACTTTCCCGGTGATCTGTACGCCGGCCAGCGCATCGCCGCCCCGACCGAGATCATCGACGTCGCGCGCACGGCGAACGCCGCCCTCGGCCTCTCGTTCGCCCGCAAGCCGCTCGGGAAGGATCTGGCGGCGGTCGCCTCCGGCCTCGAGGGCGTCGAGCGCGGCCCCCAGATCGCCGCCCTCGGCGATCGTTACTCCACCCGCTGGGGCAACCTCGTGCTTTCGGGTCGACTCGGCGTCCCCCCCTTTCTCTGCGACCTCGACGTGGACCCGACCTGCGCCTTCAACCGTCGCGAGGTGATGCCCCTCGCCACCGTGTCGCTCTTCCGGCGCACCGTGACGTTCGACCTGTCCGTGCGCGCGCCCGCGGCGCAACGGGAGCCGGCCACGATCGACGCGGAAACGGCGGCCGTGCTCAACGTATGGGGCGCGAACTGAGGCCCGCGCGATCGACCTGCGCCCGCGAGCCGAGGAGAGCCCGCTGACGGCGCCCGGCGGCGCGCCGGCGCCCTGCGCGGGCGAAGGCGTCCGCGACATCGCGCAGGCCGCGCGCGATCACGCGCCAGCGGCGCCATGACGCCTCGCTGCGGGGCAGCACGCCCCGCAGCGCGCGCGCCGCGACGCCCCCGCGCGGGTTGGCCGATCGACGTACGCCCGCGCCCGCGCGTGCGCGTCGTGCGCTCGCTTCGCGCGCCCCTCTCGCCTGGCATGCTTCGCGCAAACCCGCAGACCGCACAGGCCAAGCGCCTCGACGGCGCTTCATCTTTCCGTGAGAGGAGTCCCCGCATGAAGGCGACCGACCTATTGAAGGAGCATCACCAGGAAGTCGAAGAGCTCTTCGAGCGCATGTCGCAGGCCGACAGCGACGAGATCAGCGCGCTCCGCGACGAGCTCGTGGCGACCCTCGTGAGCCACTCGGCCATCGAGGAGGAGCTCTTCTACCCCGAGAGCCGGGGGGCGCTCGGCGCCTCCCCCCTGATCCCGACCTCGTACGAGGAGCACGCGCTCGTCGACGTCATGTTGCAGAAATTGCTCAGCACCGAGCCGGGTGACGAAACCTTTCACGCCAGGCTCGGCGTGCTGAAGGAGCTCGTGCAGCACCACGTCGAGGAGGAGGAGAAGGAGCTCTTCCCCCAGGTCGAGAGCGCCATGGGCGCCGCGCGCCTCGAGGAGCTCGGCGGCCGCCTGGAGGCGCGCTTCGGCCAGGTGCGCGCGAGCGACGTGGAGGCGCTCCTCGCCCGGAACGTCGCGAAGAGCATGCCCGCCGCCACCGGCGGCCGCCGCGCGCGCGCGGCGAAGCCGTCGGCGCGCAAGGCGGCGGCCAAGCGTCCACCCGCCAAGCGCGCGCCGAAGCGCGCGTCGACGCAGCGCGCCGAGCCGGCGCGGGGCGCGCAGAAGGGGCGCCGCGCCACCGCGACCGGACGGAAGAAGACAGCGGCCACGGCGCCCGCGAAGACCGGGCGAGCCGCGCCCGCGCGCAAGGCGAGCCGACCGGCGAAGACCAGCCGCACGGGCCGCAAGGGCGGTCGCGCGAGCAACGCCCCCGCGCGCTGAGGCGTCGCACGTCAGTCAGCGCACATCGCGCACGCTGCCGCAGATCAGCGGCGCGAGGTCCGGCCGGAGGGGACGGCGGGCCTCGCGCCGCCGTCGAGATCGAACAGCGGAAGCGTGCCGCCGGCCTTCGGGGCAGCGGCCTTCGGGGCGGCGGCCTCCGCCGCGAGCTCCTGCAGCAGGGTGGGGTCGTCGTGCGCGACCGAGTTGACCCGCGGTGAGACGGCGCGCGCCGCGAGGGCGCCGCGAGGCGCCGGCCGGAGCAGCGCCTCGGCCCGATCCGCGTCCGCGCCGTCGCCGAGGCCGAGCCAGAGGTCGACGTCCCCGGGGCCCAGCAGGACCGGCATGCGGTCGTGGATCGGCGCGACGTCGGCGTTCGCCTCGGTGGTCAGGATCGTGAACCGGACGTCGGGCTCCCCCGTGTCGGGGTCCTTCGCCGGCTGGTACAGCCCCGCCAGGCGGAGCAGCCCGCCCTCCGCGGGGTGGAACCAGGTGGGCCGCCGCGCGCCCTTGGGCCCGGTCCACTCGTAGAAGCCGTCCGCCGGCACCACACAGCGGCGCGCCGCGAACGCCTCGCGGAACGTCGGCTTCGCCCGCGCGCTCTCGGCGCGCGCGTTGGCCAGGAGCGAAGGCCCGGCGCCGCCCCTGGCGAAACGCGCCATGAAGCCCCAGGTCGCCGCCACCAGCGCGCGCCGGCCGTCCCGCGCGCGCAGCACCGGGTGGACGGTCGCAGGTGCGATGTTGAAACGAGGCCGAAACCTCGCCGCCATCTCCGGATCAGCGGCAATCGACCGAGCCGAGCCGCTGCCTGCTCGGCCGGCGCCAGAGGAGGACTCGAGCAGCGCGATGAGGGTCGCAAAGTCCGGCACGGCGAGGGTGAAGCGCGCGCACATAGGACTAGATTAGCGGCTTCGGGGCGCCTACAAGGGCGCTCCGGACGTTGGAGGAGGCCGCATGGTCGACAGCTTTGGCACCAAGAGCACGCTGACGGTTCAAGCCGAAACATACACCTACTACAAGCTCACCTCGCTGGCGCAAGGCGGCGCGTCGATCGAGAAGCTCCCCTTCTCGCTCCGCATCCTCCTGGAGAACCTCCTCCGTCACGAGGACGGGCGCGTCGTGCGCAAGGACCACGTGGAGGCCGTCCTCAACTGGGACCCGAAGGCCCGCCCCTCGCAGGAGATCGCGTTCCACCCCGCGCGCGTGCTGCTCCAGGACTTCACCGGCGTGCCCGCCGTCGTTGATCTCGCCGCCATGCGCGAGGCGCTCGCGAAGCTCGGCGGCGACTCGCTCAAGATCAACCCGCTCCAGCCCGTCGACCTCGTGATCGACCACTCGGTCCAGGTCGACAAGTTTGCGTCCTCGACGGCCGTGAAGGTGAACGCGGCGCTCGAGTTCGAGCGCAACGAGGAGCGCTACGCGTTCCTCCGGTGGGGAGCGCAGGCGTTCACGAACTTCCGCGTGGTGCCGCCCGACCAGGGCATCTGCCACCAGATCAACCTGGAGTACCTCGCGGGCGCCGTCATGCGGCAGGGCTCGCTGGTCTACCCGGACACGCTCGTCGGGACCGACTCGCACACGACGATGATCAACGGGCTCGGGGTCGTCGGCTGGGGCGTCGGCGGCATCGAGGCCGAGGCGGCGATGCTCGGCCAGCCGCTCTCGATGCTCATCCCCGAGGTCGTGGGCTTCAAGCTCCACGGCAGCCTGCCCGAGGGGGCGACCGCGACCGATCTCGTCCTCACGGTGACGCAGATGCTGCGGCAGAAGAAGGTGGTCGGGAAATTCGTGGAGTTCTACGGCCCGGGCCTGAGCGCGCTCTCGCTCCCGGACCGCGCCACGATCGCCAACATGGCGCCCGAGTACGGCGCCACGATCGGCTTCTTCCCCGTCGACGACGAGACGATCGCGTACCTGCGCTTCACCGGCCGGCCCGCGCAGCTCGTCGCGCTCGTCGAGGCCTACTACAAGGAGCAGGGGCTGTTCCGCACGGACAGCACCCCGGACCCCGTCTTCAGCGACACCCTCTCGCTCGACCTCGGCGACGTGGTGCCGTCGATCGCCGGCCCGAAGCGGCCGCAGGACCGCGTCCCGCTGCGCGACGCGAAGCGCACCTTCCGCGCCTCGCTCCAGGGCATGCTCGAGAAGGAGTTCGCCGCGGCCGACGCGCCCGCGGTCAAGGCGTTCCTCGAGGAGGGGGCCGGCCACGCGGCCGCGCGCGCCCCCGCGCTCGAGAAGATCATGCGCCCGGCGGAGATCACCGAGGGCGACGCGCGCTACACGCTGCGCCACGGCTCGGTCGTGATCGCCGCGATCACGTCCTGCACCAACACGTCGAACCCGGCGGTCATGCTGGGCGCGGGCCTGCTCGCGAAGAAGGCCGTCGAGCGCGGGCTCACGGTGAAGCCGTGGGTGAAGACGTCGCTCGCCCCCGGGTCGAAGGTCGTCACCGACTACCTGCGCCAGGCGGGGCTCCTGCCGTACCTCGAGGCGCTCGGCTTTCACATGGTCGGCTACGGCTGCACGACCTGCATCGGCAACTCCGGGCCGCTGCCGGACGTGATCGGCGACACGATCCGCAACAATGATCTCGTCGTGGCGAGCGTGCTCTCGGGCAACCGCAACTTCGAGGGCCGCATCAACCAGCACGTGCGGATGAACTTCCTCGCCTCTCCGCCGCTCGTCGTCGCGTACGCGCTGCGCGGCGACGTCGACGCCGACCTCTTCAAGGAGCCGGTCGGCGCGGATCGCAACGGCGACCCGGTGTACCTCAAGGACATCTGGCCGAGCTCGGCCGAGGTCAGCGAGGCCATCCGGACGGCCGTGCGGCCCGAGCAGTTCCAGGTGCAGTACGAGAACGTCTTCGCCGGCGACGAGGAGTGGCAGAAGCTCGCGGTCCCGGGCGGCCAGACGTTCGTGTGGGACGAGGGCTCGACCTACGTGCGCAGGCCGCCGTTCTTCGAGGGGCTGTCGAAGGAGCCGGCGCCGCTCACCGACATCCGGGCCGCGCGCGTGCTCGCGCTGCTCGGCGACTCGGTGACGACCGACCACATCTCCCCGGCCGGCAACATCGCCAAGAACAGCCCCGCCGCGAAGTACCTGGTCGAGCACGGCGTCGCGCCCGCGGACTTCAACTCGTACGGCGCCCGCCGCGGCAACCACGAGGTGATGATGCGCGGCACGTTCGCGAACATCCGCCTCAAGAACGCCCTCCGCCCCGGCGAGGAAGGCGGGATCACGGTGCACCTGCCCGACGAGGAGAAGACCACGATCTACGACGCGGCCATGCAGTACAAGGCCGAGGGCGTGCCGCTGCTCGTGATCGCCGGCGCCGAGTACGGCACCGGGTCGTCGCGCGACTGGGCGGCCAAGGGGACGAAGCTGCTCGGCGTGCGCGCGGTCATCGCGAAGAGCTTCGAGCGCATCCACCGGTCGAACCTGGTCGGCATGGGCGTGCTCCCGCTCGAGTTCGCGCCGGGCGAGGACGCGTCCACCCTCGGGCTCACCGGGCGCGAGGTGTTCGAGATCGACGGCATCTCGAACAACCTCACGCCGGGCAAGAAGCTCAACGTCGTCGCGACAGGGGAAGGCGGGGCGAAGAAGACCTTCACCGTCACCGCGCGCATCGATACGCCGAACGAGGTCGACTACTACCAGCACGGCGGCATCCTCCAGTTCGTGCTGCGCAGCCTGGGCGCCAGCGCCTAGCGCCTCCCTGCGCGCCGCTCCCCGCCGGGCCTCTGGCGGGGAGCGCGGGGAGCGGGCCCCTCCTCGGAGCAGCGCGGCGCGTCGCGGCTGCTGACGCGCGTGCGGGCTTCGGCTAAACCCTGGGGTATGCTCGATCCTCGCCACGTCGCGGAGCACCTCGATGAGGTGCGCGCGGCGCTCGCCCTTCGCTCGCCCGCCGCCGCCGCCAGCCTCGGAGACGACTTCGCCTCCACGGTGAGCGCGAGGCGGTCCAACATCCAGGAGCTCGAGCGGTGGCAGGCGGAGCGCAACGCGGCGAACGACGCGATGGCGCGCCTCGACAAGAAATCGCCCGAGTTCGCGCAGAAGCGCGACGAGCTGAAGGCGCTGTCGACGCGGATCAAGGAGGCCGAGCAGGTCGTCTCCGAGCTCGAGAAGCGGATGACCGAGCTGCTCTCCGTCGTGCCCAACCTGCCGGACCCGTCGGTGCCCGTGGGCGCGGGGGAGGAGGGCAACGTGGTCGTCCGGGCGTGGGGCGAGAAGCCGAGCTTCTCGTTCGCGCCGAAGAACCACTGGGACATCGGCACGGCCCTCGGCCTGCTCGACTTCGAGCGCGCGGCGAAGCTCTCGGGGGCGCGCTTCACCGTGCTGATGGGCGCGGCCGCCCGCCTCGAGCGGGCGCTCATCTCGTTCATGCTCGACCTGCACACGCGCGAGCACGGCTACCTCGAGGTGCTGCCGCCCTTCCTCGTCAAGGACACGGCGCTGTTCGGCACGGGCAACCTGCCCAAGTTCGCCGACGACCTGTTCAAGACGCACAAGAGCGACCCGGAGAGGGCGTACGACCTGTACCTCATCCCGACGGCCGAGGTCCCTGTCACGAACCTCCACGCCGACGAGATCCTGGACGGGGCGTCGCTCCCGATCGCGTACGCGGCCTACACGCCGTGCTTCCGCAGCGAGGCGGGCAGCCACGGGCGCGACGTCCGCGGGCTCATCCGGCAGCACCAGTTCGACAAGGTCGAGCTCGTGCGGTTCTCGGCGCCGGAGGACTCCGCCCGCCAGCACGAGCTGCTCACCTCGCACGCGGAGGAGGTCCTGAAGCGGCTCGGCCTGCACTACCGGGTGTCGGCGCTCTGCACCGGCGATCTCGGCTTCGGCTCGCAGAAGACGTACGATCTCGAGGTGTGGCTGCCCGGCCAGGGGGTGTACCGCGAGATCTCGAGCTGCTCGAACTTCGGCGACTTCCAGGCGCGCCGCGCCCAGATCCGCTACCGGCCGGAGCCGAAGGCGAAGCCGCGGCTGGTCCACACGATGAACGGGTCGGCGCTCGCGGTGGGGCGGACGGTCATCGCGATCCTCGAGCAGTACCAGCAGGCGGACGGCACGGTGGTCGTGCCGGAGCCGCTCCGTGCGTTCATGGGCTGCGAGGTCCTCCGCGGCAGGTAACAGCGATGGCAGCGGACGAGGAAGCCAAGCGTGAGCTTCCGGAAGCGAAGAGCGCGCACAACGGGGGGGACGGCGAGCGGCGCTCGCAGGTCCCGGAGTCGCGGGGCGCGCGCGGCGGGGGGGACGGCGAGCGGCGCTCGCAGGTCCCGGAGTCGCGGGGCGCGCGCGGCGGGGGGGACGGCGAGCGGCGCTCGCAGGTCCACGGGCCGCCGACCAACGCGGAGACGTCGATGGCGCTCGCGCGCCGGCGGCTCCTCGACCTCTGCAAGCGGCACAAGGACGAGCTCATCGACGACTGGATCGAGAACGTGCTGGCGCTGCCGCCGGAGCGGGGCCGGTACACCGACCGGCCCGTGGGCGAGGTCACGGAGAACGTGCGCTCCTGGCTCGCCGCGTTCACCAGGATCCTCGAGGACGGCAGCGAGACGCTGCTCGACGAGTTCATCACGCACCTGGTCGAGCAGCGCTACGCGACCGGCTACTCCATCAGCGCCCCGCTGATCGCCGCGTCCGAGTTCCGCACCGCGGTCGCGGGCGTCCTCGACACGACGCACGACGACGCCGAGGCCGACGGCACGTCCTCGATCGACGTGCTCCGCGCCGTCGACGCGCTGCTGCTCCAGTTCGAGCACCGCTTCGCCGAGGCGTACGCCCAGCGCTCGCTGTTCGCCTCCGAGGAGCGCTACCGCGAGATCGTCGAGCTCTCGTCCGACGTGCTCGCGACGATCGACCAGGAGGGCATGCTGACGCGGCTGAACGTGCGGTTCGAGGCGCTCTTCGGGCACTCGCGGCAGGCGTGGATCGGCCGGCCGATCACCGCGCTCGCTGTCGCGGCGGACGTGCCGGCCCTGCGCACGCTCGTGCTGTCCGCGTCGCGGGCGGAGGCGCCGAGGGAGGCCACCATCCGCTGCGGGACGCGCGCCGGCCTGACCAAGGTGATGACGGTCCGGATCACGCGGCTCTACGGCGAGGACGCCTCGCTCGCGCTCATGCGCGACGTCACCGAGGAGGTCGCGCGCCGCGCGCAGATCCTCCACAGCGAGAAGCTCTCCTCGATCGGCCAGGTCGCGGCGAGCGTCGCGCACGAGCTCAACAACCCCATGGCGTGGGTGATGGCGAACCTGGAGCAGATCCGGAGCGGGGCGCACAAGCTCGTCTCGGCGGCGCGCCCGGTCGCCTCGGGCTCGTACGAGGACCTGCTGCGCGCCATCGACCTCATCGATCGCTCGTGCCACGAGGCGCTCGCCGGCGTCGAGCGGATGCGGGACATCGTGACGGACCTCAACCTCTTCTCGAGCAGCAGCGAGCGCAAGCCCGAGCGGGTCGAGCTCGTCGACGTGATCGAGCTCGCGCTGCGCATGACGGGCCCGCAGCTCAGCCAGCTCTGCCGCATCGAGCGCAGCTACGGCGAGATGCCGCCGTTCGTCGGCTATCCGGGCAAGCTCTCGCAGGTGTTCGTGAACCTGTTCATCAACGCGGCGCAGGCGATGCCGAACCGCCCCCGCGACGAGAACATGGTGCGCGTGACGACGCGCTTCGACGCCGGGGTCCACCACGTCGAGGTGGAGGACAACGCGCGCGGGATGACCCCGGAGGTCGTCGAGCGGATCTTCGACCCGTTCTTCACGACGAAGGAAGAGAGCGCGCGCCCGGGCATCGGGCTCTGGGTGTCGCGCAACATCGTCGAGGAGCAGCACGGCACGATGACGGTCTCGAGCACGCCCGGCGTCGGGACCGTCTTCACGATCCGCCTGACCGGCCTCAACCCGACGGATCTGCCCGCGCCGCGGCCGCCGCCGGAGCCGCCGCGCGCGTCGTCGCGCGGGACGATCCTGTTCGTCGACGACGAGCCGATGCTGCTCAACGCCTTCGCGCGCGCGTTCGAGGAGCGGCACGAGGTGCTCGTGGCGAAGAGCGGCCACGAGGCGCTCGACCTCCTGCGGGACCGCGGCGGCCGGATCGACGCGATCGTCTGCGATCTGCTGATGCCGCAGATGAGCGGGATGGCCCTGTACGACGAGATCGGCGAGCGGTTCCCGCAGCTCTTGCCGAAGATGGCGTTCATGTCGGGCGGCGCCTTCACGCCGAGCGCGCGGGAGTTCGTGGAGCGGGTGGACAACCCGAAGATCGCGAAGCCGATCTCGCTCGACGATCTGGAGCGGGTCATCGGCGATCTTCTCAGCGGCGGGTCGAAGCGGGGGCACTAGGCTGGAGGAGCGGGAGGCGCGATGGTGGTCGCGAAGGTGAAGACGATCGGGGAGCGGGCGAACCACGCGCGTTACCGGCCGGGGCAGCGGGGCGGCTTCTACGAGAGCTTCTTCCAGCGCGCGAACCACCCGACGAGGCCGCTGGCCTTCTGGATCCGGTACACGCTGTTCAGCCCGGCCGGGCGGCCCGAGGCCGCGGAGGGTGAGCTCTGGGCGGTCTACTTCGACGGCGAGTCGGGGCGCCACGCGGTCGCCAAGCGCGAGGTCCCGTTCGCGGGGCGCTGCTCGTTCGCCCGCGACAGCCTGTCGGTCGCCATCGACGGCGCCCGGCTGAGCCTCGGCAGGCTCACCGGCGCGGCGGGCGAGGGGGAGGACGCCATCACCTGGGACCTCGCCTACGAGGGCGGCGGCGAGCCCCTTCTGCTGCTCCCGGCGGCCCTCTACGACGCCCCGCTGCCGAAGGCGAAGGCGCTGGTCGGCGCGCCGATGGCCGTCTACAGCGGCCTCCTCCGCGTGGCTGGGCGCGCGGTGGACGTCTCGGGCTGGGTGGGCAGCCAGAACCACAACTGGGGGGCGAAACACACGGACCTGTACGCCTGGGGGCAGGTCGCCGGGTTCGACAGCCACCCGGACAGCTTCCTCGAGGTCGCCACGGCCCGGCTGAAGGTCGGACCGTTCTGGACGCCGAACATGACGCCGCTGGTCCTCCGGCACGGCGGTGAGGAGATCGCGCTCGGCTCGCTCGTCCAGTCGGTCCGCGCCGATGCCTCGTTCGACTACTTCACCTGGCGCTTCCGGACGGAGACCGATCGGCTGAGCGTCGAGGGGGAGATCTCCGCGTCCGCCGGCGATTTCGTGGGCCTGGCCTACAGGAACCCTCCTGGCGGCGTGAAGCATTGCCTGAACACGAAGATCGGGGCCTGCACCGTCACCCTGCGGCGGAAGAGCCTGGGCCGCGAGGTCGGGATCGAGACCCTGACCACGGCGCGGCGCGCGGCGTTCGAGATCCTCACGGACGACCGAGGCCATGGCGTGACGATCCGCGCCTGATCCACGCTGGACGCACCGTCCGCGGCGCTCGGCGCGGGCGGTCGGGCCGGCGCGGAGGCGGCGCGGAGGCGTGGAGCGCCGCCGCCGAGCGATGCGCTGCGCGTCCGGCGCCAGGTCGGCTAAAGAAGGTGCGGTACGTCACCGCACGAAAGGCGGACGCCATGAGTCTCAAGCACCCCCGGACCATCCTCGTTGCACTGGACAGCTCCCCCAAGGCGTCGCTCGTCCTCGCGGAGGGCGTCGATCTCGCGCAGAAGCTCGGCGGCAAGCTCGTGCTCGTGCGCGCGATCGGGCTGCACCACAGCCTGCCCGCGGAGGCGTTGAACGAGTCGCCGACCCGCGTCCCCGAGATCCTGGAGCGGAGCGACCGCGAGGAGCTCTCGCAGCTCGCGCGCGACGTGCCGCCCGAGCTCCTCGCGAACGTCGTGATCCACGTCGGCGTCGCCTGGGAGGTCATCTGCCGGACGGCGGACGAGGAGAACGCGGATCTCATCGTCATCGGGTCGCACGGCTACTCGGGCATCGACAAGGTGCTCGGCACGACGGCGGCGAAGGTCGTGAACCACACGAACCGGTCGGTGCTCGTGGTGCGCGACAAGCCGTCGGACTGACAGCGGCTCGCCTGCGTCAGCGCAGCCTGGCGATGAGCTCTTCGCTCAACGTGGGCTGATCGATCTTGCCCAGCCAAATCCGCCAGGTGGCCTTCATGAAGTCGACGCCTGCCACGGTCGCCGTCCCGCCGCCGGCGACCGTGACGGTGGTCGCCTTCGCGCGCGGGTCGTACGCGATGGTGACCTCCGCGCCCGCCTTGAGGTCTCCCTCGAACGCCGCCACGAACCTCTCGATCTTCGGCGTGTCCGTGTACCGGTTCAGCGCATAGGCCTCCCGCAGCGCCTTGACGATGCTCGCGCGGTCGACGTCGCGAAGCATCGTCCAGACGAACTTCTTCCCCGTGTCCATCTCGATGACGGCGTCCTTGGATCGGGTGGCAGGGAGCTGCTCCATGTAATGGCTGATCCGATAGACATCGATGTTGAGCACGCCGATGGTCCTCACGCGGACGCCCGTGCCGGTGAGCGTGTAGCCCGGAAAAGCAAGGAGGCTCCCGACAGCGAGGAAGACCGCCGCGAGCGCGGCGAGGAGAGCTGGAGATTTGCTTCGCGCGAGTTGCATCGGATCGACCTCCTCCGGCATCGCCGCTCCGTGCGGCGCGTCGTGTCCGGGCGCCGCGCTCCGGCGATCGCCCGTCGACGGTCGTGAGTGAGCAAGACCTGAACCACCGACAGAGGGACGTCGGGAGTCGCGGATCTCGCGAGATCTCGAGGTGTGCCCTGGAGTCAGGCAGGGACGACCCACGGATGTGTGCTCGGAGGGGGCTCGGGGCGCGGAGCGGCGGTCTTTCGCCGGTGCGAGGGCCGGCGGCGCTGATGCCGACGCCGGCTCTCCCGGAGATCTTTTCTCGGCCCGGTCCGTAGAAGCCGCGCGCTGCGGGGACCGGGAGATCGCGGCGGAGGGACGTGGGTCCCCCCGTGGGCCGCGCCATGGCTTGCGGCGGAAGGAGCTCCTCGATGCGGACGATGCTCGCTGGATTGCTGATGGGATGGGTGGCTCTGGGCTGCACGGCCAGCGCGGCGGCGCCTCCGGGCGCGACCGCCGCGGCGGTGGCGGCCGCGCCGGGCGCTGCGGCGCGGGAGGAGGCGGCGAAGCCGGTCGCCGTGGCCGCGGCCGCGGCGGAGCCGGACGAGCCCTCTGCGGCGGCGGCCGAGGCGCCGTCGTCCCGGCCGGAGCCGGCGCCCGCGGGGAGCCAGGGCGTCTGGATCGGCGCCGCGGGCGCGAGCGCGTTCGCGCTGCCGGGGACGCGCGAGACGCAGCTCGGCGTGTGGATCGACGTCCCGGCGGCGCGCGCGGCCCGCGGACAGCCGCGCGCGCCGGCGGCGGTCGTGCTGCTCGTGGACGCCTCCGGCTCGATGCAAGGGCCCAAGATGGAGAACGCCCGCGCGGCGGCGCAGGCGTTCGTCGACAGGCTCCCCGACGGCGACCTCGTCTCGGTCGCGTCGTTCGCCGACACCGCGCACGCGCGCGTCTCGCCGACGGTGCTGGGCCGGTCGACGCGGCCCGCGGTGGCGCGCGCCATCGCCGCGCTCGGCCCCGACGGCAGCACCAACCTCTTCGCTGGCCTAAAGCTCGCGGAGCAGCACGCGCTCGCCGCGCCGTCGACGCACGCCGTCCGGCGCGTGGTGCTCATCTCGGACGGCCAGGCGAACATCGGGCCTTCCTCTCCCGACATCCTCGGGGCGCTCGCCCAGCGCGGCGCCGCGCACGGGGTGCAGATCACGTCGATCGGGGTGGGGGCCGACTACGACGAGCGCACGCTCAACGCGCTCGCCATCGGCTCCAGCGGCCGGCTGTACCACCTCACCGAGGCGCGGGAGATGTCCTCCGTCCTCGAGCGCGAGCTCGCCCTGCTCCAGACGACGGCGGCGACGGGCGCGTTCGTCGAGATCGTCCCGGCGCCCGGCGTGGAGCTGCTCGACGTCCCCAACGAGCGCACCGAGCGCTCCGGGGACGCGCTCCGGGTGCTGCTCGGCACGATGTTCGGCGGGCAGCACCGCGAGATGCTCGTGCGGGCGCGGGTCACCGCGCCGGCGGCCGGCTCCCACCCGCTGGCGAGCGTGCGGCTCCACTTCCGCGACGCCGAGAGCGGCAATCTCCCGCGCGTGCAGGAGGTGGTCGCCCGCTACGACGTGACGAGCGATCCGGCCCTCGTCGCCGCGCACCAGAACGAGAAGACCCAGACGATCGCCGCGGTGATGGACGCGGGCATGATGCAGCTCGACGCGGCCCAGGAGGTGAGCGCGGGCAACTTCGGCGCGGCCGAGGCGAAGCTCGCGGCAGCGGAGGACCGGCTCCGGCAGCAGGCGGCGCGCGCCCGGTCGGACAAGGAGAAGGAGCGCGCCGTCCAGGCGGCCTCGGCGGTGGCGAGCGCGCGGAAGACCGCGCGCGCGGCCGCGGCGGCCCCGCCCTCACCCGCGGCGCGGCGCATGGAGGCGCTCGAGATGAACAGCGCCTCCCCGGTCTGGTCGGGCCGCTGATCCGGCGCCGCCGCTGATCCGGCGCCGCCGCCGGGGCGCGCCGCCGGCGCCTGCCGGTTCTAGCGCCTGCCCGTTGCTGAGGCCTGCTCGTCGCCGCTGACGCCTGCCCGTCGATGACGGGCCGTCATGGCGGGCAGGTGCGGCGTCCACCATGAGAGGGCAGGTGCGGTGTCCATCATGGGATTGAAGATGGGATGTCCATCGTGGGATGGCAGGTGCGGTGTCCACCATGAGAGGGCAGATGCGATGTCCGTCATGGGACGACCGGACGCGATGTCCATCATGGACGGGTTGACCGGCTCTGCACGACCGGCGGCATCCCGTCATGGTTGATCCATGATTCAACATTGACGATACAATCCATCATGGACTGGGAGCTGCTCCTCGCGTGGCCCTCGACAGGGGTCGGGGCCCGCGCGACATTGTTCCGGGCCCTCCGGCACGTCGCCTCCTCGTGGCCCGCTCCTCGCCATGAACCCGAACGCCTTCCCGGAGTCGCGTGCCGCCGCCGTGCGCGAGCTCTGGTCGCTCGACCCGGCCGTCACCTTCCTGAACCACGGCTCGTACGGCGCCTGCCCGCGCGCGGTGCTCGAGGCGCAGCAGCGCTACCGCGAGCAGCTCGAGCGCGAGCCCGTCCGGTTCTTCCTTCGCGAGCTGGAGCCGCTGCTCGACGCGGCCCGAGGCGCGCTCGCCTCCTTCGTCGGCGCTGACCTCGACGACCTCGTGTTCGTCCCCAACGCGACCGTCGGGGTCAACACGGTGCTGCGGTCGCTCTCGCTGCGACCCGACGACGAGCTGTGCATCACCGATCACGGGTACAACGCCTGCAACAACGCGGCCGAGGCGGTCGCGGCCCGCGCCGGCGCGCGCGTCGTTGTCGCGCCGGTGCCGTTCCCCATCGAGGCGCCCGAGCAGGTGGTCGAGGCGGTGCTCGCGCGCGTGGGGCCGCGGACGCGGCTCGTCCTCGTCGATCACGTGACGAGCCCGACGGGGCTCGTGTTCCCGGTCGCCTCGCTGATCGCCGCGCTCGCGGAGCGCGGCGTCGACGTGCTTGTCGACGGCGCGCACGCGCCCGGCATGGTGCCGCTCGATCTCCGCGCCCTCGGGGCGGCCTATTACACCGGCAACTGCCACAAATGGCTCTGTTCGCCGAAGGGCGCGGCGTTCCTCCACGTGCGGCGGGACAAGCAGGGCGCGGTCCGCCCTCTCTCCATCAGCCACGGCGCCAACTCGCCGCGCGCCGACAGGTCGCGCTTCCTGCTCGAGTTCGACTGGACCGGCACGGCCGACCCCAGCGCGGCGCTCTGCGTCGCGGACGCGCTCCGCGCCATGGGCGCGCTCGTGCCCGGCGGCTGGCCCGCGCTCCAGGCGCACAACCGGGCGACGGCGCTCGCCGCGCGCGACCTCCTGTGCGAGGCGCTCGGCTGCACGCCGCCGAGCCCCGACGCGATGATCGGCGCGCTCGCGACGGTGCCGCTCCCCGACGCGCCGTCGTCCCCGCTGCGCCTCGATCCGCTCCAGGACGCGCTGCTCGAGCGGTGGGGGATCGAGGTGCCGGTGTTCGCCTGGCCCGCGTCGCCCCGGCGGCACCTCCGGATCTCGGCCCAGATCTACAACGACAGGCCGCACTATGAGCGGCTCGCGGCCGCCCTCGCCGCGCTGCTGTAGCGGCGCGCGGCAGGCCCCGGCCCCGCGCCGCCGCTCTGCGGCCGGCCGCCGCGCGGCGCTCGCCTCTGCCTCCGGGTCGCCCCGTGCCCGTGTCGCCGCGGGATGGCGCTGGCGCCGCGGACGGCGGTCGCGCCACCGGAGGCGCGTCCAGCGCTCGCCGGAGCAGACCGCGCGCGCCCGCCGAGACGATAGGATGCGCGCTCCAAGGAGACACGATGCCACGTCGAATCCTGGTCTTGTCCTCGCTTTCCTGGCTGGCGGCGACCCTCGCGGTCGCGTCCTCCGCTGCGCAGCCCGCGACGCCTCGCCCGGCGGCTAGCCCTGCGCCCTCCGCGTCGGCGGGACCGCCTCCGGCACCTGGTGCACGGCAGCCGCCCGCAACGCCGGCGCCGGGCACACCGCAGCCGCCGGCGCCGGGCACACTGCAGCCGCCCGCGACGCCGCAGCCGCCCGCGACGCCGGCGCCGGGTGCACCGCCGTCGCCCGCGACATCGGCGCCCGGCACGCCGCAGCCCCCGGCGTCGGGCGCAGCGCCGTCGCCCGCGACATCGGCGCCCGGCACGCCGCAGCCCCCGGCGCTCGGCGCGCCCGGAGCGGGCGCACCTGAGCCGGACGCCCCGCCGCTCGCGCCGGAAGAGGCGCAAACCGCGCCGGGAGCTGCCGGGCCGCCTTCCGACGCGGCGCCGCCTGAGCGGAAGCCGGGCGCAGCGGAGGCGGGCCGCAAGGGCAGCACGCCGGCGCCCTGGGCGCTGTCCCTCTCGGACGCCGAGCTGGGGCCGCCGCCCGCGCGCGCGTCGGGCGGCAGAACCATCGACGAGGGGGCCGTCCCGCTGAGCCGGCGCGGCGCGATCGGCCTGGAGACCTCCTCGTTCACCGGCGGCGACGGCGAGGTCTCCGGGCTCGCGGTCGCCCTCTTCGCCCGCATGCCGTTCGCCCAGCACACGTTCCTCGATGTCCGACTCCCGTTCGGGCTCGCGATGTCCGAGCGCACCGACGCCGTGCTCGGCAACGTGACGCTCGGCGCCCATCACGTCGCCCGCGTCGGCCGGACGTTCTGGCTCACGGTGGGCGGCGACGTCGGGCTCGCGACGCTCTCGGGCAAGACCCACCACCACGCCAGCTACGAGCCCGTCAGCGCCAGCCGGGCGTACTGGGATCTCCACGAGTACTTCCCGAGCATCCTCCCCATCCACGGGCGCCTCGGCGCCGAGGTCCACGTCGGCTCACGGATGATCGGGCGTTTTCAGCTCGAGCCGGTCTTCTACATCCCGCTCGCCCGCAACAAGGAGTACGAGCTCGCGATCCAGCACGCCGTCGAGCTCCAGATCGGCCACGGGATCGGCGGCGGCGTGCGCGTGCAAGGGATGGCGCTGCCCACGTTCGACAACGTGAGCATCCGGCACGCCGTCGCCCGCAATCTCTATGTCCTGGCCGTCGAGCCTTTCCTCGCGATCGAGCGCGACCTCGCGTTCCTTCGGACGGGCCTGCTGCTGCCCTTCGACGAGGAGCTCGGCCCGCCGCTCGACCACACATGGGGCTTCCACTTCACCGCGGGCGTCCGCGTCGACTGAGGCCGCGGCCTGGGCAGAGCGGCGGTCACCCGCACAGGAGACGGGCCCAGATCGGCGTTTTCGGCGCGCAAGCGCACTCCTGTGCGCTGAGCACCGAAAACGTCGAGGTGGGCCCGTATCCGAAGCGGGTGACCGTCGCTCTAGGCGCCGCGCGCCCGGCTCGCTTCGCCGATCGCGTGCGTGATGTGGCCCTCCAGCTCGCCCGCGGGCAGCTGCTCGGACTCCACGACGACGAGGCGTGCCCCCGCGTCCTCCGCGAGCAGCTCGAAGGTCTTCGGCGCACGATCGTGCAAGTGGCTCGGCAAGACGATGGCCAGCGGGCGGAGGCGGACGGCCACCCCCCACGCCGAGCCCGCATCGCAGGAGCGGACGAGGAAGCGAGCCCGCGCTGCAACCCTCCGGCAACGAGCCAGAAAATGGGGGCTGCAGTCGAGCGCCAGCACCATGGGTATCCGGATCAACTGACTGCTACTAGGGGGCTCCGACATAGGACGATGCTACTCCAGCGAAGCGCGATTGCGCGTCCTCTTATCCCGCATAACCGATACAGAGCCTTCCCGAAATAAAAAACAACAAGCTCGCCAGCTCATGTAAGCAGTCACGCGTGATTTTGGTGTATTGGGTAACGTTCTGTGAGCGCAGGATAATTGAAATGAACGCTGGGAGAGGGGGAGGCGCCAGCGCACGAGAACCCCGCGGGGCCGCGCGCGAGATCGCCGAGAATCTGGCCTTTCTTGCGCTGCAACAGAAGCGCGTGATGCCCTGAGCGATCGCGCATTGATGAAATGATGCACCATGGACGGAGGACGTCTCGGCGCACACCCGTGAAAGCAACACGGCGATCGGGTGTCAGGAACGCCCGGACGGGTGAAGTCGGCGCACACGTGGTAGACGCCGCTCGGGACGTAGGTTGTGAAGGCAGCGTCCACGAGGGCGTCGCACAAGATGGCTCGTGTCCACCCCTGACGCTGCCCAGATCGCCGCGGCGGCTCCACGCCTCCAGCCCGTCGAGGCCGGTACGCCGCAAAGGAGTTGGCGAGCACACGTCATGGAGATCGTGTGTCAGCGCCACGCGGCAGGCGAGCCGCGCCAGCGCCGCCGATCGCCGCAGCGGCCCTGAACCGGTTACGTTCCTCACAGAAGCTCGGGGGCGCCACCCACCCAGCCCCCTCCGAATTGTTTCCGCCAGGTTACGGGGAGCGCCGACGACAGAGGCGACCGCCGGCGGCGCGATGGCCCCGCCGGCAGAGAACCGGACCCTCTCCGAGGCCGGCGGCTGCAGGGAAGGAGCACCGGGGAGAGGCCGAGAGAGGTGGCGGTGTCGAGCTGGCACCTGCAATAAGGTTCCAACTATATCATCTCGTGGCCCGGATAGAAGAGAACAGCGTCGGGGTCGTGATCGCAAAGGCGTCGGCCGTCGCGGTTGGGCGACGACCTCGCATCCAAGGTCGGAGTCGGCGCTGTAGCAGAGCTGTATTTTTACAGCGACGCCCTGCGAAGGGGGTTGTCCTTACTCGGCGGTCGGATAGCCGACCTGATGGGGCGATAGCGTGGATCACCCATCCTGGAGGCGGCGCGCGCCAGCAAGCGGGTGGTGCTCTGATCCCGAGAGCGCTCAGACGAGGTCGGGAGGTTAGGAAGAACACTTGCCTACCACCCGGACAATGGGGGTTTCAGGCGGACACGACCCCCCAGCTCCGGTGATGTTTCGAGGCGTGGAGACCTCGACGCGGCGCCCCAGCGCGACGGTCGTGCGGCCGCCGACGCGGGGCCCCGGGGCTCGTCCCCGGAGCGCCGGCTCGGGCGCCGAGCGGCCCGGGCCGGTGATGTGGCCGGGGCGGCGCGCTCGCGCACGGGCGGCGGCGCGAGCCGACCGCTCGCCGGCAGGACGCTGGGTCGCACATGGTATATGCCGGCCCCATGGCGCAGGTGCACGGCGGCAGGCTTGTCTCGAAGGCCCTCGCGAGACACGGGGTGACGCACCTCTTCACCCTGTGCGGCGGGCACATCCAGGCGATCTACGACGGGTGCCTGGATGACGGCATCCGGGTGGTCGACGTGCGACACGAGCAGACCGCCGGACACGCCGCCGACGGGTACGCGCGGGTGACCGGGAGGCCGGGGGTGTGCGCCGTCACCGCGGGGCCGGGCGTGACGGACGTGGTGACGGCCGTCGCCAACGCCCAGCGCGCGGGCGTCCCGATGGTCGTCCTCGGGGGCGCCGGCCCGCGCGCCCTCGCCGACATGGGCTCGCTGCAGGACATGAACCACGTCGAGCTGATGCGCCCCATCTCGAAGTGGAGCGTCTCCGTCCCCTCGACCGATCGCATCCAGGAGTACGTGGACTCGGCCTTCCGCATCGCCCAGGCGAACGTGCCAGGCCCGGTCTTCCTCGAGATGCCGCTCGACCTGCTGATGAACTACGCCGGCGACGACGCGCCCGCCACCGCGCCCGCGGCCCCGCCTCGCCCCGGCGGCGACCCGGCCGCCGTCGCGCGGGCCGCGGCCCTGCTGCGGGACGCCGAGCGGCCCATGTTCATCGTCGGGAGCCAGCTCCGGTGGTCGCCGCGGCGCGACGCGCTGCGCCGCTTCGCCGACGCGGTGAAGGCGCCCTTCTACCTGAACGGCATGGCCCGCGGCGCCCTGCCCCACGCGCACCCGGGGCTCATGAGCCGCTCGCGCCGCTTCGCGCTCTCGCAGACCGACCTCTGCGTGGTGCTCGGGACCCCCTTCGACTTCCGCCTCGAGTACGGCCGCGCCATCAGCCCGGCGGCCAAGGTCGTCCAGATCGATCTCGACGGGAGCGAGCTCGGCAAAAACCGCCGCGTCGACGTCGGGATCGACGGGGACAGCGGCGTCGTCCTGGAGCAGCTGCTCGCGGAGGTGCCCGACAAGACGGCCGCGGCGTGGCTCTCGGCCGTGCGCGAGGCCGAGGATCGATCGCGCGCGAAGATGCTGGCGGAGATCGCGAGCGACGGCGACCCGCCGAACCCGCTGCGCGTCTGCGCGGAGATCGGCAAGCGCCTCGGCAAGGACGACATCGTCATCGGCGACGGAGGGGACTTCGTGGCCACGGCCGCGAACGTGCTGAAGCTCGAGTGGCCGCAGCTCTGGATGGACCCCGGCCCGCTCGGGACCCTCGGGGTGGGACCGGGCTACGCGATGGCGGCCAAGCTGGCGCGGCCAGAGGCCAACGTGGTCCTCGTGTACGGCGACGGATCGTTCGGCTTCCACGCGCTCGAGTTCGAGGCGATGGTGCGCCAGGGCATCCCCGTCGTGAGCGTGATCGGGAACGACGCGGCCTGGACGCAGATCCGACGGGGGCAGGTGGAGCTCTACGGCGAGGGCCGCGCGCCGGCGACGTCGCTCGACTTCACCCGGTACGACCGCGTGGTCGAGGCGCTCGGCGGCTTCGGGGCCTGCGTGGAGCGCGTCGAGGAGCTCGGGCCCGCGCTGGACGAGGCGTTCCGGTGCGGCAGGCCCGCTTGCGTCAACGTGAAGATCGCGAAGAGCGACTTCCGCAAGGGCGCCATCAGCGTCTGATCCACGTGGAATTACGGTTCATCTCCCCCGACCTGCAGAGCCTCGACGAGCTCGACTCGGAGGTGCTCGCGTGCGCCCCGTTCAGCGACGCGCGGCCGGCCCACGGCGTGGCCGGCCTCTGCGACTGGCGGCTCGGCGGCCGGATCTCCGAGCTGAGGCGGCAGGGCCTGATCACCGGCGAGCTCGGCGAGGTCGTCATGATCCCGTGCAAGCCGCGCATGGCGTTCGACAAGCTCGTCCTGTTCGGCGCCGGCGAGCGCGACGCGTTCGACGAGGCGGTCTTCCGCGAGATCGTGCGCCGGATGCTCGCCACGATGGGCGGGCTCTGCACGCGCGCGGCCGTGGTGGAGCTCCCGGGGCGACACGACGGGCTCATCCCCGCCGAGCAGGCGGCCGACGCGCTCCTCGACTGCGCGGGCAGGGAGCGCGGCGACAACGTGTGGACGCTGGTGGAGCGCGCCGAGGGCAGGCAGCAGATCACCCAGCACATGATCGAACAGCGCCGCCGGGTGCGGCGGGCGCTCTAGTCACGCGGCGCGCGGCGTGGAGGGCGTCAGGCAGGCTCCTTCGGCAGGTCGACGGTGAAGGTCGCCCCCTCGCCCGGCCGGCTGTCGACCTGGATCGTCGCCCCGAGCGCGTCGGCGATCTGCCGCACGATCCACAGCCCCATGCCGAAGCCGCTGTAGTTCTCGCTGGAGACGGCGCGCTCGAAGCGCTCGAAGATGCGGGCCTGCTGCTCCGGGGCGATGCCGATGCCGCGATCCCGCACCGTCAGGCGGGCGCGGTCCGCGAGGTCCTCCAGCGCGACGTCGATGGGCTTGCCTGCGCCGTATTTGACGGCGTTCGAGAGGAGGTTCGTGACGATCTGATCGAGCCGGAGGCGATCCCACCGGCCGACGATCGAGGCGGGGGCCGACAGGTTGACGGGGCAGCCGGCAGAGCAGAGCTCCTCGCGGAACCGCTCCAGCGCCTCGTTCACCGTGGCCGCGAGATCGACGTCCTCGAGCTCGATCTGCAGGCGGCCCGCGGAGATGCGCGAGATGTCGAGCAGGTTCGTGATGAGCCGGGCGAGCCGCTCGACCTGCCGCTTGATCATCTCGAGCCGCGGCGTGGCGCGCTCGGCGGTGAGGCCGCCGCGCTTGCCGGCGCGCAGGAGGCCGTCGACCTGCAGCTGCATGGGCGTGAGCGGCGTGCGGAGCTCGTGCGAGGCGATCGTGAGGAAATCGTCGCGCGCGCGCACCGCGAGCTGCGCCTCCCGGTAGAGCCGGGCGTTGTCGACGGCCAGCGCCGCGCGCCGCGCGAGATCCTGCGCGAGGTCGAGATCGACGGCGTCGTAGCGCCGGTGCGTCGAGGCGAACGAGAGCGTGCCCAGCGTGCGGCCGCGCGCCGTCAGCGGGACCGTGAGGTGCGAGGCGAGCGAGAGCGAGCGCAGCGCCTCGTAGTGCGCCTGATCGAACGAGATCGCGCGGACGAAGGAGTCGGTCACCTTGGGGATGAGCTCCGGCTGCGCCGTGCGCAGGACCCTGCCGATGCCCCGCCCGGCAGAGTCGGCCGTGATCCTGCCGAGCAGCTCGGTCGCCATCGCCATCGACGGATCCGCGTGCGCGGTCACCTGCCGATCGATCGCGCCGGACTCGTCCTGCAGCAGGAGCACGCAGATCGAAGCGAAGTCGGGGAGCGCGACGCGGACCACGCGCCGCAGCGTCTCCTCGAAATCGAGCGACTCGCCGAGGATCTGCCCGGCGGAGACGAGGATGCGCTGCGCCTCGTGGACGCGGCGGCGCTCCGTCACGTCGCGGGTGACCTTCGCGAAGCCGCGCAGCTGCCCGGCCTCGTCGAAGAGCACGCTGATCACCTCGTTCGCCCAGTAGCGGGTGCCGTCCTTGCGGACGCGGTACCCCTCCTGGATCGAGCGGCCGGTCTCGACGGTGGAATCGAGCTCCGCGGCGGGCCTGCCGAGCTCGACGTCCTCCGGCGGGAAGAGGACCGAGCAGTGACAGCCGATGATCTCGTCGGCGCGGTAGCCGTTGATGCGCTCGGCGCCCGGGTTCCAGCTGGCGATGCGCCCGGCGGGGTCGAGCATGAAGATGGCGTAGTCCTGGACGCCCTCCACGATGAGCCGGAACCGCTCCTCGCTCTGCTTGAGGCGCCGGTCGGCGCGCGCCTCCGCCGCCTCCATCTCCCGGCGCAGGAGGAGCTCGCGCATCCTGCGGTTCTCGTCCTCGTAATGCTTCCTGCGCAGCTGGGCGCGCAGGCGCGCCTTCAGCACCGTGAGCTCGCCCGTCTTCGTCACGAAATCGTCGGCGCCGGCCGAGAGGGCGTCGAGGATCGCCTTGTGGTCATCGCGGCCGGTGAGCATCAACAGCGGGATCGGCCGCCACGAGGCGTTCGCCTTGATGCGGAGGCACGTGGCCGGGCCCGACAGACCCGGCATCACCATGTCGAGCAGAATGCCGTCGACGCGCGCCACCGTGAGCCGCGCGAGCGCCTCCTCCCCCGAGTGGGCGAGCACCGGAAAGTAGCCTTCGTCGCGCATCGCCGCCGCGACCTGGTTCAGGTACGTGGGGCTGTCGTCGACGATGAGGATGCGATGGGACGGCGTGTCCGCTGGGCGGTTCACGGGAGCCTCCGGGGCGGGCTCCTGTGAGCGAGGGGAGTCGCCAGGATGGGGCGCGCTGGGCTGGTTGAACCGGTGCAACACCCGCCGATCACCCCCCGTGGCGCCTCCACCCTCATTGGCCACCCATACAGGTTGGCATGCGTTCTCCCCCGGTCGACGCGAAAAGGCTACCTGGCCCGATGCACTTTGCGTACAGCATCCTTTTTCTACCAGCCGCCAGCCGCTCGCAACGTGGCTCCCCCCACCGTGAACCGGAATCCCCGGGGAAGCGCACACGATGCGCTCTGTGCGCTTCGAGCGCCCGGAGCCGGCAGAGAGGGGCTTCCCGCGCGACAAACCAGGGAAATGACGCTTGACACGCGGCGTGACGATCCGAGTTGCGCGTGACTCGAGCGGCCCGAGATCCGCGCTTGGCGAGTCGCGGCCTCGCGGTGGCGCGCCGGCGTGCCAGCGTCGAGGAGGGCGTGCGCGCGCGGCGAGGAGCGGAGCGCATCACCACGCCGGCTCGTCGGCGGAGCCAGGCCTGGGCGGCGCGGAAGATCGGAGACGCGCGGATCCGTCAGCCCTCGTCGATGAGCTCGATCATCGCGGCCCGGGCGGGCCCGCCCGCGGGGATCCAGCGGCAGAGCTCGTCGACGCCGACGTCATCGACCACCCGGCGGAGCTCCGCGCGCGCCGCGGCGGGCTCGCCGAGCGCGGTGAGCGCGTGCGCGCGGGTGATGCGGTAGCGCTGGCGCACCTCGGTCGGCTCTTCCCGCTCGCCATCGCGGAGGCCGACCAGGGAGAGCGCGCCCTCGACGTCGCCGGTGCGCACGAGCACCGCGGCGCGCGCTCCCCGCACGAGCGGCCGCACCGACGCCGGCGCGCGCTCCTCGTCCAGGTCCGGGAGGAGCCGCCGGGCGGACTCGATGTCGCCGGCGCAGAGCTGCCACTGGGCGAGGTTGCTCATGACGAGCATCCGAACCTGCGGAGGTATCCACTCGCGAGGCACGTCGCGCAGCGAGGCGGCCGCCTCCTTGTAGCTCCCCTCCCAGGCGAGCGACTGGCCGACGGCCTGGGCCGCAAAGGCGTAGACGCGCCGCGGATCGTCGAGCTCGGTCGGCGGCGTCAGGGCGCGCTCCGCGCGGCGCGCGGCCGGCTGCCCCGTCCGCGGGAGCCGAGGCGCCGCGGGCGCCTGGCGCGAGGATCGACCGGGCCTCCCGGCGAAGCGCCGCCGGACGGCGGCGCCGAGGAGGACCAGCAGCGCGATCGCGGCGGCGGCCGCGCAGGCGGCGCCGAGCGAGGGCGACGCATCACGCCACCGCGCGAGCGCGCCCCACGCCAGCAGCGGCGCCGCGGCGCCGGCCGCCGCGAGCAGGATGAGCCGCCGCGTCATCGGCGGGCTCCGGCGCCTATCGGCGCGGGTCTGGCTGTGCGCTTCGCTTTCATCTTCAGCGCTCCCTGAGCATTCTTCGAGGATCCGCGCTCGTCCCGCCCTTCAGCGTGTCGGCGATCGCCTGGTGGAAGCGCTCGAGCCGCTGGTCCGCCGCGTGGAACACGGTCCCCTCCGGGTACCTTCCGTCCGCGTCGGCGACGCCCGCGGCGACGCCGGTGATGATCTCGATGCCCTCCTCGACGGAGCTCACCTCGAACACGTGGAAGCGGCCGGCCTCGATCGCCGTCACGACGTCGCCCCGCAGCATGAGCGCGTCGCGGTTCGCGCTCGGGATCAGCACGCCCTGCTCGCCCGTCAGGCCCTTGGCGGCGCACAGATCGAAGAAGGCCTCGATCTTCTCGTTGATGCCGCCCACGGGCTGGATGCTCCCCTGCTGATCGATGCTGCCCGTCACGGCGAGCTCCTGCCGGATCGGGACGCCGGACAGCGCGGACAGGAGCGCGTACAGCTCGCTCGACGAGGCGCTGTCGCCCTCGATGGGCTCGTAGGTCTGCTCGAAGACGAGCGAGGCGCCGAACGAGAGCGGGCGGTGCTGGGCGAACCGGGCCGCGAGGAAGCCCGTGAGGACCAGCACGCCCTTGCTGTGGAGCGGGCCGGACATCTCGACCTCGCGCGCGATGTTCACCGGGCCCTCGCGGCCCGGGTAGACGACCGCCGTCACGCGGCAGGGGCGGCCGAACGTCTGCGGGCCGTCGGACAGGACCGAGATGGCGTTGACCTGCCCGACGCGCCGGCCGGTCACGTCGATGCGGATCGTCCCGTCCGAGAGCAGCTCATGCACGTGGTCGCGGAAATGGCTCCCGCGGCGCCGCGCTGCCTCGAGCGCCTCGTTGACCTCGGGGCCGTCGACCACCTTGCGGCCGCGGCGCTGGGCCCGGTAACCGGCCTCTGTCGCGACCTCGGCGATGAGCCCGACCTGCGCGCTCACCTTGGTCTGGCTCTCCGCGAGGCGGCCGCCGTGGAAGAGGAGCGCGGTCACGCCGTCGGCCGTGATCGGCGGGAGGCCGCGATCGTGCGCGAAGCCGGCGAGGAACGCGGGGTACGTGAGCAGCGCCTGATCGAGCGAGATCGTCGTCTCGAACCGCGCCTGCACCTTGAAGAGCTGCGAGAACTCCGGATCGGCGTCGTGCAGGTCCTGGTAGAGCTGCGGGTTCGTGACGAGGACGACCTTCACGTCGATGGGGATCGGCGGGAAGAGCAGCTCCTCGGCGGTGCCGCGGAAGTACGACGGGTTGTGCTCGGGCACGATGAACTTGCCCGCGAGGAGGCAGGCCTTGAGCTGCTCGTAGAGCGCCTCGTTCTTGAGGAGCGCGCCCGCGGGCAGGATGAGGAAGCCGCCGGCCGCCTCGTGGAGGGCGCCCGCGACGGCGAAGCCGGGCTCCGGCGGGAAGCCGGAGTCGGGCGGCGCGTGGGTGCGGCCGAACAGGGCGGTCAGCGTGGGGTAGGGGACGTCGACGACCGGGGCGCCCGAGTCGGGCGTGTGCTCCGTGAGGAGCGTCGGGACGACAACGCCGCGCGGGAGGGTGGCGCCGCCCTCCTCGCCGCGCGCCTCGTCGACGAGCAGGCGGAACTCCTTCGACACGACCGTCTCGACGTCCGCGAGGAAGGCGCTGATGTCATTGCGCCCCTCGAAGCGCGCGCGCACGGGCTGGAAGCAGGCCTTCACCCCGTCGCTGAGCAGCTGCTTCACGACGCCGCGCAGCTCGACGTCGGCCTCGTCCTGCACGGTGGCGAGCCGCATCTCGAACTCCTCGATGGAGCCGGCGATGGCGAGCAGGGCCTCGCCGTCCGGCGCGTTGGCGGCGTCCTCGATCGAGGTGATCTGCACCTCGTCCTCGCCGCGCACGAGGTCGAGGCCGAGCTCGCGCGCCGCGGCCTTGAGCTGCTCCTCGAGCCGCCGCTCCTCCGCGTTCACCCGGCGCTGGATCTTGCCGCGCGCCTGCTTGAAGCGCTCGCCCTCGGTCGCGCCGCGCAGGGCGTCGACGAGCTTCTCGTGCAGCTCCTCCATCGCCTCGACGAAGGGGCGCCCCTCGCCCGGCGGCAGCGACAGGACCGTCGGCTCGCTCGGGCGGTGCGGGTTCGGCAGGAGGAGGATGTCGTCGGGCGTGGGGCGGCTCGCCGCGATGCGCTTCGCGACGGCGCGCGCGCAGAACGTGCGGCCCGTGCCGGGCGCGCCGACGACGACGACGTGGAAGCGGGGCTGGCGGATGTCGAGGCCGAAGGCGAGCGCGGCGAGGGCGCGCTCCTGCGAGCCGATGCCCGCCGAGAGCGGCGCGACCTCCTCCGTCGTGGAGAAGCGGAAGCTCTGCGGCTCTACGATCTTGCGACACTCGCTGGGGGGCAGCTTCCGGGAGACCATGGCGGCGCACCATAGCGCCTTTCGCCGGTCGTTGGCGTGGAGCCCGCCCGGCGGGGCGCTCGCCTACGGGCGGATTTGCGCCGATTCACGTCGATTCACGTCGATTCACGTCGATTCACGTCGATTCGCGCCGGTGAGCGCGCTCTATCGGCGCAGGACCATCACCGGGCACGGGGCGCCGCTCAGCACGTCGCGGAAGACGCTGCCGTGGTGATCCTCGAGGTGCCCGTGCCAGACCAGCACCACGAGATCGCTCGCCAGCTGCTCGGCGAACCGCAGGATCTCCGCCGCCGGCTCGCCCTTGCCGAGGAAGAACCGCGTTGCGACGTCGTGAGGGCAATGACCGATCGCGCTCAGGAATCGGGCCAGGAACTCCTCGGTGAACGCGGCCCACTCGTGCTGAGGCTGATCGACGTAGAGGGGCGCCGCCATCGTGCCCGGCTCGAATGGCACCGGCGTCGAGACGGGCGGTCCGTCGTTCGTCGCCTCCTTCCGCGGCGAGGCGCAGCCGACCATCACGATGTCGAGCTCCGCGCCGAGCCTGCGGGCGAGCTCTCCGGCGGGGGTGATCGAGGCGGCCGTGCTGGGGGTGCCGTCGAGCGGAAGCAGGATGCGCCGTAGCCGAGTCGACGGTCGGTTCGTCGGGGCGATGACGACGACGACGCCGCTCATGACGGCCTCCAGCGCGCCCGCGGCGAGCCGGCCGACGCCCAGGCGCTCGTCCATGAGCTCCTCCGGCTCGGGCGCCACGACCAGGACTGCGGCGCCGCGGCTCTTCGTCGCCGACGCGAGCGCGCCCGGGGGATCCTCGCTCGCCTCGACGTGCAGCACCACGCCCCGCAGCGCCTCCGCGGCGATCCCGAGGTGAGCAGGCACCTCGCTCGCCTCGATCGGGCCTGCGCCGACGATGAGCCCGTGCAGCGGCGCGCGGAACGCGCCCGCGATGAGCCGCCCGAGCTCGAGGGCGCCGAGGTGGCCGCGGCGGCCGTGGAGCGCGACGAGCACATTCCTGCTCCGCGCGCCGCTCTCCGGCGCGGGCTCGTCGCGCTCGTCGCGCGCCCCCCCGTGCGCTCCGAGGGGCGGCTCGGCCGTCGAGGCCGGCTCGGACATCGCTCCGCGTTCGCCGAGGGTCCCATCGCGCGCAGCGCTCAGCATGTCGTGACCTCCTCCCATGGCGTGACGCGGTCACCCAGCCGCCGCGTCGCATAGCGGCGGCCCGGCTCCGCCAGCACAGCGCAGGCGGGCGTGCCCGCGTCGAGCAGGCAGATCGGCAGCGGCGCGCTCCCCTCCAGCGCGACCTCGACCGCCCCATCCTCCACGTGGATCTCGAGCGCGCGGCCTCGCCAGGTGATCGGGATCTTGAGGTGGCGCCAGCCCGGCAGGAGGTGTGGCTCGATCCCGATCGCCTCGTCCTCGTCGGGGCACGGCGGCGCGTGGGGGAGCGCCTCCGAGAGCGCGCTCCGCGGCACGCGCGTGACGCCGGCCACGCCGAACGCGACGGCTTGCCAGAGGCCGCCCATGGCGGCGATGTGCACGCCGCCCGCGGAGTTGCCCATCGTGTTGCCGAGGTCGATGTCGGCGGTCTGCTCGAAGTAGCGCTCGGCGTGGGCGTGGAGATCGAGCCGGGCGGCGACGAGCGCGTGGGCGCTGGGGCTCAGCGAGCTGCCGTGGGCGGTGCGCGGCTCGTAGTAGAGGAAGTTGTCGCGCCGGGCGCTCGCGGGCACCGCGCTCCAGAGCAGCGCGATGAGCTGCACGACGTCCGCTTGCTTCACCACCTGGCAGGCCTGCGTCCGCTCGCGCCCGAGCAAGACGTCGACCGGCGCGCTGCGCACGGCGTAGTCGGCGATGGAGAACGGCGCGAGGCCGAAGTAGCCCGCGAACTGCTCGATCAGGCCGGTCTGCGGGTCGATCCCGAGGAACATGCGGTCGGCGATGTCGCACCAGCGGTCGGGCTCGTCGGGCCGGAGGTCGAGCCGCGCGAGCACGTCCGCGCGCGCGACGTTGCGCCGGACGATCGCGGCGGCGACGCGGAGGTTGTACCGCGCCATCCAGTTCGTGAACGCGTTGTCGTCCACCGTCTCGTGGTACTCGTCCGGCCCGATCACCCGCCGGATGTGGGCGTGGCCATCCGGTCCGAGCTCGGCGCGGCTCGCCCAGAAGCGCGCCGTCTCGATCAGGATCTCGGCCCCCTCGCCGCGCTGGAAGTCGAGATCGCCGGTCGCGCGGACGTACGCGTGCACCGCGTACGCGATGTCGGCGCTGATGTGGTGCTCCTGCTCGCCGGAGAGCACCCGGACCACCTCGCCGAACGGCGTGACGACCAGCGGCGGCGTCGTCTCGTCGCCCGTGTCCGCCGACTCCCACGCGTAGAGCGCGCCCTCGTAGCCGAGCGCCTTCGCCTTGCGGCGCGCGCCGGCGAGGGTGCGGTGCCTGTAGAGGAGCAGCGCGCGGGCGGCCTCGGGGTAACAGTGCGTGTAGAACGGGACGAGGAAGGTCTCGGTATCCCAGAAGACGTGGCCGCGGTACGCCTCCCCGCTGAGCCCGCGCGCGCCGATGGAGCAGCGCGGGTCGTCCGGGTTCGCCGCGCCGATGAGGTGATACAGGGCGAACCGGAGCGCCCGCTCGATCTTGGGAGCGCCGTCGATCTCGACGTCGGCGTGGCGCCAGCGCTCCGCCCACGCCCGCGTGTGCTCGCCGAGCAGGCCGGCCGTGGTGCGGCTCGACAGCTCGGCCTGGAGCGCCTCTCCCGCCTCGCGCGGCGTGGGCGTGTCGCGCGACGTGTGCAGCGTCGTCGTCCGGAAGAGGCGGCGCGGCTCGGCGACGCGGACGCCGACGTCGCAGCGCTCGGCGATCGATCGCGCGCCTGCGGTGCGCTCGCAGCGCGCGCCCTCGAGGAGCTCGGGCGGGGACGAGCACTCCGCGGCCTGCTCCGGGAGCTCCCGCAGGTGCGAGGTCATCGCGGTCACGAGCCCGCCGTGCGTGTGCCCGACGAGGAGCAGGCTCTTCGCGCTCGCGTCCGCCGCGAAGCCGGCCCAGTGCGCCGCGCCGCTCGCGCTCTTCACGTCGCCGCTCAGGATCGCGTCGACGCGGATCGTCCCGGTGAAGTTGAGGGGGGCAATGCTGAGCGCCTCCATGAGGACGTGGCGGTTCGCGAGGGACGCCGCGTGGAGCGTGTGCAGGTGTATGAGGTGGCCTCCCTCGTCGCGCCGCAGGACCTCGCGCAGCAGCACGCCGCGCCGCATGTCGAGGGCGCGGTGGTGGTGCAGCACGCCGCTCGTCTCCGCGGAGAACGGCTCGCCCTCGATGGCGACGTTCAGCCGGCCCCAGTCGGGGGCGATGACGAGCTCCGGCACGCGGCTCACGTCGGCCGAGGGCTCGAAGGCGCCCGCGATGAACGTGGCCGGCCGCGACACCCTCGACCCCTCCGGCAGCGACGCGCGCGAGCCGAGGTAGCCGTTGGCGATCGCGAGCAGCGACTCGATCTCGTGCTCGCGCGCGACGTCGAACCCCGGCTCCTCGATGACCCACGCGGCGTCGCGGGGCGCCGCGAGCGGGCCGAGCTCACGGTCGAGATCCCGCTGGAGCGCGAGGATCTCGGACAGCCGCTGCGCGCCGGCCGTCGCGTGGACGGCGCCCGCGAGCTCCGGCGCGTCGCGGAGCCCGCGCGCCCCTCCGGCCGTCGCGCCGTCGCGCGATTCCCTCGATTCCGGCGAGATCGCGAGCCGATCGTGCGGCTCGATGCGGAGCGGCGCGATCACCTGAGCGAGCAGCGCGGCGACGGCGGAGCGCCCGTCCGGCTCCGCGCGGGCGGCGAGCGCGACCGCGGCGCCGCGGCGATCGAAGCCGTGGAGCTCCGCGCCGTCCAGCGCGCCGAGGAAGAGCCGCCTGCGGTTCTCGGCGCGCACGCCGCGAGCGAGCCGCCGCGCGAGGTGGGGCACGGCCTCGTCGGTGAAGAGCGCCACGCGCACCCCCATCGCGAGCAGCGCGTCGAGCAGCGCCGCGGCGCCGTCGACCGCCTCCCCGAGGAGGCCCGCGTCGATCGCGATGAAGCGGAAGCGGTGGTGCAGCTCGGCCGGCAGCTTGATCGCGGACGCCGGCGCGTTCGCGATGGCGGGGCTGCCCGATCCGCCTCGCGCGAGGACGGCTGGCCCGGTGGCGCTCTCTTCTGCGAGCAGCGACGACATCCTCGGCTTCTCCTGGACCCACGGGACGCGAGGAGCGTGCCGCCGCGCCTGTGCGAGCCGGGATCGGCGGGTCGCGGCGCCGGTGCGCTAGCGTTGCACGGCGCCGGTCAGGCGCTCGAGCACGACGAGGAGCCGGTCGACGTCGAAGGGCTTCGCCAGCACGCCGGCCACGGCGCCGCGGATGTTGGGCTCGTTCACGCCGGAGAGCAGGAGGACGGGCACCTCGACGCCCGCGGCGGCGAGCGCGGCGAGGAACTCCTCGCCGGTCATCTCGGGCATCACGTAGTCGAGCAGGACCGCCCGCGGTCGCGCGCCGCGGGCGAGGCGCTCGAGCGCCTCCAGCGGTCGCGTGAAGCCCTGAACCCGGTAGCCCTCGTCGGAGAGCAGGTCGAGCAGCGACTCGACGAGCGCGGGGTCGTCATCGACGACGAAGATCTCCGCGGGCGCGCGCGGCGAGGGCGAGGTGGCGGCCGGGCCGGGAGCGGGGACCGGCGAGCTCATCGTATTCCCCTGGATCGCTGGCCATTCCGGCGCATGAGGCGCGCGAAGGATACCAGACGCTCGCCGCGACCGCATGCGCAGGCCGCTCCGGGCGCATCGTTGCACCTTCCGTCACGTCCACCGTTGCGCATTCCACGTCGCGCGGATCTCCGTCGAGCTCCGAAACTCGCTCAGGACGGAGTTTTCCTCACCAATTGGGCTTGCCGCCGCGCCGCTCCTTGCAGATCGTTGAGCACCTGATACCCCTGTAAGGTTCCTCCCAGGACGACCCGAGCAGCTTGACTTGAACTGCTCACGGGTATCGAATTGTGGTCTGAAGGACACTCCAATCCCCCTGTGGTCATCATGGCGGAAACCCCTGCTAGCAAGCTGCACATCTATCTGATCGACGATCACCCCGTCGTTCGCGAAGGCTTCGCTCGAGCGCTCTCGGACGAGCCCGACATGGTCGTCGTGGGCCAGGCCGGGACGGCGGCCGATGCGCTGCGCGAGACGGCGAGCTGCAAGCCGGACGTCGTGCTCGTCGATCTCAACATCCCCGACCGGGACG
Organism: Sorangium sp. So ce426; assembly: GCF_051475585.1. Taxonomy (NCBI): domain Bacteria; kingdom Pseudomonadati; phylum Myxococcota; order Polyangiales; family Polyangiaceae; genus Sorangium; species Sorangium sp. So ce426. The sequence continues at coordinate 11,589,629 of NZ_CP150341.1, read as the reverse complement.
GCATCGAGCTCCTCGGGGCGCTGAGAGCGCAGCTGCCGCAGGCGAAGCTCCTCGTGTTGAGCGGCTATGACGACGAGTTCCGCGTCGCCGAGGCGCTCCGCGCGGGCGCGCAGGGGTATCTCGTGAAGACCTCGAAGCTCGAGGAGGTCATCGAGGGCATCCGCCGGATCGCGACCGGGGGAGCGCCGCTCTCCTCGAGCATCGCGGGGGCCGTGGTGCGCGCGATGCGCAAGCCGGCGAGCGAGGGCTCCGGTGGTCTCGACGCGCTGACGCCGCGCGAGCGCCAGGTCCTGCGGCTGCTCGCGGCCGGCGTGTCGACGCGCGAGACGGCCGCGCGGCTGACGATCAGCCCGAAGACGGTGGAGACCCACCGCGTGCGCATCTACGCGAAGCTCGGGTGCAAGAGCGCGGTCGAGCTGACCCGCATCGCGGTCCGCACCGGGCTCATCGAGGCGTAACCGCCCGCTGTCGCGCGGGGCGCTGCCCGCTCGCTCCGCGGGTGGGGCGCTACGGTTTCCGCTCCTTTTTCGGCTTCTTCGTCGGCGCTTCCTTCTCGGTGGCCTTCGGGGCCTGGCTCGCGTGTGATCGAGCCTTCGCCTCCTCGAGCAGGCGATCGATCCGCACGCCGTCGATGGTGAGCCCGTCGATCGCGCAGCCGACGATCTCGACCTCGCGGAGGTCCGACCCCTCGAAGCGAGCGCGGCGCAGGCTCGCGTCGGACCAGCGGGTCGCGGCGGCGTCGGCGTCATTGATGCGCGCGCCGGCGAGAGAGATGTCGTCGAGCGAAGCGCCGGCGAGGGTCGCGTTGTGCAGGCGCGCGTCCCGCAGATCGACATCGTCGAGCTCGGCCTTCGCGAGCGAGACGTTGTGCAGGCGCGCGTCGCGCAGGTCGACGTCGTCGAGCTTGGCCCCCGCGAGCGAGGCGTTGTGCAGGCGCGCGTCGCGCAGGTCGACGTCGTCGAGCTCGGCCCCCGCGAGCGAGACGTTGTGCAGGCGCGCGTCGCGAAGGTCGACGTCGTCGAAGCTGGCCCCGGCGAGCGCCGATCCGTGAAACCGCGCGGGCTTCGCCGGCTGGATGCCCTCGTCTTCCGTGGCGTCCGCGCTCGGCGGCGCGATGGGGGGCTTCTTGGCCATGGGTCCATGCTAGCGCTAGGCGCAGGCCGCGCGCTCGCGCGGTCCGGAGAGCCATGAACGCACACGACGGCTTCGTGCCCCACCACGCCCTCGTCTCCGCCCCCTCCGCGGCGCCTGCCCGCTGGATGCTCGTGCTGCACGGCATCTTCGGCTCGGGCGCCAACTGGCGCACCTTCGTCCGGCGCCTCGCCGAGGCGCAATCCGCCGGGGGCGCGCCTGGCGCCGCCGCCCGGCCGTGGGGGTTCATCCTTGTCGACCTGCGGGCCCACGGCATGTCGCAGAGCCCGCCTGCACCCCACACCATCGCGGCGGCCGCAGACGATCTGCTCCGGCTGGGCGACCGCCTCGGCCTCGATATCCGCGGCGTGATGGGCCATTCGTTCGGCGGCAAGGTGGCGCTCGCCTACCTCGAGCGCCGGACGACGGGGATCGAGCGCGGCTTCATCCTCGACGCCGATCCGAGCGCGAGGCCCGCCGGTGAGAGCGGATCGGAGAGCCCCGGCGTGCTCGCGATGCTCCGCGCGATCCCGCAGCCGATCCCGTCGCGCGAGGCGTTCCTCGAGGCGGTGCACGCCGCCGGGTTCAGCCGCGGCATCGCGGACTGGCTGGCGATGAACGTCCGCCGCGAGGGCGACGGCTTTCGCATCCGGCTCGACCTCGACATCCTGGACGCGCTGCTCACCGACTATTTCGCCCGCGATCTGTGGCACGTCCTGGAGGACCCGCCGGCGCCGGCCGGCCCGGGCGTGCCGGGCGTGGAGGAGCGGCACATCCATGTCGTGCTCGGCGGCCGCTCCGCGTCGATCTCGCCGGCCTCGCGCGGCCGCTTCGAGGCGCTCGCGGCGCGTGCGCCCTGGCTCTCGGTCCACGTCCTGCCGCGCGCCGGCCACTGGCTCCATGTCGACGATCCGGAGGGCCTCTTCGACGTGATCCGGGAGGCCTTGTGATCGGGCGCCGTGGACCCCGCGCGTGCCCCTGGACCAGGCTTCCCGCCCGGCTCTTCATCCGCTATCGCCCGGAGGACCTATGCGCATCGCGTCCTGGAACGTGAACTCCATCCGCACGCGGCTCGAGCAGCTCACGAGCTGGCTGGTCCGCGCCGCGCCCGACGTCGTTTGCATGCAGGAGACGAAGGTCGAGGACGGCAGCTTCCCCGAGGCCGCGCTCTCCGAGGTGGGCTATCGCTCGGTCATCTTCGGCCAGAAGTCCTACAACGGGGTCGCGATCGCCACGCGCTTCGGCCTCTCGGTCGACGACGTGAAGAAGGGCCTCGACGGCGATGAGCAGGACGTCGCACGGCGGATGCTGGCGGCGACGATCGAGGGGATCCGGGTCATCAACGTCTACGTGCCCAACGGCCAGGCGGTGGGCACGCCGGCCTTCGCCTACAAGCTCGCGTGGCTGGAGCGCCTGCGGAGCGAGTTCGAGGCCCGCTACCGCCCGGATCAGCAGATCATGATCTGCGGTGATTTCAACGTAGCGCCCGAGGCGATCGACGTCGCCGAGCCGAAGAAGTGGGAGGGGCAGGTGCTCTTCCATCCGGACGAGCGGGCCGCGCTCGGCCGCCTGATGGAGTGGGGGCTCGTGGACGCGTTCCGCGCCTGCCACCCCGCCAAGGAGGCGTACAGCTGGTGGGATTACCGGATGGGTGCGTTCAGGCGCAACAAGGGCCTCCGCATCGATCTGGCGCTCTTGACGCGCCCGCTCGCCGCGCGGTGCACCGATGTGTCGATCGACACGCGCCCGCGCGAGCTCCAGCGCCCGTCCGATCACGCGCCGGTCGTCGTGGAGATCGCGGACGGCGAGGCGCCGGCTGGGGTCGCGCCGGGGGTCTGAGCGCGGGCGGACGTCAGCGGGGCGCGGGCGCGGGCGCGGCGATTGAGCGACCGCCCGCGGCCGCTGCGGGCGGCGTGGTCGCGGCCGCCGGCGCGGCTGAGGCGGGGGCGTTCGCGGCCGCCGGTGCGGCTGCAGCGCGCGCTCCGTCGGCCGCCGCAGGCGCCGCCGTGGAGGGCACGCCGTAGATGTCCGCCTCCGTCGCCGCGGGCGTCGCGGAGGCGCGCGGCTGCTTCGCTTCATCGGCGGCGCACGCGGGGCGGGCCAGCGACTCCTCGATGCAGGCGCCGCGCATCGACGGGGGGCACATCACGCGGATGTGGAAGTGGTCGTTGTGCAGGTCGGCGTCCCTCGGGCTCATCATCGCGGCAGCGGCCCGGGCCCGGAGGTCTGCCGGGACGCGCTTCTTCGCGGCGTGGGCGAGCAGCCGCGCCCGCAGCGCGTCGGTCACGAAGAGGTATTTGACGCCCGCTTGCCGATCCTCGAGCAGCGCCTGGACGAGCGCCCAGTTGCGCGCGTCGTCGAACCGCGCGCCGGGGAGGCCGATGGCGTTGCCCTCGTCGTCGAACGCCACGAACCGGTCCGTGCGGAGGTTCTTGCCCTTCGAGTTGATGACGTAGAAACCGACGTCGGCGTCGCGCCCCGTCTGGTGGGAGTTGTGCCCGTCGAGCGCGCCGCCCGTCCTGGCCGAGAGGTCGCCGACGAGCAGCGCGGAGTCGCCGTGCTTCTTGGCCACCTGGAAGGCGGCGCGCCGCAGGGTCTTCACGAGCACGGGCAGCCCCCATGTCCTGGCGCCCTCGCGCGTCTTGAGGTGCCTCGACGATCGGAGCCGCACGGCGCCGGTCAGCCGCCCGCGGTTGGGAGCGCCCTTCGACAGCGGCTTCCGCTCGTCGGCGTCGGCGCCTCGGCGCTCCGCGCGGGACGCGTCGTCGCGTCGCGCCGCGCGCTTCTTGCCGGCGCGTTCCTGGGCCTTCTCCTTGGATCGGGCGCCGCGCGCCGCCCGAGCTTCACCTTCGCCGTCGGCCGAGCTCCGCCGCGCGGCGCGGCGCTTGTTCTGCTGGCGCTTGCCCGGCTGCTGCTCGGCCGCGGCCGGCTGCGCGCCCGTCACGGGGGCGCCCTGGGCCGGCGCGGCGAGCGAGAGGGCGAGGAGGAGCGCGGCGATGGGGCCTCGCGACGCGAGGCAGCGCCGAGAGAGCGGGCGGAGCAGCGGCATGGCGGAGCGGACCCTACCTTGCGGCGCCGCGGACAGAGAACTTCTTTCACGGCCGGCCGGGCAAGGCGCAGCCGCGCCGCGAGCAGGAGACCAGGAGGCAGCCGCCCCGGGCCCGGCGCCGCCGCGTCGACCCAGGTGCGCCCCGGGAGGGCGTGCCGCTGGCAGGCCGTGGCCGCGCGGCAGGTGCTGGTGGACGACGGCGCGCCTCACGGGGGAGGAGCCTGGATGTGTCCCCGGCGCGCACGTCCGCCCGGGCTCTGCGGGGTGGGGCGGCCTAAAAATTGCGCATCATGTCGCTACAACGCCTTGACATATCGCCGCCGGTGCGGTTAGAAGCGTTCCGCGAGCCCCGCCGAGGGGCGCGCAGGAGCGCCCGTAGCTCAGCTGGATAGAGCGTCGGACTTCGAATCCGAAAGTCGCCTGTTCGAATCAGGCCGGGCGTGCCGGGCTCAACGGGCGACGCAAGCGTTCCGGCGAGATCCCGGGAGCCGCTCCAGGTTCAGTCGGTTTGACAATTCACTCGGGCCATTAGCTCAATTGGTAGAGCAGTGGACTCTTAATCCATTGGCTGAAGGTTCAAGTCCTTCATGGCCCACCCGAGATGGTTGAGGAAGCCAGCCCGAGAGGCTGGCTGGTACGGCTGGTACAATCGAAGGAGCCGCACCGGATAGATGCTCGAAAGCCCGACGACCCAGGGGGTGTCGGGCTTTCGGTCTTCTGAGCTTCACGGTGACGAAGGTCGCGTCGCCCGCAGGTCGCGTGCGCGGAGCGGGATGCGTGCGCCGCTCGCCTCGAACGACTGCGGCCGGTGAACGCCCGCCTCCTCTTCCGTTTCCGCTTCCGCGAGGGTGACGCCCGCCGGCCCCTCGAAGTCCGACATCGCGTGGTTCCCGATGATCGGGCAGACGCACATCCTGAGCCGCGCTTCGTCGGCGCCGGCGTCGGCGTCGGCGTTCGCGGTGCGCTTCAGCCTGACGTGGTCGGGTGGCCGTTCGCCATGCTTGCCGCTCGCCCAGAGCCCCCCGAGCTGCTCGAACATGACGCGTGCTGCGTCGCGCCCTGACTGCGGCTCGTCGGAGCTCGGCGCCGACGAGCCTTGCACACGCAAGAGCCGTAAGACCGCAGATCCACGCTTGAGCGCCTGGAACACACGTGGTACAAACCCTTGTTTGCAACTTGTCGCGTTGCGAGGGGGGATGCGGGGGCGCGGAAGCGCGACGGAGCCAGGACCGGGGAGGGTGTATGGACCGCGAAATATTGGCTGCGAGCGCTCATTCGGTCATCGCGAGGTTCCTGACCCAGCATGGCGAGCGGTGGGCGAAGGACGCAGCGGTCAAAGGCGCAGAGCCGCCGCTGCAATCGCTCCTGGAGCCTGAAAAGCCCGACTTCGTCGAGCACCTGCTCCCTTTCCGCGAGCATCCCGCCTATCAAGACCTCGACGACGAGACCAAGCGTCGCATCCTCACGTGCGGCTGGCTCATTTACAACGAGCGCATCGTCCGCGTCGAGACCGACATCGTGAGCGTCGCCTGCAACGACGCCATCGCGGGTCGCCTGCCCGGCGCTCGCACGGGCGCAGCTCGCGAGTCCATGGCCCAGGCCCTCGTCGACGAGGCGTACCACACGCTGCTCGTCGTGCGGGCCTGCCGCGTGACGAGAGAGCAACGTGGCCTCGGCGACCTCGAGATCCCGCTGGTGAGCGTCGTCCGCCGAATGCACGAGTATCAGGCGGCGTGCGACGAGCCCTGGAAACGCGATCTCGTCCAGCTCATGAGCGGAGTCGCGGTGGAGATGTCGATCAGCAGGTATCTCTCGTTGCTCTCCAACGCCACGGACATCCAGGCATTCAACCGCGTCGTGACGGCCCTGCATCGCCAGGACGAGTCAGGGCACGTGGCCCTCTTCGCGGAGCTCGCCCGCGAGGTGTTCACGGCGCTGGACTCGAGGAAGAGGGACTACGTGCGCGAGGTCCTGCCGATGCCGTGGCTCTGGTTCGCGGAGGGTGAGCTGGATATCTGGCGATCGGTCCTGCGCCAGATCGGCTTTGCTCGCGGAGAGGCGATGATGAACGATTGCGTCGCCGAGAAGTCGATGAAGGCAGGGCCGCGCGCGCTCGCCGACGCGCAGCGCTTCGCGGACTCGCTCGGCATCGACGGCGTGGCGTGGGATCGCGCCGCCGTGATGGCGGAGCGCGCCTCGCGGGGCGACGGTCAATGAGCGCGGCGCCGCGGCCCTCGTCGACGGCGGAAGGACGAGGATGAAGGATCCGCGCGAGGTCGGACCGAGCCCGCGGATCGAGCTCGATGCGCGGCCGCAAGAGGACGTCGTCGATCTCTTCTCCATCCAGGCGCGTCGCAGCGGCGATCGTATCGCCATCTCGACCGGCGATCGGCACATCACGTATCGCGAGCTCGAGGAGCGCGCCGAAGCCACGCGGCGACGGCTGGAGTCGTTCGGGTTGCCGGACGAAGCGCCCGTGGCCGTGCTCGCCGAACGATCGCCGGAGGGGCTGATCGGGACGCTGGCGGTCCTCGCGTCCGGATACGCCTATGTTCCCATCGACCCTGCTTATCCAGCGGATCGCGTTCAGTACATGCTCTCCGACAGCGGAGCCTCGATCGTCTGCGCCGCGGCGAGCAGCCGATCGCGCGCCCCCCGGGGCGTCGAGATCGTCGAGATCGCCGGTGGTGACACGCCATCGGGCCCGCTGCTGCGTCGCCCGCTGCATCGATCGAACGCGCCCGCTGCGCCGCGCTTGCTCGCGTACATCATCTACACCTCCGGCTCGACGGGGCGCCCCAAGGGGGTGATGGTGGAGCACGGAGGGCTGCTGAATCTGGTCCTCGATCACGTGAAGGCCTTCGACGTCACACAGGACGACAGGCTCCTCCTGGTCACCTCGCTCTCTTTCGACGCGTCCATGTTTCAGCTCTTCACGGCGTGGGCCACCGGCGCCTGCGTGCTCGTACCTCCGGACGAGCTCATCGCCGATCCAGAGGCGATGACGCGCTGGATCAACGCCCAAGGGGCGACGCTGCTATCGATGCCACCTGCATACCTGAACACGCTCGGCAGGAGGCCCATGCCTACGTTGCGTCTCGTCAACACCGGAGGAGACGCGGCGATCGTCGAGGACGCGCTCCACTACGCGCGCGTCTGTCGATACTTCAGCACGTATGGGCCGACCGAGGCGACGATCTGCACGTCATACTACGAGGTCCGCGACGGTGAGCAGCTCCCCGAAGGCGTCCCGCTGGGACGACCCGTCCAGAACGCCTCGATGCTCATCGTCGATCCGGATGGCAGCGTCTGTCCGCCCGGGCGCGTCGGCGAGATCTGGATCGCCGGCGCCGGCGTCGGGAGGGGTTACCTGAACCGCCCCGATCTGACGGAGGCGCGGTTCGTGCCTCATCCGACGCTCGCTGGCCAGCGCGCCTATCGCACGGGCGACCTGGGATATCGCCGCCCTGATGGCGTGTTCGTCTTCAAGGGGCGCGTCGATCGACAGGTGAAGGTGCGGGGCTTCCGTGTGGAGCCCGAAGAGATCGAGCACGTGCTCCAATCGTTCGACGGTGTGTCGCGCGCGGTGGTGGTGCCGGTTGGCGACGACGCGCGCTCGCGCCGGCTCATCGCGTGCGTGCTCGGCGGCGCCAGCCTCGATCCTTCGGCGCTCCGGCGCGCGCTCGCGCGCGAGCTGCCCGCGCACATGATCCCGAGCCGCATCATCGTCGTCGACGAGCTGCCGCGGACGCCCAACGGCAAGATCGATCTGGAGCGCATCCAGGCGCTGGACGCGCAGCGCGCGGCGCGCGTGGAGCGGCCTGCGACGCCCGTCGAGGCGGCGCTGCTCGCGCTGGTCGAAGAGGTCCTGGGCGCCCCCGCCGACCTCGAGGGCGATTTCATCAGCGCCGGCGGCGACAGCCTCACGGCCGGTCGTCTCATCGTGGAGCTGCGCGCGCGCCTCGGCCGAGAAATCCCGGTGAGGGCGCTCCTCGGCGGCGCCACGCTGCGCGACGTCGCGGGGGCGCTCTCGCAGAGCGCCTCGACGGACGTCGAGGTCCCGCAGGTCCCGCCGGCGCCGTGGTACCCCGCGTCGAACGCGGAGCGACGCTTGTGGCTGCTCGACAGGGCCGCGGGCGGGCTCTCGGCGTACAACATCTGTCACGCCTGGTGGCTCGACGGCGAGCTCGACGAGCTCGCGCTGCGGCGCGCGCTGGAGAGCGTCGTCGCGCGCCACGATGCGCTGCGCACGCGGTTCGCGCTGCGCGGCACGGAGCTCTCGCAGATCGTCGATCCCGAGCCGCGCGTCGACTGGTGCTGCGAAGACGGGGCGGGAGAGATCGAAGGAGAGGCGTTCGCCGCGCGCGCCTCGAGGCATGTGTTCGATCTGTCCGCCGGCCCTCTGGTGCGCGCGTCGCTGCTGCGCGCAGGGCCGAGGCGCCGCCTGTTCGTGCTCAACATCCACCATATCGTGTGTGATGGGTGGTCGATGGGCGTCATCGCGCGCGAGCTGCAGGACGATTATCACGCGCTCCGGAATGGAACGACGCCCTCGCTCACGCCGGCGTCGCTCCAGCTCAAAGACTTCACCGCATGGTGCCGGCGTCGCGTCGACGGCCCGGAGGGGCGCGCCGCGGCCGAGTACTGGCGATCCCAGCTCGGCGCTGGCGGCGGCCCGCGCGCGCTGGAGCTCGCCACCGATCGCCCGCGCCCGCCCCAGCTCTCGTACGCCGGGCGCGTCACCACGAGGCGCACCTCGCCCGAACAGGCGCGGCGCCTCATGCAGCTCGCCCAGCGCTGCGGCACGACGCTCTTCACCGTGCTCACCGCGCTCGTGAAGGTGCTCTTGTTCCGTGAGACGCGGCAGAGCGACATCGCCGTGGGAGCGCCGCTGGCGGTGCGCGACCACGCGGCGCTCCGCGAGCAGATCGGCTTCTATGTAAACACTGTCGTCCTGCGATCGTACGTCGACGGCGCGAAGGGCTTCGTCGAGCTCGTCGAGCAGCTCCTCGCGGCGTGCATCGAGGCGCAAGCGCACGCCATCTTCCCCTTCGACCGCGTCGTCGACGAGCTGCGACCGCCGCGCGATCCGTCGCGTGCCCCCTTCTTCGACGTGATGGTCGCCCTGCAGCGCGAGGACGACCGGACGCTCGCGCTCGACGGCATCTCCTGCGCACGCATCGACGTCCCGACTGGCACGAGCAAATTCGATCTCAGCTTCGACTTCGTGCAGTCCGACGACGGCTTGCTCATCGAGGTCGAATTCGCGACGGATCTGTTCGATGTCGATCGTGTCGAGCGCCTCACCGCCCGTCTTCTCCGGCTGATGGACGAGGTTCACCGCGATCCGACGATCCCGCTGAGCAGCTTGCCGCTCCTCCCGCCGGCGGAGCTCGCCACGATTCGCGCGCTCTCCCGGGGACCCGTGCTGCCGAGCGACGAGCCGGGCGATCTCCTCGCGCGTTTTCGAGCGGTCCTATCGACGGATCCGCTTCGAACGGCCATCGTCTGCGGAGACCAGCGCCTCGGGTATGCGGAGCTGGCTGGCTGGTCGTGTCGTATCGCGCGGTGCATCGAGGCGCGGCGGGGCGCGCCGATCGACGCGGGCGGCCCCGTCGCGGTGATGCTTGAACGCTCTGCGGCCTTCTTCGCCGTCGTGCTCGGCGTCCTGAGCATCGGCCGCGCCTACGTCCCCATCGATCCCGGGCTGCCGCCCGAGCGCGTGCGCCTCTCGCTCGACGAGTGTGCGGCCGCGGTGATCGTCACGCGCGCCGCGCTCGCCGCGGAGATCGGGATCGACACGATCACGATCCTGGACCCCTTCGCGCTGCCGGCGGCGGAGGGCGAGGTCGCCCTCGCCGCCCTCCGCGAGCCGGGGGCCGATGCGCTCGCCTATGCGATAACCACCTCAGGCTCGACAGGGCAGCCGAAGGCGGTCGGCGTCACGCGTGGAAACCTCTGGAACGCGATCGAGATGTGGCGCCACGATTATCGCCTCGATCGGCCGGTGGTCCTGCAGCTAGCGAGCTTCTGCTTCGACGTCTCCGTGGGGGACCTGGGGCGCTCGCTCCTCGCGGGCGGTACGTTGATCGTCGCCACCGACGACGAGCGGGTGAGCCCGGCCGCGCTCGTCCGGCTGATCGAGAGATACTCCGTCGATTTCGTCGAGATGACGCCCCTGATCGCCAACGCGCTCCGGCGTCACCTGGAGAGCGTCGACCAGCGATTGCCGTTCCTCCGCCTGCTCGTCGTGGGATCCGATACGTGGCGATTCAGCGATCATCACGCGCTTCGAGCCCGGATCCACGCGGACACCCGGCTCATCAACAGCTACGGCACGACGGAGACGACCATCGACAGCGCGTATTACGAGCCCGACGCGGAGTCGCGTCTCGATGAGACGGTGACAAACGGCCCTGTTCCCATCGGGCGACCGATGGCGAACGTGGAGATCCTGATACTGGACGCAGACCGGCAGCTCGTCGGCGTGGGCACGCCGGGCGAGATCCATATCGCCGGTCCGTCGGTGGCAGCGGGGTACCTCGGCCGTCCGGAGCTCACCGCCGAGCGTTTCGCGTCGAACCCTCTCCGCGCCGGCGACCGGATGTACCGAACGGGCGATCGTGGGGCATGGCGCGCCGATGGCAACATCGTCCTCCTCGGCCGCGCCGATCGGCAGACGAAGATTCGAGGTTACCGGGTCGAGCTCGAAGAGATCGAGCGGGTGATCGCGCTGCACCGGGGCGTGAGCGCGGCGGTGGTGCTCGTGATCGGGAGCGGCGCCGATGCCGAGCTCTCGGCCTTCGTGGTCGGACCGACCGCCGCCGAACTCCCGGACATCGAGGCATCGGCGCGGGCTCGCCTGCCCCATTTCATGGTCCCGGGTCGCTGGGTGGTGCTCGATGCGCTCCCGGCGAACGCGAGCGGCAAGGTGGATCGCAATGTGCTCGCGGCGATGGTCCGGGTCGAGCGTCGCCGCGAGGCGGCGGCCGCCCCGCGCACGCTCCTCGAGCAGGTCTTGCTGGACGCGTGGACGGTCGTGCTCGACGCGACGACGGAGATAGGCATCTTCGACTCCTTCTTCAGCGTGGGAGGCAACTCGATCCAGGTGATCCAGCTCGTGCTCCAGCTTCGCGAGCGCGGCGTGCGGGTGAGCGCCGCGCAGATCTTCCGCCATCCGACGATCGCCAGCTGCGCGGCCCACCTCGAGGGAGGCCGGAGCGACGAGCAGCGCCTCGACCCGCTGGCCGTGGAGGTGGACGAGGGGGCGCGCCGGCTCCTCGCGCGCGATGGGGATCTCGACTTCTACCCCGCCGTGGCGATGCAATCGCTGATGCTCGACGCAGGTCGCGCCCACGCCTCGGAAGACGCTGTTTATCACGGCTTCACCGTCTGGGAGCTCGAAGACCCCGAGCTCGACGTGGGCGCGCTGCGCGCCGCGATCCGGCGGCAGCTCGCGCGGCAGACCGCGCTCCGTGTGGCGTTCGCGCGAGGTCCCGACGGGCGCTGGCATCAGCGCGTGCGACCGGTCGACGCGGTCGTCATCGAGCAGCACGATCTGTCGCAGCTCGCGGGCGATGCGCAAGATCACGCGGTCGAGGAGATCACGCGGCGTACGATGGCGCGGGCCTTCGATTTCGATGCCGGCGAGCCCGCGTGCCGCGTGATGCTCCTCCGCAGGCGCGGCGACGCGTGCGCGCTCGTCATGGTCACCCACCACGCCGTCGATGACGGCTGGGGGGCCGTGGCGTTCGAGAACGCGGTGTGGTCGGACTACGCGGATCTACGCGCGGGCAAGCAGCTCCCTGATCCCGCGCCGCTCTCGGCGGCGCGGCAGCTCGTCGCGCTGGAGGCCGAGCGCCTGCGCGACGGCGCCGCGCGTGCTTACTGGTCGGAGGTCGCCAGGCGGCTGCCGCCGCGGCCGTACCCTGCGCCCGCGCCTGCCGCCGAGCCTGGACCGCGCTTCTCGGAGCTCTCGCGCGTGCTGCCTGCGGGCTCGTTCGTCGTCGATGCGAGCGCCTCGGTCAAGGCGATCTGCTTGAGCGCTGTTTTGCGGGCGCTCGCCGAGGACGCGAAGACCGACGTCGGCAGCGCGTGGGTCGTCACCAACGGCCGCTCGGAGCGCCTCGACGCCGCGCTCGAGGCCGCTGGGCTCTTCTGGACGCTCGTGCCCGTCGTGGCGCCGATCGGCGATCGCGCCGCCACCGCGGCCGCCGTCGACCAAGAGCTCCGCGAGGGCGAGCGCCGCGGGGCCTGGCTCTATCCGGATCTGTTCGCCGACGGCGGGGCCCGTGGTTTCCCTGTCTGCTTCAACTTCACGCACTTTCACCACGAGCGACAGCCGCCCGGCACGCTCCGCGTCCGGTCGCGCCGCGCGCGCAACGTGTGGCATTTCGCGCTGACGCTGACGGCGTCGGTCGATGCCCGATCCCGCGACGTGACGCTCCATGCGGCCTACGACGCGTGGGTGCTGTCGCGCCCGAAGGTCGCTGCGCTGCTGGAGCGGGTGGGGTGTAATCTGTCGATTTCGGGAGGTATCGTATGACGACCGTCGTGAGGTCGCTGCTTTCAGCCGACGAGGTGGCGCGCCGCGTTCAGGAGGAATACCCGCTCGAAGGCGCTCTTCGCGCGCGGCTCATGGCCGTCGGCGATAACGATACCTATCTCGTGGAGACGCCGAGCTCGCGCTATGTGTGTCGCCTGTACGTCACTCGCCCCGAGCGGGCGCGCAGCGCGCACCTGTTCGAGCTGAGCTGGGTCCGGCACCTCGCGGAGCGGGGCGTGCTCGTGTCCGCGCCGCTGACGTGCCGGGACGGCAGCTTGCTGGGGACCGTCGACGCGCCCGAGGGACCGCGCGATCTCGCGCTCTTCACGTGGGCGGACGGCGCCGAGGCCGACTGGTCGCGGGGCGATCGCCTCGCGCGGTATGGGCAGTGCATCGGCGAGATGCACCTGGCCACGCGGGGGTTCGAGACCGACCACGCACGCCCCGCGCTGGGGGTCGAGCTCCTCGTCACGAGGCCGATGGAGCGGATCGACGCGCACCTGCGCTCGCTCGGGCTCTCGCATGAGCTCGCGTGGATCGAGCAGCTGGCGAAGCGCGTCCAGCGTCGGCTGGAATCGTTGCCGCAAGATCATGCCTACGGCGTCATCCACGGGGACTGCAATGGTGAGAATCACCACGTCCTCGACGACGGCCGGGCCGTGTTCTTCGACATGGACCTCTGCGGCCCCGGGTGGTTCGCCTACGACCTCGCCGTGTATCTCTGGATCCTGCGGCGGAAGGGCGTCCCGCCGGCGGAGGCGATGGCGCGAGGCAGCGACCTGATCGCCGGCTACCGTCGCGCGCGAGAGCTCGAAGCCTGGGAGCTCGAAGCGCTGGACGATCTCGTCCTCGCGCGGCACCTGTGGGTGATGGGCGAGCACGTCGCCGATATTCCGTGCCTGGGGGCGCTCCGCGTCGGTCCCGACTACTGGCGGGCCGGGGTCGAGATGCTCGGCGGCTGGCTCCGAGAGCCCCTCGCGCCGGCGATCATCGCGTCGTCGAGGGAGAAGCGCGCATGGACGAGCGCCGGCGAGCGCGTGGTGGACGCGCGCGCGTCGCGCGCCGACGACGCCGCGCGCGCGTTCCGGTCCGAGGGCTACGTGATCCTCGACGACGTCTTCTCGACCGCCTTCGTCGACGAGCTGCGGCATGATTTCGCCGCGCTGCTGGAGGCCAAGGTCGCGCGCTACGGGCTCGTCCCTGCGGGGCGCGGGGAGCACGTCGAGCGGAACGACGGCGTGCTGAACCATTTCCGACCGGAAGGCGGGAATCACGACATCAACCGCTGGAATATGCACCTTCCGTCCCGGCGCCCCTTCCTGAACCCGGAGCTGATCGACAATGCACAGATCACCGGCGTCATCGACGCGCTGATGGGGCCCGACTGGGTGTATTACTTGATGGCGTCGGACACACCTTATCCCGACTCGGGATATCAGACGGCTCACCAGGATTTCACGCGATTCAGCGTCGCGATCAACATTCCGCTCGTCGACGTCACGGCGGACAACGGCCCGATGGAGGTCTGGCCCGGCACGCACCGCCTCGCGCGCGACGGCGGCCTGGCTCCGTTCTCCACCGACCCGCTCGCCCTCGGGGCGCAGGCGTTGCAGAGCGTGGTGCGCGAGAACGTCCCTCGCAGGCTGCTGATGCAGCGTGGCTCGGTGCTGATCCGTGATCACCGGCTGGTGCACCGCGGCACGCCGAACCTGACCCGCACCCCGCGTCACACGCTCTCGCTGTATTGTGTCGCGCCCACGGCCGTGCCGTTCCGGTTGCTCGCAGATCTGGGCGCCGTGGCAGCGTTGAAGGTGAGGCGCCTCGGCCGAGGGCACGGCGCGGCGGTCGAGCACCGCCGCCTGTTCGAGCTGGGATCGGTGCTGGGGCGCACGGTCGAAGAGTGCAGCATGAGCGATCGTGACTACCGGCGCCCCATCCCTGAGCAGCTATGGAGCCAGCTCAGCCCAGCCGCCCAGCGTCGCCTCCGTTTCGCGCGCGTCAGCGGGAGGAGCGGGCTGCTCGGCGCGGGCAGCCTCGCGGGATCTCGCCATCTGCTCGTCCACTGGGCGGAGGTCGTCACCGACGCGGCGATGCGCAAAGCCGATCTCCCCCGCGTGCCCGATTACTACCATGAGCACCGCACGTGAGCATGGCTTGTGTCCTCCTGAGCGCCTGAGCCCCCGCTCCGTCAATCGACCTTGGACAGCGCGTCGTTTCCCATGAATATCGCGTCGATGTCGACCGCGGCGAAGAGATCGCGGCACTGCGCCTCCGATGAGAAGATCGGGCTGCCGCCGCCGTTGAGCGATGTGTTGAGGAGCATCGGCAGGCCGGTTCGGCGGTGGAACGCCTCCAGCAGCGCGCGGTAGTGCGCCGGCGCATCAGCGCCGACCGTCTGGATCCGGCTCGTCCCGTCCTTGTGGACGACGGACGGGATCTCGGCTCTACGATCGGCGCGCACCGCCACCGAGCGCAGCATGTAGCGGCTCTCGCCCTCCAGCTCGAACCAGTCGGACGTGTGCTCGAGCAGAACGCTGGCGCCGTACGGCCGCCACGGCTCCCGGTGCTTCACGCGCGCGTTGAGGTGATCCTTCCCGTCGTGAAGCCGGGGGTCCATCAAGATCGAGCGCGCGCCGAGCGCGCGCGGCCCGACCTCGCCGCGCCCCTGAAACCATCCGATGATGTGACCGCGGGCCAGCAGCTCGGCGGCACGCTCGATGGTCGCGGCGGTCGGCGCCGACGCGGCCTCGTCGTCTTGCCAGTAAGGGAACCCGTCGGTCGAAAAGCGCGGCAACCCGAGCTGGATGCGGAGGAGCTCCAGACATCCCAGCGACAGCCCTCCGTCGTACGAGTGCGGCGGTACGCTGATGTGCGGGAAGCGACGGAACAGCTCCTCATTGATCACCACGTTCTGCGCGCAGCCGCCCGCATAGGCGATCTCCATGTCTCGCCGCGCGAACCGCGAGAAGTGGTCGACCGTGTGCAGCGCCATGAGGTGATGAACGGTCGTGAGCCAGCCTCGGAAGCTCGGGTTGTCGAACGAGAAGAAACCA
Organism: Sorangium sp. So ce426; assembly: GCF_051475585.1. NCBI lineage: Bacteria > Pseudomonadati > Myxococcota > Polyangiales > Polyangiaceae > Sorangium > Sorangium sp. So ce426. The sequence continues at coordinate 11,573,851 of NZ_CP150341.1, read as the reverse complement.
GGCGTCTCCGCGGGGGGCCGGCCGCGCCAGGGGATGACGTCGACGGCGTCATACCAGCGCTCGCCTAGCCCGTCGAGGTCGACGGAGGCGACGAAGTCGTGGTCGATCTCGCCGTACGCCTGTGCGCCCATCACCTTTCCGGCGAGGTCGTTCTCATTGCCCGGAGTCGCGCGGAGCTCCATCAGCTCTCCGATCCTCTCGAGCAATCGACCGAAGGATCGCGTCGGGTTCTGGTGCACGAGCTCGGGCCTGAGCGACCCCGGACGGGCGATCACGGTCTTGCGCGCCTCGTGGTCGCCGCGCCCGTCGATGGCGAACCCGAGCTCGACCTGCGCGGTGTCGACCACGGGCCAGCTGCTCAGCACGTGGGCGTAGTGATGATCGACGCAGAAGGTCCGCGCGTCGCCGAACGCAGGCACCGGGAGGACCTCCTTCCAGAACTGCCCGAGCTCGCACGAGCCGAGCTGGTTGCGGTTCCCGTCGGAGAAGGCGATGGCGTCCACCGCCGGGATGCCCCAGCGCGCGCACGTCTCGCGCACGAACGAGAGCGCCGCCTGGTGATGCTTGATGCCGGTGATTCGCTCCGATTTCGCGTAGCGCAGCTCCCCGTCCGCCCAGAGGGACAGGTTGCTGTCGTGGAGCCCGACGTAGATGCCGAGGAGTCTCATGAGTCACCTTTCGAAGCGGCGCGAGGCGGCGGGGAGGGATGGAATCGGAGAGGGCACGCGCCCCGTCCGGAGGAGAGCGGGCGAGCGCTCGACCAGCGGGCCAACTCCAGCGCCAGGACGGCCTCCCGGAGCTCGCTGGACGGGAATCGAACGCGCAGCGGATCGGCCGTCGGTTCGTCGCTGGGCATCAAGGAGAAGCGCCGATAGAAGCCACCCATGATGGCGTAATCCCATGTGCGGGTCCGGGAGATGAGCCCTCGCAGGGCCGATGCGGTGATGAGCGAGCACATCGTCGCGTGGGGGCTCGTTCCTCGCGCGACGCGCGGCCGCCCCGGGGTGAAATCGACGAGCCAGCTCAGGCGCTCCTCGGGGAACACCACGTCGATTTGCTGCAGCTCCCGCCGCTCGCGATGCGGGCGCCACAAGGTCGGATCGGCCGACTCCAGAAAGCGCGGGAGATCGACCCCGAGCTCCTGCTCCACCGCGCGCCGGAGCTCGGCGGCGGGGAGCGCGTCGGGGTTCGGATCGACGAGGCGGCCGTCGAAGTCGACGGGTACGAAGCGGAGCTCGCCCCCGGCGGGCGCGAGCGACGCCACGAAGGGCGAGTGGCCGCGGAGCACGCGCGTCGACCCGGAAGAGATCTCGATGACGTCGCCGGGATCCATCGGGTGCGCCGCCACCGTGCCCGATTGAAAGCTGCGCTCGACATCGGCGCAGAACCGCTCGCGCGAGACGGGGAAGACGACGCGATTCAACCACGCGGACGCGCCGCGATAGCGAAAGCCGTTCGACCCCGGGACGACCGCGCGCGGCGCGATCCGCGCGATGTGGGCGAGCAGCTCGGCGTAGGGCCGGCTCGGGAAGTCGATGGGCGTGTTCCACTGGAAGCTGACCTCGTGCATGGGCTGCCATGCCGCGAAGAGCACGTCGATCCACGGCACGGCGGACCTCACGGCCTCGATCGTGGGCGCGTCCAGGTTCGTATCGACCACGTTCCAGCAGGTGCCGGTGGGATCGTTCACGACGAGCCCGAACTCCTCGAGGGGCGCTCGGGAGGCCGTCGTGAGGAGCCGCGTCGACCCTGCCGAGAACGAGGTGAGCGGCGCGAGCGCGACCACATCGGAGAAGCCGAGCGCGCTCACCGCCTGCTGGACGAGCGGATCGCGCGGGATGACGACGGTCACGTCGCGCGGCAGATGCGACAGGCTACGCACGTCGAGGTGATCGAGGTGGCGATGCGAGATGACGAGGAGGTCGAACGGCGGCACCCGCTCGTGCGCGACCTCCCGGGGCGGGTGGACGTCGAACAAGCCTTCTTGATGAGGGTCCCAGAGCACTGGGTCCATCAGGATGCGACAATCTTCGGTCTCGATGAAGATCGAGGCGTGGCCGATGAGCGTGATCTTCATGTGTCCAGGCCCTCGGGCGGCGCGCCGCCGGCATCGGCTTTCCGCATCTGGAGCGCCCAGTAGGTCGCGTAGCGGCCGCGGGAGGCGAGCAGCTCCTCGTGGGATCCCGACTCGACGATGCGACCGCTCTCCATCACATGGATGGCGTCGGCGTGGCGAACGGCGGACAGACGGTGCGCGATGATCACGACGCTGCTCCCTTCGAGCGTCGCGGTCAGCGAGCGGAGCAGCTCGGCCTCGGTCACCGCGTCGAGCGCCGCGGTGACCTCATCGAGGATGACGATGGGCTTGCGATCGAGGAGCGCTCGCGCGATACCGATGCGCTGGCGCTGTCCGCCGGAGAGCTTCTGACCCTGCTCACCGACGTGCGTGTCGTATCCCTCGGGGAGCGCGGAGATGAACTCGTGTGCCCCCGCGGCGCGCGCCGCGCGGACGACGGCGTCCATCCCCGCGCCGCGCCTCCCGAAGACGATGTTCTCCCCGATGGTCCCGTTGAAGAGGAAGATCTCCTGTCCGACGTACGCGATGCAGCGACGCACATCACCGCGCCTCAGCGCGCTGACGTCTTGCTCGTCGAGGAGAATGCGGCCCGCGCCGGGCTCGTAGAAGCGGAGCAAGAGCTTGGCGATCGTGCTCTTTCCGGCGCCCGTCGTGCCGACGAAGGCGGCCGTCCGACCGGCCGGAATGGTCACCGAGACGTCCTGGAGGATGGGCACGTCGGCCCGGTACGCGAAGCGCACCGATTCGAAGCGGATCGCCCCGCGCACCTCGTCGGCGGCCAGCGGGCGCCCAGCGTCGCGATCCTCGCGTGGCGCATCGAACGCCTCGAAGACCCGGTTGACCGACGCGAGCGTCGACAGAATATGCGGGAAGTCGCGCGCGACGCTGAGCATCGGGAGGGCGAGCGAGGTGCTGAGAATGACCAGCGTGACGTAGGTGCCTGGGCTGATCTGCCCTCTCGAGGCGTGGAAACCCGCCGCGACCGCGGTGACCATCCGGAGCCCGTTGGCGGCCGCGAGCACGGCCGGGTTGTACGAGGTCAGGAGGCGGACCGCTTCGTCTTGCTCGTCGCGGAGCCGCGCGCTCGCCTCCTCGACCCACTTGCGCGCCGAGCGCTCCGCCGCGAAGGCGCGGATCGTCGAGATGCCGTCGACGTTCCCTGCGAGCACGCCGCTGAGGACGCCGACCTGCCGCCGCAGCTCGGCGAACTTCGGCCGGATGCGCCTCTCCAGCGTCTGGGCGAACCAGAGCAGCCCCGGCATCGGGACGCTGGCGAGGCCGACGAAGCCAGGATTGATGAGGAAGAAGCCGACCGTGCTGCAGCTCGCGTAGGCGATCTCGTTCCACACGGCCCACGTCGAAGAGAAGAGCAGCTCGATGCGGTTGATGTCCTCGCTCAGGAGCGTCAGGTGGTTGCCGCGGCTCGCGTCGGCGAGCTGGTCCATCTCGAGGCTCTGGACGTGCTCGTAAAGGGTCAACCGCAGATCGTGGATGACGCGGTGGGCCGCGCGCATCCAGAGGAGCTTCGAGTAGTACTCTGCGACCGAGCAGCCGGCGATCAGCGCCACGGAGGCAGCCCCCAGCTTCAGCAGATTGGGCGGCCGGGACCGAACCGGACGACCGAAGAGCATCACGCGGTCGCGGGCGATCATCGAGTCGGTGAGCGTGCCGACGAGCGCGACATAGCTGACCTGCATCGCCCGCGCGGCGACGGTCAGCGCCATCGACGCCTGGAGCGTCCGGTGGTGCGGCCGCGAGAGCGCGAGGAGCTCGCGGAGCGCATGATCGCGCTCCTTGCGCGTGGTCTCGGCGGTGTCGTCGCCCTTGTTGCGCGCCGCCGCGGCGACGGTCCCGACGAACGTCCCGAGGCCCGCGAGGACGGCGGTACGCGGGAAGATCCGGGCCGCGGCCTTGGTCGCATAGGCGGTCGCCGCGATGCCTGCGCCGATCAGGACAGTCCTGAGCGAGCCGGCCGGCGAGGATCGCGCGTTGGACCCGGCATCCTGCGACGGCGCCCCATCGGCGCTCGCGCGCAGCGCCGCCTCGATCTGCTCGCGCGCCTCCTCGGCGGAGAACCTGCTCGGGTATTTCACGCGGACGCGCCCTGTCCAGGCGCTCGCGTGCGCGTGGGTCAGCGGCGGACATCGGCGCAGCGAGGACTCGATGCGCCGCGCGAGGTCGGAGTTTCGCCACAGCCCAGGAACATCCCAGGTGCTCTCTCCAGGCCTCACGAAGTACGCCTTGACCGCATGGACCTTCGACAATCAAACGCTCCGTTCGAGTCTGGAGGATCTGCGCGAGAACGAATGCCTGCGAGGGCGACGCGCGCGCGCGGCGTCGGCGACGCGGGAGAGACCCCAGGTGCGCCGCGGCCCGCGAGCCTCGCCCACACCTCGGACCTCCATGACGATTCGCTGGCCGACGCGGAGGGTCGACGTTGCCGGAGCGTCGCGTTCGCCGTAGCCGATCGAGCGACGACCGAGCGCGCGCCTCGCCGACACGGCTACGGCGCCGCTGCGGTCGTGGTGACCGGCCTCGTCGCCGTCAATCGTCGCTCGTCGACTTCACCGCCGGCTTGGCAGCGTCGGTCCTCCGTTCCTCGTCGAGATCCCGCTTCGCGTCCTCGACCTTCTCGACGATCGAGCGGAACGCCTTCTTCGCCGCTTTCTTCACGTGACGCCTCGATGCCAGCGCCGTCAGACCACCTGCGATGAAAACAACCAAAGGTCCCATGTCATCTGCTCCTCTGCGTTGGGCTCGACGTCGGGGTGCCGTACATGACGTTCCCCAGCGTCGAGTGTTGATCTCCTAGCGGCGCGTCCGCGGCGTCGCAGCGCTTCACGCGTTCGCGCCCGCCTCGACGCCGTGTTGCGCCGGCGTCGCCACGATCTCCATCATCCCGGCGACGAGCAGCTGATCGACCAGCAGGAGCTCGCTCGGCGAGAGCTCTGCCTTGAGATCACCGTAGCGGCGCGGCTGGCGAAGGCGATCCACGAGCTGCGTCGCGGATCGAGCGCCCAGGATCCGGACGTCGTCGTCGTCCCCTTCGAGGGAAAACCGCACGCAAGGGCTGGGCGCGCCGAACCGGGGGGCGACCTCGTGCGCGTGCTCGTCGGGCGCATCCCAGTAGGGGCCGTGCGCGAACGCCCTCGGTCGCGGATCCTGGCGATCACCGGCGACCTCTACGAATGGATGCTCGAGCGTGATGCTCCGGCGCGCGACGACGCGGTGGTCGAGGCGGACGACGGTCTCGTCGGTCGGCCTCATGCGCTCCACCACCGCCATGGTCTGCCGCCACGCGCCGCTCTCGCGCAGCGCCTCGACGTCGTTGGTGCCTTTGCTGATGACCTGCAGCAGGTCGTCGTCGAGCGTGCCATTGACGAGGTGGTGGAAGGTGGCGCTGCGGAACTCGAACGTCGGCCGCGCCCCGCGCTCGCGCCAGTAAACGCTGTTCGGGTGTGCGTGCGCGATCTCGTTATACCACTGGTCGATCGCCAGCGCGAAGCCCTGCCCCTGCTTCCGGAGCATCTGATCGTAATCGCGCCAGAGATCCGCCCGCGTCGCGTCGTCGAAGGAGGCGTCGAAGGCGGCCTTCACGAGCACCGCCGCGGCGGCCGCGTGGTGCATGGCGAAGTGGACACCCGACGAGAAGAGCGGATCGACGAAGAACGCCGCGTCGCCGATCCGGATCTCCCGGTGAGACCAGCTGCACATCCAGGAGCTGATGCGTGAATAGTTCGTCGCTGTGCGGAAGTCGTCCGAGATGAGCTCGGCCTCCTGCACGAGCTCGCCCAGGAACGGCACGCGCCGCGCGGTCTCCATGAAGACGGAAGAGGACTTGTAATCGCGTTTGTCCTTCAGCGCGCGCGGGTCGGTCACCAGGCCGAGCGAATGGACGACCTCCCGCTTGCCGTTCACCGTCATCGGGATCGGGATGTACCAGAACCAGCCGTCCTCGAAGGCGAAGCTGCCGATCGGCGAGACATTGGGCTCCCGGAAGATGTTCCACTCGCCCGGCAGCGTCTGTGCGAGCCGCCCACCCCGGATGTAGTTCCAGATCGCGATGTTACGGTACGTGGACAAGAACTCGCGTGGTCCGGTGATGGAGCTTATGCTGTACCGACCCGAGGCGTTGACGAGCAGCCGGCACCGCGTCGTGCCCTTCGCGCCGAGGTCGATCTCGGTATAACCGTCGTGACGCTTCAGCGCCTCGACCGGGGCTTCTTCGAATACAGCGACGCCGCACGCCTTCGCGTGCTGCAGGACGACGTCGTCGAACTCCGCGCGATTGACGTGGAACGCCCAGCGGCGGTGGCCGTCTTGCTCGAAGGCCTTGTGCTCGAAGAAGGTCGCCCAGGGCCGAACCGCATCCCACGAGTAATATCCGCCCGCCTTCCTGACCCAGCAATCGCTCGCGAGGACGCGCTGCAAGGCGCCGCTCTCCTGGAGGGCCGAGATGACCGAAGGCACGAGAGACTCACCGATGTGTTCACGCGGGAAACGGTCGGCTTCGAAGATCGCTATCGAGAGCGAGGTCTCGCGCTTCAGGCGCGCGGCGAGCGTGGCGCCAGCAGGGCCCCCGCCGATGATCGCGACATCATAGATCTCATCGATGTACGAGTTGTTCAACGGTCTGGCTCCTCGTGCTGCCATCGAGTCGTGCTCAATGAGGTACGGTCACACTTCTCGGGGATTGAAGCGCCGGTCGGCGACGGGCGCCAGCGCGCGAGGAAAGGCGTCGAGCAGCCGATCGTTCTCGCTCGGCTCGCCGATCGTGATCCGGACGTGCCCGCGGAGCCGTCCGCTGTGGTCGTCGAGGTTGCAGACGGCGATGCTCTGCTTCGCGAGCTCCGCCACGAACGCGGTGGCGTCGCAGGGCAAACGGACCAAGAGGAAGCTCGCATCGGTCGGGTAAGGCGTCACGCCGGGCAGCGCCCGCAGCGCTTCAGCCACGCGATGCCGCTCGCGGATCAGCTGATGCACGCCCGCCGCCAGCGTCGGTGCGAGATCGGAGAGCGCCAGCCGGGCCGCCTCCTGCGAGAGCGCGCTCACGTTGAACGGAAGCCGCGCCTTGTCGACCTCGCGCCGCAGCTCGGGGTGCAGTCGAATCCAGCCCACGCGGACACCAGCGAGCCCGATCTTCGACAGGCTGCCGAGGACGGCGACGTTGGGATAACGCTCGCACCAACCCGTCAAGCTATGGCCGGCGAACGGGCCATAGACCTCGTCGATCACGTGGAGCGCGCCCGGATCGCTCTCGATGACGGCGCGCAGCCGCTCCTCCGTGAAGCAGTTGCCCGTCGGATTGTTCGGCCTCGAGTAGAAGACCAGGCTCGGTCGGTACCGTTCGAGCGCCTCGAGCATCGGCTGCGTGTCCAGGTCCCACGCTTCGTCGAGGGGAACGTCGATCGTCTCCACGCCGAAGGCGGACGTGATCGTGCGGTACATGAAGAAGGTCGGCGCGGGGCAAACCACGCAGGGCGGGCTGGGCGGCCTGCGTGGTCGCGTCAGCGCCTTTGCGAGGAGCTCGACAGCCTGATCCGATCCTGCCGTCAGGATCAGCTCATCTGCGGTGCAGCCGAGTCGCGCCGCGAGGGCCTCGCGGACGGCGCTGGATTGCGGATCGGGGTAGCGCCGGAGCGCGAGCCCTGCGAGCTGCTCTGCGAGGTGGCGGCGCGCATCGCTGGTGAGCGGCACAGGACCTTCATTGAGATCCAGCCGCACCGTGGCACCGCTCGCGGGCAACGAGATGGCCCGGAGGCGAGCGATCCTCTCGTGCAGCAGATGCAGCGGCGGCTTGAGCATTCACCCCCCGTCCACGAGCGCGTCCCGCAGGGCGGAGCGCTCATCGCTACGTGCGGACGGCACTCTAGCCGCTGTGCTCATGTCATGGAAGCGGAATCGGCGCCGACCGGTGAGCCGCGGCCGCGCACCCCGATGGGGTGCTCACCTCGCCGCCCACGCCGCGCCTCTCGTGAACGATTGTCATGCTCCGTTGAGCTGGCGGATGTAGCGTGAAAATCGAGCCGGCGTGCGCGCCGCGCGCCTCAGCTCCTCTTGACGGCGAAGCCGGCGAACGCCTGCATCACGGGCATCAGCTCCAGCCGGTTCACGTTGACGTGCTCCGGGAGCATCGCGCACCACACGACGGACTCGGCAATGTCCTCGGCCGAGAGCGGCTTCACGCCGCGGTACACGGCGGCGGCCTTCTCCTGGTCTCCCTTGAAGCGCACCACCGAGAACTCCGTCTCCGCCATGCCGGGCTCGATGTCCGTGACGCGCACCCGGCTGCCGAGGATGTCGGAGCGCAGGTTCAGCGAGAACTGCGCGACGAACGCCTTGCACGCGCCGTAGACGTTGCTCCCGGGGTACGGCGTCTCCGCGGCGACCGAGCCGATGTTGATGATGTGCCCGCGGTCGCGCGCCACCATGCCGGGCAGCAGCGCCCGGGTGCAGTAAAGCAAGCCTTTGACGTTGGTGTCGATCATCTCCTCCCAGTCGTCCAGGTTCGCCTGGTGCGCCGGCGACAGCCCGAGCGCGCCGCCTGCGTTGTTGACAAGCACGGTCACCTCGGAGAACTCGGGCGGGAGCTCGGCGATGGCCCTGTCGACCGCGCCGCGGTCGCGGACGTCCAGCCGGATCAGGTGGATCGCCGGCGCGCGCGCGCCAGCCGGGCCGGCGATGCGGCTGTCCGAGAGCTCCGCCGCGAGCGCCTCCAGGCGCTCGTAGCGGCGGGCAGCGAGGACGAGGCGCGCGCCCAGGCCGGCGAAGCGTCGGGCGATGGCGGCGCCGAAGCCGGAGGAGGCACCGGTGATGAAGACGATGGGAGGCTGAGCAGTCGTTGTGGCACTCATTGCGATGTCCTGGGCGGAGCTATATCAGCTGTGCGCGCGCCGAGCGACCTCCGGCGCCCTCGGGCCGCGCGTCCGGGCCGCCGGACATCCCCCTGGAACACCGCGGTGGCGCGGTCGTGGATGCGCTCGTCTCTCCGCCATCCGCCGATGCACATCCCACCTCGGCACGACGCTTGCTCAAATTACCACGTTGCGGCCGAGAGGCTGTGGCACCGGCCAGCCCGGACGCGACGCCCGACGGGGACAGCGGGGCCGCCGTGAAGCAGAGAGGCGATCGAGGTGGCGATATGAAGCACGTTGACATGGGACGACGGATCGGCGGCCGGCTGGGGCTCACGCTCGGTCTTCTCGCGAGCATGGCGCTCGCGGGCTGCGGCGGCCCGAGCGAGCAAACCATCAAGGGCACGCGGCTCGCGCCCGGCGCCGATGCGCACATCACCGCCGACATCGACTCCGACGCCGCGACCACACGGCTGCTGGTGAACGTCGTTCACCTCTCGCCGCCCGAGCGGATCGAGGCCGGCAGCACGCACTTCGTCGTCTGGCAGCGCCCGAGCTCCGCGTCCCCGTGGCGACGGGTCGGAGTGCTCGACTACAACGCTGAAAACCGGAGAGGCAAGCTGGCCGGGATGACCGTGCCGCACGCCGACTTCGAGCTGCTCATCACCGTCGAGAAGGAGAGCAGCCCTCGATCCCCATCGTCTGCCGCCGTCATCGGGCCGACATCGGTCGGGTAGCCAGCAGCCCCAGCCCCCAGCCTCGACGGCCTTCTACATCAAGCCTGCGCGCGCCTCCAGCGACAGCCAGCGACCCGATGCGAAGCACATCCATGTCGAGGCCAGGTCGATCCAGAAGCGCGCGGGGCCATGACACGCGCATGGAGAGGGAGAGGCCGCTCGCGGCCTCCTCTGCGAGGCCCGGGCTCAGCGCCGGAGCGCCGCCGCCGCGCGCCCCGAGACGGCCGATCCGCTCGTGACGATCGCCAACCCCAGCGCGAGCAGGGAGACGAGCGTGAGCACCAGGGGATGGATGCCGACCAGCGCCAGGATGCCGAGCACGACCGTTCCGGCGCCGACGAGCGACTGCAAGCCGGCGGCGGCCATCGCCGCCTGACGAGCGACGTGGGCGAGGTGCTGGTGCGCGCCGCGCACGTCGAGCGCGCCGAGGTCCGCGGTCGTACCGCCGCTGAGCAGCAGCGCGCCGCCAAAGATGATCACCGCGACCGACGTCAGCGCCCCGGGGGCGAGCCCGAGGAGCGCGAGGATGCCGAGCACGATGCCCGCCGCGCCGCCGACGAGCTCCGCGCCCATGCCGCCGCCGAGCTCGGCGCGCGTGTCCCACTCGACGGGCGCCGTGGTGCGCGTCAAGGCGCCGAAGCGCGAGGCGATCGCGCCCCCGTGCGCGATCAGCGCGGCGCCGAAGACGATCGTGGCGATCGAGGTGAGCTCTCCCGGCATGAACCCCGTCAGCCCGAGGATCGCGAGGACGATCGTCCCCGCGCCGCACACCACCTCGGCGAGCGAGCCGCCGAGCACGATCCGCGGCGCCTCCCGCTCCTCCTCCGCCCTGCGCCGCGCGCCCGATATCGGCGCGATCGGGCTCTCCTGCTGTGTAAACCGTTCACGTTCCTCGGGTCCTGGCATCTGCATGATTCCCCCATCCTGAGGCGTGGCCTCGCCGCGGCTACACGCCTCTGGCTTGCATGTTCTGCGCCCCGCAGCAGGTCGTCGAGGCGATCCGGGTCCACGGGCTCATCGGTCTCTCGCCGCATGTCGAACGGGCCGGAGCGCTGCTCGATCGTCGCGGCCGATGGATGACAGCGAGGCGTCGCGTCACCATGTTCCCTCGCGGTCCTCGGGCAGCGCAGACCTCATGCGCTGTCGAAAGGAGCAGCGGCGAACGCCAGGCGAGCGAGCAGGCGAGTGGCGCCGGCCGCCGGCCCGAACAGCCGCGCGGGAGCGCCCGTGAACGAACGCTCGTCCGAGGTACATGGCCAGCGTCAGGAGGAGATATGAGCATGCTGCATCTCGAGCTCAGCGAGCGCGAAGCGGATGACACAAGGACGGCCCTCTCGACCCGGCTCGTGGGGATGCGAGACGAGCTGGTCCACACCGACGATCGAGCGTACCGGGCGGACCTGAAGGCGACGATCGAGCGGCTCGAGGTGGTGCTCGGCCGCCTCGAAGCGATCGTGGCGGCGCCGGCGGCGGCGCCGTAGCTGGTCATGCCCGTGCTCATCGACGACGCGCACGCGCCGGGGCGGCCGGCGGCACGGTTCGTGGTTCACCGGGGGCATGGCAGAGCCCGCGGCGCGGCAGGGGGATGAACGCGGCGAGGAGCCCCTCTCGACGGTGCGGATCGCCCTGATCGCGTCCGTCGCCGCGCTGGGCGGCTTCCTGTTCGGGTTCGACACCGCCGTGATCAACGGCGCCGTCGGGGCGCTGGAGAGGGCATTCACAGCGCACCCGGGGACCGTGGGCCTGTCCGTGTCCTCGGCGCTGCTCGGCGCGGCTGCCGGCGCGGTGCTCGCGGGCAGGCTGGCCGACCGTTACGGCCGGACGCGGACGATGATCGCGACCTCCTTGCTGTTCGTCGTCAGCGCGGCGGGCTCGGGGGCGGCGATCTCGCCCTGGGACTTCAGCGCGTGGCGGGTGCTCGGCGGCGTGGCCATCGGCGCGGCCAGCGTCGTCGCTCCCGCCTACATCGCGGAGATCGCGCCGGCCCACCTGCGCGGCCGCCTCGGATCGCTCCAGCAGCTCGCGATCGTGCTCGGCATCTTCGCCGCCCTGCTCGGCGATTACGCCATCGCGACGTCCGCGGGCTCGGCGACGAGCCCGTTCTGGCTCGGGGCACAGGCCTGGCGATGGATGTTCTGGAGCGCCATCCCACCCGCGCTCCTCTACGGGCTCGGCGCGCTGCTGATCCCGGAGTCTCCGCGCCACCTCGTGGCGAGGGGGCGTGTGGACGAGGCGCTCGCCGTGCTCCGTGGCCTCCTCGGCGCGTCAGCAAAGGCGAAGCTCGTCGAGATCCAGAGGACGCTCTCGTCCGAGCGCCGGCCCAGGCTCGCGGATCTGCGCGGGCGCGCTGGGCTGCTCCGCATCGTCTGGATCGGCATCGGCCTCTCGGCGTTCCAGCAGCTCGTGGGCATCAACGTCATCTTCTATTACTCGAGCGTCCTCTGGCAGGCGGTCGGGTTCTCGGAGCGAAGCTCGCTCGCCATCACGGTCATCACCGGCGTCACGAACATCGTGACAACGCTCGTCGCCATCGCGACCGTCGACCGCGTCGGGCGCCGGCCGCTGCTCATCGCGGGATCCATCGGCATGACGCTGACGCTCGGCGCCATGGCGGCCGTGTTCGGCGCCGCGGGCGAGGACGCCGCGGGCAACCCCGTCCTGACGGGCGCCGCCGGCCCCGCCGCGCTGCTCGCCGCCAACCTGTATGTCTTCTGCTTCGGGGCGTCCTGGGGGCCGGTGACCTGGGTGCTGCTCGGCGAGATGTTCGAGAACCGCATCCGCGCCCTCGCCCTCTCGATCGCGGCCGCCGCGCAATGGCTGGCGAACTTCCTCGTGAGCGCGACCTTCCCCGCGCTCAAGGCGGCCGGCCTGGGCATCGCCTACGGGCTCTACACCGCCGCCGCGGCGGCCTCGCTGGTGTTCGTCGTCGCCTTCATCCCCGAGACGAAGGGCAAGGAGCTCGAGGAGATGTGATGTGCGCCCGCCCGGCGAGAGGAGATGTGCGTCAGCGAGGCGCGGCTGCCTCGAGGACCTCAGAGGGCGGCGAACTCCCGCTCGTGGATGGATCGCACCTTCTCCAGCACCCTCGGGCCATGCTCCCGGAACGGGAGATCCATCGCGCGGTCCTTCTTCAAATAGACGCCTGAGAGGTCCCGGTTCGCGCCGAACGCCGCCTCGTAAAGCCGAGAAGCCCCCTGGCTCGGGGGCGGGAACAGGAACCTCATCAGCGGCTCCACGTAAAACGGCAGCCCCGACCGCTTTCCCTTCCTCAGCGTGTTGTTGGGCCCAGGATCCACGCTCCGGATCTTGATCCCATCCCCCGCGAGCAGCGGCGCCACCTCACGCGTCCAGAGGGAGAGCGCGAGCTTGGACGTCGCGTACGGTCCGAAGAGCTGCTTGAACGACGCCGGGCGCTCCAGGGCGTCCGGGTCGAAGCGCCTCGTCATCTCGAACGCATTGGAGGACGTGTTCACGACCGTCTTCAAGTCCCCCTTCCGCAGCAGCCCTCTCAGCTCCATCGCGATGACGTACGGCACCACGGTCTGGAGCTCGAAATGCAGCTCACGGCCTTGCCTGGAGAAGGTCAGCTCCGGGGCGCTGCCGCCAGCGTTGTTGAACAGCACGTCGATCTTCTCTTCGCTCGTGGTGATCGCGCCGAGCACCCGCCTGAGGCCCTCGAAATCGGACAGATCCGCCATGTGGACACGGAGCCTCCGGCGCTCGATGCCCTCCCGGATCAGCGCATCGTCCTCGGGGAACCCCGAGCGGTTCAGCGCGATGACCTGAAAGCCCTCCGACAGCAGACGACGCGTGAGCTCGAGCCCAATACCGTGGTTTGCGCCCGTGATGAGCGCGACCCTGTCGTGTTCCATGGTGTTCCTCCGCTCGAGGCGACGGCGATGGATGGACTCCGTACCTGGGAAGGCGCGCTCCTCCGCCCGAGGTCGCTCCCATCGACGGGGAGCCGCGACAGGGAAAGAATGTGCGCCTCAGTGGCATTTGTCAAGGAGGGGCACCAGGCTGTCGAGGTCTCTCCTGGCGCCTGTCTCGAGCGGCGCGGCGCAGCGTCAGGTCCGCGCTTCGCCGCTACGGCAGCGGCAGCGTGAACTGGAAGGTCGTCTTCCCGGGCGCGCTCTCCGCCCAGATCCGCCCCCCGTGGGCCTCGACGAGCCCGCGCACGATGTAGAGCCCGAGGCCCAGCCCGGTGGCGCCTCCTGCCTTCGCCTCGCGCGTCCGGTAATAGCGGGTGAAGAGCCTCGGCACATCGTCCGGCCCGATGCCCTTCCCCTCGTTCTCGACCGCCACGGACACCTCGCCGCTCCGCCGTTCCACCGCGATCCTGATCGGCGTCTCGGGCGCGCCGTACTTGGCCGCGTTGGACAGCAGGTTGGTGAGCACCTGCTCCAGGCGCCCAGGATCGGCCAGCAGCGGCGGGACCCCGTCCTGCACCTCGACGTCGACCCGGTGCCCCCTCGTCGCGTCGGCCGTCCGCTCCACCGTCGCGCGGATGAGCGCTGGCAGATCGACCTCGACCTGCCTGAGATCCAGCCGATGCGACTCGAGGCGGGAGACGTCGAGCAGATCGTCGATCATCCGGTTGAGCTGCATCGCGCTGGCCCGGATGTGCTGCGCTCTGTCGCTGGACTGCGGCTCCGTCGCGAGCCGGGAGGCCTTGAGGAGGATCGTGGTGATCGGCTGACGCAGATCATGAGCGATGATGCTGGTCCACTCCTCGCGCATGCGCGCGAGCTCCTTCAACGCGCTGATGTCCTCGCCGGCGACGATGGCGCCCGTGATCTTCCCCGCGCCGTCGTGGATCGGCGCGGCGGCGATGAGGAAGGTTCCGAACGAGCCGTCCTCCTTGGCCACGAGGAGCTCTTCGCCGAGGATCGTCTCGCCGCGCATCGCCCGGCTCGACGGCAGCTCGTCCAGCAGGAGGGCGGTGCCGTCCGGGCGCCGCACGCGACCGACGCACTGCGCCCGCTCCTCCGCGCCCCCGGTGAGATCTCGCCCGTGCGGGTTGGCGATCAGCCGCTCCGCGCCGCTCCGATCGACGAGCAGGAGCGGGATGGGCGCGCTGTCGAAGACGGTTCGCAGCGTCCTCCGCTCGGCGTCCAGCTGCGCGAGCAGGCGCTCCCGCTCCTCCTCGGCCTGCTTGCGCGCCGTCACGTCCTCCACCTGGGCGATGTAGTGGAGGGGCTCGCCCTTCTCGTCGCGCACGACGGACGTATGGAGCACGACGTGGATGGTCGTGCCGTTCTTGTGGATGTATCGCTTGGCGAGCTGATAACGCGGGATCTCACCGCTGCGCAGCCGCTCGACCAGGCCCACGTCGGTGTCCACGTCGTCGGGGTGGGTGATGTCCTGGAAGCGGAGCTGCGAGAGCTCGTCGGCCGAGTAGCCCACGATCTCGCAGTAGACGTGGTTGACGCGGATGAACCCCCCGCCGAGCCCGACGATGGCCATGCCGATGGGCGCGTTCTCGAAGGTGAGCCGGAAGTCCTCCTCGCTCTCGCGGAGCGACTGCTCCACCTGCCTGCGCTCGGTGATGTCGCGCCCCTCGGGGATGAGCATCACGACCCTGCCACGGTCGTCGGTGATGGGCTTGATGGAGAAATCGATGAAGCGCCGCCCGGTCGCGCCGTTCACGTAGATCTCGTCTCGCACGAGCCGGCCCGCCGCGGCCTCGGCGACGGCGGCGCGGACGTGCTCCCTGTGCTCGGGGCTCCACCCCGACAGCTCCCAGAACGGACGGCCGATCGTCTCTGCCTCCGTGGCCCTGCAGAACTCGAGAGCGGCGCGGTTGTTCTCCAGGACGATGCCCTCCGGCGAGAGCAGGCCGATGAACTGGAGCGCCCCGTCGAAGATCGCCCGAAAGCGCTCCTCTCTCTCCCGGAGCGCCCTCTCCAGGTGACTCGCGCGTCGGAGCTCCTGGGCCATGCGGTCCGAGGTCCGTGCGCCCCCCCGGCGCGCGAGGGCGCTGTCCAGGCCGATCGCGAAGAGCGCGGCGAGCGCGCCGAGATCGACGTCGGCGCAAGGGTAAGGGCGGGGCAGGCAAAACGAGAGGACGCCAAGGCAGCGATCGCGGACGCAGAGGGGCATCGAGACCGCGCTCTGTGCGCCGGTCCGCGCGCAGAGATCTCGCGTCATGGACGGATCCGGATCGAGCGAGCGCGCATCGCTCATCACCTGAACCCGACCCGAGCTCGCCGCCCATTCATCGAGCAGCGGCGCGCCCCGCGCCACCCGCGCGAGGCAGAGGCAAATGTCGGCGGGCACGTGGCGGTGGGAATGGAGCCCGAGCTCGCCGGTGTCCTCGGAGGTCAGGAGCAGGTAGGCAGCGCGAGCGCCGAGCTCCATCGCCTGGTCCAGCAGGAGCGCAGCGAGCTCGTCGAGATCGGCCACGCGCGCGATGCGGGGCGCCGCGCGCGCCATGAGCTCGCCCGGCGCCGGGTAAACCTCGCGGCGAGCGCATGGGGTGAGAGAGGCCGTGCAGGCGACCTCCTCGTCGCGGCCGATCGACGCCTCGATCTCTTCTGCCGATACCGTGGCCCCCACCGGAATCGACCGATTGTTGCACGAGAGCGGCGCCGCCTGAAGGGGCGACGCGGTCAGGTCCCTCGGCATGGCTTCCTCGGATGCCGATCTGTTCCTGCTCGCCAGGGAGAGGAGCGCCGGCGCCGCGTCCGGCGCGCGCTCCCTGAGCGGCGCCGCCTCACGGCATCCCGAGCAGCCCGCTCCCCTGGTAGACGACGAGCGCCGCGACGTACGCCGCCGCGTAGGTGTAGGCGAGGACGAACGCGGGCCAGCGCCACGACTTCGTCTCGCGCCGGATCGCCGCCACGGTGCTCATGCACTGGCACGCCAGGACGAAGAACGCGAGCAGCGCGAGCCCGGTGCGCGACGAGTACGCGAGCGCCCCGTCCGGGCGCCTCGCCTCGCGGATCTGCTCGGCGAGCGGCGCGGGCTCGTCGTCGGCGTCCTCGACGCCGAAGATGACCCCCATCGTCCCGACCATGACCTCGCGCGCGCCGAACGAGCCGATGAGGCCGACGTTGATGCGCCAGTCGAACCCGAGCGGCGCGGTCACCGGCTCGAGCGCGCGCCCCACGCTGCCGGCGATGCTCGCCTCGAGCGACGTCGCCTCGAGCGACGCCGCCGCGCTCTCGGCCGCGGCGGCCGGGGGCTGCTCGGGCGCGGCGCCCGGCATGGGGACCTTCAGGAGCACCCACAGCACGGCCGAGACGGCCAGGATCACGGTCCCGACGTCGCGCGTGAACCGCCACGCCGCCTGGCCCGCCTTGCGGACCACGAGCCGCGGCTCGGGGCTGCGGTACGCCGGCATCTCGAGCACCATCGGGAGCGAGCGCCCGCGGGTCGCCGTGCGCCGCAGCACGAGCGAGGCGACGAGCCCGGAGAAGATGCCGGCGACGTAGAGCGCGACGAAGAGCAGCGCCTGCACCCAGGCGCCGTGGGCCGCGAAGAAGGTCGTCAGGAGGAGCGCGTAGGTCGGGATCCGCGCCGAGCAGGCCATGAGCGGCAGGACGAGGATCGCCGTGAGCCGCTCGCGCGGGTCGCGCAGGATGCGCGTGGCGTGCACGGCGGGCACCGCGCACGCGTGCCCCATCAGCAGCGGGAGGAACGCCCGGCCGCTGAGCCCCATCAGCTGGAGCAGGCGGTCGACGAGGAAGGCGCCGCGCGCGAGGTACCCGCTCGCCTCGAGCAGCTCCATGGCGATCGTGAGGATCACGATCTGCGGCATGAAGGCGAGCACCGTCCCCGCCCCGCCGAGCAGGCCGTCGACGACGAACGAGGCGGCGAGCCCCCCGCCGAGGGCGCGGGACACGAGGCTGCCGAGCTCGCCGATCGCCGCGTCGAGCGCCTCGGTGACCGGGGTGGCCACGAGGAACACGGCGGCGAAGAGGAGCGCCATGAGCCCGAGGAACAGCACCGGGCCGGCCGCCGGGTGGAGCAGCACGGCGTCGGCGCGCGCGGTGAACGTCCTCCGCCGCTCCGCGGCGGCGTCGTGGCGCGGCGGCTCGACGTACGCGGCGCGCGCCACCTCATCCGGATCCCACGCCGCGGCGCCGGGGGGCTTCACGGCGCCCGACGCGATCGCGTCGAGCCGCGCGGCCGCCGCGTCGAGCACCACGCCCCGCGCGGCCGGGTCCCTCGCGCTCACGAGCAGCACGGGCAGGCCGATGGCGCGCTCGAGGGCGCCGAGGTCGAGCCCGCGCCCCTCGCCCTCGAGCACGTCGCGCTGCGTGGCGACGACGAGCGGGGCGAGCCCGCGCCGCACGAGCTCACGCGTGAGCCGCAGGCCGAGCGCGAGCTGCGTGGCGTCCACCACCTGGACGACGAGGCGCGGCCGCTCGCCCTCGCCGGTGCGGTCGAGGAAGCGGCGCGCGACGCCCTCGTCCGTCGCCGGATCGACGACGGCCTCGATCGAGTAAAGCCCAGGGAGATCCGCGACCGTCGCCACGGCCCCGCCCGCGAGGCGGACGTCGGCCGTGAGGATGTCGACCGTGATCCCCGGGAAGTTGCCGACGTGCGCGCTGCCGCCGGTCAGCCGGTTGAACAGCGACGATTTGCCCGAGTTCGGCCGCCCGAGCAGCGCGATGAGCGGCCGCCCTGTCGACGCCGGGAGGCGCTCCGTGCCTGCATGGCAGTGCGAGGCGGTCATCCGACCCGCCGCTGCGAGGGCAGGGGCGCCACCAGGATCGAGCGCGCGAGCGTCGCGTTGATCGCGAGCTCCCCGCCCGACCCGGTGCGCACGTGGAGCGGCCCGCCGAACGCCGCGCGCCGGATCGACGTGAGCGTCTGGCCGGGGCCGAGCCCCATCGCCCCGAGCCACCCGGCGAGCTCGGCGTCGAGGCCGACCTCGACAACGATCACGCGCTCACCGGCGCGCACCTCCGAGAGCGGACCCGCGGGAGCTGCGGCGCCGGCGTCGTGCGCCGGGGCATCGCGGCCGGTCGAGTCCACGTCGGAGAAGGTCACGTCAAGTTGGGGAGGAACGCTGAAAACCATGGGCCCCGTCAGATTTTGAAAATCAATTTCAAATCTGATACCATTGTGAACGGTCTCGACCGGGATGTCGAGCGTCTCTCGACCAGCTGCCGTGGAGGCTGGCCGCTCTGGCGTGGCTGCGACGCCTGTTCTCCTGTTCCTGCCCGGGTGGCCAACCCTTCCAGGTCCTGTAGATGGCCGCGGCGGAGCCTCGGCCAGAGCGATGGCGGTCCGCGGATTGTCCTCCACGGGCCCCTTCTACCATGGGTGCGCGGCGCGAGCGCCTCACGGTCCTCCGTGGCAGGCCCGCCGCTGCTCGGGGTGTAATGAACCCCGATGGCTGCGTCTCCGAAGGTGAGCGGCCCGCGGGTCGCCGAAAGGGAGACGCCATGAAAGAGACCATGCTCCAGGTGGACGGGATGAGCTGCCCGTCCTGCGTCCGCCACATCGACAGCGCGCTTCGCGAGCTCGGCGGCGGCGTGGCCAAGGTCGACGTGCGCCTGCGCGAGGGCACCGTCGTGGTGCAGCACGATCCAGCGAGCGCGCCCGTGGACGCCCTCGTCGAGGCCGTGCGCGGGGCCGGCTACGGCGTGCGCCCGCGCGCCGCCTGAATGCACGCAGCGCCCGCGGCGCGTGACCTCACTCCTGTCGGCGCATCGCGCCACGAGATCTCCCACGCCGCGATCGGCGCTGCGGTGTAACTTTACCGATTAACTCAAGCGGGCCAGCTCACCCATGTGGCCGCCTCCGCGAGCCCCGAAGCGCGATCGTCCGCTCAAACATCGCGGATCAGCAACGCCCTTCAAGGCGCTGGACAATGAACCGATTAAGTGGTTTCCTGTCCGCTCTTCCCGCGTGCCTCGGGCCATGTCGTAGGAGTCGTTGGTGAGCCCCTGTCCGCGGTTTCTTGGTTTCTTCATTCTCGTGGGCCCGCGGACGGAATAGGTCCTCTCCTCGCCGTGGGCTCCTCCCAGGCCTGGCCATGCGGGGCGCGACTGGCGCGCTGCCCGCGGTGATGCGCGGCGCGCAGGACCTGGTCGACCTGCAGAACGAGAAGGGTTCACCGTGCGGTCGCGCAGGGTCGAAGCCGGACGTCGCCAGGTCCAATCAGGGGAGAGGCAGAAGGAGATCACGATGCGCGTTCTTCACGGGTCGGTGGCTGGTTGGACCGGAGCAGCCCTCATGGCGCTGGGCCTCTCCGCGGGATGCGGAGACGGCGCGGACGACCCGCAGGGCTCGGGGCAGGAGACGACGACCGGAGCGGGGGGCGGCGCATCGGGCGCGGGCGGGGGCGCCACCGGAGCCACGTCCGGCGCCGACGGCACCACGTCGAGCAGCGGCGTCACGTCCGGCGCCGGCGGCGCCAGCTCGAGCAGCGGCGCGAGCGCGGGCAGCGGGGCCACGTCCGGCGCCGGCGGCGCCACCTCGACTAGCGGGGCCACGTCCGGCGCTGGCGGCGCCACCTCGGGCGCGGGCGCCGGCGGGGGTGACCAGGAGTCGACGGGGTTCTCGGTGCGCGGCCGTTTCCTCTACGACCGCTGCGGAGAGAAGGTGCTGCTCCGGGGCGTCAACGAGATGGTCGTGTGGCTGTCGTCGGGGCCCGACGGCCTGCCGGAGTTCGCGGAGATCGCGAAGACCGGCGCCAACGCGGTGCGGATCGTCTGGCTCGCCACGGAGTCCTCGGCGGGGCTCGATCAGGCCATCACGAACGCGCTCGCGCAGAAGCTCATTCCGATCGTCGAGCTCCACGACGCCACGGGGAAATGGGATCTCCTGCCGAGCCTCGTCGACTACTGGACGAGAGCGGATGTCGTCGCCGTGATCAAGAAGCACGAGCAGAGCTTGCTCGTCAACATCGGCAACGAGGTCGGGGACCAGGTCGACAACGCGGCGTGGGAGGCGGGCTACAAGCAGGCCATCACCCGGATGCGCGGCGCCGGCATCACGGTCCCGCTCGTGATCGACGCCTCCAAGTGGGGGCAGAACATCGACCAGCTCCAGGCCGTCGGCCCCGCGCTCGTCAAGCACGACCCGAACATCCTGCTCAGCGTCCACATGTGGTGGACGGACGGCAGCGCGGCCACGATCACGAAAGAGCTGCAGGAGTCCGTGGCGCTGAACCTGCCTTTGATGGTCGGCGAGTTCGCGCAGCACGCCGTGTACGAGTGCGGCAAGCACCCGTTCGATTACAAGGCGCTCCTGGCCAGGAGCGTCGAGCTCGAGGTGGGGTGGCTCGCCTGGTCGTGGGGCGCCGTCAAGAACAGCGACTGTCAGAGCGACGGGCCGTTCGACATGACGACCAACGGGACCTTCGCGGGGCTCACCGGCTGGGGCCGCGAGGTCGCGGTGACCGACCCGAACAGCATCCAGAACACCTCGGTGCGCCCGCGCTCGATCGAGACCGGATCGTGCAGGTAATGGCGTGACGACGCGGCTTCGTCGCAGGCGGCGACGGTCACGTGAGACTCGAACACGCCTTCGAAGCCCGTGCCACGCAGCTCGGCGGCGAGCTCGAGAAAAGGCAAGAGTCGCATATTGACGACATACTTCGAGCTCCGGAGCTCGGCCAATGTGCGCTCGAAGCCGTCCGGGATCCACACAGGGTCCCAGCCGTAGCCCTGCTCGCCGCGCGGTTCCTTGGCGACGCTCCCGGAGTTTTCACCTGCGAAGAGCTCAGCCCGGCAGTCCGGCCTGTGGAGTTCAGGAAATCGTGACCAGGGCGAGGTCGGAGAATTCGCCTGAGACCGGCGTATTCGGAGCTTTTGGGGAGACTCAGCCGCCGCAGGCGAGGGGGATCGTCAATCTCCACATGTCGTTGAGCAGCACTGGCGCGAACTCCGCGGTCGCTCCCCCGAAGAGGTAGAGCTCGTAAGCCGTGGCGGTCCTCCGAGTGAAGTAGAACTGGCCGAACCTCGGGGCCGGCGCGGGTCCCGTCATCGCGGTGTCCACGCGGGTCCAGGTCCCTGTGTGGAGATCGAAGTACCAGACATCGGACAGGGTGGTACCGTCGAACTGGCTGCCCCCGAACAGCCAGATGCGGTCGTTGTGCTCATCGGCGATCAGCTTCGCGTTGTCGCGGTGGCCCGGTCCGGCGGCCTCGTCGAAGACGAGCTGATCCCAGGTCTCCGTGTCGATGTCGAACCACCAGAGGTCGCCGAGGTAGTTCTCCGGCGTGAACAGGCCGGTCCCGTTCACGGCGTCGTTCGTGTATCCCCCATAGACGAGCAGGGCGTTCCAGCCCTGGGAGTAGACGAGCGGATGGTGGGCTCGAGCGCGCGGCGCGGGTGAGCCGGTCGCGACCTGCTTCCAGCCGTTCTTGTAGCGGACCAGGTTGTGCTGGAGGCCGTCAGGGCGGTTGATGAAGGCTGGCAGCGTCGACGACGAGCCCGAGAAGGCGTACGCGACGGTCTTGTGTTTCCCCTTCTTTCGCACGGCGACCGCCTCCGTGGAGCGGTTGGCGCGCCCGATCTCGGCCGCGCTCTGCGCGATCTGCGTCCACCCGTGCACCGGATCGAACCGGAACGTGTCCTGGTGCGTGAGGTCGAGCCCGCGCCGGAAAGGACCTCTCCCGCCGGAGACGATCAGCGCGTCCTCCTCGGCGACGCACCACATCATCGACTCGGCCCTGGCGGACGGCCCGCCTGGGTACTGGCCGAGGTCGTACCAGGTCAGCGTGTCGACGTCGAAGGCGCTGAAATCGGCCACGGGCTCGTCATCCGGGTAGGTCCCGTTCAACCCACCGAAGATGTAGAAGATGCCCTGGTGATAGGCGCTCGCGCCGTCCCAGATGGCGTCGGGGATGGCGCCGCCCTGCGGAATCTCGGTCCAGTAGGGCAAATTCGATTGAGCGGCGCTCGGGCGGATACCGGCGAGCAAGAGCACGAGTGAGAAAGAAGCGATGAGCACGATCCGAAGCAGAACCCTGCATCTCATCCGAGCGACCTCCTTGATCCAGGAAACGGCGGGCGCGCGCCCGGCGCATCGCGAGCGTACAGGAGAAGTATCTCGTCGATGCATGGATAAGTGGCTGATACAGCGTCACTTTTCCGGGAGGTAGGCGGATCGCGCAAGGTTCTCCATGGTAACCAGCGCGTGCAGCGTGGCTGTACGGTGGGACGGTGATCCCGCGACTCCCTTGGCCGCGCGCGATGCGGCGGCGCAGGGGGCCCCGTGGGGCCGCACCGGGCCTGGGGAGCTCGCCGTGACCGATCCGTCGCCTCGGGCGGCCGTGGTCGCCTCGCTCGCCAGCACCCTGAGCCGCGCCGTCGCCCTCGGGATGACGTGGCGGCCCGGGTCGTCCACGAGGCGATCGGACGGCTGCTCGGGCTGCCGGTGGCGCCGCGCGCCGAGGCGCGTGCGGCGCGGTCAAGAGCGGCGCGGTGACCGTCGTGCAACGCACGTCCGGCGACATGCGGCTCAATCCGCATCTGCACGTGGTCTTCCTCGACGGGGCTTATCACGAAGACGGCACCGAGCTCGTGTGGAACGAACTCGGTCACCTGCGAACGCGCGAGGTCGGTCAGGTCCTAGAGCACGCCGGGCGGATGCTCCATTCCCTCCGGCGGCACGGGCATCTCGACATCGAGCACGACGTCGAGGAGGACGACGAGCCCGAGGCAGCGCTCTGTGCCTCCGCCGTCTCGGGACGAGAGCCGCGCCACACGTCGTCGCCCCGCGATGGCTCCGCGGGCTCTCGCCGTCTTCTCCGAGCGCGCTCGCGTACGACAAGCCGCTGTGCGTTGCGCTCGACGGCTTCACCTTGCACGCAGCGACGCGCCCCGGTGCGCACCATGCCGCGGCGAGGGAGGCGCTGCTGCGTTACGTGCTGCGACCCCCGATCGCAAAGGAGCGCGTCGAGCCGCAGCAGGACGGCCTGGTGCGGCTCTCGCTCAAGCGCGCCTTCGCTGACGGGACTGTCGCGGTGGACATGGATCCGCTCTCGCTCCTGTGCCGCCTCGCGGCCAGCGTCCCGCCGCCGCGCTTTCACACCGTCAAGTACGCTGGCGTGCTCGCCTCGGCAAGTCGCCCACGTTGGCGCGCAAGCGCATCGGATCGCGCCCTGCGAAGCCACAAGAGCCTACGAAGGCGGACGATGACGCCGCTCCGAAACGCAAGCGTGGCGGCTATCGACCGTGGGCCGAGATCTTGCGCCGCACATTTGCGATCGATGTCCTCGAGTGCCCAGCTTGCAAGGGGCGGATGAAGCTCGTCGCCATGGTGACCGAGCCAAGGAACATCGCCCGCTTCCTCTCCGCGGGGGACGCCGTGGGCCGCCCGAGGGCGGCGGCGCCGGCGGCGACGCGGGCCGCGCAGCCGGCGGCGCGGGCCGCGCAGCCGCCGCGCGCGCGGGGGTGAGCGGGACCGAACCAGAAATTCCCAGTCGGCTCGCAGGGTTCCTGGCCGGCTCGGGGATGCTCGCCACTGCGCTTGAAGTCGTCAACCGTGCCAGTCGGCGGCACGGGCGAGAACGATCGCCGAGCGTCTGCCGATCGGTCGGCGATGCCGAAGGCATCGGCCACGCGGTCCGAGTCAGCACAAAAATCGACGTGGAGAAGTATTCGCCCACCGATCGGTTGACGAACAGCCCGGACCACTGTGTGCTGCCTCTCCCGGAACCTGACGGCCAGCCCGCCGTGCTACGCACGGGGGAAGGAGCCCGTCGATGATGACCAGCATCGGGACGGCCTGCGCCGATTTCGGTCGACAAACGCACGATTCCGGCGGGGGCAGCGCGCGGCGCGGGTGCTGTTCGCCGACCGAACGGCGGGCTGCTCTCGTGGCCGTGGGGTGGCCGTAGCGTTGACGTGGCATTGACGTAGCAGGCGTCTCGATACCCCTCCACGGCAGCGCGCTCCACGTGGTTTCGCGGGTCTATGCGCCCTTTCCGGCCGTTCTGGGGCGGTGTATTTGGTACGACGCCAGCGCGCTCACGCGCTCGCCGGCGTCCACCTCGACGCCCGCTGGCCGCTCCGCGGTCGGCCCCGAGCCTCGCGCTGGAGGAGCTCGGCGGCGCCGGCCACGAGCTCGCCGGCGCTGAGGTGCGGGGCTGCACGCGGGGTCGATCTCCGATGGGAGAGGTTCGGCCACCTGCTTCCTAAGAAGCTAGCCGACGAGGCTCGGCTTGTCGCGGACGACCGACGTCGGCAGACGCCGTGATCAGGGCGTCGGAACTCTCGCCTCGTCCGGTGCTCGACCTCGCGCGGCGTTGACATCGGCTGACCGGACCCTCCGCCCGATATGCATCGCATTTTACATAACATTTCGAACAGCTCCTCTCCGGTGGCTCGGACCCTGACTTTTCGCCGCCGGCTGAACTCGACCTCATCGTAAGCGCATCGAACCGCGGCCTTCGAAGCCAGAGAAGCCTGGGAAGGCGGACGACGAGCCAAGCGCTCAACGGACTGGCGCCGCCATGGCGGCGATCGGTGATCGCGCGAGCGGCTGCCTCGCCCACGCGTGAAATGACGCGACTGCAAAGCGGCACGGAATCCGCCATGGCGAGCTCCCGTGTCGAACCGGTGCGAGACAGGCGCTCGAAGCCGGAACGAGCGGGCAGAGCTGCCTATCCCGCGGCACCTCACGTCACCTGCGTATGCGCCGCGAAAGCCAGAGGACACCGTTCTCCACGTCCTTGTTCGGGATCACCTGGAAAGCTTTCTCGCTCACGCTCGCGAGACGTACGACCGAGGGTTGCCGCTGCCGGCGTCGCGACAGCGATCGGGCGCATTTCATCCAAGAGATCGCGAAGGCCCAAAAGCGTCGCGCCGGCGTGCTTTCAACGTCGAGGCGGCGGTGCGCATCGAGGGCTACGACGACGAGGGGCGCGAGCGGCTCGTCCGGTATTGCGCGCGTCCCTGCTTCGCTTTGGAGCGGCTCAGCATCCTCCGCGACGGTCGGGTGGCCTATCAGGTGAAATACCCGCGGCGAAA
Source organism: Sorangium sp. So ce426 (assembly GCF_051475585.1). Classification (NCBI taxonomy): domain Bacteria; kingdom Pseudomonadati; phylum Myxococcota; order Polyangiales; family Polyangiaceae; genus Sorangium; species Sorangium sp. So ce426. The sequence continues at coordinate 11,548,245 of NZ_CP150341.1, read as the reverse complement.
AGGAACGCATCGGGTGATGACGCCGATTGTGTTTTTCGCGAGGCTCGCCGCGCTGGTGCGGCCGCCGCGCCATCCGCTGGTGCGCTACCACGGTGTGCTCGCGCCGCATGCGAAGCAACGCAGCCTCGTGGATGGGCTCCTTCTGGCGACGTCGCCTCGCGTCGAATGGGCGAAGCTTTTGCGGCGGACTTACGCAGTAGATGTTCTCGCGTGCCCGCGATGCAGCGGGCGGATGCGACTCATGGCCGCGATCACGGACAAGGCGACGGCGAGGAAGATCTTGAGCCACCTCGGTCTGGTCGCCGAGCCGCTGGAGTGCCGCGCGCGGTACCCGGCGGACCCCGCGTGACGAAACTGAAAGGGGAGGGACGCTGCTCGACGACGTGGCCGGGGGGGAGGTCTGCCCTGAGGTGCGTGCGCCGGCCATCACGACGCGCCGCGAACCGCGACGGCGGCCGTTTGGACGAGCTCAGTAGTGTACAGCTATACGGTAGGATGCCTTCCGCTTGGTGCGACGTCGCGGTAATCGCAGGCGTTTCACGAGTGGAAGGCCTGTCTGATCGCATAAGGCCCGTTCTGTCGATAAGCTCGTACAGTCGGACTGCACGAGTCAGGAACGGCTCCGAGAATCTTGACTTTGCGGAACGCGTTTGCTTGTCCTATCCGCCAAAGCGCTTGACGACGCTGAGCGGCTGGGCGAGGACAGAGTCACCATGAGGCGTTGGCTACTGGCTTTGGGCGTGTGCGTTTCCACCGCGGCGTGTGGTAACGGATCGAATGGGGACGCTGCCGCGAGCGGGGGCGCGGTTGGCACGGACAGCGGTGGGACGGGCAGCGGGGGCACGGCCTCCGGTGGTGCGACGGGCTCTGGGGGAACGGCCGAAAGCGGCGGCGCATCCAGCGGCGGCGCATCCAGTGGTGGGGCTGGCGGCTCGGCGTCGGGCGGCTCAAGTGGGGCCACGGGTGGCGCGGCTTCGGGCGGGCAATCGGGCAGCGGCGGCCAAGGAAATGCCGGAAGCGGCGGCACGACCGGTAGCGGCGGCACGACCGGTAGCGGCGGCACGACCGGTAGCTGCGTCGGCGACCCGTTCCCCACGGCCGATCCTACCAAGACGGGCCCCTTCTCGGTCACCGCAGACAAGAACGTCGGCCCCCTCGCCGGCGTCGTTCCCGATCCGATCTATGGGGACGAGCAACAGCGCTTTCACGTGTACCGCCCGAGCAATATCGCAACCAGCGGCCACTGCCATCCGATCCTGATCTGGGCCAATGGCTACCGGGACAATCCGGAGCAGAACCCGCCGAAATGCGTCGTCAACGCCGGCAGCAATCAGTGGTGCGGACAATACGGACCGATCGTCAACCATCTCGCGTCCCACGGTTTCGTCGTGGTGGCTTCTCTCAGCACCGCGACCGCCGAAGGCGATCCTCTTCCCACGACCGCGGGCCTCGATTGGATCTTGGAACAAGCCGAGGATGCGAGCAGCCCGTACTATCACGCCCTCGACACCACGAAGATCGGCCAGCTTGGCCATTCCTATGGGGGCATGTCGACTTGCAAGACGGCCTCCGATCCCCGTTTCTCGGCCCTCGGCACGATTTGCGGCACCAGTGCCCTCAAGGGAGTGCACACCCCCATGTTGTTCTTCTGCGGGGGGAACGACTCCACGGTGAAATGCAGCGGGGTCCACGATGTCTTCAAGACGGTCACCGATCAGCCCGCGTTTTTCCTCAACGAGCTCAACGCGGATCACGGTAGCTGGGTCTATCAGGGCGCAAATGGCGTGTCCCTGTCGTCGGCCGCGGCCTGGTTCCGCGTTCATCTGATGGATGACACAGCGAACAGGAACTTCTTCTACGGCGACAACTGCAAGTTCTGCACCGATGGCCGCGTGCAAGCAGAGCAGAACGCCCTGATGAAGGTCCCCTGAGCGACGGGGCCGATCTGGCTAGGCTTCACTGACTCACGAACGTCGTCACGCTCATGGCTTCGAGGGCCATCGGGAGCGTGGCGTCCGTTACGGTGACGGGAGTTCCTTCGGCCCGGTTCTTCGAAGCGGCGGCGTTGAGAGTCAAACTGGTTGATGCTCTCTCGCTCGGCCTGGCTGATGGCCATCGCGACAGTGAGCGGGCCTCGGTCACAGGCGTGATGGTCGGCCCATCGCGTCCTGAGTGTGCCGGGGTGCTCGGGCGCGTCAAGGGTTCCCTCGCAGGGCTCGGCGGCTGCGCCGCCCTTGACGCGCCTCGCTCCTGTGCCGCCTCGCGGCCAGCGTCCCGCCGCCGCACTTTCACACCGTCAAGTACGCTGGCGTGCTCGCCTCGGCAAGTCGCCCACGTTGGCGCGCAAGCGCATCGGACCGCGCCCTGCGAAGCCACAAGAGCCTACGAAGGCGGACGATGACGCCGCTCCGAAACGCAAGCGTGGCGGCTATCGACCGTGGGCCGAGATCTTGCGCCGCACATTTGCGATAGATGTCCTCGAGTGCCCAGCTTGCAAGGGGCGGATGAAGCTCGTCGCCATGGTCAGGCGGGCGCCGACTTCTTCCGCGACGTGTTCGCCCGGCCGCACACTGTCAGCCCCGACCGCTTGGAGCAGGCGAACGTCCCGGTCGCCATCGACGAGGTGGAGTCCCTCAAGCGGTTCACCGATCTGGCGGGACGGGAGGTGGAACTCCACGTGATCGAGACCGAGCACGCGCAGGGGATGGTGGTCGTGTACCTGCCCGCGGAGAAGCTCCTCTTCAACGCCGACCTCTTCAGCCCTGGGGGCCCGATCAACGAGAAGTCGGCCGGCGAGCTCTACGACGCGATCACCCGCCTGAAGCTGGACGTCGAGCGGATCGTCGGGGCGCACGGCGCCGGCGCCGCGGGCCCGGTCGCGACCCTGGCAGCGCTGAAGGAAGCGGCGAAGCGCTGAGACGACGAGGCCGAGCACGAACGAGCCGGCCTCGGGCGGCCGCCGATGCGAGCGCCAGCGCGGCAGACGCGTGGGCCGGGCAGCGCCGCGGCTCACGCGTTCGGCTCCTCCTGTCCGCCCCGTGGGCCCGCGGATCACGGCCGGAAGACCCGACAGCGATCACCGCACGATTTCAGCGAGTTGTGCCAGAGCGTGACAGCCATGCCACACGCAAGAGCTGGAGTGCCCGGGCTTTTTTTCGGCGGCCCTCATCTTGCAATGCCGTTGCGCAGAGAAGGGTGAATTATGAAACTCTCAGCAAGGCTCTTGGCCGGTGTGGTCCTGTCAGCGCAGATGTTCTCCTGTACCGTGGATGGGGACGGTGGCGAATGCGTCAGCCCCACGCAGAACCTCGACACGGCGTATGCGCCAGGCGCGGTCGGCTGCGCCTGCACCGACGCGGACGAGGACGTGTGCGTCGATGACAGCACCGGGCGCGGGGTCGCCCTCGTCTGCAACGACGGGCGCTGGGACGCCGTCGAGGATGGCCCGTGCGCGCCTCTCCCTCCCGTGTGCTTCAGCCCCACGCAGAACCTCGAGAGGGCGTACGATCTCGGCGCGGTCGGCTGTGCCTGCGCCGACACGGACGAGGACGTCTGCGTCAAGGATAGTCACGGAAGAGCTGTCGCCCTCGTCTGCGAGGGCGGAGCCTGGCTCGCCGTCCTGGATGGCCCGTGCGGCGGCCGCTGAGGGACTGCTCGATACCAGCGCAGGGCGCGCTCTCGCCGATCGCCGCGTCGCCCCCTGGACGCGCCCCGCGCGCGTCCGCTGGAGGCCGCCGCGGGGGATTGCCCCTTATATACGCCCTGTACGTACTCGGTGAGCATCTTGATCTCGGCCTCTTGCTCGCGGCTCGCCCAGTGCACGAGATCGCCGATCGAGATCATGCCGACCACCCGCCCGCCCTGATGTGCGCGAGGCACGTGGGCGCGTTGCTCGTGAGCATCGACTCGTCCCCGAGCGGCATCCTCAGCGAACGGGACGTGATGAAGCTCGTCGCCATGGTGACCGAGCCAAGGAACATCGCCCGCTTCCTCTCCGCGCTCGGCGAACCGACCGATGTTCCAGCACGCTCTCCCAGCGCCGACGCGGCGGCCGCCGTACTGGAAGAGCACCGTTCTGCGCCGCAAGGCGCCCGGTGACGCCGCATAGCGTCTCGCGACGCGCCTCCCGGGCCAGACCAACGCCCGGACGGACACGTGGGCCCACGGCACGCCGATGCGCCCCGTAGCGCGCTCGGCGCCGCCCGGACCACGCTCACGACGCTCGCGGTCCCACCCTTTCGGTTTGCTGCGCTACACTGCTTCGCGCTGCGATCCGGCTTCTTTTACCTACGCGCTGATCGAGCGCCGGCACCGGCGGCCCACCCTGTTCCTGCCGCCGCAGACTGTGGAGTGAACGCGGCCCCGTTGACGACGCGGCGACGGAGGGCGCCCCGTTGGGCCACATCGGAGCCGCCCTGGGCGGGGAGACAGGCGGAAACCATGAAAATCGCTACTGTTTCCGGCGACCGCTCGTCATCGACCGATGTTTCTGGCGGGATTTCTGACACGCGGAGCTATTCCTCCGGCACCGGCGGGAAGTAGACCTGCTTGGGACCGATGGCGTGCCCGGCGGGGATGGGGGTGCCGAGCTCCTCGAGGCGGAAGACCTCCGGCGGGAGCCGGAGCGACTCCCGCAGCCGATCCATCGTGGTCGGGACGAAGGGGTAGAGCATGATCATCAGGTTCTTGAGCACGTAGAACGAGGAGAAGAGGGCGTCGCGGCGGCCCTCCTCCGGGTGCCGGTCGTCGTGCGGCTTGAACTGCGCGAAGAGGCTGTTGATGACGCGCGCGTAGTTCTCGATCTCGAAGAGCAGCGTCGGGTAGTCGGCGCGATCCATCGCGCGCACGTAGCGCTGGACGATGCGGAGGGTGTCCGAGGCGACCTTGTCGAGCAGCGCGCCGTGGGGCACGCGCCCGTCGAACTTCGAGTGCGCCGCGGAGATCGGCCGCTCGAACGCCGCGTTGAGCGGCCCGGCGAGGAACCGGTTGCGCTCGTCGAGCTTCTCGAAATCGAAGTTCGACGGCTTCTCCGCGAGGCCGAGCAGCGCCAGGTAATAACGGATCTGGTCCGCTGAATACCCCTTCTCGTCGAGGAGCTGATCGGCGGTGAAGAAGTTTCCGCGCGACTTGCTCATCTTGTCGCCCCCGACGAGCAGGTGGAAGCACCCGAGGACGTCGGTGAGCTGCAGCTCGCCGGGCGCCGGCATCCGGCGCGGATCGGGCTGCGTACCGAGCCACATCGCGCCCTGCATGAGCACGTAGAAGAAGACGTTATCCTGGCCGAGGAACTGGTAGATCCTGGCCTCCGGATCACACCAGAAGTCCACGTACCGGGCCGGATCGACGCCTCTTCGGGCGAGCGCGACCTGCGAGAAGGCGATGGGCGCGATCAGCGAGTCGGGCCAGACATAGAGCGTCTTGCCGCAGAGCTCCGGATCGAGATCCACCGGCAAGGAGAGCCCCCAGGCGACGTCGCGGGTGATGGCGCGATGAGCCCAGTCCTCGACGGGCTCGCTGGGGACGCCATGGCGCGAGAGGGCGGCGCGCGCCTCCTCCATCTCCGGCTTGCTGCCGAGCTGCAGCAGGACCTTGCGATCCTGCGTGAACTTCGCCTTGTGCTTCGGCAGCGACGCCTTGATCTCCTTGTAGGTCGGGGCGAGGTCGGCCTCGAAGCGGAGCGACGGCATCACGGTGTTCAGCACGTCCGCGAGCACCGCCGGGCGCCACGCGCCCTGCTTGCCCTGGATCCAGCCCCGGAGCGTCTCGGACACGGCCCACATGTCGAGCCACCAGTGCGCTGTGTCGCGCATCACCGGCGTGGCGTCGCTGAGCGCGCTGCGCGGACTGCCGAGCTGTGAGGGCGCGTGCTGGTGACCGCAGCGGTCGCACTCGTCGCTGTACGCGTCTGCGTTGTCGCACTTCGGGTTGGGGCAGCGCCCGCGCACGAAGCGGTCGGGGAGGAAGCACTGGAGCTCCGGATCGAACCACTGGCTGCTCGTGCGCTTCTCCAGGAGGCCGTTCTCGTGAAGGCGCCGGAGGAAGCCGTGCGCGAGCTCCTGCTGAATCGGGAGGCACTCCGGCCGCGAGGTCCCCGAGTAGACGTCGAGATCGATGTCATACCGCCGGAGGCTCGCGCGCTGCTTCTCGTGGATGCCGTCGATGAACTCGCGTATCGACACCCCGGCCTGCCGCGCCGCGATCTGGCTGGCGGAGCCGTGATCATCGGTGCCGCAGACGAAGAGGACGTCCTCGCGGCCGATCAAAAGGCCTAGCCACCGCGCGTGGATGTCCGCAGGGACGTGCGCCCCCGCGAGGTGCCCAAGGTGCAACATCCCGTTGGCGTAGGGCATGCCTGCGGTGACGACCGCCCGCCTGGGCCTGCGGACCTGGCGAAGGACCGAGGCGACGTCGGTCGGGGCGCCGTGATAAGATGCCATCGAAGCTCGCTATACCCCAGCGGGCCCATCAGCACAACGCTCGCGCCAGGCTTCCTTCGTCGCGTCCGTCGCGTCCGTCGCGTCCGTCACGTCCGTCGCGTCCGTCACGTCATGCGCGCGGTGAAGCCGCACCTGCAGAGGGCTCGGGCCTTGCCTGAGCTCCGAGGTGGCCTGGTCCTGAAGCATCCCCTCGAATAGTCCGGGAGAATTCACAGGGAGACGGGGAGGCGGGGAGAAGAAGAATAAAATCCCATCAATCTCCCCGTCTCCCCGCCTCCCTGTTCAATATTTCTCTAAAAAAATGCCGACGAGATGAAGGATCTGTCAGGTCCTGCTCGATACCCGTACTCCGTGCCGCGATTCCCCTCCTTGCCCGCTCGAACGGACGTCGTGAGGTTACGTGTCCACCGGTGTCCGCCATCCAGAGTGCCCCCAGGAGGACAGGAGGGAGGCCACTGAAGACTTCCACCTTCACGGCGATCAGGTTCCCTCGGATGACGCGCAGATCGCGGCGCGTGTCGTGTGCTCCTCCGGCGTTCGCTCGCTGGTCCGGGACCACCCGCCCATCGGCGCAGCCAGCGAAGGCGACAGCTCCCCACGGGTGGGCATCGACGCGACGAGGCCCGGCCAGGTGGGCCTCCAGGCCACGCCCATGTGACACCGGGACGCGCCGCCGCCAGGCCGCCGGCGGGCCTCTCCGGCGTCGCCTTGCGTCAGGCTCGGCGGGGCCGATCCGTCGCGCCCGGAACCCGCTTCTCGTCTAGACTCGCCGTCGATGGCCGACCTAGCCAGGCAAGCCGCCCCGGACCAGGCACGGCAGCAGGTACCCCCGGAGAGGCCCACCCGACGCTGTCCCGTGTGCGGCGTCCGGTACCCGCTCGACTTCCTCGTCTGCCCCATCGACGCGACGGCCCTGGAGCTCCAGGGCGTGACCGCGACCGACCCGATGGTCGGCGAGCTGCTCGCGGGCAGCTTCTGCATCACCGGCGTGATCGGCGCGGGCGGCATGGGCCGCGTCTACGTCGCCGAGCACATCCGCCTGCCGAAGCGCTTCGCCGTCAAGGTGCCGCACGAGCACTTCGCCAGCCACCGGGAGGCTATGGCGCGCTTCGAGCGCGAGGCGCAGACGATCGCGCGCGTCGGCAACGAGCACGTGATCGACGTCGTCGACGTCGTCCGCCTCAAGGACGGGCGCCCGTGCATGGTGACCGAGCTGCTCAAGGGCGAGGACCTCGGCGGCCTCCTCGACCAGGTCGGCAAGCTGCCGCTCCCCACCGCCATCACGATCTCGCGCCAGGTCTGCCGCGGCCTGGCCGCGGCCCACGCGACCGGCGTCGTCCACCGCGATCTCAAGCCGTCGAACCTGTTCCTCATGCGGCGCGAAGGGGGCAGCGTCCACGTGAAGATCCTCGATTTCGGGGTCGCCAAGGTGCTCGACGGCGCCGACCTCACGCGCACCGGCTCGGTGGTCGGCACGCCCCAGTACATGGCGCCGGAGCAGGCGCGCGGCTCGGCCGACGTCGACTCGCGCGCGGACATCTACGCGGTCGGCGCCGTGCTGTACCGCATGCTGACCGGCGAGCGGCCCTTCCCCGAGGAGGAGCCGACGCGGACCATGCTCCGCCTGCTCACCGAGGACCCCCGGCGCCCGCGCGACATCGACAAGACCATCCCCGAGGGGCTCGAGGCGCTGATCCAGCGCGCCATGGCCCGGGCGCGCGAGGACCGGCCGCCGTCCGCCCAGGAGCTCGATCGCCTGCTCGCGGACTTCGATCTGCAGGATCCGCTCGCGCCTTCCCGCGCGCTCGGCGTGGGCGTCGCGGCGACCGAGGGCGCCCCGAACGACGAGCGGGCCACGGTCGTCATCCCGAACGCCCAGGGCCAGAGCGCGGACGACGTGACGCGCAAGGCGCGGCGCGCTCGCCCCGTCGCGTCGCTGCTGTCCATCGCCGTGAGCCTCGCCGCGGGCGCGGCCGTCTTCACCAGCGCCGCGATGGTCCTCCGCAGGGTCTACGGCATCACCGAGCGGCGGGCGCTCAGCCAGAGCGAGGTCCTCCTCGCCGCGGGCGCCGCGGGAGCGCTGGCCTTCATCGCCCTCGTCGCCACCCTCCGGGTCCTCGTCGGCCGCTGGCGGAGCGCGCCGGCCATGGAGCGCCTCGGCCACGGCCTCCTGGGCGCGCTCGTGTGGCTGTTCGTCTCGTGCGGCGTCCTCGCGCTCGGCGCCGCCGCCTACAACGCGTTCGCGCTGCCGATCCCCACCCTGGGCCTCGACCCGGCCGAGTGGCTCGGCTGGATCGACGTCGGCGTGATCGCCGTGCCGACCCTGATCGCGCTCGTCGCGCTCACCGTGGCGCTGCGGCGCGTGACCCGCGTGTCGTAGAGCGGCGGTCACCCGCTTCGGATACGGGCCCATCTCGTCGTTTTCGGTGCTCAGCGCACAGGAGTGCGCTTCCGCGCCGAAAACGCCGATCTGGGCCCGTCTCCTGTGCGGGAGACCGCCGCTCTGCGTCGCGGGTACCAAAGGGGTGGCAACCGCTCCAGAAGCGGGCAGGTCGGCAAATTCTGCTCATCCCGCGAGCCCGCCAGCATTGTCGCATGCATTCGATAGCTTGTAAATAGTGGCTCTCTCGGCCAGATCCGCGTGCCCGCGAAGCACCCCACGAGGAGGCGAGCTCATGTCCGCACGATTCAGGCCCGAGGTGTATGCCGTCGATTTCGGTACCTCCAACTCGCTGCTCTCGGCGGCCAGCGCGGAGGCGACCTGCCCGCCCATCCCGCTCGACGCCGCGGCGGCCGATCCGACCGTCCTCCGGAGCCTCCTGTTCTTCGGGCAGGAGCGGTTCTCCTGCGGCGCGGCGGCGATCAGCGACTTCGTCGCGAACGGCATGCAGGGCCGCTTCATCCGCTCGATCAAGAAATACCTGCCCGATCGCAGCTTCTCCGGCACGCAGATCGGGCACCGGGTCGTGACCATCGAGGACCTGATCGGCCGCTTCCTCCGGGAGATGCGCGAGCAGGCGAACCGCCACTTCGACGCCGACGTCGCGCGCGTCGTGCTGGGCAGGCCGGCGAAGTTCTCGGCCGAGCCGGCCGACGATCGGCTCGCCGAGGAGCGCCTCGAGCGGGCGGCGCGCATCGCGGGCTTCCGCGAGGTCTCGTTCTGCCCCGAGCCGGTCGCCGCCGCGCACGACTTCCACCTGGAGCTCGACCGCGGGGCCGTCGTCCTCGTCGCCGATTTCGGCGGCGGCACGTCCGATTACACGATCGTCCGGATGCGGCCGGAGGGGTTCTCCCCGTCCGACGTGCTGTCGCTCGGCGGCGTCTCGGTCGCGGGGGACGCGCTCGACGGCAGCCTCATGCGCCACAAGATCGCCCGCCACTTCGGCGCGGAGGTCACCTACCGCGTCCCGCTCGGCTCGAACCAGCTGACCATGCCGCGATCCATCGCCGAGAAGCTCTGCTCACCGGCCGACATGACGGTGCTCCAGCACCGCGATGTCCTCGCCTTCCTCCGCGACGTGAAGGCGTGGTCCCTCGGGCCCGAGGATCGGGAGCGCATGGACCACCTGCTCTGCCTCGTGGAGGACTCGCTGGCGTTCCGGCTCTTCGAGGAGATCGAGCGCAGCAAGTGCGCGCTGTCCGGCGAGGCGGCCACGGAGTTCTGCTTCGATTACCCGTCGATGCACATCCGCGAGCGCATCGCCCGGGAGGAGTTCGAGGCCGGGAGCGAGCGGCAGATCGACGCCGTCCTCGGCGCGCTCGACCGGACGGTGGCGGACGCGGGCCTGTCGTTCGACGACGTCGACGTCGTGTGCTGCACGGGCGGGACCGCCAGGGTGCCGGCGCTCCGGCGCGGCATCGAGCGGCGCTTCGGCGAGGGCAAGGTGAGGCAGCTGCGGAGCTTCCACTCCGTCGTCCAGGGGCTGGCCGAGCGCGCGCGCAGCATCGCCGCCGCGTCCTGATGCGCGGGCGCCGGCCCCGCCGGGCGGCGCGGCGGCGTCCGCGGGCGGCGCGTCCCCGTCCGTGGGAGGCGCGGCAGCGTCCGCGGGCGGCGCGGCGCCGCCGTCGAGCCAGCGGGGATCACCCTCGACGACCCACGGGTACGCCTCGTGGAGCGCGCGTTCCATCAGGCCGCCGTAGGTGTGGCCGGCGCCCACGGCGTGGACGACGCGCGCCGTGACGCCGCCGCGCTCGAGCACCTCCCGCGTCTTGCGCGCCTGCGCCGCGCAGTCGGCCCGCCCGCACGCGAGCAGCACCCGCGCCCCGCCGCCCCCGCGAAAGCGCCGGGCGGCGCCGGGCGTCCACTCGTCGAAGCTGCCGTATCCACCCTCGATCAGCGCCGCCCGCGCGAAGCGGGCGGGATGCCCGGGCAGGAGCAGCGCGCCCATGATCGCCCCCTGCGAGTACCCCGCATAGATCGGGTCGCGGAGATCCACCCGATCCCCGAAGCGCGCCGACAGCGCCGAGACCGCCGCGGCGACCTCGCGGCTCAGCGCGTGATGGTCCGGGTAGTAGAAGATCCGCCCGGCGTCCGGCGCCCGGACGTCGATCGGCTTGCCGCGCGGGCAGAGCACGAAGCCGGCCCCCCTCACGATCCCGCGCCAGATGTCGCAGTGCCATTCGGGCCGATCACCCGCGCCGTGCGCGACGACGAGCAGGGGCCGCGGCCCCTTGCCTCGCGGCGTCACGACCACCGCGGGGCCGAAGTCCGGGACCTCGAGCGCGATGAGCTCGGGCTCGTCCGCGGCCGGCGGAGGCTCCGGCGCAGGCGGAGGCGCGCTCTCCAACCCGCGCCCGCGCTCCTGCTCGGCGGCGGGCGGATCGCTGCGGCCGACACGGCCGAGAGGCGCGGCGAGCGGCGCTCGCGCGCACCCCTCGGCGCCGATCGCGAGCGCGATCCCGAGGAGGAGCGCCCGCCGCGGGCGCGGGGCGGTCAGCGCGTGTCGACGTGCCGCACGTGTTGCGCTCATCGCACATCGGAGGGTGGACACCCTCAGCACGGGAATCAAGAACCGGAGAACACGCCACTCCCGGAGACCCGCGAGCGCCCGGGCGATCGCGGCGGCTCTCCGCGGCTCGACGGCGGGCTCGACCGTCCGCTCGCCATGCGAGCTCGACGGGGACGGCGTCGGGTGGTGACGTCAGGCGGCGACGAGGACGATGCGGCTCACCTCGGGCGGCGCTCCGACGCGAGCGGGCGGCCCGGCGGTGCCGAAGCCGCGGTTGATGTAGAGATGCGAACCGCCACGCTGGTAGAGCCCGGCGACGTAGCCGTGGGGGAGCAGCAGATCGGCGGGCCGCACGAGGAGGTTGATCTGGCCTCCGTGGGTGTGGCCGCTGAGCTGCAAGGCCACCTCTCCGGCCGCGTCCGGGAAGAACACGGGGTTGTGGCAGAGCAGCACGCGCGGCAGATCGCGGGGCACGTCCGCGATCGCCCGGCCGAGGTCCGGACCGCCGCCGGGGACCCGCCCTCGCGCCCACACGTCGTCGACGCCGAGCAGCGCGAAGGCGCCGCCGGGCCCACCCACGACGCACCCGCGGTTGCTCAGCACCCGGGCGCCGCCGCGCTCCAGCGCGCCCAGCGCCGCGTCGATGCCGGCGAAGTGGTCGTGGTTGCCCGGGATCGCCGCGACGCCATGCCGGGCGAGCGGGCCGAGCCTCCGCGTGAGGCGCCCGAGGTGATCGGCGTACCTCGGATCGAAATCGACGAGATCACCCGTCATCACGACGAGATCGCCGCGGGCCTCGCGCACGAGATCCTCGGCGGCGCGCATCTCCGGCTCGCCGACGAACAGCCCGAGGTGGATGTCGGACAGCTGCACGATGGTGAACCCGTCCAGGCTCCGCGGCAGGCCCGGTATCGGGATGGCGACCTCTTCGATGGTGTAGTCGTGTCGCCCGAGCAGCGCGCCATACACGGCGCTGCCCCCGCCGATGAGGAAGGCGGAGCCAGCGGCCCCGGTCGCGAGGAAGTCGCGGCGGGCGATCGCCGGCCGCTCGACCGGCGGCGGGAGCGGCAGGGCCGCGGGGCCGCCGTCCTCCTGCGCCCCTCGCTCCGCGGGGTGGGGCGCCGTGTCGGCGGCGCGGGCGTCCCCGCCGTCCGCGAGCGCGGCCGCCGTCGCGCGCCCGAGCGCGGCGCGCACGAGCCGCGCGATCAGCCGACCGAGGTCGACGACGGCGAGCAGGACCGCGGAGATCAAGACGCCCAGCGAGAGCGTGCTCCCGCCGAGCCCCATCCCGCGGAGCACGCCGTCGGGCAGCGCGCCGCGCCCGAACCGCGCGGAGACCATGGCGATGATGCCGGCGGCCAGCAGGCACGCCAGCGCGCGCCGGGCGCGCACACCGAGGCCGAGCAGCGTGGAGGCGCGCCGGTGCACGTACAGGCCCAGGACGCCGAGGACGAGGGCGAGGATCAGCGAGAAGACCGCGAAGCGCATGGGCAGCTCTGCACGAAGGGGGACGGAAGCCTAACCGATCGGCGACGGTCGGCCAGAAAGCCCTCCGTGACGGCCCGATGGCGGCAACGCGCCGCGACGGCGCCCCGCGACACGCGCCCGACGCGGCTCGGGATCTCGCCCGCTGTCACGCCATGCATCTCGGCCGGGGGAAGGTCCGGGCGCGCGAGGCCGGCGAGCGGCGCACTCCGCACCTCGACATCGGACGCGCCATGGCGCTGTGCGTCGCCCCCTCGCATGACGCCAGGCGCGGAGCTCCGAGCAGAAGCCCCGGTGTGTGTCATCGCTCGGAGAGGCGGAGTTTGTCGCCACTGACAAGCTTGGAAATAGAACTGAAACCCTTCTATTCGTCTGCCGTGTCACATCCGGACCCAGCCGTGCTTCAACCCAAGCTGTGGAGTCGTGGTGATTGCGCGTTGCGTTGAATGGACGGCGTACGCCCCCGTAACCCGTGGCCGGTGCGTTCTCCCCTTGCAGAACCGCCGCCCCCCCGCGCGCGGGGGCGGCAAAGGGAAGGGCAAGGGAAGGGCAGGGGATGGGCACGGCAAGGGCAGCAAAACGCACGCGTGACGCGCGTCGATGAGGTGTCGGACGTTCTAGCTGATGTGAAAAAATACCTGTACGACGTACTACGATGTAGCCGCTCTGGCGTGGGATAGCCGTCGTTTGTCCTTGCTCCAGAGGGGCCTTCGGTCTAAATTCGGCCCGCTATTTGACGCGTTGAATTGGCCTGGTTTCTTCATTGAAGTAATGAAAGGCTTAATATGCTGAGAAGGAATGCGCATCAGCTGGGGTTGGCAACGTCGGTTGCGGTCATCCTCGCGCTCGCGGCGTGCGGGGACGGCGGGGGTGGTGACAACACGACGGCGGGGGGCACGGGCGGCAACACCAGCGGCAGCGGCGTCGGCGCGGGCAACCCGACGAGCAGCGGCAACGTCGACCCGACGACGAGCAGCGGCAACGTCGACCCGACGACGAGCAGCGGCAACGTCGACCCGACGACGACGAGCACCGGCAACGTCGACCCGACGACGACGAGCACCGGCACCGTCGATCCGACGACCAGCGCGGCTTCGGGCGGCGGCAACTGCTCCCCCGCGGTCGACATCGCGGCGCCCAGCGGCAACCCGTTCGCGGGCGGGCACCTGTTCGTGGACCCCGGTTACGTCAAGAAGGTCGACTCGTCGATCGCGCAGGTGACCGATACGGCCCTGAAGGCGAAGATGGAGAAGGTCAAGCAGATCCAGACGGCGTTCTGGCTCGACCGGATCGAGGCGATCAAGGAGCTCCCGGCCTACCTCGACGCGGCGCTCAAGCTCCAGAACGAGCTCTGCGAGCCGGTCACTGCGCTCATCGTCATCTACGACCTTCCGAACCGCGATTGCTTCGCCGAGGCGTCGAACGGCGAGCTCCACCTCGATCAAAACGGCACCCAGCGGTACCGGGAAGAGTACATCGCCCCGATCAAGCAGATCCTCGCCGCTCACTCGGGTCAGCGCATCGCCGCGGTCATCGAGCCCGACTCGCTCCCCAACATCGCGACGAACCTGGGCGGGAAGCGATGCGACGAGACGACGGCGCAGTCCTACCGGGACAACGTCGCGCACACGCTCAAGGAGCTCAACATGCCGCACGTGTACCAGTACATCGACGCGGCGCACTCGGGCTGGCTCGGGTGGCCTGACAACCAGAAGAAGGGCGCCCAGATCTTCGCCGAGGTCATCAAGGCCGCCGGCAGCCCGGCCAACGTCCGCGGCTTCGCGACCAACGTGGCGAACTACACGCAGCTCAGCTACAGCTCGGAGAGCTACGATCAGCAGGACAATCCCTGCTTCGGCGAGTTCGACTACGTCGATGCCATGGCCTCGGCGCTCGCGGCCGAGGGCCTCGGCGACAAGCACTTCATCATCGACACGAGCCGCAACGGCGTCGGCAACATCCGGGAGGACTGGGGCTACTGGTGCAACAACATCGGCGCCGGTATGGGCGAGCGGCCCAGGGCCAACCCGGGCGGCGCGACGAACCTCGACGCCTTCGTGTGGGTCAAGCCGCCGGGTGACTCCGACGGCGTGGGCCAGGAGGGCCAGCCGCGCTACGACCTGTTCTGCGGCAAGGAGAACGCGGACACGCGCGCACCGCAGGCGGGGCAGTGGTTCCACGACTACTTCGTGGAGTGCGTGAAGAACGCCAAGCCGGCGCTTTGACGGGCGGGTCGGCCTGCTTCAAGCTGTGACGAGCGCGCTCGGCTGAGCGCGCGGCCGGCGGCCGGGGCAGGCGAGGAGCGTGAGAAAAAGGGGTCTACCTTCCCGCGGACGACGCGGGCCCGCTGGAGGGTAGACCCCTTGGGAAAACGCTCCTCGCCTGCCCCGGCCGCCGCGCCGCTTTCAGGGACATCACCAGCGCAGAGGGCCCGCGATCTCTGGCGCGCACGCGCGCATGCACGCGCGCACGCACCCCTACGACCGAACCACGCTGCGCCGCGCCGTGGCATGGTGAAGCGCGGTGCACGACTCCATCACGCTCGAACAGCTGCGCACGTTCATCGCGGTCGCCGACGAGGGCAGCTTCTCGGCCGCGGCAAGGAAGCTCCGGCGCGTCCAGTCGGCCGTGAGCCACGCGATGGCCAACCTGGAGAGCCAGCTCGGGATCGCCCTCTGGGACCGGTCGACGAGGATCCCGGCGCTCACCGAGCACGGCCGCGTCCTGCTCGGCGCCGCGCGGCGGGTGTGCGCCGACGCGGACGCCCTCAGCAGCGCGGCGCAGCGGCTCGCCGGCGGCCTCGACCCGCTCGTCTCGCTGTGCGTCGACGCCATCTTTCCGCTGTCCGCGCTCGTCGATCTCTGCGTCGAGTTCGCGCGCGCCTACCCCACCGTGGAGCTCGTCGTCCACACCGAGACCATGGCCGCCGTCGCCGATCGCGTCCTCGACGGGACATGCCAGCTCGGGGTCGTGGGGCCGGCGGCGACGGCCCAGGGGCTCGAGCGCCAGCACCTCACGTCGGTGCGCATGGTCGCGGTCGTCGGCGAGGCACACCCGCTCGCCGCCGCGGCGCCGCGCGGCGCGCGTGTCGCGACCGAGCAGCTGCGGGAGCACGTGCAGATCGTGCTGAGCGAGCGCGGCGGAGCGCGCTCGCCGGAGCAGGCCGTCCTGTCCCCCCGCACCTGGCGCGTCGTGGATCTCCAGACCAAGCGAGAGCTCCTGTGCGCGGGGCTCGGCTGGGGGAACCTGCCAGAGCACATGATCCGCGACGACCTCAACGCCGGGCGCCTGGTGCGGATCCGGCCGGCGGCGTGGGGGGACGACGAGCACGTCCTGCCGCTCGCCGTGGTCCACAGGCCGGGCCTCGTGCAGGGGCCCGCGGGGCAGTGGGTGCTGAAGCGCCTCGTCGAGCTCTGCCGCCAGCACGTGGGGGGCCCGGAAGCGCCGCGGTGACCTGACGTCGAGCGGGGTCGAGCAGGGAGGAGCGGCGAGCGCGCGCCCATCGCCCATGCACGCTCGCGCTCGCGCCGGGCTCCCGGAGCCGGCGCGGGTGTCAGAGCGAGAGCCGCGACAGCAGATCGTTCACGCGGAGCGCGGCCGCGACGCTCCCGGCGTCGTGCGCGAAGTCCATGGCCGCGAACAGGTGGGTCTGCTCGAGGTCGAGCCGCTCCGGAGAGCGCTCGAGGAGCGCCATGTAGTGCTCGAAGAAGCGGCGCTGATCCATCTGCGTGCGCTTCAGAACGGCGTGGCGCACCGTCGCGTGCAGCGCGAAGCGGCCCGCGAACGGCTCCTGCACAAGCCGGAAGCGGCGCAGCGAGGCCAGCGCGTCGCCGGCGCGCCGCCCGGCCCGCGCGAGCTCGGCGAGGGAGCCCTCGTCGATGTGGTCGCCGTTCGAGTGCGCCAGCACCGCGAGCATCCGCCGCGCCGGCGGCGAGAGCCCGCGGAAAGCCCACGCGACGAGCAGGCCGACCTCGGGGAGGTCGTCCTCGTGATCGATGACCCGCACGCGGTCGACGCCGCCCGCCACGAGCCACCGGTGGAGCTCGGCGACGTCGGCCGCGCCGCTGCCGACGATCGCGTCGGCGAGCTCCAGGGAGACCGGGTTCCAGCGGAGCAGGCGGGTCAGCGAGGCGACCGCGGGGAAGGGGCTCCGCCCCGAGGTCACGAGCGGCGCGATGACCGGAAAGATGGAGACGCCGGCGACGAGGCAGCGCCGCGCCGTGATGACCCAGGTCACCGCCTCGTCGCGGAGATCGTCGAGCAGCTCGGCGACGGCGCGGTCGTGCTCGTGGTTGTCGAGCACGATCAGCATCTCCCCGAGCGCCCGCAGGCGGCTCCGCAGCGCGGGCAGCGACGGCGACGGCCCTGCCCCGAAGCGGAGCGAGAGCATGCCGCGCAGCGTGCGCGCGTCCCACGCGCCGACCCGGAACCAGTGGATCCCGCCGGGGAGCTCGCGCGCGAGCTTGTGCCCGAGCGCGCACGCGAGCGTCGACTTGCCGCTGCCGCCGGTGCCGACGAGCGCGACGCGGGTCGGGCGCGACGCGCGGACCGTCGCCAGGAGCGTCGCGAGCTCGCGGCGACGGCCGCGCAGCGAGGGGGGGCGGGGAGGGAACACGAGCGGCGATGCGGTCATCCCCGCGCGAGCGTACCAAAAAGCGCGCGAGGCGCTCGGCGCGGCGGTCGCGGCGGTGCGCCTGCGGCATCGCGGCGTCGCGGCGGTCGCGGCGGTTCACCCGGGCGGCTGCGGATCGAGCATGATCTGCTCTATCGCGCGGGAGATCGGCTCCGGCGACATCGAGGTGAGGCGGAGCCGGAGGGGCTCCTGCCCCTCCCGGATCAGGAACAGCGCCGGCACGCCCCGGACCTGGAGAGCCGCCGCCTCGGCCCGCGCGGCCTCGAGCTGCTGCAGGACCTCCGGGCTGTCGCGCTGCGCCATCGCCTGCTCCGCGTCCACGCCCGGCACCTCGGAGGCGACGCGCAACAGCAGCTCGTCCGTGATCACCGGGCGCTCGCGCGCCTGGAGCCGGAAGAAGCGGTCGACGAAATCAAAGAGCCGATCCTGCATCCCGACCGCGGCGGCCATGCGCGCGGCCTGCACGGAGCTCGGACCGAGGAACGCGAGATTCCGGAATACGAGCTTCACCTGCTTCGTCCTCACATGGCGTTCGAGGATCACCGGCAAGATCTCGAGCCCGTAATCCCGGCAATGCGAGCAACGCAGATCCGAGAACTCGACAAGCGTGATCGGCGCGCTCGGCTCCCCGAGGACGATGCCGTCCTGGGGAATGCCGGAATAGAGGTCAATCCCGCCGGTGATCGCGCCGGTGGGCTCCTGCACCGGCGTCTCGCCGGCGTCGTGGCACGCCGAGATCCCGAGCAGGAGCGCGGCGAGCAGGGCGCCGCGCCGCGCCACCGAGCCAGAGCGTGAATTGCGTGAATGAGCGAGTGCGTATCGTTCGAACAGCTCAGGATTCATTCTCGAGCGTGCGGCACGAACCGTACCTCGATGGGGCGTGGGAGAGATGCTTTCACGAGGATCTCGGTAAACGGTGCTGGGGGAGGAGCTCCAGGCGAGGAAGGACTCCTCTCCACGGCGCCGCGCGGCGCGAGGAGCGACACCGGCGAGCGCCGAGACCGCCGGAGGGGTCAGGACATGGAGGTCTTCTCTCGGCGTTCCTCCCGCCGCGGAGGTTCGCGCGGCGGCGCGCCCGGCGCGGGCCGGCGCGACGCCGCGCCGGGGCGCTTGCATGCACCCGGTCCCATCCGCAATGCTGTTGCGGAACCTGCGTGTCCTCGGAATGCCCTCAGCTCAGCGCCGCCCTGGGCCGTGACCGTGAACGGGGCGGCGCCTTCGCCCCGCGCGGCGCCGCGAAGCGAGCGGGCGCGCCCCTCGATGGATCCGCGCCGCCCGCCGACGGCGTGGCGCGGCAGCTCCGCGAGCAGGCGCAGGGCGCGCTCGGCGAGGTCCTCCGCGGCTTCCAGGCGGCGGATCCGCAGGGCGGCGACGTCGCGTGCGCCGGCTCCGCCGAAGGGCGGCGGCGCCTCCGCGCCGGCCTCGTGTCCGCGTTGATGCGGCTCATCTTCCTCCTCTACGCCGAGGCGCGCGGCCTGCTCGCGGGCGTGGAAGGCGGCGGCGCGCCGCTCGCACGGCTCTTCGAGGATCTCCAGGAAGAACGGCGACGGCAGGGAGACGACCTCGAGCGCCGTCACGGCGCGTGGGCGAGGATCGCGGCGCTCTTCCGCGCGCTCCGCGATCGCGGCCCCGGGGGCGCGCGCGGCGGCCTCTGCGATCCGGACGCCCATCCCTTCCTGGAGGGGAGACCGTGGCTCAGCGACGGCGCGCTCCACCGGGTGCTCTCGGCGCTCCTCGTGCACGACGGCGTGCCGTTGCGCTACGGCGAGCTCGAGGTCGAGCACCTCGGCACGCTTTACGAGGGCCTCCTCGCGTTCGACCTCGAGGTCGCCGAGGGCGAGTCGATGGCGCTCTTGCCGTCGCACGTCGTCGTGGATCTCGAGGCGCTCCTCGCCCTCCCCGGCCGTGACCGGCTCGCGCGGCTCGAGGCGGCGGCGGACCTGAAGCTCGGCGCGCGGCCTGCCGCGCGCGTCGCCGCGGCCGGCAGCCTGGACGAGCTGTCGCAGGCGCTCGCGCGCCGCGCGTCCCCGCGGCAGCCAGACCGGATCGCGCGGGGCGCGCTCTACCTCCAGCCCGGGCAGCTCCGGCGGCGCGCGGGCTCGTACTACACGCCGCGGGAGATCACGTCGCATGTCGTCGAGCGCACGCTGTCGCCGCTGCTCGGTAGGGACGGCCGGCCGGCGGCGCCCGCGGATGTCCTCGCGCTCGCCGTGTGTGATCCCGCGATGGGGTCCGGCGCGTTCCTGGTGGAGGCGTGCCGCCAGCTCGCCGCGCGCCTCGTCGACGCATGGCAGAGCGCCGGCGCGGCGCCGCCCCTCGCCCCCGGCGAGCCGCCGCTCCCTCGCGCCATGGCGCTCGTGGCGGAGCGCTGTCTGCACGGCGTCGACCTCGACCCGCTCGCGGTCGACCTCGCCAGGCTATCGCTTTGGCTCGTCGTGCAGGACGCGCGCCTCCCGCTGAGCTTCCTCGACGGCAAGCTCCGCTGCGGCGATAGCCTCATCGGCGCCGAGCGCGCGGAGATCGGCGGCTTCCCGTCCGCCGCGAGGCTGCCCGGAGGCCCCGGGGAGCGGCAAACGCGGCGGGCCCTGCTGCGGCAGGCTCCTGCGCTCCCGCGGCCCGAGGGCGCGCCGCCGGAGGGCGCGCCGCCGGAGGGTGCGCCGCCGGAGGGCGCCGCCGGAGCGCCCCGCGCCGGGCCCGAGGGCGCCGAGGGAGCGGATCAGGCGGCGCTCGACGCCTGGATGGCCCTGTGGTTCTGGCCGCCGGCGGGTGAGCTCGCGGCCCTGGCGCCGGCGCCAGCCACGTTCGCGCGCTACATGGCCGCCGCGCGCGAGCCGGCCGATCCGCGGGCGGCGCTGTCGCGGCGTATCGCCGAGGAGCGCCGGTTCCTGCACTGGGAGCTCGCGTTCCCCGGCGTCTTCGATCGCCCCGAGCCGGGCTTCGACGCCGTGATCGGCAATCCGCCCTGGGTCGCGTACGTCGGCCGCGCGGCGCAGCCGATCGCGCCCGAGGTCTTTCGCCTCCACCTCCGGAGGAACCCGGCGTTCCACGGCTACCGATCGCTGCACGGCCTGTTCGTGCACAGGGCCGCGTCGCTGCTGCGGCCGGGCGGGCGGCTCGGCCTCGTCATCCCGACGTCGGTGTCGGATCTCGATGGATACGGCCCGACGCGGCGCGCGCACGACGCGCTCTGCGCCGTGGACTCCGATCTTCCGAGCTTCGGCAGCGACGCCTTCGACGGCGTGTTCCAGCCGTGCATGGGCCTCCTCTCGACCCGCCTCGCCCTGGCCGCCCCGCGGGCGGCGGAGGCCGCCTCGTGGCCGCTCGCGCGTTCGGATCTCGACGTCGTGTCCCGCCGGCTCCTCGAGCGGCTCGGCGCGCTGCCCCCGCTGCCGGCGGCCCTGTTCGGCGAGCGCGGGTTTCAGACGACGGCCGAGGACGCCGAGCGCATCCGGCGCGCGGACGCCCCGGAGCCGCCGTTCACCTGCCCCATCCGGGAGGGCACCGACGTGGGCGAGCTGATCGCGCGCGCGCCGCGCCACCACGTCGATCGGGCCGGCGTGAAGGGCCGCTTCCGGAAGGACGAGGACTGGAAGGCGGTGCGGCTGCTCATCCGCCAGACCGCCCGCTATCCGATCGCCGCGCTGAGCGACGGCCTCCCGTTCCGCAACTCGATCCTGGCCGGCTTCTCCGACGCCACCTGGAGCGAGTTCGCGCTGCTCTGTTACCTCAACTCCTCTCCCGTCCGCTGGTGGCATTACACGCGTCACCGGGACGCGCGCGAGGGCATGCCGCAGGTGAAGATTGCGCACCTGCGTGCGATCCCTGCGCCTCCGCCGGCGGGAGCCGGCCTGATCGCGGCGCTCGACGCGCTCGGACGGGAGCTCGGCCCGGCGAACGCGGGCCTGCCGGCCGACGCCCGGCGCCACCTGGACGGGATGGTGGCCGACATGCTGGAGATGACCGAGGAGGAGCGGGGCTGTGTCGCGCGCTGGGCGGCGGCGACCCCCCTCCCGCGGCCGGACGGCTGAGCGGCGGCCGAGGCACCCGGAGGAGCGCTCCTCGTCAGTCCTCGTTGGTCTTCTTCAGTAACCGCCGTCGAAGCCGGGCGCGTCCTTCAGGTTGAACAGCACGCTGCGGAGATCGTCCAGATCGAACGGCTTCTCGAAGACGGCCGAGGCGCCCAGGCTGCGTGCGGTCGCGTGGAGGTGCGGGTGGCCGAACGCCGTGATCAGGATGACCGGCGGCCGCCGCCTCACCTCGGCGAGGCCCTCCAGGATCTCCATGCCTGAGAAGCAGGGCATCTGGATATCGCTGACGATCGCGTCGATCGGCTTCGGCGGCTCGTTCCCACCGAGGCAGGGCGCCACCTTGTCGAGCAGCTCGAGGCCGTTTCGCGCCTCGGACACCTCGAACCCGTCGCTGCGGAGCGCCATGGCGATCGTGGACCGGAAATCCTCGTCGTCTTCAGCCAGGACGATATGCTGACCTTTGCCGAACAAGCCGCAAGGCGGGACCAAGGGCTTATCGCCAATCCAGCTTTCCGTCAGGTTCATGGCAACTTCTCCTTCTTCTGGCCCGCCAACGCTGCGTCGTTGGACCGCCTACCGCGGTCCTCGGAGCTCAGCCCCGCAGGATTTGCAGCGCCCGTGCCATGCTGTCCTGTCTTGCGGTGGAGCGGTCTCGACGGGCTCGACCCCGCTCCTTGGCGGGGCGCTGTTCGAGGCGTAGGCGGCGCCTGCAGGGGCCCCCTTCGGGGCGGCAGGGGCAATTTGTCGCGCGAGGGGCAGAACACGCCCATGCGGGGGTGTGGAGGTGTTCGCGGGCGTCGAGGGACGTTCCGTCCCGAGTACGAGGCGGCCCGCCTGCCAGGGGTGAGGAGAGCGATGGCGGAGGGAAGGGAGGGGGAGGCGGGGAGGGGGAGGCGGGGAGGGGGAGGCGGGGAGAGGCTGGGCCAGCCACGGCGGCTCTCCAGGCTGGTCGCCTGGAGCGGGCGCTGGCCCGGGGGCGCTCGCGTCTACGTCTCAGCGGCCGCAGCCGCGGTGATGGTCGCGATCGTTGCGGTTGTCCTCGCAGTCAAGGTCGTCGCGGTGGGGGGCGCAGAGATAGCCGTTGTTGTACTTGTCGAGCATCTCGGACAGGGGCTTGCCGGTCACCCACGGCGCGTTCCTGCTGCAGTTGTCCTTCACGTTGCTGCCGAGCTTGTGCTTCTTGAGCCAGGCGTCGGCCTTGGCGATGGTGTCCTCGATGCAGCTCGACCGGTTGCCGATACCGACGTTGAGCTTGGCGACGATGAGGTGCTTCGCGATGATGTAAGTGACGTCACCCTTGGTGGGACGGCTGATGATGTCGAGGAGCTGGGACTTCGTATAGGTCTTGCCGCCGATGGTCAGCTTCGTGATCTTCCAGGCGCTCGCGTGGTTCTTCCAGTAGCCGGGGGAGCCGGTGCCGGGGGAGGAGCACTTGCAGACGCCGCAGTCGGCCGCGCAGCTCGAGCAGTTCTCGACGCCCGCCTTGCAGACCCCGTCGCCGCAGACCGGCGGGCAGGCGCCGCAGTCGGCCGCGCAGCTCGAGCAGGTCTCACCGGCCTCGCAGACGCCGCTGCCGCAGACCGGCGGGCAGACGCCGACGTCGCTCGGGCACTCGAGGCAGTTCTCGCCGGCCTCGATGACGCCGTTGCCGCAGACCGCGGGGCAAGCGCCGCAGTCGCCGGTGCAGTTCGAGCAGTCCTCGCCGTTCTCGCAGACGTTGTTGCCGCAGACCGCGGGGCAGGCGCCGCAGTCGTCCGAGCAGGTGCCGCAGTCCTCGCCGGCCTCGCAGGTGCCGTTGCCGCAGACCGGCGGGCAGGCGCCGCAGTCGTCCGCGCAGGTGCCGCAGCTCTCGCTGGCGTCGCAGGTGCCGTCGCCGCAGACCGGCGGGCAGACGTCGCAATCCGCGCTGCAGCTCCCGCAGTCCTCGCCGGCCTCGCAGGTGCCATTGCCGCAGACCGGCGGGCAGGTGCCGCAATCGACGGCGCAGCTGGAACAGCTCTCGTCACCGCCGCAGACGCCGTTGCCGCAGGAGAGCTGGTAACCGAAGTCCGCGTCGAGCAGGTCCTGCGCCCAGCCGAGCGAGACAACGCCCACGTTGTCGAGCCCGCCGTCGGGGTCGGCCGTCGGCTCCTGTCCAGCGAGCGGACCGCTCGCCATGAAGTTGTCGGGCGTGACGACCACCGAGTAGGTGCCCGCCGGGAGCGTGTCGAAGAGGTAGAAGCCGGGCTGGCCGGTGTAGGGGCTCGTGCCGGTGATCGTGAAGTCGATGAGCAGGGACCCCTGGAACAGCTCGACACGGACGCCGTTGACGCCGAGCTCGCCGGTCTCCGGCTCGTAGAGCCCGTCGGCGTCGCTGTCGAGCCACACCGTGTCGCCGATCGACGAGTACGTCACGTAGCCGAAGTCGGCGTCGGCCACGTTCTCACCCGCGTCGAGGGACACGCCGAGCGGCTCGTCGTCGCTGGTCAGGACATGGCCGAGCGGGAGCGTCGCGTCGTCGACGTCGACGACGTAACAGCCCGCCTCGAGCTCGGTGAAGCGGTAGACGCCGTTCGCGCCGGTCACGGCCGTCTGGAGCAGGGCGCCGTCGGCGACGCCGTCGCAGTTCGCGTCGCCGAAGAGGTCGACGACGACCCCGGAGATGCCGAGCTCGGAGGCGTCCTCGATGCCGTCAGCGTTCGCGTCGAACCACACCTTGTCGCCGATCGAGCCCTTCGGCGCCGTGTAACAGACCTCGAGGAGAGGTCGATAAGACTCCTCGGTGTGGGCGCTGCCCTTGTACGACGTCTTCCCGCTGGCGTCCTCCTCGAGGAGGATCCCGTGGCTCGGCGCCGTCCCGTTCACCCAGTCCTGCACGATCCCGGTGAGGTCGACCGAGCTCCACCCGGTGACGTTGGGCACGAACGAGGTGAACGCGGCGGGGTCCATGCCGCCGAAGTTGTTCCACGTGACGAGATCCTCGCTCCAGGGGGCGAGCACCTGGTGGACGTACACGGTCTGCGCGGTGCTCGTGTACGTCTGGGCGTAGAACGTGGCCGACGTGACGAGAGAGCCGGCGGGGATGGGGCTGAGATCGAAGCGGAACAGGGCGCGCTTCTCTCCGACCGAGCTGGAGTACCCGGTGTTGACCTCGAAGGGGGTCGGGACATGGTAGCTCGGGGCGAGGCTCCAGATCTCCGCGTTGTAGACGTCGCCCAGGACACCCCGCTTGATCACGGTGCAGGTGGGAGACGGAGCGGTCGTGTTGGCGAGGCTGGTGGCGGTGATGAACAGCGTGGCGAGCGCGACAGAAGATGCGAGTGCGAACTGCTTCATTGGTAGCTCCTCGAGGTCCTCACGGGTGAACCATTGCTGGAGCGTCATCCGAATAGCAGGCGCCATGACACACGGGCCAGGCGAGGTCGGTTTCGCGGGCTCCGGTCGGAATGAGCCCCGCGGGCTGATCAGGATCGGATCAAGTACGCGGGTGTTTGTGCTTCGATCGGAGAGCGGATGCGCAAGGTAACAGTGTGTAAGTTAGCAACTCAGAGGTGGAGGTGTCCAGATCTTTTTGGTGGTAGGCGCGAGAAAAGTGTCGAGTTGCGCGGTGACAATTTTGGGTCGTGCGGTGACGCTTTTGGGCTGGTCGCGGTCTGGTCGCGGTCTGCTTACAGTCTGCTTACAGTCTGCTTACGGTTCGTCGAGACGAGCGCAGTCTGGCGCATCGAGTTCCGATGCTCAGCAGCCCTCTCCGACCCTCCGCAGGGGTCGAGGGACGAACAGGATCGGATCAGGTACGCGGGAGTTCCTGACGAGATTTGATGCAGAACGCGCACGGGACCATTTTTCAAGATAAAGAGTCTTTGCTTTGCCTGTCTAGATCCTTTTTCGAGGGCGCGAGCTTTTTTGTGCGGCTCTGGGTCTCGGGCTCGGTCTCGGGCTCGGTCTCGGGCTCGGTCTCGGTCCCGCGCGCGGGTCGGCCCGGGCGTTGCGTGTCAGGCCGCACGGCACCGCGCGCGCGGGCGGCGCTTCGAGCCTGCCGGCTGCCGCCCGCGCGCGGGCGCTGCTACGGTTCGCCTGTGCGACGCCCGCTGCTCGCCTCGTCGGCCCTGACCCACGCGCTTCGCCTCGCGTCGCTCGCGTACGCTGCCCTCGCCGTCGCCATCCCTCGCGCGGGCGCCGCGCAGGACCTGCCGACGCTGAGCGGGTCCTGGACCGCGAGCGCCCT
The DNA here is from genome assembly GCF_051475585.1 of Sorangium sp. So ce426. NCBI lineage: Bacteria > Pseudomonadati > Myxococcota > Polyangiales > Polyangiaceae > Sorangium > Sorangium sp. So ce426. The sequence continues at coordinate 11,522,506 of NZ_CP150341.1, read as the reverse complement.
CACGGAACAGTGGTCGGTCTCCGCCTGGGGGCAGGCATGCGGGCCCAGGCCTCGCCCGCAGGGCGCCCCGGGCGGCGCGGTGCAGATCCAGCAGCACGGCTCGGAGCTCTCGATCTCGGGCGCCGGACGGTCGTGGAGCACCGCCGAGTGCTGGGAGCAGATGCCCGGGCTCGCGCGGAGCAAGCACTCGGCGTCTGGCAACGCGCGCTCCTGGCAGACCCGCTGCACGACGCCGGCCAGCGATCCCCGCCGCGCCGTGGTCACCACCACGACCCAGGCGACCGACGCCAGCATCAACATGGTGGAGACGGGGCAGTACCAGTTCATCATCCAGGACACGACCTGCAGCGCGTCCGTCACGAGGACGCGGACCTACACGCTCGTCCGGCGCGAGGGCGAAGCGCCCCCCGCGGCGAGCGCCCCGCCGCCGGTGGCGAGCGCGCCGCCGCCGGTCGGGAGCGCCCCGCCCGCGGCGCCCGCCGCAGCCGAGAAGAAGCCCGCGGCCTCGCGCACCTGCGACGCCCCCGGCGAGCCGGCGCGCCTCGAGGTCACGCCGTCGCGCAAGCTCATGCGGCCGGGCGAACGCTTTCAGTTCCGCGCGCTGGTCATGGATGCGGAGGGGTGCGCGCTCCCGACGAGGCCCACGTGGTCGATCGCGCCGGGGCCGCTCGCGTCCGCCGCGACGGTCGACGCAACAGGCGCCCTCTCGCTCGGCGCCGGCGCGGGGGAGGGGGCGCTCGGCCTCGTCGCGTCCGTCGCCGGCAAGGGGGTGACCGTCGCGATCGAGGTGACGAGCCCCGATCGTTACGACGCGCTCCTCGCGGCGAGCGGGCTCAACGAGGCCGGCGAGAGCGAGCAGGCGGCCGTCGTGGTGATCGCGGCCGGCACCATCGGCGGGCGCACGACCTCGGGCGAGGACCTGGGACGCCAGCGCAAGAACCTGTTCGTGGCCATCGTGGGCGGGGTCGCGGCCTGCCTCGGATTTGCCGGGTTGATCCTGCTCCGCCGAGGCCGCCGGCGGACAGGAGGCGACGTGGAAGGCCCGGCCTCCACGGCCGGCGCCGCCGGCGAGCGCGACAGCGCAGGCGCCGAGGGCGCGCCGGCGCCCTCGGGGGCCTCGCCCGCGGGCGCCGCAGGGCCAGCCGCTGGGCCGGTCCGGCCGGCGCTGCGGACTCGTGGAAAGATCTGCCCTACCTGCGGCGACCGCTATCCGAGCGAGGCGATGTTCTGCGGGAAGGACGGCACGCAGCTGCTGCTGCTCAATTGATCGCGCCACACTGCGCGCGCCGCGCGAGGACGTGGACGCGCGCTGCGTCATCGCGCGGCGCTGCGCCGGCGGCGATCATAAAAGAAGTCGCCGCCTTGATCGGCCTCGCGCCGTCCCGCTATTCTGCGTCGACCGACCGGGCCGCGTGATCGTGCGCGTGTGTGGTCGTTGAACCCATGCCCGCATGCCGGAACGGGAAGGGCGACAGTCGCATGAAGATTACGTGTGAGTCGTGCCAGGCCAAGTACACGATTGCCGACGAGAAAGTCGCCGGCAAGACGGTCAAGATCAAATGCAAGAAGTGCAACCACTCCATGGTGGTCCACGGCGCGAATGAGGCTGCCCCGGCCGCACCGCAGGACGCGACCGCGGAGCAGCAGGGCGACCTGTCGGATGACGCCGAGGCGAAGCTCGTGGCCGATGTGGGCGGCGCGCCCGCGGCGGCGCCCGACACGTGGACCGTCAACGTCGCCGAGGGCGACGAGCGGACCATGACGACCGCCGAGCTCGTGGCCGAGTACGCGCGCGGAGGCCTGAGCAACGACACGTACGTGTGGAAGGACGGCATGGGCGACTGGCTGCCGATCGCCAGCGTCCCGGAGCTCAAGGAGCGATTCTCCTCGCAGGAAGACGCGGCGCCCGCGCCCGCGGCAGCCGTCGCCGCGGCGGCGCCCGCTGCCGCGGCGCCCGCGATCGCGACGCCCATGCCCGCTGCCGTCGCGCCCGCTGCCGCGGCCGTCCCTGCTGTAGCGGTACCGGCGGCCGCAGCGGCGGCTCCGCCCGCAGCGGCCTCTGCGCCGGCCGCCGCTCCGGCGCCTGCCGTTGCCGCTGCGCCGGTCCCCACGGCTCCGGCGCCTGCTGGGCTCAGGTTCGGGCCCGAGGGGACCGTGGTCATGAAGGACTCGCGGCGCGCCCTGAACCAAGCGGGGGCCGCGACCCCGGCGCCTGCAGCCGTCGCCTCGGCGAAGGCCCCGGAAGCCGCGGCGCCGGCGAGCCCAGCGGCCGCGGCGCCGGCGAGCCCAGCGGCCACGGCGCCGTCCCCGGGCGGCGCACCGGCGCCAGCGGCTGCGCGTCGCGCGGCCCGGGGGGCCGCGGTCGACGTCTTCAGCGCCGCGGAGCGCGCCGAGAACCCCGCGTCCGCCCCGCCGCCGGGCCTCGATCGCCAGGTGGGCGAGCGCAACGAGAACTCGGTCCTCTTCTCGCTCTCGGCGCTCACCGCGACCGAGAACGCGGCGGTGGCCAAGCAGAACGAAGAAGACGAGCTCCCGTCGGGCCGGCGTCCCTCGAACCGCCCCTCGAAGAACAACGGTCGAGCCGGCTATGACGACCTGCTGAACCTCGGCGGCGGCCCCATCGCCTCCGCGCCGATGCTCGCTCCGCCGCCGTTGCTGGCGCCGGTGACGGACTCGCGGCCGCCTCCCTCGATGTCGCTTCCGTCCAAGGCGTCGGTGCCGCCCGCGTCGCTTTCGTCGCTCTCTCCGCTCACGGCGCCGGAGGCCTCGGCCAAGAAGGGCCGCACGGGTCTGATCGCGGCCGCGATCGCCGCGGTCGTGCTGATTGGCGGCGTCGCCTTCTTCTTCATGCAGTCGCCGACGCCGGAGGCGTCGACGGCCACGCCGGAGCAGGTGAACACCGCCCCCGCCGAGGTGCCAAGCCCTGCGCAGACGGCGGCACCGGCGCCGACGCCTGCCGAGACCGCAGCGGCCGCAACGCCGTCCACGGCGGAGACGGCGGCGCCGTCCGCGGAGCCCACCGCCAGCGCCGAGGCCCCGAGCGCCGCGACGCCCGCCGCGGCGACGCCCGCCGCGGCGGAGAAGCCGGCGTCCGCGCCCGCTGCCGCGGCGGAGAAGCCGGCGGCATCGAAGCCGGAGCCGGCGGCGTCCAGCGGCGCCGAGTTCAACCGTGGCGCCGCGAGCTCGGCGCTCGGCGCGGCCGCCGGCTCTGCCAAGAGCTGCAAGAAGGCCGGCGGACCGACCGGAACCGGCAGGGTCAAGGTCACCTTCGCGCCGAGCGGCAGCGTCACGTCGGCCGAAGTCCAGGGGGCGCCGTTCGCCGGGACCAGCGTCGGCGGCTGCGTCGCCAGGCTGTTCCGCAGCGCGCGGGTGCCTGCCTTCGGCGGGGGCTCGGTCACCGTCAGCAAGTCCTTCACCATCAACTGATCGCGGCCCGAGCACGGGCGCTCCCGCGGAGAGGCCCTCGCGGCGTGCTGGAGGGTTTCCTTCGGGCGCGAGGGCCCGCGGCAGCGGGGGGCCGAGGGCTCCTGTCGCGCGCAGAGCCTGGGTTGCGCGCCGGGAGGCTTCTGGCGCGCCCACCAAGGTCTCTGCCAGCGGCGCGGGAAGGCCTCCGATGCGCGGCGCCCGGAGCTCCCGTCTCACCGGGGAGGAGGAGACGACATGGCGGTGCTCGTGACCAGGGCGGAGCGGCTCGGGCGGGCAGCCACGGCGCCGTCCAGGGGGACGGTCCCCGGGCATGGCGAGCAAAGCGCCTGTTCAGCGCAATCCCAAATCACTCGGCAGATATCCCCGTAATTCATGGATGACGCCACGTCGCCTGTGCGCGGCGCCTTCGGGGGCACTCGATGACACCCACTTCTTCTTGTTGGCCTGCGGGACGGCAACGTTGTCCTGAGGCAACCGAGCCAGGTTGCGCCAGCAGCACGGGCGCGTGTGAGGGTGTGAGGGACGATTGTGAGACGAGGTGGCTTGTATTGTCGTAATTGGGCGACACCGCTCGATGTCATCTCATGAATCGTATCCAGAAATAGATTTCTTTTTCATGGGCAATCTGTCTGCGACTTGCTAGCGAATCGGTCTCAGAGACGGCGCGCCGCCGTGACCAGCGGGAGATGTGTGAGCTCGGCGAGCTCGCAGCCAAGGTGCGCGCCGGCAGCGGTGGTGAACGATGACGCCTACCCCTCATGACGCTCTGTCCAAGTCCACGTCTGGACAGCCGGAGCACGCGGCCGGGGCGCTGCGCCAGGCGCTGCCTGCCGCCCTGGCGGCCCGCATCGACTTCGCGTCGCTGGCGTTGCAACCTGGCAGCTTCATCGATGAGGCGCTCGCCGCGAGCCATAGCGATCTGCTCTTCACCGCCAGGCTGGAGCGAGCGTCGCTGTTCGTCTACGTGCTCTTCGAGCACCAGAGCACGACGCACCCGCTGATGGGGCTGCGCTCGTGCGCGTGTGGCGGTATATCTTGAGCATCGCCGACCCGCGCGAGCCCGACAAGCTGCTGCCGAGGCTGCTCGTGGCGGCGGGACCGGATGCCGAGGAGGAGATCGTGACCATCGCAGATTACCTTCGCGAGGAGGGGCGCCGGGAGGGCCGGCTGGCAGGCGAGCGGGAGGGCCGGATCGAGGGGCAGCGGAGCACGTTGCTGAAGCAGCTCCGGCTGCGCTTCGGCGAGCTGCCGGAGCCGATCGAGGCGCGCATCCGCGCCGCCGACGCCGCGCAGATCGAAGGCTGGACCGAGCGTGTGCTCACCGCGCCCACGCTCGACGACGCCGTGGCCGAGCGCTGACGCGGCGGTGATCGTCTACCCCCTGCGCCGCCGGCGGAGCAGACCCGCCAGCGCGAGCCCCGCGAGCCAGCCGGCGCTCCCATCCCGGCCTCGCGGGCTGGCCGCGCAGGGGCCGAGCATGCCGCTGCCGGCCGCGTAGAAGGACTCCGGCTCCACGGCGAGCTCGGTCGGCGGCGCGCCCGGGGCGTCGCCGTTGCCGTCCGTCGGATCGGCGCTGACCGGCGCGCCGAACGCGCCCGCCGCGGCGATCTTCGCCTGGTTCTTGATGAGGTCCGGCGCGTCCGCGTCGACCGTCACCTCGAAGCGCACCGTCACGCTGCCGTCGACAGGGATGCTCCCGCCCTGCGCGCCGTCCGCCCCGTCCCCGAGCCAGAACGTGACGGTCCGCGTCGCGGGATCGTACTGCCCGAGGTCGTCGCCAGGCGCGTCCGTCTGGGGACCGGCGTTCGGCCCATCGACGATCGACAGCGAGCCGGGGACGAACGTCACCCCGGCAGGCAGCGCGTCCGTCAGCACCGCGCCCACGGCCTCGTCATTGCCCGTGTTCGTCGCCGTGATGCGGTATTCGACGGCGTCCCCACGGTAGGTCGGCAGCCCGCCGAGATCCGTGGCCACCTTGCTCGATTTGCTGAAATCAGGCCCATAGTTGGAGATCGACGTCACCCACCCCGCGAGGAAATAGAGCTCGTCCCTGCTCGTGGCGACGAGCGTGGCCCGATCGTCCCCCGGCTTGAGCTTCGCGCTGACATCCACGATGTCGATGTCGACCCCCGACATGCTCTGAGGCGTGCCCGGGATCCTCGGGAGATCGCCCTCCACCGACACCGCCTTTCCGAGCGCCGAACGGGTGCCGTTGAAGAAGTTGTCGGCGGGGTTCAGCTCGTCGCTCAGCGCCTCGGCCAGATCGGGCTTCCCCGGGTTCTTGGGGTTGAAGAACACGCTGTCCCCGGTGTTCGAGTTGTCGCCCTCGAACGCGACGATGCCCAGCTTCGCCACGAATCCGGCGTCGGGCACCTTGAAGCCCGAGAGCTCGACCTGCTGCCACCCCACGTCGGAGACCCGGTCGAGCCCGTCGAACAGCGCGAGGTTGCGCATCGGCGATCTCGGCGCCTCGTAAAACACCACCATCCACCACGCCACGAAGACAACGTCGTCGTCGCTGTCCCTCACGTCGACGACGTCCACGCCGCCCACCCGGTAAGCCCCGGCGCCGCTCTCCTTCACGATCGAGGTGATGTCGGCGACCGACTGGTAGTTGTGCGACTCGTTGGGTTTCCCCTGGTTGATCACCGTCTCGACCGAGTCGATGGCGGTCACCGTGCCGTCGTAGCCGCCCGCGTGGTGGAGCTCCACCTCCAGATCGGCGCCGGCGGTGTTGCGCGCGGCCCAGTACAGGAACGCGTGCGTCACCGTCGCCCCGTCGGGCAGCGTCAGCACCGCGGTCGTGCGCGCCATCTCCGGGGTGATATCGAGGTTCGCCTCCGCCCTGCCGTCAGCAGGCGAGTCGGACCTCCAGAAGAGATCGGGCCCCGACTCGACGGTCGACTGGCCGCATGCGCCCATCGTGCCCTCCGTGGGCCGCGGCGTCGCGGAGCGGCACTCCTGCCCGATCGAGCTCCCGATGAGGGCGAAGTCGCCCTGCTGATCGACCTGTACACGCAGCTTGGGCTCGGCCGTCGCGCTGGCGGTCGTGAGCCCGATCAGCGTGAGGGACGCGAGCCCCGTGATGCTCAACTGCTTTCTCATCGATCCTCTCCGGTCTCATCAGCCTGCGGCTTGTACGCGGCCTTCTTGATGATGTTGAACTGGACTCGTCGGTTCCGCTGCCTCCCGGCCTCCGTCGCGTTGTCGTCGATGGGCTGCTCCCGGCCGTAGCCCTGGGCCGTCAGCCGCGTCGAGTCGATGCCCCGGCGGACCAGCGCCGCCATGACGGAGTTGGCGCGGTTCTGCGACAGGATCCTGTTGTGCTCCACCGTGCCCCGGTTGTCGGTGTGACCCTGGATCTCGATGAGCACGATCTCCGGGTGCTCCTTCAGCACCTCGGCGACCTCGTCGAGCAGCGGATCGCTCACCGGCTTGATGGTGGCCTTGTTCGTGTCGAACTGCACCTGCTGGAGGATCACCACGTGCTTCTCGGTCACGCGCACCGCCTTCGGGCAGCCGTGCTTCTCCGGGTCCGGATCCGCGAAGCCCTTCTCCCTCGGGCAGGCGTCCGTGTCGTCGCGGAACGAGTCGCCGTCGGTGTCGCGCGGGCAGCCGTTCTTCGCCGGATCCTTCGAGCGGACCCCCTTGACGTCGGGGCACGCGTCCTCGGCGTCGGCCACGCCGTCGTCGTCCCGGTCCGGCGGGCAGCCGTTCTTCTTCGGGTCGTCGCTGCGCACGCCGGCGACGGCGGGGCAGGCGTCCTCGGCGTCGACGATGCCGTCGGCGTCGCGATCCGGCGGCGGCGGGCAGCCGTTCTTCTTCGGGTCGTCGCTGCGCACGCCGGCGACGGCGGGGCAGGCGTCCTCGGCGTCGACGATGCCGTCGGCGTCGCGGTCCGGCGGCGGCGGGCAGCCGTTCTTCTTCGGGTCGCCGCTGCGCACGCCCGGCACGCTCGGGCACGCGTCCTCGGGGTCGCCGATGCCATCCCTGTCCTGATCGGTCGGCTGCTCCGGCGTGAAGGCGGCCATCGCGACGGCGCGCACGTCCGGCGTCCCGATGCCCGAGGTGATCCCCGGCCCGACGCCGATGCCCGCCTCCATGAAGGGCAGGAATCGATACCTCGCGTCGAGGAGGAGCTCCGCGTTGGTCGAGCGACTGCTGATGTCCTCGAGCACCATCGCGGCGCTGAGCTCCGGCCCCACCTGGAGCCGGCCGTCCATCGCGAGGAACCCGACGCCGCCGCCCAGCGTGAGCATCGTCCCCTGCGCCACGCCGCCGAACGACTGGGAGCGCCGGACCTCGGTGCCCAGCGCGGTCGACCAGACGAGCCGATCCATGCGGCCGCCGGCCGCGACGTACGGCATCGCCCGGACGCTCCCGTCGCTCACGAACGAGTCGTCCGCGCCGGTCGGCAACCAGACGTAGGCGCCGACGGCGAGCTGGAACGGGTCGTGGTACGCGCCATGGATCTGAAAGCGCGCGCCGAGCCGCACGTCGCCGAGCGCCGCGCCGCTCGGCGACGGGAACTGCTGGCCGCCGCCGCTCGGGCTGTCCCCGGACTGCAGCGCGGTGAGCGGCGCATCGAGGTCGACGCTCAGCTTGTTCCAGAGCGGGAGCGACGCGCCGAGGTGGAACGTGAGCTGATCGCTGACGACCGCGCCGATCTCCGCGCCGTCGCGCTCGCGCCGCAGGACCAGCGGGTTGCTCGCGTAATCGGCGAGCAGCATCACATGCGGTGTGAGGTGCCCTGCCACGAACGGCGACGACACGCTGAACATGCGGTCCCCGGCCGGCGCCGGCACGAAGCGGCTCAGGGCCATGCCTCCGGGGTTGACCGGCGCGTCCTGCCCGTGCGCGGGCGCGGGAAGCAGAGGGACGACGACGAGGGCGGCCAGCGCGGCGGCCAGCGAACGGAGAGGCCAAAGTCTCATGAGGTGGCACCCTGCATCGGCGGGTTTCGCATGACGATATAAGACGCTGTCGCGGACGAGTATACAGGTCGGCAAGTGCGGAGTCTTGAGCAACGAGCGACGTCGTCGGCATGTTCGTAGGACTTGCGCGTACCTCCCCGGACCATTCCCCGGACGATTCCGCGCCACCCGACCATTCCGCGCCACCCCCGGCGCATTCCCCGATCCGCTGAACGAACGAGAGGCGATCGCGCGCAGGCGGCGCGCGCTTCATCGCAGCGACGCCGCCGCGAGCGGGCCGTGCCGCGCGGGCGAAGCCGACCTCATCAGAAGAGCGGATATCCCGCGCTGCGCGCCGGACGACTGAACGAGAGGGAGCGTCGAGCCGCAGAGAGGGCCGGGAGAGCCCCTGTCGTGAGGCGGGCGCCCGGGCCGGCAGCGCGGGATCGCCGGCGGTGCGGCGGCGCGCCGCACACCTCGCCCGGCGCGCCCCTCGTGGCGCCTGCCCGCCGCGCAGCGGGCGCGCTCGGCGCACGCAGCGGGCGCGCTCGGCGCCCGCAGCGGGCGCGCTCGGCGCACGCAGCGGGCACGCTCGGCGCACGCAGCGGGCACGCTCGGCGCACGCCGCTCACCGAGCGCATGGCACGCCGGGCGCTCGAACCGACGCGGCCTTCGAGGGCGAGCCTCGGAGGCCGCGGGCTCCCATCCGGACGGAGGACCTGCTGGACGGCACAGGGGGCGCTCGGCGCCTGCGCTCTGGACGCCGAGCGGCTATGGTTGGCGGGACATCGCGATGGGCACCCTCCTCAAGCGCGCGCTCGACCAGGCGGCGGTCTGGCATCGATCCCAGAAGCGCAAGTATCCGAACGCCGACGTCCCCTACATCAGCCACCTCGCCGGCGTGGCGGTCCTGCTCGCGCGCCACGGCTTCGACGACGAGGTCGTCGCGGCCGGCGCGCTGCACGACGCCATGGAGGACCAGGGCGTCACGTTCGACGAGCTGAGCCAGCGCTTCGGCGAGCGCGTCGCCACGCTCGTCCGCCACGTGACCGAGCAGGACAGGGCGCTGCCCTGGGAAGACCGCAAGCGGCTCTATCTCGAGGCGTTCCCGAAGAAGCCCTGGGAAGCGCAGGCGATCACGCTGGCCGACAAGATAGACAACTTCCAGTCGATCATCGTCTGCGCGCGCGAGCACGGCGATCCGTGGTCGATGTTCAAGCGCGGCAGGGACATGCAGCTCGCGAGGTTCGAGGAGCTGCGCGCGATGTGCCGCGGCCTGCCCCCGCACCCGCTGCTCGACGAGTACGGGGCCGTGCTCGACGAGCTCCTGTCGACGGGCTGAGCGCCGGATCCGCGGGGGGCTCGGCGACGCGCTCCGGAGCGTCGGGCCCGGCGGCGAGCGGAGCTCCGCCCGCGGCCAGGAGATCCTGGAGACCTGGGCCTCGGAGACGCGGTGTGTCTCGAACGTGCGCGAGGTGACGGCGACGCGCGCCGGATCCCGGAGAGGCCTTCTCGAGGCTGCGCGATCGGCGAGAGCAAGCGTGAAGGGGCCAGGGCTCCGGTGAGCCACCCTGCCCCGCTCCGTGCCGGATCGGGCTCACTCGCGCCCTCCGCTCCCTTCGTGTGAGCACGACGAGCACCCCTCCTGCCCGTCCCGGGCGCGCGACAACCCCGCTGATCCTGGCCGGCGCTGCGTTCCGGAGCGGCCGGGGCGCGCGCGCCGACAGCCGCTCACCGGCACATGCGATGCACCGGGTGAGGGGAGCTCCTCCAAGGAGGCACCGATGAAGCTTCTATCTCCCCGCCACCATGGATACGTCGATTACGCGGTCGTCGTCCTGCTCGCGCTCGCGCCGCTCGCGCTCCGCCTCGACCCGGTGCCCACGGCGGTCTGCTACGTCGCCGCCGTGGCGCAGCTCGTCGTGACGCTGCTGTCCGATCAGCCGCTCGGCGCCGCCAGGATGATCCCGTTTTCGGTGCACGGCGCGCTGGAGACGTCCCTCGCCGCCGCGCTCCTCGCGTCGCCCTGGCTGTTCGGGTTCTCCGCCGACCTCCCGGCGCGGACCTTCTTCGTGGTCGCCGGGCTCGCGCTCGTGCTCGTCGCCCTCCTCACGAGGTACTCGACAGGCGCCGCCTCCCGGCAGGAGCCGTACGACCGCTACGATCGCTGAGCCGCGCGGGCGGCGCTCAGCAGGCGGAGACGGCCGCCTGCGCCTCCCGCATCACCTCGGGCCAGGCCGGATCCGCGCGCGACACCTCCATGGCGATCGCCAGCGGATCCTCGCCGGCCGCGATGGCGAGGCGCGCGGCGGCGGAGCCGGTGAGCAGATCGAAGGCCGGGATCGTGTCGACGTACTCGTAGCGCTCGGTGCGGAAGCGGAACTGCTCGGGCTGCTGCCTGCAGGCGAACGCGATGAGCGCGACGTACGTCGCGACAGGGCGGAAGGCGCGCGGATCGGTGACGTGGATCTGGACGCCGCCGCAGATCTTGCCCGCGTGCTTCTGGAAGGTGGGCCGGAAGGTGAGCGGCCGCGCGACGAAGCCCGGCAGGGCCGTGGACGCGAGGCGCGCGGCGAGATCGTGGCCGTCGAGCCAGGGGGCGCCCACGATCTCGAACGGGCGCGTCGTGCCGCGGCCCTCCGACAGGTTCGTCCCCTCCAGCAGGCAGCCGCCCGGGTAGACGAGCGCGGTGTCCGCCGTCGGCATGTTGGGCGACGGCAAGACGAACGGGCGATCCCACCCGGACGCGAGCGCCTCCCGGCGATGACCCTCGACCGCCACGACCTGCAGCCCGCAGGCGACGTCGCCGAGCGGGATGCCCTCGCGCCGCGCGAAGAGCGCGACCAGCTCGCCCATCGTGAGCGAGTGGCGGACGGGCACCGGCTCCAGGCCCACGAACGACAGGAACCCCGGCGCCTGCGTCGCGCCCTCGACGCTCTCCGCCGCGCCCCCGAGGGGGTTCGGCCGGTCGAGCAGCACGACGTGCACGCCCGCCGCGTGGGCCGCCCGCAGCGCGAGGAGCGCCGTCCAGACGAACGTGTAGTACCGCGCGCCGACGTCGGCGAGATCGATGAGGAGCACGTCGATCTGCGCGAGATCCGCCGCGGAAGGCGAGAGGTCCTCGAAGCTCTCGCCGTACAGGCTGACGATGCCCGCGCCGGAGCGCGCGTCGACGCTGCTCATCACCGTCGCCATGTCCTGCGCCTCGCCGCCATAGCCGTGCTCCGGGCCGAAGAAGAGGCGCGGGCGCACGCCGAGGCGCTCGAGGACGAAGGCGATGTGGGTCAGCTCGCGATCGACGCTCGCCGGGTGCGCAAGGACCCCCAGGCGAGTCGAACGGAGGCGCTGGAGCTGCGGAAGATCCGAGAGGCGGTCCAGTCCGACGTGCACGTCGCTGTGGTACCAAGGCGAGCGCGGGCCGTCCATGTGTCCGCGGTGGATTCTGTGTGACGCGCGGCGAGGTCCACCGGCGCGGCGTCACTCCTCGGGGGCGCGCTCCGCCGGCGCGTCGAGGTCCACCGGCGCGGCGTCGTCCGCCGAGCCTCCGTCGGAGGGCCCCGCCGGCCAGGCCTCCTGCCCGTCGTCGCGCAGGTGGATGCGCTCGAGGTAGAGCCCGTCCGGCGGCGCCGTGATCCCTGCGTCGCGCCGGTCCAGCGACGAGAGCGCGCGCGCGATCGCGCCGGGCGCGAGGTGGCCGCGCGCCACGTCCATCAAGGTGCCGACCAGGATGCGCACCATGTTGTGCAGGAACGCGTTCCCCTCGACGTCGATCCGCACGACGCGCGGGTCCGCGGGATCGAGCGACAGCTCGACGCCGTACAGCGTCCGCACCGTGGTCGTCCGCTCGTCCGCGCTCGTCCGGAACGCGGCGAAGTCGTGGGTGCCCTTCGCGGCGAGCGCCTCGGCGCGCGCCCGCTCGATCGCCTCGTCCGTGATGCCCTCGACCCGCCAGGCGCGACGGCTGAGGAACGGGTCGCGGACCAGATCCCGGAGGACCAGGTAGCGGTAGCGCTTGCGGAGGCTCTCGAAGCGCGGCGAGTACCCGAGGCGCACCACGGCCGCGCGCCGGATCACGATCTCGTCCGGGAGGTGGCGCGCGGTCGCGAGGACCCAGCCGCGCGGCGGCAGCGGCGCCGTCGTGTCGAAGGCGACCCGCTGGTCGCGCGCGTGGACGCCCGCGTCGGTGCGGCTCGCGCCGCGGATCTCGCGGATGCCGGGGTCGATGACGCGCAGCGCGCCGAGCAGCTCTCCCGAGACCGTGCGCTGGTCGCGCTGGCGGGCGAAGCCCGCGAACGGGCGCCCGTCGTAGGCGACCGAGAGCAGGATCCCCCGGCTCGAAGCGGCGCTCCTCGCCACGGCGCGATCGACGCGCGCGGCCTAGCCGCCGCTCCCCCCGGCGCCGCCCGCGCCACCCGAGCCGCCCGCGCCACCCGAGCCGCCCGCGCCACCCGAGCCGCCGCTTCCCCCGTCGCCGTCCGAGCCGCCGTCGCCGCCCGTGCTGGCCGAGCCGCCGTCGCCGCCCGTGCTGGCCGAGGAGGTGCGCGACGCATACCCCTTGACGCACTCCAGGTTGACGAGGCCCTCCGCGTTCTTGCAGCACTCCTCGGGGGCCGCCAGCTGGCCATTCACCACGCAGGACGGGAGCTGATAACAACCGGCCGGATCGTTCTCGATTCCCTGGTCGGCGTTGAGGTTGTTGTCACAGAGCGCCGTGGTTCCTTCATCGACGTGGCACGCGGCGCTCTGCAGGACGAGCGGCGCGGGCGCGAGCGCGAGGAGGAGCAAGCTGGCCATCCGGGAGGGGAGCGTTCGCATCGGCTGCTTCCTATTGCTTGATGGTGAAGTTGATCGGAACGTTCACCACGACGCATCCGCTCTGCGGCGGAGGCAGTGATTTGCCGCGGAAACGTCCCAGGACGCAAGACGCAATCTCGCCCGAGCCCACCGTGTCGTTGAGGATCGAGGCGCTGCACACCGCGCCGTTGGAGGCGACCTGCACGCTCACCGTCAGCTTGCCGGAGACCTCCGAGGTGCGCAGCGCGCGGTTATAACAACCCTGCGCCGAGCGAGCGAGCCCCAGGACGGCGGAGTCGAGCGCGGGCGAGGTCGCGCCGTCGCCGCACTTGCCGGAGCAAGGCGACTTTCCGGTGGTGGCCGGGCCCTGCCCCGACGCGACCTTGCCGGCGTCCGCGCCGGCGTCCTCGACCTCCTCGACGGGCGGCGGCGGCGGGGGCGCGAACAGCGGCGGAGGCTCCGCGGGCTTCGTCTCGGCGGGGACAGCGGCGGTCGGCGCGGCAGGCGGCGCGGCCGGCTCCGGGCGAAGCTTCCAGTAGAGCAGGCCCGCCATGAGCGCAGCAAGGACGACCATTCCTGCGATGTAAGGCCCAGGGCCGCCGGATTTTCCCGGGATCTGCTGGGACGACGGAGGCATCGATGCGGACACGTTGAGAAGTCCTCCCGGAGAGACGCGCGAGGTCCGGCCGCTTCGGCGGGACCATCGTGCGCCGGAGCCGAGACGCGGGCGCGTCCGGCGGGGGCGAGTCTACAAGGGCGGGCAGGGAAGCGCGCCAGGAAACTGGATGCGGATGAACACGACAGCGCCGCGCAGTGGGCTGCTCGCGCGTGGCTGGCGCGCGCAGGCGGCTCAGCGCGCGTGGCTGGCGCGGCGGCTCAGCGCGCGTGGCTGGCGCGCGCAGGCGGCTCAGCGCGTGTAGAACGACACCGCGGTGTCACCGTAGGCGCGGCTCGCGGCGCAGGTGAGCCCGGCGATCTCCGGGGAGGGATCGCGGCGCGCGTGCTCGAGGACGAGGCGCCCTTCCGGGGCGAGCAAGCCGAGCGGGCCGGCGAGGCGCGCGGCCGCGGCGGCGGCCCTGGCCAGGACGGCGTAAGGCGGATCGAGCAGGGCGAGGTCGAAGGGGCCCTCGTCGCGGAGCAGCTCGAGCGCGCGCTCGACGGGGAGCGGGACGACCCGCGCCGCCTCGTCGAGGCCGAGCGCGGCGAGGTTCTCGCGGAGCACGGCGAGCGCGGGGCGGCCGCTCTCGACGAAGACCGCGCGCCGCGCGCCGCGCGAGAGCGCCTCGATGCCGAGCGCGCCGGTGCCGGCGTACAGGTCGCAGACGAGCGCGCCGGTGACGTCGCCGAGCGAGGAGAAGAGCGCCTCGCGCACGCGGTCGGCCGTCGGCCGCGTGCCCTCGCCGCGCGGCGCGGCGAGCCTCCGCCCGCCGAGCCGGCCGGCGATCACCCGCACGGTCGTCCCCCCGTCATCGCGGGCAGCGAGGCAGAGCTCACCAGCGGTACGTCACGTCGACGCCGCCGCCGCCGAGGCCGACGCTGGGCTGCACGCTCCAGCCCGCGCGCTCCGAGGTCTGGCCGTCGCTCGTCACGAGCAGGTACGCGCCGACACCCGCGGACGCCACCGCCAGCGGGTAGAAGACGTACTGGAGCGCCATGAACGTGTCGGCCCTCTCGCAGAGATCGATGCCCTTGCGGGCCGTCTTCGCGTCGGCGTTGAAGTCGTCCTGGATGGCCCTGCGGTTCTCGAGCGCGCAGACGTCCTCGACGTTCTCCGTGAACAGCCCTCGATAGGCCACGTACCGCGCGTCGCTCTGGATGCTCGCCACCTGGACGGAGCTGATGACGGCGACGGAGCCGAACACCGCCCCCGCGCCGAGGCCGATGAACCCGCCCATGCGCTTCCAGTTGGTCCGCGTCGATTCGGCTGGCATCTGGCTGAGCGCGACGTCCGTCGTGGCGACGGGCAGGACGACGACCGACGCCTGGGAGTCGAGGAAGCCGGCCGACTTCACGCGCACGTCGTGCGGCCCGGCGGCGACCGTGAAGGTCGCCTCGCCGTTGTGCACGTTGCCGGCGGGCTTTCCGTCGATGAAGACGCTCGCCTGCGCGGCGCCCGTCCTCACGCGGAGGGCCCCGCTCGGCGGCCCGCCGGTCAGCTTCGCGATCGCCTCCGCGGCGATCTTGCGGAGCGGCTCGTCGTTGGCCTCGGTGAGGTTCGCGCTGTACTTCACCGGCACGCTCGATTCGGGCTTGCCGCGGGTCCAGAGGTGCAGCTCGCCCTCGACCTCGGTGTCGCTCTTGCGGAGCATGCCCCAGATGTAGCGGTCGCTCTTGATCTGGTCGGCGATGCGCGCCTGGCAGCCCGCGTCGGGACGATCGTCGCACTGGAGGGAGAGCGTCAGGACCTCGAGCGAGAAATCCTCCTCGCGGACCGACCACCCCGGGGCCTCCTTGATGGCGGAGCGGAGCGCCTGGGTCAGCGCGCCGGCCTGGTCGTAGGCGTCGTCCGTCCGGAGGACGACGACGGTGATCGGTAGGGCGGTGGGCGACGGCTCCGCCGCGCGGGCGGCGTCGCTGCAGGCGAGGAGGGCCACCACGGCAGCGAGACCGGTCCTCTGTGCGCGCGTCATCATGTGGTCCTGGGCTCCACGCGCCCAAGTTACCCGCCCGGCGGCCAGGAAGGCAATCCGTGAGCCGGCGAGGCGGCGCGGCGGCGCGATCGCGATGTCGGCGCGGCGAGGGGCGCGAGCGCGGTGACGGGCGGTGACGGCGCGGCGAGGCGGCGGCGAGCGCGGTGACGGCGCGGCGAGGCGGCGGCGAGCGCGACGACGGGCCGGCGAGCCCACGCTGCGCGGGCGGCGTTTTTCGTTTCGCCCACGATTGCGCCGTGTCAGAGCGTCCTGGGCGCGGGCGCCGCGCGCTCCTCTGCCTGGTCCATGAAGGTCCCCAGACACATCTTCCGCGAGTACGACATCCGCGGCGCCGCCGAGCGCGACCTCACGAGCGAGCTCGCGCGCGAGCTCGGCGCCGCGTTCGCCCTGCTCCTCGGCCGCGAGCTCGCCGCGGGGGCGCCTCCTCGCCGGGCTCGGCCGGAGGTGGCGGTCTGCCGGGACGGCCGCCTCTCGAGCGACCGGCTGTTCTCCGCCCTCACGGACGGCCTGCTCGCGGGCGGCGCCGACGTGATCTCGGCGGGGGTCGGGCCGACGCCGCTGCTCTACTTCGCGGCGCACCACCTCCACGCCGACGGCGCGATCATGATCACGGCGAGCCACAACCCGGCGCCGGACAACGGGTTCAAGCTCATGCGCGGCAAGGCCTCGTTCTTCGGCGAGGACATCCAGGCGCTCGCCGACCTCATCGAGCAGGGGGCCGATGGCCCGAGCGCCGCGGCGGGGCGGGGCGCGCTCACCGAGGTCGAGCTCACGGAGGACTACATCGCGGCGGTGCGCGCCGCGTCCCGCCTGTCCGGCACCGACGTCCGCTTCGTGATCGACGCCGGCAACGGCGCGGCCGGCCCGCTCGGCGTCCGGACGCTCGAGGCGCTCGGCTTCGCGCCGGACGCGCTCTTCTGCGACATCGACGGCCTCTTCCCGAACCACCACCCGGACCCGACCGTGCCCGAGAACCTCGACGCGCTCCGCGCCCGCGTGCTCGCGACCGGCGCCGCGCTCGGCGTCGCGTGGGACGGCGACGGCGATCGGATCGGCGTCGTCGACGAGCGCGGCGAGGTGCTCTGGGGGGACAAGCTGCTGCTCCTGTTCGCGCGCGCGCTCCTCGCGGAGCGCCCCGGCTCGGCCGTGCTCGGGGAGGTGAAGTGCTCCGAGACGCTCTACGCCGACATCGCCGCGCGCGGCGGGCGCCCCATCCTCTGGAAGACGGGCCACTCGCTCATCAAGACCAAGATGAGAGAGGAGGGCGCCCTGCTCGCCGGCGAGATGAGCGGGCACATGTTCTTCGCCGATCGGTGGTTCGGGTTCGACGACGCGATCTACGCGACGGTCCGCCTGCTCGAGATCGTCGCCCGGGCGCGGCGGCCCCTCGGCGAGCTGCTCGCCGACGTGCCGGAGACCTTCGCCACCCCCGAGATCCGCGTCGACTGCCCCGACGCCGTGAAGTTCGAGGTCGTCCGCCGCGTGACCGAGCACTTCCGCCGCGCCCGTCCGGTCGTGGACATCGACGGCGCGCGCATCGACTTCGGCGGCGGGGCCTGGGGCCTCTGCCGCGCCTCCAACACCGGCCCGATCCTGGTGCTGCGGTTCGAGGGGCGGTCCGTCGCGGACCGCGACGCGGCCCGCGCCGAGGTCGAGGCCGCCGTCACCGCCGCCGTCCGCGACGCCGTCGGCGCCGCCCCGCTCCCGTGACCATGTCCGAAGGCGAGCAGCAGAGCGAGGCCTGGACGATCCGGCGCGTGATCACCTGGGCCACGGGCGACCTGAAGAAGCGCGGCGCGTCCTCGGCGCGCCTCGACGCCGAGCTCCTGCTCGGCAAGGTGCTGGGCATCGATCGCGTCGGGCTGCTCATCGACGCCGAGCGGCCGCTCGACCGGGCCGAGCTCGCCGCCTACCGCGAGCTGCACCAGCGCCGCCGCGCCGGCGAGCCGGTCGCCTATCTCCTCGGTGTGCGGGAGTTCTACGGCCGCCCGTTCCGCGTCGATCCGCGCGTGCTCATCCCCCGCCCCGACACCGAGATCCTCGTCGAGGTCGGCCTCGCCCGGACGAGGCACCTCGCCCTCTCCGCGCGCGTGCTCGACCTGTGCACCGGGTCCGGCTGCGTCGCCATCAGCCTCGCGTGCGAGCGGCCGACGAGCCGCGTCCTCGGCGTCGACATCTCGGACGGCGCGCTCGCCGTCGCCCGCGAGAACGCGCTCCGCCTCGGCGCGGTCAACGCGGGGTTCCTGCGCTCGGATCTCTTCGCCGGCGTGCCGTCCGGCCATCGCTTCGACCTGATCACCGCGAACCCACCGTACATTCCGGACGAGGACGTCGCCGCGCTGCAGATCGACATCCGCGGCTACGAGCCCCACCTCGCGCTCGCGGGGGGCCCGGACGGCCTCGTCTTCACGCGCCGGATCGTCGCGGGCGCGCCGGCCTTGCTCGCCGCCGGCGGGGTGCTGGCCATGGAGGTCGAGGCCGGCAAGGCGGGCGCGGTGGCAGAGCTCTTCGCCGCGGCGGGGTTCGGCGGCGTCTCGAGGCACCTCGACTACGGCGGGCACGAGCGCGTGGTCTCCGGCGTCCTGCCCTGATCGCCCGCCGCCCGAGGCGCGCGCCTCGGCGAGGGCCGCGCAGCGCCCGTGCCTCCGCGAGGATGGGGCTGGCGCGCCGTATGCACAGCGACGCACGGCGAGGGTGGCGTGGCGCAGTCGGTGGCGGGGCCTCGGTGGTGACCCGCGCGCCGCTGCCTGCGCCGCCCCCGAGCGCGTTCACGCCGCGAGGCGAAGAGGTGTCCCATGAGGCAGGTGGATCCCAGGCCGGAGAGCTCGACGGCAGATCTCGTGAAGGAGGCGATCGCCGAGGCCAGGGAGCTGATGCAGGTCGAGGTCGCGCTGGCGCGCGACGAGATGAACGAGGAGATCGCGCGGGCGAAGGCGTCGTGCGTCGCTCTCGGCGCCGCGGCGGCCGCGGCGCTGCTCGGGGTCGCGCTGGTGCTCGTCGCGATCGCGCTCGCGATCGCGCCGGAGCCGCTGCCGGCGCTGCTGATCGGGCTCGCGTTCATCACGCTGGCGATCGTGGTGGGCATGGTCGGCTACAAGCGCGCGCCGAGGAGGCCGCTCGAGAGGACCCGGGGCCGCCTCGGGGCGGACGTCCGGCTGGTCCGGGAGCTCGTATGAAGGGGCTGAACGGTCAACGCGCGGACTTCGAGCGCAGGGCGGACGAGCTGCGCGACCGGCTGATGCACACGATCGAGGCGCTCGATCGGCGGCGCCACGCGCTCGTCGACGTGCGGTCGAAGGTGCGCCGGCACGGCCCCGAGGTGCTCGCCGGCGGGCTCGTGCTCGCGATCGCGGGCGGCGTGGCGGCGATCGCGCTGATCAAGCAGGCCCGCGCGCGCAGCGAGCGGCCGGGCGGCGAGCGCCTCCGCGCGCTCGTGCGCTTCTGGCGGCACCCGGAGTGGGTGGCGCCGCGCGGCAAGCCGAGCGTGTCCCGCGAGATCGGCCGGAGGATCCTGGTGGGCATGGCGTCGTACGTGGCGATGCAGCTCATCCGGCGCGGCGTCCGGCGCACGCTGGCGCTCCCGGAGGGGGACGCGCAGGCGCGGCGGAGCCCGCTCGAGCTCGGCGCCGCGGCGTCGAGGACCAGGCCGCCGTCCGGTCAGGGCCCTGTGTAGAGGGCGGTGCGCCACCCCAGGTAGAACCCTGGCTGGCGGACGGACGTGCTCCACGTGTAGTCGGCGTAGAGCCACGGGCCCATCGCCACCTTCCAGAGCCGGATCCCCTCGTAGAACACGCCGCCGCCGATGCGGGCCGGCAGGGCGCCGTCGATGACCTCGGCGCCGCCTGTGTCGGCGGTCGTGTACGCGACGCCCGTGCCGGCGTCGAAGGTGACGCCGACGTCCCTCCACCGATCCGCGAGCGAGAAGAGCGGGAAGACCTCGGTGTGGAGCATGAACCCGCCGGCGAGGGAGGTGTGGTCCGCCGCGCTCAGGCCGTGTCCGCCGAAGGCCGCGCCGAACGTGAGCCAGTCCGCGAGCGCGCCGCCGATCCAGACGTAGCCTCCGCCGCCGATCCCGACGCCGGTCTCGGTGTAATGGCGCTCGAATCCGATCTTCTGGACGTCGTTCGGGAAGCCGGCGGCGCTCCCGAGCGCCAGGCCTCCGGCGATGCCCGCGGCGAGCCCGCCGCGCCGCACGGCGGGTCTGGGCGCGAACAGCGGGCCTTCGGCGGGCGCCTCTCCGGACGCCGCCGGCTGCGCCGCGGCGGCCGCGGGGAGCAGGCTGAGGCCAAGGAGCACCGGCAGCGCGGCTGCGCGGCGGAGGTGGGGACACGTCGCCATGGGCTCCCTTTCCTATACGATGACGCGGGGCTCGGCATCGCAATCCGGCGGCGCGCTTCGCTGGTGCGCCTCGTTTCATCCAGCGGTCGCGACGAGCTCACGTGAAGCCCGGCGGTTGCCCCCAGGGGGCACCGCCGGCCTGCGCGTCTCTCCCGAACGATCGCCGCTCGGCCGCCTTCTCGCGTCGCGTGTCGGCCACGCGCTGATCCAGGTGGCCCCGTAAGGAGGAGGCGATCGCGGGGGCGAAGCGCCTCCGTCAGGTCGCGGGGGATGGACGCTGCGATGTGCTGCCGCTGATGGATGGGCCGCCACCCTCCTGAGCGCGCCAGCTGCGAGCGCTACATTGACACAAGAATTGTTCAATGTGACGGCTGTCTGAAGCCTCCGGTCTGAGTTTCAACTCTCCGGGGAGGCTCTCGACAGCCTCCGGTTTGAGCTTCAACTCTCCGGGGAGGCTCTCGACAGCCTCCGGTTTGAGCTTCAGCTCTCCGGGGAGGCTCTCGACAGCCTCCGGTTTGAGCTTCAGCTCTCCGGGGAGGCTCTCGACAGCCTCCGGTTTGAGCTTCAACTCTCCGGGGAGGCTCTCGACAGCCTCCGGTCTGAGCTTCAACTCTCCCGGGAGGGTGCGGGTACCCTCCCCTCGGCGGTCCGAGCGTCGGAGCGCGGTGGAACCGCCCCCTCGACTCCGAGCGCTCGCTCCCTCTTGGTGCCGAAGTTTCACTTTTCGTGAGAAAGCACGGCGCGAAGACGCAATGCCAGGTCACCGAAGCCCTTGCTTCCTGACCGGCTATTCCTGACTGCCCGGATCGGGTACAAAGCAATGCCGTGCTGAATTGGGTCGGCACGGCGTAGGGTCCCCCTCGTTGGGGCCGAGGTGAACCGTGAGTGGTTCTGCACGAGTCGTCTTCGCATCGACAGCAGCAGCCTTCCTGAGCCTCGTTCTCGCCTCCCAGGTCCACGCGGCGGACCCTCCGCCCCGGTCACCAGAGCTGCAGGAGCTCTTCCGGCTGGCCGACGCGGCCATGAAGCGGGCGGACGTGGCCGGCGCTCGCGAATACTGGGCTCGGATCAACCATCTCGAGCCAACGACAGCGGCTCTCTGCCAGCTTGGCCAATTGGATCTCCGTATCGGTCGCTGGGATGCTGCCGCGAACGAGCTATCCCTTTGTGTTGAGCAGATGCCCGCTCCGAAGAACGACGCGGAGCGCCGCTTCTACGAGGTGAGGCACGCCGACTTTGCGGCCGCGCGGGGTCATGTGGGCGAAATTCGTGTCCTGCCGCCGCCGCGGTCGACACGAAGCCTGGTGGACGGCAAGGAGGTAGAAGCAACCAGGAGCGTTTATGTCCTTCCTGGCCAGCATGAGATCACTGCCACGGGTCCACAGGGAGAGATCGCGCGCGCGCTCGTGAAGGTCGCAGCGGGGGATTCTCTCCGTGTGCCTCTCACGTTCGACGCTCGACCAGCGGCGGCGGTGGCCAAGGCGCACGCCGTTCCTGCGCGGATCTCCCCGAAGCTCAGGGAGTCTAGCGACGGCCCGAAGCCGTGGCTCGTATGGACCGGCGCCTCCGCCGCGGTGATGGGGCTCGCCGTCGGAGTCGGGTTCCACGTGGCCGCGGATTCTGCGGACGATGAGTCGGATTCGATAAAGGAGAGCGCGCTGGACGGAAACATACCCCGATGGGATCCCGTGTATGGATCGCTTTACGAAGAGGCGAAGAGCGCACACGAGCGGGCCAACACGCTCCACGCCATCGGCACAGCGGCCGTCATCGCCGGGGCCGCGCTCGGCGCCGCGACGATCGTGGTTGTCGCGCTGCCTCGCAGGACCGAGGTTGAGCTTCGGGCACGAGGCAGCTACGCGGAAGTGAGGCTCGCATGGTAGCGGTCGGGGAGATCTGGGAGGGGCACGAGCTGATAAGCGAGCTTGAACGGGGCATGGTGCGAACGTTCCTCGCGCGGCCGATCGGAGATCCCAAGGGCCTGGTTTGGCTTCACGTCCGAGAGAGCGCGCGCATGGACCGAAAGCTGTTTGCGTCCGAGATCGAGCGCTTGCGGCGGCTGTCGGACAAGGTCCCGGAGATCGCGCGGGTGCATTACGGCGGCGTCAGGCAGGATGCAGCGTGGGCTGTGTCCACCTTTCACAAGGACGCGATTCGACTCAAGGACGCGACGCGCGGCGCGGACCTCGGCATGACCGCGATCGACGAGGTAGGTGAGATCGGCATCCTCGTTCAGAGGGCGAATGACCTCGGCTTCGTACACGGCGCCCTGAGCCCCGAGCGCGTGCTGATCACCGCCGACAAGCACTATGTCATCACCCACTTCGGATTCCCTCGGCTCTTTCAGATCAGCGGAGAGGAGGCCGTCCGGGAGCCGCGCTATGCGGCGCCTGAGATGGTCTTCGAGGGTGATATCGGCCTTCGCACCGACGTGTACGGGATCGGCACGATCTTGTATGAGCTCCTGTGCAATCGCGCGCTGTACTCTGATTCAGGACCAGGCGAGGCCGAGGGGCCCTCAGGCAAGCTCTGGGAGCCACGCATTCCCGTCTGGGTGCCCCAGGCGCTCGTCCATGTGATAAGGAAGGCTCTCGCGAAGGATCCACAGGAACGGTACTCCAGCGTCAGAGCGATGCTCCTGGAGCTCGCGGTTCGAGAGCGCGAGTTCAGCGACTTCTTCTCGCGCTCGCATCCAAACCGCGAAAGGGAGACAGACGTCGCCGTGCCGTTCGTCGCGCGCCGTCGCAGGCCGCGCGCGGAAGTGGCGGAGAGTGAGGATGACGCCTGGGAGCCGTTCGTACGTCCGGCGAACGAGGGCAGCGATGGGCTCGACGCGTCGGAGGAGGAAGACGGAGGCGTGGAGCGGCCCTCATCGCCCATCGTTCCGGCGTCTCCGGCAGTACAACCTCGTGAGCCTGCGCCGGCGACGGGCGCCACGACGCCCCAGGATGGCGTCGCCGGGCCGCTGTCGGATCCAGGGTTCGACGTGCCGGAGCTCGAGCCGCTGCCGTCCTCGCCGCGAGTCCAGCCGAGCCCTGTGCGTGGAACCGAGCGGACGAGCCCCCGTGGCCTCGCCCGCTTCCTGGCTCTGGCGCTCTCGCTGGTCAGCGTGCTCGGTACCTTCATGGCGCTCCGCTGGTCCGAGCGTCCCGTCAAGCTCCAGGCGCGCCTTCCGCGCATCGCAGGGTTGCCGGTCCCGCCGCCTGGCGATCTGCGTCCACGCGGCCCCTCCGCGGCCGACCGGCAGCCACCCTGCGTGGCGCTGGTCGGTGCACCGCGGCAACCCGCGAGGGTGCGCGACGCAGCGTCGAGGCGTCAACCTGCGGAGGCCCCGACATCGAAGGGCGCGAAGCTGGGCGCTGACGGCATCTATCTCTATGGCGGGGACACATCGTTCTGACACGACGCAAGGGGTCATGGCGCGAACGTCCGTCTGCTCGTTGGTAGTAACGCTCGCGCTCGTCGCGTGTGGAGATGATTTCGACATGGCGCCTCCCACGTCGAATGCACGTCCGATGTGGCTTTGGACGGGCCGTGATCCGGCGGAGGCGCCTCCGTGTCCCGGGAGTTCTCTGCCCCGCTGGGAGGGATGGGCGAACGAGGTCGCTTCGGCCGATTGCGGCGCCTGTGAATGTCAACCGGCGTCTTGCCTTCTCGCGCCGACGGTAGCGGCGCAAGCACCCATCTGCACCGATGGCGCGGGGCTTCCGATCCGCTTCGACGCCGGAGATGGGTGGAACGGTACGTGTGCCGCACCCGCTCCAGCCATCCCCGCGAGCGCGTTTGGTTCGGTCATCTACGGACCGCCGACGCTGGCCCCTTGTACCCCATCTCCTACGCCCGATCCGCCGCCGATCACTGGGACCTTCGCGAGAGCCTGCGAAGCCGATCCCCATTGGGTGCAGCCCGTCGACACTGTCTTGTGCATAACGCCTGAGGAGGACGGATCCTGTGCGGAAGGGTTTCGGACGCGGAGAGAGTTTGCGACGCAGCGTGTCGACAACCGGACCTGTACACCTTGCGAATGCGGCGAGCCGAGCGGAGGGAAGTGTACTGCCCGTGTCACGCTCTACGCGGATGCCACATGCGGAGCCGAGTTCGCCAGCTCAACGCTGTCAAACATCGATGCTCCACTCTGCCAAGACATCACGGTGGGTGCGCCGCTCGCGGCGATACGGGCCGAATTCACGGAATGGATACCGGCGGCGTGCGCTCCAAAGCACGCCAGGTCGGTCGTGCTCGGTACAGTGGAGCGCCCGTCCGTAGAGTTGGCCTGTTGTGCAGATTGAGCAATGCGTCCGATTGCACCGTATAGGAGTTGAGTTCCAATGCTCGGTACACAGACTCATGGGCCTAGATTCCGCCGGCTCGTCAGCTTGACACGCGGAAGGTTCCTTGGTCCGATGTGCGTCTTCGCGATGGCGCAGATCGGGTGCGGCGAAGACGAAGTGACGACCCAGATCAGAGGCAAAGCGGTTGGCACCATCGTATCGGAAGTGTCAGGTGTGCCTGAAGTCAATAAGGTCTTCGTCATGGACACTGGGAACACTGGTTCTACTACGGTAAAATCCGGCGACAATTGGGGTATTAGGTGCCGCGCCGGTGGCGACATGGCGCCGTGGTTTGAGCTGGTGAACGAGCAAACTATACGTGGAACCCCGCCGGATCAGTTCCTTAGCAGTGACTTTAATGCCATATTTCTGAGGGAATCCGACGGCGTGATCCAGGATCCACCTCAGGAGGCCAACGTTACTGTTATGCTAAGCGGATCTCTCTATTCCGGAATTTGCGAGGTCATGTTCACCAAGACGAATGATCATCCTTACGAGGCCGACGTTTATTCGGCGATATGCCGAGATCTGAGGGACGAATGGGGTACTCCGGCCCGTCTCGAATCCGCCGACTTTCACATCACGTGCTGCCAGGATGATTGCTAGAACACCGATCACGTCGATCGAGCGAGAAGTGAACCGCCAAGGCGCCATAAGACGCCAAGATTTTTGTGATTTTTTGGCGTCCTTGGCGCCTTGGCGGTTCGAATTCTGCTCTCTTCTGGCGGTTTCAACCCGTTTGTCGCTCTAGCGGGGCGACGCCCCCGAGCTCCGCCGCCCCGGAGCGGCAGCGGGGCCCCGTCAGGCCGCCCCGAGCGCGCCGCGCCGGGCGAGACGGCGCCGGCGCTCACCATCGCACGCTAACCCCCACGCCTTGCGTTCCCGCCCCGATTTGCGTGTCGTTCGGCAACACCACGTACAAAAGTGTGCCCACGCCCGCTATCGCGCCCGCGAGCATCGCGCCGGTCCCGAGGATCCTCATCAGCTTCGCGCTGCCAGGGTCGTCGATGCTCGTGCGGGAGTCAGGCGGGGGCGTCGCGCCCGCGATCCTCGGCTTGCCTTCGTGAACCTCGGCGGCCTTCGCCTCCTGCTCAAGCCGCTGCGCGCTCCGCGTGCACACGGCGCTCGCGGCCAAGAGCCCCGCGGAGCTCAGCGCGCCCATCACGATGAACCCGAGATCCGGCCCGGGACGGGCCACCCCCTGCGGCGGCCCTTTCGGCGCCGCCGGCCGCGGAGCCCGAGGCTCCGGCGCACCCTCCGGCGCCTTCGCGCGGTCCTCCAAGGCCGGCGCCGGCTTCGCCGGCTCGTCGAACGTTAGCGGCACCGGCTTCGACTCGCCTGCTCCCACCTTCACGGTCGCGCGCGCGACCTGCCCATCTCCACCGACGGCCGTCGCCTCGTGCTGGCCGGGCGGCACGTGGACGCGGCTGCTGCCGTGCTTCACCCCGCCGCCGTTCACGAGCATGCCCACGACACCAGGCGCCGGCACGAGGACCACCTCGCCCACCCGCGCCTGGGCACGGGCGAGATCGGCGTGACGCCGCTCATACAGGCTGCGCTCCTCCTCCGTGCGCGGGGCCGGCATCTCGTCGACACATTGCGACAGCTCCACCACGGCCTCCGCCCAGCGGTCCATCCGGGCGTCGAGCTGGCCCATGGCGCATACCGCGACGTTCGATCGGTCGATCTCGTGGACCACGGCCCACAGCGCCCGGGCCCGCGCGATATCGAGGCGAGCCTCGGCCGCCTCGGCCTCGCGGATGAGCTCCTTGACGGGCCGGGAGCGCTCGGGAGGCGCCGCCGCGCGCGCGGTGGCGGGCGCGAGCAGCGCGAGGAACAGCGCTGTTCCTGATAGAACCCAGGTCGCTGGCCGAGGACCGCGCATACACCACCCTTGGTCGACCGGCGGCGCTCGCCGCACGCGACAGCATGCGGCGGTGCAGCGTGCCTCTTCACTAACATCGGCCGTGCGAGCGTGGCCAGACGTTTCTGGAGTGCCGGCGGCGCGGAGGGACATCGCGATGTGCATTGCGCGTCGGGGAAGGAAATCCTCATCCGACGAGCGTCGAAGGTGGTCCCATGAACGCATCACCGGTTCTGCCGGACCGGCGAGCTTATGTACTTTGGGACGCGACAGGAGGGGGCGCCATGAAGGCGCCGGTAAGGATGGGGGCGGCGAGCCCCCGCGCGCGGCGAGGTTCGTCGAGCGACCGGCTGGTGCCGGTCCAGGTGTCGAAACCTACGGAGGCCGTCATGAGAAAGCCGCTTGGCATCATGGTGTTCGTCTGCGCTCTTTCTGTTGCATGGTCAGGCTGCGCGGTGCGTGCGTGCCCGGTCATACCGGAGCCAGACTGCGACAGGAGGGATCCAAACCACCATTGCTCGGCGGGAGTCCGCATGAAGGCGGGGAGGTCATTGACCCTTTCGTCCCGCCTACATGATCGAATACGACCACGACCACGACTAGGAGTACGGCCGCGCCGGGCTGAGGTGGGGACGGGGTGAAGAGCGAGGCGACGGGGCGCGGCGCTCGCCGCATCGAGCGCCGCGCCCGGGCGTTCGCGCTATAGTCCGGCCGTGACGCACGAAGCTTCCCTGGAGCGGGCGCCGGCGGGAGGGATCGTCCTCCGGTGGCTCGTCGGACTGCGCTGGGCGGTGTTCGCGCTGCTCGCGGCGACCCTGGCCGTCGACGAGGCGCTGTTCGGCTATCACGTACGGTACGCCATCGCCGTGCCCATCCTGGCGCTGGCCGCCGGGCTCAACCTCGCCCTCGACCGGCGGGTCCGCTCGGAGCGGGGCGCGCAGACGGCCCTCGTCGCCGGCGTCGTGGCGCTCGATCTCGTCGCGATCGCCGGGGTCCTCGCCGCGTCGGGCGGCGCGGGCAACCCGTTCAGCGCCCTCTTCTTCGTGCACGTCGCCCTCGCCGCGGCGCTCCTGCCGCCGCGGACGACCTTCGCGCTCGCGGCGCTCGCGGCCTGCCTCTTCGCGGCGCTCTTCGCGCTCCCCGCCGGCGCGTGTTGCCCGAGCCACCCGGAGCACGGCGCGTTCTCCACCCACCTCTACGGGATGCTCCTCGCCTTCGTGCTGAGCGCGGCGCTCGTCGCCCACGTCCTCCTGAAGATCCGCCGCGCGCTCGACGAGAGCGCGGCCGAGAACGCGGCGCTGCGCCGGCGCGCGGAGGAGGCGTCCCGCTTCCAGGCGCTCGGCACGCTCGCGGCCGGCACCGCCCACGAGCTCGGCACCCCGCTCGGCACGATCGCGGTGCTCGCCGGGGAGATTCTCCGCGACCCCGGATCGAGCGACGCCGCGCGGCGCCGCGCCCGGACGATCGCGGAGCAGGTCGAGCGCTGCCGCGTGGTGATCGCGCGCATGCGGGCGGACGTCCGGGCGAACGACCTGCGCGCCGGGGTCGAGGTCGGCGAGGCGGCCCGGCGCGGCGTCGAGGCCTGGCAGGCGGCGCACCCCGGCGTCGCGGTCGAGGTGCGCGGCGATCTCGCGCCGCGCCGCACGGTGCCGCTCGACGCGGCCGACGTCGAGGCGGCCCTGTTCGCGCTGCTCGACAACGCGCTCGCCGCGCTCGGGCCGAGCCCCGCGGCCGCGGAGCCGATCGTGGTCACCGTCGGGGACGAGGGCGGCGCGCCGGTGATCAGCGTCGAGGACGGCGGCGCGGGCGTCGCGCCCGGCCTGGAAGGGCGGCTCGGCGAGCCGTTCGTGACGACCAAGGCGCCCGGCGAGGGCATGGGCCTCGGGCTCTACCTCGTGCGGACGCTCATCGAGCAGGTCGGCGGCTGCCTCACCGTGTCGCCGAGGCAGGGGCCTGACGAGCGCGGCGCGCGCGGCACGCGCGTCGCCCTGCGCCTCGCGCCGGTGGACTCATGAGCTCCGAGGCCGCCGGCGAGCCGACGCTGCTCATCGTCGACGACGACGCGACCTTCCGGACCGCGCTCGGGCAGGCCCTCGGCAAGAGCGGGTTCGCGGTGTCCCTCGCCGAAAGCGCCGAGGAGGCCGCGGCGATGGCGCGAGGGCACGTGTTCGAGTACGCGCTCGTGGACGTCCGGATGCCAGGGCAGAGCGGCATCGACCTCGTGGGGACGCTGCGGAGCATGGATGACGGCATCCGTATCGTGGTGTTCACCGGATACGGCACCATCGCGAACGCGGTGGCGGCGATCCGGGCCGGGGCGGTCGATTACCTGACCAAGCCGGTGGACGCCGCCCAGTGCGCGCGGTCGCTGCTCGGCGTCGCCCCGGCCGCGCGCGGCGACGACGACGAGGACCTGCCGTCGCTCGATCGGGTGGAGTGGGAGTACCTCCAGCGCGTGCTCGCGGACTGCGAGGGGAACATCTCGGAGGCGGCGCGCAAGCTCAGGATGCACCGCCGCTCGCTCCAGCGGAAGCTCTCGCGCCTGCCGCCGAGGTCGTGAGGGCGGGCGGGGAGGATCCACGAGAGGCGGTTCCGCTCGGTCGAGCGGGCCCCTATGATGGAGAGGCCATGCCCTACAAACCGATCGAGTCCTACGGCGTCATCGGCGACATGCACTCCGTCGCGCTGGTCGGGATGGATGGATCCATCGACTGGTGCTGCCTCCCCCATTTCGACTCCCCGAGCGTGTTCGCGGCCATCCTGGACGACGAGCGCGGCGGCCGCTTCGCGCTCTCCGCGGCGAACGGCACGTCGCGCAACAAGCAGATGTACATGCCCGACACCAACGTCCTGCTCACGCGCTTCCTCGACGTGGACGGCGTCGGCGAGGTCTGCGATTTCATGCCCATCCACCGGGACACGTACGGCGCCTACCGCCGCGGGATGCACCAGATCGTCCGCGTCGCGCGGGCCGTCCGCGGCGCGGTGCGCTTCCGGCTCGCCTGCCGCCCCGCGATCGACTTCGCCCGCCGCCCCCACCGCCTGATCCTCGACGACCCGCGCGGCGCCGTCTTCGACTCCGATGGAGTCGACCTGGCGCTCATCAGCCCGGTCCCCCTGTCGAGCGACGGCGCCGGCGGCGTCACCGCCGACTTCGTGCTCCAGCCCGGCGAGTCGGCCACGTTCTCGCTGCGCCAGGTCGAGGACTGGACGACCAGCGACGATCTGCTCGCCACGCCGATCGACGGCGAGGACGCCCTCCGGCGCACGGTCGCGTTCTGGCGGTCGTGGCTCGCCCGCTCGCGCTACAAGGGGCGCTGGCGCGAGATGGTCGACCGCTCGGCGCTCGTCCTCAAGCTGCTCACGTTCGAGCCGACAGGCGCGATCGTCGCCGCGGCGACGACCAGCCTGCCCGAGGAGATCGGCGGGGTCCGCAACTGGGATTATCGCTACGTCTGGGTGCGCGACGCCGCGTTCACGCTCTACGGCTTCCTCCGGCTCGGCTACACCGAGGAGGCCGCGCGCTTCATGGAATGGCTGAGCGCCCGCGTCTCCGAGGAGGACGGCCCCACCGGGCCGCTGCAGCTCATGTACGGCATCGACGGACGCCACGAGCTGCCCGAGATCGAGCTCACCCACCTCGACGGCTACCGCGGGTCGCGGCCTGTCCGCGTCGGCAACGGGGCGACGAGCCAGCTCCAGCTCGACATCTACGGCGAGCTCATCGACTCGGTATATCTCTTCGACAAATACGGATCTCCCATCTCTTATGATTTCTGGCGCGAGCTCCGGCGCATGGCGGCCTGGGTGTGTCAGAGCTGGGAGCAGGCGGACGAGAGCATCTGGGAGGTGCGCGGCGGCAAGCAGCAGTTCGTCTACTCGAAGCTCCAGTGCTGGGTCGCGCTCGACCGGACGCTGCGGCTCAGCGACAAGCGCTCTCTGCCGCTCGACAGGCAGCGCGTCGCGCGCGCGCGCGACGACATCTACGAGGCGATCATGGCGCGCGGCTGGGACGCGCGGCGGAGGACGTTCGTGCAGGCCTTCGGCTCGAGCGCGCTCGACGCGAGCAACCTGCTCATGCCGCTCATGCGCTTCATCTCCCCCACCGATCCGCGCATGCTCGGCACGCTCGACCGCACGCTCGAGGAGCTCGCGAGCGACACGCTCGTCCACCGCTACGAGCTCGGCAAGGGCGCGGGCGACGGCCTGACCGGCAAGGAGGGCACGTTCAGCATCTGCACCTTCTGGCTCGTCGAGGCCCTCGCGCGCGCTGGCCGCCTCGACGACGCGCGCTTCATCTTCGAGAAGATGCTGACGTACGCCAACCACCTCGGGCTCTACTCCGAGCAGATCGGGCCGAGCGGAGAGCTGCTCGGCAACTTCCCCCAGGCGTTCACCCACCTCGGCCTGGTCAGCGCGGCGTTCTACCTGGATCGCGCGCTCGGTCAGGGCGGCTGAAGGTCAGGGCGGCTGAAGGTCGGATCTGGGTCCTCGCGCGCTCCCCGCCGGCGAGCGGCGGGGCGTGGCTCATGCGCGAGCGGTGGAGGGGAGAGGGCGTCTACCGGCAGCCCGGGATATCCAACCCCGGGCGGCCGGCGCGCGCGAGCCTCGTCAAAGGAGGGGGCTGGCGCGGCGCCGAGGGATCCTGCGACGTGGAGCCCCTGGCGCCGGCCAGCAGGGTGAGGTCAGATCACCAGCCGCAGCCGCCGAAGCCGCCGAAGCCGCCGAACGTCGGGATGATGGCCGTCGTGCAGCTCGTGAACGACGAGACGAGGGCGCCGCCGCCGAAGCCGCAGCCGAGGCCGCCGAAGCCGCCCCAGCCGCCCCAGCCGCCGAAGCCGCCGAGGCCGCAGCCGCCGCCGAAGAAGCGCTCGCCCTCGCGCTGCCCGGTCTCCTGCCCGACACCCACCTGCCCCACGCCGGCCTGGCCGATCTGCGCCGGTCCCGCCTGGCCGATCTGCGCCGGTCCCGCCTGGCCGATCTGCGCCGGGCCCGCCTGGCCGATCTGAGCCTGCGAGAGGTCGGACGCCTGGCCGAGCTGCGCCGGGCCTTGCTGCGCGTATCCGCCCTTGGTCGGGTAGCCGCCCTTGGTCGGGAGGCCCTTGGTCGGAAACTCACCCTTGCTGGGAAGGAGCCCGCCCTTGCTGGGCAGCTCGCCCTTGCTGGGGAGCATCGGAGCGCCCTTCGAGGGCAGACCCTTGCTGGGGGGCAGACCGAGCTTGCTGGGCCCCATCTGGCCGACCTGAGCCTGAGCCTGCGACTGGGTCGCGTACCCGCCGCGCTCGTCCGCCTCCAGCGCGCTGTCCGCGGAGTCGACGCTCTCGTCAGCCATATCGAAGTCGTCGTCCGCGCCGACCGCGCACCCGGCACCGAGCGCCAGCATCATCGCGAAACCCATCGTCTTGTGCATCGAGATCATTGGTCCTCCCCGGTGTTCCTGATGAGCCTTGCGGCCCCCGAACACCTTGGTGCACCCAAGAGCAGGCTGTGTGCCTCGCT
This sequence comes from Sorangium sp. So ce426, assembly GCF_051475585.1. Classification (NCBI taxonomy): domain Bacteria; kingdom Pseudomonadati; phylum Myxococcota; order Polyangiales; family Polyangiaceae; genus Sorangium; species Sorangium sp. So ce426. The sequence continues at coordinate 11,490,690 of NZ_CP150341.1, read as the reverse complement.
CTTCTGTGCAGAGGCTGCCGCTTCGCACAGCATGGATTCGCGGGATGGCGCCCGCGAATCAGGCGCTCCTCGCATCTGCGCTCCCCTGGGATTTCTCCGCGATTCAATCGCGGTGGATCCGGGCGAGCGCGGCGCTCGCTGGAGCGGCGTCGCGATGACGATGGATAGGATAGAAGGCGCCCCGCCGCGCGCCGCGGGGCCGCGCGGGAAGAAGGAAGACGCGAGCGCGGCGCCCCGCCGCGCTGATCGCGCGCTCCCGCGCGGTGGCCGTGGCGAGCGGAGGTGTCCTCGAAACAGGGTGAACCTCCCTCCGGATCCAGAAAAGAGCGGGCTCACGACGCGTCGACATCACGGGACGCAAACGGACGTGATCGAACCCAAACGGACGTGATCGGACGTGATCGGACGTGATCGGACGTGATCGGACGCAGGCGGATGGGATCGGACACAACCGGACGTGATCGGGCGAATTCGATGGCGCCGTCCAGGCGAGACATGCGCCCTGCGCCCTGCCTGCTCAGCGCCTCGCGTTCCGACACGTTTGTGCATCCTTCTGCCCGTGAGAGCGGAATTATCGCTTCCGGTCGGAATCGTCCGCCGGGGCGCGACGCGACGCGGCGAGCGGGCGACGAGACCGCCCGCGTCGCAACAAGCCACTCCCGCTGCGCCGCTTTCCTGCTCCGGCGGCGGACGGAGTCGAATCGGCTGTTATTCCCACTTGCGCAGGACGTTCTGTAAATGGTCCAGTGGGGGATGTCGGTGACGGGGAGGGAGCATCTGATTGTGTAGTTTGCCCCACGGCTCTCGACGACTCGGTGGTGGGTTGTCTCATGTCGTCCAGGACGCTGGCTCTCCAGCGTGCTCGGCGTTGGCCGAACGGCGGTGGTGGAGCGCCGGATCGAGCTGCCCTGGCCAAGGTTTGCAGCATCGGCGCGCGCTGGTCGCGGCGCCGTAACAGAGCAGAAACATGGTCCAGCGTCGCATCGCGGCCGTCGCCGCCTATCTGCCGGAGCGCGTCGTCACGAACCAGGAGCTCATCACCAGCTACGGTCTCCCTCACGCCGCGGACTGGCTGCGCGAGGCGACGGGGGTCGCGGAGCGGCGCTTCGCCGGCGCGACGGAGACCACGCTTTCCATGGCCGCGGCGGTGCTGCGGGAGCTCATCGAGGTGGGGCGGCTCCGCGATCCCTTCGTCGATGTCCTCATCATGACGGGCGACGACGGCGGGGGAGGGGACGGCAGCGGGGCGGCCTTCGCCGCGTGCATGGCCGGCCTCGTGCCCGCGCTGACGATCGATCTCACGCCCGCTCAGGGCGGTTTTGCCGCGGCCGTCGAGCTGGCGAATCGGCACCTCGACAGGGGGTGTCGGCGCGTGCTCATCGTGGCGAGCGACGTGCGGTCGCGGCGCCTGCGCGAGGGGCAGCCGTGGGACAACCACCAGATCACGGAGATCCTGGGAGACGGCGCCACGGGCGTGCTGCTCGAGCGGGTCGACGGCCTCGGGGCCGAGGTCCCCCCGCGCTGCGCCGAGCCGCCCTCGTCCCGCGGCTCCCAGCCTTTCCTCTCCGCGGCTCACGTGAACCGCGGATAGACCTCCTCCTCGAAGAGCGCCTTCACCTGGTCCCCGGGGGCCTCTGCCACGAACTCCTCGTAATCCTCCCGCACCGGCACCCTGTATCCACCCCTCCACGGCGCGACCGAGTTGAGCCACGCCGTGTGGAGGGTCAGCCCCGGCCGGAACGTCGGGTGTCCCAGCTTGCAGAGCGGCCCTCGCGCCAGGTTCGTCGCGTCGAAGATCCAGACCTCCGCGCGGCACGGCGTCGCGACGATCGCCACGACGTACCCGTCCGTGTCGGCCCCGCTGCCGCCGCGCCGCGGGACGAACTGCAGCGAGCTGAGCCAGGACCCCACGGCGCGCCGCGGGAACTCGTAACGATCCTCGATCCGCATCGCGCGGTGGTTGAACCGGAACAGGCTGTCCGGGTGGCCGCCCTCCGCGCGCATCCGGCGGAGCGCCGGGAGGGGGAGCGACCTGTGCGGGTGCGCCGCATAGAGCCGGTCGATGAACTCGGTCGACAGCTCGTCCCATATCCCGCCGCCGCGCCAGTAGACGTTCTCGAGGCGATCGGGCGGCATCCACGACGCGCCCGTCTCCCGGTACGCATAGAGGCCGACGCCGAGCGCCCGCGCGGGATCGGCGAACACCGCCTGGTCCACGACGCGCTCGGCCGCCGCGTCGAGGGTATACCGGCCGATCCGGTTCACGTCCGCCTGCCCGAGCGGGAACAGGCCGCGCAGGCGCGGCGGCGCCGGCGACTTGTCGGCGGCGTGCCGATCGCAGGGCCGGAGCCACTCCCCATGATCGGTCGCGCAGTTGTGCGCCGCGTGCACGGTGATGCGGTCCCCCGCGTCCTCGTAGTCGACGAGGAAATGGAGAGTCTCCAGCGGGACGACGACCCGCTTCACCACGACAGGCCCGCCGCCCGGCCGCAGCGCGTCCCTCCGGACAAGGTAGAACGTCGTGCTCGGCTCGTGGGGCATCGTGAGGAGCGACCGGACGAGGCGCTCGACCCCGGGGCTCTCCTTGGAGCCCCGGAACGCCACGCTCTCCAGGCCGATCCTGAGCGCCGTGTCCGCGAGCACGACCCAGCGCCGCGTCAGGCCGATCTGGTGCACGCTCTGCTCGATGCGCACCGGCGCGCCGCTCGGCAGGACCAGCGCGTGCCGCTCGGGCTCGTTGTGGCCGTCCCATCGCAAGAGATGCACGAAGTCGCCCGCCGGCTCGTCGAGCGCCACGCCGCCGAAGCGCGCCGCCTGCCGCGCGAGGAGATCGCCCGGCCCAGGCGGCGCGCTCGGGCGGAGGCGCGCGGGCAGGAGCTCGAGCGCCCGCTTGGCGAACGCCTCGATCCGGTCCGCCCTCGGGCGGACGAGCTGCTGCTCGATCATCGACGCGGCCGCCGCGGCGAGCCGATCCCACGAGCGCGGGAGCGCGCCGAGCTCGTCGAGCCGCGGCAGCGACGCGACGAACAGGTGGAGGAGCGAGCGGCCGTAGTTGACGGTGACGAGCTCGCCCCGCTCCGCGTCGAAGCACGGGTGCGCGCTCGAGAGCGTCATCGGAAAGGGGTGATCGACGGGCGCGGCCGGGTACCACGTGCTGTTGCGCCCGACCGGCGTGACGAGCTCCAGCGTGGCCGGGTCGATCTCGTAGGGCCTGCCCGTGTCGCTCGTGACGAGCAGGCGCGCCGGCGCGCGCGGCGCGTGCATGGGCACGAACGCGGTGTTGAGGTGGTTCCGCAGGCCGAGGTGCGGCGAGAAGCGGAGCAGCCCTGCGTCGCGGAAGCCCAGCGCCTCGAAGCGCGTGCCGGGGCGCGAGGCGGCGTCCGCGTGATAGCAGGGCGTGCGCGCGATCTTCGAGGTCAGCCGGACGGCACCGCCGCGGCCGAAGTCGAGCCGGTAGATCATCCCATTGCCATTGAGGATCGGCGCGCCGTCCGCTCTGGGCAGGTCGCCGTCCACCGAGCCGACGGGCCCGATCGCGAACACGTGGCCCGTGAGGTCCCTCGGCACGCCGCCCGAGTGGGATGACTCCAGGACCGCGAGCTCGACCTTCGTCAGCTCTTCCGTGCTCGCTGCCATCAATGCATCGGGGACGCGCTGGCGCATGACGACCTCGGTCACACCAAGCTACGCCAATCCGCGCGCGGCGTGGGCGCCGCGCAGCGCTGCGCGCCTCCGAACACGCTCCCTCGCCGTGACTCCCGCCTGGGACGGACGCGCGCTGGCGCCCTCGCAGCGCCGCGCCCCCCTCTGCATTGCGCGGCGGCGCCGCGCGGCTGCCCTGGTCTTCCGCGCATTGGCGCTGTCTCGGCGGCTTGCGAAGGTGCTTGTCGGCCCCATCTGTACCTGTGGATCAGGAGGCACATGTTCGACCAGGGGCTGACAGTCCTGCGGATCCGCGGAATCCCGGTACGGCTGCACATCACATTGCTGATTTTCCTGCCGTACGTGGCCTATGTGGCGTCGTCGCAGTTCTCGTTGATCGCGTCGTCGCTCGGGATTCCGCGCGAGGAGATGCGCCTGCCGCCGCTCGCCTGGGGGGCGATCCTGGCTGTCGGGCTGTTCGTGGCGGTGCTCGTGCACGAGCTGGCCCACTCGTTCGTCGCGCTCAAGAACGGGATCCGGGTGCGCGCGATCACGCTGATGATGCTGGGCGGCGTCTCGCAGATGGAGCGCGACGATCCAGAGCACGAGGCGTGGATGGCGTTCGCCGGCCCGCTCATGAGCTTCGGTATCGCGCTCGCCAGCTACGTCGCGTATCGGCTGCTCCCGGCGCCGGCGGAGATCGGCGCCGCGCTCGTGGCCTTCGCGATCACGAACGCTCTCCTCGGCGCGTTCAACCTGCTGCCGGCCTTCCCGATGGACGGCGGCCGGGTGCTGCGCGGGCTGCTCCTGCGCCGTCTCGGGCGGACCCGCGCGACGCGCATCGCCACGGCGACGGGCAAGGTGATGGCGGTGGCCTTCGGGCTCTTCGGCTTGCTCTCGTGGAACCTGATCCTGGTGCTCATCGCGATGTTCGTTTACATGGGGGCGTCGGCCGAGCAGACGCGCTCCAGCACGAACGAGCTCCTCCGCGGCATCCCGGTCGCGCGGTTCATGACCGATCGGCTCGGCGAGGCGTATGCGGACGAGAGCCCTCGCGCGGTGGCCGAGCGGCTCCTGCGCCACAACCTGGTCGGCGCGCGGGTCATCGACGATCCCCGGGACGGCGCGGGGCGCCGCGAGATCGGCGTCGTCACGGTCTGGGATCTCGCGCGCCAGCTGCAGGGCGGCGCCGCGCCGGCGACGGTCGGCGCGGTGATGCCCGTGGATGTGCCGAGGGCGCACGCGGACGACGACGCGTCCCGCTCGTTCGACGCGCTGGCGAGCGGCGAGGCGAGCGTGATCGCGGTGCTCGACGAGGGCGAGCGCGTGATCGGCCTGGTGACGTCGGCGGAGATCCAGCGCGCGCTCGCGCTCGCCGGCGCGCTCCGCGCGGCCCGGTGAGCGCCGCGCCGGCGGAGATCCGGAGATCTCGAGTCGCGCCGCGCTGGCACTCGCGTTGCTGAGTCGCGCTCCGAGGAGCAATGACGTGAAGCAGAGCAACAACGTGACTCCGCCCGTGCGAGGGCGGTCCAGATCTCTCGGTGTGACGAGGGCCTCGCTCGCCGCGGCCGCGCTCGCGGTCGGCGCCTCGCTGCTCATGGGGTGTATGGGCACGGTCGGGACCGAGGGTGGGTTCGTCGTGTCCGGCGTTCCGGCGGTGCGCGCCGAGGTCGTCCCGGTGGAGATCGCCGCGTATCCGCGCGTCTTCTTCCGCGGGACGTATGCGTACCTGGTCGACGGCCGCTGGTATTACCCGACGAACCGGGGCTGGGTCATCTTCGAGGAGGAGCCCACGGAGCTCGAGCGCTACAGGCAGACGTACCGGACGTCGCCGCGGTACGTGCCGGAGCGCGAGCTGAGCTATCCGCGCGAGCGGGGGCGCCGTTACTACACACCGCGTTGACGGCGGGGCAGCAGCGAAAGGACGGGTACGAGGATGAATCAGGACAAGAGCGTCTTTCCCCTCTGCGGCCTCGCGTTATCGAGCTTCCTGGCCCTGGGGTGCATCGTCGACGTGGAGCCCAGCTCCCAGCGCCGGCCGCGGCCCGTGCAGGCCGTCGGGAGCCTGACGGTGGAGTGGACCGTGGCGAGCCGGATCGATTCGCGGGCGTGCTTCCAGCACAGCCGCGGAGGAGCGGATTTCGAGCTGATCGTTTACCGGGGCAGCCGCGAGGTGGCGAGAGACTACGCGCGCTGCGACGACTTCAGCATCACCGTGGATCTCCCGCCCGATGAGTACACGGCCACGGCGACGCTCGTGGAGCGCGGCAACGACCGCCCCGTCACCACGACGAAGCAGGTGGAGGACATCAAGATCCTGCGCGGCGCGACGCTCAACCTCGACATCGATTTCCCGTCGAGCTCGTTCCTGCGCTAGCAGGTCGCTCGACTGGATGTCGACGGCGAGGCGTCAGCCCGATCGCGGGATCGTGAGCCGCACCCGCGTCTCCCCCCGCGGCCCGTCCTCGATGGCAATACCGTAGTTGGTATGCGCGGCGATCGCGTGCGCCGCGATGAGCGGCAGCGCCGGCGGGCGGCCCTGGGCGACCGCCTCGAAGTCGCGGCTCAGCACGACGCTCCGCGCCGCGGCCGGGAGCGGCGGACCGGCGTCGTCGAAGGTGATCTCGACCCCGCTCGGGCCCTCGGCGAGGGAGACGAGCACCTCGCTGCCCGGCGGCGACGCGCTGATGGCGTGATCGAGCAGCGCGTGCAGCAGCACCGTCAGCGCGCCCTGCGGCACCACCTCCTGCGCGGTCTCCGGCGCCTCGACCACCACGCGCACGTCGTGGCGGGCCGCGCGCGCGAGATCGTCCTTCACGACGTCGCGCAGCACGTCGGCGACGTCGCAGTGGCGCGGGAACTCGTGGAGCGGACACGCCCCCAACCTGGCGAGATCACTGACGATTTCTGACGCCGCCGTCACGTGGCGCCCCACCGACGAGGCCGTCTCGCCCGCGTCGCCGCCGTGGGTCCGGAGCGGCGCGATGTCGCGGCCGATCGCCGACAGGATGCCGCGCAGCTGCGTGCCGAGCACGCGCACCGCGGCGACGAGCACCGCGAGGCTGTCGCCGCTCGGCGGCAGGTGCGACACCGGCTCGCTGCCGCCGAGCCGCGAGATGACGCCGGACAGCGACCCGCGCTCGCGCTCGCCCTCGACCCGCGAGAAGACCGCGGCGAGCTCGCGCGCGTACGCCTCGCCCTGGGCCTGCGCGGCGGCGAGCTCCTTCTTGAGGCTCTCGACCTCGAGGCGCTGGAGATCGACCTCGGCGGGCAGCGTCAGCGTCTGCATCAGGCCGTCGAGCTCGAGCCGGCCGCCGTAGCGCAGCGCCATGCGCGACAGCCACACCCGCTCGGTCTCGAAGTTCACGGGCGTCTCCGGGCCGAGGTTGACCCGGACGCTGACCTCGTCGCCGACGCGGTGGATGCTCACGTCGGGCGCCCCGGTCAGGCTCGAGGGGTCGCCGCCCTGCGCGATGAGCACCTGGAGCATCCGCCGGAGCTCGGTCTCGTCGCCGAACACGGTGGTCCCTTCGCCCATCTCGATCTGCACCCGCGCCTCGGGCGCGACCTCCCAGAGGAGGGCGGTCAGGTCGACGCGGCCGCGCCGCCCGCGCGGCAGGGGGCGGCCGTGGAGCGACGCGAGCATGCTCACCGCCTCGTCGAGCCGGTTGAGCGTGCTCTCGACGCCGCCCGAGCCGTCGTCCGGCGACGGCGTCGGCGGCGGCGCGCTCTCGGTCGCGATCATCCCCACGCCCTGGCGGAGCTTCTGGGCGGCGCTCCGCGCCTCCTGCGCCAGCAGCCACGTCAGCTCGGGTCGGGTCAATCTGTCGCTGGTCACCCTGTTTTTCCCTCTATCCGCGACGCTCGGCGGAATCGCGCGCCATGATGCCAGACCAGGCGGTGCCCTGCTACGCTCATTGCCGCTCACCTCGTTCGATGCGGACTCACACTTCCTCCTTCTTGATGCCTTCCTTCTTGACGCGTCTCGCTCTCCTCTGCGGAGCGGTCGCCGCGCCGGCGCTTTCCGGCGCCGCCTGCGCCTCGAGCGCCCCGAGCCCCTTCCCGTCGGCCGGGGTGGGCGGCGAGGGCGGTGAGGGCGGCGCTGGCGGCGCCGGCGGCGAGCAGGCTCCAGCGGACCCGACGCTGGGCGGCCCGTGCGTCGACGACGATCAGTGCGAGGACGGATTTCCCTGCACCTTCGATGCGTGCGACACCGCCCTCGGGCGGTGCCGTTTCACGCCGGACGACAGCGCCTGCCAGAACGACGTCCACTGCGACGGCGTCGAGCGCTGCAACCCGCGGATCGGCTGCGTGCCCGGCGCGCCGGTCGCGTGCGACGATCAGAGCACATGCACGATCGACGCCTGCGACGAGGCGACCAAGACGTGCTCGAGCGCGCCGCGCGACGCCGATCTCGACGGCGATCCCGACGAGCACTGCGGCGGGGGCGACTGCGACGACGCCGATCCCACGGTGTCGTCGGCGCAGCCCGAGGTGTGCGGCAACGATCGGGACGACGACTGCGACGGGCGCGCCGACGAGGGCGGCTGCGTGTCTCCGGAGCACGACACGTGCCTCGACGCGCTGGAGATCTCGGCGCCGGGCTCGTACGCGATGACGACGGCGGGCGCGGGCTTCCACTACGCGAGCTCGTGCGGCCTGCCCCGCCCTGCGAGCACGCACGACGTCGTGGCCGCGGTGATCTTGCCGCCGGGGCCGCCGGTCGACGTGGAGGTGACCGCGCGGACGGAGGCCCCCGATGCGGAGACGGAGGCCACCGACGTCGCCGTGACGCTCGCCGGCCAGTGCGGCGACGCCGCGACCGAGCTCGCGTGCGGGGGGCCGCACGCGACGGCGGACGGCGGCAAGCTCGCGAAGCTCCGGGCCCGCGGCCTCGGCGATCCGGAGCGGGCGACGGCGCTGCCGCTCTACGTGACGACGAAGGTGGGCGCGCCGGTCATCGTCGACGTGGCGTTCCTGCCGCCTGCGCCGGCGCCGGAGAACGAGACGTGCGGCACGGCGGCGCCCCTCTCGCCGGGCGCGCCGGCGCTGGCGACGATCCTCGACGCCGCCCAGGATCTCGGGACCGCGTGCGAGACAGGGCTCGGGGAGCTCGTGTACACGTTCGAGCTCGCCGAGCCCCAGGACGTCGATCTCTACGCGATCTCGACCGACGGCGACGGCGATCCCTCGCTCTCGCTGCGGAGCGCCGCGTGCGCGCTGCCGGAGGACGAGCTCGCCTGCCAGACGGCGGCGGCGCCGCACCTCTTCCGGCGCGCGCTGCCCGCGGGGGTGTACGCCGTGGCGGTCTCCGCGACGGCGCCGACCTCGGTGCTCGTCACGCTGGAGCTCTCGCCGCCGACCGAGCCGCCGCCGGACGAGGCGTGCGAAGGGGCGGCCGAGCTCGCGCCGAACCGGACGGTCTCCGTGTCGCTGCTCGGCCACCAGGACGACGTGGATCTCGGCTGCGGCCCGGCGGCCGTCGACGCCGTGTACGCGCTCGAGCTGCCGGTCGCGTCGGACGTGCTGCTCGTCGAGAAGCTGTCGGCCGGCGACACCGGCGCGATCGCCCTGTCCGCGCCGGCGTGCGGCGGCGAGGGCGATCGGCTCGCGTGCGGCGAGGGTGCGGTCACGCCGCTCCGGAGCGCGCGGCGCAACGTCGCGCCGGGGTCGTACCGGGTCGTGGCCGAGGCGCAGCTCGGCCAGCCCGTGAGCGTGACGGCGTTCGTCCGGCCGGCGGTGCCGCCCACGCTGGTGCCCTTCTCCGACGCGTGCGAGGGGGCGCTGGAGATCCCGGAGAGCGGCGGCTTCTTCCAGGGCAACACGGCCAACGCCGCCGCGGACTTCGACGCCGGCTGCGACCGCGCCGGCACGGCGGAGGGCGGCGCCCGGGACCAGCTCCTCCGGCTCACGCTCACCGCGCGCCGGCGGGTCGTGCTCGACATGGCCGGCTCGAGCTACGACACGCTGCTCTCGGTCCGCCGCGGCCCGGGCTGTCCCGGCGTCGAAATGCCGCTTTCTTGCACGATCGGTACGGATCCCCAGCGGAGCTTCCTCGATCTCGTGCTCGATCCTGGCGTCTATCACCTCCAGATCGACGGCCACGCGCTCGCGCACGGCCTGTGGTTCCTGGACGTGCGGGTCGTCGACCCCGGGGACGGCGCCGGCCCCTGACCCGCGGCCCTTTCAAGCTCCCCCCGTCCCTTGCTAACGTCGCCCCGATGTTCGGCCGCATCTCTGCGATCGCCCTCAACACCTACCGGGAATCGCTTCGGGCGCGCATCCTCATCGGCCTCGCGGGCGTCGCCTTCGCGGTCGCGTTCTACTCGATCATCGTCGGCGCCTACACGCTCCGCAACGGGGCGCGGGTCGTGAGCGACCTCGGCGTCGCGTCGATCTCGCTCTTCAGCATCGCGGTCGCGGTCATCATCGGCGCGACGTCGCTGTACCGCGAGCTCGAGCAGAAGACGATCTTCCCGATCCTGGCTCGCCCGGTGCGCCGCGGCGAGTACCTCGTGGGCAAGTACCTCGGCACGCTGCTCACGCTCGGGGTGTTCATCCTGGCCGACGCAGGGCTCGTGCTGCAGATCAGCGCCGTGCTGGCCGGCCGTCCGCTGGCGCTCGTGGCGGGCGCCGGGGCCGCCTCGCTCGCGGCGCTCGGGCTCGTGGCGTGGCGCTCGCCGCTGGCGCGCACGTACGGGTTCATCCCCTGGGCGGCGGTCTTCCTCGTGCTCGGCGCGCTCTTCTCGGACGGCGCGCCGACCGAGCGGCGCGTCGTGCTCGCGGGCAGCGCGCTCGCGTTCCTCGAGGTCGGCATCGTCGCCGCGGTGGCGACGCTGTTCTCGTCGTTCTCGACGCCGTTCCTGTCCTCGCTGCTCACGCTGGGCGTCTTCCTCATCGGGCGCAACGCCGACTCGCTCGCCCGGCTGCCGGTGAAGTACTTCGGCCCCCAGATCAGCGCCGCAGGGCGCGCCTTCTCCAAGGTGGTCCCGAACCTTCAGATCTACGTGCCGCCGCGCCCGTTGCTCGCGGGCGAGGTCGCTGACGCGAACCTCCTCGTGTACCTGGGCTGGGCGGCGATCACGTGCGCCGGGTGGGCGCTCGTTCTTCTGTCGGTGGCGGCGTTCGTCTTCAAGAGACGCGACTTTCTGTGAGGCTCTCGGTCGTGCTCGGCGTGCTGCGCGGCCTCGCGGTCGCCGGCTTCCTCGTCGGCGCGGCGTCGCTGCGGGTGGTGGCCGCGGGCGAGCGGGAGATCGCGGAGAGCACGGACGCCCTGCGCGCCGGCGACGCGCACGCGGCGGCGCTCCACGCGCGGCGGGCGGCGGGCTGGTACGCCCCCGGGGCGCCGCACGTCCGCGTGGCGTACGAGCGGCTGATCGCGCTCGCGACGGCCGCGGAGGGCCTCGGTCGGGCCGACACGGCGCTCTTCGCGTGGCGCGCGGTGCGCACGGCCGCCCTGGAGACGCGGTGGCTCACGACGCCGCACGCGGAGGACCTGGAGCTGGCCAACGCGGCCATCGCCCGCCTCTCGGCGGCCGCGCCGCGCCCGCCGGGCACCCGGACCGAGCCCGCCGCGGCGGTCGAGCGGCAGCACCTCGCGGCGCTCGCGCGCGACGAGGCGCCGCGGGTCGGCTGGGTGGTCGCCCTCGTCGGGGCGTTCGCGGCGTGGGTCGCGGGCGCCGTCTGGGTGGTGCGGCGGGGGGTCACGGTGACGGGGCAGTGGGTGTGGCCGCGGGCGGCGCCGGGGCTCGCGGTGTGCGCGGCGGGCGTCGCGGTGTGGCTCCTGGCGATCTGGCAGGCGTGAGGCGCGCTGGCGGGCGCATTCCGCGCTGAGCTCGCGTATCGCGGTGCCAGAGGTGGAATGGACCGCGAGGCGAAATGGGGCGGCGGGGCGAAATGGGGCGGGCCAGCAGGGCTGGCGGTCAGGACAGCCACAGGCGGGAATCCGCCGGACACGACATCTGCTGATCGGGGCGCGCACGGTATTGCAATGCGACGCGCGCGACACATCGATCTCGGGGGAGCGGCTCTTGCAGCGCTCCGTTCCGAGGAGGGAACGAAGTTCATGAAGAATCAGATCAAGACGATCCTGTTGCTCGGCGTCATGTCGGCAATCCTGGTGTCCATCGGCGGGGCGCTGGGGCCCGGGTACCTCGTCTTGTTCGGCGTGCTCGCGCTCGCGATGAACCTGGGTGCGTATTTCATGTCCGACCGCATCGTGCTCGCGGTGCACCGAGCCGCCGAGGTCTCGCCCTTCGAGGCCCCGGGGCTGCACCGGATGGTGGAGGAGCTCTCGAGTCGGGCGGGGATCCCGAAGCCCCGCGTCTATGTCATCCCGGACGCGCAGCCGAACGCCTTCGCCACGGGGCGCAACCCGGAGCACGGCGTCGTGGCGGTGACCGAGGGCATCATGCAGCTCCTGAGCGAGCGTGAGCTGCGCGGCGTGCTGGCCCACGAGATCGCGCACATCAAGAACCGCGATATCCTGGTATCGACGATCGCGGCCGCGTTCGCCTCGGGCATCACGTGGGTGGCCCATGCCGTGAGCTTCGCCGGGATATTCGGCGGGGCGTCGGACGACGAGGAAGGCGCGAGCCCGCTCGGCGGGCTGGCCCTCGCGATCGTGGCGCCGATCGCGGCGACCCTCGTGCAGCTCGGCATCTCGCGGTCGCGCGAATACATGGCGGACGAGCTCGGCGCGAAGCTGTCCGGGGATCCGGAGGCGCTCGCCAGCGCGCTGTCCAAGCTGGAGCACGGCGTGGCGCTCGTGCCCCCCGAGGCGGCGCGCCCGGCGACGGCCAGCCTCTTCATCGTCAACCCGCTGGCCGGGGCTGGCTCGGTGCTGAAGTGGTTCTCGACGCACCCGACGACCGAGGAGCGCGTGAGCCGGCTGCTCTCGATGGCGTCGAGCGGCCGGACGGCGCGAGGCTGGACGAGCGTGATGGCCTGACGGCGGGTAGCGGCCGCCTTCACTCCACGGATTGCGGATCCTCGTCGTCGTCGCTGTCGCCGTCCTCGCTGTCCTCGCCGTCGTCCTCGTCCTGCTCGGGGGGCTTCGGCGCGAGCGCCACGCGCGGGTAGCGCTCGCCAGAGGCGTCACGGCGCCCGGCCTCCCAGGCATCTTCGAGGTGGACGAGCTCATACCAGCCAAGGCGATTCACGGCCTCGAAGAAGAACTTGCCATCGGCGCTCGGCTCGAAGCTGAGGGGCTCCGGATCGAGCTCGGCGAGCGTGCGGACGCCGTCGTCGTAGACGCCCCAGACCCGGATGGGCTTGCCTTCGGAGACCTCCAGCACGGCCACGCGGCCCCCCGCGGCGCTCTCCACGACGCGCAGATCCAGGTCGCCGCGCGCCTCCAGCCTGGAGGCGCCGCCGCTGACCGAGAAGATCCAGGTCTCCGACGAGGTGCCGACGATCACCCGCCCGGAGGCGAGCGCCTCGAGCGTGTAGATCTCGTCCTCGCTCTCCTCCTTGCTGAAGTCGTGCACGAGGATCGGCTTGCCGTGCGGGAGGTCCACCCACCAGAGCTTGGCGTCGCCGTCGGTCGCCACGAGCGCGGCGCTCCGATCCGCGCTCACAAGGCCCGTCGACGAGGGGGAGCTCGCCTTCACCGCGGTCTCGATGAGCTCCCCGTCCTTCAGCACGGCGAAGACGAAGGAGCGCCGGGCTTCCTTCTTCCACCCGATGTACACGTCGGCGGGGCGGTAGCGCTCGAGCTCCCGCGCGCCCGCTCCGAAGCGCGCGCGCACGTCCTTCGGCACGTCCTCCTCGTCCTCCGGCAGCGGGCGCTGCTTGCCCAGGTAGCGCACGCCGACGCGGCCCGGCGCGGGCTCGATGGCGTACTCCTCGGGCGCCTTCCTCGGGCCTGACGCCGGCGCCTCGTCGTCGTCGTTCCCCTCGGACGGCGTGTACACGGCGACCTCGGGGAACGCGTCGGGGGTCGTGGCGAGCCGCTCGACAAGCGTGTCGAGGCCGAGCAGCTCGTAGGTGTCGCCGATGTGATCCATGAAGGCCCGGCCCTCGGCGATCCGGACGTCGCCCACGGAGGCCTTCACGCGGCCCACGCGGCGCAGCTTGCTCCCGTCGAAGCCGACGAGGGTCAGCCCGTCCTCGGAGTCCTCGCCCTCGTAGATCTTGACGAGGAGCAGCCGGCCGCCGAAGGCGGGGGTCAGGCCGTAACCGTTCACGTCCCAGCGCTGCTCGAGGACGGCGCCCTCTCCCTCGCGGCGGTAGACGTCGAGGGACTCGCCCGTGGCGAGGATGACGCGGCCCTCCGGGCCGTAGGCGATGTCGGAGATCGACGCCTCGTGCTCGAAGAGGCGGCGCAGCTTGCCGTCCGCGAAGGAGAGCTCGGCGACGAGCTTGTAGTCGAACCCGTACAGCACCGCGCCGCCGTCCTCCCGCGCGGCGATGTAGCCGTGGGGGCTGGGCAGCGCCTCGCCCTCGGCGCGCTTGAGCTCCCCGCCCTCGACCCAGGCGGCCGTCGCCGGCTTGCGCCGGAGCTTCGCGACGCCGTAGACGCGGCCGCCGGGCGCCACCGCGACGCACGAGGCCGACCCGAACAGCTCGCGCTCCGCGCGCTCGATCTCGGGCTCCGGCGGCACCTCGCGCGACCTCCGCCGCTCCAGGTGGAGCGCGCCCTCCAGCACCTCTGGCCGGGATTCCTCGTCCTCGTCGCCCTCGCCGGAGGCGCTCTCGTCCTCGTCTCCGTCCTCGTCCTCGTCGCCGGGGTTGCGCTTCTTCAGCTCGGGGAAGGCGTCCGGCTGCGCGGCGAAGCGCGCGGCGAGCTCCTCCAGGCCGAGCAGCGCGTAGTACTCGCTGCCGTCCTCCACCGTGACGCGGGCGCCTTCGATCACGATGTCGCCGATCGAGATGCGCACGCGGGCCAGCCGGCGCATCGTGGATCCGTCGTAGCCGAGGATCGTCACGCCGTCCGCGCTCTCGTCCTCGTCGTCGAAGCACTTCACGAGGAGCAGGCGTCCGCCGAACACCGACTGCATCCCGTAGCCGTCGAGGTCCCAGCGCCCCTCGAGCGCGACGTCCGAACCCTCCCGCCGGTAGGCGTCGATCGAGCCCGCGAGCACGAGCACCCGGCCCTCCGGGCCGTAGGCGACGTCGGAGAAGGGCTCGTCGTGCTCGAAGAGGCGCCGCACGGAGCCCTCCGCGAACACGACCTCCCATACGGCCTCCGAATCCTCCGCGATCAGCGCCGCGCCGCCGTCGTCGCGCGCGGCGACGTGAGCGTCGGTCGTGGTGGCGAGCGGATCGCCCTGCGCGGTGCGGAGCTCGCCGCGCTCGATCCACGCGGCGACAGGCGGCTTTCGCTTCGGCTTGGCGACGCCGAAGACGAGGCCGTTCGGCGCGATCTGCACCTCGCCGCTCCGCCCGAAGAGCTTCCGTTGCTCGTCGGGAAGCTCGGGCGCCTTGTACCCCGGCAGGCGCTCCAGCCGGAGCCCGCCGGAGATGACCCTGGGCGTGTCGTCGTCGTCGCTGGCCTCCTCGTCCGCCTCGCCCGCGTCGTGGTCGTCGCCCGCCGTGCTCGCCGACGAGCGCTCCTCCTCGGGGGGCGCGGCGCGCGCCGCCTCGCGCGCGGCTTCGACCGCCGGATCCACCGCGCACGCGGCCTCGAAGCGCTCGCCTCCGCCGAAGCGGGGCAGCTCGACGGGCCACCTCGGGCCCGTCGGGGGCTCGGGTCGTTGCTCGGTGGACCAGGCGTCCCAGTCGCTGTCGCTCTCGATCGCCTCGGCCAGGGAGGCCGCCTCGATCGGGTGCGCGCCGTGCACCGCGGCGAGGGCCTGCTGGACCGCGCGCGCCATGTCGGCGACGCACGCCTTGCTCCACCCCGCCGGCCGCACGCGCACGAGCGCCCAGCGATCGGCCCACTGGAAGGGCTCGCAGCGCTCCACCGCGCGCGCGTCGAGCGCCCGCTCCCACGCCTCGCCGACGGCGCGCCGCGCGGCCGCGTCCGGGGGCGCCACGAAGCAGAGCTCGTAGGAGAACAGGTCCCCTTCGAGGTCGAACCAGTCGCTCGGCGCTGCCCCGAAGAACGCAAACGGATAGGGCGGAGATCCCGGCATGGGGGCGGACGGTACCGCAGCTCCTGGCGAGCGTGCAGGCGTCAGGCGCGCTCCCGGCGTCGATCCGGGCCCTCTCAGGAGGAGCGGCCCAGCAGCCAGTCCCGGTGGAGCATATAGGCCCGCCGCCATGCCTCCCCCGTCGCTGCCTCCGCCGCGATCCGTGCTCGCCAGTGCTCATCCGCCTGCGCTCGTGTCGCCTCCGTCAGCCCGTAACGCGCGATGATCTCCGGCGCTTTGTCGGGGGCTATCGCGATCTCCGCGCACATCGCCGCATGTCGCTGGAGCGACAGCACCGCGGCGGGGGGTGCAGCGCCGGCGGGCGCCCTGGGGAAGGGCAGCGGATCCTGCTGGCCGAGCGCCGAGGCCACGGCGGTCGACAGGTCGGCGGTCTCGCCCCCGGGCGGGGCCGCGACTCGGGCAGGCGACGTCGACGACCGAGCGCGATCCGCGAGGGATGTCGCGCGCGCGTCGCCCTCGCCAGGGCCTCCGGGCGCGCGGGGCGCGAACGGGAGCGCCGGTCTGCGCAACGCGTCGGACGAGGCCTCCACGGTCTCCCGCAGGCTCGTGAAGTGCCGCATGCCCGGCGGGACCGCCACCAGCGCCGGCGCGATCGCTGCCGGCAGCGCGCCGAGCGACGCGAGCGCCGGCTGCTCGCGCCGAAGGCGCGCCTCGGCGGCGAAGGCCTGGCAGAAGCGGTTCGAGAGGGCCTCGCCGCCGTCGGCGCACTCGTCGGCGAGCGCGTCGGTCCACCCGCACACAGCGGCGTCCCAGTCCGCGTCCGCGACGTTCAGGCGGGCGAGGACCTCCGCCTTGGCGGATCGCGGGAAGCGGCGCAGGTGCGCGGAGATCTCGCCATACCGCTCGATGGTCAGCCCGCCGTGCGTCGTCTCGGGGGGATCGGCCGGTGTCGTTCCGGACGCCTTCGTTGCGTCTCTCGCCATCTTCCTGGTTCCTCCGGCGCGCGTCCTCTCCGGTCGAGCCGATCAGCTGTTGAGGTTCACGACCGCGCCCTTGATCGTCACGGTCCCATCTCCGGTGACGTTGACCGTCCCTCCGGAGACGTTGATCGTGCCGCCCTTGATCGAGATCGAGCTTCCGCCGTTGATCAGGACGGTCGCGCCGCCATTGACCTCGACGAGCGCGGCGCCGGCCCGGAGCTTCGGGCCTCCCTTGATGTCGATCCAGGGGGCGTCCACGTTGATGTTCCCTTCGCCCGTGATCTCGATGATCGGCGCGCCCAGCGACAGGTGGGATCCGGCCGTGAGGGTGTTGTTGCCGCTCGCGCCGAGCGACATGTTCCCGCCGGCCGAGCCGACGAACGTCGTCCCGGCCGAGAGCGTCATCCCGGTGCCGGAGTGGACGCCGACCGTGGTCCCGGCGCTCTGCGCGATGGATCCCGCGCTCGTCGACTGGGATCCGGCCACGCGGGTGCTCTGGTCCCCGCCCACCTCGGTCGCGTCGTCGACCCCGACGGTCCGGCTCGCGTTGCGGGTGATCTCCGTCGTGAGATCGCGCGCCGCGTGCAGGCGGATCTCCTCCTCGCCCCGGGCGTCCTCGAACGACAGCAGGTTGTAGTTGCCGTCGAACGGGCTCGTGTAGCTCTTGATGGCGCTGTACGTCGGGCGCTTCGTCGCGTTCTCCGGCGGGAGGTTGATCCCGTTGTACACGCGCCCCGTGATCAGCGGCCGGTCGGGGTCGCCTTCGAGGAAGTCGACGACCACCTCGTCGCCGACGCGCGGGTGCCAGACCGCGCCGTGCCCGCGCCCGCCGGCGAACATCTGGCTGACGCGCACCCAGCACGACGTCGCCTCCCTCTCGTGGCGGCCCACGTCGATGTCCCAGTGGAAGCGCACGCGCACGCAGCCGATGGCCGAGGGCCCTCCGACGTTGATCTCGGCCTCCGGATCGGACGGCTCCGCGGTGACGATCGCCGTCTGGCTGCCGTGGATCCGCGGCCGCGGCGTGATCCGGGCAGGGACGAAGCGCGACGCGGCCTCTTCCCCGTCCTGGCCGCAGCGGACGGCCTCGAAGCGGCACCGATACGGCTCCTGCTCGCCGCCTCCCGCCGCGAAGTGGCCGCGCTCGTGCGCGAGGTGCTCCATCGCGGTGACGAGATAGGACCCGTTCCATTTCGAGGTCGGGTGCTCGAGCGTGAACATCGCCCCGGCGCCCAGCAGCCGGCACGCCCCGCTCGCCGTCGCCCACGCCCGCTCGGCGGCGAGGCGCTGGGCCCGCTGCTCGGCGAGGCGCTCGCCCGTCTCCTTCGACTCCTCGTAGCGGCCCGGGTGCTCGTACACGGCGGCATCGGTGGCGCCGGCCGGCGCGGACGCGAGGAGATCGAGCTTCGGCTTGCGCCAGTTGTAGTCGCTCAGGACGACCGACGTCGGACGCACCCGGCTCCCCATCCGGACGTCGCTGACCTCCCGCCCGAGCAGGCCCGGGCCGAGCGGCCGCGCAGGGTCGAGCCGCGGGCGGCCCCCGTCGTTGTCGATGAGCACCAGGATGCACTCGGCCTTCGTGTGCTCGAAGTGGTACGAGATACCCTCTTCCTCGAGGAGGCGAGAGACGAAGTCGAGGTCGCTCTCCTGGTATTGCACGCAGTACGGCCGCGCCGCCACGTCGGCGATCCGGCCCATGTCGATGACGCGCCAGGCGAAGGTCGCCCTGGCCGGGCGGAACGCGCTCTCGTCGCCGTCGTCCTCGGCCGGCTGGGACGACGAGGGGACGAGCCCGGCGCCCCACGAGGTGCGGGTGAGCGCTTGCTCGACGATCTGTTGAATCGTCTTGTCCAGGTAGATGATGCTCTTCTTCAGCATCGTCGCGCGCCAGAGCGGCGGCGCGAGGGTGACGCGGTACCGCGTGCCCAGCTGGACCTCGCCGAGCTCCTCGGCGGCCGCGATCTGCCCGTGGACGAGCCGGAAAGGCGGGTTGTCTTTCGTCGCGATCCGCAGCGAGGCGGGTCTTCCCACGAGATCGGTCACGTCGACGTCCGGCGTGTGGTGCGGGCGCACGAGATCGATCTCGAACGAATAGAGCGCGCTGATCGCCTCGCGCCCGCGGATCTCCAGCACGCGGAGGTGGTGCCACGGGCCGTCGTCGGAGAGGTTCGCCCCTTCCCAGGCGAAGGTGAAGTCGCTGGCCATGCTGGTTGTTCTCCCGCCGTCTCCGGTGTCAGTTCAGGTGGATGTTCTCGCCTTGCACGATCACGTCGTCGGCCGCGTTCACCCGCACCTCGCCTTGCCGCGCGACGAGATCGATGCTCCTCGCGCTGATGCGGAGCGCGCCCTTCAGCTCGATGTCGGCGTCCTCGGTCATGAGCCGGATCACGGGGCCTGTCTCGGAGGCGAACACCTCGACGAGCGGCTTGCCGTCGGCGGCGGCGACCCGCAGCGCCTCGTCGCCGTGGAGGGTGAGGCGCGCGGCCTCGGCGAGCGGGGGCTCTGGCCGCAAGGCGAAGCCGTCGACGACGCCGGTCACGAGGGGCTCTGGCCAGTTGGATGGCTGGGAGACGAGCACGCGATCCTGCGCGCGTACGGCGAGGCCGTGGAGCGACGGCAACCAGCGCTCGTGCGCGCCGCGGGAGGTCGTCCAGCGGACGAGGAGCCGGCCGGTCAGCGTGGGGTGCCGCGCGTCGAGGCACTCGCCGACGAGCACCTCGCCCGGGCGCAGGCCCGTGATCGGCTCGGGCGGCGCTTCGTCGGGGCGCGGCGGGGAGGCGGCGACGAGCTCGTCGACGGGGGAGGGCGCTTCGTAGAGGACGGAGGTTTCGCGGTCAGAGCTGCGCTGCATGGGTCACACCGCCTTCCAGGCTGCTTGCGGGCGCGGGGCGCCGAGGGGAGGGGCCGATGACGTGTCCAGGGGATCGACGCTCAGGAGGGTACCCGTCTGCCTGGCCATGTAGAGCCGGTAAGGAAGATCGGGCACCAGGGCGCGATAGGCCTGCTCTTTTACCCGAAACCTTCCCTGCTCGACGACGAAGTAATGAAAGTGCTCCCACTGCCTCGACTCGTAGGGGCTCGCCCTGACCTGGACGTGACGCCTCACAAGACCGTCCACGGTTGCCACGCGCCGCGTGAACAGGTCGCGGATCGCCCAGAGATAATAGAGGACGGCGCCCACGGCAGCGGGACCGATGATCGTGAAGGGGACACGGCGCTCCATGACGTGCTCGATCACCGCCGAGATGGCCGTTGCGAACGCGACGACGGCCAGGATGCCGAACGGCGACATGAGACGCCGGCGCACCTGCCGCGGGGACATCATTCCTCGGCGGTTGTGATCGAGATCCTCGGCGTCGAACCCGAGCGCGCCAGCGAGCGCGCGGAGCAGCTCGGCGCGGTCGCCGATGTGCGGCGCGAGGGGGAAAGGCTGCGCGAGCGCGATCGTCCCAGCGCGTCTATGGAAGAGCCCCAGGTGTTCGTCAGGGACGCCGAGCGAGATGGACCAAGCGCCCCCCGGGACGACGGTCGATTCGGCGGCGATCAGCAGCCGGGAGCGCGGGAGGAGATAGCCGCGGTAAGGCCCAGGCGGGAGCGGCGCCGAGCCGGCATGGACAGGCGCCGACCCGTCCGCCGCCTCCATCACGTAGTCGCTGCCGAAGCGACGCGCGCGCCAGACGACGCGGCCGGGCAACACGACGACGTCGCCAGCGGCGATGTCCGCACGGAGGAGGGCGCGGAGGCGGCCGAGGCGCACTGGCGTCCACATCGTCGCCAGGCCGCCTGCTGCCATGAACGCACAGATGAGCTGTACGGCGAGATCATGCCTCAGATCCCTTTGCGCGAGGGCGAGCAGGACGGCGGCAAACACCACCGCGGCGATCACCGCCCCCCCTGTTTCGAGTCGCCGGACCGCTACGAGCCTCTCGAGCAAGGCTCGCTGCGCCGCGGAGAGCCGCCCCGCGCGGTTCCGCGCGATGTCATCGGCGAGCCAGGGAGGCATGTCCCCGGGGCTCACGGCCGTCCTCCGTGGCTGGCCGCTCTGTCAGCGCGCGGGGCGCCGCCGGGGTGGGTCGACGGAGCGTCCGCGAGCTCCGCGCTGAGCGCTCTTCCCGTGCTCTCCCAAAGATAGAGCCGGTATCGCAGCCTGGGCACGATGGCTCGAAACAATTTCCTGGGGACAGGGATCCTGTCGCCATGGATCAAGAGCCAATAGAGATTATTCAAATCCCCAGCCGTCACCGCATTGATCACGTGGCGCTCCACGACGCCCTCCACGCAACGAACGCGCCTCGTGAGCACATCACGACGGATCCAGATGCAAATGATCGCGGCGAGAAGGATAGGTATGGCGAGGATCGATGGGAAAAGTCCGAGGGCGACCGTCGCGAACGTCGCCGGGACCAGCCCGAGGCTGGTGATGAGCACGAAGGGAACGGCCGCGGAGGCGAGGCGCCGGCGCACCTGCCGTGGCGACGTGGTGCCCTGCCGGTTGTGCCCGAGATCCTCGGCGTCGAAATCGAGCGCAGCCGCCACGGCGCGGAGCAGCTCGACGCGGTCGCCGATGTACGGCGCTGCGGAGAACGGCTCGGCGAGCGTCCTGCCCGCGCTCCGGGTGAAGCGGAAGCTGAGCCCCATCTGTCTGGGATCGGTGAGCGAGATGGACCAGACGCCTCCGGGGACGACGGTCGACTCGGCGGCGGTGACGACCCGGGAGCGAGGAAGGCAATAGGCGCGGTACGGCCCGGGGGGGAGCGGTGCCCATCCGGCGAGGACGGGCGGCGTCCCGTCCGTTGGCTCGAGAGCATAGTCGTTACGAGAGATGCCCGCTCGCCAGATGACGCGACCGGTCAGCGCCACCACCTGGCCAGCGGCGATGTCGGAGCGGAGCGCTGCGCGGCGTATCGCTGCGCGCAGCAGCATCGCTGCCCACCCGAGGGCGAACGCAAGGAGGATTGCCATCGACATCAGAGCTACCTTCGCGTTCTCGTTGCCGGGCCTGAGCTCCGGCAGCATGGCCGCGGCGGCCGTGGGCGGGCCGATGAGGCCGGCGACGAGGGCCCGCCACGCTCCGCCTTTCATCCGGACCGAAGCCGCCCGATCGAGCGCGGCTCGCTGCGCTGGCGAGATGTAGCCCCCCCGGTTCCACGCGAGATCGTCGGCCAGCGAGGACGTGGCGGCTCGGTAACTCATGTTCGCTCCCGCGGCTCATGCCTCGATGACATCCGCTCGCGCATCGTGCGGGGAGCCTCGTAGTGGATGGGCCGATCGCCATCGACCGTCACCGCGACCGGGATGTGCTTGTGGATGCCCGGGATGAAGGTGCGCGGCAGATCCACCGTGGCCCCGTAGACGAGGGAGACGCGCTCGACGGCGGGCTCGACGACGATCGTATGGATGCGGGGGGCGGCGGGCACGCGGCGGCCTTCCAGCGTGAACTCGATCGACGGTGAGCCGGGCAATGTGAACTCGACAGAGGGCCGCTCCGCGTGCATGCCGTCGACGCGGACGACCTCGTCGCCGCGCACCGCGTCGCGCACGAAGCCCTGCGGCGCCTCCTGGCACAACCGGCGCGAGACCCCGGGCTCGCGCGCAGCACGGTAGCCTGCCGGGAGCACACCGAGGCGCACCTCGGGCGAGCGCTCATCGTCCGGCGCGGGGAACCACGGCTCGACCGAGGGCCCGAAGCCGAGGTGGCGCGGGAACGCGAGAGGAGGCACGAAGTCGAAGCACGCGGGGAGCGGCTGCCGGTACCAGAGCGCCGGGTCGCCGGTCACGAGCCGCTCGGGCGTGAGCCGATCGAGCGGATCTTCGAGGTTCGGCATCTCGGCTCCATGGAGCGGCGCGGGATCGACGAGGTAGCCCTTGCCGAGCGGATTCCGCGGGTACATGCCCGGGTGATCCGCGCCCATCGACGCCAGCGCGAGCTGCGACAGGGACACCTCGCCCCGGAGCTCCACGCGTGTATCGGTGCCGCCGTAGGCGAGCTCCCAGATCACCGGCATGACGGTGAACGGCTCTGGGTCGTCGATGACCGGCCTACCTCCAGCGGTCCAGCGGATCTCTCGCCGGCCGAAGACCGCGATGCGCTTCGACGTGGCGCCGATGGAGGCCTCCACGAGCATCTGCCCCGTCGGCCGGCCAGAGGGCGCGTACGCGGCGCCGCGGACGATGAAGTCGGTCGCCGCCTTGCTCGGCCAGAAATCGACGCCGGCGGGGAGGCGCGGGGCGAGCCGCTCGTCCCGGGGATCGTTGAGCAGAGGTCGCGGCGGCGCGGGCGCGCATTGCCGCCCGGCGATCGTGAACGTCTTCTTCACCAGCACGTACGCCGTCGGTCGAACCCCCTCCCAGGGGCCGAGCTCGAGGACGGCGTCATACGCCTCGCGCGCGGGGGTGCGTTCGATGCTCACAGCGGAGGACCCCAGACGTCGGATGCCGGTGTGCCCACGGCACGGGGCGGGCTGCCGCCGCGGCCAGCCTGCTCCGGGAGCGCCATGGATTCACCCGGCTCTTTACGGGTCGTCAGGGTGATCTTGCCGTCGCTGTTCTCGACGACGGTGGTCGTCCTGCTTCCGTCGGGGTTGTTCACCGTGGTCGTCCGCCGATCGCCGCTCCAGGTCTTCGCCACCGTCTCCGTTTGGCTCGATGTCCGTTGTCCGTCAGGGGCTCCGGGGTTGTAGTCCCTCTGCTCGGACTCCGACCCGAAGGGCGTCGCCGCTTCTTTCTTGAACGTCGCCTTGCCACGCTGTCCCTCGGGAGCGTCGGGGTGGTACTCGCCGCCGGCGGTCGCCTTACCGCCGAGGCCAGGAGCCGCCGTCGCGACGCCGACCTGGCCCTTGTACCCCTCCTTGGTCGTGTCGCCGCCGGCGTCCCACGTGTACTCGCCGGAGGCGCCGATGCTCGCCGCGCTGCGCTTGAGTGGATCTTCCCACTTCTTCTCGATGCTGATCGAGAACTTCTGTGGATCATTGCGCGTGTCCGCAGATCCCGCAGAGACGCTCATCTTGATCTCGGTGCCGAAGGGACCCTTCGTCGTGGCATCGACGCGCATCGGATACCGCGGATCGAGCGCGTGTTGAACGACGCTCGCGAGGAGGCTCGCGGCGGCTCCAGCGAGGCTCTTCTCGGACTCCTCCTGCGCCGTCAGGCTCACCCCAGGCGTCCTGACGTAGTAGCGCTCGATAGCCATCGTGGCGGCTGTCCGGACGATCCCGCCGATCAGGTCGGTTCCTGACATACCGACGTGGACGTTCGTGCATACGTTGGTGAACGTGAACGTCGCGGGCATCGACATCGGCTGACCGCAGGTGAGCAGCGGGAGCGGCGGCCAATGGCTCGTGCACGCCGTCGTCTTCCCGTTCATCCGGACGGAGAAGCAGGTCACGATCACCGCGCGCTTCGACTGCAAGAGCTGCATCGGGATGAACGAGTTCGCCGGCGGGATTGTGATCTGCGCTACGAGGGGCCCGCAATCGTGCTGATCGAGCATCACGTTCCTGCCGTTGGCGAAGACGGTCGTCGTCTTCTGGACCCTTCCCGCGCTCTCGCCCGGCGGCCACCCGTGCGGGATCGGGATCTCGAGCGCAGGCACGAACGTCGGCGGCGGCGCGGGCGGGATCGCCAGGAAAAGGTGGCTCGAGGAGCCCGCGCTCAGATCGTTCGACCGGGTGACGGGAACGGGAATCACCATGTCTCATGCTCCTCGGCCGGCCGGCTTGTACCAGCCGCCCCGCTCGACGCGCAGCCGCATCGAGCGCTCCGCGCTGGGGTATTCGTAGGTGAAGGCGTGGCGGAACACGAGGTAGAAGCGTCGCTCCTCCGGGAGCAGGACGAGCGCGTGGGGCCGAAGCTCGCGTGTACCGGTGCGGATCCCGGACACGTAGTCGACGAAGATCCGCACCGCCGGAAGCGCGAACGAGAGCGGCTCCGGCCCCGGCGTCAGCCCCGTCATGGTCACCGTGCTCCTCGCCGGCGGGAGCGCGATGACCCATTGCGGGTGCGCCCGGTGATACGCGCCTTCACCGAGCTCGGGCAGCCCCGGCGCGGATCCCGCGGGCGGCGGCGCCACGGTGCGCGCCGCCTGGAGGGCGGAGTCGACCGGCACCGCGCCCCAGTACGCCGGAACCGGCGAGTCCTCCGGGCGGCCGATCGGCGCCCTGGGATCTTCGATGTTGGGTAGCCGGCGGATCTCGTCGTAACGCGGGTAGCCCTCGGGCGGATTCAGCATCTCCACGAGCGACCTCACGGCGGGCGCGGGATCGAAGCCGCGCCCGGCGCGGTTGCGGGCGTCCATCGCCTCGACGAACGCCTCCCGGTCGACCTCGACCTCCACCGTTCCCCCGAAGGCGCGCTCGTGGGTCAGGGGCATCCGGGTGAACGGCACCGGCGCGCTGATCCGCGGGCTGCCGCCGCGCTCCCAGGTGCGATCTCCGGAGACCAGGAGCTCGCGCCGCTCGTCGCCGACGGCGAGGGACACGGTCCTCCGGTCGATCGGCCTGCCGTCGACCGTGTGCGCCGCGCCGAGCAGGACGACCTCGAAGGCGTCGTCGCGCCGCGGCAGATCGTCGCGCGGCACGAGGCCGAGCTCGGTCGCGCGATCTTCGTCGAGCAGCGGCCAGGGATCTTGCGTGTCGAGCTCGGTCCCGCGCGGCCCGATGCGGAACGTCGCTTTGGCCACCACCATGCCGATGCGGTGGGTCGCGCCGAAGAGGCGCGACGTCATCAGCTTGGCGGGGACGGCGGTTGCGTTGACCAGATGCATGACGCGACCGGCTAGGTCACCAGAGCGCGCCGCAACGTGTCAAGCCGATCGTGTGGGGTGCTCCCACCGTCACCTTCAGGCACTTCTATGAGCGGTGTCCCTGGCCGGACTCCTGGTGGGTGGAGCTAGGGACGCAACAGGAGCCGCGAAAACAGGCTTCGCTACGACGCCGCGCGCGGCGCCTCGCCGAGGAGCTCCAGCCTGGCCAGGCTCCCGCAGGTCTCCGACAGGGCGCGCATCAGCCGCAGCCGGTTGTCCCGCACGGCCGCGTCGTCGGTCATCACGAACACGTCGATGAAGTACTGGTGCAAGAGCGGGGCGAAGTCCGCCACCGCCCTGAACGCTGTGTCGTACGAGCCGCTCCGGACGTCCGACGCGATCTGCTCGCGCAGCGTGAGGTACCCCGCGAAGAGCGCCGTCTCGCTCGGGTGCACGTCCTGCCCGAACGGCGCCACCGGCTCGCCGGCAGGCGCCTTGTCGGCGATGTTCGTGGCCCGCTTGAAGACCTCGCCTACCCGCGCGCGGACCTCCGGGCTCAGCGCGTCGATCGCGCGCACGCGGGCCCTGAGATCGAGCGGGCGATCCGCGGCGACGCGCAAGCACGCGAGGACCGCGTCCTGCGGGAGCCGGTCGGAGAGCAGGCCCCGCAGCCGCTCGGAGAAGAACTCGCCGAGGCGGGTCGCGAGCTCGTCGCGCGCGACGTTGAGCTCCACCCCGGCGTAGCCGTCGTAGGCGGCGCCGAACGCGGCGCCGAGGCGCAGATCGAGATCGCGATCCAGGAGCGTGCGCAGCACGCCGAGGCACGCGCGGCGCAGCCCGTACGGGTCGGCGGTGCTCGTGGGGACGAGCCCGATCGCGAAGCAGCCGACCAGCGTGTCGAGCCGATCGGCCATCGCGACAAGCGCGCCGGCGTTCGTCGGCGCCGTCGCGTCCGCGGCGCCCTTGGGCAGGTAGTGATCGCGGACGACGTCGGCCACCTCCGGGCTGACCCCCTGGGCGAGCGCGTACGCCCGCCCCATCTCGCCCTGGAGCTCGGGGAACTCGCCCACCATCAGCGCGACGAGATCGCACTTCGCGAGGTGCGCCCCCGAGGCCGCCGCCACCAGCGTCTGCTCGGGCAGCATCAGGAGCAGGCCGAGCTCGCGGGCGAGCCGCTCGACGCGCTCGGCCTTCGCCAGCACGCTGCCGAGCCGCTTCTGGAACACGATCCCGCCGAGCTTCTCGCGGCGGTTCGCGAGCGGGATCTTGACGTCCTCCCGGTAGAAGAACTGCGCGTCCGACAGGCGCGAGCGCATCGTGTTGTCGTTGCCGCGCTTGATCTTCTCGGGCGCCTCCGCGGTGTTCACGACCGCCAGGTACCGCGGGAGCAGCGCCCCCGTCCTCGCGTCGCGGACGCCGAAGTAGCGCTGGTGGCCGCGCGCGACCTCGAGGATCACCCGCTCCGGCAGCTCGAGGAACCGCTCCTCGAAGCTGCCGACGATGACGTGCGGCTCCTCCACGAGGGAGAGGTTCTCGCCGATCAGGAAGTCGTCCTCGATCAGCACGCCGCCCGCGTCCCGCGCCGCGGCGAGCAGGCGCTCGCGCATGAGCTGCGCGCGCGCCTCGGGGTCGACGAGCACGTGCGCCGCGCGCATCGCCTCGACGTAGTCCTTCGCGGCGCCGATCGCGATCTCGCCCGGCGCGAGGAAGCGGTGGCCGCGGCTCGCGCGCCCGCTGCGGATGCCGGCGATCTCGACGGGGATGACCTCGCCGCCGGAGAGCGCGACCAGCCACTGGATGGGGCGGCCGAACGCGAAATCTCCCTGCCCCCAGCGCATCGACTTGCGGAAGGGGATGGCCGCGACGAGCGACGCCAGGACCTCCGGGAGCAGCTCGGCCGCGGGCCTGCCGGCCTCGCGGCGGGTGCCCGCGAGGTACTCGCCCTTCGGCCCCGCGACGCGGCGCAGATCCGCGACGGTACAGCCGAGCTTCTGCGCGAACGCCTCGGCCGCCTTCGTGGGCGCGCCGTCCTTGAAAGCCGCCTTGACCGGCGGGCCGGTGACCTCCTCCTCGAGGTCCGGCTGGCGCGCCGCGACCCCGGAGACGAGCAGCGCGAGCCGACGCGGGGTGCCGAGCGCGCGCACCGCGCCGTGGCGGAGCCTGAGCTCCGCGAGGCGCTTCGTTGCGAGATCCGGGAGCGCGCGGAGCGCGGCCTCGACAAACGACGAGGGGAGCTCCTCGACGCCGATTTCGAGCAGGAGATCGCTCGCTTCGTTGGACATGGGACCGCGGACGCTACCCCAGAACCGCTCGTTCGGCGAGGTGGTCGAGCGATCGAGCCGCGCTGTTCACCACCGATTGCGCCGGCCGTGCCGTCCGCGTCGCCCGCCACGTCACGTCGTGGCATGGCGCGCACCACGGGTACGCGCCATGCCACGACGTGACGTTCGCGCGGCTCAGCGGGCCTGTGCGGCGCTCCGGAGCGCGCGCGAGAGCACCTTCTTGAACGCGGTCGCCTCGCCTCCATTCGGCTTGTTCTTGCGCCCGTAACGGGTCGCCGCGCCGACCCGGGCGACGCACTGGGCTGCGCGCATGTACCGCCGCGCCGCCTTCGCGACCGCCCGATCGCCCGGAGCAGACGCCGACGCGACGGCCGCGCCGAGCTCGTTCAGGGTTTCGTCGAGCGGCGCGCAGCCCTCGGGCGTGGGGGGCAGCTGGAGGGGGGGCGGCGCGTGGCAGCAGCGGGCGCGCAGGGTCGCGAAGGTCGCCATGTCGTGCCAGCCGAGCACGGCCCATTCCTTCGTGGCGTCCGAGACGCCCTTGGGCCCAGCTGCCTGGCCGAGGTGGCTCTTGAGCGTCGCGACGCCCTTCATCGGGTCGGTCTCGGCGCAGGCGAACGACAGCTGGCCCGCGATGGCTGCGTCGACGCTCTTGCCGGGAAAGAGAGGCATCGCGCATGCGGCGAAGTCCGCCGTGGCCGCAGGATCCGGCGCTGCGCTCGCGGTGCCTGCGTCCGCCGGCGCCGCCGTGCCTGCCTGTTCCGTGCCCGCGTCACCGAGCGCCGGGGCGCTCGGCTCCACGGGCGCGGCGCATGCGGCGGGCGCAGGCTCCGCAGACGGCGGCGCCGGGAGGGACGGCGGCGCGGCGTCGGGGTGGCGAAGCCAGAACCAGGCTCCCCCCGCGGCGCCCGCGATGGCGACGACCCCCAGGGCGAGCGTGACCCACCGGCGCGCCCGGGACGGCGTCTCGCGGCTCGCTGCGGGCGCTGGCGCCGGCGCGCGAAGCGGCGGTGCGCCGAGCCTGGACGCGCCGCCGCGCACGGCGACGCCGCCGGGCGCCATCGGGAACGGGTGCGACGGCCGATGCGCGTCGTCTTCGCCCAGCCAGGGGAGATCGACGGCCGGGACGTGGGGCGTCGGCGCGCCGGGCCCGGGCGCGCCGAAGCGCACGGCGACGCTGCCGGGCGCCACAGGGAAGGGGTGCGACGGCTCGTGCGCGTCGTCTTCGCCAAGAAAGGGGAGATCGACGACCGGGACGTGGGGCGTCGGCGCGCCGAGCCCGGGCGCGCCGAGGCGCGCGGCGACGCTGCCGGGCGCCATCGGGAAGGGGTGCGACGGCGCGTGCGTGTCGTCTTCGCCCAGAAAGGGGAGATCGTCGATCGTTCGCGGGCTCGCCGGGGCATCCGCGTCGAAGAGGGGCACCGCGGTGGGCGAGAAGGGCGGTTGCGCCGTCGCTGCGGGCGCGACGGGCGGCAGCGCTATCGCTGCGGGCGCGACGGGCGGCAGCGCCGTCGCTGCGGGCGCGACGGGCGGCAGCGCTATCGCTGCGGGCGCGACGGGCGGCTGCGCCGTCGCTGCGGGCACGACGGGCGGCCGCGCGTGCGCGGTCGGGGCAGCCACTGCGCCCGCGCGCGAGCGGTCCTCCGTCGCTGCGCCGGCGAGCCGCGGCGATGCGGCAGGCAGCGCGGTCTGCGCCTTGGAGGCGCGGTCTGGCGCCTCCGGAGGCGGGGTGGTCGGCACGCCGAGCGTCGACCGGAGCCCCAGGCTCGCGAGCCCGTGGAGGGGCAACGGCGTCCGGCGGGCCGAGGCGCCCGCGATGGGCGGCGGCTGCGAGCTCGAGTGGCCATGCGGCGGCGCGCTCTTGCGGGGCGGCTGCGAGCCGGTGCCCTCGCGCGGCGGCGCGCTCTTGCGGGGCGGCTGCGAGCCGGTGCCCTCGCGCGGCGGCGCGCTCTTGCGGGGCGGCTGCGAGCTCGACGCCCCCCGCACCCCGCTGCTCGACGGGCGCGGCGCTGGAATGGTCCTCGCCGGCGCCGCGAGCGCGTGCTCATCGAGCGGCGGCAGCTCCTCCAGGCCTTCGCCCGGCCGCGCGGCCTCCAGCGCGCGACGGAGCGCCGCGACCTCGGTGATCCGCTGCTCGGCGGGGCGCGCGAGCGCCTGGTCCAGCACGCGCCACAGCGCGTCGCCCGCCGCGCCGGGCGGCGTTACCCGCGGCGCGGCGCCGGCGCCTTGCTTGCGGCGGAGCTCCTGGTCGCTCTCGGCAGGGAACGGGAGCGCTCCCGAGAGCGCCGTGTACAGGGTGACCGCGAGCGCCCACGTGTCGTCCCGGCGCGACGGCCCCTCGCCCGCGGCCCGCTCCGGCGAGCGGTAACCCACGAAGGCGGGCGTGGCGAGCGGATCCGAGAGCCACCCCGTCGACGTGCACGGCTCGCCCTCCATGACCACGCACGCGGCCGACAGGCGGCCGTGCACCGTCCCGCGCGCGTGCAGGCTCTCGACGCGCTTCGCCAGGCGGACGACCCAGCCGACCGCGTCCCTGTCCGGCAACGGACCGGCGCGTGCGATCCTCGCAGCGAGCGTCTCCATACGAGCGCCGCAGCGTAGTGCGGCGAACCGCCGCTGACCACATTGTGGCTCTCTCGCGGCACGCCGGATCGCGGATCGCCCGCGTCCGGCCCTGGCGCGCCGCGGTCAGCCGCCGATCACGTCGGCCATCGTGTATCGGCCGGGCGGCTTCCCGTGCAGGTGCCACGCCGCGCGCAGCGCCCCGCGCGCGAAGAGATCGCGGCTGGTCGCGCGGTGCGTGAGCTCGAGGCGCTCGCCGGGGCCGAGCAGGTGGACCGTGTGGTCGCCGATGACGTCGCCGCCGCGCACGGCGAAGATCCCGAGCTCGTTCGCCTTGCGCGGGCCGACGTTGCCTTCGCGGCCGTGCACGTCGTCGAGCGTCCCGGCCGGCTCGCGGGCCCCGCGTACGGCGTCGGCGAGCCGCACGGCCGTGCCGCTCGGCGCGTCCACCTTGGCGCGGTGGTGCACCTCCACGATCTCGACGTCGTAGCCGGGCCCGAGCCGCCGCGCCGCGCTCGCCGCGATCTCCGCGAGCACGTGGATGCCGATGCTCGTGTTCGGCGACCAGAGGACGGGGACGTGCTGCGCCGTCTCGTCGAGCAGCCGCTCGCACGTGCCGTCGAGGCGCGTCGTGCCGCTGACCACGGCGACCTTGGCGCGCATCGCGAGGTGCAGGAGGCGGGGGAGCGCCTCGGGCCGCGAGAAGTCGATGACCACGTCCGCGCCGAGCAGCCCGGCGCTGGTGTCGTCGCTCATCGCGACGCCGATGGTGCCTGTCCCCGCGAGCTCGCCGACGTCACGGCCGATGCGGGAGGAGCCGCGCGACACGATCGCGCCCACCACCTGGGCTCGCTCGTTCGCCGCGAGCCGGACGATGGCCTGCCCCATCTTGCCGCTCGCGCCGTGGATCGCGACCTTCAGCAGCCGGGCGTCGTCCCCCTGGGGCGCCCCTAAGAGCGCGCTCACCGGCACGCCTCGATGATCTCCGTTCGATTTCACGACGCCTCGCGCCTCGCCTCGAGCCGCCTCATCGCGTCGGCGATCTGCTGCCGCGTCGCCTCTCCGGCCGGCACGAGGGGCAGCCGGACGGCGGCGCTCATGCGGCCCAGGGCGGCGAGCGCGGCCTTCGCGGGGGCGGGGTTCGGCTCGACGAACAAGAGCCCGTGCAGCTCGAGGAGCGCGAGGTGGGCCGCGCGCGCGCCCGCGAGGTCGCCGGCCAGGAACCGCCGGGTCACCGCGCTGGTCTCGCGCGGCAGCACGTTCGACGTGACGCTGATGACGCCCTGCGCGCCGAGCGCCATCATCGCGAGCGTCAGCGCGTCGTCGCCGCTCAGGATCGTGAGCCGGTCGCCGAGGCGCCGCACGAGCTCCTGGCAGCGGAACACGTTGCCCGAGGCGTCCTTGATGGCGACGACGTTCGGCGCGGCGGCGCAGATGCGCTCGGTCGTCTCGGCGGAGAGGTCGACCACCGTCCGCCCCGGGATGTTGTAGAGCACGATCGGCGCCGGGACGGCCCTGGCCACGGCCAGCGTGTGCTCGCGGAGCCCGTCCTGCGAGGGCTTGCTGTAGTACGGCATCACGATCATCACGCCCGCCGCGCCGGCGGCGAGCGCGGCGCGCGAGGCCTCGATCGTCTTCTTCGTGGAGAACGAGCCCGTCCCCGCGATCACCGGCACGCGGCCGCGCGCCGCCTCGACGACGCGCCGGATGACCGCGGTCGTCTCGGCCTCGCTGAGGGTCGGCGACTCGCCCGTGGTCCCGCACGGCACGAGCCCGCTGACGCCGCCCGCGATCTGCGCCTCGACGAGCGCGTCGAGCGCGTCGAAGTCGACGGCTTCGCCATCGGGCGTGAATGGCGTGACGAGGGCGGTGAACGTTCCCGACAAGGGGAGCTGCGACATCAGACGACCATGATCGCCACCCCGGGTGCGCGTCAACAGGAGAGGACAGGTTCACCGCGGACTCCCCGCTCTCCGCTGGTTCCCGCGCGGGGCGGTGCCGAACGGACGCGGCGTTGTGGGCGGGCTGGCGGGAGCCCGTGGGCCTGCGGGGAGCGGCCCGGACGCTCCAGGGCAGGTCCGCGTCTGCTATCGTCCGCGGTGTGGCGCCTCGCTCCTTCGGGGGATTCGCCCGAGCGCGTCAGGTCCCTGAGAGGCACCGGCCATGGATCTCGCCCAGTACATCAAGAGCATCTCCAGCGCGGCCAATACCATCCTGGAGGGGATGGCGGTCACGTTCTCCCATCTGTTCCGGGAGCCCATCACCGTCCAGTACCCCGACAAGACGGACCGCCCCGTCAGCGAGATGCTCCCCCCGCGGTACCGCGGCTTCCTCGAGGTGCAGATGGACATCTGCACCGGCTGCAAGCGCTGCGAGCGCGCGTGCCCCATCGAGTGCATCGCCATCGATCTGGAGAAGGACCCGGCGACGAAGAAGCAGGCGATGAGCCGCTTCGACATCGACATGGGCAAGTGCATGTACTGCGGCCTGTGCGTCGAGGCGTGCAAGACGGAGTCGACCGGCGCGATCCGCCACACCCGCGAGTTCGAGGGGGCGGCGCCGACGCTCGACCACCTCACGTTCCGCTTCATCCCGGAGGGCCTCGTGCCGCTGTACAAGGCGCCGAAGGACCTCGGCGAGGTGCCCGTCGGCGAGTACGGGCCGCACGCCCGGGAGGCCCGCGAGCGCGCCATGCGCGACAACCCGGCCGCGCTGGAGGAGCTGCGCGCCATCTGGCGCAAGGAGCGCGAGAAGCAGCAAGGCGCCGAAGGCGCGGAGCCCGCGGGCGGGGGGGCCGGAGGAGGGGGGGCCGGAGGGGGGGCCGGAGGAGGGGCTGGAGCGGGGTAGGAGCGGGCGCCTGAGCGAGGGCGCGCGGCGAGCAAGAGGGGCGCAGAACGGCGCAGGAGCGCGCCGCGAGCGACGCGCGGGGGTCGCCCTTGATGGGCGGTGGGCAGCGGTCTAACGTCGCGGCCCTCACCCCATGCCCTCCCTGAGCGCACTCGTCTTCCTCGGGCTTGCCGCGCTGACGCTCGGCTCGGCCGGGCTCGTGGCGTTCTCCAGGAACATCATCCACTCCGCGCTGGCCTTGCTCGGCACGTTCCTCGGCATCGCCGGGCTGTACGTCTCGCTCTCGGCCGATTTCATCGCGGCGACGCAGGTGCTCGTCTATGTCGGCGGCACGCTCGTGCTCATCCTCTTCGCCGTGATGCTCACGAGCCGCATCTCGGAGATGAAGATCTCGAACCCGCGCGGCGGGCCGGCCGTGGCGTTCGGTCTGGTCACGGCGGTGCTGCTCCTGCTCGGCAGGGTGGCGACCCAGACCCCTTGGCCCGCCGAGGCCAAGCCGGCGATGCCGTCCACCGCCAAGCTCGGGCACGCGTTCCTCGGAGAGTACCTGCTCCCGTTCGAGCTCGGCTCGGTCGTGCTGCTCGCCGCGATGATCGGCGCGGTCGTGCTCGCGCGTCGAGCCGTCAGGCGCGCCTGGGAGAGGGAGTAGGCGATGGAGGTCGGTCTCATCCATTACCTCACCGTCGCCGCGGTGCTCTTCGGGCTCGGGCTGTTCACCGTCATGACGCGGAAGAACGCGGTGGGCATCCTCCTCGGCGTCGAGCTCATCCTCAACGCCGCCGCGCTCAACTTCATCGCGTTCGACCACTTCGTCGCCGGCGGCGTGGCTGGCCAGGTGTTCACGGTCTTCATCATCGTCCTCGCGGCGAGCGAGGCGGCGATCGCGCTGGCCATCGTGCTTCAGGTCTACCGCAATCACCGGAGCATCATGGCCGACCAGCTGACCTCCCTGAAGAACTGACGCGAGAGCGGTCATCCGTGCGGAAGCGCGCGGTCGGCGTGACGCGCGTGACGCGCGTGACGCGCGTGCCGCGCGGGATGGGCGTGACGCGCGCGACGTTCGGACCGGCGGCCGCCGCGTCGCGCCCGCGCCCCACGCCGATGCCGATCGTCGACCACCGACCGCCGATGTGCTCGATGCTCCCGTGCTCTGCCTCTTCACGTGGAGCTCGATCCCAGCGACAAGCAGGAAAAACCTGACCTTGCTAAGCCCCAGCGGGCGACCCACGTTCGAAGGCATGCAGAACCTATCCAAGACGGAGCTGGTGGGGTTCGTGGAGCTCGAGGTCGGTTCGCTTGCTGTGCAGGTGCCGATCCGCGCCGCAGCGGCGGCGACAGAGCTACCGCTCGCATCCTTCGAGGCTGAAGGGGACAATTGCGCCATCCTCGTGCGAGGCGACACGTCCTCGAAGGCGGTCGAGGTCGCGCTGCGAAACGCGGCGCAGGAGGCGGTCAAGCACCTCTCGAAGAAGTTGCTCAACTAGAGCGGAGCGATGGTCCCGCTGGCCCGGCGCAGGGCTGCGGGCCATCGTCCCCGCGATGTTCCGCGATGTTCCGCGATGTTCCGTGATGTTCCGCGATGCACGGTGCCCCGGGGCACCGGCGGAGCGGTGTGGACAGGTTTCTGCTGGCCGTCCGGCGCTCAGCGCGAGCGCGGCGGCGTTCCGGCCCGCGCTGGGGCCTCGCGTCGCGGGGGAGCCCGCCGCGCTCCGAGGTGAATTTCTCGACGCACGTCGTGCTACGCTGCGCCGCGAAATCGCCCGTGAAGCTCATCATCCAAATCCCTTGCTTGAACGAGCGCGACACGCTCGCGCAGACATTCGCGGACCTGCCGCGGTCGATCGACGGCGTGGACGAGATCGAGGTCCTCATCATTGACGACGGCAGCACGGACGGGACGAGCTCGCTCGCCGAGCAGCTCGGGATCCACCACATCGTCCGCTTCGCCAAGAATCGAGGCCTCGCCGCCGGGTTCATGGCCGGCATCGACGCGTCCCTGCGGCTCGGCGCCGATATCATCGTGAACACCGACGCGGACAACCAGTATCGCGGCGCGGAGATCCCGAAGCTCGTCGCTCCCATCCTCGACGGCCGCGCCGACCTGGTGATCGGCGATCGGCAGACAGACAGGATCGAGCACTTCTCGCCGCTCAAGAAGGTCTTGCAGCGGTGGGGCTCGCGGCTCATCCGGCGCCTGTCCGCCACGGAGGTGGCCGACTCGCCGAGCGGCTTCCGCGCCGTGAGCCGGAAGGCGGCGCTGCAGCTGTTCGTGCACAACCGCTTTACCTACACGCTGGAGACCGTGATCCAGGCAGGCCGCCGCGGCCTCGCCCTGGAGAACGTGAAGATCACGACCAACCCGAAGACGCGCGAGTCGCGGCTCTTCCGTTCGATCCCCGACTACCTGCGCCGCGCCGGTCCCGTCATGTTCCGGGCTTATGCGATGTACCGCCCCGTGCAGCTCGTGGGCTGGGTCGCGACGGTCCTGCTCGTGTTCGGCGTCGCGGTCGGCGTCCGGTTCCTCTACTTCTACCTGCGGAATCCGGACTACAGCGGTTATATCCAGTCGCTCATCGTCGGCACGGGCGCCGTCGTGATGGCGTGCATCCTGGTGGCCGTGGCGCTGCTCGCGGAGCTCATCGCGACGAACCGCCGCCTCGTCGAGGAGGTGCTGATGCGCGTGCGCCGGATCGAGACCGAGCTCGCCGGGCGGGAGCCGGCCCTCCGGCTGGAGGGGATCCAGTCCACGGGCGCGAAGCCCTGGCACAACCAGCAGGTGCAACCGGCGCGGGTGAGCGCGAGGTGAAGAGCCCGGTCCCCTGGACCGGGCCGCTGGTCGAACAGCGCTCGTAACCCCGGGCCGGGAGCTCAGCCGTCCGGGTCCTCCGGATCCTCGTCCTCCGGGGGAGCCACAGGGTCGGTCGGCTCCGGACCGGGCGGCGCGTCCGCGGCCGGGGGCTCCGGCGGCGCGCCCGTGGCCGGGGGCTCGGGCGGCGGCTCCGCCCGGGGGGTGTCGCGCTGCTGCCGCAGGTAGACCGTGTAGTTCTTGAAGCGCTCCGCCGCGAAGAACACGCCGTCCAGCTTCACGTTCCGGCTGCCCCGCGCGGCCTTCTTGCCGAGCACCACCGCCTCCGCGGCGTCGAGGAGCGCGGCCTGCGCGTTCGTATCCCTGGGCCACGCCCGCGCGGGCTTGGGCTCCTGGCCCCTGGGCGGCTGGAGCTTGGGGAGGATGTGGAGCGCCTCGACCGGGTAGAGCCCGTCCGTGTAGCCCGGCGCGCCGAGCGCGAGCACCTGATAAGGCAGCTCGTCGGCCGGCGGCGGCTCCTTCGGCATGGTCACGAGCTGAAGGCCGCCGAAGCGGCGCTTCTCGGTCGCGTGGCGGTGCACGAGCTCGTTGAACAGCACGGCGGCCTGGAGCGTGTCCGGCGGGCGCTGGTTCGGCGGGTACAGGATGTGGGTGATGCCGACGCTCCGGTAATGCGCGTAGAGCTCGGCCGGCCCTCGCACGGGCTCGTAGAAGATGAGCGATTGCCAGGCCTGGATATCGAAGATGATCTCGCGCTCGATACCGAGCGTCGTGCGGTAGTTGCGCGCGAGGATGCGCGCGTCGGGCGGGGTAGCCTGGTTGATCGCGCGGTGATCCGCGCGAAACTTGAACCGCTGCGCGTCGGTCCATCGCTTCTCGTAGGTGGAGCGGATCAGCGAGAGCGCGCTCTCCAGCCGGCGGGGGCCGGAGTAGAAGGGCACATCGCCGCTCCACACGATCTGGAACACAACGAGCGGCACGAGGCCGAGCCGCGCGACGGTCCCGAGCTGCCATGTGCGGACGAGCAGCGCCGCGGCGGCGGCGATCGGCACCGCGAGCATGCCCTGCAGGTACCGGTCCGCGGTGTACGTGTTGCTCCACATCCAGACGCCGGCGAACGTGGCGAAGGCCGCGAGCGCCGGCCTGCGACGGCCGCGGATGACCAGCAGCATCGGCAGGAGCAGCGTGAAGAGCGAGCCCATCGAGGGGACGTAGCGAGTGAACGAGTAGTGCGGGGAGAACGAGAACGTGAAGAAGTTGCCGGCCGCGATGAGCTGCCGCTCGAGCCCCTTCCCCTTGGGCAGGTAAGGCGCGTTGGGATACGCCTTCTCCATGAACTCCGCGGAGCGCGCGTGCTGCGGGTACGACCGCGTGAACACGCGCTGGGCCAGCGGAAAAACGGGGTTGTTATGGTAGATGGTGTTCTTGATGAAGTGCGGCGCGGCCGTGCCGAGCGCCACGCCCGACGCGATGAGCCCCGCCACGAGGACGCGGCGCGCCGAGAGCAGCGGCCGCCTGCGCTTCTTCAGGGCGCGGGAGGCCGCGCGCGCGAGCAGGTACGCGGCGCGCGGCACGACGACCGCCGCCGCCATGGCCAGGTGATAGACCGCCTGGTACTTCGCCAGCATCGCGCCCCCGAGCGACGCGCCGAGCAGGACGGCATACCGCCTGTCGAAGCGCTCCGCGAA
Source organism: Sorangium sp. So ce426 (assembly GCF_051475585.1). Lineage (NCBI taxonomy): Bacteria > Pseudomonadati > Myxococcota > Polyangiales > Polyangiaceae > Sorangium > Sorangium sp. So ce426. The sequence goes on along the minus strand of NZ_CP150341.1, from coordinate 11,453,111 downwards.
GCGCATGGACGCGAGCAGGACCGGCGCCGCGAAGAAGCCCAGGAAATGGTCCGACGAAGCGCCGGGGTTCTGGTCCTGGACGAACAGCGACGGGAACAGGAAGAAAGCCGCCCAGAGGCCAGGGACGCGTTCGCCCTGGAGCAGGTACCGCGCCAGCGCCGCGACGCCGACCACCTTCCCCAGGACGAACACGAACTCCAGGTGGAGCGCCATCATCCACCGTTGCTCCACGAGCATCCCGGGGACGCTGAAACCCCACGCGTAGAGCATGCTCGCGAAGTGGGGGAACGAGCGGTTCACGTCGCCGTAGAACGGCACGATGCGGCCGGCGCGCGCATAGTCCTGCCCGATCGGCACGTGATACCAGGTCGCGTCGAAGCTGATGGAATCCGGGGTCAGCGACAACAGGTAGAGGAGCACGAGGCACACGGCGCCGACGCCCGTGGCCGTGAGCCACAGCCAGCGCATCGTCCCTCTCGGCGTCGTCGAGGCGTCGAGATCGTGCTTCAGCCGCGATAGCCAGCGTGGCAGCTCCAGGAGGCCGCCCGCGAAGAGGGCCGCCGGCATCACGAGCCCGTACCAGGGGCGGATCCACCCGACCACGCCCGCGAGGTACATGCCGAACACGAAGGCGATGGAGCCGAGCGTCATGCCGAACAGGCCCTCTTCGACCGGCGGCAAGTGCGCGAGGCGGAGCACCCGGCGCAGCAGCACGAGGCCGATGCCGAGGCTGGAGAGCAGGAACAGCAGCGAATAACCCCAGAGCGGCGCGAGCCGCCACAGGAGCCAGTGCTGGACTGGAATGTGCGCGTGGACCACGAGCGCGTAGCCGACGAGGCCCGTGAGGCACGCGACGGCCGCGAAGACGTTGCGCAGCAGCCTTTCCCGGGGTGAGCCGGAGGTCAGGGCGGCACAGAAGCGGGCCAGGGGGGAGTCGGAGTTCAGGGCAGCACGCAGGCGGGCCAGCATGAGAGGGGGCGCATCCTAGCGATGCGCGGCGCGTCGGCAAAGCAGCCGCGCGATGAGCAAGCCCCCGACGTCCACGGCGAGCGAGGTGGCGCGCGAGATGAGCGCGGCGCCCAGCGCTGCGGCGGGTCCGACGGCGGGGGCGAGGCCCACGGAGATCAGCGCCTCGCGCACGCCGATGCCGCCCGGCGTGGCCATCGCGAGGAAACCGGCGATGGGCGCCAGCACGAACAGGCCCGAACCGCCGAGCGCCGCGCCCGGCGTCGCGCCGACGGCGAGCGCGGCGCACGCGCCGTGGGCGGCCCAGGTCAGCGAGTACACAGCGTGCACGAGCGGCAACCGCGCCGGCATGAGCGGCCCGCGCCCCTCGGGCGCGAGGAGCTTGCGCACGCGCTCGGGCGCGCGGGCACGATCCACGGTCATGAGCGCGACGAGGACCGCGCCCAGGGCGAGGAGCACGGGCAGCCTCCATCGACCGATGAGCGCGTTCGCGCCCGCGAACTGCTCGCCGCCCGCCGCGAGCAGGCCGAACCCCACCATGGCGCCGACCGCGATGAAGCTGGTGAACTCGATCGCGAAGGACGACCCCACCTCCGCGCTGGTCGTCCCGATGCGCGGGGCGCCCAGCATGCGGAACAGCGGCACGCCGACCTTGCCGGGGATGTACCGCGCCGCCTGCGACTCGATGTGCAGCGCGATCGCCGGCCAGCGAGGGATGGGCCGGCCGGTCAGCTCTTCCAGGATGAAGGCCCAGGCGAGCCCCAGCACGACGAGGCCGAGCGCGAGGGGCAGCACCGAGAGCGCCACGAACGCGGGACGGATGTCGATCGGCGCGCCGCTCTCCCACCTGCGAGCGAGGTCCCGCGCGGCGAGCCCGATGAACAGGGCAGCGACGACGACCATGATCGGGCGCAGCGCCGTGCGCACCCTGGCGAGCGGGCCTCCGATCCGCTGCGGCGGGCCGGGCGCGGGCTCGGGCGGATTTGCCGAGATCGTCGGGGGGGCGGGCGGGGCGCCGGTGGGTGGGGTGCTGGGGAGATCGGCGAGCGACGCGGATCTGTCCTTCATGCGGCCCAGCGCTTCGCCACGCAGAAGACCGACAGGCCGAAGCTCGGCCGGTAGCCGCGCGCGATGAGGTCGACCTCGGCGCCGAGGACGGCTTCGAGCGCGGAGGAAGCGAGGCCCGACTTCGGCGAGGGCTGCTTCATGCTGGTCTTGCGAGGGCGCAGCTTGCGCGCGGCGCTCCAGACGGCGCGCGAGCCGACCGTGGCAGGGAAGAGGAGCTGGTTGAAGTAGGCACAAGCTTCCACGTGGAGCTCGGCCGGCAGCGCGGCGCGGAAGCTGCCAGCCGTGTACCGGCGGAAATGCTGCAATGCGCGGTCGTGGTCGCTGAACAGCCACGGATACGCAGGCACCGTGGCGACGAAGATCCCGCCAGGGCTCAGGTGGTCATGGATCCACCGGAGCGCGGCGCGGTCGTCCTCGATGTGCTCGATGACATCGAGCGCGCAGATCACGTCGTAGCGTCGGTCGAGCTGGAACGGGATGGATGTGCCGTAGAGCGTCCTCGCCGCGCCGGCCTTCGCGATGGCCTCCTGCTCGAGAGGGCTCACCTCGTTGGCATCGACGGCCCCGAACTCCGCGAGGACACCCAGGTTCTGGCCGACCCCGGCGCCGACCTCCAGCAGCTCGAGCGGCCGCCGTTCCGGGCCAAACTCGCGCACCAGATGGGCCAGCAGCCGGGCCCTCCCCTTTCTCAACCAGTCGCCGGATTCCTCAGAATATTGCTGATACGCAGTCGTTTCCACGCTTCACTCTGCATGCGGGACCGGATCGCCCTGGGGCGATCCGGTCGGGGGCGGCGACTCTGCTGGTGAGGTCGGCTCCGCCTCGGCCGGCTCCGGGGGGATCGGGATCTCGATCGTCAGGTCGTCCACCTTGCCCGGCTCTTTCCGCGGCTTCTTCGGCGGCGGCGGCGGCGGGCGCCGCTTCCGCGGCGGCGTCGTCGTGGCGGCCCTGGCCGACGGCTGCGCGGACGTGGCCGTGGCCGTGGCCGTCTCCACGGCTTTCGCCGTGACGCTCGGCTGGGGCGCGGGCTCTTGCGGCGGTGCGGGCTCTGCCGTGACGGCAGGCGGCGGGGCCTCGCTCTCGGCCGCCGGCGTGCTCTGCGGCAGGCGCTGCGAGCGGACGACCATCTGCCACGCGACGACGCCGGCCACGGCCACCAGCGCGAGCGCTGCCAGGCGGGCGCGTCGGCGCCGACGTGAGCCGGGGTCGAACTCCGGGAGCACGCTCTCGCGCGCCTCGTGCGCGACCCCGCTCACGCTGGACCCCTTCATCCATTGATCCGGCGACTGGCCGGAGGGCAACGCGCGAGCCCGAGGGGCGAGCGGCGGATCGACCGGGGGCGGCTCGCGCAGCGAGGCGGGGGGCGCGGCAGCCGCGACCGGTTCGGTGATCGCCCGCCTCACGTTGTCGCGGAGCTTCTCCGACGACGGATCCTGGCTCGGCGGCGCCTCGCGCTCGGGGGCGATCGCGTGCGGATCGGCCGCGCGTGGCGAGAGCACGTGTGGCGTCTGCGAGGAGAGCGGCGGCTCGGCCGTGGCGCCTGGCGCGACGGGTATGCCGCTCTGGGGCGCAGCCGTCGCGGGCTCGGCCGGCGCCTGGGCTGCGGGCTCGGCCGGCGCGTCGGCCGCGGGCTCGGCCGGCGCGTGGGCCGCGGCCGCGGGCTCCGCCGGCGTTGCGTCTGCGCGCGGAGCGAGCGCCGCGGATGCGGCCGGCGCGGTCCAGGGCTCGTCCACGTCGGTGTCGATCGCGTCCTCTTCGAACTCGTCGATGTCGACGTCGACGAGCGAGGACGCGCTGTCGGCGGCCTTCCGGAACGTGTCGCTGGGCGCCAGCGCCGGTGCAGGCGCGTCGGGTGGGGCGTTCGCGCCGTCTGTCGTCGCGGACGGTGCGCCGCTCGGCTGCGCGGAGACCGGCGTCCCGGTGACGACCGACGTCCCGGCAGCGACCGGCGTCCCGGCAGCGGCCGGTGTCCCGGCAGCGACCGGCGTCCCGGCAGCGACCGGCGTCCCGGTGGCGGCCGGCGCTTCGGCAGCGACCGGCGGCTTCTGCGATGCGCTGTCGCCGTGCTGCGGCAGCGCCGGAGGTCGATCGCCGGGCCGAGCCGAGAGCGGCGGCCGCTGGCTCAGCGGCGGCCGTTCGCCGAGCTCGGACGAGCCCGTCGTCTGCTCGCCGATCTGCGCCAGCGACGGCGTCGGAGGCCGCGCCGTGGGCCGAGGCGGCGCCGGAGGTCGCTCGGTGGCCCGCGGCGGCGCGAGAGGCCGCTCGCCGAGCCGAGACGACAGCGGCGGGCGCTCGCTGAGCGGAGGCCGCTCGGTGAGCCGCGACGGCGTCTGCGGCCGCTCGCCTGGCACGGCGGGGATCCTCGCGCTCGGCCTGGCCGACGGCGGAGCGGCCGCCATGTCCGCCGGCGGCTCGCCCGATCCTCGCTCGGGCGATCGCGTCGAGGCGGCGCCCGTGGGGTCGGCCACCCGGGGGAGCGGCGGCGCCTTCGGGATCACCGAGCCTGTCGCCGGCCGCGGCGGGGCCGCCGGCGGGCGCGTGGGCGAGGCCCGGGGCGGCAGCGGCGGCGGCTGCGGCGACGGCGATCGGATGCTGCTCGGGGCCTCGGTCGACAGGTCGGCGACGCGGGCGAGCGACTCCGCGAGATCGCGCGCGCTGCTGAAGCGCCGCGACGGGTCGCGGTCGCAGGCGCGCGCGAACCACCCGTCGAAGCTCGCCGGCAGCTCCGGGTTCACCCTCGACGGGACCGGGATCTCGCCGAGCGAGATCTTGATCAGCAGGTCGCCGACCCCCTCGCTGTCGAACGGGAGCTCGCCCGTCACGCACTGGTACGCGATCACGCCGAGCGCCCAGAGATCCGCGCGGTAGTCGACCTCCCGGAGCCCCTTCACCTGCTCTGGGCTCATGTAGTGCGGCGTGCCCATGAGCGTGCCGACGCTGGTGCGCTGGGCGACCCGCTTCCCCTGCCCCTTCACCTTGGCGATGCCGAAGTCGAGGATCTTGACGATCTCGTCGTCCTCGTTCGCGCAGAGGAAAAAATTCTCCGGCTTGAGGTCGCGGTGCACGATGCCGGCCCCGTGCGCGCGGGTGAGCGCGCGCGCGACCTGCGTCACGATCTTCGACGTCTCCTGGAGCGAGAGGCGGCGCCGGCGCGCGAGCCGATCGAAGAGGTCCTCGCCCTCGAGCAGCTCCATCACGATGAACGGCTGCTCCCCGTCGATGCCGTGATCGATGATCTGCACGACGTGCGCGCTGCGCAGCTGCGCGGCGGCCGTCGCCTCGCGGCGAAACCGCTCGCGCGCGTCCTCCTGCTTGGCGAGCTCCAGATCGATGAGCTTGACCGCGACGTGGGTGCCGAGCGCCAGGTGCTCGGCGACCCACACCGCGGCTTGCGCGCCCTGCCCCACGGGTCGGATGAGGCGGTAGCGCTCGCTCAGCACCTGACCAGCTGCAATAGACACGGCGGCAAAAGCCTACGTCGAGGACAACATCCGTGTCGAGTTCATGCGTACCACCTCAGATGCCCTGCGGAACGGTTTGCTTCATCAGCTCGCGCCATTCGTCGTGTGTGAGCTCTGGATAAATGTAGTCCCCCTCGAAATTTGTATGATGCAGGAGCAACCGGGCGACATCGACGATGGCCCGCGCGACGTCGCCGCCCTGCGCAACACCCGCCAGGGCGTCGGTCGCTTCACGCACGGCGGCGTGCTGCTTCAGCGCCACCTGGACCTCCTCGGCGAGCCCGCGCGCCTGGAAATGCGGGAAGATGGCGGTCTCTTCGTAGCGCATGTGCCGCTCCATCGGCCCGCGCAGGAACGCCAGCAGGCTCGCGCGCTCGGCGCGCGCCTCGTCCGCGGAGCGCTGCGCCAGCTCGATCAGCTTCTTCGCCGTGTCGCGAGCGAGCTCTTCCTCCTGGAAGAGCTCGCTCACCATCCGGTCCAGTTCCATGAGGTGCGGGCCGTCGTAGTCCAGATCCCGTGGAGGGTCGAGCGGGCGCGGCGTGCTCCCGCGGCGCAGCAGGTCCGTCGCGCCCGTCAGTCGTGCGCGCGGGCGCGGACGATCGCGGCGAGCCGGCCGACGACGCCGTTCGCGACCATGGCGAGCACCTGCTTCTCCAGGGCCTGTCGCTCGCTCGGCCTGCCGCCGAACGAGATGCGCGACCGGGCGGTGGGGCCGCCGACGACGCGGCCGACGACGGTGCAGCTCACGCGGTGGACGTCGCCCCGCGTGGCCGAGGTGAACTCGACGACACGCGCGCTCAGCACGACCGATTTCGCCTTGCCGAAGTCCGCCTTCTTCGCGGCGCTGGAGAGCATGCCGCGCAGCGCTCGAGCCCGCTGGGCCTGGCCCTCGCCCGCTGGGACGTCGACGCTCTTCCATTCGACCTTGGTGTCGCGGGCGAAGGTCGATGCTGGCGAGGCCGTGAGCGTGGTCAGGGCCATCACCGCCGAGAGCAGCCATCGTGACGCGCGGCGCATGAGCGCAGGGTAGGGGGCCGCGGGCTCGCCGGCCAAGTTCGCGCACGGCGCGCGGGTGCGGCGCGCGCGGCGCGGCCGCACCCGCGCGCTCGCGCCGCGCTCGCGCCGCGATCGGGCCCGCGCTATGCCGTGGCGGGGAAGCGAGGTTCGATGGAGCGCAGCTCGCCGGGGGGAGATCGACGGGATCGACGAGGACGAGATCGACGCGCGCGCGCCCGCGCGCTCCGCGGGGGCGGGTGGCTCGCCGCGCTGCTCGCGATCGCCGCCGCGCCCGCGGCGGGCAACGCACAGTCGCCGCGTCCGGGAGGCGCGAGCGCGCCCGCGGCGGGCGGCGCGCCGACGCTGCGTCCGGGAGGCGCGAAGGCGGGTGCGAGCGCGCCCGCGGCGGGCAGCGCGCCGGCGTCCGAGAAGCGCGCGCCCATCGTGCTGCCGCGGCGGTGGACCGCCGCGACGCCCGACGAGATGCTCGGCGCGGCGCTGACGCGGGCGCGGCGGGGCGGCGACGACGCGCTCGCCGGGCTCGTGATGGCGGCGGCGCTCGCGGACCGCGCCGCGCAGGGCCGCGCCCGGGAAGGCCTCGCGCAGATCGGGGCGTCCTCGTCGCCGCTCGCCGACGAGGCGCGCTGGCTCGCCGCCTCGCTCGCCCCGGAGCCGCCGGCGGTGACGTGGCCCGGCGCGCGCGCCGTCTCGTACGACGCGCCCCCGGACCCGTCCGGGCTCGTCAAGGCGTTCGCCGTCCTCGGCCCGTTCCAGGACAACTCGGGCGGCGGGCTCGCGCTCCGCGAGGGGCCCGAGGCCGAAGGCCAGCGCTTCTCGGACATGAGCGCCCGCTACGCGTGGGGTGTGTACGACGTCGCGTGGCGCAGGGTGCTGCCCGCCGCGTCGACGGCGCGCGGCGTGCCGCTCGATCTTTACATCCATCCGCGCACCGAGACGTGCACGTACCTCGCCTCGCGCGTGACCGTCCCGGCCGCGCTCGATCGCAAGCCGATGCTCGCCCATGTCGCCGCGACCGGCGCCGTGCGGCTCCTGTGGGACGGCGCCGACGTCGCCGCGAGCGACGCGGCGCACGAGCGCCTCGTGCTCGACCGCATCGCCGCGCGCATCGAGGCGCCCGCCGGCGATCACCTGCTCGCCCTCAAGGTGTGCACCGGGGCCATCGCCGACGAGGGGCGCGTCCGCGTGCGCTTCACCGACGAGGACCGCCGGCCCGTGGCGCTCGCGACCTCGTCGGACCTCACGCCGCTCAAGCCGCCGCCGGCCCCGCCCCCGGGCGCGCGCGCCGCGACCGCCGTCGCGACGGCGCTCGACAGGGCGCTCGACGCGGGCGCGTCGCAGTCGCTCGATCAGACCCTCACCGCCGTCGTGGCGCGGACGCTCGGGGGCGCCGACGACCAGCGGTCGCCCCGCGCGCCCGGGCTGCTCGACCGCGTGACGCGGTCGCCCGGGATCTCCGCCGACGCGCTCGCGCTGGCGGGGTGGGTGTCGCCCTTCGGCGCGAACCGCAGCGGCTGGCTCGAGGCCGCGCGCGCCCGGGGCCTCGCCGAGAAGGACCGGGCCACCGCGGCGTTCGCGCAGCGCCGGCTGGTCGCCGCCCACCTCGCCTCGGAGCGGGTCGACTGGGCCGCGGCCGCGCTGCGCGAGGAGCCGCTGCGCGCGGCGCGCGATCCCGAGGCGCGCGTCCTCAGGGCGCTCGTCAAGAAGAAGCTCGCGACGGCGGGGCTCACGCGGGCCGGGCTCGAGGAGCTGCTCGCGGTCGAGCGCGAGCAGAAGGACCGGACGCCGGTCGTCGTCTGGCAGGAGATCGCGGCCGCGGCCCGGCTGGACCCGGCGCTCGAGCTGCGGGCCGCGCGCAGGCTCGCCGAGATCGCGCCCGAGTCGCGGGGCGCGCCCTACGTGCTCGCGTTCGAGCCCGACGGCGGCGCCGCGCTGGAGGTGGCGGCCGCCGGGGCGCTCGCGCAGCAGACGTCGGCCGAGGACGTCATCCGGATCGGCCGCGCGCTCCACGACGCGGGCCGCGTCGCGTGGGCGCGCGAGGTGCTGTCGTACGCGACGCAGGTCGCGCCGAACCAGCCCGCCGCGTTCCAGGCGCTCGCCGCGGTGCGAGAGGATGGCGCGGGGGCCGCCGCGTCGCGCGTGGCCACGGCCGCGCTCGCGCGGGCGCGCGACCTCACGCCCGGCGATCCGTACCTCAAGGCCGAGCTCGCGCTCCGCCTCGGCGAGGGCTCGGCCGGCGCGCCGGGCCGGCAGCGCATGCGCGACGAGCAGCACCTCGTCGCGCCCGGCGTCTTCCTCTCGCGCGCCCGGCAGACCCCGGCGAAGAAGGGGGAGGTGGCCGACCGGCAGCTCCACTGGGTGCGCGTCGTGACGTACCACCCGGACAAGCGCGTCTCGCAGCTCATGCACTACGCGCGCGAGATCGTCATCGAGCCGCGCACCGATCAGGATCTCTACGAGCGCGACATCCCCGCCGAGGGGGAGGACACCGAGCTCCTGCTCGCGCGGGTCCACCGCAAGGACGGCACGGTGGCGCAGCCGGACGAGCAGGGCGCGGGCGGGCAGAAGCCGTTCGTGCGCTGGCCCGAGCTCAAGGCGGGGGACGTGGTGGAGGTCGCGGTGCGCTCGTGGACCCGGGGCCCCGTCGGCCGCCGGGGCGACGCGCCGTTCTACTTCATCGACTACGTCGGCTCGACCGACACGCGGCCGATCCTCTACAACGAGGTCGTCGTCGACTCGCCGGCGAGCGATCCCCTGGCGATCGACGTGCTGAACGGCAAGGCCGAGCGGGTGCTCAGGTCCGAGAAGGACGGCCGCCAGGTGACGCGGTACATCTGGGACGACCCGCCCGAGGTGCCCGAGGAGCCGCTCGCCCCGCACCTCGCGGAGGTGCTGCCGGTCGTCGTGGGCTCGACGTTCCACGGCTGGAACGACTTCCGGGAGTGGTACCGGGGCGCGATCGCCGGCTTCATGGAGCCCGACGATCAGGTCCGCCGGCTCGCCGCGGAGCTCACCAAGGGCAAGGCCACGCGCGAGGCAAAGCTGCGGGCGCTCTTCGACTTCGTGGCGGACGACATCCGGTATGTGAACTTCGTGTCGGGCGAGTGGTGGCTGCCGAACCGCCCCCAGGAGCTCCTGGCGCGGCGCCAGGGCGACTGCGACGACAAGGCGATGCTGCTCATCACGCTGCTCAAGTCGATCGGCATCGAGGCGACGGAGGTGCTGGTGCAGACGCGCTACACGGGCCAGCCCTCGCTGCTCCGGAGCGAGGTGGCGGCGATCCCGGTGTTCGATCACGGCATCGCCTACCTCCCGGGCGCGGGCGGCGCGCCGGGCCTGTGGCTCGACGCGACGAGCCCGCAGAGCCGCCTGGGGCCGCTGCCGGCGATGGACGCGCGCACGCTGGCGCTGTTCGTCGACGAGGGGCCGCCGAAGATCGTGGAGACGCCGGCGAGCTCGCCCGCCGATCACGGCGTCGACGCCGAGTGGACGATCGCGCTGCTCCCCTCCGGCGCGGGCGAGCTCGCGGCGAAGGAGCGGCACATCGGCGACGCGGCGTTCGAGCTCCGGTCGAACCTGGCGGAGGCCGACGCGCGCGCGCAGTGGGTCGAGCAGTACCTCGCGTACGGCTGGTTCCCGACGGTCGACGTGAAGCCCAAGGTGGCGTTCCAGGCCGATCTCCCGCACGGGGCGGCGACGCTCGAGTACGAGGCGCGCTCCGAGGGGCTCGCCCGCCGCGAGGGCGCGGAGCTCTCCGTGCCGCTCTCGGGCGCGTCCACGATGACGTCGCAGCTCGCGCCGCTCGTGAAGCGCACGCTCCCGGTGGTCCTGCCGCCGAGCTTCGCGCCGCGGCACCACAGCCGGACGATCACGATCACCGCCCCGCCCGGGTACGCGTTCGCCGAGCTCCCGCCGGGCGGCGACGAGAACGGCGGCGCGTTCGGGCGGGCGACGATCTCCTTCGCGAAGGTGCCCGGCAAGAACGCCGTGGTGGTGAAGGAGCGCGTGATCCTCGATCAGTCGACCATCCCGGTGGCGCAGTACGCCGCCTGGCGCGGCTGGCTGCAGCGGGTCGACGGGCTCCTGCACCGGATGGTGCGGCTCGCGCCGGTCACGCCCGCGACCAAGCAGGCGCGCAGCGCGCTGGACGCCGGGGCGGGCGGCGGCGCCGGCGCGGCGCCGCAGGCGCGCGGCGCGATCCGCTGACGGGCGGCTTCGCCCCTCTCGCGCTGGCGGCGCGCGAGGCTCTTGCTCGTCCGCTCGCGGCGGCGATCCCGAGCGCCGCGTCCACCCGCCGGCCACGCGCGCCGCCTCGGTTGGTACCGTTCTGGCTAGCCGCGCCCTGGCGTACGCACGCACAACCCCGAACGCGCTGCCCAGGGGAGGGACTCGCCATGTCGCTCGAAGAGTACCGACGCCCGCGAATGATCGTTCTTAGCCCGCGCTCGACCGCTTATGACGCCGTGAGGGCGATGATGGACAACCACGTCGGCGCGGTCCTGGTCCACGACGGCCAGCGCCTCGCCGGCATCGTCACCGACCGCGATATCGCGCTGGAGATCGTGGCAGGCGACCTCGACGCGCGCAGCACGATGCTGCGCGACATCATGTCGGACGAGATCGCGACGCTCGAGCTCGACGCGTCGATCGACGACGCCGTGCGCACCATGCGCGATCATGCGTGTCGGCGCGTGCCGGTGACCGAGCAAGGGCGGCCCGTCGGCCTGGTGACCCTCGACGATCTGCTCGCCGATGGGGTCATCGACGCGGAGGCCGCCGGCTCCGTCGTGAAGGCGCAGCTCGAGGTGGCCGCCCGCTTCAAGCCGGAAGGCGCGCTGCACCCCGAGGGGACCGCGCGCCCGGAGCGCTCGCACGGCCGCGTGCGCGCCCTCACCCGGCGCAAGGCGCGCGCCGACAGCGCCTATGGCCGGCTGATCCACGCCGTCGAGCGCCACAGCGGCCTCCAGCAGCGCGACCGCGCCGAGCTCGCGCTGCAGATCGTCCTCGGCTGCCTCTGCCGCAGGGTGACGCCCCAGGAGGCGCGGCACCTCGTCGCGCAGCTGCCCTCGAAGCTCCACCCGTCGCTCGAGCCGTTCCTCGACGGGCCGGACAAGCGCATCACGACGGCGACCATCGAGGCCGACGTCGCGCGCGAGCTGCGCATGGACCGCGAGGCCGCCGGCTTCGTGCTGCAGGCGATCTGCGAGGCCGTCGCGGACAGCGTGTCCGCGGGGGAGATCGAGGGGTTCCGCGGTCAGCTCCCGCTCGACATGAAGGACCTGTTCCCGCCGACCCCGCTGCGCCGGGCCGTCTGAGCGGGGATCGGCGCGGCGCGACGAGGCCGCGCGCCGCGCTCCACCTACGCTTGCGGCCAGACAACGCCGCGGGCGCGCAGATCGGCGACCGTGTCCGCGAGGGTCTCGAGCGGGTCGCGCGGCGTCCAGCCGAGCTCGCGCCGGGCCTTCGTCGCGTCGAGGTACCAGAAGTGCTGGCCCATCTCGGCCGACACAGGATCGACCGGCAGATCGAACGGCAGGCGCTTCCGCGCCTGCTCGATGAGGTGCGCGCCCGCCTTCGCGAGCGCGATGCTCCGCGGCAGCCGCAGGGCGGGGGCCGGGACGCCCGAGATGCGCGCGAGGCGGCGGAAGAAGACCTCCAGGCTCATGTTGGCGGCGCCGAGCAGGTAGCGCTCGCCCGGGCGGCCCTTGTCCATCGCCAGCGCCATGCCCTGGGCCGCGTCGCGGGCGTCGACGAAGGAGAGGCCGCCCGCGGGGGTGAAGGGGAGCCGGCGCTCGAGGAAGCTCACGATGTCGCCGGTCGAGGCGCCGTGGACGTCGCCCGGGCCGAGCAGGATGCTCGGGTTGACGGCGAGGACCTCGAAGCCGGGCCCGCTGCGATCGAGCGCCGCGCGCTCGGCGTACAGCTTCGAGCGGTAGTAGGGCCAGCCGGCGATGAGGTCGATCGGCGTCGCCGCCGCCTCGTCGCGGACCTCGTTCGGGTCCTTGCTGACCGCGACGACGCCGCTCGTGCTCGCGATCACCGCGCGCTTCACCCCCGCGTCGCGGCAGGCGTCGAGGGTGATCTTGGTCCCCTCGACGTGCGTCCGGTAGAGCGCCTCGGCGTCCTCGCGGCGCCGCGAGACGCGCCCCGCGCAGTGGAAGACCCCGTCGCAGCCCTCGGCGGCGCCGCGCACCGACGCCGCGTCGAGGATGTCTCCGCGGCGGAGCTCCACGCCCTGCGCGGCGAGCGCGGGCGCCTCTGCCCGGCAGAGCGCCACCACGTCATGGCCACCCCCACGGAGCGCCGTGACGAGGTGCGATCCCAGGAAGCCGGTCGCGCCGGTGACGAGATAGCGGCTCATGCGAGGTCGAAAACCTTCTGGAAGGTCTGCAGGAGGGAGATGTCGTTCGATTTCACGAGGCCCGTCATGAACTCCATCGGGCTCGGTGTGTAGGCCTCGCGGACGATCTTGGTGAATATCTCGGGCGTGGTCTTGAGGACACAGTCCGCTTGCTGGCTTGGCTTACCGATCCTCGCCTCGCAGCTGGCCGCGTCGATCCGCAGCGTCCACTTCGCCTCGTCCTCCGTGCCGAGCGTCACGTAGTAGGTGATCGGCTGGGTGACCCGCCCCGCCACGTACTTCGACTCGAGCTCGCGGAACAGGAGCGTGAGCGGGTGCTCCTTGGTGGTGGTGGCGGCCTGATCGATGCTCTCGACCCGGCTCAGATCGAGGGCGCCGCCCTCCTTGAGCTTGATGACGGCGAGCTGCGTGAGCTCCGCGACCTTGCGGCACGCCACCGCGTACTTCATCCCGGCGGTGAGCCGCCGGAGGTCGCCGATCGCGAGCGGCGGCCCGATGCGCGCGACGAGGTCGCGGCGGATCGGGACGGTGCGCCCCTTGGGGAGCGCCTCGAAGGTGCCGCCCAGGTAGAGCGGCAGGATGTCGACGTTGTGGGTGAGCGCGAGGTGCCCGATCGCCGGCTTGAACTCGAGGATGCCGCCGTCGGGGCTGCGCGTGCCCTCCGGGAAGAGGAGCACCGTCCGCCCGCGGTCCAGGATCTCGCCGGTCTGGCGCAGCGCCGTGCGGAGGCCGCCCTTGCGGTCGAAGGGCGCGAGGTTCGTGAGGTTCTCGAAGTAGGCGCGCCGCCAGCGGTTGCCCTCGAAGAAGTAGTCCTGCGCGGCCAGCGAGACGAGGCCGTCCCCGTAGCTGCCCAGCGCGAACTTCACGAGGCCCATGTCGAGGTGGCTCGCGTGGTTCGAGACGACGATCGTGTTGCGGTTGTGCGGGATGAACGCGCGCCCGTAGACCTTCGGGCGCATGACGTTCCCGTAGAAGCCGGACTGGACCTTGTTCATCCAGTGCTTGGCGAAGTCGGCCACCGGGCGGGGGATGTGGATCGGCTCGTCGCCCGCGCCGTGCGCCTTCGGCTCTGCGATCGCCGCGCCGGCGTCCTGCGCGACGGCCGCCGCGCCCGCGCCGGCCGCGGCGGCCTCGGCGGCGAGGCGCGTGACGATCGCCTTCACCTCGGAGCGCTTCACCTGACCGGCCGCGGTGCGGGGCAGGTCGGCGTCGTCGAGGTGGACGGCCATGGGGTGGCACGGCTTGGGCAGCGCCTGGATCGCCGTCCGGAGCGCGTCGAGCGCGCGCTCGTGCTGCGTGACCCGCGCGAGCGCCGGGTCGCCCTCGCCGTCCTTCGCGCCCGGCGCCGTGGGGACGGCGAGGCACGCGACCTGCTCGCCGCCGCGGCCGTTGTCGATCCCGACGATGGCGAGCTCCTTGACGTGCTCGATCTTGCCGAGCATTCGCTCGATGTCGGCCGGGTACAGGCTCTCGCCCTTCGCCGCGCTGATGACCTCGCTCTGCCGGCCGACGAGGACGAGCCGCCCTTGCTTGTCGAGCTTGCCGAGATCGCCGGTGCGGAGCCACCCGTCCGCGTCGAGGGCCGCCTGGGTCGCGTCCGGGTCGTCGGCGTAGCCCTTCATGACGTTGGGGCCGCGCGCGAGCACCTCGCCGACGCCGTTCGCGTCGGGGTTCGCGATCTTGATCTTCACCCCGGGGATCGGCTTGCCGACGTTCCCCGGGCTCGCCGCCGGAGAGGGCTTGGTGACGGTCAGGAGCGGCGCCGCCTCGGTCAGGCCGTAGCCCTCGGCGAGCGGCAGGCCGAGCCCCTTGAACACGGCGGCCGTGTCCCTGGGGAGCGCCGCGCCGCCCGAGATGAGGAAGCGGACATTGCCGCCGAGCGCGTCGTGGACGCTGCCGAAGAAGAGGCGCCCCGCGTTCAGGCCCAGGCGCTTGCCGAGCATGCGGTTCAGCTCCATGGCCCAGCTGAACGCGGTGGCCGCGGCGGGCCCCTGCTCCTTCACCCTGGCGACGATCTGGCGCTCAAGCATCTGCCAGAGCGCGGGCACGCCGACCATCGCCGTGACGCGCGCCTTCTTCAGCCCGTCGCTCACCCGATCGGCCGAGACCTCGTCGAGGTAGATGATCCGCGCGCCCTGCGACAGCGGCAGGAGCAGGCCGCAGGTGACCTCGAAGGTCTGGTGGAGCGGCAGCACGCTGAGCACGCGGTCGCTCGCCTTGAGCGGGAACAGCGGCGCCAGCGAGGCCAGCAGCGCCGTGAAGTTGCCGTGCGTGAGCAGCACGCCCTTCGGCTCCCCGGTCGTGCCGCTCGTGTAGACGACGCTCGCGACGTCCTGGCTGCCCACGCGCACGTCCGGGGGCGCGAGCCCGTCGCCGGACGCCGGGCCCAGGTCGGGCACCTGGCCCTCGGCGAACCCGACCATGTCGAAGGCGACGAGGTTCGGCAGCGCCGCGCGCACGTCGGCGCCGAGCTTCTCCGCCACGCCGCCGTCCCAGAGGACGACCTTCGCCGTCGACGAGCGGAGGACGTCCGCGAACGCCTCCGCGTCGAGCCCCGGATCGATCGGGACGGCGACGGCGCCTGCGCGGAGGATGCCGAAGTAGGCGACGGGCCACGCCGGCTGGTTCGCGCCGGAGAGCGCCACGCGATCGCCGCGGCGGACGCCGAGCGCGGCGAGGCGCGCGGCGGTCATGCAGGCCGCGTCGCGCAGCTCGCGGTAGCTCGTGCGCGAGAGCCCGTCCTGCTCGAACCGCTGCACCGAGAGCGCGTGATCGAAGCGCTCGGCGACCTCGTCGAGCAGGTCGACCAGGCTGTCGTAGGGCCGGAGCGGCTTGATCTCCCGGCGGAGCATCTCCTCCATGAGCGGGAAGGCCCACTTCTCCAGGCCGGGGAGGTGCACGTTCCAGATGTAGTCGCGCCAGTCGATCTTCTCGGGCGCCCAGACGAAGCGCGCCCGCTCCTCGGGGGGCATGCGGGCCATCGCCGCGCGCGTGTTGGCGCAGGAGTAGATCCAGTCGCCCTCCGCGACGAACGGCATGAAGACCTCGAGGAGCGTGGCCGTCTTCTGCTCGGTCCTGGCGGCGCTCTCGAGCGCGGCCGCCGCCGGCTTGAGGAGGGCCGCGGCGGGGCCGACGCTCGCCGTCTTGAGCAGCCCGCCCAGGCCGCGGAGGGCGCCCTCGATGGCGCGCGCGCCGTGCGCGCCGTACTGCTGCCGGGTCAGCCCGCGCGGCTCGAAGCGGGACGACACGACGTCGAAGAGCGAGGTCTTCTTCCCCTCGAACACCTGCCGCCGCTTGTAGAGCCCGGCGAGCTCCAGGTAGCGCGTCACGCGGCAGCCGTTCGTGTCGGTCGATCCGTACTGGTACACCGCGGGCGCGCGGCCCTCGATGAGCTCGCAGAGCGAGGCGATCATGCCGCTCGCGGTCATGTCGACCGGGATGAGGTCGAGCCGCACGTCGTGGTCGCCCGGGAACTGCACCTGCCCCTTCGAGGCGAGGTAGAGGTACGGCGCCGAGGTGTTGATCCCCTCGTTCCAGCCGGTGAACGGGAACTCGACCGCGGTCTCGACGACGGCGGGGCGGACGATGGTGAAGGGCAGCCCGGAGCTCGCGAGGACCTGCTCGCCGATGCTCTTCGTGTAGGTGTAGATGTTGGTCCACCCCCAGAAGAGCGCGCGCTCCTTGCCGGCCTCGATGAGCCGGTCCTTGATGAACTTGCGCTTCACCCTGGCGAGCTCGTTCTCGAGCGCGCTGCCCCGGCACGGCTCGCTGCGCGCGGCCAGGTTGGCCTTGGCCTCGTCGAGGAAGGCGCTCTGCCGGAAGGCGTCCTCGCACCGCTGGCGCGCCTGCTGCACGAGGTCGAGGCACTCGCTGATCTCGCGCTGCGGATCCCAGTGCGACCGATCGAGCGTCCGCTTCGGGCAGGCGGCGCCGAACCACGTCTCGCCCGCGGCGCGGGGGAAGGGGATCTCGGCCGGGTGGTTCTCCTCGATGAGCCCGGAGCGGTAGCCTGCGACGAAGCAGGTGCTCGTGTGCATCACCTTGGCCCCGAGGGTCCGCGCGAGCTCGACGAGGTTGCTGATGCCGAACGCGTTGACCTCGAGCGCCTCGTCGAGCGGCGGGTTGAAGTCGACGACGCCGGCCACGTTCACGACCGCGGCGATGTTGCCCGTGAGCTCCCCCACGCGGTCGCCCAGCCCGAGCAGCGGCAGGCCGACGTTGCCGTTCATGGGCGTGATCTTCTGCCGCAGGTACTCCTCGAAGGCGGGCCCGGGGTACTGCTCGCGGATCGGGTCGAAGACCGGCGAGGTCACGATCTGCGACCAGAAGCGCTCCTCCGGCGACTGGTTCTCCTTGGCCCGGACGAGCAGGTAGATGTGGGCGATCTCCGGGAACCTCGCGAGCAGCATGGCCAGCCAGACCTTGCCGAGGAAGCCGGTCCCTCCGACCACCACGAGCCGCTTGCCCGAGAGCACGTGCGACGGCACCAGCGGCGGGGCCGCCGCGGTTTGCTCGCCCTTGGCCCCACCCGGCGACCCCGGCGTTGCCTCTCCGGCGCCGGCCCCGTTCGTAACACCCATATGGCTCATCGAGACTCCAGGAAGGCCGCTCAATTCGCGCCTGGGCAGGAACGCGTCAAGGGTGAGGTGCCGCGAACCGGGGTTCGCGCCCTCCCGGCATGCGGTTTGCTCGATTTGCTCGCGGAATCGGGCTCATCGCAGGGGGACGGACGAGGCGGCCCGGGCGTTGCCCTCCTGCGTGAGGGCGCGCGGGTGCGCGCGGATGGCGGATGCCGTGGCAGATCCGGTGGGCTCGGGGCAATGCCTTGCCGGCGGCGGGGAAGCGCCCCAAGCAGTGCGGCCCATGATCTTCGGCGCGCACGAGTCCGTTGCTGGCGGCCTTCACCGCGCGATCGCGCTGGCGGGGGAGGACCGCTGCGAGGCGGTGCAGATCTTCACCAAGGTCTCGGGCCAGTGGCGGGAGCCGGCGCTGAGCGCGGAGCAGATCGCCGCGTTTCGCGCCGCGCGCGCGGCCTGGGCCGGCGCGGGCGCGGGCGCGGGCGCGGGCGCCGGCCGAACACTCGCCCACGCGAGCTACCTCATCAACCTCTGCGCGGACGACGCCGCGATCCTCGAGCGCTCGCGGGAAGCGCTGTTCCAGGAGCTCGCGCGGTGCGACGCGCTCGGGATCGACTTCGTGGTGTTCCATCCGGGCGCGCACCGCGGCCTCGGCGAGGAGGCCGGCCTCGACCGCATCGGCGAGAGCCTGTCGATCGTGCTCTCTCGCGGGAAGGGGCTCCGCGCGCGGCTGTGCATCGAGAACACGGCCGGGCAGGGGTCGACCCTCGGCGACCGCGTCGATCAGATCGCCGCGATGATCGAGCGCGCCGGGCCGGAGGGGTCGCGGCTCGGGGTCTGCGTCGACACGCAGCACGCCTTCGCGGCGGGGCACGACCTCCGGAGCGAGGCCGGCTACGAGCGGTTCTGGGGCGACTTCGGCCGGCTGATCGGGCTTCATCGGCTGCAGTGCATGCACGTGAACGACTCGAAGGCGGCGCTCGGCCAGCGGGTCGATCGGCACGAGCGCGTCGGCGACGGGGAGATGGGGCTCGCGCCGTTCTGGCGCCTCGCGAACGACGCGCGGCTCGCGCGCGTGCCGGCGGTGATCGAGCTGCCGCCGCTCTCGAAGGAGCGGCGCGGCTACCTGGAGGAGATCGCGCGGCTGCGCGCCCTCGAGGGCGCGGCGGAGCCGGTCACCCTGCCCGGTGCGGCACCCGGACGCCCTTCTCCTCCGCCACGCGGCGCGCCGTCTCGTAGCCCGCGTCGGCGTGCCGGATGATCCCCATCCCCGGATCGATGGTGAGCACCCGCTCGAGCCTCTGCCGAGCGGCCTCGGTGCCGTCGGCGACGATCACCATCCCGGCGTGCAGCGAGTTGCCGATCCCGACGCCGCCGCCGTGGTGGAAGCTCACCCACGACGCGCCGCCCGCCGTGTTCGCGAGCGCGTTGAGGATCGCCCAGTCGGCGATCGCGTCGGAGCCGTCCTTCATCGCCTCCGTCTCCCGGAACGGCGACGCGACCGACCCGCAGTCGAGGTGGTCGCGCCCGATCACGATCGGCGCCTTCACCCGGCCGGCCCGGACGAGCTCGTTGAAGGCGAGCCCGACCTTCGCGCGATCGCCGTAGCCGAGCCAGCAGATCCGCGACGGGAGCCCCTGGAACGCGATCTTCTGCTCCGCGAGCTCGATCCAGCGGCGGAGATCGGCGTCGCCCGGGACCGCCTCGAGCACCGCGCGGTCGGTGGCGAGGATGTCCTCGGGATCACCCGAGAGCGCGACCCACCGGAACGGGCCCTTGCCCTGGCAGAACAGCTCGCGCACGTACGCCGGCACGAAGCCGGGGATCGCGAACGCGTCCTCGGCGCCCGCCTCCATCGCGCAGGTGCGGATGTTGTTGCCGTAGTCGAAGACCTCGGCCCCGCGCCGCTGCATCGCGAGCATCGCCTCGACCTCCCTCCGCATCCCCGCCTTCGCGCGCGCGACGTACTCCACGGGATCGCGGGCGCGGAGCTCCGCCGCCTGCTCGAGCGTGAGCCCCGGCGGGACGTAGCCGACGAGCGGATCGTGCGCCGCGGTCTGCTCGGTGACGAGGTCGGGCGTGACGCCGCGGCGAACGAGCTCCGGGTAGACGTCGGCGGCGTTGCCGCAGAGGGCGATCGAGCGCGGCGCCCCGCGCTGGACGCTCTCGAGGACGGCGTCGAGGGCGCGGTCGAGATCGTCGATGCGCTCGTCGACGTAGCGGGTGCGGAGCCGCTTCTCGATGCGCGCCGGGTCGATCTCGACGCCGAGGCAGGCCATGCCCGCCATGGTCGCGGCGAGCGGCTGTGCGCCGCCCATGCCGCCGAGCCCCGCGGTGAGCACCCAGCGCCCGCCGCCCGGGGCGCGCGCCGCGTGCGCCTTCCGCGCGGCGACGAACGTCTCGTAGGTGCCCTGCACGATGCCCTGCGAGCCGATGTAGATCCAGGAGCCCGCGGTCATCTGCCCGTACATGGTCAGGCCGAGCGCCTCGAGCCGGCGGAACTCGTCCCACGTCGCCCACCGGCCCACGAGGTTCGAGTTCGCGAGCAGCACGCGCGGGGCGTCCGGGTGCGTGCGGAAGCGGCCCACCGCCTTGCCCGACTGCACGAGGAGCGTCTCGTCGTCCGCGAGCTCCCGGAGCTCGCGGACGATCACGTCGAACGCCTCCCACGATCGCGCCGCCTTCCCGGTGCCGCCGTAGACCACGAGATCGTCGGGGCGCTCCGCGACCTCCGGATCGAGGTTGTTGTGGAGCATCCGGAGCGCGGCCTCCTGGATCCACCCCTTGCAGCTCCGCTCGCTTCCCCGCGGCGCGCGCACCACCCGGGCCCCCTGCTCTCCGGTCGTCATGCTGTCGTGTACTCCACCCGGTCCGGATCGACCAGAAGGCGCGGCGTCCGCCGCGCCGCGCGGCGAGGCGCACGCCGCCGCGCGACGCGAGCCTGCTCGATCCTCTCCGGGGCAGCCGGCTTCGTCCGAACCGGAGTATGCTTGCTCGGGGCGCGCGCAGCGCCCGTGTGTCCGGGAGAATCCATGATCTCGACGATCCGTTCGGCCCTCGCGCGTTGTCCGGTCCGGGCCCTCCAGCTCGCAGTCCTGGCGCTCACCCTCGCGACAGCGGGGTGCGACAAGGTCGGGTGCTTCGAGTGGACCGAGATCGAAGGGGCATGCCCCTCCCAGGAGGAGGCGCTCGCCTATTTCGGAAGCGACTCGTGCGGCGGCGAGGTCGAGTCGGTCGACAGCGAGCCAGAGTACGACGACGGTTACTGCTGCTACGACATCACCAAGCGCGACGAGTACGGGGGCACCTGCACCTCGCCCGGCGGGCGCATCTCGCCGACGCAGCCGGCGCCGCCGCCCGCCCCGTCTCCGTCGAACTGAGCCGGCGCGCCGGACACCCCGCGCCCGCGCATCGCGGGCCTCGCGTGCGGCGCCGCCTCCGCCCTGGTTCATCGAGCCAGAGCTCGTCCAGCGCGTTCCTGTCGAGCTCCTCTAGAGCTCGTCCAGCGCGTTCCTGTCGAGCTCCTGGAGCGCCGCGAGATCCCGCGCCGCGAGCTCCTCCACGTCACCGGGAGCCTCGCGCGGATAGGCCAGCGTGAGCTCGCCGTCGTGGACGTAAAGATGCTGGCTGTCGATGCACCCGTGTGCGCCTCCGGCCGCGTGGAGCGCCGCGATGGCCTCGCCGAGGCGCGCGCGCTGGGCCCTGGTCAGCGCGCGCGCCTCGTCGGCGAGCGCGCGGCCCTGGGGCAGCGCTATCCAGACCTCGCCGCTCGCGAGATCGACCCGGAGGACGGACGTCAAGGCCGCGTGGCCGGCGCGCGCGAAGGCCCGGGCCCGGGCGAGGGTCGCGTCGTCGAGCTGGAGCACGAGGACGTCGCGATCGAGCCAGGCGTCGTGCCAGCGCCCCTCCGTGTCCCGGCCGTCGCCGACCTCCAGGGTCGCCGCGAGCCGGGCCGCCGTCGCCGGCGGCGCGTCGCTCGATCGCGGCCGGCCGCTCCCGCGCGACCGCCGCGGCCGCGGGCGCTCTGGCCAGGCCATCGCGGTGATCGCGCGGCGCGCCTCGAACGCGTCGCCCGGCCGCGCGGCGGGGTCCTCCGCGAGCAGCGCCGCCACGGCCGCGTCGTGGGCCGCCGTGAGGTCCGGATGGACCTCGCTCGGCGCGGGATCGAGCCGCCCGCGCACGGCGGGGGCGGGCGGCTCTCCGGTGAGCAGCTCGGCGAGCACCGCGCCGACGCCGTACAGATCGCTCGCCAGCGTCGCCGGTCGGCCCATGCGCTGCTCCGGCGACATGTACGCGAACGTCCCGATCGCGCCCGCCGTGGCGGTGGACGACAGATCCCCGAGGTGCGCCGCGCCGAAATCCGCGAGGTGAGCCGTCCCGATCTCGTCGAAGAGCACGTTGCTCGGCTTCACGTCGCGGTGGAGGATGCCGAGGCGGTGCGCCTCGCCGAGCGCGGACAGGAGCGCGCCCGCGATCTCGACGGCGCGCGCGGGCGTGACCGGATCCCCCCGCAGCCGCTCGATCAGGGACCCGCCCGTCATCCAGGCGAGCACCATCGCCGGCCCTTCGGGGTGGTACGCGCGGAGCGCGACGACGTTCGGGTGCCGGAGCTGGGCGAGGGCGCGCGCCTCGCGCTCGAACCGGAGGAGCGCGTCGCGGCCCGCTCCGAACGCCGCGCCCGCGAAGATCTTCACGGCCACGCGCTCCGCCGTGATCCGGTCGCGCGCCTCCACCACGCGCGCGTGGGGCGTGGCCGTTACCTCGCGCAGGGTCTCGTAGCGCCCGAAGAGGAGCGGCCCGACGGGCGCGGGGCCCGCGGGAGGAGCGCCCGCGGCGGCGCTGCCGGGAGCGGCGCCTCGCGACGAGAGCGCCTCCTGGCCGGGCGGATCGAGCCGGGCGAGCTCCTCGCGGACGGTCCGCGCGGCGTCCTCGAGCCCGAGCTCGCTCAGGCAGCGGCCGAGCAGCGGCAGCGCGCGGGCCCGCTCGGCGGCGGCGGGCGGCAGCTGCTGGAGCGCCCGCACGGCGGCCTCGGTGCGGCCGTGGCGCGCGAGCAGATCGCCCAGCGCGAGCCACGCCGCCGCGTCGCCCGGGCGGCGGCGGAGCGCGGCCTCGAGCACCCGCGCGCCGTCGGCGGGGCGGCCGGCGAGCTCGAAGCTCTCGGCGGCGCGGCACGCGTCGTGGGCCGCGGTGAACGCCTCCGCGGCCGCCGCGTGAGCGCCGAGCGCCGCGAACAGCGCGCCCGCGTGCCGCGAGAACCCGCGCGCCGCGAGGTCGGCGGCGGCGCGCAGCGCGGCGTCCCTGGGCGACGTGGCGGCGATCCGATCGAGCGCCTCGCGCGCGAGCGCCTCGTCGCCGCCGAGCGCGGCCATCAGCGCGGCGCGGGCCGGGTCCCCGGCCGCCAGCGCCTCCCGCGCCGCGCCGGCGAAGTCGCAGACGCGCTCGAGCAGCTCGGAGGCGCCCGCGTGATCTCCGGCCGCCGCGAGGAGCGCGGCCCCGCTGTCGCGCTGCCCGATCGCGGCGAGCTCGGCCGCGCGACGTCGCAGATCCTCGTACGCCACGCCGATGTCGGCGCCGTCAGCGCGCGGCGATGCGCGCTCGGCCGTTCACGGAGAGGTCGAAGCGCACCTCGCCGAGGTCGATCCCCGAGGTGTTGATCGGCACCTGCCGCGTCCGGTGAACGGCGAGCGTCGCGTTCGCCGGCAGAGGCCCGAGCGTCGAGGGATCCAGCAAGGAGCCCGGGATCACGCCCCGCCCGGTGTCCTTGAACGCGCACCGCACGGTCGCGCCGTGGGTCGAGGTCACGTCGACGTAGATGATGTCCCGCGTCCGTCCGGCCCCGCCGCCCTCGTCCGCGCGCCACTGCACGACCGCGCCGACCCCTGCGTCGAGATCGACGCCGTCGGCCAGCTCGGCGTCGCCGATGCGCACCTCCTCGGGACCCGCGGGGGCATCGGCCTCGAACGCGAACCGGTCGAGCTGCCCCGAGCCGGAGCTCTCGAACACGTACCGCGCCGGCGCAGGCAGATCGCTGGTGGCGTCGCGCGACGTGTAGAACACGCCGAAGACCAGGGCGCCCACGTCCGGGAACGCGCGGGCGGCGAGCGGCATCTCGGTGCTCTCGGTCTTCATCGTCACGTCGCCCGCGTCGAGGAGCTCGATGGGGCTGAGCGAGCTGAAGCTGCTCGCCTCGTCGTCGGCGGCGGGCGAGAGGACCATGCAGCTGCCGGCGGAGGGGAGGACGAACGGCTTCCCGACGGCCCCCTCGGCGAGCTCGGGATCCATCGCGGACGAGAGCCGCATGAACTTCGCCAGCACGTTCGTGACCGCCCCCGCCCCCTCGGCGTTTGCGCTCGGAAGCGCGGCCTCGTCGAGCTCACCGGGGGTGGCGGCCGCGGCGGCGTCCCGGCTCAGGTTGATCGCGCGTTCGACGCGCACGACCCCCTGGGTGACCACCCCGTTGACCTCCGTCGCGTCGCCCGCGACAGGCGCCGAGCAGCCGACGAGAGCCGCACCGGCGAGCAGGCATGAGGTGGCGAGGGCGCCGTGGGGACGCATAGATCCGAGTCTAAGACGGGTCCTCCGGCCGGGCAAGCGCCTGTGCTTGCCACCGAAAATGGCAGGGAATCCGTATCGTTGCGTTTTGTGGCGTTTTCTTGCGCTTTGCCGCAGCTCGTCACGCTTTGTTGCGTTTGGTTACGTGCGTTTACGTGCGTTTACGTGAGGTTACGCTCCGACGCCGTGCTCGACGACGTTGCAACGTCGTTGCGTTTATTTCGACCGTGTCAGAAGGTGACCGTGAGGCCGCCGCCCGGGGCGACGGTGCCCTGATCGATCGCGACCGGATCGCCGGCGATCTCGCCCTCGGCGTGGTGGTAGGTCGCGCTGGCCTCGACCGCGACGTGCACATGGCGGAAGCCCGCGCGGATGCCCAGCACGAACCCGAGCTGGAGATGCTGGCCCGACGCGTCGACGAGCGGTCCTCGGAGCGCCGCTCCGGCGGCGGGCAGCCGCACCTCGCCGCCGAGGAGCTCGAAGCCCAGCCGGGGACCGAACCAGAGCGCGTAGAGATCCGCGTCCGACCGGAAGCCGAGCAGGAGAGGGACGTCGAGCCCTGCGCCGTGGACGTCGATCCCCTCTGCGCTGGGGCCCGGCCCGCCCGCGAGCAGCGCCGAGGCGCCGAGGCCGATCGACAGGGCCGCGCCGCCGAGCGGGAACGCGTGGCGCCCGTCGAGCCGGATGGCTCGCCCCGTGTACGTCAGCCCCGCCTCGTTCTCGCCCTCGATCCCGACGCGGGCGCTGGCCCAGGGCGCGACGCCCGGCGACACGGTGATCTCGGAGAGCTTTCGCCGCGCGGCGCCCTCCGCCGTCGCCGGGCCTGGGGCGCTCGCCCCTGCGTCCGCCGCTCCGGCGACGACCATGTCACCCGACAGGCCGCCGCCGAGGCGCACGGCGCCGGGACGGAGGACGTGGGCCGGGTGGAGCAGCGGACCGCTGCCATGGCAGCCCGCGCAGGCACCCGCGAGGACCACTGCGGCCCAGCGCCGGATCACGGTGTGACCCGGGCGCCGCATCGAACCGACGGTGCCGGCGGAGGCATGGGAAGCGCGGCCGGAGAGGCGACGCGATCGTGCGCGAAGACGCGCGCTACTTGCGGAAGCGCGAGGGGTAATCGTTGGCGGCGGCCCGCTTCTTCAGCTCCCCATCGTCGGGGTGCAGCCTCACGGCGCGCGCGATGAGGACCTCCTCGGTCTCCACGATCTGCGGGTTGGGCAGGCAGCATTCGACCGGGCACACGGCCTGGCACGCTTCGTGATCATAGAAGCCGACGCACTCGGTGCAGAGCTCCGGATCGATCACATAGATCTCGTCGCCCTCGCTGATGGCTTCGTTCGGGCATTCGGGCTCGCAGGCGCCGCAGTTGATGCAGTCTTCGGTGATGTAAGTCGCCATGGCCTTCGCTTCGTTCTCCGGGGTCACCCCGGTCCGCTCGTTTGTAGAGGCCTGACCGCAAGGTGTCAATTCGGGCGGAAGCCAGCGCCGGTTCCGGCACGGCATCGTGGGCGTCGTGGGCCTGCGCTTGCGCGCGGGCGCCCCTGCCGGTACTAAGCGGCCTCCTCGATGCTCCGCCTCACCGAGCCCGCCCACCTGCTCGTCGTCCTCGGCGCCTCCTGGCTGCTCGCCGGATGTGGCCCCCAGATCGGCGATCCGTGCACCTCGTCGCTCGATTGCGTGCAGGCAGAGCAGCAGCTCCTCTGCGATGGGACGCAGCCTGGCGGTTACTGCACGGTCTTCAACTGCGAGCCGGACAGCTGCTCCGGGAGCAGCGTCTGTGTCGCGTTCAACCCGGTGATCGATCCGGCGTGCAGCGAGCTCGAGAACGTCCGCTGGCCGCGCTTCGAGCGGACCTTCTGCATGGCCACCTGCGATGAGGACGACGACTGCCGCAGCGGCTACTCGTGCGTCGCGCTGGGCAACATCCAGGGGGCCGCGGGGATAACGCCGGGCGAGCGCAGCGCCGCGATCGTCGACGCCAGGCCGGACGGCTCGAGGGCTTGCCTGCCGAACCCGCCGTCTGCGTCGAGCGTCGCCAGCGAGCCGCCGGGCGGCGCCGAGAGCGAGCCTGGGGTGTGCAGGGCCGCTCCTGAACAGACGGAGGAATGGACCCCCTACACTCCGGATGCCTCGGGCGCAGGAGGCGCCGGCGGCGCTGGAGGGTCGGGTGGCGCGGGAGGCGCCGGCGGCTCGGGTGGCGAAGGCGGCTCGGGTGGCGAAGGCGGCTCGGGCGGCGAAGGTGGCGGCGCTGGCGGCGGCTCGGGTGGCGCTGGCGGCGGCGGCTCGGGCGGCGCTGGCGGCTCGGGCGGCGGCTGAGCGCCGCTCGGTGCGGCCCGGCTTTGCGCATCGACCGTGCTAGCGTTGGCCGCGTGTTCGGACCGGCCCCCGCGAAAAGGACGCTCGAGGCTGCGCTGCGCGACGTCGCTTCGCAGAAGCCCGCCGTGCGCGCCGAGGCCGTGAGCGACCTCGTCCCGTATGCCGCGACGGCACGGGAGCAGGTCGTGCGCGCGATCGAGGGCGTGCTCCGCGTCGATGAGCACGCGGCGGTCCGCGCGGCGGCGGCCATCGCCCTCGCCGACACGAAGGCCGTCGAGGCGCTCCCGGCCCTGCTGCTCGCCGTCGAGGACGCGGATCCCTACGTCCGGCAGATGGCGATCACGGCGCTCGGCGAGATCGGCGACATGCGGGCCACGGGCCGGCTCCGGCGCGCCCTCTCGGACGAGCGGCCCGAGGTGCGGTTCCAGGCGGTGATCGCGTTCCCGCGCGTCTGCGCCCAGCAGGCCGACGCGATCGAGGCCGTCATGCAGGCCACCCACGACGACGACCCGCTCGTCTGCCACATCGCGCTGCGGATGTTCGAGGAGCTGGGGGAGTCCAGCGGCGAGCTGCCTCCGCTGGGCATGGAGCGGGCCCGCGCGCTGCTCGGCCACGCCTCCCCGCTCGTCCGGGCGGGGGCGGCGGTCGTCACCGCGCGCTTCGGCGATCCGGTGGGCCACCCCGTGCTCGCCGAGATCGTGGGAGGAAAGCTCGACGGGGTCGATCGCGAGGACGAGGCCGCGGCCATCGAGCTCTGCGGCGAGCTCGGCCTCGCCGCTTCGCGGAGCGCCCTGGAGCGGCGCGCGTTCGGGCTCAGGCTCGGCTTCGGCCGCGATCCGCTGCGCTGGCACGCGCGCGTCGCGCTCGCGCGGATGGGCCACGAGCGCGCCATCCGCGACATCCTCAGCGAGCTCGGCGCGTGGGACCGCCACAAGCGCACGCTCGCCGTCGCGGCCGCCGGTCGCGCCCGCCTCTCGGCCGCCCGCGCCGCGATCGCGGCGATGCGGGGAGACGAGCGGAAGGCCGATCAGGGGGCCGTCGAGGAGGCGCTCGCCGTCCTCGCTGCGGAGGTGGATGCATGAACGATGGAGCCCAGTTCAGCGAGGCGGACCTCGCCCCGAGCCCCGAGGAGCGCGCCGCGTCGCGCCGCTCCCTCATCGATCGCGTGGCCGCGAGCGTGGCCGCGCTCGCGGCGGGGGCCTGGGTCGGCGGCATCGTGGCGCTGGGCGCCTGCGCTGCCCCGTTCGTCTTCCGGCTCGCCCCGGCCCCCTTCTCCGGCGACGCGATGAGCGCGGCGTTCGCGCGCTTCGATCAATTCGCGCTCGGCGCCGCGGTGATCCTCCTCGGCGCGGAGGTGGCGCGCACCTGGGCCGCGTACCGCCTGGGCGCCGGCCGCGCGGCGCGCGTGCGCCGGGTCGTCGCCATGGTGCTGGCCGGGTGCGCCGCGTACGTCGGCCTGGCGCTCACCCCCCGCATCGCGGCGCTCCACCGCGAGGGCGTCCGGCGCGGCGAGGGGGAGCTCGGCATGGAGCTCGAGCGCGTCCATCGCCGCGCCGAGCTCGTGAGCAAGTCGGAGGTGTTCCTCGGCGCGAGCCTGGTCCTCTTGCACGTCTTCACGCTCGGCGCGCGCCGCCCCGAGCAGGACGACGACGAGGAAGCGGCCGCCCCGCTGCCGCCCGGCCCGCGGTGAGGACGCCGCGCGTCGCGCCCCACGACACGGAGGGATCCGATGCCGCGTGACAACAAGCTCTACAGCGGCTTCGTCAACCACGACTACATCCTCACCTTCTCGATCGCCGACGAGGCGAGCCGGTCGCGCCTCGTCGCGCTCTGCGCCGGACCGTGGCAGGGCGACGAGGTCACGCCCGACACGTGGGAAGTGTCCAACACGCTGAGCCCCGATCAGATGGAGCGCGCCATCCTCGATCTGATGGGCGACGCGGACCGCGCCGCTTACTACTACCTCTCGGACAGCAAGCGGATGTTCCGCGTCCTGCTCGGCTGAGCTCGTGCGCGGGCGATGTGATCCGCTTCCCCCCGGCGCGCCGCGGGGGCGGGAGGGGCGTCCCCGCGGGCCGAAGGGGCCGCGAGCGCGGTCATTTCGCGGTATGGTCCGGCCATGAGCGAGCTGGAAGCCACGCCGCCCGGCGCCTCCGCGAGGTCCGCCGCCGACGCCCCTCCACCTCACGCGCCCACGTCCCGACCCGGGGAGGGGGCCGACGAGGGCTTGCTCAGCGTCCTCCGGGACGATGGATCCCTGGATCCCGCGACCGACCCCTGCCTGAGCGACGCGCTGCTGCTGCGCGCGTACCGCGAGATCAAGCGCCTCAGGCTGCTCGACGCGCGCATGCTCCTGCTCCAGCGGCAGGGGCGGGTCGGCTTCTACGGCGCGTGCACCGGCCAGGAGGCGACGCCGATCGCCACGGCGCTCGCGGTCGAGCCCACGGACTGGATCTTCCCCGCGCTGCGCGAGAGCGTGACGATGCTGGTGCGCGGCTTCCCGCTCCGCACCTATGTGGCCCAGGTGTTCGGCAACGCGGGCGACCTCCTCCAGGGGCGCCAGATGCCGTCGCACATGAGCGGGCGGCAGGTGAACCAGGTGTCCTGGTCGAGCTGCATCGGCCCGCAGCTCCCGCAGGCGGTCGGCGCCGCGTGGGCCGCGAAGCTGCGGCGCGACAGCACCGTCGTGGTGGGGTTCATGGGCGACGGCGCGACGAGCGAGCCCGATTTCCACAGCGCGATGAACTTCGCGGCGGTCTTCAGGGCGCCGTGCGTCATGATCTGCCAGAACAACCACTGGGCCATCAGCGTGCCGACGGACCGGCAGACGGCCTCGAGGACGATCGCCGTCAAGGGGCGCGCCTACGGCGTGCCGTCGGTGCGGGTCGACGGCAACGACGTCATCGCCGTCTACCGCGCCGTCTCCGAGGCGGTCGCGCGGGCTCGTGGCGGCGGAGGCCCCAGCTTCATCGAGGCGCTCACCTACCGCGTCGGCGCGCACTCCTCGAGCGACGACCCGAGCCGCTACCGGTCGCAGGAGGAGGTCGATCGCTGGACGCAGCGCGACCCGCTGCTGCGCCTCGGGCGCCACCTCGCCGGCCGCGGGCTCCTCGACGACGCCGCGGAGTCCTCCCTCGAGGCGGAGCTCAACGCCGAGATCGCCGCCGCCGTCGCCGAGGTCGAGGCCATGGGCCCGCCTGCCCGAGAGACCCTGTTCGACGACGTCTACGCGGAGCTGCCCTGGCACCTGCGCGACCAGCGCGCAGAGCTCCTGCGCTCCCCGAAAGCGCCGCCGCACGGCGGCGGGCGCTGACCTCGGGGAGGGATTTCCCCTCGCTGCGAGGTCGTGTAAGCCCCGGGCACCCAGGGACGGCTCGCGGTTGCGGGCGCGGCCTCAGGGCTGTCGGCGAGGGGCTTGCCTGATGAACCCCGGCGCCCCTAGTTCCAGTCTTCGAAGCGCACAAAAGGACAAGGATGAAGACCTACGACGCAATCGTGATCGGAGCCGGCCCCGGCGGTTACCCCTGCGCCATCCGGCTCGCTCAGCTCAAGCAGAAGGTGCTCTGCATCGAGAAGGAGAACGTCGGCGGCGTCTGCCTCAACTGGGGGTGTATCCCCTCCAAGGCGCTGATCTCCGCCGCCCACCTCTACGAGAAGTCGCAGGCCGGCGCCGCGATGGGCATCAAGGTCAGCGGCGTCGAGCTCGACGCCAACAAGATGCAGGACTGGAAGGAAGGCATCGTCAAGAAGCTCACCGGCGGCGTCGGGTCGCTGCTCAAGGGCAACGGCGCCGACGTCGTGAACGGCACCGCCACGGTCGTGGGGCCGAAGCGCGTGGACGTGACGCGGGCGGACGGCTCGGTGGAGCAGTTCGAGGCGACCAAGGCGATCGTGATCGCGACCGGCTCGACGACCATCGAGATCCCGACGTTCAAGTTCGACGGCGACGCGATCATCGGCGCGAAGGAGGCGGTCAGCCTGCGCCGCATCCCGAAGCGGCTGATGGTGATCGGCGGCGGCGTCATCGGCCTCGAGCTCGGCATGGTCTACCAGGCGTTCGGCGCCGAGCTCATCGTCGTCGAGGCGCTGCCGGAGCTGCTCACGGGCGTCGACCCCGACTGCACCAAGATCGTCGAGCGCAAGATCCTGAAGCGCGGCGGCACGATCCACAAGAACGCCAAGGCGCTCGGGTACGAGAAGCAGAAGGACGGCTCGGTCGGGGTGAAGATCCAGTCCGACGGCAAGGAGCAGACGATCGTCGTCGACACCGTGCTCGTCGCCGTCGGCATGCGGCCGAGCAGCAAGGGGCTCGGCCTCGAGAAGGTCGGCGTGACGGTCGATCAGCGCGGGTTCGTCCCCACGGACAAGTTCTGCCGCACCAACGTGCCGTCGATCTACGCCATCGGCGACGTCAGCGGGCCGCCCCTGCTCGCGCACAAGGCGACGAAGGAGGGCGAGATCGCCGCCGAGGTCATCGCGGGGCACAAGGCCGAGAAGGACTGGGTCGCGATCCCGGGCGCGATCTTCACCGATCCGGAGATCGCCACGGTCGGGCTCACCGAGGCGGAGGCGAAGGCGAAGGGCCTCGAGGTCAGCATCGGCAAGTTCCCGTTCTCGGTGCTCGGCAAGGCCATGGCCATGAACGAGACCGAGGGCTTCGTGAAGATCGTCGCCGACAAGAAGACGAAGCAGGTGCTCGGCGTCCACATCGTCGGGCCGGAGGCCAGCACCATGATCAGCGAGGCGTCGCTCTCGCTCGAGATGGCGGCCTTCCTCGAGGATCTCTCGCTCACGATCCACCCCCACCCGACCCTCGGCGAGTCGCTGATGGAAGCCGCCGCCCACGCCATGGGCGCCGCGATCCACATCGCCAATCGCTGACCCGCCCGCTCTCGATCATCACCAGCCTGCATCACCAGCCTGCGCCGTCGACGAAACCATCGAGTCGACGGCGCGGGCCACCGCCCTCATCAATCACGCATGAAATGGCACGTGTACCCGGCCGGGTACTTCTCCAGGTACTTCTGGTGGTACTCCTCGGCGCGCGTGAACGGGCCGGCCTCCACGATCTCGGTCACGAGCGGGGCGCGCCACTTGCCGCTCTTGTCGACGCGCGCCTTCACCTCCTCGGCGATGCGGCGCTGCTCGGGCGTCGTGAAGAAGATCGCTGAGCGGTACTGCGTCCCGACGTCGTTGCCCTGGCGGTTCCGCGTCGTGGGATCGTGCATGCGGAAGAACCACCTCTCGAGCAGCTCGGCATAGGACAGCTTCGCGGGATCGAAGACGATGCGCACCGACTCGGCGTGGCCCGTCGATCCGGTCTTCACGTCTTGATAGGTCGGCGCCTTCGTCCGGCCGCCGGCATAACCGACCTCCGTCTCGAGGACCCCGGGGATCTGCCGGAGGAGCTCTTCCATCCCCCAGAAGCAGCCGCCCGCCAGGACGGCCGTCTCCAGCGTCGTCTGGCACCCAGGCGCCTCCCCCGGCGCCGGCACGGCGCAGGCGTTCGCGCTCGCTTGCGCCCGAGGCGCGCCGCGGCGGCCCTCGAACAGCGCCCGATAGGCCCCGTAACCCTCCGCCTCGAGGCGAGCCAGCGGGATGAACCGGAGGGACGCCGAGTTGATGCAGTAGCGCAGCCCGCGGGGCGCGGGCCCGTCCTCGAAGACGTGCCCGAGGTGCGAGTTGCCGGCCTTGGAGCGCACCTCCGTTCGGACCATCCCGTGGGTCCTGTCCGAGCGCTCCACGACCCGCTCCGGCTCGACAGGGCGCGTGAAGCTCGGCCAGCCGGTGCCCGAGTCGAACTTGTCGAACGACGTGAAGAGCGGCTCGCCGCTCGCGACATCCACGTAGAGGCCCGCCTCGTGGTTGTCCCAGAAGGCGTTGCGGAACGGCGGCTCGGTCGCGTCGCGCTGGGTGACCTCGTAGGCGAGCGGCGTGAGCTGCTTGCGCAGCTCCTCATCCGACGGTTTGCGATAGGTTCTGTCCGACATCGTCACAGCCTCCTTGGACCCCGGAATCACCTTGCTCGCCCTCCCTGTATCGCCAGCGCGAAAGCACGCGAACACGGCGGCGCACGCGATGAGGACGAGCGCGAAGAGAAGACCAGCAGCGCGGAGCCGTTTCATCATCCACCTGGCCTGTCGAGGGTAGCGCACCTGACCCTCCTACGCCCCGCGGCGCCGCCGGTTTCGCCCGGCGAGCGCGGCCCGCACGGCGCCGGCCCCGGCGTTACGGGCCGCCGCTCTCGAGTGAGGCGTCGCGCTCGCCGTCGCTCTCGCCGGCGCCCCGCTCGAAGCACTCGGCGGGGATCTCGCGCGCGCGGCGGACGAGGCGGGTCGCCCCGATGAACGCCGACGTGACAGGATCGTAGTAGCCGCTCGCCCCGTGCAGGCCCGGGACCGCGCGCTGGTAATGGCGAGCGACCCGCTCCATGAGCGCCTCGCGGACGTACTTGCCCACCATCGACGCCATCGCGACGCACAGATCCGAGGCGTCGCTATCGCGGACGAACGCGATCTCGCCGAGGCCGGGGAAGCGGTAGGCGCTGCGGGCGCGGCCCTCCTCGAGCACGGCGTGCATCCTCCCCGCGAGCGGGCCGAACACGGCGCCATACTTGCCGAAGCCGCCGACCTTGCCGCACACAGCGAAGACCTCCGCGCCGGCGAGGCCGCGGAGCTCCAGGACGAGGCGCTCCATCGCGTGGAGATCGAGCACGAACCTGTTCTTCCCGGCGCGCGCCCCGTCGTTCATCCGCTTCGCGCAGAGCAGCACCGAGCGCACGGCGACGACCTCGACCCCCTTCTCCGAGAGCTTGTCGAGGTCCTTGCCGATCGCGCAGACCAGCTCGTCGGGCGCGGTGAACGCCTCGCCCTCCGCCGACCAGCACTGCTCCTCGACGTGGCTCGGGCAGAGCGCGCGGAGCGCGGGGCGATCCTCGAGCGCGACGGCGTGGAGCAGCTCGTCCACCGACGACGCGCCGCTGGCCGTCCCGTCGCGGCCGCGGCCGCAGCCGCGCGCGACCAGCGCGCGAGCCCAGGCCTCGCCGAGCGAGACATCCCCGTGCGCCACGAGCTGCTTCGAGTCGCCGAGCCGCTGGGCGAGGGCGCCGCGAGGGGCGCGGCCGGCGACCTGCCAGCCCGCCTCCGTGACGCGCGCGAGGACCGCCGTCACCACCATCGGGCCGAGCCGCGGGCCCAGCCCGTTCTCATCGACGCCGATGCGGTAGCGGACGGAAGGCTCGGCGGACGTCATGCCGGCCCCTCTGCCACACCCTCGCGCCCGCGTCACCGCGCGGATCTCCGCCAGGCCGCCCGCCGTCCCGCTCGAGACCACTTGCCGGTTCGGTCGCAAAATTCTCAAATTTTCTCGAGCTCATGCGCGATCCGCCGCGCCGCGCGCACCTTTTCCCCGGCTCCTGCCGGGGGCGCCGCTATAGTCGACGCCTCATGCGCATCCTCCCCGTGCCCTGCCTCAGCGACAACTACGCGTACCTCGTGGCCGCGGACGGGCGGCGCGAGGCGATCGTCATCGATCCCTCGGAGGCCCAGCCGATCATCGCGGCGCTCGAGCGCGAGAAGCTCAGTCTGGTCGCCATCGTCAACACGCACCATCACCACGATCACGTCGGCGGCAACGAGGCGCTCCGCGAGCGTTACGGCGACCTCCCGGTCTATGCGCACTCGAGCGACGTCGGGCGCGTTCCCGCGCAGACGGAGCGGGTCGAGGAGGGCACGCCGGTCCAGGTCGCCGGCCTCACGCTCCAGCCGTTGCATGTCCCCGGCCACACGCTCGGCGCCGTCTCGTATTGCGTCGAGGACGTTGTGTTCACCGGAGACACGCTCTTCATCGCCGGATGTGGCCGCATGTTCGAGGGGACGCCGGAGGTGATGCACGCCTCGCTCTCCAAGCTCGCCGCGCTCCCGGCGCACACGCGCGTCTTCTGCGGTCATGAGTACACCGTGAACAACCTCCGTTTCGCCGAGGCGGTCGAGCCCGAGAACGAGGCTGTCCGCAGGAAGCTCGCGGCCGCCCGCGCGGCCCGGGAGCGCGGCGAGCCCACGGTCGGGAGCACGATGGCCGATGAGCTCGCGACGAACCCGTTCCTGCGCTGTGGCGAGCCGAGTTTGAGGGCGCGCTTCCCGGGCGCCGCGCCGTCCGACGTGTTCGCCGCCGTGCGTCGCGCGAAGGACGATTACCGCTGACTTCCGGCGTCGCGCGCGGCCGTATTCCGCTCGCGCCCGCCGTCCGATTTCTATACGACTAGGCCCATGGACTCCCGCGCTCCCATCTTCGGGTTCAACGACGCGCGCGACGAGATCGTGCGCACCGTGGTCGACCGGGTCGTCGGCTCCACGAGGGATCCGCTGCTCGCCATGAACGAGGCGGCGTATCAGGAGGCGAAGCGGCTCGAGGGGTCCCGGAAGCCGCAGGACGTCCGCGAGCTCGCCGAGTGGCAGCGGCTCGCCCGCTCGCTCGGCCGCATGCACGACGCCGAGCGCCGCCGCCGCCTGCGCGAGCTCTCGGAGGAGTACGCGTGGGACATCGCGGGGAACTTCGACCGGCGCGTCTACCAGCTGTCGTCGCGGCTCCTGCCGCCGGTCGTGAGCGCGCTGCTCGCGCCGCGCAAGCTCATGACGGTGGTCCGCGACCCGCTCAAGCTCGTCAGCCTCGAGCTCCTGGCCGACCGGGTGCTCGTGGAGGGCCCGCTCGCGAAGCTCCGCTCGCTCGTGCAGCGCGGCACGGCCGTCTACGTCCCGACCCACCTGTCGAACATGGACTCGATCGTGTTCGGCTATGCCCTCGAGCGCGCCGGCCTGCCGCCCGCCACGTACGGCGCCGGCAAGAACCTGTTCACGAACCCGGTCCTCTCGTTCTTCATGCACAACCTCGGCGCCTACCGCGTCGACCGGCGCATCCGGCACAACCTCTACAAGGACGTGCTGAAGACGTACTCGGGCGTGCTCCTGGAGCGCGGCTACCACTCGCTGTTCTTCCCGGGGGGCACGCGGTCCCGCTCGGGAGGCGTGGAGCGCAAGCTCAAGCTGGGCCTTGTCGGCAGCGCGTTCGAGGCCTACACGCGGACGCTGCAGAGCGGCCGCGAGCGCCGCGTCTTCTTCGTCCCGGCCACGATCAACTACCTCATCACGCTCGAGGCCGAGACGCTGATCGCCGATTTCCTCTCCGAGGCCGGCAAGGGCCGCTTCATCATCGAGGACGACGAGTCGAGCCGCATCGGCCGGATCGCCTCGTTCCTGCGCAAGCTCCTCGCGATGAACGCCGCGGTGGTCATCCGCTTCTCCGACCCGCTCGATCCGTTCGGCAACCGGGTCGACGAGCTCGGCCGCTCGTTCGACGCCCGCGGTCGCGAGGTCGATCCGGCGAGCTACGTGAGGGATCAGGGCGGCAAGGCGGTCATCGACGCGGCGCGCGACGCCCAGTACGCGCGCGAGCTCGGCGAGGAGATCTGCCGGGCGTACGCGCGCGACACGGTCGTGATGGCGACGCACGTCGTCGCGGCGGCGAGCTTCGCCCGGCTCCGCAGCCAGGCGCCCGCCGCGGATCTCTTCACGGTGCTCCGGCAGCGCGAC
This sequence comes from Sorangium sp. So ce426, assembly GCF_051475585.1. Classification (NCBI taxonomy): domain Bacteria; kingdom Pseudomonadati; phylum Myxococcota; order Polyangiales; family Polyangiaceae; genus Sorangium; species Sorangium sp. So ce426. Next base: position 11,417,209 of record NZ_CP150341.1, on the reverse strand, counting down.
GTGCTCACGGTGCCGCGCGACGACCTCGCGGCCGACGTGGTGGCGCTCTGCGATCGGCTGCGCGCGCTGGAGCAGCGGGGGTGCATCGTGCTGGGGGAGGACGTCCGGCTCGGCTCGGGCGGGGACATCGTCGAGCGCGCGCTGCGCGCCTTCGCGGGCTACCACTCGTCGCCGGTGCTCGACTCGAGGCCCGACGGCATCGCGATCTGCGACACCAACCTGCTCTTTTACTACCAGAACCGCCTCGCCGCCCACGGGGTGGCGTGGGACGTCATCGCCCCGCCCGGCGTCCCTTCCGGCCTGCAGGTCCAGCCGCCGCTCCCGCCGCTCGAGCCCGCCTCGTCGCCGCCCCTGGAGGAGCCGCGGGGCTTGGCCTCGTCCGTTTCGTCGTCCTCACCGGCCTCGTCCCGCGCGGGCGAGGCGGACGCGCACGTGGGCTCGATGAACGGCGCCGGGGGTGGCCAGTGAGCGCCCCGGGGAGCGCGCTTCCGGCGCCTTCGGTGGGGGTCATCGGCGGCGGTTTCTGGGGCGTGGCGCTGGCGCTCGCGGCCAGCCGCACCGGCGCGGAGGTCCTGCTGTACTCGCGCCGCGAGCAGCCGCGGATCAAGGGCGGCCCGCGGATCGTGCGGGACCACGCGGAGGTCGCCCGGGCGCGGCTGCTCGTGATCGCGGTGCCGTCGAACGCGGCCCGGACGGCGCTGCGCTCGCTCGGCGATCACATGGACGGCTCGCACCTCGTGATCCACGGCGTGCGCGGCCTCGAGGGGGAGGCGCTGAAGACCGTCTCGGACCTGGTGCGCGAGGAGACCCCGGCGCGCCGGGTGGGCGCGCTGGGCGGCCCGGTGCAGGAGGACGAGCTCCGGGAGGGCCGCCCTTCGGCGATGGTGTGCGGCTCGCGCTTCCCGGAGGTCCACGCCGCGGTGACCGCGGCGTTCCAGTCGGACGCGCTCCGCGTCTACACGACGCCGGATCTCCAGGGCCTGGAGTGGGCGTCGGCGCTTGTCGGCTGCCTCGCTGTCGGCGTCGGCTTCGCCGAGCAGGCGGGCGCGGGGCCGGGGTTGCTCGCCGCGCTCATCTCGAGGGCGGTCGACAGCGCGGCCCGCATCGCCGCCGCGGCGGGCGCGGAGGAGCGGACGATGCTGGGGCTCGGCGGCTACGGCGACCTGCTCGCCTCGATCCGGCTCGAGGGCCGCCCCGAGGTGGTGCTCGGCAAGGCGCTCGCGCGCGGCAGGACGCTCGACGAGGCGGTCGCGGAGGCCAGGCTGCGGGTGGAGGCGATCCCGCTGATCCCGCGCGTCGTGGCGTTCGCCAAGGCGCGGAAGGTGGATGCGGGGGTGTTCGAGGCGCTCGAGACGATCCTGAAGGGCGGCGCGCCGAGGGCGGTGCTCGATCGGATGTTCGCGGCGTGAGCGACTCGCCTCCGGGGCGACGGCGCCGCCTGGCGGGCTAGCTCAAGCTGCGCGCGAGGTTAGCGGGATGCCGGCGCCGGCGGCGATGCGACGAGCTAGCGCCTCGAAATCGCGCCTGCAGTCCTGGACAGCCGCGGCATGGCTGCCGATGGCGCCGTCGGCGGGCTTGAGCAGGAACATCGGCTTCCGCGCCTCCTGCGCCATGGGCATGAGGCTGCGGTAGTGCCGGATCGTCGCGAGCAGGTGCGGATCCGGGCTGGGCGCGCCTCCTTCCTCATTGAGGAGCGCCTGGCGATAGACCTCCGGAATCTTGTCGATCCATCGCTGGTACGCCTTCACGGGATGCCCCTCACGCGCTGCATGCTGGAGGATGACGTACCCGATGGGGCACATTTCGCCCCTGGGAACGGAGAGCTCCGTCGGGCGCGCTTCGTTGTCGAGGCGCTTCTTCCAGCCGCGCCGCCACTGCGCGAGCGTCGGCCCCAGGTTGCGCAGCCCTTGGAGGGAGAAGACGTCGGCGCCGAGCGGCACGACGACGAGATCCGAGGCGACGAGCGCTGCGCGGTTGAGAGCGCCGAGGTTCGGGCCCACGTCGACCAAAACGAGCTCTGCCTCCGCCTGCGCAGCTGCGCGCTCCATGATCCGGTGGAATGCGCTCATCACCCGGAACGCGTCCGGCGCTTCGCCCCGGCTGTCGCTCAGGCACTTGTTCCACGCCTCGGCGAGCCGGTCCTCGAAGAGGCTGAGGCCGAGGTCGCCCGGGACGAGCGAGAGCGCGCTCCACAGATTGCTGTCCACGAGCTCCACGTGTGGTTGCGCGAGATCGCCAATGTGATCCATGAGCGGCTGGATCGCGCCGAGGATCGTGTGCGGGTGCTCATGGTTCGGCCAGAGCTGCTCGAGCCGATCGACGGGCAGAAATGCCGTCGTCAAATTGGATTGAGGGTCGAGGTCGACGGCGACGACGCGCTCGCCGAGCTCGTGGTACATCCACGCGAGGTGATAAACGAGGGACGTCTTCCCGACTCCCCCCTTGTTGTTGAAGAACGCGATGGTCTTCACGGACGCCTCTGCACCAGGGCGAGGAAGCGGTTGTATGCGGGCTCGAAGGTCGCCGGTGGAGAGCCGTTCGCGGCCAGCTGAGCCTGCGCGAGCGCGATGCCGCGCCCGAACCGGTTGACGAAGCCCAGCACCTTCGCGGCCTCGGCGAGGACGGGGTTGCGGTAGGCGGTGCCGTGCGGGAACTGCTCGGGCGTGAGATCGGGGTAGAGCCCGCCCGGGCTCAGGATCTCGAGGCGGTCCGCGAAGTGATTGACCATCACCTGCGTGGTCGATCCATCGTAATTGCGGTGGATGATCGCGTTCATGAGCAGCTCATGGAGCGCCCGTCGCGGGTAATCGTACACGGTCCGGTCTCCCCCCGCGTCGAGCGCGACCGGACGGGCACCCTCGATCTCGGCCGCCAGCTCGTCGAGGCCTCGCATCACGCTCAGCAGGTCGCCCGAGAAGCGCCGCTCTTTGAGGACATCCGCGGCCTGCGTCGTGCCGTCGTACCGGACGTACTGCACGTAGTCGCCAGGCAGGAAGTATAGCGGATCCTTGGCGAAGAGCAGGACACCGGCGTTCGTGGGGCAGCCTGCCCTCGGATCGAAGAAGCGCAGGGCAGCGAGCTGCTGCTCCGGGGTGCGGTGGTTCTCCTCGAACACCTCGGGCGCGACGGCGTACAGGCGATAGCTCAGCGTGAAGAGGTCGAGCGACAGATCGGACAGCGAGGCCTCGCGGCACGGGCGCGCGTCCCAGGTCCGGGCCAGCGTCGTCCTGCGCTCGGCGAGGACACGCTCGTCCTGCTCGCTGGCGATGGCCTTGCGCGGGCCGACGCGGATCCAGATGCGGCCCCGATAGCGGACAGGAGGCAGATCGGAGGGGAGCACCTCCACGACCGCCATGTCACCTCCGTCGAGGGACCACTTCTGCACGGTCATGACCGGAAGTGGCTGGATATTACCGTCCGATCGGAAGGCTGCCAGGGTCTGGAGCAGGCGGTCGTCGATGAGGAGGTTGGATGGCGTCCCGTCGTCGTTCGCGCCGATGAACAGGTAACCCGGCTTGCGGTGACCAGGTAGATCGTTGGCGAACGCGCAGATCGCCTGACCGATCTTGTCGGCATCCTTCGCCGACTGGGTACGCTCGACCCGATCGGACTCGATGTCCTGGAGCGTCTCTTCCAGATCTTCCCGTCTCATGAGGTGCATCAGCTCCGAGGACCGCAGCGCCTCCAGGGAGGTGAGGGCTGCTTCGCGGGCAGTATGTCCTTGGATCGGCAGCGGAACAACGCTCCCGGCGGCGCGATCGCTCCGGCGCCTCCGGTGGGGATGAGCTCGAGGCCGCCCTTGACGAGCACATCGATGAGCCGGCGCAGGTCGGTCACGCGCGCTTCCTTGCTGCGCGGCCGGCGCGCTGGAGCTCGGCCGCGAAGCGCTGGAGGTCCATCAGCTTCAGCAGGCGCTGTTCCGGCGTCAGCTTCAGGTTCTCCCGGAGCAGGCTGCGGTCGACGTGCTTCTTATAGAGCTCGATGATCGGATCAGGCCGGTCCACCGGATTCACGCTCGGCTCCTCGGCATGCTGCGGCGGTGACGAGGCTGCCGCCTGCGGTCCGCCGTCCTGCCTGTGCTGCTCGCCATCCATGGGCCGATCATGCCACGCCGGGCCCGGGCCGAGCCATGACGGGGTGTCACCGAATCGCTCGTCGATGTCGTAGCGATTGCCGGGGAAGGCAGCGAACGTCTTCCGCTCCTCGCGTTGGTAGCGGCCGGCTGCGTCCATGTCGACGGGGCGGTCGAACCGCCCGTTGCACTATCGTCTCGACAGCGGCGGAGCGGTCGGACCGCCACTCCGGCATCGATTCAAGACCCGGGGAGGCGGTGGGATCGCCGTTTCGGCGTCGATCTCGACCCACGGGAGGCGGTGGGACCGCCTTCTGAACAGCTATCCCGACAGCAGCGGGGCGGTCGGACCGCCCCGCCGGCGTCGCGATGCCGCCTGCAGGGGCGAGCCGACCGCTCGAAGGGCGTACTTCCGGTGGGATTGGACCGGTCGGACCGGTCGGTGCCTAGGCCGTCTGTGCGTCCGACGGATCCGCGGGCTCTCCCCCCGCCCCCTCGTCCGCTGCCTCCTCCTTCGCCGGCCCCGCGCGCCGCGCGCCGCCCCGGCTCGCGAAGAGCGACGGCGCGATCGCATCGTGGTCCCCCTCGGCCCAGCGCAGGTACGTGACCCCGCGGCGGCACTGGTCGTACGCCCGCACGAGCAGCGTGAACGCCCGCGCCCGCCGATCCGCCGGATCGGCGGCCCTGGGCGCCGGGAGCCCCGGCTGGTTGCGGGCGCCGAGGGCGACGAGCAGCTCCGGGCCGAGCTTCGAGGCGCGCTCGACGTCCGCCCACTCCACCGTCGTCCTGTTCTTCACGGCGTCCCACGCCTCGCCGAACAGCGCGCCCAGCGCGACCAGATCGTTGGCCGTGTCGAGGTGGCCCTTGCCGCTCCGGATCTCCGCGACCCGAGCCGCGTCGACGAAGCCCTTGTGCGCGAGCGCCTCCGCCGCCACGAGCAGGTCGGCGCGCAGCGCGGACGCCTCGTCGAGGAGCGGCTTCAGCCCGTCCTCGCCCGGACCGGCGGGCAGCGCGAGCAGGTGCGCGTACCAGGCGCCGAGCGCGTAGCTCATCAGCTTGTCCAGCGCCTCGATCGGGAACCTGGGCAGCTCGTCCACGAAGCGCGCGCGCAGCGCCTTGAGGTGCGGGACGGCGCCCACGGCGACGGCGACCGCGCGCGGGATATCGACGTTGATGGGAACCACCTTCTCGACGCGCTCGAGCTCGGGCTCGATCTGCGCAAACGCCTCGGCAGCTTCGTTCGGCGCGCTCGGCTTGGCCGGCGCTGACTTCTTTTGTCTCGGTCTCGCCACGATTCCTCCCTTGCGGCCGCGATGGCTGCCCGCTGAATGCGGACATGGGCTATCCGTGCGAACAGCCCAGCGCCATCTCGGCCATCGGGCATCCTATCCGGAGGCGCTGACAACCTGTCAACGACCCGCCGCCAGCGTTGCGCGACGGATTCTTGCCTCGGCCGATCGAGACCGAGGTTCCGGTCGCACCGGCGCGGCGCGCGTGCGCCGTCCGGGGAGGAGCGAACGGCACGGCGACGGGAGAGCGCTCACTCGTTCGCGAGCGCGAGGACGGCCTGGGCCACGCCGGTGACGACCTTTGCAGCGCGCGGGTAGTCGAGCGTATCCGGCGTGTCCTTGTCGGTGTGGTAACGCCGGTTGCGCAGGAACGCCGTGTCCGTGATCATGACCGCTGGATAACCCGCTTCCCAGTAGCTCCGGTGGTCGGACCAGTCCACGCCCTGAACGAGCGCCGGAGCGCTCAGGGAATAGGCGGGCAGATCGGTCGCGCCGCGCATCGCCCCCTTGACGGTGCGAACGAGAGAGAGCCCCTCCAGGTTGCCGATCACGGCCACGAAATTCCCCTTCGTGGGATAGAGCAGGGCGAGCGGCGCCAGCGGGAACGCCTGGCTGTCCTCTTCGTCGGAGAAATACCCGATCAGGCGCCGCCGCGGGCGAGCTCGCCGGGGCCAGCGGGCGCCGAGGCCGGCGGGCGCCGGGCGATCTCGGCGCCGGCCCGCGCGTCGCGGCCGGCCGCGACGTCAGCCGCCGTCTCGCTGGCTCGCGTCGGTCGCCGCCGGCGCGGCGGGCGGCTCGACGCTGTCGCAGCAGCGGAATCCCGTGGAGTAGTCGTGATAGGTCGGCTCGTGGGCGATGGTGGTGAAATAGCAGCCGGGGCCGAGCTCGCTTGTCGTGCTGAAGAAGCCGCCCATGAACACGCCGTTTCCCTCGTGCCACGGCTGATCGCGGCGCTCGACGCCTTCGGTGCTCATCCGCATCACGAGCTCGCCATCGACCATGTCGCCGACCCACTCGTGCAGGTTCCCGACCATGTCGTGGACGCCGAGCTCGCTGGCGCAGCCGGCGTGTTCGCCGCTCCTCGCGAGGAAGCCTGGTTTCTGGTCGAGGTCGGGGCTGTTGAAGTGCCGCTCGTAGCTCCACCCGCCCGGCGGGTGCTCGCCGAAGAGCTCTCGCAGGAGGTGGGGTTTGCCGGTGTTGCACCGCCCGCGCTCGCCGCGCGGGCCGTAGGGGTAGCGGTGGGCGCCGTTGCCGCGGCAGGCGCGCTGCCATTCCCGCCGCGTGCAGAGGCGCTTGCCGGCGGCGACGCAGGCGGCCTTGGCCTCGACGCGGCTGATGTACGCCTGCGGAAAGACGCCGGCCGCGCTGCGGGCGAGGTAGCGGACGCCCGGCTCGGGGCGCTTGAAGTGCGGGTGGACGGCGAGCTCCCCGCCGGCGTCGATGACAAGGTGCGCCTCGTAGCGATCGATGCAGAAGCCGCCGACGAGGGCCATGTCGGCGGGGCAGGGGCCGGGGGCCGGCGGGAGCCCGGGCGGCTGTGGGGGGAGGGGGGGAGGACCGGCGCTGGCCGAGCCGAGCGGATGGGGCTCGGCGAGGGCGGCGCCCGCGTCGTCTGCAACGGGCACGGGAGCGGCGGCGGACAGGGGCGCGGCGCTGGCGATATCCGGGAGGGCAGCGCCGGCGTCCGCGCTTCCGCCGGGCGCACGCGCGGCGTGCGCGGAAGCCGCGCCGAGAGCCCCAGCCTGGGCCGTGTCCGTTGCGGGGACTGCGCCGGCCTCGCCCGTAGCGTCCGACTTGCTCGCTGAGCCACCGCCGCTTGGCGCAGCGCACGCCGTGAGCCATATCACAGCACCGAGCCAGCCTGGCGCCGTGTGGCCCGGCACAAGGCGCCGGGAGGGTGTGGGGGCGTTCGATAGGGGAGCCCGGAGGGGATCGCGGGTCGGCGCGGTCGACACGAGGGAGAGTGTACACGCGGCCGGCGTGCTGGCTGGAGGCTATCCGCCGTCTGCCCTTCGACCTGACGTGCGATCCAGGAGGTGAAGGAAAGCGCTCATACGGGAGGAGCCGTCGTCGCGCCGCGACGCGGACCGCTCAGTTGCACGGAGCCGCGACCGTGTCGCAGCTCTCATCGCAGTTCGTGCACGCACAGCTATATACGGCGTCAAACTGACGCTCGGCGCCAGGGAACTGCGTGTCGCACGCGTCGAAGCAGGTGGGTTGCGGGTCGTTCTGGAAGCACCCCTGAGCGCACTCAAGCCAGCTCTGGCATGTGCCGCTGAGCGCGCAGAGGGTCAGACAGCTGTTCGCGATGGCGCAGGACCGGCACGCTGTAGCGTCAGCGTTTCCGCCCCCAGCGCCGGCATCGCAGTCGCTGAGGCAGACCAGCAGGTCGGTGTTCGTGACGTTCAGGTCTTCGCACGCTGTGTCGAGGATGCACTGTGAAGCGCACTCGTAGCCCGGCTCAGAGCAGTTGATGGAAAGGGATTCGCAGCTGAGATCGCTGCATTCCTCGACCTTCGCGCACGCCTCCTCGCACTCGGTCAGTCCCGCCCCTCCGCCCGAACCGCTCGATGCCGCCGTCGTCGACGCGGCTGTGGTCGAGCTCGTGGCCGAGCCAGTGGTCGTCGTCGTGGTGCTCGACGTCGTCGTGCTGGTCGTCCCCCCGCCGCTCCCGCCGCCCCCGCCGGGGTTCTCCGTCGTTTCCCCGGAGCACGCCGCGAACGCCGCGATACTGAACACGATAACCAAAGAAGAAGTCTTGCTGCGCATCGCCATTCTCCTTGGGCACGCCGCGGCCATTTTCCACGTCATTGCCCCAACGCGGCGCGATCGTTCGCCTGTTTCTCACCCCCGGCAACATTTTTCGCTCGCAAGCGCCCACGCTCGCGGGGGGCGTCGCCATCATTCCAGCGTCCGTTGGCATCTCAGCGCGCCCGGGCATAGCCGTCGTGGTCGTGCCCGAGGGCGCCTGCGCCTGGCAGAGCCGCGGCTTCGCGGCGCTCGCTGCCGCCTGCCTTCCCTGCCTCGCCGATGCGCCTCGCCAGCTCGCCATCGCCCGGCCGCCGCGGCCGGCGGCGCTGACCCCTGCGTCGCCGCCTTCCCTCACGGCCCCGGCGACAGGGCCCCGAGCTCCGCGCCGCTGCGCTCCACGCCCAGCAGATCCCGCGGGGGCACCTCGCGCGCGTCGCCCTGCCCTAGCAGCATCTTCGACGACCGCTTCGGCCGGAAATCCGGCCGGTTCGGGTTGAGCTTCCACCAGCCCCCCTCGAGGATCACCCACGGCTCCTCGCTCGCGCGCACCACCTCCGTCGCGAACCGCGCGCGCGTGATGCCCGTGATCGCCCGCGTCTCCGGAAGCGCCGCCGCCAGGCGCTTCAGCCCCTCCGGCATGCCGCCGTAGCTCACCTGGGTCACCACGTTGTGGCCGGCGTCGAACCGGTAGATGCTCGTGCTCAGCACCTCGATCGACGGCGAGGCGTCGCTCACGAGGACGTTGTTCCGCAGGCGGCAACCCCAGCTCCCATTGCCGCACTGGAGCGCGGGCCGGCCCCTCGCGCTCAGCACGACGGTGTTGTTGCGGATCAGGTTGTTGCGGCAGCCCCAGAGCGGCAGCGCGTCAGGTCCTGTCACCTGCTCCGGAGCGCGCGGGCCGGGCTCCACATAGGCCCGGTCGAACGGGTTCGCGTTGTCCCATTGCGCGATCCCGCTGGCGAGGTTGCCATAGATGAGGTTGTTCTGGACGACCGAGTCCGACACGCCTGCGAGGTTGATCGCCCCCCCGCCGCTGCGCCCGTTGCCGTTGATGACGTTCTGCTCGATGATGAAGTTCACGCCGCGGCCGTCCGGGAACCCGTGCTCGCCGAACCGCTCCGTCGCGCGCTTCATCAGCTCCGCGGCCCAGGCGCGGGTCGGCTCCCTCCGCGGATGATCCCGGAACGACGGGTGCTCCAGCACCGCGTCGAGCGAGGCCTCCGGATCGAGGTTCGCCTGGAACCCGCTCGCGTTGTTGCCGAAGAACACGTTGCGACGGACCACGTAGTTGTCCGATCCGTCGGATATGTAGGCGCCGTGCTCGCCCGCCGAGAAGGCGAACAGGTTGTCCTGCAGGAGGACCGTGTGGCTGTCGGTGGAGTGAAACCCCCACGTCCGATGGTGATGAGCGAAGTTGCCGACGATGGCGATGTGGTGCGCGAGCCTGCTGGTCTCGCCGAAGGCGCCGTCGATCATGATCCCCGCCTTCGGCTCAGCCGCGCTCTGCCTGCCAGGCGCGCTGCTGCCAGCGAGACGGAAGCCCTCGATCACGACGTGGTGCGCTGCCTTCAGGTAAATCATCCAGTTCGGATCGGCGGCGCACGCCCGGTTGATCACGACCTCGCCCGGGCTCCCCATCGCCTTGAAATGGATGTACCGCTCCTGGCCGGCGCTCGGCTTGTCACCCACCGAGAACCCCGCGTACGTCCCGGGCAACACCGCGATGAGATCGCCGCCGCGCGCCGCGTCCGCCGCCTCCTGGAGCGTGGCGAACGCGCGTGTGACAGGGAGGTCCCGCGGCTCGGCCGCAGCGCCGCGCGCGCTCAGATCGAGCGCGGCCACGCGGATCGCGGCGGGGGCCGGCGCGCCGACGACGAGGACGCGCTCGTAGCGCGCCTGCAGCTTGAGCGTCTGGCGCACCCACTCGTCGGAGTCCCGCGTGGTCACGAAAGGCTCGACGGCGGCGGGCGCTTGCGGCGCCGGCGCCTCGGGGGCCTTCGCCGGCGGGGGCCGCTTCTGCGCCTGCGCCGGCGGGGGCGCCGTTTCCTCGGGCGGCGGCCCCGCGACCTGGATCGTGCCGCTGCACGCGATCGCGGCGACCGCGACGAGCGCGCCGCCGATGCGCGCGCAGCCACGGGCCAGCTGGATGACGCTTGTCGATCCTCTCATCTCGACGCTCCGGGGAAGGCCGCCCCTCCGAGGTGCGCCGCGCGTGCGGCGCTCGGCTCTGGCTACCCCGGCTTACCCCAAAGCGCGCGCTTCAGCCAGACGAGCGCGCGCCTCGGCCAGGGCCCGCGCGCGCTCGGCTCGCGCCGGGCGATGTGCGACATCACCTTCCAGCGGCGGCCGTCATGCAGCCGACACGTGCCCGTTTGCTTCCGTCGCTGCCCTTCCTTTGGTACGAAGAGCTGATGAAAGCGCTGCCCTCGCTCGTGAGCGTCGCTCTAGCCGGCGCCACCCTCCTCACGCTCGCGCCCGAAGCGCAGGCGAACATCAAGAATCCGAACGATCACCCCCGCTACTTCGCCGAGCTCGAGCCGCACGGAAATTTCGTCTTCCTGCACCGCGACTACGGCCTGGGGCGGTACGGGCCCAGGCGCTACAACGACTTCGGCGACCCGGAGTTCGGCGTCGGCTTCAGGGCGAGCATCGAGCTCGCTGACCCGGCGTTCATCCCGAAGCTCAACAACACTGTCGCCATCTCGTTCGGGCTGGATCTCACCAACTGCAGGTACTGCCGCCGCGACTTCACCATCTGGAGTCCGGTCACCATGCAGTGGAACTTCTTCTTCACCGATCAGTGGAGCGCGTTCGCGGATCTCGGCGCCGTCGTCCGCACCGACGGGTTCTACAACGACGTGTGGCTCGACTTCGTCACCATGGTCGGCGGCCGCTACCACTTCAACGACAACATGTCGCTCACGATGCGGATCGGGTATCCCTTCTTCAGCGTCGGCGTCTCGTTCTTCGTCGGCTGAGCCGCTCCCCGCCGGCTCTGGCCCTCTGGCGGGCTGAGCCGCCCCGGGCGCCGCCCTGCTGTCGCGCTCTCCTGGCGCATCCGGGGCCGGCGGGAGCGCACGGCCTCCGCCGCGGGCGGCATCTCGCCGGGGCGGGCGTACGGCGCGGACATCGGGCGCGTGCGGACAGGGCCCGCCCTGGTTAGACTAGCCGGAGATGGTCGGCTGGTATTTCGTAGGCATCCTCGGTCTCGCCCTGCTGATGGTGGTCCACGAGGGGGGGCACTTCCTCGCCGCGCGCGCTTACGGCATGCGCGTCTTGAAGTTCTCGATCGGCTTCGGCCCCACCTTCTTCAAGGTTGTCCCGAAGGACGGGTACTACTGGTTCACGACCGCCGCGGACAAGGTCCGCGTGCGGCTCTTTCGCCACGACCCGGTGAAGCACGGCCCCACCGTGTTCCAGGTCGCCATGATCCCCTTCCTGGCGTACGTGCAGATCGCGGGGATGAACCCCCTCGAGGAGGTCGATCCCGAGGACAAGGGCAGCTACGCGAACGCGAGCCTGATGGGCCGGATCGCCGCGATCTTCGCCGGTCCGCTCGCCAATTACCTGTTCGCCTCGGTCCTCTTCTTCGCGAGCCTGATGGTGGGCGGCAAGCCCCACCGCCTGACCGACATCGGCGTGGTCGCCGGGATGCCGGCGGCGGCCAGCCTGAAGGACGGCGACCGCATCGTCGAGATCGACGGGACCCCGGTCCAGGACTGGGAGAAGATGGCGGAGATCATCTCCAAGAGCCCCGGCCGCCCGCTCGACATCGTGGTGGAGCGCGCGGGCGAGCGCGTCGAGGCCAAGGTCACGCCTGCGAACGAGGGCGGCTCGGGCAAGATCGGCGTGATCCCCGTCGGGCCGGTCCAGCGGGTGCCGGTGACCGCGGGTGAGGCCGCGCTGCTCGCGCTGAAGATGCCGCCGAAGGTCGTGCAGGACCTTGTCGTCGGGCTCGGCCAGGTCCTCACGGGCAAGATCGAGGGCGAGCTCGGGGGCCCGGCGCGGATGATCGGGGAGACCGCGCACGCGGCCAAGCGCGGCTTGCCGCACGGGCTCGAGTTCCTCGGGGTGCTCTCGGCCTACCTCGGCGCGTTCAACCTGATCCCGTTCCCCGCCCTCGACGGCGGCCGCCTGATGTTCCTGTTCTACGAGGCCGCCACGCGGCGCCGGCCGAACGCGCGCGTCGAGGCGCACATCCACCTGGTCGGCGTGTTCATGCTGCTCGGGCTGATGCTCTACGTCACCGCGAACGACTTCGGCCTCGGGTCGAAGTAGCCCTCGCTGCGTGGCGACGAGGCCGCCCGCGCGGGTTCCAGCGCCCGACGGGCGCCTCGCCCGCGCGGCGATGCGGCTCCTGCTGCGCTGCCTGCCGCTGCTCTCGCTCTGGCCGTGCGCGCGGCCGGCGTCCGCGCTGGCCGCGGCGCCGGGCGCGTGGTCCGACGAGGAAGACGAGGCCGTCTTCGACGTCCCCGCGCCCCCGACGCTCCCCGGGCTCACGCTGCGCGATCCGACCTTCACCTTCGAGTACACGGCCGCCGTGATCGAGCCCGACGCGGCGAGCCGGGCGGGCGGCAAGCTCGCCTTCGCCTGGTACTCGCACGGCGAGATGGAGGTGCCGCTCGTCCCGCGCAAGTGGTTCGTCGGCGCGGTGCATGACAGCGCCGCGGCGAGCGTCCCGGGGGTCGAGCGGTCGATCCTGCTCGGGAGCCCCGAGCTGTACGGGCGCGGCGTCTGGTCGAGCGTGCGCGGGCTCGCCTCCGGCGGAGGCTTCGGCCTCGTGCTCCCCGTCCCGCGCGACGTCTCGCGCGACCAGGCCGAGGTGCTCCGGACGGCGCGCGTGGTGCGGCCGTGGGACGAGACGCGCTTCCGGGAGCTCACGCTCACGTTCCGCCCCTGGTTCGACATGCGGCACATCACCGGGCCGTTCATCTTCCAGCTCAGGCAGGGCCTCGACTGGTCGCTGGTCGTGCGCCGCGCGCGGTCCGGGGAGCGCCGCACCGACATCACGGCGCACACGGCGTTCTACTTCGGCTACCGGCTCGCGAGGCCGGTCGGGGTGGGTCTGGAGCTGTGGGAGGTCTACCAGCTGACCCAGGACCTGCCGGACGACCGGCGCGCGACGTTCGCAATCTCGCCGAGCGTCCGGTTCATCCTGTGGAACGTGCAGCCGGCGCTGAGCGTGCTCTTGCCGGTCACGACCCCGCTGCGCGGCGACGTCGCATCGTATTACGCCGCGCGGTTCAGCGTCGGGTTCACCTTCCCGACAGGCGCTCGACGGGCTCCCCCGTGAGCGCGGCGGGCGCGCTCGCCGGGCGCGCTCCTGGCTGAAGGCGCGCCGAAGGCGCCGAAGGCGCGGGATCGGCTTCGAGTGTGCGTGCATCCAGCGCGGGCGCTCGGTACCCTGGCCGCGTGGTCAACGCAGGATGGCTCCGGCGCGGTCTGGTTCTCGCGGCGCTACTCGGCCCGGCCGGCTGCTCGACCCAGCTCGTGAGCCTGAACGAGGGCCCCCGCGAGTACGTCGCGACGGACTACGAGAACGTGCTGCGCAACTGGACGCGCACGGAGCACCTGTTCGCGCTCTCCGAGCTCGACAACTTCCTCACCGCCACCGCGACCTTCGAGTCGTGGGACTTCCGCTGGGCCTACGTGGTCCGCTACGCGCAGGACTACCGGCTCACGATCGAGCAGCGGCAGAAGCTGCTCGAGAAGACGCTCGAGGAGACGCGCCAGCGCCACCAGTTCTTCGTCGCGATCTTCGGGGGCGAGCGCAAGTACAACGACCTCTCGACGCCGAACAGCGCGTGGATCGTGCGGCTGATCGACGACACAGGGAACGAGACGGCGCCCGAGGAGATCGTCGCGATCGCCAAGCCGAACGCGCTCGAGCGGACGTACTTTCCGTACAACACGGTGTGGCGCCAGGCGTTCCGCATCCGCTTCCCGCGCGCGACCGCGGACGGGAAGCCGACGATCTCGCCGAGCGCGAGGTGGTTCGGGCTCCGCTTCGCCGGGGCGCAGGGCAACAGCGAGCTCGTCTGGCAGGTCAACGAGGAAGCGGAGCCCGTCGATCCCGCCGAGCTGGAGCAGGGGGCCGCGCGGCCGCTGCGGCCGCTGCGGCCGAACAGCGGCCAGCTCTAGCTCCGCCCGCCGGGCATCCCGCCAGGGCTCGCTGACGCGCGGAGCCAGCCGAGCCCCGCGCGGCTTTGGCTCCGCGCGCCGCCTCAGCCGCGCTGAGCGTCCATCGAGACCGACTGCGCCAGGATGGAGAGCAGCTCGGGCGTGCTCTCGAACAGCTCGCGCAGCGTGGGGTGGTCGGCGAGGAGCACGAGCGCGCCGCCCCCGGCGGCGCGGGCGATCGACGGCGCCGGCTGGCCTCCGAGCAGCTCCGAGGCGAACAGGAGCTCGCCGGGCCTCGCTGTGCCTGTGAGCGCCTGCGATCGCTCCGCGATCAGCTCCAGCGCGCCGGCGCCGATGATCACGAGCCCGGGGATGGGGTTGCCGGCGTGGATGAAGTGCTCGCCGGGCGCCAGGCCGCGCAGCCGGAGCCGGCCGAGGACGCGGCGCAGCAGCGGATCTTCGAGCTCGCCCAGCGGCCCCATCGTGGCGCCTGCGAGCGACTGGATCCGGTCCGCGACCGTGCGCAGCTCGTCGAGCACCCAGGGGCAGCTGCGGAGCGCGTGGTCGATGGTCGCCTGGCCCCAGATCGCCACCCGCGCGCCGTCCGCGCCGGCGACGACGCGCAGGGGGATGCCTTCCTCGAGCGTCCCTCGGGACGGCACGAGCGTCCGCGTCGCGGCGCGCTCGGCGGGGATATCGACGATGTTCGCGCACACGGCGGCGTCCCCGCGCAGGACCAGCGCTGCCCCGTCGACGGCGAGCTCCTCGTCGGACGAGAGGTCTTCCACGCGCGCTGCGAGCGCGAGCTCGTCGTGCATCTCCTCGGGCAGGTCCGCGAACGCCTCGATCTGCTCCAGGTCGCGGCCGGTGAGGGCCGCGGCGTCGGCGGCTGGCGCGGCGCTGGCCGCGCCGGGCCGCGGCAGATCCGGCGCGATTTCCGGTGCGAGGTCGACGGCCGCGAGCGCCTCGGTCTCCGGCGGCGCGTTGGGCGGCGCGTCGAGCGCCATCGCGGCGAGGTCGGCGCTCTCGCCTGCGGCCGACCGCCGCCCCTCGACCGCGGGCACCTCCACGCGCGGCGCCGCGGCGAGATCGGGGAGGGCCTCGACCGAGGCCGGCGCGCGGGCGTCGGTGGCGGACGCGGGCCGCTGCGCGGCGGCGGGCGCCTGGGCCGGGGGCTCCTCGACGAGCGCGAGGTCCGCGTCGTCGAGCACCTCTTCCACGGGTTCCGGCGCGGGCTCGCCGGAGGCTTCGTCGAGCGCGCGCGGGCGCGGCGCCTGGACCTCGGCGCCGTCGGGCGCGGGCTCGCCGCGGGACGGGGTGGCCTTCGTCTGCAGGTCGTCGTCCTGCTCCGCTGCCTGCGGCGAAGGCGGAGGGGTGGCGAGCCGGCTCGACATCGGCGCTTCGAGGTCGCTGTCGGAGAGCTCGATGACGATCGTCCCCTCGATCGTCGACTCCGCGGGCGGCGCGTCTGCGCTCGCAGGGGGGTCGATCTTTGCGCTGTCGCTCGCGGAATTCGCGGTGCCCTTCGCGGGAACGCTGTCGGCCGAGGCCCCGAGGTGTCCTGGGGGTTCGTTTCCGGTGGGCGTCGCCGGGCGGGTGCGCGCCGCCGCAGGCGCCGGGGGCGCGGGAGGTCGCGCGGAGATCGGCTTCCGCTTGAGCGTCAGATCGAGCGGCGCTGCCGAGGTGACGACCTCGTCTTCCTCTTCGTCGCCCGGCTGCGGCGTCGAGGGATGCCTGCGGGCGACGAGGTACGTGTCGCCGTTCGACGTGATGATCTCCTGGGGAGGCCGCGGCGGCGCGGCTGGCTCCGCGTCCTCGGACCAGGGATCGAGGATCGGCTCGCGCGGCCTGCGTTTGGAGCTGATCGCTCCCTGTGCGGGCGCGGCCGTGCCTGTGCGGGCCGGGGTGGGCGTCGGGGCCTCGGCCTCGACGACGATCTCGCCGATGTCGTCGCCGGGCGTGTGCTCGTCGGCGGGGGCTGGAGGGCTCGGGGCCTGGTGCGACGCCGATGTCTGGAGCGAAGCCGCTGCGGCCAGAGGTGCGGCGGATACCGGCAACGATGGCGCGGCGGGCTGCGCGGGCTGCGCAGGCGGCGGCACGGACGCCAGCGATGGCGCGGCGAGCGGCGGCGCGGCAGGTGACGGCAGTGGCGCGGCGGCCGCCGAGGGCGCATCGGGAGGCGCAGCAGGCGGCGCGACCGGCATCGACGAGACCAGCGGCGGTGTCGCGGGCGGCGGAAGCGCGCCGGGCGGCGGTGTCGCGGAGGTCAGCGTGGGCGGCGGCGACGTCGGGGCAGGCAGAGGCTGCGGGTGTGGCGGCGTGCTGATCGGCGGCTGCGGCGGCGCGAAAGACGGCGGCGCCACCGGCGGCGGGAGCACCTGCGGGGGCGCAAGCACGCCAGCTGGCGGCGCAGCGGGCGTCGGCACGGCGGGCGGAGGCGGAGGTTGCGGGCGCGGAGGTTGAAAGGACGGCGGATGCGGTACTGGCGCAGGCTGCGGGCGCGGGGGCGCAAAAGGCGGCGGGGGCGACGCGGATGGAGGCCCGAGCGTGGGCGGAGGCGGCGCTGGCGGAGGTCCGAACGACGGCGGGTGCGACGCAGATGGAGACCCGAGCGTGGGCGGAGGCGGCGCTGGCGGAGGTCCGAATGACGGCGGGTGCGACGCGGGTGGAGGCCCGAACGACGGCGGGAGCGGCGCTGGCGGAAGTCCGAGGGACGCCGGATGCGGCGCTGGCGGAGGTCTGAACGACGGCGGGCGCGACGCGGGCGCGGCGCCTCCTGTCGCCGGCGGCTGCGGCTCCGCGATGAGGCTCGGCAGCGGTGGAGCGGGTACAGGTACCGCCGGAAGCGCCGAAGGAGGTCGCGGTGCTGCGGGCGGCGGCTCGCTCGTGGAGCGTGTCCCGGCGGGGCGCGGGGGCTGCAGGGGGCTCATCGCGGGGTCGGACCGGCCGCGCTCCGGCGATGGCGGTAGGGCAGACTGCAGCTCCTGCGGCGTGGGCACGGAGGCAGGGCGAGGGGGGATCGATGACGGCCGCCGCGATGCTCCCCGCGGTACGGCCGGCGGCGGTATCGGGGCGGGCGGCCGCGCGCTCGGTGTCTTCGCCTGCGCTGTCACCAGAAGCGGGTCCGTGGTGAGCTGCTGCCGGAACGACGGAACCCCCGGCGCGGGAGGCAGCGGCGGAATGGCGTTCGCCATGGGGGCGGGCAGCGGAGCCGCCGGCGGTGGCTGACTCCGGTACATCGCGCCGGCCTGGACGTTGGGCCCAGCCGTCGGCGGTGCGGAGGGCGCGGCCGACGGCGCCAGCGGTTGCGCGTGCGGTGGGTCGAGCCGCTGCGGGTACGCGGCGGGCGGCGGCTGCGAGCGCGACACGGGCGGTGGCTGCGAGCGCGACACGCCGGGCGGGGCCGCCGGCGCGAAGGGCGGCGGCTGCGAGCGCGACACGCCGGGCGGGGCCGCCGGCGCGAAGGGCGGCGGCTGCGAGCGCGACACGCCGGGCGGGGCCGCCGGCGCGAAGGGCGGCGGCGGCTGAACGGGCGGCGCAGCCTGCGGGGAGGCACCGCCGGGAGGCTGCTGCGTCGGCCGCTGCGCCATCGGCGGCGTGGGGGGCGACATGTTGCCTTGCGCATGGCCGGGCGGCGCGGGGGAGAACGGCGCGATCGGTCGCGCACCGGCGCCCTGCCCGCCCTCTGCGCCCGGGCTGAGCGGCGGCGATGGCCGGGACGATCCCGTCAGTCGCTCTGCTTCGGCCGCCAGCTCCGGCTGCGAGAGCGGTTCGAACATGTCGATCTCGATCGAGGGCATCGAGGCGCGCAGCTCCTGGGTGAGCGACATGCGGCGGCGCCAGGTCTGCTCGTCCGACGGCGGCGCCTCGTCGGAGGACGGGGGCGGCGCGTCGCCTTCGCTGTCGATGGTCTCCAGGAGATCGGGATCACTCGGCTGCCCGACCTCCGAGGCCATGACCTCCTCGAGCGCCGTCACGCACAGCCCGAGCTCCGAGGCGCGGAACGGCTGCCCGGCCGCCCCGGCGGCGTCGGCCGCGCGTCGCAGCCACACGATAGCGTCGCGCCGCTCGCCGCGCGCCCACAGCGCGCTTGCCGTGGAGATCCCCCACACGACATCTTCATCGTCATTCGGGTGAGGTTCGGGGAGGGCGACCACGCGGTTCGCCATGAGCAACACCACCTATCACAGGCCCCACTGCGGCCGTTTACCCCATGGTACCGAGCGAGCCGACGTCCCGGATCGGGCGTCGCGAGCCCCGCGGCGCGGAAAGCCGCGCCACCCAGGAGCTTAGCCGCGCTCGCTACGGCACGTACAAATTACGGTATGGATGTCGCTTTTAGAGCTCGCCTCGCCGTCGTTACCCATCAGGTACCCATCAGGCGCCCATCAGAACCCAGTGCTGGCACACATGCGGGCGCGTCCGCGGCCTGCGCAATGACGCCGGGTCAGGTGGAGCGCCGTCCACCGATGCGCCGCGGCCGGCAGCCCAGGACCGCCGCGCGGCGGCACATCTCCTCGACACCATCCCGCGATGCGGCCTCTCCGGGCATGCGTCTCGCGAGCCAGCCGATGAGCGTCAGCCCCGCTGCGCGGGCGTCTGCGGGCATCGTCCCGTCGTTCAGGAGGCTCGCGATCTGGGCGATCAGACGCGTGCGCGTTTCCTCGGGCGCCATCCTGGGTGCTCCATGAAGCATTCGAACGGGAAAGTCAAAAGAACCGCCATGCCGGCGCGCAGCCCCGTCGGCGGGCACCTCGATGCTGTGTGCTCCTCGACATCCCGTCTGTCCTGCTTGCCTGGGTCGGCGGCGTGCCAACACCCTCTGTGCAGTGGCGTCAAGATAAATCACATAGGGTCAAATCGGCGCGATCAGCACCTCGCGATCCTTGGCGCCGTTCGCGGGCCCGACGAGCCCGCGCTTCTCCATCGCCTCGACCAGCTTGGCCGCGCGGTTGTAGCCGACGCCGAGCTTGCGCTGCAGCCACGAGGTCGAGCAGCGCCGGGTGTCGGCCACGATGCGAACCGCGGCGTCGTACATCGGATCGGCCTCCGCGTCCGACGTGTCGGGCTCCTCGCCGTCCTCGTCTCGGGGCCGGAGGATCGCCTCGTCGTAGACGGGCTCGCCCTGGAGCCGGAGGAAGTCGGTGATCTTCTGGACCTCCTCCTCCGAGCAGAACGGGCACTGGACGCGGCGCGTATCGTTCGAGCCGTTCATCTTGATCAGCATGTCGCCGCGGCCGAGCAGGTGCTCGGCGCCCTGCTCGTCGAGGATCGTCCGGCTGTCCACCTTCTGCGCGACACGGAAGGCGATGCGCGTCGGGAAGTTCGCCTTGATCATGCCGGTGATCACGTCGACGCTCGGCCGCTGCGTCGCGAGGATCACGTGCATGCCGGCGGCGCGCGCCTTCTGCGCGAGGCGGGCCACGCTCGCCTCCACGTCCTTGCCCTGCTGCATCATGAGGTCGGCGAACTCGTCGACCACGATCACGATGAACGGGATCTTCTCCGGCAGCGCCGCGTCCGATCCGTCCTTCGCCGCGTCGATCTCCACCTCGAGCCCGTCGGCGCCGACGGCGCTCACCTTGGCCGGGGGCTTCGGCGGGCGCGCCTCGCCGCGCTGCACGCGCTCGACCCAGGCGTTGTAGGTCGTGATGTTCTTCGTCCCCGCGTTCGCGAAGAGCTGGTACCGGCGCTCCATCTCGTCGACGGCCCACTTGAGCGCGTTCGCCGCCTGCTTCATGTCCGTCACGACCGGCAGGAGCAGGTGCGGGATGCGGTCGAAGGGCGCGAGCTCGACGACCTTGGGATCGATCATCAGCAGCCTGAGCTCCTCCGGCGTCTTGCGGAAGAGCAGGCTCACCAGCATCACGTTGAGGCCCACGCTCTTGCCCGCGCCGGTCGCGCCCGCGACGATGACGTGCGGCATCGACGCGAGGTCGGCGAAGTACGGCGTCCCGATGATGTCGCGGCCGAGCACGCACGGCAGCGGCGCCTTCATCTCGACGAAGCGGCGATCCTCGACGAGCTCGCGCAGATTGACGGGCAGGCGGTGCTCGTTCGGGATCTCGAAGCCGATCCGGTTCTTGCCGGGGATGGGGGCGACGATGCGGACCTTGCGCGAGAGGCCGAGCGCGAGGTCGTCCGCGAGGCCTGCGACCTTCGACACCTTGGTGCCGGCGGCGGGGGAGACCTCGAACGTCGTGACGGTCGGCCCCGGGTGGATCTCCTCGACCTTCCCGCTGACGCCGTAGTCGGCGAGCGTCTTCTCGAGGAGCTGCGCGGTCGCCTTCAGCTGATCGGCGTCGAGCTGCAGGCGCCCGCCCGCGGGCGCCTCGAGCATGTCCGTCAGCGGCAGGCGGAAGCCCGCTCCGGCCGCCGGGACGACCTTCACCACGGCCGGCTTCTCGCTGACGAGCTCGCGGCTCGTATCGACGATGGTCGGGTCGCGTGGCGCGACCCCGCGAGCCCGCTCCGGGCCGATGGCGGGCGAGGGCTCGCGGTGGGCCGCCGCGGCGTCCGGCGTGCGCGCGGGCAGCTCGCGATGAGCCGCCGCGGCGTGCGGCTCGCGCACCGGCAGCTCGTGATGAGCCGTCGCGGCGTGCGGCTCGCGCAGCGGTAGCTCGCGATGAGCCACCGCGGCATGCGGCTCGCGCACCGGCAGCTCGCGATGAGCCACCGCGGCGTCTGGCGCGCGCGCGGGCAGCTCGCGTGCAGGCAGCTCGCGCCGCTGGCGCACGGGCAGGATGGGCGACGGTGTCGGCACGTCGACCTCGTCCGGTTCCCCGAGTGCGGTCACCATCTCATCGTCGCCCGGGTCGGGCGCCGCGAGCGCCACCGGCTCGTCCTCGTCGAGGTCGCCCCGCTCCTCGTCAAGGTCGCCCCGCTCCTCGTCGAGGTCGCCCTGCTCCTCGTCGATGTACGCCTCGCCTCCGAACGGCGGCTCTTCGCTGTCCTCCTGGGCGGCGGCGCCGCTCGGCGCCGCGGGAGGCGCGGCGCGACGCCGTGCTGCTCGGCGCTGCGTTCCCTCGCGCGGCTCGGCAGCGCGCTGCGCCCGGCCGCGC
Source organism: Sorangium sp. So ce426 (assembly GCF_051475585.1). Lineage (NCBI taxonomy): Bacteria > Pseudomonadati > Myxococcota > Polyangiales > Polyangiaceae > Sorangium > Sorangium sp. So ce426. Next base: position 11,395,916 of record NZ_CP150341.1, on the reverse strand, counting down.
GGCTCGGCGCCGTGCGACACCGCCTCGCGCGGCTCGGCGCCGTGCGACACCGCCTCGCGCGGCTCGTCGTCCCGCTGCGCTGCCTCGCTGGGCTCGGCGCCGCGGGTCACCACCTCGTGCGTCTCACCGCCGTGGATCACCAGCTCGTGCGGCTCGGCGCCGTGGGTCACCACCTCGTGCGCCTCACCGCCGTGGATCTCCACCTCGCGAGGCTCGGCGTCGCGCGGCTCTGCCCCGCGCGGCTCCGCGCCCTGCTGCGCCGCTTCGCGCGGCTCCTTGGCCTGCGCCTTCCGCCCGCGCCGCGGCTTCGCCGGGGCGGCCGGCTCCTCGGGGGACGCGTCGAACGGCGCGCTCTTCCAGAGATCGAGCGCCGGCGCCTCGACGGAGGCCGGCTCGACGGGCGTCGCCCTGGCGGCGGGATCGGAGGGCCGCTCGTCGGTGTCGTCGGCCAGCGCGGCGATGATCGCGTCCGGACTCGAGTTGCGCGCGATGATCGGCGGCGCGTTCTGCGTCCTGGCCTCGGTCTGCCGCTCCAGGTCGCGCGCCGCGGCCCACGCCCCGAAGAGCGCGCGCGCCCAGCCGGCGACGCGCACGGCGATGGCGATCGCGAGCTGCTCGGCCCGGTGCGCGAGCTCGATGAACGAGAACGTCGCGCGGCCCATCAGGATGAGCGCGACGATGGTGAGCCCGATGATGTAGGACCCGATGTTCGAGAAGAGCGCGCGCAGCACCTCCCCGAACAGCTCGCCCACGGCACCGCCGAGCGGCATCGCGCCGAACGCGACCGCGCTCGGGAACGCGACGTGCGCGAGCGCCGCGAGCACGACGACCACCACGATGTCGCCGCTCAGCCGGAACAGGCTGGCGATCGAGCGCTTCGCCCCCAGGAGCGGCATCGCGAGCAGCGCGAGCTCGAGCGGGACGAACCACGCGATGACGCCGATCGCCTCGATCGACGTCCCCGCGAGCGCAGCCCCCACGGGGCCCACCCAGTCGTCGCCGGAGACCTCCGGCCGCAGCGGATCCCCGCGATAGGACGCGAGCGCCAGCGCGCTGTACAGGGCGGAGACCAGCAGAACCAGCGCCGCCGCATCCCGGGTGTAGCCATGGCCCGGCGGCGCAGCAGGACCCGCGATCCCTGCTGGGCTGGTCCGCGCGGCGCCGCGCGCCCCGGACCGCAAGGGCTCGCCAAGGCCGGCGGCGGGCTGGGCACGGCGAGGAGCGAACAAGGGGACGTGCATACCTACCTGTACCTACTTTGCTCACATATGCGCACTTCGCTCCGGGGGCAAGAAGTATGGGAGGGCTGCAAGAAGTGGAAGACACCGGAAGAGGCGGGACAGTCAAGGAAGGGGCGAGGCGGCGCGAGCGCCGCCATGCGTGCGCGCCCGAGCTCGTCGGGGACGGCGAAACGCAGCCGCTGCCGGGCAGCGCAGGCGAGGGGGGAGGGAGCCGGCAGGGCGGGGAGCGCCGGCCGCCGGCGCGCTGGAGTTCTGGCCAGATTTCGCGCAGACTTTGGAAAGGCTCCTCTCTATTCCGGCCTTGAAATTCTTTCAAACAGAGCGCTGCGGGCGGTACCATCCCGACCCTCCTGGGACGTGCATGGAAACTGTCGAACGAGCAGGGCGGCGCGCCGGCGCTGCGGGCCTTCTTTTGCTGTGCCTCGCGACCGCGGGCGCAGGGCTCGCGACGAGCGGGTGCCGCGTCAACGAGAACGACATCCACCGGTGGGAGACCACGGCGCACGGCCCGGACAAGCTCAGGGCGGTGCTGTTTCACGATAAGTACGACGGCTCGCTCCGCGTCGAGGCGGCCACCTCCCTCATCCGCATGAAGCCGCGGCAGGGCCGGCGCGTGGGCATCGGCATCATGGTCGAGACCCTCGCGACCATGGCGCCGGAGGCCCGGCAATCCATCGTGGCCGCGCTCGTGCCGTCGATCATCGCCGAGCTGAGGAAGCCGCCGCCCGTCGCGCAGCCAGGGCAGCCGCTCCCGCAGGACACGTCGTTCCCTTACAAGGACGCGGCGTACGCGATGCTCACGTCGGATCGGACCGTGATCATCGCGGACGAGGGGCTGAAGGAGGGGCTCAAGGCCGCCCTCATCGACTGGGCGATGGCGGACTTCGAGCACCGGCTCGAGGACCGCTCGCAGGCCTACGGGATGGAGCAGCTCCTGCGCTTCATCGGCCCCGCCGCGGTGGCCGGCCTGCCGAAGCTGATGACCCGCGAGGCGAAGCGGCTCGACCAGCTGGCGTCGCTCGTGGCCGAGTACGGCGACCCGCCGACGAAGGAGGCCGCCTCGGCGAACCTGGTCGCCATCGCCAGGTTCGTCACCTCCAGCGAGTGGACCGCGGTCAAGAAGCCCGAGCTCCAGGCGGCGAACGCCGCGTCGAAGCTCTCGCCGACCGAGAAGCAGTTCGAGGCGCAGCTCGCGCAGTACCAGGAGGAGGAGCTGTTCCGGGTCTTCGGGTCGATGAAGAAGCTCGGCGGCCGACCGTCGGTGGACTTCCTCCTCGGGTTCGCGGCGAACAAGGAGCAGCCGGAGAAGCGCCGCCAGGCCGCCCTCGCCGCGCTCGAAGGCCGGCTCGATCGCAACAACCCGAGCGACATCCAGCGCATCCTCGAGATCGCGACCGCGGACGCGCCCGACGCGGTGCTCGACCAGGCCTTCCGCCGCGTCGGCGAGATGCCGCGCGAGCTCGTCGTCGAGAAGCTCTACGGCCTCTTCAAGACCGACAAGTGGAAGATCCGCCGCGCCGCCGCCGCGACCATCCTGAAGATGTCGACGGCGAAGCACATCGACGAGTTCATGGGCAGGCTCCCCGACGGCAAGGACAGCAAGGGGTTCGCCATGCCGGAGGCGCTCACGTACGGCGCCGCGCTCGGCGACCTGAAGGAGGGCTCGCCCGTCGAGGCGCTGAAGAAGCACTTCGCCGCGGGTCCGGCGGCGGTGCGGACGAGCGCGATCGCCTACTACTTCACGTTCGGCACGGCGGCCGATCTCCCGGCGGTCAAGCCGCTCGAGGGCGACACCACGCGCGTGCCGGTCTGCGAGGCCGACCCGGACTGCAAGTGGGCGTGCGAGGTGCAGAAAGAGGGGTCGACCGAGCGCGAGCTCAGGGACGTGAAGACCGTCGGCGAGTTCGTTCAGTACTGCATCGAGCCGGCCATGCAGGACAGGAAGCCGGAGCTCGAGAAGGGCGAGAAGAAGTGACGCGCTTCTTCGCCCGCCGCGCGCGTCACGCGCGGCAGAGAGCCGTCAGTTGCTTGCAGGGAAGAGGCCGGGAGGAGGCTTCCCAGCGCAATTCATCCTCCATTATCGTTGGGTAGAGATGAGCGCGGATCCGAACAAGAAAAGCGCACGGACGTTCCAGTGTCGCGATGTCCTTTGGGAGACGTTCGAGCAGATGGCGCGCGAGCTCGAGTGCTCCATCGACTACCTCATCAACGAGTCGATGAAGCAGTACGCGCGGCAGCGAAGCTACAGCCCCCGCACGCCGTTCCCGCCGCCCGCCAGGGGCGACGCGGTGCCCCCCTCCGGGCACATGGCGGTCCCGCACGCTCATCAGGCCAGCGCGCCACCTCCCCTCGCGACGCCCCAGCCGCCCGGGCTGGCGACGTCCGGCTCGGCGCCGCCCCTGGGGGGCTTGCAGCAGCAGCCGGCAGCCGGGATGCCCTACGGCGCCCCGGCGCCTGCGTATGGCGCGCCGTCGCCGCAGTACGGCGTGGCGCCCGTCGGGCCAGGGCCGACGCCGGTCCCGGCGATCACGCCGCCTCCTCCGCCTCCAGGGCAGGTCCGTCCGGGCGCGCCGCCGCCGCCGCCGCCGCCCCCCGGCAGCAGCAACGCGGGCGGCAAGCGGCCCAGCCTGCCCGTGCCGCCGCCCATTCCGGGTCGCGTCGGCGGCCCGCCGCCTCCGCCGACCAGCGTGACGCGCCTCGGCGCGCCGCCGCCGCTCCCGTCGCAGGTCACGAACCCCGGCGGGCGCCAGAGCCTCCCGGGCGCCTCGGTGAGCCGCTCGGGGCCGCCGCCGCCGCCGCTGAGCAACGCCGCCGGTTACGCCTCGCCCATGGGGCCGCCGGTGGCGCCGCCCCTCGCGCCCCCGCTGTCGCCGCCGCCGTACATCGCTCCGCCGCAGGCCTCCAGCAGCGTGCCGGGTCCGCCGCCGATGGCCATGGGGATGCCGAGTCAGGTCCCCGTCGGCCCGACGCTCGCCGCGTTCTACGCGGGGCAGCGGTTCGTGGTGAACAAGGATCGGTTCATCATCGGGCGCGGCAAGCAGTCGAGCGACCTGACGATCAAGGACCCGAACGTGTCGCGCCAGCACGCCATGGTCGAGTTCCTGAACGGCCAGTACTACATGGTCGACATGGGCTCGACGAACGGCGTCGAGTACAACGGCCAGCGCATCGCCCGGAAGGCCATCGTCGAGGGTGATCTCTTCCGGATCTGCGATCACGAAGTGCGCTTCTCCTACCGCTGAACCCGCCGACCGCGGGCGCGCAGGCGGGAGTTTGGCTCTAGCGCAGGCGAAGGCTTAGGATCTCGCCGCAGGATGACGAAGCGTGGAGGCGCCGAGGCCGGCTCGCAGGAACGGCCACGCGGCGCGCTGCGGCGAGCGCGCCGCGGCGCGCTGCGCGGCGGCGCCGCGGCGGTCGGCCTCGGCGTGGCGATCTGGGGTGGAGCGGTCCTCGCTTCGCAGCTTCCGCCGTGGGTCTCCGCGGGCGACACGCCGCTGCCGGCGTGGGTCAGGAGCGCGCGCGTGCTCAAGCGCGACCAGCCGCTGTTCGACGCCCCCGGCGAGGGCGCGCGCCGGCGCGGCTCCGTCGATCGCAACGTGCAGCTGCCCGTCTTTGCGGCCAGGCGCGCCGGCGGATGCCTCGGGCGCTGGCTCGAGGTGGGCGCCGCGGCCTGGGTCTGCGACGACGCCGTCGAGCTGTCCGCCGCGGGTCCGATCGGCCCGCTGGTGCGGACGTGGCGCGAGATGCCCGATGGGCTCCCTTACCGCTACTACTTCGTCGGCCCCGACGGGACCTTCGGTTACCGGCGGGCCGAGGCGGTCGACATCGACGCGCCGGACGCGCAGCTCGAGCCCGGCTTCGCGGTGGCGATCGTCGAGGAGCGGATCGAGGGAGGCGCCCGGTACGGCCGCACGAACAGCGGCTTCTGGTTGCCGATGCGAGATCTCGGTCCAGTGCGCGCGTTCGCGTTCCACGGGGTGGACGTCGCGCCGGGCGCCGCGCAGATCGCGACCGCGTGGGTCGTGTCGGAGCGGGCTCCGCTCTACACGCGGACGGGGGCGGGCTTCACGCGAACCGAGGAGAGCAAGGTGCGGTTCGAGGTGGTCCCCTACCTGGAGGAGGCGCAGGGCGCCTCGGGGAAGCTCGCGCGCATCGCGGAGGGCGACGTCGCGGCGTGGATCTCGACCCGCGATCTCCGGCGCCCCTCGGTGGCGCCGCCGCCCGAGGTCGACGTCGAGGCGGGTGAGCGCTGGATCGACGTCGAGCGCTCGACGCAGACGCTCGTGGCCTACGAAGGGCCTCGCCCCGTGTTCGCGACGCTCGTCTCGACCGGCAAGGGAGCGCCCGGGTCGCAGCGCGCCACGCCCGCCGGCACCTTCCGGATCTGGGCCAAGCTGCTCACCTCGGACATGGACAACCTCGAGGACGAGGCCGCCGAGCGGTACTACCGGATGGAGGACGTCCCCTACGTCCAGTACTTCTCGAAGGGCGTCGGGCTGCACGGCGCGTTCTGGCATCGCTCGTTCGGGCAGGTGCGCAGCCACGGCTGCGTGAACCTGGCTCCGCTCGATGCGCAGCGGCTGTTCTGGTGGACGTCGCCCCGGCTCCCCGCCGGCTGGACGGCCGTGCTCCCCACGGCGCACGAGCCGGGCACCGTCGTGCGCGTGAGGTAGCGGCAGGCGCGAGGCCCGTCGCGGGGTAGTGGGCGTAGGGAAGGGGGGCGGGAAGGAGCAGCGGAGCCGGGCCCGGTAGGCGCGGCGAGCGCTCGCTCAGGGGGCGATCTTGCCCTGGAGGAAGAACGCGATGACCCAGGAGAGGAGCACGAGCGACTCGATGAGCGCCAGGCCGAGGATCATCGGGGTCTGGATCCGGGCAGCGGCGCCCGGGTTCCGGGAGATGCCCTCCAGGGCGGCGGCCGCCGCGCGCCCCTGGCCCATGGTGCCGCCGAGGGCAGCGATGCCGATCGCGAATCCGGCAGCGACGGCGAGCCACGAGTTCGCGTCGTACTTGTTCGACGCCGCGCCATCCTGCGCCAGCGCCATAGCGGGAACCAGTACCAGCGCAGTGCCGACAACGGCGGACAGCGACAGCTTGCTCTTCAGCGACATCCGAATCTGCTCCTTTCAAGCCACACAGCCCGCGGGGCTGCATGCGAAACATCTGCTTGGGTCGGGGGCCGCGGGGCGGTCCCCCATCGAGATCCGGGGATCGCTCCAGGGACCTCTGCTACTGCTCGGCAGGGGCCGCGCTTCCGCGATCCACCACCGCTGTGGGGCAACCCATCGACAGCGGGGCCCCTCTAATCCGATTTTCGAGGGCTGGCTAGCCTTCTCTTCACCTCCAGCGCCATTCTCCGCGGCGCCGGTGGGCGGCTGACCAGGCGGTCAGGCGAAGCGGTCAGTGGTGATCTGCCTTCTCGGTCGCGAGCCCGATGTAGATGCAGCTCAGCAGGCAGAACACCAGCGTCTGCACGACGATGACGATGATCGCCAGGAACATCAGGGGCACCGGGACGAACAGCGCGACGAGCCCCAGGAAGATGCTCGCCACGAGGTGATCGACGCCGATGTTGAGCATGAGCCGGATCGAGAGCGTGACCGGGCGGACGCAGGTGGAGATGACCTCGATGGGGAAGATGAGCGGCGCCAGGTACCACTTCGGCCCGGCGAGGTGAGCGAGGTAGCTCCAGCCGTTCTCCTTCAGCCCGTAGTAATTGAACAGGACGAACACCACGACCGCGCACCCGATCGTGACGTTCAGGTTCGAGGTCGGCGGGTTCACTCCCGGGATGAGCGCCGACGCGTTCGAGAAGAAGATGAACGCGGCCGAGCCCCCGATGAGCGGGAAGTACCGCTTCGCGTTCACGGGCCCCATCACGTCCCGGGCCATCCCGTAGAAGTAGCCGAAGAACGCCTCGAAGAACGTGCGCAGCGTGAGCTTGTCCTCCGGGATCACGGACTCGTTCAGGCGCCGGTACTGGCCGCGGACCTCGCTGGCGAGGAGCACGAACAGCACCATGATCAGAAGGCTCATGAAGATCGGCTCGGTCCCGCGGTAGTCCACGGTGTGGTGACCGATGAACGTCTTGCCGATGTTGCGAGCGTTCTCCCGGAGTCCGGGGAGCTGCGCCAGGAGGTACGTGAGGAACCCTGTGTGCTCAGGCATGGCTTTCGTCGTCGATGCGCCGCGCCGGGAGCCGCGCGGCTGTGCCGGCACGGCCGCGAGCGCTGGCGCGCCTTGTGGGAGTTCGCCCTCGATCGAGGGGCCTCGCCTCTACCACAACTCGTTTACGGTGGGCACCCTGGAGCGCGCCAAGTCTCCCCACGCCGCGCGGGTCGCTCCCGGAGGCCGGTTCCGGCGGGAGCTCAGCCGCGAGCGCCCGGCGGGCTTCCGTCCGCCGGGGGCTTCGGTCCGAAGAGCGTCCCCAGGGTGATGCCGACGACGAGCGAGGCGTAGCCGACCATCAAGGCGACGCCCGAGACCACCTCGCTCTTCAGGAGGAGCCACACGCCGCCCATCAGGCCGAGCAGCTTGATCATCGCGATCAGCGTCCACGACACCGTGTGGCCCCGGCGCGAGAGGAACGCGTCGACGATGCGCGCGAAGACGTACAGGTTCACCGTCGCGATGGCGCCCCCGATGCACACGCCGAGCGCCGCGCGCGTGCCGTACGCGAGCAGCGCGGCCACGGACAGGACCGCGGCCGTGCCGGCGACCCAGCGGAGCACGGACCGCATGGTGGCGTCCCCGACGCCGGGCCGCTCCTCCGCGTCGGGCTCCTCGTGCGGCGGATCGCTGCCGGGCGCCCCCGGCCTTCGCTCAGCGCTCATCGTTCCCCTTCGCGTCCTGCAGCCCGTCGGGATCGCGGACCTCGCCGCTCGAGCCTGTCCGGCGGTCGCCGTCCGGCGCGCGCTCGTCCTGCCGTGCCTTCCGGTCGTCGAACCTCGGCGCAGGGTTCCCCTGCTCGCGCTCCTCGCGCTCGGCCACGGCCTGCATTTCCTTCCACGCCCGGAAGACCGCCTTGCCGGCGGCGCCGAGCCCGAAGAAGAACCAGAGCACCGAGAGGTACGGATCGGTCCCGAGCTTCCCGTCGAGCCAGCGGCCGATGAACAGGCCGACCAGGATGCACAGCACCACCTCGAGACCGACGGTCCCGTAGCTTCCGACGGCCTTCCAGTCCTGCTTCATCAGGGGATCCGATCACCGGGCAGTACGTGGGTGCCTCCGGTCGCGATTACAAGCGGTCCCGGACGGGGTCAACCGCCGTCCGGCGTCGCCGCTCGATCGGCGCCCACCGCGCACCGCCTGTCGTCCTACCGTCGCGCGACAAGCGCCTCGAGCGAGGAGCGCATCTCCCGCGCGGCCTTGCCGCGGTGGCTCACGAGGTTCTTCTCGGCCTCGCCGAGCTCGGCCATCGTCCGTCCGTAGCCCTCCACGACGAACAGCGGATCGTATCCGAAGCCGCCCGCGCCCCTGGGCTGCCTGCCGATCCACCCCTCGCAGCGCCCTTCGGTCACGATGGGCTGCGCCTCGGTCCGCGGATCGAGCAGCACCATCACGCAGCGGAAGCGCGCTCGGCGCCGGTCGTCCGCGACGTCCGCGAGCGCCGCGAGCAGGGCCTCGTTGTTCTCCGCGTCGGTCGCGCCCTCCCTCGCGAAGCGGGCGGACCGGACGCCCGGTCGTCCGTCGAGCACGTCCACCTCGAGCCCCGAGTCCTCGGCGAGCGTCACCATCGCCGATCGGAGCGCCCCGGCGCGCACCTTGAGGAGCGCGTTGTCCAGGAACGTCGCGCCGTCCTCGACCACGGGCGGCGCCCCCGGCAGCACATCCGAAAGCGAGAGCACCTCGATCGGGAGGTCGGAGAGCAGCGAGCGCAGCTCCGCGAGCTTTCCTCGGTTGGAGGTCGCGGCGAGCAGGCGCAGCGGCTCCCGGCTCACGCGACCCTCCAGCGGTCCGTCTGGAAGAGCGCGGAGAGATCGACGCCGGCGCTCGACAGCGCCCGGTGCTGCGCGCTCGCGAGCGACGCCACGCCCGCGAGCGCGAGGTCGGTCATGCGATCGAGCTCTGCCCGGGGGATGGCCTCGTCCTCGGCCGTCGCCTGGACCTCGACGATCGAGCCGACCGCCGTCGCCACGACGTTCATGTCGACGCGCGCCGAGCTGTCCTCGGTGTAGACGAGGTCGAGCGCGAGCCCGCCCGGGAGGTGGCCCACGCTGATCGCCGCCACCTGATCGCGGAGCACCGGCGCCTCGAGCGATCCGGCCGCGCGCATCCGGTCGAGCGCCAGCGCGAGCGCCACGAAGCCGGCGGTGATCGACGCGGTCCTCGTGCCCCCGTCCGCCTCGAGGACGTCGCAGTCGATCGCGATCGTCCGCTCGCCGAGCTGCTTGAGATCGATCGCCGCCCGGAGCGCGCGGCCGATGAGCCGCTGGATCTCCTGCGTGCGCCCGCTCGGGGCCTTGCCCCGCCCGTCGCGCGGCTCCCTGCGGGCCGGGCTCGATCGCGGGTGCATCTGGTACTCGGCCGTGAGCCAGCCCGCGCCCTTGCCCATCATCCAGGCGGGCACGGTGGGCTCGACCGAGGCCGTGCAGAGCACGACCGTCCTCCCGGCGCGGTAGAGGACGGAGCCCTCTGCGTTGCGGTGGAACCCGAGGATCATCTCCACGGGGCGGTGGACATCGAGGGCGCGGCCGTCAGGGCGATTCACGGGGCCGCCTTAGCACACTTCGCGCGTCGCGCGGGCTCGCCTCGCGGCGGCGCGCGGCGGGCTCGCGCCGCTACATCCCGAACCAGGGACCCGGATCGATCACCTCGGCGCCGCGCCTCAGCTCGAAGTAGAGCTTCGCGCCGTCCGGTCCGCTCGCGACCGTGCCCACCCGCGCCCCGCCCTGGAGCTGATCGCCGGCGCGCACGTCCGCGGCGCCGAGGTTCGCGTACACCGAGTAGAGCCGCTCGCCGTGATCGACGATCACGGTGAGCCCGTAGTCCGCGTACGTGTCGGCGAAGGCCACCCGCCCAGCGGCCACGCTGCGGACCGGCGCGCCGTCCAGCGCGGTGAGCTCGACGCCGGGGCCTCCGGCGCTGCGGCGCGACACCTTGCGCACCTCCGCGCGGCCGGCGATCGGGAAGGGGAGCCGCCCCATGAGCGCGCGGAAGCCGGCGCGGCGATCGAGCTCGGCGGGCCCGGTGTCCGCGCCGTAGATCGCGAGGTAGTCGGGGCGCACGCTCGTCTCGAACGCGCGCGAGAACGCGGCGCGGCGCTCCTCCTCCTGGGCCAGCGCGACCCGGGCGCGGTTCATCGCCTCGCGGTGCACCTCGAGGGGCGCGCGCTCCGCTCCGAGGTGCGTGAGCCGGTCCGCGAGCTCGGCGCTGCGCCGGGTCAGCTCCGCCTCGCGGGCGAGGTCGCGCTCGAGGGCGAGCCGGGTGCGCTCCACGCGGGCGGCGTGGTCCACCAGCGCGTCGAACCCGCCGCCCACCGGGAGGAACCCGGCGCGGACGTGGCGGTAGTACGCGCGCCCGCGCGCGATCATCCGGCGGCGGGTGAGCTCCAGCGCGGGGCCGATCGTGTCGAGCTCCGCGCGCAGCGCCTTCTCCTCGGCGTCGAGCTTCGCGAGCAGGCGATCGAGATCGTTCTCGGCCAGCGCGGAGCCCGGGCGCGCCGCCGGGGCCGGGGCCCTGGCCGCCCAGGCGGACGTGGGCGCCGGGGCGTCCGGCGCCGGCACCTCGGCGCCGCTCGTCGCGGCGCCGGTGAGGAGCGCCAGCGCGAGCGGCGCGAGCCGGACGCGGCGCCTCACACGGCCACCATCTTGCGCAGCGTGAGCAGCGCGGTCGTGGCGCCGAGCGCCGCCCCGAGGGTGACCATCCCGAACGCGACCTCCCACGGCAGGAACGACGGCGAGACGCCGAGCAGGTTGGCGAGCTCGTGATCGAAGCGTCCGCGCACCATCATGAACAGGGCGCCCAGCACGAGCAGCGCGCCGGCCGCGCCCGCGGCGCCCTGCGTGGCGCCCTCGACGATGAACGGCCGGCGCACGAAGCCGTCGGTCGCGCCGACCAGCTTCAGCACCTCGACCTCGATCTTCCGGCGATGCAAGAGCAGGCGCATCGTCGAGCCGATGACGCTCACGACGGCGCAGAGGACGATCGCGGCGAGGCACGCGCTCGCGGCGACGCCGCCGCTGAGGAGGGACGACAGCCGCTCCGTCCAGCGCTGGTACGTCTCCACCGTGTCCACGGCCGGCAGGGCGCGCAGCTTCACCGTCATCGAGGCGAGCGCCTCGTCGGAGACCTCCTCGGTGAAGCCGACCTCGAGCGACGCGGGGAACGCGCTCGGCGGGAGCGCGGCGAGGGCCTTGTCGCCGTCGTCGTGCACCACCTCGCGGCGCGCCTCGGCGCTCGTCACGAGCCGCACCTTCTTGACGCCCTCGGTGCCCTCGAGCGCGCGGGTGAGCTCCGCGGTCTGCGCCTCGGTCGCGCTGTCGCGCAGGTAGACCGTGGCGCGGCCGGCGCGCGACCAGCGATCGCGCACCGCCATGAGGTTCGTGACCACGAGGAGGGCCGACGCGAGGCAGACGAACGCGACCGCGAGCGAGAAGATCGACAGCGCCTGCAGCCGCCAGTCGCTCCTCCCTGCCCGCCAGGTGCGAAGCCATCTCCGCCGATCGTCACGCTCGCTGGTCTGCATCCGGTTCCCTCTATCCGTCTCGTGAGGCGGAGCCCTCGGCGCTACGCCGCGCCGCGCACGCCGCTGTCCATCTCGTCCTCGTCGCCGTCCGCGAGCTCGCCGCCGGATCCGAGGCCGTGCGGCACGTCGGTCGCCTTCCCGTCGTCGAGCACGACCACGCGCCGGGGGCGCACGTCGAGCAGCGTCCGATCGTGCGTCGCGAACAGCACGGTCGTGCCGGTCTCGTGGATGTCCTCGAACAGCCCGAGCAGATCGATCGCGAGCTGCGGGTCGAGGTTGCCCGTCGGCTCGTCCGCGAGGATCAGCGTCGGCTCCCCGACGATCGCCCGCGCGATCGAGACGCGCTGCTGCTCGCCGCCGCTCAGCACCTGCGCTCGGTCGCCGCCGCGCCCCGCCAGGCCGACGCGCTCGAGCGCCTCGCCGACCCGGGTCCGGAGCAGGCGCGACGGGAGGCCGAGCACCTCCAGCGTGATGGCCACGTTGTCGAACACGGTCCAGCCCGGGACCAGCTTGAAATCCTGGAAGACGAAGCCGATGTTGCGCCGGAGCGCGGGGATCGACGCGTCGGTCAGGCGCGCGATGTCCCGGCCGAGGAAGAGGATCCGGCCATCGTCGACGCGCTCGGTGCGGTGCACGAGGCGGAGGAGCGTGCTCTTGCCCGAGCCGCTCGGGCCCGTGATGAACACGAACTCGCCGCGCTCGATCGAGAGCGACATCCCGCGGAGCACCGGCTGATCGGCGCGGTACGATTTGTAGACGTCCTCGAAGACGAGGATCGGCCGGCGCGCGGCGGACGCGTCGTAGCGGTGGCCGGGCCGGAGCGCCGGACGAAATGAGCCTTGCAGAGGGGGCGCCGCCATCGGAGCCTTCACCTATCAGCCTGCTCCCACACGGAAAACTTTTCGGCCGACGCTCGGGCGAGCGCCCTCTGCGGGTCGCCTTTTTTGGCCTCCCGCTGGCGGCGTTGCTGCTCCACGGCGACGGTCACGACATCGCCCTCGCCGCGATCAGCCGCGCCGACGCGGTGGCGCTCCGCCGGGCCCGCCGGCTCTTCGGCTCGCGCCTCCTGCTGCGTCCCGACGTCGAGCGCCCGGAGCTCGCGTCGCGCGTCGAGGCGCTCGCGCCCGATCTCCTGGTGAGCTGGTTCTGGACCACGCGCCTGCCGATGTCGCTCGTGAGGGCGGCGCGGCTCGGCGGGATCGGCGTGCACCCCTCGCTGCTCCCCCGTCATCGCGGGCCGGACCCCACGTACTGGGCCATCGCCTCGGGGGACGCCGAGAGCGGCGTCACGGCGCACCGGATCGAGGCGGAGTACGACACCGGCGAGATCCTGGAACAGGAGAGGCTCCCCATCGATCCGGGGTGGACCGCGTGGCAGCTCGCCCGGGCGCTCGACCGGCCGAGCCTCCGGGTCCTGCGGCGCACGGTCGATCGGTTCGCGCGCGGCGAGGAGGTGGCGGGCGTCGCCCAGGATCCGGCGCTCGCGACGCAGGCGCCTGCGCCGGACGACGAGGCGTGCGCCATCTGCTGGTCCTGGCCGACGGAGCGCGTCCTCCGGCACGTCCGCGCCCTCGCGCCGGCTCCAGGCGCGTGGACCGAGATCGAGGGCGCCTGCGTCATCGTCTTGCGGGCCGCGCCGGCGGCGAGCTTCCCCGAAGCGCTCGCGCCCGGCGAGGCCGTGGTCGAGGGCGGGATGGTCCTGGTGAGGACCGGCGACACGGCCGTCGCGCTGCTGGAGGGGGAGATCGACGGAGAGCCGGCGTCGGTCGGTGAGCTCGCGGCCCTCGTGGCGTCGGGGGCGTCGCGCGGGTGACCGCCGGCTGGGGGGCGCTTGACGGCCGGCCGCGTCGCCGGCGGGGTCGCCTGGCCGGCTCGCGGCATCGAATCCTGAACCTATGCGCGCGCGACCGCGTAGGATGCGCCCTTCGGAGGATTCATGTCGGAACCCGCGCAGCTTGCGAAAAGCGCCCGCGAACTGCTCGCCGCGGCGCTCAATGCGCTCCAGTCGAACGGGGGGGTGTCGCCTGAGATCGAGGCGCTCGCCGAGCCGATAGCGCAGGCGATGGGCATCATGCACCGCATCGAGCGCTCCGGGGGTCAGGCCCTCGACGGCAGCGAGATCGCGCTCGGCCATGTGCGCGACGTCCTGAACCGCCTGCAGAGGATCACCGCGGCCGATCCGGTGGTGGACGTGCTGATGGAGCACGTCGCCTCCTCGCTGAGCAAGGTCAACGCGCTGAGCAGGGCGCAGGCCGCCGGTGCCTCCGCGCAGGCGCGTGCGCCCGTGGCGGCGGCCGCGCCTGCGCAGGTAGCGCCAGCGCCTGTAGCGGTGGCCGCGCCAGCGCCGGTTGCGCCTGTAGCGGTGGCCGCGCCAGCGCCTGCGCCGATAGCGGTGGCTGCGCCAGCGCCTGTAGCGGTGGTCGCGCCAGCGCCGGTTGCGGTGGCCGCGCCCGCGCCGGTTGCGCCAGCGCCGATCGCGCCAGCGCCCGTCGTGGCGGTGGCCGCGCCCGCGCAGGTAGCGCATGCACCTGCAGCGGTGGCCGCGCCCGCGCCGTTCGCGCCTGTTCCCGCGGTGGCCGTGTCTGCGCCCCTCCAGCACACGCTCCCCTCGCCGCAGCAGCCGCGGCGTGCGCCGGCGCCCGCCTCGCCGTCCTCGCCCGCTTACCCCGCCGCGTCGCACCCGGCCGCGAACCCACGCGGCGCTCCGCCGTCCCAGGCCGTGCCGCAGCCCGTCGACCACCGCACGCACGCGGCGGTCGTCGATGTCGAGCTCGGCGCTCTGACGCCGTCGAATTTTTACAAGGGACTGGCGGGCAACGACGTCATCGAGCACGGGGGCATCTTCGTCGCGACCTACAAGATCCCGCCGACGGGCTCCGTCGTGACCCTGCGCGTCCGCCTGCCGGGCAACTACGAGTTCACCGCGCAGGCCGCGGTCCGGTGGACGCGCGAGGCAGGCGGCTCGAGGGACTCGGCCGAGCCAGGCTTCGGCGCCCGGATCATGCAGATCTCGGCGGAGGGCCGGCAGCTCGTGTCCCGGTTCACGCGCAACAGGGAGCCGCTCTTCTACGACGACCTCTGAGGTCGCCACGCCGCCTCGATCGTGGTGAACTCTTCTCCCGCGCGCGCCGGCTCGCGAGCGAGCCGGCCGCTCCACCGCGCAGCGTCCGTCCTCTCTGCCGTCGCCCTCGCGGCGCTGCTGCTCCTCGTTCCGCGGCCGGCCCGGGCGACGGGCGATCCCGATCTCGCCTTCTGGACGTTCGAGACCGCCCACTTCCGCGTGCACCATCCGCAGGGCCTCGAGCCCCTCGCGGCGCGCATCGCCTCGCTCGCCGAGACGATCTACGGGCGCGTCGAGGATGCGCTCGGCTACGCCCCGAAGGGCCGCACGGAGATCCTGATCACCGACGACTCCGAGATAGCGAACGGGTCGGCCGGCACGATCCCCTACAACTCGATCCACCTCCTCGCATCCGGTCCGGACGACCTGTCGACGCTCGGCGACTACGACGACTGGTACCTCGATCTCCTCACGCACGAGTTCACGCACATCGCGCACATCGACAACACCTCGGGGATCCCGGCGATCCTGAACGCGATCGTGGGCAAGACGTTCTCGCCGAACCAGGTGCAGCCGCGGTGGATCATCGAGGGGCTCGCCGTGGTGAGCGAGAGCCACCACTCGAGTGGTGGCCGGATGCGCTCGAGCATGTTCGACATGTACCTGCGCGCCGACGTGCTCGAGGACAACATCGCGCGGCTCGATCAGATCTCGAGCTCCGCGTACCGCTGGCCGCAGGGCAACCTCTGGTATCTCTACGGATCGAGGTTCCTGGGCTGGATCATCGACGTCTACGGGCCCAACACGATGCGCGCCGTCTCCGCCGACTACGGGGCGTCGCTCCTCCCGTGGGGGATCAACCGCGCCATCCGCCGCGTGACCGGCAGGACCTACGTCGAGCTGTACGAGGGCTGGAAGGACCACCTCCGCCGGCTCTACCGAGAGCAGATGGCGGCCGTCGAGGCGCGCGGGCTCCGCGAGGGCGCGCGGCTCACCTACCACGGGCGCAACGTGCTCTACCCGCGGTTCGTCCCGCCCGCCGCGCGCCGGACCGCTGCAGACGAGATCGTCTACTTCCGCGACGACGGCGGGGAGCGCCCCGGTATCTACCGCGTCCCCCTCGCCGCGCCCGCGCCCGGGGGCGAGCGCCGCGAAGCGCTGGTCGCGCGCACCAACGCGCCCTCGCGACCGGCGTTCACGCCGGCGGGTGACCTCGTCTTCACGGCGCTCCTGCCGTGGCGCAACCACTACTACCGAAACGATCTGATCTTGCTCCCGCGCGGCAAGGCGGCGCCCGACGGCGACGAGCCCTGGCGGCGCCGGTTGACGCACGGCCTCCGATCCGCGGCCCCGGACGTGAGCCCGACCGGAGATCTCGTCGCCTTCTCCCTCAACAGCAAGGGCACCCGCTACCTGGAGATCGCGCGGCTCTCCAGGGATGGCGCCCTGTCCGAGCGGCGCGATCTCGTCCCGAGCGCCCGCTTCGAGCAGGCCTACTCCCCGTCGTTCTCGCCCGACGGCAAGCGCCTCGCGTACAGCGTCTGGACCGCGGGCGGCTATCGCGACATCCGCGTGGTGGACGTCGCCACCGGCGGCTTCCGGCAGGTGACGCGCGATCGCGCGACCGACATGAACCCCGTCTGGTCGCCCGACGGCGAGACGCTCTATTTCACCTCCGATCGCACCGGCATCCACAACGTCTACGCCTACGACGTCTCGTCCGGCGCGCTGCGCCAGGTCACGAACGTGAGACTCGGCGCCTTGCACCCGGCGATCAGCCCCGATGGCAAGACGCTTGTCTATGTTGGATATACCTCTCGGGGCCACGACCTCTTCGCCATGCCGCTCGATCCGGCGCGCTTCCTCCCGGCGCCGCCGCCCCCGGGCGATCGCCCCGATCCCGCCGCCGAGCCCTCGGCGGCGCGGCTCGAGCGCGTCCCTTACAACCCGCTTCCCACGCTCGCGCCGCGCGCGATCACGCTCGACTACGCGCCCGGGAGCTATGGCTCGAACGCGCTCACGGTGAGCGTGACCGGCACCGACATCGTCGGTCGCCACACGATCTTCGGCGAGCTCACCGTGCAGCCGGACGCGCCGGCCCCGAACGTCCTGCTCGGGTACAACTACGGCCGGCTGCCTGTCGATCTCGGCGTCCGCGTGTACCACAACATCTCGCCGCGCGGCGGCTACCGCCTCAACGGCCGAAACGTCGTCTACGACGAGCGAACGATCGGGATCTCCTCCGGCATCAGCTATCCGATCCGCGGCGAGTTCTCGCGGCATACCCTGAGCGCGTCGTTCGGCAGCGCCGCGTTCAAGGGGCAGCTCCCCGTCGGCGACAAGCTCGACCCGTACGCGCCCCGGACCATCCTCCCGCCGCGGGGCACCCTGAACCTCGCGCACCTCGGCTACGCATTCTCGAACGCCGAGGGCTCGCTCGACGCCGCCGGCGCGCCCCGCGGGGTGTCGCTGAGCGCTGGCCTCGATTACGCCGGCCCGGAGACGGGCAGCAGCTATACGACCTACGCGTTCTCGACGGGCCTCACCGCCTACGTCGCCATGCCCTGGTCAGGCGATCACACCCTCGCGTTCCGCGTCGCCGGGGCGGTGTCTGGCGGCAACTTCCCCCGGGGCGCCAGCTATGGCGTGGGCGGGTACGATCTCGAGAACCTCACCCTCGTCGACACATTGCTCACCGGGGTCACGAATAGCTCGTTCACGCTCCGCGGCTACGCGCCGGGCGCGATGTTCGGCCGCTCCTATTTCTCGCAGACGTTCGAGTACCGCGTGCCCCTCCTGAAACCCGACCGCGGCCTCGTGACGCTGCCGATCTACCTGCGCCGCGTCGACGCGAGCCTCTTCCTCGACCACGGCGGCGCATTCAACCGCTTCGAGATGGACGACCTCGCCCTCTTCACGCGGAAGAGCCTGCTCTACTCGCCCCAGCTGCACGCCTCGGTCGGCGGCGAGCTGTGGCTGAGCTTGAACATCGGGTACGTCCTCTCCTCGCAGCTGCGCTTCGGGTACGCCTATGGCCTGAGCGATCTCGCGATCCCCGGCGGTCAGCTCTACTTCGTCGCGACGAACTCGTTCTGAGCGCCGCGCGCCTGCTGGAAATTTTGCCCGCGCCGACCCCTTCGCCCAGGGTGCTCGGCATGCGCCGCGTCCTCCTCGCCCTGAGCCTCTTGCCCCTCGCCGGCTGCGGCATCGCCCCGAGCACGTCCCAGCGCCTCACCGAAGCGGCGCTCGAGATGAACACGGCTGCCCGGTTCGGCCGCATGGATGTCGCGCTCGAGCGCGTCGGCGCGAACGCGCGCCAGGATTTCATGAATCGTCACGCCGGGTGGGGCACCCGCCTCCGGGTCGTCGACGTGGAGTTCGGCGGCTTCGAGATGACCCAGCGCGAGGAAGCCGAGGTCTACCTCGACGTCCTCTGGCTGCGGAACGACGAGGCCACGGTCCGCAGCACCCGGGTCGCGCAGCGCTGGCGCGACGAACGGGGCCATTGGGAGCTCATCGACGAGGAGCGAAGGGAGGGCGACGCCGGGCTCCTCGGCGAGCCCCCGCCCAAGGAGCCCCAGCCCACGCAGAACGGGGCTGGCGATTCGGCGGGCGCGACCGACATGGGCCGGCAGCCCGGCCTGAGCCTGCACACGCGTGTGATTCGCGACGAGTGAGCGCCCCCGCTGGCGAGGAGTGCGGCCGCGCGCCGGGGGGCGCGCCGGGCCGAGCACGACGCCGCCGTGCGAGGCCTGGGTGAGCGACGGGATCGCAACAGCGCGGCGATGCGACGGGTGGCGCGTGGTGCGCGGCCGATCGACCGCGCCTCGCACCCCATCAAGCAGCCGGCGAAGGGCTCGCGGGAGCGGCGCTCTTGGGAGCGCGGGGCTTCTTGGCCTTGCCAGCGACCTCCGCCGGGGCCTTCGCCAGCTTGCTGCGCTTGGCGCGCTCCTTCTTGGCAGCCTGCGCCTTGCGGCGCCTCATCTTCATCGACTGGCGGCGATCGCGCTTGCCCATCTGCTTCAATCTCCTCACGGTCGGGGGCGCGGCATCATGACGACAGCTCGCCAGGCGAGCCCCATCCTGCACCGGTGGATGGCCTACCGCGGGGCCCCTCAAAGGGAGCGGGACTGTGCCCAAGAGCGAATGGAAGCGCAAGGGGCAATGCGCGCGGAGATGCAGTTCTCGTGCTAGACGAGTGTGCAGTGCATCGCGCCGCCGTGAGGCGTTGACCTCCGCCTCCCCGCGCGGTCACGTCACAGTCACGTCAGTCACGTCAGAGGCGCGCGCTCGTTCTGAAGAACTGAAGGAACCGAAGGATCCGCGCCGCCTGGGTCGCACCTGGCAGGGCTCAGCCGCCGACCGCGCCGTCCAGCGCGACCTCGCGGCCGCGCACCTCGAGGCGGTACCGGGAGTTCACGGTCTCTATGTAGAAGACTTCGCGCCCAGCGAGGCGCAACACGCGCTTGACCGGCGTCGTGACATATTCATGCATTCCGTCGGAGAACTCGATGACGATGACCGAGCCTTTCCGTGGTGCACGGACGAGCCGGCCAACGACTGCGCGTGATCCCCGGCCGAGCTTGCGGAGCACAACCTGCACAACAGAGATGCTAGCACGCGGATCTCGGCCGAGCACAAGCTGCACAAGCAGCACCTCTCGCAACTAGGTCCCACCCTGGCCCAGGGTGTCCGGCTGCATCGGAGCGGTCCGGACCTTCGCGCCGCGGACGGCGAGCCGGCGGGAGGGCTCGCCCCCCGGGCGGAAAGTTTCCATGAATCGATCGCCGCCGCGGCGTTTACGATGAGCCTGCACACCTGCCAGCCACCAGGCAGGCACACGGGTCCGTGACGCACCGTCATCGCCGGATCCTGGTGAGGGCGGAAATCGAATGATTTCGGCCCTACGGGGGGCCTCGTGAAGGTTGCGCGGTGGTCTTCCTGACGGGCCGACGGTCCGCTGGCGTCGTCGGTCTCGAGGGAACCTCGCTGGGGGCACGGTGCCGCGTTCAGGTGCATCCGCGCAGCGCGGCGCCGCGATCGGCCTGGCGCGCTGCGGCTCGGCGGCTCGCCAGCCCCGCGTCAGCGGCGGTGGGCTGTCGCGCCGGTCCGGTTGTTCGGGTCGCTCACGCCGGGCGCGCCCTTGTCGGCGAAGTAGGTGCGGAGCATGTCGCAGGCGACGTTCGTCGCCTTGACCCGCCATTTCGCGCCGTTGGCGACCATCACGGAGATGGCGACCTCGGGCTTGCGGCTCGGCGCGAACCCGACGAACCAGGTGTAGAAGGGCCCCTCGGGCGTCGGCTTCGTGAGCGTTCCCGTCTTGCCCGCGACGCGGATATCCGGGAGGTAGGCGCGGCCGTTGCGATCATGGAACGAACGGTAGCTCGTGCCGTTATTCACCGTCGCCTCCATCATCGCGGTCACCGCGTTGGCCGTGCTCTCGTCCATCACCCGCTTGAGCACCTGGCGCTCGCTCGGGCCCTGGTAGATGTCGCCGATCTCGTCCTTGACGCTCGACACGACGTGGAGCCGGATCATCTCGCCGCCATTGGCGATCGTGGTCGCCAGGTTCGCCCCCTGGAACGGCGACAGCGTCGTGTTCCAGAAGCCCGCCGCGGTCCGCGCGAAGCCGAGATCGTCTTCCGGGAGCGAGATCGTGCTCGGCGCGACCTTCACGTCGAACGGCGTGTCCTGACCCCAGCCGAGCTTCTCGGCCACGGCGCCGAGCTTCTCTCGGTCGAGGTTCCTCGCGGCGAGCCGCGCGAACACCGTGTTGATGCTCCGGCCCATCGCCTGCGCGAGCGTCGCGCAGTACTTGTCGCGGCGCTTGTTGTCGACCATGTCCGCCGGCCGGATCGAGTGCTCGCCGCCCGAATAACACTGCTTGGTGTTCGGGCTCAGGCCCGCCTCGACGAGGGCGGTGCCGGTCACGACCTTGAAGACGCTCGCCGACGGCGCGGTGGCCTCTGCAGCGACGTCGTGCAGCGCCCCCTCGTTCACGTAGCTCGCCCAGACGAGCACCTTCCCGGTGCGGATATCGGTCATGACGACCGCGCCCTCCGGGACCCGGCCTGCCCGCAGGAAGCCGATCGCCGCCCGCTGGTACATCGGGTCGATGGTCAGCTCCGCGACGCGGTCGCCGTGCGCCGGCGCCGTGGGCGGGGTCTTCCGGTCGTCGATGCGCGTCAGATCGAGGTCCGTGAGCGGCGGCGGCGTCACGGTCCGCGTGATCGTCGGGCCCCCGGCGTTCGTCTTCTTGGCGAGCAGCCCCCCGAGCTGGACGTCGTGCTCGCGCAGCATGGGGAGGGTCACGGCCACGAGCCCCACGGCTGCACCGACGGCGATCCACTGACGCATGTCGCGCATGGCCCGACGGGTACCCCGCCGCGCTGTCCTGGGCCAAAATTGAGGCGCGCGACCTCGCCGGCGGGGCTCCGGCGCCGCGGGATGTGCGCGGCAGGGAATCCTGCCGGCGCGCTTCGTTGGAG
Source organism: Sorangium sp. So ce426 (assembly GCF_051475585.1). Classification (NCBI taxonomy): domain Bacteria; kingdom Pseudomonadati; phylum Myxococcota; order Polyangiales; family Polyangiaceae; genus Sorangium; species Sorangium sp. So ce426. The sequence continues at coordinate 11,374,442 of NZ_CP150341.1, read as the reverse complement.
GGCAAATGAACGAGGGCGCGGCTGGGGCTCCGCGCCGCGCGGGGACGGGACGCGGGGAGCTAGAAGGACAGGCCGACCCGGGCGCCGAGCTCGTGCAGCGCGTGCGCGTCGGTCCGCTTCAAGGTGTTGCCCGGCACCCGGAGGAGGTTCTCGTCGGAGCCGCTGCCCGGCGTCAGGTATGCGTTGTAATTCACGCTGAGCCGCACGTTCTTCGTGTGCCAGTAGTTGGCGGCGAGGCCGACCTGCATGACGTTGAGGTCGGTGCCCGGACCGCCCTCGGCGCCCGGCGTGTTCTCGTCGTACGCGCCGCCCCGGGACGCGCCGTCGTAGGTCGCGTTGATCCCCGCGAGCAGCGCCGCGACCTCGAGCCCCGACTTCGGCTTCTCGGGCTCCTTCGTCAGATCGACCTTCACGGGGCGCGGGCTGTACCCCGGATCCCCGGTGACGAAGGCGTCGCCCACGGGCCACGCAGAGAGCTGCACGTACCAGCCGAGGCCCTTCACCTGGCCGAGCCGCTCGGTGTGCGCGAGCTGATAGCCCTCCACGGCCTCGCGGGTGTTGTTCGCGAGGTAGTAGGCCTCGGCCCGGAGCTCGACCCTCTTGATCGGCAGCCGGAGCTCGCCGCCGATCGCGCTCTGCGCGCTCGACGGGATGACGTGGATCTGCCGCCCGAGCGAATCCTTGTAGCCGCCGCTCCAGAGCGTGTAGCCGTGCCCGGTCCTGATGGGCGCGTAGTCGTAGCCCACGTAGTCCTGGTCGCGCTCCCCGTGCTGCGCGCTGAGGCCGATCTGCGCCTTGGCGAGCAGCCCCTTCTTGTCGCCGGCGAACGGGCGCGCGAACACGCGGCCGATGAAATCGACATCGCCGTCGACGCCCGGCCGGTTCTGGCCGTCACCGGCGACCACGCTGAGCCCGTAGAAGAACATCTTGTCGGCGACGTCGCCCCACGCCATCAGCCCGATGCTCTTGCCCTCGGGGTGGGCGAAGCTCCGCATCGCGATGTTGCGCTCCATGAACGTGATGGCGTTGCTGCTCGACTGGATCTCCATCCCGAAGGGGGAGTTGAACTGGCCGAGCATGAAGTTCAGCGCCGGCATGACGGAGTAGTTGATCCAGAAGTCGGCGAGCGCGGCGTTCGCGCTCGTGCTCTGGACAGCGGCGAAGCGCGCGGTCTCGGCCGTCGGCTCAGCGCCCGCCGACGCCGCGGATACCTCGGTCTTGCCGTTGGCATTCCCGAGCGCCTGGCCGCCGAAGTCGACGTCGAGCTTGAACGACCAGCGCTTCAGGAACTCGCCGTCGAACTCCAGCCGGGCGCGACGGGCGAAGAAGCGCGGCTGCAACGCGTTCCCTCCGTCCGCCGCCTTCACATCCGAGACCCCGCTGCCGAAGCTGCTGACGAAGTCGAGCTGCAGCCGCCCCTTCGGGTACAGCCGGAAGGTGTCGTTGGCGTCCCGGAGGAAGAAGCCGCCGTGCCAGCCGGCGAGCGGCTGCCGCTCTTCTTTCACGATGGCGGCACCGGCGGTCGGCGCGAACACCTGCGCAGGCGGAGGAGGCGGCGGCGCGGCGGTCGGTGCCGCTCCAGGGGGCGGGGGCGGCGGCAGCTGCTCTGCGGGCGGCGGTGCGTCGGGCGGCGGTGCGGGCGTCGGAGCGGCAGCGGCAGCGGGCGGAACCGCGTCGGCAGGAGCCGCCGGGGCAGCGGCCGGAGGCGGCGGCGGGGCAGGTTGCGCTGGGCCCTGGGGTCCAGGCTGTGCTAGCGCCGAAAGGCTCGACAGCGTAACAGTCATGCCCAGCAGCGCCGATGTAGCTAACCTCATGCAGTTCTCCCTGTGTGCGGCTCGCCCGCTCGCCGGATCTCGCATGCACTGCGACGCGAAATTATGACCAGGACGTTACGATTCTGTGTAAGCCATACGGCGAGCGAGCGCGACATTCGAGCCAGAGGTGAGCCGCGTCAAGGTCCTGCTCATGGAGCGGCGGCACGTGCCGGCGACGGAGCGCCGGGGCAGAGGCGGGGAAGGATCACGGGATGACGACCAGCGTGCGGATCACGGCGGATGTCGAGGTGCTCGACAACAGCACCCTGGTGGCCCTCGCCGGGCCGGGGAACGAGCATCTCAAGCTCATCGCGCGCACTCTTGGCATCGAGTCGGGCATTCGAGGCAACACGATCCGGCTCGCCGGGGACGCCGACAAGGTCGCGCTCGCCGAGCGGTGCCTGGCAGAGGCCGCGCAGATGTTGAGGAGCGGCGTGGTCCTCGATCCCCAGGACTACGTGCGCGGCGTGCAGGCGCTCCGGGACGACCCGGGGATGACCTTGCGGGAGCTGTTCGAGGACGTCGTCCTCATCTCGGCGCGCCGCCGTCCTATCTCGGCGAAGGGGCTGGCGCAGAAGCGCTACATCCAGGCGATCCGATCGCACGACATGACGTTCGGCATCGGGCCGGCGGGGACGGGCAAGACCTACCTCGCGATGGCCATGGCGGTGCATGCGCTGCTCGAGCGCCGCGTGAAGCGGATCATCCTGACCCGTCCTGCCGTCGAGGCGGGAGAGCGGCTCGGCTTCCTCCCCGGCGATCTCGCCGAGAAGGTGAATCCTTACCTGCGCCCGCTCTACGACGCGCTCCATGACATGATGGATGCGGACAAGGCGCAAGGCCTCGTGACGCGCGGTCAGATCGAGGTCGCGCCGCTGGCCTTCATGCGCGGCCGCACGCTCAACGATTGCTTCGTCATCCTCGACGAGGCGCAGAACGCGACGAGCGACCAGATGCGCATGTTCCTCACCCGCCTCGGCTACGCCTCCCGCGCCGTGGTGACGGGCGACGTCACGCAGGTCGATCTCCCGCACGGCGCGCGCAGCGGCCTCGCGGAGGCGCGCGAGCTGCTCGCGGGGATCGAGGGGATCGCGATCTGCTCGTTCACCGAGGTCGACGTCGTGCGCCACCCGCTCGTGCAGCGGATCATCGTGGCGTACGAGCAACGGGACGCCGAGGTGGCGCGCCAGCGCGAGGAGCGGCGGGCGGAGGCGGGTCGCGGCGGCGCGCGCGGCGGCGCAGCGGGAGAGGCCGGGCCTGCGCCGCAGCAGGAGCCGCAGGGCCGCGCGCCAGCAGGCGAGCCGGGAGGAGCCGGCGCGGCGGGCTGACGCGCGACCCAGCCGGGCGAGACGCCGGCGTCGACGTCTCGCCCGGCTGCGCTGATCATTTCTTCTTCAGCTCGATGGGGGACTCGCGCACGAGGAGGGCATCGGGCCCGGTCACCCGGATCCTGCCGTGGATGACGTTCTCCTTCAGCTCGCCGACCAGGACGCCGGTCATCGCGTTCGGCGCCCGCGGATCGTCGGGGAAGACCGACGCGCGGACCATGCCGTCCTCGGCCTTTCCCACGAGCGTCGCGTCGCCGAGCGCCCCCTTCGCGGTGCCCTTCAGCTCACCGCTCGGCTCGATGGTCAGCGTCACCGTCCCGGGGCCTGTGACCTGCTTCCCGTCGTCCTTCTGGCGCGCGGCGTCCTTGACCTTCGGGGGCATCACGACGCTGCCCTTCTTGGCGTCGTAGCGCCCCTCCCATGTCCCTTGCCATGCGGGCGTGCCCTTCGGCTCGCCCGCGTCTCCCGGCGCGCCTGCGCCCGGGGGCTCTGCTGCGGCCGAGCTGGCCGCGGGCGGCGCGAGCCCCGCGCTCGGCTGAGGCGGCGGGGGCGCGGGCCGCTCCGGCTCGCTCGGGCGAGGCGGGCCCTCCTCGCATGCCGCGAGGACGACGGCGAAGGACAGGAAGAGCGCGCGGGCAACGCCGCGCGCCCGGCGAGCTCGTGTTCCGGTGGCGTTCACGTGGACGCTTTTATTACGAGCCGGGCTGGCCGTCGCGTCGATTTGACATGCCCCGGACCAGCGCGCGGCGCCTTCGGATCAGGAGGCCCTGCGGAACGCGAGGGTCCAGTGCCGGTCGCTCGTCACCTGCGCGCATTCGGGGGGAATCCGGAGCGAGCGCAGCACCTCGCGCACCTCGTCGAGCGAGAGCGCCGCGCGCAGCGACGCGTCGAAGAGGGCTCGCTGGTACGCGGTGTCGTTCGCTGCGTACGTGTCGACGAGGGCGGCGACCGACGCCTCGTCTTCCGGACGGACCAGGTCCCGCACGAACAGGAGCCCGCCGGGCTGGAGGACGCGGAGCATCTCGCGCAGCACCTGCGCTGGCTCCGGGACGTGGTGGACGATGCTGTTCGAGAGCACGGCTGAAAATGTCTCATCCGGTTCGGGCAGCGCCTTGGCATCCACGAGCGCGAGCGCGATGGCCTCGGTGAGCCCGGCCTGCTCGACATGGCGGCGCCCGAGATCGAGCATCGCCGCGGAGAGATCGATCGCCTTGATCCGCGCGGCGGGGGCGCGCCTGCAAAGCTCGATGGGCAACAGGCACGTCCCTGTGCCGACGTCGAGGGCGTATGCGAGACCGGGGTTGTGGGAGAGGAGCGCGTCGCAGAACGCCGTGTTCACGGCGGCGTGGTCCATGCTGTCGTAGGCCCGCGCGTCCTCGTCGGTATCCATGACCTCTGGCTCGAGCACGCGCACCAGTGACATGCGCGCATCCTTCTCCGCGGCCGAAGCGCGTGTCAACCGATTGTCGGCGGCTGGTCAATCTCGGCCGCCGGTCGGGAGGAGCTCTAGCGGGGGCGGGGTGGACCCTGGGCGTCGTAGATATGGACAGGAAGGCGTTTGAAGAAGTCGAGGCGGCGCCGGCCGGCTCCCCGCCTCGTCCTCCTCCCATTGGAGCAGGCGCCAATGTCGTAGAGGACGTGCCCCCACGGTGGACGCGCGGACGCGCGGACTCGCGAGCGCGGGGGCCGAAGGCTGAGCTCTCTCGGAAAGGCTCGATCGGAGAGGCCGGAGACGACGATGAGCGCGCCTCCGCGCTCCGCCATGTAACGAGGTGTCTTGCGGGATGAGCCTGAGCCGCGCGTGCACACCGGTCCGCCGGACACGACGGCCTTCAGGCGCCTACCCCGCGGGAGCCGCGGGCGGCGGCCGCGCGTGATGTTGAGAGCGGCGCTGCGCGGCCCGAGCGCCTCCGGCGGCGGGACCGGCGCAGAGTCGTCATTTCGAAGAGCTCGGCGGGTTGGCGCGCGATCGGGCGGTCAGCGTGGGTCCGCGCAATCCCCGGCGTGATGAGCGGATGTCGTGTCGAGAGCTCGACCCGGACTCCCGCCCCGCCGGCGCTCATAGCGAAGCGTCCGTGCTGCGCCCCACCCGCCGAGCGGGGCATCCTATCACGCCTCCGCATAGGTCAGTCGTGCGCCCGGGGCGTGCAATGTAGCCACGCGCCGGTCGCCTGTGTGGGGTCGCCAGGCGGTCGCACCCTGCGTGAGGCGCTTCAATGATTGGGGGTGGGGAGGCTCGCGCCGGGCCGCTGCGCCTCGCGGATGTGCGCGTGCCCGCATTGCCGCCCGTGACGGGCGCGCCCCCGGGGCGCGGGGTTGCTCGGTTCTCGGACGGTGCTTACCTGACCGGACCCGAGCACCCGAGACAGGCAATGCCGCGGTGCATCGTCAAGGGGATCGAGAGAGGATTGGCGCCGCCTCGAGGCCGTCCTGCGCGGGGGAGGGGTCTCGGCCATCAATCGACGCTGGCGGGGTTTCATCGCTCGGCGCCTGTCGAGCAAAGCAGCCCAGCCGTTCGGGGCCGTCCCGTCCAATGAGCTCTCCGATTGAGCCCGCCCGCAGCGCCTATTGAAAGAAAAGACGGCCCTCTATCCTCAATTCGCTTGACCAGGCAAGTGGCAACGGCATAGTCGTATCCAACCGCCGAGCTGGATTCGGCGACGAGGGAGAGCACATGGCAACGGACGCCTTTTCACAGCAGATTGTAAACCTCGTGCGGAAAATGCCGGACGAGGCGATCCTCGCGCTCGTCAAGAATCAGCTGGGCGCCGTGACAGGGGAAGCGCCGTTGGTTCCTCCTGCGGCGCCGCGCCGCAGCCGCGCGCGCGCCCGCGCTGCTGGAGCGGTCCAGTCCAAAACGTCTTCCGTCGCGGCCAAGCGCGGCGCCGCGCCGAAGCGTCGGCCTGGTCGCCCGCGCAAGTCGCCGGCCGCCTCGGCGGAGCGTCAGGAGACGCTGGATGCCGTCGAGCGCGTCGTCAAAGCGAGCTCAGGCGTCAGCGCGAGCGAGGTGGCGAAGCAGGCGGGTATCCCGCAGACCCGCGCCGCCGCCGCGCTGAAGGAGCTGAAGCTGGAGAAGCGGATTTTCCAGGGTGGCGACCGTCGCTTCGCCCGTTATGCAGGCGACGCGAAGACCGCCGAGCAGGCGAGCGCGAACGCGCGCAAGACCGCGGCTGGGCCTGCGCCTGTCGTGAAGAAGCCGAGCGCCAAGGGCCGCAAGCGCGTCGCTCCGGCTGCCGCTCCTCCGAAGTAGGTCTGGGGACCACCGTGCACGTCAGCATCAGATGGAATGCAAGCTGTGCTGACGCGCCGCGTTTGGAATGACTGTCCCGTTCGAGACGGAGCTCAGGGCGGGCTCCAGGTGAGCCCGCCATCATCGGAGGCCGCGACGTACCAGCCGCGGCGCGATGTCCCGGTGACGTCCGCTTGGAGGAGCATCAAGAGTCGGTTTCCGAACGAGAGGAGGGTCCCGAGCTCGATACGGCCGCGCTCGCCCGTGGCTTCTCCGATTACCCTGGGGACGTCGTAGATCTTACCCACTTCCGGCGATAGCGCGATATAGAGCCCCCATCGCGCTGCCGCGCGGGAGGTCAGCACTGCGGTGACGCCTTCGCGTGTGGGCGCCAGGGCGACAGACCGTTCATGCGGCTCCAGCCAGGGTCGGAAGGGCGGCTTCTCGGCGATGACGCAGGTGCCTTGGAGGGTGCAGGTCGCGAGCGTTCGCTCTCCGGTTGTGGGCGTCATGACTTCGACCATGATCCGGTCGGCTGCGCAGCCGACCGACGCTCCAGGCGGGGCTTTCGCCGGGAGCTTCAGCACGGCTGTCTGGGCAGCGGAGACGGCGACCACGGCGGTCTTGTCGGGCGGCTGAGGAACGAGCTGGATCGACCAGCCGGCGAAATCGCATGCTGGTGTCGCGGAGAGCGCGGCGATGGCCGCTGGGGTCATCGCGAGTCCCTCGACGCTCTTCGGTGCGTCGAGCGGCTTCCCCGGCGCGGGGACGGGCCGCACGAGGAGGTTGCGCCCGCGCACCGACAGGAGCATCGGTGGGCGGCCATAAGGCACGGGCAGCGCCTGTTCCTGCGTGGGGAGCGGGACGGCAGGCGCCGGCTCGGCGCCCGCCGGCCCCGCATAGACGAGGGTCGCGTGCCGAGGCTTGGGCTCCACGAGCAGCGCGGCGCTCTCGGCGGAGAGCACCGCGGGCACGGCGTTCACCAGCGGCCGCGCTCCGCGGCTCAGCGCGGGTAGCGTGACCGGTGAAGGCGCCGACAGGTCGGTCGCCTCGAACGGAGCGAAGAAGAGGCTCGGCGGGTCCAGCGCGGACGGCGTCCCTCGATTCCCGCGTGTCTCCGTCGGGAGAGCCGGGCCGCGCGGACCGGTGGTGAGCACCGTGGCGCCGTCTCCGCCGACCGACCAGGTCGACCACCCCTCGCGGACGCGCCGCAGAGATCGCCAGGTCCGGCCTGCGTTCTCGGTCACGAGCGCGATCGCCTCGTTCTCGACCTCTCCTGTCACCACGGCTCGCCTCTCATCGAGCACGAACGCCCGTCGCCATCGGGTCGACGACGGCGCGAGCGCCGAATCGATGCCACGCGCCTGGCCAATGGCGGTGGTGAGCTCATCCGAGGACGCCGCGCCCGGGGGCGGCGGGACGGTGATGGGCGCTGCCTTTTCCTTCTTCCCGCAACCGAGCGCCAGGAGGGCCGTCAGGGCGGCAAGGGCGGTCGCAGCGGCGCGGCGCCGCGTGGGCGCGCTCACTATGGAGTCGAGCATCGGCAATCTCTTCGTTGGTGTCGCCGTGGCTTGCTGCGCGGCGGCCCTGGCTTCTCCACGACTCGCACGCTCGCCCGCGCCGCGCCCGAGCCGTCGTGCCGGAGCGTCCGTCGCGTCACGGAGAGATGCGCGCGCGGCGATCGCCCTGTCTCCCCGCTGAATCGCCCCGAGCTCCGCGTTCGATTAGCGTCTGCGCCACCGCCGGCCGCACGCCGCGCGGCCAGCACTAGTCGGCCTGCTCCGGATCCATGCAGCACCGGAAGCCCGTCGAGTAGTCGTGGTAGCCGAACGAGTGGGCGGTCGTGGCATATTTGCAGCCCTCGCCGTTGCGCGCCGTGTCCATGAAATAGCCGCCACGGAAGGTGCCGCTCGGATCATCGACCCACTCGTGGAGGTTGCCTACCATGTCGAACACGCCGTAGGCGTTGGTGCATCCCGCGCGCTCGCCCGTCGGGAGCAGCGCCTGGGACAGCTGGTTGATGAGCGGGTTGTTCATCGCCGTCGTCCAGCGCTCCTCGGGCTTGATGTCGAGCAGCGCCGCGATCTCGGCGACGGGGTGAACCCGTCGCTCGTCATCGTTGCACACGCCCTGCTGGCGGAGCGCGCCGTAGGGAAACGCCGTGTCGTCCGGCCCTCGGCAGGCGGTCACCCACTCCTCCGAGGTGCACAGGCGCTTGCCCGACGCCGCGCACGCCAGCTTGGCCTGCCGCCCGCTGATGTAGCCTTGGGGGATGACCCCCTGCCAGGACACGGCGCGGACGCGGCGCTCGTTCCCGTCGATCGGATCGTAGGGCGACCAGGGGCGCTCACCGCTGGGCGTCACCTCGACCAGAGCGCCCTCCCAGCGGTCGACGCACACGCGATCGTCGACGAGGGACATCTCCGCGGGGCAGCGCGCGCTGGCCGTCGAGGAGGACGTCGGGATGGCGCCGATCTCGGTCTCCATCCCCGACGCGAGCGTTGCGCTGTCCTTGACGGCAGCGAGCGCGCTCTCCTTGGCCTTGATGCGCCTTTCCGTCGGGACTGCGGCGGTCCCCTCGAGCGAGGCGCGCACCATCAGGCGCGGCGTGATCTGCTCCGCTGTCGTCGACCCCGGAGCACAGCCGGCCGACGCGACGAGCACGCCGAGCAGCGCTCCACCGCCGAATGGACGCGCCCCCGGCGATCGCGGAACGGGGGCTGCCAGGCGCGGGCGGGAGGAGTCCTTGGCCACGGAGGAGCCGAGGATCCCTTCCCGCGATCTTTTTTGCAACCGAATACCGCGCTCGGGGGCTCCCCGAACGGGCCTACATGAGAGGGTGCGCGCCCCGGGGCGCTAAGGTGGGTGTGAGCTGGTGAGGGGCCCAGAGGTCATCTGGTGTGCGTCGAATGCCAGGGGAAAAGAACGGCGAGAGCAGAGCGCGCACGGTGGGCGCGCAGGCCGTGCACCCGTGGCGGCGGCCGGGTCAGTCGAAGGCCATGATCTCCTCGTAGCATGCGTCGTAAGCCTCCTGGCAGGAGACATTCGGGTTGTCGTTCATGCACGCGACGAGATCGTCCGTTGCATCTCCGTTGAGGGGGTTCATCTGAGCCGCGCACTTGGCGGGGTCGAACGTGCCGGCGTCGCAGAAGCCGGAGATGGTGTCGCAGATCTCGTCGGCCTGGTGCGGGCACGCGTTGGCGTACGTGCGGTTCATGCACGCTTGAACGGGATCCACATCGCACGCCCGCTCCACGCCGATGTCGCTCAGGCAGTCCCAGAGGTCCGCGGCGTGACCCGGGGAGAAGACGGCGAAGCCGTGCTTGCAGAGCCCGTAGCCGATCGGGTCCTCGTCGCGGTTCGCGCCGCACTGGCTCGTCGCCCCCTGCGCAGGCGAGATGTTGAGCTCGTCACAGGCCGCGACCGTGAGGTCGCCGTCCGACGCCTCGATACACGCGTCGCTGCCGCCGGAGCCGCCCTGGCCGCCGTCGCCACCCTGGCCGCCGTCGCCGCCGTCGCCGCCGTCGCCGCCGTCGCCGCCCTGGCCGCCGTCGCCGCCGTCGCCGCCCTGGCCGCCGCTGGTCGTGGACCCGTGGGTGACGCCGGGTCCGACCGTCTGGTCCACCTCGTTGTCGGTGCCCTCCGTGGTCACGACGCAGCCGGTGTAGATGGCGGGCAAGAGGAAGGTAAGCGCGAGGAAAGAATGGCGATGGCGAGCAAGCATGGTCACGTTGCCTCCTACAATGTCAGGGAAGAGTTCCACGGTCTGGTGCGTTCGACTGAACCTGGGGCTCCCCTATTCCCCACGCAATCCTGCTCTTCGGCCTGGTCCAGCCGTCCGACGCCGACGCTCCGGGGGTGCACCTCCGCCGCCGACGGCTCAGGCCGACGTCGACAGCTTGTTTCAGGTGCATTTCGTCAGTGTCAAGAACAGATTTCGGCCTCGCGCTCGTCCGTCCGCCTGCCCGGGCACCAGGCCCGGCGTGCCCGGACCCTCCCCACGTCCGTTCAGGAGGATCTGAAAAGCTGCACAGCCCGCGGGGACGCGCGAAACAAACTGAAAGGGAGCGGAAGGATCGCGCTTGCGTACCGCCCCTCCCGCTGGTAATCACCGCGCTCCGTTTTCCCGGGCGATCGGGTGTCCTCCCGGTCTCCCAGTAGAAGAGCCGTAACGGCGCTTCGATCCCAGCTCCGCCCCTTCGGCCGCCGCGGGAACCCCCCCGGTGACGCGAAGGGGGCCCACGTCGATGGACGTCGGGCTGGGACCGGAAGCGTACGACGGTGCAACCGGTTCGCAGCGAACCGAAACCCGGTACGGAGTAACTCCGCCCGCCGGTGTCGCGAGGTGTCTCGAATGGTAAGCAAAGCCAGTGCGATGTTTTCGCGGATCGCCCCGCGCAAGGCTCGCATGATCGCCGATCTCGTTCGAGGTCGCGACGCGGACGAGGCGATCCAGCTGCTCTCGTTCACGCAGAAGAGCGGAGCCCCCGTCCTGCGGAAGATCATCGAGAGCGCGGTCGCGAACGCCCAGCAGGCGGGCGCCGACATCGACGCGCTCTTCATCAGCAAGGCCACCGTCGACAAGGGGCCGAACAAGTTCAACCGCCGCTGGCGGCCGCGCGCGATGGGCCGTGCGACCCGGATCACCAAGGGCGTGTCGCACATCGTCATCGAAGTCGACGAGAGAAAGTAAGTAGAGGACCTGCCGATATGGGACAGAAGACCCATCCGTATGGCTTCCGCGTCGGTGTCATCAAGACGTGGAGCAGCAAGTGGTACGAGGACGGCGCTGCGTATCAGAAGTGGCTCCACCAGGACATCCGCATCAAGCGCGCGATCAAGCAGTACCTCTACAACGCCAACATCGCCGGCGTGGAGATCGAGCGCGCCGCCAACCGCGCGAAGGTGATCGTCTTCACCGCCCGCCCCGGCATGGTGATCGGCAAGGGCGGCAAGGGCATCGAGACGCTGAAGAGCGGGAACGTCGGCACCGCCTCCAAGGGTGAGACGCTCTTCCCCGGCGTGTCGTCGTTCACCGACAACGAGGTGTTCATCGACGTGCAGGAGGTCCGGAAGGCCGAGACCAACGCGCAGCTCGTCGCCGAGAACATCGCGACGCAGCTCGAGCGCCGGATCGCGTTCCGCCGGGCGATGAAGAAGGCGGTGTCCACCGCGATGAAGTTCGGCGCGAAGGGCATCCGCGTGCGCTGCGCCGGCAGGCTCGGTGGCAGCGAGATGAGCCGCGTCGAGACCTACCGCGAGGGCCGGGTGCCGCTGCACACGCTCCGCGCCGACATCGAGTTCGGCCTGGCCGAGGCGAAGACGAAGGTCGGCATCATCGGCGTGAAGGTCTGGATGTTCAAGGGCGAGGTCCTGCAGCGTAAGGCGCGCCGGATCCAGTAGAGGGATTGCAGAATGCTGTCTCCGAAGCGAACCAAGTTCCGCAAGATGCAGAAGGGGAACAACCGCGGCCTCGCCATGACGGGCAGCGACGTCTCCTTCGGCGACTTTGCGCTCCAGTGCGTCGAGCCTGCCCGCGTGACCTCGCGGCAGATCGAGGCGGCTCGTATGGCGATCCAGCGGCACGTGAAGCGCGCGGGCAAGCTCTGGATCCGCATCTTCCCGGACCGCCCGGTGACGAAGAAGCCGCTCGAGGTCCGCATGGGTGGGGGCAAGGGCGCGCCCGAGGAGTGGTGCGCGCTCGTGCAGCCGGGCCGCGTGATGTACGAGATCAGCGGCGTGAGCGAGGAGACTGCGAAGGAGGCGTTCCGCCTCGCGTCGCACAAGCTCCCGATGCAGTGCAAGTTCCTCGCCCGCGGGCTGACGTGAGGTAGGCGATGAAGGCGAAGGATTTGCGTGAACGCACCACCGAGCACCTGCGCGAGCTCGAGAAGTCTCTGGCGGCGGGCCTGTTCGAGGCGCGGTTCAAGAATTTCACGAACCGGCTGAACGACACGGCGACGATCCGCAAGGCGAAGCGGGACCTCGCGCGGGTGAAGACGATCCTCACGCAGCGCGCGCGTGCCGAGGAGAAGGCGTAGCCATGGCGAAGAAGAAGGCAGAGACCCAGCAGCCGGCCGCTGCGGCGCCCGAGCTGGCAGCCGCGGCGCCTGCGCAGGCCGAGACCGAGGCGAAGGCGCACGGCTTCCGGCGCAAGCTGGTCGGCAAGGTGACCAGCAACAAGATGAACAAGACGGTCACCGTCGAGGTCATCCGGAACGCGCTCGACCCTGTGTACAAGAAGTACGTCCGTCAGCGGGAGCGCTACAAGGCGCACGACGAGACGAACCAGTACAAGGTGGGCGATCGCGTCGAGATCACGGAGCACAGGCCGATCTCCCGCGACAAGCGGTGGCTCGTGACCAAGCTCGTTGCCCGCCCGGTGGAGGAGTAGCGCCATGATCCAGGTGTCGACGCATCTCGAGGTCGCGGACAACTCCGGCGCCCGAATCGTGAAGTGCATCAAGGTGCTCGGCGGCTCGCGCCGCAAGTACGCCGCCCTCGGCGACGTCATCGTCGTCTCGATCAAGGAGGCGTTGCCGGGCACCAAGGTGAAGAAGGGCGAGACGGCGCGCGCCGTCGTCGTCCGCACCGCCCGGGAGTACCAGCGCTCGGACGGCAGCTACATCAAGTTCGACGGGAACAGCGCGGTCCTCATCAACAAGGAGAAGGAGCCGATCGGTACCCGTATCTTCGGGCCGGTCGCTCGTGAGCTCCGCGCGAAGAAGTTCATGAAGATCATCTCTCTCGCTCCGGAGGTCCTCTGATGAAGCGCCTCAGGGTCGGTGACCTCGTGCAGGTCATCAGCGGCAAGGAGGAGGGGAAGCAGGGCCGGATCACCAAGATCCTCGCTGACGAGGATCGCGTGGTCGTGGAAGGCCTGAACACGGTGACCCGCCACCAGCGGCCCACGCCGCGCAACCAGGAGGGCGGGAAGATCACCAAGGAGGCGCCGATTCACGCCTCGAATGTCATGCCGGTCGATCCGGCGACGGGCAAGCCGACGCGCGTGAAGGTGCGCGTCGGTGAGGACGGCAAGAAGACGCGCGTCGGCAAGAGCGGCAGCGCGATCGGTGTGGGCTAGCCATGGCGGACAAGAAGGACAAGGACAAGGCGGCCAAGGACGCCGGCAAGGGCAAGGACAAGCCCAAGCCGCAGCAGGCCAAGCCGCAGGCGCCCGCCAAGAGCAAGGAAGCCAAGGGCGCGAAGGCCAAGGGCGCCGAGGCCGAGGCCTCCGGGCCGGTCGAGGAGCGCCCGCGCGACCCGAACTACGCGCCGCGGCTCCGCACGCACTACAGGAAGAGCGTGACGGCCGCGCTCGCGAAGAAGTTCGGCTACAAGAACCCGATGATGGTGCCCCGCCTGCAGAAGGTGGTCATCAACATGGGGCTCGGCGCCGCGGTGCAGAACCCGAAGATCATCGACTCCGCCGTCGAGGACATGCGGGCGATCTCCGGCCAGAAGCCGGTGGTGACCCGGGCCCGGAAGTCGATCGCGACCTTCAAGCTGCGCGAGAACCTGCCCATCGGCGTGATGGTGACCCTGCGTGCCGAGCGGATGTGGGAGTTCGTCGATCGCCTGATCGCGTTCTCTCTCCCGCGCGTTCGCGACTTCAAGGGCGTGAGCCCGAAGGGGTTCGACGGCAAGGGCAACTTCACGATGGGCCTGCGCGAGCAGATCATCTTCCCTGAGATCGACTACGACAAGATCGACGTCGTGAAGGGGCTCAACATCTCGTTCGTGACGACGGCGAAGACGGACGAAGAAGGACGCGCGCTCCTGACCGAGCTTGGCATCCCGTTCCGGCATTGAGGGATTTTCGATGGCCCGTGCAAAAGAGTTTGCGAAGCTGAACCGTCCGCCGAAGTTTTCTACGCGGCACAAGAACCGTTGCAAGGTGTGCGGGCGCGCGCGCGCTTACTACCGCGACTTCGAGCTCTGCCGCGTCTGCCTTCGGTTGTTCGCGCTCCGTGGTGAGCTCCCTGGTGTGATCAAGGCCAGCTGGTGATTCTATGATGACCGATCCCATCGCCGACATGCTGACCCGCATTCGCAACGCGGCGCTCGCGCGGCACGACAGGACCGAGGTCCCCGCGAGCCGCATCAAGGCCGCGGTCGCGGAGATCCTCAAGTCCGAGGGCTTCATCGCCGACGTGCGCGAGACCGAGGGCGAGGGTCCCAAGAAGCTCACGATCGTGCTCAAGTACGGGCGCGATCGACAGAGCGCGATCGACGGCGTGCGCCGCGTCTCCCGCCCCGGGCGCCGCGTGTACGTGCGTCACGACAGGATCCCGCGCGTGTTCAGCGGGCTCGGGATCTCGATCCTGAGCACGTCCCGCGGGCTCATGAGCGACAGGGATGCGCGCCGTCTCAAGATGGGTGGCGAGCTGATCTGCGAGGTGTGGTGATGGAAGCTCAGGCGAACGCAGCCCAGCCCGCGAACGGTGAAAGCCGGCTCGCTCCGAAGACGTCGCGCGTTGGCAAGCGCCCGATCGACCTGCCGAAGGGGGTCACCGCGACCGTCAACGGCCGGAAGATCGACGTCAAGGGCCCGAAGGGCCAGCTCTCGCGCGCGATCACCGACAAGGTGGACATCAAGCTCGAGGGCAGCAAGCTGCACGTGAGCTCGGTGGCGCCGGGGCGCGACGCGTCGCGCCTCCAGGGCCTCACGCGGGCGCTCGTGGCCGCGATGGTGAAGGGCGTCGCCGAGGGCTACGAGCGGACGCTCGAGCTCAAGGGGACCGGCTATCGCGTCGAGCTCAAGGGCACGACGCTGAACTTCGCCCTCGGCTTCTCCCACCCGGTGACCTTCCCGGTGCCCACGGGGCTCACGGCGACGATCCCGGCGGACTCGAAGGGCACCGTCCTGATCCTGACGGGCGCGGACAAGGAGCTCATCGGGCAGACGGCCGCGACGATCCGTGGCTTCAGGCCGCCGGAGCCGTACGGCGGCAAGGGCGTCCGTTACCGCGGCGAGCGCGTGCGGGAGAAGGCTGGCAAGGCCGGCAAGGGCGGCAAGAAGTAAAGGCGAGCGGCGGCGTGTTCGCCGCTGCACCGAGGGACGAGACGGTCATGGGCATGAAAATCGTCGGTCGGGAGCGCCGGAAGCTCCGCATCCGCAAGAAGGTCGAGGGGACGCCGGAGCGCCCGCGCCTCAGCGTCTTCCGCAGCTCGAAGCACATTTACGCGCAGGTCATCGACGACGTGAGCGGCAAGACCCTCGCCCACGCTTCGACGCTGTCGAAGGACCTCAAGGGCTCCCTCGACGAGGACAACAAGGTCGAGGCGGCGAAGAAGGTCGGGGCTCTGATCGCGAGGATCTGCAAGGAGAGGCAGATCGACAAGGTCGTCTTCGACCGCAACGGCTATCTGTATCATGGGCGCGTCAGCGCCCTCGCCCAGGCGGCGCGCGAGGCAGGTCTCGATTTCTGACTCCCACAGCCGCTGCCCTGATGGTGAGGGCGGCGGGCGCGGTCAACTGCCGCGGCGGAGAACGTGATAGAGGACGGTTATGGCGTTCGATCATGTCGACGAAGAGAAGCTGAAAGAGCGAGTCATCCACATCAACCGCGTCGCCAAGGTCGTCAAGGGCGGCCGGCGCTTCAGCTTCTCGGCGCTGGTCGTGGTGGGCGACGAAGCGGGGCACGTGGGCATCGGCCTGGGCAAGGCCAACGAGGTGCCGGAGGCCATCCGCAAGGGGAACGATCAGGCTCGCAAGAACCTGTTCCGCATTCCCCTGGACGGCGTGACCATCCCGCACGACTCGTTCGGCCACGTCGGGGCGGGCAAGGTCCTGCTGAAGCCGGCCAGCCCTGGGACGGGCGTCATCGCCGGCGGCGCGGTGCGCGCCGTCGTCGAGTCGGCGGGGATCCACGACGTGCTGTCGAAGTCGCTCGGCACGAGCAACCCGCACAACGTCGTGCACGCGACCGTCGCCGCGCTCCGTGGGCTGAAGAGCCCGGAGAGCGTCGCCGGGAAGCGGTCGATGCAGCTCGACTCGCTCGACTACCAGCGCCGCGGCAGCACGAACACCGCGGGTCGACGGCGCGCGAGCGTGGCGCCGCCCCCCGGGAAGCCGGGCAGCGGCGGTGGTGCACCGAGCGGCGGCGGTGAAGGAGGCTCGCAGTGAAGCTCCGGGTACGTCAGAAGGCCAGCAACATCGGCCAGGTCGAGCACACCCGCAAGATCATCAAGGGGCTCGGCCTGCGTGGGCCGGGGTCCGTGGTGGTCGTCGCGAACACGCCCTCGTTCCGTGGCATGGTGAAGAAGGTCCTCCACCTCGTCGAGGTCGAGGAGGTCGCCGACGGAGCGACCTCCTCGAAGGCCTGAGAAGCGAGATCGTCATTCCAGCGGAGTCGCCGCGTACGGAAGTGTGAAACATGGACATTCTTTCTAAGCTCCAAGCCCCTGAGGGCGCCGTAACCAAGAGGCTCCGCGTTGGCCGTGGCGTGGGGTCGGGCGTCGGCAAGACGTCTGGCCGCGGACAAAAAGGGCAGAAGGCGCGAGCCGGCGGCAACATCAACAAGAAGCACTTTCAGGGCGGGCAGACGCCGATCCAGCGTCGCCTCCCGAAGCGTGGCTTCCGCAACCCGCTCGCGGACATCGTCGTCAACGTCAACGTCGGCGACCTCGAGGCGTTCGACGATGGCGCCCAGGTCGATCTGATCGCGCTCCACGAGCGCCGCCTCGTGCAGGGGCGGTTCGACGTGCTGAAGATCCTCGGCGACGGTGAGCTCACGAAGAAGCTCACGGTGACGGCGCACCGCTTCTCCAAGGGAGCGGTCGAGAAGATCGAGAAGGCGGGGGGCAAGGCGGTCGTGCTCGCGGCGCCTGCACCCCAGGGCAACTCGACGGACTCCTCGTCCTCGTAGTCAGCGCGCACGCGCACCCACCAAGCCGGAGTCCAGGATCGCCTATGGCCAGCCTCGCGGGAATCACCAACTTCCACAAGATCCCCGAGCTCCGGCGACGCGTGATCTTCACCCTGGTGATGCTCGCGGTCTACCGGGTCGGCGTCTTCGTGACGACGCCCGGCGTCGACCGGAACGCGATGCGCCAGTACGTCGCGAAGCAGTCCGGCGGGCTCCTGAGCTTCTTCAACATGTTCTCGGGCGGCGCGCTGGAGAACCTGTCGATCTTCGCGCTCGGGATCATGCCGTACATCTCGGCCTCGATCATCATGCAGCTCATGGGCATGGTCTACAAGCCCATCGACGAGCTGCGGAAAGAGGGCGAGCAGGGTCGCCGGCGGATCGATCAGTACACGCGGTACGGCACGGTCGCGCTCTCGCTGTTCCAGGCCTTCTCGATCGCGAAGATGCTCGAGGGCCTGTCGAGCAGCGAGACCGGGGCCGGGATCGTGAACCACCCCGGCATCGGCTTTCAGCTGATGACGGTCATCACGCTGACGACCGGGACCGCGTTCCTGATGTGGATCGGCGAGCAGATCACGGAGCGCGGCGTCTCGAACGGCGTCTCGCTCCTGATCTTCGCGAGCATCGTCACGCGCGTCCCGCAGGAGATCGGCAACTACTTCGCCCAGAACGCCGGCGATCTCCAGCCCCTGACGATGGCCGCGATCGTCGCGTTCATCGTGTTCGTCATCGCCGTCATCGCGTTCTTCGAGAACGGCAGGCGTCAGATCCCGATCGTGTACTCGCGGCGCCAGGTCGGTCGCCGCGTCTACGGCGGGCAGACGGCGCACCTGCCGCTGAAGGTGAACACGGCCGGGACCATCCCCCCCATCTTCGCGTCGTCGCTGCTGATGTTCCCGCAGACGCTCGCGAACATGAACGTCCCCGGGGCCGAGCAGATTCAGGCGATCATCAACCGGGGGGACTGGGTCTTCAACACCGGCTACGCGCTGCTCATCATCTTCTTCTGCTTCTTCTACACGAACGTCACGTTCCAGCCGGTGGACGTCGCGGAGAACCTGAAGAAGCAACAGGCAAATATCCCCGGGATCAGGCCAGGCAAGCAGACGGCGGACTACATTCACCGCGTGATCCAGCGGATCACCGTGGGCGGCGCGCTCTATGTCGCCGCGGTGTGCGTGGTGCCCTCGATCGTCGGCAACCTGCTGCGTGTCCCCTTCGGCTTCGGAGGCACGTCGCTCATGATCGTCGTCGGCGTCGCGCTCGACACCGTGAACCAGCTGGAGGCGCACCTGATCACGCGGAGCTACGAGGGGCTGACGGGCCCCGGTGCCACCCGCATCCGGGGCCGCAGGCTCCCGGAAGCGTGATGGAGGGCAAATGATCTTGGTTCTGGTGGGGCCTCCTGGAGCTGGGAAGGGTACGCAGGCGAAGCTGCTGTGCGCGCGCTTCGGCATCCCGCAAATCTCGACCGGCGACATGCTGCGCGAGGCAAAGCGGTCGGGGACCTTGGAGAAGCGCTATCTGGACATCATGGACTCTGGCGGACTCCTGCCGGATGAGGCCGTCATCGGCCTCATCGCGCGCAGGACGGCCGAGCCCGACTGCAGCGCTGGCTTCCTGCTGGACGGATTTCCGAGGACTGTGCCCCAGGCAGACGCGCTCGACGAGCTGCTGGCCAGCGCCAACCAGGGCGGCAAGCGGATTGATGCGGTGATCCAGCTGGACGTGGCGCGTCCCCTGCTCGAGGAACGGCTGATCCATCGCCGAACTGACAAACGCAGTGGACAGATATATCATCTCGTCTATAATCCGCCGCCCCCCGGTGCGGAGCTAGAGCATCGGGCCGATGATCGGCCCGAGGCTGTTGCAAAGCGTCTCGACGCCTACGAGGCGATGACGGCCGCCCTTCTTCCGTTCTACGAGCAGAAGAAGCTGCTGCATCGCGTCGATGGAGTCGGGAAGCCTGAAGACGTGACGCACAGGGTGCTGTCGGCCATTGGCCGGCCGGGCTCGGGTGGAGAATGAGGCGTAAGAATCAGACCAGACCGCCGAAGGAACCGAAGGGCGACAAGCTCGAGTTCGACGGCGTGGTTCAAGAGGCCCTGCCGAACGCCATGTTTCGCGTGAAGGCGGACAACGGCCTCGGCGTCCTCGCGACCATCAGCGGCCGGATGCGGCAGTACTACATCAAGATCCTGCCGGGCGACCGCGTGACCGTCGAGGTCTCGCCGTATGACCCGAGCCGAGGCCGGATCACGTACCGGCACAAGTAACGTAGTTTTTTGAGGAATCTGGAGGCTCCCCGTGAAGGTGCGCCCGAGCGTCAAGAAGATCTGCGACAAGTGCAAGGTGGTCCGGCGGCGTGGTGTCGTTCGGATCATCTGCGAGAACCCCCGCCACAAGCAGCGCCAGGGGAACTAGCTCTTTCGGCGGAAGCCCGCCCCCGTTTCGGTTTGGAGTAACCATGGCTCGTATCGCTGGTGTCGATCTCCCGCGTCGGAAGCATGTCGCCTACGCCCTGCCGTACCTGTTCGGCATCGGGCGGACTCTCGCCTTGCAAATCTGCGAGAAGACCAACATTCCGCAGAACAAGCGGGTCGAGGAGCTCAGCGATGCTGAGGTGAAGGCGATCCGCGACCTCCTGGACGCCGAGTACAAGGTCGAGGGCGACCTGCGGCGCGAGGTGCAGCTCAACATCAAGCGGCTCATGGACCTCGGCTGCTACCGAGGGCTCCGCCACCGGCGCGGGCTCCCGGCGAACGGGCAGAGGACGCATACGAACGCGCGCACCCGGAAGGGACCGCGCAAGGGCATGTTGCAGCGGCGTCCTGCCGCGACCAAGTGACGAGCGGGGATTAGGACGCCATGGCGCAAGCGAAGACGGCTGCCGCTACAACGAAGGCCAAGCAGAAGAAGAAGGTCAAGAAGAATGTCTCCGCGGGCATCGCGCACATTCAGTCGACCTTCAACAACACGGTCGTGACGATCACGGACATCAACGGCAACGCGATTGCGTGGTCGTCCGCTGGCGCTCGCGGCTTCAAGGGATCGCGCAAGTCGACGCCGTTCGCCGCGCAGCTCGCGGCGGAAGAGGCGGCGCGCCGGGCGCAGGAGCACGGGATGCGCTCGGTCGCCGTGTTCGTGAAGGGGCCGGGGGCCGGGCGCGAGAGCGCGCTCCGTGCGCTCCAGACCGCTGGCTTCAAGGTGACGCTGATCCGCGACGTCACGCCGATCCCCCACAACGGTTGCCGGCCGCCCAAGCGGCGCAGGGTTTGAGGTAATTCACGATGGCTCGCTACATTGGTCCGGTCTGCAAGCTCTGCCGCCGCGAGGGGATGAAGCTCTACCTCAAGGGCGAGCGGTGCTACTCCGAGAAGTGCGCGTACACGCGGCGCCCGTATCCCCCCGGCCAGCACGGCCAGGGGCGCATCAAGCTGAGCGAGTACGCCGTGCGCCTGCGCGAGAAGCAAAAGGTGCGTCGCATCTACGGCGTGCTCGAGCGGCAGTTCAGCGGGTATTTCCAGGAGGCCAACCGGCGCAAGGGCCGGACGGGCGAGGAGATGCTCGGGCTGCTGGAGCGGCGGCTCGACAACGTGGTGCACCGGATGGGCTTCGGCTCGTCCCGCGCCGAGGCGCGCCAGCTCGTCCGGCACGGGCACGTGCACGTGAACGGCAAGCGGCTGGACATCCCGAGCTACGTCGTTCGGGCGGGTGACCGGGTCGAGCTCACCGAGGGGGCGCGCAAGTTCAAGAGCGTCCTCGCCTCCATCGGCGGCGCGGACAAGCGCCCGGTCGCGAGCTGGATCGACGTGGACCGCGCGGCGTTCACCGGCGCGATCAAGGGCGCGCCGATCCGCGAGGATCTCAACGAGCCGGAGATCCGCGAGCAGCTCGTCGTCGAGTACTACTCGCGCTGATCGCGCGAGGGCGGCGCGGAGGAGGGCGGCGTCGCGAGCGTACCTTGCAGGGTGCGCTCGCTCGCTGCGGGCTCCTCTCGGCGCCGCCGTCCCGCGCTCGCGCGCGGGGGCATGGAGCCTAGGATGCGGGCAGGAGGCGGCGCCGACCGGTCGAGTGCGGCCGCGGCGTGAGACCTCCGCGCAAACCTCATGAAGGAAGGAGATCGCCATGACGATGAACAACCCGAACCTCACGATGATCGCCCGTAACTGGCGCGATCTGATCCGGCCCAAGGGCATCTCGATCGACGCGGAGAGCGGGACCCAGTTCTACGCCAAGTTCACGTGTGAGCCCCTGGAGCGCGGCTTCGGGATCACGATCGGCAACTCGCTGCGCCGCGTGCTGCTCTCCTCCCTCCAGGGGGCGGCCGCGACGGCCATCCGCATCGAGGGCGCGCTGCACGAGTTCACCACCGTGCCGGACGTGGTCGAGGACGTCAGCGACATCATCCTCAACGTGAAGGAGGTCGTCTTCAAGGCGGCCACCCCGAAGACGTACTCGGTGCGGATCGATCGCGAGGGGCCCGGGCCCGTGTACGCGCGCGACATCCAGCTGGTCGAGGGCCTGTCGGTGCTCAACCCCGACCACCTCATCGCCGTGCTCGACAAGAAGGGCCCGCTCTCGATGGAGCTCACGGTCAACGTGGGCCGCGGCTACGTGCCCGCCGAGCGCAACAAGACGCCGACCATGCCGATCGGGACGATCCCGATCGACGCGCTGTTCTCGCCGATCCGCAAGGTGAACTACACCGTGCAGAACGCCCGCGTCGGGCAGGTGACCGATTACGACAAGCTCACGCTCGAGGTCTGGACCAACGGGTCCGTCTCGCCCGCGGACGCGGTCGCCTTCGCCGCGAAGATCCTCAAGGAGCAGCTCTCCATCTGGGTGAACTTCGAGGAGAGCGAGGAGACGAGCTACCAGGCGGTGATGAGCGACGACGAGCCGCTCAACGAGAACCTGTTCCGCTCCGTCGAGGAGCTCGAGCTGAGCGTCCGCTCCGCGAACTGCTTGCAGAACGCGAACATCACGCTCATCGGCGAGCTCGTGCAGCGGACCGAGCAGGACATGCTCAAGACCAAGAACTTCGGTCGCAAGTCGCTGAAGGAAATCAAAGAGATCCTCGCGAACATGGGGCTCTCGCTCGGGATGAAGATCGACAACTGGCCGCAGCTCCTCGAGCGCTGGAAGGCGCAGCAGGCGCAGGCGTGAGTCGGTACTGAGGGAACGTCATGCGTCACAAGAAAGCGGGCAGGCAGTTTGGTCGGGATACCTCCAGCCGCAGGGCGATGCTTCGCAACCTGACGGCGAACCTGATCACCCACGAGCGGATCGAGACGACCGACGCCAAGGCGAAGGAGCTGCGGCGCGTGGCCGAGCGGCTCATCACCAAGGCGACGCGCCTCGGCAAGGTCGCGTACACCGCGCACGGGGAGCTCAGCCCCGGCGACAGAGCGCGCCGGCTCCACGCCGAGCGGCTCGTGGGCAGCTACATCCCTCGCTGGGGGGTCGCGACCGACGGCAAGAAGGTCGACATCATCGCGAAGGTGATGATCGATCTCTCGAAGCGCTTCGAGGGGCGGCCGGGCGGGTACACGCGGATCATCAAGCTCGGTCCGCGCCGCGGTGACTGCGCGCAGATGAGCCTCATCGAGTTCATCGACGCGCCGCCGGTCGAGGACGCGCCTGCGCAGGCCGCCGAGCCGGTCGCCGCGCCGGAGCCGGCCACCCCGGCGACGACCGCCGGCTGAGCCGGAACCAAGCCGGCGCCGCGTGGCGCCGGCGCAGTCGCAGCCAGCACGCCGGGAGAGCGCTCAGCTCGCCCGGCGTTTCTGCGTTGTGAGCTTGGCCGGCGCCAGGGGCCGAGCGCTGCGTGGGCCTGTGCGGGCCTGCTGCGCGCGACGGCTCAGCGGTCGCGCGCGCCGGCTTCCGGGGCGTCGTCGCTCCGCGGTTCCGCCTCCTCGGTAGGCTGTGCCGGCGGGTCGGGGTCTACCCTCGAGGCGGAGGCCGGGGCCGGCTCGGGAGACGTCTGGGACTGCGGAGGAGCGGCGCTGTCCTGCCTTCGGGGCGGCGCCGAGGCAGGTGATGCGGTCGGCTCCGGAGGGGGCGGCGCCGGGGCAGGAGACGCCGGCGGGGGCGGAGGAACGGTGCCGGCTCGCGCTCGAGCGGGCGACGGAGCGCTCCGTCGCCGGGCGATGAAGAACATCGAGAGCACCGCGGCGAGACCTACCGCTCCCGCGGCGATGTGGCGGTTCGTCTGGCTCTTCCGCTCCGCGACCTTGTCCCCGAGGGAGGTGAGCGCCGCCCTCGCGCCGGCGTGGGAAGGGTCGAGCTCGATCGCGCGCTCCAGCACGAACTTGTCCGGCGTGCCGCGCTCGATGAGGAGCGCGCCCTCGAGGTAGGCGATCTCCGCCTCGATCTTCTTCGCGCGCTCGCCTGGCGCGTCGAGGCGCAGCGCCTTGCGCAGCATGGCGAGCGCGTCGTCGCGCCGGTCGGCAGACAGCGATCGCGCCCGCTCCACGTAGGCGTCCACCATCTCCTTGCGGCGCTCGAAGAGCGGCGCGCGGGCGAGCACCTTGTCGAACGCGTCGGTCGCCTCGGCGGGCTTGCCCGCGCTCGCCGCGGCGACGCCCTCGTCCATCAGCTTGTACACCTCCGCGAGGCGCGCGCGATCGTACGTCCCGAAGAGCTCGCGCGCGACACGGTCCCACGACCACTCGCGCGGCGGCTTCACGCCGGTGAGGTCCAGGTAGGCGTCGCGGAGCTGCCAGATGCCGGGCTCGCCGATCGCGGAGATCGCCTCCCGCGCGGCGTCGCGCAGCCGCGCGCGGTCGCTGTTGCAGAAGCTCAGGATCACGCGCATGGCGTCCACGTCCCGGACGCGGCCGTAGGCGCGGAGGACGTCGGCCAGGATCTGCGTGTCATTCGACGCGATCGCCTCGCCGGGGATCGCCCGGCCGAGCAGATCGAGCTGCTTGTTGGCCCACCGCTGGACGATCTTGGCGTCGTGCTGGCGCGCCTCGATCAGCGCGGGGACCGCCTTGTCGCGCAGCTTGGCCACCTGGCGCTGGAGATCGATGCGGAGCAGCTCGCCGAAATAGGCGTGCAGCGCGATGAGCTCGCGGACCGCGGGCGTCGTGCCTGCAGCGACGAGCATCCGCTCCATCGCGAGCAGCTTGACGACATCGCGCCACGCGCTGTCCCGCGGCCGCGCCACGGCCAGCATGAAATCCAGCCAGTCCCCCTCGTCCTTCTCGTCGTCAGCGCCCTTCTTGGCGCTCTGGTCGGCCTTGGTGTCCTTCTTCGCGTCGCCGGCGTCCTTCTTTGCGCCCTTGTCGGCCTTCGCGTCCTTCTTTGCGTCGCCGGCGCCCTTTTTTGCGTCGACAGCGCCCTTCTTCGCGCCCTTGTCGGCCTTCGCGTCTGCAGTCTTCTTCTTGTTGCCGTCGCGCTCGTCCTCGCCCTTCATCGCCTTGCGGCCTTCTCTGCGCGCGTCCGCGAGCACGCGAGGCGCCGCGGCCCGATCGAGCGAGCCGCGGATGTCCTGAACGCGCAGCCGCACCGCATCGACGATGCCGGGGATCGGCTCATCGAGGGCCGCGCGGGCGTTCTCCCGCGAGCGCGCGTCCTCCGACGTGATCTGGTCGAGTATCCGGTCGAGCTCGCGGACCGCGGTGATGTCAGGCTCCGGGCGGGCGATCGGGGCGAGGCGCGGGAGCTCAGGGAGCGCGGAGGAGGCCGGCGCGGAAGCGCCGGCGTCGCGCTCGCCGGCGGCGCGCGCCGGAGGCGTCGCGAGCGGCGCTGCTGCGAGCAGGCCGATCAGGACGAGCCGCGCGCGTCGCCGCGCCGATCGCGCGCCTGCGCCCCTCGGATCCGACGTGTGGCGTGCCAAGCGCCTCAATCCGTGATGCGAAAGTCGAAGAAATCGCCGGAGAAGCCCCGCCACCGGACGTCGACGCGCTCGACCCGCGCGGCGCTCGGGCCGCGGTTCGCCCAGGCGATGAGCTCCTTCAGCTCGTCCTCCTCCCCCTCGGCGAGGACCTCGACGCTGCCGTCGGAGCGGTTTTTCACCCAGCCGGTGAGGCCGAGCCGCTTGGCCTCGCGCTGCGTGGAGGCACGAAAGAAGACGCCCTGGACGCGACCGCGGACGAACAGCTGAACCTGTTTGAGCCCCATGGAACCAGCTTGACTTAGCCGCGCGTTCCGGGGGAGGCAACTTCAGGCAGCACCTGGGAGCCATGGGCAGTTCGCCCGCGCCGTTCTTCGTACGGACGGCGCGGGCGGCCTGTGTCCGCGCCGCGCCCGACGATGCGCGCGCGCCGTCCGTGCCTCCCGCCGCGCATTGACAGAGCAGACGCGCTTGATAGAGTCGCCGCCCGATCGGCAAGCGCAGCCCGCCGATCGAGCGACATGAACGTGAGGGGCGCCGGTTGCGAGGCGAGCCCTCTTCCCTCTGGCGACCCGCCGACATCGACGACATGCTCGGCCCCGCCTCGGGTCCGACCCGCTAGACCCCCCCAAACAAAAACCAACGACCGACGGCCTCCACGCCCTTGACAGGGCACCCGCCGTCGCATCCTGGAGCTTTCCGACTCATGCACCTCAGGGAACTGAAGCAGAAACCGATGGCCGAGCTCGTCCAGATGGCGAAGGGGCTCAACATCGAGGGCGCTGCCGGGCTGCGCAAGCAGGAGGTCATCTTCGCTCTCCTGCAGGCCCACGCGGCGCAGGACCAGCCGGTCTACGGCGAGGGCGTGCTCGAATGCCTGCCCGACGGCTTCGGCTTCCTCCGGGCGCCGGACTACAACTACCTGCCGGGTCCGGACGACATCTACGTCTCGCCGTCCCAGATCCGGCGCTTCAACCTCCGCACCGGCGACAGCGTGAGCGGCTCCATCCGGCCGCCCAAGGAGCGCGAGGCGTACTTCGCGCTGCTCAAGGTCGACAAGATCAACGGCGAGCCCCCCGAGGTCGCCCGCGACAAGATCCTGTTCGACAACCTCACGCCCCTCTACCCGCAGCAGAAGTTCAACATCGAGAACGGGACGAAGAGCTTCTCGACCCGCATCATCGACATGCTCTGCCCCATCGGGAAGGGGCAGCGCTGCCTCATCGTCTCGCCGCCCCGCGCGGGCAAGACGGTGCTGCTCCAGCAGATCGCCAACGCGATCTCCGCGAACCACCCGGACACGACGCTGATCGTGCTGCTCATCGACGAGCGCCCGGAGGAGGTGACCGACATGCAGCGCACCGTGAAGGGCGAGGTGATCAGCTCGACCTTCGACGAGCCCCCGACGCGGCACGTGCAGGTCGCCGAGATGGTGATCGAGAAGGCGAAGCGCCTCGTCGAGCACAAGCACGACGTCGTGATCTTGCTGGACTCGATCACCCGCCTGGCGCGCGCGTACAACACCGTCGTCCCGCCGAGCGGCAAGATCCTCTCCGGCGGCGTCGACTCGAACGCGCTGCACAAGCCGAAGAGGTTCTTCGGCGCCGCGCGCAACGTCGAGGAGGGCGGCTCGCTGACGATCGTCGCCACCGCGCTCGTCGACACGGGCTCGCGCATGGACGAGGTCATCTTCGAGGAGTTCAAGGGCACGGGTAACAGCGAGATCCACCTGGATCGCAAGCTGATGGAGAAGCGGATCTTCCCCTGCCTCGACATCAACAAGAGCGCGACCCGCAAGGAAGAGCTGCTGCTGCCGGAGTGGATCCTCCAGCGCGTGTGGCTGCTCCGCCAGCTGCTGCACCCCCTCAACGTCATCGACTCGATGGAATTCCTCCTGGACAAGGTGAGCCGCACCGAGACCAATCAGGAATTCCTCGAGAGCATGAACCAGTAACGGCGTGTCCTAGGGGCGCTCCCGGCGGTCGTCGGGAGCGCTCTCTGTCACGCGAACGGTCCGCCCAGGGGCCCGCGCGCGCGCTCCTCCGGGCGAAGTCGTGTTAGCGTCTTCTGGTGACCGCGAAGGCGGAACAACGCACGAAGGCGCTGCAGGCTCGCGTACAGGAGCTCGAGGCGCGCCTCGCCCACGCCGACAAGACAGTGCGGGCGCTCCGGGATGTCGGGCTGGCCCTTGGCAGCACCCTGGATCTCGACCAGCTCCTCGCGCTGATCCTGAACAAGATCACCGAGCTGCTCGACGCGGACCGAGCCACCCTCTACCTGCTCGACGAGCAGCGGCAGCGGCTCCTGTCGCGCATCGTCATCGGCGAGGAGGCGCGCGCGATCGAGCTGCCCGTCGGCGCGGGGATCGCGGGCCATGTCGCCAAGATGGGGCGCACCGTCCGCGTCAAGGACGCCTACCGGGATCGCCGGTTCCAGCGCGACTGGGACGAGGTCACGGGGTACCGCACCCGCTCGATCCTCGCCGCGCCGATGAAGAACCACGTCGGCCGGACCATCGGGGTCATCCAGGTCCTGAACAAGCACGGGGAAGGGGAGTTCTCGGTCCACGACGAGGAGCTCCTGAGCGCGCTGGCGACGCAGGCGGCCGTCTCGATCGACAACTCGCGGCTGTTCCTCTCGGTGATCCAGAAGAACACGCAGCTCGTGGAGACCAAGGAGCAGCTCGAGCACCGCGTGAGCGACCTCAAGCTGCTCTTCGACCTCGAGAGCGCGATGGGCCGCGCGACCACGATGGAGGACCTCGCGCGCGCGGTCATCACGGAGGCCGGCAGGGCGTGCGAGGCGCGGGCGGGGGGGATGCTCGTCGACGAGATCGAGGGCGGGCTGTTCCTCTACTTCTTCGATCTCACGGCGTTCGACGGGGGCAGCGCGCCACCCCGCGCGCCCGCCCTCGGAGAGGAGCCGGAGGGCGTCGTGGTCGGGGCCGCCCCGAGGCCGGCGGTGAAGCGCATCGCGATGCGCCGCGGCGAAGGGGTGGTCGGGCGCGCCATGGTGAACAACGAGGCGGTGTGCTTCTCGCGCGAGGGCGCGGGCAAGGATCCGGACGACTCGCTCGTGTCGCCGCGGCTCGCCCAGCTCGTCGGCGCGGAGCTCAGGACGGCGATCGCCGTGCCGCTCGAGGGCGAGGACGCGGTGCCGATCGGCTCCATGGCCCTCTACAACTCCAGGAACCCCCACGGCTTCTCGAAGGACGATCGCGCGCTGCTGCGGCTCGTGTCGGCGAACGCGTCGACCGCGCTGCGCCTGTTCCGGTCGCGCCTCGAGCGGGAGCAGAGCGAGCGGCTCACCACGATCGGGCGCCTGCTCTCGGGCGTGATGCACGACATGCGCACGCCGCTCACGGTGATCAGCGGTTACGTCCAGCTCATGGCCGGCGCTCCCGACGCGGCGACGCGGGAGGACCACGCGCGGCTGATCCTCAAGCAGTTCGACGTCATCAGCGCGATGCAGCGCGAGGTGCTGGAGTTCGCGCGCGGCGAGCGGAGCATCCTCGTGCGCAAGGTCTACTTGACCAAGTTCTTCGGCGACATCGAGAAGCAGCTGGAGCACGAGCTCGCCGGGACCGGCGTCTCGCTCTCCCTGGAGCTCGAGGACCGAGGGACCGCGCGGTTCGACGAGGCGAAGATGACGCGGATGCTGCACAACCTGGTCCGCAACGCGGTCGAGGCGATGCGGCCAGGCGGGGGCACGGTGACGATCCGCGCCTACCGCGACGGGGGCGACCTCGCGATCTGCGTCGCGGACACCGGGAAGGGGATCCCCAAGGAGATCCAGGGCCGCCTCTTCCAGTCGTTCGTCACCTCCGGCAAGCGCGGCGGCACCGGCCTCGGGCTCGCGATCGTGAAGAAGATCGTCGACGAGCACGCCGGGACGATCGCGGTCGCGTCGTCCGACAAGGGCGCGAAGTTCACCATCCGCCTGCCCCAGGAGAGCGCGCCGTCGCGGTCTCCCGGGACCGCAGGGGGGCAGCCCCAGCTGGCGTCGACGGACGGCAGCTCGGCGACCAAAACGGGCGCGAGCGTCGCGCCGGTCGTCCACGAGGGCATCCCTCGCCGCAGGCCGGCGGGCTCAGCTCCCTCCGTCACCCCCGTGAACGAGCGGGGCCGACGCTCGTCCAGCAACGGCTCGGGCGCCTGACGCGCTCCCGCCGCTTGCGCGAGGCGCACCCGATGGAGAGACTCGAACGGTGTCCCAGCTCCGCCTGAAGCTCCTCGAGCCGCACCGGACGTCGCTCGAGAAGTGCGTCTACTGCCCCAAGCTCTCCCGCGCCGCCTGCCCCGTGTCGAACGTCGAGGCGAACGAGACGGTGACGCCGTGGGGGAAGATGTCGATGGCGTACTTCGCCGCGCGCGGCGACGTGCCGCTCGACGCAGGCCACGCGGATCCGGCCTGGGCGTGCTCCGCGTGCTTCGGGTGCCGCGAGCGCTGCGATCACAAGAACGAGGTGGCCACGGTGCTGACGGACGCGCGCGCGGAGCTCTTCGCGCGCGATCTCGCGCCGGAGGGGGCCAGGCGCGTGGCGGAGCGCTTCTCGGCCCGCGAGGAGGGCCGCGCCGGTGAGCTCGACGCGCGCTCTCGATCGGCCGCGGCCGCGCCCGACGCGGTCCACGTGCTGCTCGGCTGCGGCTACGAGCGTCACGCGCCGGACGTCGCCCGCGACGCGCTCGAGGCGACCGAGGCGCTGGCGGGCGCCCCGGCCCGCCCGGTGCGCGCCTGCTGCGGGTTGCCGCTCCTGTACGCCGGCGATCGCCCGGGCTTCGAGGCCGCCGCGCGGCGGCTCGCCGCGGAGGTCGCGTCCGGGGGGCGCTTCGTCGCCGTCGATCCCGGGTGCGCGCGCGCCGTGCGCGTCGAGTACCCGCGCGCGGGGGTGAGCGTGAAGGCCCCGGAGCTGTTCGTCGATCTCGCGCGCTCGTCGCTCGACAGGCTGCAGCGATCGGCGTCGGAGCGGCGGGTGCGCTACCACGATCCCTGCCAGCTCGGGCGCGGCCTCGATCGCTACGACGCGCCCCGGGAGATCATCGCCCGCATCACGGGGCGCCCGCCCGAGGAGTTCATCCACCGCCGCGAGCACGCCGACTGCAGCGGCGGCGGCGGCCTCCTGCCCGCCACGCGCCCCGCGTCGTCCGCCGCCATCGCCGACGCCAGGATCGCGGAGCACCGCACGCTCGGCGGCGGGCTGCTCGTGACGCACTGCGCGCAGAGCCTCCAGCGGTTCAGGACGCGGGGCGAGCCGGCGGAGGACCTCGCGAGCCTCGTCGCGCGGGCCGTCGCGCCGCGATGACCGCGCCGCCGCCAGCCGCGGACGAGGCGCGCGGCGGCGCCGCGGGGCCGGAGGAGCGCGCGCCCCAGAAGCGGCGCACGGTCGCGGGGAGGCTCCTCGCGAGCTACCTCGTGGTGCTCGCCGCCTTCGCGCTGACCGTCGGCTGGAGCGTCCAGGCGCTGCGGGCGGCCTCGCGCGACGCCCAGCTGCTGCGCGCCGGGTACGTCCCGCTGCTGCTCCGCATCGGCGAGGTCCTGGCCGAGCAGAACGTCTTCAACGCCCAGCTCAACCACATCACCGCCGCGAAGAACCCGGGGGACGTGCGCGAGTGGATCGAGACCGCGAGGCGGACCCGCCCGCTCGCGTTCTCGATCGTCAAGGACGCCGCCCGGGCGCTCGCCGGCGCCGATGAGAAGGCGACCGGCGGGGACGCCCGCGTCGGGCAGGCGGCCGCGTCGTCCGGCGTCCGCCGGTTCAGCGACGAGGTCGCGGCCGAGGTGGCGGCGATCGAGCGGCTCGTCGGCGCCAGTCCGGAGCGGTTCGCCCAGCTCTTCCAGGCGCTCGCCGTCGGCGACCGCGACCTCGCCGAGCGCACGCGCGACGAGCTGGTCAAGCGAGAGGTCGAGGGCGCGCAGCGGCTGCGGGCGATCAGGAGCCGCGTCGAGGGGCAGATGCAGAGCCTCACCGACGAGGCGGAGCTGCGCGAGGAGCGCTCGATGCACCTGCTCCTCGGGCTGGGCGTGCTGACGCTCCTCGTCGGCGTGATGATGTCGCTGTACGCGCGGCGCGTGCTCGCCCCGCTGACCGCGGTCACCGAGCGGGCCAACGCCGTCGCGCGCGGCGACCTCACCCCGAAGCAGGCGCTCGCGACGAACGACGAGATCGGCGAGCTCGCGACGACGTTCGAGGACATGGTCGCCGCGATCCGCCGCGCGCGCGCCGAGCTCGTGAACGCCGAGCGGCTGGCGGCGATCGGGAAGATGGCCGCGCACGTCACGCACGAGATCAGGAACCCGCTGTCGTCGATCGGGCTGAACCTCGAGCTGCTCGAGGAGGAGGTGGCGCGCGCCTCCGCCGCGGACACCCCTGACGCGGAGCTCAGGCCGGTGATGAAGGAGTCGGCGCAGCTCGTCACCGCCATCCGGGCCGAGGTGGACCGGCTGTCTCGCATCGCGGAGCAGTACCTCAGCGTCGCCCGCCGCCCCCGCCCGCGCCTGGAGCCGGAGCGGGTGGACGACCTGGTGCAGGAGCTGGTGGCGTTCGTGAGGCCCGAGCTCGACCGCGCCGGCGTCGCGGTCCGCGTCGAGGTGGAGGAGGCGGGGCCCGAGCTGCTCCTCGACGAGTCGCAGATCCGTCAGGCGCTCCTGAATTTGCTCCGCAACGCGCGCGAGGCGATGCCGAAGGGCGGCGAGATCGTCGTGAGCGTCAGCTTCTCGAGCGGCGCCGCGACCATCGCGGTCGACGACACGGGCCCCGGCGTGCCGGAGGAGCTGCGCGCGTCGATCTTCGACCCCTTCTTCACGACGAAGCAGCGCGGTACGGGGCTCGGGCTCGCGGTCACGCGGGACATCATCGAGGCGCACGGCGGCACGATCTCGTGCGAGCCGCGCGAGGCGGGGGGAACGCGGTTCCGGATCGCGCTGCCCGCCGGGCGCTCGCCGGCCCAGGGCCGCGCCGCGGACGAGGTGCTGTGAGCCGCGCCGGCCGCGGCGCGCTCGCGCGGCGGAGAGCGGCACGTCCGACGCGGCGCCGCTGCGCGCGGCCTATTTCGGCATGTCCAGGTACTCGAGGGCATACCCCATGAGGAGGAAGCCCACGACGGCGAACAGGATCGCCGCGAGCACATAGACGATGGTTCGAAGCGTCCGCGCCGGCGGCGGCGCCGGAGGCCGCTGCTCGATCGGCTCTGGCTCACCGGCGGTGCCTGGCCCCGGGCTCACCGAGCCCATGCTCGGCCGCACGGGTTTGTAGACGAGCGTCGGACCCTGGCCGGTCGTCGACCCGCCCGAGCTGTCCTCGGAGAAATCCGGGAGCGTCCGCGGCGTCACGGGGTGGGACACGAGCGGGGCCACGAGCTCTCGGGCCGCGTTGTTGAGCACCATGGTGCCGTTCGGGCCGGTCCACTGGACGGGCGCCGCCGCCGTCGGTCCGGCCGGCGCGCGCCCGCCAGGCATGTACGGCGGGAGCTGGCCGTCGTTCTGCGTGAGCGGCGGCTCGGCGAGGGGGTGGGCCGGCCGCTCCGGCTCGCCGTGCGGGCGCCCCGCGCTCTCGACCCACGGTTGCGCTCCCGGATCGGTCGCCGTGCGGATCAGGATGGGGTCGATCGGCGGCACCGGGAGCTTGACCGCGCCGGAGGACGGGGGCTTGTAGCTCGGGTGCGCTTGCGGGATGGGCGAGCTGCGCGCATGGCCGGAGGCGCTGCTCGCCGGCAGCGTGGAGATGGGTGAGCCGCTGACCGGATGGCTGGAGCTCCTCGCCGGCCGCAGCTCCCGCCAGGCGGTGAGCCCCTCGAGCGCGCTCTGGAAGCGGTCCGCGGGCTCCCGCGCCAGCCCCTTCGCGAGGAACGCCTCGAGCCGCGGGTCGACGGGCCCGTCCATCGCCTCGGCCAGCGTCCGCGCGTCGGTCTTCTGCTTCATCTCGACCATGATGAGCAGGTTGCGCGCCTGGAAAGGCAGCTGGCCGCTCATCGACTGGTAGATCATCGTGGCGCAGGCGTAGATGTCCGCGCGGTGGTCGACCGTCTTCGCCTTGCCGATCTGCTCGGGCGGCATGAACGAGAACGTGCCCAGGCTCTGGCCCATCTCGGTCAGGGTCTCCGCTCCCATCTCCTTCGGCAGCTTGGAGATGCCGAAGTCGAGGATCTTGACCCGCTTCGACCCGTCGGGGCGCGCCTCGATGTACACGTTCGACGGCTTCAGATCGCGGTGGATGATCCCGGCGCGGTGCGCGTCGGCGAGCCCCATCCAGACCTGCTCGATGATCGGGTGAAGCTCCTCGAAATCGATCGGTCCCGTCCGCTTCAGCCGATCGATCAGCGACTCGCCCTCGAGCAGCTCGAACACGAGGACGATGCCGTGCTCGGGGTCCTCCTCGACGTCGAGGATCTCGGTGACGTGATCGCTGTTGATGGACCCGGCGGCGCGCGCCTCGCGCCGGAACCGCTCGGCCGCGGACGACTTGGCCTTCGACTCGGCGCGCAGGAGCTTGATCGCCACCTGGCGGCCGGTGCGGATGTTCTCCGCGGCGAACACCTCGCCCATGCCGCCGCGGCCGAGCTGGCGGATGATGCGATACCGGTTCGCAACGACGGTTCCAGCTTCGAGCTCCAAGCGCGCCCTCGCCACAGAGTATCCTCCGCGACGATGCGGGGGATCAAATTCTCCGGGGCGAACGAGGTGATCCGACCGTAAGCCGCGGGATGCCGGTCGTGGGCCGCCGTCGCTCTTCCCAGGGCCGAGCGCGGCGGAAGAGCCGCAGGATCGAGCTCTTCCGTGGGGTCTCCTCCCTTCGCCGAGGCGCAGGCGCTGCGCCGTCGCGCGCGTCGCGTCGGTCGCAGGGGCAGGCCGCGCCCCTGCGCCGCCGCGGGCTCACTCCTCTTCTTGCTGGCGGAGCTTCGCCATGACGCTCAGGTCCTCGAGCGTCGAGGTATCGCCGGTCAGCTCTCGACCAGCGGCGACGTCCTTCAGGAGCCGGCGCATGATCTTGCCGCTGCGGGTCTTCGGCAGGGCGTCCGCGAAGCGGATGGCGTCGGGGCGCGCGAACTTGCCGATCTCCTTGGCGACGTGCTCGGCGAGCTTCGCCTGGAGCTCCGGCCCGGCCTTCACCCCCGGCCGGAGCGAGACGAACACGACGAGCGCCTGTCCCTTGAGGTCGTCCGGGCGACCGACCGCGGCCGCCTCCGCGACGGAGGGGTGAGACACGAGCGCGCTCTCGATCTCGGCCGTCCCGATGCGGTGGCCGGCCACGTTCAGCACGTCGTCGATGCGGCCGACGACCCAGAAGTAGCCGTCCTCGTCGCGGCGCGCGCCGTCGCCGGTGAAGTAGCAGCCCTCGACGTCGCTGAAGTACTGCTTACGGAAGCGATCGTCGTCGCCCCACACCGTGCGCAGCATCGACGGCCACGCCTGCTTCAGGACGAGCAACCCGCCCTCGCCCGCCGCGACGGGCTTGCCGTCCTTCGTCACGACCTCGGGCACGACGCCGAACATCGGCAGCCCGGTCGACCCCGGCTTCGAGGACGACGCGCCGGGCAGCGTGGTCATCATGATCGAGCCCGTCTCCGTCTGCCACCAGGTGTCCACGATCGGGCAGCGGCCGCCGCCGATGGTCCGGTGGTACCAGACCCACGCCTCGGGGTTGATCGGCTCGCCGACCGAGCCGAGCAGCCTGAGGCTCGACAGATCGCTCTTCGCGGGCCACTCGTCGCCCTGCCGCATGAAGGCGCGGATGGCCGTGGGGGCGGTGTAGAGGATGGTGACCCCGTGCTTCTCGATCAGCCTCCAGAAGCGGCCCCAGTCGGGGAAGTTCGGGGCGCCTTCGTACATGAGGCACGTCGCGCCGTTCGAGAGCGGGCCGTACACGATGTAGCTGTGGCCCGTCACCCAGCCGACGTCGGCGGTGCACCAGTAGACGTCGTCGTCGCGCAGATCGAAGACGTACTTCGTCGTGACGTGCGCGCCGACCAGGTAGCCGGCGGTCGTGTGGAGCACCCCCTTGGGCTTCCCGGTCGAGCCGCTCGTGTAGAGGATGAAGAGCGGGTGCTCGGCGTCGACGACCGTCGGCTCGCAGGCCGGGGCGGCCCCGGCGAGCAGGTCGTGCCAGAAGACGTCGCGGCCCTCCGTCATCTGCACCTCGCAGCGCTCCTTGCCGAGGTGCTGGTACACGACGACGCGCGTCGCGCTCTTCGCCTCCGGCTGCGCGAGCGCCTTGTCGACGGTCGCCTTCAGCGGCACGACCTGCCCGCGCCGGTACGCGCCGTCCTGCGTGATGACGAGCTTGGCCTGGCTGTCGTGGATGCGGTCGCGGAGCGCGTCCGCGGCGAAGCCGCCGAACACGACGGTGTGCACCGCGCCGAGGCGCGCGCAGGCGAGCATCGCCACGGCGACCTCGGGGACCATGCCCATGTAGATCGCGACCCGGTCCCCCTTCTCGATGCCCAGCCGCTTGAGCGCGTCGGCGAGCAGCAGCGTCTCGCGGTGGAGCTGGGCGTAGGTCAGCGTGCGCGTGGCGCCGTGCTCGCCCTCCCAGATGATGGCGGCCTTGTTCTTGGTGGCCGTCGTCAGGTGGCGATCGAGGCAGCTCTCCGTGACGTTGAGGGTGGCGCCGAGGAACCACTTGGCGTGCGGCAGGGCCCAGTCGCTGATCGTGGTCCACGGCGTGCGGAACACGAGGTCGCTCGCCTCCCGGCGCCAGAACGCGTCCGGCTGCTCGATGCTCTCGCGGTAGAGCGCCTCGTAGGTCGCCTGCGCGCCGACGCGCGCACGACGCGAGAACTCGGCCGGCGGCTCGAACCGGCGCGTCTCCTTGAGCAACGACGTGATGGCATCCTGCGACATGGTCACCCCTTGAGGGGACGGCGGCAGCCGATCCCCGGCTGACGTTGAAGGGGACGGCGGCAGCCGATCCCCGGCTGACATGATTGAAGAGGACGGCGGCAGCCGATCCCCGGCCCACGCTCCCCGCTGGAGAGCGCGGCGAACCCTCGACGGCTCACCGCGAGGGCGTGCGAGGATACATCCGTCAAGCGGCAGAACAAGGATGGAACGAGCGCCCGGGATCGGCAGAGGCCGATCACCAGAACGCATAGCCGGCGTGCAAGCTGCCTCCCAGCTGCAGCAGCACGGCCGAGTAGAGCGTGACGTCGTCCTGGTCGCTGTTCTTGTAGCTGATGCCGCGCGACGACTGGAAGTAGCTGTCGAGCGAGAACCCGAGGAGCACGCCCCCGAGGTCCAGCTCGACGCCCACCTCGGAGAACACGAACGCGTTCACCCCGGCGGCCTTCTGGCACAGGCCATCGCAGATGTCTCCGTCCTGCGTCTTGATGCCGTCGAACTTCACGGAATCGTAGGTGAGGCCGCCCCCGATCGAGCCCACGAACCGCCATGTCTGCCCAGGGGTCATCAGGCGGACGTTCAGCCCGAGGCGCGTCGAGCCGAGCGTGTAACTGGCGTTCGGGTACGCGGGGTCGTCCGAGCCGGTCGCGATGTTCGCGTACTGGAGCATCACGTCGAACGCCGCGGGGGTGTTCACGCGGTATCCCACCCGGATCGAGCCAGCTCCGCCGCTGTTCGCCTCCGGCGCCGGGAAGGCGCGCGGGTGGCCGAGCGGCCAGAGCAACGACGCGGCGCCGATCACGTAGTAGCCCTGCGGCGGGAGCGAGAGGGGCACCGGCTTCGGCGGAGGGGGCAGGGGCGGCGTGAACGGCTGCGCCGCCGGGGCCGCGGGGGCTCTGTCCGGGACCAGCGCGAGCCTCACCTTCTTGTCGCGCTCGCCGCTCACCACGGTGACGCTCTCGTCGGCGCTCGCGTACCCCTCGGCGCGCGCGCCGATGCGGTGCACCCCCGGCCCGAGCTCCACGACCCGCGTCCCCGAGGACGAGGGGGGCTGTTCCTCGCCGTCGATGATCAGCGTGGCGGCCTCTGGGCTGAGCTCGATCGTGAGATGGGCGAGGAGCGCGCGCATCTCCTCGATGGCGCTGCGCGCCGTCTTCTCGTCGCCCTCATCCATCGTGTCGCGGTGCTGCGCGAGCGCGCGCTCGAGCGCCGCGATGGCCCTCGGGTAGTTGAAGAGGGCCTTCTCGGCGAGCGCGATGTTGAACAGCGGGCTGGCCTTCGGCTTCTCCTTGTAGGCCGCCTCGAACTCGACGACCGCGGCCCGGTAGTTCCTGTCCTGGAACAGCTTGATGCCGTTCGCCATGTGCTGCCGGTACGGCTCGACCTGCGCGAGCGCCGGCGAGAGCTGCACGGCCAGGCCGAGCGTCGCCGCGCAGAGCGCCAGCGTGAGTCGTCCGTGTGATCTGCGCAAACCCGCCTCAGTCGACCTTGAGCTGCAAACCAGCCGCGACCCCCGCCGGCTTCGGCGTCGTGACCACCGGGGTGGCCTGCGCCGGACCGGCGGGCTTCGCCCCGGCGCCCGTGCCCCTGGGGCGCGCCGCGAAGGGGAGCGCCGTCGTCTTCTTCGGGATCGGCTCGGCCTTCGGCGCCGGGGCGGGCGCGACGGGCGCCGCGGTCGCGGCCTCGGCCGGTGGCGGCGCCGGTGTCACGGCGGCCGGCAGCGGCTGGAGCAGGACATCGATCGGGGAGTTGCCGTCCTGGAGCGTCACCTCTTTGTCCACGGGCGTGTAGCCGGAGGCCTCGATCCGCACACGCTTCGTCTCGCCCGTGCGGCCGCGCAGCGTGCGGTCGGCCAGCGCCGCGCCGTCG
The DNA here is from genome assembly GCF_051475585.1 of Sorangium sp. So ce426. Lineage (NCBI taxonomy): Bacteria > Pseudomonadati > Myxococcota > Polyangiales > Polyangiaceae > Sorangium > Sorangium sp. So ce426. The sequence continues at coordinate 11,336,652 of NZ_CP150341.1, read as the reverse complement.
ACGGTGAAGAGGGCGCCCTCGGCGTTCGTCCGGAGCTCGACGGAGACCTGGGTGGGCAGCGCAGGCGCGGTGGCCACCGTGCCCGCCTCCGGCGAGCGGCGCGCGTGAAGCACCGCGCCGGCGAGCCCGCCAACCAGCGCGACCAGCGCCACCGCGGCGAACGCGAGCCGCCGCGGGCCGCGCGCGCCCGTGGGCCCGCTGCTCGACCAGCCCACCTTCGAGCCGCTCCCGTGCACCTCGAGCGTCGGATCCAGCCCGATGCTCGGATCACCCGGCGTCTGCTTCGCAGGCGTCTGCCCGAGGGCGCCAGGAGCGCTCGTCGTGTGCGCACCGAGCTCGTCGCTCGAGCTGCGCCGTGACGCGAGGAGCCCGCCGGCGCCGACGACCAGGGCGTCCAGGAAATCTCGCGCGGAGGAGAACCTCGCGTCCCTGTCCCGCGTGAGCGCCTTCGCGATCACGCGCGCGATCGGCTCGGGGACGGCCGGGTTGCTCATCCGCACGTCGAGGGCGTCCTTCATGCAGATGTTGACGATCACCTGCTCGTACGAGCTGCCGCTGTGCGGCGGGTGTCCCGTGAGGCACTCGTAGAGGATCGCGCCGACGGCCCAGAGATCGGTCCTGCCGTCCACGTCGGGCATCGCCTGCGCCTGCTCCGGCGACATGTAGAACGGCGTCCCGAGCACCGTGCCCTGCCGGGTCAACGTGTGGGCCGGAGCGCCGTCGGCGCGGCGCATCTTCGAGATGCCGAAGTCCAGGATCTTGGCGAAGTTCGGGTCGTCGTCGCGGTCGACGAGGAAGACGTTGTCCGGCTTGAGGTCGCGGTGGACGATGCCCGCCTCGTGGGCGCGGTGGAGGCCGCGGAGGAGCTGCGCGGTCAGGTGGAGCGCCTCGCCGAGGTCGAGCCTGCCGCAGCGCCGGATACGGTGGCCCAGGTCCTCGCCCCGGAGCAGCTCCATGACGAGGAAGGGGGTGTCGTCGGCGAAGCCGGCGTCGAAGATCTCGACGATGTGCGCGCTCTCGACGGCGCTGGCCGCCTGCGCCTCGCGGTGGAACCGCGCCACCGCGTCCTTGTTCTGCGCGAGATCGCCGTCGACGAACTTCATCGCGACGCGCTTGCCGATGGCGGTATTCACCGCCTCGTAGACCGTGCCCATCCCGCCACGCCCGATCGTCCGTACGATTTCGTACTTCTGAACCCGCTTTCCGACGAGCGCCCCCTCGACCGGCTGGGTCGCTGCGGCGGTGGTGTCGGTGCTGCTAGGCATGGCGGTTCGACGTGGGGGAAGCGGACGAAGCCCGTGAAGCCCTTTGGACGAACCGCATCAAAGAAAGCTGCGCCCCGTCCCCGCGCGGCAGCTTATCACCTCCTCACGCCGGGGTGCACCTTCGCCGGCGGGGCCCGAGGGGTGCGTCCGACGAGGATTCTCCGTCGTACCTCAGCCACCCTCATCCGCCTCAGCGCGGCATGGGAGGTGCGTCCGCGCTCGGCGCCTCGCCGAGGCGCGGATCGAGCCCCCCCTCCTTGTCCAGGGCCGAGAGGTCGCTGAATCCGCCGATGCTGGCTCCATTGATGAAGATCTGAGGGACCGTCCGCTGTCCGGACGCCTTGACCAGCCAGGCGCGGAGGTCATCGCGGTTCTCCACGTTGATCTCCGTGAAGCGCGCCTGCTTCTGCGTCAGCAGGCGCTTCGCCATGGCGCAGTATGGGCAGTAGTCGGTGACGTAGATGGTGACTTCGGCTGCTTGCATGGGCATCTCGTCCTCTTTCCTTTCCCGGGCAGGCCAAAGATGCAAGCGCACAGGGCTCCACCTTGCGGTAGGCTGCGCGCATGGCCGAGAAAGAGGGCACGATTCACCTCGATCGCTATACCGGCGACGCGAAGCAGGTCGTCGCCGGCGCGCAGCAGATCGCGGACGAGCGCCAGCACGCCGAGGTCACGCCGCTGCACCTGCTCATGAGGTTGCTGGAGCGCGACCGGGGCGTGTCCGAGGTCTTTCGACGGGCGGGCGCCGACCCGAACGAGGTGCTCCAGCTCGCCGAGAACGCCCTGAAGAAGCTGTCCAGGGCGGGCAGCAGCGGTGTCGCGTACGTGAGCCCTCGCCTGCTCGATCTGCTCGGGCGCGCCGAGCGGGAGGCGACCCGGGACAAGTCGCAGAACGTGGGCATCGAGCACCTGTTGCACGCGCTCGCCCAGGAGATCCGCGGGCCTGCCGGGGAGATCCTCTCTTCGTTCGGCATCGGTCCGGGCGCGTTCCGGCCGCACCTCGGGGCGCTGGAGGCGGCCTCGCGGGAACCCTCGCCCGCGCCGGCCAACGCGGCCGAGCCGGGTCAACCCGCGCCCTACACGCGGGACCTCGTCGCGGACGCGCGCGAAGGGCGGTTCGATCCGGTCATCGGCCGTGACGTCGAGGCGCGCCGCTTGCTGCAGATCCTCGAGCGGCGGTTCAAGAACCACCCCCTCATCGTCGGCGAGCCCGGCGTGGGCAAGACCGCGCTCATCCGGGGCCTGGCCGACCGGATCGCGCACGGCGACGTGCCCACGAACCTCGCGGGCGCCCACCTCTACGAGCTCGACACCGGCGCGCTCGTCGCCGGGGCGAAGCTCCGCGGGGAGATCGAGCAGCGCCTCAAGGTCCTGGTCGATCGGCTGCGCGGCGAGCAGGACGCGGAGAGCATCCTCGTCGTCGAGGATCTCGACGCGCTCTTCGGCCAAGGGGTGCAGGGCGCCGGCGTGGGCGAGCTCCTGAAGCCGCTCCTGTCGCGCGGGGAGATCCGGATCATCGCCACGACGACGCCCGAGGGCGTGCGCAAGATCAACGAGCGCGATCCCGGGATCATCCGGCGGTTCTCGACGATCACGCTGGAGGCGCCGAGCATCGATCAGGCGACGGAGATCCTGCGCGGGATCGCCACGAAGTACGAGGCCCACCACCGCGTCCGGGTGGGGGAGAGCGCCATCACCTCGGCGGTCGCGCTGGCCAAGCGGTACATCTCGGACCGCGCGCTCCCCGACACGGCGGTGGACCTGCTCGACGAGACGTCCGCCCGCAAGCGGGTGGAGGTCGACGGCGTGCCGGCCGAGCTCGACACGCTGACCCGGCGCGTCGACGCGCTCCGCGCCCAGATCGCCGCGCTCGCGGACGATGACGACAAGCTCAGCGTCCAGACCCGCACGCGCCTGGAGGCGGAGCTCGCGGAGATCGAGCCGAAGGCGTCGTCGATGCGCAGCCGCAACGCGTCGCGCCGCGGCGTCATCGCGGCGTGCCAGGCCATCCGCCGGGAGCTCGTCGCCGCGACGGAGGCCTTGAAGGCTGCCCAGCGCGACAAGGCGTTCGCCAAGATCGGCGAGCTCGAGCACGTCACGCTCCCGGAGATCAGGCGGCGGCTCCAGGCCGCGGAGGAGGCCGCGCAGCGGGAGGGGGTCGCGCCGACCTCGAACGTCGTCGCCGAGTCGGACGTGGCGGCGACGCTCAACGACTGGACCGGCATCCCTGTGGCCAAGATGCTCGAGGGCGAGGCCGAGAAGCTCCTCAAGATGGAGGCGCGGCTCGCGCAGCGGGTGGTGGGCCAGGACGAGGCGGTGCGCGCGATCGCGAAGGCGGTGCGCCGCGGGCGGGTCGGCCTGCGCGATCCGGGCAAGCCGATCGGCTCGTTCCTGTTCCTCGGGCCGAGCGGCGTCGGCAAGACGGAGCTCGCGAAGGCGCTCGCCGAGTTCCTGTTCGACGACGAGCAGGCGCTGACGCGCATGGACATGAGCGAGTTCATGGAGCGCCACATGGCCCAGCGCCTGATCGGGGCGCCCCCGGGCTACGCGGACAGCGAGCAGGGCGGCTTCCTCACCGAGGCCGCCAGGCGCCGGCCGTACAGCGTGCTCCTGTTCGACGAGGTCGAGAAGGCGCACGCGGACGTGTTCAACCTGCTGCTCCAGATCCTCGACGACGGCCGGCTCACCGACGGGCGCGGGCGGCTCGCCGACTTCTCGAACACGGTCGTCATCATGACCTCGAACATCGGGTCGAAGCGCGTGCTCGAGACCGACGCCAAGCTCTGGACCACGGAGGACGGGCGCGAGGCGATCCGCGACGTCCTGCTCGAGGAGCTGCGCGGGTTCTTCCGCCCCGAGTTCCTGAACCGGGTCGACGACATCGTCGTCTTCAAGGCGCTCAGCAAGGAGGACCTCCGGGGCATCGTCGACATCCAGCTCCGCCGGCTGGAGCAGCTGCTCACGGACAAGGACATCCGCCTCGCCCTCACGGACGCCGCGAAGGCCCGGCTCGTCGAGCTCGGCTACGAGCCGAGCCTCGGCGCTCGCCCGCTGAAGCGGGCGATCCTGCGCGAGCTCCAGAACCCGCTCGCCGAGACCATCCTCGCCGGCGGGTACCAGCCCGGCCAGACGATGCAGGTCGACGTGATCGACGAGAAGTTCGTCTTCACCAAGGCGTGAGGGCGAAACAGGCGCGCGGTACGCGACGAGCGGCGAGCGCGACCCGCGCCGCGACCGGGCGCGCGGCCCGGGCCGCGCTTTGCAGGGGCTTTTCAGGGCCTTGCTCACGCCCGGAGGCCGCGGGCGTCGCTCCGGCGAAGAACCTGGGCGACGCCGCTGCGAAGCACTTGCCAAGCCGGAGAAGGTCCGTATACTGCCGCTCCCTCGCTCACCGGGTCCTCCGATCGAGGGCCATTTGCGTGGCGTATGGCGAGGGATCGCGGTCCCCAGGTTGAGGAAGACGCACCATGTACGCGGTCATCAAGACGGGCGGCAAGCAGTATCGGGTCGCCGAAGGTCAGAAGCTCCGGGTTGAGAAGCTTGTCGGCAATGCCGGTGACAAGGTCACCTTCAGCGAGGTGCTCCTCGTCGGCGGTGACTCTCCCAAGATTGGCAAGCCCCTCGTGAGCGGCGCCTCCGTCGCCGCCGAGATCACCGGGCAGGACCGCGGCAAGAAGATCGTGGTCTTCAAGTTCAGGCGGCGGAAGAACTACCGCCGCAAGAACGGCCATCGCCAGCCGTACACCGAGCTCAAGATCACCGGCATCACCGCCTAGCAGGAGAAGTAGAGATGGCTCACAAAAAAGGCGGCGGCTCCTCCAGGAACGGCCGTGACTCGAACGCGCAGCGCCGTGGGGTGAAGGTGTACGCCGGGGCGCCCGTGCGCGCTGGCAACATCCTGGTCCGGCAGGTCGGCTCCTCGATCCACGCTGGCCACAACGTCGGCACCGGCCGCGACTTCACGCTCTTCGCCCTCGTCGACGGCGTCGTCACGTACGAGTGGAAGTCCAACACCAAGAAGCAGGTGTCGGTCTACCCGGCTTCCTGAGCCTTCCTCACCGGGAGGGCGTCCTGAACCGTTCCATCCCGTCCCGCCTGCTGCGCTCCGCGCGCTTCCGAGCTACTCAAGCGCGGTGACGACCTACAAACTCCTCGCCCTAGACGTCGACGGGACCCTCGTCCGTCGTGATGGGTCCATCCACGACGAGGACTTCCGCGCCATCCAGCGGCTCCAGGATGCCGGCGTCCCGGTCTCGATCGCGACCGGGCGCCTGTACTCGGGGACGCGCGAGGTCGCGCGGCGGATCGGCGTGCTCGGCCCCATCGCGTGCGTCGACGGCAGCCACATCGTGCACACCGAGGGCGACGCGCACCTGTACTCGCGCACGATCTCAGGCGCCGAGGCGTCCCTCCTGCGCTCGATCACCGAGCGGCACGCGACGGCGTCGTTCCTCTTCGCGCAGGACAGCATCGTCCACGACGCGACCGGCGCGCCGCACGTCCACTATGTCCGGGGCTGGTCGCACGCCATCGCCGAGGTCGAGCGCGTCTCGTCGCACCCGTACTGGGAGCACGAGCACGGCCTGCTCGCGCTCGTCGCGCTCGGGACCGAGCTCCAGATCGCGGCGGCCGGCGAGGAGGTCCGGTCCGAGCTCGGTGAAGCGGCCTTCGTCGTCTCGTTCCCCCTCCTGCGGGACGACCAGGCGAGCCTCTTCGCGATGATGGTCCGTGCCGCTGGGCCGACGAAGGGCACGGCGATCGCGTGGCTCGCGGAGCACCACGGCTGCGAGCTGTCGGACGTGGTCGTCGTCGGCGACTGGCTCAACGACGTGCCGATGTTCGAGGTGGCGGGGCGATCGTTCGCGATGGCGCAGGCGCCCGAGCAGGTGAAGCAGGCGGCGACGGACCGCCTGAAGGCCGACGGCCTGGTGGGCGGCGGCATCGCCGAAGCCATCCGCCGCGCCTTCGGTCACTGAGCGCCGGCAGACGGCGAGCGGCGAGCGGCGACGGCAGCGGGGGAGCGCCGCTCAGCGCTCCCCCACGCCTTCGTGCGCGTCAGGCCTTGCGCTGCGCCGGCTGGGCCGCCGCGGCGAGCTGCTGCTGCTGCTGCTGCAGGTACTGAGCGACGGCGCGCGACCGCTCGATGGCGAACTGCTTGACCTCCTTGTTCGGAGAGCCCGCGAGGGCGTTCAGCAGCTTGGTCACCTTCTCGAGCTGGCGCGACTGGAACAGCGCCTCGAAGTAGTTGTTCGCCAGGCGCACGTCGCGGCTCATCTTCGCCTCGTGCGGCTGGAGCAGGCGGACCACCGCCTCGAGGTCGTTCTTCTGCCCGTAGAGCGCCGACAGGCAGAGCAGCGCCAGCGGGTTGTCCGGGTTCTGCGCGACCGCCTTCTTGGCGTACTCGACCGCCTTGTCCCGCGTCTCCTCGTTGGCCGCGTAGAAGCCCTGGATCGCGATGTACGGCGCGGCCGTCTTCTTGTCGGCCGAGAACTTCTCGATCGCGGCGACCGCGCTCGCCTCGTCGCCGCGCTGCTTCTCGTACTGGAAGAGGTAGGCCCACGCGTCGATACAGTCCACGTCGATCGAGAGCGCCTTCTCGATGAACTCGCGCTCCTTCGCGTCGTCCTTCTTCGCCTGGTAGAGCTTCGCGAGGTGCAGCGAGGGGTAGGGGTTGTCCTTGAGCAGGTTCTGCGCGCCCTTCAGCGTCCCCTCGGCCTTGTCGTGCTTGTCCTGCGAGAGCTGCGCGATGCCGAGCGCGAGCCAGTCGTCGCCCGTGCCGCCCTTCGCGACCACCTTCGAGAGCACCTGCTCGGCGCGCGCCAGCCGGTTGTGCTTGAGGAGCTCCTGCGCGTAGATGCGCCCGCGGTTCAGGTCGTCAGGCTGCTCGGTCCAGTGCTTCTCGAGCCCCGCGAGCAGGTCCTCCAGGCCGATCGCGATCGGGCGCCCCTGATCGTCCTGCACCTGCACCGCCGGCCCGTTGAAGCCGAGGAGCTGCCACATCTGCTCGAGGGTCACCGCCGCGGGACCCTGCTCGAGCAGGCCCTTCAGCTCGTCGGTCGGCTTGTTCATCGGGATGACGATGAGCGCGTTCCCCGGCACACCGTTCGGAAACGCGCTCACGGGCGCGACGATCGCCGCCCCTCCGGTGATGTTGAGCCCACCCGCCTGCTGCTGTCCGTTGGTCGTCATCGTCGATGCTCCGAGATCTCTCCCCCACGCGCGCCGAGGCGCAGGCATCACCCAGCCTCGCCCCGGTACCCTGCGCGCCGTATTGATGGGGGCAGTAGTTCGTGTAGAAGGGGCGCGAACGCTAGCAGGGAGGGCCCAGCCGGGCAACGGGGGAGCTCGGAGCGCGCGCGGCCTCATCACGGCCATCGCGTTCGGGTCAGACGCGCTTCCTCCCGTGCTTCCACCGCTTCCGCCGCCTCCACGGCTTCCACCCGTGAATCCGCGCGTCGCGACCGTGAACCTCGCCGCGGTCCCCGCGCTCGAAGCCGGCTGCGCCGCTGCGGTTCGCGTCGCCGTCGCCGCCTCGCGGTCGCTCGTGTGATCCCCGTCGTGCTCGCTGTCGCTATCGCCGTCTCGGACGCCCATCTCGCTCGCCCTCTCGCTCGGGCGCCGTCCTAGTCGAGTCGTGGGCCGGCGGCGAGGGGTGCCTCGAGCGTGCGCGCCGATCCAGCGCGCGCCGGCGCGCCGCCGCGCAGCCGCTCCGCGAGGTGCGTGCGGCGCTCCTCACGGCGGGTCTCCGCCAGCGCCAGCGACACGGCCCGCGGATCCGCCACGAGCACCACGAGCCGCTTGCCGCGCGTCACCGCCGTGTAGATGAGGTTGCGCGACAGCATCACGAAATGCTGGGTGAGGATCGGCACGATCACCGCCGGATACTCGCTCCCCTGGCTCTTGTGGATGCTCGTCGCGTACGCGAGCGTCAGCTCGTCGATCTCCGCTTCCTCGTAGCTGACCTCGCGATCGTCGAAGCGCACCTGGAGCTTCCGCTCCTCGGTGTTCACGTCGGTGATGAAGCCGACGTCGCCGTTGTACACCTCACGGTCGTAGTCGTTGCGGAGCTGCATCACCTTGTCGCCGAGCCGTAACGTCCTCGCGCCGCGCGTGACGCTCGGGCCCTCGGGGTTCAGCGCCGCCTGCAGCCGCGCGTTCAGCGTGATCGCCCCCGCCTCGCCCTTGTGCATCGGCGTCAGGACCTGGACGTCGCGCCGCGGATCCAGCCCGAACCCCTTGCCGATGCGCTCCGTCACGAGGTGGAGGATCAGATCCGCCGCCGCCTCGGCCTCGATCCGCTCGATCACGTAGAACTCGCCGCCGGGACCGCGCGCGCCCTCCGGCGGCTCGCCGTCGTGGATCCGGTGCGCGTTCCGGACGATGAGGCTGCCCTCGGCCTGGCGGAAGATCTGCGTGAGCCGCGCCGTGGGCACCTCGCCGGAGGCGATCACGTCCCGCAGCACCGCGCCCGGCCCCACCGACGGGAGCTGATCGACGTCGCCCACCAGCACGAGGCGCGCGGCGTCGGACGTCGCCTGCAGGAGCGCGTCGGCGAGCGCCAGGTCGAGCATCGACGCCTCGTCGACCACGATGGCCCCCGCCTCGATCGGCCGGCCCCGCTGGCGGCCGAACTTGCGCTGCTTGGGATCGAACTCCAGCAGGCGGTGGAGCGTGACGGCCTCGCGCCCCGTCGCCTCGCTCATCCGCTTCGCGGCGCGGCCCGTGGGCGCGGCGAGCCGCACCGGGAGCCGGGCGCGGTCGAAGAGCGCCAGGATGGCCCGGACGATGGTCGTCTTGCCCACGCCCGGGCCGCCCGTGATGACCAGCACCTTGTTCCGCGCCGCCTGCGCCACGGCGTCCCGCTGGGCAGGCGCCAGCGAGACCTGCGTCTTCGCCTCGAACGCGGCGATCGCCGCGTCGACGCCCTCCACGAGGCGCGCCTCGGGCGCCGCGTCGTCCTCGTCGTCGCCCAGCAAGGAGCGCATCCGGCGCGCGAGCCGCACCTCGGCCTCGTGGAGGTCCTTCGGGTAGACGGCCACCTCGCCGGTCTCGAGCGTCTCGACCCGCACGTGGCCGCTCGCCACGAGCGCGTCGATCGCGCTGTCGACCTCGGCCGCGTCGCGCTCGAGCATCGCCGCGGCGAGCTCCGCGAGCTCCGGCCGCGCCGCCAGCGTGTGGCCGCGCGTCGACAGATCGACCAGCGTCTGCAGCACGCCCGCCTGCGCCCGCTCCGGCGAGTCGGCCCGGACGCCGATCGAGCGCGCGATCCGGTCGGCGGTCTTGAAGCCGATGCCCCACACGTCGAGCGCGAGCCGGTACGGGGAGCGGGAGACGATGTCGATCGCGTGGGGGCCGAACCGCTTGTAGATGCGGCTCGCCAGCGCCGGGGAGGCGCCGTGCGCCTGGAGGAAGATCATGATGGCGCCGATCGCCCGCTGCGCCGCCCACGCCTTCGCGACGGCCTGCGCGCGCCGCTGGCCGAGCCCGGGGACCTCGGCGAGCCGCTCCGGCGATCGGTCGAGGATCTCCAGCGTCTCCGTGCCGAACGCCTCCACGATCCGCTTCGCGTACGCCGGGCCGATGCCCTGCACCATGCCGGACCCGAGGTAGCGCTCGAGCCCATCGAGCGTGGCGGGGGCGATCGGCAGCAGGGTCTCGACCTTGAGCTGCTCGCCGTGCTTGGGATCGCGCTCGTAACGCCCCGTCGCGCGCACGCGCGTGCCCGGCCCGACCTGCGGGACCACGCCGACCCAGACCTCCGGCGGGGCGCCGGGGGTGACCTCCACCCGCAGCACCCGGAAGCCGCTCGACTCGCTCTCGTACGTGACGCGGACGACCTCTCCCTCGACCGTCGCCGCCCCGTTGCCCGCCACCTCCCGGGCCGAGAAGAGCTTCTGCTGGCCCCCGCCGCCCGGCTGCCGCTCACCGGTCCCACCCGTCCCGCCCGTGCGCTCGCCGCGATCGTCGTGGCGCGGCGCGTTGTCCGGCCCCGGCGTCGGCGCCGGCGCGGCTGCCCCCCGGGCCGCCCGGTCGGCGCGGCCGCTCCGCTGGGACGGTTGCACGAGGGCAGCATGTAGCCGCCGGCGCGGCGGCGGCAACGTCCTCGTGCGCGGACGCGAGCGCCGCTGCAAAACATCGCGCAACGCCGCATGGCGCCCCGTTACCTGGGCTCACGCTGAACGCGCGTCGCGTGGAGCGCGCCGCACGCGAGCGCGGGGCCGCGGTTGGCGTCGCTCCCTCGCGTCAGTATAGTGGCCCGCGATGGGGCGCAGCACCTTGGTTTCCGTCCTCTGCGCCCTCCTCCTCGCGGGCTGCGCCGGGAGGGCGCCGGAGGCGGCGCGGTCCAAGGACAGCCTGCTGCGCGCGGCCTCCGGGGTGTCCCCGGAGCAGCGAGGCGCTTCGCCTTCGCCCGCACCCGGGACGGCGGCGGAGGAGGAGGCCGCGCTCGCGGACGCCCACGATGACGAGGTCGACGACGACGGTGAGGTCGACGACGGCCTGGAGCTGCCGGCGGATCCGGGCACCGGGGCGCGGGCGCACTCGCCGCTCTCGGCGATGACCGAGGCCCAGATCGAGGAGCTCTTCTCGAAGGACCCCGCGGCGCTCGGGCCGATGTCGCTGGGCGCGACCAACGCGGGCGCGCTGTTCAACGGCGTCCGGATGCCCGAGGGCGATCGGTGGGAGCTCGTCGATCCGGCCCACGCCTGGGGGACGCGCGAGACGATCGACGCGCTCGACCGGGCGATCGCCGAGGTGCACCGGCAGTTCCCGGGGAGCCCGAAGCTCTACATCGGGCACATCAGCGCCCGGGAGGGCGGCCGCCTCTCGCCGCACAAGAGCCACCAGGCCGGGCGCGACGTCGACATCAGCTATTTCCTCGACGCCCGGCACCGCTGGTACCAGCGGGCCACGGCGGCGAACCTCGATCGGGAGCGCACCTGGGCCTTCGTCCGGGCGCTCGTCACCGAGACCGACGTGGAGCTCATCCTCATCGACACCAGCGTGCAGCGGCTGCTCAAGGAGCACGCGCTGAAGATCGGGGAGGACAAGGACTGGCTCGACGAGGTCTTCCAGCTCGGGTCGAGGAAGCCGCGCCCGCTCGTCCGCCACGCCCGGGGGCACGCGAACCACATCCACGTCCGGTTCTACAACCCGATCGCGCAGGAGTCGGCCGCGCGCGCGTATCCGCTGCTCGTGAAGCGCGGGGCCATCAAGCCCACGTCCCAGTACGTGCGCCACACCGCGAAGAAGGGGCAGACCCTGGGCTCGCTGGCCCGGCAGTACGGCACCACCGTGGAGGCGATCAAGCGGGCCAACGGCCTTCGATCCACGGCGATCCAGGCGAAGCGCGTCTACAACATCCCGCGGCCGTCCAGCGGCCCCGCGGCGCCGCCGAAGCAGGTCGTCGTGCCGCCGCGGCGGCTGCCCCCGCCGAAGGCGGCCGACGCGCCTCCGCCGCCGGCGCGCCGCGGCGAGCCCGGGCCCGCGCTGGACGGCTGAGGGGCGGGAGGCGCGCGCGCCCTGCGGCCCGCCCGCGGCGCGGGGAGCCGCAGGGGTGCTGCGGGCGCGGCCTCAGTGCTTCACGTCGACGACGAGCCGCGCCGGCTTGGTCAGCTCGAGGACGCGGTACCGGTTCGGCGACGAGACCCCGAGCACCCAGGTCACCTCGGCCTCGAAGTCGCACGTCCGCTCGATCTCGCGCGCCACGCCGAGCGCGAGCTTCCGCTCGCGGAACGGGACCGTGGCGTTCCCCGCGTCGTTGTGCGCCGCCGCGGGGGTCATCCGCACCGCGAGCCATCCGTCGCCCGCGATCTCCGTCGCCTCGCCCGAGCCGCACTGGCGCACCGGCTTGTCGATGTAATCGATGTGGTAGCCCGGCACCGCGTCCCCCTCGAACTCGAACACGACGCGGTCGTAGTGCTCGTGCCGGGCCGCTCGCACGTCGCGCAGGACCGCGACCTTCGCGCCGGCGCGCGGCTTGTCGGTGGCGCCCGCGGTGCCCTCGAACGCGTCGGTGCTCGTGGGATCGGCCTCCTTCGGTGGCCGCGGCGTGGGAGGCTCGTCGTCGACCGCCGGCTCGGCGGAGGCGCGCGTGTCGATCGGCGTGACGTTCGGCATGGGCTGGGCAGGCTCGCTGCCGGCGCCGTTGCGGCAGCCCGCGGCGAGCGACACGGCGGCGGCTGCGAGCAGCAGGGCGGCGGTCCTCATGAGGTCCCTTCCATGGTGCCGCGGCCTCCGCGCGTCCACCGAGACGCCGACGCGCACCCCGGCGCGGCGGCGCCCGCGCGGGCGGGGCGGCCGGCGCGCCTCGAGGATCACCGCGCCGAGGCCCGCGCTCGGCTCAGGATGACCGCGAGCCGGGGCACGATCTCGTCCACCGCGCGCTCGCCCTTCACCGAGCCCTCGACGCGGAGGGGCGTTCCCCGGCCGTCCTCGCCGGGCACGACGAAGAGCGGGATCATCTCCGACGCGTAGCCGGCCTCGGCGAGCCGCTCCCGATCGCGGTCGACGTCGAACTCCAGCAGGCGCAGCGCAGGCAGGACCGCGTCGAGCTGGCCGGCCTTCACCGCGTCGTGAAACCTCGTGCACGGCTCGCACCAGGGCGCGCCCACGTAGACGACGAGCTCGCGGCCGTCCCGCCGCGCTCGCTCCCGCGCCTGCTGCACCAGCGCGGCGAGCTCGCCGCCCTCCGGCGCCGGCTCGAGCTCGGCCCGCAGCGCCGCCGGCCGCGTGGTGACAACGGCGGGCGCCGCGACCGGCATGGGGGCGGCCTGGACGGCGTCAGGGGTGCTCGTGGCGTCCGGCACGCGCCAGCCGAGCGCCAGCACCAGGCCCCCGCCGACGAGCGCCGCCACGAGCGCGACCAGGTAGAGGGACACGGTCGCGTGACGGGGCGGGGCGACGGAGCCGCTGAAGGTCGCGGGAGCCTGCGGCGGAGAGAGCGAGTCGAGCTGCGCCGGGCGGAGCGACACGAGCGGCTCGCTGGGAGAAGGCGACAAGGCCGAGATGCGGAGCTCCGAGATCGACGACGCGGAGGGCAGCGCGCCCCGCGGCTGCGCCAGGGACAGGCGATCCGGGGTCGAGGCCCGCGAGGCGTGCGAGACGTGCGAGACGTGCGAGACGTGCGAGACGTCGAACGGCTCGCCCGCCGCGCTCTTCAGCGCGGTGAGGCACTCCCTCATCGACTGGAAGCGCCTGTCAGGGCTCTTCTCGAGACACCGCATCACGATGGCCGTCATCGCCGGCGACACGAGCGCGCCCTGGGCGTGATCGGCGAGCGGCGGCGGCGGCTCGCTGACGTGCGCCATGAGCGTCGCCGAGGCCACCTTCCTGTCGAACGGCGCCCTGCCGCAGAGCATCTCGTAGAGCAGGACGCCGAGCGCATAGATGTCCGCGCGCGGCGAGAGCTCGTGGCCCATCGCCTGCTCCGGAGCGGTGTACTTGGGAGAGCCGATGAACACGCCCCTCTGCGTCAGCTCGTCCAGCTGCCGCCCCGAGACGTCCTTGACCAGGCCGAAGTCGAGCACCTTGACGAAGTCCTTCTCGTCCTCCTGGTCGACGAGGAGCACATTGCCCGGCTTGAGATCCCGGTGCACGAGGCCGAGGCCGTGCGCCTCGGCGAGCGCGCGGCAGATCTGCCGCGCGATCCGGCCCGCGCGCGCCTCCGGGAGCGCGCCCTCGTCGTGGAGCACGCGGTGGAGCGTGCGCCCGGCGATATACTCCATGGCGATAAAGTAGATCCCGCGCGGACCGTCCCGGCCGTAATCGAAGACCGTGACGGAGTTCGGGTGGGTGAGCCTCGCCGCGGTCGCGGCCTCGCGCGAAAAGCGTCGAAAGAACTCCGGATCTTGCTCGAGGCGCTCATCGGGGAGGAGCAGCTTGAGGGCGCAGATCCGGCCCAGCGCGAGCTGCTCTGCCCTGTAAACCCTGCCCATCCCCCCTCGCGCGATGAGCGAGATGATCCGGTATCGATCGGCGATCGTCGCGCCGATGAGGGGGTCTTGACCGCTGCTCCTGGCCGCACCCATGGTCTTCACTATATGCGCGATGACGGGCGCACCGCCACCCCAACTCGTGTGTTCTGGCCGACTGCGCGGCTCTAAATCAACGATGCGGCTTGGATCGTACGGCGGCGGAGCGCGCGCGATGCGGCGAGTTGCCGACACGTTTTCCTGACGGCCTCGCCCCACGGGTCCGCCGCGGTTAACCAGCGAGCGCCGAACGATTGCGATCCGGTTTCGCGCGGCCCGCGCCCGCGCGCCGTCCAGCGCCGGGCGCCTCTCCTCCGGCGCGCCCGTCACTGCGCGGCGACATCGATGTCGACCTCGCGCGGCTCCTCGGTGACGCCGCTGGGCGTGGCCCCGGCGCCCAGGATCGCGCCCACGGTCAGGGTCAGGGTCACCTCTCCGCTCGTGAGGGGCGTGGCGACGTACTTCCATCGCAGCCGCACGCTGCCGCCCCTCTCCCCCTCTGCCGAGAGCGCCGCCACGGCGCGCCGCTCGATCTCCGGCGCCGTGAGCGCGGTGCGGAGCCGGTGGCCCGTCGAGGCGATGGCGGGCCAGCGGATGAGGGCGCGGTTGAAGGTCCCATCGAGCGTGTGGGTCACGACCGCGCGATGCCCCTGGACCCGGACGCCGTTCACGGCCCGGAACACGAACGTCTTGTAACGATGGACCTCCGGGGCGGAAGCCGCCGTTCCGTCCTGATCCTCGCGCAGCGTCCTCCGCTGCACCACGGCCCCGATCTCGTCGTTCGGTATGCCCCAGCTGTTCAGGCGCGCCAGCGCGTTCCGGCGGAGGAGCGCCTCGTCCGGCGAGATCCGCGGCCCGCTCGGCGTCTTTCGCAGGACGAGCACCTGGCCGTTCGACGGGTCCTTCTCGTAGGTCCAGTCCGCCGACTCGTGCTCCGTCCGGCGCCCCAGCTCGGTGAGCGGCGTGAACTGCTGATCGGCCCCGATGAGCGAGCGCTGGATGAGCGCGTCATCGAATGAACGCAGCGTCAGCCGGGCCGCCGGGAGCCTCGCGGCGGGCGCCGTGGCGAGCTCCCGCGCGTCGAACGTGAACCCCTCGATCTCCTGCGCGGCCGCGGCGATCTCGCCGTCGTCGCCGCCCCCTTCGGTCGCCACCTCCGGCGCCCCGCAGGCGATGAGGGTCATCGAGAGCGCGGCCCAGAAACCAATCGTTCGCGTCGTCATCGTCATGTCTCCTGTCGTTCGAATCCCTCGGGCAACACGCGGCGTTCGTCGTTCATCCGCCGGGCAGCACGCGCCCGTTCGAGGGGTCGCAGCCGGCGATGTAGTAGATGGTCGAGCCGGTCTTGAGGCCGGTGTTCTTCCGGTCGCGCCACCCGCCGTACTCGTACATGAGCTCCCGCGACGCGAACGACGCGCCGAACACGATCGAGACGGGGCAGTCGTCGTCGTTGCTGAACTGGCTGTCGTCGTAGGCCTCGTCGATCCAGTTCTCTCCCACCCCGTTGGAGATGGAGCTGATCGCGTAGTCGCCCACGTAGTCCTTCACGTGATTGCCGCACGACGAGTCGCCGTGGAACGCGTTCCACATCGTCATGGTGCTGTCCGAGGTCGTGATCTGCTGCCGGTATCCGCCCTTCTTCCACACGTCGTAGTCGCCTGACTGGCACGCTTTGACGACGGCGATCTCCAGATCCCCGCCCGTGCCCGGGTTGCCGAAGAGCATGTTCTCGTTCGTCAGGACGCGGCAGTCGTAGCTGCCGTTGCCCATGACCAGGCCGCTGTAAGCGGGCGTCGACGAGCTCCCGGCGTCGTGCCAGCCGTGCGTGTGGATGAAGACGACATCGGCCTCGTCCGCGCCCGAGCCGGAGGCCATGTCGTTCGCCGAGCAGGCGCAGGACGCCGCCTGGCTCGAGTCGGTCCAGTAGCTCCCCCGGGCGCTCGTGTTGTTGCGCGTCGAGACCTCGTCCCAGAGCGAGACCATGCGGAGGAGGTTGAACGTGCCCGCGAAGGCGGCGGCGGTGCTCGTGTGCACCGAGTGCGACAGGCTGGTGTCGTCCTCGCACTCCCCCGTGTGTCCGAAGTTCGCGACCCCGTAGACGTGCGCCTCGTGCTGGGCGCGCGCCGACGACGGCATCGCAAGGAGGCACCCGAGCACCGGAACCCCTGCGAGGACATGGAACGATCGCCTGTTGCTCATACGCTCGACTCCTTCGTTGTCTAGATCGGTGGATGTTCGCCGCCGCCCGCCGCCCGGCGCGCGCTCCACGGGCGCGCCGCCCGTGGATCTCGGGCGTGGACCGGCGCCGGGCAGCGTCGACGGGCGCGGGCGTCAGCGCGCCGCGCTCCGTTCAGCGCGGTCGCGCGTGGTTGACGTCGACAACGGCGTCGACCTCGACGACGTCGCCAACACACCCAGCGTTATTCGCAGCTTCCGTGCCATCGCCAGGCGTCCTTCGACGGGGGCGTCGCGTCACCCGGGACTTCAGCGATCTCCCTGGGATGCGCGGGGATCGCGCCCGCGCGGGCGCCGTCGACCGCCGCCGGCCGCCGCCGGCTGCTCTACGGTTCCGCTCGAGGTGGCGGCGCGATCCCGCGGGGTGATGGCGCGGGCCACCACCACCTCGAGGGGTCGGGCGGCGGTCCAGGAACTGGAACCCCCCGGCGCGGGGATGTGCCGCTGAAAATCGCGGCGCGGCTCCGGAACCTGGGGCGGGCGGCGCTGTCGATCCCTGGCGTGGACGCGGTGCTCCGCGGCGCACGCAGAGAGCGGTGAAGCTCGCCGCGCGTGCGCCGGGGCGCGCCGAGAGAGGCGGGCCCTCGAGGGCTCGCTCCATTCAGACCGCTCGCCGCGCGGACATGCGCGCGAGCGCGAGCAGGGAAAGGGCTGTTCTCCGATGGACACGTTCAAGATGGCTCCGGGCATCGCACCCTCGAATCCGTTCCTCAGCAACCTGCCCTTCAGCCCGTATCCGGCCATCGAGGCCGACGTGCCCGCGGACGCGCCGGAGGGCTCCTATACGTACGCGCTCGTCAAGAGCGCGCCGGACGTCCCCGCCGACGAGTGCGAGACGGACGCTCTTTCGCTCGAGGTGATCATCCGGTGGGGGAACACCCCGCTTCACGTGGCGCACCTGACGCCGCCGCGCGCATTTCATGTCGGCGAGGCGGAGGGCCCCGGGGGCGGGTGCGATTTCTTCCTCCCTGCGGAGCGCCTCGGCGCGGCGCGGGCGCCGCTCGTGCTCGTCGCCGAGGGCGGGGAGGTGAGCGCCGTCATCCCGCCGGGCGCGTCGGGGACCATCGAGTTCGGCAGCTGCAGGATGACGATCGCGCAGGCGATCGCTACCGGCCGCGCGGCGCCGTGCGCGGAGCTCGACGGGGCGCGGCGGATCGCGCTGCCGCCCGGCGCTCGCGCGAGGCTCGAGCTCGGCGATTTCGGGTTCGAGGTGGCGGTGGGCAGGGCGGGCCGCCGCGTCGCGGGCAAGGCCAGCATGGACCGCCGCAACCTGCCGTTCGCCGCGCTGTCGACGCTGCTCCACGTCGGCCTGCTCGGGGCCATGGCCGCGTTCATGCCCCCGCTCGCCATGGCCGACGACGGCGGCGTGAGCGCGGAGCAGGCCTACCTCATGGCGCAGGCGATCGGCGCGATCGCCGAGAAGGAGCTGCCCGAGGCGAAGGACGTCACCGACGCGAGCGGCCGGACCGAGCGCGAGGGCGGCTCCGGCGCGGCCGCGATGGGCGAGTCGGGCAAGGCCGGGAGCGAGACGAGCCGGAAGACGGGCGGGCGCTTCGAGATCCAGGGGCCGAAGGACAACCGCGACGTGCGGATCTCGCGGGCCCAGGCGCTCGACGACGCGGCGCGATTCGGCATGATCGGCGTGCTCCAGGCGGGGTCCGGCGGCGATCCCAACGCGCTCTCGGCGCCCTGGGGCGGCGCCGACACGCTCGGCAACGGCGAGAGGAGCGTGATCGCCAACCTGTGGGGCGAGACGATCGACGAGTCGGGCGGCGTGGGCGGGCTCGGGCTGACGGGCGTCGGCGAGGGCGGCGGCGGGCGCTTCACGGGCATCGGGATCGGATCCATCGGCACCATCAACCACGGGAGCGGCGTCGGCGACGGGCCGGGCTTCGGCCCGGGCGGCGGCGCGTCGCGCTTCGCCAACGGCCCTGGCCACAAGGTGAGGGCGCCGCGCATGCAGGTCGGCTCGACCTCGGTGTCGGGCCGGATCCCGCCGGAGGTCATCCAGCGCATCGTGCGCCAGAACTTCGGCCGCTTCCGGCTCTGCTACGAGAACGGGCTGCGCAACAACCCGAACCTCACCGGGCGCGTGTCGGTCGGCTTCGCGATCGGCCGCGACGGGGCGGTATCGAACGTCCAGAACGGCGGCTCCGATCTGCCGGACGCCGGCGTGGTCTCCTGCGTGGTGCGCTCGTTCTATGGGCTGTCGTTCCCGCCGCCGGACGCAGGCATCGTGACCGTGACCTATCCCCTCCTCTTCAGCCCCTCTGGCGGCTGATTCCTCGCCTCGGCCCCTCCAGAGGCGCGATTCGCCTTCTCGGTTTCTCTGTGGGCTGCTGCGTCCCTCTCTTCCGCCGGATCCCTACGGCCCGCCGCGCGCGGTGATCTGCCCGACGGCCCGCTCCGCCTCCGCAATCTCCCGCTCTCGCTGCTGGATCATCACCCCCTGGGGCGGGCCCTGGAAGCGGCGGCGCTCCAGCGCGAACCAGACGATGGCCGTCACGGCGAACACGATGAGCATGATGCCCAGGGCCTTGTCGTTCGGCGGCTGGACGCTCACCACGATCAGCATCAGGCACGCGAGGACGCTGATGATCGCGAGCGGCCGGTACAGCGGGCCGAGGTCCCACGGGCCCATCTTCACCCAGGTGCGGCCGTAGGCGCGCACGCCCATCATCGTGGGCATCACGTACGAGATGTAGAGGAAGATCACG
Source organism: Sorangium sp. So ce426 (assembly GCF_051475585.1). Lineage (NCBI taxonomy): Bacteria > Pseudomonadati > Myxococcota > Polyangiales > Polyangiaceae > Sorangium > Sorangium sp. So ce426. Next base: position 11,317,464 of record NZ_CP150341.1, on the reverse strand, counting down.
CAGACGGCCGTGATCGTCGAGTAGACGGGCGTGTACACGGTGAAGCCGATCGTCAGCGCGCTGACGACCCAGATCGCCGTCGCCGGCGTCCGGAACCTCGGGCTCACCTTGCGCAGCTGCTCCGAGAGCGGCAGCCCGCCGTCGCGGGCGAACGCGAAGGTCATGCGGGAGGCGGACGTCACCGTCGCCAGCCCGCAGAGGTACTGGGCCACCGAGATGCCGGCGTAGAGCGCGATCCGGAGGTTCTCCGGGATGACGCGCTCCATGACCCAGAAGAAGACGCCGCCGCCCTTCGACGCCGCCTCATCCATGTCCGGGATCGCGAGCACGATCGCGCTCAGCATCAGCGCCCCGAAGACGCCGGAGACGAGCACCGCCCGGACGATGCCCCGCGGGACCGTCTGCGCCGCGCCGATCGTCTCCTCGGACGTGTGCGCCGACGCGTCGTACCCCGTGATCGTGTACGCGGGCAGGAGGAAGCTCAGGAGGAACAGCGTGGTCATGCTGCCCGTCTCCGGCCACACGTCGCCTCCCTTCGGGCCGCTGTAGTTCGTGAACGTGACGAGCCGGCTGGCGTCGATCGCGGGCGCGTAAAAGAGCATCGCGGCGGTGAGGACCACCGAGACGACGAGGATGAGGTACCCGCTGAAGTCGGTGAGCAGCGTGGTGACGCGGATGCCGAGGTGATTGAAGAGCGCCTGCGTCCCCGTGATGAGCGTGACCCCGACGGCCTGCGTCACCAGCGCGCGATCCGGGGACATCGCGGCGAGATCCACGCCGAACAGCGGGCCGAGCGAGCTCATGATGAACAGGTAGGCGCCGACGTTGATGGCCGCGAGGACGGTGATCAGCCCGATCAGGTTGAACCACGCGGTGGCCCAGCCGAAGCCCCGGCCGCCGAGGATCGAGGCCCAGTGGTACAGGCCGCCCGCGGTCGGGAACGCCGACGCGACCTGGCCCATCGTGAGCGCGATACAGAGCGTGAGCGCGCTGCACACCGGCCAGCCGACGCCGATGCCGGCGCCGCCGACGCTGCAAAAGCCCATCTGGAACGACGTGATGCCGCCCGCGATGATGCAGATGATCGAGAACGAGATAGCGAAATTGGAGAAGCCCCCCATCCTGCGCAGCAGCTCCTGCGCATAGCCCATGCTGTGGAGCGTCTTCACGTCGTCCGCGATCACGCCCTCCACGCTGCCCGGCGCGCCGCCTGGGCGCGGCCCGACGTCCCCCTTCGTCTCACGGCTCATGAGCGGTCCCCTTTCGTCACGGGTCTCTCGCCCGGGGCCGACGGAGCCGTTCGGGCCTCGTCAGGATCGGCGCGCCTCGCCGATGAGCGCTCCCCCGTTGAGGGCCTCCGCCCGGACCCATGCAGCCTACATGGGGGCATGTGGGCCTGCCCAGGGCTGCGCCCGCGCCGGGCTGCTACCCTCGCCGCCGATGGCCGCCACGACGATCCCCCCGCTCTCGCGCAGGCGCGCGCTGCTCGGCCTCGCCGCGCTCGCCGCGCCCTCGTGCCGGCGAGGCTCCTCACCGCCGGCGCCGGAGGAGGCGGCGCCCTCGGCCTGGAGGGATCTCCGGTTCGAGCCCGCCTCCGAGGGTGAAGGCCCGCCCGCCTCCGAGGGTGAAGGCCCGCCCGCCTCCGAGGGTGAAGGCCCGCCCGCCTCCAAGGGTGAAGGCCCGCAGCGCGCGCTGCTCCTCGCGCCCGAGGCCGCGCCGGCGCCGCCGCTCCTCGTCGCGCTGCACGGGCGCGGCGAGGCGGTGCGCGGCCTCGAGGTCGGCGCGCGCGGCTGGCGCGACGACTACGGCCTCGACGCGGCCCTCCGGCGGCTCCGCTCGCCGCCGCTCACGCCGGACGATCTCGGGCAGATGGTCACGCCCGAGCGGCTCGCGCAGCTCAACGCCTCGCTGAAGGAGCACCCCTACCGCGGGCTTTGCATCGCCACGCCGTTCACGCCCGACCTCCGCGACCGCTCCGTCGAGGCGGCCGCGGGCTTCGGCCGTTTCCTCGTCGAGCGCCTCGTGCCGCGGGCGCGCGCCGAGGGCGGCTGCCAGGCCACGCGCGAGGCCACCGGCATCGACGGCGTGAGCCTCGGCGGCCGCCTCGCGCTGCTCGTCGGCCTGTCGTTCCCCGACGTCTTCGGCGCGGTCGGCGCCCTGCAGCCCGCGCTGCGGGCGGGCGAGGCGGAGATGTTCTCCGCGCTCGCGCGCCGGGCCATGGAGCGCCGCGCTGTCGCGCTCCGGCTCGTGTCGAGCGAGGCCGACCCCTTCTTGCCCGCCATCCAGGCGCTCAGCGATCGGCTGCGGCAGGACGGCGTGACCCACACCCTGCTCGTCGTGCCCGGCCCGCACGACTACGCCTGGAATCGGGGGCCGGGCGGCGTTGAAATGGTGCTCTGGCACGAGCGGATCCAGCGCGGTTTGCCGCCGCCGTGATCGCGGCGGCCCGGCCGTCACATGCCCCTGACCCAGGCCGCCGAACCGTGTTACTCCCTCGGCATCGACGTGGCCGACCCCACACGCACCGCCCGCGCCGACGGCGCGACCGATCCGCCCACCGTGCGCGAGTGGCTCAAGCCGCTCGAGAGCGCCGGCCTGCGCCGCCACACGAGCGCGAAGCGCGTCGGCGGCAAGGCGGCCTCGCTCGGCCGCTTGCTCCGCGACGGCTTCCCGGTGCCGCGCGGGTGGGTGCTCGATGCGCGGTGCTTCACGGAGCTCGTCGACCGGCAGCTGCCGCCGGGGCACGACCTCGCCACGCTGATCCGGCTCTCGGGCACGAGGGCGGGCGTCGACCGGGCGGCGCGCGCGCGCGACCGCATCCTGAGCGAGCCGCTGCCCGAGGCGCTCTCGACCGCGCTGCGGGCGCTCTGGCAGGCCGTCGAGCAGGAGGCGCCGTGGGGCCTCGCGGTGCGGTCCAGCGCCACGTGCGAGGACAGCGAGGAGACGTCGATGGCGGGGCTCGCGACGACCGTGCTCGGCGTGCGCGGCGAGGCCGCGCTCGACGCCGCGATCCGGCAGGTCTGGGCGAGCGCCTTCCTGCCGCGCGCGCTCGCGTACCTCGCGCACGCCGGCGTCCGCGACGTCGCGATGGGCGTCGTGCTGCAGGTGATGGTGCGCGCCGAGGCCGCGGGCGTGCTGTTCACCGCGCCCCCGCCGGGGCTCGAGGGCGAGCACTGGCACGCCGGCGAGCGGCTCGTGAACGCCACGCTCGGGCTCGGCGCGCCGGTCGTCGACGGCGCCGCCGCGGCCGACACGATCCGGCTCGCGCGCGACGGCGGCAGGGTCGTCGCGTCGGCGGTGGCGCAGAAGCGGCGCGCGCTCGTCGTGGGCGCGGCCGGGCTCGAGGAGGTCCCGGTGCCCGAGGCGAGCACCGAGCAACCGGCGCTCGGCGAGGCCGCGCTGCGACAGCTCGCCGAGCTCGCCGAGCGGCTCGAGCAGGGCGGCAAGGGCCCGTTCGACGTGGAGTTCGCCGTCGAGGCGGTCGAGGAGGGCCCGCCCGGCGCGGCGCTCGTGGTCGACGGGGAAGCGTCGTCCCACCCGCCGGAGGCCGCCGCCGCGGCGGGCGCATCCTCCTCGGCAGCGTCGGAGGGCGGCGAAGGCGCGCCCTCCCCGGCGGCGCGGGAGGCCGGCGAAGGCGCGCCCTCCCCGGCGGCGCGGCGCGTGTGGCTGCTCCAGGTGCGCCCGGTGAGCGGCGGCGGCTTCCCCGAGGGCGGCGACGCCGACACGATCTGGTCGCGCGCCAACGTGGGCGAGGCGCTCCCCGGCGCGGCGACGCCGCTCACCTGGTCGGTCGCGCGGGCGTTCTCCGACCGGGGCTTCCGCGAGGCGTTCGCCGCGCTCGGCTGCCGCGTGCCGCGGGGCGCGCGCCTCGTGGCCAACGTGCACGGGCGCTTCTACCTCAACCTCACCGCCTTCATGCGGATCGCGGCGCAGGTCCCGGGGCTCTCGCCGCGCGCGCTGCTCGGCATGAGCGGCGGGGCGAGCGAGGCGCTCATCGCGCGGCTCGCCGAGCAGAGCGAGGGCGTCTCGCGGCGCGGCTTCTATGCGCGGCTGCCGCTCACGGGGCCGCGGCTCCTCCTCCGGCAGGCGCGGCTCGAGCGCGAGGTGGCGGCCTACGAGGGCGAGGCGCTCTGGGCGCAGCGCGCCCTCTCCGAGCTCGACATGACGCTCCTGCCGGACGACGCCATCGGCACCACGCTCCGGAGCGTCTTCCTGCTGCTCGAGCGGACCGGCACGCGGATGCTGCACTGCGCGTCGGCGTCGCTCGCGAGCCACCTCGCGCTGTGCAAGGCGCTCGAGCGCATCGCGGGCCGCCGCGCCTCCGCGCGCTCGGCCTCCGGCGAGGCGCACCTCGACGCGCCTGCCGGGCGCGCGGAGCCGAACGTCGAGCACCTGGCGCAGGTGCTCGCGGGCGGCGTGCGCGAGCTCGACAGCGCGGGGCCGGGCATCGAGCTCGCGCGGGTCGCCGAGCTCGTCATGCAGGATCGGACGGCGCGCGAGCGGCTCCTCGCCGGCGGGGTCCTGTGGCCGCGCGACCTGCCCGAGGGGCCGGCGCGCGACGCGTACGCGCGGTTCCTCGACGCCTACGGCGATCGCGCCGTGCGCGAGGCGGAGCTCGCGACGCCGCGCTGGCGGGAGGACCCGTCGCCGGTCGTCGCGATGCTCACGGCGTCGCTGCGCGGCGCGCCGGGCGATCCGGAGCGCGCGCTGGCGCGCGCCCGGGCGCTCGCCGATCGGGAGATGGCGATGCTCGAGACGCGCGTGCCGCGGCTGGAGCTCGCGCTCCTGCGCACGCTCGTCGGCCGCGCGAAGCGCTACGTGCGCCTGCGGGAGCGCATGCGCACGTGGGTGACGCGCGTCCTCGGCATGCTGCGCAGGGTCGCGCTCGACATCGACCGGCGCCTCCGGCGCCTCGATCCCTCGCTGGAGCCCGGGAGCGTCTTCTTCTGCACCTACGAGGAGCTCGCGACGGCGCTCTCCAGCGGCCGCGCCGACGTGGGCCACCTGGTCCGGCTGCGGCGCGCCGAGCACCTCCGCGACGCCGCGCGCCCCGATCCGCCGGCCACCTTCATCGGCCGGCCGCCGCCGGTCGTGCTGCCGCCCGCGTCCGGGGAGCGCCTGCTCGGGCTGCCGGCGAGCCCTGGGGTCGTCGAGGGGCGGGCCCGCGTGCTCGAGCCGGGCGCCTCGGCGCTCGACGCGGTGGCGCCGGGGGAGGTGCTGGTCGCGCGCACGACCGACGTCGGCCTCTCGCCCCTGTTCCTCGTGGCCGCCGCGGTCGTGACCGAGCTCGGCGGCCCCATGTCGCACGCCTCGATCGTCGCGCGGGAGTACGGCATCCCCGCGGTGGTGAACGTCCCCGGCGTGACGCTGGCGATCAAGACGGGCGATCGGCTCCGCATCGACGGCGATCGCGGCGTGGTCGAGCGCCTGGACGAGCGCGCCTCGCCGACGTCGCCGGGCGTCGTCGCCGGGGGAGCCCCTGGCGGCGGCGCTGCCCCGCGCGCGGCGCCGCCCGGATGACGGCCGCGCGCTTCCGCGTCGGGCCCTCGGACGGCCCCACGGTGGCCGACGTCCTCGAGCGCGCGGGCGGCGCGTCGCGGGGCCTTGCGGGCGCGGCGGCGGAGGGGCGCGCGTTCCTGAACGGCCGGCGCGCGCGGCCCGGCGACGGCGTGGCCCTCGGCGACGAGCTCGCCGTGTGGCCGGCGCGGCGCGACGCGCCGGGGGCGCCGCCGGTGGAGGTACTGGCGCGCTGGGGGGAGCTCCTCGTCGCGTCGAAGCCTGCGGCGCTGCCGACGGAGCCGGAGCGGCGGGGCACGCGGTCGCTGGTCACGGAGGTCGCGGAGCTGCTCGGGCTGCGCGACCTGCCGCACGCCGCCTCGCGGCTCGACGTCGGCGTGAGCGGCGCGGTGCTGTGCGCGACGGGCGCGCGGGGCCGGCGGCACCTGGCCGCGATGCGCGAGGCGGGGCGCATCGCGCGGGTGTACGCCGGCGTCGCCGGCGGGCGCGTCGAGGGGTCGGGCACGTGGGATGCGCCCATCGGCGCGGCGCGGTCGCGGGGCGGGCGCAGCCTGCCCGCGGTGGGCGGCGCCGGGGCGAGGGACGCGTCGACGCGTTACCGCGCTGTCGCCTCGGCGGGCGGCGGCGCGGCGCCGGCCACGCTGCTGCGCCTGGACCCGGTGACGGGCCGCACGCACCAGCTCCGGGTGCACGCGGCGCACGCGGGGGCGCCGCTCCTCGGCGATCGCGACCATGGAGGAGCCCGATCGGTGACCACGGCGAAGGGGCGGGTGATCCCGCTCTCGCGCGTCGCGCTGCACGCCTTGCGCGTCACGGTGCCGGACGAGCGCGGCGAGCTCTGCGCGGCGATCGCCCCGGTGCCGGACGAGCTCCGCGAGCTCTGGGTGGCGCTCGACGGCGACGGCTCGACGTGGGAAGAGGTGCTCTCCGCGACGCTCGAGGTGGCCCTGCCGCTCGGGCCTCCTCCCGGTGCCCGATGACCTCGCCTCGCCCTCTCACCCGCGCCGCCCTGGGGCTCCTCGCTGGCCTTGCGCTTGCCGCCGCCGGCGTGGTCGCCGTCGCCGAGCCGCAGGCTCCGCCATCCCGCGCGGGGTATGCGCCGGACCCTGCCCCGCGGCCCAGCGCGAAGCAGTGGGTCTTCGACGTGCACTACGCGAAGGGGAGGGGCTCGATCGTGCGGGTGCGGCCGGTGGCGCTCGACCGGCCTCTGGCGACAGCGCGGGTGATGGGCCGGTTCGCGATCGAGCTGTACGTGGGCCAGGAGCTGCTCGATCGGGTCCGCTTCGACGTGCCGCTGACGGGGGACGCGCCGGAGCGGCCGCCGGGCGCCCTGCTCCGCCGTCCGACGTTCGACAGCGGCGTGACGACGCGGCTGCGCGTGCAGATGGCGGACAACCCGCGCGCGAGCTGGGCCAAGCTGGTGGACCGGAAGACGGGCGCGGAGGAGCGCTTCTTCTGGCCGCCGGAGCCGGACGGCCGGCTCGTGTCGCTGAGCGCGCAGGGCGGGGTGGCGCTCGACGGCGGCGCGCCGGGGGATGCGGGCAAGCTGCCTGCGGACGCCGGGGGGCAGGCGGATGCGGGCTTGCCGGACGCTGGCCCCGATGCGGGCTTTCCGCCGGTGGACGCGGGGTGGCCGGACGCGGGCTTTCCGCCGGTGGACGCGGGGTGGCCGGACGCGGGCTGGCCGCCGGTGGACGCGGGGCGGCCGCCGGATGCCGGGTTGCCGCCGGATCCGTTCAGGCCGCGGCGGAAGTAGCGCGCCCCGCCCGAGCTGCGGTACCTTGGCGGGCATGCAGGACCGCTCGCTCGCTGTCGTCGCATCGCTCGCCCTCGCTGTCGTCTTCTCCGCGGCGCCGGTCGCCGCCCAGCCGCCCGCGGGCAAGGAGACGCCGCAGGCGGCCGCATCTGAGCCGGCGGCGGCCGCGCCCGACGCTGCTTCGTCGCAGCGCAAAGATCCCAGCGGGCACACAGGCATCAGCCCCTACACGGAGCAGGTCCTGAAGGGCCAGGCGTCGTTCGTTGCGCGCGACATCCCCGGCGCGATCGCGGCGTTCCAGGAGACGATCAAGCTGGATTCCTCGAAGATGCTCGGCTTCTACCTGCTCGGCGAGGCGATGCTCGAGTCCGGCAACATGGCCGAGGCCGAGACGGCCTGGACCACGGCGCTCGGCAAGAAGGGCACGGAGGAGCTCCACGCCAAGGTGCTCTTCTGCATCGCCGATCTGCGCGAGCGTCAGAAGAACTGGCAGGCCGTGAAGGAGGCGTGGGGGGCCTACAGCGCGTACCTGACGAGCAACCCGAAGGCGACCGGCTATCCGGCGACCGCGGCGGAGCGGCAGAAGCAGGTCGACCGGCGGATGAAGGACGAGAAGGACTACGCCGCCGTCAAGGAGCGCATCGTCCAGCGCGAGGCCGAGCGCCAGAAGGAAGCCGAAGAGAACGCCAAGAAGGACAAGCGGAACCGGTAGCGCGCCCTCGGCCGCGCGCGGCGCACGCCGCGGCCCCGATCCCGCCGTCGATGCGGAGCGCCCTGCGCGCGGCGAGGCGACGCCGTCCCGCACCGCCTCAGGGGGCGGGCGAGTCGACGCGCATGAACGAGAGGGTGCGGAACGTCCGCTTGCTGAGCTTCCACCCGGAGGGCGTCCGGACCGCCTCGTTCTCGTACGTGCCGTGCGCCACCTGGACGCTGCTCAGGGGGTCATAGACGTGCGTCGCGATCAGGTACGAGGTGATCTTCGCCCGGTTGCCGCCGGGGAGGATGTCGACACGGACGTTGCTGATCAGGTGCTGTGTGCCGACATAACCGGAGTCCGCGAACAGGACATCGATGAAGTCGGCCCAGGCCTCGGCGCTGGGCACCGAGACGACCGGCGGATCATCCGGAGCGGCGCCGGCTTCCCAGATGAGGACCGGCGCGTCCGGCGTGAAGCACCTCGAATAGATCTGCTTGCCCGTCGCCAGATCCCCGCGGCCGATCGCGTCGGTCCCGGCCGCGTAACAGTATTCTAGCTGCTCGATCTCCCGCACCGCCTGGAGCGCGGGCACGCCGTTCGGGGGCGTGCCCTCCGCGGGCCTCGCGAGCGACACGGTGACGGCGCCTGCCAGCGCGAGCGCGGAGACCAACGGGATGACACGACGCACAATGCCGCTGAGACCATCGCTGTTCGTGCTCAAGGAGCTCACCCCTTTCGTTGGGTTCCCGAGTCGTCAAGAATCAACCTGACAATATAAATGTGTGGACAGACCCGGTCAAGCACGGCCAGCGAAGGGCGTTACGTCGTTACTCCTTCTTCAATGTCGGCTTCAATGTCGGCTTCAATGTCGGCTGGAGGTACGATGATGCCCCCAGAGAGCGTATCGATTTCGGACCTGCGAACACGCGGAGAACACCCTCTACCGCGCGCCCGGGAACCTGCCGGAGCCACCTTGGCTCACCTGCGTATTCTTCCGAGGAACCGTATTCTGAGGAGGCGTATCAAGTAGCGAGCTGGCGCCGCGCTCCCTACCCGCGACGCCAGCCGTCGCTGGGCTGGGCCCCCGCCTCCGTCCACCGATAGAACCCTTCGCCCGTCTTCTTCCCGAGCTTCCCCGCCCGCACCATCTGCCGCAGGATCACCGGCGGCCGGAACTGCTCCCCCACCTCGCGGTGCAGGTGCTCCAGGATGGCGAGCCGCACGTCGAGCCCCACGAGGTCCGTCAGCTTGAGCGGCCCCATCGGGTGCCGGTACCCGAGCTCCATCGCCCGATCGATGTCGACCGCCGACGCCACCCCGGCCTCCAGCATCCGCATCGCCTCGGCGCCGAGCGCCACGCCGAGCCGGCTCGTCGCGAAGCCGGGCGTGTCGTTCACCACGATCGGCGTCTTGCCCAGGCGCCTCGCCACCGACAGCGCCGCCGTCACCGTCGCCTCGTCGGTCTCGAGCCCCCGCACCACCTCGATCAGCTCCATCACCGGCGGCGGGTTGAAGAAGTGCAGGCCGATCGTGCGCCCGCCCGCGTCGAGCCGGCGCCCGAGCTCGGTGACGCTCAGGCTCGACGTGTTCGTGCCGAGCAGCGCCCGCTCCGGCGCCGCCGCCTTCACCCGGCCGAGCACCTCGACCTTGAGGTCCATCCGCTCGGGCACCGCCTCGATCACGAGATCGGCGTCCGCCGCCGCGCGCTCGAGATCCGGCGACGCCACGAGCATCCCGATCATCTCGCTGCGCGCCTCGTTGAGCATCTTGCCCTTCTGGACGAGGCGATCGGTCGCGCGCTTGATGTCCTCGATCACCGCGCCGATCCGCGCGGCGTCGACGTCGTAGAGGCGCGTCACGTAGCCGGCGATCGCCGTGACCTGCGCGATCCCCTGGCCCATCGTGCCCGCGCCGAGCACCAGCACCGCGCGCATGCGCGCTGCGGGGGGGTCCACCGCGATCTCGCTCACTTCGACGGAGCCGGGGCGCCGTCCTTCTGCCGCGCCTCCATGCGCTTGCGCACCAGATCCACCTCCTGCGGCGTCAGCTTGCGCAGGTTCGCCGGGCCCGGCGCGGCGGTGCCGGCCGCGCCGGCGCGCAGGGTCTCCGCGGCCGGCCCCGCCCCGGGCCCGGTCGGCGCCGCCGGGCGCGCGCCGGGCTGAGCCGCGGGGCGAGCCTCGGCGGTCGCCGGGCGGGCGCCAGCGGGGGCGGGGCGAGCGCCGGCCGCGGCCGGACGAACCTCGGCCGCGGCCGGGCGGGCGCCCGCCGGCGCGGCCTGCCCCGCGGCGCCGTCGTCGTCGCTGCTCAGCGCGAGAAACGTGACGCCAGCCACCACGAAGACCGCGAGCCCCAGCACAGGGACCCAGTTCGGGGTGGGCGGCTCGTCCGCCGGCAGCGCGCGGGCGGGCTCCCCGTCGAAGCCATGGTGATCGCTCACGTCGTGCGCCGGGGCCGCGTGAGCCTCGTGATGGGCCGTGCTCATGCGCGGACAGTTGCCGCACTTCGAAAGCGGCGTCGAGGGGGTTCCACGCGCTTCCACGTGCTTCCACGCGCTTCCACGTCCCGCCCGCGCCCCGCCGGTCAGAACGGCCGGGCGCGCTCAGCCCGCGAGGCGCCGGTGGCTGTCGAGCGCCGCGCGCTGATCCTCGAGATCGTCGCCGTAGACGGCCTCGATCGCCTCCGCCGCGAGGCGGTGCTGCCGCTCCGCCGTCTCCTCCGGCTGCATCCCGTACGCGGCGTCGCGGATCAGCACCGTGCAGAACTCGAAGCGGTGCTCGCCCATCCGCGACCAGATCCGCTGCGCCTCGCCGAAGCGCAGGTGATCCACGAGCGCCGAGGCGTCCGGGATCATCCGGGCGAGCACGCGCGTGTCGAACTCGCGCCCCAGCACCGCGGCGGAGATCACCGTCTGCCGCGTCCGCGGCTCGAGCCGCTCGAGCCGCGCGACGAGCAGGCTGTTCACGGTCCGCGGCGGCATGAACCGGCTCGAGCGCGCGGCGTCGTGGGCCGACCCGTACCGCCCGTCCTCCAGCCAGTACGCGAGGATCTCCTGCGCGAAAAACGGGTTCCCTCCCGCGGTCTGCCCGAGCAGCGACCCGAGCATCGTGGGGAGCGGGCCGCCGAAGAACGGCTCCGCGAGCGCGAGCAGCCGCTCCGCCGGGAGCGGCGCGAGCTCGATCGCCTGCGACGGGATGCCGGCGTCGAGCGGGATGCGGGCGTCCAAGCCCTCCCCCGAGGACGCCGCCGGCCGCGCCGAGCAGATCACCGCCAGCGGCAGGTCCCTGCAGGCGGCCGTGATCGCGCGCACCGCGTCGAGCGAGGTCCGATCGGCCCACTGCGCGTCGTCGAGGTGCACCACCACCGGCTGCAGCGAGCTCTCCGCGACGAGCAGCGCGGCGAGCGCCCCGAGGACCTCGTCGCGCCCCTCGGCCTCGGCCCCCGCCTCCTGGCCGCGCAGCCTGAGCAGCCGCGCGAGCGCCTCGCGCGACCTGTCGATCCCGGCCCGCGCCTCGGTCCAGCTCTCGGGCAGCCGCTCCAGGAGCAGCTCCAGCGCGAGATCGAGCCCCGCCTGCTTGGCCCGCTGGCCGAGCTCCGACGAGATCCCGAGGTACTCCTTGAGCGCGAACTCGAACGCGTAGAGCGGGGTCCTCAGCGTCTGATCGCAGCGGGCCTCGATCCACAGGAGCGGGCGCATGTCCATGAGCTGCGCGCGCTGGTGGCGGTAGCTGTGCACGAGGTAGCTCTTGCCCATGCCCGCCTCGCCGAGGATGTACACGACGCCCGCGGAGCGCCCGGTGAACAGGGGCTCGAGCGCCTGCGTGAGCCGCCCGAGCTCGACCTCGCGGCCGATGGGGCCGAGGTCGTAGAACTCCTCCTGCACCGCGATGCGCCGCCGCTCGAGCGAGTAGACGAGGATCGGCAGATCGAACCCGTCGAACCGGAAGATGTTCTCCGTCGACCACTGGTGGCTCGCCTCGCCCGCGCGGAACGCCCGCTCGTCCGCCCAGATCGACGACGGCGCGGCCTTCCGCGCGATCTGCGCGGCGAGGTGGATGGCGCGGCCGACGCACGCGAACTCGCGGCGGCCCACGGCGCCGAAGAAGCCGACGAGGCAGCGCGCGCGGGTGACGCCCACCGCGAGCCGGGGCACGCCGAGGCCGTTGCTCTTCAGCTCGAGCGCGAAGTCGAGGGCGCGATCGTGGTCGCTCTCGTGCGCGACGGGCGCGCCGAAGTAGAACTGCGCGCCGAAGCCGCGCTCGGTCACGGTCATGCCGGCGAACGTCGCGCCGTACATCGCCGAGATCTCGTGCAGCTGCTGGAGGAGCTCCGTCGGGCTCTCCACCCGATCGAGCGAGACCGACACCGTCGTCACCTCGCGGATCTCGCCCTCCGGCGCGAGATCGCCCGCGCCCGGCGGCAGGAACGCCTCGACGTCCGCGTCCGTCGGGGCCGACGTGATCGTCAGCGAGGGGGGGCCGCTCAGGAGATCGGCCTCGTCGAGCTCCGCCACGCTCTCCCGCGCGCTCGCCGCGGGGAGCCGCTCGCGGAAGCTGCGATCGAGGTGGAGCTCGCTGTCGTCCGCCCCGCGGTCGGTCGCCTGGCAGGCCTCCATCGCGGGCCCGTAGATCAGGAAGTACGCGCGATCCGGGGCGATGCGCACGATCGTCCAGTGGACCGTGCCCCAGGCGAGCCCGATCCTGAACGGCGTCTGCGCGCCCCCGGCGCCCAGCGTGCGCCGCGCCGCGAGCTCCAGGAGGCTGCGCCGCATCGCGAGCGCCGCGCTGCGGGCGTGCCGGGTGACGTTGCGCCCTGGCCGATCGGGGAACAGCGCGGTGAACCCGCCCGCGGGCGACAGCGTCGCGACGAACCCGCCCGACTGGTGCACGGCCTCGAACAGCGGATCGAAGAACGAGCGCAGCGCGTCCGGATCGAGCGCCTGGCGCGCGATCATCTGCTCGGCGAGCTCCACGATCGCCGGCAGCGAGACGTGCAGGACAGCCGCGTCGACCGCTCCCGCGTATTGCCCTTCGGCGTCCTGTTCGAGGATGAAGTCCGGGACGAGCGGATTCATGTCGAAACTGTATCGGGTATCTCCGCCCGACACGAGCGCGGCGGGAGGGCCGCTCGATCCCCGGGCGAGCGCGCCCGGGGGGGCGATGAAGCTGTTGTTACGGAAGCGCGCTGCGAGGGTCGTTCAGGACATGTGAAGGGAGGGGTGCGCAAGAGAGAGCGGGCGCGCGTGGGCGGAGGTCGGTCCCGTCGGGTTCGTCTTCGTCCGTTCCGTCAGGTTCGTCCGTTTCTTCAGAACCGCGGGGCCGCCAGGCCGTCGACCGGCACCAGGCGGGAGGTGAAGAAGACGCGCACCGTGCCGAGCTCGAGGCGCGCGCCGTCGAGCGTGAAGGGCACCTTGCGGGTCTCTCCCGCGAGGCGCAGGGTGAGCTCGCCGCGGATCGGGCCCGGCGCGCTGGCCCCGGGGCTCGAGGCGCCGGCGCCCTCCTCGGCCGACGCGCGGGCGATCTCGACGACGTAGCTCCCCTTCGGGAGGCTCCGCAGCGCGAGGGACTCCGAACGCGTGCTCGTCGCGTCGCGCGAGCGCACACCCACCGACGGGAGCGTCGTGCCCATCCATGAGACGCGCCGCCCCTGCGCGTCGATGAGGGAGAGGTCGAGGTCGGCCCCGCCGGTCCACTCGGCGCTGAGCCGCACGTCGCCGGGCAGGTCGGCGGCCGGCGCCGCGTCCGGCTGCGCGAGCCGCCGGTCGATCTCCGCGCGGAGGGCGGAGGTCGCGTCGAGGCGGAGCTGGCTCGCGAGCTCGCTCATGCCGCCCTCGCCGGCGCACCGGATCGCGGCGGCGACGAGCTTCGCGTCGGCGGGCGCGAGATCGGCGAGCGCCACGCGGTGCTGGCACGCGAACGCGGGCCGCCCCGCGGCGTCCCAGAGCTCGGCGAGCCGCGCCTGGGTGGCCCGGTCGCCCGGGCGCACGTCGGCGAGGCCGCCGAGGATGCGCGCGGCGCGGTCGCGCTGGCCCTGCCGCGCCGCGAGGTCAGCGCGGGCGATGAGCGCGTCGGGATCGAGCGCGTCGCGCCCGCTCCAGCGCGCGGTCAGCTCCTGGGCCTCGCCGAGGCGGCCGGTCGTGGCGTAGAGCGCGTAGAGGCCCACCGTCCTGTCGCGGCTGTCCGGGGCCGCCGCGAGCGCCGCCTCGGCGGCCGCGGTCTTCGCGGCGCTCTCGGGCGCGAGCGTGTTCGTCGCCTCGAAGCTCACCTTGCGATCGAACACACGGCGCATCGGGATCATCCGCCGCGGGCGCGGGCGCGACCACTCCTCGTCGGCGAAGACGTCATCGCGCGACCTCCGGGCGCGACCGTCCTGCGGGAGCGCCGGCTTCGGCTCCGCGGGCGCGGCGGACGTCGGCGCCGGCGCCGGCGGCGGCATGTCATCGAGCGGGCCCGAGGGGCGATCGAACGACTTCTCGAGCTGCGGCTTGGCGGGCGACGCCGGGCGGGCTCCGGCCGACATGCGCCCCTTCGCGGCCGGCGCGGCGTCCGGCCAGCCGGAGCCGCCGCCGCCCCTGCCGCTGCCCGACAGGCCAAGGCCCGACCCGAGCGCCTCGCCCTTCTCCTCGGCGCCCTCGTCCGCCGCGTTGCCGGGCTCCTCCCCCTCGGCGCTCGCGCTCACGCGCTCGGCCTGCTCCTCGCCCGTGAAGGCGGAGGTGATGCCGTCTCGATCGAGGCCGAACGCCTTGAACATCGCCTCGCTCTCCAGGACGAGCAGCGAGGTGAACCGGCTCGCCACCGAGAAGCGCCGCGACAGCTCGATGATGGCGGGCTTCTGCGCGTCGCCGCCTGTCTCCTCGAGCTCCGCGATCTTCGCCGCGGCGTAGAGGCGCGGGACGAAGGCGTTGCCCGCGCCGGTCGTGGCGACGATGTTGACGGGGTAGGTCTGCTCGAAGCGCTCGCCCGAGACGCGGCCGCGGAGGCGGATCGCGCCGGTGACGTCGGCGCCGGAGCTCATCCTCGCCACGACGAGCGCCTCGCCGCCGGCGCGGATCGGGTCGAGCCGCGCCGGCGTGACCTGGGTCAGGCCGGGCGGGAGCTCGATCTCGGGATCGCGCAGCGCGAGGCCGTACGCCGCGCCGAGGACCGACTGCGCCGCGCTCGCGACCTTCTGGCCGGGCACGTAGGGGACCATCACCCCGCCGCCGCCCCGCGCGAGCGCCCTGAGCGACGTGGTGTCCGCGTCGCTCCCGAGCGCGACCGCGACCACGGCGGCGGCGCCGTCCGCGGGGACCGCGCCGCGCGCCGCGGCCTCGATGTGGGCGGGGCGTGTCGGGCCGACCGACGGCGTGCCGTCGCCGAGGTAGATGATCCGGAGCTCCTTGCCGTCGAGCGGGCCGGCGGCCGCGCGCGCCGCGATCACCGCCGCGGCGAGATCGCTGCCGCCGTCGGGCTCGATGCCGCCGAGGAAGCGCTCGACCTCGCCCGCCGAGGCGGCGCCGGGGGCCATGGGGCGCGCGGCGCCGCCCTGGCCGGCGTCGCCGAGCGAGCGGCAGAGGGTGTCGCACGCGAGCACGACGACCTCGTCGCGCCGGTCCATCTCGCGGACGAGCGACGAGGCGAGCCGCGTCGCGCGGGCGAACCGCTCGCCGACCATGGATCGGCTCGAGTCGACGACGATCGCGTGGCGCCGCGAGGTCGACTCCTGCCACCGGGGGAGACGGGGCCGGATCGCGATCGCGACGTAGGGCGACGTGTCGCTCGCGATGGCCCGCGCCGCGGCGAGGGAGGCCTCGTGCTCCGCGCCGTCGCGCTTCGACGTTCCGGCCGCGCCGCGCCGCGCGCTGTCCACCCGCGGCGTCGCGGGCGGCGTGGCCGGCGCCGGGGCGGGGGGCATCCGGTAGGCCCAGGCGGTGACGGGCCGGTCGCGATCGGGGAGCGCGTACTCGACCGTGAGGTCGCCGGCCGGCGTGAACCCGCGGGCCTCCAGCGTGCGGCGGTCGGCCGCGCCGTCCGCGGGCGCGGCGGCGAGATCGTAGCCGCGCGTCGCGACGCCGAACTCCCGGTCGTGGCCGAGCACCTGCACGTCGAGCGAGAAGTCGCCGATGTTCGTCGTGCCGCTCTGGTCGTGCGCGAGCGGGTAGGTGAAGCGCCGGACGCCGCCGGCCTGCTCGACGAGCTGCGTGTAGGTGAGCACGACGCGCCGCGAGCCGCGCTTCGGGATGGGGAAGATGCGCAGCTCGAACCGGCCGCCCCGCTGCCACTCGAGCAGCGCGGGGTCGCGCCACGGGCCCGGGACCCAGATGATCTCCTCGCGCGGCTTGGGCGCCTTGGGGGCGGCGTTCTGGAGGACGCCGCGCCAGATCGCGGCCCCGCGATCGCGATCGACGAACGCGCCCTCGATGAGCTTGCCGTCCACCTCGAGCGCGAGCCGCTCGATCTGCGCGCCCGGCGGGAGCGGGAACCGGAAGATGCCCTCGAGCTCCTCGTCGGTGTCGTTGGCGAAGGTCTCGTCGATCTCGGTCCTGGCGACGACGTCGACGATCCGCACCTTGACGGCGTGCCTGGCGAGCCGGACGGCCCGCTCTTTCTCCTGCGTCGCGCCCGGCTTGCGCGCCCTGAGCTCGCCGAGGCCGCGGAGCGCCGGGGCGTCGGCCTCCTCGGCGGAGCGGTCGCTCCACTCGAGCGTGTCGGCGAGCGACGTCGCGCTCGCGACCTCGGGCGCGGCGCCCTTCGCGAGCGTCGCCTCCTCGCCGGCGCGCACCTCGACGGGCTGGCCGCGCTCGCCGGTGACGCGCACGGCGCCGCGGGCCACCTCGACCGAGGCGCGCGCGGCGCCCGCGGTGATCGCGAGCTTGGTCCCGAGCACCTCGATCTGGCCGTGCGGCACCTCGATGCGCGCGGGCGGCGCGCCGGGGGCCGGGGTGACGTCGAGGACGACGGCGCCCTCGTCGACGCGCGCGCGGCGGCCGTCGCCGGCGATCCACACGCGGGAGCCGCGGTCGATGGCGAGCGCGGAGCCGTCCGCGAGCGACAGGTGGGCGCGCGTCCGCGCGTCGGTGCGCAGGGTCGCGCCCTCCGGGAGCGCGGCGCCCGCGGCGAGCGGCGCGCAGGCGCCCGCGGCGTCGCACGCCTCGAGGCCGCCCGACCTGTCGGCCGACGCGCGCGACACCGAGGCGACCTTGCCGGACCACGGCGCCCCGGCCGCCGCGGCGACGGAAGGCTCCGTCGCTTCGCCGCCGCGCCGCAGGGCGACGCCGGCCGCTACCGCCGCCGCCGCGGCCAGGGCGGCGGCGGCGAAGGCCGAGCGCCGCCCGAAGGCCGTGCGGCGCGCTGCCGGCGCGGTTCGCTCCGGCATCGTGGAGCGCGGTCCGCCCGTGCGCGCTTCGGCCGCGCCGGATCGCGCTCCGGAAGTGTCGGAGCGCGGCGTGAGCGTAGGGGAGCGCTCTTCGGTGGTGCCGGATCGGACGTCGGCCGTGTCGGATCGTCCTTCGGCGATGTCGGATCGCTGCTCGGCGATGTCGGATCGGACTTCAGCGATGTCGGATCGCTCTTCGGCGGTGTCCGATCGCCCGTCGGCGGTACCCGATCGCCCTTCGGCGGTGTCCGATCGCCCTTCGGCGGTGTCCGATCGCCCTTCGGCGGTGTCCGATCGCCCTTCGGCGGTGTCCGATCGCCCCTCGGTCACGCCGGATCCCGCGCCAGCGGCGCCGTGTTGCTCCTCGGCCGCCACCTTCAGCACCGCGCCGCTCGTCGCGCCCTCCGAGGGGCGCGCCGCCTCGAGCCGCCGGAGCAGCGCGTCCGCGAATCCGTCTGCCGGCCGGAAGTCCGCGCCGGCCGCCGCGGCCACCTCCGCGGCGCGCGCCGCGTCGTGGCGGAGATCGCGGCACGCGTCGCAGCCGGCGATGTGCTCGTACAGCGCCGGCCGCGCCGTCCCGTCGAGCACCTCCGCGAGTTGCTCCTCGACCTCGCCGCAAAGCCCAACCGAACCCGTCTCTGTCGCGCCCATCGCCCTCACTCCTCGCCCAGCTCGGCCCTGAGCCGCGAAAGCGCGCGGCTCACCCGCTTCCGCGCCGCCGCCTCGTCGATCCCGCACGCGATGGCCACCTCCTTGAAGGAGAGGCCCGCCTCGAAGCGCAGCACCACCGCCTCGCGCTCGCTCGGCTTCAGCCGCGAGAGCGCGGCGCGGGCGCGCTCGGCCCGCTCGCGCTCCGCCGCGAGCTCGCTCGCGTCGGGCCGCGGCCGGGTGTCGTGCACGAGGCGCAGCCGCGCCTCGCGCCGCGCCCTGAGCTCGGTGTGCCGCCCGCAGAGGCGCCGCGCGATCCCGAAGAGCCAGGCCCGCACGCTCCCCTCGGCGCGGTACTGCGGGAACGCATCGAACGCCGCGAGCAGCGTCTCCTGCACCAGCTCCTCGCTCTCGGCCTGCGACCCCGTGAACGCCATGCACAGCCGGCCCAGCGGCATGGCGTAGGCCTTCGCACATCGCGACAGCGCTTCCCGGAAGTCGCCTGTCCCGATCAGCCCCTCGATCGCGCGCGCCTCGTCGGCCCGCGCGTCGCCCTCCGACCCAACGAGCGCTAACCCAGCTGCCATCGCTGCCTCATCGCCGGCCATGTGCCCCCGTCCCCCGAGTTCGTGACCGGATTTTTTTCGCCCCCCGCCCCCGGCGGACTCCGGTGCCCGATCCCACGGTACAGCGCGGTCCGGCCTTTGCCTTTTGCAATGCGATCCCCGCCGCAGCAGAATCGGCCGTCGCCTCAGGAGCCGCGCTTATGAACGAGACAAGCCCGCCTGGTGTCACAAACGCCGCCGCGCCCCGGGGCGCGGCGCCGAGCGATCCCGTTGACAGGTCGCGTGTGAAGCGATGGAGACGGTCGCTGGCGCTCGCCGCCGCCGTGTCCGCCGCCGCAGCGCTCGCCGCCCCCGCGGCGCTCGCGCAGGGCGAGGCGCAGGTTCAGGGGGAGGGGGACGCCCCGCCGGCCGGCAAGCGGGGGGTGCTCCCGACCCGGGCCAGCGCGGGCGGGAAGGAGAAGAAGGCGGCCGCCGCCGAGCCGAAGGGGGGCCCGGCCGAGAAGGACAAGGCGGAGCCGCCGGTGGAGGAGCGCGCCGCGCGCGGCGTGGTGGTCATCGAGCGCGGCGGGCAGGTCCTCGGCCTCGGCGCGGCGCTCGCCGGCGACGGGCGCATCCTGACGGCGCTCTCGCCGCTCGGCGCGGGCAACGACCTCACGGCGCGCTTCGCCGACGGGACCACCGTGCGGGTGAAGCCCGGCCACCACGACCGCGTGTGGGATCTCGCGCTGCTCGTGCCGCAGACCGGCAAGTGGACCGAGGGGCTCACCGCCTCGTCGCGCGATCCGGTGCGGCCGGACGCGCAGATCCGCTCGTTCTCGGCGGCGCGCGGCAAGGTCGCGGCCACCGCGCTCGTGCTGCGATCGCACAGGACGCTGATCGGCGGCGACGACCGGCCGCTCGATCGCGCGATCGAGCTCGGGTCGCGCGTCTCGCCGCTCGATCTGGGCGCGCCCATCATCGACGAGGACGGCCGCGTGGTGGCGGTCCTGGGCCGCGGCTGCGCCCCGAACGAGGGCAAGCCCTGCACGCCCGTCGCCTTCGGCGTGCCGATCAGCGCGGTCAGGGCGTTCCTTCGCGCGGTGCCGAAGGACGCCGTGCCGCCCGCGGCGTGGCTCGGGATCCAGGGTGTCAGCGAGGCGGCGCCGGTCGCGAAGGGGGTCCGGGTCACGGTGGTGCACCCCGAGAGCCCTGCGGACGAGGCTCGCTTGACGGGCGGCGATCGCGCGGAGAGCGACATGATCCTCGCCGTCGACGGCGTGCCCGTCACCAGCCCCGAGGCGCTCTCCGACGCCATCCGGACGCACGCGGTCGGCGAGAAGGTCCCGCTCACCTTGCTGAGCCGCGGCAAGTACCGGCAGGTCACGGTCGTGCTCCGCGCCGCGCCGGATCCGTCGGCCGCCGCGGCGAGGCGGCCGGAGGCCGAGCTCCCGCCGCCGAGCTCGAGCGGCAAGGCGACCGAGGAGTACCGCAAGTAAGCAAAAAATGATGCGGGGCCGCGCGCGGATTCTATAAGCTCGGCGCTCGGGCCCGATCCGGTTGACACTCCGTCAACCGGACCTCCAGGATCGGGCTCGAGCGGCTCGGACGGGCGCGCTCGCGGTTCTCATTCAACCCCGCGCCTCGCGCGGGGCCATCGATCGGGTGATCCGTGTCCCAAACGTTTCGAATCGAAGTGGCCGGCGAGACGAACGTCGGGCGCAAGCGCAACCACAACGAGGACAACTTCGGCATCATGGTGGAGTACGGCCTCTTCATGGTCGCCGACGGAATGGGGGGGCATGCGTCGGGCGAGGTCGCGTCGAAGATGGCCGTCGAAGCGATGCAGGACTTCTTCGCCCAGACGCAGGACGACCCGGAGCGGACCTGGCCCTACAAGATGGACCGGTCCAAGGGCTACGAAGAGAACCGGCTGATCACGGGGATCAAGCTCGCCAACCTGCGGATCTACGAGACCGCGCAGCGCGAGGCGAAGAAGCGGGGAATGGGGACGACGTTCGTCGGCATCTTCACGGCGAACGACGGCGTCTACGTCGCCCACGTCGGCGACAGCCGGGTCTACCGCTTCCGCGAGGGCCGGCTCGAGATGCTCACCGAGGATCACTCGCTCCTCAACGACTACATCAAGATGAAGCGGCTCACGCCCGAGGAGATCGCGAACTTCCCGCACAAGAACGTGATCGTGCGCGCGCTCGGGATGAAGGACACGGTCAAGGTCGACACCCGCTTCGAGGTGCCGCAGCTGAACGACACGTACATCCTCTGCTCGGACGGGCTCTCCGGGCCGGTGAGCGACCTGGAGATGACGCAGATCCTGACGGAGCATCAGGACATCCAGGTCGCGACCGCCAAGATGATCGAGCGCGCCAACGAGAACGGCGGCCCCGACAACGTCACGTGTGTCCTCGTTCGTTGGACTCAGTGACCGCCGCTCGGCGACGGTGATCAGGGCAGGGCGCCGCCGCTCCAGGGGATCAGGACGAGGAAGACGAAGGCGATGAGGGCGAGCATGAAGAGGCTCGTCATCAGGTAGGTCGAGCGCGGCGAACGCGCGGTGCTCCAGCCGTCGCCGTAGAACTTCCCCCGCGAGCGCACCCGGATCCGGCGCTGCACGCCGCGCAGAAGGCTCGGCGGCGCCGCGGGCGGCGGGCGCATCGCCCCTCGGACCAGCTCGCGCAGATCCAGCTCGTCGACGAGCGGCAAGTCGCCGTCCTCGGGCAGATCGCCGTCCTCGGGCAGATCGCCGTCCTCGGGCAGATCGCTCAGGGGCGCGGCGGCGGCGGGCGGGCGCTCCACGGGGGGCGCCGAGGGACGGCTGCCGCTCTCCGCGCCCGAAGCGGCCGGCTCATCGGCTCGCCCCGTGCGCTTCGGGTCGTCCGCTCCGCTCATTTCCCGCCTCTCACCTTCTCGCCCATCATCTTCTCGACCAGCGCGCGGAGCTGGCCGCGCGCGCGATGGATCCGGCTCTTCACCGTCCCGTCCGGCAACCCCGTGACCGAGGCGATCTCTTCGTACGACATGTCCTCCACGTCGCGAAGGATGAGCGCCTCCCGGAACTCGGGATCGAGCTGCCCGATGGCGCGCTTCACGACCGCCTCGAGCTGCATCCCCTCCACCAGCTCGTCAGGGCGGCTCACGTCGCCGACGCTCACGCCCTTGGCCGCGGACAGCGGCACCCGCTCGGCCATCGCGTCGACGTCGTCCTGGGCGCCGGCGTGCCGCCGCGAGAGGTACTTCGTCCGGTTTTTGCAGAGATTCACGGCGATCCGGTAGATCCACGTCGAGAGCTTCGATTCGCCGCGGAACTGATCGATCGCCTTGAAGACCTGCACGAAGACTTCCTGGGACACGTCCTCGGCCTCGTCACGCCGGCCGAGCATGCGGTAGACGAGCGCGAACACGCGGCGCTCGTACATGAGCACGAGCTCGTTGAACGCGCTCTCGTCACGCGCGACGAGCCGCGCGATGAACTGCGCCTCGCCCGCCTCGAGCGGCGCCGCCGACGCGCGCCCGTGCTCCGCGCCCGCAGCGGGCGGAGAGCCGCCTCCGCGGTCCGTATCTACATGGGTAGGGGCTCCGCGTCCGCGGGCCCCTTCATCGCTCGCCACGCCGTCCGGTCCTCCAGGAGCCAGGGGCTCGCGCACGCCGCGCGGCAGGCGCAGAGCCCTCGGTGAGACCACGGTAAACAACCCCGGCTCGACCGCGCCAGACAATAGCGAGCAGGTGACGGCGCAGGACGCACCCGCGAGGCGGTGCGACCTCACCCGAGGCGCTCCCGCCCACGCGATGAAGATTGGCCGCCATGACCCCCCTCAGAGGGCGCGGGGGCTCGATGGTTCCGGCGCGTGGATTCGAACCACGATTAGGGGATTCAAAGTCCCCCGTCCTGCCCTTGAACGACGCCGGAGTGCTGCGGGACGGAGCCGACCGCCGCGCGGCGCGCACCTTAGCGCGAGTCGCGCAGGATGGCACCCGTCCCGATCCATGAGTCGGCTCTGCGGGCCGGATAGCTGATGCCGCGCGTGGTGTCCGCCTCGGATCGGCCTCGCCTCAGGCGGAACTGCCCGCGCTCGCGGCGACCCGCCGGCGCCGGCTTCGCGCCGGACGCCGAGGCCTTCTCCGCCCGGTGGAGCGGCAGCGCGGGCGCGCCGGTGTCCTCGCCCGGGGTCGCGGCCGCTTCCTCGCGCGCCGGCGTCGCGTCGGCCGCCGCGCCGTTCGCCGGGGGCGCCACGGCGGCCGCGCCGTCGCGCGCCGGGGCCGCCACGGCGAGCGCCGCGGCGCCGGCGCTCGCGGCGAGCTCCGGGGCAGGCACGGCGACGTGCGCGGCGGCGGCCGCGACGCCCTGGGCCACGCCGAGGTGCGCCGCCTGCGCGGCCGCAGGCCTCGCAGGCGAGGCCCCAGGGGCGACCACGCTCAGCACCGAGAGGCCCAGCACGAGCACGAGCGCCGCGCTGCCCGCGGCCGCTCCGGCGGCGCCGCGAGAGACGCGGGCGCGCCGCGCGAGCCGCGACCAGGCGCCCGACACACGCCCGCGCGGCGTCGGATCCGCGTCGCGCGCGCCACGCGCCGGCCCGGGCCCGGGCTTCGCGGCGCCGGGCCTCGGCGCCCCGGCGCTCGGGAGCGTGTCGGGCGGGGACGAGGGGGCCGCGGGGAAACAGGACGGAATATCAAGAGAAATCGGCTGCGAGGGGCTGTCCCGCCGCAGCACGGCCTCGGCCAGGGGGAACCGGCCGAGGGTGAAGGCCTCGGCGCGCTCGCCGCGCGCCTTCGCGGGGGCGTCCTGGTGGAAGCGGGGCGCGACGGCGCTGAGGTCGTCCGGCGTCAGCGCGAAGCTGAGCGGGCCGGTGGACTCAGGCGCCTCGCCCGCGGCGGAGACGGCAGGCGCCTCGTCGCGCGGGGGCGGCTGGGAAATGGTCCAGCCGAGCGCCTTCACGTCGCCGGCGGGCGTCCAGCACTCGAGGCCCTCGCGCCAGACGCGCGTGCTGTGGGGGAGCTCCCCCAGCTCCAGCGCGCGCCAGAGCGCGACCGTGCTCATCGCCTCGAGAAAGTCGCCGCGGTCGATGCACCAGGGCCTCGACTCTGCCGGTGCCTCCTCCGCGCCGCCGGCGTGCGACGTGAACGGCATCGTGGGGGCGCTGCAGAGGCTGCTCAGCTGCCCCTGCCCGCACCCCTCCGCGCCGCCCGACGCCGGCACACCGTCGCCAAGCCCCTCCACCTTGTACGCTGCGCTCGGGCCCATCGCTGTCTCCCTAGCGAGCCGCGGCGGCCCACCCGATGCTGCTCCCGGGTGCACCTCCGCTGCTCTCGTGCGTCGGTAGCGGATGGTGGCGCGGTGGGCCAAGAAAGGTGAGGGGCGTGTCGCGGACCGACGTCAGAGGTCGGTGTAGTTGTCGGCGAACATCGCGCGCTGGCCGAGGAAGGCGATCTCGAGTGTGCCGCTGACGTCCGTCCCTCCGGTCGAGCTACGGATCACGTTGAGCGCTGGCATCAGCCGGATGAGCCCGCGGTACTCCGTCCCCACCGGCGCGCGCGCCAGCGTCACGTGGACCGGGGCGCGCAGGCTGAGGCGGACATCGGCGGGCGCCTCTTCGTTGAGCGCGACCGCCACCTTCGCGCCGAGCGCCGCGCGGAACGTGGCGTTCGCCACCTTGTCGACGAGCCCGGCGTGCGCCGCGATCGTGAGCTCCTGGCTCCGCACGGGCGCGCCGAGCACCTCCTGCCTGCAGCGCGTGGCAGGGACGAAGGCGGCGGACTGGGTGACCGGATCCACGCCGTGGACGACGTCGCCCGCGGGCTCGCACCACTCGAGCGTGTCCGTCGACGCGGTCCAGCGCGAGTCGAACTCGATCTGCCCTTCGAGCGTGGGCGCGAGCTTCTTCCCGCCCTCGCCGACGTAGACCGCCGCCGCGCCGACGCTCCAGGGGACGGCGGTGAGCTCGCGCTGCGCGTAGGTCGGCGGCAGGCTCTGGTCGCGCCGCTCGGGGCCCGGACCCAGGTAGCTGAACCGGGTGCGGCCGACCGCGCCGCCGACGTAGAGGATCAGCGGGGGATGGGCCGAGCTGCCCTCCCCCTCGAAGTCGAGCCGCGCGAACGAGGCGGACAGGCGCAGGGTGCCGGTGGGCGTCCGGGCCGCGTCGTCGGCGCCGGAGAACCCGATCAGCGTGGCCAGCCCGTCCTCGGCCGCCACCTCGGCCTCGAGCACGGCGCTCACGTCCCATGCCGTCGGATCCGTCACCTCGCCGAACCCGGCCAGCACGCCGAAGCCGACCCGCGCGAGCGCCGCGCCCCCGGAGCTGCTCGTGACCCCGACCGGAACGAGGTAGACGAGCTCGCGGCCCGTGGCGGCCGGCGCGATGGCCGCGCCCCCGGCAGGCGCGAGCGGCGCAACGGGGGCGATGGGAGCGCCCGACGCGGCCGGGGCGACCGGCGCAATGGCGCTGCCCGGCTGCGCGGGCGCCACGGCCGCGCCAGCGCCCGGCGCCGCCGTCGGCGCGGCAGGCGCAGCGGGTGTACTCGGCACGGCAGACGGGACCGGCGCCGTGGGGTCGCTGGCCGCCGTGGGGGCGCCGGGCGCGCTGGCGGCCGGGCGGACGGGCGCCGGCGGCGCTGCGCCCGGCGGCACGGGAGCCGACGGCTGCCCCGCGCCCTGGGCGAGCGCGGGCGCGGCCAGCGTGAGCGAGAGCAGCGCCGCGGCGCGCTGGAGCAGCACGGCGGCCCTCACGGCGCCACCGTGAACCGGAACGTGAGGCAGTCGGCGCCGCTCGACGTGTCGTATTCGGCGCGGGTGCTCTGGTTCGTCTTGGGATCGAAGGCGAAGATCTGGAACTTGCCGCTTCCGTTCCGGACCCTGAAGCGGAACACGTAGTTGCCGGGATCCAGATCGAACTCGGGGAACACCGTGTTGCGGATCGAGAACGGCTTTACACCCGCCGGATCCGCGGTGGGCGCCGGGTCCTCGAACAGATAGCCGACGGCGCTGAGGTGGTACTCGTCGCTGTGGAGCTTGAGCTTGATCCTCTTCATGGTCGCGCGCGATCCTCTCACACGCGCGCGGCACGGTACAGCGGCAGATCACCGCCGCACGGCGTGCCTCGCCGACACCGCTTCATCGCGCTGGAGCTGGGCGCCGGCGCCGCCCATGTTGCTCAGGCGGATGCACGTCTCCAGGCCATGCCGGAGGTTGCGGAGCGTGAGCAGCGGGCCGAGGTCCACTCGCAGCGACGCCAGGGTCTGAGCCACCGCAGGGCGGACCCCGGTCAGCAGGCAGCGCGCGCCGCGCAGCTCCACCGTGTCGGGATAGTAAATGCCGTAACTCTCGCTCCACTGGTCCGGAGGGAGATCCGGCGAACGGGCGCCGATGAGATCCTCCGCGACAGGGTTGAAGTACGTGAGCCTCCCCTGATTGTCGGCGAACACGACCGCATCGGCGATGCTGTCCAGGATGGCTTGCTGCGAGCGCGCCCGCGCCTCCCAGTCGACGTTCGTGTCGTCGAGCGCAGCGGTCGAGGAGCGCTGGTGGCCCCCGTTCTTGCGCAGGTCCGCGCTGCGCTGGACCGCCGGGGCGGCCCGCTGTCGCGGGGCGCGCGCCGGCTTGTGCCTGGCGGACTTCGACGAAGCGAGCGCGACCCCGTTGTTCGACCTGGACGACGGCATAGTTAGGCCCCCTAACGAACCATGTCGTGCGTGATCCTTGCCTGATCCCTCGCTTGTACGAGATCGCTTTGGTTGTAAATCGATGATCTCTCGCATGGTCGGTGATCGCCGCACGGTGCCAGGCCGCCGAGCCTGCGTTCTGGACGCACGATCGTGATTCGGCGTTTCCGTCCGTCGCTGCAATTCATCAGGTAGCTGGCGCCTGCGACGTGGGGGAGGAGCGTGGCGCCTCGAGGCGCTCAGCCGCCGCTGGCGCGCCGCACGGCGACGCCGACGCCGGCGGTGCTGTAGCAGCCGCTCACCGTCCAGGAGATGGTGGTGTTGGAGCTGGCCACGAGATAGCCGGCCAGCGCGACCATGGTCGTCGGATCGGTCAGGCGCCGGTTCATGGTGGAGGTCGCCGCGGTGGGGCTGATGGTGGCGCCGGTGTTGCCGTTGCGCGCCGCCATCACCGTGTACACGAACGAGTTGGTCGCGCTGAAGTTGGTGCTGACCCCTCGGGACACCGTGCCGCTGCAGTCCGTCGTGTTGGTGTGGATGCCGGTCGTGGTGGCGCTCGCGAACGGGTTCGACTGGTGCACGGCCTTCAGCTCCACCACGTTGGCGAAGTACACGCCCCAGGTGTTCGAGCTCGCCATCTGCACCACCACGGGCTTGTTGCCGGTGGCGGCCGGAAGCTGGCTGTCCAGGAGGTAGTAGATGTGCGCGGCGGAGTTGTTGTCGGCCTGCCGCGTGTTGAAGAGCGTCATCGGCGTGCCGTCGTAGGTGACGCTCACCGGCGCGAGCGAGTTCTCGGAGGCGACGATCCCGACAAGGACCATGCGATCGTTGTCCCGCGGCGTCTGCAGGGCGTGGCTCACGTTGATGTTGGGCGCCGAGTTCCCGATGGTGCTCAAGGTGCCGGTCGTGCCCGAGTTGACGACGACGATGTCCGGCGAGACGACGCAGTTGCCGTTCGAGCAGATGGACCTCGTCCCCGAGCACACGTGGCCGCAGTCGCCGCAGTTGCTGGCGGTGCCGAGCTGGGTCGTGCAGCCGCCGCTGGGGTCGCCGCAAGCCTTCCAGCCCGGGTCGCAGGTGGGCACGCAGGTGCCGGCCGTGCAGGCGGTGGCGCTCGCGTGCGCCTGGAGGCACTGGGTGTTGCAGGCGCCGCAGGCGTTGACGTCGCCGGAGACGTCCTTCTCGCAGCCGTTCATGCCGTTGCCGTCGCAGTTGCGCCACAGGCCGCTGCACACCGGGTTGCAGCCCGACGAGCTGCATTGATTGCTGGCGACGTGGGCGCTGGCCCCGCTCTGGCACACGAGGTTGCAGCCGAGGCAGTTGTTCTCGTCGTCCCACAGGTCGATGTTGCAGCCGTTCCTCGGTACCCCGCAGTCGTCGTACTGCGCGCTCGTGCACACCGGGTTGCAGGTGCCGTCGAGGCACAGGTTGCTGGTGGTGTGGATGATGTTGCACTGGGTGCCGCAGGCGCCGCAGTTCCCCTCGTCGGTCCTGACGTTGGCCTCGCAGCCGTCGGTCAGCGAGCTGTTGCAGTTGCCGTAGTCCGCCTTGCAGCCGACGAAGGAGCACGCGCCGGTCTGGCAGGTCGCGGTGGCGTTGGCGTAGATCGTGTTGCAGTTGACGCCGCCGGCGGCCGCGCAGGCGCCGCAGTGGGTCTGGTTCGAGTTGACGTTCGTCTCGCAGCCGTTGTCCGGATTGCCGTCGCAGTCGCCCATCCCGCTGTTGCACGTCCGCACCTTGCAGTCGCCGCCCTCGCACTTGGGGGTGCCGCCGGCGATGGTGCAGGTCTCGCCGCAGGCGCCGCAGTGGCTGAGGCTCGTGTCCGTGCTCGTCTCGCAGCCGTTGTCGTAGCTGCCGTCGCAGTCGGCGAAGCCCGGCTCGCAGCTGCCGATGGCGCAGCCGGTGGCCGTGCACTTGCCGGTGCCGTTGGCGACCGTGCACAGGCCGCCGCACGTGCCGCAGTTCTCCGGATCGGCGGCCAGATTCACCTCGCAGCTGTCCTCGGGGTCGCCGTTGCAGTCGCCCGTGCCGGCCGGGCAAATCGTCTCGCCGCAAACGCCGTCGCGGCACCAGGGCCTGCCGCCCGCCTCGGGCACGCACGCGATGCCGCACCCGCCGCAGTGCAACACGTCACGGGTGGTCGCCCTCTCACAACCGTCGTCGACCTGGCCGTTGCAGTCGGTGAAGCCCGTGTCGCACTCGACCTTGCACTCCGACGCCTCGCAATAGGCGTCGCCGTTCACGGCCGGGCAGAGCTCCTCGCACCCGCCGCAGTGGCTCGAGTCGGTCGCGGTGTTCACCTCGCAGCCGTTCTCGGGATCGCCGTCGCAGTCGGCGTAGGGCGCTTCGCACGCCTTGACCTTGCAGGCGCCGCCCTGGCACTCCGCCGTCGCGTGCGGCAGCGCGCACTTCTGGCCGCAGCTGCCGCAGTTGTCCGCGTCGGTGCGGACGTTGATCTCGCACCCACCTTCGGTCAGGCGATCGCAGTTGGCGTAGCCATCCGGGCAGGTGGGGCCGCACACCCCGTCGATGCAATCGTCGCTGAGGCAGTCCCCGCTCGAGCGGCAGCTCCTGCCGTCCTGGCAGCCCCCGCAGTCGGCGCCGCAGTCCACGTCGCTCTCGGTGCCGTTGGGCACCCCGTCGGTGCAGGTCGGCGCGACGCATTCGCCGTCCTGGCACACGCCGCTCTCGCAGTCGCTGGCCCGGTTGCACGTCTGGTCGGTCGCGCACTTCCTGTCGCAGCTGCCGCCGCAATCGACGTCCGACTCCGAGCCGTCGCGGGCGTCGTTCATGCAGCCCGCTTCCTGGCAGACGCCGTCGATGCACTCGCCCTCGGCGCAGTCGCGGCTCGCGGCGCAGCCGGAGCCGAGCGGGCATGGATCGCACTCGCCGCCGCAGTTCAGGCCCGTCTCGCCGTCGGACTGCGCGTCGTCCGTACAGTGCGCCGGCGGGCCGGATACCGACGCGAACTCGAAATCCGGCACGCTGCACGAAGCGGCGGCGGCGAAGATCCCCGCCGTCAGCGCGGCGGCCGAGAACGCGCGGAGCAGCGCGAAGCGACGCAGAAAGCTAGGGGTCGACATCGAACGACAAAAGTACCATTCGCTGGCGGATTTCGCGGCCATAAAGTGAGAAGGCGGCGTCGGGATCCGCGCATGAAAGCGCCGCCGGCGCGCGCGCACCTCCGACCACGACGCGGTGCGGCGCCACGTTGACGCGCGCGGCGAAGGCCGCGGCGCCACGTTGACAGGAGCGGAGGCGTCAAGTCACCATGGCAAGCGCCGCATGAGGAATTTCCCGCGAATTTTCCGCGTCGCAGCGGTGCTGCTGCTGCTCGAGGCGCCCGCGCTCGCCGAGGACACCGACGCGCTCAAGCAAGCCCGCGCGCAGTTTCAGCAGGCGACCGAGCTCGAGCAAGCGGGCAACTGGGCCGCGGCCCTGCAGCGGTTCCGCGAGGTCGGCCAGGTGCGGATGACGCCTCAGGTGCGCTTCCACATCGCCGTGTGCGAGGAGAACCTGGGGCGGCTCGTGACCGCGCTCGGCGGCTACGAGCTGGCGCTCGCGGAGGCCGACACCGTCGGGCCCGATTTTCGGGCCGAGGTCGAGCAGTCGATCGGCCGGCTGCGCGCCCGGATCCCGAAGCTCGTCATCGTGCGCGGCAAAGGGGCGGCCTCCGCGGCCATTGCGCTCGACGGCGTCGCCCTCGGCGGGACGTCCATCGGCGTCGAGGTGCCGCTCGATCCCGGGCCTCACGCGCTCACCGCCAAGGCCCCCAATTACAAGCCGTTCCAGCAGACGGTGGAGCTGAAGGAGGAGGGGGTGGCGCGCGTCGAGGTGACGCTCGAAGCATTGCCGCAAGAGCTGCTGATCCAGGCGGGCGCCTTGCGGGAGAGGCCGCCGTCCAAGGTGGTGCCGTACGTGATCGGGGGCGTCGGCGCCGCGAGCCTGATCGGCTCCGGCGTTTTGTTCGGGCTCCGCCAGGGAGCGCTCAAGGATCTGGAAGACGCCTGCGGTACGGACGGCAAGTCGTGCCCGCCCTCCATGCAGTCGCGCTACGACGACCTCAAGTTCTATCACTATGGCGCGCAGGTGGCGCTCGGCGTCGGCGTCGCCGCGGTCGGCACCGCGACCGCGATCTTGCTTCTTCAGAACAGGAAGCCAAAGCAGCCCGAGAAAACCTCGCTCGAGCTCGTGCCCGTCGCGGGCGGCTCCGAGATCGGCGCGAGTCTCTCAGGAACCTTCTGAGGGAGCCGAGCTCGTCCAGAGCGGGGTGCTAGAACCCCGGATCGTGCTTCCACGACTTCGGCGGCGTGGGGCTTGGCGTCGGGCTCGGCGAGCTGCTCTGCTCGGCGGGCTTGCTCGGACGGCGGGGCGTCGCGCGCGCGGGTGACGCCGGGAGCGGAGTCGGCGCCGTCGGCGTCGTCAGCGCCGGCGCAGCGCTGGCCGAGGCCGTGGCAGAGGGCTCGCCCGGGGGCGCGCCGGGCTCGGTCGCAGAGGGCGCCTCCGCCCTGGGAGGCGCGGGCGCCGGGGCGGTGGACGCCGGGGCGGCGGGCGCGGCGCCGGAAGGAAGAGGGGCCGGCGCGTCGCCGGTCTGGAGCAGTACGGCGAGCCCGCCGGCGGCGAGGAGACCGAGGATCACGACGGCGGGCAGCGCGCGGCTCCTGGGGCGCGCGAACGGCGGGATCTCGTCGTCGAGCGCGCTCTGTCCGGCCACGCCCCGGGCCGCGCCGCGGAGGTTGACGGTCCTGAAGGCGCTCACCGACGAGGGGCTCCGGCCGGTCACGTCGGAGGCGCCCGGGTGGTTGCTCAGCTGATTGCGGTCGGCGCGCTCCAGCGCCTCGGTGAGGGCCGCGCGCGTTTGCTCCTGCTGGTCCTCGAACAGCTCGCGGACGAAATTGGCGACGTCCTCGTCGGTGGCTCGCTGGTGCGGCGGGAGCGCCTTGTCGAGCGCTCGCATCAGCTCGTTGGCCGTGGCGTAGCGCTCGTCGCGCTCCTTTTCGAGCGCGCGCATCAGCACGGCCTCGAGCGACGCCGGGTAGTCGGCCTGGAACTCGTGCGGCGCCTCCACCGGGTCCGTGGACGAGATGGCGAACAGCGTCGCGCCCTCGGATTCCCTGCGGAACGGGTGTTTGCCGGTGGTGAGCGTATAGAGCACGATGCCCATCGCGAACACGTCGACGCGCCGGTCGATCGCGTCGCCGCGCACCTGCTCCGGCGCCATGTAGCTCACCTTGCCCTTGAGCTGCCCGGCCTGCGTCGTGCTGTCGTTGAGCGCGGTGGCCTTGGCCACGCCGAAGTCCACCACCTTGGCCAGGCCGTTGTACGTGACCAGGATGTTCTGCGGCGAGATGTCGCGGTGCACCAGGCCGACGAGCTTGCCGCTCTTGTCCTTGAGCTCGTGCGCGGCGTGCAGGCCGGCGCAGGCCTGCGCCACGATGCGCACCGCGATCGGGAGCGGCATGCCGGTCTGCCGCTTCGCGACCTTCATCACCTGATTGAGCGGAATGCCGTCGATCCACTCCATCGCCAGGAACAGCACGCCGTCCTGCTCGCCGAGGTCGAGGATCTCGACGGCGTTCGGGTGCCGGATCTGGGACGCGAGCGACGCCTCCGAGAGGAACATGCGCTCGAACTGGTCGTCCTCGGACAGCGTCGGCAGCATCGTCTTCACTGCGACGATCTTCTGGAAGCCGCGCGTTCCCTTCAGCCGCGCCGCCCACACCATGGCCATGCCGCCCGCCGCGATCGGCAGCAGCAGCTCGTAACGCCCCAACACGGACCCGGGCCCGAGCTCGGCGGGGGTGTTGGGCAGGAGGTTCGGCGCAGGATTCACGCTACTCAGAAGGTTTGTTAAGTTCCCTGACCGTACGAGTGTGCGGCGTCACGAAGCGAGTGCCCAGCGATAAGAAACACCGCGGAGACAAATTGCGGCTATCGCACCAATGACCCCACCTCCTTACATCTGCCGACGGCTCGCGGCGGCGCTTCGTGGATGGGCAGCTGCCGCCAAAACGCCGTTAGCAAGTCCAAACGTCGTCCGGAAGTCAAGCTGCTCTTATCCACCCACCATCGTACAAGGACGGCGGACGGGCGCGCCGTCACGTCTCGTCGCGCGTCCGTCGCGCGCCGTCACCGCCGCACGATGAACATCGCGGCGAAATACCCGTCCGTGCCGTGCACGTGCGGCAGCAGCCGGAACGCGTCGCCGCCGCCCGCGAGCTCGCGCGCGAGCTCCGCGTCGAACGGCGCCGGCTCCAGCCGGACGCCGAGGTCGTCGTCCGCCGGGGCCGCGAGCCGCGCCGCCACGGCCTCGCACTCCTCGCGCAGCACGCTGCACACAGCGAACACGAGCCGGCCGCCGTCCCGGGCGCGGGTCGCGGCGCGGCGCGCGATCGCGACCTGGAGATCGGCCAGGCGCGGCAGATCGTCCGCCTCGCGCCGGAGCGCGATCTCCGGGCGCCGCCGCAGCGTGCCCACGCCGGAGCAAGGGGCGTCGACGAGCACCCGGTCGTAGCCCTCGGGGACGTCGCCCGCGCCCACCGTCCAGTCGACGGCGTAGGTCTCGCGCACGGAGGCAGCAGCCCGCCCGAGCCCGCCGCGCGCGCCAGCCTGCGCATCGCCGGCCTCCGCGCCTGCGCCCTCGTCCGCCGCGCTCGCCGGAGGCGCGCCCAGCGCCGCGCGGAGCTGCGAGAGCTTCGCGGGGTACAGGTCCGCCGCGTCCACCGCGCCGGAAGGCAGCACCGCGCGCGACAGGAGCCACGACTTGTTGCCCCGGCCGGAGCAGGCGTCGAGCACGGCCTCGCCGGGCCGCGCGCCGAGCGCGAAGGCGAGCGCCTGCGCCCCCTCTTCCTGGCCGATCCACGCGGCGCCGAAGCCCGGGAGCCGCCGGAGATCGCCCGCCCCCCGCGCGACGATCGCTGTCGGTGAGACGTGCCCCGCCTCGAAGGTCGCGGTGGGCGCGGCGGCCCGCAGCGCCTCGAGCCACGCGCCGCGGTCCTCGCCAGGGGCGAGGCAGAGGCCGGTCGGCGGCGGCACCGGGCCGGCCGACAGGAACGCCTCGGCCGCGGCACGGCCGAGCGAGCGGCGCAGGGCGCCCCGCAGCCACCCCGGCGCGGAGGCGACCACCGCGCTCGCGAGCGGCGGGCGACCGCCGGACTCCACGGCCGCCGCGAGCCGGCGCAGCACGGCGTTCGCGAACGCGCCGACCCGCGGCCCGCCGGCCGCCTGGGCGCCGTCCACCGCCTCCGAGACAGCGGCGAACGAGGGGACGCGATCGAGGAAGCAGAGCGAGTACGCCCCCATCAGCACGTGGGCGCGCACCAGCGGGTCGGCCGTCCAGCGGCTCTTCGCGGCGAACTCGGCGATGCGCGCCTCGAGCGCCGCCTGCGCGCGCAGGACGCCGTAGACGAGCTCCGTCGCGAGGCCTGCGTCCCGCGGGTCCAGCGCCGGCGCGCGGCGCAGCTCGGCGTCGAGGGCCGCCGAGGCGAAGGCGTCCGAGCCCCACACCCGCGCGAGCACGCGCGCCGCGACAGCGCGCGGCGCGCTCTCGGGCGGGTGCGGCGGGCGCGCCGCGCCGCGGCCGCCGCCGCGCCCGTCACCTTGGTCCCGGTCAGCCAACGAGCTCCTTGAATTGCCCCTGGATCACGTCCCAGCGGCGCTCGACGTCGTTCTTGAAGGCGATGCCCATCAGGCCGATGAGCACAACGAGCCCGACCAGGCTCGCGATCTCGCGGACGCGCAGCGGCAGCGGGCGCCGCAGCACGGCCTCGAACGTGAAGAACAGGAGGTGGCCGCCGTCGAGCACCGGGATGGGCAGCAGGTTGATGAGCCCGAGGTTGATCGAGATGACCGCCATCGCCCAGACGAAGTAGCTGACGCCCTTCGCGCCCTCCTCGCCGATCACGTCGTACACCGTGATGGGGCCGCCCAGCGTGGAGATGCTGACCTTGCCCTCCATGATGCGGACGATCCCGACCACGATGAACCGGATGACGTCGTACGTCTCGTCGATCGCGCTCTCCAGGGCGAACTGGAAGGCCGACGGGCTGTCGACGAACGGCTCGGCCACCATCGGCGACCAGTTCGACGCGCGCAGGTAGAAGCGCGGGCGGTGCTGGCCGTACTCGTCGATCCAGTCCTCGCGGCGGAGCTCGATGGTGCCGCTCTTGCGCTGGCCCGAGCGCTGCCACGTGATGACGTGCGGCCTGTCCGGAGCCGCGAAGAGCCGCTCCACGAAGGTCGACCAGGCGGTGACCTCGACGCCGTCGACCTCCGTGACGCGATCGCCCGGCCGGAGCTCGGCGTCCCACTCGGCCGAGCCCTCGGGGACCTCGGCGACGTAGAGGTCGGCCGGCTCGATGCCGGTCCGCGCGAGCAGGTCGCCGTGGCCGCTCTCCGGCGTCAGCGCGGCGACGCCCGACTCGTAGACGGCGAGCTCGGCCAGGCCGCCGAGCGCGCGCGGCACCGTGACCGGCCGCAGGTACGTGACCGGCACCGTGGCGCCGCGGCTCTCCTCGAGCGCGAGCTCCAGGTCGGCGAAGGTCTTCACGGGCGCGCCGCGCACCTCCGTCACGACGTCGAACGTGCGCAGCCCGGCCCGGAACGCGGGCGAGTCGGGCCGCGAGACGCCCACCACGGCGGCGGGGCGGCTCGGCCGGATGCCGATCTCGCCCACCCGGTCCACGATCTCGAGCGGCTTCTGGACGACCTTCTCCTCCGGGACGACCGTGACCTCGACGTGCGTCTTGTTGCGGAAGACCTTGAGCCGGAGCTCCTGGTTGGGGCTCTTCGCCACGATCCGGTGCAGCTCGGCGAAGGTGCTGACGCGCTCGCCGTCCACCTCGAGGATGCGATCGCCCGGGACGAGCCGGCCCTCGGCCGGGTGCCCCGGCAGGACCACGCCGACCGTCGGCGGCACGAAGCGGGTCTCCCCGATGAAGACGGCGAAGTAGAGCAGCACCGGGAAGAGCACGTTCATCGCCGGGCCGGCCATGACGATGATCACGCGCTTCCAGAGCGCCTGGGACTCGAAGGTGCGCTTGCGATCCTCGGGGAGCACGGCCTCCTGCCGGTTCTCCTCGAGCATCTTCACGAAGCCGCCGAGGGGCAGGAGCGCGACGCAGTACTCCGTCTCACGGCCCCGCAGGCGCAGCACCCGGGGGCCGAAGCCGATCGAGAAGGTGAGGACCTTCACGCCGAAGATCTTCGCGCACACGAAGTGGCCGAGCTCGTGCACGAAGATGAGCACGGAGCAGAGCAGCGCGAAATACAGGAGGTCCACGGCGGCGGCTCTCTTTACGCGAGGCCGGGCTCGGTGACCACTGGCCACTGAGGGGCGCACGGCCGCGGCGCCCCCGCGCGAAGGGCGGCCTCCGGCGCAGGGCCGGCGCCCGGTCCGTGGAAAGGCGCCCTCCGGCGTGACGACGCCTTCACGGCGATGGCCCCGGTCGGCCGTCCACAGACACCCGCGGTTCCGCTACGTGGCGAAATGTCACAGAGCGCGGCGCGCCATGCGCGATGGGATGCTGACGAGCGCCAGAGGGCCGCAGGCCCCGCGCATCCGTGTTATCTCACCGCTTGGAACTCGGCCGGGCGCCGCGCCCGCGAGCGACGCCTCGCGGCGCGCGGTCCCATGGCCGATTCTCGCGATGTGCCCTGATACGAACTGCGAGGTCCCATCATGAAGCACACGATTGAGCACGACCTGAGCGACAGCGAAGCCAAGCTGGCGACCGAACGAGCGATCGCGCAGTACCGGGAGCGGTACGCCGAGTACGAGCCTTTCCTCGTGTGGCGCGACGCGAAGCGCGCCGAGCTCGGCTTCTCGGTGAAGGGCGTCAAGCTGAAAGGCAGCATGGAGCTCCGCCCCGGCGCCGTTGACGTGGATCTCGACGTGCCTCTCCTGATGCGCCCCTTCAAGGGGGTAGCGATCTCCGCCATCGACAAGGAGGTTCGTCACTTCATCGCAGAGGCGCACCGCGAACGGGCCCAGGGAGGCGGCAAAGCCACCTGAGCGAGCGGGCTGTTCCGCTATGGACATGAGCGCCAGCCGGCGCTATGTTGCTCCAACAGTATCTACTTCGCCGGCCGAAGTACGCCCCGCGACACGACTCACTCCAGTGCTCGGCCGGCAGGGGGCTGTCTCCTCGCTGCTCACCTGCCGGTCTCGCCGCCGCGCTCCCTCGCCGTCGCACTCACGGAGCGAGCGCCTTCACGGCCGTCAGCTTGTGCGAGGCCAGCACGGAGTGGATCGCCGTGATGAGGCCGCGCGCGTCGATCTCGCAGCGCATGACGAACCGCGGCGCCAGCTTCTCCACGGTGGTCGTGCGCTCGATGACGACCGCCGGGAGGCCGTTGATGAGGCGCAGCTCGTGGCGGAGCGCTCGGGGGTCGTCGATCCTCAGCAGGCCGACGTAGAACCGCGCGACCCGGTTCGGGCCGACGACGATCCGGCGCGCCGCCTTGAACTCGCCGTTCGCGTCGTTGATGACCCGGACGCCCTCGCTCAGGAGCGCCTCGATGGCGGCGACGTCCTGCGTCGCCAGCGTCTGCAGGAAGCGCACGAGCGCCGCGCCCGAGCGCTCGACGAGCTCGGGTGAGGGGCGGCAGCGGTCGCGCTCGTACGGCTCGAGGGCGCGGCGGGCGCGGTGGTGGGTGGTCTTCACGCTGGCCTCCGACAGGTCGAGCGCGGCGGCGGTCTCCTGCACCGAGTAGTCGAAGACGTCGCGGAGCAGGAGCACCGCGCGCTGCTGCGGGGTCAGCGCCTCGAGCGCGATGAGGAAGGCGAAGGACGCGCTCTCGAGGAGGTCGTAGCGGCCCTCGGTGCCCTCCTTGCCCGGGATCTCGAACGACGGGGGCTCGGGCTCCGCCTCGATCGGGGAGGGGAGCCACGGTCCGTCGTAGGCGAGGCGCTTGCGGCGCCGGAGGGCGTCGCGGCCGAGGTTCAGCGCGACGCGCGCGAGCCAGGGGCGGACGGGCTCCTCGGTGCGCGCGGGCGGGCGCTCCAGCGCGCGGACGAACGTCTCCTGCACGATGTCGTCCGCGTCCGCGGCGCTGCCGGTGAGCCGGTAGGAGAGGGCCCAGAGGAAGCGCTCGTGCTCGCGGTAGCTCGCGGCGACGAAGCCGGGGGCGGCGAGCCCGGCGCTCGGGGCAGGAGAGGCCGTGGAGCTGCTCATGGAGCGTCGGGTACCCCCGTCACGCCGCGCGGTCGAGCGCGCGGCGCGTGAGGATGGCCCGCGCGGCGTCCCGCGCGCTGGCGAGGCTCGCGTCGGCGAGCATGCCCGTCGGCCCGACCCAGTCGCCTGCGAGGAAGAGGCCGTCGAGATCCGGGACGCGGGCGCCGGGGCGCCCTGCGGGGCCGCCGCCCTCCGCCGTGACCACGGCGTTGGAGACGACGAGCGAGGGCAGGAAGCGGCGCTCGACGATCGCGCCGCGGTAGCCGGGCTGCGCGCGGTCGAGCAGATCCTCGAGCTCGCGCTCGGGGTCGCCGCCGGCGAGCTCGGGGCTGTACTGGGCGGTGTGGATCACGGCGCCGCCCGCGGGGGCGAGGCGCGCGGCGTCGGAGTGGACCGACAGGTAGAGCGGGCGGTCGATGCCGAGCACGAGGCCCGGGCGCGGGCGGGGGAGCCTCGACAGCGCGACGTCGAGGCACGCGGCGCGGACCGGGACGGCGCGCTCGGCGTGCGCGGCGAGCGCCGTGCTCGCGGGCGCGAGCGCGGCCGCGGCGCGCGGGCTCGCGGCGATGAGCACGGCGCCGGCGCCGAGGCGGTCGCCGTTCGCGAGCTCCACGGCGGAGACGGCGCCGCCCTCGGCCGCGATCTGCGCCGCGCGCGCGCCGGTGAGGATCTCCACGCCGGCCGCGACGGCGGCGTCGCGCAGGCCGGCGACGAGGGTCCTCCAGCCGCCGTCGAGATAGAGCACGCCGTGGCTCAGGGCGAGCTGCACCTGCGAGAGCGCCGCGCCGGCGCTCTGGCGATCGTCGTCGGCGCAGTAGGTCGACAGCCGGACGAGCGCGCCGACGAAGCGGCGCGCCTCGGGCGTCCGGAAGGCGTCCCGGAGCCAGGCCGAGACAGGGACCGCCGCGAGCGGCGCGGGGTTCGCCGCGGCGAGGCTGCCGAGGACGCGCCCCATCTCGATCTTCGCGGCGAGGGGGAAGAGGCCCGTCGTGAGCAGCGACAGGGCGCCGGACGGCAAGGTGTGGAGGGCGCCGCGGTCGAGCGCGAGCGCGCCCGACGGGGACGGCGCCGCGCCGGTGAACCGGACGCCGAGCTCGCGGAGCACCTCGTGCGCCGCGCCCCCGCGGTAGAGCGCGTGGGCGCCGAGGTTCAGCGAGAAGCCGTGGCTCTCCTGCGTGGAGGCGCGGCCGCCCGGCGCGTGCGCCTTCTCGACGAGGGCGACCGACCGACCCGCCCGGCCCAGGTACGCCGCCGCGGCCAGGCCCGCGAGCCCGCCGCCGATCACCACCACGTCTTTTGTAGTACGCATCACATGACCCCTTTCCTGGCGGTACCACGATCGGGGGGCCGGAAAGGTTACGCGCGCCCTGTCGAATTCTCGGAGCGCGCCGGAGGGCTGGACGGGGAGGGGCTGGACGGCGAGGGGGGAGCGGCGTGCCGGCGCTCAGGTGGCGCGGACGAGCGGCGTGTTGACGAGGTGCTCGGACAGGAACCACACCTGCATCTCGTTCGTGCGGAGGACGTCGCTCATGAGCAGGTCGGCGGTGCCATCGTCGCGGTTGTCGGTGGTGAGCTTCACCGCCTCGCGT
This sequence comes from Sorangium sp. So ce426, assembly GCF_051475585.1. NCBI lineage: Bacteria > Pseudomonadati > Myxococcota > Polyangiales > Polyangiaceae > Sorangium > Sorangium sp. So ce426. The sequence goes on along the minus strand of NZ_CP150341.1, from coordinate 11,278,516 downwards.
GTCTCCGCGAGGATGAGCTCGTGCGCGTCGAGCAGGCGCGAGAGCTGGGCGGGCACCTGCTCGCGGCCGCGGGGCGCCCGCTCGATCCTCGTCATCTCCGCGACGTCGTGCGCCATGGCGATCGCGACGCCGCCCAGCATCTGGACGCGCTCGGCGAGCATGTCGATCAGCGCGGCTTGCTCCTTGAAGTGCTTGTCGAAGAGCAGGTGGAGCTGGAAGAAGGTCGCCCCGGACACCTGCCAGTGGTGCTTCTTGTACATGTCGCGCAGGACGAGCGTGTCCGACAGGATCTGATTCAGCGCCCGGATGCTCTCCGCGCGCGACTTCGCGGCGAGCGCCAGCGGATAGTCCACGACCGTCCCGAAAGGCTGGATCTCCTTGCCTCGCTGGCGGAGGAGGGGCTGGGCCTCCAGCGCCCGCGCTCCGCCTTCCTTGCCGCCACGCCGCTGTTTCCTCTGTTGCTTCCCCTGTACTGCCATGGCCCCCTCCCCGTCGATCGGTTCACTGCGTATCTAGAGCCCGAGCCCGCTCCGTCCATGGCTGCACGTCCGCTGTCGTGTCCACGCGGGCCCGCGCGGCGTTCCGCTGGAAGGCGCGCCCGCGCGGCATCGCGCCACCGCGCGGCTCGCATCCGGCTGGGATTTCGTGCAAAGTCCAGCGCAGCATGAAACGGCTCCTGCTCACCAGCGCGCTGCCCTACGCCAACGGGCACATCCACATCGGCCACCTCGTCGAGTACACCCAGACCGACATCTTTGCCCGTTATTGGCGGATGACCGGGCGGAGGTGCATTTATCTGTGCGCCGACGACACCCACGGCACGGCCATCATGATCCGCGCTCGGCAAGAGGGGCGGAGCGAGGCCGACGTCATCGCGGACATGAGCGCGGCGCACCAGCGCGATTTCGCGGCGTTCCAGATCCGGTTCGACCACTACGGCAGCACGAACTCCCCCGCGAACCGCGCGCTGTGCGAGCAGATCTGGGCGTCGCTGCGCGAGCGCGGCAGGGTGACCACGAAGGAGGTCACGCAGCTCTTCGATCCGCAGGAGGGCATGTTCCTGGCGGATCGCTTCGTCAAGGGCACCTGCCCGAAGTGCGCGGCGCCGGACCAGTACGGTGATAGCTGCGACCGGTGCGGCTCGACCTACGCCGCGACCGATCTGGTCGAGCCGAGGAGCGCGCTCACGGGCGCGCGGCCCGAGGTGCGGAGCGCGCAGCACCTCATGGTGGCGATCGAGCCGGAGCGGCCGTTCCTGTCGACCTGGACGCAGGGCGAGGGGCGGATGCCGAAGGAGATCGCGAACTACCTCGCGGGGCATTTCCTGTCGGAGCCGCTCCGCGACTGGGACGTGTCGCGCCCCGCGCCGTACTTCGGGTTCGAGATCCCCGATGCGCCGGGGAACTACTGGTATGTCTGGTTCGACGCGCCGATAGGGTACATGGCGGCGAGCAAGGAGTGGTGCGACCGGGAGGGCGAGGCGTTCGACGACTGGTGGCGTTCCGAGGAGACGGAGATCGTCCACGTCATCGGGAAGGACATCGTGTATTTCCACACGCTCTTCTGGCCGGCGATGCTGAAGAGCGCGCGCTTCTCGCTGCCGTCGCGCGTGCAGGTGCACGGGTTCCTCACCGTGAACGGAGAGAAGATGTCGAAGAGCAAGGGCACGTTCGTGCTGGCCTCGACGTACCTGAAGCACCTCGACCCGGCGTACCTCCGTTATTACTACGCGAGCAAGCTGAGCTCGAAGGTCGACGACATCGATCTGAACCTGGAAGAGCTCGTGAACAAGGTGAACGCCGAGCTCGTGAACAAGGTCGTGAACCTGGCGAGCCGGTCGTCGCGCTTCGTGGCGCAGACGGGGCTGTCGGCGGTGTACCCCGAGGATGGGGGGCTGTTCGCGGCGGCGGCGGAGGAGGGCGACGCGATCGGGGCGGCGTACGCGGCGTTCGACTATGCGCGGGCGACGAGGAGCATCGTGGCGCTGGCGGACCGGGCGAACGAGTATGTCGATCGGATGCAGCCGTGGGCGCTGGCGAAGCAGCCGGAGAAGAAGGCGGAGCTGCAGGCCGTCTGCACCGTGGCGCTCAACCTGTTCCGGCAGATCGTGCTCTACCTGGCGCCGGTGCTCCCGAAGCTGGCCGACGACGTCGCGCGGCTGCTCGGGTGCCCCATGGACCGGTGGGCGCTCGCGAAGACGCCGCTTGTGGGCACGCCTGTGGCCGCGTATGAGCACCTCATGAAGCGGGTCGAGCCGGGTGCAGTGGAGAAGATGATCGCGGAGGGCCGCCCTGCCGAGGAGGCGGCGGCGCCGGGCGGCGCGGCGGGGGCGAACGCGGAGGCGGGCGCGGGCCAGGCGGCGGGCGGGGGCGCGGCCGCCGAGGACGACGGCGCGGCGCTCGCCAAGGAGCCGCTCGCGCCGGAGTGTACGATCGACGATTTCAGCAAGGTCGACCTGCGCGTCGCGCGCATCGTCGCGGCGGAGCACGTGCCCGAGGCGAAGAAGCTGCTCAAGCTGACCGTCTCGCTCGGCGGGGAGGCGCGGAGGACGGTGTTCGCCGGGATCAAGGCGTATTACAAGCCGGAAGACCTGATTGGCAGGCTCGTCATCGTGTGCGCCAACCTGGCGCCGCGGAAGATGAAGTTCGGCCTCAGCGAGGGGATGGTGCTCGCGGCGGGGGACGAGACGGTGCACTTGCTGTCGCCGGACTCGGGGGCGAAGCCGGGGATGCGGGTGCACTGAGGAAACTCACGGAGTCGCCCGCGCTATCGCCGAGGTGGGCCAATGGCTCCCCTAGCTCCGCGTGTCACAAATCCCGCCAGGGATCCGTCTCGTAAACGAAGAGAGATTTGACGCAAAGACGCCAAGAGCGCAAAGACGCAAAAATACATAAGAATCTGTTCTTTTTTTTTGCGTCTTTGTGACTTTGCGTTGAAATCTCTCTCCGGATCCCTGGCCGGACCTCTGGCGGGCGGAACCAGTTCTCTTCACCGATAAGGCCCTGCCGCCGGCGCTCCCGGCAGCCGGCAGGAGCCGCTCGCGCAGGACGGGTGGCCGAACCAGCCTGCGAGCCACTTCCTGTTTCCCGACAGCGCGTGGAAGAAGCGCTCTGCCATCTTCGAGAGCGTGTCGCCGCTCAGCCGGTACGACCACTCGCGGTACCCCTCGAGCGCCCAGAGCGCCACGATGAAGGCCGCGGGGCCGGCCCAGACCTCGCCGCGATCGCTGACCACGACGAGCTCCTCGCCGAGCCAGGGCACGGCGCCGTACCGCTCCGCCGCCTCGGGCGAGCCGGCGGGCAGGAACTCCATCTCGACAAGCGCCGTCTGGTGCTCCATCCAGTGGCGGCACCGCGCGCACAGCGCGCACTCGGCGTCATAGAGCACGGTGATTCGCTCGATCATGGCCCGCTCTCCTCGCAGCGCGGAGGCCAGGGCGCCTGGCCGCGCCGCCGGCGCGAGGCGCCACGGCGCCTCACGCCCGCGCCTGCGCTCATCACGCCGAGACCTCCGCGACGGCCCGCCGGCGCGCCCGCTGCGCGGCCATCTCCTCTTCCGCGCGCTCCGAGCGCGGATCGATGCGCATCTGCGGCGCGACCGGAGGCGGCAGCACCGCGAGCTTCGCGCGGCGGCGGATGCGGTGGAACACGAGGAGGTTCGTGAAGTGCATCAGCGCGAGCGACAGCAGGAGCAGGCCCAGCTTCGACGACAGCACCTCGACCGCCTCCGTCATCGTCGCCGAGCCTTCCGCCTTCAGGATCAGCGACGCATACCCCAGGTTCACCAGGTAGAACCCCACGACGAGCAGGCGGTTCACCGCCTCGGCCATCCTCGGGTTGTCGGCGAACACCTCCTCCAGGAACACCGATCCATTCTTGAACAGCGTGCGGGCGATCCAGATCGTCAGTCCGACGCTGATGACCGCATAGGCCCCGTACACCGCGATGAGATAGCTTTCGACCGCTTCTACCATGGTTCGTCTCCTCGACAGGCCTCTCAGCAGCGCCCGTGCCATCCGCGGGATCCGCGCTGATCGACCGGATCGAGGCGCGGCGGCGGGCCGCGGTGCCCAGGCCATGGGCAGGCCGGTGTCCACGCCGTGGACACCTCGCGCCCCCGGGGCCTCTGGCGCTATCGTCGGGGCTTCCTACCCTGCCGAGGCCTTGTGAGACCCCTGGTCGCTCTCGCGTACTACCCGCTCTGGGCCGCTGCCGTGACCGTCGCGGTCACCGCGCTGCGGCTCGGGCGCAACGTGGGCCGCGGCCTCGTCGCGCTCTGCTTCTTCCTCGCCTTCTGGGTCACGGGGCTCATCCTGCTCGAGACGGACGGCACGCTCGTCCTCGCCGAGCACGTCATTCCGAGCGGGATCATCGTCGCCGCGGGCCTCGCCCACGCCTACGCCGACGTCGCCGGCGCCTCGCGCCGCCCCGTCGTCTTCGCCTACGCCGTGTGCGCCGCTGTCGCGCTGCTCGGGGCCGTCGACCCGCGCCTCCTCTACGGTCCTGGCGCCCGCTCGCCGGGACCGCTGTTCTTCCCGCTCTCGGTCGTGATGGGCGTCGCCTGGGTCGTTGTCGGCGTTCGCCTCGGGCGCGCGGCGCTCGCGGCCCGGGGGCTCCAGCGGCGGCGCATCGCCGCGCTCTTCTTCGGCAGCGTGCTCGCGACGCTCGGCGGCGGCTTCGTCGTGGTGCTGCGTGTGCTCCGGCTCGGCGACGTGCTCCTCGGCGCGCCGCTCCTGCTCCTCGCCATCCTGCTCGTGGCCTACGCCGTGCTCATCGGCGAGCTGGGCCGCTCCCGCCGCGTCTTCGCGCAGGGGCTCGCCTACGCCGGCCTGACAGCGCTCCTCTCGACGCTCGGTCTCGTTGTCTTCTTCAAGGTCCTGCCCGCGCTCGCGCCGGGCGGCGGCGCGTCGCTCGGCTGGCTCGCCTTCGTCGTCTTCCTCGCCGCGCTCCCGTCCGATCCGCTGCGCATGCTCGTCGTGGAGCACCTCGGGCGCCGGCTTTTCTCGAGGCCCATCGGCGTCCGCGACCTCGCCGACGAGATCGAGCGCGTCGAGGTGCGCGCCGACCAGGCCGAGCGGCTCGCGGAGCTCGGCCGCCTCGCGAGCGCTGTCGCGCACGAGATCCGCAATCCGCTCGGGGTCATCGCCGCGCAGGCGAAGCTGCTCGAGCGGCAGGGCGCGAGGCCCGAGACCGTGGCGTCGCTGCGCGCCCAGGTCGACCGGGCGAGGCGCTTCCTCGACGATCTGCTGCGGTACAGCCGCCCGAGGCCGATCGAGGTGAGCGAGGTCGACGTGCTCTCCACGCTGCGGCTCGCGGCGAGCCAGGTCCGGCAGATCGTCGGCGAGGGCGCGCCGCCCATCGAGGTGGCGCCCGAGGCAGGCGGGTCGATCTTCGTCGAGGCCGACCGCGGGGCGTTCCTCGACGTCGCCACGGCGCTGCTGCAGAACGCGGCCATCGCGCTCGACGGGAGCCCCGAGGGGCGGATCCGGGCGGTTGTCACGCGCGGCGAGGGCGGCTTCGTTGTCGTGCGCGTGGAGGACAACGGCCCTGGGGTGCCGGCCGAGATCGAGGCGATGCTGTTCCAGCCGTTCGTGACGGGTCGGGGGCGAGACGCGAAGCACCCGGGCACGGGCCTCGGCCTGGCCGTCGCGGCGCGCTGGCTGGAGCGGCACGGGGGAGCGCTGCGCCACGAGCGCGCCCCGGAGGGCGGCGCGCGCTTCGAGGCGCGGTGGCCCGAGCGGGCGGGGGAGGCGGCGGGGTGAGGTGACGCGGATGACCGCGGCTGGGTGGGGCTCGCGATCGCGACCGCGGATCCGTCCCGGGAGCGACCTGCCGGAACGTCTCTCATGATGCGTGCGCACGGCTCGATGACGTCTGCTGCTCGCCGACATCCCACGTAAACTGAGTCTCGCCGTAGAGGCTTCCAGGCGACCGCTTCAATCGTTATGAACCTTGCGGACACAAGGAGGTCGCCATGAAGTGTTCCGTGTTTGTCGGGGGACCGTTTGCCGCAGCCCTCGGCTTATCGACCCTCTCTCCTGTCCGGGAAGCCATGGCCGCCCAGGAAGGCGTGTTTTCCGGAGGCCATGGCGTCATCTATGGTGTCATGTCCGGCGGCCAGCTCCAGTGGTATCGGCACGACGGCTGATGGGACGCAAACCGAGCGGAAATGCCTTGAAACCAAGGCGTCGCGCGATCGAATCGTCACGGCGAAGTGTCCGCGCACCCCGCCGCTGAGCTCCGCCGGGGTCGAGGTCGAGGTCGAGGTCGAGGTGCTGAGCGACTCCGCCGATCATGAGGGCGCCGAGGTCGAGGTCGAGGTCGCGATCCAGCCTGCGGCGATCGGCATGCGCGCCCGCCCTGATCCAGCACGGCGAGGTGGGCGACGGACACCAGCACCAGCCCGACGGCCAAGCTCGACGCCAAGGGGGCCGGCCAACAACGGCAGTCGGACGCGCGCGGCGTTTCGGGGCCCGTCGGCCTCGAGGCCGGCTATGCTCGTGTCCACCTCGACCGCTTGAAAGGACTCGACCATGCCCAGACTCCGCACCGGAACTGCTCTATCCCTCGCGTTCGTCTTCGGCTGCTCTGCGTCGTACGTCGTACCGCGATTCGTAGTGCCACCGGTTCAAGCCGGGACCGACCCGACCCGTTGGGAGAGCCTGTGCATCGGTTCCGAAGCTGCGGGGGTGACGGAAAGGCACGTCGACGATGCAGCCAAGGCAGGCGGCTGGAACGCTGCCCTGAACCGGTTCGGAGCGCAGGGCTGGGAGCCTATGGCATACAGTTTCCACCCAACCGATGCCCTGCGGCTCTACGCCGTCTGCTTCAAGCGCTCGCTCTGAGCCCGTCCTCGCCCCTCTCTTCCTGGCCTACCTCTCTTCTCCCTTGGCCCACCTCTTCTCTGCCCCTCTCGTGTTCCTGCCTGACCCGCTCCGCTCTCGCGGCGAACGTGTCAAGTGTCCCGCGGTGTCCTGACGTGTCCCGGACACGCCGTGCGCATCGTGTCCCGTGTCCGGGGGCCACGCGGCGCCGGACCTCGGCCGCAGTCGCGAGCGCCAGGCCCCAGAGCGCGAGGGCGAAGCCGATGGCGGAGGCGCTGTACACGCGAAGGCCGAGCACACCGCGAGGAACGACGAGGAGCACGGCGCCGCACGAGACGCAGCGATAGCCGCGGGCGGTCACCGTGAGCATCTCGGGCGGCTGGTCCGGCCCTGACGGGCCCCAGACCTGCCGCTCGCGCTTGCCGTGGCCCTGGAGCCGAACGGCGCCGCAGAGGGGGCAGCTGGCGACGCCGCACGCTGGGCACCGAGCAGGTCGCGCTTCGACGACCGTGGGCGTTTGCTGCTGCCAGCGCTTGATGTCGATGGCGCTCTGGACGACACTGCGACCGCTTCGATTCCTGGGCACGGGAACCGGAGCACGACGAGGAGACTGTCGGCCAAGATCAGGTCTCCTCGTCGCCTATTTTGTGGCCGGCCCCGCGCCGCTGCTCCGCTCCTCGGGTGGACCTACCCCGTCGTGAGTCGGGCGTGCGAGCAACGATAGCTGGAAATCTTCGATGGCTGAGCGGAAGGGGTTGCGATCGGGCATCAGCGGCGTCTTTGGCCGACGCGAATGTGCTGGGAGGGGTCCATGGTGAGAATTTTGAGCAGCTGAACGGAATGCACGGCGCCGCGACTCGCCGGACGCCATCGCCCTCGTTGCCCGTGCGGAGCGAGCACGATCCATGATGGCCAGCTCCGCCGGGCAGGGCTCCTCGCCATCAAGAAGCATGCTCGATACGAGGAGCTTCGGCATCAACGAGAGTGTGCGGCAATAGCTCGAAACCCACGGAATTCTGCCCGATCGTGTCCTCCCGCTCCCCTGGAAAAGCGGCGCTATATCAACAGCTTATCCATGTATCGAAGGAGCCGCCTTCACTCCACAGCCTGCGGGGCGCACAGCGACCTACATCAAACGGCCCGCTCCTGAAGTCGGCACCCACGGCGTCGAGATGGCAGCTATGATGTTGCCCCGCCACGGAGACTGGGCGCTGTGGGGCAGCTGAACGGAAGGTAAACGACGTGAGAAGCAGGGATGTCATCAGCTCGTCCATCGCGCTGGGGGCGGCGTTGATCCTCGCCGGCTGCGGCGCGAGCGAAGGCGACTGTCTTGGCACGGCACACTTGGCCGTCGGACAGGAGCTCGCTTCGGAGGCGGAGCCCAACGGGACGGCGTTGCAGGCGAACGCCATCTCCAGCGACACGGTCGTGCGCGCCAACCTCTTACCAGACAGCGACACGGATCTCTTCTCGTTCCATGCGCCCGCCGGGAGCCGTGTCTACGCCGCCGTGATGACAGCGTCTTCCACCGCGTCGCAGGACGCCGACCTCGACATCCTCGATCAGGATGGCACGACAGTGCTGGAGACCGACGTCTTCAACGGGTCGTTCGGGGGCTCCTCTCCGAGCATCGCTGGCACGCCCCTCTCGGCTGCGGGAACCTACTACGCGCGCGTGCGCGCGCCCTCCGCGACCGCCCAGCTGCGCCCCTACGACCTCCACCTCAAGGTGCAGAGCGGCGCGCCCACGGCGGAGGTCGAGCCGAACGACACGACGCCGCAGCCGCTCCCCGCGACCGGCTGGATCGCTGGCACGCACACCAGCGCGAGCGACGTCGACAGCTACTCGCTCTCCCTCAACGCCGGCGACACCCTCTTCGCGAGCCTCGATCAGGACCCGACGCGCGACCTCACGCAGTTCCCCGCCGCGCTCGCGATCGGCCCCTTCGGGTCCGGCTTCGACATCCAGGTGGACAACCAATCCGGGCCTGTCGAGACACCGTACTCGGACGCCATCTTCGCGACCGTCAAAGCAGCGGGCACCTACAGGGTGACCGTGACCGGCTCGGTGACGGAGGGTGATTACGGGCTCAGCGTGAGCGTGCATCCGGTGGCGCCGAGCGTGGGGTGCACGACGTACGATAGCGCAAACGTGCCCAGGGAGATCCTCTTCGGCGCGCCCACGACGTCGTTCATCGACGTCCCGGGCGCGCCCCGTATCGGCGACCTGAACGTGAGCGTCCGGCTCAGCCATCCCATGCCCCCCGACATGGACGTGTACCTCGTCTCGCCGGCCGGCAACACCAACGGTCTCTTCACCGATATCGGCGATAGGACCTACCCGAACCTTGAACTCACGATCGACGACGAGGCTGCGTTCCCGGCCGGACACTTCACCCTGCTGAACGGCATGATGGTGCAGCCGGAGCGCGACTACCGCTTGCGCTGGTTCGACGGGGAGAACGCTGGAGGCCGGTGGACGCTCACGCTCCGGGACGATACGGACAACTCGAACAACCTCGGCGTGTTGTCCGCGTGGAGCCTCACGATCTGCGACGCGCCGGTCCCCGCGCTCTCGTGCTCGAGCGGCGACGCCCCGGCCGCCCTGCTGTCGGCGGGCTTCGAGGGCGGCGCGCAGGGCTTCACGCACGCAGGCACAGCCGACGCGTGGGCGCTCGGCACACCGAGCGCCGCGCCGATCGCGACGTGCAACAGCGGAACGCAATGCTGGAAGACGAACCTCTCGGGCGTGTACAACGCGAGCTCGAATCAGGACCTCGTCTCCCCGCCGATCGACCTGTCCGGGGTGCAGGCGCCCATCCAGCTCCGCTGGGCGATGAAGTACCAGCTCGACAACGCGTCCTCGGATCACGGGTGGGTGGAGATCCGAGAGGTCGGGGGTGCGAACGCCAGGCGTCTGTGGGAGTTCCTCGACGCATCGATGACCACGACCGTCGGTAGCTCCAACCTGGTGCTCCAGGAGAGCGCGGGATGGGGCACGCACCACGCCGACATCAGCGGATACGCCGGGAAACGAGTGGAGGTGGTGTTCCACCTCGACAGCGACGCGAGCGTCCAGCTCGCCGGTCTCGCGATCGACGACGTGTCGGTCCTGGGCTGCCCGCGCAGCAGCACGGGCGAAGGCGGCGGTTCCGGTGGCGGAAGCACCACGGGGGAGGGCGGCGCGAGCGGCAGCGGCGCCGGCGGCGCGGGGACGGGCGGCGTCACGGCGACCAGCGGCGCCGTCACGAGCGGCGCAAGCACCACGGGCGAAGGCGGCGCGACCGGCAGCGGCGCTGGCGGCGCAGGGGTTGGTGGCGCCGTGGCGGGCAGCGGCGGTGGCGGCGCGGGGGTCGGCGGCGCCGCGGCAGGCAGCGGTGGCAGCACCACGGGCGAAGGCGGCGCGACGGGCAGCGGCGCCGGCGGCGCGGGGACCGGCGGCGCCGTGGCGGCCAGCGGCGCCAGCACGAGCGGCGGCAGCACCACGGGCGAAGGCGACGCGACGGGCAGCGGCGCCGGTGGCGCGGGGACCGGCACCCCCGCGTCGGGCAGCGGCACGGGCGCCAGCCCGAACGGCGACCCGCCCGCCAGCAGCGACACGACGGGTGGCTGCGGGTGCCGCTTCGTGGGTCGCGAAGAGCCCCCGTGGCCATGGCCCGCGGCGCTCACGCTCATCGCGCTGCTCAGAATGCGTCGCAATCGGTTGCGCTCGCGAAGCTGCTAAGGCGATCCTCCCCAGATGACCCCTCAAACCATCGATATCCTCGATCCGGACCTCTACCTCGCGGGCGCGCCGCACGATTGCTTCGAGATCCTCCGCCGGGAGGCGCCCGTCTATTGGCACCCCGAGCCGGCGGGCAGGGGGTTCTGGGCGATCACGCGGCACGCCGACGTCGCCCGCATCTCGCGCGATCCGGCCGCGTTCTGCTCGGGGCGCGGCCTCTTCATCGAGGATCTCCCGCCGGGGGACATGCGCGACAACCCCGATGTCATGATCATGATGGATCCGCCCCGGCACGCCCGGTTCCGGGCGCTGGTCAGCAAGGGGTTCACGCCCCGTGTCATCCAGCGCCTCGAAGGCCACGTGCGGGAGCTCGTGACGAGGCTCATCGACGACGCCTGCGAGCGCGGCGGGTGCGACTTCGCCAGCGACATCGCGGGCCAGCTGCCGCTCTCCGTGATCCTCGAGGTGATCGGCGTCCCCCGCGAAGATCAGGAGCAGATGCTCGACTGGACGACGCGGTTCTTCGGGGCCAGCGATCCCGCCTATGGCGTCACGCCCGAGGAGCTGAACGCCGTGCTCCACAACATGAACGCCTATGCGCACCAGCTCGCCGAGCAGCGGCGGAAGGAGCCCAAGGACGACATGCTGAGCTTGCTCATGGCCGCCGAGGTGGACGGCGAGAAGCTGTCCTACACGGAGTTCGGCGGCTTCTTCAACCTGCTGCTCACGGCCGGCCACGATACAACCAAAAACCTCATCTCCAACGGGATGCTCGCGCTCCTCGAGCACCCCGACCAGCGCCGGCGCCTGCTCGACGATCCCTCGCTCCTCCCGACCGCCATCGAGGAGATGCTGCGCTTCACGCCGCCGGTCTATTACTTCCGGCGCTCCGCGGTGCGTGACATCGAGCTCCACGGGCAGCGGATCGCTGCCGGCGACAAGGTGGTGCTGTGGTACGTCTCGGCCAACCGCGATGAGGCGGTCTTCAGCGATCCGCAGAAATTCGATGTCGGCCGGACACCCAACGAGCACCTCTCCTTCGGCATCGGCCCCCACGTGTGCCTGGGCCTCGTGCTCGCGCGCCTGGAAGCGCGGGTCGCCTTCGAGGAGCTCCTGCGCAGGCTCCCCGATCTCGAGCTCGCCGGGCCGGCCGTGCGGCTCCGCTCGAACTGGGTGAGCGGCGTGAAATCGATGCCGGTCCGGTGCGTGCGCTCCGCCCCGTAGCGCGCGGCGGCGAAAAATAGGCATCCCGTGCTTGCTGCGAATGGGCACGAGCGACGGCGAACGAGCACGTCTCCTCGATCGGTGCGTCGGGGAATGCCAGGGCGGGCGGTCGGCCGGATGCCGTAGCCGGCACCCGTTGCGCCGGACGCAGAAGGGAGAGGCTTCCTTGCTTGTGCCGCGCGGCCGCCGCATCGAAAGAGCCCCTGGGCCAGCCATGAGGAGAAGCCTATGGGAGACCAGGTGTACCCGCTGCAATCGAAGGAGACCTCGCAGAAACGGCACGATCTGGCGCCCGAGCCGGACGAGGCCTTCCGCGAGTTCAGCAAGCGCGTGTTTGCCGAGGGCGCCCTGCCGGCGAAGGTGAAGCAGCTCATCGCCGTCGCCGTGGCGCACGTCACGCAGTGCCCGTATTGCATCCGCGGCCACACCCAGGGCGCCCTTCGACACGGAGCGAGTGAGCAGGAGATCATGGAGGCCATCTGGGTCGCCGCCGAGATGCGCGCGGGCGGCGCGTTCGCGCACTCGGCCATCGCGATCGCCGCGATGGGGGAGCAGCCGACCCGATAGGCCGGCGTCCAGGCCCATGTGCGAAGCAGGAGGGCCATGCGCACCGGGGAGGCGGAGTCCACGAATCACGGGCAGATTGGCCGGGAGACCGTCGTGCAGCGCGAGGGCCTGGAGGATCTTACGCTCGTCGTGGTCAAAGCGCGCCTCGCCTCGCAGGGTTTGCAGCGAGAAGGGAAGAAGGAAGAAGGGTGCATGGCCAGCGTGAGGCGACGAACGGCGACGAGGAGGTCGCGAACTGCGCGCGTTGGTGCCGAGACGGCGGGCGCGGTGCTCCTCAAGCGGGCTTACGAGCAGCCCGAAGCGGCCGACGGGTACCGTGTGCTCGTGGACCGGCTGTGGCCGCGAGGCGTGCGCAAGGACGCGCTCGCGATCGACGCCTGGATGAAGGAGATCGGGCCGAGCGACGAGCTCCGCCGCTCGTTCGGTCACGACGCTGCCCGGTGGGAGGAGTTCGCGGCGCGCTATCGCGAGGAGCTCCGCCGCCAGCCGGCCTCGGGGCTCGTGGACGAGCTCGTCGCGCAGGCGAAGCGCGGGACGCTCACGCTCGTGTACGGAGCAAAGGACGAGCTCCACAACCAGGCCGTCGTCCTCCGCGAAAGGATCGAGCAGCGGTTGCGCAGGGCTCGCCCCCGTGCACCGGCCGCCCGCGTCCCGGCAGAGGCCGCCACCCGGGCGCGAGATCGATCCCTCGCGGCGCCACACCCTACCTCGTCGAGGGGACGGGCCCTGGGCGCGACGAAGGCGCGTGCGTCGCCCGCGCGGCGCACCGGCCCACGCGTGCGCTCGCATTGAGCTCGGCACGATGTCGCACCGAACCGGAGAACCGCCGGATACTCGCTCTCGCCCGCGAATGGATCGGTGAGCGAGACGGTGGGTGAAGCTCGCAGCTCGCCTCGATCCGCCTGACGCCGGCTCCGCCCGCCCCCCACCCCGCGCAACCCTGGATCCGCGCCCTGGCAACGCGGTACGGTCACCCGTGACCGAGACCGTCCTGCTCATCGACGACGATCCGGGGTTCCGCGACGCCTACCGCGAGCTGCTCGCGCTGGAGGGGTACGCCGTCGCCGAGGCCGGGGCCGCCCCGAAGGCGCTCTCGGAGCTCCGCCGCACGAGCGCGCGCCTCGTCGTGCTCGACCTGATGCTCCCGCCGACGGGCCGCGCCGAGGAGGGCGCGGCGCTCGCGGACAAGCTGCTCGCCGAGCGGCCCGCGGCCAAGGTGATCGTCGTCTCGGGCGCGGGCGAGACCCCGCTCGCCTTGCGCCTCGTCGAGCGCGGCGCGTACGACTTCCTGGCCAAGCCCGTCGACCCCGACGTGCTGCTCTCCGTGGTCGCCCGCGCCGCCGCGCGCCTCGCGCTGGAAGATCGGGTGGCGGAGCTCGAGCGCTCGCTCGCCGCCCGCGAGGGCGACGCCTCGGCGATGCTCGGCCAGTCGCCGGCCTTTCTCGAGGCGAGGACGCTGTGCGAGCGCGCGGCGCCGACCGACGTGCCGGTGCTCATCACCGGCGACTCGGGCACGGGCAAGGAGGTGTTCGCCCGCTACCTGCACGCAAGGAGCCGCCGGAAGGACAAAGCCTTCATCGCGGTCAACTGCGGCGCGCTCGCGCCGACGCTCCTGGAATCGACGCTGTTCGGCCACCGGAAAGGCGCCTTCACGAGCGCGATCAAGGACGCTCCCGGCCTGTTCGTCGAGGCGGACGGAGGGACCTTGTTCCTCGACGAGATCGGCGACATGGAGCTGGCGCTGCAAGTGAAGCTCTTGCGCGTGCTCGAGACGGGCGAGATCCTGCCCGTGGGCGCCGCGCGCCCGCTGACCGTGGACGTCCGTGTCGTGTCGGCCACCCACAGAGCGCTCGAGTCGATGGTGGCGGACAGGACCTTTCGCGACGACCTCTACTGGCGCGTTCGCGGGATCGAGATCGCCTTGCCGCGGCTCGCGGATCGCGTGGGTGATCTGCCGCTCCTCGCGCAGCACTTCCTGAACCTGTCGCGGGCCCTCGTGCCGCGCTCGCCGGCGACCGCGATCTCGCCCGGCGCGATGCGCCGGCTCGAGGCCTGCGACTGGCCCGGCAACCTGCGAGAGCTCCGGCACGAGATGCAGCGCGCTCTCGTGATGGCCGGGGGCAGGGGAGAGATCCTCGAGGAGGACCTCTCGCCGGCGCGGCGAGGCGGCGCGCCCGCGGCCCCGGCAGGCGACGAGCCGGCCGAGGGGGCGACGCTGGAAGAGAAGATCGCGGCGCTGGAGCGGCGCGAGATCGCCGCCGCGCTCCGGGCGACCCAGGGCAACAGGAGCCAGGCAGCAGCGCGGCTCGGACTGTCGCGACAGGGGCTTCTCAACAAGATGGACCGTCACGGGCTGAAGTGATCTCGGTCGCTCGTGTGCTCATGAAGGAAGATTTTGATCGAGCGAGAATGATACGGGATCTCACGGCCTGACGTGATCTCGGTCACTCATGTGTTGGTGAAGGAAAAATTCAACCGATCGAGAACGACACGGGATCGGAAGGCGCCCACAAAAACATGAGCCGCGCCGAGCGCGGGCCGGCACTGAAGGAACCGAGAGCGCGGCTCCTCATGGGCTGCAGCTGGGGCGGGTGGATCGAGAACATGGTCCCGCCGGCTCGGGGTCGCCTGTGCGCCCCGGTCCGGCGCGATGCCCGCCGCCTGACACGCGCGATGTCGCTGCCTCCTCGCGAGGAGCGCCCATCGCGCGATGCGCAACTTCAGGAGGAATCATGACGCTTGGCAGGTTGGTGCTCGTGGGGTGTCTGTCGCTGGTTGGCTCCGCTCTCGTCGCCTGTGGGAACGGCGACCTGGATCGCCTGGGCGAGGGCAGGGGCAACGTGGTCGGGACTCCGCCCCCGTCCGAGGGCGACGGCTGTACGCTCACCCAGGGCTACTGGAAGAACCACGAGGAGAGCTGGCCGACATCGAAGCTCACCATCGGAGGCGTCGAGTACGCCCAGGCCGAGCTGCTGGAGCTCCTCGAGACGGCGCCGCGGGGCGACGCCAGCATGATCCTGTGCCACCAGCTGATCGCCGCGCTGCTGAACGTGGGTAGCGGCGCGAGCGACGCGGCCCTGGACGGGGCGCTCGCGGAAGCCGAGGCGTGGATGGCCGACAACAAGGACGCCGATGGCCGGCTACCGTACGACATCAAGCAAGGCGACGCGGCCGAGGATGCCGTCGCGCTGTCCGGTGCGCTCGCGGACTTCAACGAGGGCGGCATCGGCCCTGGCCATTGCGATGGCGGCCCCGGCAGCGGCTCCGGCGACCCCGGGGAGAGCAGCAGCTCCGGCGATCCGGGCGGCAGCGACGACGGCGGGCACGATTGCCCCGACGACGGAAGCACGGGTGAGAGCGATGGCGGCGGCGGCTCCGACCCCGGCGGCAGCTCCGACCCCGGCGGCAGCCCCGACCCCGGCGGTGGCGAAGGCGGGTCGGCTCCGACATGCGCGGATCCTTGCAGCGACGGCTGCGCCGACGGCTACATCTGCGTCGTCGGGTGCTGCGCGTTCATCGCCAACTGAGCCGGGAACGGCGAGCTCGCGCGAGCCGAGCTCTCATGACAGCTCACGGGTGTGCCGCGGCTGCCGCCGCGGCGCACCCGCCGGTATCTAAAGAGGGCGTCGCGCAGATCCAATTTCATTGACGCCGCCCATGTGAGCGCTCACAGTCGATCCGTCGCTCCTTCTTCCGCTTTGCCACGGACAGGCGTGCCATGCGCACCGGGCCTTTCGTCACTTCCGCGCGTCCGCCGTGACGGTCGGGCTGGTGCCTCCACGTGAGGCGCATCCTCGCCCGAGATCATCGCGGGATCGGCACGCGGCGAGCGCGGATAGGCGAATCGGGCGATCACGAGAGGGTCCAGACGATGCCGAGATCAGGTGTTCATTCCTCTTTTCCTGTCGTTCCTGTCGTCGCTTTGATGTTCCTCGCTTGCTCGTCCGAGACAGGCTCGCCCGGCGCGGGAGGCGGCGGAGCCGGTCAGGCCACCGGCGGCACAGGCGGGGCCCACTCGTCCGCGAGCGGCGGAGAGACCGCCTCGACAGGGGAAGGGGGAACGAGCGATGACGCCAGCTCCTCCAGCAGCGGCACGACAGGTGGGTCGACCGGGGGCGGACCGCAGGCCGGGAGCGGTGGCATGGGGACCGGCGGCACGGGATCGCCGGCGGGCAACCCGAGCCCGGGCTGCGGCAAGTCGGGGCGGCCCGAGAGCGGAACGGTGAAGGTCGACGGCGATCACATCTACACGTTTCCGGACAGCTACGATGGCAATACCCCGCTCCCCCTCTTGATGGGCTTCCACGCCTGCGGCAACCCGATCGACCAGTTCATCAACCTCACGCGAGGGTCGGCCTTCGAGACGGAGTACGTGCGCGCCGTGGGGAGGTCGTCGGACCAGGGGGGATGCTGGAACTACAACAACGACATCGCCAGGGTCCTGCGGATCTACGACGACCTCATGGACAGCTACTGCATCGACATGGACCGCGTGTTCGCCACCGGCCACAGCTCCGGCGCGCAGATGATCGTGCAGATCTTGACGCACAAGTCCGATGCCGAGCACATGAACTTCAAGGCGGTCGCGCCCGTCGCCGCCTCCGATTACGGCGCGCTCCAGGTGCCCACGCCCGTGATGTACATCCAGGGCAAGAACGACACCGTCCGCGGGGGAGACGGGGCGAGCACGGTCGCGAGGTTCTCCTCCGCCAACATGTGCGAGAGGGGCTCGACGCCGTATTCCCAGGTGATGGGCTGCCAGAGCAGCGGCAAGACGGTGAACCCCGGCTGCGTCTCCTATATCGGCTGTTCGGAGCCGACGATCTGGTGCTCCCACGACGATCCCGCGTACAGCAACACGAGCCACGGCGTGCCGTGTTTTGCCATCGAGGCGATGGTCGACTTCTTCACGAGCATGCCGTGAGGCCGCGCCGAGCCGCGATCGCGAGCGCCGCCTGCGCGCCGCCGCCCTGAGCTCACGGGTTCGGGGCAAACGCCACGCGGACCTTCACCGCGGAGGTGACACGGATATTGCCGGGCTCGAAGGGGAAGCCGTCCGCGCCTCCGAACGCCTTCATTTGCTGCGCAAATTCATAGCGCTCCTGCGGAACGACCGCGATCGACTTCAGCTCGACGATCCTGACGTTCGCCGCTTTGGCCACCGCCTTGGCGTTTGTCTGCGCGTCCTGCACGGCGGCCGCGATGGCGCTGCGGCGCGCCTCGGTGCGGTCGCTCAAGAAGAACTCGAGCCCGCCGACGTCATTGGCGCCCGAGGCGAGCGCGGCATGGAGGATCCTCGAGCCTGCGGCCTGGAGCTCGGCCGGCGACGCGCGCCGCAGCGCGACGGAGAGCTGGCTGGAAGCCGAATAGCCGATGATCCTGGGCTCGGTCACTTCCCCGGACGCCGGCTGCGACTCCCGGATCGGCGAGAGCGAGATGTCGACCGTGCGGATCTCCAGCCCGGGGATGGCGAGGCCACGCAGGGCGGCGAGCACCGCCTGCGATCTGCCCGCGGCCTTGTCGCGCGCGGCCCCGAGCGTCTTTTCGCGCACCTCCACGCCGATGCTCGTGCGCATCGAGTCCGCAGGCCTCGCGACCTCGCCGATGCCGCCGATCGTGATGGTCCGGTTCTCGTCATTCTCCGCCGTGGCGCCGGGTTCCTTGGCTGCGAGGCGATCCCCCGCGAGGGCCTGGGCGACGGGGCGCCCGGCAAGCGCGGTCGACGAAACGCAGGTCATGACGCCGAGCGCGAGCCCTGCAATCAGGCTTCCCGTGAGGGTCGGCATAGTAGGACGCATCGCGATTCTCCTCCTTCGAGCGGATCGTCTGCCCTGGCAGTCGAACTGGCTGTCAGCGCACCGAATCTAGGGCGGAGGCGGCTCGACCGCGAGGGGCGGGCGCAAGGGGCCTTCGCGTCGGTAAAGTACGGCCTCTGCCCGCGAGGCGCCCGCATGCCGAGCTGCGGGCCTGCCCCGGGTTGACAGAACGTCCTCCACTGCCCGGTTCGCGCCTCACGCGCCCAGCTCGAAGAGCTGCATCGCGACCAGCGCGACGCAATCGGGCTCGCGCGAGTCCGACACGATCTGCCGGAGCTCGTGAAAATACCGCACGTGCAAGGCCCGCAGCCGCGCGAGGTCGCCGCGCGCGACGCTGACGAGGTTGTAGGAGTACAGCCCCGGATCGCCGCGGCGCTGCCGGCCCGCGGCGACGTCGAGCCAGTGCGCTTTCAATCGCTGTCGCGGCTCGGCCGCGCCGCGGGTCATGTCGACCGTCTCGGCCGTGGCCGCGTACCGCCCTCCGCGCCATCGGATCAGGCCTGCCCGCGACAGGGCCTCGAGGCACGCGCGCACCTCGTCGCGCGGGAGCGCGAGGCGAGCGGCGACCCACGCGTCGTCATGGCAGGGGAGGGCCGCGTAGCCCGCGAGCTCGAGGACGCGCAGGACCGCGTGAGACCAGGGGAGCTCCGTCGCTATCCGCCGGCGCTCCTCGAGCACACCGAAGTCGCGCGCCACCGAGGGCAGCTGCCCCGGAGGGACGAAGAGCGCGAGGAAGTCGAGCAGCCGGTCGGTTGTCGCGTCGACGAGGGCCAGCACGTCGGGCAGCCGCGGCTGGGAGGTGCCCGCGATGAAGCGCGACACCTGGGACGCGCTGCGCCCGACGCGAGCGCCGATCTCGGCGTTGCTCAGCCCGCCCTTGACGGCCTGAAGGAGGGTGGCCGTGAGGGCCGGATCGGAGACGGCGACGCCCGCGCCGAAGGCCGACTCCTGGCGCACGAAGTCCGAGAGCACACGATGGACGTCAACGCCGTTGTACGCCGCGACGCGCAGCACCGTGGGGAACGTGGGAAAGCGCCGCCCGGACTCCCAGCCGAAGGCGACGTTCGTCCCGTAGCCGAGCCGGACGCTCAGCTGCCGCTGCGAGCGCCGGCCGCGGAGCGCCCGGCAGAAATCCCTCGCGATTTCATCGTATTGCGATGGTTTGTATCGCATTTATGCATCGATACTAGCACATCGGAGCGATAGATAATGCGTAACTGCGCTACAAGGCGCTTGCGGGGGCTCCTGCGCCGCGGCAGGTGGATGCCGATGGAGGCTTCGATGAACGTACGGATTGCTTGCTGGCTCGTGGCGGGGCTGCTCATGGGGTGCACGCGCGGGGGACAGACGGGGGAGGTCGCCGCCGACCCCTGCGACTTCCTCCCGCAGTCGACGGGTCAGGGCGTGGAGCATGCCCTCTCCGACCCGACGCCCCTCGGCGTGAGCGGCCAGGAGGCCATCGACGCGACAGGGGGGGCCGGGAGCTTCGACGTGACATGGGCCAACGGGACGACGAGCGCCGTGAGCTGGTCGCTCGTCGCCGACACCGAGAGCTCGCCGGTCGTGGCGTACATCGACCGCAGCAGCCAGTGCTCCGACGGGTATCTGCAGATCCTCGTGCTCGGGCATCTATCGAGCAGCGACGGCATCCTCCACCACGAGCAGCGCGGGGCGCTCTATCGGGGCGACGACGGGGCCGCGCAGCTTCGCCTGTCCTTCCTCTTCGACGAGAACCCGTTCCCGGACGTGTACGCCGGCCGCGCATCGGGGGACGGCTGCGCCGGGTGCGGCGGCGCATTCGAGCTCTCCGTCGAATCGCGCTGGGCGGCGGGCGAGTCGACCCCTCGGGGCCATGTGGACCTGATCGAGGGCGGGACGCTGCTCGGTGAGGTCGGCGCCTTCTGAGGGCGCGCCGGTCAGGGCAAGGCGGTGGTGATCACCTCCTTGATGGTCGCCGTGCTCTGGCCGGGGCGGTCGACACAGGACGGGTAGTACTGGCCGGCCCCGTTGAGGGCCTGGCAGACCTGGCTGCAGGGTCCGACCCTGCGGATCACCCCGCACCCCACGAGCTGGCCGTCGGACAGCAGGTGGCCCGCGGCGCAGTCGCGCTGGTAGGTGCGCGAGTTGTCGACCGTCGCGCTGTTGTAGCAAGCGTTGAGGTAGGGCTGCGCCGCGAACAGGTTGCCCCAGAAGGCCCCCTCGACGTCCGGATAATCGATGAGCTCCTGGCTGGAGGAGAGCGTCTTCAGCGGAGCCCGCAGCGAGCGGGCGGAGAGGAGGACCGGTATGCGATAGTAATTCACGCGCGCCGCCACGCAGCTGGAGACCATGCGCTGCCCGAGCTCGTCGAGCGGCCCGGTCGCCCAGGTCGGCGCGGCGCCGAGCAGCCCGGGGTAGCGCTCGTTGTGGACGGTGCCGCCGGAGTCCGTCCACGAGAAGTCGAACGACGCCGTGCTGCTCAGGGCGCAGCTCGTCGCATACCGCATGAACTCGCGCGCCAGCGCCCCGCTCGGGCCGGGATCACGGATCGCGGCGAGGTTTTGCGCGCTGAGGCCGTTGAGGTTCAGGGCGTTGAGGTTCAATGCGTTGAGGTTCAAGGCATTGAGGTTCAGGGCGTTCGCGCTGAGCGCATTGCCACCCAGAAGGGCTCCCCGGGATTCCCCCACGAGCTCATCCAGCGCCTCGGTGTCCCCCACCTCCGCGGCGCAGCCCGACAGCACCCCAGCCCAGACAAGCACGATGAATGTCTCCTTGAGCGACATGGGTTCCCCCCCCATTTCTGGCGCATACCCGGCGGCTCCCTGCGCGCGGCGCGCGAGCGCGGGCTCACCAACTTCGCCCATAGGTTGACTATGGGTTCATTATTCTATATTTTCGCATTATCACGCCCGTGCAAGGTGATTCAGCGGCGACGAGGGTGGGTGTCCGGGGCGTTCGATGCTGACAGCGCCGTCAGCTCCGCGTGCCAGCGACGGAGGCGACTGCCCATGACGGTCGGCGTGGTGGAGGCGGCCGCGAGGGCGCGCTCGATCTGCAGCCGGGCATCGACGTAGCGGCCGCGACGGAAGGCGGCGAGGGCCCGCGCCTCGAGCACCTCGATCCGCTCCTGTCCTACCGAGCAGCGCGCGGAGCGCTCCTCGAGCGCGGCCCACGCGGCGCGGTCGTCGTCGCGCGTCGCGAGCTCGATCATCGAGCAGAGCACGTCCTCCGAGGGCTTCAGCGCGTCGCCGCCGGCTTCCTCCTGCGCCGCGCGCAGCCGCAGGGCGATCCCGCGAGCGCCCGCCTCGTCGCCCTGGTAGAGGCGCAGGCGCGCGGTCAGGAGCGCCACGGCGATCGGCGCGTGGTGATCGTCGCAGCGCGGCCCCATCGCCTGGACGGCGTGCGCATGGGGCGCCGCGGCCTCGAGATCGTCCATCAGGTACAGGTACTCGGCGAGGTTGAAGCGGCCGACGAGCTCGAACGCGGGCTGGCCGAGGTCGCGCCCGAGCGCGATGGTGCGCTCGCAATCGGCGATCATCCCGGCGCGGTCGCCCTGGAGGGCCCGCACGAGCCCGCGGTTGTTCAGCGCTGCGCCGAGGTGCATGAGATCGCTGCGCTCCTCGCAGCTCCGGATCACCGCGTCGAGGTCCCGCGCCGCCTCGTCGACCCGGCCGAGGCTGGCCAGGATGAAGCCGAGCATCAGCCGGGCGATGATGTGTGTCTCATAGCCCTCGTCCCCGAGCCGCGCGGCTTGCTCCGCGGCGCGCGACAGCACCATGGCCGCCTCGTCCTCGCGGTCGTCCCGGTGGAGCGAGCGGCCCACGCCGAGGAGCAGGCGGGCGCCGAGCAGGGGCGAGTCCACCCAGTCGGCGAGGCGCTCGGCGGCCTCGACCCGCTCGCTCGCGGCCCGGTACTCGCCCGTCCAGTCGAGGATCATGGCCTCATCGAGGAGGAGCTCGATCTCCGCCCCTGGCTCCGACGCCTCGGCCGCCTCCTCGCGCGCCGCGGCGAGGTCGGCGAGGGCCTCGGTGTGCCGCCCGAGCCGGAAGCGAGCGAGGCCCCGCGCGTGGCGCGCCGCGGGGAGCAGCGCGCCGACAAGCGCCTCGGCGCGCCCGTAGCAGCCCTCGGCGTCGAGGTAGGCCCGGCGCGCGGCCGCGAGCTCGGCGCCTCGGACGAGCAGCGACGCCGCCCGGGCGGTCAGGCCGCCGCGCTCGCAGTGCGCCGCGAGCACCAGCGGATCGGCCTCGCCCGCGCCCTCGAGCCACTCGGCGGCGAGGCGGTGGCCGAGCGCTCGATCGTCCTCGGTGAGCTGCGCATAAGCGCCCTCGCGCAGGAGCGCCTGGCGGAAGCAGTACTCCTCCTCGCCGGGGAAGCGGCCCTCGCGGCGGCGGACGCAGAGCTCCCCGGTGACGAGCGCGGAGAGGTGATCCGCGAGCGGCGCGGCGTCGCCGCCGAGCAGGTGCGCGACGGCGCCTCGCCAGAACACCTCGCCGAGCACGCTGGCGGCGCGCAGGATCCGGCGCGCAGGCGGCGAGAGCGCCTCCAGCCGGACCTGCACCATCGCCACCACGGTCTCGGGCATCGCTTCGCCCCGGCCCTCCGCCGTCGCGCGGATCAGCTCCTCGAGGAAGAAGGGCTGGCCCTCGGACCGGGTGACGAGACGATCGACGAGCGCCCCGTCGGCCGCGCCGCCCAGCGCCTCCCGCGTGAGCTGCGCGCACGCCTTCGGCGAGAGCTGCCTGAGCCAGATCTCCTGCCGCCCGCGCTCGCCCCAGAGATCGGGGTAGGCCTGCTTGATCTCGGGGCGCGCCGTGGCGAGCACGAAGAGCGGCTGGTCCGCGAGCTCGCGCAGCGCCGCGTCGATGGCCGCGACCGAGGCGCGATCGGCCCAGTGCACGTCCTCCAGCGCGAGCACCACCGGCTGGGCCGCGCACTCGGCGCGCAGAAAATCGCGCAGCGCGCGCTGCATCTGCTCGCCGAGCAGCTCGGGATCCTGCCGGGCGGCGCGCAGCGGGAGGCTGTCCTCGTCGGGGAAGCGGACGCCGGCCAGCTCTCCGAGGAACTCCTCGATCCGGCGGCGCTCCGCCTCGGGCGCGCGGCGGGCGACGCGGGCCCGGAGGAGCGCGCGCCGCTCCTCGATGGGCTCGCCGCCCTGGATCCCCGCCGCGCCCCGGATCACCTCCGCGAGCAGGCCGCCGATGGAGCCCGCGCGCAGCGGATCCCCGAGCGCCGCCCAGATCTCCGCGGGCGCGCTGGCGCGCCGGAGGGCCGCGAGGTGCTCCTGGAGCAGGCGGGACTTGCCCATGCCCGCGGCGCCGATGACGAGCACCGCCCGGGCGGCGGGCTCGCCGGCGCAGGCGGCGAAGGTCTGCTCCAGCAGGCGGAGCTCGTGATCGCGGCCGACGCAGGGCGTGGGCCTGCCGAGGAGCGGGCGCCACGGCTCGGCGGCGCTGCGCTCGCCGCGCAGCGCGACGGCGCCGGACGTGGTGATCGCGGCCTCGAAGCGGGCCTCGAGCAGCCCGGCGGTGGTCCTGTCGAGGAGGATCCGCGGCCCGCCCGCGCGGCCCGCGCCCCGGAGCAGCCCCGCCGCGCGCTGGATGGCGTCGCCGACCGGCAGGCCGCGCCCGAGCTCGCCCCAGCCGACCGTGATCGCGATCGGGCGATCGGGGACGCGCTCCCGCAGCGCCAGCGCGCAGCGCGCGAGCTGCGCGGCGACGTCGGTGGGCACGTGCGGGCGGCCGACGATGAGCACCGCCGTCCCGTCGGCGAGCAGCTCCAGGCGCCCCTCGAAGCGGGCGGCGACCTCCCGGAGCGCGCCGGCGTTCGCGTCCACCTCGCCGACCGAGAGGGTGGCGTCCAGCGCGGACGCCGGCGCGCGGCCGATCACCGCGACGCCGTGGAAGCGGCGCTCGCTGCTGGTGAGGGCGGAGCTCGTCGGCCCCGAGATCGCCCCGCCGTGGACCTCCTGCGCCGCGAGCGCGGCGTGGGCCGCGGCCCCGTCGCGCGGGCGCCGCGCCGGATCCTTCTCGAGCATCTGCGAGACGAGCGCGTCGAGCCACGGGGGCGCGCCGGGGCAGCGCTCGGACAGGCGCGGCGGATCGTCGAAGATGATCCTGGCCAGGAGGGCGACCAGGTGATCGGCCTGGAACGGAGGCGCGCCGGTGACGCACTGGAAGAGCACGCAGCCGAGCGAGAAGATGTCGGCGGGCGCGCCGACCTCATCGCCGCTGCGCGCCTGCTCCGGGGCCATGTAGTCGGGCGTGCCGACCAGCACCCCGGCGCCGGTGATCGGCGCCATGTCCGGGAGGCGGGCGACCCCGAAATCGAGGAGCCTGGGCTCCTCGATCCGGCCGCCGACGAGGAAGATGTTGGCCGGCTTGAGATCGCGGTGGACGATCCCCAGCGCGTGGGCGGCGCCCAGGGCCGCGGCGACGCGCGCCCCGAGCTCCACGGTCTCGGCGACCGAGAGCCGCCGGCGCGAGAGGAGCCGGGAGAGGTCCTCTCCCTCCAGCCATTCCATGACCAGGAAGGGCGTGCTCTCGCGCGCGGCGCTGTAGGCGACGTACCGGACGATCCCGGGGTGTGCGAGACGGGCAAGGAGCTCGGCCTCCCGCGCGAAGCGCGCGAGGTGGTGCGGCGACGGATCGTGCAGCACCTTGGCGGCGACCCGCCTTCCGGTGGTGACGTCCCAGGCGCGGTAGACCGCGCCCATGCCTCCGCTCTCCGCGAGCGCTTCGACGCGGAAGCGCCCCCCCAAGAGCTCCCCCGAGCGCACCGCTCAAGGATAGACGGAGAATGCCGTTCGTCCAGCGATCCCCTGGATTCAGGCCGCGGATCCTGCGCGCGCGGCGCCCCGGACGCATCGATGGTTTGCCCCGATGCCGACCCTGGCCGATGTCGGCCCGGGCTCGCCGGGGGCGCCGATCGGGAGATCGGCGCTCCTGCTTGAACGTCCCTCCCGAGAGATCGAGGAGGGGCGCGGCGTCACTTCTCGAGCGTGATCAGACCCAGCTTGTACGGCAATCTTTCGTAAGCCCCTCCGGCGTTCGGATCTCTCCCCTGGTAGAGGAATTGCATGTTGCACGCGTTGATGGTCATTCGCTCGTCGCTCCCGGAGCGGACCATCTCACCATGGCTGATGTCGTCGCTCCACTTTCCGCCTTCGAACGTCACGTTGGCAGGGCCGGCGAAGGGCTTCTGCTTGGTGTCCGCCAGGGGAGCCCAGGGGCCGTCGATGCTCTCGGAGGTCCACGACCTGAAGAAGCGAGGGCTGTTGTCGAACGCCTCGACCAGGAGCAGGTACTTGTTCGTGCCATCCACCTTGTAGACGTTGCTGGCCTCGAACAGGAGCCCCGAGCTGGGGGCCGTCATGACGGTTTCGTAACCGTCGAAAGCCGGGAACTTATCGATGCTGACCTTGGAGCGGTAGAGCTTCCCGTCGTCCCGCGAGAAGAACAGATGGCAGTTCTTGTCGTCGCAGATGTTCCAGAAATCCAGCGCGCCAAGGGTGTTCCCCATCTGGCCTGGCTCGCCCTTGAGCAGCGCCTGGGGCCGGCTCCAGCCGTTGACGTTGCTGATGTCGTCGTTGGTCGAGTACCTGCCGTTCCACTGGTAGATGAGGTACCACTTGTTGTGCGGCCGGAAAAAGAAGACCTGGGGCGCGACCGTGCCGCCGGTGGGCCAGTTCGCCATGTGATGCTGCTGAGCGGAGGCCGCCTGAGAGAAGTCGGTGAAGTTCAAATACACGGAGCTCCACCCCCCGTTGCCCGCCGTGTCGTACACGGTGGCAAATACGTGGTACTTGCCGTCGTGGAACACGATCGTCGGGTCCTTGATGGAGACGAAGTTGCGACCGGAAGCCGACTTGGGGTTGATCACCGGAGGCCCCGACTTCCACTTGAACGTGGTGGGCAGGTCGCAGGTCACGGGCGAGCCGCCCGCGCCCGTGCCCGCGCCCGCGCCGCCGCCGCCGCCGTCCCCCGGATCGCCGCCGCTCCCCCCGGCCCCGGACGTCGGGTCGCCGCCCGTGCCCGGGTCGCTTCCGCTGCTCGTGCTCGTGCTCGTGCCGGGGCCTGATCCACCCGTGCCGCTTGCGCTCGTGCTCGTGCCCGCGCCCGCGCCTGTCGTGCTGCTGGCGCTCGTCGTCGGGTTCTCCGAGCCACCCGTGCCACCACTGGACGGCTGGTCGTCCCCCGTGTCGCTGGCGCAACCGGCGAGCGCGGCGAGCACACAGCCGAGGGCAGAGAGACGAAGGAGGGAACGGGAAGGAGTCAGGGTCTGACGGTGCAAATCGAAGGGAGTGATCATGCTGGTCTCCAGAGGGATGCCCAGTCGGGCAGCGAGCTCCTCAGAGCCCGACCTTCAAGGTGGATGTGCACGAGGACGAAGCGCGCCCGGCGCCGCACGGCGGCCTACCCAGGGCAAAGCGGAAGGATACCTGGGACATTGTGAGCGTTCACATTGCCGGCGTCAAACAAAAACCGGCGCGCGCTCCTCCTCCTGGCGGCTCGCGCGCACAGGCGCGGAGCGCGGCGAAGTACGGCGCATCTTGGCGCAAATTCGTGACGGGTTGTGCCGCTGCACCTGTGCGCTAGGCGCGAGATCCAGAGATCCCGTTCATCTCCGCACTGGCCTCCTCGCGAAACGCTCTACCGTGATGCCGCGGCTGCCACCGGCGCGGCGGCGCGGCCGGGGAGGAGGAAGGCGCAGCCGATCGTCAGGAGCAGCGCCGCGCTGAAGATGGACGTGGCCATCGTGTGCTCGCGGTTCACCACATCGACCGCCGGGCCGTCGGTGAGGACGAGGCCGAGCACGGTGAGGCCGACGATGCCCCCCATGTAGCGCATCGTCGATGTGAGGCCCGCGGCCATTCCGCTCTTCTCGCGCGGGACGTCGCTCATCGCCGCGGACTGCGCCGGCGGGGACGTCAGGCCGAGGCCGGCCCCGAGCATCACGAGCGCGGGGATCGCGTCCGTGAGCGCGCCCAGCGGCCGCACCGCGAGCAGGAGCATGCCGGCCAGGGCGAGCGAGCAGCCGGCGAGCGCCAGCGCGCGCGGCCCGAAGCGATCGGAGCCGCGCCCCGCGAGCGGCGAGACGACGACCATCGTCCCCATCATGGCCAGCAGCGTCGTGCCGACGTCGCGCGGCCCGACGTGGAACAGCCGCCCCGCCACCTGGGGCAGCTCGAAGATCGTCGCGTACATGGCGAAGTTCTGGAGCGCGATGAGCAGGCTGCCGCCGAGGAACGCGCGCCGCCTGAACAGGGAGAAGTCGATGACGGGGTCCGCCGCGCGCCGCTCCCAGAGCACGAAGGGCACGAGGCCCAGCGCGCCGAGCACCGCGGCCCAGCGGAGGTGCGCGGACTCCAGGCCAAGGACGAGCCCGATGAGCGACCCACCCAGCAGCACCGAGCCCACGACGTCGAACCGCGGTCGCGGCGCGGCGGGCGTCACGGCCGCGGGGCGCGGCGGCGCGCCGAGGTGCGCGAGCGCGGCCGAGAGGAGCAGCACCGGGACGTTCGCGAGGAAGATCGAGGTCCACCCGAAGGTCCCCACGAGCAGCGCCCCGATCGTCGGTCCGGTGCCCGCCGACAGCCCCATCACCGCCCCGAAGGCGCCGAAGGCGCGCCCGCGCAGCTCGGGCGGCAGCTCCGTGCGGAGCATGGCCGTCGCGCTCGGGACCACGATCGCGCCGCCCGCGGCCATCACGACGCGCGACACAGCGAGCACCGGGAGCACCGGCCAGAGGTAGGCGAGCGCGGCCCCGAGCGCCAGGAGGAGCTGGCCCAGCCCGAGCGCGCGCCGGTGGCCGAGGCGATCTCCGAGCTTCCCGCCGGGGCTCTGCAGGACGATGTTCGTGAGCAGGTAGCTCGTCA
This sequence comes from Sorangium sp. So ce426, assembly GCF_051475585.1. Taxonomy (NCBI): domain Bacteria; kingdom Pseudomonadati; phylum Myxococcota; order Polyangiales; family Polyangiaceae; genus Sorangium; species Sorangium sp. So ce426. The sequence goes on along the minus strand of NZ_CP150341.1, from coordinate 11,250,510 downwards.
CGAGCGCCTGCCGGAGCGCGCCGGAGTCGACCCGAAGCGCGCGCGTCATCTCCGGCAGCGCCACGGCGACCATCGTCGAGTTGAGCGGCGCGAGCGCCGTCGAGAGGGCGATGGCGGCGAGGAGCCGCACCGGCAGGCGCGGCGGAGGCTCAGGCACGGGCGAGCTCGCCCGCGCCGTCCCGACGGTCGCCCCGGCGCAGGAGCGCCACCCGGCCCTCCGTCCCGTCCACGAGGATCTCCTGGCCATCCGTGATGCGCTCGGTCGCCCCGGCAGCCCCGAGCACCGCCGGGATCCCGTACTCGCGCGCGACGATGGCCGCGTGGGAGACCGCGCCGCCGACGTTCGTCACGACGCCCGCGGCCAGCGTGAAGAGCGGCGTCCACGCGGGGTTCGTGTAGCGGCAGACCAGGATCTCCCCCGCCTTCAGCCGCTCGAACTCCCGCTCGTCCCGCACGATGCGCGCCTTGCCGCGGACCACCCCGGACGACGCCCCGATGCCGCGGAGCTCGTCGCCCGAGGCGCCTGCCGCGCCCGCCCCGAACGACATCTTCTGCCACCGCGCGTTGACCACCCCGTACGTCGCGCGCCGCCGTCGAACGAGCCGCTCCACCTCGTCGAGCGGCGGCGCCGGCCCCTCCAGCCACCCCCGGAGCTCGGCTTCCGTCAGGTAGAAGACGTCGTCGGGGCGCGGCAGGCGCCCGCGCTCGCAGAGGCGACGCGCGATCTCGGCCACGATCGCCTGCAGCGCGGAGAACGAGCGCACCAGATCGAAGTGCGTGCGCTCCCGGAACACGATCGCGCTCCGCAGCCGCTCGAGGGTGCGGCGGAACGCGTCGGGCAGACCCGGCACGAGGCGGAGCGCGCCGGTGACCTCCTCGAGCGCCGCCCGGTAACGCGCTTGCCCGGCCTCCTCGGACGGCGGCTCGGCGACGTCGAGCAGGCCGCGAAGGAGCCCCCACAGCGGCGCGGGATCCTGCCGCCACGTCGGCGCCGAGAGGTACAGACCGGTGCTCTCCCGGTGCCCATGCTCGTCGAGGAACGCGTCGACCTCGGCCAGGTAGGCCCGGCCGGCCTCCGATCCGCGGAGGGCCTCCGGGCGCCCCTCCCGGATCGCGCCGGCGACCTCCGGCCCGGCGCTCGCCGCGCTGCGCGCGAGGTGGAAGAGCGCGAGGTTCACGTCGGACGTCCGGGTGCGCAGGCCCGAGACGAGGTCGCGCATGACGGTCGCTGTCCGCTTCGGTCCCACGGCGAGGGCGATCGGGACGCGGAGGGCGATCGCGGCCAGCTGGCTGGCGCTCCTCTCGAACCGCTCGCCCAGGACCGCGGTCGTCGTCTCCGTGATCCGGTCGGCGCGGCGGAGGAGCGCGGCGTCGTCGAGCGCGCGGAGATCGACCGGCGCGCAGGCCTCCTGGATCCGCTTGAACCCGTCGCCCTCCCACCACGCCATCGCGTCGTCGCGCAGGCTGGCCGCGACCTTCTGCGGCAGCTGGAGCAACCGCAGGGTGGGTCGCGCCTGCGGTGGGACGAAGACCGGGCGCCACACCTGGTCGACCCACGCGCGCTCCTCGGCCTCGTCCACGTCGAGCCCCAGGAAGCGCACCATGCGCACGATCGCGGGGAGCGTCGTCCGGAAGCCCCATTGATCGAGCGGCCTGGGGGCGACGGGGAACCTGTCGTTGTCGTTGGCCTCGAGCATCCTCCGCTGCATGCGGTTGAGCCGCGGGGGCGGAGGGAGGGGCTCGATCTCGGCCGCGCCGAGCGTGGTGATCGGGCGCGACTGGAGGAGGTGAATGGAGCCCCCGGCGAAGGCGAACTCCACGTCCTGCGGGCAGCCGAAGTGGGCCTCGAGGCGGAGCCCGATGCGGCCCAGATCGAGCACCAGCGCGTCGCTCGGCGCGGGACGGCCGGCCTCCCGGCGGTCGCGGTCGTCGATCGCGAGGTCGTTCGCCCCGGGGTCCGCGGCGCCGTTCGGCTGGTCCGGGCCGGGCGCCGCGGCCCCGGCGAACGGCGCGCGCCGCAGGCGGTACACGTCGCCGGTCGTGTGCCCTGACACCACGGCCTCGCCGAGGCCCGGGGCGACCTCCAGGAGCATGCGGTCGGCGCGCTGGGCCACCGGATCGACGGTGAACAGGACGCCGGCGAACTCGGCCGGGACCATGCGCTGCACCACCACGGCGATGTTGACCCCCAGGTGATCGATGCCCCGCGCCGCCCGGTAGCCGAGGGCCCTCGGGCTCCAGAGGGACGCCCAGCACCGCCGCAGCGCGAGGAGCAGCCCTTCCTCTCCCGCCACGTCGAGGTACGTCTCGTGCTGGCCCGCGAACGAGGCGTCGGCGAGGTCCTCCGCCGTCGCCGAGGAGCGAACCGCGACCGGCGGCGCGCCGAGCTCGCGGTACGCGTCCCGGACCGCGCTCTCCAGCCCGGGCAGCATCGCGCCCCGCTCGAAGAGCTCCGCCGCCTCCGAGGCCGCCGCCTCCCAGCGGCTCGCGGCGAGGTGCGCCGAGACGCGCTCGGCGAGCCCCCATGCGCGCGCCTGCTCCGCGTACGCGTCAGCGCTCACAACGAACCCGGGCGGCACGGCCAGCCCGAGCTGGATCAGCTCACCGAGGTTGGCGCCCTTGCCGCCCGCCGTGGCGAGGTCGGCTCGGGACAGCTGGCTCAAGCGATGAACAAGCATCAGGCATCTCCTTCGGCCAAGAAAGGCTGCTTCCGCCGCGCCCCGCGCTCCCCGGCGCTCGCCCGCGCTTCGGGCAGCGCGCAGCGCCTCGCTCGAGCCGCCAGCGTCCGCTCGACCGTCACCTGAAAGTCATTGTGACGTCACGAAGTAAGTATCATGATACTTATAAATGGCAAGGCCGCGTAACATCACCGACGCGCAGATCCTCGACGAGGCGCGCGCGTGCTTTCTGGAGCACGGCGCGGGCGTCTCGACGACGCTCATCGCGGAGCGGCTCGGCGTCTCGCACGGGGTGCTGTTCCAACGCTTCGGCACCAAGGAGCAGCTCCTGCGCGCCGCGCTGCTGCCGCCGTTCGAGCCGCCGTGGATGGCGCGCGCGCGGGCGGGCCCGGACGACCGTGACGCGCGGATCCAGCTCCTCGAGCTCGCAGAGGAGCTCTCCGCCTACCTCGAGCGCATCGTGCCGTGCCTCGCGGTGCTCCGCTCGGCCGGCATGCACGTCGAGTGCATGGCCGAGCGGCGCGAGGACCTGCCGCCGGTCCGCGCGCGGCGCGAGGTGGTCGCGTGGTTCTCGCGAGCGATCGACCGCGGCCTCCTGCGCCCGGTCCGCCCGGAGCACGCGGCCGATCTCTTCCTCGGCGCGCTGCACTTCCGGCCGTTCCACCAGCACCTCTCGAACCAGGGGTTCGATCGGTCCGAGGGCCAGGCCTACGTCACGTTCGCGATCGACGCGATTCACCGGACGCTCGCGCCCGCGGCGGAGCGACCGTGACGCGCGGCGCGCCCGCCGCGTCCGGCAGCAGCGACGGCCAGCTCCGCGGCGGCTTGAACCGGTGGGTCGGCGCGGGCCCGTCGACGATGTGCTCGACCTCGTCGAGGTGACCGCCAGGGAGCAACACCCCGCCCAGCGACTCCCGCACGAGCGGTATCCGCGCCGGATCGAAGCCCATCACCCGCGAGGCGATCGCGTCGACGAGGCCCGGATCGAACCCGCCGAGCAGGAGCCCCGCGCGCACGGGCGTCGCCCCGAGCGGCCCTTCGCCCTCGCCCGCGACGATGCCGTCCACGATCGTCAGGTACCGCCGCTGCGGCTCCCCGCGCAGCGCGCCGCCGCGGTCCGCGAAGAACAGGATGCGGTTGAGATCCAAAATGGTCCGCCAGAGCGTGTTGTTCCCCTCCCAGCTGCCATCGATGACCTTCGGCGGCGCCCCGAGCCGCGGCGCGCGCGCGACGAGCGAGTGATCGCCGGGGAGCGGGAGCCGGCTGAGCTTGTTCTCCACCGCGTCTCCGAGACCTTGAGGCCGATCGAACTCGTCGCCGCCGACCGATGGATCACCCTCGGTGAAGTGCGGGAGCCAGTACTTCTCGTTCGTCAGGCCGATCACGCTCTTCAGCGAGAGCGTGATACCCGTCTTCTTGTGCGTCTTCAGCTTGGGGAGGTTGATGACGACATCCGCGTCGAGGAGCGTCTGGGGGATGCTGTACTCGTGCCGTTGCCCCGCGTGGTGCGGCACCGGCGTCGCGTAATGGCTGCGGTGGAAGCGGAGCGCGGCGCCGCGCGGGGCGCCCGCGCCGGCGAAGAAGCTGCTCGATCCAAGATCGACGACCCGGTAGCCCCGCGGATCGCCGGGCAGGCGGCGGCGGAGGAGCAGGCCGAGGTTCCAGGAGCGGCCGAAGCGGCGCACGTCGTCGAGCGCGAACACCGGCGCGATCCGGAAATACCGCAGGTCGATGAAATCGACGTCATGCCCCTGGGCCCTGAGGTGCTCGATGACGTCGAAGATGCCGAGCGGGCCGGCGACCTTCTCGATCTCGCAGCCCTCGACCGGGGAGTCGACGACGCGCACGCTGCCGCGCGGGCCGGCGGCGCGGAGCGCGTAGTCGAGCACGGGCCGGAGCAGCGAGCCGTGCGTGCTGGAGGCGGCGAGCCGCTCGCCCGTGATCTTCTGGTGGAGGTTCTTCGAGGAGACGAGGTTCGGCTTGACGACGACGCGGTCCCCCGGCGCGATCAGGTCGCCGAGCGGGTTCCACGCGGGCGTGCCGGCGCGGGCCGCGTCGAGGCCGAGCCGGCGGAAGAGCGCCTCGACGGCCTCGTAGACAGGGCTCGGCGGGCCATAGGGCGCGCTGCCCCCGTAGCTCACGCCGGGCCGGGAGACCGTCACCACGCGGCGGCTCGTCGCTGTCATCGAGAGCCCCCGGTCAAGCGCCCGGGCCGCTCAGGCCGGACGAGAGGATCTCCGCCGGCGCGGCGCGCTGGAAATCGACGTTGAGGCGCGAGACGCTCGCGAGGTGCTTGCCCGTGCGGACGAGCGCGATGTCGTCGGCGAACTCGACGTCGATGCGCATCCGCTCGCCGAGGTGACGGCGGAACGTCGCGAGCACCTCGTCCAGGACCTGCTGCGAGAACCGCCCGCCCTTGACCACGCGGAAGGTGATGGCGTCGCGCTCCTCCTGCACCACCTGGAAGCGCTTGATCGCGTAATCGAACTCCTTGAGGTAATGCGCGAAGAACGTGCCGGGCAGATACCGCCCGTCCGTCCCGCGAATGATGGACTGGACGCGCCCCTCGATGCGGCCGACGCGCGGCGCCCCGCGGCCGCAGGGGCACGGCGCGGACGGGGACATCGCCTCGGCGAGATCGCCGATGCGGTAGCGGACGAACGGCATGCAGAAGTTGTTGAGATCGGTGATCACGACCTCTCCGATCTCCCCCGGCTCGGCGGGGCGCCCGTCGCGCAGGACCTCGACGATGTACCCCTCGGCCACCACGTGGTGGCCGTCGTGCGCGTCGCACTCGTACGCGATGCCCGAGAACTCGCGGCTGCCGTACTTGTCGAAGACCTTGCAGCCGAACGCCTCCTCGATGAGCCGGCGGCTCGGCAGCGGCAGCGTCTGCGCGCTCGACATGATCGCGCGCGGCCGGGCCGCGACCTTTCCGGTGCTCTTGACGTAATGGGCCAGGAAATCGAGCGCCTCGGCGTAGCCGTCCATGAGCACCGGCCGCGCGCCGGCGATCCTCGCGATCATCTCGCCCAGGTTGTCGTCGGACAGCTCGAAGATCGGGATGAACGTCCGGTTCGAGAGGACGGCGTCCGCGCGCTCGCGGGCGGCCTGCCACTTCGTCATGCCGATCGTCTGGTGCCAGAGGCGCACCGTGGGGTCGCCGAAGCGGTAGCCCGTCCACTCCTGCGCCCGGAGCGTCGCCGCCCAGCGGAACTCGAGCTGAGCCCGGTCCGCGTAGCAGACGAAGGGCTCGCCGGTGGAGCCGCTCGTCGTGATCTTGAGGACCTGCGACTTGTCGTGGTTCTCCGACATGATGTCGAAGTACAGGTGGCGCCGGATATCCGCCTTGGTGAGGAACGGCAGCTTGTGGAGGTCCTGCTGGCCGCGGATGTCCTCGGGCCGGAGCTTGAGCTCCTGCATGCGAGCGCGGTAGTAGGGCACGTTGCGGTAGCAGTGGCGGAGCAGCCGCCTGAGCTTCTCGTCCTGGAGCTCGCGGGTCTGCGACGGCGTGAGCCACTGCGTCCTGCGCAGCGTCTCGTAGTAGTGCTCGACGTCGCGCGTGATCATCCAGTGGGTGTGGTTGAACGCGGCCAGGTACGCGCGCCACTTCGCCGTGGAGAGCGGGTCGCGCTCCGGCGAGCGGTCGACCACCGGGTTGCGGCGGAGGTACTGAGTCGCCACGTCCGGCGGGATCCGGTCCACGCGGTACTCCCACGCGGCCTTGCCGAGGTCGTAGAACGATTTGACCACGGCGCGCGCCGCGGCCTGATCGAGGAAGGAGACGCCCTGCCGCCGCTGCTCGAAGAGCGTCTCGACCTCCTTGTACGAGTAGCCCTTGGCGTGGGCGGCCACCAGGATGAAGGACTGCCAGTAAAAATAGCTGCCCTTGTACGTCAAGAGATCCTGGAACACCTCCCGTGCGCACATCACGAAGCCGCTCTTGTTGTCGTGGAGCGACATGCCGAAGGTGGTGTTCAAGAGGTGGTTGAGCCCGCGGCTCAGGTGGTACCGGCGGTCCCTGCGGCGCCCGACGGCGCTCCGCCAGCCCTGGACGACATCGACGCTGTGCTCGTAGAGCTCGCGCCGGAGGCGCAGCAGGTCCTCGGGCTGGTACTGGAGATCGGCGTCGATGGTGGCGACGAGCTTGCCGCGCGCGGCGGCGGCGCCGGTGCGCCACGCCGCCGTGATGCCGCGGTTCTGCGGGTGGAAGCACCCCACGACGAGCCCCGGGTGCGCGGCCATGAGCGCGCGGATCGTCGTGGCGGTGCCGTCGGTCGAGCCGTCGTCGACCAGGATGAGCTCGCCCGTGAGCGCCCCTTCGCGGAAGACGCCGAGGATGCGGTCGGTGAGCTCGGGGATGTTCAGCTCCTCGTTGAGGCAGGGCACGAGGACGGAGAGCTCGATCGGCGTCTCCGGCGCAAGCTCGGTTCGGGGTTCGGACATGGAGTGTTCGCCTATCTTGCCTTGAAGGAGACACCGCAGCAGGGCGAGGGGCGCGCTGGGCGGCCCGCGCGCACCGCGCGCTCCGCGCGCGCGGGAGCGCTCACCGGGGGACGCAGCGGAAGCACGCGCGGATCGGCAGCGCGCCGTGCGGCGCCGCGCGGCGCTCGGTCACGCGGAAATGGCGGTCGAGGAGGCGGCCGAACTCGTCGGGAGTCCACTGGTGCAGATGGTAGGCGTCGCCGCCCCACTGGACGCGATCCCGCAGGAGGTAGCCGACGGGCGTGCGGCGGACGATGTCCTTCAGCCGCCCGATGAGCGGGTCGTTCGGCACGGTGATCGCGGCCACGCCGCCGGGGCGCAAGAGGCGCGCGATGGCCGCGAGGACGGCGGCGGGGTCCACGGTGTGCTCCAGGACCTCGGTGCAGACGATGCGATCGAAGCTCGCGGCGGGGAGGTCGAGCTTGTCGACCTCGCCCTTGAGGAAGCGGGCGTCGTAGCCCGCGAGGTTCTTGCGGGCGGTGTCGAGGAAGACGTCGGAGACATCGATCGCCGTGATGCGGGCCCGCGGGAACATCCGGAGCACGTGCCCGCCGCCCGAGCCGACCTCCGCGAGGTCGAGGCCGGCGCAGTCGCCCAGCATGCCGCGGATGATGGCGAGCCGCTCGCGCTCGATGAGCCGGATCGGCAGCGGGGCGCGGTCGTAGTAGTCGTCGATCGGGTGCTCCCGCGCGAGGCGGTCGTTCAGCGCCTCCACGTCGATGTCGCCGGCTGGGTTCGGCATGGCGGCCCCATAGCACGGGGGCGGCGGAGCCTCACCCCGGCGGCGGCTCCGCGCCCGGCGATGGGACCGCGCGGTCATCCGCCGACGTGAGCGCCCGGTCGGCGGCGGCTCCCTGATCGCGTGAGAGGCCGCTGACGGTGCCGTGGGGCGCGCATCCAGCACGCCCGCCGGCAGACGCTGTTGAGCGCCCCCGGACGCATCCCGCGCGCATCACGTGATACGTGATACGTGACCGCGCGCTGGTTGCCGCTGCGGGCGGAAAGAAAGAGAAAAGATCGCCGAGACACTCCTTGCTGTTGGTGCCCCGAGGGAGTAGCTTGGGCCCTTCACGACGTCACTGGCTCTCGACACGATGCGTTCTCTCCTCCACGCGAGGGAGATCGTTGCTCGCGCGGATGACTGGACGACGCACCGTGTGCCTGCGCGGGTTCGCCGCGCGGCACGTCCCCGTTCGATCCGCGACGGCTTCATCGAATGGCAGGCGAAGAGCGCTCACGAGCGCAGCTGCAAGCCGTGAAAGCAACGTGTCATGGGTAATCGTCTCTACGTCGGCAATCTCTCGTACAGCACCACCCGCGAGTCCCTCGAGGCCGCGTTCGCTGGCAGCGGCGAGGTCCGTGAGGTCTCGATGCCGACCGATCGCGAGACCGGCCAGCCGCGCGGGTTTGCGTTCGTCACGATGGGCTCGGCCCAGGCGGCGAACAACGCCATCTCGCAGCTCAACGGCGCGATGCTCGATGGGCGCTCGCTCAAGGTGAACGAGGCGCAGGAGCGTCAGGCAGGCGGCGGCGGCGGCGGTCGCGGTCGTTACTGATCGCTCCTTCGTCGCGTCGGAACATCGCGGCGGGTCATGAAGGCCCGCCGCGTTTATTTTGTCTTCGAGACGCCCGAGCCGCGCGCCGGTGCGCGCGAGCGCCGCGCCAGGCGAGAGGGCCACTGGAGCATGGGGCCCTCTCGCCTGGCGCGGCGCCATCGTGAGCTCGTGCGGCCACCAGCGCAGGATCGTGAAAAAGCCCCGCATCGATGAGATCGGCCTCTGTATTATCGTGGTGCCGCGGCGCATTCTCTGGTACATGATGACGGTTGCGCAGCGAAGTTGGACGCTCGCGCAGCGAAGTCGACAGCGATGCCGCCTGGACCCGCTGGGCTCGAGCGACAGGCAAGGCCGTAAAGAGCCGCTCGAGGCAGCTCCTGCATGCACATGCGGAAGCGCGCGCCCGGCGTGCCTTCCGCGTCCGTGCGGCTGAGCGCAAGGAGAGTGGTCGCCATGAAAGCGTGTTTATCGCGGGTCGTGGATGGCGTGGAACAGAGGCTCTGCTGGCGCTTCCAGGTGCACGGGAGGAGCGAGGCCATGTACGAGCCGGCGGATGGCCCGCACGGTCCGTTCGATCGCGACCGCCAGCGGAACCTCAAGCTGGGAGAGACGTTCCAGCGGCTGGACCGCTCGGGATCTCCCCGGAAGTACCATGGGCTCTTCTGGCAGCCAAAGAGCTCGATCGCGTGAGAGGCTGGACCGTGGCGGCCGGGAGCGAGGGCAGCAGCCGTCTCCGGCATGACACGGGACCGTGAACTTGTCGCCGAGCCAGCAACCGAGTCGTGCAAACACAGCCATGTCTACCTCCCAGAAGCCCGTCACCTCCGCCGCCTTGCTCGCCACCGCCGCCCACCTCAACTTCCGCGCGACGTCCCGCGACCGGAGCGGCTCGACGCTCGGCGTGCTCGTCAACGCGTCCGGCGCTCAGCAGTACCTCGTGATCGCCTCTGGCGGCGCGGAGGGCACCTGGACGCTCGCGAGCGAGCTGCCCGTCGGCCTCGCGCCCTTTCTCCTCTACGAGAGCGCCGCCAACGTGCTGCGCGGCGGGAGCCTGAGCGAGGATGGGAGCATCTCCTTCCATGGAGCGCTGTATACGATCGAGTCATCGGTCGACGGCAGCACCCGCACCGCGAAGGTGAGCGGCAGTGTTTGAGCGCTGTCGCGCTCGGAGGCCGCTCCGAGGAGCTGGTTCAGCGCGGTTGCAGCGCTGAGGGCCGAGCCCGGCTCCCATCAAGGCTCGACGCGGCACCTCGCGCTGCACCCGTCGCCAGCCGCCGTGTTGCCGTCATCGCACGTCTCGAGCCCCGCGACGTCGCCGTCGCCGCAGACGATCGCGGGATCGACCAGCGTGCGGCGCAGCTTCAGATCGCTGCGCAGGGCGCCCACGTTCGCCTTGAACTCGCTCAGGTCGCCCCGAGTCGCGTCGCCGGCGGCGGCCTTGCCGAGCACCTGCTCCGCCCGATCGATGGCCGCGAGCACGGCGCCCTCGTCCCACGCCGCGCTCACGATACGGGCGAGCTCGGCGCGATACCGCTCGTCGAGCGCCGGGATCTCCCGGATCCGGCGCGGGAGCACGGCGACGGGCTCCGTCTCGGTGTCGAAATGCGGGTCGTCCAGGATGCGGTCCATTCCGTGGGCGATGAACACGAAGCGCCCGTCGGCCGGGTTCTCGTACAGATAGTAGTTGTTCGCCCGGTAGGCGTAGCCGTCCCAGTGGCCGAGCAGCGTCTCGAGGGCGTAGCTCGTGAGGAAGCGATTCAGGTCGAAGCGCTTGCTCACCTCCGCGGCGAGCTGCTCGTCCGGCGCGTCCTGGATGGCGGCGGCGAGCGACCGGAGCTCTGCCCCGCCGCCGTCATCGCCGCGGTCGAGCTCCACGGCGTCGATGTCCTCGGCGAAGTCGCCGCAGCACGGACCCTCGTAGAGCACGCCCTCGTCGTTCACCTCGCCGAAGTGCAGCCGCAGGAACCGCTTGTCGATGGCCTCGGTGACGACGTAGATCCCCGCGTCCACGCCGTTGACGCTCACCACCGCGTGCGCGGTGCGCGCCGCGGGCACGCCGGCGCGGTCGTGCAGGACCTCGCCGATCTGCTCGCGAAGGAAGCTCGGGTCCTGCCTGGAGTTGTTGAGCAGGAGCTTCTTGAGCCCGTGCAGGTTCACCTCTTCATCGAACTCGTCGAACTTGATGCTGAAGCTCGGCTTGTCGGACAGATCCACGGCCGAGTTGCCCTTCTGCCGGATGCCAGCGCCGCTGACGACGTCGCCGTCGTAGACGATGGTGCACGGGACGCGGTTGTCGAGGTCCGTGCGGAGCTTCCCCAGGTGGGCCTCGTCGATGGTGATCGCGATCTCGTGCAGCGCCGTCCGATCGAAGACAACGTCGCTGCCCGGGTCGAGGGGCACACAGCCGCCCTGGCTCGCCGCGGCGAGCGCGAGGGCCGCGGAGGCATGAAGGGATCTCATCGTTCGCGGCTTACTGCTGAGCATCTCTCCTCCTCTCCGTCCCCTCCGCCTTCCGGCGATGAGCGCCCGCCTCGGCGGGGAGCCGGCCGCCGACCGCGTGCCGGAGCTCGCCGACCGCGGTCCAGTAGCGGCGCACGAAGCGCAGCAGCCGGAGCTCCAGGCGCACGCGGCGCTCGTCGATCTCGAGCGCCCGCCCCACGTCGACGTTGCGGCCCTCGATCGCCCGCTGCGCCTCGACGCCCGCGCGCTCGGCGGCAGGGGTCATCCGGCGCCGTAGCTCGGTCACGAGGGTCCGGGTGGCCTGGGCCTCGGCCAGGCTCGTCCGCACCTCGCGCGTCACGAGCTCGACCGCGGCGCCGAGCGAGCGCTGCTCCGCCTTGCGCGCCGCGTCCGCCGCGGCGACGGCCGGGCGGTGCGTGTCGAACACCGGAAGCTCGATGGCAAGCCCGAACGTCCACCCGAGGCCGAGCTCGTTCTCTCGCCGGAAGTCGTAGCCGACCTCGACGAAGGAGAGCCACGGCCACCGCGCGGCGCGCTCGGCCTGGAGCGCCGCGTCCGCCGCGTCGCCCTGCGCGGCCGCGAGCTCGATCTCGGGGCGGCGCTTGAGCGCGAGCTCGACGGCCTCCTCCTCCGTGGGGAGCTCCGGGGGAGGCCACGCGCTCTTCGGCGCGCCGATGAGGCGCACGGGCACGGCAGGATCGAGCCCCATGCGCGAGAGGAGCGCCGCGAGCGCCGCGCTCCGCTGCGCGCGCAGATCCACGCCGTCCTGCTCCGCGTCGACGGCGGTGAGCTCCGTCATCGCCTCGTCGACCGCCGTCGTCCGCGCGGCCGCGAGCTGCCCCTTCATCCAGGTGGCGAGCGACCGGCGCGCCTCGGCCACCGCGTCGGCGGCCGCGATCTCGGCGTCGAAGAGCAGCACCTCGTCGAACAGCAACCGGATGTCGGCCTCGAGGGCGACCTCGATCTCGCGCGCGTCGGCGAGCGCCTTGGCCTCGTCCACGCGCGCCTCCGCGACGTTCGCGTCGACCTCGCCCGGGCGGGCCACCGGGAAGCGGAGCGCGGTGCTCACGCGCGGCTCGCGCTCGCGGATGCGCTGGAGCTCGATGTTCGTGATGCGGAGCTCCGGGTTCTCGAGGTGGTCCTCCGCGTCGACCTGCGCCGCGGCCGCCTCGGCGCGCGCGTTCTGCGCCGCGAGCTCGGCGCTGTGGTCCCTCGCCCAGGCGACGGCGTCCTCCACGGTCATCGCGAGCGGCCCCGCGCTGGACGCGCCCGGGCCCGCGCGGCGGAGCGCCGGCGCGCCGGCGGGCGCGCGGCCCTCGCGGTAGAGGGCGATCGCGCGGTCGGACGCCGCCGGCCTCGGCGAGGAAGAGCAGCCCGAGAGGGCCGCGCAGAGCACCATGACGGGGATCGCCGCGCGGCGGCAGCGCTGGCTCACGGGCCCCACGAGAGCTCCTCGAACGAGGGCGCGGCGCTGCCGGCGTCGAACACGATCGTCAGCGAGCCCGGCGTGAGCGACGGCGAGATCCCCTCGGGCTTGAGCCCAGGGAACCGCTGGACGAGGCGCGGCGAGAGGACGCCGCCCTCGGGGCGATCCACCCGCCACAGCGCGCCGGCGTCGCCGTCCGCCGTCGAGGGCGTGGACGTCATGGCGAGCGCGCCGTCCGGCATGAACACGAGCTCCGAGATGCCGCCCGGCGTGGGCTTCCCGGCGACCTCCACGTCGACGCGCGCGCGGGCCCACAGCGAGACGCGGGCCGCGTCGAAGCGCGCCGCCTCGGCCGCGAGCCGGTGCTTCTTCTTCGCGCTCGCGGCCTCGACCGCCGCGGCCCCCTCGCCGAACAGCGCGCTCGGGGAGCCGACCCGCCAGATCATCGCGTTGCCCTGCGCGTCGAGCGGCGCCTTCAGCCCGAGGTACAGGGCGCCCTGCCGGAAGGCGAGGCCCTCGATGTCGAGCGCCCGCGTCCCGTCGGGGAGGCCGAGCGCCGCCGCGCGCGCGGGGTCCGCGTCGAGGACCTCGGCCAGGTGGATCCCGCCGTCGACGCGGAAGCCCTGGCCGTCCTGGCGGAGGCGCAGCAGCGCGGTCCGCTCCGACTTGCGCTTCCCCTTCTTGCTGTAGCTCTGCGACGACAGGAGGTAGATCTCGCCCGCGTCGCCGGCCGCGATCCCCTCGATGTCGCTCAGCTCGTCGACGCCGCTCACCAGCACCGGATCCGCGGCGACGGCGCCGCCCGGGGACATCGCGAAGAGCCACGGCGCGCCCTCGTTGTTCTGCTCGTGGCCCGTGTCGTCGCTGACGACGAGGTACCGGGACTCGCCGGGGCGCGCGAGGACGCCGGACGGCTCGAAGCGCGTCCGGCTCGCCAGGGTCGGGGGCACCTTCATGGGGGACTGCGACGCGACCGCCCCGGCCTTCGGCGCGGCGCCGGCCTTCGGCGCGGTCGTGGTGGGCTTCGGCGGTGGCGGCTGGGCGGGGGCCGCGCCGCGGCGCGCGTCGAACGTGATGTCGAAGGCCTGGCCGGGGACGAGCGCCATCGGCGCGTCCAGCGAGATGGTGACGACGCGGCCCCACGCCGGCAGCTCCGGCGTGAGCCAGCAGCGCGGGGGGAGCTGGGAGACGAGCGGGCCCACCGAGATGACCGTGCCCGGGATCGGGTCGCCGAGCTGGCCCCGGACGTAGAGCTCGGCGGCGTCCCCGTCGCTGACGCCGAGGGCGAAGCGCTCGGGGACGCAGGCGACCGCGCGCGCGCCCGTGCGCGCGCTCAGGAGCTGCACCAGGGGCATCCCGGCCGGGACCACGTCGCCGGGCTGCCTGTCGATGGAGATGACCCGCCCCGCGTTCGCGGCGCGCAGCACGTAGCTCGCGCGCCGCTGCTCGAGCATCGCGATGTTCTCGGTCGCGACGCGCACGTCGGCGTCGAGCTTCGCCGCCAGCCCCGACGTCCGGTCCCGGAGGCCGTTCCGCCGCCGCTCCGTCGCCTTGAGCTGCTCCGTGAGGACGCTCAGCGTCCGCGGCTTCTCGCTGGCGATCGCCGTGACCGTCGCGTGCTGCAGGTCGAGCTTCGTCAGGTCGTCGAGCACCGCCTGCCGGTCCTCGATGAGCTGCTTCATCCGCGAGATCTCGCTGTCCAGCACCTTCGCCTCGGCGACCGCCCGGCGCTGCTCCTCGCGGTGCACCGCGAGGTGGCGCTCGACCGTCTCGCGGTTCGTGTCGAGCTCCTGCTCGAGGAGGGCGAGCTCCATGTTCAGATCGGCCTCGACCTGGGTCTTCTCCGCCTTGGCGACGGCGATCTCGGCGTCGATCACCGACGTGTCCAGCGTCGCGATGATCTGCCCGGCCTCGACCTCCTCGCCGACGGTCACGTCGATGGAGGCCACCCGGGCGGTCTCGACCGGCGAGAGCACCTCGGGCAGCGCCTCCGCGTAGCCGAAGACCCGCCCGTGCGGGCCGCTGCCCACGTGGAGCCACAGGGCGGCGCCGAGCGTGAGCACGAAGGTGATCGCGGGGGCGGCGTCCTGGAGCGCCGCGCGGAGTCGCTGGTAGCTGTACATCGATGATCCTTGCGCGGTGATGACGGCGGCGGCTGCGTCAACGAAGCGAGAGCGCCCACGAGGGCGTGAACGACAGGCATCCTCCGCGATGGACCTCGGCCGCTAGAGATCCAGCGTCGGCTCCTGAAGCATGAGAGAGACATCCTGCACGCCCGGGATCGCCTGGAGCTTCGCGACGAGCGCCGAGCGGAGCTCGGGCGCGAGGATGGTGAGCTGGTAAGCATGCTCCATGACGGTCCCCTGCGCAGCCTCCCTGAGCGTCACCAGCGAGAAGGTCCGGCAGTGCGCGCGGAGCACCCTCGCGAGCGCGTCCTCCACCTCGGGCACGGCGGGCGCGGTGAAGCGGAGCAGGCCATCCGGCTGTCGCCGCGAGCCCCAGCCGGTGAAATGGAGGACCAAGGTCCCGGCGGCGAAGATCGCCGTCCCGCCGAGGGCCGCGCCGATCGCCTGGAGCCCGCAGGCGATGCCGACGCCGAGGGCGGCGAAGATGAACATGACGTCGCGCGGATCGCGCATGGTCGTGCGGAACCGGATCGCGCTCAGGCCCACGGCGACGCCGATGCCGGCGGCGATGCTGCTGCCCACGGAGAGCATCAGCATGCAGGTGATGACGCTGCCCATCGCCATGCTGTGCACGGACGAGCGGGAGTAGGAGAGCCCGCGAAACGTGGCCATGTAGACGAGCGCGACCGCCTGGCCGAGCCCGAACGCCAGCAGGAGCGCCACGACCGCCCTGCGGAAGTCCGTGGCGCTCCCCTGGGTGACCCATCCGAGCCAGTCTATCACGGCGAGCCGCTCTTTCCCGGGGCGATCGCCGGGCGCGGCGCGCGCCCGGCGCCATCCACGCCATCTACGTCATCTACGCGAGCCACGCCATCCACGCCATCCACGCCATCCTCGCGCGTCCGCGTCACGGCGCCCCGGAGGCGGCGCCGCGGCCAGGGTAGGGGCGCGCTTGCTTGATGTAGAGCGTCGGCGGCTCGTCGGGGTTCGCGTCGTCGTCGAACTTGAACTCCACGTCCATCGCGTACCAGCCGTCGTTGCCGCTCGCCGGCCCGTACGCGGGGGAGAACCGCTCGTGGATGGCGTCGAGCGCCACGCCGAGCTGGTGGACCTGCGCCGTCGAGAGGACGGTCTGGCCCTCCGGCATGAGGCTCGAGTGCGTCAGGTAGGTGACCGGCTGGTTCGGCTGGTTGAAGAAGTAGAGGAACGCGTCGTTCGTCACGCCCGCGGGCGGGGCGACCACCTCCACGTCACCGCCGAACTGCACGTTGACGTAGAACGCGGGCTGGACCCCGGCCGTGTCGAACGGGTTGTTGGTGATGGCCACGCCGTTCGCCTCCTCGTCCGGGAAGTTGTGGTGCACGAGCAAGGCCATCCCGATGGTCCGGTGGTCGATGCCGTAATAGGTGCGCTCGTCGAAGGTGCGGAGCTTCCAGGCGCTCGCGTACGTCTTGCGGATGGCGTCGAGGACGTCCTCCCAGTCCGTCGGATCGCCGGTGTTCGAGTCGTAGCAGCCGGCGCACGGGAACCCGTCGAGATCCTCGCTGTTCGTGCTGGTGCGGAAGCGCATCGGGTGCCCGGCGTACTCCGCCTCGATCTTCGCCCTGAGGAGCTCCTGGAGCTCGGCGTCGACGGGCGCGGTCTTCATGGCGTCGCGGAGCGCCTTCAGCTGCTTGTCGCGGGCCGCGGCGTCGGTGGTGAACTTCGGGTCGGCGAGCATCGCGTCGATCTGCTCGTAGAACCCGTTCTGCTTCATGAACTGGTCATAGTAGTACATCGGGATCGAGAAGGCCTTCTGGATGGGGACCTCGGGGATCCTGGCCAGGATGGAGTAGTGGGCCGACTTGCCGCCGAAGGCGAGCACGGCCTTCTTGATCGCGTCCCGGAGCGTCTCGCCCTCCGGCGGATCGGGGGTCACCTCCTCGAGGTCGCGCAGATCGGTGACCGTCAGATCCATCTCGGGGAGCGTGACGGGCGTGGGTTTGTGCGCCTCCCAGAACGCCTCGGCCTCCGCCTCGGTGACCTCGCGGACGCTCCAGGACGTCGGCCCCGCGGTGAGCTCGACGAGCTTGTCCTTCAGCGCGAGCAGGTCGGGGTGGTTCATGGCGTTGCGCAGCCCCATGTTGGGGGTGCGCCGGTTCTGGGACAGCACGTTGACGTGCGAGAGCGGCGTCTGGAACTCCTCGGTGATGATCCCCTGGACGACCGAGATGTCGTTGGGCGCCTCGTCGAGGACGACGATGTCCTGGTGGGACAGGTACTCCGTGGCGAGATCCGCCGCCTTCGCGAAGTGGAGCCGGCCCACCGCCGTGCCCAGCGAGAGCGGCTGGTAGTCGATCCCGGCGTAGAGATCGCCGGTGCTGACCACGGGGATGTCGGCGGGGAGCTTCTTCGCCTCGGCCGCGACGGCCTCCGACGTCGGGTGGAAGGCGAGCTTCGACCCGAAGAAGGAGGCCGCCTTGACCGCCCTGAACAGGGTGGCGATCATGTCCGCGGACGCGGTGTCGTAGGGGGAGAGCTCGACGGCCCACACGCCGGGGCCCTCGTAGTGCGTCACCGCGCCGAGGACGAAGCGGCGATCCGGCGTGAAGTACTCGGTCGCGTTGAACTCGGCGAGGGGCGGGACGATGGGCAGCGCGTCGCCCGAGAGGTGCGATGACACGAAGTCGTAGTGGATCAGGTAGAGAACGCTGTTCTGGAAATACAGCGCGTTCTGATCGGCTTGATCCAGCACGACCTTGACCGACCGCGCGCCGGGCAGGCTGGCGTCGATGGGCACCGAGGCGAGCGCCTCGAAGTCCGCGGCGCACCCGACGCGCTTCAAGAACTCCGTGGTTTCACCGGCGTCCGTGCGTTCGCAGACCTCTTCGGTCACGCCGGGGTCGTCCGTGCCGCCGCCGCCGCACGCGCCCGGGAGCGCCGAGGCGAGCAAGGCGAGCGCGACGATCGACGTGATGCGAGTGCCTTTGTACATGATTCCTCCTGAGATAAGGATGCTGACCGAGCAGCGGCGCGCGCCGGTGATCCCGCGTCAAGGCGTCAAGGTATCAGGGCTTCAGGGCTTCAGGGCGTCAGCGCGAAGCAGTAGAACCCGCCGTAACCGCCGCCGGACCCGACGGTGACCGTGCCGGGCAGCGGCCCCCCCTGCTCCAGGAGGTTGATGCCCGGCGCGCACCCCGCCTCGTCGAGCGACGACATCCAGTTGGCCATGTTGATGTTGCCGCCGGGGCCGGCGCCGGTGCTGCCGCCGGGGCCGCCGGGGCCGCCGGCCCCGCTGCTGCCGCCGGGCCAGGTGGAGCCCCCGCCACCGAAGTTCCTGGGCCACGAGTGACCGACGCGCGGCCGCCCCTCGCTCGTGTCGCCCGACTTGGCCGTCCAGTCCTTGCAGGTCGCGGTCGCGCTGTAGAGCTGTCCCTTGTCGTTCGTCCCCGTCAGCATGTCGTGGTTGTCCACCTCGGGCTGGCTCGGATCGGGCTGGTGGTTGGGGACGCCGTCCTCGTTCGGAAAATCGTCGATGATCGCAGGGTCGGCCGCGGAGGGGCGGTCGTTGAGCAGCTCCTCTTTGTTGTTGGCGAGCAGCCGGCCTAGCCGGTCGTACCAGGGACCCTCGCCGATCCGATCGATCGCGTCGACCTGCTTGCCGTCCTCCCCTGCGACGGCGCTCAGGAAGGCGCGCCACTGCTTGCTCCCCGCGCCGGGCATGCTCTTCTCGGCGATGGTCGCGCAGATCTTGTCCGCGCCGCGGAGCCCGGCGCCGGGGCCCGTCTCTCCGAAGCGGAGATCGCCGCCGAAGCCGTCCTGGGAGCCCGACAGCTCCTGCAGGGCGACGAGGCTGGTCACGAAGAAGCTGAATTTCTCGGTCGTCCCGCCGGAGCTGGACGAGGTGGTGGGGTCGCCGGAGCTGGACGAGGAGGTGTTGCCGCTGGACGACGAGGAGGTGCTGTTGCCGCCGGAGCTGGACGAGGAGGTGTTGCCGCTGGACGACGAGGAGGTGCTGTTGCCGCCGGAGCTGGACGAGGAGGTGTTGCCGCCGGAGCTGGACGAGGTGCTTGTCGAGCTGTCGCCCGAGGCGCCCACATCCGAGTCCGAACCGGAGCAGCCGACGCCGACCACAGGGGAGAGCAGCGCGAGGGCGAGGGGCAGCAGCAAGGGGCGATAAGTGCGTGTCATGGTCTCTGTGTCCTTTTCCTTGTTAAGCTAGACGGTCGGCCGCGCCGCGGATCGGCGAGGCTCACTTGCAGGTGAGATCGCTCTGGCAGGTCTGGCCCTCGGGGCACTGCGAGTCGTCGTTGCACGACGTGAGCCCCGCGATCACCACCGCCCGCTCGATCTGGGACGAGACGACCAGATCGACCCGGCCGGCCGGGATCGTCGTGGAGCCCACGGACCTGCGCGTGACGATGATCGTCGGGAAGCCCGCGACGCCGAGGTCGAGGAGCTGCTTGACGAGTGATGCCGGGACATCGAGCGAGCCGGTGTCGTCGACGTTGCACTCGATCATCCCCTTCGTTCCCCCGTGATGGCTGATGTCGAGCTTCACGTGGAGCCTGGCGATGTCGGCCTGCCCCGGCGGGGTCCACTCGATGTGCAGGGGCTCTTCGGGCTTGAGCTCTATCGTCTCGCTCAGGAGCTCGAGGGGGCTCACGCCCTTGGTCTCCACCGTGAAGGCGCTGAAGAAATCGCCGCTCGCCTCGAAGCGGAGCACATCGCCCTCGTCGACGGGCGGGTAGAGGAGCTTCACGCCGGCGGGAGGCTGGTAGTTGTTCGCCGTGGGGCTCATGACGAGGGACGCCTCGCCCGACTCGAGGTTCAAGCCGGTCACCGTCACGTTGCCGGCGCTGTGCGCGGCCGGGTAGGGCTGGCACGTGTCGTCCTCCACGCAGACGGCGCTGCCCCCGCAGGGCTCGTTGCAGAACGGGACGCGCGGCGTGAGGAGCTGACAGCCATCCTCCTCGGCCTGCACCTCCCAGACGAGCTGCGAGGGCGTGGGGCCGTCGTAGATCTTCCCGATCACCGACGTGCTGCCCGTCCCCGGCTCGGCGGCCGGCAACGAGCGCACCTGGAAGGCGCCGACGAGCTTCATGGGGTCGCCGGTCGGTTCGCCCGACCCGGTGGAGCCGCCGGAGCCGCCGGGGCCGCCGGCCGAGCCCCCCGAGCCCGACGGGTCGTTGGTACCACCCCCGGAGCTCGAGCAGGCGAGCGCCGCGAGGGCCACGACCCCGCCAAGGACGCCGGCGCGCCATCCGCCTCGTGAAGAGAATTTTTCAATTCGGCAAAGGTTTTGCGACATCTCGATGGCCAGGTGGCGACGCGGCGGGATCAGGGGTCAATCTTTTTTGAAGAAGCCCCACCGCGCGGACGCCGGCGATCCGGCGTCAGGCCCCTGCGCTCAGCCGCCGCCGAGCTCGGACAGGCGCGCGCGCAGCCGCGGCGCGTGGACGCTCTCGCCGTGACGCGCGAGGAAGTCGGCGATGGCCGCGCGCTCGTCGGCCGCCCGCCCGAGCCGGCGCAGGCTCTGCACCCGGCCGACCCGGGCCTCCGCGGCGAGGGGGCCGCCGGCGCCGGCGAGGTAGCGATCGAAGTAGCCGAGCGCCTCCGCCGCCTTGCCCTGGTGGAGCGCGATCTGCCCGAGCGACACCAGGGCCGCCCGCGCCTCGGGGCTCGCCGGGTACTGCGCGAGCAGGGCGCGGTAGGAGGCGTTCGCCTCGGCGCTCTTCCCCTGGCCGAGCTGGGTCTGCGCGCGCAGGAGCAGCGCTTGCGGGCCCGTCGCGGGCTCCTCCGCGCGCGGCCTGGGCGGCTGCTGCGCGCGATCCCGGGCGCTGGCGGCGCTGGCGGTCGCGGGCTCGCCGGTGGGCGCGCCGGCGCCGGGCGACGGCGCGGCGGCGGGCGCGCTCGCGCCGGGTGGCGGTTCGCCGCTGGGCGCGTCGGCGCCTGACGAGGGCGCGCCGGCGCCTGGCGAGGGCTCACCGGCGCCTGGCGAGGGCTTGCCGGTGGGCGCGCCGGCGCCTGGCGGAGGCGCTTCCGGCACCGAGAGCGTGGGGAGGCTCAGGACCGTGCGCCGCGCGCCGCTCGGATCGAGCGCCTCGCTCGGCGTCGGCGGGGGCGCCTGCGCGGGCCCGTCGAACAGCTCCGCCGCGAGCGCGGCCAGGAGCGTCGCCGCGACGGCGACGCCCGCGAGCGACCCGGCGATCCCGCGCCGCAGCATCGGCCGAGGCGCCGCGCGCAGCCGCGCCGTGCTCTCGGGCGCGGCCTCGACGCGGGCGCCCCTCGGGTCGAGGCGAGCGGCGTGGGGCTCGACGCGGGCGCCCCCGGGCCCGAGGCGGGCGCGCGCGAGCACCTGCTGCAGCATGGCGGCGTCGCTGAGCTCGCGGCCGTCGCCGCGCGCGTCGCCGAGCCTGCCGATGGCGGCCCAGAGCGGCGCCTCGCCGCGGAGCTCGGGGTCGTCCTGCTCGGCGCGGCGGAGGAGCTCCGCGTCCTCGGGGCGGATCGGCTCGCCGCGCGCCTCCGCGGCGAGGATCGCGGGCAGGAGATCCAGATCGATCTCGGACTTCTGCGTCCCTGTCATGATGCTCTCTTCCGGCCGACGGCGAGGTCCTGTCGCACCTGCTTGCGGAGCGCGCCGATCCCGAGGCGCAGCCGGCTCTTCACCGTATCGGCGCTGACCTCGGTCATTCCGGCGATCTCCTCGATGGAGTAATCGAGCGCGTGGTGCAGGAGGATCACATGGCGCTGCGCCTCCGGCAGCTCGTCGAGGTACGCGCGCGCCTCGCGCGGGAGGGCCTCGAACGGGGGTTGGTGCGGCGCCTGGGCGATCTCCTCGTCGATCGCGCTCTCCGGGGCCACGGGCGCGCCTTCCCTGCGCTGCTGCCTTGCGTACCGGAGGATCGTCCGGACGGCGACGCGCCTGGCCCAGGCCTCGACGGCGGCGTCGCCGCGGTAGCTCGACGCGCTCTCGAGGATCGCGAGCAGGGCGAGCTGCGCGGCGTCGTCGGCGTCGGCCGCGCTGCGGAGGAACGTCCGCGCGATCCGGCGGACCCGCGAGATCACGTGCGTCATGAGCCAGGCCTGGGCCTCCGGGTCACCCGCGCCGGCGTGGCGCATCCGTTCGAGCTCAGACGGCGAGGACACGGCGGTCGACGGGGCAGGCGGCGGTGCGGGGACGGGGCGCGTCATGGCGCTGGCCAGGAGCGGCTCGGGCAGGGGGCCGAGGCTCCTGGAGAGAGCTCGCGCGTGCTCAGCGTCCATCGCATCGTCCTGGTGCGACGCACGGCCCGAAGCGGGTCAATTTTCCTTTCGTGTTGGGTCATGCGGCGCGGGTGGTCATTTCCTGACCATGCCCGCGGGGGCCGGCGGGGCCGACATGTCGAGGCCGAGCTCGAGCCCGACGCCGGCGAGGATCCGCACCGGATTGGCTGAAAGCGCGAGGGCCGGGTGTACGGTGGCGTCAGGCTCCGTCAGGAGCACGTCCACACCCAGCGTCGTCTTGAGGCGGAGCCACCCGGTGAGCGGGACCCCGAGCTCCGCGACAGGCGCGACGCTCACGAGCACGTCGGTGCGGGCCTCGGGCGGCGGCAGCTGCTGCGGAAACATCCTCGGCCACCGCCACGGGGGCGGCGCTGGCGGGAAATGACCGGGAGGTGGCGGGAACGGGGGTGGCTGCTCGAGCGCCTGCTGGGTCGTGCCTTCCTCGGGGACGCGCTCGACGATATCGACGGTGGCGCGCGCGCCGAGCTGCAGGTCGAGGCCCAGGGGGAGCCTGACGCGGACCTGGCCGGTCGTGATCACCGGGTGGCGCAAGAGCTCGAACGTGGACTGCTCGTTGCCGAGGGAGGTCGAGGGGATCAGCTCGTACCCCAGGCCGAGGACGGCGTAGTCCACCGGCGCCCAGGAGGCGCGGAGCGCGGCGGCGCTCTGCCAGGGCGCGGCGCTGCTGAAGCTCGCGCCGGCGTAGCCGGCGAGGACGGCGAACGTGGGCAGCGGGCTCGCTTCGCGGCGGGCGCCCGTGGATGGCGACGGCGGGCCCGCGGGCGGCTGCAGGTCCAGCGCGGCGTCCGCGGGCGCGGTGGCCGCGGGCGCCGCGGGGGATGCGGGGGACGCGGCGAGCCCGGGGGCACCGTCGGGCTCGGGCGGAGCCGCTGGAGCCGGCGCGGCCGGGGCGACCTTCACCTCGGCCAGGCCGGCGACGTGGCCCTCGCGGAGCTCCTCGGCGACCGCGCCGGCGATGTTGGCGAGCGACTCGAGGGCGGTGGCGGTCTGCCCGGGCAAGACCGGGATGCGGCGGCCGTAGATCTGCTCGCCGTCGCGCTCGACCACGTACAGGGCGAGCTCGTCGCTCGCGCCGGCGTCGATCCAGAGCACTCCCCGCGCGTCCCACGCGTCGGCGAGCGCGTTGGCCTCGGGGAGGAGCGTCTGCAGCACGGGTCTCGGTGTGCCGGGGCGGACGATCTGAACGCGGACGCCGACGGGGCGGATATGGGCGACGACGAGGTCGAGGGCGCGTTTGTCGATGCCGCCGGCGCCCGGGAAGGCGGCGAGGACGAGCACCGGCTCGCCGGCGGCGGGCGGCTCGCCCGCTGCGGCGGGCAGGGAGACGGCGGCCAGCAGGGTGCCGGCAGCCGCGCTCGCGGCCGTTCGGGCAGCGCGGAGGGCGAGCGCGAGCGACGCGGCCGGCACGGGCGCGGAAAATTATCACCCTTCGCCGCGGGGCACCATCCCCCGTCGCGGCTCGGCGGGATGGCCGCGCCCGCGCCTCAGCGCGCGCCGGTCGACCGCGGGTAGCTCCCGAGCACCTTGACCATCTCGCAGCGCGCGCGGAGCCGCTCGATCGCGTCGGCGACGCGCGGATCGCTCCGGTGGCCTTCCAGATCGACGAGAAAGACGTAGTCCCAGTGCTTCTGCCGGCTGGGCCTCGACTCGATCCGGGTCAGGTTGATGCCCGCGTCGTCGAAGATGGCGAGGACCCGGCGGAGCGCGCCGGGCTCCTCCTGCACGGAGAAGACGATCGAGGTCTTGTCCGCGCCCGTGGCGGGCGCGTCGGCCGGGGCGATGACGATGAAGCGCGTCGCGTTCTCGGCGCGGTCGTGGATGCGCTCCCGCAGGAGCGGAAGCCCGTAGAGCTCGCCCGCCCCGCGGCTGCCGATCGCCGCCGCGGCGGGGTCGCCGAGGGCCTCGTGCGCCGCCGCGGCCGCGGAGACGGTCTGGACGATCTGCGCGCCGGGGAGGTGCTTCGCGAGCCAGAGGCGGCACTGCGAGAGCGCGTGCGGGTGCGCGTGGACGCGCGCGACGCCGCTCAGCCCCTCCGCCTTGCTGAACAGGCAATAGGCGACGTCGAGCACGAGCTCCTGCCGGATCTGGAGGTCGCTCTCGATCAGGGCGTCCGCCGTCAGGGTCACCGAGCCGTCGGTCGAGCTCTCGACGGGGACGACGCCGCAGGCCGCCTCGCCCGCGCGCACGGCGTCGAAGACGCCCTCGATGGTGCCCGTCTCGCGGTAGCGCGCGGCCAGCCCGAACAGGTGCCGCGCCGCGACCTCCGCGAAGGCGCCCTCCGTCCCCGGAAAGGCCACCTTCATGGGCTCCTCGAGCGACAGGCAGGCGCTCATCACCTCCCGGAAGACGACCCGGATGGCGTCGCCCGGGAAGCGGCCCGCGCCCTTCGCCTGCAGGCGGGTGAGCACGCGCCGCTCCCGCTCCGGGTCGTGAAACTGCGTGGCGTTCGCCGCGCGCTTCGCGTGCGCGACCTCGACGGCCACCTCGGCCCGCTCGGCGAGGAGATCGAGGATCCGGTCGTCGATGCTGTCGATGCGCTCGCGAAGGTCGCCAAGGGTCGCCATGGTTCGTTCCACCTCGGATGGGGAAGGGCGGGCATCAAAGCGCAGGGGGCGCTGCAGCGCAAGGCTCGCCTCGGCGCAGGGAATGCGGCGCGGAACGCGCGCGAGGGAGATGCGCGTCCGGGGCGAAGCGGCACCCGTGCGGGCTCGACGCGTGGAGCGGATGGGTGAGAGAGAGCCGGTGAGGGGGCAGAGGAGAGGAAGAGAGAGCTCTTGGCGCGGGAGCGAGAGGATCGGGCGCGGGAGCGAGAGGATCGGCTGCCGGGGTGAGAGGATCGGGCGCGGGAGCGAGAGGATCGGCCGCCAGCGTGAGAGGATCGGGCGCGGGAGCGAGCGAATGGCGCCCGTGGGAGAACTTATGCTTGCGGGCTCAGCTCGGGAGCGGCGGCGGGTTCGGTGGTCTGGGCCTTCCTGCGGGAGCGCCGTCGCACGTTCGTCCGGTAGCGCGATACGAACTTAGCCGCGATCTTGGGCTGGTCGCGAAACGCGTACCGGCCGCCCTCACGGGTTTCCTTGGCGAGCTCGTCGGCGGCCCAGAAGCAACGGTTGCGAAGATCCAGCGCGTGTGCGGCGCTCGCGTCCGATGCCTCGTTGGCGGCGGCGTGTTCGAGCGCGTCGGCGAGCGCCGTGGCCCGCGCGAGATCCTTCGTCGTGATATCGGTCACGCCGAGCGCGCCCTCGTGATCGGACCAGAAGTCGACGAGATCGCGCAGGTCCTGGATGGTGTCCGAAAGGCCGGAGCCGTCGGCGATGCGCGAGAGCTCTGCCTGGGCGGCGTCGTCGTTGCGGCAGCCCCAGCGGCCGCCGGCCACGAGCTTCGCGTCGAGCGCCTCGGCCTCGTCGCGGAGCTTGCGCTGCGCAGACGCGAGCGTCACGGCGCCGCGCGCCCTCTGCCACCCCTTCTCGAGGGCGCCGAGGCGCCGCGCGAAGCGCGCGAGGAGATCCACCTTGTCGGAGGTGATACCGATCCTCGACATGCGTGATTGCTGCGCGTGCGCGAGGCGCGCCAGGGAGGTGAGCTCGTGCTCCGCGACGCTCGCAGGCATGTCGGGGGCAGAGGCGTAGGCCGAGTCCAGCGCGAGGAGCGCCTCCTCGCTGGTCGGATCGTGGGGCTTCGCCGCCGGGCGCTTCGACGTTGCGGCCGGCGTCCTGCTGGACGACCTGGCCTTGGGAGACGTGGATCCGGGCGTGTTCTTCACGGTGCGTGTCGGGGGCATGAGCTCCCTCCTGGTTGAGAGTAATTGGAGGATGATCGCGTATCGAGGGTGGCTGTCAAGGTCGTTTGGCGCGCTGAGGCGTCTGAATGCTGCTGCGCCGAGGCGTGCGCGAGACATCGAGGGAGAGGCGGCCGGCGAGGCGAGGAGAGGGCGGCGCGCTGTAATCGGTTGTAATCGAGTCGGTGTTGACACGGCGGGTCATGCGGGACATAGGTGGCCGCGAATTCAACAGACCTTGCGTCGGGAGTGTCTCGAATGCGACACGCGGGCTGGTTGTGCCGTCTTGCTTTGTTCTGTGTGGTGGTGCTGCTGCTCGGGCGGGGGCATGAAGGCCTGGCGCTGGCAGGGCCGCCGGAGCCGCGGCTCATGCCGCTGTCGCCGCCAGGCGGCGGGGTAGCGCTCTCGTCGATTCCCTTCCAGTTGCCGAGCGACGGTGTCGGGGGGCTGTCCCTGGGGCCTCGTGTGGACGCGCCGCCGGTCGAGGACGTGGGGGCGCCGTTTGGCGAGATGGTGGTGCCCGACGAGGCGCGGGTGGTGGCGTTCGAGGGGGCCGTGCTGGAGATCCCTCGAGGCGCGGTGGATGAGCCGGTGCGGATCACGATTCGCCCGCTCGACCAGGGCGAGGTGCGTCCGATGGGGCGCGCGATGGTCAACGTCACGCCCGGGGGGAGAGGATACCGCTTCGGGCCGCACGGGCTCAGGTTCAAGAAGCCGGTGCGGCTGACGTTGCCTTATGACGAGCGCGCGATTCCCCCGGGGATGACCGCGCAGCATGTGACGGGCTTTTACTTCGACGAGGCGCTGGGCCAGTGGGAGCACGTCGCGCGGGACGGCGAGGCTGCAAAGGGCAAGCTGGCGAGCCTGACCGACCACTTCACCGACTTCGTGAATGCCACGCTCGCGATGCCGGATGCGCCGGGCACGCGCAGCTTCGATCCGAACAGCATCAAGGGGCTCGCGCTGGGGAGCCCGTTCGCCGCGGTGACGCTGGTGGCGCCGCCGGAGGCGAGCTCCAGCGGCGCTGCGCGGCTGAGCCATGCGATCGAGGTCCCGCCGGGGCGCAACGGGATCGAGCCGGCGCTCGCGATCGCCTACGACAGCGAGCACCGCAACGGTTGGCTCGGCGTGGGGTGGGATCTGCGGCTGTCGAGCATCGAGATCGACACGCGCTTCGGGGTGCCGGCGTACGCGGCGGGTGAGGCGCCGCGCTACCTGCTCGACGGGAGCGAGCTCGTGCAAGTCGAAGGCGGCGCCTGCGGCGACCCGTGCCTGTTCCGGCGGCGGGTGGAAGGGCGGTTCGACCGCATCGTGCGGCACGGCACCGGGGCGGCCAGCTACTTCTGGGAGGTGACGGACAAGGACGGGACAACGGCTGTCTATGGCCGCGACGCGAACGCGCGGCTCGATGATCCCGAGCCGGGGCCGGGCCAGCCGCGCAACGTGTTCCGCTGGTACCTCGACGAGGTGCGCGACACGTTCGGCAACCAGATGCGGGTCCGCTATGATCGGGAGGTCGAGGCCGGTCCACCGCCGCGCATCGAGGTGCACCCCGAGCGCATCGAGTACACGGCGAACGCGTCACGAGGGGTCGAAGCGGCCTATGCCGTGGACTTCGTGTCCGAGAGCGGGCGGCCCGACGTCATGCTCAGCGGCAGGCCCGGCTTTCTCGAGCAGACCGAAACGCAGCTCTCGCGTGTGGACGTGCGGTTCGGCGACGTCGTGGTTCGCAGCTACGCGCTCCATTACATCGACGGTGATTTCGGCAAGCGCCTGCTGCAGGCCATCGCGTTCCACGGGCGAGGCGCGCGGCAGGCGGGCGGGCAGGTGACGCTCGGCGAGGAGCTGTACCGGCATACGTTCGAGTACTTCACGGCGCCGCGCACCGCGTCCGGCGAGGTGGCGGCGTTCGCGCAGGCGGCCGAGGCTTGGGGACAGGCCAAGGCCAAAAGCGGCCTGTCGCGCACGGAGGACTCGACCGCGGGCGGCAGCGCGTCGGTGGGGCTCGGCATCGGAATGTTCTCGATCTCGGTCGGCGGGGGCGGCTTCTTCGGCGACGAGACGGTGCGCAAGAGCGTGTTCGACCTCAACGGCGATGGGATGCCCGACTTCCTGGAGGACAGCGGCGATGTCGGGCTGAACCTTTTCCGCGCGGCGTCCGGGAGCCATGTGACGGCGGCGAGCGCGCTCGGCTTGTCCGACAGGGATCTCGGCCTGACGGACCGCTCGGGATGGAGCGTGTATGCGGGGCTGAACGTCGCGGCGCTGAGCGGCTCGGTGGGGTACACGCGCAGCAGCACGGAGGACGAGCAGATCGTCACGGACATCAACGGCGACGGCTACCCCGATCTGGTGTCGGGCGGCCCGCTCGGGGGCGTCTACGCCGCGCTCAACGACCGGCGAGGCCGCTTCGGGAGCAAGCAGCCGTGGGGCGCGCTCGACACGAGCGGCGCGCCGTCCGGCCGTCCCGACCTGGCCCAGGCGGCGCGCAAGGACTTGCATCCTGCCGATCCGCTGCTGCGCTGGATCGCGCCGTTCGAGGGAGACGTCCGCATCGGCGGAGCGCTGCAGAAGCAGGAGGCGGGCGGCGATGGGGTGCGGGTGCAGATCGTGCGGAGCGGCGAGGCCGAGCCGCTCTTCGACGATGTGCTCGACGGGGACGAGCTGACTCCGTGCCTCCTTGGCGCGCATCGGTGCGGCGGCGAGGTCCTCACGACGCATGTGGCCGCGGGCGACCGGATCTACTTCCGGGTGAGCGCGGCGCCGGCGATCGACCCCGAGCGGCGCGTGGACACGGCGGCTGACCTGGTCTCGTGGAGCCCGTCGATCACCTACGAGGTGAGCGAAACGCAGCTCGCGCAGGCGGGGCCGGACGGGGCGCCGATCCACCGCTTCGAGTACAGCCACGACCACCGGCTCGCGGGGCGCCCCGACGTGCCGTGGGTGGCACCGGCCGACGGCAGTGTCCGGATCTCGGGCGACCTCACGAAGTGGGCGACGAGCGATGAGCTGTGGGTGGAGATCGTGCGGGAGCGCGGCAGCGCCGCGGCGGAGTCGATCCTGACGCCGCAGCACGTCGATGCGGGCGCCGGCGGGCTCGGGCTGGGCGCGCTGCTGCCCGACGCGATCCCGGTGCTCGCGGGCGATCGCCTCCGGTTCCGGGTGAAGGCGGAGCTGCCCGATGACCCGGCGCGCATCGCATGGAGCCCGGTGGTCCGTTACGAGGAGTACACGCGCGTGGACCGGGCCACGGGCGCGCCGCGGCGCGGGCAAGTGCAGTGCAGCGCGCAGCCGAACGGCCGCACCGGCTGCACGCTGCACAACGATGGGCCCGGGGACGCGCCGCTGCCGCTCGCGCTCATCGAGCAGCGGGCGCATGTGTCGATGCCTGTCGCGAGGTGGTCGCATGCGACGCGCCCGCGGCCGTGGATCGCGCCGAGCACGGGGACAGCGCGGCTCGAGGGAATGCTGTTCGTGCCGGGGACCTATACATTCACTCAGCCGTTGACCCTGGTCGTTCAGGGCGTGCATCGGCTGCTCTTCAAGCAGGCGTATTCCGCGCCGAGCGCTGCTGGGACGGCATTCCCCGTGGACATCGACCTGGAGGTCCAGGCCGGCGAGCCGATCTTCGTCACGGCCTTCGCGCAGGTGCCGCCCACGGGCGCCGCGCTGAACGCGACGATCGACGGGGAGCCGGTGTCGCTCGGCGTCTTCGCGCCCGAGGCGGCGGCGAGCGCCGGGTCAGAGGACCCGATGGCCGGCGGGTTCCATGGCTGGTCGGTCGGCTTCCTCGACGGAGATCGCGCGTTCTCGGAGGCGGACATCGCCTTTCCGACGCTCCACCCGGAGCGCGGCTTCACGCTCGCCGTGCCGCTGCCGCAGGGGAGCGCGCCGGTGTGGGGCGCGGCCGCGTCGGAGGCGTTCGTCGGGGGGAATGCGGTCAAGCCGTCGATCGTGGGCAAGGTGAGGCGGGGAGACGGTCAGCTCGGCCGGCTGCGCAGCGCGGAGACGTGGAACGCGGAGATCAGCGCCAACCTCGGGCCGCTGGGGGCGGGCTACAGCTTCGGCAGCACCACGTCGGACCTGGACCTCATCGACATCAACGGCGATCGCTTGCCCGACAGCGTGACGCGCGAGGGCGCGGTGCTCAATACGGGGCGAGGGTTCGGGCCGCGGGACAGCTGGTCGCTGCCGGAGGCGCTGCGGCGGATCGAGCACCGTGCGATCCGGCTGGAAGGGAGCGCATCGGTCACTGTCGACAGCGAGATCCAGGCGATCTCCAAGACCACGAGCGAGGGGCGATTCGAGGGGTACCTGCACACGCAATTCCGCGTTGGGACGAGCTACGGCCTGTCTGCCACACACGTGGATCTTGTGGACGTCAACGGCGATGGTCTGGTGGACCAGGTGACGCAGGATCCCCAGAGCGGGGTGATGAAGGTGGCGTTCAACCTGGGGCATCGGTTCGCGGGGCCGGCGCCGCTGGAGCGGGCGCGCTTCGAAAAGAGCGACTTCAACGCGGGAACGCTGCGCGAGACGCTCGGCGACATCTTGAGCGAGTTCACGGACGCGGCCGGGGTGGACGCTGTGCGGCTGGAGGACACGGGCGCGAACAGCGTCGGCGTCGGCGTGGACGCGACCGTGGCCGCCGCCGGCGCGGGGTACACGTACACGACGGCGCGGACCGTGGTGGACTTCGCGGACGTGAACGGCGACGGGCTGCCGGACAAGGTGATGAAGGACCCGGAAGAGTCGTGGTTCCGGGTGCAGCTCAACCTCGGGAGCCGGTTCGCGCCGGAGGAGCCCTGGCCCGCTGGGGCGTGGGGTGTGTCGATCGATCCGCCGGAGTACGCGTTCATGGGCGGGGGCGACGCGGTGAGCTTCCGCAGGTCGGAGAGCTACGAGGGCAGCTTTAAGGTCGATGTCTGCTACTTCGTGTGCGTCGGCGGGTCGGTGTTCTACTCGGAAGGCGCCGGCTCATCGCACCTCGCGTTCGAGGACATCGACGGCGATGGGCTTCAGGATCACGTGCTCAAGCGGGACGGCGACGCGACGGTGTACGCGCGGGTCAACGCGCTCGGCAAGACGAACCTCTTGCGGCGGGTGAGCCGGCCGCTCGGCGGGAGCATCGAGCTGGACTACCAGCGCGAGGGCAACCTGGTCGTGCCGAGCGAGGGGGCGCTCGGGGAGATGGATAGGGCACCTCAGGTCGACATGCCGTCGAGCCAGTGGGTGATGAGCGAGGTGACGTTGCACGACGGCGTGGAGGGCGCGCCGGGGGTGTACGGGGTGCATGCGTACCGGACGAGCATCGCGACGCACGCGGATGGGGTCTACGACAGGGAGGAGCGGGTCGAGCTCGGGTACGGGCTCGTGACGACGACGGCGCTCGGCGAGGATGGCGTCACGGCAATGTCGAGCGAGGACGTCGAGTATCTGAACCACGACGTCTACCGCCGCGGGTTGGTCGCGCGCTCGACGCTGCGCGACGGCGACGGGCTGCTCCACACGGTGAACGAGGTCGACTACGCGCCGCCGCCCGAGGGGCTGGAGCCCAGGGTGGGCTCGTTCTTCCCCAGGGAGACGGAGAGGAGGAGCGCGTTCTACGAGGGGACGACCGACGACCCGAGCGCGCCGCACAAGAGCACGCGCGAGACGCGGGTCTTCGACGAGCTCGGCAACCTGATCGAGCTGCACGCTGACGGCGAGGCCGATACGCCGGACGACAACGTGCATCAGAGGGTGGAGTACACGGAGCCTGGCTCGGCTTACATCGTAAAGCCGGAGCTCGTCGAGACGACGGACGAGCAGGGGCGTGTGCTGCGCCGGCGAACGGCGACGTACTGGCCGGGAACGGGCGCGTTGCACACCGTCACGAACGTCATCTCCGGCGGCAAGCGGGCGGATGGGACGACTTACGCGAACGCGGAGGCCACGTGGAGCTATGAGTTCGACGACTTCGGCAACCTCGAGACGTCGACCGACCCGAACAGCTACAAGCTGACGTACAGCTACGATGACGTGACGCACAGCTACCGCACGTGCGCGAGCGATAGCTTCGGGTACCATTCGAACAGCGTGCCGAATCTGCTGTATGGCACGGTGGCGCAGGAGACCGACGTCAACGGGCACACGATGGTGCACCGCGTGGACGACTTCGGGCGGCTCACCGAGGTCTGGGGGCCGAGCGACCTTTCGGAGGACGGCGAGGACGCCGGGCCGGTCGGATGCACGCCAACGACGGTGTACGATCCGGAAGCGCTCGTGGGCGAGGGCGAGCCGACGATCGGGTTCGAGTACGCGCTCCAGCCGGATCAGACCGCCGCGCTGCCGGCGTGGGCGATGACGAGCCACAAGGACGTGGAGCACCCGGGCGATCCGATCGTGACGATGACGTTCGCGGATGGGCTGGGGCGCGTGCTGCAGACCAAGAAGGACCACGAGCGGGACACGGGCACGGGCACCGAGGTCGGGATGACGGTCAGCGGTGCGGTGGCGTTCGACGCGCTCGGCCGCGTGGTGGAGCAGGGGCAGCCGGGCTTCAGCGCGGAGCCGGACACGGCCTTCGTGAGCCTGGCGCTGCTGCGGCCGACGCTCACGCGTTACGACGCGGCCTCGCGTGTGCGGGAGGTCGCCATGCCGGACACGAGCGCGCCGGACGGCTACGCGCGGACGGCGATCGAGCACGACCTGGTGGCGCTGGAAGGACGGCTGCTCTTTCAGGAGATGGTGATCGACGCCAACGCGAAGATGCGGAACACGTACCGGGACGTGGGTGGGCGGATCGCGGCGGTGGAGGAGTTCAACCGGATCCAGGGGGTGGAGACGCAGATCGTGACGCGCTACCAGCACAGCCCCCTCGGCGAGCTCGTGCGGGTGACGGACGCGCGCAACAACGCGACGACGGCGACGTACGACTCGGTGGGCCGGATGGTGACGCTGGTCAGCCCCGACGCGGGCCGCACGGAGTGGCGCTACGATCTGGTCGGGAACCTTCGGGCGAAGCTGACGGCGGAGCTCGCGGCGCGAGGGCAGCTGATCCGGTACGAGTACGACTTCAACCGGCTGCGGAAGATCGACACTCCGGTGACGCAGGACGTTGTCTACACGTACGGCGAGCCGGACGACGCCGGGGATGAGGAAGGCAACCGAGCGGCGCGGCTGGTGGAGGAGACGAGCGCGGCGGGCAAGCGGAGCTTCCGTTACGATCGGTTCGGCAACACGGCGGAGCTGACCTCGGAGTTCCCGAGGCTGCGGGAGCCGCATAGGGGGCCGTACCAGGCGACGATGAAGTACGTGTTCGACGCGCTGGGGCGGATGCAGGAGCTCCACTTCCCCGGCTCGGGCGAGGAGGTTGTGCGCTACGGGTACGACCGAGGCGGCGCGGTGGTGTCGGTGGTCGGAGAGAACCAGCGCGTCAATCCGCAGCACCCGAGCGAGCCGAGGACGACGGAGTACCTGAGGCACATCGGGTACGATGAGTTCGGGCAGCGGGTGCGTGTGGTGGCGGGCAACGGGATCGAGACGAAGTACCGGTACGACGAGTCGACGCGGCGGATGACGGAGGTCAACGCGGACCATCAGAGCGCGCAGATGCGGTCGATGGGGCGATCGCCGAGGCCGTTCCAGCGGCTGCGCTACCGGTATGACCTCGTCGGCAACATCCGGGAGCTGAACAACGAGGTGCCTTTCGACGAGTCGCTGGGCGGGGCGGTGATGGTGGCGCGGACGCAGCAGCGGTTCGCGTACGACGACCTGAACCAGCTGACGGAGGCGTCGGGGATCTACCAGGAGCGGGGAAACGAGCAGGAGCGGTACACGCTGGGCGTCGACTACGACGTCCTCGGGAACGCGACGGCGAAGCGGCAGGAGGTCGCCCGGTACGCGCGGAGCGGGGGCAACAACTGGCAGATGCAGTACCCGATCCGGGAGCGGACGTACCGGAACGACTACCGCTACACCGGGCCGAGGCCGCACGCGGCGACTCAGGTGGACGAGTACGTGCCCGCGGAGTCGCAGCCGCGGCTGAGGGAGCTGTCGTACGACGCGAACGGCAACCACAAGCAGTGGAAGTACCGGGGCAACCTGCAGCGCACGCTGAGCTGGGACGAGGACAACCGGCTGGTGTCGGTAAGCGAGAACGGGCAGGAGATGTCGCGGGCGCTGTACGACGGTGCGGGCGAGCGGCGGATCCACCTGCACCGGGTCGCCGGGGAGGAGGAGACGGCGTACGTCGACCAGCACCTCGTGGTGCGCAACGGGGTGATCGCGACGAAGCACCTGTTCGCGGGCGAGACGCGGATCGCGAGCAAGATCGACGCGGACTGGTTCCAGAGGCCGCCGGTCTTGTACTACCACCCGGACCACCTCGGGAGCACGCAGTACGTCACCGATCAGGACCAGGCGCTGAGCCAGCACGTGGAGTACCTGCCGAGCGGGGAGCTGTGGGCGGACCAGACGGACTCGCGGTTCCAGAACCGGCAGCCGTACCTGTTCACCGGGAAGGAGCTCGACCTGTCGACGGGGCTCTACCACTACGGGGCGCGGAGCTATGAGCCGCGGCTCGGGGTGTGGCTGAGCCCGGATCCGATCCTGGACCAGTACATGAGGGGGGCGCCGAACGGCGGCGTCTACAGCCCCTCGAACCTCTGGCTGTACACCTATACGGGCAACAACCCCGTTGTATGCATCGACAAGGATGGCCAGTTCGCCTGGGTTGCTGTCGCCGCCGTAGCCGTCGGTGTGCTCCTTACGCCGCAGTACGCGAACGCACCTCGACACAATGAGCCCATCCACAACAGCAAGTCGAGCCTAAAGCTTGGCCATGAGATGGCCCAGAACTCCCTCACGGCGTACAGCGTGATGACCAATCCTGCTGCATTCGCTCAGGCCTACATGCAGCAGCAAGCGATAGCGACGATCAAGGATGCCGCCGATACGGTCGATCCGAGCGGGACGCTCCGTGGGGCCATCGAGAAGGTTGAGCCTGTCGCGTCAATGGTGACCCCAGCGGGCAAAGGAGGCGGGCCAAAGCTCGGCGTCAAAGCCGCCGCACCCAAGGCGCCGAAGGCAGCAAAGCCCGATGGCTACGCAGGGCGATATGCGGATGGAACCTTGGTGAAGGAGAGCCAGCGACCCCCGCACGTGAGTGGTCCGGACCCGGCTGCGGGGGGGCGGCCTCACACGGTCCTGCGATGGGACGCGAACGGCAGGCTTTACGGCGCCAAGGAGTTCGGCAACGGCGGCATCCATCCCACCAGGGACATGAGCTTCACCCAACCGACATTTCCGAACGGGACCGTGCGTCCAGGCCATGGGTCTCCTCCCACTGCGCATCCATATTCCCCAAACCCGACGGGAGGCTCACCAAAGAGAGGAAAAGAGGGTCCCCTGAACCCATAGCTCGGAGAACGCCATGAACCAAGAGATTAGTCGACTCGGTTGTGTGCTGAAATATAGAATTCAGTCTGATTCCTATATCGAGAAGCGATCGTTTCTATGCTCGAAGGCGTGGGCCATGGCCGCGGTGGCCGCGTCTGAACGGTTCTACTGCGATTTCTTTACGTTTCCCGGCTGGACGTCGCCTGATGATATGATGGATTTCGGTCGTGTCTGGGGGCGATTCCCCCTGACGGACCATAGTGCTCTTTGCGTCCAGATTAATGCGTCTCCCATTGATGATGCTCTCGGAGATTCCGTGTTCGATCTGCTCCCAGAGCCGCTGATCGAGCAGGTTCGCGCAGATCTTCCTCGCATCAATTGCCTCGAAGGCCTCTCCCAGAACGATTGGCCGCGCTCGCTTCAGAAAGCTCTTGATACGCCGCTGTCGCGGTTGCTCAACGGTGTCGTCCTTGCTGATGATGTCGAGAGTTGTGCACTGATCTACGGCGACGTGAACGATGAAACGGATACCGTCGTCTGCGAACCGAGTCGGATGGTTGCCGCATTCATGGTTCATCTGTCGCTGCGGTGCGACGAGCCTTTGCTGGTGATGTCGGGTCAAGGTGCATAGTGAGGCGATGCTTGAAAATGAAATTGTGATTGCCGAGAACGGTAAAATTTCTGCACGGGTACGAGTGCTTCACTGGCTGAGGCGGAGCGACTATCCGGTGACGCAGCTCGTGGTCTACATTCGGGCAGCGGGTGCGCGTGGTGGCGGGCAACGGGATCGAGACGAAGTACCGCTATGACGAGTCGACGCGGCGGATGACCGAGGTCAACGCGGACCACCAGAGCGCGCAGATGCGGTCGATGGGGCGATCGCCGAGGCCGTTCCAGCGGCTGCGCTACCGGTACGACCTCGTGGGCAACATCCGGGAGCTGAACAACGAGGTGCCGTTCGACGAGTCGCTGGGCGGGGCGGTGATGGTGGCGCGGACGCAGCAGCGGTTCGCGTACGACGACCTGAACCAGCTGACGGAGGCGTCGGGGATCGACCAGGAGCGGGGAAATGAGCAGGAGCGGTACACGCTGGGCGTCGACTACGACGTCCTCGGGAACGCGACGGCGAAGCGGCAGGAGGTCGCCCGGTACGCGCGGAGCGGGGGCAACAACTGGCAGATGCAGTACCCGATCCGGGAGCGGACGTACCGGAACGACTACCGCTACACCGGGCCGAGGCCGCACGCGGCGACTCAGGTGGACGAGTACGTGCCCGCGGAGTCGCAGCCGCGGCTGAGGGAGCTGTCGTACGACGCGAACGGCAACCACAAGCAGTGGAAGTACCGGGGCAACCTGCAGCGCACGCTGAGCTGGGACGAGGACAACCGGCTGGTGTCGGTGAGCGAGAACGGGCAGGAGATGTCGCGGGCGCTGTACGACGGTGCGGGCGAGCGGCGGATCCACCTGCACCGGGTCGCCGGCGAGGAGGAGACGGCGTACGTCGACCAGCACCTCGTGGTGCGCAACGGGGTGATCGCGACGAAGCACCTGTTCGCGGGCGAGACGCGGATCGCGAGCAAGATCAGGTTTTGGAAACGGCCGTGAAGACAGCCGGTTCGGCCACTGCGGTGGCGCTGGCCGAGCCCTCGCCCTTTGGGGAGGTGATCGTTGCTGGTGCGGTCATTGTCGGAGGCGTAGGCCTCGTGGGCTATTTGATCTATGATGCCATCACGGAGGGAGACTCCGCCAAGCCATCTGAAGCTGCGCCTGCGCCCGCGCCTCCCGCGGAAGTACCGTCGCCACCCCCGCCGCCTGCAGCGGGCGGGGGCGGGGCGAAGGAGCCTCCCAAGCCGCCAGCCCCGGCTGCGGTGGAGCCGCCGAAGAAGCCGGCCGCAAGGGGGGGACCATCCGTTGACGCTCTCTCGAAAGCAGGGCAGGCGTTAGACCCGGCCGATAAGGCAGGACTACTGACGAGGGCTGGGCGGGCACTGCAAAAGCATCGGACCGGCGGGAGACCTGGGACCACGAAGTTTCCTGGCACCAAGGGGCCACCCGAAAACTGGAACAAGGCTGGACAGGATCAGTTGGATGACATCCTGACCAGCCCAGGGTCAACAACAACGCCCCTCGGTCGAGGGGGCTGGCAGGTCAGCGCGCCTGATGGAAGAGGTGATCAATTCAATTCGGACGGCTCCTTCGGTGGTTTCGTGGAATGGTACTAGGTGAGGCAGATGTCACCCGACATGCTCTGGAACCGTGTGCGGCAGTGCTTTGAGACCAATGATGGCTCTCTTCCAACCGTCGAGCTTCAGAACCTAACAAGCGGTGAAGTCGCGGACCTATATTCGTCGATTCGACGCGGGTCCCATGTTGTCAGTCGAGATGCGACATTCTGGGACGCGCAGACAACAACAGATCGTGGGCTGGACGAGGTGCCCAATGCCGCTTTGCTGGTCAGCGCCGGCCAGGCATCACCCTTCCACTTCGCAATCGAGGGAGCTAGCGCTTGCGAAGTCATCATTCCGTGTCTCGGCGTTCACGTCTTTCAGGACACCATCGCGCTCGACTACCGCATGGGAGCAGAGTGGGGTGGGCAGCAGGTATTCGCGCTTTTTCATGGCTGGAGCATCTGCTGTCAAGGACACGTGCAGGGGTTCTCGCTCCCAGTGCGAACGAGGGGCCTCCGGACCCGGAAGCGTTCATGCTCGCGTGGGAGCTCTTCCGAGAGTGGAGCGCCGGTGGAGTAGACAGGGAGTGACCCATGCGTGCGACACCCTCGCGTTCGTCAAGCGCCGGGCCTGGACCGTCGCGGACACCTTCGTGACCGGCGGTGACAGCCCAGTGAAACTTTTTAGCCTCACTCGCTGTCCTCTTCGTGAAAGCCACCCGCTACCTCCGTGGCTCGACGATCGACCAAAGCACGGACAACCAACTCCCTGATCTCGAAGCCTTGGCGTCTCGCAGCCGAACGCCCAGTCCATGCGCCGTCGACCTACCCGCTGGCTGGTCGAGCGTTATGCCCAGTCGGGCGCTTCCTGGTATGCGATGATTCGTACGAGAGATCCAGGTTGCTCGTAGCTGGCGCCTCCGGCTCCTCCGAGAGCGGCTCCCCGCAGCGGGCGCAGCGCGGGTTGAACGGCGAGTCGTCCGCGCTGCAGCGCCGGCAAACGACCGCGCTCTCCCCCGAGATGACGGGGCGCTCGCACCACGCCCTGGCGCCGGCCGCCCTCGGCGTGGCGGCCTGAGGTCCCGATCCGAACCTCGCCTCCGCAGGGGCGCGTTCGTGCTGGAAGAGCAGGGATCCGTCGCGCTGGAGCTCCGCATCCTGGCGCGATGCCCCACTCGCCCTGTCTCTGTGGAGGAGACACCTGGTCCTCCCGGGGCGACACCTCGCTCGGGACGACGGGCTCGCGAGGGGGCCGGAAGAAGCGCACTTCCCGCTCCTGCGCATCGACGATCCGCGAGGGCGAGCGCCGCCCCGACCCGGCACGTGCGTTGCTGAAGGCTGAAGAGCGAAGCGTTGCTGAAGAGGCCCGCTGAACGCCCTCCGAAGACCGGGGGCGCGAGCGCGCACCAGAGCAGCAAACGATGCGTGTCCCCTTCGCGCGCCACCGCGGCGGGCGAAGCGAAAAGGAGGGTAGCGATATGATGATTGAATCGATGACTCAAGAGCATGTTCGTCTACGGCGCTGGCTGTATCCCTTGCTGGCGGCGTCGCTGGCCGCCTGCGCGGCCGACCCCGGCGAAGCGGGCGACTTCGAGGAGACGGCTGAGGTCGCATCTTCGATCGTCGACCCGACGCCCGCGGGGCCGAGCGATCTGCTCGCGATGGTGAAGGTGACGACCTCGCAGGGGAGCTGCTCGGGCATGGTCATCGCCGCGGACACGGTCCTCACCGCCGCGCATTGCTTCTGCGAGGACGGCTACGTCGGCGGCAACGGCTGCTCCACGAATGCAACGGTGACCTTTCGCCCCGACCCGGCGACGCCGGGCGCGGGCCCGCGCGTGCTGAGCGGCGTGGCCAGGATCCAGCCGGACTACAACCCATCCTGGACCGAGCGGCAGATCGAACATGACGTCGCGGTCATCAAGCTGAACGGCGTCGCGCCGGCGCACGTGAAGCCCTTCGTCGTGGCGAGCGATTACCCCGCAGAGGGCTCGAGGGTCACGATCGCCGGCTTCGGGCGCACGGGCGCCGATTGCAGCACCCCCTTCGGCACGCTGAACTTCGACGCCGCCAAGGTCGGCGGGTACGAGGACGGCCACGATATCCTGCGCTTCGACGACCAGGTCTTTTGCGGCGGAGACTCGGGCGGGGCCGTCTTGAACGCCGAGGCGAGCCGGCTCTACGCCGTCCACTCGATGCACACGTGGACGGTGAGCCACGGCTGGGTCAGCAAGGGCGTCACGACGGGCTCCGAGTTCGACTGGATCAAGTCGCACATGTGCCCGTCGTCACCCTCGAACCAGTGCAGCGGCGACGGTGACACGTGCTCCTGCTCGGCCAGCAGCAGCTTGCTGTGGCGGCACACCAATGGCCAGGTCGCCATCTGGTTCATGGACGGCGGCGACATCGTCGGCGAGGCCTACCCCGGCGGCCAGGACCCGAGCCTCTCCTGGAAGATCCAGGGCACCGGAGACTTCGACGGCGACGGCCAGAGCGACCTGCTCTGGCGACACACGACGGGTCAGGTCGCCATCTGGTTCATGAATGACGGAGCCGTCGTCGGTCAGGCCTACCCCGGCGGCCAGGACCCGAGCCTCTTCTGGAAGGTGGCTGGCGTCGGCGACTTCGACGGCGACGGGCGCTCGGACGTGCTGTGGCGCGACGAAAGCGGCCAGCTCGCCATCTGGTTCAAGGGCGACGCCGCCCAGGCCGCCTATCCCGGCTACAACAACCAGCCGGCGCCGGTCGACAACGCGTGGAAGGTGCAGGGCGTCGGCGACTTCGACGGCGATGGGCGCTCGGACATCCTGTGGCGAAACACGAACGGCCAGGTCGCCATCTGGTTCATGTCGGGCGGGACGCGGGTGGGCGAGGCCAACCCCGGCGGCCAGGACCCGAGCCACTTCTGGAAGGTGCAGGCCATCGGCGACTTCGACGGCAACCTGCGCTCGGACATCCTGTGGCGGGACGCCACTGGCCAGCTCGCCATCTGGTTCGGCGGCGAGCTGGGCTTCGACTCGCCCTCGTACAACAACGCGCACGGGCCCGGCGACCTCGCATGGCAGGTGCAGGGCGTCGGCGACTTCGATCACGATCGCCGCGACGACATCGTCTGGCGGCACACGAACGGCCAGGTCGGCATCTGGCTGATGCACGGCGCGCACTTCGTCGGTGACCTGTACCCGCGCCAGGTCGACAGCAGCTGGGCGATCAAGGGCATGCTCCACGACGCCGGGCGGTGAGCTGTCGACGAGGGGTCCCCGGTCGCCCGGGGGCCCCTCTCACAGGTGGGCGCCGCCGGCGAGATCGTCGATCTCGCCGGGCGCAAACCCCACCAGATCCGGCTCGGCCGAGAGCGCCACGCCGAACCGGTCGAGCACGCCGCGCCGGACGCGCCGCGCGAGATCGAGCAGCTCCTCCGCCGTGGCGCCGCCGCGGTTCACCAGCGCGAGCGTGTGGCGCGTCGAGATGCCCGCGGCGCCGTGGCGCGTCCCCTTCGCGAAGCCGGCGCGCTCGATCAGCCAGGCCGCGGACAGCTTCACCCGGCCGCCTTCCGCCGGATACCGCGGGATCGCCTCGCCGGGCGCGAGCACGCCCGCCGCCTCGATGCGCGCGACGACGGCCGCGGCGGCGCCAGGGGCGAGCGTCGGGTTCATGAAGAACGACCCCGCGCTCCGGCCGTTCTCGTCCGCCGGATCGAGCACCATCGACTTGCCGCGGCGGAGCGCGATCACCGCGCTGCGCACCTCGCCGAGCGGCGGCGCGGCGCCCCCCGCGGGCGCGGCGAGCGCCCGCTGGAGCTCGGGGTAGCGCACCGCCGCGGCGCCCCCCGGGCGCAGCGCGAACGTGACGGCCGTGATGACGTACCGCCCGCGCCACGCGCGCTTGAACCGGCTGTCGCGGTAGCCGAAGCCGCAGTCCGCGCCGGAGAGGACCGCGGCCGCCCCCGTCGCGCGATCGATCGCCCGGACCTCGACGATCGTCTCCGCGACCTCCTGGCCGTACGCGCCCACGTTCTGGATCGGCGTCGCGCCGACGTCGCCCGGGATGCCCGACAGGCACTCGACGCCCGCCCAGCCCTCGGCCACCGAGCGCGCCACGAGGTCGTCCCACGCCTCGCCCGCCCCCGCGCGCACGAGGGCGCGGCCGGCTTCTCCGCCGCCGATCTCCCGGCCGCTGGCGTCCCCGCCGCTGGCCTCCCCGCGCCCGCCCATCAGCTCGATCCCGCGGACGCGCACGCGCAGCACCAGCGCGTCGACGCCCCGGTCCGCGACAAGCAGGTTCGAGCCGCCGCCCAGCACGAAGAGCGGCACGCCGCGGGCCTCGGCGAAGCGGAACGCCTCGACCACCGCGGCCTCACCTTCGGCCTCGGCGAAGTAGCGCGCCGGCCCGCCCACGCCGAGCGTCGTGAGCGGGGCCAGCGGGACCGACTCGCGGACGTCGAGGCTCACGGCTTCTTC
The DNA here is from genome assembly GCF_051475585.1 of Sorangium sp. So ce426. NCBI lineage: Bacteria > Pseudomonadati > Myxococcota > Polyangiales > Polyangiaceae > Sorangium > Sorangium sp. So ce426. The sequence goes on along the minus strand of NZ_CP150341.1, from coordinate 11,208,730 downwards.
TCCGGCGCCTGCGGCCGCGCCCCGCCGCGGGCAGCGCCCGGCCCCTGCGCGGCGCCGGCTTGCCGCGCCGGCGCCGCCGGCCGCTCCACCCGGATGCCCGCCATGAAGCCGCTGTCGACCGCCTGCACCCGCTCGACGAACGCCTTGTACTCGTCGATCGACACCGTCCCCGTCGGCAAGCTCAGCGCGAAGTCCTCCTCGATCGCCGCGCCGTAGCTGCCCTTGCGCGACGCCGCCAGGCCCGCGTGCTCGACGCGCACGCCCTCGGGCGCGCGCGCGACCGTGTAGCCGTCGGGCAGCTCGATCCTGCGGCGCACGTGGTACTGGAGCGCGGTCTCGATCGCGAGCGCGCTCTTGCGGGCCCCCCGCGAGGCGTACGAGGCGCCGAGCGTGCTCGTGTACGCGCGCGGGAACACGAGGTGCACCGGCTCGAGCCCCGGCAGCGTCCACGCCGCGCCGTCCTTGCCCACCGGCTGCGCGAAGCCGTGGATCGTCACGGCGGCGCGGAGCGCGACCTCCCACGAGCCCTCCGTCGACGAGACGACGACGTCCTCGACGTCGGCCCACGGGAGCCAGCCGAGCACGACGCCCCGGAGCATCTCGCGCCGCGCCGTGCCCACCACGGTCTCGAACGCCTCCGAGAGCGCCTGCGCCGCCCGCCCGTGCAGCAGGATCGTGAACGTTCCCGCGGCGTTACCCTGCGCGTCGACCGTCAGCCGCAGGTCGACCTCGTCGCCTGTCTCGCCGCTCGTCCCGGCCACGGTGACGAGCTCGCCGCCCGGCAGCATGGCGGCGCGGCCGCGCAGCTCGGGGCTGATGCGGCCGGGGGGCAGCGGCGGGCCCTCGACGTCGGCGTCGATCCACATGTCGCCGCCCGGAAGGCGGGCGATGACGAGCGGGTGGCGGAAGCGCCCCGCGTGCGGCGGGAAGTCCGCCGACGAGCTGAACGGCTCGGTCTCGGCGATGGCGAGATCGGCGCGCACGCCGAGCTCGCGCAGCGCGCGGTAGACGACCCACGATCGGCTGCCCTGGCCGAGCTCGATCATCGCGCGCGCCGTCGTGCGCTGCGGGCCGCCGCCGAGGAACGCCGCCATGTCCGAGAGCTCGGCGCCGCCGGCGACCTTGATCGCCTTGCCCGCGGCCGCGACGACGCGCTCGAGCAGCGCGGGCGACGGCGTCCGGTCGGCGCCCGCGGCCTCCCGCGCCCAGCGGGTCATGTACGGATCGCGGTCCTCGAGCGCGCGGACGTTCTCGTCGAGCGCCGCGGCCACGTGGGCCCAGGTCTGCGTCCCGAGGCTGACGCCGACGCCCATCTCCACGCGAGGCACGCCGTCCTCCATGCGCCGCGGCGGCTGGTCCTTGATGCGCCAGACGCTGACCGTGGAGGCGCCCTCGGCGCGCTGCTCTGCGGCGCCGAGCAGCGGGTGCGACCAGAGCGCGAGCGGGAGCGACGCCGGGCGGCGGACCTCGATCGTCGCCTCGCGGACGCTCGTGCGCTCGGGGAGCAGGTCCCACGTGTCGATGACGAGCTGGCCGCCGTCGCCCGGCAGCGCGTGGCCCTCGGTGACCTGCTCGATGTAATCGCCCTGCTCGAGCTGGGAGAGGTCGCTCTGGTCCTGCGCGGCGTTCGACGCGGCGTCGGGCGCGAGGATGCGGCCGTCGCGCTTGTGGATGCGGCGGCGCAGGAGGCGCGGCATGGCGCGGCCCTCGATGAGCGGGCCGTAGGTGGCCGCGCCCTGGGCCACGTCCGTGGTGCCGGAGACGCGGCGGAGGTCGTACGTGACGTAGTGGACGAGCCCGTCGGGCGAGATCGTGAACCGCTCGACGTGGCGGAGCACCGCGGTCGCGGCGCCGGGGAGGAACGCCTTCTTCTGGTCCTCCAGCACGAGCTTGCGGCCCTCGGCCTCCAGCGCCGGCGCCGGGTCCGGCGCGAGGCCGAGGGCGCGGGTGATGGGGCCGATCCCGGCGGGGGTGTCGCGCGCCGTCGTGCGGTCGCGGGCGAGGCGGCCCCGCACGGCGCGGGCGTCGCCGCGGCCGGCGGCGAGGCCGAGCGCCTCGAGCATCGCCCGCTGCCCCGGCGGCATGGCGTCGTACACGGCGAGCGCGCCGCGCAGGTCGCCGCGGGCGACGCGCTCGCGGAGCTCGACCTCGCGCAGGGCGTCCGGCGCGCGGCGGAGCCGGCGCAGCCGCTTGATCTCGGCGAGGACCGCGTCGCGGTCGCTCGCGTCGAGGAGCGCGCCGAGGCACGCGGCGCTCGAGCGATCGAGCCCGCCCTCGCAGGCGGCCTTCACCGCGTCGACGCCGGCGCGGCCGTGGATGCGGTCGTCGACGACGGCGAGCAGCGTCGAGCCGGGCGCCGCCGCGGCGAGCTTCGCGTAGGCGGCCTCGGCGACGTCGGTGACGTTCGCGCGGCGGGCGACCAGCGCGAGCTCCGCGAGGACCATGCGATCGGCGTCGGCGACGGCGGGCGCGCTCAAGCCGGTCGGCCCCGGTGGCGCGACCCGGACGCCGAGCTCGCGGAGGGCGTCCATGGTGCCCTCGCCCCGGCCGCCGCGGCGCTCGGCGAGCTGCGCCTTGTAGAGGCGCGCCTCCCAGGAAGCGGGCCACGCGGCGAGCACGCGATCGACGGCGGCGCGGGTGCGCTCGACGACCTCGGCCTCGGGGAGATCGCCCACGCGTCGGATGGCCCTCGCGTAGAGCAGGTCGAGGCGCGGCGAGCGCGGCGCGGCGGTGGCCGGGGGCGGCGGGGAGGCGGGCGAGCGCTGCGCGGCGGTGGCCGGGGGCGGCGCGGCGGCCGGCGAGCGCTGCGCGGGGGCGGCCGGGGGCGGCGCGGCGGCCGGCGAGCGCGCGTCGCTCTGGCGGAGGCCGCCGTCGCCGTCCGGATCGAGGAGGTGCTCGGCCGCGCGCGCGTCGCCGAGCGCGAGCAGGGCCGCGGCCGCGACCTCGACGCTCGCCGCGCCCGGGCGCTGGTCCGCGGCGCCGCGCGACGCCGGGGCCAGGCTGACGGCGGCGGGGCGGGACGCGGCCGCTGTCGCGGCTGCGCCGGGGCGCGGCGCGCGGGCGCGGAGCGGCAGGCCGTTCTCGCCCCACGCGGTGAGCTCGATGGCGTCGCCGTCGCCCTTCTGCGCCACGCGCACGACGACGCGCAGCGTCCCCGGCTGGGCCTCGACCGTCGCGAAGCGCGTGACCTGCGCGCCGCCGGCCGCGTAGTCGCGGTGGAGGGCGGGCACGCCGCCCACCTCGAGCACGGCGGCGGACGACGAGGCGAGCGCGAGGCTCACCCGCTGGGCGATCGGGTTGTGGAGGTCGACGACCACGGCGCGCGTCCCCTGGAGGGCGCTCACCGCGTCGATGTCGATGGCGCACGCGTCGGCGCGGACGACGATGGGCGAGGCGCTCTGCGCGAACGGCGCGAGCCCCGGGTAGGCCCTGGCGAGCGGCGCGCCGGGCGCGGAGCTCACGGGGGACGGCCGGGCGAGGCCGTGGAGGGGCGCCGCGTCGAGCGGGCCGACGAGGGCGGCCTCGCCCGCGCAGCCGCGGCGCGCGCTCCAGGTCGCCGCCGCGGCCTCGTCGCCGACGAACAGGGCGATGCGGTGGAGGGCGCTCGCGAGCGCGCCGCGCACGAACGGCATCTCCGGCGCGCCGCGGCCGTCGACGTCCGCGAACGCCCAGGCGTGCTGGAGCCGGCGGGCGACCTCGGGGAGCGCCTCGCGCGAGCGGAAGGCGATGGCCGCGGCGTCGGGATCGGGGCCGCCCGCGGTGCCGGCGCCGAAGACGAGCGCGTCGAGCGACGCGATCACGGTGGCGAGGGCGCCGCCTTCGCTCGGCGCCCCGACGGCGCGGTCGAGGGCGTCGAGGTACGGCGCGGCGGCGGCGGAGCTCGTGATCTCGGCCTCCAGCGCGGCGGAGAACGCGGCGGGGAGCGGCGCGTCGGCGGGGAGCGGCGATGCGGCGCCCCGAGGGGCGCACGCGGCGGGCGCGGCGGCGGCGAGCGCGAGGGGGAGCGCCAGGGCGGCGCGGCGAGCGACGAGGAGGGGGCGGCGAGCGACGAGGGGGCGCTCGGCGAGGCGAGGGCTCCCGGGGCGCTGGCCGCCGCTCCTGGGGCTGCGGGGGTGGGTGGTCACGATCGGCGTCTCCACGGCGCCGCGCGCGCGGTGCCTGTCCGCCGTTCCTTACGGGCCTGGGATTGCCGACGCAAAGGTGAACTTCCGCAGGCCACCGCGATCTACCCGACCTCCGAGGCCCGCCTCGCGTCCTTCGACCTCAGCGCCCGCCGCTTCCCTGGAGCCTCGGCGCTGCGCCCCCGGGGGCGCGCGGCGGCGCGCCGTTCGGCGCCGCGCCGCCCGCCGCCACGCGCTGCATGCAGAGCTTCAGGCCCGCGCGGAGGTTTCCGACGGTGGCGATGCCCGACAGATCGAGCCCGAGGGAGACCATCGTCTGCGCCACGTTGGGCCGGATGCCCGTGATGACCCCCTCGGCGCCCAGGAGCCGGATGGCGCGGATGAGCTCGATGAGATAACTCGCTGTCTTCGTGTCGACGACCTCGACGCCGGTGAGGTCCAGGATCGCGAAGCGGGCCCGCTTGTCCACGATGGCGGCCAGGAGGTCGTCCATCACGTCGGCGGCCCTCCTGCTGTCGACGACGCCGACCATCGGGAGGGTCAGCACGCTGTCCCAGACCTCGATGATGGGCGTCGACAGATCGCGGATCACCTGTTGCTGGCGCTCGATGAGGTCGAGCCGCGCCTTCAGCTCGTCTTCCCGGAGCTTCGCCTCCGTGGCGTCTTGCGTGAAGCTGACCGCGCCGTTGCGCTCCCCGCGCTCGTCGGTCAGCGGGACGAGCCACGTCTCCCAGGCCATCCCGAACGCCTCGACGCGGGTGCGGACGAGCTCGCCCCGGACCGCCCTTCGCATCGGCTCCATGTCCATCGGCGCGGGAGGCTCGTCGAACACGTTCATTCCGACGAACTGGCCTGGCGTGAGGCCGAGAGACGGGAGCGTCTTGCCCTCGTGGAAGGTGCAGACTCCATCCCGATCCATCCGGGTCACCGCCGTGTCCACGGCGCCGAGGATGGCCCGGAGGATCATGTCGCCCTCCTTGAACTTCTCGACGGCCTCGACCTCTTCCGTGACATCCTGGCCGAAGCAGAGCAGCCGGATCGGCTCGCCGCCGTCGTCGAGCACGGGCGCAACCCGCCACGTGCACACGACGGCGCGCCCGTCCTTGCGGAGGTGGGTGTAGCGGTGCGGGGCGCTCTCCTGCCCGAGCGAACGCCCGAAGGTCCTGGCGTCCGGCTCGCTCACGATCGTGTCCGCGAGGCGGCGGCCCACCGCTTCGTCAGCGGTATATCCAAAGATGCGTTCTGCCTCGGCGTTCCACTCGGCGACCACGAGCTCGTCGAGGTTCCCGGCGCACTCGATCACCGCGAAAGGCGCGCTGCGGACAGCCCTCATGTAGCTCGCGGCGAGGCCCGGGGAGCCGGGAGCGGTCACTGTGCTCATCATTTTTCGTCCAAGGTAAACGGGGCCGGTTGTCGGTGTCGAGGAAGAGCGACGGGTGGCCGGCAGGGAGGACGGTGGGTGAGCTGAGCGTGTGAGATGAACCTCGTTAGGACGCAAATGCGGACTTCCGCAGGCGAATGTGGCCTGACCGACGGCGGGGCGGGTTGCCGTGAGCCTCGCGTGGGCGCGCGCACGGGGCGGGCGCGCTTCGCCGGCGGGTGTGGCACGCTCCGAACCACGGCGGCCGGGTGCGAAGGGCCATTTCGATGGGATGAGGAAGGCGACCCGGACCTGATTTACGTCCCTGCTTCATGAGGTCGAGGGCGATCGGGTGCCCCTGGGCGCCGGCTAGACGGCGTGGCTGGACCGCGCTCTGCAGGTGCGAAGAGCGCGCTAAGCAGGCGACCTGGGGTGTACGATGGGCTGCATGTGGAACGTCGAGGGTGCGAGGTGGTCGCGGAACGGCGGATGTTTGAGCCGATCCGCGGCGGCGACACCAGCCAGGGCTCAGGGAAATGGGTTCGATGGGGCTGCGCTTCGCGCGTCAGGGCGGGTTTCGGCCGGCGGGGTTCGACCGGGCGGTCTGACGGTGGTCGGGCAGATCGTGGGCTTTCTGCTCCTCCTCTGGCAAGCCGCGCGCTTTCCACTCCTGCTCGGGGCTGCGCTCATGGCGTCGGCGTGCGATCCGGGAACTCGACTGGACGGGCGGGTAACCGAACGCGACGGGCAGCCGCTCGCGAACGTCGTCATTCGCACGGTATGCCGGAACCAGAGCGGCGCCATGAGCGCGACGTCAGACGCCAGCGGCAATTTCTCCGCCGAAGGCCTTGGTTGTATTCGCGAAGAATGTCGTCTCGAAGTGTCACGTCCCGGACACGCCACGAAGATTTTTCCCGTCAGGCCTTACTGCACTGGCGCCGTCCTCGGCTGTCGTTCGGCGTGCTCGACGATGCGCGCTGAGCTCGTCCTGGAGTGATTCTCTCGCCGGTCGTCGGGCGGCGCGCATCGTTCAGTGCACGCCACCGCGGCGTCGCCTGCATCGAGATCCGCAAATCGGCTTTTGCCGGAGCTGAGTGTCATCGTGTTAGATCGGACGGATATGGGTGACATCGACGGGCAGCGTCTCGCGTTTCGGAACCGGCTCGCCGCCGCCTTCATCGCGCCTTTCGCGTTCCACCGCTGGCGGTCGCTCCGGGCTCGGTCGTACTGGGTGAGCCTCGAACGCTGGCAGGACTCGATTGCAGGGCCGCTATCGTCCATCGCGAACCATGGGGCCTGCGAGTACGTCTACGCGCGCGACGACGAGCTGTTCTCGGGAATCGATCGACCGCAAGCGCTGCGCCAGCGGCTGCTCCTCTGGCATGGAAGGCTCGCGGACGCGGTGGAACGGTTCAAGCCAACCACACCGTCACAGGTCGTCGATCTCGCCTTCCTGCGACGCTTGATCTTCGACATCCGTGAACTCATCGAGCGCGGCTGCGACATCGAGCAAGCGCGATGGGACGCCGCCGGCCGTGCGGGCAGGTAACGGAATTTCCGGGGCCGCCGCTGGTTCGACGGACCGACGCCTGGAGACGTGACGCACTCGGAGAGCACATGGGAGTCAACCTCACGCTTGTTCTGGGACATTCACTGGGAGCCGCCGATCTGCTCGCATTCCCCGAGCGAGCGTCGGCTTCCCTCGAGATGCAGCGCGCGGCCCGGCAGCTGTGGCAGGTGGTGCGCCCGCGGTGGCCGAACCTGAGAGGGGAAGAAGAGTTCGCGACGATCGTGGCCTGGGAGCGTCTCACGGAGGACGAGGTCCAGGTGGCCTGGGCGCGGGGCGAAACTCCGTTGTTCGAGTGGGCCGGCTTCAACCTCTACTTCGGTAGACGAGCCGTCGAGGCGACCCACCTCGAGAGGCTCGCAGCCTTCGCCCTCGACCTCGACCAGCTCCGTGCCCCGCTGCAGGCCTGCGCGCGAGCGCTCGCACGTGAGCTGCAGTCGCCCAGCATCGTGTACGGCCCGGATTCGAACTCCCCATTCGAGGCGGCTCTGGACGTCGTGGAGGTCAGCTCCTTGTCCGAGATCATCGCGGTGGCGGCCCGCAACTGTGGCGCTCCGGCGCGCAGCATGCGTGATATGGTCGTCGGGGATGATGGTATGCCTCTCGATAAAGATGGCTATTTCATCGAGATCGTCGACCGTGTGACGAAAGAAGAGATCCGTGCGTTGTGCGCGCTCGCGCTTGAGTCCTTCGAGGGCGTGCTCCCCCCGGAGCGCTTCCGCGATGCGTACGACTGGGTTCACCGGTACGGGGAGTGGGGGCTCGCCATGGAGTTCATCATCGACTGGATCGGCGACCTCGATCTCCCTGTCGACCAGGCGCAATTTGACGCCATCGAGCACGCCATGGCCACAATGGGATGGGGTGAGAGCTCGAGGATGAAGTGGCTGCGTGACTATTTCGCGTCGCTCAGAGCGGAGAATTCGCATGACGATGAGTCCGCGTGAAGCTTTGCACGCGCCTGCTCGTGCATGGCGCCGGACAGGAGGACGTTCAAGTGCCTGAGATCCATTTCCGCCGTGCCCATCCCGAGGACGCGGCCCGCCTTCAGGACATCCGGCGCGCGGCCTTCGCGCCAGTGTTCGCGTCGTTCCGATCGATCCTCGGCGACGAGCTCTACGAGCTGGCGCAGCGGCGGGACGACGAGGCGCAGGAAGGGCTGCTGACGTCGCTGATGGCGGCCGACTCGGGCTGGGAGCTGTACGTGGCGCAATCCGGCGACGAGGTCGTCGGCTTCGTGGCGCTTCGGCTCGCTCCGGAGACGCTCGTCGGCGAGGTCGGCCTCAATGCCGTCGACCCCGCGCAGGCCGGCAAGGGGATCGGCACCGCGATGTACGAGTTCGCGGCGGCGCGCCTGAAGCAGGCCGGGATGAAGGTCGCCACCGTCGGCACCGGCGGCGATCCGAGCCACGCTCCGGCGCGACGCGCGTACCGGAAGGCGGGGTTCGACATCGAGATCCCCAGCGTGTGGATGTACCGCAAGCTCTGATCCAGCCAGCACGGGTGATCGCATGAAGATCTACAAGAAGGCCGATTTTCCGGTCGCGAACGTCCGGCGCTTTCTGGAGCCGGGTCCTGTGGTGCTGGTGAGCTCTGCGCACAAGGGCCGGCGGAACATCATGACGATGGGCTGGCACATGGTGATGATGCAGGAGCCGTCCCTCGTGGGGTGCTTCCTCTGGGACCAGAACGATAGCCATGAGATGGTGCGGCGCAGCAAGGAGTGCGTGATCAACGTGCCCACGGTCGATCTCGTGCGCGCCGTGATCGGGATCGGGAACAGCCACGGGTCCGAGGTCGACAAGTTCGAGCAGTTCGGGCTCACCGCCGTCGCGGCGACGAAGGTCGGCGCGCCTCTCATCGCCGAGTGTTATGCGAGCTTCGAATGCAAGCTCGTCGACACGAGCGCCGTCAAGCGCCTCAGCCTGTTCGTCTTCGAGGTGGTGAAGGCGCACGTCGCGACGTCGCCGCGCTATCCGACGACCGTCCACTACCGCGGCGACGGGGTGTTCATGGTGTCCGGTCGCAACGTGAGCTACCGGAGGCTCTTCAAGCCGGAGAACCTGTAGCTCGCCAGGCGCTGTAGACGAGGACGGCAGGCCGGAGTGTGTCCTGTCGACCGGGGCGGATTCTCGGCCGAGCGCGCGCGGTGCCGGCTGCGGCGCCGGGACGGTGTCAGGAAGAGGGCACAAGGAGGAAGCTCGGTGCGGGGCGCTGGCCTGCTCGCGCCGAGCCGGATCCGCCAAACACGTGCGGAAGTATATATCAATGTATATACTGTTCACGCCATGGGCACGAGCAGGGCGAAAATATTACAAATCGGCGGAGGTCAAGCTGTCAGGCTTCCGAAAGCTTGTCGGTTCCCCGATGGCGAGGTGCTCGTACGTCGAGAGGGACGCCGCGTGATCCTGGAGCCGATCGACGAGTGGCCTTCGAGCTTTCGTGCCTGCCTTGGGGCCTGGCCGGATGAGGTTGAGCGGCCGGCACAGGAGCCAGTCACGGTCATAGAAGATCCGTTCGGATGACGCTCCGCTACATGCTTGACATGGACACCGTGAGCTTTGCTCTCCGCGGATTCGGTAGCGTTCCCACGCGGTTGCTCGAACATAAGCCGTCTCAGCCGTCGTCGTGGACGATCGCCCAGCCGAACTCGGGGGCGAGCGCGCCGGTCGCGGCTTCCTGCGTGACGCCGAAGAGCCCTGCGACGAAGCGCAACGGGTGCTCCGTGCCGTCGCGCACATCGACGAACCTGACGGGGGCGCTGGAGATCGAGCTCGGGATCTGCAGAAGGTCCGGTCCCTCGGGGTTGAAACTCCAGTCCGTGCGCTTCTCCGCGGCGCGCAGCGCCTGCTCCCACCGGCCGAGATACGGGTTCGGCACGATGCGCTCGCCGTTCCGATCGAACGTCTTGAGGTACGGAAAGAGGACGAGGATCCAGCCGGTCAGCTCGCTCGGCCCGGAGCCGCTCTCGTAGCGGAAGAACGAGCGCCAGAAGCCTGGGTCGACGTGCCCCTCGGCGGCGCGGACGACCTCGTCGAGCACCGGGAGGAGCGCGTCGGTCCAGGCCTCCAGGCCGAACTCGGACAGCATCGCGGCGCGCCGGCGAACGCTCTTCCAGTCGTCGACGCTGCCCAGCAGCGTGACCGAGGGGATGCCGCAACCACAGCGCATCTCGTACTCGAAGTAGGGCTGGAACGCGTCCATGAGCACGACCTCCGAGGCGGCGCGCTCCACGGCGCCGGTCGTCGAGAAGTCGGCCACGATCAGGTCGCGCAGGCGGCCGATATGCGCGGCGATCTGGTCCGAGAATGCCGTGAACACCTCGGGCCATGGATTGGGCTGGCCCAGGAAGAAGTCGGGCCGAACGACGACGAGCTTCTTCTTCCCCTGGTGACGGACGAACCGCCCGCGCAGCGCCTCGGCGTTCAGCGCGACATGGTGGGCGAACCCCTGCGCGAGGCAGAGCCACACGGCATCCGGCGACAGAACCAGCGGGTGGTGAAGGTAAAATGCGTCGTGCGCCGCCTGCGCGAGCGCGTGGGCGTCGGTCGCGGAGACCAGCGGCGCGTCGCTCGACGAGAACGCCTCGATGCGCGCCACGGGAGGTCGCGGCTTGCCCCAGAGCATTCGCCGCTGCTCCGGCGCGGCGCGCTCACCCCCGCCGAGCAGGCTCGGGATGGCCTTGGCGCGATCGAGCACCTGCATGAGTTGCTGCGGCCGCTCGACCTCGGACACGGCGAAGGTGATTGACATCGATGCATCCTACCCTTGGCGTCGACGACACCTCCACGTCGAGACGCTCCCGCCGGATAGAGAGCTGAACCACCTCTTGCGATGTGCCGGCCAACCCGCCGACACGACCGAGAAATCAACGTCCCCGTCGGGAATTCCCCTCAGGACGGCTCGGTAGAAGCCCTGTCGGCGCTTGCAAGAAAGTGGACCGCCCGGCGAAGGTTCTGCTAGGGGGGTCTATCATGATCATCGCGCTCACCGGACAGAAAGGTGGGATCGGCAAGAGCACCACGGCCGTGAGCCTCGCCGTGGCCGCGCTGGCGAGCGGCCGGCGTGTGCTGCTCGTCGACGCCGATCCCCAGGGGACCGTCCGCACGTGGGGCGACGTGGCCGCCGAGGCGGGGCACGATACGCCGACCGTCATGGCCATGGGCGCCTCGATGCACAAGCCGGGACAGCTGCCGGAAGTCGCCGCCGCGTACGACCTCACCGTCATCGACTGTCCGCCGCGCCACGGCGAGATCGCGCGATCGGCGCTGATGGTCGCCGACATCGCCGTCTACCCCTGCGGCCCCACGGCCGCGGACGCCTGGGCCCTCACCGCCGCGCTCGAGGTGTTCCGCGAGGCCGCCGCGCTGCGGAGCGCGCTCAAGGGCTGCATCCTCATCACGCGCAAGCAAGGCCGCACGGCGCTCGGCAAATCGGCGCGCGCGGTGCTCGAGACGTCGGGCCTGCCGGTGCTCTCCACGGAGCTCGGCTATCGCATCGCCTACCAGGAGTCCCTCGCCTGCGGGCAAGGGGTGACGGGCTACGCGCCGCGGGACGCCGCGGCCAGAGAGATCACCCACCTTCTCGAAGAACTGGAGAAGCTTCATCATGGCCAAAAAGCAAGTCGCGGTCTCGCTACGAAAGCCGCCGTCGCCTGAAAAGGCCGACGCGTTCGTCGCGGGGGGCGAAGGCGGCGAAGCGGCGGTCGACGTCGTGAGGTCGAAGCCCGCCGCCGATCAGCGCGCGCACGACGGCGAGAAGCCCGTCGAGGCGCGGCAGGGGCGAGAGCGAGCGCAGGAGGCGCCGCAGGAGCGAGCACCGGAGGCGCGGCCAGGCGCAGAGCCGCTCGCGGCGACGGCGCCGCAGGCAGCCAGCGCCGCCGCCGTGCCCCAGGCCGCCGCGGGGCCCCAGGCGCTCGCCACCACCTCGGAGCCGCACGCCGGCCCGCCGGTGCTCCTCGGCAACGACGGCCGCTCCCGGCGCGCGGTCACCGTCTACCTGCCCGATCCGCTCGCGGATCGGCTGCTGCTCCATTGCATCGAGAACGATCGCGACATGAGCAACCTGGTCGGCGAGGCGGTCGAGGTCCACCTCGACAAGCGCCTCGGGCCGGCGTCCGTCTCCGCGACCCCGGCTGAGGCCGCCGCCCCCCGCGAGGCGCCGCCCCCGAGCGCGAGCTACCGCACCGAACCGTTCCGTCCGGCGGACACCGGCCCGAAAGGGCGGGTCGGCCGCGTGGTCCAGGTCGGGCGGGTGCTGATGACGCTCTGGCGCCAGCGGCCGCGGGCGAGCTGATCGACCAGCGCGCATCGGCTCCGCCCGTATCGCACCTGACTGGCGCGGCCGCCTCGACGGGAGTTGACGTTCACGTCCATCTCGCCAATGAGAACCTAGGAGACAATGGACGTCGAAGAAAAACTCTTGAACATCCTCCTCGTCGAAGACGACGACGTCGACGTGATGAATGTCCGCCGGGCGTTCAAGCGGAACAACATCTCGAATCCCCTCTGGGTCGCCGGCAACGGCGTCGAGGCCCTCGAGATGCTGCGCAGCGGCGTCGTCCCGGCCGAGCGGCGGCTCATCCTGCTCGACCTGAACATGCCCAAGATGAACGGGATCGAGTTCCTGCGCGAGCTGCGGGCCGATCCCGAGCTCGGGGCCACGTCGGTCGTCGTGTTGACCACGTCGAACGACGATCGCGACAAGGTGGGAGCCTACAACCTCAACGTGGCTGGCTATCTCCTCAAGCCGGTCACGTTCCTCAGCTTCGTCGAGCTCATGGCGGCGCTCAACAAGTACTGGAGACTTGTGGAGCTACCGTAGCGGAACACATCGGCTTTCTCGTCCTTGCCGTGGCGAGGAGCGTGCCGCGCGGCGCGCGCACTCCCGCTCTCCGAGAGACAGCGCGCGTCGCGCCTTCAGGCGCGGTGTCGCGGCACCGCGCTACTTGCTGCGCTTGACGACGCCGAGCGCCTTCTGCGCCGCCTTGACGGCCGCCTGCGCCTCCTTGCCGGGGGCGCTCGAGAGCGCCGAGATGAGCGCCGTCGCGACCTCGCGCCGGCTGTGCGCGTGCACGTCCGCGAGCTTGAGGTAGAGCGGCGCCCTGTCGGCGAGATCGGCGTCGCCGCGCCGCGCCTCGATCCGCTCGACGAGGCAGGCCGCCACCGCGGTGTCGTCCATCTTCTTCAGCGCGTCGAGCGCCGCCGCGCGCTTCGCGAGCTCCGGCCGCGACTCGATGAGGTCCACAAGCGGCGTGAGCGCCACGGGGCCGAACGCGCGGATCGCGTCCGCCACGATGCCGGGCTTGTATCCGTCGGCGTAGGCCGAGAGCAGCTCGCTCAGCCCGCGGACGTCGCCGAGGAAGCCGAGCGCGTACGCGGCGATCTTCGCCTCCCGCTCGTCCACGCCGCGGCTCGCCAGCATCCGCACGAAGGTCTCGACCATCTCGACGTCGCCGAGCTGCGCGAGCGCGTAGGCGGCCTCCTCGCGCACCTCGCGGGAGGCGTCGGCGTAGAACGCGCGGCGGAACGCCGGCAGCGCGGCGAGGTCGCCGAGCTCGGAGAGCGCCTTCAGCGCCTCGAGCCGCTCCTCCTTGGTCGGCGCGGCGCCCAGCGCCTTCGCGAGCTCGTGCACGCGCCCGAGCCGCGCGGCGCGCCGCGCGCGCACCGCGTCGTTCCCCGGCCCGCCGGACGGCGCCGCGTGCGTGAGTTCGATGACGTCGAGCGCGTCGCGGGCGAGCGCCCGCAGGCCGGCGTCCTTCGCGTGCTCCGCGACCTTGCCGAGCATCGCCGTGGCCTCGGCGCGGGCCGGGCCGCCGTGCAGCACGACCGCCTGAAGCACCCGCACCGCCGTCAGCTTCGCCACGCGGCCCGCCTTCACCGTGAGCGCCTTCTCCGCGGCGGCGATCGCCTCGGCCCCGAGCGGCGCGAACGTCCTCGCGATGGTCGGCGTCGCGGTGCCGTCCGCCCAGATCGGGAAGATGCTCGCCACGAGCTCGCTCGCCGGCAGCGACGCGTAGTAGCGCGCGTGGTGGACAGCGGCGACGTAGCGGTTCATCGCGCCCGCCGCGCGCCGCCGCGCCACCTCGTCCGGGGAGAGCGTCTTGTCGGGCCGCGCCACCGCGACGCTCTCGTAGGTCGGCACGCGCTCGGTCGAGGCGCGGTCGATCTGCGTCGCGCCGGCCAGGCGGACGAGCGCCATCTCGAGCACCTGGTAGAGCTTGATGAAGTCGTCGAGCCGATCGGCCGGCTCGGGCCGCTGCGGCAGCGCCTGGAGCAGCGCGGCCTGCTTCTCGAGGCGGAGGTCGCGCAGCCGCGCGGCCAGCGGGTCCGTCGCGCGCGCGCTGAGCCCGGTCAGGCCCGTGACGAGCGCCTCGGCGAGCTCCTCGCGGACCTCGCCGAGCGCGATGGCCGCGGGCGACGCGCCCGCCTCGCGGGCGGCGGCGTTCCACGCGGAGCCCTCGAGCGGCCCGCCCCGCGCGGCGAGGCCCTGATCCAAGACAGCGCGCAGCTCCAGGCCGAGCGGCCCCTCGACGACGGCGGCGAGCGGCCACAGCGTGGGCAGCGCGGCGTCGATGCCGACGTCCCCGAGCAGCGCGCGGAGCCGCGCGTCGCGGAGCGAGCCGGCGAGCCGCTCCTCGAGCGCCGGGTCGTCGGGCAGGTGGAGCGCCTCGCCCTTGTCGTCGACCGCCGCGAGCCGCGCGCCGCGCGCGAAGAGCGTGTCGGTGAGCACCGCCACGGGCACGAGGTCGGGCGCGAAGACGTCCTTGCGGTGTTCCTGGAGCGCCGCGAGCGCCGCGCCGACGTCGGGCAGCGCCCGCGCGAGCACGGCCTCGAGGGCGCCGGCGTCGAGCGGGCGCTTGTCGCCGAGATCGCTGAAGTCGACGCGGAGCGGCGGGTAGCCCGGGTAGGTCGTCGCCCGCGCCCCGGCGAGCACCTCGCCCGCGAAGCTCCGCTTCGGCTCGGTCCGCTTCGCCAGGAACACAGGGAGGATCTGCTTCTCGCTGACGTGGCGGCCCGACTCGAGGTCGATGAACCGGCTCTCCCGGATGACGAAATCGTCGCTCGTCGTCCGCGTCGAGAAGGCGTACTCGACGAGCGTGAGGTCCCCGGCGGGCTTCCTGTCGGACGCCTTCCACGTCTTGCCGACGAGCTCCTCGACGTGGCGCTCGTCGAGCGGCTCGCCCGCGAGGTGCTTCTCCAGCTTGCGGGCGGTGAGCAGGAGATCGGCCATCACGTTGGCGTAGGCGACCGCCGGCAGCGCGCCGCGGGGGGCGCCCCGGGCCTGCCGGCCCCCCGCGGCCTGCCCGCGGAGCAGCGCGGCGAGGTCGAGCGTGCGCGCCGAGAGGCGCCGGAGGCGGTTCTCCCGGAGCGCCTCGGCGAGCTTCTCCATCTGCTCGATGCGGTCGCCCCCGATCGTCGCGACGCCGGACACGCCGAGCTCGCGCACGAGCGTGCCGACCTGCTCGACCCCGGACTTCATCATGGCCTGCGCGTTGGCGCTGCCCTTCTTCACGCTCTTGCGCGCGGTGTCCCCGCCCGGCGCGCCGGGCGGCGGCGCCTCGCTCACGGCGAACGACTCGGGCGCGCGCGCCCACGCGACGAGCAGCGCCGCCGCGTGCTTGCAGAACGCGGTGTTGAAGGTCCGCGCCGGGCAGGAGCAGCGCCCCTTGAACGCGGGCGCCGGCGCGTCGCTGTAGACGAGCGACACCTTGTAAGGCGAGGCCCCCGAGCCCTTGGCGTCGCAGAACAGCTTGTTCTCGTAGCGCGCGAGGTTCAGGAGCTGCCCGCCGTCGTAGAGCAGCGTGCCCTTCTTGAGCTCTCCCGCGTCCTGGATGAACGTCCGGAGCTCGCCGGCCCCGATGCGCTTCACGTCGCCCGGGGCCGCGCTCACGGCGCCTCCGCGGGCGAGCGCGCCAGGCGCGGCGCCGTGGGGATCTCGTCGTTCGGGAGCTGCGGATGGGCGGCCGGCATCGGGCTGGAAGCCTATCACGGGCGGCGGCGCGGGAGCTCCTCGCCATCTCCGCCCGCCTCCGCCCGATCAGGCCATCGGATCACGAGATCAGGCCCTCGGGCCCTCGATCCGTCAGGCCAGCTGTGCGCCGGCGCTGGCGCGCTCCGCCGCGGCCTCGCCGAGGCGCGGGTAGTCGATGTAGCCGCGCGGGCCCTCGGAGTAGAAGGTCGCGACGTCGGGCGCGTTGAGCGGCGCGCGGCGCGACAGGCGCTCCGGAAGATCGGGGTTGGCCAGGAAGGGCGCGCCGAAGGAGACGAGATCCGCCGCGCCGGTCCGCAGCGCTGCCTCCGCGGTCTCCAGCGTGTAGCCGCCGTTCACGACGAGGGCGCCGCGGAACCGCTCGCGGAGGAGGGGCGTCACCCGCGCCGCGGCGTCGAGCGCCTGCCCCGAGAGCGGCTCCACGACGTGCAGGTAGACGACCTTGCGCGCCGAGAGCTCGGCGGCGACGTGGCCGAAGATCGCCCTCGGATCGGAGTCGCTCATGTCGTTGAACCCGGACAGCGGCGAGACCCGCACGCCGACCCGGTCGGCGCCGAACACCCCCGTCACGGCCTCGGTGATCTCGAGCAGGAACCGCGCCCGGTTCTCGACCGAGCCGCCGTACCGATCCGTCCTCTGGTTCACGCCGTCCCGGAGGAACTGGTCGATGAGGTAGCCGTTCGCCGCGTGGATCTCGGCTCCATCGAAGCCGGCGGCCTTGGCCCGGCGCGCGCCGTCCTCGAACTGCGCGACGACGCCGGCGATCTCGCCCGTCTCCAGGGCGCGCGGGGTCGAGTACGGCTGCGGGCCCTCGGGCGTGTGCGCGTGGCCGTTGCGGATGGCGACGGCCGAGGACGAGACGGGCGCCTGCCGGTTCGGCTGGAACGAGGGGTGCGACGCCCGCCCGACGTGCCAGAGCTGAAGGAAGCCGCGCCCCCCCGCCCGGTGGATCGCGTCCGTCACGAGCCGCCACCCGGCGACCTGCGCGTCCGTGTGGATGCCAGGCGTGCGGAGATATCCCACGCCCTCCGGGGTGACCTGCGTCCCCTCGGTGACGATGAAGCCCGCAGAGGAGCGCTGCTCGTAGTACCGCGCGTTGAGCTCGGTCGGCACGTTGCCCTCGCCCGCGCGGCAGCGCGTCAGCGGCGCCATCACGAGCCGGTTCGGCAGCGAGAGGGGGCCGAGGGCGAAGGGGCTGAAGAGCAGGTCTTTGGCGGTGGTCACGATCGATGCTCCTTGCAAAGAAGATGTAGCTTCCGAAAGGGAAGTCACATCCGTTCGGCGAGCATCATGAATCTGCACTGCGCGATGTCAAGTCACTTCCCTTTTGGAAGTGGATAGGTCATGCTGGTGTCTGGGACGACACATGAAGCGCGCGTGCCAGCACCTCTGCGAGAAGTTTCAGGTCGCGATGGACGTGCTCGCGAAGCCCTGGAACGGGCTCATCATTGCGACGCTCGAGGAGGGGGCGCTGCGCTTCGGCGAGATCGGCGAGCGGCTCGACGCGATCAGCGATCGGATGCTCTCCAGCCGGCTGAAGGAGCTCGAGGCGCTGGGCCTCGTGGTGCGGCGCGTCCTGCCGGGGCCCCCCGTGCGCGTGGAGTACGAGCTGACCGACGCCGGCCGGGGATTCGGCGAGGTGGCGCAGGCGATCTCGCGGTGGGGAGAGCGGCTCGCGGTGAGCGCCGCGCGCGGCGGGGGGGCGAAGCGCGCCGCGCGGGCGGCACGAGCCGCGCCGGCGGCGAAGCGCGCGCGGGCGTCCTCCACGTCATCCACGTAGGAGCCTCCACGCAGGTCGCGTGACGAATGTCACGAAGGAGTCCGCCCGCTCCTGAGCAGCGCTCAGGCAATACCTGACGCCGCGCGCTCGTGTGGCGAGGTAGCGGCGAGGTAGCGGCGAAGTAACGAGAGGAGCGCCTCTGTCGAGCTCGAGGTTGCGCTTGCCGCTCAGGTGGAATGGTGATGTAATTCGAGGGCTTCGCATCTCGGTGGCTGTCAAAGCGGGGTGCAGATTCGTGGGATACGAGCTCAGCCGTTAGGCAGGCGAGCGCGGCGTACGAAGGTACGCGGCGACGAGCCGGTCGACGCGGATGAGCTCGCCAAATATGGAGACGCACCCCGCGGTGACGCGGAGTGTTAACGCGTGGGCGTCCCCTGGGGGTCGCGGTGGATCGCCGTATGGTACTGCAACACCAGCGCCGACCGGGGGGGATGAGGCTCGCGCACCAGTTCTGGTTGTCTCTCGTCCTCCCGATCGCGATGGCCCTCCTGCTGTATGGCATCTTCGCGTCGGCGCACCGCAAGCAGGTCCTACGGGAGGAGGCGACGGCGGAGCTCCGCAACTACGCCACACTGCTTCAGGCGTTCGTGGAGAGCGCGCTGGAGCGCAAGGACGTCGCGCTCGTCCGGCGGAGGGCAGAGGACTTCGCGAGCGCCGAGCGCATCCTTGGCATCGCCGCGTTCACCAGGGAAGGCGAGGCGATCTTCATCACGAAGGGAGTCGAGCGCGAAGCGGCGCGCCTCGAGCAGCTCGCGCACCGGGCGTTCCGTGAGGGCGGCGACATCGAGGAGGCCGCCAGCCTGACCGAGCAATCCGTGCTGCTCCGCACGGTCGCCATCCGGCCGAGCCGCGCCAATCAGCCCCTGGTCGCCGTCCTGGTGCGCGATCGTCACTACGTCGAGGTGCTGGAGAGCACGTTGAATAACGGCCTCGCGGTCACCGGCGTCGTGCTGCTGCTGATCAGCGCGGTCGTCGCCGGGCTCGTCGGGCGCTTCACGGTCGCGCTCCCGGCGCGGGCCATCCTCGCCGGGGCCGAGCGCGTCGCGAGCGGCGATCTCGACGCGGCCGTGCCCGAGCGCGGCGCGGAGGAGCTCTCTCGCCTGGCGAGCGCCTTCAACACGATGACCTGCTCTCTCCGCGAGGCGCGGGAGCGCGCCGTGCGGGAGCAGGCGGCGCGGGTGGACGGGGAGCGCAAGCTGCAGCAGGCGCAGGCGCTCGCCGCCGCGGGGCAGGTGGCGACCTCGCTCGGCCACGAGATCGGATCTCCGCTGAACGTGATCCATGGCCGCGCGCGCCGCGCGGCCGACCTGCCCGGCTGCCCGGAGCACCTGCGCGTCGAGCTGGAGACCATCGCGCGTCAATCCGAGCGGATCACGCGCGTCGTCTCTCGCCTCGTCTCCCTCGCTCGGCCGCCGAGACAGCAGCAGGCGGACAGCGATCTCAGGCGCGTCATCGACGATGTGGTCGCCTTCGTGGGCCCCGAGTGCAGGAGGCGCGGCATCGAGCCGATCGTCGTGTGCGAGGGCGCCGCGAGGGCGCGCGTCGCCCTCGACTCCGATCGTCTGTTTCAGGTCGTGTTCAATCTGTGCTTGAACGCCGTCGAGGCCCAGTGCCGCGGCGGCGAGCTCGAGGTGCGCGTCCTGCCCGAGTGTGATGGTCCAGCGGGCTCTGCCGTCGCGTGCTTCGAGGTCGCCGACGCGGGGCCGGGGATCCCCGGCGAGGATCTGCGCCGGATCTTCGACCCGTTCTTCACGACGAAGGCGGCCGGGAGCGGGCTCGGGCTCGCGATCGTCCGTGGGATCGTCGAGGAAGCCGGCGGCTCGGTGGAGGCCGTCGCCTCGTCGACAGGCGGGGCGCGTTTCCGTGTCGCGCTACCCGTGATCGTGTCCGGTTCACCGGCGAGCGTGGAAGCGAGCTCAGAGGCGAGCTCGGAGTCGAATAGAGGGGGTAGAGAGGAAGGGCAGCAAGCATGAGTGTGAGCTCACCGAGCGTATTGGTTGTCGAAGACGACGATGATCTCGGCAGGTTCGTCGTTGACATCGCCACAGACCACGGCTATCAGGCGACGCACGTGGCCGATGCGATGTCGGGCCTCGATCTGCTGCCGTCGGGGGACTTCGACCTGCTGATCACCGACATCCGCATGCCGGGGATGGATGGCATCGAGCTGATCGCGCGGGCCAAGGAGCACGACCCGTCGCTGGCGATCATCGCGATCACCGCGTTCGGCTCCGTCGAGACCGGGATCCGCGCCCTCCGCGTCGGCGCCTCCGACTACCTCTCCAAACCTTTCCGCTCCGATGAGCTAAGCTCTCGCATGCGACGCGCGCTCGAGCGCCGCGCCCGCGATATCGAGCATGCTCGTCTCCAGCGGCAAGTCGCGGAGGTCTTGCGCCGCGGTAAATCGTGAAACGGCGGTACTCCAGGGTCTCGTGACGCCGCGCTCCCCTGCGTCGACGAGGCCCGGACACCTGAAACGGGAACTAGCACTCCAGGCGCGCTATCGTCGCCGGGAAGGTGGTCATGCAATCGAACAACATCGCGGCGACCTCGAAGGACAAGCACGGGAGCGGAGCGAGCAAGAAGAAGCCGCCGCCCCGCAAGCGCGGCGCCAACGGGAGCCACCTGGATGTGCGGGAGATGCAGCTCCAGGCGGTGCTGGAGGTGCTCAAGGCGGTGAAGGCCGGCAACTTCTCCGCGCGCGTCGGCATCGGCGAGGTGCCTGGGACCATCGGTCAGATCGCCGATGAGGTGAACGACGTCGTCCAGCAGCTGCAGACCGTCGGCTCGGAGATCACGCGCGTGGCGCGCGAGGTAGGCACCGAGGGCAAGCTCGGCGCGCAGGCCGAGGTGCAGGGCGTCAGCGGGACGTGGAAGGACCTCACGGACAACGTGAATGTCCTCGCGGGCAACCTGACGAACCAGGTGCGCAACATCGCGGTCGTGACGACGGCGGTGGCGAACGGCGACCTGTCGAAGCAGATCACGGTCGAGGCGAAGGGGGAGATCCTCGAGCTGAAGAACACCATCAACAAGATGGTGGAGCAGCTGCGCGCGTTCGCGTCGGAGGTGACGCGCGTGGCGCGCGAGGTAGGCACGGAGGGCAAGCTGGGCGCGCAGGCGGAGGTGCGCGGCGTCAGCGGGACGTGGAAGGACCTCACGGACAACGTGAATGTCCTCGCGGGCAACCTGACGAACCAGGTGCGCAACATCGCGGTCGTGACGACGGCGGTGGCGAACGGCGACCTGTCGAAGCAGATCACGGTCGAGGCGAAGGGGGAGATCCTCGAGCTGAAGAACACCATCAACAAGATGGTGGAGCAGCTGCGCGCGTTCGCGTCGGAGGTGACGCGCGTGGCGCGCGAGGTAGGCACGGAGGGCAAGCTGGGCGCGCAGGCGGAGGTGCGCGGCGTCAGCGGGACGTGGAAGGACCTCACGGACAACGTGAATGTCCTCGCGGGGAACCTGACGAACCAGGTGCGCAACATCGCGGTCGTGACGACGGCGGTGGCGAACGGCGACCTGTCGAAGCAGATCACGGTCGAGGCGAAGGGGGAGATCCTCGAGCTGAAGAACACCATCAACAAGATGGTGGAGCAGCTCCGGACGTTCGCCGCGGAGGTGACGCGCGTCGCGCGTGAGGTCGGCACGGACGGCAAGCTCGGCGGCCAGGCGCAGGTGCCGGGCGTCGCCGGCACGTGGAAGGACCTCACCGACAACGTGAACCAGCTCGCGGGCAACCTGACGAACCAGGTGCGCAACATCGCCCTCGTCACGACGGCCGTCGCCAAGGGCGATCTCTCTCAGAAGATCACCGCCGAGGCGAAGGGGGAGATCCTCGAGCTGAAGGACACCATCAACAAGATGGTGGAGCAGCTGCGCGCGTTCGCGTCGGAGGTGACGCGCGTGGCGCGCGAGGTAGGCACGGAGGGCAAGCTGGGCGCGCAGGCGGAGGTGCGCGGCGTCAGCGGGACGTGGAAGGACCTCACGGACAACGTGAATGTCCTCGCGGGCAACCTGACGAACCAGGTGCGCAACATCGCCCTCGTCACGAAGGCGGTCGCGAGCGGCGACCTGTCCCAGAAGATCGCGGTCGAGGCGAAGGGGGAGATCCTCGAGCTGAAGGACACCATCAACAAGATGGTCGATCAGCTGCGCGCGTTCGCCGCGGAGGTGACGCGCGTGGCGCGCGAGGTAGGCACGGACGGCAAGCTCGGCGGCCAGGCGCAGGTGCCGGGCGTCGCCGGCACGTGGAAGGACCTCACCGACAACGTGAACCAGCTCGCGGGCAACCTGACGAACCAGGTGCGCAACATCGCCCTCGTCACGAAGGCGGTCGCGAGCGGGGACCTGTCCCAGAAGATCACGGTCGAGGCGAAGGGGGAGATCCTCGAGCTGAAGGACACCATCAACAAGATGGTCGATCAGCTGCGCGCGTTCGCCGCGGAGGTGACGCGCGTGGCGCGCGAGGTAGGCACCGAGGGCAAGCTCGGCGGCCAGGCGCAGGTGCCCGGGGTCTCCGGCACGTGGAAGGACCTGACGGAGAACGTCAACGTCATGGCCTCGAACCTCACCTCGCAGGTGCGCGGCATCGCCAAGGTCGTGACCGCGGTCGCGAACGGCGATCTCCGCCAGAAGCTCGCCCTGGAGGCCAAGGGCGAGATCGCGTCGCTGGCGGACACCATCAACGACATGACCTACACGCTCCGCGTGTTCGCCGAGCAGGTGACCACGGTCGCGCGCGAGGTCGGCATCGAGGGCAAGCTCGGCGGCCAGGCCAAGGTGCCCGGCGCGGCCGGCACGTGGAGGGACCTCACCGACAACGTGAACCAGCTCGCGGGCAACCTCACCACGCAGGTGCGCGCCATCGCCGAGGTCGCCACCGCCGTGACGAAGGGCGACCTCACGCGGGCCATCTCGGTCGAGGCGCAGGGCGAGGTCCTCCAGCTGAAGGACAACATCAACCAGATGATCTCGAACCTGCGGGACACGACGCGCGCCAACCAGGAGCAGGACTGGCTGAAGACGAACCTGGCGCGCTTCTCCGGGATGATGGCCGGGCAGCGGACGATCGAGGCGCTCTCTCGCCTCATCATGTCCGAGGTGACGCCGCTCGTGTCGGCGCAGCACGGGGCCTTCTACGTGCTCGAGTCCGAGGAGAAGTACCCGGCGCTCAAGCTCACGTCGAGCTACGCGTTCCAGAAGCGCAAGGGCATCTCCAACCGGTTCGCGCTGGGCGAGGGGCTCGTCGGGCAGTGCGGCCTGGAGAAGAAGAGCATCGTCGTCACGGATCTCCCGGACGACTACATCCGGGTGAGCTCGGGCCTCGGCGACGCGCCGCCGCGCAACATCTGCGTCCTGCCGGTGCTCTTCGAGGGCGGCCTCAAGGCGGTCATCGAGCTGGCGAGCTTCCAGAACTTCACGCCCATCCACCTCACGTTCCTCGAGCAGCTCACGCAGTCGATCGGCGTCGTGTTCAACATGATCGGCGCCAGCATGAGGACGGAGGAGCTGCTCCAGGAGCTCCAGAGGTCGAACACCGAGCTCGGCTCGCGCTCGCAGGAGCTGGAGGAGAAGGCGTCGGAGCTCGAGATCAAGAACCGCGAGATCGCGCGCGCCAGCGCCTCCCTGGAGGAGAAGGCGAGGGAGCTGTCGCGCACCTCGAAGTACAAGTCCGAGTTCCTCGCGAACATGTCGCACGAGCTGCGCACCCCGCTGAACAGCCTGCTCATCCTCGCCAGGATCCTCGCGGACAACGAGGAGCACACGCTCACGCCGAAGCAGGTCGAGTACGCGAGGACGATCGCCGCGGCGGGGCAGGACCTCCTGCAGCTCATCAACGAGATCCTCGATCTCTCGAAGATCGAGGCCGGCAAGATCGACGTGAAGACCCAGCGGGTGCTGCTCACCGAGCTGGCCGAGTACGTCGAGCGGAGCTTCCGGCAGATCGCCGAGCAGAAGGAGCTCGAGTTCTGGGTCCGGGTCGCGACCGGCGTCCCCGCGGGGATCATGACGGATCTGCAGCGGCTCCAGCAGATCCTGAAGAACCTGCTGTCCAACGCGTTCAAGTTCACGTCGTCCGGGCGGATCTCGCTCGAGATCGAGGTGGCCGGCAAGGGGCTCACGTTCAAGCGGGAGACGCTCATCAAGGCGAAGACCGTCCTGGCGTTCGCCGTCACGGACACGGGGATCGGCATCCCGACAGAGAAGCAGACGCTCATCTTCGACGCGTTCCAGCAGGCGGACGCGTCGACCAGCCGCACCTACGGCGGCACGGGGCTCGGCCTGACGATCAGCCGGGAGCTGGCCAGCCTGCTCGGCGGGGAGATCTCGCTGAACAGCACGCCCGGGCTCGGCAGCAAGTTCACCCTGTACCTGCCGGCGGAGCGGACGGAGCCGAAGGCGACGAGGCCGGCGCGCGCCGAGCTGCCCGAGCCGGTCGCGCCGCTCCTCACGAACGGCGCCTCCTCGGTCGCGCTCGCCGGGCGCAGCGTGCTTGTCATCGACGACGACGCGCGCAACGTCTTCGCCATCACGAGCCTGCTCGAGCGGCGCGGGGCGCACGTGGTCCTGGCCGAGAACGCGAGGCACGGTATCGAGATCTTGCGCGAGGCCGATTCGTCCATCGATGTCGTCCTCATGGACATCATGATGCCCGAGCTCGACGGCTACGAGGCGACGCGGGAGATCCGGAGCGATCCTCGCTTCAACGAGCTGCCGATCATCGCGGTGACGGCCAAGGCGATGCCGGAAGATCGACAGAAGTGCCTGGACGCCGGCCTGAACGATTTCGTGGCCAAGCCGGTGGACGAGGGGCGGCTGATGTCGACCATCCTGCACTGGGTGCGGCCGGATTGAGCCGCGGAGCCGTACCGTGTCCACCCCGCCCGCGACGACCAGCATTCTCCTTGTCGACGATCAGCCGGAGAACCTGACGGCGCTCCGGGCGATCCTTGCCGACGAGAGCTACCGGCTCGTGACCGCCGCGAGCGGGAAGGACGCGCTCCTCAGGATCCTGTCCGAGGATTTCGCCGTCATCCTGCTCGACGTGCGGCTGCCCGACATCGACGGCTTCGAGGTCGCCTCGCTCGTGAAGCAGCGGGAGCGGTCGCGCCACACGCCGATCATCTTCCTGACGGCGGCGACGGACGATCTCGCGGCCATTTACAGGGCGTACGCGGTGGGCGGCGTCGACTACCTCCTGAAGCCGCTCGAGCCGGAGGTCGTCCAGGCGAAGGTCGCCGTGTTCGTCGAGCTCCACCGGCGCGGCGAGCAGATCAAGGAGCAGGCGGAGCTCCTGCGCCAGGCCGAGCAGCGGCGGCGCGACGCCGAGGTCGAGGACCTCCGGCGCGCCGCGCAGGCGAGGTACCAGAACCTGGCCGACGCCATCCCGCAGTGCGTCTTCACGGCGAAGCTCGACGGCGGCATCGATTACGTGAGCTCGCGCTGGCTGGAGTACACGGGGCTCGCGTTCGAGGCGCTCCGCGGCTGGGGCTGGCAGGCCGCTGTGCACCCGAACGATCTGAACCAGTTCGTCAGCAAGTGGCGGCGCTGCCTGGAGTCGGGTGAGCCCTTTCAGGGCGAGTGTCGCCTCAGGTCGATTCACGGCGTTTACCGATGGCATCTGTGCCGGGCGGTCCCGGAGCGGGACGTCTGGAAGCGGGTGGTCGCCTGGCTCGGCAGCTTCACGGACATCGACGACAGCAAGCGCCACGAGCAGGAGCGCCTGCACCTCCTGACGCGCGAGCGGGCGGCCCGCGCCGAGGCCGAGGCCGCGGTGCGCCGCTCGGAGATCCTCGCGGAGGCGTCGAGCTCGTTCTCGGCGTCGCTCGACGAGGACAGCGTCACGGCGGCGCTCGTGCGCATCTCCGCGGAGCGCGTCTGCACCTGGTGCGTGCTCGACCTGCGCGAGGAGGGCGGCGCGCGCCGGCTCGCGGCCGCGCACAGGGCCCGCGACGCGGCGCGGTTCATGGCGCGGTTCGGTCCGCGGGAGCTCGCCTTGACCGCGGACGGCGTCGGCGCGGTGCTCACGACCGGCCGCCCCGACCTGCGCGTCGAGTGCGCTCCGCGCGACGTCGCGGCGGCGCTCGACATCGACGATCCCGCCGTGATCCAGGAGATCGGCGCCAGCAGCTACCTGTGTGTGCCGCTCGTCACGCGCGGCGAGGTGCTCGGCGCGCTCAGCATGGTGTGGGTCGAGCCGGGCGAGCGCTTCGAGCCGCCCGATTTCGCGGTCGCCCTCGACATCGCGCAGCGCGCGGCGCTCTGCCTCGAGAACGCCCGGCTGCTGCGGATGACGCGCGAAGCCGTGCAGATCCGCGAGGATTTCGTGGCGGTCGCCTCGCACGAGCTGAGGACGCCGCTCAGCGCGCTGGTGCTCCAGGTCCAGGGCCTCACCCGCGCCCTCCACCGCGCGGACGGCGGGCTGCCGGCGGAGCAGGTGCTGGCGAAGCTCTCCCAGGCCGGCGGGCAGATCGACCGGCTCACGCGGCTCATCGACACGCTGCTCGACGTGGCGCGCATCAACAGCGGCCACCTCGAGCTCAGCCTCGACGACGTGGATCTGTGCGACGTGGCGCGCGACGTGGCGGGCCGCCTCGAGGCCGAGCTGGAGCGGGCCGGCTGTACGCTCGACCTGGACATGCCGGTGACCGCGGTCGGCCGGTGGGACCGCCTGCGCATCGATCAGGTGATCACCAACCTGCTCGTGAACGCCATCAAATACGGGCGGGGCAAGCCGATCCAGGTGCGCATCTCGGTGGATGGGCGGTCCGCGGTGCTCCAGGTGGCAGATCAGGGCATCGGGATCGCTCAGGAGTACATCGCCCGGATCTTCGGGCGCTTCGAGCGGGCGGCGCCCACCAGCTCGTATGGCGGGCTGGGCGTCGGGCTGTACATCGTGGACCAGATCCTGAGGGCCCACGGCGGCAGCATCCAGGTGGAGAGCGCCCCGGGCATGGGGGCGAGGTTCCAGGTGGCGTTGCCGCTCCCGCCCCGAGCGGCTGGTCCGTCCGGGCCCCTGGGCGAGCGCCCTGGATCGCCGTTGACCGGTCCCGCCGGCTGAGAGGCGCTCTCCGAGCTCACCTGGCGCCCGCGGAGGCAGGGATGCGGTCGCGCTGCGCCACCGTTGCAACCGGTGGTTTCAACCGTGAAAGACGCCTCACGGCCCCCCTGGGAAAAGCGGCGATGCCGGCATCCGGCCATCGTTGGCCTGCATCGTGCAACAAGCTCGTGACAGAGCGCCCGGTGCGACACCCGGGGGCAGTCCCTCGCCGATCACCACGGAGACACGGAGGCACGGAGCGAACCCAGACCCGTGCCTTCGTGCCTCCGTGGTGCCTGCGTGCATCCGCCGTGAGAGGCGGAAGGCGAGCGGATCTCCCGGGTGGACAAGTTCACGTCCGGACGGGCGCTCAGGGCTCGTGATCTTCGCACTGCGACGCTGCGTAAAAGATCAAAACGGTTTATAGGTGATGAGCCCTCGCTGAGCGACGTGATCAGTCCGCCAAACATATCGGTAGTTCAAGTGAAACTTTCTATCAGCCTAGTTGGCCCCTCGATCAGCGCCGTGGACAGCGCGGGTCCCCTCCTGGTCAAGACACCCTCTCTCGAAGAGGTGGTTCGGGCTGCCGGGGCCCGTCGGCGGGTCTCTGCGACCGCTGCCCGGGGCGCCACGTCCCGGAAGCGCGCCGCCGCCCGTCGGACGGACGAGCGCTCGGCGAAGGCGACCCGCCGCGCGCGGTGACCGCCGCTCGGCGGCGCGAGGGGCGACGGAGGCACAGACGACGCAGAGGAAGGGAAAGAACCTCTGTGTCCTCTGTGCCTCCGTCGTCTTTGTGCCCCCGCCGGGCGCTCAGCGCGCCTCGGCGTCGAGCAGCGGGCCGAGGTCCTGACCTCGCATGAGCCGCTCTACCACCTTGACGAGGAGCTTCGGGGTGCAGCCGAAGCACGGGGTCCCGAGGGCGGCGAGCTTCTGCGCCATGTCGTGGTCGTACGAGGGTTTGCCGCTGTCGGACAGCGCGAGCAGGCAGATCGACTTCACCTTGCTGTCGGCGAGCTGGCGCATGCGGGCGAGGAGCTCCTCGGCGTTGCCGCCCTCGAACAGGTCGGTGATCAGGATGAACAGCGTCTTCTCGGGGCGCTCGATGAAGTTCGCCTGGGCGTAGGCCACGGCGCGGTTGATGTCGGTGCCGCCGCCGAGCTGCGCCGTGAACAGCACGTCGACCGGATCGACGAGCATCGGAGTCACGTCGACGACCTCGGTGTCGAAGAAGAGGAGCCGAGTGCGGAGGACGTCGAGGGACGCGAAGATCGCGGCCATGATGGAGCTGTAGACGACGCTCTCGCCCATGGAGCCCGACTGGTCGACGAGGATCGCGACGTCCCACTCGTGTCTCCGCGTCTGGTTCGCCCAGAAGTAGAGCTTGTCCGGGACGAGGCGGCGCCGCTCCGCGTCCCATCCTCTGAGGTTCTTGCGGATGGTGCGCTTCCAGTCGAGGTTCCTGAGGACGCGGAGCGGGCTCGTCGTGTTTCGCCGCAGGGCGCCGAGGACGGCGGTGCGGATCTCGGACTCCAGCGCGCGGCGCACCTCCTCGACGACCTCGCGCACGATCTGCCGGGCGGTCTCCCGGGTGGCGTCGGGGATGAGGCCCTTCGCGCTCATGAGGGTGGCGACGAGCTCGACGTTCTTCTCGAGGAAGGGCAGCGTCTCGGGCTCGAAGAGCAGCTGCGTCAGCCCTCGTTTCTCGATGGCGTCCTTCTGGACGAGCGCGACGATGTCGTGGCTGAAGAACTCGCGCACCGCGGAGAGCCACTCGGGGACGTACGGCCGCGAGCCGCCGAGGTTGCCGGCGCGCTCGTCGTAGATGAACGAGAGGGCCTTGTCGAGGTCGCCGAGCCGCCGCGGATCGACGTGAAGAGCGGACGCCCCGCCGCCGAGCCCCCCGAGGGAGAGCCGAGGATCGACGCGCTCTGCCTCCGGCCCGAGCGCGAGCCGCCAGCGCAGGAGGGCGTCGCGGTCGCCGTCGGTGAGGTCATCCGTCGCGCCGGCGAGGGGGGGAGGCGGAGGGGCTTTCTTGGGGGTGCGGGCGCTCATCGCTGTAGGGTGTCGGAGGGATCGCGAGCTCTCCAGAGAGCCTGTCTGGCGGGAGCCCGATGAGCCGCCCCGCGGCGCGAGCAGCGAGCGGCCGCGAGCGCCGTGCGCGCGTGCCGCACGGCGGCAGGATAGGGGGCGTGGCCGCCGGGCACAAGGAGGACGGCGCGGCGGAGCGCGGCGGCGCTGCCGGGCTCCGCCGGCGCGGCGGAGCTACGCCTTCGGAGCCCCGACGGTGAACTCCCAGACGAACTTCCCCTTTCCTTGCCTCTCGTCCGGCGGGGTGAGGACGAGCCCGTCGATCGACTTCACGACGCAGCTCGCCACATCGTCCGACGCGGTGGTGCCGGCGGGGTCGACGGCGACCTCCGTGATGCGGCCGCTGTCCTCGAGCACCGTGAACGCGACGGTGACCTTGCCCTGCGCGCGGGGGTTCCGCGCGAGCTCCGCGTCGTAACACGCGCTGATCTCGTCGCGCCTCGTCTCGAGCAGCGCGGCCGTATCGTCTCGGTACATCTCGGCGTTCCGCACTGCGAAGGAGCAGCCCGCGGACGCGATCGCCAGAACCATCATGGTGAGACCCGACAACCACTGCTTCATGCTCGCCTCCTTGCGGGGAGCGCCGCTCGCGGGCGGCTTCGGACCGGCCTTCATTTCGCGGCGTCCGCGGTCTTCTCCGCGGTGTCCTGCTCGACGATGTTGAACTCGACGCGGCGGTTCTTCTCGCGCCCCTCGGGCGTGTCGTTGTCCGCGATGGGCTTCGATTTGCCGAAGCCCTTGGCGGTGAGCATGCCGGCGGCGATCCCGTGGTCGACGAGGTACTTCATCACGGCTTTGGCGCGGCGGTCCGAGAGCTTCAGGTTGTGATCCTCCGACCCCTCGGCGCTCGCGTGGCCCTCGATGGCGATCTTCTTGATGTGCGTGTGCTTCTTGATCGTGCCGACGACCTCGTCCAGCAAGCTGTGGGACTCCGTCCGGATCGTCGCCTGGTCGTACTCGAACTGGATCTTCTCGTTGATGACGATCTTGTCGTCCGTCACGACCACGCGCTCCGGCGGGGGCGGCGGCGGCGGCGGGGGCGGCGCGGGCGGCCGGCCCACGACGGCGAGCGCCTTCCCTCCTTCGAACGTGGTGACGCCGCCGCAGGCGATCGGGCCCAGGGCCATCGCCGCGAGCACGGCGCCGGCGACCCAGGGCCCGAGGCCCGTGGCTCGCCGCGCGACGAGCCAGCGACGGGGGCTCGGGCGGCTCGTCACATCTCGTTTATCGTCGATATCGTTCATGATCGCGTCTCCATGGCCCGCTGTCACGGGCCCAGGCCACCGGGGCGCTCTGCGTCGCCCCTCGATGAAACCGCGGGAATCGGCAGGCCGGAGCGCGTCGCGCGCAGGAACTCCGCGAGCGACGTGAGCGCGTGGAGATCGCCGGGCGCGAGGGCGCTCGCCGCCGCGTCGAGCCGCTGGCGAGCCGAGTCGGCGGCGCGAGATCCCCTCGGCTCAGCGCTTTCGCTGGGCCACGCATGCTCGAACGAAGCCGGTATCAGGCCGCGGGTGTGAAACCACGCGAGGATGGTGGCACGGATCTGCGCGAGCCGGAAGACGCGCCAGCGTCGGAGCTGCTCGGGCCTGCCAGCGAGCGCGGCCTTGAACCGCCGAAACGATCCCCGCCCCTGGAGGCACTGCAGGAGCAGCAGCTGGAGCTCGAGGTCGTCGACCGTCGGGATGAACGCCTGCAGCCATCGGTACTGCTCCGGCGCGCCGATGGCGTCGACGCGCACGCAGCCCGGATCCGCCTCGATGCGCGCGCGCGTGTCCGGGTCGGCGAGCCCGTCGACCAGCCGGATCACCGCGCCTGTCTCGAGGTGAAGGAAATAGCGGATGTGCCGAGCATTGTTGTCGAAGGCGTTCGCGAGGGCGTTCCAGTCGACAGGGATGCTCCGGTTCGCAGCGGCGGACTCCGTCGTTGTGGTGCTCATCTGCGCGACCGGCCGGCAGGCAGCTCGCATGCCAGTCGCGCAGGAGGCGCGCGGCCGCGCGGCGCGCCTGGGAGCGTGTTTTCCGCCAGCAGCCGCGGGTGTCGCGTTGTGCAACAGGCCGACGAGGAGCGGAGTCGCGCCCCCTGGGAGGCCGCGGCGCGCGCTCGACCAGGCGCGGCGGCGCGGCGGCGCGGCGGCGCGCCTTGTCGAGCACGCGGCCGGGCGCTGCTGCGGGGCCGCCGGGCGGATCACGGCTTCGGGTCGCTCGAGCGGCCTCCGCGCATGCCGTACCGCTCGAGCTTCCGGTAGAGGGTCGCCCTGTCGAAGCCCAGGATCTGCGCCGCCTGGCTCTTGTTCCCGCCGACCACCTCCAGGACGCGCAGGATGTAGCGCCGCTCGACCTCCTCCATGGGGACGAGCTCGGTCGGGTCGTCGCTCGAGACAAGGACGTGGGAGCGCCGGTACGTGCGGATCTTCTCGGGCAGGTCGTCGACGGTGATGTGATCGTACCGCGCGAGCGCGACCGCCCGCTCGATGCAGTTCTGGAGCTCGCGCACGTTGCCGGGCCACGCATAGGCCATGAGCTTCTCCGCCGCGGGCGCCGAGAGGCCCTGGATGGGCCTCGCCTTGACGGTCGCGAAGTGCTCGAGGAAATGCTGCGCGAGCAGCAGCACGTCGGCGCCGCGGGAGCGGAGCGGCGGCAGGTCGACGTGGACCACGTTGATCCGGTAGTAGAGATCCTCGCGGAAACGGCGCTCTTCGATCGCTGTCTCGAGGTCGCGGTTCGTCGCGGCGATGAGCCGGACGTCCACCGGGAGCTCCTCGTCGGCGCCGACGGGCCGGACGACGCGCTCCTGGAGGGCGCGCAGGAGCTTCGGCTGGAGCCCGATCGGCAGCTCGCCGATCTCGTCGAGGAACAGGGTTCCGCCGTGGGCCCGCGCGAACAGGCCGCTCCTGGCCCCTTTGGCGTCGGTGAACGCGCCCCGCGCGTGGCCGAAGAGCTCGCTCTCGAGGAGGGCGTCCGGGACGGCGGCGCAATTGACCGCCACGAACGCGCCCTCGCTCCGCCGGCTGCGCTGGTGCACGGCGCGGGCGACGAGCTCCTTGCCGGTCCCGCTCTCTCCCGTGATGAGGATCGACGTGTCCGAGTCGGCGATGCGATCGAGCAGGTCGAACACGCTCCTCATCACAGGGCTGCCGCTGAGGATCTGCTCGTAGCCGCGGGCGTCGGCCACGGCGCGCCGCAGGCGGCGCACCTCCTCGCGGAGGGCGCGGTGGCGCAGGGCGCGCTCCACGGTGAGCCGGAGCGCCTCGAGCTCGAACGGCTTGGTCACGAAGTCGTACGCGCCGGCGCGGATGGCGGACGTGGCGGTGTCGAGGCTCCCGAACGCGGTGATGACGATGACCGGGAGATCGGGCCTGTTCTGGACGATCCGCTCGCAGAGATCGAGGCCGCTCATGCCGCGCATGGTCATGTCGGTGATCACGACGTCGAAGTCCTCCACGCCGAGGAGCTCGAACGCCTCGGCGGCCGACGTTCGCCACGCCGTCCGGAACCCGCGCTTCTTGAGCCCGGCGTCGAGGAGCTCGCAGACGCCGCGCTCGTCATCGACGATAAGGACGCGCCCTGTCATGAGTTCCCCCGCGGCAGCATCATCGTGAAGCGACTCCCGGAGCCCACCCGGCTGTCGACGTGGATCCAGCCGCCGTGCTCCTTGATGATGCCGTAGGCGACCGACAGGCCGAGCCCGGTCCCTTCGCCCACGGGCTTTGTCGTGAAGAACGGCTCGAAGATGTGCTCCAGGACGTCGGCCGGCATGCCTTGCCCCTCGTCACGAACGGACAGCGCGACATACTCTCCCTCGGCCCCTCCCTGGTCGGCCGGGGGACTGGCGCGCTCTGCCCGGAGGCCGACGGTCAACGTGCCGCCGGACGGCATGGCCTGGATCGCGTTGACCACCACGTTGGTGAGCGCCTGCTGGAGCTGATCGGCGTCGGCGTGGACGACCAGCTCCGGCGTGTCTCCTTCCTGGACCATCGTGACGCCCTGCTTCTCGGCCAGCGGCCTCAGCATGACGAACGTGCTGTGAATGACGCTCCTCAGGGGGGTCTCCTGCTTCTCTGCGCTGCGGCGCCGGGCGAAATCGAGCAGCTGGCGGATGATCTGCGTCATCCGCTGCGACTGCTCGAGGATGATCTGCCCGTTGGCCGGCACCTCATCTCCCGTGACGTCCCCGTCCACCAGCATGCGCGCGCGCCCCGCGATGATCTGGAGGGGCGCTCCCAGCTCGTGTGCGATCCCCGACGCGAGCTTTCCGACCGTGGCCAGCCGCTCGGCGTGGCGGAGCTGCTGGAGCGCGGCGAGCCGCGCGGTCGCCTCGGACTCGAGCTTCCGGTTCGCCGCGGCGAGGCGATCACACATCGCGTCCATCTCCCGTCCGAGCTCGCCGATCTCGTCCTCCTGGCGCAGCGACAGGCGCCGGGAGAGATCGCCCGCGCCGATCCGCCGCGCCTGATCGATCAGCGTGCGCATGGGACGTCCCACCAGGCCGACTCCGAGGGACGTCGCGAGCAACCCGCATACCAGCGTCAGAGCGGCCGTCGTGACCGCCGTGTTCAGGATCATGCCGTGGATGGTGCGGCGGGCTCCCGCCAGCGACTCGGAGAGCTCCAGCGCGCCGACGCGGTCGCCGGTCACCGGCACTGGCACGCATGTGACGAGCACGTCCGCGTCTTCGCGAGGGAGCCTGTGCACGACCGCCTGCCCTCGCGAGACGGGGACGAGCAGCTCCGGCGCGAGGCGGGGCCGATGGGCGTCATCCGCCTGCGCGTCGAGCCAGACCCACCGGAGGTCCACCTGCCTCTCGCGCTCGTTGGCGTCCTCGACGAGGCGCAGCGCCCGCGCGGGCCCTTCCGTGCGCCACACCCCCGTGATGGCGGCGGCCAGCGCGCGGCCCATCGCGTGATGGTCCCGCTGGACGTCGTTCTCGAAGGTCTTGGACTCTCTGCGGATCTGCACGTAGGCGCTCAGCGCGAGCACAAGGAAGACCCCGAACACCAGGGCGAGCGTCAGCTTGCGCGCCAGCTTCATGCCCGACGTCGTAGCGCAGGTGGCGCGCGGCGAGCCAACGCCGCTCGACGCCGCCGCAAAGTACGACATGCCGCATTTTGCGGCACCGGCGATGGCCCGCGCGCGCGACGCGCGGGCCGCCGGAGCGCGCTCCCCTGCGGAGCCTGGTTGGCCGCTCCGGGAGGACCTGTTACCGCGGCGTGGCGGGCGCCTTCTCCGGGCAGCAGAACAGGTGATCTGGCACCAGCATGGCGCAGCCGTCTTTCCAGGGGTCGTCAGGCGCGTAGTCCGTCCGGTTCTCCGCTGGATAGAAGTACGCTTTGGGCTTCGATGGATCCGCGCAGGCGCCGTCGCGCTCCGGCGCCGCCTCGCGGCCCTTCGGCGCGCCGGTGACCCTGGAGCAGGCCGCGAGCGCGGCGCCCGCCACGAGGAGCACGAGGAGCGCCGAGACGGGCTTATGCACCCACGGCGACGGGCGACCGGGCTGTCGCCGCGGACATGGCTGTTGTCGAGAGCTGCCCATGGCCGCGCCCTCCGGGGGCATGAACATCAGGGGGTGCATTGGGCCTGCGGGGGGTGCGATTTCAAGAGCTCGCAGGACGTGAGAGAGCAGCCGAGGCTCGCACAGGCCGCTTCGAAGCCAGGGTAGCAGCAGCCGGCGGCGAAGACCTCGCGGGCGACGCAGTCGACGAAGTCCTGAGCAGGTCGGGCTGGAGCCGCGCATCGCGCCGGCCTGGCGGGCGGCGGGAGGTCCGCTCTGGGCGCGTGACCGGGAGCAGGGCTCTGGTCGGGATCGGAAGTCGGCGCGCCGCCGGTCGCGGGCTCGGGCCCTCGGGCCGGCTCCTGCTCGGGGGCCGGCTCCTGCTCGGGGGCCGCCTCCGGGCCGGGCCCTCGCTCCGCGATCGAGCCTGGCCCTCGGCCGGGCGGAGCGTCCGGGGTCGCGGCCGAGGTCGTCGGGCTCGGCGTGCTCGTGCAGTGAACGAGGAGCAGAAGAAGGGAGAGCGACCGTCCGAGGGCGAGCGCCTGGAACGATGCGATCTTCCGCGTCATCAAGGGAGCATTGCACGATGGCCTGCGCGAAACCAGGGGAGCCCGCGCCGTACGCGCGCTCGTTCAGCCGCCAGAGCGGCCCCCCGCGCCGGCGACGTCGGTCAAGGCATAGTGCCTCATCTCCTGGATGCACCCGTAGAAGGGCTTCACCTTGGCGAAGAAGGACGGGAACGACGCGTCCTTGCGAAACCCCTGGAGGTGGCCTTCCAGCGAGTCCCAGCGGATGCGGACGACGAAGCTCGCCGGCTCCTCGGTGCATCGGGAGATCTCATAGTCGAGGCAATGCTCTGAGCCGCGCAGCTCCGTGGCCGCAGCGCGATAAGCGGACAGGAACGCCTGCTCTTGCTCTGCGGGGATCGTGTAGCGAATGTACTCGATGATCATGGCAGCTTCCTGGGTTGGGGGCGCCCTGGGGGCTCCGGCTCTGTGCGGCGGCACCTGGGGGCGCCGTGCGGCAGCACGAGCCCTCCGGAGACCAGAGATACACGCCGGCGGATCGATCGTCGAATCGACAGTCGGTGAACCGATCCATAGACGATGTCTATGGGTCGGCGTGGTATCCATCGGCCATGCGTCTGCCGTCGGTGGACACCCACCTTGTCGTGGCCTTGCACGCTTTGCTCCAGGAGAGGAGCGTCACGCGCGCCGCGCGCCGGGTGGGCGTGACGCAGCCCTCGATGAGCCACGCGCTTTCACGGCTGCGCGCCCATTTCGGGGATCCGTTGCTCGTCCAGGTGGGCAGGCAGATGACGTTGAGCGAGCGCGCGCGGGACCTTCTGCCGAGAGCAGCCGAGGCCGTCGAGCGGCTCGAGCAGGTCTTCGGCCAGGCCGAGCGGTTCGACCCGAGGCGCTCGACCCGCACGTTCCGGCTCGTCGCGACCGACAACCTGGAGCTGCTCGTGCTCCCGCCGTTGACCAGGATCCTCGCCGCCGAGGCGCCGCACGTGAACCTGCGGTGCCGCAACATCCCGCCGGATTTCGCCGAGCTCCTGCGCCGCGGCGAGCTCGACGCCAAGCTGGGGCGCGGCGGGCCGGTGCCCGACGGATGCCGGTCCACGCAGCTCGCGGCCGAGCAGCTCGTCTGCCTGATGCGGCGGGGCCACCCGGCCTCCCGGAAGGCGCTCACGGCGGCGCGCTACGCTGCCTGCGAGCACCTGATGATCTCGCCGCACGGAGAGGACCACAGCGTCATCGATCAGGAGCTGGCGGCGCGGGGGCTGCGTCGTCGGGTGACCCTCACCGTGTCGCATTTCCTCGTCGCTCCGTTCATCCTCTCCAGCTCTGACCTGCTGCTCACCGCGTCCGCGCGGGTCGCCGTGGCGCTGGCCCGGAAGCTCGATCTCGTGGTGCGGCCGTGCCCGCTCGAGGCGAGGGGCTACACCTTGACGCTCGTCTGGCCGGAACGCTGCGTGGGCGACGAGGGCCACAGCTGGCTTCGCACCGCCATCGAGCGCGCCGTCGCGTGTGAGCCTGTCGCGGGCCCGGGCGAGGCCGATGGGCCCCCTGCGCGAGGGCGGTGAGCGATCTTATCGCTTTCGGTTGCGGCCGCTTGGCGGCCCAGGTGTAGCTCAGGACGAGCGTCCAGCCGGATCGGCAGCTATCGCGTCATGCACCTCGTCGCGCGTCCCGGTTCCGGCGAGCAGGTGCCACCTCCGGAGCGTCGGCAGGTCGCGCATGGCTTCCACGGCGGACCGCAGCGCTGGCGGCATGGGGCCGAACCGCGCTTCGTACAGCTCGATCGTCCCCTGCGCCATCCCCTGCTTGCGCCCCTGCTCGATGAACTGCTCGACGAGCTCCTGGGTGGTCATGACAAACTCCTCTTCCTCGGGCGTCGCCGGTCCGGGCTCGACGAGCGCCGCTCGGAAGCGTAGCAGAGGGCCGAGCGCGATGGCGCGCTCCGGCGCCTCTTCCGGTAACAGGCGGAGCTCTTCGATCGCCTCGCGCAGCACGCGCCGACCGCCCATCAGCCGGATCAGAAGGGTCGAGCGCTCGCGGGGCAGCTCGCCGAGCACGACGACGACCGTCCGCAGCAGGTCGGGGCCTGCGTACACGCCCGCAGGCCAACCAGCCATGGGATCCATCCGCAGTCCGTCGAGCACGGCCTTGGGGCGCCCGGTCGAGAGAATCCATAAGAACGGGGCTTCGGCCGTACGATCCCGGGCCACGCAGCTCCGCCAGGCGCCGAGGTGCTTCTGCAAGCACGCACGCACCTCGTCTGCGCTCGGGCTGTCGCTGTAGGCCTCGATGGTGCACGCCGTCGCCGCGAGGCGCCCGAGCATTCCGAGGCGCTCGCGGCCAGAAGCGCGCGCCGGATCCGGCTCATACCACACGTCTGCGTGCTGCGACTCTCCGGGAACCTCCGCGTCGGTCACCACCTTGCCCGTCGCCGTCAATCCCGCCTGGGCGACGTCCTTTGCGAGCCGATCGAGCCGATTTCGCATGGCCGGCGCAGGCTCGCATGCCACCCAGGAAACACGAAAGGAGAAAGCGCTCTCCGGCGACACGCCGCGAGCACCGCAAAGAACGCGCTAATGCTTACGTGCTCCCGCGGTCCGACGTGCTTGTTTTCTGCACACGCACGATCGATCTCGCTTCGGGGTGCAGATCGTCCTCGCCCGGCGGGTCAATGACCCGGGCGAGAGCGCCCTCGTGGCGACGTGGCCGACCCCTCTTGCCCTCTGAAGGGCCATGATGGTTCCCGGCTGCCACGCGGTGTGGGTCTGCGGAGACACCCGCCCCCTGCGCGGCGCGGCCTTTCCCGACAGCGCCCTGCGGCACGCGCCGTGCTGTTTCGGGCCGGCATGCCGCGCCCCCGACTCGCCACGTCGATCGCTTTGCTTGCGCTGATCTCCGGCTGCGCCGCCCGCCCGCAGTCGGCTCTTCCCGTTGCCCTCGACGTCCCGCCTTCGCCTGCCCCGCGTTCGTCCGAGTCCAACGGCGCCGAGGGCGCCGCGCTCGGCGGGGAGCTCCTCGTCTGGGGCCGCACGGGTGATGGGCCGCCGAGGACATGGCACCTCACCGAGGAAGGCGCGGTGATCCGCGAGGAGCCCGGGATCGTCGTGGCGACCCGTCGAGGGGAGTGGCGCTGGGAGGTGCGCGAGGTGAAGGTGGAGACCTCGGCCTGCGAGTTCGGGCCCGACGAGATGAACGAGCCGGGCGAGGGCACCGCGAGCCGCGCGGAGCTCGTGCTGCGCGGGACGGGCGCGCGCCAGCAGGTGATCGCGCCGTCGGACGCGGACGGGAGCAACGTGATCCAGCACGAGGCGGAGGCGATCGGGAGCGTCGGGCCGTACCTGTTCATCGAGGAGCGGACGTACACCTACGCGTGCGGCGCGCACGGCTTCGTGGGCGTGGAGTTCACTGTGTGGGACGCCGACACGGGGGCGATCGTCGACCTGCTCACCGAGGTGTCCGGCGTGCCGGCGCTGCAGGGCAAGGCCAAGGCGCTCCTCGACGAGGACGAGGACGACCCCGTGGCCGCCCAGCAAGAGGAGAATGCGCCGGACCTCGTGCAGATCGCGCCGACCTACGACGCGCGGGGGGCGCTCCGGGTGACCGCGAAGCTCGCGCGCGCTGCGTGTTATGCCTGCGGCGACGGCGCGTGGAGCTCCTACACGCGCTCGGCGGTGGTGCCCACCAGGAAGGCGCCGGAGCGCCTCGCGGCGTGGGTGTCCCCGCCGCCCGGCATGCAGAGCTTCCTGGCGGCGCACCCGGGGCTCAACGTCGGCGGCTGGTCGCGGGCTGGCCGGAAGGAGTGAGGCGAGCGAGCCCCGCTGGCCCGGCCGGCCGCGTGGCGAGGGCGGCGGGCCGTATGGCGACAGCGGCGGGCCGCATGGCGAGGGCGGCGCGCGGCCCGCCCCGGCCACGGCCCCGCGTCAGAGCAGGTCGTCCAGGTCGTCCATGGCCTGCGACAGGTCCTCGCTCATCTCCTTCAGCTTCTCGCGGTCCTTCTCGAGCAGCACCGCCTGCGCCGCGCGGGCCTTGTCCCCGAGCTTCCGCGCGGCGAGCACGTTCTCGAGCAGGTAACGCCGCTCGGTGGCGCCGAGCGCCGCGAACGCGCGCCGCAGGACCGGGAGCGTGTCCTTGAAGCGCTCGGGCAGGATGCCGCCGAGGAACGCGTCGAGCGCCTCGACCACGGGGCGGCTCTTCACGAGCACGAGCGCGTTCACCTCGAGGAAGCCGGCCAGGAACGACGCGGCCGCCTCGGGCGGGGCCGCGCTCCCGAGCCGCAGGCCGACGATCCGCGCCACCTCGGCGTCGTCGATCACCTGCGCCAGGTAGAGCAGCCCGCACGCGAGGCCCGACGCCGTGGGGTTCACCGCGTCGCTGTCCACGAGCGCCCGCGCCGCCTCGAACCACGCGGCGCGGTCGACGATCGGCTGCGACAGGGCCACGTCGTGCAGCGTGCGCAGCGCCTCCTTGGCCGGGGCGACCGCCTCGTCGCTGCCCGTGCAGCCGCCGTGGACGCGCAGGACCGCGCGCGCGAACGTCTTCTCCAGCATCGTCGCGATCACCCCGTCGCCGAGCGACGACAGCGAGCGCGACGACCCGAACGACGCGAGCCCCGCGAAGGCGCGGCACGCCCGGGCGAGCGACGGCAGATCGCTGTCGCCCGCGGCGAACCTGTCGCACGCGTCGAGCGCCGAGGCCGCCGCGCGGGCGCTCGACGCGAGCACGGCGTTCAGCAGCACGTCGGCGGCCTCGCCGGTCGTGTGGCACGCCGCGAGGTCCTCCTCGAGCAGCCGCGTCGCCACCTGCTCGAGCGTGTCGCCGAGGACGATCTTCTCGACGAGCGCCACGTCGGTCGCCGGCGTCCACTGCGCCTCCCACGTCTCGCTCAGCTGCCGGAGCAGCTCGTCCGGCGGCACCTCGCTCGCCGCCTGCCCGCGCCGCTGCCCGCGAGCGCCCGCGCCGCCCCGCCCGGCCGCCCGGGTGCCGGCGTACGCGGCGTAGGGGATCTTCGCGATGCGGAGCCGGTGCAGGAGCACGCTCGTCCCGACCTCGACCTCGTTCGTGAGCGACAGCCGGAACGACTCGGGCGCGTCGGTGGCGGGGAGCCTGCGCTCGCGCACCTCGCGCCAGAACTCCTCCTGGAGCGAGTTCTTCCCGATGCCGCCCCCGACGCGGCCCACGTTGCGCCCGATGACGGCCGGCCAGAGGAAGCCGTCGACGTGCGTGGCGTCGCCGCGGCACATCGTGGCGATCGTCGCCTCGCGCACCTCGTCGAGGCCCGGCTCCGCCTTGCCGCGGAGCTCGGCGAGCGAGACCGCGAGGCGGAAGGCCTCGATGGTGTCGGCGAGCGAGGCCATGAAGCCGCGGAGGCGGAGGTGCTCGGTGAAGTCGATCAGCACCTCGAGGGTGGCGCGCCGGAAGTCGCCGCCCGCGTCGTGCGCGCGCTGGTAGTACTGCGGCGCCCGGTTGCCCGCGCCGTAGCCGAGCTGCTCGGAGAGCCGCGGAAAGCTGAACGGGATGAGCGTCACGGCGCACGGGATCGGCGCCGGCAGCCGCGCCTCCAGCGCCGGATCGACGTCGCGCGCCGCGAAGGCCGCCGCGTGCGCCGCGCCGAGCACGGCCGCGACCTCGCTCGGGGCGAGGTCCGGCCCCATGCGCTCGAGGATGCTCCGCGCCATGTACGCGTCGCGCGCCCTGTGGATCAGCCGGTCCCCGTCGCTGCGCACGAGGTCCGCGTACGCGAGCAGGGCCTCGCGGAACGGCCCGGGATCGTAGCGGGGCGCCTCGAACGAGGCCTCCCAGAACTCCTCGAACGAGCGGAAGCCCCGGGCGCGCGCGCACGCCGCATAGATGCTCTCCTGCTCCCCCTCCGCGCTGGCGGGCTCGCCGTCGCCGCCGTCCCCTGCGCCGCCGTCGTCCGCGTGCTCGCCGTGTCCGCCGTGCTCGCCGTGTTCCCCGTGCTCGCCGCGGTCCTCGTCGATCTCGCGCTCGTGGCCGCCCGGATCGTCGGCGTCATCGTGGCCGACCT
This sequence comes from Sorangium sp. So ce426, assembly GCF_051475585.1. Taxonomy (NCBI): domain Bacteria; kingdom Pseudomonadati; phylum Myxococcota; order Polyangiales; family Polyangiaceae; genus Sorangium; species Sorangium sp. So ce426. The sequence goes on along the minus strand of NZ_CP150341.1, from coordinate 11,167,744 downwards.
GGGCGCCGTCGAAGGGCGCGAGCGTCGTGCCGACGGGGATGTCGATGAGCTCGACGCGCACGCCGTGCTCGAAGGCCCATTTCACCGCGACGTACTCGGGCGAGTAGGCGGCGAACGGCCACAGCGACGACGCGGGCTCCCCGTCGGTGCGGTAGCCGAGGATCGCCACGGGCGGGACGGTCTTCGGGTCGACGAGCGCCTCGAGGAGCGGGGTGGCGTCGCTCGGGCCCTCGACGAAGATCGCCTTCGGGCGCACCTCGTCGAGGTAGGCGCGCAGCGTCGCGCTGGAGCGCGGCGAGTGGTGGCGCACCGGGAAGAGGTGGACGGCGGCGAGCCGGTCGAGGTCCATCGGGTCCCTTCAGGTCGCGAGGCGCTTCTTGGCGGAGGCGTAGAACTCCTTCCAGAGCCCTGCGCGGCCCTTGGCCACGGTCTCGCAGTACTCGCGGACGGCCTTGAGGTCGTCGCCGCCCTCCTTGCTCACGGCGCCGAGCAGCGAGCGGGAGAGGTCGTCGGCGGTCACCTTCCCGGTGCCGAAGTGCTGCGCGAGGATGCCGCTGTTGAAGAGCACGCTGATGGCCTCCGCGGTCGACAGGACGGAGCCCGGGGTCTTCACCTTGGTCTTGCCGTCCTTGGTGACGCCGGCGCGGAGCTCCTGGAAGAGCGTGACGAGCAGCTTGGCGAGCTCGGCGGGCGGCTCGACGCCGACCTGGTAGTCGCCGCGGAGCTCGGCCTCGCGCTTCTGCACGATGCGGATCTCCTGCTCGAGGTCGTCGACGACGGGGACGGTGATGAAGTTGAAGCGGCGCTTGAGCGCGGCGCTCATCTCGTTGACGCCGCGGTCGCGGGTGTTGGCGGTGGCGATGAGGTTGAAGCCGCGCTGCGCGGGGACGACCTGGTCGAGCTCCGGGACGGCGATCTGCTTCTCGGACAGGATGGAGATGAGCGCGTCCTGGATCTCCGACGAGGTGCGGGTGATCTCCTCGAAGCGCGCGAAGCGCCCGTCGCGCATGGCGCGGAGGATGGGCGAGGGCACGAGCGCCTTCTGCGAGGGCCCTTCGGCGAGGAGCAGGGCGTAGTTCCAGCCGTATTTGACGTGCTCCTCGCTGGTGCCCGCGGTCCCCTGGACGACGAGGGCGCTCGTGCCGCTGATGGCGGCGGAGAGGTGCTCGGAGAGCCAGCTCTTGGCGGTGCCCGGCTCGCCGACGAGCATGAGGGCGCGGTCGGAGGCGAGGGTCGCGAGGGCGACCTGCACGAGGGCGCGATCGCCGATGTACTTGGGGGTGATCGCGACGCCGCCGACGGGTTTGTCGCTGCCGAGGATGTAGGTCTCGACGGCCCTCGGCGAGAGGCGCCACCCGGGCGGCCTCGGCGCCGTGTCGTTGGCGGCGAGGGCCGCGAGCTCGTGTTCGTACTTGGTCTCGGCGGGCTGGCGGAGGTCGCTCATGGGTGGCGCAGGAGGTTACCGCAGAACGGGGCGGAGAGAGGGGGGGAGAACGGCGCGAGCGCCTTCGAGCTCCTCGCCATCACAGCACCTGCTCGACGATATGGTCGAGCTCCTCCTGTGGAAGGCCTGGATCGGGCACGCGCCGCCCGAGCCATTCGATCTGCTCGACGGTCGGGACCCTGAGGTTCCTCAGGTCGGTCGCGTTCACCTGGGTGTGCCCGTTGAACTGCCGAACGTGGGTATCCACGAGCGTCGAGTTCAAGAAGGCCACGAGGCCGCGCGCCATCACGGCCGGCAGCCCCTCGCCGCTTCGGTGAAGCACGTTGAGGTGGTTCTCGAACCCGATCCTGTCGCCCGGCGCGCTCTCGGGCGTGAAGAGGGCGGCGACGACCCGCCGCCGCTCCTCCTTCGACGAGAAGCGCTTGACGAGCACGTAGTTCCCGCTGGGCATCCAGAGATCGGCCGTCTCCGGCGCGTCCACGAGGGCGTTCGGCTTCTTGCCATGTTTGGGCCAGTGAACGACGCCCGACGCGAGGTGCGTCGGGTAGATCAGCGGGCCGGTGCCCCTGCCGGGCTCCTGCCGCAAGAACTCGCGCGCTCGGAAGTCGACGACCTTTCCCGTCGAGACGCCCACGTTCAAGTCCGTCAACCGGGAGGGCATGCGCGCGAACGTGGCAGCGACCCTCTCCCCGGCGTCGTCCGGCACCACGTGGATGAACAGCTCGGGATCTCCGGGCCGGACGACGTGCTCGAACGGCACGGAGCGGACCGACAGCAGCTCGCCGTCGGGACCGCGCGACGACGAGATGGTGACAGGATCGCGCCGGCCGCCCCTGATGGCGTGAATGATGACGTTCTCTTGAAGGACCTCGTCCTCCGCGAACGCCGCCTTGCGCGATTCGAAGACGTGCACCCTCCGCAGCGACATCTCTCGGAAGAACAGCGCCCGGAACGGTCGAAAGTAAGGACCATTGCAGAAGCTCCGGGGGGTGATCGCGACGAGCTCCCCGCCCGGCTCCAGGAGGAGGATCGCGAGACCAAGAAAGGCCGTGTACAGGTTGCTGGTCTCGAGGCCCACGCGCCGCAGCGCCGCCCTGGCCTCGGTGTCCGAGTTGAGCTTCTTGTAAGGTGGATTCAGGATCGCGTGCGTGAACGAGCGCGGCATGCCCGGGCGAGGCCGGCCGCCGTCGAGCTGCTCGACGGCCGACCGGATGAAGTCGGCCTCGATGACGCGGGCAGCGAAGTCGATCCCGGCGCCGGCGCACTCGTCGCGACACGCGCGCGCCGTCCGGCGCAGGTACGCCGCGAGCCGCGGGTCGATCTCGAAGCCGGTCGCGCGGATCGCGCTCGGGCGTTTCCGGCGGGCACACGCGCTGGCCGTGAACGCGGCGAGGAGGCTGCCCACGCCGGCGCCGGCGTCCAGCACGCGGATCTCCTCGCTGGGCCGCTCGAACAGCGACGCCATGAACGACGCCACCGGCGGCGGCGTGAGGAACTGACCCAGCTCGGACCGCGTGCGGGGATCGAGCGCCCGCGAGGCTTCGACGCGGTGGAGGTCGACGCGGTCGAGGAGCGGCGGCGGGGCGGCTGCCTCGAGTCTCGCTGCCCGGCTCATCGATGACGTGGTTACCGCAGCCGGGGCATCGAGCCAACCGTGCCTGGGCGGTGAACGCGCCGTGGGCGCCTCGCCAGCGAGGCGGCGCCCGCGGCGCGCCGCTCAGGCGGCCTCTCGCCGCGCCGCGATCGCGGCGAGCGGCGGTATCCCGAAGCGCTCGCGCACCTCGCCGAGCGGCAGATGAACGACGTCCCAGAAGTTCCAGCGGTCGCTCAGATCGACCTTGCAGGCCGCGCCGCGCGCCAGCGCGCGCAGCACCTTGCGCGCCTCGAAGAGCCCGACCTGCGGCGCGGCGACGGGCGTGATCTGGATCCCGAGGTGGAACTGCAGCATCACGAAGAGCAGGAAGGCGAACCCGTCGCGCCGGATGAACCCCGCCTGGAAGGAGCCGGCCTGGATCTCGCCCGCGGGATCGGTGTCGTACTCCGCGAGCACGTGGCCGAGATCGTGGAACACCATGCGCTCCGGGATCGCGTCCCGGCTCTCGCCGGGGAACAGGAAGCCGCGCGCTGTGCAGTGCTCCCAGAACACCCGGCCGAACGTGCCCTCGGGCAGCAGCCCGAGCTGTTTGTAGCGGAGGGCCCGCGAGCGATCCTCGACGCCCGCGCGGAAGAAGGGCCCGAGGAGCCTGCGCACGCCGGCCAGGCCCTCTTTCCTCAGGACCTCGCCGGCGAACGCGCCGACGAGCCGGCGCCGCACGGCGGCCTTGGCGAGCCCCCTGTGGCCGCGCGCCACGAGGCGGAGCACGCCCACGCCCTGCTCGCGCACGCCGAGCGCCCGGTCGAGCGCCTCGACCGCGTCCACCTCGGCCGCCGTCACCTCGCCGTCCGCCATCGCGGTCACGAGCGCGAGCTGCACCAGCCGCTTGCGCCGGTGCGGATCCGGGATCGCGCTGGCCACCGCGTCGGGCGTGACGCGCGGCAGCCCGTCGACGTCGGCGCGGGCGCCGTGCAGGGCCGCGAGCTCCTCCAGGACGGCGCGCTGCTTTGGGTCGAAGCGCGCGAGCGCGCCGCCGGCCAGGGCCACCTCCCGGAGCGCGCCGAGCGCGGCCGGGATCTCATGCGACAGAAACACGACGATATCCATGCTGACCTCCTCTTCCGACAAGGGGTTTCACGCACCACGTTCCGCGAACGTGGCTCACTCTCGCTGGAACGCGCTGATCGCCGACAGGATCGCCGCCGAGATCTCGGGCGGCAGCGACCTGGCCGTCTCCAGGATCACCCGGACCCGCTCCGCGCTCGCCTGGTCGACGAAGCGGCGGCCGAGCGGCGTGAGCGCGAGCGTCTTCGCGCGGCGGTCCTCGGGATCCTCCTGCCGCGCCAGGAGCCCCCGCTGCACCAGGCCGTCGACGAGCCGGCTCCCGGCCGAGGCCGAGAGCCCGAGCGACGTGGCGAGCGCGGTGACGCGCACCGGGCCCTCCTGATCGACGAGGTGCAGCGCGGCCACCTGCGCCACGCTGAAGTCCTCCTCGTGCAGCGCGCGCGCGAGCCCCGCGATGATGCGCGAGAACATCATCCGCGTGAACCGCTCGAGCGGCGAGCCCAGGATCTTTTGCTTTCTCACAATATTATCTATTACGCATTAGTTGCTCATGTGCAAGTAGTTGCCGGCGCGATCGCGCGATCCCGGCGCGGGTCCGTCCGCCGCGTGAAGCGGCCGGGCGGCAGCTCTACGCGCGGGCGCCGGTCACTTGCGGGCGCCGGTCACGCGGATCTCGCGGAGGCGCGCCCGCGCCGCCGCGTAGTACGGCTCGATCTCCTTCGCCGCCGGCGTGCCCCAGAGGTTCTTCCGCTCCTCCGGGTCGCTCGCCAGGTCATAGAGCTCGAACCGGGCGCCGCCCGAGATCGTCAGCTTCATGTCGCCGCGGAGGAACGACCGCCGCGCGTCGTTGTAAGGCCCGGCCGGCATGTCGATCAGCACGTCGCGCGCCTGGGCCTGCTCGCCCGGGGCGAGGAACACGTCGGGCAAGAGCGACGCACCCGACAGGAAGTCGCTCGCGGCCGCGCCCTCGGCAGGCCCGGGTACCCGCATCAGATCGAGCAGCGTCGGCGCGATATCGATCAGGCTGCGCCGCGCCGAGACCCGGGACGGCGCCGCGCCCGGCACGTGGACGACCAGCGGCACCCGCACGAGCTCCTCCCAGAGCTCGAAGCCGTGGCGGAACATCTTGTGCTCGCCGAACGCCTCGCCGTGATCGCTCGTCACGACGATCGCCGTGCGCCCGCCGTAGGGCGCCGCCGCGATCGCGTCGAGCAGCCGGCCGATGTGCCGGTCCGTGAAGGCCACCTCGCCGTCGTAGAGATCCCGCTGCGAGGCCGCGCCGAAGCTTGCGACGTCGTCGTGCCGGAGGTAGTCGGCGTGCGGGTCGAGGTAGTGGACCCACAGGAAGAAGCGCCCGCCCGTGTTGTCCGCCGACCCGAGCAGCCGCAGCGCGGCGTCGGTCAGCGCGGCGCTCGTCGCCTTGTTGTCGACGTCCCAGGGCGCGCCCTCCGGCGGCGCCGCGGACATGTCCACCACGTCGAAGCCGCGATCGAGCCCGCCGAAGCTGCCGAAGTAGCGGTGCCCGTGCACGCTCATCGTGCGCACCCCGGCGCGCTTCAGGCGCTCGGCGACGAACGTGTCCTCCTCGCTGAACTTGTTGAAATGCCCCCAGTTCCTGTGGGTCTCGCTCCCGTACTTGCCGATGAGCATCGGGCCGACGCTCTTGCCCGTGTAGGACGCGAGCGAGTACGCGCGCTCGAACACCGTGGAGCGGGCCGCGAGGCCGTCGAGGTTCGGCGATACGGGCCGCGGGTTGCCCGCGTAGCCGAGGTCCCAGCGGAGCGTGTCGACGGTGACGAGGACGACGTTCAGGTCCGCCGGCAGGCGCGCTTCTGACGACCCGCGGGCGTCGGCGCGCGGGGCCGCCTTCGGGGCAGGGGCGAGCGCGGCGAGCGCCGCGGCCGTCAGATCGCCGCCGGAGCAGTCGTCGTCGACGCCGTTGTCGAGGATCTCCTCGGCCAGCGGGTGGACGCGCGCGTCGCGGTCGTCGCAGTCCCCGCCGCCGAAGAGGCCGGCCGCGCGGTCGCCGTCGCGATCGGCGAGGCGGCGCAGGACCGCGAGGCTCTTGCCCCCGACGGGCGCGCCGCGCTCGATCGCCTGCGCCACCGCGGGCTCCGCGTTGAGCGCGGAGGCGGCGCGCGCGGTGAGCGCGAGCGGCAGGAGCGCGGCGAGGAGCGCGACGGGCGCGCGCGCCGTCCGGACCGCGACCGGCGCGAGGAAGGCGGCGAGCGCGACGACCAGAAGGAGCGCCGGGGCGCGCAGGTCGAGCTCGGGGCGCTTGAAGATGCCGTAGACGCCGAGGAAGCCGCCCTCGCCGGAGACGCCGCCCGTGGCGACGCCGACCGCAAACAGGGCCGCGGCGATCGCGAGCGCGACGCCGCCCGTGACCGCCGGATCGACGCAGGCGGGGCGGCCGTCGCTGGCGTTGGCGAGCGCGCGCCGGAGCGGCGGCGTGAGGGCGAGGACGGCGAGGCCCGCGATGAGGCCGAGGCCGAGCGCGCCCGCGGCGACCGCGGTGCCGACCAGCAGGGGCGCGGCCTCGAGGCCGAGCAGGGCGCGGGCGAGGTGGGCGCACAGGGTCATCCAGAGGAAGGCAGCGAGCACCGCGAGCGGCACGAACGCCGCGATGTCGGCGGGCCGGCCGATCGCCCGCACCCGCAGCGCGCCCACGAGCGTGGCCGGCGACGGCGGGCCCGACGGGTCGACAACGATCGCGGCGGCGCCCGCGAGCAGGCCGACGACGAGCGCGACGGGCGCGAACACCCCGATGTCGGCGAGGTAGGTGGCGAGCTGGAAGGCGGCGTCGTCGCCGGCGCCCGCCGTGGCCCACCCGGCGTCGAGCGACGCGGCCACGACGCCGAAGACGCTGGCGCCGAGCGCGCTCCTGGCGAGCCGCCCCGCCCACGCGCGGGCCAGCGTCGGGACCGCGGGGCCCGGCGAGCTCGAGGCTCGCTTCACGCCGGGCCCCGCTTCCGCGCCATGGGGTGAGCGGCGTCGTAGACCTTGAGCAGGTGGTCGATCGAGACGTGCGTGTACCGCTGCGTCGTGGCGAGCGAGGCGTGCCCGAGCAGCTTCTGGATGGCCCGGAGGTCGGCGCCGCCGTCGAGCAGGTGGGTCGCGCAGGTGTGCCGGAGCGCGTGCGGGTGCAGGTCGGCCCGGCCGGCGCCGAGCGCGCCGTAGCGCTGCACCAGCGCCTGGACGCGGCGCACGCCGATGCGCGCGCCGCGGCGGGACAGGAAGAGGGCGCGGGGGTCGCGGGCGCCGGTCGTCGGATCGGCGAGCTCGTCGCGCCGCTCGAGGTAGCGCTCGATGGCGGCGAGGGCGTGGGAGCCGAGCGGGACGATCCGCTCCTTGTCGCCCTTGCCGACGACGCGCACCGCGGCCCTGTCGGCCGGGCGCCGGTCGACGTGGGTGAGGTCGAGCCCGCAGAGCTCGGAGACGCGCAGGCCCGCGCCGTAGAGGGTCTCCAGCATGGCGCGGTCGCGGAGCCCCTCGGCCGTCTCGGCGCCGGGGATCTCCATGACCTCGGCGGCGGCGTCGACGTCCAGGAAGGTGGGCAGCGGGCGCCGGACCTTGGGCAGGGCGAGCTGGGCCGCCGCGTTCTTGTCGACCTCGCCGCGCCGCTCCAGGTAGCGGAGCAGGGCGCGGGCGGCGCCCACCTTGCGCGCGATCGAGGCGGGCGCGTGGGTGCGCGCGAGCGAGCCCAGCCAGCTGCGCAGGAGGAGCACGTCGAGGCCATCCACGGCCGTGGCCTCGTCCGGAGAGGGGGCCTCGCCGGTGGCCGGGACCTTGCCGGTGGCCGGGGCCTTGCCGGCGACCGGGGCCTTGCCGGTGGCCGGGGCCTTGCCGCGCGCTCGCGCAGGGCGGTGATCGGCGTTCGCGGCCGCCTTCTCGCGGGCGAAGCACGCGAGCTGCTCGAGGTCGCGCCGGTACGCCGCCACGGTGTGGCGCGAGGCCCGCCGCTCGGCCGTAAGGTAGGTCAGGAAACGCGCGATCGCCTGCTCCAGCGTGGTCCCGCCGGATCGATCGCCGCTCCGCCGCGCGTGCATCACGGGTTTGCCCTACCACCAGGACGGCGCCGCAGGCAAAGACTCGCCGGCGGCCAAGGTGGAGCGCCGCTCGGCCGGCGCCGCTGCGCGGCGCGGCAGGGAAGGCGGGCGCTGGCCGGAGGGGACCGCGGTCGCCACGTCCCGCGGCAGGCAGGTGGAGGTCGCGGGGCGCGTCTCGCCATGCCCTGACAAGAAAACGCCCCTCACGGATCATGAGTGAACCACCCACCCGGTGGGCGACATGGCGCGAGCGCCGCGCACTCCCGGTTCTGCTGTCCACGAGGATCCATGATCCGCGCTGTCGAAGCGTGAATCGAACTGCAGAGCGCGGCGGTGAAGACCGGCTGTTTCGACGCGCGTGAGACCGGCGCCCGCTCGCCGCGAAGGAGCTGCTCAATCGTGGTTGCCCCTGACGGACCGCGGCGGGACACGCTTGTGATCCAGGTGTGTACGCCGCTCTCGGTGTGGTACGAGGGCTTGCCCGGGGCCCGGGCGCACGAGGAGCATGAAATGACCAACGCAGCCGTGAGCGTGCCGGCCGTCGAGGCGCCGACGAAGCTTTCCTTTGCTCAGACCCTGAAAAGCCTGCCGCGCTCCTTCTGGATGGGCTGCACCATGGAAATGTGGGAACGGCTGGCTTACTACGGTGTGCGCGTCGTCATGCCCATTTACATCGCCCAGGCCGACGAGCCTGGAGGGCTCCACTTCAGCCAGCAGGACAAGGGCACCATTTACATGGTCTGGGCCCTCATCCAGTCGCTGCTCCCGATGATCAGCGGCGGTTACGCCGACCGGTACGGCTACAAGCGCACGATCTTCATCACGGTGTGGCTGAAGATCATCGGTTATCTGCTGATGGCGACGCAGCGGAGCTTCACCGGCTTTCTGCTCGGCGTGGTCGTCCTCGCGACGGGCACGGCCCTCTTCAAGCCCGGGATCCAGGGCACCCTGGCCCAGTCGATGGACAAGTCGAACTCGTCGGTCGGCTGGGGCCTCTTCTACTGGCTCGTGAACGTGGGCGCGGCGATCGGCCCGCCGCTCGCCGGCTACCTCCACGGCAAGAGCTGGTCGTGGGTCTTCTATGGCTGCGCCGCCATCATCTCCCTGAACTTCCTGATGCTGTTCACGTACAAGGAGGTCGACTCCGGCGCTGACAAGACCTCCGGGGCGTGGAGGGTCTTCAAGGACACGATCAAGAACATCTGGGACGCGCGGCTCATCACCGTGATCCTGCTGCTCTCGGGGTTCTGGCTGATGATGTACCAGCTCTGGGATCTGATGCCGAACTTCTACACGGACTGGATCAGCAGCACCTCCTTCGTGCAGAACAACCCCTGGCTCCCGGCGTCGTGGCTCGAGCTCAAGGATCCGCGCGGGGTCCAGCTCAAGCAGGAGAACGTGATCAACCTGAACTCGGTGAGCATCGTCCTGCTCCTCGTGCCCTTCTCGTACCTGGTGGCGAGGATGAAGGTGCTCTCGGCGATGACGCTGGGCATCCTCGTCGCCATTTTCGGCATCCTCGTCGCAGGGACCACGACGTCGCTCTACGTCCTCTTCGGGGGCATCCTGCTCTTCTCCATCGGCGAGATGCTGACCGGCCCGAAGAAGAGCGAGTATTTCGCGCTCATCGCGCCGAAGGGAAAGAAGGCGCTTTATCTCGGTTACGTCAACATTCCGGCGGCGATCGGCCCCGCGATCGGCGCGCAGATGGCCGGGATCCTCTATGGGACCCGGGGCGAGAAGGCCACGCTGGCCCTGCGCTACCTCGCCGAGAAGACCGATCTCGCCAAGGGGAAGGCATGGAACGGCGATGTGGCGTCGCTCTCGGAGCTCCTCGGGGTGTCGCGCCAGCAGGCCTTCAGGACGCTGCAGGAGACGCTGCACATCGACGCCGCCGAGGCGACGCGCCTGCTCTGGGACACCTACCGGCCTTACGAGATCTGGTATTCGTTCGCGGCGATCGGGGTCGCTTCGCTCGTCGGGATGCTGATCTTCTCCCGGCGCTCGAGGAGGTGGAAGGACCTCGACGTGTAGGGCGCGCGGCCGCGCCGGCGCGGGCGAGGGGGCCTGGCGCCGGCCGGCGTGGCCGGTCGCCGCACGAGCGGCGCCTCCAGGCAGGGCAGCTCGCGGTTACGTCAACGCTTCGGCCGCCGTCGTGGCGGTGACGGCGCGTTCGAGCCACCGTTCCAGGACCTCGAGCTCGGCGCAGCCCTCGATGCGTGCGTCCTCCTCAGGACGCAGCGCGAGCTGCCGCTGCGCGAGCACCCTGCGCAGCGCGGTTCGGGCCTCGGAGAGGCGACCCCGCTCGATGCCCTTCTCGACCAGCTTCTGCTGTACGTCCGGGTTTGCACCGAGCAGAGCCTGAAGGATCTCTCGCTCCCGCGCCTTGACCTCGGGGTCTTCACCCTTGCCAACCCACCACAACAGCTCTTCGCGCACGGTCGCCGACATCGCGGTGAATCTTACCATGCCGAGCACCCATGCGAGCGGCATTCGCGAGGCGACCCACCGGGCAAACTCGTCGAGCGCCCGTCCGGAGCGGGCGACCAGGAAGGGGACGAGCTCGTCGCGCAGCGGAAGGTCGTTGGCTGCGATCCACAGGAAGGGGAAGCTCGACGGCTCCACACGGTAACAAGCTTGCCCGACGGCGACGAGCGCGCGTTGCGCCCGCAGCCAGTCGGGCACGTGCGGCGCGACGAGCCAGAGCGGCTCCTGGCCCGACCACGCATGTGTGCTGTCTTCCGCCCGTTGCACCTGCCTCGCCTGCCGCCGGAGCAGCGCGCGCTCGACGGCCGGGAAATCGAGATGATCTCCTGGCATTTTCAGCTCGACCAGGACCTCCTCGTGGCTCCCGGCCTCTGGCCATGGGGCGGGCAGCGCTGCAATACGGTCGGGGTGGCGTACGAGCAAGAGCCCATCGCTCTGCACCTTCACCAGGCCAATCTCGGGCGGATCCTGCCATGTGACAGCACCGCCGGTGATCCGCTCCGTCTCTGCGGCAAAGGTGCGTTTGGCGAACTGGTCCGGCTGCCCCACGCGCGGCTCAGTAGCAGAGCGTGTCCACAGGAACCAGCGCGTTATGCCGTGTTCTTGGCCGCTTCGTCTCTTACGCGCGGCGGTGCATGCGCATCACGAGATCGCATTACCAACGAGTTTTTTTCGGACCAGCCACTCCGCTGCTGGACTCGCAGCGCTGCGGCCTACTCGCACGCCTCGCCGAGGACGTACCCGTGCTTGCAGATGCAGCGGCACTCGACCTCGAACTCGGGCTCGTTGCACGCCGGCCGGACCTGCCGCACCTGCTTCGCCGTCCGGCCCTCCCTGTCCTTCACCTGCACCTCGATCTCGTAGTCGTGATCGAAGATGTCGCTGCCCGACCAGTTGTTCGGGCAGACTCCCACGTTCGCGAAGGTCGAGATGTCGGCGTCGACGCTCGCTCCCCAGCCGTCGCCGGTCGGCCTGAGGTTGACCGTCCTCGACTCGGACATCACACGCCCGGACAAGGGATCGCGGAGCGAGCCGGACAGCTGGACGCCGCAGGCGCTCAGGTTCGTCGCGCGGACGCCCAGGAAGAGCACCCGCCCGCCCTGCGGCGGCATGATGATGTCGATCCCGTCGCCGTCGCTCACCGGGTGCGCCGCGTCGCTCGAGTCGAGCGCGGTGACCTCCATGCGGATGTCGGCGCCCTCCTCGCCCAGGTACCCGAGCTTGCAGGCGTGCTCGACCGGCGGGGGATCCCCGCCGTCGTCGGCGCACGCCGGCGCGGCGAGCAGCAGCGCAGCGAGCCCACGGCTCACCGCAGCGGGCCAGGCCATCAGCGGTCCCGCCCCTCCGGCGCCGGAGGATCCCCCCCGTCGTCCTCGGGCTCCTCCCGCGGGATGGGCGCGCGCGGGCGCCTCGTGGCGCCGAAGGAGCTGGAGCTCGTCGGCGCCATGGTGATCGGCGCCATCGCCCGCGAGTCGGGCGGCGGCCGCTGGGACAGCGCGTCGCCGCGCCACCTGCCGTCGGCGTCCGCCTCGGCGCGCCCCGGCGCCTCGCTGGGCGCCGAGCTCCATTCAAGAAGACCAGCCTGCGGGAAGGGCGTGCGCTCGGCCAGGTACGCCGCGAGCAGCCGATCGCGCTCGAGCTCTTCCGTGCTCGGCGGCGGGGGAGGATCGAGCGTCGGCAGCTCGTCGGTCCACGTCAGGTCCGCCTCTTCCAGGCTCGAGCCGGACCCGGCGCTGGAGAACGCGCGCGGCGCGTTTCGCTCCGTCGGGACAGGCTCCGGGGCGTAGCTCGGGGCACCGCCCGGCGCATGGCTGGAGGCACGGGCCGGCGCCGGGCTGAGGGTACGGGGCGGCACGTGGCTGGAGGCACGGGCCGGCGTCGGGCTGGGAATGCGGGGCGGCGCGTGGCCAGGGGCGCGGTCCGACGCGTGGCTGGAAGGACGGGGCGGCGGATAGCCAGGAGCACGGTCCGACGCGTGGCTGGAAGGACGGGGCGGCGGATAACCCGGGGCGCGGTCCGACGCGTGGCTGGAAGGACGGGGCGATGGATAGCGAGGGGCAGGGGCGCGGTCCGATGCGTGGCTGGAAGGATGGGGTGGCGGATAGCCCGGGGCCCGGTCCGACGCGTGGCTGGAAGGACGGGGGGGCGGATAACCCGGGGCGCGGTCCGACGCGTGGCTGGAAGGACGGGGCGATGGATAGCGAGGGGCAGGGGCGCGGTCCGACGCGTGGCTGGAAGGATGGGGCGGCGGATAGCCCGGGGCACGGTCCGACGCGTGGCTGGAAGGACGGGGCGATGGATGGCGAGGGGCAGGGGCACGGTCCGACGCGTGGCTGGAAGGACGGGGCGATGGATGGCGAGGGGCAGGGGCACGGTCCGACGCGTGGCTGGAAGGACGGGGCGGGGTGTACGTGGGCGCGTGATCGAGCGCGCTGGCGGGCGGAGGCTCGGACGCGAAGGAAGGGCTCCGCGAGGTGGGCGGCGGCCCCGGCGGCGGCGGATCGATGGTCGGGAGCTCGTCGTCCCAGTCCCAATCCTCCGGATCAACTCGGGAATCCGACCGGCGCGACGGCGCGCCGAGCCGGAGATCCCCCGACCTCCGCGACGCCGGGAACGCCGCCGGAGGGCCGATCGTCGGCAGCTGGCCCACGCCCGGGTCCCGCGCCGGCGCGTCGTCCCGGCGCTCGATCTGCCGCGACGGGCGCGTCGGCTCGGGCGCCGGCACGGAGTACCTCGTCGACGCGACCTGCCCGAAGGGCCGCGAGTCCCGCGGCAACCGCGGCGGAGGAGGGACGGCCATCGCCGCGCGCGCCGCTGCCGTCGAGGGGGGCGGCTGCGTCGAGATGAGGTTCTCGTCGCGACCCCGCTCGGCCGCCGCCGGGCGATCGGCCGGCGCCGCCTGCCGGGGTTGCACGCTGGTCGGCGACGGCCCGGCCTGCGCGGAGCCCGCGAGCGGCCTGCCGAGCCACGCGGCCTCCTTGCGCGCCTGCGCGGAGCGCGCGCCTTCCTCCGAGCGGATCGCGCGCGGCGCGAGCGTGTCGCCCGGCTCCGTCGGCGGGACCTCGTCGCCGAAGAGCACCGGCGCGGCGGCCGTCACCCGCGACTCCACCCCCGCGGCGCCCCTCCCGGAACGGAAGCCGAACGCGGCGCGGATCGCCCGCTCGTGGTGAGGCTCGACCTCGACCGGCCGGACGATGAAGCACGGCTCCGCGCCCGGCGCCCGCTGCGAGAGGTCGACGTCGAACGGCGCGCCGAGGAGGTGGCCCTGCTCGTCGAACAGGACGCGCACCGGCGGCTGCGCGAAGTGCGCGGGCGACAGCGGCGTCGAGAGGACGACCCCGAGCTCGCCGGTGCTCAGCTGCACGAACGTCCCCGTCGGGATGATGCCGAGCGCGCCGACGAGCAGCTTGCCGATCGCCCGGTCGGTCGCGCTCTCGGCGCCCGAGATCATGCGCTGGAGCACGGCGTCGAGCGACGAGGCGCCGCCCGACGCGGTCTCGATCGTCGGGAACGGCGCCGTCCGGAGCTCCGTGAACTGGCGGGCGGCCGCCAGGATCCGCGCGAGCACCGTGGGGCTGCGCCGGCCGCCGTAGAGCGGGCCCTGCCGGCCGCCTTGCCGCAGCGCGAGCGCCTCGTAGGCGATCACCGTGCGCGTGATCGAGGGCGCGTGCAGCTTGCCGAGCGCCGTCAACATGACGGCCGCGCTCGCGGGCAGCCGCTCCTTCTCGTCGTCGCTCAGGCCGCGCTCGAGGAGAGAGCGCGCGACAGGCTCCCCTTCGTCGGCCGAGCCGGCGAGCACCCCCGTGAGCCGCAGCCGGCTCACGTCGTAGAGCAGCGCCGCGGTGACGAGGCTCCCGAGCATCCTCCTGTCGGTCGTGAGCTGCCGGGCGATGCCCAGCGCGACGATCGCCGTGGACACGCTGAGGCCCCCCTCGTCCGGGTCGGCGATCTTGCCCGCGGCGACCGAGAGCAGGAGGCGCGCGTCCTCCTCGGCCGCGGCGACGAGCTTCTGCGCGACGCGCTTCACCCGCTGCGGCAGGATCGCCGGGGACGAGCGCAGGGCCGCGTAGAACGACCGCATCACGAGGATCGCCGCCGCGTAGGTGCGGCTGATCCGGCCGATGCGGGTGCCGTCGCCGTCGATGGCCCCGCCAGGGAACGGGTTCGTGAGCTTGCGGACGCGGACGCCCCGCAGGCTCGACTGGAGGAGCCGCGCGGCGATGCTGCGGTCGCGCTGGGCGTCGGCGAGGAGGCGGGCGAAGGCGGCGAGCTCGGCCCGACGGACCGCCTTGTCGAGCACGAGCTCGGAGACGTCGCAGGCCTCGAAGAAGCTGCCGAGCTCCAGGGCGACCTCGTACGTCTCGCGCGAGGCGCGGAGCATCTGGCCGTTGATGAAGAGGGTGTTGCCCGCGAACACGATCGTCGCGGCCTCGCTCCCCGACAGCTCGCAGAACTGGACGATGCTGTCGATGGCGGACGGGACGAGCGACAGCACCGCCTGGTTCGAGTCGCTGTGCAGGAGGCACGCCTTCGCGAGCCGGTAGATCATCTGCACGAGCCCGAGCGCCGCGCGGCGCCGCACGTCGGCCTTCACGCCCGAGATCGCCGTGTCGCCCGTGCTCTCGTGGAGGTTCGCTTTCTCCTCGCTCACGGCTTCCTCCCGCCGCGGGGCGACGGAGACGGCGCCGGCTTCGTCGAGGGCACCGCGCTGCCGGGCGCGGGCTCGATGGCCGTGCGGGACGGCGCGCCGAACGGCAACGAGGCGGGGCCCTGCCGCGCGCTGTACGGCGCGGCGCTGGCGCTCGAGGGCGGGGCGGGGGACCTCGGCGGCATGGCCGGGCGCGGCATCGACGGCGGCATCGGCGGCGGCGCGGCCGTCGGGGTGGACGCCGACGTGGAGGAAGGCGGCGGCCCGCGCCGGCTGAACGGCACGGAGGTGGGAGGCGCCGAGGCGGCGCTCGTCGAGGCGGGCACCGGCGAGACGAGCGGCGGCCTGTAGGCGGCTCGGCCGGCGTCGCCGTTCGGGGTCATGGATCCGGGGCGCGGGGTGCTCCACGGCTCGAGCTGGTCCGGCAGGCTGAGCGGCCCGCCCGGGCTCACGCGCCGGACCGAGACGGGCGAGTACGAGCGCCTTGCGCGCGAGGGCGGCGCGCTCGCGTCCGGGTGCGCCTGCGCCGCCGGGCGATCGCTCGGGCGGGTCGGCGCGACGAGGCGCGCGGCGATCGCGACCGCGGCGCGCGCGGCGGCGTCGCGCACCGGCGGGGTGTTCCACCAGCGCGGCTTGGTCGCCTCCTTGACCGCGCGGAGCGCCTCGTAGCTCCGCGCCTGGCAGAGGAAGTGCGCGGCCAGCTCGCGGGTCTGCTCGATCGCTTCGGACGGGATGAGCTGGCGCTTCTCGAGCAGCTCGATCGCGAGCTTCTCGGCGCGCGCGGGGTTCAGCTGCGCGACGGTCTCGAGCCACTGCCGCCGCTCTGCCCCCGAGAGGTCGTGGAACGACGGCGCGACGATCCGCCGCACGAGCGTCGGGCCCGCGGCGAGCACGCCGAGCTTGCCGATGAGGCGCAGGGCCTCGCAGCGCACCGGCGGCGCGGGGTCGTCGAGGAGCTTCTGGAGCTCTTCCCGGACGCGCTCGGCGGCGGAGCCCGCGGAGCCGCCCTCGCCCGCGGCGGCGTCGGGGAGCTCGGCGAGCGCGTTGATGCGCACCTCGACGTGCGGGCTCGCGAAGCCGGCCTCCAGCGCGGCGAGGGCGCCGGGGGTCTTGAGCTGCGCGAGCAGCTGGAGGAGCGTCAGGGCGAGGGGGGCCGGGGCGCGAGAGAGCAGGTCCCCGAGCTCGGCCTCCCGGCCCGGCGCCCACCGCCGCATGTAGGCGAACAGGACCTCGCGCAGGCGCTCGGACTGCACGGCGCCGTGGCACTGGCACGCGGCGCTGAAGAGCGAGCCGTCCTCGAGCGCGTCGAGCGCGTGGGCCAGCCCCTCGACGATCGCCGGGTCGAGCGGCGCCACGCTCCGGCTCGCGCCGGCCTGCGCGGTGTTCCGGCTCGTGCCGGCCTGCAACGTGTTCCGGCTCGTGCCGGCCTGCGCCGCGCTGCGCCCTGGGTCGGCCTGCGCCGCGCTCCGGCCCGCGTCGACCTGTGTCGCGCTCCGGCCTGCGCCGGCCTGCGCCGCGCTCCGGCCCACGCCGGCCTGCGCCGCCGCGCCTGCGGCCGCCGCGCCGCCGGGGGCAGCGCCCGCGGCCGCCACGCCGTGGCCCGCCGCGCCGGTGGCCGACGCTCCCGTGGCCGCCGCGCCGGTGGCCGCCGGCTCCTCCGGGTGAGCCGTCGCGAGGTCGTTGAGGATCGCCCTGAGCGCCTCGACCGGGAACATCGCCTGCGCGAGCGTCCGGTCGACGGCGCGCGGCGAGAGCTGCGGCAGCGCGGCGCTGGATCGACCTGCCGCGCCTGCCGCACTGGCCGCGCCTGCCGGGCCGCGCTGCATGCCGTCGAGCCGCGCGAAGAACGCGCGCCGGAGCATCGTCTGCACCTCGAACGCGAGCTCGTAGCTGTGCAGGACGATCTGGTCGGCGGTCCACGCGGTGAGCGCCCCCGTCATGCGGTCCTCGTCGCCGTGCCGGACGGCGTCCACGTAGCCGTCGACGAACGCGTCCATGTAGCGCTCGTTCCACTGCTCCGACGGCAGCGCGATCTGGGCGCCGAGGGTGCTCCGGGTCAGCGGGTCGATGGCGAGCGCCGAGGCGGCCGCGCCCGTCTCCGCGAGCGCGGCCTCGACGTTCCGCTGCAGCGCCCTGCCCGCGAGCGAGCTCTCGTCCCACAGGCTCTCGATCTGCGCGAGGGCGCGCGCCCCCACCGCGACCTCCCGGCACTGCTCCTCGAAATCCTCCAGGTCCGCGTCGCCCTCGGCGAACTGGTCGATCGCCATGTACGCGATGTGCTCGAAGCGCCGGTCCCAGAGCGCGGTCACGGCGTCGTCGTCCTCGCTCATGCCGAAGCTCTGGTCGCGGAGCAGGATGGCCGCGAAATCGCGGAGCTCGGCCTCGGTGATGCCGGCCTTGATCTGGATCTTCCGGACGCCGTCGGCGAAGAGCTGGTAGGGGATGCGATCGAACGGGGGCCTGTCGGGCTGCCAGATCGGCTGGCCCCCCGAGGTGAACGCGCTCGGGGTGACCTCCCAGCGGACGCCGAGGGGGTTCTGCGAGAGCGTCCGCGTGATCTCGTCGAACGCGAAGTGGATGCCCTTGTTCACGTGGGGGTGGTTCCACCCGTACTGTCGGATGTTGCTGAGCACGAGCGCGAGCTGCCTCCAGACGCCGACGAGCCGCTGGCAGGTCTGCTCGACGATCGACGGCGGATCCTGGTCCTCGTCGATGGTGTCGTTGCCGCGGACGAGCACGCGCGGCGCCTTCTTCTCGCGCGAGGGCGTCAGCTGGTTGGCGGCGTGCGCGGCCGTCAGCCGGCGGAGCTCGCCGCGCATCGCGGCGGCGCTCTGGAAGCGGCCCCCGCGCTCGAAGGCGAGCGCCTTGTCGACGAACGCCACGATCTCGACCGGCAGGTCGGGGACCTCGGTCGCGATCGACGGCGCGGTCTGCGTCGCGGCGAGGAAATACGACTCGGACTCGCTCCGGCCGCGGTTGAGCCGCTTGCCCGACAGCAGGGTGAACAGGCTCGCGCCGACCGACCAGACGTCGGACCGGCCGTCGATGCCGGACACGCCCATCGCCTGCTCGGGCGACATGAAGGCCGGCGTGCCGAACGTGAGCCCCGCGCGCGTGGCCTGCCGCTCGGGGTCGCGCATCCGGGCGATGCCGAAGTCGAGGACCTTCACGTGGCCGGCGCTCGTGACGAAGATGTTCGCCGGCTTGATGTCGCGGTGGACGATGCCGATCGAGTGGCACTTCTCGAGCAGATCGAGCACCACGTCGAAGACGGGCAGCACCTGGGCGAGGGGGAGGGTGCCGCCGGCGCTGCTCGCGAGCCGCTGGAGCGTGGTGCCGGAGAGCAGCTCCATGACGAGGAACGGCTCGCCGCGGTCGCTGAGGTCGTCCTCGACCACGGCGACCCGCGCCGGGTGATCGACCCGGTTCGCGATCTTGCCCTCCCGCAGGAAGCGGTCCCGCAGCTCGGCGTTGCGCGCGAACTCGATGTGGAGGACCTTGACCGCCGCCCGCGTCCCCCTGCGGTGGGTCGCCGCGAACACCGCGCCCATGCCGCCGACGCCGAGCAGATCGTCGAGCCGCCACTTGGCGTTCAGGGCTGTCCCGATCCGCGCAGCGGCGGTGTCCACGAGGTTCGGCTCCTCGGCGTGCGGGTCGAGCGGGGCCATAGACCGGGCAGCGATCAGGGGCCGCGCAGTGCGCGGCAGAGGGCGAGCAAGCCTGGCCGAGCATACATGGTTCCCGCTGAAGCGCGAACCATGACAAGAACGTCCGCCCCCACGGAATAAAGGTGGGAGAGGCATCCTGTGCGGCTGCTGCCAGGCGTTTCGCAGCGCGCAGCGCGCAGCGCGCAGCGCACTGCGCACATTTTACGTGGGTTCACGTGGGTTCACGTGAGCTCGCGTGAATTCAGGTTTCGCGTGGCGTGCAACCAATAGAGAAGATCACGGCCCGCCGGGGAGCGCGCCGACACGCCCGGACAACCACCGACGATTCCCCGCTTCAGCGCACGTCCAGCCGCGGCGCTGCGCCGGCGTCCTGCTCGGGGGCGCCTGGCCACTCGGGGCACGTGGCGCGGTAGTCGATGCCGGGCATGAGCTGCGCCCACTCCTCGCGCGTGAAGTTGCGCCCGGCGTAGGCGCACGCGCGCGCCATCAGGGCCTCGGCCGCGATCGAGAAGACGCGCGCCGCGCCGTCGTTCGCGGCGGTCACGACGCGGGTGGCGTCGGGGCTGAACACGGCGTCCGTCAGCGTGACGCCCTCGGCGCGGAGGGTGATCGCCTCGCCTTGCCCGTCGACGGGGAGCACCCGCGCGATGCCGTCGCTCGACACAGCGACGAGGCGCGCGCTGTCGCTGCTGAACGCGACGGTCCGGACCGCCGCGCCGAGGCCGCTCAGGAGGGCGGGCTGGCCCTGGCCGTCGTTGCGCAGCAGCCGCACGCAGCCGTCGAGCGCGGCGATCGCGACGTGGCTCCCGTCCGGGCTCACCGCGATCGCGGCGATCGCCCGATCCTCGTACCCCGACGGGAGGACGCGCGGGGCGCCGCGGCCGTCCGCGGGCCAGACCTTCACGTCGGGGCCCGACGTCGCCACGATGTGCTGGCCATCCGGGCTGAACGCCGCCCGGAGCAGCCCCGCGCGCTCGTCGCGCAGCACGACGGGCTCGCCCGGGACGCCGTCCTCGAACACGCGCAGGATGCCGTTCCACGAGGTGGTGACGATCCGGGTGCCCTCCGGGCTGAAGGCGACGCCCACCACCCGGTCGTCGTGGATTCCGAGCACGATCGGCTGCCCCCGTCCATCGGCGCGCCAGATCCGCGCCGTCCTGTCGGCCGAGCCGGTGACGAGGCGGCTCCCATCGGGGCTGAAGTCGACGCTGAGCAGGTGCTCGGCGTGCCCGCGCAGGACGACGGGCTCGCCCGAGCCGTCGGCCCGGAAGACGCGCGCGGTCTTGTCGGTCCCGGCGGTGGCGATCCTGCTGCCGTCGTGGCTGACGGCGATGCCGGTCAGCGGCCCCTCGTGGCCGCGCAGGAGCAGCGGCTCGCCCGGCCCGCCGAGCCGCCACACCCGCGCGGTCCCGTCCTCCGACGCGGTGACGACGCTCGCGCCGTCGCGGCTGAAGGCGGCGCTGTTCACGACCCCCTCGTGGCCCTCGAGGACCACCGGCGCGCCCTTGCCGTCCGCGCGGAAGACGCGCGCGGTCCCATCCGCGGAGGCCGTGACCACCTCGCTGCCGTCGGTGCTGAAGGCGGCGCTGCGCACCGAGCCGTCGTGCCCGCGGAGGACGACGGGCCCACGCCGGTCCGCGCCGAGGATGCGCGCCGTTCCGTCGCCCGTCGCGAGGACGATGCGGTCGTCCACCGGGCTCGTGTCCGCGCTCTCGACGCCCGGCCCGTGCCCCTTCAGCGCCGCGGGGGCGCCGTGCCCGTCGGCGCGGACGACGTGGACCGTCCCGCTGATGGCCGTGGCGAGGATCCGGGCCCCGTCGTGGCTGAACACCGCGCGCCGGATGAGCCGCTCGCCCAAAGGCACGACGAGCGGCGGCTCGCCCTCCATGCCGTGGCGCCACACGTAGATCGCGCCGCCCGTCGTCCCCGCGACGACGCGGCTGCCATCCGGGCTGAACGCCACGCTCGTCGGCGCGGCGTCCCTCGTGCCGAGCGCGCGAACCTCGTGGCCGTCGGGGCGCCACAGGCGCACAGCGCCGTCGGTCGATGCGGTCGCCAGGAGGCTCCCGTCGTGGTTGAAGGCGACGGCGACGACGCCGCCGGGGGTGGCGGCGCGCAGCACGAGCGGCTCGTCGCGCCCGCCGAGGCGGAAGATCCTCGCGGCCCCGTCGGCCGAGGCGGTGGCGACGAGGCGGCCGTCGGGGCTGAAGGCCGCGTGGTGGACCGCGCCGCCGTGCCCGACGAGCACCTCCTGGTCGACGGCGGGGCCCCAGACCGCGTCGCCGAGCGCCTGCACCACGGCGGGGCCCGCGGGGCGGCCGCTCGCCCTGGCGGCGAGGGCCGCCTCCACGGCGAGCAGGCGCGCGCGGGGCAAGAGGCCCTTGGCGCGCTCCTTCGCCGACTGGGCCGCGAGCCGCCGGGCGTCGTTCTCGCGCGACTCCTGCTGCGCGCGGACCAGCGCCCGCTCCTCCTTCCCCATCTGCCAGAGCAGCACGAGGCTCAGGCCGCCGAGCAGCGTGACGGCGACGGCCAGCACGGTGACGAGCCGCCGCGTCGACCGCTTCTGGCCCTCCGCCCGCGCGCAGGCGGAGAGGAACGCCCTCTCCTCCGCCGAGAGGTCCGCCCGCCCATCGCACCACGACGTGAGCTCCGCGAGCGCCGCGCCGCCGACGAGGTAGTCGTCTCTCCGCCCGTGCGACAGCCAGCGCGCGAGCGGCTCCCTCGTGGCTCGGTCCGCCTCCCGCGACAGGACCCACGCCCGGTCGAAGACCTCGCGGACGACGCGGTTGCGCACCTCGAGGTACGGCGCGCCCGAGGCCGCCGTCCGCTCCACGGAGAGCCCCGAGAGCAGCAGCGCCCGCTGGACCGGGTCCCCGGCGTCGACGCCCACCCGGTGGCCGTCGAGCAGCTGCTTGTAGAGCTGGAGGAGCGCCGGCGCCCGCCCGCAGCGGGGCCCCTGCGCCTCCACGCACCGCTCCGCGTGGCGCAGGTTCGGGTCCTCGGTCCGGCCCTGGTCGAGGAACCGCCGCGCCACGGCCTCGTCGACGTCGAGATCGCGCCGCTCTCCAACGAGATCGGCGCAGAGCCGCTGCGTCATGTAGGGGTGCCCCGAGGTCCACGCGAAGACCGCGTCGAGCAGCGCGTCGGGGTCGGCCACGAGCCCCGTGAGGCCCGCGCGGAAGCCGCGCGCCTCGGCGCGGGTGAAGTCGTCGAGCCGGATCGGGCGGCCGATGTTGAACGGCGCGCGCGCCGGATCCGCGACGAGCTCCGAGGGCGCCGCCGCCCCGAGCAGGCAGAAGGTCAGCCGGGTGTTGGCGGGGCGCTCCGCGCGCCGGTTCACGAAGGCCCGGAGGATGGCGAAGAAATCGTCCCGCGAGAACGGGAGGGCCAGCGTGGCGTCGACCTCGTCGATGAACAGGACGATCGCGGAGGAGATCTCCACGAGCACGACGTCCTCGAGCCAGCGCAACCAGCAGTGCACCGGCCCGAGGTGCCAGTGGGCATCCCAGAACTCGTCCGGCGGCTCCAGCCCGAGCTGCTCGGCGATCTCCGACGCGATCCCGAGGTACCAGCTCACCGGCGAGGTGGTGTCGGTGCCGAGCGCCCCGAGATCGACGCTCGCGCACTCCACCTGCTCGGCGCGGAGCCGCGTCGAGACCTGGAGTCGCAGGCTGGACTTCCCGATGTGCCGGGTCGACAGCACATAGCAGAGCTCTCCGCGCAGGAGCGCCTCGAAGAGCTCTCTGTCGGCGGGGCGCTCGATATAGATCACGCCCTCGCCCACGGTCCCGCCCGCCTGGAACCGGCGCCTGTGATCTCCGGCACTGGCCTTCGCCTGATCGAGGTCGGGAGGCGCCGAGAAGGTCACGAATCTGACGGTGCCATGCGACGCCAGGACCGTCAACGGAACGACAGCCCGTGTCGCCGGCGTCCGCGGTGAAACAACAGGGCTCGCGACGTCGCGGTGAATGTCACGCGAATGTCGCGTCGACCGGATGGGCTGGCGCTCACACGATCGCGTTTCGTCGGCGAAGGCGCTGGCGACGCGCGCCCCGGCCTTGCTGCGCGCCTGTGTTGCGCGCGGCGCGATTGCGTGTGCGTCGATGGTGTCGCGCCGCGAAAACCCGCTTTTACGTCCAGAAATCGTGGACCGGGCCACCGCTGCTGGTGTAGCGTTCGCGCCGTGCGAGGGGTGTTGAGGGCGGGGCAGAACCGCGTCGTGGCCGCGCCGGCCGCCGTGCCGCTGCTCGTCTGCGCATTGCGCTCCGCGGCTCGGAAGGCTCCTGTAGACACTACGGCTTTGCCTGACACTCCAGAAGCTCCCGCCGGAGCGCGCGGGCGGCCTGACCCGGCCGCGCTCGCGCCGGCCGCGCCGCTGGCCGCCGGGCTCATCCGTCGAGAGGGGCTCTCGTCCGGCGCGTGTGTCGGCGCGCGTGGACGCGTGATGGCTCGACGCGCCGAGCTAAGGTGATCGCGATGGACCGGCGGCGATCGCGACTCTCTCTCTGGCGGACGGCGCGCGCGGCCGCCCTCGCGCGGGCGGCCGGGGCCGCCTCGCTCGCGCTCCTCGCGGCGGCGTGCGCCGAGCTCGACGAGGAGCCCGTGGGCTCGGCCTCCTCGCTGCGCGCGCGCGAGGGCGTGGGCAGCTGGCGCGGGGAGATCATCTATCAGGTGCTGATAGACCGCTTCGGCGACGGCGACGCGGGGAACAACCACCGGGTGTCCTCGGCGCCGGGCAGGTGGCACGGCGGCGACTGGAAGGGGCTCGAGGAGGGCCTGCCCTACCTCGATGCGCTCGGCGTCACCGCGCTCTGGATCTCGCCGATCGTCAAGAACGTCGACACCGACGCCGGCGTCGACGGATACCACGGTTACTGGACGCAGGATTTCACCGAGCTGAACCCCCATTTCGGCGACCTCGCGTCGCTGCGCCGGCTCGTCGCGTCGGCCCACGATCGCGGCATGAGGGTCATCGTCGATATCGTGACGAACCACGTCGGCCAGCTGTTCTATTATGACATCAACGAGAATGGGCAGCCCGACGAGGACGTCCCCGGCGGCGGCGAGGACGGGCGCCTCCAGCTCGAGGCCGTGAACGAGTACGATCCGGAGTTCGACCCCCGCGGCGTCCAGGCGCGGACGCCGCTCGGCGAGTCGGGGCCGGCGCCGATCGTCTTCCGCCACGAGCCCGCGACCAACCACCTCCCGCCGCGGCCCGAGCTCTTCCAGGACCCCGAGGTCTACAACCGCAAGGGGCGCATCCTCGATTTCGAGGATGTCGACCAGCTCGTGCACGGCGATCTCCCGGGCGGCCTCAAGGACATCGACACCTCCCGCTGCGACGTGAAGCGGGCGATGGTCGACGTGTTCGTGCGCTGGGTCGAGCTCACCGACGTCGACGGGTTCCGCATCGACACGCTGAAGCACGTCGAGCACGAGTTCTGGCGCTATTTCACGCAGAACGTCCGGCTGCAGCTGGCGGCGACGGGCAAGACCGATTTCTTCATGTTCGGCGAGGCCTTCGACGGCAAGGACGACCTCGTCGGCAGCTTCACGAAGCACGAGGTCCCGGCCCACCCGCACGACGAAGCGCTCGGCGGCGATCTCGAGCGCGAGAACGGCGACGAGGCGGAGGGGGGCTGTCCGGGCGCCGCGCCGATCACGGGGGACTCGGTCGACTCCGTCCTGTATTTCACCCAGCATTATCGGGTCTTCCGCGACGTCTTCCGGGACGCCCGGGCCACGCGGCGGATCGAGGAGCTCTGGGACGCGCGGGCGCTCAACTACGGCGCTGAGCCGAACGCGAACGGCATCGGCGTCCCGCCGCTGAAGGCGCTCGTCAACTTCATCGACAACCACGACGTCCCGCGCTTCCTCCATGTCGGCCCGGGCGCCTCGCCCTTCAAGGCCGATCCCGAGGCGGCGCTCAAGAATGCGCTCCTGTTCCTCTTCACGGAGGAAGGCATCCCTTGCCTGTACTACGGCACGGAGCAGGGCTTCAGCGGCGGCGACGATCCGGCGAACCGCGAAGATCTCTGGGAGAGCGGCTATGACACGGAGCACCCGCTCTTCCGGTGGATCCAGCGGCTCACGGCGCTGCGCAGGGGCTACCAGGCGCTCACCGTCGGCGAGCAGCGGGTGCGCTGGTCGACGGAGCGGACGGGCGAAGGGGACGAGGACGCGGGGATCTTCGCGTTCGAGCGGGGGGAGCCGGACGGCGACTATGCGCTCGTGGTGCTCAACACGCACCCCCGGAAGCAGAGCGCCACGCGCTTCAACGGGGCGGCGATGGCGACGGGGCTGACGCGGGGGACCGTGCTCGTCGACGTGCTCTCGCCCGAAAAAAAGACATATAGGGCGGGCGCGAACGGCGCTGTCACCGTCAAGCTGCCTCCGCTGAGCGGGGCGCTGCTCATCCCGGAAGACCAGATCATCCATGGTCTCTGATCCTGCCTGGCACTCCTCCCTTCCACGAGGGTCTCCAACATGGCGTCTGTCAAAGTGCGCGGACTCAACAAGCGATTCGGCCAGACCCACGTGCTGCGCGGCGTCTCGGTCGACGTGCCCGACGGCTCGTTCGCCGTCCTCGTGGGACCGAGCGGCTGCGGCAAGTCGACGCTGCTCAGGCTGCTCGCCGGGCTCGAGGAGGCGGACGACGGCACGATCGCGCTCGGCGACCGCGACGTCACGCGGCTCGAGCCGCGCGATCGCGACATCGCGATGGTGTTCCAGTCGTACGCCCTCTACCCGCACCTCACGGTGCGCGAGAACCTCGCCTTCGGCCTGAAGCTCCGGAAGACGCCGCCGGCCGAGATCGAGGCGCGCGTGAAGGAGGCGTCGGAGATGCTCGGGCTCGGCCCGCTCCTCGACCGGCACCCCCGGGCGCTCTCCGGCGGCCAGCGGCAGCGCGTGGCCATGGGCAGGGCCATCGTGCGGCGGGCGCAGCTCTTCCTGTTCGACGAGCCGCTCTCGAACCTCGACGCCGCCCTGCGCGCGCAGGTGCGGGTCGACATCCGCAAGCTGCACGACCGGCTCGGCGCGACGAGCGTCTACGTCACCCACGATCAGGTCGAGGCCATGACGCTCGCCGACGAGATCTTCGTGCTCAACAAGGGCGTCGTCGAGCAGTCGGGGCCGCCCCTCGAGGTCTTCGCCCGGCCTCGCACCCGGTTCGTGGCGAGCTTCCTCGGCAGCCCGTCCATGAACTTCGTCGAGGCGCGCCTGGAGAGCCGGGGCGACCGGTGGGTCGCGGCCCAGGGCGACCTCGCCATCGACGTCGACGCGGCCGACTTCCCGGGCGCGCTCTCGTCCGGGCGGCAGGTGACGGTCGGCGTGCGCCCGCACGAGGTGGACCTCGCGTCGGGCGACGGCGGCGCCCCGTTCGAGGTGGCGATCGTCGAGGCCCTCGGGGCCGAGTCGTATGCGCACGGCACCGTCGCGGGGGCGCCGTTCGTGGCGCGCCTCGACCCGGCCGCGCGCGTCGCGAAGGGGGACACCGTGCGGGTCGCGCTCCGCCAGGTGCACCTGTTCGACGCGGACTCCGGGCTGAGCCTGCGAGAAGCGTGAGGCGACCGTGCCCAGCCGTCGCTGTCGTCTCGCGCTCACGCTCGCCGCGTTCGCCGCGCCCGCGCTGATCCTCCTCTTGCCCGCGCTCGCGGCCGCGGCGCCGATCCGGCTGTGGCACGCCTACCGCGACGACGAGGCCAGGGCGCTCGACGCCATCGTCGCGGCCTTCGAGGGCGAGGAGGTCGAGGTCCTCGCCGTCCCGTTCGACGCCTACGCCTCGAAGCTCCAGGCCGCGATCCCGATGGGGGAGGGGCCCGACCTGTTCATCGACGCCCACGAGCGGCTCGGCGACTTCCGCGCGCGCCACCTCGTCGCGCCCGTGGGCGACGCGCTCGAGCCGGGCGGCGAGGCCGTGTTCCTGGGGCCCGCGCTCGCCGCGGTCCGGCAGGGGGGCGAGCTCCTCGGCCTGCCGATCAGCCAGAAGTGCGTGGCGCTCTACATGAACACCGCGCTGGTGAAGGAGGCCCCGGCGACCCTCGAGGACATCGCGGCGCTGGCCGGCTCGCTCCCCGAGGGCGTGTTCCCGCTCGCGTACGAGGCGTCGAACGCCTACGCGCACATGCCGATCCTCGCGGCGTTCGGCGGCGCGATGCTGGGCGAGGACGACCAGTTCGGCTTCGTCGGCCCGGGGCCCGAGCGCTCGCTCGAGCTCGTCCGCACGCTCATCGAGCGGCGGGTCGTCCCGGAGGACGCGAACGGCGCGCTGGTGACCGACCTGTTCAACGCGGGCCGCGCCGCGTTCGTGATCAGCGGGCCGTGGTTCGCGGGCGGCCTCGGGGAAGAGGCGCGGCGGCGCGCCCGCGTCGTCCCGCTCCCGAAGGTGCGCGAGACCGGCCTCCCGATGCGGCCGTTCCTGACCGTCGAGGCGGTGATGCTCTCGCCCCAGGGCGCGCGGCGCCCCGGGGCGCGGGCGCTCGCGCGCCACCTCGCGGGCGCCGCCGCCGCGGCCACGCGGCTCGAGATCGCGCGCACGCCGCCGGTGCGGAGCGACGCGGCGGTCCCGGCCGGCGATGCCTTCATCGCGGCGTTCACCGAGCAGGCCAAGGCGGCCATCCCGATGCCGACCTCGCCGGCGATGCGCTCGACCTGGGAGCCGTCCACGCGCGCGATCCGCAAGGTGCTCCGGGGCGACGCGCCCCCCGACGTCGCGCTCTCCGAGGCCAAGCGCCGGTTCGACGACGTCCGCCGGCCGCTCCCGCCCCCCGCCTCGCCGGCGCCGCTCCTCGTCGCGCTCGGCGCGCTCGCGCTGCTGCTCACGCTCCGGTGGGTCCACGCCGCGAGGGCCGCGGCCCCCGGCGCCGCGGGCTGGCGCTCGTTCCGGCGGTCGCTCGGGCGCTCGCTCGGGCGCTCGATCGGGCGATCGATCGGGCGATCGATTCCTGCCTACAAGTACGTCGCGCACGCGGTCGTCGCGATCGGCGTGCTCGTTGTGATCCCGCTCGTCATCGGCGCGGCCACGTCGCTCTTCGCCGGCAGGGGCGAGGACCTCCGGTACGTCGGCCTCGCCAACTTCATCAGCATCCTCACGGCCCGCGGCGGGCCGCTCTTCGCGAGCGGCTCGTTCTACCTCGTGCTCGCGGTGACCGTGCTCTGGACCGCGGTGAACCTCTGCCTCCACGTCCTCCTCGGCGTCTCGCTGGCGCTGCTCCTGCACCGCCCGACGCTGCGCCTCCGGGCGCTCTACCGGGTGCTGCTCATCGTGCCCTGGGCCGTGCCGAGCTACGTGACCGCGCTGTCCTGGAAGGGCATGTTCCACCGGCAGTTCGGGGCC
The DNA here is from genome assembly GCF_051475585.1 of Sorangium sp. So ce426. Lineage (NCBI taxonomy): Bacteria > Pseudomonadati > Myxococcota > Polyangiales > Polyangiaceae > Sorangium > Sorangium sp. So ce426. The sequence continues at coordinate 11,139,452 of NZ_CP150341.1, read as the reverse complement.
GTCACCGGCCTCATCGAGGCGGTGAACTCCGCGCTCGGGACGAGCATCGAGCCCATCTCCTGGTTCTCGAGCTTCACGACGGCGTTCACGGCCAACGTGACGACCAACGTCTGGCTCGGGTTCCCGTTCATGATGGTCGTCACGCTGGGCGCGCTCACCGCGGTACCGGAGGACGTGCTCGAGGCCGCCGAGGTCGACGGCGCCACGCGGTGGCAGCGTCTACGGAAAATTACGTTACCTCTGATCAAGCCGGTGCTCGCGCCCGCGGTGACGCTGGGCGCGATCTGGACGTTCAACATGTTCAACGTCGTGTTCCTCGTGTCCGGCGGCGACCCGGACGGCACCACGGACATCCTCGTCTCCGAGGCGTACCGGTGGGCGTTCACCCGCGAGGCCCAGTACGGCTACGCGGCGGCGTACTCGGTGCTCATCTTCCTGCTCTTGACGCTCGCGACGCGCGACTGGCGTCTCCGGCGGCGGCGGACGCCCGTCTCCGCCATCCCGCAGGGCGGGGCCGAGGCCGGATCGGCGCCCGTGCCGGCGGCGGCGACGGAGACCGCGTGACGCGGAGGCCCTCTCCTGTCGAGTCGATCGCGGTGCACGCCGCGCTGGTCGCGGCGGTCGCGTTCGCGCTGTACCCGGTGCTCTGGGTCGCCTCGATCGCCTTCTCCGGGGCGCGCCCGCCGGTGCCGGAGGTGCTGCCCATCCCGAACCAGCCGACGTTCGAGCACATCGTGGCGGTGGTCACGACGTCGAAGAAGGTCGGCGGCGAGGCGATCTGGCTCTTCCCCCGCCAGCTCGCCAACTCGATCGTCGTCGCGCTCGCGACGGCGGCCGTCGGCGTCTCCGTCGCGGTCCCGGCGGCGTACGCGCTCGCGCGCTTCCGGTTCCTCGGCAAGGACCGCGGCCTGCGCGCGCTGCTCGCGACGCAGATGTTCCCCACGGTCGCGAGCGCGATCCCGCTGTACCTCCTGCTCGACGCGCTCGGCCTGCTCAACTCGCGGACAGGGCTCGTGCTCTGCTACGCGTCGACGGCGGTGCCGTTCTCGATCTTCCAGCTCCGGGCGGCGTTCGAGGCGATCCCGGTCGACCTGGAGGAGGCGGCGATGGTCGACGGGGCGACGCGCTTCCAGGCTTTCCTCCGGGTCGTGCTCCCGGCGGCGCGGCCGGCGATCGCCGTGACGGCGCTGTTCGCGATCATGACGGCGTACAACGAGTTCATCCTCGCGGCGACGCTGCTCGGCAAGGAGGAGATGTTCACGCTGCCGGTGGTGCTGCAGCGGTACATCGGCGAGTACGACGCGCAGTGGGAGCGGTTCGCGGCGGGGGCGCTCCTCGTGTCGCTGCCGGTCATGGCGGCGTTCTATGGGGCGCAGCGCCACCTGATCGCGGGGCTGACGACGGGCGGCGTGAAGGGGTGAGCGCGCCGCGGTGAGCGTGGCCGCGGGCGCCCCGGCGCCCCGGCCGCCGCGCGCCGGGGCGCCGGCCGCCAGCGCCCCGGCCGCCGGCGCCGCGACCCGCGCTGCCCGGCCTCGCCGGCGCCGCGACCCGCGCTGCCCGCCCTCGCCGGCGCCGCGATCCGCGCTGCCCGGCCTCGTCCCGCTCGGGGCCGAGGGGCGTCCCTCCTACTTGCCCGCTGTGCCCCGGCGCCGCCCGTCCATGGGACCCGGCCCTCGCGGCCGTGGACGCCCGATCGCGACCCCGCTATCTCCATGAAGCCATGCCGAAGGCCGAGGATCCCCCGCCCGCCGCCGCGCCGGGGACCGCTCACGCGGACCCCCGCGCATCGGTGGGCGTGGGCGTGGGCGTAGGCGTGGGCGGCGACGCCGACGGCCGCGGCACGTTCCTGCCGCTCCCCGCCGCGCTGCAGCGGCGCCTCAGCCGGCCCTCGTGGGAGAAGTTCGTGCTCCCGCTGCTCGGCCCCCTGCTCGCGCTGCTCGTCATCGGCGCCGTCGCCACGCTCGAGGCCGCGCTCGACTGGACCGTCCCGAACCCGCCCGCGATCCTCTCGATGATCATCGTCTTCGCGGCGTTCAGCGGCGGCCTCTGGAGCGGCATCGTCACGGCGCTCATCTCGTGCGTCTTCTTCGCGCTCTACTTCTCCAAGGAGGGCGTCCTGTTAACGTACGACGAAGACAACCTCCTCCGGGTCATCGTCTACGCCGTCACCACCCCCGCGATGGCGGTGATGGCGAGCATCGCCAAGCGCCGCGCGGACGCCATGGGCGAGGCCTCGCTCGAGAACGAGCGCGAGCACTCCGCGAGCCTGCGCGCCCTGCTCATGCAGCGCCAGGCGGTCGAGGAGGAGCTCCAGCAGGCCAAGGAGGCCGCCGAGGCGGCGAGCCGCGCGAAGAGCGAGTTCCTCGCCAGCGTGAGCCACGAGATCCGCACCCCGATGAACGGCATCATCGGCATGACGTCGCTCGCGCTCCAGACCGAGCTCACCCAGGAGCAGCGCGAGTACCTCGAGATGGTCAAGATCTCGGCCGACGCGCTGCTCTCCATCATCAACGACGTCCTCGACTTCTCGAAGATCGAGGCCGGCAAGCTCGAGATCGAGCCCGTCGTCTTCGACCCGAGCGAGATCATCGGCGACGCCGTGAAGACGCTCGCGCTCCGCGCCCACGAGAAGCGGCTCGAGCTCGCCTACCACGTCGGCCCCGACGTGCCCGAGGCCCTCGTCGGCGATCCGCTGCGCCTGCGCCAGGTCCTCGTCAACCTCGTGAGCAACGCGGTGAAGTTCACCGACGCCGGCGAGGTCGTCGTCCGCGCCGAGGTCGACTCGCGCGCGCCCCTCAGCGCCGAGGAGGAGGCCAGCGCGGACAGCCAGGGCACGCCGAGCCTCTACGCGGGCGAGGTGCTCGGCGACGCCGTGGTGCTCCGCGTGAGCGTGATCGACACGGGCATCGGGATCGCCCCGGAGAAGCAGCGGGTCGTCTTCGACGCGTTCGCCCAGGCGGACGGCTCGACCACCCGCAAGTACGGCGGCACGGGGCTCGGCCTCACGATCTGCGCCCGCCTCGTCGAGATGATGGGCGGCAAGATCTGGATCGAGAGCGAGGTCGGCAAGGGCAGCACGTTCCACTTCACCCTCCAGCTCCGGGCGCTCGACGGCGCCGCCCGGTCGCGCCGCCTGGAGATCCCGAAGGACCTCCTCGGCACGAAGGTCCTCATCGCCGACGACAACGCGACAGCGCGGCGCATCCTCGCGGACACCATCGAGGGCTGGGGGATGAAGGCGGTCCCCGTCGACTCGGGGGCGGCGGCGATCGCGGCGCTCTCGGAGGACTCGGGCGTGTGGGCGCTGCCCTGGGGCAAGCCGGGGGGCAACGCGGTCGGGCCGAGCAGCTCGTTCGGCCTCGCCATCGTCGACGCCCGCATGCCGAAGGTCGACGGCTTCGCCGTGGTCGAGCACTGCCGGAAGCGCGAGATCTTGAAGGGGCGCGTCCTCGTGCTGCTCAGCTCGACGTCCGCGCAGGCGGACGTCGCCCGCTGCCGCGATCTCGGCGTCTTCGCCATGGTCACGAAGCCCGTGAAGACGTCCCACCTCCAGGAGGCCGTGTTCCACGCCTTCGGCGTCCCGACGCGGACCTCGCTCCGGTCGGCCGACCCGCGCCGCGCCGCGCCCGGGCCGCGCGCCCGCGGCCTGCGCGTGCTCGTCGCCGAGGACAACGCGATCAACCAGAAGCTGATGCGCCGCTGGCTGGAGCGGCAGGGCCACCACGTGCACATCGTCGAGAACGGCCGCCTCGCCGTCGAGAAGATCGCGGGCGGGCAGTACGACGTGGCCCTGCTCGACGTGGAGATGCCCGAGATGGACGGCCTCCAGGCCGCGCGGGTCGTCCGCGCCCGCGAGCGGCGCGAGGGCGGGCACATGCCGCTCATCGTCGTGACCGCGTACGCGATGAAGGGCGACCGCGAGCGCTGCCTCCGGGCCGGCTTCGACGGCTACGTGTCGAAGCCGGTGCAGGTCGAGGAGCTCTACGACATGATCGACCGGCTGGCCGCCGGGCCCTCCGCCCTGGAGATCGAGGACCCGGCGCGCATGTCGCTCGGCGCGCCGAGCTCGTACGCGTCGGCGCCCTCGCCGGCGTCCGACAGCGGGCCGCCGAGCACCCGCTCGGAGGAGCGGCTGCAGTCCTCGCCCTCCTCGATCGCGGCCCGGCCGATGTTCGATCGCACGAAGGCGCTGGAGCGGACGGGCGGCGACGCCGATCTCCTGCGCGAGCTCGCCGAGGTCTTCCTGGAGGAGTGCCCGCGCTGGATGGGCGACATCGACGACGCGGTGGCCGCCGGCGACGCCCGCAAGCTCCAGCGGGCCGCGCACAGCCTGAAGGGCGGGGTCGACAGCTTCGGCGCGCGGGGCGCGTTCGAGGCCTCCTTCGCGCTGGAGAAGATGGCGCGCGCGAACGAGCTCGGCAGCCTGGCCGAGGCGCAGTTCGCGCTGCGGGCGCAGATCGAGCGCCTGCTCCCCGAGCTCGCCGCGTTCGTGCGCGAGGGCGCGCCGGCGGACCCGGCGCCGCCGGTGCAGGGCGAGCGGCGCTCTGACAGCGAGGTGACGCGATGGTGAGGGTGCTCGTGGTGGACGACTCCCCGATGGATCGGCGCCTCTCCGGGAGCTTGCTCAAGAAGCGCGCCGGGATGGAGCCCGTGTACGCCGAGAACGGCGTCGAGGCGCTCGAGACGATCGCCAGGTCGATGCCCGAGATCGTGCTGACCGATCTCCAGATGCCGGAGATGGACGGGCTGGAGCTGGTCGAGGCGATCCGCCGCGAGCACCCGTACCTCCCGGTGATCCTGATGACGGCGCACGGCAGCGAGGAGATCGCGGTGCAGGCGCTGCGGCGCGGCGCCGCGAGCTACGTCGCGAAGCGGAACCTCGCGGCGGAGCTCGTGAACACGGTCGAGAACGTCCTCGCGGTGGCGCGGCTCGATCGGCGGGAGCAGCAGCTCCTCTCGTGCCTGACGGCGACCGAGTCCCATTTCGAGCTCGACAACGACGTGGCGAAGGTCCCCGCGCTGGTGGGCCACGTCGAGCAGAGCCTGGGACGGATGCGGCTGTGCGACGAGACGGGCCGGATCCAGGTCGCGGTGGCGCTGCGCGAGGCGCTCGTGAACGCCATCGTGCACGGCAACCTCGAGGTCAGCTCGACGCTGCTCGACGAGCAGCCGAGCGCCTTCTCCGCGCTCGTCGAGCGCCGCCGGGCGGAGAGCCCGTACCGGGATCGGCGCGTGCTCGTCGTGGCGCGCGAGACGCGCACCGAGGCGACGTACGTGGTGCGCGACGAGGGGCCCGGCTTCGACCCGCGCAACCTGCCGGATCCGACCGATCTCGCCAACCTGGACAAGCCGAGCGGCCGCGGCCTGATGCTGATCCGCACGTTCATGGACGAGGTGCGGCACAACGACAAGGGCAACGAGATCCGCATGGTGATGCGGTGCCGCTCGCCGGGGGCCGGCGGCGAGCAGGGCGAGGACGGCGGCTGACGCCGTCTCCGGTCGCGGCTCGGGAAGATCAGGCGGTGAAGCCGCCGTCGATCTTGAGGTTGGCGCCCGTGACGAAGGCGCCCTCGGGGCCGGCCAGGTAGGCCACCATGCCGGCGACCTCGTCGCCTTGTCCGTAGCGCTGCACGGCGATCTGGCCCTTGAACTCGGAGGCGAGCGGGCCGTCGGCCGGGTTCATGTCGGTGTCCACGGGGCCCGGCTGGACGTTGTTGACCGTGATGCCGCGCGGACCGAGATCCCGGGCCCAGCCGCGGGTCAGGCCGGCGACCGCTCCCTTGGTCGCGGCATAGATGGCCATCCCGGGGATGAGCGCTCCGTCGCTGCTGATGCTCCCGATGTTGATGATGCGCCCGCCCTCGCCCATGTGGCGGGCGGCCTCGTGCGTGGCGGCGAAGAGGCCCCTCACGTTCACCGCCATGAGGCGATCGAACTCCTCCAGCGAGGACTGATCGAGGGGGGTGATGGCGGCGACGCCGCCGCGCTGGCCACGTTCTACGTGACCGTCTTGCTGGGGATGTCGGTCCAGGCGCGGGACGGCGCGTCACGGGAGAGCCTCCGCGCGGCCGTGGAGGCCGCGATGCGGGCATGGCCTGGGCCCGACGCCCCGCGCAGTCCGTAGGCGCCCGCGTCGTCCCGTGGAGAGCTCGTGCGTGGGTCGACGCGGTGGTGAGTCGCCGAGGACGACCCGTGCGACCGGCTCGTGGGGCTCACCGAGCGCGGGCGCGCCGCGGTGAACAGGCGGCTCCGGGCGCTGCTGCGTAGACCTCCGCGATTGGCAGGACGGTTGTGTGGCCGGCTGGCGCGCTCAACCGATCTTGGTGCGGGTCGTCGAGGACGAGCAGGCCGCGTGGCACGATCATGGCGACCAGCGCATGGGTGTCGATGGGAAGATTGGCAGCGTTGGCGTTCTGCACGAATCACCGAAGTGGTTTGCGAGCGCGTAATCGAGCGAGTAATTCGACATCGCCCCGTCGCAGAGGGATACGTCCGGACCGTGGTATAGAGGTGGGCACGCGAGCGCAGCCGTGGGACGGGGAGCAGGGAGACCGGGGCGATGGTTCAGGGTAGCCGGGGCAGTGAAGTCGAGTTGCCGGAGCAGCGGGGCGGCCGCTCTGACGGCCCGGTCCAGGGAGATGGCGCGAGCGGGCAGCCGGCCACGGCGGGAGGAGATGCCGGCCGCTCGACGCGTGATGTGAATCGCCTTGCGGAGCCGCCTCGCCGCGGTACAGGCGCCCATGAGACGCCACGTGGGATGACCGTGGGCGTCATCACCCCCTACCTGGACGGCTCGTTCTGGAACCCGGTCCTGACGGGTATCCACGAGGCGGCGCGGCAGCACGGCTGTCGCATGCTGGTGATGCGCGGCACGGCCGCCTCGCTGAAGGCCCCTTCGCTCGCCAGAGAGCAGGTGGACGGGTGGATCGTCGTGATCGGGGTGGACGGCATCGAGCGGCTCGCTGCCGAGCGGGTCCCGCTCGTCGTCGTCGGCACCCATGTCCACAAGGGCGACTGCCCGTCCGTGATCCCGGACAACCACAGCGGGATCCGGGGCGCGGTGCGCCATCTGCTCGGACACGGGCACCGGCGGATCGCGTTCGTCGGCTGCTTCCACGAGTCCGATGTGCGCGAGCGCTTCGACGCCTACCGGGAGACGCTCGCCGAGGCGGGGATACCGCTCGATCCGGAGCTGGTCATCCGGACCGACGACAACTGGTATACCGGCGGCGAGAACGCCGCCCCGCGGCTCATCGCGCTGCGGAACGCGTGCACGGCGGCGGTCTTCGGGACGGACAAGAACGCGATCGGGATGATGCCGTCGCTGAAGGCGGCGGGCGTCCGCATCCCCGAGGAGCTGGCGATCGTCGGCTTCGACGATGTGCCGGAGGCGCAAACATCCGACCCGCCGCTGACCACCGTGCGCCAGCAGTTCGAGATGCTGGGGAGCGCCGCGTGTGAGCTCGTCGTCTCGATGCTCTCCGGCGAGACGGCTCTGCCAGAGCTCGTGCTCACGCCGAACACGTTGATCCCGCGGATCTCGTGCGGATGCGACGTGGTCCAGAGCTTCCTCGACGAGGACGCGGCGTCGGGGGAGCACGGCGGCGGCGACCTGGATCGACGGATGGTCGAGCTGCTCCTCGCGCCCCGGCCCCTTCCGCCCGAGACGCCGCCTGCCGCGGTATGGCCGGGGGTCGCCCTGGTGATCGAGGCGTATGAGGCGGCGATCGAGGGCGCCGCGCCCCCTCCGGCGAAGGCGCTGGAGCGCGCCTACAAACAGGCCGTCGACATCTCCTCCGATATTGGCACGTTGATGGCGATCGTGCGCCTGCTCCGCCGGTCCCACGAGCGGCGCCGCGAGCGGCTGGGCGGGGATGCGGCGTCCGCGCAGCGGGTCGAGGCGTTCCTGGACGGCGCGCACCTCTCGATCGCCCGGGCTCGGCTCAGCGTCGAGGCCGAGTTCGTGGCGCAGCTCGGGATGCTCGTGCGGTCCAATCACGACGTGGGCCTCGCGCTGGTCAGCGGCTCCCAGGAGGAATCCATGTCGCTCTCATGGCTCGCGAGGACCAGCGCGACCTGGGCCTGCCTTGCGCTCCGGGAGGACGCGGAGACGCTCGTCGTCGCCGGCGCCTACAGCCGTGACGGCAGCGCGACGCCCCCGATCGGCAGCCGCCATCGGCTGGAGGCGTTTCCGCCGGAGCACCTGCTGCCGCCCGCGGCCGCGAGCGGCGCGCTCATGATGATGCTGCTGCCGATCCGCACCGAGCGGCGCGACTGGGGCGTCGTGGCGCTCATGGGGCCGACCCTCCGCGAGCTGGCCGGCGACGAGGGCACCGTCGGGGTCTGGGCGTCGCTGCTCGCCGCGGCCCTCGAGCGCGGCGAGCTCGTCCAGTCGCTCTCGGCGAAGAACGCGGAGCTGCAGATGGCCTATGCGAGCGAGCGGACGCTCTCGGAGACGGTGCGCGAGCTCGGCTGCCCGCTCATCCCGCTCCTGCCCGGCGTGCTGCTCGTGCCGCTCATCGGCGCGCTCGACCGGGACCGCGCCCTCCAGGTGCTCACGGCCGTTGTCGAGGGGGTGGGCCGGCACGAGGCGCGCTTCGTGTTGCTCGACATCACCGGCGTGCCGGCGGTGGACGCCCAGGTCGCCCATGCGCTGGGCCAGACGAGCCGCGCGGTCGCCCTGCTCGGCGCGCGCCTCTTCCTGGTCGGCGTGCGCCCCGAGCTCGCCAGGAGCCTCGTGGACGTGGAGCTGGGCAGTCTGGCCACGTACTCGTCGCTGGCGGGGGCCCTTCATGAGCTGACGACAGGAGGCCTCCGCCCTGGCGGCGCGAGGCGCCGCGCAGCGCGCATCGCCTGATGGCCGGGTTGCTTGAACTCCGGTGCAGGTCAGCGCTGGCAATGGAAAGCCGTGAACGACGATGCGCGCCTCGGAACAATCCTTGATGAGAGCGGTCCAGGCGCTCGCCCAGCCGGCGGGCGTGCAGCGCGCGCTGTTCCCCGATGTCGTGTGTGTGGGTGACGAGCTCGCGAATGACGTTGACGTCAAAGCCGCAAATCAGAACGATTCGTGCATTTTTGCGCCTTTGCGCTCTTGGCGTCTCTGCGTTGAGCTCTCTCTTCGCTCGCGAGATCACGCACGCGCCCCGGCCGCGCAGGGCCGGCGCTCATAGACACGAGTACACGGCCTCGATCAGCGTCGGCCACCGCGGGTCGCCGCCCTGGCCGCTCGCGATCGTCTGGTTCGGCGTGTAGCCGAACCCGAGGCCCGCGTCGGGGTCGGCGAAGCCGAGCGCGCCGCCGGCGCCGGGGTGGCCGAAGGTCCGCGGGCCGCGCCCGAAGGGGCGCAGGGCGCTCGGCAGCATGAACCCGAGCGAGAACCGGCTCTCCGCGAGGAGGACGGCGTCGAGCCCGGCCGATCGCTCCGCCAGCGCGGCCTCGACCGCCTCCGGCGACAGCACGCGCGCGGTGCCGGCGAGGGCCCCGCCGTTCGCGAGCGCGCCGTACATCCGCGCGAGCGCGCGCGCGTTCGCGTGGCCGTTCAGCGCGGGGATCTCCGCGCGCCGGGCGCGGGCGGTGTTGACGAGGCCCGGCGTCACGAGGTCGCGCGGCCTGGTGAAGGCCATCGAGGTGAGCGACGCCGGGTCGCGCAAGCTCGCGCCGAACGCGCCGCCCAGGCCGCTCGGGCGCGCGATGGTCGGCGGTACCTCGGCGATCCGCCCGTCGTGCTCGGCGCCGGTGCCGATGTGGAAGTCCAGGCCGAGCGGGCCCGCGACGGCCTCCCGGAGGACCGCGCCGACCCGCTGGCCGCTCGCGCGCCGGATCACCTCGCCCACGAGGAAGCCGAACGTGACCGCGTGGTAGCCGTGCCGGGCGCCCGGCTCCCAGAACGGCTCCTCCGCGGCGAGGGCGGCGGTCATGGCCTGCCAGTCGTAGAGCGCGCCCTCCTCCGGCTCGGCGCGGAGCGCCGGCAGGCCGGCGCTGTGGTCGAGCAGCTGGGCCACGAGGACGCGCCCCTTGCCGGCCGCGCCGAACTCCGACCAGGCGGCGGCGACCGGCGCGTCCACGTCGAGCGCGCGCCGCTCCGCGAGCGCGTGGGCGCACAGCGCCACGGCGCCCTTCGTCGCCGAGAAGACGTTCACGATCGTGTCGAAGCGCCACGGCGCGGTCCTCGCCGCGTCCCGGAAGCCGGCCCAGAGGTCGACGACCACGCGGCCGCGCACGGCGGCGCACACGGCGGCCCCGAGCTCGGGAAACCGCTCGAAATTCGAGGCGAACGCCGCGCGCACGGGCGCGAACGCCGGGTCGCAGGAGCCATGGATCGCGAGGTGCATCGGTCGTCCCTTCGTCCCTTCCTCGGGGCAGCACGGGCCCGGGCGCGCGCGGGCGAGCCGTCCGGCCCTTCGCGCCCGACCCCGATGATGCGCAACCCATTTTGCGCAACCTTGGTTGATGAATAGGGCCGCCGCCCGCGGCCGTCAACGTCATTTGCGCAACCTCGGTTGCGGGTTACACGCTCCGGCCGTGAAGCCTGCGCGCCCGGACGAGGACCTCGTGCTGCTCTTCGCCGCCATCGCGGCCGCGAACAGCGACGAGGTGATGCGCCGCGTGGAGCGGGCCGGCCACGGGGATCTCCGGCCGAGCCATGGATACGTGTTCCAGCACCTCGTCCCGGGGCCTGTGAAGGTGAGGGAGCTCGCGGAGCGGCTCGGCATCACGGCGCAGGGCGCCTCGAAGGCGGTGGCGGAGCTGGAGCAGCTCGGCTACGTGCGCCGGCGCGTCGCCGAGGACGACCAGCGCAACCGGCTCGTGGAGCTCACCGACCGCGGGTGGGCGGCGGTCGAGGCGGGGCGCGCCGCGCGCGCCGCGGTGAACAGGCGGCTCCGCGCGCTGCTCGGCGAGGAGCAGGCCGGCGCGCTGCTCGCGTCGCTCCAGCGCATCGCGGAGCGCACGGGAGGGCTCGAGCTCCTGTCCTCGCGCCGGCTCCGCAAGCCGTAGCGCGCCCGGGTCCGATCCGGCGGCTCCTCTCGTAGCGTCGAGGACCCAGGCGTCGAGGTGCGGCGCGCGTCTCAGTCGCCTGGCGCGGCGGGCGCGAGGAGCGACGTGTCGATGCGCAGCACGCGCGCCGTGAAGGGCCCCTCGCGCGACGCCTGCGTGCGCATGGCCACGGTGAGCTCCGTGCCGAACGCGGAGACATCGACGGGCGGGTGCTGCTCGTGCAGATCGTTGAAATAGCTCTCGCCTCCGATCGCGGGGAGCGGCAGCGTCACAGCGACCTCGGGCGCGCCTCCGGCGGCAGGCACGCGCACGAGGCGCAGCTCGCCGCGGCTCTCGTCCGCCACGGTGTGGCCGACGCACACCCGCTCCAGGTTCATCTCCCGCACCTCGTAGGCGATCGTCTCGTCGATGTGGCTGATCAGGAACGCGATCCACACGTCGCCATCGCTCGTGCGCGCGGCCGCGAAGGCCGACCATTGGAGCCCGGAGCCCACCTCGTGGCATTCGGCCGGGCAGTCCAGAGACGGGGGCGGGGCGGGGGTGACGCCGCCCTCGCAGTCGTAGTCGTACGTGGGCGGCGCGGTGCCGGGGATCGCGACCTCGTCGAAGCCGTCGCCGTCGCTGGCGCTCGCCAGCCGCAGCCCGTCGGGGTGCCGCACGACCGCCGCGAAGCGCGGAATCGTCGCTTGTCCGGCGGGCTGCGGCGGCGGGACGGGCTCGTAATCGAGCGGAGAGCTCGCGTAGAACGGGGCGCCGAGGCTGCGCTCCGTGGTGCCGTCGAGCACCACGAGCTGCCAGTTCCCGGAGAGATCTTCGACTTCGACGAACCCGAACGAAAGCGGCGCGCCGTCGGGCGCGAGGGCGAAGCGCGGCCAATCGCTGCCGCTCGGCCGGCTCGCCTGCGCGACGTCCCAGGCGCCGCTGGACGTGCGCGTCGCGTGCACGGGGCTGTCGGGCGCATTCGTGTTGATCCAGATGTGGGGTTCTCCCCGGGAGTCCACCGCGACATCGAGGACCGGCATGTAGGGGTCGTCTCGATCGAACACGAGCTGCTTCCCGGTCGCGCCGCCGGCGAGCGGCAAGAACACGATACGACCGCCGCGATCGTCGTCACCGCCGCCCTCTGTCTCGTTCACCGCGGCATACGCGGTTCCGTCGGGCGACAGCGCCACGCTGACGCTGTCGCTGTCGGTCAGCACGTCGAAGTCGCGTTGCGTCGCCCCATCGCCGTCGAGCTCGAACAGCCGTGTCGGGGCGTCGCTGCTCGTCACGAGGTACGTCGCGCCCGCCGCCGGAACGGCTCGCACCCCGCCTGCTGCAAAGTCGGAGTCGGTGCACGTCACCTCCACGTCGAGCGTGATCGCGCAAGGCGCGCCCGCGGGACAGGCGTCGCCGTGGTCGCCCCGCCGCGAATCGCACGTCCCCGGGGCGCCGCCCGCGCCGCCCTGACCGCCCGCGTCGCCCTGACCGCCCGCGTCGCCTTGGCCCCCGGCGCCGCCGGTCCCTCCTGTGCCAGATGCCGTATTGCCCTGACACCCGAGCGTCAGCGACAGGCCGGCGAGCATGCCGGTCCCGAGGATTCGAAGGATGTTCAACTGCAATTCTCTGTGCATGAGCGCTCGCCTCCCTGCGATGCGCTGGCACTCAGCACCAAACATACCAGTCGATTTTCTGCGCAAAAGCCGGCGTCCTACGCGATGGCTTGTGCCGCTCTGTGTCGGAATGGTCATTCACCATGAGCCGCACCCGTGGTCACCTGTCGAGCTGCCGGAGCTCCATCGTGTCGATGCGCAGCACGCGGGCCGTGAAGGGCCCCACGCGCGACGCCTGCGTGCGCATGGCCACGGTGATCTCCGTGCCGAACGCGGAGACATCGACGAGCGGGTGGCGCTGGTACACATCGCTGAAATGGCTCTCGCCTGCGATCGCGGGCAGCGGCAGCGTCACAGCGACCTCGGGCGCGCCTCCTTCGGCAGGCACGCGCACGAGGCGCAGCTCGCCGCGGCTCGCGTCCGCCGCGATGTTGCCGACGCACGTCGGCAGATCGGCGTTCTGCACCTCGTAGGCGATCGTCCAGTCGAGGTGGCTGATCAGGAATGCGATCCACACGTCGCCGTCGCTCGTGCGCGCGGCCGAGAAGGCCGACCATTCGAGCCCGGAGGTCACCTCGTGGCAGTCGGCCGGGCAGCCCGGCGACGGGGAGTCGCCGAAGCCGCGCTGGCAGCTGTACGTCGGCGTCGCTGTGCCGGGGATCGCGACCTCGTCGACGTCGCCCTCGCCGGCGCTCTCCAGCCGCAGCCCGTCGGGGTGCTGCACGACCGCAGCGAAGCGCGGAATCGTCGCTTCACCGGCGGGCTTCGGCGGCGGGATGGGCTCGTAACGGACCGGCGAGCCCGAGGGGACCGGAGCGCCAAGGCTCCGCTTCGTGGCGCCGTCGAGCACCTGGAGCTGCCAGCTGTCGGAGCCCGCCTGGACCATGCCGAACGAAAGCGGCGCGTCGTCGGGCGCGAGGGCGAAGCGGGGCCAACCGCTGTCGGCCAGCAGGCTCGCCGGCGCGACGTCCCAGGCGCCGCCGGACGTGCGCGTCGCGTGCTCGATGACCTCCGGCGCGTCCGTGAGGATCCAGATGTGCGGCTCGCCCTGGGAGTCCACCGCGACATCGAGGACCGGCACGTATTTGTCGTCGCGATCGAACACCATCTGCTTGTCGGCCGCGCTTCCGGCGACCGGCAGGAACACGACACCGCCGGGATAGCCGTCCCCGGTGCCTTGCGTCTCATCCACCGCGGCGTACGCCTTTCCATCCGGCGAGAGCGCCACGTACACGGCATTGGACTGCACGTCGAAGTCGCGTTGGGTCGCCCCGCCGCCATCGAGCTCGAACAGCCGCGTCGGGGCGTTGCTGCTCGTCACGAGGTACGTCGCGTCCGCCGCCGGAACGGCCCGCACCCCGCCCGCTGCGAAGTCGTACCCGGTGCACGTCACCTCCACGTCGAGCGTGATCGCGCAAGGCGCGTCCGCGGAACAGGCGTCGTCGTGGTCGCCCCGCTGCGACTCGCACGTCTCCGGGTCGCCGCCCGCGCCGCCCGCGCCGCCCTGACCGCCCGCGCCGCCCTGACCTCCTGCGCCGCCTGCGCCGCCTGCGCCGCCTGTGCCAGCTGGCACGCTGGTATCTCCCTGGCATCCGAGCGTCACCGACAGGCCGGCGAGCATGCCGATCCCGAGGATTCGAAGGATATGATTAGGCAATTCCCTGCTCATGAGCGCTCGCCTCCTGGCGATGCGCTGCCACTCAGCACCAAATGTGCCAGTCGAGCTCCTTCGCAAAAGCCCCGGTTGCGCTCGATGACCTGTGCCGTTCTGTGTCGGAATGCTCGTGCTGTTCGCTGGCCCGTTGCAGGCGCGGGCCCGACGACCACGCGCCTGCCGCGAGCTCGGAGCGCCTCAAAGATTCATGCCGCCTGAGGCCTCGATGCGCTGGCCGGTGATCCACTGGCCCTCGGGCGAGAGCAGCACGGCGACCGCGCCGCCGATGTCGTCGGGGAGGCCGACCCGGCCGAGGGCGGTCTGGGCGGCGATCATCTTGTTCAGCTCGGCGTTGTCGCGCACGACGCCTCCCCCGAAGTCGGTCTCGATCGCGCCGGGCGCCAGCGTGTTCACCGCGATCTTCCGCGGCCCGAGCTCCTTCGCCAGGTAGCGGGTGAGCACCTCCACCCCTCCCTTCATCGCGGCATAGGCGGCGTAGCCCGGGAAGCTGAACCGCGTGAGCCCCGACGAGACGTTGAGGATCCGCCCGCCGTCCGCGATGAGCGGGAGGAGCTTCTGCGTGAGGAAGAACGTGCCCTTGAAGTGGACGTTCATGAGCGCGTCGAACTGCTCTTCGGTCGTCTCGGCGAAGCTCGCGTGGCCGCCCATGCCGGCGTTGTTCACCAGGTAATCGAAGCGATCGCGCTTGAAGCGACCGGCGAGCTCCGCCTTCACCGCGGCGGCGAACGCGTCGAATCCGCGGGTGCTCCCCAGATCGAGCGCGATGGCCGCCGCCGTCCTCCCCTTGGCCTCGATCTGCTTCACCACGTCCGCCGCCTCCGCCGCGGCGCCGCGGTAGGTGATGATGACGTCCACGCCGCGATCCGCGAGGTGGAGCGCCATGCTCTTTCCCAGCCCGCGGCTCCCGCCGGTGACGAGGGCGACGGGGCTACGCTTGGATGTGCTCATGGTCGGGTCCTTTCGATGGCGACGCGGCTGCCCGCCGCTGTCCGTGGCGGCTGCTCGCCGCTGTCTGCGACTGTGAATAGCGACCCGATCCCGGTTGCGGAAGGCCCGAGGCTCCGACACACTGTTTCGCCAATCGAAACAATGACCGTCGACGTCGGATCGCTGAAGATCTTCGTGAAGGTGGCGGAGCTCGGCAGCTTCACGCGCGCCGGCGAGCACCTCGGCATGCCCAAGGCGCGCGTGTCGCTGCGGCTGAAGGCCCTGGAGGCCGAGCTCGGCACCAGGCTCCTCCAGCGGTCGACGCGCGTCGTGCGCCTCACGCCGGACGGGGAGGAGCTCCTCCCGCGGGCGCGGCGCCTCGCGCTCGAGGCCGACGAGCTCGGCGCGATGTTCCAGGCCGCGCGGGGCCTGCGCGGGCGGGTGCGGATCGATCTGCCGGTGAACTTCGCGCGCGACGTCATCATCCCGCGCCTGCCCGAGCTGCTCGCGCGCCACCCCGAGCTCGAGGTGCTCCTCAGCACGACCGATCGGCTCGTCGAGCCGCTCCGCGAGGGCTTCGACTGCGTCCTGCGCGTCGGCGCCCCGGGGGGCGACGGCCTCGTCGGCCGCAGGCTCGGCGTCCTGCGGATGGTGAACCTCGCGAGCCCGTCCTATCTGCACCAGTACGGTACGCCTCGCCGGATCGAGGATCTCGATCGGCACCTCCTCGTGCATTACTCGTCGACGCTCGGCGCCGAAGCGCCGTCATTCGAGTACCCCCACGACGGCGGTTACCGCGAGTGGCCGATGCGCAGCGTGGTGACGGTCAACAGCGCTGACGCCTATCTCGCGGCGTGTCTGGCGGGCCTGGGCATCATCCAGGCGCCGCGGGTAGGCAAGTTCGCCAGCATCACCGCGGGGGAGCTCGTCGAGGTTTTACCCTCCCTCACGTGCGCGCCGATGCCCGTCTCGCTCCTCCACACGCACGGCAGGAGCGTGCCGCGCCGCGTGCGCGCGGTGATGAGCTGGCTCACCGAGGTGCTCTCTCCGCACCTCGAGGCGCTCGCCCGCTGATCCACGCGCTCCCGGCCGGCGAGCCCTCCCGCTCGACCCCGCGAGGGCTCACGCCGCGCGCCCCGGCGCGATCCGCAGCCGACCGAACTCCGCCACGAAGCCCTCGCCGAGCGGGCTGCAAGCATAAAGGCCGCACTCCACCTCGCGCGCGCCGTCGTCCTCGTGCAGGTGGGCCATGCGGATCTGCGTCCACGCCGCGCCGTCGTCCGAGCTGTCGACGAGGTAATCCGGCCCCTCCCGCCGGACGCGCAGCCAGATCTCGCGACGATCCGAGGGAAATGGCTGGGTCGACCAGTCGCTGTAGCCCGCGTTCGTCACCACCGCGCCGAGCCGGCTCGGGCCGTCCGGCTCGAACTCGACCGACGTCTTCAGCCAGCACGACTCCGCGATGCGCACCATGAGCCCTGCCTGGTCGTACTGGTGCGCCGGCCGGAACCGCACATGGCAGGTCATCACGAAGTCGCCGCCGGCGCGGGTGAAGAGGAAAGGCCCGTTGTCGTTGCGAAAGCCGTAGTGCGTCCGCTGCCAGTAGTCCGTCTTCGCGGCGGGCTCGACGACGAGCACGCGCCTCTCCGGCTCCACCGCCCAGCGCGCCGGCGGGTTGCGCCACGTGAGCCGCGGATCGATTCCAGCGTTGGTAAAGCCCTCTTCCAGAAGCTGTCCTGTCATGACGCAGACCTCCGAGTGCCGCACCCGCGCGCGGGCGAGGGCCGGGAGGCTACCACGGAGCGCGCGGCGTCCGGGGGCGCCCCGCTGCGATCGGCCGCGCCGCTCATGCCGAGGGCTCGCGCGGGCCGAGCACCGCGTCGTAGAGCTGGTCGAGATCGAAGGGTTTGGCGAGGAACCGCGCGAGCCCGAGCTCCGCGGCCCGCTCCGAGACGTCCACCGCCGCGCTCACGAGCACCACGCGCACCGCCGGATCGACCCGCGCGCGGATCGCCCTCGCGCAATCGTCGGGGGAGAGCCCGGGCATGAAGTAGTCGCACAGCACCGCCCGCAGCCCGTCGCGCTCGCGCTCGATCAGCGGGAGCGCCTCGGCGCAGGCGGAGACCTGGAGGCACTGGAGCCCCCACTCGGTCAGGCTGAGGGCGACGAGCTCCCGGAAATCAGGGTCATCGTCGATGACCAGCACGAGGTTTCGCACCATGTTCCCTCTGCCAGCTAGCGCCTCAGCTCCAGCGAAAAGACCATGAGGTCACCGGGCCTCCGCTCGATCCAGAACCTCGCGCCGTGGAGCCGGGCGATCCCCTGGACGAGGTGGAGGCCGACGCCCGTGCTGCGCGGCTCGCCACGCCGCCCCTCGAACGCGACGACGGCGAAGGGCTCCAGCAGCTTCTCGAGGTCCTCCGGGAGATCCTTCCCGCCCCGGACCTCGACCGTGATGAGCACGCGCGCGGCGGCGCCGGCGTCGATCGTGACGAGCACCGGATCGTGCTCCAGCGCGATGGACACGGCCTGGACGAGCAGGCTCCAGAGCGCCTGCTCGACGAGCTCTGGATCGCCCAGCATGTGCGCGTCTCCCCGGGGCACCAGGCGAATGCTGTGATCTTTGGCCACGAGCTCGAACTCTCCGATCACCCGGCGGGCGAGCTCCTCGACGTCGATCGCCTCGGGCCTGAAGGGGAGCTCGCCTCCGGAGATGCGCGCCGACCACAGGAGATCCTGGACCAGGCGGCCGAGGCGCGTCGCCTGGCGATCGATGATCGCGAGGGCGCGCTCGCGGATGGCCGGGTCGTTCCGGTGGGCGAGCGCCACCTGCGAGAACCCCTTCATGGTGGTGAGCGGCGTCTTCAGCTCGTGCGCGGCGACGGCGAGGAACCGGTCGCGATCCTTGTCGCGCTCGGCGATGGCCTTGAAGCTCGTGTTCAGCGTGTGGGCGAGCACGGCGAGCTCGTCGTCCCCCCGGTCCTCGAGCGGCTCGTAGACGCCGAGCTCGCGAAAGCATTGGACGGCGGTCACCATCCGGTGGATTCGCGGCGCGATCGCGCGGCGCACCGCGAGGCCGAAGAACGACGCCGCCATGACGCCCCCGAGGCCGACGGTCATGAAGACGAGGAGGATGCGCCGCCGGATGCGGTCGAACGCGTCATAAGCGACCTCCATGTAACGCAGGTTGATCTTGTGCAGCCTGACGAGGGCGCCGCTGAGGTTCTCCACGTCGGCGCGCCGCACGTGCGGCGCGGCGAGCGTCGGGCCCGCGAGCCCGGTCGTGCGCTCGATGTGCGCCACGGCAGCGGCGATGGTGTCCGCCGCCTCGCGCTCTTCCTCCAGGAGCGCGAGCTCACCGGCCCGCGCGAGCGCAGCGCGGAGGTGAATGGCCTCCGGCAGGGTCGAGGTCGCCGTCAACCACTCGCGCTGGTACCGATCGATGAAGGAGCGGAGCCGCATCATCGGCTCCCGGATCTCCTCAGCGACGTCCGACGGCGGGCGAGCGAGCAGGGGATAGAGGGCGTTCGATGACTCGATGCCGCTGCTGATGACGACGAACGGCTGGAAGACATAGTGACGCAGGTAGGATGTCTCGAGAGCCAGCCGCTTGAGCGCGACGATGGACATCGTGATGCCCAGGGCGGCCAGGATCAGCTGGCTGAACACGAGCAAGGAAAGCCGCCTTCCTATGGACATCCTCCCCGAAGGCCCGTTGCCCCCGCCGCTCGGAGGCGAGCCCGCGTGCTGAGCGCGTTGAGACCACCGAGGCATCGGCCACCTCCTCGGTGTCGCCGTGGAAGCAAGGGAGGCACCACGACAAGGCCGGAGCGACCCTGGCGATCGACCCCTCCCGCTCGTCCGCTATTGCGGCCGCCCCTGAGCGATCCAGCTCTCGACGAGCTGGATCTCCTCCGGCCCGACCGCGGGTAGCCCGAGCGGCATCCCGCGCACCGCCGGATCGGCGCGGCCCGCCTCCTCCGCCTGCCGCGCCAGCAGCGCGGCGACGAGGCGAGGGGCGCCGTCCGGCCCGCGCGAGAACACGCTCCGCCGCTCGCCCTGATCGTCGACGTAGCCCGCGGCGATCCCCTCGTACGTGGCGAGGTTCAGCCCGCGCGGCTTGAACCCGAAGCCGCCCGTGTTCCCGGGCCCGCCGTCGCCGAGCGCGTAATCCGGCTCGGAGTGGCAGTGCCTGCACGTGACGCGGAACACCCGGCGATCCACCTCGGCGTACGTCACCCGCCGCGACAGCAGCGGTAGCCGCTCGGGCGCGCTCGCCGGCGCCCGCGGCGAGCGCGCCGCGGTCGTGACGAAGGCCGCGATGTCCCGCGCCTCGGCGGGCGACATCGGCACCTGGGGCATCGGCGTGCCCGGCTTGATCGCCGCGGGGTCGAGCACCCACGCGACGAGATCGGCGGGCTCCATCCGGTCGCGCGCGTGCCTCAGATCCGGCGCCAGGGCGATCGCGGCCCGCGTCTCCCTCTCCATCCCCTTCACGGGCGCGACCGCCGTCACCCCGGCCGCCCCGGAGAAGGCGTGGCACGTCCCGCACCCCTTGGCCTCGTAGAGCTCGCGCCCCCGTGCCGCGCTCGCGCCCTCCAGCGGCGCGCTCGGACGTTCGCGCTCCTCGCGGCGATCGCGCGTGAGGTAGGCCGCGATATCGCTCGCCTGCTCGGGCCCGATCGCGAGCCGCGGCATCGTCGCGTGCAGGCGCGGGCGCACGTCGTGCGGCGACAGCAAGAAGGCGCGGATCCAGTCGCGGCGCAGCCTGTCGCCGGCGGCGGCGAGCGACGGCACGTCGCGCAGCTGCACGAGGTTCTCGTTCCACCGCTTCATCGCCGCGGCCGGCGCCTGGAACCGCCCCGCCGCGATGTCCTGGTGGCACTGGACGCAGTGGGCGTCGCGCGCCGCGGGCGCCTGCCCGGTCCCGTCGTGGCAGCGGTTGCACTGGAGCTCCGCGACGAGCCGCTCCCCGCGCGCCGGATCGCCGGCCGGCGCCGCGGCCACGGCGGCCGGAGCGGCTGCCGCGGCGCCCTGGTCGCTCGCGCGCGGCGCCGCGGCAGGCGCAGACCCTCGCGCGTCCTCGGAGGTACACCCCGCGGCGCCCGAGGCGAGCGCCGCGAGCAGGGCGAGCAGCGGGCGGGCGCGCATCGGCGTCAGCTCTGCGGACCGACCGCGCCGCTCGTCCGGCAGAGCGCCTTGTTCTGCGCCATCGTCTCGCACCGGGTGGCCGCGGCGTCGTGCCCCGCGTTGTCCCCCGAGAGCGCGCGGAGCCGCGCCAGCGTCGCGTACGCCTCGGGGCTCGTCACGAGGTCCTTCTCCGCCAGATCGCCGAGCAGCCTGAGCGCCTCGCCGCGGTGCTCGGGCGCCCTGGCGAGCGCCTCGCCCAGGTCGGTCTGGAGCGCCGGATCGTTCTTCCGCTGCTCGTTCAGCCGGCGCAGCGCGCGGATCGACCAGTCGATGTTCCCCTTGCGCTCCTCGGCCGACGCCCCGCCCCACGTCTCGAGCAGCTCGCGCGGCAGCTGCGGTCCGACCTGGAGCGCCCCGTCCGCGCGCGCGGCGGCCACCGCGAGCACGCGGAAGGCCCGGTTGATCAGCGGGTCCTTGTCATGGGAGATCCGCCGGATCTCGGGGAACATCCGGATCACGCTCCCCGCCGCCGCGGTGAACCGGCCGTCGTGAAGCGCTTGCTCGGCCTGGGCGATCCCCATCACGCGGTGGTCGATCGCGGGCATGATCTCGACTCCACCGCAGGCCGACGCGTCCGCCGAAGGGACGAGGGCGGACGCGATGAGAGCACAAAAAAGCGTGAATCGAACGGCGGGACCATTCATGGAAGGACCTCCTCGGGAAGGCTGCGCCGGCGCGCCCCGTCGCTCATCGGGCGCTGCCGATCGACTGTGACAACGCTCGAGGAAAAAATGTTGCTCCCCCGATCGCGATCTCGAGGGAAGGCTCGAGGGAAGGCGCGCCGTGCTCCGCTCAGCCGGCCGAGCTCCCGCGCAGCGGATGAGAGCGCTCGTGTGAGCGCCGTGTGGGTAAATATGCGCCAGTGCGATGCGGTGGTTGCCTTGGTGCGCGGCCCGGTGTCCAATGCGGGCCTTCCAAGGAGATCCGCCATGTTGAAGAAGCGGCGCGTCGCGATCGCGGTCCTGCTGGCCCTCGCCAGCGCGCTCGCGGGGTGTAACAGCAGCAGCAAGAAGGCCGACTGCGCGAGCCCCGAGGTGTTCTGCGTGGGCCTCGTCACCGACATGGGCAAGATCGACGACAAGTCGTTCAACCAGTCGGCCTGGGAGGCGATCCAGCGGGCGCAGAAGGAGCTCGGCGCCACGACGCAGTACATCGAGACGACGGATCCGAAGGACTACCCCAAGAACATCGGGACGTTCGCCGAGGAGCGGTACGACGTGGTCGTCACGTCGGGCTTCGGGCTCACGGAGGCGACGCGCGCCGCGGCGGATCAGTTCAGCGGCGTGAAGTTCATCGGCATCGACCAGTTCCAGATCGCGAACAAGCCGAACGTCGTGGGCCTGGTCTTCCCCGAGGACCACGGCGGCTTCCTCGTCGGCGCGCTGGCCGCGATGATGACCAAGACGGGGAAGATCGGCGCCGTGCTCGCCACCGACGCCGTCCCGCCCGTGTGGCGGTTCGGGGAGGGCTTCCGCGCCGGGGCGCGCCACGTCAAGCCCGACATCGAGCTCAGCGTCGTCTACCACAACGACGTCGGCTTCGATAAGACGTTTACCGATCCCGAGTGGGGGAAGACGACCGCCGTCTCGATGATCGACAAGGGGGTCGATATCGTCTTCGGCGGCGGCGGCAAGACGGGCAACGGCGCGCTGCTCGGCGCGGCCACGAAGGGCGTTTACGCCATCGGCGTCGACACCGACCAGTACTTCACGGTGCCCGAGGCCCAGAAGGTCCTGCTCTCCAGCGCCGTCAAGCTCATCTCCGACGGCACCTTCGACCTCATCAAGGCGGCCAAGGAGGGGAAGCTGCCGTCGGGGAACTTCCAGGGAAAGTCGGGGTATGCGCCGTATCACGATCTCGACGCCAAGGTCCCCGCCGAGGTGAAGGCGAAGATGGAGGAGCTCCGGAAAGGGCTGCTCGACGGGACGCTCAAGACGGCGGTGCCGCCGGCCAAGGGGCCGTGATCGCCCTGGGCTCTTGAGGATGCGAGAGAAGCTGATCCGGCGCCTCGAGTCGTTGCACCGGCGCTTCCGGCGCCTCCGGCCGCTGCTCCTGCCGGCCCTCTCGGTGTTCACCGCGATGGTCCTGGGCGGCGTCCTCATCGCCGTGGCCGGGGGCAACCCGCTCGAGGCCTACGCCGGCATGCTCGAGGGCGCGCTCGGGTCGCCGCGGGCGGTGAGCGAGACGCTCGTGTGGGCGACGCCGTACATCCTGGCCGGCCTGTCGGTCTCGCTGGCGCTCAAGGGCGGCCTCTTCAACATCGGCGCGGAGGGGCAGCTCGCGCTCGGGGCGCTCTCCGCGGCCTGGGCGGGCCACTGGCTGCCGCAGCTCGTGGGCGGTGGCCTGCCCGCGGCGCTGCACGTCCCCGTGACGCTGCTCCTCGGCGCGCTCGCGGGCGGGCTGTGGGCCGCGGTGCCCGGCTGGATCAAGGCGCGCGCCGGGGGACACGAGGTGATCAGCACGATCATGCTCAACTACGTCGCCCTCAACGCGGTCAGCTTCCTCCTGAACGGCCCGATGAAGGACCCGGGCGCGTCCAACGTGCTCTCCCGCACGCCGCTCATCGACGAGAGCGCGCGCCTCCCCGCGCTCGTGGACGGCTTCCGGCTGCACTGGGGCTTCCCGCTCGCCCTGCTCGCGGCGGCGCTCGTCGGCTGGGCGCTCCGGCGGACGACGTTCGGCTTCGAGATCCGCACGGCCGGGCAGAGCCCCGACGCCGCGCGCTACGCCGGCGTGCGGGTGAGCCGCACCGTGATCGCGACCATGGCGCTCTCGGGCGCCTTCGCCGGGCTGGCGGGCGCCATCGAGGTGAGCGCGCTGCACCACCGGCACGAGCTCGGGTTCTCGCAGGGGTACGGCTTCGACGCGATCGCCATCGCCCTGCTCGGCAAGACGCACCCCGGCGGGACGGTGCTCGCGGCCCTCTTGTTCAGCGTGATGCGCAGCGGCGCGACCCGGATGCAGTACCTGACGCAGGTGCCGATCGACGTGATCTCCATCATCCAGGCGCTGATCCTGCTCTTCGTCGCGGCGGACGCCCTGGTCCGGCGCATCTACCGCGTCCGGGGCGAGGGCGAGCGGCTCGTGCTCACGCGCGGGTGGGGCGGCTAGCGCGCCGGATCGGGCGAGGGGCCGGGACCGGAGCGGGGAACGGGAGCAGGGAAGGACGAAGATGGGCTATCGACGCTACGCATTCATCGCGGTGGTCGTGGGCGTGCTGGTCCTCGTCGTGACGCTCGTCGGCGCGTCGCAGGTGCCGCCGCTGACGATCGTGGCCAGCATGGCGGCCACGACGCTGGCCGTCGCCACCCCGCTCACCCTGGGCGCCCTCTCGGGCGTCTTCTGCGAGCGCTCCGGGGTCGTCAACCTCGGCATCGAGGGCATGATGCTCGCGGCGGCGTTCTCGGGCTGGTTCGGGTCGATCTACGCGAGCGCGATCCTGGGGCTCCCGCCGCTGCCGAGCCTGCTGATCGGCGTCGTGATCGCGGTCGCCACCGGCGCCGCGCTGGGGCTCTTGCTGGCCGCGCTTGCGGTGACCTTCTCGGTGGACCAGATCCTCGCGGGGACGGTGATCAACTTGCTCGCCGTGGGGCTCACCGGCTTCTTCAACCGCCAGCTCTTCTTCGGGTCGGGCAGCGTGTTCGGCGGGCAGGTGCCTCACGCGCCGGGCGTCCTTCCGCGCCTCGGCGTCCCGCTGCTCTCGGACATCCCGGTCGTGGGCCCCGTCTTCGAGCAGCAGCCGATCGCCGTCGCCGCCGTCGCGCTTGTCGCGCTGACGCACCTCGTGCTCTTCCGCACGCGGTGGGGCCTGCGCGCGCGGGCCGTCGGCGAGCACCCCCGCGCGGCCGCGACGGTCGGGATCGACGTGGCCCGCGTGCGCTACGTGAACGTCGTGATCGGCGGGGCGATCGCCGGGCTCGGCGGGGCGTATTTCACGCTGGAGTCGGTGCCGTCCTTCGAGCCGCTGATGACGAACGGGCGCGGCTTCATCTCCCTCGCGGCGATGATCTTCGGCGACTGGACGCCGTTCGGCTCGTGGGCCGCGGCGCTCGTCTTCGGCGCGGCGCAGGCGTTCCAGATCAACCTGCAGCTCTTCCGCGACCAGATCCCGCCGTCGTGGTCGTTCCTGCAGCAGTCGTCGGTCGTCGGGCTGGTGCCTTATCTCCTGACGCTGCTGCTGCTGACCGGCGTCATCGGCAAGACAACGCCGCCGGCCGCCGACGGCCTGCCGTACGAGCCGGAGGGGCGGCGGTGACGGCCGTCCTCGAGGCCCGGGGGATCACGAAGCGGTTCTCCGGCGTCCTGGCGAACGACAAGGTCGATCTCGACCTCCGAAAGGGCGAGATCCACGCCCTGCTCGGGGAGAACGGCGCCGGCAAATCGACCCTGATGAACATCCTCTACGGGCTCTTGCGCCCGGACGAGGGGGCGCTCCTCCGGAGCGGGCGCCCGGTCGCGCTGCGCTCGCCGAGCGACGCGATCGCGCTCGGGATCGGCATGGTGCACCAGCACTTCATGCTGATCCCGGTGTTCACGGTCGCCGAGAACGTCGTGCTCGGCGCGGAGCCCGTGCGCGGGGCCCTGCTCGACCGCCGGCGCGCGAGCGCCGAGGTCCGCGAGCTCTCGGCGCGCCACGGGCTGGACGTCGATCCCGACGCCCGGGTGGAGGACCTCCCGGTCGGCGTGCAGCAGCGGGTGGAGATCCTCAAGGCTCTTTACCGGAAGGCGGAGATCCTGATCCTCGACGAGCCCACGGCCGTGCTCACGCCCCAGGAGGCGGACGAGCTGTTCCGCGTGCTGCGGGGGCTGACGGCGCGGGGGGTCTCGGTCCTGTTCATCACGCACAAGCTCAGGGAGGTGCTCGCGGTCGCGGACCGGGTGACGGTCATGCGCGCCGGGCGCGTGGTGGGCGCCGCGATCCCGGCGGAGACGGACGAGCGCGGCCTGGCGGCGATGATGGTGGGCCGCGAGGTGGCGCTCCAGGTGAGCAAGGCCCCGGCGAGCCCCAAGGACGTCGTGCTCGAGGTGCAGCGCCTCGGCGTCGCGGGCCGCCGCGGATCGGGCGCCGACGTGGTGCGCGAGGTGAGCTTCTCGGTGCGCGCCGGCGAGATCCTGGGGATCGCCGGCGTGCAGGGAAACGGCCAGACCGAGCTCTGCGAGGCCATCACCGGCCTGTCGCCGCCCCGCGCCGGGCGCGTTCTCATGCGGGGCCGCGACGTCACCGGCGCGCTGCCCCGCGCGCTCATCGAGCGCGGCGTCTCGCACGTGCCCGAGGACCGCCAGCGCCACGGGCTCGTGCTCTCGTACGCGATCGCGGACAACCTCGTGCTGTGCACTTACTACAAGGCTCCATTCGCCGTGCGGGGTGTGCTCCGCGACGACGCTCGCGAGGAGAACGCGAGGCGGTTGATAAAGACCTTTGACATCCGCGCGCCCGGCCCGGAGACGCCCGTCTCCGCGCTGTCGGGCGGCAACCAGCAGAAGGTGATCCTCGCCAGGGAGATGAGCCGCCCCGTCGAGCTGCTCGTGGCCAGCCAGCCGACCCGGGGCGTGGACGTCGGGTCGATCGAGCACATCCACCGCGAGATCGTGGCGGCGCGCGACGCGGGGGCGGCGGTGCTGCTCGTGTCGGCGGAGCTCGACGAGATCCTGGCGCTGTCGGACAGGATCGCGGTCATGTACCGGGGCGAGATCGTGGCGACGCGGGACGCGGGCGCTGTATCGCGGACGGAGCTCGGGATGCTGATGGCCGGGGTGGTCCCCGGCGAGGAGGCCCCGCCGCCCGCCGCGGAGGAGGTCGACGCATGAGGGGCCGCGCGCTGCGCGCGCTGGCCGTGGCGGCGCCGCTCGCGGCGGCGGCCGCGGCCTCGTTCGCGCCGCCGTCCGCCGCCGCGCCGACGCTGGAGCGGTACCGGTATTTCCGGGCGCTCTCCCTCGACCTGAAGGGGAGGCTCCCGACGCGCGAGGAGCTCGCCGAGCTCGAGTCGCCGGGCTTCGATCTGGACGCCTGGATAGAGCGCCACCTCGACGGCCCGGGGTATGCCGAGCGGCTCACGCGCATCTACATGGATGTCCTGCGGCTAGAGCTCGGCCCGGCGGGGCTGTTCACGCCGGCTGCGACGACGCTCCGCCGGGTGGAGGTGCTCGGCCCGGAGGGCAAGCGGCTCTACGTCTATTACCGCGTCGGCCAGCGCCGCCTGAACCCGGTGATCGACGGCGAGTTCTGCTTCTCCGACGCCGAGAGCGGGCTCGCGGTGGCGGCCTACGCGCCCATCAAGGGGACGCCTGCCCGCATCTCCCGGAAGCTGCTCGACGAGCGGACGACGCTCGTGCGCCCCTACTGGCTCTATCGCGATTACCTCTCCGTCGTCCCGACGCAGCGTTATGGCGACGGGTGGAAGGACCCGGACAGCGCCTATGTCCCGCTGCCCCAGCTCCTTGTCGAGCCGGACGGCAAGACGCCGACCGTCGAGGTCCGGGTCTGCAAGGAAGAGGCGCAGACCGCCGAGGTCGGCCACCTCTACGCGAGCGACATCCCTGCGCCGCCGAAGGGGGCTCCGCCGCCGCCGGGCCGCGCGCGCCCGCCGGTGCGCGAGGATCGTTATGCGAAGGCGCACCGGGGCGAGCCGATCTCGTGCCGGAGCGCGCTCGCGCCCGTGATGAGCGTCGACTGCGGCTGCGGCATCGGCCTCGAGCATTGCTTGCCCGCCGACAGCGCGGGCAGGGATCCGCGCAGCTTCGTGCTGCCGGCGAATACCCCGCTCGGCATCGAGGCGCCCATCGGCTCCGCGCCGCACACGATCACCGGCTGGAACAAGTTCTGGTGGTCGCAGGAGGCGATTCATCTCATGAATCACGTCTTCGCGGCGGATCGCGATTTCCGGGAGATCCTCACCGGGCGCTACACGTTCATCAACGGGCCGCTCGCGCAGTTTTACCGGTCGAGCGCGCCCGCGGCGTGCTGCTCGCTGCACCCGTCGTTCGGGATGCGCGAGGACGAGGCGCCCGTGTTCTTGCCGGGCGCGGTGCCGCCGGTCGTCGCGCCGCACGACGTCTCGGCCTGGACGTTCATCCCCGATCGCGGGCCGCGCGCGGCGGGGATCCTCACGACGCCTGTGTTCCTCACGAAGTATTCCTCGCGGCGCGCGCGGGCGGCGGCGCTCTACAGCGCGTTCCTGTGCAAGAGCTTCACGGCCGAGCACGCGGAGCTCCCGCCGTCGGAGGAGCCCGACCTCATGGTCCGGCCGGGCTGCTCGAGCTGTCATGCGACGCTGGAGCCGCTCGCGGCGTATTTCACGCGGGTCGAGGAGACGACGTGGACCTATCTGCCCGCCGAGCGGTTCCCGATCGAGAACCCGGTGTGCAAGCTGAACGCGGAGGGGAAGACGGGGCAATCGTGCCAGCGCTTCTACGACCCCGTGTTCTCGAGCCGGGAGCGCGGCGTGCTGCGGGGCGCTTATGCCTCGGCGGATCACGCAGAGCGCGGCCCGGCGGGCGCCGCGGCCGATCTCACGCGCATGCCGGAGTTCGCGTCGTGCGCGGTCGAGCGCGTCACCGAGTCGTTCCTGGGGCGGCCGCTGCGCGAGGAGGACGAGGCGCTGCTCGGCGCGCTGCGCGAGCGGTTCGTGTCGCGCGGCTACCGGATGCGGCCGCTGGTCGAGGCGATCGTCCGCTCGCCGGCGTATGCGCGCGCGAGCAACGTGCGGCCCGCGCTGGAGCGGGGCGGGGCGGCGAAGGGCGGGGCGGAGCGGGGCGGCGCGGCGAAGGGCGAGGCGGAGCGGGGCGGCGCGGCGCGCGGCGAGGGGGCGCGGTGATGCAGGGCCGGGGGAGGGCGCCCGGGCGGACGGGGGCCTTCGCCCTCGTCGGCGTGGCCGCGGTGGCCGCGCTGGCCGGCGCGTGCGGCCCGCCGGAGGCGATCGCGCCGCGGCCTGCAGCGCCGCTCCGGGAGACGGGGCGCGTCGCGCAGAGCCGGGCTCCGAAGGAGGATCTGCGGCTCATCCCGGCCGAGGCGTACCTGAGGACCTATCTCCGGCTCTTCGGCGGCCTCGCGCCCGCCGAGGTCGA
This sequence comes from Sorangium sp. So ce426, assembly GCF_051475585.1. Lineage (NCBI taxonomy): Bacteria > Pseudomonadati > Myxococcota > Polyangiales > Polyangiaceae > Sorangium > Sorangium sp. So ce426. The sequence continues at coordinate 11,111,009 of NZ_CP150341.1, read as the reverse complement.
GCGCCGCGCGCGGGGGGACGACAAGGCGGCGCTGTTCGACACCTGGGGCGACTACCTCGCGGCGCTCGGGCTCCCCGATCACGGCCTGGATCTCCCGCGCGCCACGCAGACCAACGCGCTCATGCTGGCGGCGTTCGAGCGGCTCGGGATCGCGCTCTGCGACCGCGCCCTGGAGCACGATCTCAAGGCGAAGGAGCGCGTCCCGATCGAGCGACGGCTGATCTTCGCGTTCGATCTGCCCGCGCAGGACCCGGACGAGGCGGCGTTCGCCCCGCGCTTCGACGTGCTGCACCGGACGTTCCTGAGCTACCCGTCGCGGCTCGGGCCGCCGGATCGGCAGGGGAAGTTCTTCGCGCTGTACGAGGGGACGGTCGCGCGGCACCGCGCGAAGGGCGCGGCGAAGTCGCGGTTCTCGCCGGAGGAGGCGGGGTGGGCGGCCGTTTGTTACGGGCTCGTGCGGCACCCGGAGTTCCACCTGTATTAGGGGTACGCTCAGCGGGCCCACGGCGCGGCCGGCGCCGCGTGTGGCTCCGGCCGCGCCGGCCGTGCCCTACTCGTCGCACTCCTTGACGTGAAACAGAGCGGAGACGAGCAGCGCGGGATGGCCGTCGAGGGACCGCTGCAGCTCGCAATCACCCGTCGAGAACTCCACCTCGCGCGGATCGCTGCCGATCGTCGCCACGACGTGGCAAAAGCCATCGTAGAAATCGTCTCCTGTGTACATCCCGACATTCGGTAGAGGCTCGCCGCCGTCATCCTCGTGCTTGACGAGCAATGCAATGGAGCTGATCGGCGGGTCGTCGTCGCGCGCGCGGTCCAGGTACATATCTGGCAAGGAGTCATTCAGGTAGCACCCCGTCGACCACCTCTCCCCTGTTTTCACGAACCTCCGTCCATCATCGCCGGTGTCGTAATTCAGCGTTTTACCGTCGAGGGCGACGACCGCCTTCCCCGCGATGTCCGGATGGTTGGCGCACGCCATCGCTGGCAACGACAGCACAGCCAGGAGCGTGAGCCGCGCGCTCGACATGGACATCGTCATCCGCCTCACGGTGTCTTCCACCACATCTCGGAATAGGAACATACGATGTGCGGCTCGCGTCGCTCCAGGGTGCCAAGCACGGCAGCGACGCTGGGGGAGCAGGCGCCTGGCTCTTCCTCCACGAGCGTGGCGCGCATCGCGCTGAGCGGGAGGGGCGAGGTGACGTCCGCGCAGGCCGTCTCCCCGAGGCCGACGGGGAGCCCCGCGTCCATGCGGTCGCTGCATGCGCTGTCCGCATACAAGCCGACTTCGGCGACGCACCTGCCGCCCGCTGGGGGACCACACTCGCACGGAGCGCAGGCGCGGTTGTCGATCAGCTGTTCGAAGAACTCGTGTCGTGTCAGGCCACGCCGGCAGGTCCCCTCGCTGCTGGCCTGCATGCAGGGGATGAACCCCGGCGGTTCCTGTGCCGTGTTGCCGGCGCACACCCGGACGAACCTTGCCGGAACGGGCGGCGGCTCGGGCGTCGCCGAGGGGATGCATGGCGAGAGCGTCGGCGGCTCGTAGACGACGGACGCGAATTCGTCCGGCTGGACGGGCGACGGGAGCGCAGCGCATGTCCCATCCCATCCCGCTCCGGCGTCGAGCGCGATGGAGGTGCTTCCGCCTGGGCAGGTCATCGCGTTCGCCATGACCGTGGAGGGCAGCTCGCACGCCGCCGGACCACATTCGCACGCATCGCATGTGTCCGGCAGCCCTTCAGGCGCGTCAGCCATCCAGCCTTCCCACTTCGGCGGCTGGCCGTCGATACAGGGAGGCGCATCGTCCTCCGCACCTACCCACATCCACAGCACTGGACCCGAATCGGCCGGCGGCGCAAGCAGCGGCACAAACCACTCGTCTTCGCACCCGAGCAGCGCCGTCGCGGAGAGAAACAGCAACATCGGACGTCGCATCAGGAAGGCCTCCGCGCCAGCTTCACCATGCTCTCGCACCGACGGCCCTCAGCGACATCGCCGACGCTCACCATCGAACGCGAACCTCCGCGCCGTGCGCCGCCACTCGAATCTGCGTATCGTTCGGCAACCAGACGTACACGAGGGTGGCCGCGCCTGCTGCCGCCCCGGCGATCAACGCGCTGGTACCCAGGAGACGCATCAGCTTCCCGCTGGCGGCAGTATCGACCATCCCGTTGTAGTCGGGTTGAAATGCGGGATCGAGCTTGCTCATCACCAGGGCGTGATATCGAGCCGCCGTCGCCTCCTGCCCGTACCCCCGCGCGCTCTGCAAGGACACGGTGCCTGCCACCAAGAACCCGATCGAGGCCACCGCGCCCGTCGTGACGATCCGGAAGTCCGGCCCGGGCCGGCCCGCGCCCTGCGGCGGCCCTTTTGGCGCCGCAGGCCCGGGCGCTCCAGGCCCGGAAGCCCCTTTCGGCGGCTGAGCGCGGTCCTTCGGCGGCTGCGCGCGGTCCTCCGGCGCTTGTGCCGGCTTGTCGAACGTGAGCGGCACCGCCTTCGACTCGCCCGCCTCCACCCTCACACCCGCGCGCGCGACCTGCCCCTCCTGCCCGACGGCCATCACCTCGTGCTGGCCAGGCCTCACGTAGACGCGGTTGCCGTCCTTCACCCCCCGGCCGTTCACGAACATGCCCACGATGCCGGGCGGCGGCATGAGGACCACCTCGCCAACGCGCCGCCGGGCCCGGGCGAGGTCGGCGTGCCGGTACTCGACCAGGCGCCGCTCCTCCTCCGTACTCGGGGCCGGCATGTGCTGGACGCACTGCGAGAGCTCCCCCACGGCCTCCTCCCAGCGGCCCATCCGCACGTCGAGCTGCCCCAGGTTGCACATCGCGACGTTCGACCGCTCGATATCGTACGCCACGCCCCACAGCTCCCGCGCCTGCGCGAGGTCGGACCGATCCAGCGCCGCCCTCGCCTCGCGAATGAGCTCCTTGACGGCTTCCGAGCGCTTCGGAGGCGCCTCCGCGCGCGCGGGGGCAGTCGCAACCAGCCCGAGGAGCAACACTGCCCACGACAAAAGCCAGGATGCTGATCGAGGACCTCGCACGCTCCACCTCGGGCGCGCCAACGCACGTGACCGCGCGCCAGCGTCACGCTCGCTCTCTACCATCCTCCGTGTGTGCCTGGCCAGCGTCCCGGCGCGTGAGCGATGTCGAAAGGCATCTGGCGTTGCATTGCATTTCGGCGACGAAATTTCTCATTCCACCCGCATCGCCCGGCCGAGGCGTACCTGAGGACCTATCTCTGGCTCTTCGGCGGCCTCGCGCCCGCCGAGGTCGAGCGCCGCGCGCGGGGGGACGACAAGGCGGCGCTGTTCGACACCTGGGGCGACTACCTCGTGGCGCTCGGGCTCCCGGATCACGGCGTGGATCTCCCGGTGATGTGATGTCGTGGTGGCTCTGTATGGCCCCGTTCGTCGGCATGACCAGTGCCGTTGGGCGAGCCGTGCTGCTGTGCTGCTGGTGATCTTGGCTTCATGGTTCACGTGGCTCCCCGCGTCCCTTGGCGAGCTCGACGAGAACCGAGGTCCGCCAGGCGCGCCCAGAGCTGCTGGAGCGCCTCGGTCAGCTTGTCGAACTGGGCGCGGGTGCCGCTCTGCACGAGGTCGCCGGAGATTCGTTCCGCGCAAGCCCGTCAAGCGCACCGCTGTCCATGCAGCTGCCTGCGCAGCTCCGGGCTCGCCTGCCACCGGTCCGTATCAGTCCGCCCATCAGCCTCGTGGAGCGCGCCCAGCGATCGCCGGCACGCGTGCCCGAGCTGCTGGTCGGGCTCCAGGATATGTTGGCCCGTTTCCTCCGCTGCTGTCACGGCTGCGGAGGGCCGCATCGTCTACGGCTCGAGTCCTCCCGAACCCCGGTCTTGCGTGACTCCCGGCGCTCCCATGGCAGGATGGCGCCCCGATGGCGCGTTTCTTCAACACCGCCGGCCCGTGCAGGCCCGACCTGCACTACATGGTCGACCCCCTCCGCCGCATCGAGCGGCTGCGGCGGCTGATCGACCGCCAGAGCTACTTCGTCGTGCACGGTCCGCGGCAGACGGGCAAGACCACGTCGCTCCTCTCGCTGGCCGCCGCGTTGACGCAGGAGGGCCGCTATGCGGCGGCGCTCCTGTCCCTCGAGGTCGGCCGCGCCTTCCCGGAGGACGTCGGCGCTGCGGAGTCAGCGATTCTTCAAGCCTTCCGGGATGACGCGGCCTTTCAACTCCCGCCCGATCTGCGTCCGCCGCCCTGGTCTGACGGGGCGCCGGGCCACCGCCTAGCCGCCGCGCTGGCCGCGTGGACGCAGGCCTGTCCTCGCCCGCTCGTGCTCTTTCTCGACGAGATCGACGCGCTCACCGGCCCCACGCTGCTCTCGGCGCTGAGCCAGCTGCGCGGGGGGCACCGCCGCAGGCCGCAGGGCTTTCCCTGGGCGATCGCCCTGATGGGGATGCGCGATGTCCGGGACTACCGGGTTACGGTGGGCGACGAGGGCCAGCTCGGCGGCGCCTCGCCGTTCAACGTGAAGGAGGAGTCCGTCCTCCTGCGCGATTTCACGCGCGAGGAGGTGGCGGGGCTCTACGCCCAGCACACGGCTGACATGGGGCAGGTCTTCGCGCCCGAGGCGGTCGACCTCGCGTTCCAGCTCACCTGCGGGCAGCCGTGGCTGGTCAACGCGCTGGCCAGGCAGATGGTGGACGAGCTCGTGCCCGACCGCAGCGTGACGCTCCTGCCCGCGCACGTTCGCGCCGCGCGCGACGCGATCGTCGTCCGGCAGGACACGCACCTCGACAGCCTCGCCGAGCGCCTGCAGGAGGACCGGGTGCGCGCGGTGATCGAGCCCATCCTCGCCGGTTCGGCGCTGGGCGCGGTCCCCGAGGACGACCAGCGCTACGCGATGGATCTCGGGCTCGTCCGCCAGGCGGCGAACGGCGCGCTGGAGATCGCCAACCCGATCTACGCGGAGATCCTCCCGCGTGCGCTGTCCGCGACCGCGCGGCGCTCGATGCCGTCGATCACGCCTACCTGGCTCCGGCAGGACGGGCGCCTCGATCCCGAGCGCTTGCTCGAGGCGTTCGTGTCGTTCTGGCGGCAGCACGCGGAGGCCTTGCTCGCCAGCACGCCCTACGCGGAGATCGCGCCGCACCTCGTGCTCATGGCCTTCCTGCACAGGGTGGTGAACGGCCACGGGCGTGTGGAGCGGGAGGTCGCGATAGGCAGCGGCCGGACGGATCTGCTGGTCGAGCACGGACAGGACCGGCTGGCGATGGAGCTCAAGGTGTGGCGCCCCGGAGAGCCGGATCCGGTGCGGGAAGGGCTCGCTCAGCTCGATGGATACCTGGAGGGCCTGGGGCTCCACCGCGGCTGGCTCCTCATCTTCGATCGGCGCCCCGGGATCCCGCGGCTGCGCGATCGCACCGCGACCGAGGCGGCGCGGACGCCGGGCGGCCGAGAGGTCACGGTGATCCGGGCTTGAGCCCTGGCCAGATCGACGCTCCGCTCGGTGGTCGGGGAGAGGCGACGCGCATCGGCCAACCCTCTCCGCCGCGCGCACGGCTACCTGCTTGCCGCTGAACGCCACGGCGAGCGCGTGCACCGGAGACGCGCCGGCAGCGCGGAGCTCGGCCGCCGCGAGCTCGCGCCCTGCCCGGACAGCGGCCTCGCCGCCTCAAGGCGGCATCACGATCAGATCCCCGATGAGCTCGTCCGTGTAGCGCCGATGCTCGCGATGGCGGTCGCGTTCGTCGTGCGGGCGCGCGCGGCCGCGGAGGGTATCCTGAGGAGCGCGTCCGATGTCTCGCCCCGCCCGCCGCCCCCGCCGCCTCGCCGTCCCGCGCCGCGCGCTGCTCGAGGCCGCCGCGGGCGCGGCGCTCGCCGGCGTCCTCGGCCTGCCGGCGCGCGCGCTCGCCGCGCAGGGCAAGGCCGCGGAGGACGAGTTCTTCCTCTTCATCCACGCGTCGGGCGGCTGGGACGTGACGCTCTGGGCCGATCCTCGGAACGAGGCCAGGGGCCTCGTGAGCCCCGCGACGACCGACAACACCGACACCGCGGGGCTCCGCCTGTGGGTCGACGCGCCCGCGGCCGGCGGGGCCAAGACCTTCGCGCCGGTGACGCCCAGGGGCTCGAGCCTCGTGTTCGGCCCGGGCATCGGCGCCCTCGCGGACATGCATGACCGGCTGTGCATCCTCAACGGCCTGGCGATGAACACCGTGAGCCACCCCGACGGCACGGCGTTCTCGACCACGGGACGGCACCTCAGCGGCGGCCGCACCCTGGCCTCCAGCGTCGACGCGATCTGCGGGAGCGAGCTCGGCGCGAGCCAGACCTTCCCCGTCGTCTCGGTCCAGTTCCCCTCTGCGTTCGTCGGCGACCGCCTCGATCGGCGCGCCGTCCCGCTCATGGTCGGGGAGATCGGCACCCTCAGCCGCTCGCTCTCCCGCGCGCGCCACTACGACACCGACGAGGACCGCGCCGCGGTGACCGCGCTCCTCTCCGAGGAGGCCAGGTCCCTCGCCGCGCGATCCAGCCACACCGACGCCCTGCGCGGCTTCGCCATCCAGGCGGACGGGCTGGGCAAGATGCTGAGCTCAGGCCTCCAGGAGGTGTTCTCCAGGGGCAAGCTCATCCAGGCGCACCCGGAGTTCAACCACGCGGCCCGCTTCGCCAGGCAAGCGGCCGTCAACGCCGCCTTCGCGATCGAGGCCATGCGGCGGAACGTGGTCCGCTGCGTGAGCTTCTCGAGCAGCGGGTTCGACACGCACACGAGCACCTACCGCCAGCACGCGGCCACCCAGCAGGAGCTCTTCGATCTGATCGCCGCCCTGCTCGGCTCGCTCGACAGGACCCCGCACCCGACCCGGGCCGGCAAGAAGCTCTCGGATCACACCCACCTCCTCGTGACGAGCGACTTCTGCCGCACGCCTCAGCTCAACACGGCGATGGGCCGCGACCACTATCCCAACAACTCCGCCATGGTGATCTCCCCGCGCTTCCGCGGGAGCTTCGCGTTCGGCAAGACCGACCCGGAGCAGCTCCTGCCGGCCCCGGCGAAGACGTTCCAGGGCGGGCCGCGGCCGATCGCCCCGCCCGACCTGCTCGCCACCTTCCTGTTCGCCTTCGGCATCTCCCCGCGCGAGCACCTGCGCGACGGCGAGGTGGTGCCGGAGCTGCTCCGGTCGCCGTGACGCTCCTCCGCCGAGCGGCGTCCGCCGCCGCGCTGGCGCTTTCATCTTCCGCGCTGGCGCTCTCGTCCTCCGCACTGGCGCTCTCGTCCTCGGCGCTGGCGCTCTCGCTCGCGGGATGCGCGGCGCAGGCCGCGGCGCCCCTCCCGCCGCTCGTCGTGCGCGAGGTCGCGTGGCCGTCCCCGGGGGAGCTCGGCCCGGTGCGCGCGGTCGCCGACGACGGGCGCCGCGTCGTGGTGTTCCACGACGGCGCCGCGGCCGTCTTCGTGAACGGCGCCCTCGCCAGGGTGGAGCGCGCGCCCCACCGCTGGGTGAGCGCCGCGGCCCTGCCCGCGCCCGACGGCTACGGCACGTGGATCGTCGGCGTCGATGCCGAGGGCCGGCTGCTGCGGCTGCCGGGCCAGGGGGCCTTCGAGGCCGTCTCCGACCGCTACGGCCTCGAGCGCGCCGCGGTGCGGTCCGCGATCGGCCTCGGCGAGGGCGGCGCCGCCTTCGCGCTGGACCGCGAGATCGCGGTGGCGGACGGCGAGACCGTCACGCGCTACGCGACCGGCCCGCTCGCGACGCTCGCGGCGGGGGCCGGGCGCGTGGCCTTCGCGGCCGGGGGCGATGAGCTCGGCGCCCTCGACGTCGCCACGAGGGCGCTGCGATCGTACCCGCTCCCGGCGGGCGGCGCCGCGCCGCTGCTCGCCCTGACCGGCGCGGGCGCGCTGCTCGCGGCGACGCCCGCGGCGCTCTACGCGGAGGACGGCGCCGGCGTCCTGCGCCTCCGGTTCCGGGCGCGCGCCGCGCTCCACGGGCTCGCCGTCTCCGGCGAGCGCGCGTGGTTCGCCGACGGCGACGAGCTCGGCGTGCTCGATCAGGCCGGCGCGCGCGAGACCCGCGGCGCGCGCCTCCCGCAGGGCGGCAGGCTCGTCGGCTCGCCGAGCGGCGACGTGTGGATGCTCGCGTCGGGCGCCCTCCGGCGCTTCGCCGCAGAGGACGGCGACGGGCCCGCCTGGGGCGAGATCGCGCCCGTGTTCGCCCGCGCGTGCGCGCGCTGCCACCTCCCGCGCGGCGAGGGCGGCGTCGACCTCTCCACGCCCTCGGCGTGGGCTTCGCTCCGCGAGGCCATCGCGCGCCGGGTCGTGGACGAGCGGAATATGCCGCCCCCGGGATACGCGCTGTCCGAGGCCGACCGCGCGCGGATCCGCGCCTTCGTCGGGCGCGCAGGGCCGCCCGCGCGGCCGTGATGTGAGCTCGCCGCCGTCGCCGCGATGCGCGCTCGCCCGCGCGACCGAGAGGCGCGCTCGCCGCCGCCGCGCGCCCGTCTTGCGCTACCCTGGGGCACCATCGCGAAGAGGAGAGCTGCCTGATGATGTCGTTCAGCCCGGATCCGCGCGTCGCAGAGCAGCAGATGCACGCCATCATCTACTACCTCACGGGGTTCGGGTACATCGACGGCGAGCTCGATCCGACCGAGAAGTCCTTCATCCGCGGCTACATCCACGACCTCGTCCGGCAGCGCGCGCGCGACGCCCTCGGCGGCGAGGGCCAGGAGAGCCAGGACGTCGTCGGCCGGTGGACCAGCCACTTCCACGAGGTCTTCTCCGAGATCGACCACCAGATCCAGAGCCATTTCACCGAGAGCGTCGCCGAGGGAGAGGACCCGAAGGACTTCGTCCTCTCCAAGATCAAGCTCCGCTGCTTCGAGCTCCTCGACGGCTTCGACGACGACAACCGCAAGGCGCTGCTCGCGACCGTCGACGAGCTCATGCTCGCCGACGGCGTCGTCCACCCGAACGAGCAGCGGTTCCGCGACGAGCTCTCGTCGCTCCTGTCGGCGTCCCCGATCGAGATCGACGACGTCGACATCGAGACGATCGAGCAGGGCGCGGTGGTGATCGATCCGGCCACGCGCAAGCAGGCGCGCGAGGTCGATCACCCGTTCTTCAAGGCGTTCGAGTGGGACTACGCGAGCGATCCGGCCACGTTCGCGGAGCAGGCCAAGGTCGACATGGACCTGATGCGCAGGTTCGAGGCGAAGCTCGAGGAGCAGCGCGCGCGCGGCGCGGGCCGGCTCGACGGCGCCGCGGATCTCGCGGGCTTCGCCGGGCAGGCGCCGTTCCTCGACGGCCACGTCTACGTCGCCTCGCCCGACCCCGCCGAGGACGTCGAGCTCCTTGTCATCGGCGATCTGCACGGCTGCTACTCGTGCCTCAAGGGGGCGCTGATGCAGGCCGACTTCTTCGCCAAGGTGCAGGCCCACCGCGACGACCCCGCGCACAACCCGCGGATGCTGCTGGTGTTCCTGGGCGACTACATCGATCGCGGCAGGTTCAGCTACAACGGCGTCCTGCGCACGGTGATGCAGCTCTTCCTCGCCGCGCCCGACAACGTCTTCGTGCTGCGCGGCAATCACGAGTACTACGTCGAGCTGAACGGCCGCGTCCTCGCGCCGGTGCGGCCCTCCGAGGCGATGAGCTCGCTCGCGGCCATCGCGCCGAACGAGGTGTTCGCCGCCTACATGCGCCTCTTCGAGGCGCTCCCCAACATGCTGGTCTTCGACAGGATCCTCTTCGTCCACGCGGGGATCCCGCGCGACGAGACCATCGCCGCCCGGTGGACGTCGGTGTCCTCGCTCAACGACCCGGAGATCCGGTTCCAGATGCTCTGGAGCGATCCCAGCGAGGTCGACGCGATCCCCGCGGAGCTCCAGAAGTCGACGGCGCGCTTCCCCTTCGGCAAGCGGCAGTTCAAGAGCTTCATGCAGAAGCTCGGCTGTACCACGCTGATCCGCGGCCACGAGCGCGTCCCGGAGGGCTTCCGCGTCGTGCACGACGACCCCGACGGGGTGCTGCTGACCCTGTTCTCCGCGGGCGGGAAGACCAACGACGACCTGCCGCTGACCAGCAACTACCGCGAGGTCACGCCGATGGCCCTCACCATCCGGTACAAGGGCGGCGTGAGCCAGCTGACCCCGTTCGCGATCGAGTACGAGCGGTACAACGATCCCAAGTACAACGCGTTCTTCCGCGAGCAGCTGCCGTCGATCCATCCGTAGGGCGCGATGGGAGGCGCAGGACGCCGTGCGGGACGGCGATCCGTCGGCCGCGCTCGATCGCCTCGACGACCTCGGCGCCCGGTTTCCAGAGGGCCAGCTCCGCGAGGAGCGCATGGCCGCGCGGGTGCTCGCCCTCTGCGCCGCAGGGCGGGCGCCGGAGGCGCGCGCGGAGGCCGAGCGGCTCCTCGGCGAGGCGCCGGGCTCGGTGCACGCGGGCCGCGTCCGCGCCTCGTGCGCGTTCCGAGAAAATCTCGACTGACAGAGACGGATGTTCCTCGCGCCGGCCATGTAGCGATGGACCGCAAGAGACAGGAGGAACCATGAATCATTCGACTCGCGTCGCGCTCGCGTTGCTCTTCGCTGCTGCCTCGCTCGGGAACACCGGCTGTCAGCCGCAGGACCTGCCCATCGGCGGCGATGAGGCCAGCTCGGGCGGCGGTGAGGCCAGCTCCGGCGGCGAGGGATCCGACACGGCCTCCCTGCTCATCGCTCACTGGGAGGGATACGTCGAGAACTTCAAGTTCCGCGCGGGATCGGACGTGATCCAGATCGACATCGACACCGTGGAGGGCACATCGATCCAGGGGAAGGTGCGCTTCGGCACGGGAGCCTCCCTGCCCCCGGCCGTGGATCCGGACGTGCCCTATCCCGAAAACCTCGGGCTGTTCGGCGACTACAATATCGGCCTGCCTTACGAAGGGTTCGATTTCACGATGCTCGGCGCGCAGCTCACCGACCGCCGGCTGCGTTTCGCCATCGACCCCCGGGAGCTCTGGAAGGGCTGGTGCGAGCTTCAGGCGTCGTCCCCAGGCTCAGGCTCCTACGAATGCGTGCACAACGGGGGGGCGTGGGAAGAAACGTCCGAGGGCTGTTTCGCGGGCGGGCGGCCTGTCGACTGCGGATACCTCGCGCTGTGTGAAAGCGGCGTTTGCGGTTGTCGTGAGCCCGGATGCGCCGCTGCGCGCGACGTGCTCGCCTTCGATCTTCTCGTCGACCAGCAGAGGGCGGACGGCAGCATCGCGTTCGAGAGCACCACTTACAATGTCCGGCTGACGCGCGACCCCTGACGGCGAGCCGCTCAGGGACCGGTCCCCTCGACGACGCCGTCATGGTGTGCCGCGCCGCCTGGCACACCGAGGCCCGCCGCCCGCGCGATCCGGGCCGAGATCGGCGGGCGCACCGACCGGACGCCCAGGGCATGCCCGTTGCAACTCGCCCGGCATGCCTCGGCGCTTATCCCTGGGTCTTGGCTTGCTTACCTCCCTTCTGCTCGCCGCAGGCTGCTCCGGGAAGGTGGATCCCGCGGGCTCGGGCGGCGGGGACCCAAGCGGAGGCGGTTCGTCCGCGGAGACCGGCGGCGGTGGCGGAGGCGGGCAGTTGCCCGTCCGGTGCCTGCTGCCGGCGGATCCCGGCCGGTGTGACGCGGCGTTCCCGAAATACTGGTACGACCCGGCCGCCGGCGCGTGCAGGGAGTTCACCTACGGCGGCTGCGAGGGCAACGAGAACCGCTTCGATTCCCTCTCCGCGTGCGAGGAGGCCTGTCGGGGCGAGCTGCCCGACATAGGCGTCTGTAACGCGCCGAGCGATTGCATCCTCGTGTCGCGGGGCTGCTGCGGCGCCTGTGACACGGCCAAGGCCGAGAACTTCAGGGCCATCAACCGCGCCGGGACGAAGCTCAACGAGATCATCCAGGGGTGCGGGGGCGTCTCGTGCGGGGCGTGCCCGGAGGTCACCGAGGCGGAGCGCACGACCCAGTACTTCACCGCCACGTGCGAGGCGGGGCGCTGCGTCGTCCTCGACGTGCGCGAGTCGCCGCTGACGGAGTGCACGGTCGACTCGGACTGCGTCCTGCGCGACGGCCTCGGCTGCTGCGAGGGGTGCGACGGGACAGGCATCGTCGCCCTCACCCAGAGCGCGGAGCTCGACGCCCTGGTCTGCCCCGCCGGCATGGGCGCGTGCCCTCCGTGCGCGCCCGTGTTCCCGGACGGGATGACGGCGGTCTGCTCGTCGGGCAGGTGTCAGCCGCAGATGCCCCCGACACCTTGAACGACAAGGGACGACCAGCGCTCCGGGCGTGCGTGGTCAGGCGCTGTCTCCCGAATCGTAGATAAGACACTTTCCTGTGCCCACCTGGGCGCCTTTCGCGGCTCGGCGCGTCAATGGCCGCGCTGCGCCGATTCCGGTGAACAGCGCTGGCGCATTGGACGGGAAGGACGGAAACTGACCGCTCCACCGCCACCTCGCATTGACGCTGAGCGCGTGGCGCCGATAGCCTCTTCCATGGAGCGCTCGTAGATTCTTCTTTCTTCGACCTCATTCACGAAGGAGCTGCCCGTGAATCGAAGCACCCCGAGGATGCTGCTCGCGGCCATCGCGCTCTCCAGCGCGGCCGCGTGCTCGGGATCGTCTGGAGACGGCGGATCGAATCCGGGCGACGGTCCCGGCCCTGGTCCCGGCCCCGGCCCCGGTCCCGGCCCCAGCGCCCAGTGCGAGCCCGGCGTCACAGCGCCAGGCCCCACCCCGCGCCTGACGCGGCTGACGCACGCGCAGTACGACAACACCATCCGGGACCTCTTCGGCAAGGACATGAAGGCCTCGGCGGCGTTCCTCGCGGACCCGGCGTTCGAGGGGTTCAACAACAACGCCAAGGGGCTCCTCGTCTCCGACCGCCTCGCCCGCGATTACCGCCGCGCCGCGGAGACCATCGCGGCCGACGCCGTCGTCGACCAGGCCGTGCTCGGCAAGATCGTGCCGTGCGCGCCGGAGGGCGACGGCGCGGCCTGCGCCCGGCAGCTCATCCGGGAGCTCGGCAAGCGCGTCTACAGGAGGCCGCTCTCGGCGGAGCAGGAGGAGGCGTACGCCGCCGCGTACGCCCGCGGCAACGGCCTCTTCGACGCGGGCACGCCGTTCGAGCAGGGCGTGCGCCACGTCATCGAGGCGATGCTCCAGTCGCCGCACTTCCTCTACCGCATCGAGCTCAGCGAGGAGCTCGACGGCGCGGGGATCATCCCGCTCGACGCCTACGAGGTCGCGACGCGGCTCTCGTACCTGCTCTGGAACAGCCTGCCCGACGACGCGCTCCTCGAAGCGGCGGAGGGCGGCGCGCTGGGCACGCCCGAGGGCATCGAGGCCGAGGCGCGGCGCATGCTCGCCGACCCCAGGGCCACGAGCGCTCTGGACGACTTCCACGCCCAGTGGCTCCACATGAGCCGTTACGCGGATCTCTCGAAGGATCCGGCGCTCTACGAGGACTTCGACGCCAGCGTGTCCTCGGCCATGGCGGCCGAGACGAGGCAGTTCATCCGGCACGTCGTCCTCGAAATGGAGGGTGACTTCAGGACGCTGATGACGGCGCCCGTCGGCTTCGTGAACGACAGGCTCGCCCCGATCTACGGCGTGGAGGGGTCGTTCACGAGCGAGCTCGTGGAGACGCCGCTCGACCCGGCGGAGCGGGCGGGGCTCCTCACGCAGGCCGGCTTCCTGAGCTCGCACGCGTTCTTCAACAAGAGCTCGCCGATTCACCGCGGCGTGTTCATCCAGCGCCAGATCCTCTGCACCGACCTCCCGGACCCGCCGGCGGACATCAACACGACGCTGCCGCCCATTCAGGGCGAGATCAGGACGACGCGCGACCAGGTGGAGGTGCACACGTCGCCGGACGCGTGCAACAAGTGCCATAGCGTGATCAACCCGCCGGGCTTCGCGCTGGAGCACTTCGACGCGGTCGGGCGCTACCGCGCCGACGAGGACGGCGAGACGATCGACGCGACAGGCACGATCGCCGTCGGAAAGGCCGAGATCCGCTTCGACGGCGCCGTGGATCTCGCGACGCAGCTCGCGGAGAGCCCCGTCGCGCAGCGGTGTTATCTGACGAACTGGTACCGCTACGGCAATGCGCGCCAGCTCTCGCGCGAGGACGCGTGCACGATCGCCGAGCTCGACGAGAAGCTCGGCGCTTCCGGGTACAACATCAAGGAGCTGCTGGTCGCGCTCACGCAGACGAAGACGTTCAGGTACCGGGCCGTGGAAGAGGTGGACCAATGAATCGCAGAACGTTCTTGCGGGGCGCGTGCGGGGTGATGCTCGGCCTCCCGCTCCTCGAGTCGCTGCGCCCGCGCGACGCCAAGGCCGACGCGACCGCGCCGCGCCGGTTCATCGCCTTCTTCATGTGCAACGGCGTGAACATGGCCAAGTTCTTCCCGAGCACGCAGTACGGCGCGCTGACGGCCGCCTCGTTCGGGTCGACGCGGGCGATAGCGCCGCTCGCCGCGTACCGGGACAAGCTCCTGATCCCGCGGGGCATCCACATGGTGCCGCGCGGCTACGGGTTCGACCCGAGCGCGGGCGACGATCACGCGAAGGGGATGGGCTGCAAGCTCACTGCGCAGCCGCTCGTCCAGGGCACCCAGTACGCGGCGGGGATCTCGCTCGACCAGTTCATCGCGAACAAGATCAACCCGCCGGGCACGCCCGCGCTCACGCTGATGGTCGGGGCGAAGACGCCGAACGTGCGCGGGCACATCTCGTACACCGGAAGCGAGCAGCCCGTCAGCGGCGAGAACAACCCGTGGCTCGCGTACCGGGACCTGGTCGGCGGGACGGACCTCGAAGAGGAGGCGCTCGCGCGGCTCACGAAGCGCCGCGAGAGCGTGCTCGACCTGGTCTCGGTCGAGTACGAGGCCCTGCTCAAGAAGAAGCTCAGCAAGGCCGATCGCGACAAGCTCGACATGCACTTCCAGACGGTGCGCGACCTCGAGGTGGGCATGGGCGGCTCGGGGATCATCCCGCGCGAGCTCTCGCCGGAGCGCGCGGCGGAGATCGAGGGGATCGACCCGGACACCGTGGGGTTCGACGCGGAGTTCAAGAAGGTCGGGCGGATGCAGATGGACATCCTCGCGCTGGCGATCGCGACCGGCGCGACGCGGTCGGCGACGCTGCAATGGGGCTCGGGCGCGGCGGGGCCCATCTTCAAGTGGGATGGGATGGCCCACGAGTACAACCACCACAAGCTCTCGCACGGGAACACGAGGGACGACGACACCGGGAGCGCCGTCGACGGCTACGAGGAGATGCTCTTCGACATCGATCGCTGGTTCATGGGCGAGTATGTCTATCTGCTCGACCGGCTCGCGGGCTACGAGGAGGGCGGGGCGACGGTGCTCGACAACAGCGCCGTCGTGTTCATGAACGAGCTCTCCGACGGCCTGCGCCACGATTTCCGCGACCTGCCGTACATCATCGCGGGGAGCTGCGGCGGCTACTTCAAGACGGGGCAGTACATCAAGGTGACGCGGCAGTCCAATACGGTGCAGGACAAGGACGCGCCCCACAACAAGCTGCTCACGACGCTCGCGAACGCGGTCGGCTGCACCGAGCAGGGCGGGGGGCCGATCACGAACTTCGGCTCCTTCGGCCAGCCCGGCGAGCTCGACGAGCTCAAGGCCTGATCCGGCGCGGGCCCTGGACAGACCTGGTCCGCAAAAATATCACATCACGTCAAGGTTCCAATCATGGCCGCAACGTAAAGAACGTGTTGCCGGCCAGCGTACGAACCCTCGCGAATCCGGGCCCTGGACTTCCAGTCCCTGCGGCTCTCCACCCGAACAAGCCTGTTGGGCTTGGGTCGCGGACGGCGACCCGCAGCCGAGCCACGTCGATGGCATTCTGTATGAACCTTCGAAAATCCGACTGCATTCGGTCATTGTCATTGTTCGCGATATTGACCATCTGCTGCAGCCGACGACGGACCCCCTGATCGTAGTTCGGATAATCGGAGAACCCATCGAACTGATCGGCGGCGCGAATGATGTCGATCAAATTTCTCGCCCCGCGTGCCCCGAATCGAGAAGGATCGGTCGCCAATCGATTCTCCAGAGCCCGTTGCATCCACCCCATGCTCTCCAAGGTGTCTGCTGCCAGGTAGTCTGCGTGGGAAGGACCGCGGGCCTCCGACATCAACAGCCTGGCGACAGCTCCAGCTTCAGTAGCAGGATCTGGCAACTCTATCGCAGCATCAACCACGACCCTCAGCGTCGCCTGGATTCCGGACCGCGTCGCCGCGGTCACCGTGACAGCGCCGCTGCCTGATGTCGTGGCAAGCGCGCTGAGGTAAAACGAAAAATTGCCAACGGCGCGTACGCGAGGTACGCCATCGACGCTGACCACATCAGGATCACTGCTCGTTATTCTGGGAAGACCATCCGCGCGTGGAACATCGGCGATCTCGATGCCGGCCGAAGAGTTCCCTTCGGTGCTCGATATGTGAATGGTCACATCCGTAACGTCGGTTCCATGTCGCCGAAAACGCATATATCACCTTCATACAGCGCAAGGCCAGATCGACGCTTTACCCCTGCATCACTCTCCAGACCTGTGCAAGGCCGGGGTCTCTCCCAGCGACTCGCAATTTTACCAGCTGTACTGGCGCCGCTGCAAGCTGCGGGCCTACGGACCTTCGCAGCCCCTGCCGTGGTCCTCGAGCTCGCGCCGGCGGGCAAGGCGTGCGTCGGCTCACCGGGATGTGGGTGTGCTCGGGGAGGTGGAGCGAGTCGAAGGCGCGCGCCTCCACGGCGCGCGCCAGCTCTACGATGCCGATACCGCGATCAAGTCCCAGGCATCTTGATGCCGCGCTCGTCCATCACGGCCTTGTTGCGCGCCTCGCTCTTCGCGTACGCCGGGCGGGCTCTGACCCGCTCGGCATATCCGGTGAAGCTCGGGCGCGGCTCGAGCATCTTGAAGTCGAGCATGTACGCGATGGTGCCGCCGAAGATGACGTCGGCCATCGAGAACTCCTTGCCGAGGACGAAGTCACGGCCAGAGATGGCCGATTCCATCGTCGCGATCATGTCGTCGTAGTTGCCCCAACCGGCGGAGCCGGCGCGGAACTCCCAGTTGCCGGCCCTGGCCATCGAGCCGGGCTCGATGACCGAGGGGGCGAAGAGCGCCCAGCGAAAATAGGTGCCGCGCGCCGCGTCGTCGAGCTTCGGCGCGAGGCGGCCCGAGGCATAACGATCCGCGAGATAGAGGCCGATCGCCGCGGATTCGGTGACGGCGGTGTCGCCGTCGACGAGCAAGGGCAGCTTGCCCATCCGATTGAGCTTCGTGAAGTCCTCCTTCTTCTGGTCGCCGGCCATGATGTCGACGAACTTGAGCTCGTACTCGACGCCGACTTCCTCGAGCATCCACACAGTGTTGGCGGCGCGCGAAAACGGGTGGTGGTAAAGAACGATGGCCATGGTGGTGTCTCTCTCTCTGCTAGTTTGAAGCGTCGTAGTTGAGGTTCGGGCCGAGCCAGCGCTCGACCTCCTCGACGGTCATGCCCTTGCGGCCATGGTAGTCGATCACCTGGTCGCGATCGATCTTTCCCAGGCTGAAGTACCGGGCCTCCGGGTGAGCGAAATACAGGCCGCTCACGCTCGATCCGGGCCACATCGCGAACGACTCGGTGATCTGGATGCCGGTGCTCTTCTCGACGTCGAGCAGCCGCCAGAGCGTGCCCTTCTCGGTGTGATCCGGGCACGCGGGGTACCCCGCCGCGGGCCGGATGCCGCGGTACTTCTCCTCGATGAGCTCGGCCTTGGTCAGGTCCTCCTGCCGGCCATAGCCCCACTCGTCGCGCACCCGCTTGTGCAGGCACTCGGCGAACGCCTCGGCCAGGCGATCGGCGAGCGCCTCGGCCATGATGGCGTTGTAGTCGTCGTGCACCGCCCTGAACCGCTCGCACAGCTCCTTCAGGCCGATGCCGGCGGTGACCGCGAAGCCGGCGATGTGGTCCCGGAGGCCGGTCTCCCTGGGCGCGATGAAATCCGCGAGCGACCGGTTCGGCTCGCCGCTCTCCTTCGCCGTCTGCTGGCGCAGGAAGTGAAACCGCTCGAGCACCTTCGTGCGCGTCCCGTCCGTGTACACCTCGACGTCGTCGCCCACGGCGCTCGCGGGGAAGAAGCCATACACGCCGCGCGCCGTCAGCAGCTTCTTCTCGATGATCGTGTCGAGCAGCGCGTTCGCCTCGGAGAAGAGCTGGCGCGCTTGCTCGCCGTACTTCTCGTGCTCCAGGATCCGCGGATAGACGCCCTTCAGCTCCCACGTGTGGAAGAACGGCGTCCAGTCGATGTACTCGCGCAAGGCGGCGAGCGGGAAGTCCTCGAGCACGCGCGCGCCGGTGAACTCGGGGACCGGCAGATCCTCGGCGCGCCACGCGATCCGCGTCCGGTTCGCGCGCGCGGCCTCGAGGGAGACGAGCTTGTGCTTCGGCGCCGCGTGGAGCCGCCGGAGCTTCTCGTACTCGGCGCGGTGCTGGGCGACGAACGCCGCCTTGCCCTCCTCGCTCAGCAGGCTCGTCGTGACGGGCACGGCGCGGCTCGCGTCGACCACATGCACGACCGGCTCGCTGTAATGCGGGGCCACCTTCACGGCCGTGTGCGCCTTGCTGGTCGTCGCCCCGCCGATCAGGAGCGGCAGCTTGAAGTTCTGCCGCTCCATCTCGCGGGCGACGTGGATCATCTCGTCGAGCGACGGCGTGATCAGCCCGCTCAGGCCGATCAGATCCGCCTTCTCCTGCCTGGCGCGCTCGAGGATCTTCTCGCACGGGACCATGACGCCCATGTCGATCACCTCGTAATTGTTGCACGCGAGCACGACGCCCACGATGTTCTTGCCGATGTCGTGGACATCGCCCTTCACTGTGGCGAGGACGATCTTCCCCTGCGTCTTCACCTCCTGCCCGGCGGCGGCCATCGCGGCCTTCTCCGCCTCCATGAACGGCGTGAGGTACGCGACGGCCTTCTTCATCACGCGCGCCGATTTCACCACCTGCGGCAGGAACATCTTGCCGGCGCCGAAGAGATCGCCGACGACGCTCATCCCATCCATCAGCGGGCCCTCGATCACGGAGAGCGGGCGGCCGAGCTTGGCGCGCGCGTCCTCTGTGTCGATATCGATGTACGTGTCGATGCCCTTGACCAGCGCGTGCGACAGCCGCTCCTCGACGGTGCCTTTGCGCCACTCCTCTTCTTTCTTCTCGGTCGAGGCGGCGCCGGCGCTCCTGGCCTTCAGCGCTTCGCCGAAGTCGACGAGCCGCTCCGTCGCGTCCGGGCGCCGGTTGAGCAGGACGTCCTCGACGAGCTCGCGGAGCTCCGGCTCGATCTCCTCGTACACCTCGAGCATGCCCGCGTTGACGATGCCCATGTCCATGCCGGCCCGGATGGCATGGTAGAGGAACGCCGAGTGCATGGCCTCGCGCACCCGGTTGTTGCCGCGGAAGCTGAACGAGATGTTCGACACGCCGCCGCTGACCTTGGCGTGCGGCAGGTTGGCCTTGATCCAGCGCGTGGCCTCGATGAAGTCGACGGCGTAATTGTTGTGCTCCTCCATGCCGGTGGCGACCGTGAGGATGTTCGGATCGAAGATGATGTCCTCGGGAGGAAACCCCACCTCGTCGACGAGGATGCCGTACGCGCGCTTGCAGATCCGGATCTTGTCCTCGTAGGTGGCGGCCTGCCCTTGCTCGTCGAAGGCCATGACCACGACGGCGGCGCCGTACTTGAGGACGGTCCTCGCGCTCTCGCGGAACTTCGCCTCACCCTCCTTGAGCGAGATGGAGTTCACGATGCCCTTGCCCTGCATGCACCTGAGGCCCGCCTCGATGACCTCCCATTTCGACGAGTCCACCATGAACGGGACCTTCGCCACCTCGGGCTCGCTGGCCAGGAGCAGCAGGAAGCGCGTCATCGCGGCGACGCCGTCGATCATGCCTTCGTCCATGCAGATATCGATGACGTTGGCGCCGTTCTCGACCTGCTGGCGCGCGACGCCCACCGCTTCCTCGAACTTCCCTTCCTTGATGAGCTTCGCGAACTTCGGCGATCCGGCGACGTTGGTGCGCTCGCCCAGGATCATGTAGACGCCGGGTTGCTGCGTGAACGGCTGCGAGCCGGACAGGCGCAGGGGGATCGGCGCGCCGGACGAGGCCGCGCCGCCGGGCGGGGCTTCGGCGCGGGTCTTGAGGTCGAGGGCGCGCGGGGGCTTGCCGGCGAGCGCCTTGGCGATGGCCGCGATGTGCTCGGGCGTGTTGCCGCAGCAGCCGCCGGCGATGTTGAGGAGGCCTGCGTCCGCGAAGCCGCCGATGTGGCGCGCCATGTCCGGCGGCTCCAGATCGAAGCCGGTGGGGGAGAGCGGGTTGGGCAGGCCGGCGTTCGGGTAGCAGGAGATCGCGGCGCTGGACTTCTCCGAGAGGTCGGACAGGAACGGATACATCAGGTCCGGGCCGAGCGAGCAGTTCAGCCCGATGGCGAGCGGGTCGACGTGCTTCACCGCGTTCCAGAACGCCTCGACCGTCTGCGCGGAGATCATCGTCTCTCCGCCGCGCCCGACCGCCGCCGAGATCATCACCGGCAGGGTCTTGCCGTCCTTGTCGAACACCTCTCGAATGGCGACGAGCGCGGCCTTTGCGTTGAGCGAGTCGAAGATGGTCTCGACAAGCAGCACGTCGGAGCCGCCGGCGATCAAGGCGCGGATCTGGTGGACGTACGCTGCTTTCACCTGATCGAACGTCACGACGCGGAAGCCGGGGTCGTCGGCGTCCGGGGAGTTGGACAGGGAGACGGTGAGCGGGCCGATGGCGCCCGCGACGAACCGCTGCCGCCCGTCGGCGTTCGCCACGCGATCGGCCCACTCGCGGCACTGCCGCGCGGACTGCTCGTTGATCTCCCAGGCGAGGTCGTTGAGGAACGGGTCGTCGATGATCCCTTGATAGAAGGCCGGATCCTTCCGCCCGCCGTGCTCCCGCGGGTCGTCCACGAAGAACTCGCTCTGGGTGATGCTTGTCGCGCCGAAGGTGTTCGTCTCGATGATGTCCGCGCCGGCCTCGAGGAACCGCCGGTGGATGTCGCAGATCATCTCCGGCTGCGTGAGCGAGAACAGATCGCCGTTGTTCAGCAGGTCTTTCTTCGAATCCGCGAAGCGCTTGCCCCGGATGTCCGCTTCCTTCATCCCGTAGGTGCGGATGGTCGTCCCCATCGCCCCGTCGATGATGACGATGCGGCTCTGGAGGAGCTTCTGGAGTGGGTGAAGGGGAGGCGTGGTGTTGTTGGACGGCATGATCAGCCTCGCTTGGCGCTCTTGGAGGGACCGGGGGTCGGCTTGTCGGCGATGGCGAGCACGACCTGGAAATGGGGTTTCTTCGTCTCGCGGCAGGCGACTTCGGACGCGGCGACATCGAGCTTCACGCGGGTGAGCATGGCGCGGATGTCGGAGGGCGAGAAGCCGGGGTGGCGCTCGCCGTAGGGCACGGTGATCTCCCGCTGCTGGTGCGCGTCGAGCGACAGGATGACCACCCGACCGCCCGGGCGGAGCACGCGGGCGCACTCTTCCAGCGCCCGCGGTGGGTCCTCGGCGTAGGTCAGCGTGTGAAACACGAGGACCGAGTCGAAGGAGGCGTCTCCGAACGGCAGCGCGTGGACATCGGCGACCTGGACGCGGACGTGGGGCTGGGTCGAGAACCGCTCTCTCGCGGCCTCGATCATCCGGCTGCTCGAGTCGACGCAGGTGAGCGAGCGGCAGTAAGGCGCGAGCGCGCTGGCCGCCGCGCCGTCGCCCGACCCGACGTCGAGGACGTCGCCGAGGCGGAGCAACGCGGCGATGCCGGCCGCGAGCGACTGCCACGTGCGGCCCGGGGAGTAGTGCCGCTCCATCTCGCCGGCGAAGGACTCGGGCAGGCCGCCGCGCCGCTCGGCGTCGAGCTCCAGGAGGCGCCGCTGGTCGCCCTCCAGGGTCGGGTCGGGCGATTTCGTTGCCTCATCGAGGAGGGCCTTCGCGGTCCCGGGCAGCGTGTCGACCGCGAGCGCATAGAACGACTGCGGCCCCTGGCGCCGATCCCGCACGAACCCCGCCTCGCGGAGCCGCCCGAGGTGCGTCGAGACGCGCGACTGCGCGATGCCCGTCACGCGAACCAGATCCGTCACCCGCAGCTCGCGCTCGCGGAGGAGCACGCAGAGCCGTATCCGGCTCTCGTCCCCGAGGAGGTTCAGCGTCTCGATGTATTCGGAAAGACTCATGTATTTGTGTATCTAGATGCGCGAATGTCATAGGAGCGCTGGCTGCCGGAGTCAAGCGCCCCTCGAGCGCGAAGGGTGGGTCAGAGCTCGAGCGTGCCGCCGAGCTCGAGGAAGCGCGTCCGCTCCTCGAGGCCGGCGGCGACGAACGCGCCGCGGAGGTCGTCCTCGGGCTGCCGGAAGTGCGCCCACCCGGAGCGATGGACCGGCAGGATGGTCTTCGCGTCCAGCAGGCGGCACGCGGCGATCGCCTCCGCCGCGTCGAACGTGAAGCGCGCGCGGCGGAAGCCGGGCGCGCGGGGGAAGCCGACCGCGCCGCAGTGGACGACGGCGAGGTCGACGGGGCGCTGGCGTCGGATCTCCGCGAGCGTGGCCTCGAGCGCTGGAAAGAGCACGGTGTCGCCCGAGATCCAGACGCGCGGGCCGTCGTCCACGTCGATGAGGAAGCCGGTCACCTCGTGCGCCTGCGGCGCGTAGCCCGGACCGTGGCGGGCGACGATCGTCGTGACGGTGGCCGGTCCAACGCGTGTCTTCGCTCCAGGCGCGAGCCCGACGGCGCGTCCGCCGAGCCCGAGGCCGCGGCCCGGCGCGTCCTTGGTCGCCGCGGGGCGAGCGAGCCGCCGCGCGCTCGGCACCGTCGTCACCACCCGGCCGACGCGCGCCTCGTCGGCGACGAGCGCTCGCCCGGCCATGTCGAGGTTGTCGGCGTGATGATCGTGGCTCAGGAGGACGGCGTCGAAGGAGCCGAGCGACGCCGGGCTCTCTGGCGTCACATAACGCTTCTCCGTCGCGAACCACGATCGCGGCGCGAACCATGGCCCGAAGTCGTAGGCAGTCCCCTCCTCGTCGAACACCGGATCGGTCAAGAACCGTGTCTCACCGATGCGGAGGACGAGCGTCGCTGTCCCGAGGTATGTCAGATCCATCGCGCAGCTTACGATCGCGCGAGCGCGGCGCTAGCCCGGATCGAGCTCGGGGAGGCGCTCGCGCGCTGAATGGATCAAGACGGTCGAACCGGCGGATCTGGGGCCGCCGCCGTGACCCTAGAACGCCGATCAGCTTGGCAACCATAAAAATGAGACGCCAGAAGACGCCAAGAGGCGCCAAAAGACGCCAAGAAAACAATAAAATTTTGGCGTCTCTTGGCGTCTTCTGGCGTCTCTTGGCGTCTTCTGGCGTCCCAACTTCTCGCTGTTTGCGTGCGGGTTCAACCCATTTGCCGCTCTAGTGCCTTCCGACTGCCTGCTGAAGAGAGGAGAGCAGCTCCGACGTGGTCACGATCGCATGCGCGAACGTCGGCCCGTTGAGCTCGTGGGCGGCGCGCATCATCTCCGGCCCGAAGGCGGCGGTCGCGTCCTTCACCAGCGTGACGTGATAGCCGAGCTCCATCGCGAACCGCCCCGTGGCCTCCACGCACGTATTCGCGATGAGGCCGACGAGGATGACCCGCTGGATGCCGTGCTGCTTGAGCTGCTGGTCGAGGTCGGTGTTCGCGAAGCCGTTCTGCGCCCAGTGCTCCTTGATGACGACATCGCCCTCTCGAGGCGCGAAGTCCGGGTGCCATTCTCCACCCCACGAGCCCTTCGCGAAGACCTGCAGCTTGGCGGACGAGAGCTGGTACGGAGTGGGGTGTTTCCACGTGGAGTAATCCGTCGGCTCGGCCCTGTGGTGGGGGACGACGAACACGCGAATGCCCGCGCCCCGCGCGGCGGCGACGATCTGGCGGAGGTGATCGAGGACGGCGTGCTCCTGAATGCTGTCTTTCAGGAGGGGCCAGAGCTTGCCCCCCTCGCTGAGGAAATCGTTGTACGGATCGATGAACAACAGGCCGGTCGAGTCCGGCGCGTAAGTCTCATTCATGACGGTTCACTCCTTTCGCTGGTGCGGGACGCGACGTTCGCCAGCGGGGGCCGCAGCCTCTTCCACGTCGACGGATCACGGATGAGCGCGGCGGCCCGCGATGGCCCAGCGCCGTCAGAACGCCGACGGCGCCACGTAGGGCACGCTCCACAGCGTGACCTGCAGCGTCACCGCCTTGAACCACGCGGCGTGCATCCCTTCCACGTCGGCGGCCGTGTGGCCCTTCCTGGCCAGGAACGGCTTGATCGTGGCGGTGATCGGGACGATGAAGGCGATCAGGTAACGGAGGTGAATGTGCGGCGCGGCCGACGTCACGCCGTCGGTCCGGTTCTTCTTCGCGCTGGTGTGGCGCAGGCCGATCTCGTGCTGGTAATCGAGCCACGCGCGGTCGTAGCGGGCCGCGCACGTATCGCGGATCCACTGGCCGAAGCGCTGGCGCACGCCGCTCAGGTAGCGCGGGTTGGGCTGACCGTCAGCGCCGCTGAAGTAGTGCAGGAGGTGAGGGTTCGCGCCGACGAAGCCGTACCAGACGTCGAGCACGGCCTCGATCTGGTCGCCGAGCACCTCTCCCGCCATGCGCAGGTAGCGGAGGTCGTCGTCGCCGAGCAGGACGGTCTGCTTGAGCAGCGCGAAGTCGGCGTCCGTGATGGGCGACGCGGAGACGTGCGGCGTGCCGAAGGTGTAGCCGGGGATCGAAGATTGCGTCATTGGAGGGCCTCTCTCGGGTGGAAGGTCAGCGGATCCGCTTCGAGATCCATGCGACGGTATCTGCCCGTGGCCGAGCGCGGGTGGTGCGGGCGTCGACATCGGCCCGGGCGCCGTGCGCCAGGTGGCCATAGACGGGATCTTCAACGAGGACGACCCGACCAAGGTCGGGTGTCTCGATCCCGACGATCGCGCGCCGGTCATCGATGGATGGGCCGATGGGAACGGCGCGCGACGTCTGGCCGTGATTCGCGCCGCGATCGTGGTTCGAGACGGAGGAGCGCTGCGAGGCGTCGGGGAGCCCTCACCCCCCTAAGGTCGGGTTTCCCGTCCACCATTCCTCCGCCATCTTCCGCGCGGACCCTGCCTATGACAACCAGCGCCGACCCCGAGCTCATCCTCTTCAACGGGCGAATCACCACCATGGATCCGCGGGCGCCCGCGGCCTCGGCGGCGGCGATCCGCGGCGGGCGATTCGTCGCGGTCGGCGACGACGCCGACGTCCTGCGCCGCGCCGGCGCCGGCGCCCGCACGATCGATCTGCGCGGCCGGCGGGCGATCCCCGGCCTCATCGATTCACACCTCCACCTCATCCGCGGCGGCCTCACGTACAACAGCGAGCTGCGGTGGGACGGCGTCGCCTCGCTGGCCGAGGCCCTGAGGCGGCTGCGCGCGCAGGCCCAGATCACCCCGCCGCCGCAGTGGGTCCGCGTCGTCGGCGGTTGGTCGGAGTTCCAGTTCGCCGAGCGGCGCATGCCGACCCTCGACGAGCTCAACGCCGCCGCGCCGGACACCCCGGTGTTCGTGCTCCACCTCTACGCGCAGGCGCTGCTCAACCGCGCCGCGCTGCGGGCCGTCGGTTATACGCGCGACACGCCCGACCCGCCGGGCGGGGTGATCCAGCGCGACCGTCACGGCGAGCCGACAGGCCTCCTTGTCGCCAAGCCGAACGCGTGGATCCTCTACGCCACGCTGGCCAAGGGCCCCAGCCTCGGCCCTGACGAGCAGCGCAACAGCACCCGTCATTTCATGCGCGAGCTCAACCGCCTCGGCATCACCGGGGCGATCGACGCCGGCGGCGGCTTCCAGCAGTACCCCGAGCATTACCAGATCATCGAGGAGCTCGCGGCCGCAAAGCAGCTGACGGTGCGCCTGGCCTACAACCTGTTCACCCAGCGCCCAGGGCAGGAGCTCGAGGACTTCAGCCAGTGGGCCAAGGCCGTCAGCCCTGGCCGCGGCGACGAGTACTATCGGCTCAACGGCGCCGGCGAGATGCTCGTCTACTCGGCCGCCGACTTCGAGGACTTCCTCGAGCCGCGGCCCGACTTGCCGCCGCACATGGAGGCGCAGCTCGGCGCCGTTGTCGAGCACCTGGTCGCGAGTCGCTGGCCGTTCCGCCTGCACGCCACCTACGACGAGTCGATCTCGCGCATGCTCGACGTGTTCGAGGCCGTGAATCGAAAGGTCCCGTTCGCCGGCCTGCGGTGGTTCTTCGATCACGCCGAGACGGTGTCGGCGCGCAACATCGACCGGATAGCGGCGCTCGGCGGCGGCATCGCCATCCAGCACCGCATGGCGTATCAGGGCGAGCACTTCCTCCACCGCTACGGCCCGGAGATGACGAGCGACGCCCCGCCGGTGCGGCGCATGCTCGCCGCGGGGATCCCCGTCGGCGGGGGCACCGACGCCACGCGCGTCGCCAGCTACAACCCGTGGGTCGGCCTCGGCTGGCTGGTCTCCGGTCGCAGCGTCGGCGGCACCGAGCTGCTCGGCCCCGGCGCCCGCCTGTCGCGCGAGCAAGCGCTGCGCCTCTACACCGCCGGCAACGGGTGGTTCTCCGGCGAGGACGGCCAGCGGGGCCTCGTCGCCGAGGGCCGCCTCGGCGACCTCGCGGTGCTGTCCGACGACTACTTCGTTGTGCCAGAGGCGGAGATCCGCGACATCACCTCGGTGCTCACGGTGGTCGGCGGCGACGTCGTCCACGCCAGCGGCGAATTCGGCGGCCTCGCTCCCCCGCCGCTGCCGTTCAGCCCCGGCTGGGCCCCGCCCGCGCAGCACGGCGGCTACGACCCCGGCGTGGTCGCCCGCGCGCTGAGCCGGCGCGCTCGCCGCCCTCATCACCACCACGGCCTCGCCTGCCCCTGCGCCGTGTTCTAGCCGCTTCTTCCGCGGCCCACGCCGGCAGCACCCGCGACGTCGACTTCGTCGCTTCCTGGCTGCCCCTCGAGCTCTGACAGTCACCGTTCGTTCATTCGTTTCATCTTCACCAAAAAGGATTCAAAGACCATGCCCACCGCCACCGCCGCTCCCGCCAAGTCGCTGCTCACCCCCGGCGATCACACCCTGATCCTCATCGACCACCAGCCGCAGATGGCGTTCGCCACCCGCTCGATCGACGGCGTCCTGCTGCGCAACAACGCCACCCTGGCGGCCCGCGCGGCCCGCGTCTTCCGCGTCGCCACGATCCTCACCACCGTGGCCGAGAAGACCTTCTCGGGCCCGATCTTCGCCGAGATCCGCGCCGCCCAGCCGGAGCTCGACATCATCGATCGCACCACCATGAACTGCTGGGAGGACGCCAACATCATCGCCCGCGTCAACAAGCTCGGCAAGTCGCGCCTCGTCATCGCCGGCCTGTGGACCTCCGTGTGCATCGTCGGCCCCGTGCTGTCGGCGATCGAGCAGGGCTTCGAGGTCTACGTGATCACCGACGCCTGCGGCGACGTGTCCGACGAGGCCCACGAGCGCGCCGTCACGCGCATGGTCCAGGCCGGCGCGCGCCCGCTGACCGCGCTGCAATACCTGCTCGAGCTCCAGCGCGACTGGGCCCGCGGCGAGACGTACGGCGCGACCACCGGGATCGCCGCAGAGCTCGGGGGCGCCTACGGCCTCGGCATCATCTACGCCAAGTCCATGTTCAACGCCTCCGAGGGCGGCCACTAGGAGCGCATGAAGCTCTACCTGATCTCGCTGGGCGTCGGCGTGCTGGTCGGCACCCTCTACAGCGTGCTGAACGTGCGCGCACCCGCGCCGCCGATCATCGCGCTGATCGGGCTGTGCGGCATGCTCCTCGGCGAGCAGGTCGGCCCGGCCGCGCGGCGGCTCCTCGCCGGGGAGCCGCTCAGCGCGGCGTGGTTCTCCCGCGAGTGCGCGCCCAAGATCACCGGCGTGCCCGCGCCCGAGCCCGACCATGGCGACGACGCCGCCCGCTGAGCCACCCACGCATGCTCGAGTTGTTTTCAAACGCCATCTCTAACGAGGACCTCCCATGAAAGAAGAAACATTCACCGGCGGCGGTGGCACGCGCCTCCACATGCGCTCCTGGCGGCCGGCGGGGACGCCGCGCGCGGCCGTGGTGCTCTGCCACGGCGTTCTTGCGCACAGCGGGCAATACCAGTGGTCGGGGGAGCAGCTGTCGGCGGCGGGTTTTGCCGTGTACGCCTACGACCACCGCGGGCGCGGCAAATCGGAGGGGCCGCGCCTGTTCGTCAATGACGTCTCCGAGTACACGGACGATCTGGGGACGTTCGTCGCCCTGGTGAAGAAACGCGAGCCCGGCCTCAAGGTGTTTGTGCTGGGTCACAGCATGGGTGGGGTGATCTCCTGCACCTGGGCGCTGGATCATCAGAGAGAGATCGCCGGCTTCATCTGCGAGAGCTTTGCGTTCGAGGTGTGGGCGCCGAAGCCCGTGCTGTCGCTCGTGCGTTTCCTCGGGCGCGTGGCGCCGAAGCTGCCGGTGCTGAAGCTGCATGAGAAGGACTTCACGCGCGACCCGCAGGCCCTGCAGAAGCTGAACTCGGATCCGCTGACCCATGGCGAAGTCCAGCCGGCGGGCACGGTGGCGGCGCTGCTCAAGGCCACCGACCGCATGCGCGCGGAGTTCGGGACCCTCACGCTGCCCTTGCTCATCATGCACGGCACCGAGGACAAGGCCACCGTGCCCGCGGGCAGCCAGCTCTTCCATGACAAGGCCGGCTCGAGCGACAAGACGCTGAAGCTCTACGAGGGGCACTTCCACGATCTGCTCAACGACCTCGGCAAAGAGCGGGTGATGGCCGACGTGGTGGGCTGGATCAACGCGCGCATCGCCTGAGATCTCCGTCATGAAGAAGATCTCTTTCGTTCTTTTGCTTGCACGATTGCTTGCGCTCGCCGTGGTGGGCTGCTCCGGGCTGCCTGCAGACAAGACAGCAAGCGCACCCACGCACCACGCACAGAGAGGAGGCGATATGGCGGCCAGCGCACCCACGCAGTACGTACAGGTCGGAAGCGACAAGATTGCCTACCGCAGCATCGGCGCGGGCGAACCCATGGTTCTCCTCACGCGCATGCGCGGCACGCTCGACACATGGGATCCGCTGTTCCTCGATGAGCTGGCGAAGAACAACCGCATCATCACGGTGGACTATCCGGGCGTGGGTTACTCGGACGGCAAGCTGCCGCCGGGCATCGGCCAGGCCGCGGACTTCGTGATCGCGTTCGCGGACGCCATGAAGCTCGAGAAATTCATCCTCCTGGGCTGGTCATGGGGCGGCACGGTGGCGCAGACCGTGGTGGTCGAGCATCCCGGCCGCGCCACGCACGCGATCCTCGTGGGCACGGCGCCGCCGGGAAAGCGCGCGGTGGAAATTCAACAGGCGTTCATCGACCGCGCGTTCAAGCCGGTGAATGATCTGGACGATGAGATCGTGCTGTTCTTCGAGCCGAGGTCGGAGTTCAGCCGGAAGATGGCGAAGGAGTCGCGGGACCGCATCCGCGTGCGCCCCGGGGTCGACGAGAAAATCCCGTCGACCCCCGAGGCGATCAAGGCCTACCTCGCCGCGGCCGAGGAGTATCACGTCGATGCGGCCGGGCGGCTGCAGAAGCTGATGGTCACGCGCACGCCGCTGCTCATCATCAGCGGCGACAACGACATCAGCACCGCCGTGGACAACTGGTTCGCGCTGAACCGCAAGATCCCCAGCGCACACCTGGCCGTGTATCCCGAGTCGGGGCATGGCCCGCAGCATCAGTACCCGCAGCTCGCCGCCGAACAGGTGGCCTCGTTCCTGCGCCACGCCATTCGATAGATAGAAGGAGAGCCACATGCCGATTTTCAAGACCAAGGAAGGCGTCGAGATTTTCTACAAGGACTGGGGCAGCGGACGGCCCCTGGTGTTCCACCACGGCTGGCCGCTGTCGGCGGACGACTGGGATGCGCAGCTCATGTTCTTCCTTGCGAAGGGCTTTCGCGTCATCGCGCACGATCGCCGCGGTCACGGGCGTTCGTCGCAGACCTCCGACGGCAACGAGATGGACACCTACGCCCGCGACGTGTCGGAGCTCACCGCTCACCTCGGCCTCAAGGGCGCCGTGCACATCGGCCACTCCACGGGCGGCGGTGAGGTGGCGCGTTATGTCGCGAAGTACGGGCAGGACGGCCGCGTGGCCAAGGCCGTGCTCATCGGCGCCGTGCCGCCGATCATGGTCAAGAGCGACAAGAATCCCGGTGGCCTTCCCATCGAGGTGTTCGATGGATTCCGCGCCGCGCTCGTCGCGAACCGCGCGGAGTTCTACCGCGCCGTGCCCGAAGGGCCGTTCTATGGGTTCAATCGCCCAGGGGCCAGGACGCTGCCGGGGGTCGTCGACAACTGGTGGCGGCAGGGCATGATGGGCGGCATCAAGCCGCACCACGACTGCATCAAGGCGTTCTCGGAGACCGATTTCACCAGCGACCTCGAGAAGATCGACGTGCCCACGCTCGTGATGCACGGCGACGACGACCAGATCGTGCCGATCGCGGATTCGGCGCTGCTGTCGATCAAGCTGCTCAAGAAGGGCACGCTCAAGGTCTACAAGGGCCTGGGGCATGGCCTGTGCACCATCAACCCGGACGTCGTCAATCCGGATCTGCTGGAGTTCATCCAGTCGTGAGGGCGAGGGCCGCGGACACGAGGGGCCGCGGCCTTTCATCGCTGTCCGCGCCGCTCAGGCTTCTTCGACGGCCGGCAGCTCGAAGCGAAACGTCGCGCCAAATACAGGGTTTGGCTCGGCCCAGAGCCGGCCGCCGTGGCGCTCGAGGATCGAGCGCGAGATCGACAATCCCATGCCCAGCCCTCCGGGCTTCGTGGTGTAGAACGCCTCGAACAACCGCGCGCCGTCCACGTGCGAGAGGCCGACACCCGCGTCGGAGACGGCGCCCACGACCCAGACGCGGTCGTCGCCCTCCGAGAGCGCCGTCTCCAGGCGCACGCGCCGGCGCGCTTCCGGCAGATCGCGCGAGGCCTCGGCCGCATTGAGCAAGAGGTTGAGGATGACCTGCTGCAGCTCGACCGGATCGGCGAAGACCTGCGCCCCGCCCGATCGGAGCCCGAGCTCGAGCGCGATGCGACGTCGCGCCAGCTCGGCTTCCGCGACCGGCAGCGCCGCGCTGATCACGGCGTCCAGGTGGCAACGCTCGCGGTGCGCGGCCGAGCGCGTCAAGAGGCGGCGAATCCGCGCGAGCACGTCGCCGGCACGATGGCCGTCGTTCACGATCGCGACAAGCGACTCACGCACGGCGACCAGATCGGGCTCCGCGCGATCGAGCCAGTTGACGCCCGCGCTCGCGTCCGCGGCGATGGCCGCGAGGGGCTGATTGACCTCGTGCGCGATCGACGCGGCGAGCTCGCCCAGCGTGGTGGTGCGCGCGACGTGGGCCAGCTGCGCGCGCGCCTCCTCGAGGTCCTCCGCCGCGCGTCGCGATGTGGTCACGTCCATCACCGCGCCCACGATCTCGGCGCTGCCGTCCGAGCTGGTGCGGACGCGTCCGCGGATGCGCAGGTATTTGACGCGCCCGCCGGCGCAGAGCAGCCGGTGCTCCAGCATCATCTGCCCCTCGCGCTTGGCGCGCTCGAACGCCTGCTGCACGTTCGCGCGCTCCTCCTTGGGTACGCGCTCCAGGAGCGGCGGGAGCGAAGGCCTTGTGTTCGGCTCGACCTCGTAGATGCGATACGTCTCCTCCGACCAGAACAGGTCTCCGGTCGCGAACTTCCAGCCGAAGCTGCCCGTGTCCGTCAAGCTCTCGGCCTCGGCCAAATAGGCCTTGGTGCGGCGCAAGAGCTCTTCCACCTTGCGGCGCTCGGTGTTTTCGCGCTGCAGGTCGTCGAAGAGCCGCGCGTTCTCCAGCGAAATGGCCATCTGCGAGGCCAGCAGCTCGAGCAGCGTGAGGTGCGAGGGCGTGAAGGCGTGCGACGCGAGGTTGTTCTCCAGGTAGAGCACGCCGGACAGCCGCGCCTGCTTGGCGAGCGGCACGCAAAAGATCGAGCGCGGGCGCGCGCGCCGTACGTGCTCATCGGCGGCAAAACGCGCGTCCTGCGCGGCATCGGCGAGGAGGAGCGGCTGCCGTGTGCGCACCGCGTAGCGCAGGATCGACGCGGGCGCATCGCTCGCTGGTGTGGGCTCACGAACGAGCCGCACCTCGATGTGGTCGGCCGCGGTCACCGCCTCCGCCTCGACCCACAGCTCCTCGCCCCGCGGTGTGACCAAGAGCGCGCGCTCCGCGCCGGCTCCCTCGAGCGCGATGGTCATCAAGGTGCGGATCAAGCGCTCGAGCTGGATCTCTCCCGAGAGCGCTTGAGACGCCTTGAGGAAGGGCGCGAGGTCGAGCTGCTCCACGCGCGCCGCCCCGACGCTGGAGCGCGTGAGCGAGGGCTCCTCGCGCAGGCGCGGCTCGAGCAGCTCGAGCTGCGTGACCTTTCCCGTCGCCTGCCAGTGGGCGTAGCCGTCTCGCGCCGACCTGAGATAGGCCAGGGCCACGCCGCTCAAACCGCGCATCGCATAGAAGCGGGCGGCCATCTCGCTCGCCACGGCTTCGTTCTGGGTGAAGCCGTGCTTTCGCGCGGAGTCGATGGCCTCCTCGTAGAGCCGCTCCGCGGCGAGCTCGCGCCGCTCGATGCGCGCCACCTCCGCCGCGACCAGCTTGGCTCGGTTCTCGAAATTGTCCGGGCAGTGACGCGCCCACAAGGCGAGGATGCGCTCGTGCTCGTACAGCGCTTCGGCGTGGCGCGTGCGCTCCTCGCGCGCGCTCGCATCGTAGAGCGCGGCGCGCGCCAGGGCCGTGTAGAAGTGGAACTCGGCCACCTCGAAATGACCGGGCGAGGTCCACAAGAGCGCCTCGGCCTGCCGGGCCGCGGCGAGCGCCGCCGCGTAGTCGCGCGCGAAGAACCGCCCCTGCAGCTTGCGAATCCAGTACCAGCAGGTGGCGAAGGCGAGCTGCTGGTCCTCGGCGAAGTGCTGCTCGAAGCTGGCTTCGTCGAAGTCGTCGTCGTCGAACGAGGCGAAGCTCCGCGTGTGGCCGCGGAGCAGCCGGATCAGCTGCAGCTGCGAGGTGATGATGTCCTCGACCAGCCCGAAGCCGGTACGACGAGCGAGCGTGAGCCCGCGCTCCGCCTCGCGCGCCGCCTCCGACAGCGGCGCGCCGCTCCCGAGCAGCAGCGTCACGAGCGTCTCGCTGCTGAAGCCGGCGAAGGTCAGGTCGAGCGCCTCGAGCGCGGCGGCGTGCGCCCGCCGCACAAGCACCAGGCTGGTGTCGATGTGCTGGGCCCACGTGTTCACGTGCGCGCCGTAGGACATGTACGCGCGCGCCTTGAAGCGATCGAAGCCGCGCGCCGCGACGAGATCGAAGCCCAGCTTGCCGAAGCGGTTGCCGGCAGGGTAGTCGCGGAAGGTGGAGCCGAGCACCACGCCCAGCACCGCGTAGGCGTAGCAGGAGCCGTCGCTGTTGCCGTGAGCGAGGCTGAGGCGCGCCATGCGCGCGACCAGGCGATCGTGCAGGTCGCTGTCGGTGAAGAGCGCGGGCGGCTGCGCCGCCGTGAGCACGTCGAGCGCGGCGCGCCAGCTGTCGTTGCTGACCGGCAGCTCGATCAGCGACTCGATGCTGCGATCACCCAGCTCGTCCCACAGGCTCTGGAACTCCCTCTCCACTTCGTCGCGCGTGGGCCGCGGCGTCCAGTCGATGCCCATCGTACCCAGGAAGTCCAGGCAGACCTGCACGGCCATGCCGTTTCGACCCGCCGTCGTGCAGAGCAGGATGCGGAGCCGCGCGACCGCGGCGCGGTCGACCAGGTTGGCGGCCCTCGGCGCGAGCTCAGTCAAGCACGCCTCGGCGGCCGTGAGCTCGCCGGCGAGCAGCTCGCACTCCGCGCGGTCGAGGCCGAGCGCGAAGGCGAACGCGTAGTCGCTCTCCCATCGGCCTTCGTCGAGCAGCGCGTCGGCCACCTCCAGGTACACGAGCGCCGAGGTGTACGCCGATGCGGCCTTGGCGCGGCGCCCCGCCGCGTGGTTCAGCTCCGCCACGCGCATGCGCTCTCGACGCGTGCGCAGGAGGTCGAGGCCGCGGTTGAGCTGGTTCACGATGTCGAAGCTGCCCTCTTCGCGCGCGCGCTCGGCCGACTCCGCGGAGAGCCTCATGCCGATGGCGAGGTGCAGGGCGGGCCTGTCGCGCGGGTCGATCAGCGCGTACGAGGCCTCCTGCACGCGGTCGTGCAGGAAGCAATACTCACGCTCGACACGCACCACGAGCCCGCTCCGCAGCGCGTCGTCCAGCGCGGCTGTCAGCTCACGCTCGCCGGCGCCGAGCGCGAGCGAGAGGGCCTCGATGGGCGCGCAGCTACCGAGGCAGGCGAGGTGCATCAGCGCGCGACGCGTGGGCTCCGGCAGCCGCGTCAGCTTCTCGATCATCAGCTCGGCCACGTTGTCGGTGAAGCCGCGCGCTCGGATGCGCTCGAGGTCCCAGCGCCAGCGTGATCTCGCTGGATCGAAATGGAGGAGCTCCACTTCGTTGAGCGCGTTGATGAACTGAATCGCGAAGAACGGGTTGCCGTGGGTCTTCTCGCGCACCAGCTCCGAGAGCGGCGCGAGCTCGGCGGCGTCCGCCTGCAGGACGTCCGCGAGCAGGTCGGCCACGTCGGGCGGGGCCAGCGCCTCGAGCGAGATCTCCTCCACGCGTCCGGCCGCCGCGCGCAGCCGCGCGACCAGGCGGTGCAGCGCGTGTTCGGCGTCGACCTCGTTGCTACGGAACGCGCCCACGATCAGCAGGTTCGAGAGCTCGGGGTGCGTGGCCAGGTGTTCGATCAGGTCGAGCGTGGCTGCGTCGAGCCACTGCAGGTCGTCCAGGAACAGCACGAGCGGCTGCTCGGGCCTGGCGAACACAGCGATCAGGCGCCGGAAGATCAGCTGGAAGCGCTGCTTGGCGTCGTGCGGGGGCAGCTCGGGCGCCGGCGGCTGCGGTCCCACGATGAACTCGACGTCGGGCACGAGGTTCGTCACCAGGCCGCCGTGCGTGCCGAGCGCGTGCCGCAGCGCCTCTCGCCACGTCGAGAGCTCTTCTGCGGGCCGGCCGAGCACCTGCCGCACCAGGCTCTCGAGCGCCTGGGCGAAGGTGGCATACGGGATGTCGCGCTTGAACTGGTCGAACTTCCCCGAGGCGAACGCCGCGCGCCGGCCGATGGCCCGCCTCAGCTCGTCGACGAGGGCCGACTTGCCGATCCCCGAGTAACCCGACACGAGCACGAGCTCGGGAGCGCCGCTCGTGCGCGCCCGTTCGAAGGCGGAGAGCAGCGCGTCGCGCTCGCGGTCGCGACCGTACAGGCGCTCGGGCATGGTTCGGTGGCGTGCGTCCCCGCTCGCGAGCGAGAAAGGCTCGATGCGGCGGTGCGCGCTCCAGTCGAGCAGGCAGCGCTCCAGATCGCGCGCCAGGCCGGCCGCGGTCTGGTAGCGCTCCTCCGCCGGCTTGGACAGCAGCTTCATGACGATGGCGGCGAGCGGCGCCGGCAGCTCGGCCACGCGATCGCGCGGGTCGGCTGGCTGTTTGGCCACGTGGCAATGGATCCACTCCATCGGCTCCGACGCGGCGAACGGCAGGCCGCCCGTGAGCAGCTCGTAGAAGGAGACGCCCAGCGCATACAGGTCGCTGCGCGTATCGACCGCCCGGCTCATGCGCCCCGTCTGCTCCGGCGCCATGTACGGCAGGCTGCCGACCAGGGCCGGCGGCCGCGCGCGCTGCTCGTCCGTCGCGCGCGCGGCGGCGCCGAAGCCGGTCAACCACACCGCGCCGCTGTCGACGTCGACCAGGGCATTCGCGGGCTTGATGTCCTTGTGCACGATGCCGCGCGCGTGCAGCTTGTCGAGCGCGCGCGTCCAGCCGAGCGCCACGCGCAGGAAGTCGCCTATCGGCCAGGCGCGTCCGACCCGATGGGCGAGCAGCTCACCGCCGGGATCCTCCAGCCAGAGCCTCGTGCGGCCCGGCCTGGAGTCGAGCTCACGTGGGCACACCGCCCACGCCGGATCCAG
Organism: Sorangium sp. So ce426; assembly: GCF_051475585.1. Lineage (NCBI taxonomy): Bacteria > Pseudomonadati > Myxococcota > Polyangiales > Polyangiaceae > Sorangium > Sorangium sp. So ce426. Next base: position 11,074,883 of record NZ_CP150341.1, on the reverse strand, counting down.
CTCCTCGCGGAGCGCGAACTCATTCTCCAGCTTCTGCAGCAGGTCCGCCGCAGGCGCGTGAGCCGGCCGCAAGATCAACGTCGGTTGTCCCTCCCTGCTGCGGTAGAGCGCGAGCTCGCCGTCGTCGCGCAAGCAGACGGCTGCGGGGTCGTGCGAGGTCGTCATGGGGCGCAACGTGGGTGGGCCGGTGCTGGCGGCAACGGAGGCGTCTCCGAGGCTCCGCTCGGGGGAGCGAGGGGGCCATCCTACCTTGGTCGGGTGTTCTCGGCCGAAGATCCCGTCCATACCGGCCCAGGTTCTCGACGCCGGAGCTGGCGCCGACGCCGCTCACGGCCCCCGTGGTCGTGGTCGTGCTCGGGCGCGTCGAACCGCCCACATCTCGTGCGCGGAACCGGCCATCAACCAACCGGAGGAGCCCAGCATGAACGATCGTCTCACCGTCCAGACCGACGATGGCAGCTTCGATTGCTACGTCGCGCGTCCCGGGGCCGCCGTCGCGCCGGTGATCGTCGTGATCCAGGAGATCTTCGGCGTCAACGCCGGGATCCGCAGCATCGCCGACGCCTACGCCGAGAAGGGGTACATCGCCGTTTGTCCCGACCTGTTCTGGCGCGCCCAGCGGGGCGTGGACATGTGCGAGAGCGACGAAGGCGACGTGGCCAAGGGCTTCGCCCTGTATGGCGCCTACGACTTCGACAAAGGGCCCCGCGACATCGCGGCCACTGTCGCGGCCGCCCGCGCCATGCCCGGCGCCTCCGGCAAGGTCGGCGTGACCGGCTACTGCCTCGGCGGACTGCTCACGTTCCTGACCGCGGCGCGCGCCGATGCCGATGTCTTCGTCGCCTACTACGGTGGAGGCACCGAGAAATACGTGGCCGAGGGCGTGAACATCGAGCGCCCGCTGCTGATGCACCTCGCCGGCGACGACGAGTACATCGGCGAGGACGCCCAGGCGACGATCCGCGCCGCGCTGCGGGACAACCAGCATGTCGAGATCCACACCTACCCGGGCCGCAACCATGCGTTTGCCCGTCCGGGCGGCGCCCGCTACGACGCTGCCGACGCCACGCTGGCCAATCGGCGGACCGACGCGTTCTTCAAGCAGCACCTCGCCTGAACAGGAGGGCGGGCCGCGCGCGCCGCGGCGCTCGCGCGATCCGGGGAACGTGGCCTGACGACGTCACCCGACCATCGTCGGGTTTGCGCCGGCCTGGTCGCGAACTAGCGTCGACGCATGTCCAAACCGAAGTTGACGCATGCCACCGGCGCGCCGGTGGTCGATAACGTGAATATCCAGACCGCCGGTCCGCGCGGCCCCGCGCTGCTGCAGGACCTCTGGCTGATCGAGAAGCTCGCGCACTTCGACCGCGAGGTGATCCCCGAGCGGCGCATGCACGCCAAGGGCTCGGGCGCCTGCGGGACGTTCACCGTGACTCACGACGTCACGCGGTACACCCGCGCCAGGCTCCTCGCCGAGGTCGGCAAGCGGACGCCGGTGTTCGTGCGATTCTCGACGGTCGCCGGCGAGCGCGGCGCCGCCGACGCCGAGCGGGATATCCGCGGCTTCGCGGTGAAGTTCTACACCGAAGAGGGGAACTGGGACATCGTCGGCAACAACACGCCGGTGTTCTTCTTCCGCGACCCGCTGCGCTTCCCCGATCTCAACCACGCGGTCAAGCGCGACCCTCGGACCGGGATGCGCAGCGCGGAGAGCAACTGGGACTTCTGGACGTCGCTGCCCGAGGCGCTCCACCAGGTGACGATCGTGATGAGCGACCGCGGGATTCCGCGCAGCTATCGCACGATGCACGGCTTCGGCAGCCACACCTTCAGCATGATCAACGCCGCGAACGAGCGCGTGTGGGTCAAGTTCCACTTCATCAGCCAGCAGGGGATCGACAACCTCACCGACGCCGAGGCCGAGGCGGTTGTGGGGCGAGACCGCGAGAGCCACCAGCGCGACCTGTTCGAGAGCCTGGAGGCGGGGCGGTTTCCGCGCTGGAAGCTCTGCATTCAGGTCATGACCGAGGCGCAGGCGCGGACGCACCGGCATAACCCGTTCGACCTCACCAAGGTCTGGCCGAAGGCCGACTATCCGCTCATCGAGGTCGGCGTCCTCGAGCTCGACAAGAACCCCGACAACGTGTTCGCCGAGGTCGAGCAGGCCGCGTTCTCGCCGGCCAACATCGTCCCCGGCGTCGGCCTCTCGCCCGACAAGATGCTGCAGGCGCGGCTCTTCTCGTACGGCGACGCGCAGCGCTACCGGCTCGGCGTCAACTTCAACCAGATCCCCGTCAACGCGCCGAAGTGCCCGTTTCACAGCTTCCACCGCGACGGCGCGATGCGCGTCGACGGCAACCTCGGCGCCACGACCAGCTATTTCCCGAACCGACACGGCGAATGGGACGACAACGCCGGCGCCGGTGAGCCGCCGCTGCCCGTCGCGGGAGATGCCGCCCACTGGGATCATCGCGCCGACGAGGACCACTGGGAGCAGCCAGGTCGCTTGTTCCGCCTGATGTCGCCGGCGCAGCGACAGGCGCTGTTCGACAACACCGCTCGCTCCCTCGGCGGCGCGTCGGTCGACATCCAGCGCCGGCACGTCGCCAACTGCATGAAGGCCGACCTCGCCTACGGGGCCGGCGTGGCCCGGGCGCTCGGCCTCGACCGGGCCTAGCGCGGCGCTCGCGCGGCGGCTGCGCTCGCGCGGCCGCGGCGCGGCGGCTGCGCTCGAGCAGCTCAGTCGCCGCGCGTGATCTGATGGATCTCGTCGAGCAGGTCCTTGGGCTGGAACGGCTTGGTCAGGAAGGCCACGGCGCCGGCGCGGAAACACTGCTTGCGCACGTCTTCGTCGCCGTGGGCGGTGAGGACGACGACCGGCAGCCGCGACGCGCGGCGGGTCAGCTCGACGAGCAAGTCGACGCCGCTCATCCCCGGCATGCGGACGTCGAGGACCAGGACGTCCATCGCCTCGATCTTGCCGGCGGCGAGGAACGCCTCCGCGGAGGCGAACGTCTCGACGTTGAAGCCCGTCGACTTGAGCAGGTTGCCGAGCGAGCGGCGCAGCGACGCGTCGTCGTCGACGATCGCGATCAGCCGTTCGTCGTTCATCGGCCTCGTCCTCCGTCGGCACCCTCGAGGTGGCCGAGGCGCAGGGCGAAGCGCACCAGCTCGGCGAGGGAGCCGGCCCGCATCTTCTCCATCACCTTGGCCCGCTGCTCCTTCACCGTCGCCTCGCGCGTGCCGAACTCCGCCGCGATCTGCTTGTTGAGCTGGCCGGCGACCACGCCGCGCATCACCTCGCGCTCGCGGGCGGTCAAGGACTCGTAGCGGCCCGTCAGCGCGGCCAGGTCGTCGCGCTCGATCCGGGCCACGCGGTCGCGCTCGATCGCCTCGCGGACGACCGCGATCAGGTCCTCCGGCCGGAACGGCTTCGTCATGAACTCGACCGCCCCCGCCTTCATCGCCCGCACCGACATCGGGATGTCGCCCTGCCCGGTGAGGAAGATGATCGGCAGGTTGACCCGGGCGTCCGAGAGCCGACGCTGCAGCTCGAGGCCGTCGAGCTGCGGCAGCTTGACGTCGAGCACCGCGCAGCCGCGCGCGTCGGAGTGATCGGCGGACAGGAAGCTCTCGGCGCACGGGAAGGTCTCGACCGTGAGGTCGACGGACGCGAGGAGCCGGCTCAAGCTGGCGCGCACCGACGCGTCGTCGTCGACGACGAAGACCTTCGGGGCCGGGGAGGAGAGGGTCGAGGTCGCGTTCATCCGGAGCTCCGCTGCAAGTCGCGCGAGATCGCCGTGAGCGAGAAGCCGAAGGTAGCACCGATGCCGGACGCGTTGGGCTGCGCCCAGAGCCGGCCGCCGTGGCGCTCGATGATCGAGCGGCTGATCGCCAGCCCCATCCCCAGGCCGTTGGTCTTGGTGGTGAAGAACGGCTCGAACAGGCTCGCCGGGTCGGCCCCGCCGATGCCCATGCCGCAGTCCTCGACCTCGACCACGACCGACCCGTCGGCGTCGCCCCGCTCGACGAACGTACGAACCGTGATGCGGCGGCGGTTCGGCTCGACGTCGCGCGAAGCGTCGTTCGCGTTGAGGATCAGGTTCAGGACCACCTGCTGCAGCTGGACTGGATCGCCGACGACCGCCGGCAAGCTCGGCCGTAGCGCCGTCTCGAGCACCACCTCGGACTGCAGCAGCTGTCGTCGCACGACCGGCAGCACCGCGTGGACGACGGCGGTGAGGTCGCACGAGTTGGTCTCGATCGACGAGCGGGACAGCAGCGCCCGGATCCGCCGCAAGATCTCGCCGGCGCGGCTGCCCTCGCTGGCGATCGCCGCCAGCGAGTCGCGGACGTCGTCGAGCTTCGGCCGCGGCGCCGCCAGCCAGTTGGTGCACGCCGCCGCCTCGGCCATCATCGCGGTCAGCGGCTGGTTGATCTCGTGGGCGATCGACGCCGCCAGCTCGCCGAGCATGGTGATGCGGGTGACGTGGGCGAGGTCGGTCTGCGCGCGGTGGAGGGCCGACTCGGAGCGCTCGAGGTCGAGCTCGGCCCGGCGATGGACGAGCGCGTTGGCGAACACCTCGCCGAGGATCCGGAGGCGCTGGCGGATCGGGTCGGTCCACAGCACGTACCGCGAGGTGCACGCCAGGTTGAGCGACGCGCTCGTCACCCCGCCGACCACCAGCGGCAGCGCGATGATCGACTTGATCCCCATCGCCTCGAGCGCGAGCCCCTCGTCGCGCTTGTGCTCCGGCATCCGCATCACGTCGTGGACCGGCACGTCCTCGCCGCGGCGCAGCTCGTCCACGCTCTCGCGGAACATCGTGACCGTGCTCGGCGGCAGCGCCACGCCCGACTTGGCCCACGTGTGCGTGCTGACGGCGTCGGTGCCCGAGTGCGAGAACCAGAAGATGAAGATGCTGTCGACCTCGAAGAAGCCGCCGACCTCGGCCAGCGCCTTGTCGATCTCCGCGTCGAGGCGGTCGGTCGGCGAGGCCGCGAGCCGGCTCGAGATCGACGAGCGCAGCGTCCAGAAGCGGACCCGCGCGTCGAGCTCCTCCTCGACCTGCTTGCGATCCTCGATGTCGGTGCTGGTGCCGTACCACTCGACGATCCCCCGCTCGTCGTACAGCGGCTGCGCCCGCGTCAAGAACCAGCGATAGACCCCGTCGGCGCGGCGCAGGCGGGCCTCGAACGAGCCTGGCTCGCCCGACCGCACCAGCCGCTGCCAGTGCGAGCGCGCCGCCTCCGTGTCGTCGGGGTGGGTCGCGCTCGGGTGGCGCTGCGCCTGCGCCTCCGCCAGCGAGAGGCCGGTGTAGTCGAGCCACTGGCGGTTGAAGAACGTCGCCGAGCCGTCAGGCCGGGCCGACCAGGCGAGCGTCGGGATGGTGTCGATGATCCGCGTCAGCCGGCCCTCGGAGCGGCCCACCTCGGCGTAGAGGCGCGCGTTCTCCAGCGAGATCGCCGCCTGCGACGCGAGCAGGGTCAGCACGGCGATCCGCTCCGACGTGAAGGCGTGCGGCGTGAGCGTGTTCTCGAGCTGGAGGACCGCGATCAGCCGCGACTGCTTGGCGAGCGGCAGGCACAGCAGCGAGCGGCAGCGGCGCGCGGCGATGTACGGGTCGCCCGCGAACGGGTGCGCCTGCAGGGCGTCGTCGAGGAGCACGCTGTCGCGGGTGCGCACGACGTACTGGATGACGGTCTCCGGCAGCTCCTCCGCGGGCGCTCCGGCGTCGCGCAGCCGCACGGCCACGCCCTCGTCGCAGGTCGTCGCCACAGCGGCGACCTCGACCTCGCCGCGCGCCAGCGTCACCAGCACCCCGCGCGTCGCCCCGGCGCTCTCGACCGTCGTGCGCATCAACGCCTCGATCAACCGCTCGGGGACGATCTCGCTCGACAGCGCCTGCGACGCGCGGAGCACCGCCGCGACGTCGAGCCGCTCGAGCAGCGTCTCGCCGGACGACACCACCGAGCGACCGGCCCGCAGCCGCCGCGAAAGCAGCTCGACCTTGCCGCGCGCGCCCCAGCGGTCGTAGAGGTCCCGCGCCTCGCGGGTGTACGCCGCCGCGATCGTGCCGAACCCGCGGCGCTCGTGGAAGCGCGCCGCCAGCTCGCTGGCGACCGCCTCGAACTGCACGAAGCCCTCCTCGCGCGCGAGCCGGATCGCCTGCTCGTAGGTGCGCTCCGCCGCCAGCTCGCGGCCCTCCAGGCGGGCCAGCTCCGCCTCGACCATCGCCGCCTGACAGCCGAAGGTCTGCGGCGAATCCTCGGCCCACGCGGCCAGCTGGGCGTGGTGCGCCGCCACCCGCTCGACGTGACCGCCGCCCGCGCTCCCGTCGCTGACCGCCGCGTGGGCCAGCGCGGAGTACAGGTGAAACTCGGCCTCCTCGTAGAACCGCTCCGCGACGTCGATGCGCTCGCGCGCCCGCGCGGCCAGGGCCACGGCCTCGTCGTAGCGCTCGCGGTGGAAGCAGCCCTGGAGCTCGCGGACCCAGCGAAACACGGCGAGCAGGGCGCCCGAATCGTACGGGTCGCTGAAGGGCCGCTCGTCGCCGGCCGCCGGGGCTCCGTCGCCGCCGAGCGGCGCGCGGAGGGTCCGGATCAGGTCGAGCTGGGCGCCGATGAGCTCCGTGGCGAACGCGGAGCCGGCCTGGCGGGCCACGCCCAGCGCGCCCTCGGCCTCGCGCTGGACCTCGGCCAGCGGCGCGCCCGCGGCCAGGAGGTAGGTGACCGCGAACCCGGCGCAGTACGCCCCGTAGGGGTCGCCGCTCTCGAGCGCCTTCTCGCAGGCCCGCTTGGTGATCGAAAGACTGGCCCGCAGGTGGCTGGTCCACGAGATCACATGGGTCGCGAAGACCATCAGCACGCGCGCCGCGTAGCGGTCGAACCCGCGCTTCTCGACCAGGTCGGCGCTCAGCTGGCCGAACCGGTAGCCGTCGCGATGCGAGGCGAAGCGCGGCCCGATCACGCTGGGGAGCAGCGAGAAGGCCAGCGCCGAGCCGTCGGTGTTGCCGTGCTCGAGGCTGAGCAGGACGATGTGGAGGATGAGCAGCGCGTAGAGGTTCTTGTCGACGAAGTACGCCGGCGTCGCGAGCAGCGACAGCACGTCGATCGCGGCCCGGCGCCGCGGGTCGGTCATCCGCGGCAGGTCGAGCAGCGACTCGATCGAGCGCTCGCCCATCCGCGCGCGCATGTCCTGGTACTGCGCGCGCACCTCGTCGTCGGTCGGCGCGGCCGGCAGCGCGATGCCGACGCCGCGCAGGTAGTCGCGGCCGATCGGCACCACGCGATCGAACCGATCGGTGGTCGTGTACAGGTGGATCTGCACGCACACGATCGCCGCGAGGTCGACCGGGTCGGTCACGCGCGACGAGAGCCGCGACAGCCGCGCCTCGGCCGAGTCGCTCGCGCCGCTCAGCCACTCGCACTCGGCGACGGCCAGCTCGATCGGGAACGCCAGCGCCGGGCAGCGCTGCCAGCTGTCGGCAGGCAGCAGCGCGCGCGCCTGCGTCAGGTACCTGAGCGCCTGGGCGTACGCGCTCGCGGCCTTGGCCCGCCCGCCCGCGAGCAGGTTGAGCTCCGAGAGCAGCAGCCGCTCATCGTCCTCCACGACCAGCGACGAGCCGCCGTTGTACTGGTTGACGATGTCGAACACCGCCTCCTCGCGCCGCTCGCCCGGCGTGCTGGCCAGGAGCCTCCGCGCGATCCGCCGGTGGGCCGCCGGGCGCTCCGCCTCGCTGAGCAGCGCGTACGAGGCCTCGCGCACGCGGTCGTGGAGGAACGAGTAGGCGCCGTCGAGCTGGTACACAAGGCCCGCGCGGATCGCCTCCGCCAGCGCCGCGTGGATGTGCTCGCCGTGGACGTCCTCGAGCGTCCGCGCCGGGGCCGTGCGCCCGAGGCAGGCGAGGTCCTTCAGCGCCTCGCGCGTGGCCGGGGGCAGGCCGCCGAAGCGCGTCATCATCAGCTCGATGACGTTGTCGGTGAAGTTCTGGGCCTGGATCCGCGCGACGTCCCACGTCCAGCTGCCGCTCGCCGGGTCGACGCCGATCAGCGCGTCATCGTAGAGCGCGGAGGCGAACTGGATGGCGAAGAACGGATTGCCGCTGGTCTTCTCGTAGACGAGCCGCGCCAGCGGGCGCACGTGCTCGCGGCTGCAGCCGAGCGCCCCGCCGAGGATCTTCTCGACGTCCTGCACCTGGAGCGGCGGCACCGCGATCTCGCGCAGCGTCGCGCCGGCCGCGGTCATCCGCTCGAGCGCCCGCGAAAGCGGGTGCCCGGCGCCGACGTCCTTGTCGCGGTAGGCGCCGACGACCAGCAGATGCTTCACGTCGTCCTGGCGGATCACGTGCTCGAGCAGGGCGAGGGTCGCCTCGTCGGCCCACTGCAGGTCGTCGAGGAACAGCACGAGCGGGTGCTCGGCGGTCGCGAAGATCCCGAGGAAGCGGCGGAACACCGCGCAGAAGCGGTTGTTCGCCTCCTCCGGCGGCAGCTCGGCGACGGGGGCCTGTTCACCGATGACGAGGGCCAGCTCGGGCACCAGGTCGACGACCAGCTTGCCGTTCGGTCCCAGCGCGCGCTGCAGGGACTCGCGCCAGCGCGCGACCTCGTCCTCGCTCTGCGCCAGGATCGCGCGCACCGCCGTGCGGAGGCCCTGCGCGACCGACGCGTACGGGACATCGCGCGTCGACTCGTCGGCCTTCCCGCAGGCGAACAGCGCCCGCGCCGGCAACAGCGCGCGCCGGAGCTCGTTCACGAGCGACGACTTGCCGGCCCCGGGATATCCGGTGACGAGCACGAGCTCCTTTTCGCCGGCGGACACGACCCGGCCGAAGGTCGCCAGCAACTCGTGGATCTCGCGCTCGCGGCCGTAGAGCTTCTCGGGTACGCGAAGCCGCCGCGAGACGTCCTGCGCGCCGAGCCGGAATGGTTCGACGCGCCCGAACGACTCCCACTCGGCGAGGCAGCGCCGCAGGTCGGTGAGCACCCCGCGCGCCGACTGGTAGCGGTCCTCCGGGGCCTTCGCCAGCAGCTTCGTCACGATCGCCGAGATCGGCGGCGGGATCGCCGGCGCGAGCTCGTGCGGCGGCCTGGGCTCCCGCGCCAGGTGCCCGTGCAGCAGCTCCGCCGGCTCGGTGGTGCTGAACGGGAGCACGCCGGTGAGCAGCTGGTAGAGCGTGACGCCGAACGAATAGAGGTCGCTGCGCGCGTCGACCGGGCGGTTCATGCGCCCGGTCTGCTCCGGCGCCACGTACGCCAGCGTCCCCGCGGGCACCGGCGCGCCGGCGTTCTGCTGCTCGCGCAGCGACAGCGACGCGATGCCGAAGCCGGTGAGCCATACGGCGCCGGCCCGGACGTCGACGAGGATATTGGCCGGCTTGAGGTCCCTGTGGGTGATGCCGCGGTCGTGGACGCGGTCGAGGGCGATGCCGAGGCCGATCGCCACGCGCAAGAAGGCCGTCGTCTCCCACGGGCGACCCACGAGGCGCGCCAGGATCTCGCCGCCCGGATCGCTGAGGACGAGCGCGAGCCGTCCCACCGCGCGCGCGAGCCCCAGCGGCCGTGCGCCCCACGACGGCTCGATCGCGTGGCGGAGCGCGAGCTCGTGCTCGAGGCGGGCGATCGGGCCGATCGCGGTGAGGATCCGCGCGCCGTCGCTGCGACGGAGCCCTCGCGACAGGCCGACCTCGCCGTCCTCCCAGAGCGGCTCCAGATGAACCACGTCGACCGGCATCGGCTCGCCGGAGCCGTCTCCACCGGAATTTTCGGGCGTCATTGCTGCCATGGTCATCGAGCGTGAAAGGTCGAGCGTCCTGCTGCGGGACGGTCCGAGTCTACCCGACCACCACGGATGCCCGGCGCGGACCGACACCCGACCTTGGTCGGGTAGCGAGCGCCCGCGCGACGCTGTTTCCGGCGACGGCTCGTTATCGGCCGGCTTTTCTGGCAGGACCTCTGGCAGGACCTCGGGCCGTCGCTCCGCGGCGAGAGAATTGTCTTGTATAACGTCGTTGTTTCCGTTATAGCGGACGTAATGTTCCTTGCCTCGTCGCCATGCGGGCGTTCGGTGCTCGCTCGGGGGCGTGCTGCCGGACGAGCACTTGTCGTTCTTGCTGTAGTTAGCCGCATGCGCCGCGGCGCGCGCTGCGGCGAGGAGAACAGCGACGCAGCGCCTCCGCGTCCCCGGTGACGTGCGGCGCCGTCGTTCGTCGTGGCGGCCGAGCCACGCGGCTCATCACCGTCAGAGCCCGCCCTTTCTCGTGGCGCGCCCGGCCGAGCTTTTGCCGGTGCGCGAACCGAGGTGTCCCTCCTGGATGACGGCGGAACCTCGCTCACGACGACGTTCGACTCCGGCATGCGGCGCTTCCGGCACTTCCAAGGAGACAGGTATGAAGCGGTTCTTCGAACGCCATCGATGGATTGGCTCGGCGCTCGCGATCGGGCCCTGGTTGCTCGCCACGCTGCTCGGCCCGATCGGCTGCGGAGGCGATGACGACTCGGGCAGCGGCGGCAGCGCCGCTCAGACGGGCAGCGCGAGCGGCGGGTCGGGCGGTTCGGGCGGCGCCGGCAGCGCCACGGGCGGTGCCGGCGGCGGTGGCAACTCGGGTGAAGCTGGCGCGACGGGCTCGGGCGGCGGCGGTGCAGCGGGCTCGGGCGGCGGCGGCACGATCGTCGAGCTGCCCAACATCGTCACGATCGTGGCCGACGATCTCGGCTTCTCGGACCTCGGCGCGTTCGGCGGCGAGATCACCACACCGAACCTCGATACGCTCGCCGCCGAAGGCCGCATCCTCACCGGGCACCGCTCCGGATCGCTGTGCGCGCCGACCCGCGCGATGCTGGTCTCCGGCACCGACAGCCACGCCGTCTCGTCTCGGACGGCCATGAGCTCCTTCACCCCCAAGCGGTCACTACCGTGAACGGGGTCGTGAACGTGAACGTGGTCGTGGTCGTGGTCGTGGTCGTCGACGGCAAGATCGTAGACGTGAACGTTCCTCCGGTATCCTGGCCGATTGTCGCTACCTCCGTTTAGTTCCGCGGAACGTTCACGTTTACGACCGAGCCGTTGACGACCACGACCACGTTCACGACCGCGTTGGTGACTGCTGGGGGGCGGGCGCTGGCGCCGCGCTCGTGCCTGTGTTCGCATGGCATGTCCCCTGCAATCGAGCTTCGCCCTGAAAAGGAGCATTGCCCTATCATGACGAAGCGACCTTCTCGGCGGACCTTCCTCCACGCCGCGGGCACAAGCCTCGCGCTCGGCGCGTGTGCGGGGAGCGCGCAGCTGCGGCAAAACGCTACATCCCCGGGCGCGGGCGCTCCGGAGCCTCCCGAGGGGCCTTCCTCCGGGGCGCCAGAGGAAGAGGACGTCGCGCTGCCGGCGGGCGGCGTGATGCCGACGAGGGCTCTCGGGCGGACCGGCGTGAAGGTCAGCCTCCTCGGGCTCGGCGGCTACCACATGGCGGTCCCCAAGGACGAGCAGGAGAGCATCCGGCTCGTTCGCTTCGCGATCGATCACGGGGTCACCTTCCTCGACAACTGCTGGGATTACCACGACGGCAAGAGCGAGGAGCGCATGGGCAAGGCGCTCCAGGACGGATACCGCGGCAAGGTCTTCCTGATGACCAAGCTCGACGGCCGCACCCGGGCGACGGCCGAGGCGCAGCTCGAGCAGTCGCTCCGGCGGCTGCGCACCGACGTCATCGATCTCGTGCAGATGCACGAGATCATCCGGATGAGCGATCCCGAGCAGATCTACGGGCCCGGCGGCGCGATGGAGGCGCTCGTGGCCGCGAAGAAGGCCGGCAAGATCCGGTTCATCGGCTTCACGGGGCACAAGGACCCGGACATCCACCTCGCCATGCTGAAGATGGCCGAGCGGCAGGGCGTCCCCCTCGACACCGTGCAGATGCCCCTCAACGTCCTGGATCCCCATTACCGGAGCTTCGAGAAGGCGGTGCTCCCGGTGCTGACGCAGCAGGGCATCGGCGTGCTGGGGATGAAGCCGTTCGCCGGCGGGGAGATCGCGAAGGCGGGCGTTGTCTCGCCGAGTACCTGCCTGCACTACCCCATGAGCTTGCCGACGTCGGTGGTCATCACCGGCTGCGACAGCCTGGGTGTCCTCAAGCAGGCGCTCAAGGCGGCTTACACGTTCCAGCCGCTCGGCAGCGAGCGCGTCGCGGCGATCCTGGCGCGCACAGCCGAGCTCGGGGCCAGAGGAGAACACGAGCAGTTCAAGACCACGGAGCGCTTCGACGGCACGACGAAGAACCCCCACTGGCTGACGACCGCGAACCTTTGAGCGGGAGCCCGGCGGGGGCTCCCAACGCAAGGGGGGCAAGCCTCGCCACGGGTGAGCGTCGAGCCCGTCGCCGAGCGCGGCGAGGCCCGCCTGGCCCGGTCAGCAGGACAGATCGGAGGGGTCGCGTCGACTCGTTGCTACGGTGTCCTCGCGCACCGGGTTCCGATGTTGTTGGCGCGGACCGACGGGTCATAGTCGTAGCGGCGGGAATAGTGCAAGTCTGACGCACTGCTGTTCCAGCTCCCGCCCCGGATCACCCGGCTCGAAGCAGGAGAAGCAGTAGACGTGATGGCGCAATCGTTGCAGCTGACTGGGTAGTCTGCGTACCAGTCCAAAACCCACTCCGACATGTTCCCGGCCAGATCCGAGTGCCCCCACCGCCCGTCTCCGCGCGGCTTCGACCCGACCGGCAGGATGTCGCTTGGCACGCAACGCCCCGCGACGCTCCCATCCCCGGTGCAGTTGTAGACGGCGCGATCGCCGTCGATCCCGGAGCCCCACGGATACTCCCGCTGCTCGTCTCCGCCCGCTGCCGCGTAGTTCCACTCCGCCTCCGTCGCCAGCCTCCCCCCGTCCCACGCGCAGAACGCGAACGCGACGTACCAGTCCAGGCAGTGCATCGGAAGGTGCTCGTTCGCGCCGGCCTCGTCCGTCCATGTCTGGTAGGCCCCACTGCATTTCGCGGCCTGCCTCAAATCCGCCGCGTTTTCTGGGAGAGCCCACTCCGCATTCCAACCGCTCCCATCGATTAGCGGATGCGCCCCCGCTCCTTCCGCAGGCTTGCTCCCGGGATACGCCTCCACGAACTTCCGGAACCGCCCTACCGTCACCTCGAACCGATCCAGCGCGAACCTGCTCACCGTCGCCGGATACGCTGCGTCGTTGCTCCGGTTGAACGTGCCCCCGGGCACCGCTTCCGCCGTCGCGCAGCAGCTTTCGTTGCCACTCGGCCCGCACGCCTCAACCAGTCCGACACAGCTTGGTGGGACGCATTTTCCTGCGTCGCACACGGGCGCTGCCGCGCGACACGGCTCCGCATCTTTCAACGCTCCGCGCCCATCGCATCGCTGCGGCTGATTGTCCGCGCAGCGCACGTCGTCCGGACCGCACTCCCCGATGCACTCCCCCTCGACGCAGGTCTGCCTGACGCATGGGTCGCCGTACTCCCACCGCCCATCGACACATCGCCGCGGCGTGTTCTCCGAGCACTTCGCATCGCTGGCAAAGCACTCCGGGTCGCCCCCCAGCGCCCCCAGCGCCCCCACGGCCTCCACCTCCGCCGGCGCCGCCGTTGCCCTGCGCCGAACCGCCGGTTCCCCCCGCCCCAGTCCCGGAACCATCGCTGCTGCCGGCGCTGCCGGCCGCTCCGCCCGACCCTCCGCCTGGTACGTAGCTGGACCAGTCCGCGCCGATGAGCCACCCGCAGCCGCCGGAAGCGCATGCCACAACCCCGACCACGGCGATCGTTGCCCACGCGCCCGCGAACCTGTTGCTCGCCATGCCGTAGAGAGCGCCGCCTCCGCCTCGTCCGCATAGGGCGCGCGCAGCACGTCGGCCGTGCTCGGATCGAACAGCCCGGAGGTGGCGAACGGAGGGCCGGCTGCTGGCGTGGTGGCGGGGCGGGCCTCCGAAGGGCTGGAGTTTCGAGGGGCTGAAGCGCCGCCCCCAACCATCACCGGGCGTGTCGAGCCCGGGGTAGCTCGCTCGTCGTGCAGCCCGGAGCGCGCCGGTTCGGAGGACCCGGCGCGCTCCCCGCGGGGCTTCCGTGGTGGAGGAGCCACCGGGCGAGCGGCGCCCAGGCCTGGTCGACGGCGTCCGTGGCGTGGGAGGTCGCCGTGCCCGAAGTCCTCGTCCTCGCGCGCGGGCGCGAGGTGCCTGACGACAGGAGCGGCGACGTCCGTGGAGGCGATGAGCGCGGTCCACCCGAGTCGGTCTCGCTCCGCCACGCGGCGATTCGACCCTGGCCAGGTCGTCGAATAGGATTGTGATTTCAATGAGAAGATCTGGAGAGGCAGGCGGTCATGGACGTCTATGAGGCAGTCAGGAGCCGGCGGGCGGTGCGCGGATTCACCGACCAGCCCGTCTCGAGGGAGGTGCTGGAGCGCGTGTTATCCGCAGCGGCTTGGTCGCCCTCCGGGTCGAACCTCCAGCCGTGGAACACGTACGTGGTGACCGGCGCGCCGCTGGCTGAGCTCAAGAGGCTCGCCGTTGAGCGCGTGGCTGCAGGCGACCCCTGGGACGAGCGGGAGTACGAAATGTACCCGCCGGGAATGAAGTCCCCGTACAGAGAGCGCCGATCCGCCTTCGGCAGGGAGCGCTACGCCTCGCTCGGCATTGCTCGCGAGGACTGGGAGGCGCGGCAGAGGGCCGCGATCGCCAACTGGGACTGTTTCGGCGCGCCCGCCGCCCTGTTCTGCTACATCGACCGTGACCTGGGCCCGGCCCAGTGGGCCGACACAGGGATGTATCTGCAGACCGTCATGCTGCTGCTGCGCGCCGAAGCGCTGCACAGTTGCCCGCAGATGGCGTGGTCGCAGGTTCGCAAGACCGTCGCGCAGGTCCTGTCACCCCCGGACGGGCTCATCCTCTTCTGCGGCATGTCGATCGGCTACGAGGACCCCACGGTCGGTTACACCCGTACGGGCCGGGCGCCGCTCGACGAGACGGTCAAGTTCATCGACGGTCTCAGTCCGCGCTCTTCAGCGACGGGATACTAGAAGCCGAAGGTCGGATCCTTCTCGGAAGCGCCCTTGCTGGAGGGCGCCCCCTGAGAGGGCCGCCTGGCCGGGGGAGGCGCCTGCGGGCGCGCAGGCCTTGGCGTGGCCTTTGCGGCGCCAGGTGGGGGGGCGGCCGACGGGGGGGGCGCCGAGGCGGAGGCCGCGCTGGTCGGGGCCGACGAAGCCGGCGTGGCGGGGACGGCGCTCGCGCTTGGGGGAGGCAGGGCAGGCGCCTCCTCCACCCGTGTCGGCGGTGCAGCGGACGCCGGAGCGTCCGGCGGAGACGTCGCCGCGGGGGCAGCGGTGACCTCGGGAGCAGGCGAGCGAAGCAGGACGACGGCGGCGATCCCCAGGCCGACCACGAGCACGCTGGCAGCCACGGCGAGCACCGCCCGCGACGGGGCGCGACGATCCACGGGCGGGGGCAGCGCGCCTCCCACGGCCTCGAGCGTGCCGCTGGCGGTGAGCGTGCCGCCAGCGGCCAGCGTGTCGCTCGCGCCCACCACGCCACCCGGGACACGCGTGCGGTCCTCGACGACCGTCCCGCCCGCCGCCAGCGTGCCGCCGGCGGTCACCGCGTCGTCCAGGGCCACGGTGCCACCCCCGGCCGGCGCGACGCCGTGAGCGTGCGCGACGCCGTGAGCCGGCGGGATGCCGAGAGCCAGGGCGATGCCGTGAGCTGGCGCGACGCCGTGAGCCGGCGCGACGCCGTGAGCTGGCGCGCTGCCGAGAGCCGGCGCGACGCCGTGAGCCAGCGCCTCGGTCGAGTCCAGCGAGTCGCGCGAGTCCGGGACCGCCGTGCGCTGCACCGCCGCGGCGAACGCGCGGGCGAGCTCGCTCGCGCTCTGGAAGCGCTCCGCGGGCTCGCGCTTGAGCGCGCGCTCCAGGAAACGATCCAGCTCGGGCCAGAGATTCGGCGCGAGCTGCGAGGCGACCGGGATGTCGCCCGTGCAGATCTCCACGAGCACGTCGCCGAGCTCTTCGCCGGGGAAGGGCAGCTGGCCCGTGAGGCACTGGAAGATGATCACGCCGAGCGACCAGAGATCGCTGCGGAAGTCGATCGTCTTGCTCCGGCGCACCTGCTCGGGGCTCATGTAGTGCGGCGAGCCGATGAGCGTGCCGGTCTTCGTCGCGTCGGCGGCCAGCCCGGTGCCGATCGCCTTGGCGACCCCGAAGTCGAGGATCTTGACGATCTCCTCGCCCTGCCGCGCGAGGAAGATGTTCGCCGGCTTGAGGTCGCGGTGGATGAGCCCCACCTCGTGCGCGCGGCGGAGCGCCTTGGACACCTGGCTCACGATGCCGAGCAGCTCCTCCGGCTCGAGGCGCCCGTGGCGCGCGAGGTACGCCGCGAGGTCCTCTCCCTCGAGCAGCTCCATCGCGAGGTAGGGCGTGTCGCCCTCGAGGCCGTAGTCGTAGACGTGGACCACGTTGGGGGTCCGGAGCTGGGCCGAGGCCTTCGCCTCCCGCTCGAACCGCGCGCGCGCGACGGGGGAGTCGACGTGCTGCGGCATCATGAACTTGAGCGCGACCTCGACGTCCAGCTGGAGGTGCCGGGCCACCCAGAGAAAGCCCATGGCGCCGCCCGCCAGCGGCCGCTCCAGGCGATACTTCCCACCGACGACGCTCCCCGCTTCAAGCGACAGCATGCGATCGAGCCTTCCGCGTCCCAGCGTCCTTCCGTTCGGGCCCCCGCGGTCTAGCAGAGGCCGGGCCCCATGTCGCGCTCCTTACAGCGGCCGGCATCTCGCCTCATCATGCCACGGGCGCGGCGACGCGACGAAGGCCGAGCGCGCGCGGGCTGCTGTCGCATCTTCTCCTTCCCCGCACCGGCAGGCCGCTCCCAGGCCCTCCGGGCGCTCCGCGGCATCGAGGCCAGGGGCGATGTCGCTGAAGAGGGAGAAGCTGCTCCCGCCCAGGTGGCCCAGGGATCTGCTCCCGTGCATGCAATGTTGGTGAAATTTTCCGGCTATTCAGGCGTTCGGGGCCCGCCGAGCGCCGACGTCGATGCAGCCCAGAGGTAAAGGCGAGCTGCCGTGCTCGTCCGTGACACGGGCCAGCGCGCTGCGTGCGCGGGAGCCCGATCCCCAGCGTCAAGGCCCACGTCTTCGACCGCCGCGTCCTTCGCGCTCTCCCGGGGTGCGCGCACGCACACCCCGAACCTCCGCGCGACGAACTACCACTCTCCTGTCCATCGATTCGCGCCCCCCAACGCGGTGGCGGTGCAGCGCTGAAGACACGATTTCTGAACGACATCGATGTGGCGCATGTAATCGCCAGATTCTTCTCCTCTCCATACGCGACGCCGCTCTCCCTCATTTCGCAAAAACAGCACGCCTCGCGCGAAAATTGGCTTGCTGACGCGTCCGATGAATCCCATTCTCGTCACCATATCGATGCGCAGCAAATTCGACGCCTTAGGCAAGAGCGTCCTGCGCGAGACCCTCGGTCTCGTCGGCGGCGCCGACGCTCAGGTCGAGGTCATCGCAACATCCCAGACCATGGACATATGGTACGTGCCCGATCCCGCCCGCGCCCCGTTGCGCGCAGAGCTCGGCCTGCTCGGCGAGCTCGCGGCAGAGCCCTGCCAGTTCGAGCCCTTCCACGACACCCCCGGTCCGGCCGAGCTGCGCGGCTGCGTCCGCAAGCAGCTCCACTGGCACCATGAGCTCGAGCGCCGCGCCGGCGGCGCCGTGCCCTTCCCGCGGCTGTGCGTCCTCAGCAGCGGTCGGCCCACCACCGTGCTCGACGCGTTCGGCTTCGACCCGGTGCCCGGGCGCCCCGGCCTCTACCGGGCCGCGCCGGGATGGCGGATCGACCTCGTTGTCATCGCCGAGCTGCCGCGCACCCGAGACACCCTGCTGCTGCGCCTGCTCGGCGCGCGCACCGTGCTCCGGGATGCCATCCGCGAGCTCGTCGCCCTGCCCGACGACGCCTGGGAGAGGGGCATCGCCCTGCCCTGGCTGTTACGATTGCGCTTCGAGACCCCGGCAGAGCCCTCGGCGCGCACCGCAGAAGACGCGGAAGAGGAGGAGATCGTGACGGAAGTTCAGCAATGGTTCGAGCAGCTCAAGCAGTCGCTACGCGACGAGGCGCGGAGGGAGGGCCTCCAGGAGGGGCGCAAGGAGGGCCTCCAGGAGGGGCGCAAGGAGGGGCGCAAGGAGGGGCAGCTCCGGGTGCTGGCGAGCCAGTTCGAGAAGAAGCTGGGCCGCCCGCTGACCGAGATGGAGCACTCCCTGTTGGCTGAACGGTTCGAGCGCTTCGGCGCCGATCGCCTCGACGATGCCAGGCTGGCGCTCCCGCCCGAGGCGCTCGCCGCCTGGCTCGCGGACCCGACGGCGCGCTAGGACCACCGCCCTCGGCGCGTCGCGCAGGGGCGTAACCGCGGCGTCCGGTACTAAGCTGCGTGCGCCATGGTCGACGCTTCCCCCATCACCGCCGTCCTGGGCCCGACCAACACCGGCAAGACCCACCGCGCCATCGAGCGCATGCTCTCGCACGACTCGGGCATGATCGGCCTGCCGCTGCGGCTGCTCGCGCGCGAGGTCTACGACCGGGTGAGCACCCAGGTCGGCGAGGCCCGCGTCGCGCTCGTGACCGGCGAGGAGAAGCGCGTCCCCAGGCGGCCGGACTACTGGGTGTGCACCGTCGAGGCGATGCCCGTCGATCTGGAGGTCGACTTCCTGGCCATCGACGAGATCCAGCTCGCCGCGCACGACCAGCGCGGCCACGTGTTCACCGAGCGCCTGCTCCTCTCGCGCGGCCGGCGCGAGACATGGTTCCTCGGCGCCGACACGATGCGGCCGCTCGTTGCCGAGCTCGTGCCGACCGCAAGCATCGTCCAGCACCCGCGCCTCTCGCGGCTCGCGAGCGCCGGCGCCGGCAAGCTCTCGCGCCTGCCGCCGCGCAGCGCCGTCGTCGCGTTCTCGACCCCGCAGGTCTACGAGATCGCCGAGCGGCTGCGCGCGCAGCGGGGCGGCGCGGCCGTGGTGCTCGGCGCGCTCTCGCCGCGCACGCGCAACGCGCAGGTCGCCCTCTTCCAGTCGGGCGAGGTCGACTACCTCGTCGCCACCGACGCGATCGGCATGGGGCTCAACCTCGACGTGCGCCACGTCGCGTTCGCGGCGCTCCGCAAGTTCGACGGGCGCGCCGTGCGCGACCTCGACCCCGCCGAGCTCGCGCAGATCGCCGGCCGCGCGGGCCGGCACCTCGCGGACGGGACCTTCGGCACCGTCGCGCCGCTCTCGCTCCCCGACGGCGTGGCCGCCGCGATCGAGGCGCACCGGTTCCCCCCGGTGCGGCGGCTGCTCTGGCGGAGCAGCGCGCTCGACATGAGCTCGATCGACGCGCTCCTCGCGTCGCTCAGGGCGCGGCCGCGCGCCCGCTCGCTCCGGCTCGTCGACGACGCGGAGGACACGGCCGCGCTGGCGAGGCTCGCCGAGGACCCGGAGGTGCGAGCGCGCGCGCGGGGTGAAGAGGCGGTGGGGCTCCTCTGGGAGGTCTGCCGCATCCCCGACTTCCGCAAGCTCCTGTTCGAGTCGCACGTCGCGCTCCTCGCCGAGATCTACGGGCAGCTCTCGGGCCCGAGCGAGGCGCTCGACGCCGGCTGGATGGCCGCCCGGGTGGCCGAGATCGACGAGGTGGGCGGCGACATCGACACGCTGATCACGCGGATCGCGTCGATCAGGACGTGGACGTACATCTCGAACCACGCGCGCTGGGTCCGCGACGCGGCGGCGTGGCAGGAGCGCACGCGGGCGATCGAGGATCGCCTGAGCGACGCGCTCCATGAGCGGCTTGTGCAGCGCTTCGTCGAGCGGGGCGGCGGGGCGGGGCGCCGCTTGCGGGCGGCGCCGGGCGCGCGGGCGGCGTCGAGCGCGCGGTCGTCGCCGGGCGCGCGCCGGGACGAGGCCGAGCCGCCGGTGGTGCCGGAGGGGCACCCGTTCGCGCGGATCGCGGCGCTCCGGGCCCGGCTCGCGCCGGGGCCCGCGGCGCCCGCGCCCGAGGACGACCGGGCGCGCTGGGTCGAGGAGCTCGTGGGGGCGCCGTACGAGCGGTTCTCGGTCGACGTGGGCGGGCGGATCTTCGACGGCGAGCGGCTGCTCGGCCAGCTCGCGCGCGGCCCGACGCTGCTCCTGCCCGACGTGCGGCTCGCCGCGCTCGAGGACCTCGGCGCGGGGGCGCGGTCGCGCGTGCTCCGGCGGCTCGTGGCGTTCGCGCGCGATCTCGTCGAGGCGCTGCTCGCGCCGCTGCGCTCGCCCGAGGTCCGCGCGCTCCCGGCCGCGGCGCGCGGGATCGTCTACCAGCTGGAGCAGGGGCTCGGGACGGCGGCGGCGCGCGACGCGGAGGAGCAGGTCGCGGAGCTCGCGCCGGAGGGCAGGGCGCTGCTCGCGGCGCACGGCATCGAGGTGGGCGAGCGCGTGCTCTACGTGCAGCCGCTGCTCCGGCGCGGCGCGCTCGAGCGCCGCCTCGCGCTGTGCGCCGCCTGGTTCGACCGCGGCCAGGTGCCCGCGTGCCCGGCGCCCGGCGCGGTGTCGATGGCGGTCGCGCGGGGCGTGGATCCGAAGGCGTACGCGGCGATCGGCTACCCGGTGTTCGGGACGCGGGCGCTCCGCGCGGACGTGGCCGAGCGGGTGCTCCGGGCGCTCGCGAGCGGCGAGCCGGCGGAGCGGCTCTCGGGCTGGATGGGGTGCTCCGCGCGGGAGGCGCCGAGGGTGGCGGCGTCGCTGCTGGGGTAGGGGAGAGGAGAGGGGGCCGGCAACGTCCGACGTCGAGGTCGAGCGCAGAGGGCCGCGGATCCTCGGCGACGTGCCGCCCAGCGCGCCGAGGACGCCAAGAAAAAAACAAAGATCCTGGCGTCTCGTGGCGGCCTGGCGGCTTCATCATTCCGGCGACGTGGGGGAGCTCCCCCATCACCAGAGGGTCGCCTGCCTCTCGTCGGACGCACGAGGCACCCGGACGTCGAGCCGGGCCGTGTGCTCACCGAACGGCGACGATCCGGCGACAGCCTCGCGAAACGACGCGCGCGTTGCGACAAGCATTCATCCTTGAGTCCCTCATCCCCTCACCAGCTGATTTCACAGGTAAGCTCGGGGGTGCCTCTCGACTCGCCGTGCGCAATAGCCCACTTGACGTCGCTCGACATGGCGCGTCGCACGATCTCCTCCATGACCCCAACAATCCACCAACGAAGCAGCACCGAAGGGGGGCCGAGAGCGCCGATGGTCAGCACCACCTTCCTGGTAAATCCGGTGTCGACACGCCAAGATCCGGACGTGAAGAGGCACGACAGGATGCGGGTCGTACGGTGCAGGACGGGCACGACGTCCACCGTCGGCACCGCGTAAACCGAGCGCACGAGCTGGTGCAGGTCGCCGCTGACCGCCAGTCGACCGAAGTCACGCCAGCGCTCGGGATCCCGCAGGACCAGCGACGTGGCGAGATCCATGTAGGTCGTGAGGGTCTCGAGATCGTATCTCGCGAGCAGATCGATCGACTCATGGCGGAGGTCGTCGCGGCAGTGTTCGGGCATCTGCGCCACGACCTGGTCGCGTGCGCTCCTGCCGCGCTCGTCGATGAGCGTCCGATCGATGCTGCGCAGGACAACACCGCTGACTCGAACTTGTCCTGCGGCGCTCGCCCGGCGCGGCTGTCCCGGGGTGACGCTCGGCCGCGTGAGGCGCGTCACGACGACGGTTTGCTCGATGCGCGCCGCGACGTCGGCCCAGGCGATCTCGGGGTCAGGGGAGCTTGCCAGCGGCTCGCCGCCCGCGGGGAGGGGCGTCAGGAACGCGAACGCCGCAGCGCTCCAGTCGCACGGGCGCAAGATGATCGGAATCACCCGCGCGCTGCCGCCGGTCAGCAGCCGCCGACGCGCCTGCTCGACGTCGGCGCCGCATTCGTCGTCCGCCAGGAAATCGTCGCTTACCAGCAGCAAGATGATACGGGCCTGCGCGAGCCGGGTGGCGGCCGTCGCGCTCCGTTCCTCGTTGGCCCCGAGCAGCCCTCTGTGCCAGGGACGGATGAGCCCCTGCCGGACGAGCGGGCCCAGATGGCTATCGAGGCGACACCTCAGCGCCTCGTCCTCATGCGCATAGGAGATGAAGATGTCGATCGCCAGATCGGCCACGCTCGCGAGCATACCAGGATCGACGACGAACGCGCAGGAGTTCGTGGCGTCCGCAAGGTCGATCCTGCTGGCCCCCGCGCCTGCCGACCGTGGCCGCGCGAGCACGGAAACGGGTGCGCCACGCAGCGAGCCTCGCCGGGGTCGTCGTTGATTCTTTGTCCTCGCCGCCGGCGGCCATCTAGGCTCGCGGCGCCGTGCGATCGATCCACCCGGGCTCAAGACTGCGGCGGCCCCCGAACCTGCCTTGAAACGAGGCGATTCTCATGTCCGAATTGTCGTCCAGGAGCGCGAGCCACGATCTGACGAGCGCCATCAGGCCGGCGGCCATCATCGTCATCTCGTTCTATATCGCGGCGCAGCTCATCAGTCAGATCGCAAGCCTCAAGATCGGCGTCGTCTTCTCGCTGGCCGTGGATATGGGGACCTTCATCTATCCCCTCACCTTCACCTTGCGGGACATGGTCCACAAGACCATCGGCAAGCGTGGCGCCCAGACGCTGATCTTTTGCGCCGGCGGGGCCAATCTCCTGATGGCCCTCTATCTCCTCTGGGCCGCGCAAGTGCCGTCCGACCCGTCCTGGGGGCTCGGCGAACAGTTCTCGGCGATCCTGAGCCCGGTGTGGCGAATCGTGTTCGCGAGCATCGTCGCGGAGGTCGTGAGCGAGCTGCTGGACACCGAGGTCTTCCATCGGGTCCGCGAGGCCTATCTGAGAAAAGCGGGCCCCAGGCGCCAGTGGCTCGCGGTCCTCGCGAGCAACGCGGTCAGCGTCCCGGTCGACAACCTGCTGTTTTGCTTCGGTGCCTTTGCCTTTGTGCTGCCGTTCGACGTGATCCGGCAGATCTTCGCCATCAACCTGGCGACCAAATTCGCCATGACCCTGATAAGCCTGCCGGGCATCTATCTCGTGCCCGACAAGAAAGGCAAGGAGGCCCCGGGGCAGCAGGTATAGCTCCGCCTCCGGCACTTGAAAAAAGGGACACAAGCAGAGCTTGTGTCCCAGCTGCGTTCACGCCACGTCCAGCGGGGCGCGCGCCGAAGGAAGCGCGCGCCCGCCGACGCCGCGCCTGGCCAGGCGCCCCGCTCGGCGCGAGGTCAGTCGTCGGTGTCGCGCACCGACAGATCCAGCCCGGTGAACGTGCCCGTGAGGCCGGTCCTCTTGACCGCCATCGCGTCGGTGGCAGTGTCCCGGGTCATCGTGGCCGAGGAGACCGTCAGCGTGAGCGTGCCCCTCACCGGGTCTCTCACCTCGACGGTGCCCGAGGCGTTGCCGCCCAACAGGTTGGTCTTGACGTCGACAGTCACCGTGACCGTCTGGCCCGCCAGGTTGCGCATCGTGCCGGTGCCTTTCACCGTCTTCTGCAGATTGACCTGGCTCGCGGCGAGGTTGCCGCTGAGCAGATCGCCGTCGAGCACGTAGGGCTGGGCGCCCTCCAACCTGAGCTTCACGACGTCACGGCGCGCGCCGTACACGGAGTCCGTCACGGGCCGCAGCGTGCGGGTGTTGCCGGCGTTGTCGGTCACCTTCAGCGTGGTCGTGACAGGGCCGTTGAGCGGGAAGCTCTGGCTCGTCGAGGCTCCGGTGCTGGTCGCCCGCGTCGTCCTGCCCTCGGCGTCGACGAACGTCCAGTCGCGTTTGGTGATGGAGCCGCCCGGGTCGCTGGTGACGTCATCGGTGAACGTGCTCGTCCGCGTGGCGGCGTTCCAGATCGGCGCGTCGATCGATCCGCTTGACGCCGGCGGCCTCGGGTCGGCGACGCCGATGCCGGCCGCGGCCAGCATGCGGGTCACGCTGAAGACGTCGGACGGCGCGATGTTGCCCGTGCGCAGGTTCGCGTCGCTCACCCCATGCAGCATGGCGGCCTTGATCTGCTGCGGCGTGAGGTCCGGCCGCACCGACCGCAGCAGCGCCGCCGCCCCGGCCACCATGGGGGATCCGAGCGACGTGCCCGACTGCGATGACCACGTGCCAGGGGTGCCGGGGATGACCTGTGCGGTCACGATCACGCCCTCGGAAGGGGCCACGACGTCGGCGTAGGTGCCGTAGTTCGCGCCGCCGCAGATGCGCGTGCGGGCTTCCTCGGGCGTGCCCGGACACGGAGCCTTCCACCGGCCGCCGGCCTGGTTCGATCCGGTGACCACCACGATGTTGTCGAAGTTGAACGGCGCCTCCGAGAACGCGCCGGGGTAGGACCTGGTGCCCCGGGGAACCGCCGTGACGTACCGGCGCTTGTAGGGCTTGCCGTCGACGGTGATGTCCTCGACCGTGCCGTTCTGCCATTTCGTGCGCTCGCCGGCCGTGAGGTCGCCCGAGAACTTGCTGTACGAGCCGGCGACGGACGAGAGGCACCCGTCCTTGCCCGTGGTGGCGGTGCTGCCGGGGGCGTCCGGATCGGCCGGATCGTAGACATGGATCGACACGAGGTCCTCGCTCGCGAGGCGATCGTGGTCGATGCCCTCGTTGCCGGACGCCGTGACGATGAGCACGCCTCTGTCCCGCGCCTTCTGCATCACCGCTCGGAACGGCTCCGCGGTGAGCGGCGTGGTCAGGCTGCCGAGGGACATGTTGATGACCTTGGCGCCGCGGTCGATGGCGTAGTCCAGCGCCCGCAGGGTCGCCGTCGCGATCGTCTGCGTCCGCGTGGGATCGTCGCTGCGCAACCCGGTTGCGCAGAGATCGCTCTGGTCGACGATGCGCAGCGGCATCACCTTGACCGCGGAGGTCGGCCCGGCGACGCCCGCGCCGAGGAAGTTGTTGCCGGTGTTCGCGGCGGCAAGGCTGGCGACGAGCGTCCCGTGAGCGGAAGAGCCGAGGATCCAGGCCGTCGGGTACGGCTGGTCGAAGCGGAAGTCCCACCCGGTGACGGTGCGGCCCTGCATCTCGGGGCTGCCGAGCTCGATGTTGGCGTCGATGACGGCGAGCGTGGTCGCCGTCGACGGCAGGTCCTTGACGGTCGCCCACCCCTCCAGCGCGCGCATCGCATCGAGGTGCCATTGCATCGACGCAGTTGGGTCGGACGGCTCGACGACGTGAATGGGCGCGGCGGCGTGCGCCGGGGCGACGGTGAGCGCGACCGCCATGAAGGCGGCCCGGCGGGTGAATGCGAAGGGTAAAGAGAGCTTTGTTCTCATGGTTCGTTGTCCCTTTCGAGCGTGCTGATCCCCTCCCAGGCGCAACGAAGCCATGCACGTGGTGATCCAGCCGAGGGCGTGCCTCGCGGGCGAACGCGCGACGGCCGGCGCTGTGTCGTCGCCAGCGTCCCTGCGGACCAGGCGTGTGTCGTGCTGGAGGACCGGTGGATCGAACGATCGATCGGCCTCGATCGAACGATCAGATCAAATCACGCCTGCGGCGTTTTGCGCCGCAGCGTCGACGCGCGCCTGCTCAAGGCTTGCAGAAATCTTTGGCCGTCTGGACGGCGGCGACGGTGACCTTCACCGCCTTCGCGCCGCCGGAGATGACGTACTCGGACGCCCCGTAGATGTCCGCGCCCGGCGCCCAGTTGTACGAATATCCGAGCCTGGTCCACGGAAAGCCCGTGGGCGTCTGACCCTTCTCCGGCACTTGCCACGACGACATCGCATGGTTCGTGAACCACCTGTAGTAATCGGCCGGCGCCAGTGAAGGCTGCTTTGCAGGCAGCTTCGTCCCGTCGCAGGAGTCGGTGTCGACGCGGGCGTCCGTGCAGGGGCGGAAGATGCTCGCGGCCGGCACCCCGGAGAACGTGACGAACTGCCGCTCCGTCGTGTCCGCGGGGAGCGGCGGCTGCGGGGCTGACAGGCCGAGGAGCTGGTGGATCTGGAGCACCACATCGCCTGTCCACGTCTTGCACTTGTTCTGGAGCTCGCCGTTGCTCGTGACCCACACGTCCCACTTCACGTTCACGGGCTGCTGCGCCACGTAGGCGCCGCACTTGTTCGGTCCGCCGTCGCCCCGGCAGCCGGCCCAGGTGGTCACGGTGTAGGTGCCGTTCGCGTCGGGCTTGAGCGGCACGAGCTTGCGCGCGGCAGCGGGCGTGACGACGGCGGACTTGAAGATCGCCTCGCTGTAGAGCGCATCGAGATCCACCGCCGCGGGGGCCGCCGGGCCGGGCGTGGCTGTCGCCGGCGCGGTGGCGGCCGCCGCCGGCGCGGTCGCGGCCGGAGCGGGGCTCGTCGCAGGGGCCGCGGGCTCCGGGCTGGGTGACGGGGCGGTGGCCGCGGCGGGAGGCTGGGCCCCCGACGCCGCGACGCACGCTCCGAGCGGGAGCAGGAACAGGCTTGTCATGGCCGCCGTCGCGGCGCGTGAGGATCGGATCATCTTCGCGGCTTCTCCTTGGTTGCCGGACAACACTATCCGACCCGCGGCGCCGGCTACAGCTTCACGCTCATCAGGACCGATGGTCGAGGGCGGGCGGGGGTCGGAGGCTCTCGACGCGTGCAAAGCCGGCACGGCCGTGCCACGTTAGGCGCCCGCCACGCAGAGATCGATGCTGAGGCCCCCGCGCACAACAGGCTACGTCCTCACCCTGGCGCTCCTCCTCGTTGTCGCGCCGGCCGAGGTCGAGGCGGGTGATGGCGCGCCAATCTCCCCGGCCACCGCCGCGCCAGGCGGGGGGCCAGCGACCGCGGCGCCGCCGACGAAGGATGTCTCCGCCGGGCGCCGCGCCGTCGCCGCGGCCGGCGCGGTGTTCCCAGGGGTCATCGCGCACGGCACCGGGCACCTGATCCTGGGTGAGCCGGGCACGGGCTGGACCCTCCTGGCCCTCGAGGGCGCGGGCGCCGGCCTCGCCGTGGGCGGGCTCGCGGGCGCGGCGGCCTCAGGGGCCTCGCGGCGCGTCATCGCGCCGATCGTGCTCACCACCGTGACGGGTGTGGGCCTGTTCGGGATCTCCCTTCTGGCGGACCTCTATGGCGTGCTCGCCCCGGAGGGCGGCACCGGCAGCCCTCCTTCGTCGCTGCCCTGGGTCGAGACGCAGCTCGGGTTCGCCTACGTCCACGACCCCACGTTCGCGTACCGCACGTTCCTCGTGCCAGGCATGGATCTGCGCCTGAGCTCCCTCCGCCTCTCGGGCTCCGGCTGGTTTGCCTTGAACGACGACAATGCGCGCCTCCGCGTCGAGGCCGCGCATCGCTTCATCGGCCCCGGCACGCCGGACGGCCCGCGCGCGGCGGACGGCTCGTTCCTCGAGATCGAGGGCGCGCTCACCCATCACCGCTACACCTCCGACGACTTCTCGATCACCACCGGCGAGGTCAGCCTCGAGGGCCGGCTCGATCTCGCCCACCTCGGGCGCACGCTGCGGGGCTCGTTCGCGGAGATGGGCTGGGGGATCGCGGTCGAGGGCTACCGCCACGGCCGCCGCCCGCTCGAGGGGAACGAGCTCTTGATTCCCCGCTTCGCCTTCGGCGCGTACCTCGGGCACGCGGGGTATCCGCGCGGCGAGGCCAAGGTGGTTTACGACCACCGGCACGACGGGTATGTCGGCGGCGCGAAGCTCCCCGGCCTTGGCAGCGGCGTCCCGGGCCATTTCGGCCTGGAGGGCCGGATCCATGCCTCGCCCCGCTGGGGCCTGCTCGCCGACGTGAAGGCGGGCTCCGCGTACGTCGGGCGCCTCGCGCTGCTCTTCCGCCCTGGAGACTCGCCATGATCCTGAGAGACGCCCTCCTCGCGCTCATCGCCCTCACCGCGCCGCTCGCCCTCTCCTGCCTGGACGTGGCCGAGGGCCGCGCGCGCCGCGACCTGGAAGTGGGAAAGGCCTCACGGGGAGAGGCGCGCGTCACCGTGGACGAGGGGCTCGCGGCGGTCCGCCGCCTCGACTCGGGCGAGCTCGCGCTCTGGGCGAGCGCGCCCGCGCTCTCGATCCGCCTCACCGACGAGGCGGGCGGGCCGTGGAAGATCACGATCGAGAACATGCTCGCGGACGCCGAGCTCTCGGCGCGCGTCGGGGACAAGCGGGTGCCCGTGGAGCTCGTCGAGGCGCCGTTTCCGACCCAGCGCACCTTCCGCCTCTCCCTGCCGCCCGGCGCCGAGGCGGCCCTCTCGCTGCGCCCGCCGGACGAGGCGCGGCGCGAGCCGTGGAGGTTCGCCGTCTTCGCCGACGTCCAGGAGGACATCGACCGCGTTCAGGACATCTACGCGAAGATGAACGAGGCGGAGGGCGTCCGCTTCGCGCTCATCAGCGGCGATCTCACGTCGCGGGGCTCGCCCGAGCAGCTCGAGCGATTCCAGCGCGAGATGAAGACGCTCCGTTTTCCCTGCTACGCGACGCTCGGCAACCACGAGCTCGGCACGCGGGACGACCTCTACCACGAGTGGTTTGGCCGCGGGAATTACCGCTTCGCGTTCCGAGGTGTGCAGTTCACGATGCTCGACTCGGCGAGCGCGACGATCGATCCGCTCGCCTACGGGTGGCTCGACGGCTGGCTCACCGAGGGGCAGGATCTCCTGCACGTGGTCACGATGCACCTCGCGCCCCTCGACCCGGTGGGCTCCCGCAACGGCGCATTCGCGAGCCGCGCCGAGGCCAACAAGCTCCTCACGATGCTCGCGGGCGGGCGCGTGGATCTCACGTTCTACGGCCACATCCACTCGTTCTATGCGTTCGAGAACGCCGGGATCCCCGCGTACATCTCGGGCGGCGGCGGCGCGATCCCCGAGCGGCTCGACGGCATCGGGCGCCATTTCGTCACGGTCGACGTCGAGCCCCCCGGCAAGATCGCGCAGGTCGCCGTGGTTCGCGTGGATTGAACCGGATCGCGTCGCTGTCCGAGCCGAACGTCATCGCCGGCGATCTTCGCGCTGGCTCTCCGGGTCGTCCGCCCTCGCCGCGCCGCGGTCGTAGCCCTCGTCCGTCAGCCCCTTGCGGTAGCCGAGATCGATGAGCCAGCGCATGAGCCTCGGGAACGCGCCGGCGCCGCTGCCGAGGAGGCGAATCATCGCCGCCTTCGCGCCGCCGTCCTCGTTGAGCGCGAGGTGCTGAGTCGCCAGCGCCATCAGATCGGGGACGGCGCCCGCGTCGACGTCGGCGGAGCGTTGCCAGATCTTCGATCGCTGCAGGGCCTCGTTCGCCAGGAGCTCCGCGCGCGCCACGCGGATGACGAGCGCTGCCTGCGGTGGCTTTCCCGCGAGCGCCATGGTCGACAGGAGCGCCGGCTCGTCGGTGACGTACGCCGTGCCGCCGACGTGGAGGACGTCGTCGCGCCCTGGAACCACGGCTGCGAGGGAGACCTTGTCGCACGTCACGACGTTGTGGAACGTATCGGTCCGCCGGTTTCCCCGGCGATCGGGGATGACGAGCGTCTCGTCGTCGAGGATCCGCAAGAAGCCCGGGAAATCGCCTCGCGGGCTCGTATCGCCCGAGCCCGCGGCGTCCCACGACGAGAGGACGGCGAAGGGGCTCGACGCGAGGAAGCGAGCGACGCTCGGATCGCCGAGGGGTCCGCCTTCCCTCTCGTGGCGCGCGCCATCAGGCGGCGACGGCGGCTCGACGGTGCCGGCGGCGCGAGCGCGCGGCCCCTCCCAGAGGCGGGATCGGAGGATGCTCCTCGCGCAGTGAACGAAGGCCTCCTCGACGGTGACGACGATCCGGCCGCCGCGTCGCTCGGCGACAGAGCCGTTGAGCCGAAGGGTCTCGCCGATCCCCGGCACGAGGAAGACGAACGAGGCGCCGCTGCCGGACTCCGGCGTCGGGTGCCTCGCCGGTAGCTCGAAACGAACGCGCTTCGGCGATTCCACGTGCGCGAAGCCGCGGGCGCCTCCGACGAAGGTGCTGCGCCAGCCTCCCTGTTCGTCACGAAAACCGAAGCCGGCGACAGGAGCACTGGCGAGGACGCGCCGACATCCCTCGTCCAGGGCGCCGATCTGCTTCATGCGCACGGCCGGGATCGGGGCGCCGACGATCGCCTCGATCTGCTGCGCGGTCATCAACTTCCGCATCGAAGAGCCTCCGCGTTCGTGTCCGCCGAAGAGCGGTCTCGCGGGCTCCGGCACGGCCGCCGGAGCGCGCAGAGGAACCATCGCAGCCGGCGAGCTTGACCGCATTCCGAGATGAGGACATTTTGTTTTGCAATCCGGCCATGGGTTCGAAGCAAAGGAAGCGTCCCGCGTCGCCCGTGTCATCCGCGGCATCGCCGGCATCGGGATTGGCCTTGTCCTCCGCCGGCTCCACCACGAAAGGCTCGCCGGCCCCGCCCGCGTCGCCGTCGATCGGCTCCCCCGGGTGGACCTTTCATGGCGACGTCCAGGTCGCGAACGAGCCGCGCGCATCGGCGGCCGAGGCGATGGAGTCGCTCTCGCGTCGCTTCGCGCGCGAGGATCGTGGCCAGTGGCGAAGCACGCTCGCGCGGCCTGCCAGCGCCGTCGGCATGAGCATGGTCACCGGCGGGCTGGAGAGCGAGTTCCACAGCCATCGCGAGTCACAGCTGTTCTTCCTCGAGCGCGGCGAGGTCACGTGCGAGGCGTCGAACGCGCTGTGGATCGTCCCGCCGCGCTCGGCGCTGTGGATCCCCGCCGGCGTGCTGCACAAGATACGAGGGCGCGCGCCGCTCGAGGGCTACGGCGTCTTCGTGGAGCCGGACGTGGCTCCCAATCTGCCGGCCGAGTGCTGCGCCGTCTCGGTCACGCCGCTCTTTCGCGAGCTGCTCGTCCGCCTCGCGGCGCGTCCCGCGCTGTACGACCTCGACGGGCCGGATGCGCGGCTCGTGGCCGTCCTGTTCGACGAGCTGGCGGCGGCGACGATCGAGAAACATCGCCTGCCGATGCCGGCCGACCCGCGCCTCCGAAAGCTGGTCGATGCGATGGCGGAGAACCCCGCCGACGGCGCGACGATGGGCACGTGGGCCCGCCGGATCGGCGTCGGCGAGCGGACCCTCAACCGGCTGCTCGTCCGGGAGACCGGCCTCAGCTTCGGTCGCTGGCGCCAGCAGCTCCACATCGTCCTGGCCCTCCAGCGGCTCTCGCGCGGAGCGAGCGTGCAGAGCGTCGCGAGCGACCTCGGCTACGAGAGCGCGAGCAGCTTCGTCACCATGTTCCGCAAGGCGCTCGGCGCGTCGCCGGCGCGGTACATGGCCCGTCGTCTCGGTCCGTCAACGCTGCACCAGAGAGCTCAGCCATGACTCGATGTCCCGCGTCGGCGGGTAGCTGTCCTGCTCCCGCTCGCGATCGCCGTCGATCGACAACCTGAACATCGGGCAGTCTTCATCCGGCGGAAAGACCTTCTTCTGCACGACGGCCCCGGTCCGCCGATCGAGCACGGTGGCCTCGGTCTCCTTGAACCGGATCGTCAGGTCGGCGAGCGGCTCGCCCGCGCGGTCCTTGTACCCGGTGCACGTCTTTCGGCCCTTGATCTCCGGGAGCCGGCGCGTCATGGCAACGAGATCGACGTCTTGCAGCAGGACCGCCTGGCCGAAGAGCTTCATGGAAGCCGTCTCGAGGAGGAGCACGCTGCTCCGATCGTTCTCCTGCTTCGGCTCGCCTTCGAAGAGGACCGGACCATTCTTGACGCGATCGAGCACCGACAGGACGGACATGGCGGCGTCGGCCTGGCGCAGCTCGATGGAAGCTGTCTGTCCGGAGGGGAGCTCGATCTCGAGCTTCGCCTTGGGCCCTAGCAGGGTTTCGCGGTACCTGGCGATTGGAACTCTCCCGAGCTGGCCCTCGACATTGTCGAGCTTGATGATGTCATAGATGTCGCTCTCGATACGCCCGCTCTTCTCCGCGACCTTCCATCTGGTGCCTGCTGGGAAGCCGTGGAAGGTGATCTGGTAAGTGCCCTCGAAGATGGCGACGTCGCCGTGGAGCGCTTCGTCGGACTTGACGACGAATTTCCGCTCGTTCGCCCACTCCAGCTCGAGCGGGCCGCGGAACGCTCGGGGGACCCGCGCGCCCCGCGGGGCGAGCACGGCGATGCTCACGAGCATGGCGATCGCGATGGCGACCCCGAGGAGGATCGCCGCGGACGTGCGTTTCGGCGCCGCAGCGGGGCGAGGCGCGGCGACGGGCGGGCCGCGCGGGCCGGGCGGGACTGCGCGCTGCAGCTCTGGGCGCTGCAGCTCGTTGTGTGTTCCGCAGTAACGGCACACGATCGTGCGGCTGCCCGGCGGGACCTCCAGCGGCGCGATGCATCGCTGGCAGTGGTAAACGTTGACGGGGCTCATCGGCTGCAAGCTCCCCCAGGAACGCGAGGGCACGTGGACACTCCACGCGCGGGTTCCACGCTGGAGCTGAAAAGTGAACGCGTGAACCAGTGAAAAACTACGAGGACGAGCTCGTCGACGATCCCTAACATCATCGCCTCTTCCTCGCCCAGGCTCCCCGTCGTTCTGCCTTGACAAATGAACAGTATCGCGCAAAAGTTCGACCTGGCGTGTGTCCACCTTGACAGGTGAGCAGTACTGCGCAAAAGTTCGACCGGGTACGCCTGCGCCCGCACGGAAAAGAGGAGATGACGATGCCCATGATCGGACGACAGTGCACGCGCGACGGCAGGACGGTCTGCCTTCGGATGAGTCAGACCGGGCTACCGGTGAATCAAGAGGAGCGCGGGCTCACGCTCGTGTACGGGTGGGCGAGCGAAGAGCGCCGCGCGCAGGGGATCCCCGCGTCGATCCAGGGAATCGAGCTCCGCACCGACGCGGGCAAGGTCCTCGCGTTCGATTTCTGCCCGTTTTGCGGCGAGAAGCTCGCGGGGAGCACGAACAGCGTCCGAGCGCCCGTCGCGCGGCGCACCGCTCCGGAAGGCGCCCGCGCCGAGTCCCAGCCGGCGGCGGTCGAGCGCACCCAGCGGGCCGGGCGCGCGGTCGAGGCCGTGCCGCCGACCCCTCCGAGCGCACAGGCGCGCGCGCAAGCGGCGGCGGGCTCGACGACGCTGAAGGTGCTTCGCGAGAAGCTCGGGCTCTCGCAGGCCGAGCTCGGCGAAAAGCTCGGCCTCGCGCGCAGCTCGGTCGCCAACTACGAAAACGGACGCTCACCTCTGTCGCAGCGGCTCCGCAAGTGGGTCGCAAAGCACGAAGCGAAGCTCAACGAAGGGGGAAGCGGCGCCGGCCGCCGGAGCGCGGCCGCCTAGAGCGACGGTCACCCGCTTCGGATACGGGCCCACCTCGACGTTTTCGGTGCTCAGCGCACCGGAGTGCGCTTGCGCGCCGAAAACGCCGATCTGGGCCCGTCTCCTGTGCGGGTAACCGTCGCTCTGCTCTGCACGTCGCAGCGGAGACCGCTGTAGATCGACGAGGCACGGCCCGTCGGGTGGTCGCCGGCGTGTCGGTGATCACGCTGGGCGTGAAGACGGCGGTGGCGTGGCGGTTCAAGGGCGAGCTGAAGAAGACGGACCGCGGCCAGCGGTCCCGGCGCCGGCGAGGCCCATCCACCAGCCGTTCGAGAGGGCGAGCGCGATCCAGCCCTGCAGATTGACCTGCAGCTGCGCTGCTTCCGCCGCCGTGCAGCCCTGCTCGACGGCGGCAAGGGCCTGCCCGAACGGCAGCGCCCGGCAGCGCTCGAGCAGGCGGGCGAACAGCGGATCCACCGAGGTCGTCGTCGTGCCGGCGGCGCTCCGGGCGAAGACCCACGCGCGGGTGGACGCGTGGCGACGCCTCGCGTTTAGGGGGCGCTCTTCCAGATCGCCCAGGTCGCCCCCCGCGCGCCGCGAGAAGCGCGCGAGGTCCCAGTCCTCGTGGGTCAGCGTGAAGGACACCGCGAAGCGCAGCCGCGCCTCGGCGAGCCCGGCGAGCTCCTCCGGCGTCGGCCGCCAGAGGCCCTCGAACGGCGACTCGCAGGCGAGCCGCTCCGCCTCGTCCATGCGCAGCGCCTGGCGGACCATCGCGAGCGGCGCCCCGGAGAGCTCGATCCGCCGGCGCCACGCGTCCTCGTGCCCGCGCGCCGGGCGCACCGGATGGCGGCCGCGGCGCGCGCCGTCAGGGCCGCGCAGCGCGCCGCGGAGCCGCTCGGCGAACCCGCTGGACGCCGCGTCGAGGTCCGCGTGCCGGGGCGGGCACGCGGCGAGGTGCAGCGCGGCCAGGTGGTTGAAATGCCAATAGCTCATCGCCCGCGACACGCGGGGGAAGCTCGTTTGCAGCGCGGTGAACAGCCGCATCCAGTACTGGCGGTGATAGACCGCGAGCCGCTCCGCCGGCGCGAGGCCCGCGGGGCCGACCTTCACCTGCGCCACGAGACCCGCAGGGTATCGCTCCGAAAGCTCCCGGAACCGGCCTGCGCTCGCGTCGAGCGGCGCGCGGAGCACCGCGGTGAAGTCGCGCTGGAGCTCCCGCAGCCAGGCCGGGGGATCTCCACCTCTCGAGCTCATGACGATCGCACCTGCCGCGCCTTGTCGAGCTCAGCGAGCGCGATGTGCAAGGGCGGGATCTCCGCGTCCCACTCGAGGAGCGTCGGGAACGGGCCGCCCCGGCGCCACGCCTCCTCGTAGAGCGACCATACCTCGTCGGACACCGGGCGATCGTGCGTGTCGTGCCGCAGGCCCGAGGGCAAGATCTGGTGGCCGGCCACGTGGACCTGCAAGACCCGGTGCCAGGGCACGCCGTCGAGGTACTCGCGCGGATCGAACCCGTGATTCTCGCTCGAGACAAAGACATTGTTGATGTCCAGCATGCACCAGCAGCCGGACTCCTCCACCACGCGGCGATAGAACTCCCACTCAGGCATCGTGTCGCGCTCCCACGCGACGTAGGAAGACAGGTTCTCGATCCCGAAGGGCACACCGAGGGCCTCCTGGACCTCGAACGCCCGGCCGGCGGCGTACGGGATCAGCTCCGGATGGTACGGCGCCGGCAGGAGGTCGTGGTGCGTCACGCCCTCGAACGCCGTCCAGCAGAGGTGATCCGTGAGATAGGGGATCCGGAGCTCCTGGATCAGATCCTTGAGCCGCGACAGGTGAGCCCGGTCGAGGGGGGCTTCGCCGAGCAGGTTCAGCGAGACGCCGTGGGCGACGATCGGGTAGCGCTCGGCGATGCGCCGGAGCCGCTCCCGGGGCAGCGGCGACGCGCCGAGGTAGTTCTCCGCGATGATCTCGAAGAACCCCAGCGGGGGCCGGAGCTGCTCGATCGCGTCGTAGTGCGGCGGGCGCAGCCCGAGGCCGAGCGCGCCTCGCGGGAGCGCCCGCGCCACGGGCGCCTGGCTGCCGGCCGGGCCTCGCGGCGCGCTCATCGGTCGCTCAGGGGCTCGGCTCGATGGGGTCGGCCGGCGCCAGCGGATCGAAGCTCTTGCCCTCGGGCGTCAGGGTGCGCAGGTAGGCGATCAGCCGATCGATCTCGGCGAGCGAGAGCAGGTGGTAGGAGCCGGGCATGTTCGAGTAGGCATAGCCTTCCGGGTGGACGCCGTCGATCCCGAACGCGATGATGGATTGCAGGTACCGATCCGAGCGGCGCTCCCAGAACTCGGCGACGTAAGTGGCCATGTCCTCGGTGGGCCGCACCTTCACGCCGAACGAGCCCGCCGAGCCGGAGTGGCAGTGGTCGCACGTCGCCGCCTTGAACGCCGTGGGGCCGTCTCGATCCTGATCCTCGGCGGTCTCCACGCAGCTCCAGCCCGAACACCCGTTCATGGCGCGGCAGGCATGCTCGTAAAGCTCGTTCCAGGACTGGTAGACCATGCCGCGGCAGCTGTTCGAGTGGCTGCAGGACGAGTTGATCTGGACCACGCCGGGGCGCGCGGGGCCCGTCAGCGACGCGGACTTGGCGCACGCCGCGGCGAACTCGGCGAGCGAGATCTGGCCGTCGCCGTCCTCGTCCATGAGGTCGATCGCGTCCACCAGGTCGGGCTCCGGGCCGCCGTTCCACACGAGCGTCTTGACCGGCGCGTCGGACTGATCGCAGTTGGAGTCGACGCCATCGAGATTCCGCTCCTCGGCGTCGGGGTGGACGGTGTTGTTGAAGTCGTCGCAGTCGCCTTCGCGCGGGGTGAAGCCGTCCCTGTCGTGGTCGCTGTCCTCGTCATCCACAAGCTCGCCGCCGCCGCCCGCGCCAGAGCCGGTCACGGCGGGCTCCTCGCCGCCGGAGCCGTCGGTCCCGGCGGGAGACTCGCCGCCGCCGGTCCCAGCCGGCGTCACAGCTTCGTCGTCGCCGCAGCCTGGAGCAAAGGCGGCGAAGCTGGCGAGCGCCAGCGCAAGCAAGGTGGATCTCGGCGATTGGGTCATGGTGGTCGTCCTGCCTCCGAAGGAACGCGCAGGGCCCTCTTGCTGGCCGCCCGGCGCACGACCTGTGGCACGGCCGCCGTGCGCGGAATATGCGGCAAGTTGTCGCGGGCCCGCCGTCGACCGGACGGATCGTCGCTGTACAGGCTGGCGTCCCGCGTGGCTCCTGCGTCCGCGCCGCGGAGAAGGGGCATCGCGCCTACGGCCGGTCCGCGGGGCTCGCCGCCCGCGCCGGTGTCGCGCCGGCGGTGAGATAACCCATGAGCGCGTCGGTGATCGCCCGCCGGAGCGCGCCGTCCTCGACGCCCGCGGGCGGATCGAGGGCCGCTGCGTGGACGAGCTCCTCGAACATGCGCAGGACAACGTAGGTGGCGAGATTGAGATCCGGCTGGACGATCTCCGAGCCGTGGCGCGACAGCAGCCGCCGGGTGCGATCGAAGACAGCCCGGCTGGCCGCGCTCAGCGTGCGCTGTTGCTCCAGCGTCGGGAGATCGGCGTGGAGGAGCCGTTGCAGCCGCGGCTCCGACCGGTGGAGCTCGAGGCTCCTCTCGACGAGCGCCTCCGTCGCTCCGCGCAGCGAGACGCCGTCGGCCGCCGCGTCCACCTGCTCGACGAGCCGCAGCATGTGGCGCACGTGGCGCTCGTGCAGCGCGGTGACGAGGGCGTCCTTGTTCGGGAAGTACTGGTACACCGACCCGACGCTCACCCCCGCGACCTTGGCGACCTGGTTCGTGTTCGCCCCGTCGTAGCCGTGCGCGTCGAAAACGCGAGCCGCGGCCTCGACGATGGTCTCCACGAGGAAGCGCGAGCGCGCCTGGCGAGGCTCTTTGCGCGGCTTTTCTGGGCGCTTCATCGTCTCTCCCGAACGCGAGTCTCCGCGTCTTGCCCTGTCGCTAGACTGGTGGGGCATGATCACCTCGAACGCACCCTCGCGCAATCTGCTCCCGCCGGTCCTGCTCCTCCTCGTGGTGGCGGTCATGTGGCTGACTCACGCCGTCCTGCCGTTCCCGCCGGTGCTCCCGGCGTCGACTCGCTGGCTCGGCGCCTTGCCGCTGGCGATCGGCGTCGTCATGGCGGTCGCGGCGCGGGCGCAGTTCGCGCGGGCCGCGACGGAGATCAACACCTTCGCCGAGCCCACGCGGCTCGTGACCGGCGGGCTGTTCCGGTGGTCCAGGAATCCGATGTACCTCGGGATGGGCCTCGCCGCCGCGGGCATGGCGGCGTTGAGCGGCGCGGCGACGTCGTTCCTGCTCGCGGCGGTCTTCGTCACGATCGTCGACCGCTGGTACATCGCGTTCGAGGAGCAGCGGCTGCGCGCCCGGTTCGGCGCTGCCTACGAGACCTACGCCCGGTCGACGCGGCGCTGGGTCTGACGGCGCGCGCCGGCGGAGCCGCCATCCATCGCCGCTCGCAGGAATGCGGGGCCGGATTTGCACGCAGCGGCCGAGAGAAAGGAAGTAAAAGAGGCCCTGAGCGCAGGAAGAAGGAAGAGAGGATCGCAGGATGACAGGCATGCTTCGCGGCGGGCTGTGGATCGGCTGTGCAGCGGCCGTGGTGGCCACGGCGGCGCCGGCGAGCGCCATGCAGCCTGCGTCCGAGGCCTCCCCTGCGCCAGTTGCGCCGCCGAGCGCGTCGGCCGTCGCGCCGGCTCCGGGCGACGCGGCGGCAGCGCCGCTCCTGCCGCCGCCGGCTCCGGGCGACGGCGGCGCGCCGCCGGCCGGGGTCGCGCCGCCCGGAGCTCCCCAGGCGCCCGTGAGGTGGACGACGAGCCCGGGGTCCTGGCAGCCCGGGGGCTCTCCCTGGCGCGAGCGGCGCGAGACAGAGCGCGTCTGGTACGGCTGGCAGCACCTCCTCGTGCTCAGCGGGACCGTCGCGTTCGGACCCCTCGCTGTCGCCACGGAGAACGAGATGTTCGCCTGGATGACCGCCGGCCCATTCGTGCTCGGCGGCCCGATCACCCACTGGGCCAACGGCCACCTCGGCAAGGGCTTCCTCAGCCTCGGCCTCAACGTCGGCTGCACGTTCGGCGGCGGCCTGCTCGGCCAGGTCATCGGCGGTGCTTCCCCCAACAGAGACGGCGAGCTCACCGGCCTTGTCTTCGGCGCCATCCTCGGAGCGCTCACGGCGAACATCGTCGACGCCACGCTCCTCGAGTACGAAGAGCCCCCGGGGCCCGAGAGCTACGAGTATATCCGCCTCCGCCCGCTCCGGCTCCGGTTCGCGCCGCACGCCGCCCTCGCGCCCGGCCGCACCACCTTCGGTCTCGGCGGCGCCTTCTGAGGGGCCGCGGCGCCGGCCGCGCGCCTCGAGCGGCGCTTCGGCCTGGCCCGGCCGCGGCGGGGGTGTAGCATCCGCGCGTGTTCATTCCGAGATCAGGTGCACGACGGCCCGCGCTCGCCGCGGTCCTCGCGCTCGCCGCGCTCCCGGGTTGCGGCGGCGCGGAGCGGCAGGAACCCCAGTTCGTCGATTCCCCCGAGGTCCCGCTCCCCGGGCCCCCGGGCGCCGCGCCGCTCGACGCGGCCGGCGGCGCGCCGGAAGAGCTGCCCGGCGTGGACACGGCCGAGCTCGTCCGCCGCGAGCGCGATACCTGGTGGCAGCTCGTCTCGCAGCTCTACGCGCCGTGCCCCGAGCAGGCGGTGTCGCTCGCGCAGTGCGTCCGCGAGTCGCGCGCCTGCGCGGCCTGCGCGCCGGCCGCGCAGCTCCTCGCCGACAAGATCCGCGGCGGCGCGAGCGGCGCGGAGGCCCAGGCCGCGTACGGCGTGAGGTTCGGTCCGAACGTGAAGCAGATCGACCTCGCCGACTCGCCCTCTCGCGGGCCGGAGCGCGCGTCGATCCAGATCGTCGTGTGGTCGGACTTCGAGTGCCCTTCCTGCGGGCGCGCTGTTCCGCTCCTCGACGAGGTCGTCGAGCGCCACGCGCCCCACGTCAGGCTGATCCACAAGGTGTATCCGCTGCGATCGCACCCGCACGCCGACGCCGCGGCGCGCGCGGCCATCGCGGCGCACCGCCAGGGCCGCTACTGGCCGATGGAGCGCCTCCTGTTCGAGAACCAGCAGCGGCTCGAGGAGAAGGACCTGCTCGGCTACGCGCAGAAGGTCGGCCTCGACATGGCCCGGTTCCGCGCCGACATGGCGGGCGAGCCGGCCGCCCGGGTGGTCGCGCGCGACAAGGCCGAGGCCGACCGCGCCGGGCTCTCGGGGACGCCGTTCATCGTCATCAACGGGCGGGAGTTCGATCTGGCGCTGTTCAGCCTGCAGGGCGAGCTCGACCGGTGGATCGAGACCGAGCTCGCGATCCTCGGAGGGCGCGAGGCGGCGGCGCCCGGAGGCGGCACGCCGCGCGACGCGAAGTAGGCAGGTGCTCGCGGCGAGAGGGGTGGCATGGTTCCGTCACCGGTGATGAACGAGGCGTCCCCCTGCAATCGCGCGGGCGCGGCAAGGGAGGCCATCACCATTACGGCGCCGTCCACGACAGGGATCGGTTCGGATCCTCACGCTCGAGAACGTCACCATCGAGAACGGGCAGCCGGGCAGGGGCGGCATCAGCGTGAACCACGGTGGCAGCACGACGGTGAGAGAGAGCGGCGAGGCCCACAAGACGCTGCGGTTTCCGGAATAGTCGACCTGAGCTTCACTTCGCTGCCTTGTCCGGTCGCTCCTCGATCAAAATTCGAGGGAACCAGTGTCCTATCGCGCCTTCCCGCGTGCGAAATTCCCCTTCTTCCGCGACGCCGTCCAGAAGGATCGGAACGAGATACAGCAGGTGCGTCAGCGCCTGGATCGAGTCCTCTCCTGTGCCGAAGCGACGCTGCACGGCGCCCTTAGGTCCGACTATCTCGCACGGAGCACGCCAATGTCCTCTAGACAGGTACGGGTGCCCGAGGCGCACGACGACCTTTTCCTCGCCGCCATCCTTCCGCTTCAGCGTCAGCTCTCGCTCGCCAAGAACGTCCACTTTCGCAAGCATCAGCTCGTTGCTGAACTTGGAACCATCCTCTGATGCGATCCTCGGCACGATGCGCCAAGCTGCCGCCTCTTCCGCGGACGCTTGCTCGACAGGTCCGTCGCCGCCGGACAGCTCAATGGATCCACGATCCGTCATGGCCTCGATCTGAGCATCGAGAATCAGGAACGCGTGCGAGAGCGCCTGAGCCTGGTCCAGGCCGTGCGCTCTGTCTACCGTACCGGCTTTCCCTCCTTTTTCCACTTGGACGTCTACACACCATGTGCCGTCGCTTCCTGGCACCGGATGGCCAAATCGAGCGACCACCGTCTGGGCCGGTGAGCCGTCGGAAGGCTTGAAAACCAGCTTTCGCTCTCC
This sequence comes from Sorangium sp. So ce426, assembly GCF_051475585.1. Classification (NCBI taxonomy): domain Bacteria; kingdom Pseudomonadati; phylum Myxococcota; order Polyangiales; family Polyangiaceae; genus Sorangium; species Sorangium sp. So ce426. The sequence goes on along the minus strand of NZ_CP150341.1, from coordinate 11,034,301 downwards.
GAGGATCTTGTCCATGCGTCGTCCGGTACACGTTTCCGAGGCCTAGTCAAGTGAGCGAAGCGCACGTCCAAGCTCAGGCGAGATCCTCCAACTCTTCAGAGTGAGCCACCCCACGCGCCGCGCTCAGCCGCATTCGCGATTGAACACCACGCGCCCTAGCCTGTTGCGCAGGTTGCACTCGCCTTTGTAGTACCACGGGCAACGCTCGTTGCAGTACAGCTCCCATCTGTCGTACATCGCCGAACCGGCAGCTTCGCACCCGCTGCGACAATTTTTCTGACAGAGACCGTATCCTTCCATGGATTCAGAGTGGCACTGTCGCGCGCCGCCTCCTGGAACACGAGCGCAGAGCTGGCTCCAATGCCGATGATACAGCTCGCACGCATCCTCGCAGGTGCCTCGTGACAATGGCTCGTCGAGCGCTTCAGTGGCTAGATCTAGCGGCGCGTACGGAGCGGAAAGCGGATCGATGTCGCTCGTCTCCTGAACGTCCCGTTCTGACGATTCATGAACGGTCTGCTCGATTGGGCTCACCATGCAGCCAGCGCATGACATGATAAACGTGGCTGCGATGGATTTGAGCGTGTTCATGTGTTCTCCCGCGAGGATCGGCCGATCCTCAGCGGCCTCCATAGGGCGTGGTTGAGGTTTTATAGGCGGCCTCGTGTCGCGCTCAAGGTCGCTCCGCGACTCGTCCATGGGGAACACATGAGATCTCGACGCCCGGGCGCCGGCGGCGCGTCCGTTGGCGGAGGAATGCCCGTAAGCCCTTCGAACCGATGAGCAGATCGGGGAAGCTGCGCGGCAGCGATGGGCCTGGCGCTGGTCGGGTTCCGTCCGCACGGGTTGCCGTTCCGGCTCGGATCGTGGGCGTGCGGCGGATGGGAGCAAGACTTGGGCGCGGAGCGTCACGGGCGAGGGAAAGGCGCCGCGCCGCCTCGGACACCGCGTGCGCGCTTCGGCGATCTGCCCCGGCGATCGTCGCCCAGGTCGAGACCGCGTCCCGCGACGATCTCGAGCGGTGGAGGGGTTGTCTTGGGCCTCTGCACGTTTCGCGCGAGCTCGGGGACGTGCTCGACGAGCGGAGCCGAGGGACCGACGAGCCGCGCGTTCAACAGCCCGCCGCGCGGCGCCTCCGTCGCCTTCGCGTCCCGTGGATCGCATCGGCTCCGCGATGATCGCGGCGGCGCCGGGCCCCGCGCAACGGGTTCAGCCTCCAGGACGAGCTCGACCGGTGGATCGCGACCGAACTCGCGATCCTCGGGGGGGCACGAGGCGGCGCCCCGTGGCCGCGCGCCGCGCGGCGCAAAATAAGGCCGCCGCGCGCCCGCGGGTCGCGCTCGGTTGACGATTGCCCCCCTCCGCCAGGCGCCACCGGGGCGACGGCGCGCCGCCGCCCCGGTGAGCCCCAGATCGACATCGGCTAGCTGGGCCGGTTCTTCTCCGACATCTGGCCGCCGCCAGCGCTCGTCCCCTGCGAGGGCCCGCCGCTCTTGATCTCGACCGAGCGGCCGCGCTGCTTCTGCTGCGGCAGCTTCAGACAGACCTCGAGCACACCGTTCTCGAACCTCGCGTCCACGTCGTCGGCCTGCACGCCCTCGGGCAGCGGGATGGCGCGCGTGAACGACCCGTAGCTGCGCTCGGTGTAGCTCACCCCCTCGCGCTGCTCCTGCTGCTCCTGCCGGCGCTCGCCCTCGATGATCAGGGTGTCGTCGCGGAGCTCCACCCGGATGTCGTCCTTGGTGACGCCGGGGAGATCGGCCTTGACCACGAGCTGACCGTTGCGCTCGCCCAGCTCGATGCGCGGCGACCAGAGGCCGCCCGCGAGGGACGAGAGACCCCGGCCGCCGCCAGGCTCACCCATCGTGCGGCCCTGCCTGAACGGCGAGAGCAACCCTCCGAAGCCGAAGGCGTCGAACATGCGATCCATGTCCTCCATCATCCGGCTCATCATCGCGAACGGGTTGAAGACGCCGCCTGCCGCGCTGTACCGCCCCATCTGGCCGCCGCCCTGCTGGCGCTGCAGCCCGGTCGACTGACCGCCGGCCCCCTGGGAAGAGGTCTGACCTGTCGCCTGGCTGCCGGGCTTGCCTTGCTGCGGCTTGCTCACGGACACGTCCTGGCCTGTCGGCTGACGCTGCTGTTCCGCCATAAGAACCTCCTTTCTGGCGAACGTTGCGAACGTTGCGAACGGCAGACTTGCAAGTGTGGTGCCGTGTCGCGAGCGTGAACCAACGTAGATGACGTGGCCTGTCGACGCCGCGCCGCCGGCCCTGTCCGCCGTGGCGCGCCGCGCAGGCGGGGCGGCCGTCAGCGCTCGCTCAGAGCGCGTACCGCAGGATGATCTCGGTGAGCCCCGCCGCGAGCAGCAGCAAGAGCCCGCCCGCGAAGCAGAGCAGCGTGAACCGGTCGTCCCGCCACCGCTGCCGGAGCGGCACGATGTCCCGCTCCGGCAGCACGACGGCCCTCAGGGTCGCGTGGATCGGCAGCCCCCCCGGCCGCATCGCGACCGCCACGTTCGGCGGCTGCGCCAGCCCCATGTTGATGAACCGCGTCACCCCCGCGCGGAGCCGGTCCCCCATGCCGGGCATCGCGCTGCCGATCGCGACAGCGCGGAGCCACGGCGCCCGCTCGAACGCGTTCGCCATCGCGATCACCCCGAACAGCTGCCGCAGCCGCGGCATCAGCGCCCGCACCTCGGCCAGGTGCTGGAACGCCCGCGTCCGCGCCTCGGGCGCGTCCTCCGAGCTCACCCGCGCGAGGCAGGTCGACTCCAGCCGCGCGTTCAGCCCCTCGAGCTCCTGGAGGATCCGCGGCCCGGCGTTGTCCGGGCTCGTCTCGAGCGGGAGCGTGAAGCCCCAGGGCTCCTCGCGCCCGCGCTCGGCGGTCCACTGGAACACCTCGGCGAAGCCCCAGAGCGTGTCGTAGCGCGACAGCACCACGTACGTCGGCACGTCGGCGTGCAGCGCCCGGCCGACCTCGACGAGGTACGCGCGGATGCGGTTCGCGTACGCGTCGAGCCCCTGCTCGTCGAGCTCGATGAACTCCGCGATGCTCAGGACGAGCAGGATGCCGTCGATCGGCTCGCGCTCCCGCGAGCGGCGCAGCTCGTCGCAGAGCCGCGACAGCTCGGCCGGCTCCCGCCGCGGGCCGAGCACCGACGCCTCCGGCTCGATGAAGAGCGCCTCCTTCGCCAGCCAGTAAGAGCACCGCGCCCCGGGCACGCCGATCGGGAGCTGCCCGCCGCTCACGGGCCACGTCAGGTTCATCGAGCGGATCACCGTGGAGCGGCCCGACCCGGGCTCGCCGAGCACCAGGTAGCAGGGGACCGCGTAGATCCCCTGGCCGCTGTCCAGGTTCGCCTGCTCGACCAGCGTGTGGACGCTCGCCAGCTCGTAAACGAAGGAGCCGCTCATCGGACCCTTTGGGCGATCGTCCACGCGAGCGCGAGCGCGCCGGCGATCGCGACGAGCGACGCCAGCGCCCGCCCGACGAGCACGGACCGCCAGAACGACTGGGTGGGGAGGTGCTGCACCGCGACGCCCTCGACCTGCACCGGCTTGAGCACCCCGCCCTTCCAGTCCCGATCCGGATCCACGCCGAGCTTGAGCGACAGCTCGCGGCGGATCCGCAGCAGATCGTCGGTGTTCTGCCCCGGCAGCCCGTAGCGCCCGCGGAAGCCGAGCCCGAGCACGCACGCGTACGTCGCCATCACCGGGAGCGGGCCCTTCCGGACGCGCTCCAGCCGCTCGAAGAACTCGACGCCCGCGTTGTTGGTCGTCCACCGCGACGCCTGGAGCGGACGCTGCGCCCAGACCGGCCGCAGGTCCGGCAGCGACATCGCGAACTCGTCCGCGCACGCGGCGATCGCGAACATGCCGTCGTCGACCGACGCGATCGGCATCCCCTGCGCGAGCCTGGACCCCTTCAGCTCCTCGAGCAGCAGGTTCGCCTGCCGCAGCACGTGATCGGCCGGCGGCCGCCGCGGGGACTGGCGGAGCATGCAGAGCCAGAGGAGCATCTCCTCACCGAAGACGCCGATGGACGTTTCCACGCGGGCGCGAGCTTACGCCAGGCGCGCACCGACCGTCGACCCGGGCGCGCGTCCACCTCGCGCGCGTCGACCCGGGCGCGCGTCCACCGCGCGCGCCGCGCGGGTCGACGGGCGGTCCGCGTCGGTCCGCGCCGGATCCCGCGCCGCGCGCCGCGGGTGCACCGGAGCGTCGACATCCGGGGGGGGCCGTGCCTATGCTCCGGCCGCTTCTCGAGCCCCCTTCGAGAGCAGCCGGGGTCGCGCGAAGGCGGTCCCCTTGAGGAGAGGTCATGTCGGAGATCCAGAGCGTCATCGCGCGCGAAGTCATCGATTCGCGCGGCAACCCCACCGTCGAGGCCGAGGTCACCACGCTGAGCGGCACGGGCCGCGCGGCCGTGCCGAGCGGCGCGTCGACCGGCGAGCACGAGGCCGTCGAACTCAGGGACGGCGACAAGAAGCGCTTCCTCGGCAAGGGCGTGCTCACCGCGGTGAAGAACATCGAGACCGTCCTCGGTCCGGCCGTCCTCGGGATGGATGCGCTCGACCAGGCCGAGCTCGACAAGGTGCTCATCCAGGCCGACGGCTCCCCCAACAAGTCGAAGCTCGGCGCCAACGCCATCCTCGCCGTCTCGATGGCCGCCGCCCGCGCCGCCGCGGACACGGTCGACCTGCCGCTCTGGCGCTACCTCGGCGGCGCCGCGGCGCGCGTCCTCCCGACGCCGCTCATGAACATCCTGAACGGCGGCGTGCACGCCGACAACGGCCTCGAGATCCAGGAGTTCATGATCGTCCCCTACGGCGCCGAGTCGTTCGCCGAGGCGCTGCGCACGGGCACCGAGATCTTCCACACCCTGAGGGGCCTGCTCAAGAAGGACGGCATGGTCACGGCCGTCGGCGACGAGGGCGGCTTCGCCCCGCGCCTGCCGTCGAACCGGGCGGCGCTCGAGTACGTCGTGCGCGCCATCGAGGCCGCCGGCCACCGCCCGGGCGAGGACGTCGGCGTCGCGCTCGACTCGGCGCTCAGCGAGTTCTACGACGCGAAGACCGAGCGGTACACCTTCGACAAGCAGCAGAAGACCCGCGAGGAGATCGTCGCCATCTACGACGAGCTCGCCAAGGCGTTCCCGATCGTGTCCATCGAGGATGGCGTCGCCGAGAACGACGAGAAGGGCTGGCGCCTGCTCACGGAGCGGCTCGGCAAGAAGGTCCAGCTCGTCGGCGACGACCTCTTCGTGACGAACCCCGCGCGCCTCGCGAAGGGCATCGAGGACGGCCTCGCCAACGCCATCCTCATCAAGCTGAACCAGATCGGCACCGTCACCGAGACGCTCGAGTGCATCCGCCAGGCGGCCGAGGGCGGCTACCGGTCGATCATCTCGCACCGCTCGGGCGAGACCGAGGACACGTTCATCGCCGACCTCGCGGTCGCGACGAACGCGGGCCAGATCAAGACAGGCTCCGCGTCCCGCTCGGATCGCGTCGCGAAGTACAACCAGCTGCTCCGGATCTCCTACGCGCTCGGCGACGGCCAGGTCTTCGCCGGCCGCGCGCCGTTCCGCCGCCCCGGGGCGAAGCGCTCCAGCTAGCGCTGTTCTACCCGGCCAGGAGTCCGGCCAGCGATGGCCGGGCTCCTGCGCGGGTCGCCGCGCCTTCGCGCTGGCGTTCCTTGCTTTATTTCCTGAGGGGTTCCCCTGCGCTCCGCGCCCCGGCGCCCGTGATCGAGCGGGCGAGGGGCCCCGCGCGGCGCTGACCGCGCCGTCGGGGTCGACCTTGCGGCGCTACCAGCGGTCGCGCCCGCCACCGCCGCGGCCACCGCCGCGCCCGCCGCCGCCGCCTCCACGGCCGCCGCCGCCGCCACCCCCGCGGAAGCCGCCGCCGCCGCCGCCGCCGCCGGGGCCACCGGTGCGCTCGCGCGCCTCGTTGACCGTCAGGGTACGGCCGTCGAGGTCCTTGCCGTGCAGCGCATTGATGGCCGCCTGCGCCTGGGCATCGCTCACCTCGACGAACCCGAACCCGCGCGACTGCCCGGTCATCCTGTCCGTCATCAACTGAATCGAGAGCACCTCGACGCCGGCCCCTTCGAACGCGGTGCGCAGGCTGTCTTCCGTCGAATGGAACGCCAGGTTCCCCACATAAAGCCGCTTGCTCATGTCTGCCGCCAATCCCGTTGCACGATCCCCGCTTCCCTCGCGGACGGCCCGGATCGTGCCGCGGGCCGCACGCGAAAACGCTCCCCGACGACCGGCCGTCACCCCACGTTCGGACGAGGCAACCACGTTGCAGCAGGCGGCCGGATCAGAGGTCGAGGACGAACGAGCCTTGAGGCGCTCCGGAAGCTACCGGCCGGCGGCGGGGTACGCAAGGTATTCCCCCAGGCTGGCCGCGTCTGCCTGTTCCTGACCGCCGCCGCGCGCGGCGCGTCGGACGGCGGCGGCGGCGTGCACCCCCGTTGGATACGGCGTGCGCCTCGTGCCGCGGTGCTCGGTGCGATGTGGACGAACGGGCTCCGGGCCTCCTCGCGCCGTTCGCGCTCGAAGTCCCGGCGAGCCGGCCGTCAGAGCGGCGCGGTGCCCTGCCTGTCCGGACCTCGACCCGGAGGTCCGTCGCGCTCGCCCACGGCGAGCCCGCCGCCGTGCAGCTCGCGGCGATCGGCCGCTTCCAGGACGGCTCCGAGCGCGGCGCCACGGCGCAGGTCGGGCAGGTCAGCTCGAGCGCCAGCGACCTCGTCGCCGCGTGGACGCCGCCGAGCTCACGCGGCGGCGCGCGCGGCGGCCACCGCGGCGCGGGGCTGCACGACGCCGAAGCCCTGCCGCTCCGGCGCGATGCCGGGCAGCCCGCGCGCGGTCTTCATCAGGATGCGCCGGCATTGCTGCGGGGAGAGGCGCGGGTTCGCCTCGAGCATCTGCGCCACGACGCTGCTCACGATGGGCGCGGCGAAGCTCGTCCCGTCCACGTGTTTGTAATGGCCGGAGATCACCTTCTGGTCGCGCAGCTTGGCCGCCGCGAGCTGGCGCACGAGGTACGGCTCGCGGCCGGCGATGGCGTCGAGGTCGGGATCGACGCACGCGTGCTCGACGAGCAGCCCGGGCAGCTCCTCGTCCCGGGCGCGGTCGAGCAGCGACAGGAGCTGCGCCTGCGCCGCCGTCGGCGTCCCGGGCAGGATGGGCGCCGCCAGCCAGATCGCCGGCGCGATGATCTCCGGCTTCTGCAGCCCGTCGAGGGTGAGGCCGTACGAAGAGTGGTAGTTCCAGGTCTGCTCTCCTGCGCCGCCGTCGTCGAGCCCCCCGACGGCGATGACGCTCGGCGCGCTGGCCGGCGGCAGGACGCGGTGCCCCGGGTCGTGCCCTGCGTTGCCCGCGGCGGCCACGACAACGATGCCGTGGCGGGTCGCGTCGTCGGCGGCGCGCGACAGGCTCCCGGTCAGGTACGACTCCTCGTAATCGCCTCCGCAGGAGATGTTGAGCACACGGATTCCGTGCTGCTCGCGGTGCGCGATCACCCACTCGATGCCCCGCCGGATGTCGTCGTGGACGATGCGGTGGGCGAAGCCGACCTTGACCAGCGCGAGGTTCGCCTCCGCGGCGAGCCCGCGGAAGCGCCCGTCGGAGAGCGCGCCGTTCCCGGCGGCGACGACCGAGGTCATCATGCCGTGCCATGACGAGGCGTCCCCGCGCTCGAGCGCCGAGGGGCCCGCCTCGGGCGCGAAGAGGTCGTGGTAGGCGAGGACGCGGTTCCTGGGCGTGGTGAGGTCCGGGTGGGCGTAAAAGCCGGAGTCGAGGAAGGCGATGGTGACGCCGCGGCCGGCGTAGCCGGGGTCGGCGTGGAGCCGGTCCGCGATGGGCAGGATGCGCCGCGGGTCGAGGTCGCTCGGAGGCATGGGCGGGACACTATTCCACCGTTTCGCCGCCCGGGCGCGCATGAACTCCGCGCGAGCCCGCTCGCTCGTCCGACTGGCACGCTGAGCGCTGGCCAGTCCAGCGTGTCAGCAACCCCGCCAGAGAAACCGGTCGATAGCGAGCGGTCGCTGGAACAGCAGCGATTTTCGGAGTTTCCGCCTGCTTCGCCGCCGAGGGCGGCTCCGGTGTGGCCCAACGCGGCGCCCTCTTCCGCCGCATCGCCCGCGGTGAAGGGCCCGCGGCCTCACCGATCGGGGTCGGCGCCTGGCCTGGCGGCGCAGCGCCGAGGGATTCTCCTTCGCTCGCCGCTCTGTTGCCGGGCCCTTCGATGCGCCGCTGCCTGTTTCGGGATCGTGCCTGCCGCGGCGCGCATCGCAGCGGATGACGATCAGGGGCGCGAGAGGCTCGTGCGGTACTGCTCCCGCCCGGCCTTCGCACTCGATCGAATCGAGCTCCTGCCCCATGGGCGTATAGCGTACTTGCTGAAGACACCTTGGCGGGGACGCACTCACTGCGTCATGAGTCCAATGGAGTTATTGGCCCGGCTCGCGGCTTTGATTCCTCCGCCGCGTCCTCGAGCATCTGAACTTGCCCTCGCAGCCCCGAACGGCAGCACCCGCGCGCGATCCAGCGTGGGAGTCGATGGCGTTCGGGTTCGACGCGGCGTAGGTGGGCACCCGGCCCGAGCCCGTCATGGGAACGCACGTCGCGGTCGTCGAGCCAGAGCTGCACCCAATGCACGGCGCGCGGGCCCTGCGACGGGGCGAGCGGGTGTTTGATGCGCGATAGACGGCTCGCCCGGCGCCGTTCCCGCGGGGCTCGACACGGGCGAGAGCTCTATGGTTTCCCATCCGCCCAGGATTACTGGACTGCGGTGCGCAGGATGGAGCGCACGGCGATCATCGATGAGCATCACGCAAACCTACAACTCGAAAGAGGTCTGATCTGCGCTCTCTGGCGCCGAGGCGCATGGTGCGCGTGCCGCCTCCGTGCCAGCATGCAGGAGCCGATTCGCCACTCGTTTTCCCACCGCTCCCGATGCCGTCCGCAGTTCCGCCATGGCGTGGCCATGCAGCATCGCGGCGAGAGGGTCGTCGCCTGCGCACGCCGCCGCGCTTGCCTCCCGGCACAGGCCTGGTGCTTGCCGGCATCACTTTCCGGATGCCTCCGGGGCGCTTCGGCACGCAACCGCCGCGTGCGGGCGGCTCTCGGCGGCCCGCGAGCTGGCCCGCTGGATGACGACGGTCCGATCGGGACATTTTTCGCTCCGAAGGCAAGAATCCGTGGTGAGCAAGCGTCGACCCGGGTTCAGGTCAGCATCGGAGTCAAATCCGGGGCGCCTTTCCAGGGGCGCACCCGCGCGCCTGCTTCGCGACCCTTTCACGCGCGCTCCGGTGCGCGACCGGACCTGGCAGCAGGTCGATTTCGCGTGCGAGCGGCGTAGCTCTGCTCCATGCATCGGCGGCATCACGGGCGCGCGCCGACGCGCCGACGCGCCGACGCGCCAACGCGCCAACGAGGCGACGGATCAGCGTTGACAGGATCGAACCCGGGGTGTCTCATGACCAGATACGAGCGTCGAAACCGCCTGGCCGGCGATGCATTCGAGTTCGTCGCAGGGTGGGCAGACGATCATGTTCGGCAGACTCGGGAGATACATTTACAACCTCATCTACCTGCAGCCGCCGTCGAATGCGGCGTTCGGGTACCGCTGGCGCGCCCAGCAGGGGGTGCCGAACCAGCTCTCGACCTTCGATCTCACCGTCGGCGTCGCGCCCGGTCTGTACGTGGCGTTCGCGCCGCTCAACCTCGACACGACGATCGAGCCGTTCGGCGGCGGCGGCGGCCCCGGGCCGGTTTATGCCGTGCCGGGCGCCCCGTCCGCCGCGGTGACGGCGGTGATCAACCAGGGACGCGCGAACCCGCCGCTCGGTCAGGACGGGCTGTTCAACAACGCCACCCCGCTTCGCCTCGCCGAGATCACCGGCTTCCTCGGCTACGCGGCGAGCTGCCTCGACAGCATCAACGCCACCACCGCCGGGGCGCTGCTGTTGCAGCGGCTCAACGGCGGGCCCAAGTCGGTGTTCATCAGCCCGTCGATGTTCAGCAATCAGACGTTCGCTGCTGGACCCGCCTACGTCAACGGCCTGACCGCGGCGATCCAGGCCTACGCCGGCGGCCAGCCGTTCGACCGCGCGCAGCTGACCGCGCTCGTCAATCAGCGCTACGCGGCGATTCGCTCGCTCGGTGGGCGCTTCAACCAGCTCGCGGCCGACATGAACACCCTGCCGCTCGCGTCGCTGTTCACCCAGTACAATGCCGCCGGGCCGGGCTTCCTGTACAGCTACTTCCGCTTCCGGGGCCAGCGGATGACCGGCCAGAACCTGATGAACTGGCTCAGCGACGGCGGGTTCTCGGCCTTCGACAACAACGTCCGCACCTTCGCTCGCGTGTTCGAGAACATCACTGTCCGCGAGTACTTCCTGCTGGCGCTCAACATCATCCTCTATCCGGTGGCCCCGCCGGGCGCGGGCGTCGGTGCCGGGGTCAAGTTCCACGTGATCAACGAGAACGACAACGTCCTCGGCTCCGCCGGCTTTCGCCCGCCCGCGATCGGACTCGCGCACGAGCTCATGCACGCGATGCACTACGGCCGCGGGACCTCGCCCGGCTCCGATATCAACCACTTCACGACGACCGCCGCCGAGCTGCTGTTCGCCGGCATCGGACCGTTCGCCGCCGAGTCGATCACCGAGAACGCCATCCGCGCGCAGTGGAACACGATCCCGGTCGGCAGCCTCCACCCGTCGAACGTGTGGGCCGCGCCGGCGCCGCGGCTCATCTACGAGCCCCCGGTCGCGCCGATGACCCGGCAGGCGCTGCGCACCGCGATGCGCTGCATCTGACCGCGAGCCTGGAAGGACGGAATGCCGCTCGACACCCTGCAGTCCCAACTCGAGAAGCTCGCGGCGTCCGGGGACCTGACCGTCTCGTCCGTCGCCGGGCTCCTGCCGGCGATCGCCGCGATGATGGACAGCCTCCCGCCGATCTCCCTCGCGCCGCTCACGAATGCGACCTTCGCGCTGTCCCCCGCCGGACCCGATCAGACCCTCACCCTGCGGGCGACCCTCGACTGGGGCCTGTTCAAGGGCATCCACGTCGTGATCACCGCGGCCGTCGACGCGACCAGCAGTAACCGGTTCCTCGCCACCCTCGACATCACGGCCCCGCCCGCGACGACGCTGAGCATCCCCGGCCTCGACTGGTTCGCGCTCGCGGCGCTGCACGTCCGCGGGACCAGCCAGAGCTACGCCCTGTGGTCGACCGGCCTGGCCGTACCCGCGACGATCAGCGTCGGCGCCACGCTGACGATCAAGAACGTCCCGACGACGTTCCCGATCGTCATCGGCGAGGACTCGACCGGCCTGCTGCAGCTGACGCTCGACACCTCCGCGGTCGAGTTGCCGAGCATCAACAACGTGCTCGCCGCGTTCGGCGACGCCGCGTCCGCGATCCGTCTGCCGAGCACCCTCGACGAGCTCGCCCACTTCTCGCTGCTCGAGCTCGGCGTAGGCTTCGACCCCTCGACGGGTACGCTGGCGCAAATCTCGGCCAAGGTCGGCAATTCGACGCAGCAGGTAGGGGGCTGGCAGATCCTCCCCGGCGTGCTGGCGCTCGAGAGCTACGCCGTCGGCCTGACGATCGCCGACCCGCTGCACACGCGCCGGGTCGGCGGGCTGATCGCGGCGACCGCCCGGCTGGGCAAGGTCGACATCGCCGTCGCCGCGCAGCACCCGGCTGCCGGTGGCTGGCAATTCTCGGGCGAGATCGGCGCGGAGAACCCGGTCCCGATCGGCGACATCCTGACCGGCCTCGCCGGGCAATTCGGCGTCGCCCTGCCCAACGTCCTGCACGAGTTCGTGCTCAAGGACTTCGTGTTCTCGTTCGACAGCGCGACCTACGACGCCCTCGGCCAGCTCACCGTCGACTTCACCGTCGGCGCCACCCCGGTCGAGATGACCGTCGGCGCCTCGCTGGTCCGCTCCGACAACGCCTACAAGCCGACCGTCCGCGGCCAGCTGCTGGTCGGGAGCGCCACGTTCGACATCGCGTTCGACGGCCAGTCCGCCGCGAAGACCTTCACCGCCAAGTGGAGCGACCCAACCACTCCGCTGCAGTTCGGCGACATCGCCGCGCTGATCGGCTGGAGCGACTTCCCGCCGCTGCCTGAGGGCCTCGACCTCGCCCTGACCTCCGCCGAGTTCACCTACGACTTCAACGGCGGCAAGATCGCCTTCAGCGCCGCCTCGAAGAACTTCGGCCGGGTCCTGTTCGCCACCCTGAATGGCGCCGCGGGCGGTCCGTCGGCGGACGCGCGGATCTACTTCTTCGCCCTCGACGTCCCGCTGAACCTCGACTTCCGCGACCTGCCGTTCGCCGGCGAGCTTTTGCCCGCGGACGTCGAGATCGGCGTCAAGGAGCTGCAGATCGTCGCCGTCTCGGCCGCGCTCGGCGCCCCGGACCTCGTGGCCGTCGCCGCCCTGCTGCGCGACCGCCTCGACGGCGCCGCGCTGATCCCCACCGCGCTGACGGCCGGCCTGACGTTTGCCGCGCGGATGAACCTCGGCAGCCCGACGCCGCAGCCGGTGGTCGTGGCGCTGACGAACAAGCCCGCCGCCCCGCGCTCGCTCGCGGCAGCGCCCGCCGCCGCCCAGCCGGCCTACCAGGTCGGCGCGACGTGGTTCGCCGTCGACCGCACGCTCGGCCCGATCAAGCTCGACCGCATCGGTCTACAGTACCAGGGCGACACCCTGTTCTTCTTGTTCGACGCCTCGGCCAGCCTGTCCGCGCTGTCGTTCTCGCTGCAGGGCCTCGGGATCGGCTCGCCGCTCACCCGGTTCGCGCCAACGGGCCACCTCGACGGACTCGCCGTCGCGTTCAACAGCGGCCCATTGACGATCGACGGCGGCCTCCTGGTGGTCCCCGAGGCGCAGCTCCCGAGCGGCGTGCGCTCGGAGTACGTCGGCGAGCTGACCGTGGCGTTCGCGCCGTGGCTCATCGGCGCCGCGGCGGCCTACGCGACGCTGACCAGCGGCACCTCCTCGTTCTTCGTGTTCGCCCAGGTCATAGGAGCGTTCGGCGGGCCGCCAGCCTTCTTCGTCACCGGCTTCATGGGCGGATTCGGCTACAACTCGCAGCTGAGGCTGCCCGCCGTCGATCAGGTGTACCGGTTCCCGTTCGTCGCCGGCCTCGACGACCCGGCCGTGTTCGGCCCCGCGCCGACGCCGCTCGGCGTGCTGTCGACGCTTGCCGGCGGCTCGCAGGCGTGGGTCACCCCGAGCGCCGGGCGCAACTGGATCGCCGCCGGCATCCGCTTCCGCTCGTTCGAGCTGATCCTCGGGCGCGCGCTGCTCGTGGTCGACTTCGGCGACGATTTCGAGGTCGCCCTGCTCGGCCTCGCGAGCACCAGCTTCCCGCAGGGGGCGACCACCGACGCCTACGCGTTCGTCGAGCTCCAGCTCGCCGCCGTCTTCAAGCCCGACGACGGCTACTTCGGCGTCTCCGCCTCGCTGACGCCGGCGTGCTTCGTCATCAGCCGCGACTGCCACCTCACCGGCGGCTTCGCGTTCTGCCTTTGGTCCGGCGACAGCCCGCACGCCGGCGACTTCGTGTTCACCGTCGGCGGCTATCATCCCGCGTTCGTCCCCCCACCGTGGTACCCCGTGCCCGCGCGCGTCGGTTTCAACTGGCAGGTCGACGGCAGCACCACGATGAAGGGCGGCGCCTACTTCGCGCTCACCCCCTCCGCGATCATGGCCGGTGGCGACCTCGAGGCGCTGTACCAGTCGGGACAGGTGCGCGCGTGGTTCAAGGCCTACGCCAACCTGATGATCACGTGGAAGCCGTTCCACTTCCTCGCCGACATCGGCGTCAGCGTCGGAGCTTCGGTGCGCGTCGACCTGCTGTTCACCACCGTCACCCTCTCGTTCGAGCTCGGCGCCAGCCTGACGGTGTGGGGCCCGCCGACCGGCGGCACCGTGCGCGTGTACCTGTCGATCCTGTCCTTCACCATCGACTTCGGCGCGAGCGAGGCCAGCGGGGAGCCGAAGCCGCTCGCGTGGCACGACTTCCAGACCCTGCTGCCGAGCGGCCCGGCGCCCACGGTCCTCGCAGCGGCCGCGGACTCGACCGAGCCCGCGAGCGTGCCCGCGGTGCTCGGCCTGCAGATCAACCGCGGTCTGTCGCACCAGGGTCCCGCCGGCACCTGGATCGTCCGCGCCGACGAGCTGATCTTCACCGCCCACACCGCCGTGCCCGCGACCGCGATCGACTTCGGCAGCAAGGGCGCTCCGCCGCTGGCGAGCGGCGCCAAGCCGGTGGTGCCACCGGCGACGATCTCCATCCGTCCGATGGCCGTCTCCGGCGCCACCTCCGGCCTGCGGGTCACCCTGACCCGGATCGACGACGGCGCCGAGCTCGGCTTCGCCGACTGGACCCAGATCCCAGAGGCCGCCGCACTCCCCGAGGCGATGTGGGGCGCGCCGCTGGCACGGGGCGCGACGCCGCCGGCCACCGCCGCGACGATCCCCAGGCTGCCCGTCGGCGTGCAGCTGATCGCGCCGCCGGCCGTCGTTGGCGAGTCGCCGGGCCCGATGAAGATCGACGAGCTGCTCGACCCGCTGGGCACCGGCGCGCAGCCGCTGACCCCCGCCACACAGGCCGATCCGCTGCCATCGCCGGTGGTCGACCCGACCACGATCCGCGCCGTGATCACCTCCGCGGCCTCAGCGGCCGCGGTCGCCACCCAGCAGTCGATGCTCGCCGCGCTCGCCGACCTCGGCGCCGCGCCGCCGACCCGCACGCCCCTCACCGAGCTCGCCAAGCAGGCTGGCAAGCTCTTCTCGCAACCGCCGCTGCGCGCCGCGTGAGTCCTCATGAGCGATCCCACCCCCATCCCCTCCGGCGAGATCCAGCTGTTCGACGGCTTCGAGCCGGGCCTGAAGGATGCCACCTACCGCGTCGACGTCGTCCAGACGGTCAGCGCCGCCGACGCGTACGTCCCTCCGGCGGCGCAGACGTTCCGCGTCGACGGCCCGCGTTTCACGATCGACCCCGCCGACATCCACACCGTGTTCCCGCCCGACGGCGCGACCGGCGCGTTCTCCGAGGTGCTGCCGCACATCGTCCTCAACAAGCGCCTGCTGCCGTGGGAGCGCGACGTCCCCGGGCTCGCCGGCGATGTCCCGTGGGTGGCGCTGCTCGCCTTCGAGGACGGCGAGCTGCTCGCCGCCCCGGCGGGCGGCCAGGGCGTGCAGACGTGCACCGTACAGCAGCTGCTCGCCGCCGATCCGACCACCCGCAAGCCCGCCCTGAAGGCCGTGACCGACGACGAGCTCGCGCGAAAGTGCCGCGCGATCACCGTCGCGTCGGCGACGTTCGCCCGGCTCGTCGCCACCGCGCGCGAGCTCCCGTACCTCGCGCACGCGCGCCGGGTAAACACCGGTGACAAGCCGATGTTCGGCCACAAGGACGACGGCTGGTTCTCGGTCGTGGTCGCCAACCGCTTCCCACGGCCCGGCACCACCACCGCCGCCGCGCGGACCACCGTACACCTCGTCTCGCTCGAGGGCTTCGGGGACCTGCTGACCGGCGACGCCCCCGTCGCCCCGGCCGAGGCGCAGGTCCAGCTGGTCTCGCTCGCCAGCTGGACGTTCTCGTGCCTCGCCGATCCAGCCCAGACCTTCGCCGGCCTCGCGCGCGCCCTCGCCTTCGACGCGAACGGCGCGCCGCGCCCCGGCGACTCGCTGCTGCTGCGGCTCCCCGTCGCGTCGACCGGCCCGGTCGACCCGATCGCCGCGCGCGTCCGCCAGCGATTGGCCGACGGCTACGTCGCCCTCGGCTACCACGCGCCGACCGGCGAGGACGGCTTCGCCTGGTACCGCGGCCCGTTCACCCCAGTCGTCCCGGCCGCGGTGCCGTCGGGCGGGGGCTTCGCCACCTCCGACGCCGCGATGATCTTCGACCCGAACACCGGCGTGTTCGACCACAGCCTCGCGGCCGCCTGGCAGATCGGCCGCGGCCTCGCCCTCGCCAGCCAGCCGTTCGCCGAGGCGCTGATGCGCGTCCGCCGGCAGGCCGGCGCGGCGCTCGAACGGCTCGCCGCCCCCGCACGCGTCCCGGCGTCGGACCGGCTCGCCGCGGTGTTCGCCGCCGGCGCGCTGAGCTTGATCCACGAGGCCTCGACCTCCGGCCGGCTCGGCGTCCGTGCCCGCACCGCGACCGCCAGGCTCGCTCCGGTCACCGCGCTGCGCAGCGCGCTCGCCCGTCCTCACGTGCAGGCCGAGCTCGCCGCCCAGCTCGACGGCAGCACCGACGCCGACATCGTCACCGCCTGGCTCGGCCAGCTGCTGCTGCTGCGCGGCGTCCCGTTCGTCCACCTCGTCCCCGACGCGCGCATGCTGCCGCCCGGCTCGCTCCGCTTCTTCTATGTCGATCCCGGCTGGCAGGGCGCGCTCGTCGACGGCGCCCTCAGCGTCGGCATCGGCACCTCGCGCGACGCCGAGGTCCAGGCCCCGCTGACGCAGAAGCTCAAGCAGGGCGCGCAGGCGGCCGCGCTCGCCTGGCGCGCGGGACAGCTCGGACAGCCGACCCCGAGCCCCGCCCACGGGCCGACCGCCGGCTTCCTGCTGCGCTCCGGGCTCGCCTCCGGCTGGCCCGGCCTCGCCGTCGTCGGCACCGCCCATGGCGCCCGCGTGCCCATCCTGCGCCTCGACCACCTCGGCGCCGGCGTCCTGGTGTGCTTGTTCGACGGCGTCCCCGACACCGTTACCCTGACCGAGCCGCAGGAAGGCCTCGAGTTCGGCGTCGACGACGACGGCCAGGTCGAGACCCGCACCCTCGCCCCGCCCGAGGTCCACACCGGCAAGCCGGTCACCGTCTACGACCCCAGACACCCCGACGCCCCCTCCGTTGCCGTGCGCCCCGGCAACGCGCGCGTGCTCAACGTCCGCAGCGGCCCCGCGACCACCTCGGGCCCGCCGACCGATCCGAAGGACCTCGTCGAGGCGCTCGCCCGGGCGCTCGGCCAGGACCCTGCGAGCCTCGGCCCGGCCGCGTTCGCCTTGCAGATGATCAAGGGCCCCGAACAGCTCGTGTTCGCCGTCGCCTCCACCCTCCGCGCCGCCTCCTGACCGCCCATGCACGCCACCTCCTCAAGCCCGCTCCTGGTCCCGGTCGAAGTCTTGGCGATGGTGCTGAACAACACCGCCGAGAACTTCATCCGGGCGCAGATGAACTACGCCAACCTGGCGAGCTGCCGGAGCCCGAGCCCCGCGCCATTCCAGCAGGACCAGTCCGGCTTCTCCGCCGACCTCGCCAACCACGGCGTCTACCTGCAATGGACGTTGCCGGCCGCGCTGCGCCACGCCGTCGAGAGCCCGGGCGGCGCGCTGCGCTTCCCGTTCGTCCCGAACCGCTGGCTCGTGGTGCGGCTGTATCGCCCGGCGAGCGATGCGACCGCCCCGACGGCGCCGCTCGTCGCGGCGTGGGTGGTCGTCAGTGACGCCGTCGGCACGACCGACGGCGCCAACTACCTCGACCCGACCCGCAGCGCGCCGACGCCGAGCACCCTCGGGCACCGGCTCCCGATCTCGCCCGCGAGCCCGTGGCAGGAGCCCGGCGGGCCGTCCGCCTACTTCCTGCGCGCCATCTCCGAGTCCAACCCCGCGTTTTCGGCCTACCAGCCGTTCAATACCAACGTCTTCTCGATCCACGACGACCTGCGGACCCAGGGCCTCGCCGCCGGCACGCTCAGCTACTTCGTGCTCGGCTGGTACGCCGACTCGACCGCCGATCCGCTCGCCGCCTGGCCCGCCGAGGACTTCGCCGGGCTGCTCTCCACCCTCGGCTGGAGCGCCGCGCCCGCGCCCGGCGCCGCGCAAAGCCTCTACCACGGCTCGGCGGTCGGCGTGCCATGGACCCCCGACGCCGGCCGCCCGCTGCCCTCGGCGAAGGACAGCGCCAACCCGCGGATCGCGATCGGCAACACCAGCGTCGACGCCGTGGTCGCCTTCATGGAGGCCGCGTTCTCCGAGCCCGGGGTCACGCTGCCCGCCGACCTCACCCCGCAGGAGGCGGCCGAGCTGCTCGAGGCGTTCCAGTACAATCTGCTGCCCGTGCTCGGCCAGCCCGGCGGCGCGGATCGAGTCCGGCAGACGATCCGCGCACAGTGGTTCGGCTCGACTGCCGGTGGCAACGCGTGGACGATCGGCGACGCCCCGGCCCGCCCCGGCGACCCGCCGCGCAAGCCGATCGCGGCCGACGAGCTCGCCCGCGAGACCGCCTGGCTCGCCGACCTCAACGCCGCCCAGGCGCAGTACGACCAGACCGCGCGTGACCTGATCGCCGTGCAGCGGCGCCTGTTCGAGCTGTGGTGGAAGCAGCAGGCCGCGCAGGCCTACCTCGCCGAGCAGGGCCGCTATCCGTGGAAGGTCACCGGCGACCAGCTCAGCGCCGCGCTCGACCCCGGCGACCCGAACGGCCTGATCGCCCGCGCTCGCTCGCTGCGGGCGAAGCTCGCCGACCTCGGCCGGCAGATCCCGCGCGCGACCGACACGGTCGATCTCGATCAGGCGATCGCCGCCTTCGCCGCGAGCAAGCGGCTGCCGGCCTCCCGCGCGCTGCGGGCGATCGCCGCTCCGCGCTTCTGGACCGCCCCCGATCCCGTGCTCGTGCTGTCCGGCACCGCGCACACCCTGAAGATCGACCCCGACACGAAGCTCGCGTGCCGCTGGCCGGCGCAGCTGGTCACCGCCCTCGCCGTCGGCACCGGCGCCGGCGGACCGAGCTTCACCATCCGCAGCGACCAGCTCACCAAGTACCTGCCCGCCGTCCCCTGGTCCGGCCTCCCGCAAGTCGCCCCCGCCCTGTTCGCCGAGTTCTTCCTGCTCGATCCGAGCAACGCCGCGCTCGTCGCCGCCGCCGCGGGCGTCGCCCTCACCCGCGACCAGCTCGCCGCCCTCGCCGCCAGCATCGCCGCGCCCGCGCCGCCCGGCGGCGGCGTCCTGCCCGCGATCGCCCCGCCGTTCCCGTGGACGCAGCCGTGGCAGCCGCTGTTCCTCGACTGGCAGCTGACCTGGTATCCGCTCCCCTTCGTCAACGCCGCCGGCGCCGCCAACTGGTCGTTCGACGGAGAGGACTTCGACCTCGCCGCCGATATCACGCCGCCCGTACCGCAGATCCTGCAGGGCCGCAGCGTCCTGACCCCGAAGCCGTCGTTCGAGTTCAAGGCCCGCATCGACCAGTTCATCCGCGACAACCCCGACAGCCTCGCCGCCAAGCAGCTGAAGGCGATCGAGGACCTCGTCGACACCGTCGGTCACTGGGACTTCCTCAGCCAGGCCCTCGGCGGCGTCGGAACCCAGCTAGAGTCGTGGGATCCCGCGCCGACCGCCTACCCGCCGGCAGCCGCGCTCCCCGGCGGGCCCGAGAGCATGGCCGACCTCGTCGGCAACCAGGGCTCCGTGCCCCCGAACCCGCAGCTGGCCGCCGCGCGGCGCGCCGTCCCGCCGTCGAGCTTCGAGGGGCTGCGCGGCGGACAGTTCTACGTCTCGCGGCTGGCCGTCGTCGACGCCTTCGGCCGGACGCTCGAGATCGTCACCGACCAGACGGCCGCCCAGACCCCCGTGCTCGTCGGCGCTGGCCTGCAGGTCACCCGGCCGATCGTCCCCGTCAATCCGCAGGGGCTCGTGCAGCTGCCCCCGCGCCTGCTGCAACCCTCGCGGCTCAATCTGCAGTTCGTGCCGACCGCCGCCGGCACCCCGATCGTCGGCTGGATCCTGCCCGACCACCTCGACCGCGGCCTCGCCGTCTACGGCCCCGACGGCACCCTGTACGGCGAGCTCTCGCCGGTCGTCGACGCCGACGGCGCCCCGTTCGTTGACTGGTGGCCCGCCCCCGACACCCCGTACCCAACCCTCGACCCGCTGGTCGGCACCGAGCCGCAGCTCGGCGGCTTCCTGGTCGCGCTCAAGGCTGCCGGCCCTATCGCGCTGGCCGAGTTCGTGCGCGCCGTCGACGAGACGCTGTGGTCCGTCGATCCGCTCGGCGACCGCCCCAACACCTACCTCTCGGTGCTGGTAGGCCGCTTGCTGGCGATCGTCACCGCCACGATCTCCCTCGAGCTGCAGACCGAGGCCCACCGCGACCCCGCGTGGCCGTACACCTTCGCCGACCCGCCGCCCGAGCCCCTGTTCCTCGGCCACCACTTCCCGGTCCAGCTCGGGCAGCTCGCCGCCCATCAGGATGGCCTGCTCGGCTACTTCTGCGACGGCGACTACGATCACTTCAACGCCGTCCACGTGCCCGGGGCGGGCCCGGACGACCCCGCGAGGAGCAGCGGCTACCTGAAGCCGATCGGCGACGGCAACTGGATCGAGCTCGGCTTCGCCGCCGCCGGCCCGGGGCCCTCGCGCAGCTTGACCCTCGTCATGGACCCGCGCGCCGCCGTCCACGCGCAGTGCGGGCTGCTTCCGGTCAAGGACATCAGCCTCGTGCCCGCCTGGGTCGACTCCGCGCTGTCCGCGATGAAGGCCGCCTTCCGCGTCGGCCCCGTGCTCGCCGAGCAGCGGCGGATCGCTCCCGCGCCCGACAGCCCCGCCGTGGACTCGCTGCTGCTGCCGCGCCCGGCCGAGCGCGACGGCGGCGGCAGCAACTGGCAGTGGCGGCAGCCTGCGACCGGCGGCGCCTTCACTGACCTCACCCTCGCGCCCGTCGACGGCGGCGCGTCCTTGCCCGACACCCCGCCGATCCTTCGTCACGGCGTCCTGCAACGCAGCGGCGGTCTCTCCCTCGCACACCCCAAGGAACGAGCCCTCATGCTTGCTTCATCATCCGGCGGTCCCCTCCTCAGCTACTCTCTCGCCACCAGCCCGTCCCCGCTGCAGGTCAGCCCGCAGTCCGGACCGCCCTCGGTGGCCGCGCTGACAATCGTCGTTTCGACCCCGCTGACCGTCAATCAAGTCACCGTCACGCAGATCGTGATCACCCTGCCGATCGGCGACCCGACCGCGCCCGACACCGCCGATCTCGCCGACGACGCAACCGGCATCACCGCCTCGGTGTCGGACACGACGCACTGGCAGGTCGGACCCGGCGGCGCCTCGGGTTCGTTCGTCGTGCGCCCGGCGAACGGTCAGTCCGGCGTGCTCAGCGACCACGGGCTCGCCGTCTCGATCACCGGCGTCCGCGTCAGCCAGCTGGTCGGCAACGCAGTCGTCGAGATCGTCGAGTCCGCCACCGCGGACGGCGGTGCCGCCCAGCCGCGCGTCTTCGACATCACCGTCCCGAAGTTCCCCTACGGCTTCTATGTCTTCAACTTCAGCGCCGACGTCCCGCAGATCAAGGCTGGCAGCGTCGTCACCCTGACCTGGGTCGGCTCGGCCAACACCACGTACACCCTCAGCTACGCCGACCAGACCGGCATCGACGTCAGTAAGGTCCGCCGCTGGCGGTCGCCGCCGCTGTACACCTCGACCGCATTCATCCTGACCGCCTCGGCCACGGTGCAGGGCCAGACCGTCACCACCAGCCTAAACACGGTCGTGATCGTGGCGTCGCCGGCGATCCTGTCGTTCTGCGCCACCCCCGACGAGATCGACTACAATCAGACCGTCACCCTGTCGTGGCGGGCGACCGACGCTGACGGCGTGTACCTGCTGATCGGCCAGAGCGGCCGGGAAACGCTGCCGCCGGTGTCCGACCCGGCCCACCCGAAGACGCTAAAGCCGCAGTACGGCGTCATCTACGCCATGCAGGCGTTCAAGCGCAGCAGCGGCCAGCTCGGCGACATCGTCTCGACGACCTACCCGCTGGCGTTGACCTTCAACACGCTCGAGATCGAGAGCTTCGCCGCCGATCCGACCACCGTCGACCTCGCGCACCAGACCACCACGCTGTCGTGGGCCGTCGCTCACGCCAAGTCGGT
This sequence comes from Sorangium sp. So ce426, assembly GCF_051475585.1. Classification (NCBI taxonomy): domain Bacteria; kingdom Pseudomonadati; phylum Myxococcota; order Polyangiales; family Polyangiaceae; genus Sorangium; species Sorangium sp. So ce426. The sequence continues at coordinate 11,012,388 of NZ_CP150341.1, read as the reverse complement.
CGCGTACCAGGGCCAGCCGGTGGCCGCCCAGGGCTCGCACGTCGAGAGCCCGACGCAGGCCAGCACCTACGAGCTCGACGCCACCTGGGTCGACGGCACCGTGACGCGACGGACGGTGGACGTCGCGGTGGTGCGGGTCAAGGTGCTCGGCGTCACTCCGACCTTCGCCGTCAACGGCGGCAACATCACCGTCGTTCTCGACTTCCACGTCGAGGCCGCGACCGGCGGCACCGTCTCCGGCGCGCACATGATGTTCAACGACCGGATCCACTGGTACAGGTGGGGCCACCCGCAACAGACCGGCGACCAGAGCGCGAAGGGCGTCAGCACCGGCCCCGACCACTGGCAGTTCACGCTCAACTATAGCGTCGACCCGTCGTGGACCGGACTCCCGAACATCGGCATCATGATTGACTACCACTTCGACGGCTTCCAGCCGGTGACCGTCAGCTCGTTCCTGATGATGTATCGCGGCGAATTCAGCTTCTGGAACGGTTCATAGCGCCGCTCACACCCGGACCGCCAGCCGCCGCTCCTCCCGGCGGACCTGCGCGTCGAGGGTCGGCCACAGCTGCATGAGCTCGCCGAAGCGCGCGACCAGCCGCTGCGTGTGCGCGAGCGCCTCGGCCGGCGTTCGTCCGCGGCGCACCTCGACGGGCACCGCGTGCAGCGGGTCCTTCAGACTGTCCGTGAGCAGGCCGGCGCTGCGGGCGAGCGCCTGCACGTAACGCGGGTGGGCGGCGCCGGCGAGCCCGCGCAGGCGATCGAGGCGGTCGATTTTGATCTGCACCATCTCGTCGATGAGCTGCGTGACGATCCGTGTGAACTCTGCCAGCGGCAGCGCGCCGTACCCGACCAGCGTCCGGCCCTTTTCGCCGAGCGGGTCGGTGAACGAGTGGTAGGCGCTGGCCGAGCTGACGAACAACAGGCCGCGCACCACCTCGCCGATGCTGGCGTGCCACGGCTCCGAGTAGCCGCGCCCGTGGTAGCCACGGCCTGGCTCCGGCGCGTGCTCGACCAGCCACGGCACATCGGCGAACGCGTGCGTCGGAAACACCGCCGAGAGCGCGCTCGAGAACGTGCTGTCCGAGCTACGGTACACGGGCATGTACGGCGGCAGCAATGTCGATTGATCGCAGGCGTAGTTGGGTCCGATCAACAGACCGCCCATCCGCAGGGTCGGGTGGGTCGGCGCGCGGATGATTTCGCGCGAGCTCATCGCCCGCTCGAGGTCGTCGGCAGAGCCGCTGAGGCGCGCCCGGGTGCCGTCCTTGCCGTGCAGCAGGTGACCGATGTTGCTGTACATGCAGCTGTCGCCGACCACGCCGTTCTGCGTCACCCTGACCACCGACTGCCGACGCATGTACCGCGCCCAGTACGCGTCGTCCGCTTCGGCTGACATGCCGGCCGCCTCCATGATCTCGCGGCAGGAGCGGCCGAGGTACGCCTCGTGCAGCGAGAGCAGGCACGCCGACCCCGGACGCGTCGCCGAAAGCGCCGCCGCGTGGTCGTCGAAGAACCAGTACTCCTGCGTCGTCCCCGGCCCCACGAGCACCAGCGAGTCGTCCCACACCGGCGGCCGCGACAGCGCCGCCAGCGAGTCGTCGTCGATGTACATCGCCTGCTCGCCGAGGGTCTCGAGCTGCAGCGCGTTGCGGTTGGCCCCGAGCGTGTAGCCGGCGCGTTCCGGGTCGAACAGCGCGTACTCGAGCACGTCCGCCGGCAGGCCGGCCGCCACGACGCGCGCCGCGAACCGGCGCTTCTCGTCGCAGCCGGCGTACCACACCGCAAAATCAGGGTATTCGCGGCCGATCTGCTCGGCGACCGCGCGCGCCGACGGCTGCTCGCCCGGGACATGATCGTCCATGATGATCACCCGCGGCCGGCGGCCGTACATCCGCGCGTTGTCCACGTAGCTCCGGACGCAGCGCGCGAGCAGCTCGGGCCGCCCCCGCGTGGTGAAGCCGAGCGCAGTGATCACGCCTCGCCCCCGCCCGGCCCGTCGAAGAACTTGTCGTACGGCATCCGCGTGTCCCCATAGCGCGCCCGGATCTCCGCCTCGAATTGCGGGTGCTCGGCGTAGAAGGCCGCCTCCACCAGGTGATGCTCGCGCTCGTAGGCGCGGACGTTGTCCGCCGTCACGACCGCGATCCGGCGCTCGCCGAGCGCGACATCTCGGGCCAGCGGCGTCTGCCAGCGGTGCACGTGGCGGGCGAAGAACCGCGTCGTCCAGCCGTCCGCCGCCGGCACGACGTGCAGCGCCTCGACCAGCACGCCCTCGCTGCGGTACGCTCGCTTGTGCGCGTGTCGCTTCGCCGCGAACGGCGCTCGCCCGCTCGCCCGCACGAACGCGTCGATACGGTCGATCTCCGAGCACACCACCAGCAAATCGATGTCCTCGTGCGGCCCGTAGCGCCAGCCGGCGAGCAGCTCCTTGGCCCACCCGCCGAACAGCACCGCGTCGAGCCCGAACGCGCGCAGATCGTCGAGCTCGCGCACCACTGCATCCCAGGTCGGGCGCACCAGCGGGACATATTCACCCGACACTCGCGCCTCCGCCGGTCGGCAGCTCGAGCATGTCGCCGAGCTCGCGATCGTGGCTCGCGGGTGCGAACGCCTCGAACCCGTTGCCGGGGAAGAAGGTCAGCTCGCCGAACAGCACGTGCCCGTCGATCTCGTACAGGTCCACGCGCACGAACGGGAAACCTAGCGCCAGTGCCTCGGCCAGCGCGAGCATCGAGGGCAGCGTCGCCGGCCGCGGGACGTCATAGCCCCCCGGGTACCGCAGCTCGCACGGGATCCGCCGCCAGCGCTCGTCGTACAGGTTGCGGCGGTGCGCCCCGTGGCGGTCGAGGTCGACCTGGATCACGCGGGCACGACCGTTGAAGCAGAACAGCTTGTAATCGACGAGGCCCGGCCCGGGCGCGTGGAGCAGCCGCTCGACGACGACCCTCGGCGGGATTGTGCGGTACACCCATTCACGGCGCAGGTCATAATAATTGATCGTCAGCCAGCGCTCGACCCGCTCGACCGCCGCCGCCCAGCTCGCCGGCGACCGATCCATGATCGCGACGTTCCACCCCGAGCCGTGCGTGCACTTGAGCATGAGCTCGTCCGGCAGCGACGCGCGATCGAGCTCGCGCGGCTCGTTCGCCGATGCGTACAGCGTGTTCAGGTGCTCGGCGCCGACCCGCCCGGCCACGAACTCGCGCACGGCCAGCTTGTCGACCAGCCCCGGCATGCGCACGTCTCGATACCTCAGCTTGAGCCACTGCAGCTTCTCGCTGAAGGTCCGCGGCCGGTCGAGCTCGAGCCGCTCCCTGTATTTCAAGAGCCACTGCAGCCGCACGTACTGCTCGTCGTCGAGGCGGTGCGACGGGACGTGGACCTCGCAGCCGAGCTCACGCAAGACGACGAGTTGCTGGTCATTCAGCTCGCGCAGGTCGATCGTGAAGACGTAGCTCATGGAGGCGGCGGGCCCCATGTTAGCTCAGGCGGTCCGCGCCGGTCATCCTGGGCAGGCTCTTCGCGTCGAGCTCCCGGGCGAGACGATCGCAAATGTGCGGCGCAAGAGCTCGGCGCGGTTTGTCGACCGCTCGATAGCCGCCACGCTTGCGTTTCGGAGCGGCGTCATCGTCCGCCTTCGTAGGCTCTTCTGGCCTCGCAGGGCGCGGTCCGATGCGCTTGCGCGCCAACGTGGGCGACTTGCCGAGGCGAGCACGCCAGCGTACTTGACGGTGGGAAAGCGCGGCGGCGGGACGCATCCGCCCGACGGCGTGCTCTATGACCTGACCGACCTCGCGCATTCGCAGGTCACCGAGCTCGTTCCACACGAGCTCGGTGCCGTCTTCGTGATAAGCTCGGTCGAGGAAGACCACGTGCAGATGCGGATTGCGCCGCATGTCGCCGGACGTGCGTTGCACGACGGTCACCGCGCCGCTCTTGACCGCGCCGCCCTCGGCCTGGCGACGCGCGGCGCCCGCTCTTCCGGGGCGTCACCTCTACACGCGAGGAGCGAGACGTCAGCGCCCGCGAGGTGCGAGACGTCAGCGCTGGGAGCGCCTCGTCTGGTATAGCCCGAGCGGGGCCCTTCATGAGGGCAGGCCACGGAGGGCTACATGAGAAGAATGAGAAGACTCGCTCATCGAGGGACAATTGCCGCGATCGCCCTGCTCGCCGCCGCTTGTGGCGGGTCGTCGGGCGACACGCCTGGCGACGCGGGAAGCGGGGCGACCACGTCAGGTGGCGAGGGCGGGTCGACCGCGTCCAGCGGTACGGGTGGCGGGACGACAGAGCCGGGCGGCACGGGCGGCGGTACGACCGCGTCAGGCAGCGCGGGCGGCGGGACGACCGAGCCGGGGAGCACGATTCTGGCGCTCGAGGTCGTCGAATGGAACCAGACCCCATCGGCGCTGCGGGTGTCGTTGGGCCTGCGGAATGACGATGCGCTGCCATTGCCCGTGACGCTGGCGAGCTTCTCCGTGGTGAGCTCGGATGGGCTCTCGCTCGGTACGGAGCCCTTCGTGTGGCTCGAACAGCCATGCCCGTCGGTGAACCTGCCGTCCTCGGCCTCCTTGCGCTGCGAGGTGGGCTTCCCCAAGAGCGCCGCCCAGGAGCCGATGCGGCTGGTGTTCGCCGCGCTCGACGGGCGGGTGACCGAGGCCGCGTTTCCGGCGGAGTCGCCCATCACGCCGGACAGCGTCTGCTCGCACGTCAGCTTCGAGGGGCTCTGCAATACTTGCATGAACAATTGCGATCTGCTCGATTCCGGCTGCTCCTCGGACGACGATCGGGGGAAAATCTCCTTCATCATCGATACGGTGGGGCGTGCTTGCCCTGAAACAGCTCCCGCTTTGAGCGCGAGCTGTTACGACGCGCTGCTCGGCTGCCTGCGCTACGAGTGCGCCGACGAATGCGAATTTCACCCCTGATCCACGGGGCACTGCCGGTCGGGCTCGATCTTCTGGATCGCATCCATCGCGGCAGCTACCACCCGCAGCCGGTGCGGCGCGTGCACGTGTCGGGGCTGAGCGCCGGGCTCCACGCGCGAGCCGATCGCGCTTCACACGATCTCCACGATCGAGCCGTCGGCGCGCGCCTCCGCTTCCTGCTCGGGCTCGATCGCTCCGCGCGGCCACTCGTGCAACACGGAGCCGCCCCGAAGCGGCGGAGGAGCCTGGCATCCACGGCCGGACCTCTGGCGGGCGAAGCTGGACGGGCGCGCTGCGCTCCGGCAGGCTCGGGCGCATGAGGTCGTTCATCGCGACGATGGTGTATGAGCTCCACCCGGACACGCCCCCGGAAGCGAGGAAGCTCCTCCGCGCGCACCTCGTCGGCAGGCGCTGGCAGGACAGGCACGATGGCGCGGCGATGCCGTCGACCGCGGTCTGGATCCGCCGCTCCGCGGAGGATCACGAGACGACCGACGACCTGCACGCGGCGTGCGCGCGCGACCTCGGCGACGCGGTGGCCGCCGTGGCGCGGGCGGGGCGGCCGATCCAGGTGCTGCGCGCGTGGATCCAGGTGAGCGGCGCGGGGACGTACGGGCTCGTCACGGTGCCGAGGCGGGCGGACGGCTGAGCGCGCGCGGCGGAAAGCCGCGCCCTGTCGCGGCGCTTCGGGTAGGCTTGGATGGCTCGAAGGGAGGCTTGGATGGCTCGAAGGCTGGGTCTTGGCGCGGCGCTGCTCTCGCTGGTCGCGCTCGCGGGGGGCTGCGGGGGGCTCTCGACGGAGGAGGCGCAGCAGCGCTGTGCCCAGCTGCGCGACGCGGTGCCGTCCTGCTCCACCGACGAGAGCCACGAGGCGTGCGTGAGCTGCTACGAGGAGTGCGGCGACGCCTGCGAGCCGTCGGGGGCGTGCCCGCAGACGTTCACCTGCGCAGAATGAGAGGGAGCTGCATGAGCAAGAACAGGGAGAGCTCGCTGTTCGTCGCCGCCCTCGTCGCGGTCGCGGGCGCCGTGTCCGGCTGCGGCGGCTACGACGCGGAGAAGGCGAGGGAGGTGTGCGCCGAGCACGTCGGCGACGTCACCTCGCCCGGGCTGGCCGCCTCGTACGCCGACTGCATGGACTGTTTCCAGGAGTGCGGTTCGCGCTGCGCCGTGATGGAGAGCGCTCCGCCGCAGTTCGCCTGCCCTTGACTGAATCGCCGCGCGCGTCGCAGGGAGGGGGCACCCCGACGAGGCGCTACGGGAGGGCCAGGCGGGCGGCCTCGCCCGTCGCCGGCGTCAGTTGACCTGGATGCCGCAGTCGAGGAACTCGATCGAGGTGTCGATCCGGAAGTGAGAGTCGGTCACGTGGCGCTCGGCGAAGAAGAAGTCGAGCTGATACGTCTGCCCGATCTCGAGCCCGAGGTCGTCGAGGTTGACGACCTCGAGCTGCTCGGCGTGGATGCCCCCGAGGTCGACCACCTTCTTCCCGTTGATGTACGTGAAGACGTCGTCGTCGCCGGCGAACGTGAACTGCTCGCCGCCCTTGTACTGGAAGCCCATGTGCATCTCGAAGGTGAAATGGTAGTTGTGCGGCCGCCCCTCGTTGCCGAACAGCGCCTCGTCGATCGGGAAGAACTCCCGGTTGTTGTACGTCCACACGCCGTCGCCTTCGGGGTCCTCGAACTGCAGCGTGATGTTCATCGGCATGTTCACGCCCTCGGTGTCGCGGAACCACACGTCGAAGTTCTCCTTGCCGGTCGTGGTCGTGGTGCCCTCGGCCCCGCCGGCATAGACGGGTTTCAGGTCCTCTCCGAGGGTGTCCGTGACGATCATGTGATCGTCGCAGTTGATGCACTTGCCCTCGTCCTGCGGCTCCATGTCGGGGTGCGCCTCCAGGAAGTCGCGCACCCGGCCGGTGAACTTGCCGTCGCACGACTTGCCGGTTTCCTGGTCCTCCCCGGGGTTCCCGCCGACACCGCCGCTGCCGACGCTGGGATTGACCGAGCCGAAGCTGTCATCGTAGCCGCCCGTCCCGCTGGGCCCAGCGGTGGTCCCGCCGGGCCCGCCTGCGCCCTGCCCCTGCGATGACGCGTCGCCTCCGCTGCTGCTGTTCCCCTGATTGTCCACTGCGCTGCACGCACCCAGCACACCCATAAGCGCAAGCGCCGCCACGCACCCAGCCGTCTTTTTCATCGCCAACCTCGTGTTAAGATGCCGTCCCAAGACCCCGCCGGTAAATTAGCATGAGGGTGTCCTCCCGGCGTGCTGACGTGGCGCGTTATCTGGTGGAATTGCCTCCGGCAAATGTGCCTGTTGTTTTGATGGTGCTGGGATTTTCTTTTGATGGTGTTCGCCGGGCGAATCATGGCGCGCAAGCGCCCCGGGAGCGGGGAGCACGTCAATCCGGTGATATCGACGCTTCGGCCACCCGGCGGCCGCCGGCCGACTCCCGAGCTGACGCTCAACTCCCGACGCCCGACTACCGAGCTGGCGGCCACAACCATGTTCCCCTCGGCTGCGCCGGCGGCCCTCGCCCCGCCGCGCGAGGCATCGTTCGTGGCGGTGCGATCTCCTGCCACGTCGTTTCGTCCACGGCGCGGGCCGCTCGTGGCTTGGCCCACGTCGCCGGGGCCGCTGCGCCGGCACGAGGGGCTCGACTTCCGGGCTCGCTCGGGTTACGCGAGGTCCGCTCGTCACGGACACGGAAGAGACGCAGGTACGCGGTGGACCACGAGACGCGGAGCGATACCGAGCCCGGCTCCAGCGCCGCTGAGGCGCGGGAGGCTCGCCACGCCGCCGAGGCGAGCCCGGTGCCCGTCCCGTGGGCGGAGCCGCCGCCCCGGCGATCGACCGGCGCCGGCGAGGCGACCTGTCCTGTCTGCCTCGAGCGCATCGCCGCCGGGGTCGCCCTCTGCCCCGAGTGCGGGGAGCCGGCCGACGCGCCCAGGCGGCCGGCGACGGCGCCTTCGATTCCCGATGCCCCCAAGGACGCGAGCTGGCTCGCCCTCCACTGGCGCCCGCTCGTCACGATCGGCGCGATCCTGGGGCTCATCAGCACCGGCGGCGCGCTCCGCTACCTGGCGCCCCACCGGTTCGCGCCGTCCCGGGCCGCGTCGCCGGTCGCTCCCCCGGCCCCGGTGTGCGGGGCGCCGTGCTGGAGCGGCGAGTCGTGCCAGCTCGGCCGCTGCGTCTGGCAGCGCCCGAACGACGTCGGCCACCTGGCCGACACGCCCTCGATCTCCGGGCCCTTCTCGCTCCCCAAGGACGCGCTCGACGCGCTCCCGCTCGACCGCGACCGCTTCGTCGTCGCGCTGTCCGCCGGCCTGGAGGTGCGCAGCTCCCGGTCCGGCCAGGCGCTGAGCCTCGTCTCCGAGGCGCCCCACGTCCGGCGCCTGCAGCGCGTGGGCGACGTGGTCTACGCGACCGCGCCCTCGCGCATCTACGTGATCGACGCCGCCACGACGCGGCTGCTCAAGACGATCGAGCTCGGCGAGGCCGTGGGGGACATCCAGGTCGGCGCCTCGGGCCGGCGCGCGCTCGCCTCGCTGCCGGCGGCGCACGCGGTGGCGATCCTCGCGACCGAGTACCACGCCGAGATCGAGCGCATCCAGTTCGGCGACGACGCCGTGGGCCCCGTGGCCGTGGACGACAGCGGCAGCCGGGCGATCACGACGACGGGCCGGCTCCCGCTGCCCGGCCAGCGCGAGCCGTCGGGCGGCGTCGCCTATCCGTTCGACCCGAGCCGGCTCGGCTCGGAGCAGGATCGCGTGCGCACCTCGATGGTGGGCAACCCGGCCAGCGCGCTCATGATCCCCGACGGCTCGGCGGGCTTCGTGGCCCTCCGGGCCGAGAACACGCTGGTGCCGCTCACCTGGCTCCCGTCGGGCGCGGTCCGGCAGGAGGCGCGCATCACGACGTGCCGGGAGCCGGAGCAGATCGCGCTCGTCCGGCGCGACCGGCGCGCGATCGTGCGGTGCAACGAGGGGCGGGCGATCCAGGTCTTCGATCTGTCGAAGCGCGAGCTGCTCCGCGCCGTCACGTTCCCCGGCCGCGCGCTCGACATGGCCGTCGCTCCGGACGGGGCGCAGGCGGTCGTCGCGCTGAGCGGCGACGGGGCGGGATCGGTGGCCCTCGTCGATCTGAAGAGCTACGCGGCGAAGGTCCACCCGCTCGGCGGCGAGCCGACGCGGGTGCGGCTCGCCCCGGACGGCGGCACGGCGCTCGCGCTCGGCGATCGCGCCAAGGTCGCATGGGTGCTGCAATGAGCGAGCGTCGCGTCCCGTGCCCGAGCTGCGGCGCGCGGATCGTCGAGGGGGCGCGCAAGTGCCGCGCCTGCAAGGGGTGGCTCGGCGAGCGCCACCGCGGCTCCGTGGGGTCGCTCTCCGGCCGCGAGCCGCGCCTGGCGCGGGCCGCGGTGACCGTGGCGAGCGGCGTCGCGGCCGTGATCATCGCCACCCTGACCAGCCTGAAGTCGCCCGTCGGCGAGGCGCCGCCGCTGACCGCGCTCGCGCCGGAGGGCGCCGCCTCGCGCGCCGCGCGCGACACGCGCGACACGCTGGACGACGCGCCGGACCCCGCGGCGTTCGGCCCCGACGCCGCCGAGCCCGCGCCGCCCCCGGCGGAGCCGAAGGGCCCCTGGCGCGCCCGCGAGTTCCGGATCGGGGACGTGCACCCGCTCGACGTGGTCTTCAACCCGAGCGGCGCGTCGATCTACGTCAGCGGCGACGACGCCTCGCTGCGCGAGTACAAGCTCCAGAGCGGCGAGCTCATCCACAAGGCGTCGATGCCGGCGCAGGGCGACCACATCCGGCTCCTGTTCGACCGCTACGTCGCGGTGCTGCGGCACCAGGACGCCGCGCGGATCCCGGTGATGGACACGACCGCGTGGGATCGCGATCCGGTCCTGCTCGACGTCGGCCGGACGCCGGGCGACATCGTGGCGCTGCCGGACGGCAGGACGGTGGTCGCGGCGACGACGGACACGAAGCGCGTGACGAAGTTCGAGCTGCCGACGGGGGTGCGGCTCGCGAACATCACGCTCCCGCACGCCACGGGGCAGCTGTTCCTCGTGCAGGCCGAGGGGCGCCCCTACATCGCGGCGCTCGGCGCGCTGACGCACGCGGGCCGGCCGGCGGGCGCGTGGATCGACCTGTTCGATCCGAGCGAGTCGCCGTTCGGCGCGACCCGGCGGAGCATCGCGGTCGGGCGCGAGCCGCGCGAGGGCGACATCACGCGGGACGGCGGCGCCGTGTTCTTCCCGGATCGGCTGTCCAACACGGCGATCCTGCTGAGCGTCGCCGGGGTGACCGAGACGAGGAAGACGCCCGTCGGCGTCGGGCCGACCGCGGGCTTCTTGCTCGATGAGGACCGGTACGGCATCACGCTCAACGCCGAGGCGCGGACCGCGAGCGTCATCGACCTGTCGACGATGCAGGTGAAGAGCACGCTCCCGCTCCGCGGGGTGCCGCTGACGGGCGTGACGTCGCCCGACCGGAAGACGCTCTTCGTGGCGCTCGGCGGGACCCAGTGGCCGCCGGTCGGCAGCGGCGTCGCGGTCATCGCGGGCGACCCGCCGAGGGTCGTCGCGTCGCTGCCCACGGGCAAGGGCGCGTGCGCCGTGGCGGTCTCGAAGGACGGCGCGCGGGCGGTTGTCGCGTCGTACTGGGACCGGTCGATCACGGTGCTCGAGCGGTGAGGCCCGGCCGCGGCGGCGGATCGGCGCTCCGCGCATCGCTCGCCCGCGGCTCGTCTTGATGGCCGGCAGGTTTCTCCGAGGTTCCGCGGCGCGCAGGTAACGACATCTCCGGCGAACAGAGGTGTCGAACAGGCGCCATCATTTCGTCCCTGTCATCTTTGCGAAACCTCTCTGCGCAGAGAGTGGGAGCAGGCTCAGCGGAGCCGACGGCAGTTCCGAAGGCCGTCTCGTTGCGTCGGCGACGAGGCCACAGCGGTTGTCCTGAAGCCCAACCCCCCTGCGCTGCCCATGACCAACAAGCATCCATGTCGTCCGTTGTTCCGTGTGTTCTTCGGCGCGAGCCTCCTCTGTCTGCCTGCGTCTCAGGCGTCGGCTCAGCCCGCGACGGAGCCTGCCGCCGCGGAGCCTGCCGCTGCGGAGCCTGCCGCGGCGGAGCCTGCCGCGGCGGAGCCGCCGGCGGCGCCTCCGCCGGCAGACAAGCCCAAGCCGCCTCCTTATTCATTGCCCTTTCAGCTCCGCCCGGTGGTCGCCGCGTCCGTCGTGCGCTCCGACACCGCGATCGCCTTCTACAGCGCTCCTTCCGCGAGCTCCTCCGGCTCGACCGTCGCGTCCACGCTGCTCGTCAGCTACAAGGTGACCGACGATCTGGCCCCGCTCGTGCGGATCGGCGTCGTCTCGAACTCCCCGCCTGCGGGCGACTCGGGCTTCGGGTTCCTGAACCCTGTCGTCGGCGCCACCTACGCCCTCAAGCTCACGCCCGAGCTGCGACTCGGCCTGTTCCTTGGTTTGACGGTGCCCGTGGGCTCCGGCGGCGGCGACACGCCGAGCCCGGAGATGGGCCCCGCGAGGACGGCCGGGATCCACGCCCGCTCGGCGATGGATAACGCGATGTTCGCCGTCAACGACCTCACGGTGTTCCCGGGCGTCGGGCTCGCCTATGTCGCGCACGGCTTCACCGCGCAGGTCGAGGCCACGGTGCTCCAGCTCCTGCGGGTCCGCGGGGAGGGCGCGCAGCCGGACTCGTCGAAGACGAACTTCACCGCCGGCGTGCACCTCGGCTACTTCGTCGTCCCGATGCTGTCGCTCGGCGCCGAGCTCCGGCACCAGCGCTGGCTCTCGACGCCCGTCTCCGTGCAGAACGACGCCTCCCGCGCGACGCGCGAGACGACGACGGTGGCCGTGGGGCCGCGCGGCCACTTCAAGCTGGGAGAGAAGATGTGGTTGCGCCCCGGCGTCGCGTTCGCGATGGGGCTCGATGATCCGATGAAGGCGTCAGAGCACAAGATCCTGCAGATCGACGTACCGTTCGCCTTCTAGATTCCCGATTCCGATCCGACGCCTCTCCATCGGAGCCGAGGCCATTCTGGACGAGAGCGGGGAGGTGACGATCCTCAGGAGCGAAAGGAAGGCCGTGCCGAGGAGGCAGCGCGTGCTGTGCTGATCGCGCTCCGGGGTCGAGGCATCGCCGGTCCGGACGTGGCGCGGGAGCGCATCCTGGCCGAGAAGAACCCGGAAACTCTGGAACGATGGCTTGAGTGGGCCGTCGTCGCCGCGTCGCTCGCCGAGGTGCTCGACGACCCCAGCTGAGCGGTGCCGGTCAAGCAAGGATCTCTCCGGAGACGCTGCCCGCTGCGGTGTCCCGGTGGTGCGAGTAGCGGCACATCTTCAGGCATTGCGCACATCTACTTGGAGCGACCGACGTCGCCAGATGTGGCGAGAAAACAGCCTTCGCCCTTCGCGTGGACTTCCCCTTCGTTCGATGGGCCGCGGGCATGATCAGGTGTCGAGGCGCCGAAGGACGCGAGAGAGGCGGAGATCTCTCCGTCTCTCTCGCGTCCTTGGCGCCTTGATGGTTCGATCTTCATCGCCAGGTGCGCTGACGGTTCAGGCAGGTTGCATCGGATAGGCACAGCGGCTGCCGAGCGGAAAGCGGTGCTGTGTTCTCTGGGTCTCCCTCGCCGAGCCCTGGATCTCGACTCGGTGCGACGCGCTTGAACGTCACGGCATCCGGCGATGATTCCCGGGTTGACGCTACACGCCGTTCGCCCGATAGCTTCCGCATGCGTTCGGGGAACATCCAGGCCCTGCTCGGAGTCGGGCCGCGGTGGTGAGCTATCCCCCCCTGGGCGCGCGCGTGCTCGTGTTGGCGGCGCTCGCCGCCTGCCGTGACGGCTCGGGTACGCCGGGCGCCGGGCCGGCGCCCGACGCGGGTGCTGCCGCGCCGGCGCCCTCCGTTGCGTCCGCCACCCCCGCGTCCAGCGCCGCGAGCGCGCCGTCGCTGGACGCGGGGGTGGCGGACGCAGCGGCGCCGGACGCAGCGGCGGCAGGTGCGGCAGCGCCAGACGCGGCAGCGCCGGACGCCGCCGCGCCGGGCGCAGGCTGCAAGCTGCGCCGAGGGCCGCTCTCGCTCTCGCTCCGGGGGCCGGCGCTGCTCTGGTCTCCCGACGAGGCGGAGCGCGCCGACTTCCGGGTGATCTTCAACCGCGACGGCGTGGCGCAGCACGTCGCGCCGTCGTTCGGCGGGCTCACCGCGCCAGGCTCGCCGCCCCCGGAGGCCGCGCCCGACGCACCCGACGCGCCCGACGCCGGGAACGGCAGCGGCGATCCTGCGCGCGCCTCGTGGCCGGCGTGCGCGGTGGCCTCCCGGTTCGTGTACTGCATGGATCACGGCGGCACGATCCGGAGGACCCCGCTCGGCGGCGGCGCGGGGCCGCCCATCGGCGCCGGGCGCCGCGGCACGGGGATCTCCGCCGTCGCGCTGCCCGGAGGGCACACGCTGCTCGCGTTCCTCTCGGATCGGAAGACGAGCGAGGGCGCCGTGACGCAGGCCTTCGCCGTGCTCGACGACGGGGCCGCCGTGCCGCTCTCCGAGGAGGGCAGCGGCGCCACCTTCGTCGCGCTGGCGCCCTGGAAGGGAGGCGCGCTCGCGATGTACATCGACGCGCGGGCGGCGCTGACGCCGGTGCACGCCCGCACGCTGGGGCTCACGGCGGAAGGCAAGCTCGAGCTCGGCCCTGACGCTGTCGTCTTCGTCGGCGACGCGGGGGAATCGCGGATGGGCGGCGCGCTCGCCATCGGCGCCTCGGGGCCTGCGTACGTGCTCCTGCCGGCGTCGAAGGACATCTCGGCGTTCGGCATGGCGGCGATCCGCGTCGACGAGGCGCCGCGCGACGACATGCCCGCGGTCTGGTCGCTCTACCCGAACGGGCTCAGCCCCGCGCCGATCGCGGCCACGCAGGGCGTCTCGCCGATCCACGTGGCCCGGGTCCGGCCTGTCTCGCGCGAGCCCGGGGCGCGCCACGCGCTCGAGCTCGGGCAGCTCGACGGCGAAGGGCGGTTCCACGCGCGCTGCGTCGCTGTGGAGGGCCAGTCGTTCAAGCACGTGGCGATCGAGGCGGATCGCGGCGGCTCGCTGTGGATCGCGTACACGACGGCGGCCGGCACCTTCATCGAGCAGCGCGCCGCGGGGCCGTGATAAGCCAACCGCGTGGATTCGCGAATCCATCCCTACCGTAAATCTTAAGGAGTCGAGATGAAGCTAGGTTCTATGCCCAGGGGCATTTCATGGCCGCTCGTGTCGCTGATCGCGCTCGGCGTCGCTGGCTGCAGCGACGGCGGCGGCGGTGACGCTGGCAGCGCGGAGAGCGCCTCGTCCGCCGCCGGCGGGTCGGGGGGCGCGGGCGCGGTCGGCGCCAGCGCCGGCACCGGCGCTGGGGCAGGAGAAGGAGGCGGGGACGGCGTCACGGCGGGCGCGGGCGCTGGCCCGGGCAGCTCCACGACGACCGGCTCCACCTCCTCGACGAGCGGCGGCGGCGGCGGCGAGCCCAGCGCCACGAGCACCGGCGCGACGACCTCGACGGGAACGGGCAGCCAGCCGGTGAGCTGCGACTATCCCGCGGAGTACGCGAACGGATCCATCACCTTTTACACGCTCGACATGGGCTCGACCGAGGTGAACTGCAGCTACCCGATCGTCGGACGCAACCCGGACGTCGTCGGGCACGTCCCGTTCGGCGGAGGCCAGTACTTCGCCGCCATGAACACCGCCGACTACAACGCGGCGGCGATGTGCGGCGCGTGCGTCGAGGTCTCCCGGGACGACGGTCGCAAGGTGCAGGCCATGGTCGTGGACCAGTGCCCGATCGGCACGAACCCGAAGTGCAAGACGGGCCACATCGATCTCAGCAAGAACGCCTTTCTCAAGATCGGCGAAGAGCGCGAAGGGTATCTGGGGACCACGAACGGCGGCGCGGCGGGGAAGATCTCCTGGCGGTACATCCCGTGCCCGACGACGGGCGCCGTCTCCTTCCGGCTCAAGGAGCCGACCAACGTGGCCTGGAACCAGATCCTCGTCGAGGGGCACGCGCACCCGATCGAAAAGCTGGAGGTGGAGATCAACGGCACGTGGAAGACGGCCACGCGGGAGCCGTACAACTATTTCGTCGTCGGCGACGGGAACATGGGGAATGCGCCCTATCACGTCCGCGCGACCGACATCAACGGCTCCACCGTCGAAGCGATGCTCGACCTCAAGGCCGGAAACCAGCCCGCGAGCGGGCAGTTCGCCGCCTGCAACTGAGATCGAGGCCTGCGCCCCCTGCTCGAGGGCGGTCGCCCGGAGGCCCGGTGGTGGACGCGCCCCTCGCCCGGCGCGGACGAGCTCCCACGGGCGCCGCGGCCGCGCAGGGCTGCGGGGAAGCGCGCTCGCCAGCCGGCTGGTCGCGGGGCCAGCTGGTAGAATGGGCGCCCCCTGCGGTCGGGACGCGCCGCCGGGATCTCCAGGAGAACACCGTGCAAGACCCTCGCCCCGCCCCGTCGCTGCTCACCGTCGACGACTTCGAGCGCGCAGCGCGCGCCCGGCTGTCGAAGATGGCCTATGACTACTACCGATCAGGCGCCGACGAGGGCCGCACGCTCCGCGAGAACCGGCGCGCGTTCCGCCGCCTCGAGATCCATTACCGCGTCCTCGTCGACGTGGCCGAGCGGGACATGAGCACGACGGTGCTCGGCACGAGGGTGCCGTTCCCCATCCTCGTGGCGCCGACGGCCTATCAGCGCCTCGCGCACCCCGACGGCGAGATCGCCTCCTCGCGGGCGGCCTCCGAGCTCGGCACCCTCTTCACGCTCTCCACCCTCTCGACGACGAGCCTGGAGGCGGTGGCGGGCGCGTCTCCAGGGCCGAAGTGGTTCCAGCTCTACGTCCACAAGGATCGCGGCCTCACGCGCGCCCTCGTCGAGCGGGCCGAGTCCTCCGGCTACCGGGCGCTGATGCTGACCGTCGACACACCGGTCCTCGGCCGCCGGATAGCGGACGTGCGCAACGGCTTCGCGCTGCCCGAGGGGCTCGTGATGGCGAACCTCGCCGACGTCGCGACGGCCGCGCCGGCCGAGGAGCGGGGCTCTCTGCTCGCGTCCTACGTCGCCTCCCGACATGACGCCTCGCTGACGTGGCGCGACGTCGGGTGGCTCGCCTCGCTCACGAGGCTCCCTATTCTGCTCAAGGGCATCGTCAGGCCGGACGACGCGGTCCGCGCGCTCGAGGCGGGCGCGGCCGGCGTCGTCGTCTCCAACCACGGCGCGCGGCAGCTCGACGGCGCCCCCGCGACGATCGAGGCCCTTCCGGCGATCGCCGACGCGGTCGCCGGGAGGTGCCCGGTGCTGATGGACGGCGGTATCCGGTGGGGTACCGACGTGCTGAAGGCGATCGCGCTCGGCGCCCGCGCGGTGCTGGTCGGACGCCCAGTCCTGTGGGGGCTCGCCGCGCTCGGCGGCGAGGGCGTCGCGCGCGTGCTCGCGGGGTTGCGCGACGAGCTCTCGATCGCCATGGCGCTCGCCGGCTGTCCTACCCTGGCATCCATCGATCGCGACCTGATCCGACGAGCTCAGGCGCGATGATGGATGCCTGAGTCGCACGAGCGCGGAGTTTTCCAAGATCGGCGCTGTCCCGCGTGCGGCCAGGCGGCGGACGGCGGCGATCGCGACGCGCACGCCGCGCAAGTCGACGCATTGCTGCGCTCCGCTGAACCGACGTGAACCGAGGCGTCAAGGCGTCTTCGACGAAAGAAAAGGTGGCGGCCATTCAGCCTCACCCGTACACTCGGCCATCGTGAGCAGCGCAGTACCTGCGAGGGAGCGGTGGCGGAGGCTCTTCACGCGAGGCGCTGGCGCCTCCGGGGGGGTGGCGGCGCCCGAGGGAGCGGACCCGACCATGGGGATTCGGCTCCGGCGTTTCGCGGGGCCGGCGGCCTATCTGGATCAGATGTCGTCGCTCCGGATTGCCCACCTGACCGATCAGCATGTCGGTCGCGTGACGTCGGTGCGGGTGCAGCGCGCGGCCGTCGCGCTGACGAACCTGCAGCGGCCCGACCTCGTCGTGCTCACGGGCGATTTCGTGTGTCACAGCCAGCTCTACCTCGATCAGCTGGAAGAGGTGGTGCGCGGCTTCGAGGCGCCGGTGATCGCCGTGCTGGGGAATCACGATCACTGGTCGGGCGCCGACGCGGTGAAGCGCGCGCTCGAGCGGGGCGGCGCCGCGGTGCTCTGCAACGCGAGCACGGTCGTCACGCTGGGTCATGAGCGGCTCCAGGTGGTGGGGCTCGACGACGCGTATACGGGCCATGCGTCGCTCGAGAAGGCGGTGAAGGGGATGCGGCGCGACCTGCCGACGCTGGGCCTCTCGCACATCGCCGAGGAGGCGGACGGGCTCTGGCGCCATGGCATCCCGCTGGTGCTGTCGGGCCACACGCACGCGGGCCAGGTGACGGTCGCGCGCCTGAACGAGCTCTCGATCGGCAAGATCGCCGGGCACCGGTACATTCACGGGCTCTACGGCACGCGCAAGCGGGGGGAGCCTGGCCAGGGGGCGGTCTACGTCGGGGCGGGGATCGGCGCGGCGGTGATGCCGTTGCGCCTTGGCGAGCGGGGCCAGCGGGAGGTCGCGATCTTCGAGCTCGGCAGCGAGCCTGGGTCGTTCGACGAGCACCACGCGGAGCAGGTGCCGCACCTCGGGCGCAAGCCGACGCCGGAGCTCATGGCGAGCCGCGCGGCGAAGGTGGCGAGGAACCGGGAGCGGCGGGCGCGGGTGCACCGGCGCGGCGAGGGCAGCGTCGGCGGCGGAGAGCCGTAGCGCCGCGGCGCCCAAGGCCGTCTCTGGTTGCGCAGGTCAGAGATCCGTCTTCGCGCCTTTGCGTCTTTGCGTTAGAAATCTCTCTCCGGATCCCTGGCCGGACTCCTGGTGGGTAGAATTAGAGCGGTTTTCAGCTGAGCCTGGTACGAGCGTCGCAGAGCGGCGGTCACCCGCACAGGAGACGGGTCCAGATCGGCGTTTTCGGCGCGGAAGCGCACTCCGGTGCGCTGAGCACCGAAAACGTCGAGATGGGCCCGTATCCGAAGCGGGTGACCGCCGCTCTAGTAGCGAAAGCCCAGGGCTCCAGAGGGCCCCCAGAGGATCGCCGAGGCGAGATCGACGTTCATCCGGGCCTCGAGGTAGATCGCGTGCTGATCGAGGGTGACGAGGTCGTAGCTCAGGTGCCCGCTGAACCCGAACGCCGTGGAGGTCATGGACGACGTTGACGTCGCCCGGGACACCGCGAGCAGGAGCAGGCCCGCGCCTCCGCCGAGCCGGAAATCGCCGAGGTGGGTCTCCACCGCGAAGCTCGGGCGGAACATGCGCGCGGGGAGGCCGAACTCGGTGACGCCGACGAAGCCCTCGAACCCTCCCCAGAGCGCGACGTGCTCGAGCGTGCCTCCGGCGGCGGCGCCGAAGCTCGCTCCATAGATGGAGAGGGAATAGAAGCTTTGCCACGAGCCCCCGGCGTGGAGCTTGACGCCGAAGCCGCGCTTCCACCCCTCCGGGCCCTCGGGCGCGGGCGCCCCAGGCGGCGCGGTCGACGGCGGCTCCTGCGCGCTGGCGAGGGCGGGGGCGAGGAGCCCGCAGAGCGCGGCCGCGCCGCCCCATCGCCGCCTCGACGAGCGGATACGTCGCCTCATCGACACACCACCGGGCGCGCGACGCCCGCGCTCCCCCCCTCGGCGAGCTTCATGCGCGCGGCCGCCTGCTCGCAGACGTTGCTCGCGACGAGGTCGCCGCACTCCCTCTCCTGGATGCACCGGCTCTCGTCGGCCGTGAGCCACAGCTCCTCGTTCCCGTTACAGCCGATGTTCTGCTGGCAGAGCGCGGGAGCCGCGGCGAACGACGGACAGCACTCCTCGAGATGCGCAGCCGCGTTTTCGCACAGGAACTCCTGCTCGCTGACGCCCATCCCGAGGGCGAGCGGCGCGAGCAGGAGGACGCACAGGATCCGACGGGCAGAGATCCGGGATCTCATGTTCAACCTCGCTGCAAAGCGTGAAGGCGGCGCGGCGGAGCGCGGCGCCCCGGGTGCCATGGCATCCTACCGCGAGCGCAGGCCCATGTCCTCGGCCCCGCCCCCCGCGCGCTCGAGGAACCCCGCGGGTCGGTCGATTCGCGTTGACGCCCGCCATGTGAACGTTCACATTGTCGGTCGCACGTCCTCCTTTGGCTTCGTCCGGTAGTGCACCGGGCCGCTCACGAACCTGACATGGTCACGCGAACGGGCCGTGAATATCAAGGCAACGACGTTTCGCGTCCCCAGCCTCTACTGCCGGCGCCCTCGCCGGACTGGTGTAAAATGAGAATCTCTCTGATCGTGGTCCCTGCGATGATGGTCCTTCTCGCCTGCGGCTCCGATTCCGACCCGCCTGCGGACGACCAGTCCAGCTCCAGCACGACGAGCGCTGCGGGGTCGGGCGGGGGAGCCTCGACGGCCGCCAGCACGAGCGCCTCCAGCAGCGCGAGCTCCAGCAGCAGCGGCGGGGCCGGCGGCAGCGGTGGCAGCGGCGGCAGCGGCGGGGCCGGTGGCAGCGGCGGCCAGGAAGAAGACCTGCTCGCCGCGGCCGAGAGCATCGACGGCTTCCGCTGGGAGATGCCGTGCGACCAGGACCCGGGCAACAGCGACGAGTGTGCGTGTTCGGCGCTGGTCGACGAGACCAAGACGTTCGGCGGCTCGCCCGACACGGTCTATCTGGTGACGGTCCGGCTCCGCGGCGTCGTCGAGCCGGAGACCTACAAGGGCGGCACGCCCGACGGCATGCACTTCCGCGTGGGCGGTACACCCGACAACGCGACGTACAACCGCTACAGCATCTCTGTCTCCGACCCGGCCGAGGTCTACTGGCTCAACGATAGCCCCACCGTGGGGCACGACACGTTCAAGATCGACCACACGAAGACCATTCCGATCCGGGGCGGATCCAAGGTGTCCTTCAAGGGCGAGGATCCGAATCAGATCAGCATCGCCAACTTCAAGCATCTGGTCGTGGACGGCGTCCCCCCGGCGCCCGAGCCGTACGTCGGTCAGTTCATCCAGCTCGACGTGCAGTCCGTCGAGAAGCAGCCGTGAACGCGCGCCGCGCCGCCCGCGCTCCTCTCGCTCGAGCAGCGGCGGCGCGGGGCGGCGATCTCGCTCACTCGATCGGCGCGTCCGCGCACGCGCCCCGCGCGTCGACGGAGGTGCCGCTCGCTGCCGCCGCGCACGCGTTGGCGTACGTCTGGCCGTCACAGCCGCACACGGGCGCGAGCTCCTTCGTGCACACCTCGGGCTTCTCCGCGCAGGTGCCGGACGCGTCCGCGCGCCCGCAGATCGCGGAGGGCGCGTACTTGCAGTAGAGCCCCTCGCCGCAGACGCGCGGCCCGCCGAGGGTGAAGCCGCCGCAGCTCTCGCCGACCCCCACGATCGTGGGGCCGCACTCCCCCGCGCTCCTCACCGAGACGCCGGCCGTGGCCGCGACGCAGCCGTTGCTGTACGTGCGGCCATCGCAGCCGCACACCGGATCGTAGTGCTGCGGGCACGCGTCGGGCATGAGCTCGCACGTGCCGCTCCGGTCGTACGCGCCGCAGCTCGCCTCCGGGGCGAAGTCGCAATATAGGCCCGCCGCGCAGCGTATGCCGGCGATGCCCCCGCACATGCCGCCGGGCCGCGCGCGGGTGAAGCCGCTCTCGTGATCGAGATACGCCGGTGCTGCCGCCACGTCGCTCACCGCGAGCGCGCCCTCGGCGGCCCCGGTCTCCTCCGCATCCGCGAACTCGGTATCATCGGATGTCGCCGTGCAGGCGGCGAGCGTCGCAGCGAACACTGCACCCAGAACATGTGTCATCTTCATGATCGTGAAAACTCCTCGTGAGGAAGCGGCCCGGCGCTCCGGGCGTCTCCTCGGCCATGCGCATCGCGCGCGAGCTGGGCAACGCATCGCTGCGCGGTGTCGCCGTGTCCTCCAACGCGTCGAGCCCTGGCTCGACCTGGGGTGACAGTGCGTCGGCATGTCAGGACTCCAGCGCTTTGACGAACGCTCTCCTTCACTTCACGCCCCACGGCGTCTGCGCTCATCGACCCGGTGTTTGCTCGCTTCCCGCGTTTGCCGTTTGTCGTTCATTGAGCGTCGATTGCCGATGAGCGCCTGCCGTCTGTCATCCACCGCTTCTCGTTCGTTGCCGTCTGCAATCGGTGTTCCCTTGAAAAAGAGATGAGCCCGCCCGCCGCGGAGCTTCGCGGCCTCGCGGGAGCGGGAGCGGGGCGATCGCCAGGTCCGGGCGGGTCGGACGTCGAGGAGACCGCGAGCGCTCCCTGTTTCTACCTCACATGCGGCGATGCGGCGTTCCGCCACACGGGGGTGCGGGCTGTAGGAGCCCACCCCCCGAAGCGGGGCAGTTTGCTACGTGGAAGGGGGAGGGTCGCTGCTCCGGTGGCCGTCCGGGCAGCGACGATTGTGATGCTGACATAAACAGCCGACGCACCGCGGGGTGGAGGAGCGTCGAGGCAGCGACGCGCGGGGTGGACGAGAGGAAGCGGGAAGACGTGCCGGGAGAGGGCGGAAGCGCGGGGAAGCGCGGGGAAGCGCGGGGAAGCGCGGGCAGGGAACCACGGGTGAGGCCGGGAGACCACGAGCGCTCGCCGCGCGCGCTTTCGTGACAGCTCGGTTGCGACCCCCCTTGCTTTTGCTGCGCGAGGACGGCTAAGTCTGGTTTTGCTCGAATGGTCCGTGCCAACGACAAGACGGCGAACAACCGCACCCCTCGGGAGCTCAACCGCTCCCTCGTCCTCGACCTCGTGCAAGAGCACGGCCCGATCTCCCGCACGAACCTCGCGCGGTTGAGCGGGCTTACCAAGCCGACGGTCTCGGCCATCATCGAGGAGCTCCTCGACAGCGGCAGCGTCCGCGATGTCGGGACCGAATCGCGCGGCGGGCGCCCAGCGCGGCTCCTCGAGTTCAACGACGACAGCGCGGCCTTCCTCGGGATCGAGATCGGTGTCGAGCAGACGGCCGTGGCCGTGGCCGACGCCCGCGGGCGGCTGCGGGCGCGGCTGGAGCAGCCCACCGTCCTGCGCGATCCGCACCGGACGGTCCGCGATATCGTTGAGCTCTTGCCGAAGGTGCTGCAGCTGAGTGGGGTGCCGCGGAAGCGGCTGCGCGGCGCCTGCGCGGTCTTGCCCGGGCTGATCGAGCGGCCGAGCGGCGTCTGTGTGCTTGCGCCCAACCTGGGCTGGGAGCGGTTCCCTGTGCGCGCGGAGCTCAGCCGCGCGCTTCGCATGCAGGTGCCTGTGTACAACCTGCCTCAGGCAGCGGCGGTGGCGGAAGGGGAGCTCGGCGCGGCGCGGGGGAACGCGTCGTATGTGTGGATCTACGTCGGGCTCGGCGTCGGCGCGGGCCTCGTCGCCGATGGACGCCTGTTCTTCGGGATGCAGGGGTACAGCGGGGAGATCGGCCACTGCCGCGTTGCGGACGACGGCCCTCCTTGCGGCTGCGGGCGCCGCGGATGCCTGGAGACGTTCGCCTCGGTCATGGCGCTCCGGCGCGCCGCCGAGGCGGCGTCGGCGCGCTCACCCCAGCTCGCGGCGCTCGCTCGCCCGCACGCGGTCAGCGCCGTCGCGAGCGCGGCGCTCGCCGGCGACGAGAGCGCCCGCGCGATCTTCCACGAGGCGGGCACGCAGCTCGCGCGCGGCATCGCGGTCCTGCTGAACCTGCTCAACCCCCAGCTCATCGTGCTGGGCGGCGAGCTGCTGGCCGCGCCCGACATCCTCCTTGCCGGCGTGCGCGAAGGGCTGCCGCGCCACGCCGTCCGCGGCGCGGACGTGCCGGTCGTCGCCTCTCCGCTGGGCGGCGAGGCCGGCGTGCTCGGCGCCCTCCTGCTCGCGCGCGAGGGCGCGGTCCGCTCGCTCCGCCTCGTGCCCGACGGCGTGCTCCAGGACAGCGCGCCGTAGGTGATCGGGGTCTAGGCGAGCGAGGCGCGCTCTCCGCGCGCCGGGTCGCCCTTCGGGGCGGGCGAGCCGGACCGCCCCTCGGCGAGGAGCGGCGCGAACGCGTGGCGATCATGCCAGGTGAGGGCGCCGAGCAGTCCGAGGAGGACGACGGCGTTGATGCCGGCGCGGGGGTCCAGCAGAAGGTGGAACAGGGCGATGTTCACCACGACCGGCCATAACAGCGCGAGCGCGAGGGGGCGGCGGCGGTCGAGCAGGAGCAGGACCGCGGCGGCGATCTCGACGACCTTGACGGCGAGGATGTAGCCGCTGTCGACGAGCAGCTGGATGAACGGGTGGAGCGGCTCGGGGACCGGCACGACGCGCACGAATCCGTTGATGCCGCCGAGCAGGACGATGAGGCCGAGGGCGACGCGGGCTGCGCCGACAGCGCGGGGGGGCATGGATCCTCCTTGGGTTCAGGGGATCACCATGGCCCCGGCCGTGGCCTCGGCTTGTACGAAGCGGCTGCGAGCGATCGAGCCCGGCGTGCGGCCCAGCGTGGCGACGATCGCGCGGGCCAGGTGGGCCTGGTCGTGGAAGCCGCCGGCGAGCGCCGCCTGCGCCAGCGGGGCGCCGTCCATGAGCGCCCCGATGGCCGACCGCACGCGCAGGAAGGTCACGTAATCGCGCAGCGGGTGGCCGAAGGCGCCGTGAAACAGGTGGGAGAGCCGCGAGCGAGAGAGGCCCTCCGCGGCGGCGAGCGGGCCCAGCGCGGGGCGGCCCGGCGCCTGCTCCGCCAGGCGGCGCATGGCGCGGAGCACGCGGCGATCGACCGGCGGGCCGCCCGGCGCGAACGCACCGGCGCACGCCCTCATGAGCGCGTGCGTCGCCGCGTGATCGAGCCGGCCCCGGAGCACGTCGCGCGCCGCCGCGCGCGCCCGCTCGGCCTGCGCGCCTTCGAGGACGAGCACCCGCCCGCGGGCGGCCGCCTGCGCGCCGGCGCCGAGCCCCTCGGGCGCAAGAAAGGTCGTCACCGTCGCGCCGGGCGAGCCGATGGAATGGGCGACCCCGGCGCCGGTGAGCACGGGCGCGCGCACCTCGAACGGCCGCCCGACCTCGGCCTCGATCTCGAGAGGCCCCTCGACCGGCACCACCAGCTTGACCAGGTGGAGCGCATGGCGGCGCGTCCCCCCGGCGCCCTCGACGATGTGCACGCCGCCGTGGCCGACAAGCGCCGTGTGCTCGAGAGCCGTCACGCTGGAGAGCACATCACGCGGGCGCAACCGGCGCAACCGGCGCAACCGGCGCAACCGGCGCAACCGGCGCAACCGGCGCAACCGGCGCAACCGACGTGCCCTCGTTGACGCTGCTGCATCGAGCGGGCATAGGGGGGAGATGCGTAGAATCGCTATCGAAGGGATGACCTGCGGCCACTGCGTCCAGGCGGTCTCGAAGGCGCTCGCGAAGGTCCCTGGCGTGACGCGGGTGAGCGAGGTGAGCCTCGAGCGCGGAGAGGCGGTCGTCGAGGGGAGCGCGACGGCGGAGGCCCTCCTCGCGGCCGTGCGCGAGGCCGGCTACGAGGCGCGCGACGCTGGCTGACGCCGCGGTGCGCCGCGGCGCCGAAACGCGGCCGCCTTTGATATGGTGGCGGCCACCATGACGCGACAGCAGAGCGAGAAGGGCTTTCCGGAAGGGTTCCTGTGGGGCGCCGCCGCGGCGTCGTACCAGATCGAGGGCGCCGCGCACGAGGACGGCAAGGGGCCGTCCGTGTGGGACATGTTCTGCAGGAAGCCGGACGCCGTGTGGAACGGCCAGACGGGCGACGTCGCGTGCGACCACTACCACCGGTACCAGGAGGACGTCGCCCTCATGCGCGACATCGGCCTCCGCGCCTATCGACTCAGCACCTCGTGGCCGCGCGTCCTCCCGGAGGGCACGGGCGCCGTCAACGAGCGCGGGCTCGCGTTCTACGATCGCCTCGTGGACGCGCTGCTCGAGGCGGGCGTCGAGCCCCACATCACGCTGTTCCACTGGGACTTTCCTCTCGCGCTCTACCACAAGGGCGGGTGGCTGAACCGCGACAGCGCCGACTGGTTCGCCGAGTACACGAGCGTCGTGGTCAGGAAGCTCGGCGATCGGGTGAAGGACTGGATGACGCTCAACGAGCCTCAGGTGTTCGCCGGCGCCGGCCACTACGAGGGGCGCCACGCGCCCGGCGACCGGCTGCGCTTCGCCGAGGTCCTCCGCGTCTGCCACCACGTCTTGCTCGCGCACGGCAAGTCGGTGCAGGCCATCCGCGCGTCGAGCCCCGGGCGGAGCAACGTCTATTATGCGCCCGTCGCGCAGGTCAAATACCCCGCGACCTCGTCGCCGGAGGATCTGGAGGCGGCGCGCGCGGCCACGTGGTCGGTGAACGCGCGGACCACGTGGACCAACACGTGGTGGATGGATCCCGTGTTCTTCGGCAGGTACCCCGAGGACGGGCTCCGCCTGTTCGCGAACGAGCTGCCCGAGGTCCGGAGCGGCGACATGGAGATCATCGCGCAGCCGGTCGATTTCTGCGGCGTGAACGTCTACTGGGGAGTCCCGGTGCGCGCCGGGGCGAACGGCGCAGCCGAGGTGGTGCCCCACCCGGTGGGACACCCGATCACCGCGTTCGAGTGGTCGGTCACCCCCGAGTGCCTCTACTGGGGGCCCAGGTTCTTCTACGAGCGGTACAAGCGGCCCATCGTGATCACCGAGAACGGCCTGTCGACCCGGGACTGGATCTCGCTTGACGGGAAGGTGCACGATCCCCAGCGCATCGATTTCATGGCGCGCCACCTGATCGAGCTCCGCCGGGCGATGGCCGAGGGCGCGGTCGTGAACGGCTACTTCCACTGGTCCATCATGGATAACTTCGAGTGGGCTCACGGCTACAAGCACCGCTTCGGCCTCGTCTTCGTCGACTACCCGACGGGCAGGCGTGTGCTCAAGGACTCGGCGCACTGGTATCGCGGCGTCATCGCCTCGAACGGCGCGACGCTCGGCGCGTGAGGGGCGCGCGGCGCACGCTGCCCTGGTGCCCTGCGAGACGCGCCTGCGCTCCGCGAGAGCCTGCTCTTCCTGAACAGCGCGCTTTCCACGTGAGGGACCCGGGCACCTCCTCCTCGTGATCGGGCTCTGCCTCTGATCGAGCGCGTCCGCCGCGGCGCGGTCCGCGGCGGAGCTCTCCAGCCAGGCAGCGCTGAACGAGGTCGAGACGAAGCGGGCGGCGCCCCTCGCTCTTCCACGCTTCCAGCGGCAGCGTGACATGTCACCGTTGCAGCGTGACATGTCACCGTTGCAGTGTGACATGTCACACTGCAACGGTGACATGTCACGGTCGCAGCGTGACAACCTCAGCTCACTCATCGGAACGATGGGAGGAGCGCCCCTTCTTCTGCGTCCGACGAGCTTACCTCGGCAGGATTTGCCGCTGATTTGTGCTGCTGCCAGCCCTGACGAGGCCATCGAGGCGGCCAGTGCGACCCAGTTGCCCCGCTGGCATACGCGTTGCTTGGGGCAGGCGTCGAAAGAGGCTCTGGGCGGAGGGAGCACTCCCTGCGACCTTTGCGCCGACAGACGCGTTCACGCTCTTCGCTGCGTTGCCGGTGACCGTCCTGTTGCATGGGTGGTTGACTGTTCGTCGGTCCAGGTCCTCGATGGCAATGCGAATAAGGATGGAGTGGTATTATGAAGGTTATCGGTAAGCGTTTCGCTGCAATGTTCATTCTCTGCGCCGCGGCGGCTTCGACGATCGTCGCATGTGGCAGCGTCGATGGGAGCGACGGAAGCGACCCGGCATCTGCTGAGCTCGTAGGCGACGCTGCAGACGAGGTGTTCAGCTGCGGCTGGTCGACCATCACTGCCGACGCGACCAAGACGACGCTAGAGTGGACGGCTCAGTCGGCTGGCGATACGTACAGTGCGCCTATTTGTGCGAGGTTTGTGGTCGAATTCACTCAGCATGATGATCTTTACGTGAAGTGGAATGATGAGATAACGACGCAGTCGGCGTGTGAGCGGATGCGCCTCGTCTTCACGGGGTACACGTATTCCGGTGGGTCATGGACCAACGAGGGGACAGTCCATGCCCATGGATCTTGGGCCGGTGTTTCGTGTAACGCCGTGCTCGATACTGGTTCTTCTTCGATCAGTTTCGGCTCCGGAACGAAATACCGTATTGCGGCGGCTGCTTACGCGGAGAGCTGCACCGACACCTGCTACTATGATTATAAGCGTGTGTCTGTCGAGTCGCGCGAAGGCGTGAATTGACCCTTGTGGTGTTGGTTGTGGCGTGTGGACGGGGCGGTGATGAGCTCGAGCTTTGTCGTCTCGGATCGAAACGTCCATAGTGAAAATTGAGTCCCATCTCCGTATGGATGGTGTGCGCGTGAAGCGCGCCGGCGCTGGGCCCTCTGCGCCGGCGCGCTGCCGCCGATTCGTCGGGGGCGCTTTGTGCGCTCGATGGAACGCGGAGTGCGCCGAGCGATGGCGGTTCTTCGTCTGTGCGCAGGTTGCTGCCGTCTTCGTGTCGAATGGCAGCGGTTGTCGAGGAGACATGATGGTGCGGCGTGGTAAAGTCTACCTCTTTGCCCCTTTGGGGTTGATATGGGCGGTCGCCGCGTGCGGCGGCGATGGGCACAAGGACACGAGCGTGGGCGCCGGGGGAGAGGGGGCGGGCAGCGGCGCGGGCGCGGGCGCGGGGACGGGGCCCGAGAGCTACTCGGTCGCCTTCGGCCCGATCACGGTCCAGCCCGGGGTCGAAAGCACGCAATGTGTGATCAAAGCGCTCGATAACGCCGAGGCCAAGAAGATCGGCCGGATACGCAACGAGCTCCCGGCTGGAAGCCACCACCTCGTGGTGTACCGAGCGAACGACGTGGAGGAGCGGCCAGAGCCCTTCGATTGCTCGCCGTTCACCGACATCGGAGATCCCTCGAAGGGGGCGCCCCTCATGATCGCGCAGAAGCGGGAGGAGACGCTCGAATTCCCCGGCAGCGTCGGCATCACCATCCAGCCACGTCAGATGATCCGGCTCGAGATGCATTACCTCAACGCAACGCCCGAGCCGATCGATGTGTCTGCCACCACGACGCTGGTCGCCATGGACGACGACAGCTTCGAGCACGAAGCCGATTTTCTCTACTTCGGCAACCTGGACGTCTACATCGAGCCTCGCTCCACGGCGACGCTCGGGCCCGTGTTCATCAGCCCACCCGACGGGCTCGGGGACGTGAAGTTCTTCGGGGTCACGGGCCACACGCACCGGTTGGGCACGAACGTGCTCGTCACCGCCTCACCGGGGCCGGATGGTCCGGAGACGCCGGTCTATGACGTCGAGCGCTGGTCATGGAGCGAGCCGGCCACGGTCTATCACGACCCGCCGTTCCAGCTCGATCCGGGCGGCGGGTTCAACCTTACCTGTACGTGGAACAACCCCTCGGATCGTCTGGTCGCCTATGGCGGAAGCGCGAGCGATGAGATGTGCTTCTTCTGGACGTACTACTATCCTAGCCAGGGCGCGTACGTGTGTTTTCAGAGCGAGGCGTTCGGCGGCGTCCGCTACTGTTGCCCGGGCATGTCGGAATGCGACCTCCAGTGAATGCCGCGGTCCTGCGCCACGGGGCCTCCTCGACGGCGATGGTGAGCCAGCCGGTCGAGAGAGACCGCCGCGTGGCCACTCGCCCGCAAGCGCCGGGCGAGTGGCCTTGTCCGTGAGCGGCGCGGAGTGCGCCGAGGGGGATCCCCCGGGCGGCTCAGGAGGCGATCGGCTCGTCGCCGTCTTCGTCCTCGTCGTCTTCGTCGTCCTCTTCGAGCGACTCGTCGCCTCCGCTCGCCAGGTCGTACCCGTGCGGATCGAACTCATCGAACATGGCCTGCAGGCGCTCGCTCAGGGAATCCCACGTGTCCGGCGGCTCGCTCGCCTGGCGGTCGCGCTCGGCCAGGGCGAGCGCGGCGGCGACCACCGCCGTCAGCGGGCGCGCGTCCTGGAGCACCGCGACCTTCGAGGCGTCGCCGCTGCACGCGTACGCCAGCAGATACGCCCTGTAGATCTCCTCATTCGTCTTGTCGCTCATTCCTGATCCTTCGTCCTTGTCGTCCGCGCGTCGCCGGTCGCCCCGTCGCCGTGCTCTGGCCTCCTGGGCGCCGTGGAACCCGGGGGGCGCGAGCCTAGCCCATCTCGGCGGCCCTCGGGGCCGCGTCGCGCCGGGAGCCCGCGCCTCGCGGGCGCGGTCGGCTCAGTAGCGCAGCCGGTCCCGCAGGGCGCGCACCGCGCGCTCGAGCCCCTCGTGGTGGTGGAAGCAGCACTGCCCGATGCGCGGCTGGCACTGCGACGAGCGGAGCATCTCCAGGAACACGAGCGCGCGCGCGTCCCCCTCGAGCGCCGCGCGCTCGAAGAGCGCCTCCTTGCGCCGGCAGGGGGCCTCGCGCAGCGCCACGGCGATGCGCAGCGGGACGCTCGCGCGCTTCAGCACCTCGGGGCGGCGGAGCAGCGCCGCCGCGCGCTTTCCGCCCTGCGTGCCCCCGTAGCCGCTCCAGATCTCGTAGGCGATGTCGAGGCCCTCCGGGCCCAGGCGGCTCTCCAGCGCGTCGAAGATCGCGTCCGCGCGGCCGCCGGTCCGGTACGAGCTCTTCACGGCGACGGCGGCCGCGGCCGTCATCACGTCGCGTTGCTCGAAGGCGGCGCGATCCTTCTCGAGCAGCGTGAGCAGCGCGCTCTCCGCGTCGCCCCACCGCTTCGCCCGGACCGCCGCCACGAGGCGCTCGCGCTCGGCCGGGAGGCCCGCGGCCTCGATCGGCTCCGGGCCGCCGAGCGCCGCGCCCGCGTCCGGCGCGCCCACGTCCGCCGCGCCCGCGTCCAGCGCCGCCGCGACGTCGGCCGACCCGGGGGCCGAGGCGCTCGCGACGGGCGCCGCGGAGGGGGCTTGCAGAGGGGCGCCGAGGGCACCCTGCGCCTGGGCGGCCGGCGCCCCGGCGGGGGCCGTCTGCGCCGCCGCGGGCGCCGGCTGGAGCTCCGGACCGGCGGCCGCCGGAGCGCCCGCGCGCAGCCAGCCTGCGCCCGCGGGCAGCCGGCCGAGGAGCAGCGCGCCCGCCGCGCCCATCGCGGCCACGGCGGCCACCCCGAGCATCCAGCCCCACGCGCGCCTCCTCGCTCGTGGCCGGCCTCCTGCCGCCCCGCGCGCTGCCTTCCCGGGCGCCTCGCCGTCAGCCCCGGCGGCGCCGAGCTGCAGGCCGGACGCGTCGGCCTCGGCGCTGCCGGCCGCGGCCCCGCCTGCCGCGCCGCCCCTGGCCGCGGCGCCGCCGGCCGCGCCCGCGCGATCTTGCCCTGCCGGCAGCTCGGGCGGCATGGCGTGCGGGATCGCGCGCAGCGGGTCGCTGAGCCGCCACGATCCGCTCGAGAGCGGCTCCTTCCAGGGGAGGAGGCCGAGCGCCTCGGACCTCGGCACGGCCGCGTCGAGCGCCGCGAGCAGCGCGCGGGCGTTCGCGGGGCGCTCCGCCGGGTCCTTGCGCAGGATGCGCATCACGAGCGCCTCGAGCTCGCGCGGCGCCGCCGTGCCCGGGGCGCGCAGCCGGAGCGGCGGCGGCGCCGTGTGGAGCTGCTCGCGGAAGATCTCGACGGGCAGGATCGCGTCGAACGGGTGCTTCCCGGCGAGCATCTCGTAGAGGATGAGCCCGAGCGCGTAGAGATCGGAGCGCTCGTCGACGTGATCCATGCCCTGCGCCGCCTCGGGCGCCATGTACGCGAGCGTGCCGAAGACCATGCCGCTCAGCGTGATCCGGCCGGCGTCGGGCCGCGCCTCGCTGCTGTGCGCGTCCGTCGTGGAGAGGCGCTCGATCGGCACCTTCGCCAGGCCGAAATCGATGAGCTTCACGGCGTCGGTGCCGTCCTCGACCATGACGTTGCGCGGCTTCAGATCGCGGTGGATGACGCCGCGCTCGTGCGCCGCGGCGAGCGCCGCCGCGATCTGCCGCGCGATCTCCGCGGCGCGCGGGGCGGGCAACGGGCCCTTCTTGATGATGCGATCGAGCGTCGTGCCGCGGACGTGCTCCAGCACGAGGAACCGGGAGCCGTCGGGGAGGGTGCCGAAGTCGGTCGCCGAGGCGATGTTCGGGTGCTGGATGTGCGCGCCCGCGATCGCCTCGCGCTCGAAGCGCGCCGTGAGCTCCGGAGAGCCCTTCGCCGCGGGCAGGAGGAGCTTCACGGCCAGCCACTTGCGCAGGAGCAGGTGCTCGGCCTTGTAGACCGCGCCCATCCCGCCCGTCGCCACGAGCTCCACGATCCGGTACCGGTCCGAGAGGACCGTCCCGACCAGCTGGGCCGCCGCGCTCTCCGCGAGCGCGTTGCTCGCGGCGGGCGGCGGATCGCCGGGGGCAGGGGGCAGGGGAGCGCTCACGTGAGGCGTGAACTGTCCGGCCTACCCCGATTTTTGTCAAAGGTGCGCTGATGTGGCGGGGCCGCTCCGGCTTGCCTATTGAATTGGCCGGGCGCCCGGGCCAAAGGATGCGCCATGGCCGATCCCGTCCACGCCCTCGCCCGCGCACTCCAGGCGGCGATCACCGCCGCGTTCGGCGCCGAGCACGCCGCGGTTGATCCTTCCCTGCGCCGCTCCACCCACGCCGACTACCAGGCGAACGCCGCCATGGCGCTCGGCAAGCGCCTCGGCAAGCCGCCGCGCGAGGTCGCGGCGGCGATCGTGGCGGCCCTGGAGCTCGACGGGATCTGCCGGAAGGTCGAGATCGCGGGCCCCGGGTTCGTGAACCTGACGCTCGAGGACGCGTACCTCACGCGCGAGCTCGCCGAGACGGCGGGCGGCGGGCGGCTCGGGATCGCGCCCGCGGCCGAGCCCGAGACGGTGATCGTCGACTACTCGGGCCCCAACGCCGCGAAGGAGATGCACGTCGGCCACCTCCGCAGCACGATCATCGGCGACGCCCTCGCGCGCGTGCTCGAGGCGCTCGGCCACCGCGTGATCCGCCAGAACCACCTCGGCGACTGGGGCACGCCGTTCGGCATGCTGATCGAGCACATGCTCGATCTCGGCGAGGCCGCGGCCTCGCAGGAGCTCTCGGTCGGCGATCTCAACGAGTTCTACCGGCAGGCGCGCGCCAAGTTCGACGGTGACGCGGCGTTCGCCGAACGCTCTCGCCGGCGGGTCGTGCGGCTCCAGGGCGGCGACGAGCAGACGCTCGCGCTGTGGCGGCAGCTCGTGCGCGAGTCGAAGCGCTACTTCGAGTCGGTCTACCGCCGCCTCGGCGTGACCTTGACCGACGCGGATTTCGCCGGCGAGAGCTTCTACAACCCGATGCTGCCCGACGTCGTCGAGGAGCTCGGCCAGAAGGGGCTGGCGCGCGAGAGCGAGGGCGCCCTCTGCGTCTTCCCGGCCGGCTTCACCGGCAAGGGCGGCGAGCCGCTGCCGCTCATCGTGCGCAAGCAGGACGGCGGCTACGGCTACGCCACGACGGATCTCGCGGCGATCCGCCACCGCCTCACGACGGTCGGCGCGCGCCGGATCGTCTACGTCGTCGGCGCGCCGCAGAGCCAGCACTTCGCGATGGTCTTCGCGACCGCGCGCGAGGCGGGCTGGCTCGCGCCGCCGGCCCGGGCCGAGCACGTCGCGTTCGGCTCGGTGCTCGGCGCCGACAAGAAGATGTTCAAGACGCGCAGCGGCGACACGGTCAAGCTCTCGGACCTGATCGACGAAGCGGTGGAGCGCGCGGCGAAGGTGGTGCGGGAGAAGAACCCGGAGCTCGACGCCGAGGCCGCCGGCGCGGTGGCGCGGGCGGTCGGGGTCGGCGCGGTGAAGTACGCCGATCTGTCGAGCGATCGCGTCATGGACTACGTGTTCGACTGGGATCGCATGCTGGCGCTCAAGGGGAACACCGCGCCGTACCTCATGTACGCGCACGCCCGCGTCCGCTCGATCTTCCGCAAGGCCGGGGTGAAGGCGCCGGCCGGCGACGGGATTCTCCTGGGCGAGCCGGCCGAGCGGGCGCTCGCGCTGGAGCTGCTCCGGTTCGGGGCGGTGGTCGAGGACGTGGCCCAGACGCTCCAGCCGCACCAGCTGTGCGGCTACCTCTACGGGCTCGCCGATACGTTCACCACGTTCTACGAGCGCTGCCCGGTGCTCAAGGCCGAGAGCGACGACGTGCGCCGCTCGCGCCTCGCGCTCTGCGATCTGACGGCGGAGGTGCTGGCGAAGGGCCTCGGCCTGCTCGGGATCGAGGCGCCGGAGCGGATGTAGCGCGTCCGGAAGCGGCGCCCGACCCTGCCCGCGTCCGGCGATCGCGCATCTGCCCGAGCTGCGCGTGCCTGCCCGCGCATTCGAACCGAGGTTGCGCTCGCCCGCTCGAGGTTGCGCGCGACGTTGGTCCGCTCTCTCTGGCAAAATGCAGCATGATCGAACAACGGTTGGCTCTCCCCTGCGCCGGCATGGCCGTGATGGCGGTGCTCGCCGTCGCACTCGGGTGCTCCGCGGTGGGCGGCGCGTCCGCGCCGGGGGGTGGGGGAGACGGGCGCGAGGAGCCCTCGGGGACCGTCGGCGAGGACGGCCCCGGCGGGCGCGATGAGCCGGGCGAGCCAGGGCTCGGCCCCGGTGACGCAATCCCCATCACCGATCCCAACGTGGACGGCGACGGAGACGGGTTCACGCCCGCGGAGGGCGACTGCAACGATGTTGATGGAAATGTGAATCCAGGCGCGATCGAGGTCGAGGTCACCGAGCCTGACGCGAACGGCCAGATCCCCGCGCCGGCGGACGAGGACTGCAACGGGGTGATCGACGATGTGCCGCCGCCGTGCGACGAGGGCCTCTCGCTGGAGGACTTCGATCCGGCGAACGGGGCCAAGGCGATCGACCTGTGCGCCGTGGCGTCCCGCGAGGACAGGCGGTGGGGCGTGCTCTCCGCGAGGTATGTCCGCGGGGACGGCTCGCCTGCAGAGCGGTCGCCCGCGGTGGGCCTCTTCGATGGGTTCGGCCCCAACGTGCACGTGCAGGGCGGCGCGCGCCTGCTCGCGCTCTCGACGGGGAGCGCGCGCCTGCCTGGCCACCCCGACGCCTGCTGGTCCGGGAGCTGCTCGAGTTATGGTCCCGGCACCGCGCCGCCCGGGTTCCCTCAGGACAACCCTTCCTGTCCTCCGTCCAGCTTCATCAACGACGACGTCGGCCTCGAGGTCGTCCTCCGCGCGCCGACGAACGCGACCGGCTACGAGTTCCTCTTCAAGTTCTATACGTTCGAATACCCGGAGTGGGTCTGCGAGGACTTCAACGATCAATTCGTCGCGCTGGCGACGCCCGCGCCTCCCGGGTCGTACAACGGCAATCTCTCGTTCGACGGGGAGGGGAGGCCGGTCAGCGTCAATATCGCGTTCTTCGATGTCTGCGACGGATGTCCGCTCGGCTCGGACGAGCTCGTGGGGACGGGGTTCAGCCCGCGCCGCGACGGCGGCACCCGGTGGCTCAAGACCCGCGCGCCGGTGCGTGGCGGCGAGGAGATCTCGCTCCGGTTCATCCTGTTCGACACCGGCGACGATCGCTTCGACTCGACCGCGCTCATCGATGGCTTCCGCTGGATCGCGACCGGCGGCACGGTCAGCGTGGAGACGGTGCCCGCGGTCCAGTTCCTCTGAGGCGAGGGGCGCTCCTCCCCGCGCCGACGCCTCGTCGGCGTGCGGTCGCGAGGCCTGGTCGCCTCGCCGGGCGCTCCGGGTTACCGGCACGCCCGGCAGTCCCCCCCGCAATCCACGGCGAGCTCGCTTCCATTCAGGACCCCGTCGTCGCACGAGGGCGCCTGGCAGACACGCTCCCTGCACACGCCGGACCCGCAGTTCTCGCCGGTGAGGCACGCCTCGCCCGCGGGGCAGAGCGGGCACGAGCGCGTGCCGCAGTCGACGCCGGTCTCGAAGCCGTTCGCCACGCCGTCGACGCAGGTCGGAGCCTGGCAAACCCCCAGGCGACACACGCCCTCCTTGCAGTCGATGCCCGTCTCGCACGAGGCGCCGAAGCCGCAAGGCTTGCACGAGCCGCCGCAGTCGCGGTCGGTCTCTCCCTCGTCCTCATCCGTGACGTCATTGCTGCAGTGCGGGGGGATGCAGGCGTCCGCCGTGCAGGTCCAGCCCTTGAGGCACTCCTCGCAATTCCAGATCTGGATGACACCACCACTCCCCTCGCAGGAAAGGAAAAAAGGCGCCGTCAGCCCCAATGCAATGACGCGTCGAAGCATGGTGCTCGCTCTTCTCGTAGTTGATGGTCTGGTGACGATGACAGTACATCATGCACGGGCATCGAGGGCACCGATCTGGCTTTTGCGCGCGGATTTATAGCATTCCGGACTGGTGGTCCGGATTGTCAAATAATCGACATGAAGAGGCCCTCGGCGTGCGAGCGCCCTGATCCGACGCCCGGAGATCGGACACGCAGAGATGGGACGTGCAGA
Organism: Sorangium sp. So ce426; assembly: GCF_051475585.1. Taxonomy (NCBI): domain Bacteria; kingdom Pseudomonadati; phylum Myxococcota; order Polyangiales; family Polyangiaceae; genus Sorangium; species Sorangium sp. So ce426. The sequence continues at coordinate 10,977,049 of NZ_CP150341.1, read as the reverse complement.
GTAAGGCGGGTGAGCAGAGGGGGGAGGGGGCTCATCCACCACGCGCCACGCGAGAGGGGCCGCAGCGGCCGTTCTCTACGGATCGGCAGGGGCGCGCCGCTCGATGGATCTCGCGCCCGACAGGACCGCACCGAGCGCGCCGGCTGGACGGCGATGGGGAGAAGGGGCCGTGAAGGCGCCGGGCTCCTTGACGAGGCGGCGCGCTCGGTGCGCGAGGCGGCGCGCGCCGCGCTCAGGTGCGGGCGGCGGCGCGGCGCGCCGTGATGAAGGATCGCACGCAGAGGGCGACGTAGCCCGCCGAGAGGACGGCCATCACGGACTGGGCGATGACGGCCGGGGGGCGCGCCACGTCGCCGCCGGAGAGCAGCGTCGGCAGCTGGGTCAGGCCGCGGGCGGAGCCGAGGAAGCCGAGGACGCCGACCATGGCCGACGCGTGCATGGCGTGCATGCGGTACCTCTCCTGTCGCGCGAGCAGGCCGAGCCCGATCGCGACGACCCCGAAGCCGGCCGGGATGAGCGCCGTCCGCGCGCTCGTCGCCGCGAATCCGCCGACGCCGAGCGCTGTGAGCAGCGCTCCGTAGCCCATGGTCAACGTGGACATGCTCGACATGAAGAGCCTCCTTTTCTTTCGGAGGCCCGGGATACCGCGCCGGGCGCGCGTCCGCCACCGCATCCGCCCGCCCGCCGCCCGCCGCCCGACCGCGACCGCGACCGCGGCCGCCCGGGGGCGTCGCGCTCGCGTCCCTCAGCCCTCGCGCCCTCGCGGGTCTTCGCGGGCGGAGCGCCGCGGCGTGGTTAGAATCCGCCGTCCATGCTCGGCCTCTCCCGCCTGCGGGACAGCTTTGCCTACACACCACGGACGCTCCGGCTCGTCTGGCGCTCGTCGAAGGCGGCGAGCGTCGCCCTCGGCGCGCTCACGCTCGCCGCGGCGGCGCTGCCGCTCGGGGTGGCCTACGTGGGAAAGGCGATCACGGACGCGGTGGTCGCCCGCGACGAGCGCGCGGCGCTCGTGTGGGTCTCGGTCGAGCTCGGCCTCGTGGCCGCGCTCGCGCTCGCGCAGCGCGGGCTCTCGCTGACGCGGCAGCTGCTCGGCGCGCGGCTCTCGATCGACATCCACGGGATGATCCTCGAGAAGGCGCTCTCGCTCTCGCTGGTCCATTTCGAAGACCCCGAGTTCTACGACCAGCTCACCCGCGCGCGCCGCGAGGCGTCGTCTCGCCCCGCCGCCGTCGTGACCGAGAGCTTCTCCCTCGTGCAGAACCTGATCACGCTCGCGGGGTACGCCGCGCTGCTCGTCGGGTTCAGCGCCCTCGCGGTGCTCGCGCTCGTGCTCGCGGCCGTCCCCGCCACGGTCGCCGAGGCGCGCTTCTCCGGCGCGGCGTTCCGCCTCCGGAACTGGCGCTCTCCCGAGGCCCGCCGGCTCAACTACCTGGAGTACGTGCTCGCCAACGACGGCCACGCCAAGGAGGTGAAGCTCTTCGGGCTCGGGCCGACGTTCCTCGAGCGGTACAAGGCGCTCGCGGCGTCGTTCTACCGGGAGGACAGCGCGCTCGCGGTCCGCCGCGCCGGGTGGTCCTATGGCCTGTCGCTCCTCGGCACCGCCGCGTTCTACGGCTGCTATGGCGCCATGGCGGCCGGCGCCGCGGCGGGGCGCATCTCGCTCGGCGAGATGGTCCTTTACGTCGCCGCCTTCCGGCAAGGCCAGCAGGCGTTCCAGGCCGTGCTCGCCGGCGTCGGCGGCATGTACGAGCACAACCTCTACATGTCGAACCTCTTTCAGTATTTGTCCATCCCGACCGGCGAGCCGCCCGCGCCGCCGGCCGGCAACGGAGAGGCGCCTGCGCCCCTTTCGGCCGACGGCGCGGGCGACCGGGGCGTGCGGTTCGAGGGGGTCGGCTACCGGTATCCTGGCCAGTCGCGCTGGGCGCTCCGGGGGATCGATCTCCACATTCCGAGCGGCCAGAGCCTGGCGCTCGTCGGGCACAACGGCGCCGGAAAGACCACGTTCATCAAGCTGCTCGCGCGGCTGTACGAGCCCACCGAGGGGCGAATCCTGCTCGACGGCAAGGATCTCCGCGCCTGGGAGCCCGACGCGCTCCGCCGGAGGATCGGTGTCGTCTTTCAGGACTTCAACCAATACCAGCTCACGCTGCGCGAGAACGTCGGGCTGGGCAGCGTCGAGCACCTCGCGGACGAGCCGCGCGTCGCGCGCGCGGTCGCCGAGGGCGGCGCCGACGAGGTCGTGACGGTCGTGCCCGGGGGCCTCGACGCGCAGCTCGGGCGCTGGTTCAAGGGCGGCGTCGAGCTGAGCGGCGGGCAGTGGCAGAAGGTGGCGCTCGCGCGCGCCTTCATGCGCGAGCAGGCCGACATCCTCGTGCTCGACGAGCCGACCGCGGCGCTCGACGCCGAGGCCGAGCACGCGGTCTTCCAGCGGTTCCGGTCCCTGTCCAAGGGGCGGACGACCATCGTCATCTCTCACCGCTTCCCGACCGTGCGCATGGCCGACCGCATCGTCGTGCTCGACGGCGGGCGCATCGTCGAGGAGGGCACCCACGACGAGCTCGTCGCCCGTGGCCAGCGCTATGCCCGCATGTTCGCGCTGCAGGCCGAAGGGTACCTGTAGCGCCGCGCGGCGCGTCCGGCGCGCCGGCGAGCGGGCGCGCTCCTCACGCGGGGTGGCCCGCCTTCTCGGGGGCTCGGGCGAGCTCTGCCTGCTAGGCTCGCGCTCATGCGCGACACGCTCCCCAAGGAGGTCGGCCAGGCGGTCCACATCCTCCGGTTGCTCCGTGGGCTCAGCATGCAGGAGTTCGCGGAGCGGGCGCAGCTCTCGGCCACGTACCTGCGGCAGGTCGAGCGCGGCGAGCGGGATCTCGGGCTCGGCGCCCTCGGCCTGATCGCCCAGGGGCTCCAGTGCGAGCCGCGCCTCCTGCTCCCCGGCGACGGGCGCAGCCCTGTCGCGTCCATCGTGGCAGAGCGCTTTGACCAGGCCGAGGAGACGCTCCAGAGCGCGATCCTCTTTCTGCTCATGGAGCCTGACGACTCACCGAGAAAGCAAGCAATGCTCGCCCTCGCCAGCGAAGATCCGGATCGCGCACGCCCGGCGGCTCCGCCCAGGTCGCCCCGCCCGGAGCGCGCTTTTTCAGGGCGTATTACGCCGCCGTCGAGCCGTCGTTCCGGAAAGTGATAGACCCGCCTCGCGCGCTCCGCGGCGCCGGTCCGCGCTGGCGACGGCTTCCGCGCGCCTGAGACCTCTGTTACTGTCTCCGCCAACCGATGTTCCCCGCGCCGTGTCCGGGGGTGTCATGGACTCGAACCTCGTGCCGGAGGTCCGACGCAGTGAGCAGAATCTTTTGGGCTGATCCAACACCGCAGCCAGCATTGAAGAACGCGCGCCGCGCTGTCCTCTCCTTCCAGCGCGCGAGGCCTGAATCCTCCGTGCCCGTCGCGCGGATCGAGGCGGAGGGGCCATGGTGATCCTCGGGCAGGAGTTCGCGGGGTACACCATCGTCGCGAGCCTCGACTCTCCCGCTCCGGCGGAGGCGTATCGCGCGCTCGACGCCGATGGCCGCGAGGTGACGCTCTATGTCCAGGAGGGCGTGGGCATCGACGCCGATGCGTTCCGCGGCGCGCTGGACAGGCTCCTCTCGCTGTCTGCGCGGGTGCACGGCATCGTGCCTGTGATCGCGGGCGGGATGGAGGGAGACGCGGGGTGGATCGCCGCCCGGCAGAGCGACGATCCCTCGGTGGAAGATCTGCTGCCCCGGCTTCGCTCCGTCGCGTACGAGCTCGTCGTCGACGTCGCGCGGACGCTCGGCGCCGCGCACGCGCTGGGGCTCACGCACGGGGATCTCGGCCCGCACACGGTGGTGATCACCGGTCAGGGCGCCGCTGTCCTGAGGGCGTTCGGGCTGCACCTGCCGTTCGGGGCGCCCGACGACGCCATGGCGGATGCGGCGCGGTACCGGGCGCCGGAGCTCTTCAACGATCCGCACGCTCGCGCGATCGATGAACGAACCGACGTCTACGGGCTCGGGATGCTGCTGTATTGCCTCCTCGGGGGGCAGCGCCCGTTCGACGGCCGCGACGATCTGGATGTGTGCGCGCTCGACGAGGTGCCGCCGCCGCTCGAGGGGGTGTCGGCCCAGGTGAACGAGGCGCTGACCCGGGCGCTCGCGAAGGACCCTGACGCGCGGTTCCAGACGGTCCACGAGCTCATGGCCGCCGTGCGGCCGCTGCTCGTGGGCGCGGCGCCGCTCGCGGGGGGCGCTCCGCCGCCGGGGGGGCCGCGCCCGCAAGGAGCGGCCGCCCCGCCGCTGCAGGAGCCGGCGCCGGATACGGAGCGGAGCGCGCCCGCTCCGGCGTCCCGCAACACGCTGCCCACCGGGACCCTCCCGCCGGAGGCCATGCGGCACCCCGTCGTCGAGATCGCCGCGCCGCGCTCGCGCAGCAACGTCCTGCTGGCCGGCGGAGCGCTGCTGCTCGTCGCGCTGACGAGCGCCGCCGTCGCGGTGCCGTTGAGTTCGTACATCGCCCGACGTGGGATATCGCCCCCACCCGCCGGGCCGCCCGCTCACGTGAGTGACTCACATCACAATGAGCCGACAGCCTCCCCGGTACGGTGCGACCCCGGCGCCTCCGGGGCGGTGGCTCCTGCCGTCGAGGCGCCGGCGACGAAGGTCGGGGTGACGCGCCCTGCTGAGCCCGCCTCGCTCCCGCTGGTCGCGACTCCCGCCGTGGAAGCCAAGGGTAGCCCCGGGCAACGGTGGTACGGCGACCAGCTGTTCTAAGGCAATCCCGCAGGCCCGGTAGCAAACGACACCCCGGCGGATTGGGGCCGCCGGGGTGTCTACGCCGCAGACCTCGTGCCGGAGGCCTGGACGCATGGCTAGCCTACTCAATGCATTGCCTCGATCGATCGAATTTTCTCACATCGCAGACAAATTTTTGTTCGATTGCCAGCAGAGCCGGTTTTTCGGCCGGATTTGGGGCGGACGGCGGGCTGGGCGAGAGGCTGGGCGGGGACCGCAGACCGGGGCGGGGGCGGGGGCGCCGACCGAGGTTGAGGGCGAGGCGCCGACCGAGGTTGAGGGCGAGGCGCCGACCGAGGTTGAGGGCGAGGCGCCGACCGAGGTTGAGGGCGAGGCGCCGACCGAGGTTGAGGGCGGGCCGACCGAGGTTGAGGGCGGGCCGACCGAGGTTGAGGGCGGGGACGCGGACCGGGGCGCCGACCGAGGTTGAGGATGCCGAGAACGCGGTCGGCCCTCAGGCTCCCCTCGGCTCACCGCGATCGCTCAGCGGAGCTCGTTCCCCGGGAGCGGCTGGAACACGTTGGCCCGGTACCACCGGAGCTCCTCGATCGACTCGCGGATGTCGTCGAGCGCGCGGTGGATCTCGCGCTTCTTGGGCGCGGCGCGCAGCGGATACCAGCGGCGCACGAGCTCCTTGAGCGTCGAGACGTCCACGATGCGGTAGTGCAGGAAGGAGAGGAGCTCCGGCATGTAGCGCTGCAGGAAGGCGCGGTCCTTCCACACGGAGTTGCCGCACAGCACGGCCGTCCCCTTGTCGCAGTGCGCCTCGAGGAACGCGCGCGTCTCGGACTCCGCGTCGCCGACCGAGAGCGTGGACGCGCGGATGCGCTCGAGGAGCCCCGAGCGCTCGTGGAGACCGCGGACGAAGTCGCTCATCCCCGCGAGGACGCTCTCCGGCTGGTGGATGACGAGGCACGGCCCCTCGGCGACCACGGTCAGATCAGGCTCCGTGACGATGGTCGCGATCTCCACGATCGCACACGAGCTCTCGTCGAGCCCCGTCATCTCGAGATCGACCCACACCATGCGCTGCGACCGGTCCGTCATCGGCGGCGAGCATAGCCGATCCGCGCCGGCTCAGGTCCACCGAGACCCGGCGCGACCAGGCTGCCCCGGGAACGGGCGCTGTGCTAAGCACGGGCCGGACACCGGGCTCGGAGGCCTGTCATGCGAGACGTCTTCATCGTGGATGCCGTTCGCACGCCGCGCGGGCGCGGCAAGGCGGGCAAGGGAGCGCTCTCGGGCGTGCACCCGCAAGAGCTCCTCGCGCAAACGCTCAATCGCCTCGCCGAGAAGACCGGGATCCGCAAGCAGGACGTCGAGGATGTGGTCGTCGGGTGCGTGACCCAGGCGGGCGAGCAGGGCGCGTGCATCGCGCGCACCGCCATCCTCGCGGCCGGCTGGCCGGACGCCGTGACCGGCGTGACCGTCAACCGCTTCTGCGGCTCGGGCGCGCAGGCGGTGAACTTCGCGGCGATGGGGGTCATGTCCGGCCAGCAGGAGGTCGCCGTCGGCGGCGGCGTCGAGAGCATGTCGCGCGTGCCGATGGGCTCGGACGGCGCGCCCCTCGACGGGAACAACCTCGCCCTCCGCAAGAAGCTCGCGATGGTCCCGCAGGGCATCTCGGCGGACCTCATCGCCACGATCGAGGGCTTCTCGCGCGAGGACGTCGACCGCTTCGCGCTGGAGAGCCAGCGCAAGGCCGAGCGGGCCGTGGGCGAGGGGCGCTTCGCGAAGAGCCTCTTCACGGTCGTCGATCTCGACGGCAAGCCGCTGCTCGACAGGGACGAGCACCCGCGGGCCGGGGCGACGATGGAGGCCCTCGCGAAGCTCGAGCCCGCGTTCGCCAGCCTCGGGTCGACGCCGATGGGCCCCGCCGGCGAGACCGTGGATGCGCTGGCGCTGGCGCGCTATCCGCAGGTGGCGTCGATCCGGCACGTCCACACGGCGGGCAACTCGAGCGGCATCGTGGACGGGGCGGCCGTCGTGCTGCTCGCGTCCGGCGACTACGTGAAGGCGCACGGGCTCGCCCCGCGCGCGAGGATCCGCGCCACGGCGACGGCCGGCGCCGAGCCGGTGATCATGCTGACGGCCCCCGCGCCCGCGTCGGAGCGCGCCCTCAAGAAGGCGGGCATGCAGGCGCGCGACGTCGATCTCTGGGAGATCAACGAGGCGTTCGCGGCGGTACCGCTGCAGACGGCGCGCAAGCTCGACATCGACCTCGACCGCGTCAACGTGAACGGCGGCGCGATCGCGCTCGGGCACCCGCTCGGCGCGACCGGGGCCTGCCTGATCGGGACGGCGCTCGACGAGCTCGAGCGCGCCGGCAAGGCGACCGCGCTGATCACGCTGTGCATCGGCGGAGGGATGGGCGTGGCGACCATCCTCGAGCGGGTGTGAGCCGCTCCGGCGCGGCGATGGGGGTGCGCGATGAGCATGAGAGCGCCTCCGACGAGCACCGGCACGGGCGCGGCGCTCGACGCGGCGAGGGGCATGATCACGGACATCACCATGCCCCGGGGCACGACCACGATCACGGCCACGACCACGACCACGGCGACCCGCAGCACCACGACCACGGCCACGATCTCCGGCACGCGCCGCTCCGCCGGCTGATCGCGGCGTTCGCGCTCACGACGTCGTTCCTGGTCGTCGAGGCGGCGGTCGGGTGGTGGTCGAAGAGCCTCGCCCTGCTGGCCGACGCGGGCCACATGCTCGCGGACGCCGCGGCGCTAGGCATCGCCATCATCGCCCAGCGCATCGCGGCGCAGGCGCGGACGCGCGAGCGGACGTACGGCTTCCGGCGCGCGGAGGTGCTCGCGGCCTTCGCCAACGGCGTCGCGCTGGCGCTGACGGCGATCTGGATCTTCATCGAGGCGGCCCACCGCTGGCGCGCGCCCCAGGCGGTGCACGCCGAGGCGCTGGCGATCACCGCGGCGCTGGGGCTGCTCGTGAACGTGGTCGCGGCGCTGCTGCTCTCGACCGGCGAGCACGGGCACAACATCAACACGCGGGCCGCGCTGGCGCACGTGCTGTCGGACGCGCTCGGCTCGGTCGGCGCCATCACGGCGGGCGTGCTCATCCTCGCCTTCGGCTGGACGCGGGCCGATCCGGTGATCAGCGCGGCCATCGGCGCCCTCGTGCTCTGGGGCGGCTGGCGGCTCGTGCGCGACACGTCCCGGGTGCTCATGGAGGGCAGCCCGATCGAGATCGATCTCGCCCACGTCGAGGACACCATCCGGAGCGTGCCCGGCGTCGTCGACCTCCACGATCTGCACGTCTGGTCGATCTCCGACGGCTTCAACGTGCTCACCGTGCACGTCGTCCTCGCCAAGGGGCACCACGGCACGAACGTGGCCGCCGCGGTGGCCCGGCAGCTGCGCGAGAAGCACGCGCTCACCCACTGCACGATCCAGCCGGAGCCGCTCCAGGAAGAGCTGCTGGTGACGCTCAGGCGGCCGGGCGCCGGGGCGCCGGGCGGGGACGGGCCCGCCGGCGACCGGAGCGGCTGAGCGCCGCTCTAGATCTGGCTCTCCGCCCGCGTCAGACCCCGCACTCGACGTTGCCGCGCTGGAGCGCCGTGAGGCGCGAGTCGCCGAGCGCCTCGGCCTCGGCGAGGAGCCACCGGAACATCGCGTTCGCGATCACCCGCTCCTTGCGCGTGTTGAACAGCCAGACGGCCGCGTGGCACACGTCGGCGTGCAGCTTGGGGAACGCGAGGCGGCGGAACTCGGCGCCCACGAGCTCGGCCGCGGCCTCGTACTGCGCGCGGAGCGCCGTCCACTCGCACCACTCCGAGAGCGCCGGGAGCTCGCGCCGCTCGTCGACGCGGCGGCGCAGGGCGTCGCACGCGAGCTCCACCTCGGACAGGAGCTCGTCCCGGAGCCGGCGGCGCGTGCGGCCGATGGTCGCGCCGAGGTCGTCCCACTCGGCGAGCGGCACGCGCGCCGCGCGCAGCGTCGCCGCGAGGTCCTCCTCGACCGCGCGCGCCAGCGGACCGAGCGCCGCCTGCGCGCCCGAGGCGCCGAGCGACGCCGCCCGCTCGCGGAGCTCGGCCTGCGCGCGCTCGTCGTCGAGCGCCGCGTCCCACGCGCCGCCGAGCCGCCTGAGGTCGTCGCCCGAGACCTGGCCCCGGGGCCGGAGCAGCAGCGCGGCGTGGAGCAGCACCGCCCGGCTCCACAGGTCGCCCTCGGCGACCTTCGCGGCGCACGGCTCGGGCTGCTCCGGCTCCGGGCGGGGCGCGTCGTCGCCCGCGGCGAGGGCGCGGCGCACGAGCGGGAGCGTGGCGCGACGCCGGGGCGCGGCGAGCCAGCGCAGCCAGAGCTCGACAGCGCCCGGCGCGGCCGCGCCGCCGAGCAGCCGCGCGGCGGCCGCGCCGAGGAGATCCGTCGCGCGGTCGCCCCCGTCGGCCGCGCGCTCGATCACCTCCGCCCAGTCGCCGCGGGCGGCCGCCTCGGCGGCGAGCCAGGCCGCGGCGACGCGGCGGGCCTCGCGGGGGCAGGCGCGCTCGTCGAGGCTGGCGACGCTCGCGAAGAGCGCCCGCGCGCCCTCGACGTCGCCGCGGTACGCCGCGAGCATCGCGCCGGCCGCGACGCCCGCGCCGCGCAGCGGCTCCGTGCCCGCCGCGGCCGCCCCGCCGTCGCCGCCCCGTTTCGCGCCGTGGCGCTGGCCGGTCCCCTCCAGCAGGTCGCCGATCCACGCCTCCGCCGCCGGGTCCGGACGCCGCGCGCGGCAGAGCGCCCACGCCGCCGCGAGCGCCGCGCCGCCGCGCGGGTCGGCGGGCCACGCGAAGAGCGAGCGCCTCGCGGCGCCGTACGCCGCGCGCGGCAGGCCGAGCGGGATGAACACGTGCCGCGCGGCGAGCCAGGGCCCGAAGAGCGCAAGGGCCGGCGCGAGCACGAGGAGGCCGACGATCGACCCGCGCGGAACGGTGGACACGAAGAGCACCGCGAGCACGCCCAGGACGATGCGTGTGAAGGTGCTGGCGAGCACGTGGCCGTCGGTCTCCCTCTGGGCGGCCACCCGCCGCTTGACGAGCAGGGGCCCGACGATGACCGCGGTCACGACGACGAGGAAGGCCATGATCGCGAGGGCGATGTGGTGGTCCATCATCGCGCCCTCCAGCCGAGGGCCGACAGCGCCTCGGGCCACGGCGCCCGCGGATCCTCCCCGGGCGGCTCCGGCGGCGGCAGCTCGCCGAGGTCGTCGTCGAGATCGTCCTTCGGCGGCGGCCTCGGGTCGAGCCGCGCCCAGACCTCGTGCGCCAGGCGGCGCTCCGGGTCCCGCAGCGCCGCCATCGCCTGCCGCACCTTGTCGGCCGTCCGCGCGCCGGGGCCGACCGGCGTCGGGTACGTCGCGGCGCTCGCCAGCTTGAGCTCGAGCATCCCGAGCAGCTTCTGCCCCTCGCGCTCGAGCTCCGCGCGGCTCGCGCTCGGGCGCAGCCCGAGCACGTAGAACGGGTTGTCGCGGATGCGGCCGAGCGCGTCGTCCATCACCGCACCCCTGACTCGTGGCCGAGCCTGCGCTTCTGCGCGTCGACCGGCAACAGGCGCCAGAGCTCCTCGGTGATCGTCCTGAGCGCCGCCGTGTCGCCGCGCTCCGCCGCGCCGCGCCCGTCGCGCACGAGCCGCTGCGCGCGGACCAGATCCGAGGCCTGGTGCGCCTCCGAGGCGGCGTCCTCGAACATCCACACCCACGCCTTCGGGTGGCGCTGGAACGCCGCGCTGCTCAGGTTGCGGACCAGCCGGAGCTGCCGCTGCAGCTCGACCTGGTTCTTCTCGGCGCGCGCCCGCGCCACGCCCTGCGCGGCCTCCTCGAGGAGCGCCTTCTCCGTGCTCGATCCGAGCTGCGAGATCCACGTCGACGCGCTCGCGACCGCCGCCTGGGCCTCGGCGTCGAGCTCCGGCCAGCGCTTGTCGGCCTCGGCCTGCTCGAGCAGGACGTCGAGATCGAGCAGCGCGCGCCGCGCCTTCTGCCCCGCGTCGGCGTCGCCGCCGCGCGCCGCGGCGGCGTCGCGCTCCACCTCGGCGAGCGCGCACTCCACGTAGGTGACCTTGCCGAGCGCGTGCGGCGCGTCCCTGCGCAGGGCGGCCTCGCGCACCGCGGCGAGCCGCTCGCGCATGGCGGCGAGCGAGGCGTCGAGCACCTCCGGCGCCGCCTCGGGGACGAGCAGGTGCGCGACGCGCTCGAACACGAGCCCCTGCGACGGGATCAGCGCGCGCGCCGAGAGGTGCCCGCCCCGATCGAGCTCGAGCGTCAGCTCGATCGCCGAGCCCGCGGGCAGGGTCTGGGTGAGCCCGCTCCCGTCGATCTCGAGCGTCCCGACCACGCGGCAGAGGTGGGCGACGTCGAGCTCGCCCTGCACGACGGGGATCTTCAGCACGCACGCGCCGGAGCCCTTCGGGACGCTCTCCACGCTGTGGTGCACGAACGTCCGCCGGGCCGGCAGCGGCGCGCCCCGCTCGAAGTAGACGCGCACCGAGTTGTCCGCGAGCGCGACCCCGATCGTGCGCGACAGCGGCGGATCGCCGATCGTGAGCCCCTGGACGATCGTGATCGCCTGCGGGTGCACCGGCACCCGCGCGCCGCCGGCCGCGCTCGCCTCGATGTTGAACACGTTCGGCCGGCGCGGCAGCAGGTCGACGGTCACCACGAACGCCCCCTCGGCGTCGAGCGGCGCCTCGGCGCTCGTCCACCCGTCGCCCTCGCGCGTGAGCCGGATCCGCTCGGGCGCGGCCCCTGGCCCCTCCATGACGCGGCCGACCACGTGGGGCGTCAGATCGCTCGACATGGCCGGGTACTGCAGCCACAGCCGGCGCCCCTCCTCCTTGGGCCGCGCTCCCGAGGAGGAGGCCCGCGCGTCGAGCCCCGCCGTCGCGGCGTAGATCGCGGCGCCCTGCGCGACGAGCGTCATCGGGTCGAGCCCCTCGCCGAAGGGCGCGCCGAGCGCGTCCCGGACGCGCTCGCGCAGCGCCGGCATCACCGTCGGCCCGCCCACGAGCACGACGCGCGCGAGCTGCGACGCGTCGAGCCCGTGCGCCGCGAGCAGCCGGCGGCAGACCTCGACCGAGCGGTCGATGATCGGCGCGCAGAGCGCGTCGAGCGTGGACCTCTGCAGGATCAGGTCGACGTCGATGGGCGCGCCGTCCACCTCGAACGCCGCGGGCACCGCGAGCGCCGCCTCGTCGGCGCGGGTGAGCTCGATCTTGATCTCCTCGACCGCGAGCTTGAGCTTGCGGAGCGCGGCGGCGTGCCGCGGGTCGGCGCGGCTCACGGTGACGCCCTGGGTGCGCGCGATCTCGGCGAGGGCCCAGTCGACGATCGCCCAGTCGAAATCGCGCCCGCCGAGGAAGTTGTCGCCGTCGTGCCCGACGACGCGCAGCAGCCCGTCGCGCGTCTCGAGCAGGGAGACGTCGAACGTCCCGCCGCCGAGGTCGTAGACGAGCCAGCTGCCCGTCGACTCCTCGACCGTCCAGCCGGCGGCCAGCGCCGAGGCCACCGGCTCCTGGATCAGCTCGACGCGCTCGAACCCCGCGCGCCGCGCCGCCTCCGACGTCGCCGCGCTCTGGGGCAGCTCGAAGAGCGCGGGCACGGAGATCACCGCCGAGGCTGGCAGGACCCCGAGGTGCTCCGCGACGTCGGCGCGCAGGGAGCGCAGCACCTCGGCGGCGAGCTCCTCGGGCTTCTTCGCGACCTTCGCCGCCGCGAACTCGATCGGCTGGGCCGTCCCCATCAGCCGCTTGAACTCCGCGCGGGTGTTCTGCGGATCGCCCTCGAGGAACCGGCGCGCGCGCGCGCCGACCGTGACCGTCCCGCGCGCGTCGATCCGCACCACGCTCGGGGTGAGCGTCGCGCCCTGGGAGTTCCTGACGAGGGTGACCTTCTCGCCGTCGAAGGCGGCCGCGGTCGAGTTCGTGGTGCCGAGGTCGATGCCGACGTAAAGCGGGCGTGCAGCCATCGCTCGCAAGGATACACGCGCGGCACGGCGGCCGCCCGGCGAGGCATGGAACACGCACGGCGAAGCCGCTGGCGCGCGGCTGGCGCGCGGCTGACGCCCGCCCGCCCGCCGCAAGGCGCGTCCGCCCTCGGGGTACGGGAACAGCGTACGTCAGCGCAGCGCTGCGGCGCCCGCGGTCACCCTGCGAGCAGCTGCGTCACCCAGACCCGGCCGGTCGGATCGCGCACGACCGCCACGCCGGTCCTCCTGTAGCGCCGGTCGAGCAGGTTGCCCCGGTGCGACGGGCTCGCCCAGATCGCGCGGTGCGCTCCCTCGGTCGTGGCCGAGCTGGCCACGTTCTCCCCCGCGATCGTCGCCTCGTACCCGGCCGCCCTGAGGCGCGCCGCCGGATCGCCCGAGCCCACGTCGTGGCCCACCATCTTCGCCTTGATCATCTCCTCGGAGTGCGCCCGCGCCAGCGCGGCCAGCGCCGCGTCGCGCGCGAGCGCGGGCAGGCGCTCCGACGCCCGCGCGGCGTTCATCATCCGCAGCATCGCGTCCTCGTCGCCCTGCGCCCCCTTCGCGGCCTCCTCGCCCGGCGCCGCCGCGCGGACGAACCGGCCTGGCGGAGCGCTCCCCGCGAAGATCATCGCCTCCAGCACCGGCCTCGGCCCGGTCGACACCGTGGCCAGCACCTGCACGAGCCAGCTCCCCGGCTGGTCGACCGCGAAGCTCGAGCGGAGCCGCGCGCCCGAGAGGGAGCTCAGCACCGTCCTGGGCGCGCCCCGCGGCCCCAGCAGCACCACCTTCGCCGCGGTCGCCGGGACCCGCATCGTCCCTTCGAGGGTCACCCATTGCCCTACCCGCGCCGTCGTCGGCAGCGGCGACAGATCCGCGAGCGCGTCCACCCCGATCGCGGCCACGATCACCGTCCCGTCCGGCTTCTTCGCCTGGGCCACCCCACATCGCCGCACCCCGAGGGTGGTCCACCCCGAGAGCCACCCGTCGATCCGCGCCCCGATCTCCGCCGGCCCGAGCCCTCGGCCGGAGATCGACCATCCCCTCGGCCAGGCGTGCGGCGCGCCGGCGGCGCGCAGCGTGAACGAGAGCTCGTCGGGCGCCATGATCTCCCCGCCCTGGAGCTGCCGCTCGACGTTGCGCTGGGCGACGGCGGCGAGCGCCGTGTCCGCGCTGCCGCAGCGCGCCGCGAGCGCGGCGATCTCCGGCGAGACCGCCCTGGGGGGTCGTGGCGACCGCGTCGTCGCCTCCCACGTGAGCGCCGGCGGCTCCGCTGCCGCCGCGCCCGCGGAGGCGAGCGCCGCGCCGAGCACCCCGCTGGCCCACCATGACCGCATTCGACTCGGCTAGCAGGTTTCCCGCCCCGGCGCTCGTTCCCCCGCGCCGCCGCGAAAGCCGCGCGGTCCCGCGGGCGGCTCGTGCTACCGTGGCCGTCGCGCAGCATGGCTGAGGTCTCCAAGGCCGCGAAGGTCGGCGTGATGACGATCGTGCTCGCGGGCGCGGCCTACGGCGGGTACCGCTTCGTCTCGCGCGACATCGGCGGCGGCAGCGGCTACCGCGTCTGGGCCACGCTGCCCGACGCGATCGGCGTATCGCCGCAGTCGCGGGTGATGATCTCGGGCATCCAGGTCGGCGTCGTCGACAAGATCTCGCTCTACAACGGCCAGGCGCGCATCGACATCAAGATGAGCCCCGACGTCCCGCTCTACGAGGACGCGGCCATCGGCAAGCGCGCGACGAGCCTCATCGGCGAGTCGTTCGTCGTGCTCTCGCCCGGCACCGAGGGCAAGCCGCGCATCCCCGACGAGGGGAGGGTCCTCTATTACATCGATGAGCCGACGATCCAGTCGATGCAGGGGCAGGTCTCCGAGATCCTGAAGGATGTCAAGGCCGTCACCGAGACGCTGAAGAACACCGTCGGCTCCGAGGGCGGGCAGGAGCGGCTCGCGCAGATCCTCGAGAACCTCGCCGAGGTCACCGAGCAGATGAACGCGACCGTGCGCGAGAACCGCGCGGGCGTCACGGAGACCATCAACAACATCAACCAGATCACCGGCGACTCGGGCCCGCGCCTGCGGGAGATCCTGCGCAACGTCGAGCAGGTGAGCCGCGACATCCGCATGATGACGGCCGCGGCCGAGGTGCCCGGCCGGAACGGGCAGCCCGGGGAGCTCCGGAGCGCCGCGGAGCGCGTGGGCCGCGCGACCGAGAGCCTCGAGTCGGCGCTGAAGCACGTCGACAGCGTCGCCGCGCGCGTCGACCGCGGGGAGGGGACGCTCGGCCGCATCACCCGGGACGAGACGCTGATCAACGAGGTCGAGACGGTCGTCGAGAACGTCGGCGAGCTCGTCGGCGGGCTCAGCCGGTTCCAGACGGTGGTCGGGCTGCGGACCGACTACAACTTCCTCGCGAACACCATCAAGAGCTACGTCGAGCTCAGGCTCCAGCCGACGGAGGACAAGTACTACGTCGTCGAGCTGGTGAACGACCCGCGCGGCAAGACGGACTTCCAGCAGATCGACGTCGACACGACCAACCCGAACGAGCCCGCGCACTACCGCGAGGTCCGCACGATCACGACGAACGCCTTCCGGTTCTCGTTCCAGTTCGCGAAGCGGCTCGGCCCCTTCACGGGCCGGTTCGGCATCAAGGAGTCGACGGGCGGCCTCGGCCTCGATCTCCACCTGCTCGACGATCGGTTCGAGCTCCGCCAGGACCTCTTCGGCTTCGGCGAGGAGCTGTCGCCGCGCTGGCGCGTCGCGCTCGCGTACGAGTTCATCCGGAAGCTGTGGCTGCTCGGCGGGATGGACGACATCCTGAACGCCGATCGCCGGGATTACTTCATCGGCCTGCAGCTCCGGTTCAACGACGCGGACGTGAAGACGGTCCTGCCCTTCGCGCCGTCGGGCTTCTGATCGCGCCCCCGCCCTCTCGGCGCGGCCCCGGAGGTGCGCCCGGGCCCCTGTGCTATAGCGCGAGCATGAAGCGCTCGCTTCTTCGCGGAGTGTGTCGCGGATACGCGCTCTTGATCCCCTTCGCCGCGATCTCCGCGGCGGCCTTCGCTTCGGCCTGTCAGGGGTGCAAGCTCCCCGCGACGGCCGCCGTGAGCGCGGACGCGGACGTGGACGCGAACGCGAGCAAGCCGACGGTGCGGCTCTACGTGCTCAGCACCGTCGCCGGCGCGCTGGAGCCGTGCGGCTGCACGAAGGATCAGCTGGGAGGCATCGACCACCTCGCCGCCTTGATCGAGGCCCAGCGCGGCGAGGCCCCGGATCGGCTCGTGGTCGGCGCGGGGCCGATGCTCTTCACGGACCCCGAGGTGAAGCCCGAGCGCTCCTCGCAGGACGCGTGGAAGGCCGAGGCGATGGCGCTGGCGGCGAAGGAGATCGGGCTGACGGCGTGGGCGCCTGGCGAGAACGACTGGGCGCTCGGCGCGGAGGCGCTCGGCAAGTACCAGGAGCAGTCCGGGGCGGCGCTGCTCGGCAAGAACCTCGAGGGCGCGAAGGGCGTCCAGGGCGTCGTCGTGCGCGACGTCTCCGGCGTGAAGGTGGGCCTCATCGGCGTGAGCGACCCGAAGGGCCGCGCCGGCGCCTACCCCGAGGGCGTCAAGGCCGGCCCGGCGATCGACGCGATGAAGGCGGGCGTCGAGGAGGCGAAGAAGCAGGGCGCGAGCGTCTTCGTGGGGCTCGCGGCGCTGCCCAGGGGCGAGGCGCTGCGGCTCGCGGACAGCGTGCCGGAGCTGCACGTGCTGGTGCTCGGCAAGCCGAGCGAGCGCGGCGACGGCAACGACGGCCCGAAGCCGCCGGAGATCATCGGGTCGACGCTGGTCGTGGAGACGCCGAACCACCTCCAGTCGGTGGCGGTCGTGGATCTCTTCGTTCGAGGCGGCGGCGGCGGCCCGCTCGTGTTCGCCGACGCGGGCGGCGTCGCGAAGGCCGGGGAGCTCATCAGCCTGTCGGAGCGCATCCGGGAGCTCGAGATCCGCCTCAACGGCTGGGAGGGCGACAAGCGGGTGGCGGCGAAGGACATCGAGGCGCGGAAGGCGGATCTCGAGAAGCTCCGGGCCGAGAAGGCGCAGCTCGAGGCGGCGGAGACGAAGGTGACCGGCAGCTTCTTCCGCTACAGCTCGGTCGAGGTGCGCGAGAAGCTCGGGGCCGACAAGGACGTCGCCGGGCAGCTCCTCGCCTATTACAAGCGGGTCAACGACCACAACAAGCAGGCCTTCGCGGATCGCGTCCCCGAGAAGCCGGCGAAGGGCGAGGCCAGCTACATCGGCATCGACGCCTGCACGAACTGCCACGACGAGGAGCGCAAGGTCTTCGACGGCACCGCGCACGCGCGGGCCTACGCCACGCTGCAGCAGGATTTCAAGGAGTTCAACCTGGACTGCGTGAGCTGTCACGTGACCGGGTACGGCAAGCCGGGCGGCTCCACGGTGACGCACAACGCGTCGCTGCAGAACGTGCAGTGCGAGGAGTGCCACGGCCCCGGCTCGCTGCACGCGAAGGATCCCGAGAAGAAGGGGCTCATCGTGCTGTCGCCCCCGCCCCAGAGCTGCGTCTCGCAGTGCCACCACCCGCCGCACGTGGAGGGCTTCGACCCCGTGGCGAAGATGCAGCTCATCCTCGGCCCCGGGCACGGCAGGGACTGAAGGAGGGGGCGCGGCGGCGGCCCTCTCCCGCTGGTTCTTCTGGTTCGGGGCTGCTTCTGGGCTGCGGCATTCCCGCGCCGTTTCGATCGCGCTACGGAATGCGCCTGTGACGAACGTCCACGCCGTCGTCTCCCGCCTGGGCCCGGTCGAGAGCGCGATCCTAGCGGAGCTCACCGCGGGCGCGCCGCCGTTCGCTGTGCACCGCCGCGCCGCGCTGAGCTCGACGCTCCGCTACCTGGAGGGCGGCGGCGGCTCGCCGGTGGTCCTCCTGCACGGCCGCGGGAACGCCGCGACGACGTGGTTCCCGCTGCTCCCCGAGCTCGCGCGGCGCCACCGCGTCGTCGCGGTGGATCTCCCCGGCTTCGGTCACGCGTCGTCTCCGCCCTTCGAGGGCGGGGGCTTCGAGGAAGGCCTCCGCTTCTTCGCCGATCCCGTGGAGGAGCTCCTCCACGAGCTGGATCTCGGCGGCGCCGCCCTCGTCGGCCACTCCCTCGGCGCGCTTGTCGCGGCGGAGATCGCGCTCCGCAGGCGCGCGCGCCCGCGGAAGCTCGTGCTCATCGGCGCGATGGGGGTCGGTCCCGTCATGACCGCGTGGAGCCGCGCCTATTTCCGCGCCCCGCCGGAGCGCCTCGTGCGGGTGCTCGGCCCCGCGCTCTTCCGCCGCCTCCGTCCGCCGCGGCCCACCCCGCTCGGCGAGCGTCTGGCCGCCTTGCACGGCGAGCTTTACGCCGTGCCGGACGG
This sequence comes from Sorangium sp. So ce426, assembly GCF_051475585.1. NCBI lineage: Bacteria > Pseudomonadati > Myxococcota > Polyangiales > Polyangiaceae > Sorangium > Sorangium sp. So ce426. The sequence goes on along the minus strand of NZ_CP150341.1, from coordinate 10,958,895 downwards.
CCGGGTCGCGCCCGTCGCCGCGTTCAACGCGCTGTTCCCCGCCCTCGGCGCCGTTCCCCATCGTCTCCCGCGGCTCGGCGAGATCGACGCGGAGACGCTGGTGCTCTGGGGCGAGCGCGACGACGTGTTCCCGGCGCCGATCGGCATCGCCGCGGCCGCGGCGATCCCCCGCGCCACGCTGCACATGGTGCCGCTCGGGCACGCGCCCCACCTGGAGGATCCGGCGCTCGTCCTCCCGGCGCTCACCGCGTTTCTTTCGGCCGGTGCAGCGCCCTCCCTGTAGCCCTCCTGCGTCTCATGACACGGCCGTGCCCTCCAGGAGGGGCCGGTGGGGCGTCCGGGAACCGGGAATCGCCGTCCAGGAACCAGGGAGCGCCGTCCAGGAACCGGGCAAGCGCCGTCCAGGAACGGGGAATCGCCGTCCAGGAACGCCAGCGCGCCCCTGTCGAGCCCAGGGCCGCTCAGTGCACGCCGCCGACGAGCCACGCCTGCGCCGGGACGAGCACCTCTTCGGGCGAGCCTCCGCCCTGCGACGCCGGGCCGGTCGCGCTGCCGTCTCCCATCGGCGTCATGCGGAACCCGTGGTCGCCGAACACGAGCAGCAGCGTCCGCGGCGGCAGGCTGGCCATGAACCGCGCGATCACGTCGGCGACCTCCTCCGCGATGGCCTCGATCCGCTCGGCGAACGGCGGCCCGGCGGCGCGCAGGCGCGCCTCCACGAGGTCGAGCTTCATCAGCTCGCGCGACCCGACCCGCTCGCGCCGCAGCGTCGCCACCGCGCGCCCGCGGGCGATGGCGGGCTCCGCCTCGCTCGGGGGCATCGTCTCGCGGAGCCCGTCCGGCCCTCGGGCGAGCAGCGAGATCTGCGCCGTCGTCGTCGGCGGCAGCGCCGCCCAGAGGAGCGATCGCTCCACCAGGATGGCCCGATCCACGAGGATCTCCTTCAGGTGCGCGGCGACCCGCTCGCCGAGGTCGAAGCGCATCGCGTCCACGAGCAGGAGCTTCACCCCGCGCGCCCCGTTGAGCCGGGCGATGCGGGCGGCGATGTCCGGGGCGTCGAACACCATGGGCGGCCGCTTGCCGGTCACGCGCAGCGCCGAGAACGCCTCCCGGTAGCTGTGCTCGAAGCTGTTCCTCCAGCTGTCGACAACGCCGCGCACGGCGGCGTCCGTCTCGCCGGCGAGCGTCGCGCCGAGCAGCGGCGTGTAGTGGGTCGCGAACAGCTGCTCGATGACCCGGACCGGCTTCGGGCCGCGGGCGTTGTCGAGCTCGACGGCGAGCGCGCGCCACTCCGCCGCGCTGAGGACCCGGTCGCGCGGCGCCTTCCGCTCCCGCCGCGCCTGCGGGGGCGCGTCGGCGTCCGCGTGGGCTCCGTCAGCGTTCGGCGCGTTCGGCGCGGCCGGCACGGCCTCGTGCGCCCCTCGCGGCGGCCTGAGCGTCATCGCTGCGCCGCGCTCCTCGTGCGGCGCCCCTGGCTCGGCGGCCGGCGCGCCCGGCTCGGCGCTGGCGGGCGCCGTCGCGGCCGTCTCGTCCGTGGCCGGCGGCGTGCTCGCGCCCGGCGTCCGCGCCGCGACGGCGCTTCTCCCGGCGACGGCCGCCGGCGCGTCCGTGCGGCGGATCCTCGAGGAGCGGGGGGGCAGCACGCCGCGCAGCCGCCCGTCCGTCCGCCCTTCGGCGGAGACGGGCGACGCCGGCGCTCCGTGCGTCTCGGGGGCCGTCGGCCTGGCCTCGAGCGCCTCGACCGGGGCCGTCGGCCTGGCCTCGAGCGCCTCGACCGGGGCTGTCGCTCCGGCCTGGAGCGCCTCGTCCACGGCTGTCGGCCCCGCCGGGAGCGCCTCGACCGGGGCTCTCGCTCCGGCGCTCGGCTGCGCCGGCCCGACGGGGCGCTCCTCCCCGCGCGCCGCGAGGCTCCGCGCCTGCCCGCGCGGGGACATGGAGGAGACGGCGCCGTACCCGTCGCGCGTGCTCCTCTCGACGAGGTCCGCGAGGGGCACCGGCGCGAGCACCTGCGCGGACCTGTCGTCTTCGTCGAAGACGAGGGCGACGGGCGCCTCGCGCGCCGCGCCGAGCCAGGCGAGGAGCGTCGCGCTGTCGTCCGGGTGGAGCGCGCGCGGCGAGGCCGAGCGCCCGCCCGCGAGGCGCGGAAGGGCGACGGCGAGGCCCGAAGCGCCGAGCGCCCTGGCCCGGAAGATCTGGTCGGCGATCGCCACCTCGACCGGCGCGCCTTCCTGGACCCGCGGCGGCAGCGCGCCGCGCAGGGCCAGCGCGAGCTCGACGGCCTCCTCGATCGTCGCGCGGAGCTGCCCGTCGGGCGCCGCCGGGGCGCTCGCCCAGAGGAAGCGCTGCGACCTGAGCTCGCGCTCGGAGTCGGCGCCCTGCTCGCTCGGGGCGAAGCGGGCCGTGCCGCACGGGGGCGCAGGGGGGGACGTCGGTCGGCCCTCCTCGGAGGCGGAGTCGAGGCGGGAGACAGGATCGAGGCGCATCGCGCGGGACCCTCGCAGAGCTCGCGGAAATGGGCCAAGTTTCGGCGAGCGAGCCAGTGCGCGCGACCGACGGCCGCGCCGGCCGTGGCATCCACGGGCCTCTCGCGAGGCCGCCGCGGGTCTCGGATGGGGGCCTAGCGGGACTCGCGCGCTGTCTCGGCCATGAGGGCGAGCAGCGAGCAGGCGATGGCGAACCGGGCGTCGATTCGCCCCTGGTTCATCGACAGGTCGAGCGTGAACTCCTTCACGAACCACCGGAACACCTGCTTCACCTTCGCGACCTCCTGCTGGTGGAGCTCGATGTGCCACTTCCCGATGAGGAGCGGGAACATGCGGCGGAGCAGCGCGGCGCCGTCCTCCTGCATCAGCCCGACCGGCTGATCCGCGGGGTCGAGGATGTCCCAGGTGTCGCGGACGATCGATTTGAGCCCGCGCGAGCGGATGGTGCCGACGCGCTCGCCGGTGCGCGCGTCGAGGACGTCGAGGCACCGGTTGAGGGCGATGACCTGCCGCGAGCGGATCGTGAGCAGCGGCTGCGACTCCGACTCGTCCGCGAAGAGGGTGAACTCCTCACGCAGCTTGAGCAGCGGGTGCTTGACGAAGCAGACGAGGGAGCCGTCGGGCGCATAGACGTGGAACTTGCGGCCGAGCAGCGACCAGAAAGGCCGCTTGATCGTGTACGTGGGGTGCGAGAACGGCTGAACCGCGAGGCCGCCGTACGCGGCTTGGGCTTGGACCATGGGGCTGGCAGGCTGCATTGGCGTCGAGTAGGCCGGAGCCGAGCGCGTCGGTCAAGCAGCGACGACCGCGCGTCTCGCGCGTCTACCGCGCGAGAGGGCCGCGCTCCTCCACGGCAATGCCCGCTGCGATGGTCTTCACCAGCTCTGGTTTGACGACCTTGCCCATCGCGTTGCGCGGCAGGGCCCGCACGACGATCGACTCGCGTGGGACCTTGTAGGGCGCGAGGCGCTCCTTCGCCCAGGCGCGGAGCGGCCCGGTGGCGCACTCCGCCTCTCGCCCGGGCGCGGCGACGACGACCGCGACGACGCGCTCTCCCCACGCCTCGTCAGGGACGCCGATCACCGCGACCTCGGCGATCGCGCCGTGCTCCCGCAGCGCCTCTTCGATCTCGAGGGCGGACAGCTTGTATCCGCCGCTCTTGAGGATATCGACCGAGGTCCGCCCGAGGAGCCGGAAGCGCCCGTCGCTGGAGCGCTCGGCGACGTCGCCGGTGCGGAACCAGCCGTCCTGGAAGGCCGCGGCGGTGGCGTCCTCGCGCCCGAGGTACCCCTTGAAGACGCTGGGCCCGCGGATCCAGAGCTCGCCTCGCGCGACCGCGGCGTCGCCCGGCGCTGGCGGGTCGCCCGGCGGCCGTTCACCCGCCGCCCACGCGTTGCCCGCGTCGTCCGTGATGCGGGCCTCGACGGTCGGCAGCGGGAAGCCGACCCAGCCTGCCCGCCGCGCGCCTGGATCGAGCGGGTTGCTCATGCCGACGCCGATCTCGGTCATCCCGAAGCGCTCGAGCGGGATCGTGCCGGTGAGATCGCGCCAGCGCTCGGCGAGCGTCACCGGCAGCGCCGCGGAGCCGCTCGTCGCGAGCCGCAGGGCCTGCGCCCCCGCGGCGAAGCCGGGCGCGCCGCCCCGGTCGACGTGCTCGAACAGCCGCTGGTACATGGTCGGCACCGCCATGAACGACGTCACCGAGCGGCGCGCGATCTCGGCGGCGACGCGCTGGGCGTCGAAGCGCGGCAGCATCCTCGTCGCGCCGCCCGCGAGCAGCGACGTCATGAGCGCGATGACGACGCCGTGGAGGTGGTGCAGCGGCAGCGCGTGCAGCAAGAGGTCGTGATCCGAGAAGCCCCAGGCCGCGCGCAGGAGCTCCGCCTGCACCGCCAGGTTGCGGTGCGTGAGCAGCGCCCCCTTCGGCTTGCCGGTCGTGCCGCTCGTGTAGAGCAGGAGCGCCGGATCGTCCGCGGCGATGTCGGAGATCGCCGCGTCTCGCCCGGGCGCGGCGCGCTCGAGGTCCTCCACGAGGAGCACGGCGCGGCCCTGCGCGATCGGGGCGGCCACGGCGGCGAGCTCGCCGTCGGTGATGATCCGCCGCACGCCGGCGTCGCTCGCGAGCCACTCGAGCTCTGCCGGCGGATAGAGCGCCGACAGCGGCAGCGCGATCCCCCCGGCGAGGAGGGCGCCGAGGAAGGCCGAGACCCACGCCGCGCCGGGCGACACGAGCAGCAGGATGCGCTCCCCCTCGAGGGAGCTCGGGCTCTCGGCCTCACCCGCGCCGCGCCGCGAGCCGCCGGCGAGCAGCGCGCCGCGGACGCGCAGGGCTCGCTCCAGGAGCGTCGCGAAGGTGATCTGCCCGCGCTCGTCCTCGACGGCGGTTCGGGCGGACGAGCCGAGCTGCGCGAGCCGTTCGACGAGCGGAGAAGCCATCGCGCGAACTCTCGCACAGCGGAGGTGCGCGGAGCCAGGCCGGTTGGTTACACTGCCGCGTCATGAGAGCTTCCTGCCTCCTTGTCAGCGCCTCGCCGCGCCTCGCGCTCGCCGCCGGCCTGCTCCTGGCCGCGGCGGCGTGCGAGAGCGCGCCGAAGCCCGCCGAGCCTGGCGCGGCCGCCACGGCAGCCCCGAGCGCCGAGGCGCCCGTCGCGCCGCCGAAGCCGAAGGGCATGCCCGAGCTGCTCGTCGACTCCATGGGCCCCTACATCGGCGGCCAGCGCGTGGATCTGGCGCACAAGGATGGGCCCGAGAAGCTGACGAAGGTGATCCGCGAGCTGCCGATCGAGGGCAAGCCCGTGACGCTGCTGGCCGACAAGAGGGCGAAGCCGAGCGCCGTCGCCGCCGTCGTGACCGAGCTCGGCGCGGCCGGCGCGCCGAAGGTCGTCATCAAGACCGACGGGCGAGACGACCTCCCGAAGGAGATCACGGTGGTCCCCGAGGGGCGCGCGTCGAAGCCGCCCTCCTGCGCCGTCAGCACGATGGTGCTGAAGGATCTCGCGACGGCGATCTGGCCGTTCGGCGGCGGCATGGGCAAGAAGCAGCGCAAGGGGCTCGCCGGCCCGGATCTGTCGAACACCGGCGAGCAGCTCACGAAGGACATCGCCGCGTGCAGCGCGACGGTGGCCTTCTTCTCGGCGGACGACGAGGTGCCCTGGGAGATGGCGCACAACCTGGCGGGCACGGTCATGGCTTCCGACGCGAAGAAGAAGCTCGACACGCTCGTCCTGCTCCGCGCGGCCCCGGTCGCGGGGCGGCCGGTGCAGCTCGGTGGAGGCTGACGTGCGCGGCGCCGGGGGGCTCCCTCACCTGGATGGGCGTGCCTTCGGGGCGCACCGGCCGCAGGGGGCAGCGGGTGCGCTCGGTGCGCATTTTTGCGGAGGGGCTGTCGAACGCGGTGGGGTGAGATCGCGTGTGTGCTCGTTCGAGCGCGGGTAGGGTTGGCTGGGGTGACCGCGGCACGATCCGGCACACGCGATGGCGCTGCGAAGGCACGGAAATGCACGGGCGAGCGCTCGCCGTTGGGGTCGGCCTGGATCATGAATAGGGCGAGTCGCCGGTCCCCTGCGCCATCGGGGGCGTGACAATCACGGGAGGATGGTTCGGACATGTCGAAGCGACTTCTTGGATCGGCCCGCGCGAACAGGGGCCGAAGTCTCCGTCCCCGGGCCTCCCAGCCGCGGGTGTCGGCGGCGTCTGAGGGGCCGGCCGTCGCGACAAGGGACTCCGCGAGGCCGGTCGCGAGCGGCTCGGACGTCGTCGCCGAGGTAGCTGGGTGTTCCGCCGCTCCCGCGCTGGCAGCCAGCGCCGTGGACGACGCTCCCGCTGTGTCGCCGGCTCTCGAGGCGCCCGCCGCGCCGATCGTCGCGGAGGCGGCTACGGCTGCGCCGGTCGTTGCGGCTGCGCCGGTCGTTGCGGCTGCACCGGTCGTTGCGGCTGCGCCGGTCGTTGCGGCTGCGCCGGTCGTTGCGGCTGCGCCGGTCGTTGCGGCTGCACCGGTCGTTGCGGCTGCGCCGGTCGTTGCGGCTGCGCCCGTGGCCACGCTCGCGCCGGCGTCCGAGGCGTTCGCCGCGCAGCGCGCCGTTCCAGGCGACACGGACGGCGCGGACCCTGACAAGGCGCTGGAGCACGACCCGTTGATCATGGCTCCACAAGCCGGCGCCCTGAGCCAGCCGGGTGCCCTTGCGTCGCCGCCCGGTGAGCTGGCGTCCGACGAGGATGCGCTCGATCTCATCGACCCTTCGTCGCCCACGGCGGCGTTCTTTCGGCGCGAGGAGGAAGAGTCGTTCCCGCCGCTCGCCGAGGTGGCCAGCGGCCCCGACGATCACGCTGATGAGCGCCTCGTCGTGGTTCATCAGCTGTCGCCCGAGACCCTCGCCCGGCGGGCGCGCCTTCGTCGGATCGTCGCGGCGGTCGCGGGGCTCGCCGGGGTGATCTCCGTGGCGGTCGTCACCAAGGCGGTGTTCTCGAGCAAGCCGTCCTCACCTGCGCCGGTCGCGATGGCCGCGCCGCCTCCGAAGCCAGCGCCCGCCGAGACGAAGCTCTTGGCCGCGGCGGGCGCTCCCTCTCCGGCACGGGCGAAGACGCCTGCGCAAACCGAATCGGCGCTGAAGGAGTCCTCTGCAAAAGGGGCCGGCGCCGTTCCCGATCCGGTGAAGGCGGCGGCCGACGCGGAGAAGGCCGAGGCAGAGAAGGCCGCGGCGGAGAAGGCTGAGGCGGAGAAGGCCGCGGCGGAGAAGGCCGCGGCGGAGAAGGCCGCGGCGGAGAAGGCTGAGGCAGAGAAGGCCGCGGCGCCGGCGGCCAGCGCCGAGGACGCGGGCAAGCTGAAGAAGGAGGCGCTGAGCTTCCTCAACCGCGGCAGGTACAAGGACGCGATCGAGGCATCCCGCGCGGCCATCGCGGCCGATCCGAGCGACGCGCTCCCCTATCTCTACCTGGGCTCGGCGCTCCAGGACACGGGCAAGTGGAAGGACGGCCTCGCCGCGTACAGCGATTGCGTTCGCAATGCCACGAAGGGCCCTGTCCACGAGTGCAGGGCCATGGGCGGCCGCAAGTAGCACCTAGAGCGGGCGGCGTGCGATCTTCGCGAGGAACGCCGCGGCCGCGGCATAACCGAAGGCCACGCCCGTGGCGAGGCGGCTCGCATGCCAGACGGGGCGCAGCCCGAGGTCCTGGGTCGCCACGTCGACCGCCATCAGCGCGGCGAGGGCGATGAGGATCGGGCGCCACGCCGCCATCGCCAGCCGAGGGCGCGCGATCGCGGCGCCCGCCGCGATCCCGGCGAAGATGCCAGCGCAGCGACTGCAGAGCGGCATGACGACGCCGTCGAGCGCGAGGGATCGCTCGGGCATCCGGTGGCACATCGGCGCGAAGACACGATCGAGCGCTGCGCCGAGCTCTCCGAGCGGCGCGCGGCTCCGCGCGAGGGGGAGGCACCAGGGCAGGGCGCCGAGGAGGACCAGCGCGCAGCGCACGATCGACAGCAGCGAGGGCCGCTCGGCCGGGCTCGGTTCGCCGGGCGCGTGCGGCTCGGCGCCTGCGCCGACAGCGGCGAGCGCGTGCGGCTCGGCGCCTGCGCGGACGGCGGGTACCTGAGCCGCTGGCTGCCCGCGCCCGGAAGCGCACGCGGCCACCTCAGCCTCTGTCGGGCGCGCTCTTGCCGAGGTGGCGCATCACCTCTTTCAGGTCGCTCCAGACCTCTCGCTTCGCGCTCGGCTGGCGGAGCAGGTAGGCCGGGTGGAACGTGGGCATGATCGGGATCGAGCCCTTGTAGAGCTTCCACGTGCCGCGGAGCTTCGTGATCCCCTCGCTCGTGCCGATGAGCCCCTGCACCGCGGTGGCGCCGAGCGCCACGATCACCTTCGGCTTGATCAGCGCGAGCTGAGCCGTGAGGTACGGGCTGCATGCCGCCATCTCGGCCGGCTCTGGCTTCCGGTTCTTCGGCGGCCGGCACTTCACGATGTTGCAGATGTAGACCTCGTCGCGGTGGTACCCCATCGCCGCGATCATCTTGTCGAGCAGCTGCCCCGCCGCGCCGACGAACGGCTGCCCCTGCAGGTCCTCTTCCGCCCCTGGCCCCTCGCCGACGAACACGACCTCGGAGCTCGGATCGCCGCGCGAGAACACGGTGTGGGTGCGGCCCTCGTGGAGCGGACACTTCTGGCAGGTGCGGACCTCCTCCGCGAGGAGCGAGAGCCGCGCCGCGCGCTCCTCCTTCGTGTCCGGCAGCGCTGCGCTCGCGCGTACGGCCGTCTCCGCGCGCTGTGCCGGTGCGGCGCTCACGGCAGGCCGGGGCGACGGCTCGGGACCTCGCTGCGCCTGCGTCGGCGACCACGCGCCCTGCGACTCGAAGCCGCCGCGCTGCTCCGGCCGCGGGGAAACGCCCGCGGCGCTCACGCGCTGCTCCGGATGCGGCAGGGAGGCGCTCGCGGCGCCACCGCGCGGCGGCGGCGGCGAGAACGCCGCGCCGCTGCCCCCTCGCGCCACCGGCGGTGAGGGCGCATCCTGCCCGGAGAAGCCGCGCTCCGGCCGCCGAAGCGCCGGCGTAGCGCCCTCCGACGAAGCCGCGCCCAGCGCCTCGTGGAGCGCTGCAGGGTGGCCCGGCATTCCGTCCGCGCCGGTCATTGCGTGCCATTCCAGGAACGCCCGGACCGAGGCGGTCAGATCGGCGAGCTCTTCGCGCAGCGCTTCGACCATGGTCGTCCTCTCAGTGGCCGCCCTGCTGCGCGAGCCAGCGCTCCGCGTCGAGGGCCGCCATGCAGCCCGTGCCAGCGGCCGTGACGGCCTGGCGGTAGTTCCAGTCCTGCACGTCGCCCGCGGCGAAGACGCCCGGGATGTTGGTGCGCGTCGAGCCCGGCACCGTCTTCAGGTAGCCGTTCGGGTGCGTGTCGAGCTGCCCGACGAAGAGATCGGTCATCGGCGTGTGGCCGATCGCGACGAACATCGCCGCCGCCGGCACGAGGTGGCTGTCGCCCGTCTTCGTGCTCTTCACGCGGACGCCCGTCACCGTGTCGGCCTTCACGTCGAGCACCTCCTCCACCACGTGGCTGTAGAGGATCTTGATCTTCGGGTTCTCGACCACGCGCTGGATCATCGCCTTCGACGCCCGGAACTCGTCGCGGCGGTGCACCAGCGTGACGCTGCTGCAGAGCCCGGACAGGTAGGTGGCCTCCTCCATCGCCGTGTCGCCGCCGCCGACGACCACGACGTCCTGGCCGCGGAAGAGCGCGCCGTCGCAGACGGCGCAGGCGCTGACGCCCTTGTTCTTGAGCTTGTCCTCGCTCTCGAGGCCGAGGTAGTTGGCGCGCGCGCCCGTCGCGATCACCACCGCCTTCGCCAGGTAGAGCGTGTCCTCCACCCACACCTTGAAGGGGTGGCCCGTCAGCTCGACCTTGGTCACGTCCGCCGTCACGATCTCCGTGCCCTGATGGGCGGCCTGATCGCGAAAGCGCTGCATCAGCTCCTGGCCGGTGATCTTCTCGGGGAAGCCGGGGTAGTTCTCGACGTCGGTCGTGAACATGAGCTGGCCCCCCGGGATCAGGCCGCCGGCGCTGAAGCCCTCGATGAGGAGCGGCTTCAGGTTGGCGCGCGCCGCGTAGATGGCAGCGGTGAGCCCGGCGGGGCCGGAGCCGATGATGACCAGGTTGCGGACGTTCGATTCACTCATGGTGGAGGCATCTTATAGGCGCGACCGCCTTCCGCGTCGACCGCCCCGGCGGTCCGGCGCGCCTCCGCTGCGTTGCGCGTGCTGCGCTCCGCGCGTCCTGCGCTCCGCTCCACTACGCCGGAGGCACGCCGGAGACACGCCCGAGCAGCCGCCCGCTCAGAAGCGCATGGTTCCGCTCAGACCGAACTCGTCCAGGCTGCTCTCGAAGCGGCCGCCGTTGACGCTCTGGATGCTGCGGTAGCCGCTCAGCGCAGCGCCGGAGACGGCCTTGAGGCGCCCGTTTCCGCCGTTGTCCAGCGCACCGAAGGACGTGTGCTGAAACGCGGCTGAAATGTCGACCGGGCCGACGCGCGCGGTCACGCCGGCCCCGACGCCGATCCGGTAGCCGAGGTGGAAGTCGAGGTTCAGATCGGCGTCGTCCTGCCCCTTGTTCTCGAAGAAGCCGCCGGCGCGCAGCGCGAGGAGGCTCGGGAGCACGACGAAATCGCCGCCGAGCCGGACTCCCAGGACGTCTCGCCAGCGGTGCGGGACGTCGGCGTTGGGCGGCACCGTGCCCACGCTCGTGCCGCGCACGGGGATGCCCTCGCGGAACCGGACCTCGATCGCGTCGACCGCGCTGTTGTTCGCCCAGGTGAAGTCGAGCTCCACGTCGAAGAGGTCATCCGCCATCGGGTCGCGGACGCGGGGCTCGGCGGCGGAGGCGCGGCGCGCGCTCGCCGCGCGCCGCGCGCCGGCGCCGGCGCCGGCGCGGGGCATGTGGTACCGGAGGCCGAGCTTCGCCTCCATGGGGATCCGCATCGTGAGATCGCCGGCGCCCTGCTCCTCGGTGACGTTGCACTCCGGCGCCTCGCCCCTGCACGGCGCCTCGTCCTTCGCCCCTGCCGGCGTCCAGTAGCGGGACTCGATGGTGAGATCGGTCTTCGCGCGCACGGCGTCCTGCCACTTGAACCATGCGCCCAGGTCGAGGTGAGCCGCCGCCGCCCAGCGCGCGCCGAGGACGAAGCCCGGGACGAAGAGGTCGGTCGCCTCCGCGCGCGTGCGCAGATCGCCGTGCGCCTTGAAGTCGTCGCCCCCTTCGCCCGAGAGCGCCTCGCTGAAGTTGACGAAATCGATCGTCGCCGTGCCCCAGATGAAGCCGGCGCCGAGCGAGACCCCCTCCGCGGGGGTGAAGCCGACCGAGAGCGTCGGCATCAACATCAGGGCGTCGAGCGACGTGAGCAGGTACCGCTGGGGCGACGGCTGCGTCATGTCGCCGAAGCTCGGGTGCGTGTACCGGAGCGACTCGGGCCATGCCCGCTCGCCGACGCCGTGCGGGCCGAGCACCGCGACGCCAAGGGCGAGCGCGTCGCTCACGCGCAGGGTCGCCGCGAGCTGCGGGTTCGGGAACAGGCCGCCCTCGGCGCACACCTCGGGGTCGGGGCCCCCGTCGCTGCCGGGCGCCGGGATCGCCGTCGTGGCGCTCGGCGGGACGGGGCGGCCGCCGGGGCCGAGCCTCGTGAAGCACTGGGCCAGCTGGATGAAGTGGACGCCGCCGTGGGCGCCGCTCCGCTGCGAGGCGAGCCCCGCCGGGTTGAAGTAGGCGGCGAGCGGATCGTCCGCCCGCGCGATCCACGCCCCGCCGCGGCCGAGCTGGAGCACCCCGATGTCGGGCGAGTCGAGCCCCGACGACGCGCGCGCGGCGCCGGCGGCCACCATCGCAGCGAACGCGGCGCCCGCGGCGCCGGCAGATCCTCGTCTCATGACCCCCCGTCCCGGCCGCGCGGCGATCCCCGCCGCTCGGCCTCACTTCACCGGAGACGCCTTCAGCGCCGCCTTGCCGTCCTTCACGTAGACCGTGAAGCGAACACGCGAGCAGTTGTGGCGAGCCACGAGCGCGTCCTTGTTGCGCTGCAGGGTCCCCTTGAACTTCTCGAAGGTGAGCGCGTTCGTGGGCTCCCCGCACTGCTGCTTGACCGACAGGAACTCCTCGTAGACGGCGTTCCACTCGGTGAGCTCGTCCGGATCTCCCGCGCCGTCCTGCGGCGCGGCCGGCGCGGCCGGCGCGCTCATCGGCTCGGGGAGCGGGTTCGGCGCGGCGGGCGCCCCCGGCGCCCTGGGCGGCGGCGGCGGCGGCGGGCGCCGCGGCGGCGGGCGCCCGGGAGCGCCCGCGGGCTCGAGGGCGGAGATCGCCATCCCCGCCGCGTCCGAGACCTCCTCGATCGCCTCGACAGGCTCCACGGAGTCGCGGGCCGGCGGCGGGCCGCTGAGCGGGTGCGAGCCGGGCCGCCGCGTGGGGCCGCGCGGGCTCACCATGGGCTTCGGGTACGAGGGGCGCGAGTCGGGGCGCGGCTCGCCGGGGCCGAGCGGCACCGAGAACGCGCTCATCGCCGGCTGCGTCGGGATCGGGCCGAGCACCTGCTCGAGGTCGGCGGCCTTCCGGGGCGCGCCGCCCTTCGCGGCCACCTTCTCGACGCCGTCGTTGATGTCGGCCGCGATCTTCCTGTAGGCGCCGCGGAAGCGGCTCGGCGCCAGCACGTCGACCTCGCCCTTGGAGAAGCGCGTCGCCTCGCCGCGGAAGACATGGAGCGGCCGCGTGTGCTCCAGGAACGAGAGCACCAGCCCGATCGCGGCCATGGCGAGGACGCCGACCAGGATCAGCGCCGTGGGCACCTCGCTCTTGTCGTCGTTGTTCGCCTTGTCGAGGAAGTTGAGCGGCGAGTCGACCGACGCCGCGAGGCGGCCGACCGCGTAGCCGGCGCCGAGCTCCCACGCCTCGCCGGGCAGCCGCGCGTAGACCACGCCGAGGTGCTGGCCGATGACGCGGACCTCCGAGCGCCCCTTCTCGATGTAGTCCTTGTTGTCGTCGAGCAGCTTCAGATCCTGCGTGATCTGGTCGAGGTTCGCCTTGTCGAACCCCTCGGGCGCGCCGGAGGCGACGCGCGCCCCCTCGGCGTAGAAGCCGACGGCGGCGCCGGTGCGCTTCGTGACGGCGCGGGCGAAGGTGTCGTCGATGATCTTGGCGCCGATCACGGCGCCGACCGGCTCGCCGTTGACGTCCTGCTCGACGGGGCGCGCCACGACGCGGAGGATGCGGCCCTTCCAGACCCACGCGTCATCGCGGATCCAGCCGTGGAGGGCGTCGGCGACCAGCGGGTAGCCGCCGAGCTCCCAGTCCTCGCGGTGCTCGAAGTCCACCGACGCCACCACCCGCCCCGCCGCGTCGACGGCCCACACGTGATCGAACTTGAGCTCCGGGGGCACCTCCGCGGCCGCGGTGCGCAGCGCGGTGCGGGCCTTCTCGCGCACCTCGGCGCCGGGCTTGGCCTCGGCCGACGACTTGGCGAGCGCGGTCCGCAGGGCCGGGTTCAACGCGACCCGGATGAGCGCGCTCGAGCGCTTCCGGGCGTCGTCGTTGAGGAACCACTCGACAGCGCTGGAGTCGGCGCTGAGCGCCTCGCTCATCGCGCGGTGGCTCGAGCGGTTGTAGAGCTGCGCGGCGACGAAGAGGACGAAGACCGCGGCGCCGAGCGCGAGCGCCAGCACCCCGTACCAGAAACGCGACAGCAGCATGGCCTACTTTCCAGCCTCCGCGCTCGGTCCGCCGGCCTGACCCACGACGACCGGCTCCCTGATGAACTGCTCGTCCGGCCCGGGCTTCACGATCGCCTCGATGGCCTTCCCGACCGGCTCGCCGTTGAAGTAGCCCTGCAGCGTGTACGTGCCGGCCTCGATCTCCATGGCGAAGTTGCCCTGACGATCCGGGTAGGCGACGGCCACCGCCCTCGGCTCGACGACGATCCACGACCGGACGCTCGGGGCGAGCTGGTCGCGGAGCTCGTACTTGCCGGGGCCTGGCGGTGTCCAGGCGCGGGTCTTGGCCGCGGCGATCTCGACCGGCTGGAGCCCTTTGTTGCCGACGTCGTAGATCTTGTGCGGGAACGGGTCCTGGTTCTCGAACTGGATCTGCTGGCCCTCGGCGACGACGATCGTCACCGGGGAGGTGCGGCCGCCCGCGATGACGATCGAGCGCGGCGTCTTCTGCGGCGCGCCCTTCTCGCCGAGCGCGGCGATGCACAGCTCCTTCGGCGCGTAGCCGAAGAGCGCGCGGACATCGGCGCGGACGGTCGGGGACGGCTCGCGGAAGGTGTACCGGTTCGCCTTCGGGTCCTTGGCCTCGTTCCAGACCGGGTTCAGGAGCTTGGGCATGCCCGTGGCCCGGCCCTTGATCGTCACCGCCGCCAGGGCGGCCCCGGGCACGGTGAGGATCGCGAGCGTCAAGGCCAGGCGCCGGACGAAGCGCGAGCTGCCGGGGAGGCGGCGCGCGAGGAGGCTTGACGACCCAAACCGCGCTGCGCCGACGAGCGGGCGCTGCTCGTCGTGCTGCGCACCTGCAGATCGAGGGGATCTCGTATCCATCGCAGGCCCGAAGCTACCGGAAGGGGGATGAGAACGGAAACAAAAGCCGGGCCGTGCGCCGCGTGCCCCGCCTGCGCCGCCCTGCGGGCTCCCCGTTCCTCGTGCGGTGTGCTTGGCCTTGTCCGGTGCCGCGAGCGCCGCGGCGCTCGCGGCACCGGACAAGGCGGGGGTAGCCCCGCCGTCAGGTGATGCCGCGGTGCGCCGGGCGCATGTCGAGGGCATCAAAAAACTGCGGGCCGCTTGGACGGCCCGCAGGGGAGAGATGTTCCGTACCGCCGAGGACGTGGGCCGAAGGACTTGAACCCCTAGCATAGCTGCTAGGTGGGAGCCTAAGTACCGCTTCAGGCTTCCCGGTGAATGGTTCCGGGCCTAGCTCACCACGGTATCGTTGCTGGCTCCCTGGTTCTTGCTTACTCGGGATTCAATTGTCCAGCGCCTCACGAAGTCGGCAGAGGGAACAACCATAGGATAGTTCACTGGGCGGTTCCGTCAACAGCTCTTCCGCACGTTTTCCGTACGTTCTCGTGTTTTGCTCATGTTGCTCATGGTTTGATGGTCGCGTTCGTTTGACGGTCGCGTTCGCTGGTCGCCGGCGCCTAGCAGGTCGGCGAGCCCGGGTGAGAGAACAGCGCGACGATGGAGGCATGGACGAGGCCGTTCGACGCCACGATGTTGCCTGTGTGGTAGTTCGGTGGACCGCCGTCGAGCGCGGTGATGACGCCGCCCGCGCCGCGTACGATCGCGCTTCCGGCGGCGACGTCCCATGCATGCAGCCGGCGCTCCCAGTACGCATCGTAGGTTCCGTCCGCGACCATGCAGAGATCGATGGCCGCGCTGCCGCAACGACGCACGGCCTGCGCATTGCGCTTGACGGTCATGAAGGCGTCGAAGTTGTTGTCCGGCGCCCTGTCGCGGATCGGCGGGAAGCCGGTCGCCACCATCGCGCGCTCCAGCGACGCCGTGGCGCTGACCGCGCATCGCTCGCCGTTGCGGCGCGCCTCTCCGTCGATCACCGGCGCGCGAACGGCGCCGCGCGGCCGGAAGCCCGTCCAGCGGAGCCCGAGCGCGGGCGCGACGACGGCGCCGGCGACGGGCACGTCGTCCTCCATCAGGCCGACGGACACGCACCAGAACGGATGGCCGTGGACGAAGTTCGTCGTGCCGTCGAGCGGATCCAGGTACCAGACGAGCCCGCCGCGCGGCTCCGCGCGGCGGGCGGCGCTCTGCTCCTCACCGACGACGGCGACGCCGGGCGTGAGCGCGTCGAGCCGCGCGACGAGCAGGTCCTCGCTCGCCCGGTCGAACTCGGTCACGAGATCGCGCGGCCCCTTCTCCTCCACGCGCAGGCCGCGCGGCCCTGCCCGGAACCCGGCCAGGACGAGCGCCGCCGCCTCCTCGGCGACGCGCAGCGCGATCCCGGAGAGCTCGAGCAGCTCGGCGGATCCGCGCGCGCTCATCGCGCCCCCGCCGACAGCGCGCCGCGGAGCTTCTCGTAGATGCCGCCGAACGCCCCGTTGGACAGGAGCGCGATCGTGTCGCCCTCCCGCGCGTCGCGCGCGATGGCGGCGACGATCGCGTCCACCGAGGCCGCCGCCTCCGCGCGCTTGCCCCCGCGCTCGATGTCGCGCACCAGCCTGTCGAGATCGAGCCGCTCGCCGGCGGCGATGTCCGGCCGCCCGAGCGGCGCCAGCACGACGCGGTCGGCCGCCTCGAACGCGCGCGCGTAAGGCTCCTGGTGGAGGGCGCGGCACGCGGTCGCGCTGCGCGGCTCGAACACCGCCCACAGCGCGCCTGCCGGGTGCCTGGACCGGAGCGCGCGCAGCGTCTCGTCCACCGCGGTCGGGTGGTGCGCGAAGTCGTCGTAGACGCGGACCCCGCGCGCCTCGAAGAGGAGGTCCTGCCGGCGCCGGACGCCCGCGAAGCCGGCGAGCGCCGTGGTCGCGGTCGAGAGCGGCACGCCGAAGCCCTGCGCCGCGGCCGCGATCGCGGCGATGGCGTTGCGCACGTTGTGGTGCCCCGGCATCTGCAGGGCGAAGCGCCCGGCCAGGACGCCGCCGGCGTACAGATCGAACGACTGGCCGCTCTCGCCGGCCTCCGCGGGCGCGGCGAGCCAGTGCGGCGGCCGCCCGTGCGTGTCGTCGCCCTCGAGCGCGAACCACGCGACCTCTGCGCGCGCCGATCGCGACACGAGCTCGACGACCCGCGGATCGTGCGCGGCCGCCACGACGAGCCCGGTCTCCGGGATCCGCTCGACGAACCCGCGGAACGCCGCCTCGTAGGACGCGGCGTCGGGGTAGATGTCGATGTGATCGTGCTCCATCGACGTGACGACGCCCACCTCGGGCTGGTAGTGCCAGAACTTCGGCGTCTTCTCGAAGAAGGCGGTGTCGTACTCGTCGCCTTCGACGACGAACGGCGTCCTGCGGCGCCCGGCGCCCGCCTCGCCGAGCAGCGGCAGGCCGCGGCGGTCGCTCGCCGAGGAGGCGCTCCGGGGCAGGCGGAAGCTCGCCTCGAAGTTCTTCGGCAGGCCGCCGATGAGGAAGCCAGGGTCCCTGCCCGCCTCGTGGAGGATCCACGCGCACATCGAGCTCGTCGTCGTCTTGCCGTGTGTGCCGGCCACGACGAGCGGGGAGCGGCCGGCGAGCATGTGATCCGCGAGCGCGTGCGCCATCGTGGTCACCCGCATGCCTCCGTCGATCGCGGCGCGGGCCTCGGGGTTCGTCGGGCGGCAGACGTTGCCGATCACGACGAGATCGGGCCGGGGGTCGAGGTGCGCGGGATCGAACCCGGTCAGGAGCCGGACGCCCCACCGCTCGAGGGCCGGCCCCATCGGCGGGTAGAACGAGACGTCGGAGCCCGAGACGTCGTGCCCCGCGGCCTTGAAGAGCCCCGCCAGCGCACCCATGCCGGTGCCCGCGACGGCGACGAAGTGGACGTGCATCGCGGCGCAGTGTGCCCGAGCGCCCCGGGGGGGCAAGGGGGCATCCGCGCGAGAGCTCGCCAGACCGCGCCGATCCCAGCGAGTCGCCGCGCGCCGCGTCCGCGATGTCTGGCGTCGCGCGCGCGATCTCGTCGCGGGGATACCGAAGAGAACGAGCGCGCCTCGACTCGACATCTCACGCGCGGCGCGTTGACCGGTCCTGGCAGACTCCCTGTCTGGACGGCTCGACCGAGGCGGCGAGCTGGCGCTGCGGCTCGCGTCCAGCGTCAAGGCGGATCGACGAGCACGAGCGGCCTCAGCCGCTTCAGCGACCGCCGGCCCAGCCCCTTGACCCGGAGCAGGTCATCGACCTTCCGGAAGCGCTTGAGCTTGGCTCGCAGCGCCAGGATCGCGGCCGCCTTCGCCGGGCCGACGCCGGGGAGGCGCCGGAGGTCCGCCTCGGTCGCGAGGTTCAGCACGACCTTTCCGTCTGCGGTCACGCCGCCGCCCGCGGGCGCGCCCGTCCCGCCATCGCTGGGCGGCGGCGGCTCTACCGCTGCAGCCCCCGCGTCGGCGCCGGGCTCGGAGGTGGCCTGGGGCGGCGGGCTTCCGGCCTGCGGCGGCGGGCTTCCGGCGGAGCCGAGCGGCGCTGGATCGCCGGCGACCATCGCCAGCTCCGCGGTCGGGTCTGTCGGGCGGGCCGGGGTTGCCGGGAGCAGGCTCAGCGCGTGCCCGGAGCCCACGAGCGCCAGCGCGAAGAACCCCGCAATGTAGGCCGCGACCTTGCCGCCCAGCGCGGTCCAGGCCGAGTCCCTCAGCGCCGCCAGCGCCCGCTCTCGCCACGGGCGAATCACCTCGTCGTCCTGCGCCGCATCGGCCGGCCCGGCGGGCGAGCCTGTCCCCTTCGATGTCGCTTGCATCGTGCCGCGTCTCCTTCCGGTCTTCCGGTCTTCCGGTCTCGTGCCAGGGACGTCGCCCTCCGCGCACCCGCGCGCGGCGTTCGTCTCCTCGGCGTCGCCGCCACCGCCAAGCGAGCGGCGTGCCGGCGCGCGTTTGCCTGGAAACCCGAGCAAATCCCGGGTGGGAGGCGCTCCGGGGCCTGGCGCCGCCATGGCGGAGGCGCGCGGCGCGGCCGGCGCGGCGCGGTCGACCGCGCCGCCGGGCGACCGAGCGCCGTGTCTCGAGCGAGAAGCTCGGCTACCATCAGCGCCCCGGGCGCCCCGCGACCGGCGGCATCCACCACCGCCGCGAGGCGCTCACCACGAGGTCTTATGCCCCACGATCCCCGTCGCTTCGTTGATCCCGGCCCCGCGGGGCGCTCGCGCCGAGGCTTCCTTGGCGGGCTCGTCGCCGGCGCCGCGGGCGCCGCGCTCCTCGGCCCGCGCGCGGCGTTCGCGGAGGCGCCCCTGAGCCTCGCGGCCTCGCCGCCCCCCGGCTTCACGCCGCTCTCCATTCCGGGGAAGATCGTGAAGGTCACGAAGTCGAACTCGATGCAGCCGAACGGCCTCTGGCCCGACGCGTCCGCGGCGAAGGTGATGCTCGAGCGGGCGATGGCCGAGCTCACCGGGAAGGCCGACCTCGGGGCCGCCTTCGCGCGGTTCGTCCACAAGGACGACCGCGTGGCGATCAAGACCAACGGGATCGCCGGCCAGAAGGGGGCGACCATGGCCACCAACAAGGAGCTCGTGCTCGAGATCGTGCGCGGGGTGATCGCGGCCGGCGTCCCCGCGGAGAACGTGGAGATCTTCGAGCAGTACCCGTCCTTCCTCGCCGGCACCCGCTGCGCCGACCGCAGCGCCAAGCCGGCGGCCGAGTTCCCGGCCGGGATCCGCGCCGCGGTTCACGAGAACAAGGACGCCGTGATGCCGAGCATCTCGGTCTGCGGCATCCCCACCAAGTTCGTGCGCCCGTTCACCCAGGCGACGGCGGTGATCAACGTCTCGCTGATCAAGGACCACTCGATCTGCGGCTATACCGGCTGCCTCAAGAACATCACCCACGGCGCGACCATCAACCCGCACTCCTTCCACGAGCACACCGCGAGCCCGCAGATCGCGGAGCTCTACGGGCAGGACGTCGTGAAGAGCCGTGTCCGCCTGCACATCACGGACGGCTTCAAGCTCATCTACGACCAGGGCCCGCTCGACAAGAACCCGAAGCGGCGCGTCCTCCACGAGTCGGTCTACGCCACGACCGATCCGGTCGCGATGGACGTGATCGGCTGGGGCGTCGTCGAGACGTGGCGCAAGGAGAACGGGCTGCCCACGCTGAAAGAGGCGAGCCGTGAACCTTCGTACATCCGCATCGCGGGCGAGCTCGGTCTTGGCGTCTTCGACAAGAATAAAATCGCGATGCGCGAGGTCGGATTGTAGCGGCGCCGCGGGATCCGCCCGCGTGACCGCCGCCGATGAGGCCGCTCGCCGAGGCTCGTGTTGCTCATGTGCTGCTCCAGGTCGACTGCGCGCTCGTCCACACGCCGGAGGGCCGCGCCGGTGGTCCCGGTCCTCGCGTCCCTCGCGCTCGTCGCCTGCAGCAGCACCCCCCCGACGAGGCCGCCGGGGTTGCCTCCGACGCCGGCGTCGGTCACCCGCGAGAACCCGGGGGGCGACGCGGCGGACCCCGAGCGGGCCGCGCTGGAGCGGCTGCTGGCCGAGCCGTGGGGGAG
Organism: Sorangium sp. So ce426; assembly: GCF_051475585.1. Classification (NCBI taxonomy): domain Bacteria; kingdom Pseudomonadati; phylum Myxococcota; order Polyangiales; family Polyangiaceae; genus Sorangium; species Sorangium sp. So ce426. Next base: position 10,938,769 of record NZ_CP150341.1, on the reverse strand, counting down.
GCGGCAGGACCGGTTCAAGACGCTCGACGTACCCCTGGTCGACTGGAAGAGCTGGCGCAGGGTGCGGATCTTGACCTACCCGACGCGCGCGACCTTCCGGTACGGCGACGAGCACTACGCCGCCCTGTCGGTCGTCTACACGACCACCGCGGGGCCGAGCGACCCCGACAGCTGCCTCGACGAGTTCTGGGCGAAGAACGCGCCGCTCGCCGACGGTTATGGCGTGCGGCTCGGGGAGGCGCAGATCATCCGCACGACGCAGGAGATCGACGGTGAGGTGCGGCCGCTCGTGTTCAAGGTCCTCCAGGGCAGCGTCGACTCGGTGCTCGCGAGCGACGAGTACGTCGGCGCGATCGCCGTCTACGAGTCGTGGCCGGGGACATGCCTCGTGGCCGCGATGGCCGTGAAGTCGACCGAGCACCCCGAGCTCGCGCGCCGGGTGCGCGACCGCTGGATCGACGAGGGCGCCCCGAAGCTCAAGTGGACGTCCGGCGTCACCGACGCGCCCACGACCAGCGCGCGGTAACGGCGCCGCCGCGCCCTGGCGATGGCCGGCGATACGAGCGTCAGGGCGGCGTCGCGACGCCCCGCGAGATCACGGTCCTCCGGCCGCCGGGCTCTCCGCGGCCTCGAGCGACCACGGCGCGCCCTGAGCCACGCTGTGGCAAACGACGCCAGCGGCCGCGATGAGCAGGCCGACGGCGACCATCCAGGGGACCCGCAGCGGCGGCAGGACGCGGCTGTCCAGCACGACCTCGCTGTGCCGGTCGCACGAGGCGGAGGCGGGCTCGACGGCCGCGTCCGTCGCCGCGGGGCTGCCGAGGTCGTTCGCCGGCGCCGCCAGCATGGCGGCCATGGTCGTCTGATCATCCACCGCGCAGCGGAGCGGGGCCGCGACCGCGCCTACCGCGCTCCGCTTCACGATGGCGCTCCGCTCGGACGGCGGCGGGGCGGGGATCGCGCGCAGCGACTCCGACGACGGCGGGGAGGCTGGCACCTGCACGATCGCGGAGAACGCTTCCATCATCTCCTTGCCCGACTGGAACCGCGCCTCGGGATCGAACTCGAACGTCCGGGCGAAGAACGCGTCGATCCCGGGCGGGAGCTCCGGCGCGAGCTTGGACGCCTTCGGGAACGACGTCTGGCAGATGTGCCTGACCAGCTCATTGATGTTGGCGCCCGCGAAGGGACACTGGCCGGTGATCGCGCGGTAGAGGATCACCGCCATCGACCAGAGATCGCTCCTGTAATCGACCTGCCTGGGCGCCATGGTCTGCTCGGGGCTCATGTACCTGGGCGTCCCGAGGACCATGCCTGTCTTCGTGATCCGATCGCGCGAGCAGGACGACTTCGCGACGCCGAAATCGACGACCTTGACCAGATCGTCGCCCGCCGAAGAGGTGATGAAGATGTTCCCCGGCTTCAGATCCCGGTGGATCACCCCCGCGGCGTGGATCGCGTCGAGGGCCTTGCCGAGCTGCGTGAACAAGGCCGTCGCCTGCGCGAGCGGGATCCGCTCCTCGCGCTCGAGGCGGCGATTCAGGTCCTCTCCCTCGAGGTACTCCATGACGATGAACGCGCAGCCGCGATCGACGCCGTAATCGTAGGTCTCGACGACATAGGGGCTCCGGACGCGCGCGGACGCGCGGGCCTCGCGCTCGAAGCGGGCGACGAGCTCCGGCTCCGTCGCCGCGAAGCTCCGGATGAACTTGATGACGACCCGCCGCCTGAGCTTGATATCGAAGCCCAGCCACAGATCACCCATCCCACCGCCTCCGAGCCTGCGCTCGAGACGGTACTTGTCCATGACGGCACGACCTTCAGCAGTCTCCTTCATGGCTCCGCACCTGCCACCCAATGCTCTAGCCTGGGACAAGTGATCACCCGATTCCTGTCGAAGGGCCCACCCCCAATACTACGCCTGATCAAACTATAGAGCAATCCGTCCGGGCGGTGAGCTGAAAACGTCCCGAAACAGAGCGCAGCTCACAATGAATGAGCGTACCGCGCCGGAGCGCGCGTGGCGCGTGTGTGACTCGATGTCACTTGATGTGACTTGAGGTGAATCGATGTCCGTCGAGGTGCGGCAGCCTGCGATTACAGGATGTCGAAGGGGTAGGCGCGATCCGCATAAGCTCGCACCGCGATGGCCTTGCGCAGCTCGTCGTCGTTCTTCTGGAAGTCGGCGACGTGCTGCCTCAGCCGCTTCTGCGCCATGCCGGTGAACACGGTCGTGAGATCGATCTCCCGCCGCGCCCCGTCCTCCCCGCGCCGCTCGATGGCCCGGGTCGTGCGCGAGATGCACGCGGCCATGCAGTAGAGGTCGATGGCCATCTCCGCGATGCGGCGCTGCGCGTACTGCATCTCCGCGATCTCCCGCCCGTGCTTCCGGAGCATGTCCTCGCTGTGGGTGGCGAGCTCGGCGGTGCAGTCCTCGAAGATCACTGCCTCCCGGCTGAGCAGCGGGTGCGCCTTCGACATCCGCTCGCGCCCGAGCACCGAGCGCGCCTTGCGGAGCGCGAAATCGCTGAGCAGCCCGAAGCCCTTGATGGGCTCTCGCATCGCCTTCGCGACGTCCGCGAGCGCCTTGCCCGGGCCGCTCATCCCGGAGAGCGCCATGAAACAGCGCAGGATCTCGTTCGTCCCCTCGAAGATCATGTTGATCCGCGCGTCGCGCAGGTGCCGCTCGTAGGGGTACTCCTCCATGTAGCCGATGCCGGCCGCGATCTGGAGCGTCTCGTTGACCACGAACCACAGGGTCTCGCTCCCCATGACCTTGCAGATCGCGCTCTCGATCGAGAAGTCGGGGACCTTGGCGTCGACGAGGCTCGCCGTCAGGTACGTGATGGACTCGAGCGCGTACGTGTGCGCCAGCATCGTCGCGATCTTGTCCTTGATGAGCCCGAAGTCGCCGATGCTCCGGCCGAACGCGCGCCGCTCCTGGACCCGGTCGAGCGCCATCCGGATCAGCGTGTTGCACGCGCCCACGCACCCCGCCGAGAGCCCGAGGCGCCCGTTGTTGAGCACCTCGACGGCGACCTTGAAGCCCTTGCCGACCTCGCCCAGCACGTTCTCGCGCGGGACCTTCACGTCGTCGAAGAAGAGCTCCGTCGTCGACGAGCCGCGGATCCCGAGCTTCTGCTCGTTCGGCCCGCTCTTCACGCCCATGCTCCGCTCCACGATGAAGGCGGTGAGCTTCGGCTTCTTGCCCTCCTCGAGCGCCGAGGTCCGGGCGAACACCGTGAAGACGTCGGCGAAGCCGCCGTTCGTGATCCAGATCTTCGACCCGTTCAGGGTGTAGTACGAGCCGTCGGCCGACAGCTCGGCGCGCGTCCTGATCGCCGCGGCGTCGGAGCCGGCGCCCGGCTCCGTCAGGGCGAAGGCCGCCATCCACTCGCCGGTCGCGAGCTTCGGGAGATAGCGCTGCCTCTGCTCCTCCGTCCCGAAGAGCTGGATCGCCTTGAAGCCGATCGACTGGTGCGCGCCGAGCGTGACGGCGATCGACGCGTCGAGCCCGCCGATCTCCTGCATCACGCGCGTATACGCCATGTTGCTGAGGTTGACGCCGCCGTGCTCGGAAGGGATCTGCAGGCCCATCAGGCCGAGCCTCTTCATCTCGGCCAGGACGCCCGGATCGATGGCGTGCTCCCGGTCGATCCGGCCGCTGTCGACGCTCGACGCGAAGAACCGCCGCACGCTGTCGAGCATCATCGACGTCGTCTCCCGGTCCTCGGCGGGCATCTCCGGATACGGGAAGATGATGTCCTCGGCGATGATGCCGTGGAAGAGGGCCTTCATGAAGCTCTGCTCGATCGTGGGAGGCATCGGACCGTCCTTTCCTGGAGCAGGCCGCTCGGCCTCCGCGGGAGCGCGCGGCGCGCCCGGCCTGCTCAGTGCGTCTTCCTGGGCGTTCGCACGGACTCCGCTGGGCTCTCGTCCTTCACGGGCCCTCCGGCTTCGCTCACGACGACGGGCAGGGCCGCGCCCCGCGCGCTCGAGGAGGGCGGCGGGACGGCGCCCCGGGGGCTCGCGGGGGGCGGCGGGGCGGCGCCCCGGGTGCTCGCGGGGGGCGGCGGGGCAGCGCCCCTGACGCTCGAGGAGGGCGGCGGGGCGGCGCTCCCGTCCCGACCCGGCGCGCTGGACGCGGGGACGGGCGTGGGCGTGCCGGGGCGCGTGGGGTGCGGCGTGACCGTCGGCGGCGCAGGCGTGTGCCCGGCGCGATCGCTCTCGCGCTGCCACGGGTACTTGATGCGCCCGTGGTACATGTTGACCAGCGTCGACGCCATCCGGCTCGTCATGATGCGCAGGTCCTCGATCGTCAGCCCGGATTGATCGAGCTGGCCAGACGCGAGCTTCGAGAACATCACCCGCTGGATCATCTCCTCGAACTTCTTGTGCTCGGGCGGCCAGATGGTCCGCGACGCCGCCTCGATGGAGTCGACGAGCATCAGGATGGCCGTCTCCTTCGTCTGCGGCTTCATGCCGGGATAGCGGAAGTGCTCCTGCGTCAGGTCCTTCGGGTTCCCGTGCTCGACGCACTTGTGCCAGAAATACTCGACGACCTGCGTGCCGTGGTGGGTGTACGCGAACTCGACCACCGGCTCGGGGATGTTGCCCTCGCGCAGGATCTTCGTGCCCATCACGACGTGCGCCATGATCGCGTCGGCGCTCACGTCCGGATCGAGCTCCTCGTGCGGCGATCGCTCGCCGTGCGCGAGGTTCTCGATGAAGTACTTGGGCTGCACCGTCTTGCCGAGGTCGTGGTAGTAGGCGCCCACGCGCGTCAGCAGCGCGTCGGCGCCGATCGCCGCGGCCGAGGCCTCGGCGAGGTTCGCCATCGCGCGCGCGTGCTCCCAGCTGCCCGGCGCCTCCGCCGCCATCTTCTTGAGCAGCGGCTGCTCCAGGTCGGTGAGGTCGAGCAGCTTGTCGCGGGGCACGTGCCCCATCGCCCGCTCGGCCGGCTCCCTCAGGCTCCGACCGAGCACGCCGACGAGCAGCCCCCCGCCGATGCAGGCGAGCACGTTGGAGCCGAGCCAGCGCTTCAGATCGGCGCCGAGATCGATGCTCCCCTCGAACAGCACGGTCAGCGCGATGAACCCGATCGCGCCGGCAATGCCCGCCAGGCTGCCCGCGACGAGCAGCTGCCGCGAGCCCTTGCGCTTGAAGAAGAACATCGTCGCGGCGATGCCGCGCACGAGCAGCACCGACAGGAGCACGACGTCGAACCGGAGCAGCGACGACGCGATGAACGCGACCCCGACCTCGACGAGGAACGCGGTCCGCCGATCGAACGCGATCGCCACCCAGAGCGGGAGCGCCGCGACCGGCATCCAGAACTCGGGCAGCGCCGTGAAGAGCAGGAGGAGCTTCGCGACGATGAGCGAGCCCGTCATCAGGACGAACATGCCCACCTGCGTGCGGAGCAGCCGCACCCGGTTCTGCCCGAAGCGACGCAGGTAGACCGTCAGCATCAGGCAGACGATGAGGTAGATGGCGTACAGGCTCGCGATGCGCGCGCCGAGCCCGGGCCGCCGCATCCGCCGCACCGTCTCGTACGCCATCGCGGCGTCGTGATCCTCGTTGTGCTCCGAGAGCACCGTGCCGCGCGGCACGATCACGCGCCTGTGCTCGTACGAAAGCGTGAAGCTCCCGTCGTGCGTGTCGCGCACGATCCGCGGACCGTACGGGACGCGCAGCGTCACGGGCGCAGGCATGCCCATCTCGGGGCTGAGCGCCGGGATGAAGAGCTCGCCCACGCCGAGCACGGCGAAGCACGCCGCGAAGAGGGCGCTCAAGACGAAGCCGGCGAGGGGACCTGCCCGGATACGCGTGCGCAGCATGGAACCGCTCGGTCTCGTCCGCTGGTGCAGCCTGAGAAACGGTTGACGGGGCACGCTCGCGCGTGTCCCCGCCTCCACCGGACGACCGCGAGGGGCCGCCGATGTCAATGTGTAGGCGGGACCCTAGCAAAGAAGCAAGGCCGAGTCAGCGGCGCGCGGAGCGTGGGGGGGCCTCGGCGCCGCGCGCGGCGGACTCGGCCTTGCTTTCCCTCGCTTCCCCTCGCTTCCCCTCGCCTGAGGGCCTCCGTTCTCTGCGCACCCTCCGTTCCCTCCGCGCCGTTTCTTCCCCATGGTCCGCGCTGCGTCCCCGCCCGAGCGGGGAGCGGCCGCCGGGAAGCCGGCGCCCGAAGAATGTGGGCGCCGGTGCGCCGTCCAACGCCGGCGCGCGCCCGCCGGCCCAGCCGGCGGTTGGCAGAGCGCGACGCGCCGGACCCCCTCGCGATGTTCCAATTGCTCCTGGAAAACATCGGTTCGAGCAGACAATTGCCGTTCGGCGCAAAAGTTGCTACCCACAGGAAATGTCCCCGCTGCGCATGCTGCTCGAACGCCGCAGGAGCGTGGTGATCATGGGGGTCCTGAACCGCACGCCGGACTCGTTCTCCGACGGCGGTCGCTTTGCGGATGAAGATACGGCTCTCGCGCAGATCGATGCGATGCTCTCCGAGGGGGCAGACATGATCGACATCGGCGCGGAGTCGACGCGGCCGGGCGCGCGGCCCGTGCCGGATGACGAGCAGATCGCGCGCATCGGCGGGAGCGTGCGCGACGCGGTGAAGAGGGGAGCGGTGGTCTCCATCGACACGACCTCCCCCGCCGTCGCGGCGCGCGCGCTCGACGATGGCGCGGCCGTGGTCAACTCGATCTCGCTCGACAGCGCGGCAGAGCTCGGCGCGCTCTGCGCTCAACGCGGGGCGTCGCTCGTGCTCATGCACAGCCGCGGCCCGATGTCGGCGATGGCCGGCTTCTCCGCGTACCCCGACGAGGCCTACAACGACGTCGTGGCCGACGTGGCCCGCGAGTGGTCGAGCGCCGCCGCGCGGGCGCTCGAGGCAGGCTTGCCGGACGGCGAGCTCGTCCTCGATCCGGGCCTCGGCTTCGCGAAGAACGCGCGGCAGTCGCTCGAGCTGTGCGCCAGGCTGCACGAGCTCTGCGCCCTCGGCTTCCCCGTGCTCGTCGGGCCGAGCCGCAAGTCGTTCCTTGCGCGCGCCGCGGCCTCGGAGGCCGCGGGGCCAGGCGGCGGCGGGGAAGCGCCGCTCGCGCCGCCCCCGGACCGCCTCGGCGGCACCGTCGCCGCCGTGATCGCGTGCGCGGCGCGCGGCGCCGCGGCCGTCCGTGTCCACGACGTCCGCCCCGTGCGCCAGGCCCTCGACGTGATGCGCGCGATCGAGCGCGCGGGCGCCGGCGACCGCCGGCGCCCGGACGGCCCCGTCGCCCAGGGGGCGCGCGGCGATGGTTGAAGGGTTCCTCCGCCTCTTCTCGGTGAGGCCGGCGACGCAGGTCATCCGGGACTTCTTCGACATCTTCATCGTCGCCTACGTCGTCTATCGCGCGCTCCTCGTGCTGCGCGGCACCCGCGCGATGCAGATGGGCCTCGGGCTCGGCATCGTCTTCCTCATCTATCTCGGGGCGAAGGTCTTCGGCCTGACCACGCTCCTCAACCTCCTCTCCTGGCTCCTCTCCTCGATCATCCTCATCGTGGTCGTCGTCTTCCAGAACGACATCCGCCGCGCCCTCATCCGCGTGGGCGGCAGCAACTGGTTCACGAGCGGACGCGAGCAGCAGTCGCGCGTCATCGACGAGGTGGTGGCCGCCGCGACCGAGCTCGCCCGCCACCGCATGGGCGCGATCATCGCCTTCGAGCAGGACGCCAACGTGCTGGAGTTCGTGAAGAGCGAGGGGATCCACATCGACTCGGTCGTCACCCGGGAGCTGCTCGTCTCGCTGTTCGTCCCCGAGTCGGTGAACAAGCTGCACGACGGCGCGGTGCTGATCCGCGATCTCAAGATCGCGCGCGCCGGCGTCTTCTTCCCGATGCCGGAGACCAAGATCCTCGACGCCAGCCTCGGCTCCCGCCACCGCGCCGCGCTCGGGATCACCGAGGAGACCGACGCCGTCGTCGTCGTCGTCAGCGAGGAGCGCGGCACGATCAGCTTCTGCTTCAGCGGCAACATCGTCTCGAACCTCGACGGCCAGTCGCTGCGACACGCGCTGCTCGGGCTCTTCGGCCGCTCGTCGCGCAGGCGGCGCTTCGCCAAGAGGGTCGCCCAGGTCGGCCGCGCGAGCCTCCCCACGCCGACGCGCGGCCCCGCCGTGGGCGCGACGCAAGGCGCCGGGCAGGCCCACGAGCCCGGCAAGCCCGCCGCCGCGAAGCCCGCGCCGAGCGAGGCCAAGCCCGCAACGCCGGTCCCGAAGACGTCCTCGATGATCAAGGCGGCCGTGGACCCCGACGCGCGGCCGATGGCGCGGATGTCGACGTCCACGCCGATGCGCTCGGGCGCCGATACGCGCACCGCGACGGGATCCAGCGCCGATACGCGCACCGCGACGGGATCCAGCGCCGACCTGCGCGCCGCGGGCGGGGGCGGCGCCGGGGGGACGGCCGCGCCGCAGGACGCGGATCGCCCGTCCGAGCGCGGCCGGCCGGCCATGGTCGACGCCCCCGCGGCGGCCGCGACCGACTCCCCCGTCCCGTCGCAGCGCACCTTCGTCCCGACCGGGCAGGTCGCGGCGACCGCCGCATCCAAGGGGAGCGCGGAGGGGATGCCCCCGCGAGATGAGCCATGACGCTTGCCGGCATCCGCGAGGCGCTCCGCTCGGCGCTGCTCGACAACCTCGGCCTCAAGCTGCTCTCGATCACCTTCGCGCTGTGCCTCTACGCCTTCATCCACGGCGCGGAGAACGCGCAGCGCACGCTGATGCTCAGCGTCGTCTGGATCCTCCCGCCCGAGTCGAGCAACCGGCAGCTCATGACCCAGATCCCGAACGAGGTGGCGGTCACGGTGCGCGGCTCCCGGACGCAGCTCGACGACCTGCGCGCCGACAGCCTCGGGACGCTGCGGCTCGATCTCCGCAACGGCACGGTGACGCACATCGATCTCGACGCGTCGATGTTCCACGTGCCGGCCGGGCTGATGGTCGAGCAGATGTACCCGTCGACGATCGAGCTCGGCTGGGACGACGTCGTCACCCGGGCCATCCCGGTGCACGTCCCCCGCACCGGGGACGTCGCGCAGGGGTTCCTCGTGAAGGGGATGGTCTCGGTCGAGCCGCCGATGGTCAGCGCCCGCGGCCCGCGCTCGGTCGTCGACGTGATGCAGCTCGCGCGCACGGCGCCGTTCGACGTCAGCGGGCTCACGGAGGGCACCTACCAGCGGCAGCTGGCGCTCGATCGGCCGCCGAAGCTCGTGACGTACAGCTTCGAGAGCGTGATGGCGACGCTCGAGATCGGGCGCGAGCTCGCCACGCGGACGTTCGAGCGCAAGGTCGAGGTGATCGGCATCCCGCGCGCGACGGTCGCGCCGGCCGTGGTGCAGGTGAGGATCACGGGGACGCCGGAGGACGTGGGCGCCGTCAACGCCGACGCGATCGTGGCGCGCGTTGAGCCCAAGGCGGCGAGCCTCGATCTGAGCCAGCCGGGCAGCGACTTCCTCGACGTGCTCGTCGACGTTCCGCGCGTCACCGCGGAGGTCAACCCGTCGAAGGTCATGGTGAAGTGGTGAGCGCGGCGCGCTGACGCTCCGCCGCCGGACGTCAGCGCGAGGGGACCACGAGCTCGCCCCGCGCGAGCCGCGCGGACAGCGCGCTCCCCAGCGCCTTCGTCGCGCCCGAGATCCTCGCCGCGGCCTGGCTCACGGCGAGCGCGTTGCGCCGGCGTCCCGGGACAGCCCGAGCTCGCCGAGCAGCGCGCGCAGCTTCTCGGGCCCGCGCTTCGGATCGGCGAGCTTGACGATGGCGTAGCGCTCCTCCTCGGTCAGCTCCGCCAGGCGGCCGAGCGCGCCCTCGTCGAGCGCGCCGTCCGGGCCGAGCCGCTCGCGCAGCCGCGCGCTGACGCTGTCCCGATCCCAGGCCGCGCGGCGCACCGGCGCGCCCGCGAGGGGGGCGAGGGCGACCCCGGCGCGCTCCGCGAAGCCGCGGAGCACCTCGGCGTAGACGGCGACGTCCTCGTCGGTGTCGGCCGGCAGGTGACACAGGGCGAGCCGCTCCGCGCGCGACAGCGCCTGCCACCCTGCGAGAGAGATCTTGATCTCGGCGAGGTCCAGCTTCCGCCGCACCGAGAGCGGCACACAGTCGAGCGAGGTGTGGACCTCGCCCTCGAGCGCGAACTGCCTGTACATGGTGGCGCCATTCTATACCCGCCGCCCGCGCGCCGGACGCTCCGCGAACCGACGCTCCGCGAACCGACGCTCCGTGAGCGCGGCGCTGCCCGGAATGGGATGCGCGGCGCGGTTGCGCTAGCCTGCCGATGTGCGCCGCTCCGGGCTCCTCACGACGCTGCTCGCGTCGCTCGCGCTCGCGTCGCTGACGCCGAGCGCCCACGGCCAGGCCGCGCCGTCGGCGGCGGCGCCGGTGCCGCTCGACCGCGTCGTCGTGCGCTGGCATGCGCCGGAGACGGGCGGCGTGCGCCGGCCTCAGTTCATCTTCGAGCGGGAGCTCGCCTTCGAGGCCCGCCTCGAGGCGCTCGCCGATCCCGACGCGGAGCCCGGGCTGTACCGGGACAGGCATGTCCGCGCCGCGCTCGACAGGCACATCGCGGAGACGCTGCTCGCCAGCCTGCCGATCTCGCCGGCGCCGACCTCGACGGAGGTGGCGCAGCGGGCCGAGGCCGCCCGGATCGCGCTGGAGCAGCGCGCTCGCGGCCGCGCGCGCCTCCTCGCCGCGGCGGCCGCCGAGGGGATGAGCTCCGACGAGCTCGACGCGCTGCTGCGCCGCCAGGCGCGCGCGAGCTTGTACCTGGATCGCATGGTCGCGCCCATGCTCGAGCCCACCGATTTCGAGCTCAAGATCGTCCTGCGCTCCGGCGCCACGCCGTTCAAGGATCAACGCTACGAGGAGGTCGCCCCGGCGTTGAAGCGCTGGTATGTCGGGCAGCGGCTCGCCCAGGCGCTCGACGCGTACTACCAGAACGCGCGGGCCCGGGTCTCCTTGAGCATCACGCCCGCTCGCTGAGCCGCGCCGAGCGACCGGCCAGCGGCGCGCCACGTCGAGCTGCACGCCTGGGCGGCAGGAGAGCAGAAGTCCATCGAACGGGTCGATTCCACCTCTCGACAGCGAAGGACAGCGCCAGACATCGTGAAGAGGGCTCACGAGCCGTTGTTCATGCAGAGGATGGAGGCCTCTCGTTCAACGACTCAGGCGTTCGGCGCGGCGAGCCGGCGGCATCGCGGCGCGCGCCGCGACCGCGCCCGGAGGCTCGCCAGGCACCAGCCGGCCTCGCCGAAGCAGATGGGATGTCTCGGGGCGACAGCGCAACGCCCTTCCTGGACAAGAACATGTCCACCCACGCTGCACTGCAATCGAGACTGACCCGCTCTGGATCTGCGCCGCTCGTTGCGCCGCTGCAACGCGATGCGTTATCCTGTCGACCAAGGGCGATCTGCCTGCGCGGCCTGTGCTCCGCGGCATGGTCCTGCGCGCGCGCGCAGGATCCGCGCGCTGGCGCGGCGCGTTCGGCGCGCCGGCGAGCGTCAATGACGCTCAGCGGGGCCGACGGCTCGCCCTGGGTTCAACCCAGGAGAGAGACGAGCACCGCGGCGACGCCCCGGCCGGGTGTCGACATGAAAAGCCAGGTTCGAGGTCCCGAAACACGCGGCACACCGCCGCGCGCGGCGGCGCCATCGCGGTGCGAAACCGCAGCTGGCCGGGGCTCGCCAATGCAGCCTTCCTGTCCGTGCCACGTGCGCGGCGCGCACCAAGTAACGCACCAGGGGCACCCGTGAATTCTTCTGGCAACACTTCAGGCAGCGCGAGAGCCAGCGCGAGCCTGTTTTTGGTGCGTTGCATCATTTCAGGCCCCCGTTCCTGGCTCGAGGAAGCGCGCGGGTCCTGCTTAATCAAGTGATTTCGATTACTTAATAATAACGCGCCGCAGAAGATGACAAACTGCCGAAGGGTGTTCGGAGACCTTTGACATGAACAGAACGTTCCTGTTAACTGTGCCCCCCGCGGGCCCCGCATGTGTGGCAGCGGGTGGCTCTTTCCTACAGAGTCAACTTAGATTCTCTTGACAGGCCACTTCCTCTGCCGCGCTTGGCCATCTGGCCGAATCACCTCCCATCACCCCAAGCACACTCCCAGAGAATGGATAGGAGCGTCGTTCGATGACATCACTTATGAGAGACAGGTCGTCGGTCCCCAGCAAGCGAATCGCGGGTCGGCGCGCCGCTGTCCGAGCCCTCGGGCTGCTTTCCGTCTCCGCCCTTTGCCTCACGGCGGCGCCGCGGTCGGCTCACGCGGTGGGGAGCGAGAACTTTGAGTGGCACTGGTACTCACGCCTCGGCATGGCGTGGTCCCCGACCCTCGGGCAGAACATCCAGGGCGCGTCCCTGAACCTGCTCGGGTTCGGCATCGGCGGCCGCTACGAAGAGGGCGATTACTCCGAGCCGTCGTTCGTCGCGCACGTGGTGAAGGGCGCGACGCCGGATGACTTCTACGTCAAGTCCGAGATGACCTTCGCCATCTGGAACCAGTACGGCGGGCCGTTCATGCAGCCGGCCTCGAACGGTGGCCAGTCGATCACGGTGCAGTTCAACCAGGCGTACATCGAGGCCGGCAACTTCCTCGTCCCGGGCCTCAGCGTCTGGGGCGGCGCGAAGTTCTTCCGCGAGCAGTACGCGCCCATCGGCGACTACTTCTACCTCGACGACCTCAGCGGCCAGGGCGGCGGTATCAAGTACGGCGGCCTGCAGCTCGCGATCCTCGGGTATCGGAATTTCGGGGTGGAGGGGACCCCCGGCGCCCTGCCGCCCTTCTACAACTTCGCCACCGGGACCGATCGCTTCCGCACCATCTTCGCCGGTAACTACAAGGCGGAGTTTGGCGGCGAGGCCAAGCACCACGTCAAGGTCCACGGCGAGTTCCACGTCCTGCCGGCCGCGAAGCGGGGCGAGGGGATCGCGGTCCCCGAGCCCTTCGGGAAGGCGGACTTCGGCGGCGTCATCGGCGCGAAGGTCCACCTCGGCCTCGGCCAGGGCAACTTCAGCGACACGGCGGTGCGCTTCGGCACCGGCATCGCCAACGGCGCCGCCGGCGGCGCGAAGACGTACCAGACCTGGGGCGCCCCGAACTCGGACGGCACCTTCTCGGGCTCGTTCGGCATCGAGGCGGTCGAGCACCTCGGCTTCCGGCTCGGCGACGCCGCCGCCCTGGAAGGCCTCGCCACCTTCCACTACACGAAGGCGGCGTACGAGGCGGAGGGCGCCGCTCCCCCCACGTCGGCCGAGAAGCAGATGGACTTCTCGGTCCAGGCGAACGCCACGATCTTCGCGCACAAGAACTTCCACCCCGTCGTCGAGGCCTCGTTCCAGGGACGGAAGGACGGCGAAGGCGACATGGGCACCGCGGTCAAGGTCTCGGTCGTTCCGACCCTCGTGCCGACGGGCGAGCTGAGCGCTGGCGCGCGTCCGCACTTCAAGCTCATCTACTCGCTCGCCATCTACAACGAGGCGGCGAAGAATCAGGTGATGTCCGGCTACCTGGCGAGGACTGGCGCTGGGCAGCCGCTCCCCAACGGGGAGACCACCGGGTCGACCATCGGCCAGTACATCGGCGCCCGCACCGACTGGTACTTCTAGACCGCTCGGCGCTCGAAGCCGCCGCTCCCTTCCGTTCCCTCACCCACCCTCAGGCCAGCGCCCCGGCGCCGCGATCGCGGCGCCGGCGGCGCGCCCTCACGCCGTGTCGCTGCGCGACTCGCTCGCGATCTCCTGCGAAGCAGGCCCGGCGTCGTCGTCCACCGGCCCCTGGGCCTCGTGGTAGTGGTGCGCGAACGAGCGCGCCGCGCGGCGCGCCTTCAGGAACTCCGCGAACGCCGTCAGCGTGTCGAGATCCCGCGGACCGAGCGCCTCGGCGATGTCGCGGAGGTTCTTGCGCAGGCTCTCCACGCTCTTGCCGCGGCGGGGCTCTCGCGTCTCCTCGCGCTCGCGCGCCGGCGGCTCCACCGCAGGGGCCGCCGGGACGACCGGCTCCGGACGAGACGGCACCTCCGGCACCCAGAGCGGGCGAGGGACCGGGTTCAGCGCGTGGGCGCTGAGCCACGCCTCCATGAAGATCCGCAGCCGCTCGCTACGGAACGCGAACCAGCGCTCCCGCTCCGGACCGTAGGACATCAAAACATCCTTGAAGCGACGGAACGCGCCCTTGCCATCGATCGCCTGGCTGAGCTTCGCCTGGAGATCCATGTCTTCCACCATCGGGATGTAGCGCTCCATCCACCGGTACTGCTCGCGCGAGCTCACGGGATCGATCCGGAGGTAGTTCGCGTCTGCCGCGATGCGCGCGTGCATCTGCGGATCCGCCACGCCGTCGACCACCCGCAGCACGTCGCCCGTGCCGAGGTGCAGGTACGAGTGCACCTCTGGGGCGTTGTTCTCGAAGGCGTCCTCCAGCGCCTCCCAGTCGATCGGGATGTCGCGAACGGCCGTCCCGCCGGCTGAAGCATTCTCGGTAGTCGGCATGTCCTCCTCGTCTCCATCGAAAGCAGCGAGGCGGCGGTGGGCTGGCCGCGCGCCTCGGTTCAAGTGCACCAAGTTTGAACGGAAATGCGCCGTCGTCATAGCACTCTACGCTGGTTGGGGGCTTCTGGGCCTAACTCTCGCAACCTAGGGTTGATTCCTTGATCCGGAAGCCCGTTCGGCCGCCGAGCCGCGGCGCGATGACGGCTCGGGAGAGAGCTTCGGAAGACCTGGTTCAAGCGGAAAACAGCGTGGAAATTCAGGGGAATCGGCGAGTGCTCAGCTGCGCTTCGAGCGCGCGCGGGCGACGGCGTCGGCCCAGCGGTGGAGGTGGGCGGATCGAGCCGCTTCGCTCATCTCGACCTGGAAGCTCTGCCCCACACGGGACATCCGGGCCGCGTCCTCCTTCGTGAGGAAGAGGCCGGCGCCTACCCCGGCGAGCATTGCCGCGCCTCGCGCCGTCGTCTCCAGGTCGGTGGGGCGCTCGATAGCGACGTTCGCCACGTCCGCCTGGAACTGCATGAGCAGGTCGTTCGCGGCGGCGCCGCCGTCCACGCGCATCCGGCGCAGCGGGTGGCCCAGGTCGTCGGCCATGGCCCGCACGAGATCCGTCACGGAGAGCGCGATTCCCTCGAGCGTCGCGCGGGCGAGGTGCGCCGCGGTCGTGCCGCGCGTCACCCCGGAGATGATCCCGCGAGCGTCCGGATCCCAGTAGGGCGCGCCGAGGCCCGAGAGCGCCGGGACGAACGTGACGCCCTCGCTCGAGGGCACGCTGCGGGCGAGCGCCTCGATCTCCGCCGCGCTCTTGATGAGGCCCAGGCCGTCGCGGAGCCACTGCACCGCCGCGCCGGCGATAAAGGCGCTTCCCTCGAGCGCAAAGACCACCTCGGGGCCGATCTTCCACCCGACGGAGGTGAGCAGGCCGAAGCGGCTCCTGAGCGGGCGATCGCCGATGTTGGCCAGCGCGAACGCGCCGGTGCCATAGGTGCACTTCGCGTCGCCCGCCGCGAAGCAGGCCTGGCCGAAGAGGGCCGCCTGCTGGTCGCCCGCGATGCCGGCGATCGGGATGCCGTCGGGCAGGTGCGGGAAGCCGCGAGTCGCCGCGATGCGGCCCGCCGAGCCGACGATCTGCGGCAAGAGCGGGCGCGGGATCTGGAGCATCGCGAGCATCGCGTCGTCCCAGCTCAGCGACGCGAGGCCCATGAGCAGGGTGCGCGACGCGTTGGTGACGTCGGTCGCGTGCACCGGCGAGCCGCCGGCCGCGTCGCCCGAGAGCCGCCAGACGAGGAAGCTGTCGATGGTGCCGAAGCAGAGCTCGCCACGCTCGGCGCGCGCGCGCGCGCCGGGCACGTTGTCGAGGAGCCACGCGAGCTTGGTGCCGCTGAAGTACGGATCGAGCACGAGGCCGGTGGTCTGCTCGACCGCCTGCTCGTGGCCCGCGGCGCGGAGCTCGGCGCAGCGCGCTGCCGTGCGGCGGTCCTGCCACACGATCGCGCGGTGGATGGGGCGCCCGGTCGCGCGCTCCCAGACGAGCGTCGTCTCGCGCTGGTTCGTGATGCCGATGGCCTTGATCGCGCTGCCGGCCACGCCCGCGGCCCTGAGCGTCTCGCCCACGGCGTCCTGAACGCTCTGCCAGATCTCCTCCGGGTCGTGCTCGACGAGGCCCGGCTCCGGGAAGTGCTGGCGAAATTCGCGCGTCGCGCGGCCCAGCGTCGCGCCCGACGTGTCCATGAGGAGAGACGTCGTTCCGGTGGTGCCCTGATCGATCGCGAGGAGGTACGCGGAATCCATGCGGCCGACTAACGCGGCGGCATGTGGGCGCATAGCCGTTCCAGGCGACGCCTCCATGAGATGCAGGGCCCGGTAAGCTAATCATCCGGTCAGGTATCCATGCGACAGCCGACGACAGCCGCCCCGGGCGGTCGAGCTTGGCGCAGGTGCCTCCAGCGGGGCGAGGGCGCATTTTGCGCGGTCCGGCACGGTCGCTCCCCGCGGCCGGCGCTGGACTTCGGCCGGAAAGATTGTCGGTCCGTGCCCGGCTGGGTAATCTGCCAGAACCGATGGCCCGCCTCATCCTGCAGACCGCCGAGGGCCAGCAGGCGATCGATCTGCGACCCGTGAACTCGCTGGGGCGCCACCCGAACAACTCCATCCAGCTGCTCGACAAGATCGTCTCCAAGGAGCACTGCATCATCGAGCAGCGGGGCGATCACTTCGTCCTGCGCGATCTGGGGAGCCTGAACGGCACGTTCATCAACAGCGAGCGTGTCCGGGGCGAAGCGCCGCTGAAGCACGGGGACGAGATCGCCCTGGGGTCCACGCGTGGCCGCTTCGATGATCCGGCCGCCCCGGTGGCGCCGCCCCTCGTCCCGGGCTGGCCGCCCGTGGTCAACCACCAGGGCGCGGCGCCGGCGCAGCCGCCGGGCCACGGGTACCCGCCGCAGCAGCCGCAGTACCAGCGCCAGCCGCCGCAGCCGCCGCTCCCGGGCACGCCGGTGGCGCCGCCGGTGACGCGGCAGCCGTACGTGCCGCCGCCGCCGCTGGGCGCCGGGCCGGGCGGGACCGCGCCGCTGCCGGGGCGCTCGGGGGCGCACGGCGGCTCGTTCGTCGCGCAGGGCACCCGCATCGACGTGAACGATCAGGCCCGGCAGATCGGGACGCAGATCGCCGCGGTCGACAAGGGGTTCTTGGCGTTCGATCGGATCGCCAACGACATGAACCAGCTGCGCGCCGACTACGAGCGGCTGCGCCTGTCGCACGAGCTGTCCCGCGAGATCGCCGCCGAGCGCGACACGACGAAGCTGCTCGAGAAGATCCTCACGAGCGTGTTCAAGTTCATCCGCGCCGACCGCGGGGTGATCTTCCTGCGCAACGAGAACGGCGAGCTCACCCCGCAGGCCATGCAGCGGCGCGACGGGACGACGGCCCCGATCAGCGTGTCGTCGACGATCCTGAACCACGTCGTCCACGAGCGGGCCGCGGTGCTGACCCACGACGCGGCGATGGACTTCGCGGCGTCCAAGGGCAAGAGCATGATCCTGAACAGGATCAGCTCGGCGATCGTCGCCCCGCTGCAGCACAACAGCGAGGTGCTCGGCGTGCTCTGGCTCGACTCGGAGACGCTCGCGCAGTTCCAGCCCAAGGACCTCGAGCTGGTGACGGCCATCGCCTACCAGGCGGCGATGTTCATCGAGATCAACATCCTCGGGAAGAAGATCGAGAACGAGATCGTCACGCGCGAGCAGCTGCGCCGGCTGCTCTCGCCGAACATCGCCGAGCGCGTGCTGAGCGGCCAGCTCGCCGTGAAGCAGGGCGGCCAGCACGTCGAGGAGTGCACCGTCTTCAACAGCGACATCCGCGGCTTCACGCGCATGGCCGAGAGCAAGCGGCCCGAGGAGCTCGTCGAGATGCTGAACCTGTACTTCGAGCGGATGGTCGACACCATCTTCCAGTTCGAAGGCACGCTCGACAAGTTCATGGGCGACGGGATCATGGCGCTCTGGGGCGCGCCGGTCGCCCACCGGGACGATGCGGTCCGCAGCGTGGAGTGCGCCCTGAAGATGGGCGAGGTGCTCGGCGAGTTCAACCGCGAGCGGCTCGAGAAGGGCGAGCTGCCGCTCGCGGTCGGCATCGGGATCCACACCGGCCCGCTCGTCGCCGGGTACATCGGGAGCTCGAAGGCGCTCAGCTACACGGTGATCGGCGACGTGGCGAACACGTCGGCGCGGCTCTGCTCCATCGCGCTGGCCGGACAGATCGTCATCAGCGAGAGCACGTACGCGCAGCTCGGGGGGAGGTTCGAGACCGAGGAGCTCCAGCCCGCCAAGGTGAAGGGCAAGGACAAGCCGGTCACGATCTACAACGTCATCCGGAGCCGGCCGATGTCGCAGGTCCCGGCGAACGCCTTCATCCACGCCGAGCCGACCAACGCCCTCCCCGAATGACCGAGGTGACGCGTCGCCTCGGCCGATCGGCCGGAGCGTGCGCGCGCGTCATCCGGTGGACGATGCAGCGCGGCAGCACAGCGCCGTAGCCGTCCGCCCGCTGCAGCGTTAGGGTCCGGGCCGTGGCTGCTTCGATCCTACCCTTTGAGAAACCTGTCGCAGAGCTCATCGAGAAGGTGCGGGAGCTGCGCGCGCTCGCCGCGGCGGACCCGCGGTTCGAGCCGGAGCTCGCCCAGCTCGAGGACAACACGGGCCGGCTGGCGCGCGAGATCTTCGCGGGCCTCACGCCGATGCAGAAGGTGCTGCTCTCGCGCCACGCGAACCGGCCGTACACGCTCGATTACATCAAGCGGCTGTTCACCGACTGGGTCGAGCTGAAGGGCGATCGACGCTTCGCCGACGACTGCTCCATCGTGGGCGGGCTCGCGACGTACCACGGGCGGAGCGTGGTGGTGGTGGGCCACCAGAAGGGGCGCGGCGCGAAGGAGAACGTGAAGCGCAACTTCGGGATGCCGCACCCGGAGGGCTACCGGAAGGCCATCCGGCTCTACGAGATGGCCGACAGGTTCGGGCTGCCGATCCTGACGTTCATCGACACGATGGGCGCCTACCCGGGCATCGGCGCCGAGGAGCGCGGCCAGAGCGAGGCGATCGGCGCCGCGCTCGCCGCGATGGCGCGGGTCGGGGTGCCGATCGTGGCGACCGTCATCGGCGAGGGGGGCTCGGGCGGCGCGCTGGCGCTCGGGGTCGCCAACCGGGTGCTGGTGCTCGAGTTCAGCTGCTACTCGGTCATCTCGCCGGAGGGCTGCGCGGCCATCCTCTGGAAGGACGGCTCCCGCGCCGACGAGGCCGCGGCCCGGCTCAAGATCACAGCGCCCGATCTGCTGCAGCTCGGCGTCGTGGACACGATCGTCGAGGAGCCGACGGGCGGCGCGCACCAGGATCACGACGACGCCGCGGCGCGCCTCGACAAGGCGCTCTGGGCGACGCTCTCGTCGATGGACGGGCTCGGACCGGAGGAGCTCGTCGACGATCGGTACCGCAGGTTCCGCGGGCTCGGGTCGTTCGTGGGTTAGGCGGCGCGCCGCCCCGGCTGGCTCTCCTCGAGCGCCGGGGCTATACGGCTCGCGGATGGACTACGGCAAGGCGGTGCGGATGCTGCTGCTCGTGGGCACCAGCGCCGCCGCCGGCGGCGCGGTCCTCTGGACACAATCGAGGTTCAACGCCTCGGACCGCAGGGCGGCGCTCGGCATCGTGCAGCAGTACCGCCCCGAGGGCGGCCGGAGCGTGCCGGAGGCGATCGGCGCGCGGCACCCGGGGAAGGCGCCCGCCTGGAGCGCCACCACCGAGTCGGCCTGCCTCCAGCACGTCCGCGTGCGCGCGACGATCGAGGGCGAAGCGCGCGCGCGGTACGACTTCCTCGTCGACATCAACGGGCCCTCGATCCACCCGGGCAACGCCGAGGGCGAGGCGATCCTCGGCGAGCTCACGCTCCGGCCGGCCGAGTCCGCCGCGGCGCCGGGGGCGCCGTGAGCGCCGCGAGCGTCCGGGTTGCGCTGGTGGGCTGCGGGCGGTGGGGGGAGAAGCTCCTCCGCGCGCTGTCGGAGAACGCGCGGGCGCGCGTGGTCGCCGTGGCGGACGTCGACCGCGGCCGCCTCTCGCGGGCGCGCGCGCTCGCCCCGCGGGCGCGGCTCGTGCGCACGATCGACGAGGCGCTGGCCGCGCGCGTGGACGCGGTGATCATCGCGACCCCCGCGGCGAGCCACGCCGAGCTCGCGCTGCGGGCCCTCGAGGCCGGCGCCGACGTCTTCGTGGAGAAGCCGCTGGCCCTCTCCGCCGCGCAGGCCGATCGCTGCGCTTCCCGCGCCGCGGCGCTCGGCCGGATCGGCATGGTCGGCCACCTGCTCCGCTACCACCCCTCCGTGGTGCGCCTCGTCGCGCTCGCGCGCGAGCGGCGCCTCGGCGATCTCGTGAGCTTCAGCGCGGCGCGCCTGTCGATGAGCGCCGGCGCCGCCGGCGCCGGCGGGGCCCGGTCGGCGCTCTGGACGCTCGGGCCGCACGATCTCTCGTTGCTCTCGGCGCTCGACGCGAGCCCGCTCGCCGAGGCGCGGGCCCACCTCGCGCCGTGCGGCGAGCTCGTCACGCTCGAGGCGCGCCTCGAGAGCGGCCTCGCGGCGCGGATCGAGCTCTGCTCGTCGAGCCCGGCCAAGGAGCGGCAGCTGCGGCTCGTCGGCAGCGCGGGCGTCGCGGTCTTCGACGACGTGCGCGCGCCCGACCGCATCGTGTTCCTGGACGCGCGCGGCGCCGCGGCGGGCGCGCCGGCCGGCGAGCGCGCCGCGCACCTCGAGCTCGCGCCGGCCGGCCGCGAGCTCGAGGTGCCGTGGCGCGAGCCGCTCTCCGTGGAGATCGAGCACTTCCTCCGCTGCGTCGAGGACCGCGCGCCGCCGCTGACGCCGCTCGACGAGGGCGCCGCGGTCGTGCGGATCCTCGAGCGCGTCGAGGCGACGCTCGCCCCCGTCGATGCGCGGGTGGTCGCCGCAGGGTGACGTGCGCAACGTGCGTGACGTGCGCAACGCGCGCAACGTGCGCAGCCGCGGCCCGCTCCCGCTCCGGCTGGCCCGAGGCGCCGCGGAGGGCGCGGAGAGCGCCGGCGCGGTCGAGCCCGCGGGAGCCCTGGAAACCCCGGAGACACCGCGGGATCCGAGAAAAGCGGAGCGGCGCGCGGCCGACGCGCCGCGGCGCTTTGCAGCGCCGGATCGGCGTGGTACTGCCGTCGGCTGGAAGGGCACGATGCCGCAGGATCCGAAGCTGACTCCCACTCAGGTCAAGGCGCCGCACGGCGCGCGGGTGATGGAGATCCACTGGGCCGACGGCCACCGCAGCGTCCTTCCGCACGAGATCCTGCGCGGGTACTGCCCGTGCGCGAACTGCCAGGGGCATGGCGGCACGATCAACTTCGTGCCCGGCGGCGACCTGAACGTCCGCGAGATCGAGCAGGTCGGCAACTACGCGCTCCAGTTCACGTGGGGCGATCGGCACGACTCGGGCATCTACACCTTCCGGTACCTGCGCTCGCTCTGCCAGTGCGACGAGTGCAAGCCGCAGTTCCAGCCGCCCCGCTCGAAGTGACCACCTCCCGCCGCGCCCCCAAGCCTCAAGCTGCTCCGCCGGCGCGCGCCGAGCGGCAGCTCGATCCGTTCCAGATCGTCGACTCGTCCTTCGTCGCCGGCGCGGGCTCGCTCGCGTCGCTCCCTCCGCCCGTCAGCGCGGAGGTGGCGTTCGCCGGGCGCTCGAACGTCGGCAAGTCGAGCCTCATCAACACGCTCGTCGAGCGCAAAGGGCTCGTCCGGACGAGCTCGAACCCCGGCTCGACGCGGCAGATCAACCTCTACGAGGCGCGGGCCCGCGACGGCGCGGTGTTCCAGCTCGTGGATCTGCCGGGGTACGGCTTCACCCGGCGCTCGAAGTCCGAGCAAGCGGCGTGGGCGTCGCTGATCGAGGGGTACCTGCGCGGGCGCGTCACGCTCGCCGCGGTGCTGCTCCTGGTCGATGCGCGGCGGGGCCTCGAGGAGGACGATCTCGAGCTCATCCGCTTCATCGAGGCGTCCCGCGACGCCGCGCGACGGCCTGTGGAGCTCTTGCTCGTCGCGACGAAGGTCGACAAGGTGCAGCGCTCGTCGGTCCGGCGCGCGCTGGACCAGCTGTCCGCGGCGGCCCCGCGCGCTCCGGCAGCGCGCGGCGGTCTCCGCCGCGCGATCGGGTTCTCGTCGATCACGGGCGAGGGCCGGCGGGATCTGTGGCTCGCGATCCGGCGCGTGACGCAGCTCGGCGGCGCGGCGCCGTCATCGAGCGGCGGCGCCGCGCGCGAGGACGATGACCAGCGGACGACCGACGGCTGACCTCGCAGAGGTGCGAGATGCGCGCAGGAACAGCGCGTCTCGCCGTGGAACAGGGCCGATGGAAGTATTGACCCGCCCTGTGACCCTCCATTAACGTGCGGCTCCTCCGGTTCCGCGGGGGAGTCACCAGAGCCGACTGACACGTCGCGGGGTGGTTGCAGAGCAAGACGCGCGTGCCGGCCCACGTTCTCACCGGCTGCCCCAACGATGCCCGACTACTCCGGCCAGGTCACGCACGTCCACACGGCGCTGACGCCACTCTGGTGGATTCCGCTCCTGCCGATGCTCGGCGCGGTGATCAACGCGCTGTTCGGCCGCGCGTTGCAGCGGAGCGCGTTCGGTCGGGGCGTGTCGAGGCGGCTCCACATCGGGAGCTTCGGCGTCACGCTCGTCGCCGTGGGCGCCATGCTGGGCGCCTTCGCCCTCGGGCTCGCGAGCTTCGTCCAGCTCGTCGGGCTCGCTCCGGGGGAACGCGCGCTCTACAGCTTCGCCTGGCAGATGATCCGCATCGGATCGCTCGACGCGAACTTCGCGTTCGTGATGGATCCGCTGAGCTGCCTCATGACGCTGATCATCACCGGCGTCGGCACGCTCATCCATGTTTACGCCGCCTCGTACATGGAGGCCGAGCCGGCGTACTGGCGATTCTTCACCTACCTGAACCTCTTCGTCTTCTCGATGTTGCTCCTCGTCCTCGGGGACAACTTCATCGTGATGTTCTTCGGCTGGGAGGGCGTCGGCCTCTGCAGCTATCTGCTCATCGGGTTCTGGTACAGCGACTACAAGAAGGCCTCTGCCGGCATGAAGGCCTTCGTCGTGAACCGGATCGGCGACTGGGGCTTCGTGTGCGGCCTCGCGCTCCTCTTCTGGGGTCTCGGCGCCAGGTGGCTCGACGACGGCCGGTTCCTCTCCGATTACCGCGCGCGCTTCATCGCGGTGGCCGCGGAGGCGCGCGGCGATCACGGCGCCTCCGCCGGGGCGAAGGACGGCGCCGGCGGCAAGGCGGGCGAGCGCAGGGCGCAGCCGCTCGCCGGGGCGAAGGGATACCTCACCTTCACCGGTCACCCCGGCGCGCGCGTGTACCTCGGTATCGCCGACGCCGCTCAGCTCGCCTCGGGCCCGCGGCCGTTCGGCGTGTCCCCCTTCATCCGCAAGGAGATCGACGCCGGGGCGCACTCCGTGGTGATCGTGCCGGGAGACGGCGCCGTGATCGCGGGCGACGGCGTCGAGATCGCCGCGATCGAGCGGATGCGCGTCGAGCCGGGCAAGGAGATCGTGGTGGCGACCGTGGGCTCGACGGTCACGTTCCGCGAGATCCACGATCAGCTCGTGATCAAGGACGCGAGCGGCAAGGCGTTCCTCAAGGATGCCCTCGAGTCGAAGACGGTGTGGGGCGGCGTCGCGCTGATCACGCTGGCTTGCCTCTTCCTCTTCGTCGGCGCCGCCGGCAAGAGCGCCCAGATCCCGCTCCACGTGTGGCTGCCGGACGCGATGGCCGGCCCGACCCCCGTCTCCGCGCTGATCCACGCGGCCACCATGGTCACGGCCGGCGTTTACATGATCGCGCGCCTCAGCTTCCTGTTCTCGCTGAGCCCGGTCGCGGGCGGCGTCATCGCGCTGATCGGGGCCTCGACGGCGCTCCTCGCGGCCTCGATCGGCTTCTTCCAGTACGACATCAAGAAGGTGCTGGCCTACAGCACGGTGAGCCAGCTCGGCTTCATGTTCATCGGGGTCGGCGTCGGGGCGTACTGGGCCGCCGTGTTCCACCTGATGACGCACGCCTTCTTCAAGGCGTGCCTGTTCCTCGGCTCCGGCTCGGTGATCCACGGGATGCACGCGGTGGAGCACGACGAGGCCGCGGCCCAGGACATGCGCAACATGGGCGGCCTCCGCCGCGTCATGCCGCTCACGGCGCGGACCTACCAGGCGGCGTGCCTCGCCATCACCGCCGCGCCCATCCCGTTCTTCGCGGGCTTCTGGTCCAAGGACGAGATCCTCTGGAAGGCGTTCGGCACCGAGAACACCGGCCCGATCCCGGGGCTGCTCGTCTACGGGATGGGCCTCGCGGCGGCGCTCGGCACCTCGTTTTACATGTGGCGGAGCTACTTCCTGACGTTCGAGGGGCCCCACGCCCGCAAGGAGATCGAGACCCAGGTCCACGAGTCGCCGCCGGCGATCACCTGGGTGCTCGCGGTGCTGGCGGTCCTGTCGGCGGGCGCGGGCGTCGTGTTCGGCTTCTCCAGCCACTTCGTCGGCGGCCACGGCGAGCCCCTGCTCGAGGCGTGGCTCCATCCGGTGTTCGCTCACGCCGACGTCTCGTTCCGGCGCCACGGGCTGGGGCTCGAGCTCGCGCTCATGGCGCTCTCCGTCGGCGGCGCGATCGTCGCCTTCTCGCGCGCGCGCGCCCGCTACGGCGCGCGTCGCTCCCCGCGCTGGGCCGAGGAGGAGCGGCGGCTCCCGGGCTTCCAGCTGCTCTCGAACAAGTACTACGTCGACGAGATCTACGACGCGACGGTGGTGCGCGCCGCCCTCTCGCTGCGCCTCTTCTTCGCCGAGATGGACCGCTGGATCGTCGACGGCATCGTCAACGGGATCGCGGTCCTGGCCCGGGCCGCCGCCTGGGTCACGGGCGCCATCGATCGGTACCTCGTCGACGGCGTCGTGAACCTCGTCGCCGAGGGCACGCTGAGCGCCGGGGCGAGGCTCCGCTCTCTGCAGACCGGGCGCATCCAGAGCTACGTCTACTTCCTCCTGGGCGGCGTCGCCTTGTTCAGCATCGTTCATTACTTCCTGCGGTGAACGGCCGATGTCGAACCTCTCCCTCGTCAGCATGCGCCGTGGATTCGCCCTCGCGAGATCGGCCAGGTCCACCTCGATGAAGCTCCTGATCCCCCTCCTTGTCGCGCTCTCCGTCGTGCTCGGGGCCGTGCCGCCGGCGCTGGCGCAGGCGCTCGGAGCGCCGAGGGCGCCCGGGCCGCGCGGCCAGATCGCGCTCCGCGCGGCGCCGCCCGGCGCGCCTGTCGAGCTCGCCGCGAGCGGGCCGGATCACGTCGGCTCGTTCACGATCGAGAACCAGGGCGACGGCCCCTTGAAGGTGACGCGGGTGATCGTGCGGACGTCCCCCGAGGACCCGCGCGTCCCGCCGGGCGTCAGCGTGGAGCTCGAGGGCGGCGGCACCGCGGCGACCCTCCCGCCGGGCGCGAGCCGGAAGGTCGTTGTCCGGTGGAAGACCGCGGGCGTGCGCGCGCGGGAGCTCTACGGGCACGTCGTCGTCGAGTCCGACGCGGTGGCGGCCGGCGCGGCCGGCGCGCTGGAGGTAGCGCGGACCGTCGCGATGGGCATCCACGCGGAGCGCGGGAGCAGCCTTGGCTTCGTCGGCGACCACATCCTCTCGATCCTGACGTTCCTGCCGCTGCTCGGCGTGGTCGCGGTCTTCCTCGCGCACCTCTTGCGTTATCGGGACGACAGGAAGCTCCGGCTGATGACCGTCGTGCTGATGGGCGTGAACCTCGTGCTCGCGGCGTGGCTCTACGCGCAGTTCGACCGGGGCTTCACCCGGGCCGACGGGAACGACGGCTACCAGTTCATCGAGCACGGCGTGTGGATCCGCTCGCTGAACGTCGAGTACTTCGTCGGCGTCGACGGCGTGTCGATCTCGATGGTCCTGCTCACGGCGCTGATCTCGTTCGTGGGCGCCCTCGCGAGCTACAGCGTCCACGACCAGCTCAAGGGCTACTTCGCGATGTACAACCTCCTCGTCACGGGGATGTTCGGCGTCTTCATCGCGCTCGACCTGTTCCTCTTCTTCGTCTTCTGGGAGGTGATGCTCCTGCCGATGTACTTCCTCATCGGCATCTGGGGCGGACCGCGGCGCGAGTACGCGGCGATCAAGTTCTTCCTCTACACGCTGGCCGGCAGCGTCTTCATGCTGCTCGCGTTCATCTGGTTCTACCTGAACGCCGGCCACACCTACCTGGTCGACGGCCAGGCCACCGAGCGCATCTTCTCGATCCCGGAGCTCTCGCGGGTCGCCTGGGCGGCGCAGGGTCTCACGATCCTCGGCGTCGCCGCGGTGAAGGTGGTCTGGATCTGGCTCTTCGTCGGGTTCGCCATCAAGATCCCGATGTTCCCGTTCCACACCTGGCTGCCGGACGCCCACGTGGAGGCGCCGACCGCGATCAGCGTGATCCTCGCGGGGGTGCTCCTCAAGATGGGCACCTACGGCATCCTCCGCATCAACTTCACCCTGCTGCCCGAGGCGACGCAGTGGGCCGCGCCGGCCATGGCGGTCTTCGGGGTGGTCAACATCCTCTACGGCGCCTTCTGCGCCATGGCGCAGAGCGACCTGAAGAAGCTCGTGGCCTACTCCTCCGTCAGCCACATGGGCTTCACGCTGCTGGCGCTCGGCGCGATGACGCCGCAGGGCATCCAGGCCTGCCTCGTCCAGATGTTCAACCACGGCCTGATCACCGGGATGCTCTTCACCCTGGTCGGCGTGGTCTACGACCGCGTGCACACGCGCGACATCGACAGGTTCGGCGGCCTCGCCTCGGAGATGCCGCTCTACACCGCGCTCGTCGGCTTCGCGTTCATGGCGTCGCTCGGCCTTCCCGGCCTGTCCGGCTTCTGGGGGGAGGCGATGACGTTCATCGGCGCCTTCCCGCGCTACCGCGCCCTCACGATCCTCGCCGCCGTCGGCGTGATCCTCACCGCGGCCTACCACCTCTGGGCCCTCCAGCGGATGTTCCTCGGCACGTTCCGCGCGTCGTGGCGGCAGAGCAAGTACCTCGAGCCGTTCGGCGGGAAGTTCCCGGAGATCAGCGGGCGGGAGCTCGCGTCGATCGCGCCGCTCGCGGCGCTGGTCCTCGTCCTCGGCTTCTGGCCGCGCCCGCTGCTCAGCCTCATCGATCGCGGGGCCCTCGACGTGCACCGCCTCGTCGACAGGCCGGGGCAGTCCCAGATCGCCGGCGCAAAAGGCGCAGACAGCGCGGGCGGCGCCGCGCACGCCCGCGCGGGCGCCCCGGAGGAGGGCGCCTCGCCGGGCCAGGGCGCCCTCGCCAGCGCCAGGTAAGCCGTGGAACCCCGCACCCTCGACAACGTCGCGAGCCTCGCCTACTTCGCGCCGGAGCTCGTCCTCATCGCGGCGGCCCTGCTGCTCGTCGTGTGGGACCTCGCGTCCCCGGCGCGCCTCAAGCTCGCCGGCCTCGTGATCCTCAGCCTCGCGGCGCTCGCCTGCTCGGGCGGGCTAGGCGCGTACTTCCTCGCGACGGACGCCGCCCCTCGCGCGCTCTTCCACGGGCTGCTCGCGTTCGATCGCTTCTCGAACCTCTTCCGCGTGATCTTCGCGCTCGTCACCGGGGCGATCGTCGTCTTCCTGGTGCCCCCGCGGTCCCCCGGGATCGAGCCCGAGCTCCGCCGCGACTCGGGCGAGCTCTTCACGCTGATCCTCGTGCTCTCGCTCGGCATGAACCTGATGGCGGCGAGCCGCCACCTGCTGCTCATCTACCTGTCGATCGAGCTCGTCAGCGTCATCAGCTTCGTGCTGGCGGGCTTCAAGATCAACGACGCGAAATCGAGCGAGGCGGCGCTGAAGTACGTCATCTTCGGCGGCGTCGCGTCGGGGATCATGCTCTACGGGATGAGCTGGATCTTCGGCATCACCGCGTCGATGCGGCTCGACGAGTGCGCGGCGCGGATCGCCGCGCTCACGGCGCAGCAGGGCAAGGTGCCGGAGGTCGTGTTCGTCGGCACGGCCTTCATGCTCGCGGGCTTCGGCTACAAGATCAGCGCCGCCCCGTTCCACATGTGGACGCCCGACGTGTACGAGGGCGCGCCGACCCCGGTGACCGCGCTCCTCTCGGTGGGGCCGAAGGCGGCCGGCTTCGCGGTGCTGATCCGCTTCTTCTCGGACGCGCTCGGCGCCGGGAGCGCGCCGCCCGGCGTCGCGACGCCGTGGCCGGTGCTCTTCGGCTGCCTCGCGATGGCGACGATGACCGTCGGCAACCTGTCGGCGCTCGAGCAGGAGAACGTGAAGCGCATGCTCGCCTACTCGAGCATCGCGCACGCGGGGTACATGCTGCTCGGCTTCTCGGTGTTCAGCGGCGCCGGCGTCGCCGCGATCGCCTTCTACATCGTCACCTACTGCTTCATGAACCTCGGCGCGTTCATGGTGGTGATGGCCGTGGCCGAGGAGAGCGGCGGAGACGAGACGTTCGCCGCCTTCCGGGGGCTCGGGCGCCGCGCCCCGCTCGTCGCCGCGGCGATGGCCGTGTTCCTCGTCTCGCTCACCGGCCTGCCCCCGACGGCGGGCTTCATCGGCAAATTCTACCTCTTCTCGGCGCTGCTCGCCGCCGGGGGCGCGTGGAGCTGGGTCCTCGCGGTCGTCGGCGTGCTGAACAGCGTGATCTCGCTCTTCTATTACGCGCGCCTGCTCCGCACGATGTATCTCGACAGGAGCGATCGCACCGAGCCCACACCGGTGCGGCCGCTGCTCGGCGCGACGGCGTGCGCGCTCGCGGTTCCGACCGTGCTGCTCGGGGTCTACTGGGGGCCAGTCTACGACGTCGTGGCGCGCTCGGTGGCGATCCTGCGCTGAGCGCTGCGCCACGGCGCCGACGCCGTCCCGATACAGCGCGCGCCGGGCCGAACGCGGCGGTATCGATCTCCCCGCGATCCTTGCTAGTGTGCGCGCGCGTGGCCACGACGCAGGACGCGATCTCTCCAGAGGAACGTTTCGCGCGGGGGGTACGCCTTGTCCCGGGCGGCCTGGACATCGGCGGCAAGCTGGTCCCGCTGTACGCCGGCAGCGTGCACTACTGGCGGCTCGACCCGCAGCACTGGCGCGCTTGCCTCGAGGCCACGCGGTCGCTCGGCGTTCACCTGATCGACATCTATGTGCCGTGGGCCGTTCACGAGACCGGCCCGGGGCAGTTCGATTTCGGCCGGCTCGATCCGCGCCGCGACGTCGGCGCCTTTCTCCGCCTCGCGCACGAGCTCGGCTTTTACGTCATCGCCCGCCCGGGCCCGCACATCAACGCGGAGCTCACCTGCTTCGGCATCCCCGAGCGCGTCATCTGGGACCCGAGCTGCCAGGCACGCTCGGCGCGCAACAACCCGGTCGTGCTCCCGATGTTGCCGTACGGGTTCCCGGTCCCGAGCTACGCGAGCAACGCGTTCCACGACGAGGTCGCCCGCTATTTCAACGCGCTCGCCCCGGTCCTGAAGCCGCACCTCTACCCGGACGGGCCCATCGTTCTCTTGCAGATCGACAACGAGGGCGCGCTCTACTTCCGCGACGGGGCGTACGACCAGGATTACCACCCGGACGCGATCTCCCTGTACCGCGACTTCTTGCGCGAGAAGTACCGGACGATCGAGGCGCTCCAGCGCGCGTATGCGACGAGGAGGGTGGAGCCCGCGCCGGAGGGCGACGCGACCGAGGACGTCGGCGCGGCGCTCGTGCGCGCGATCGGCCGCGAGCGCGCGCAGGCCGAGGAGGGCGATCTGCGGTTCGCCACGATCACGCCGCCGGTCGCGTTCGACGCCGAGACGCCGGCCGATCTCGCGCGCCACCTCGACTGGAGCGAGTTCCACGAGCACCTCCTCGAGACCGCCATGGGGCGCTTCGCGCGGGCGCTCTCCGCGGCGGGCGTCGATGGCCTGCCCACGATGCACAATTTCCCGATGGGACAGGACGCGACGCCGCTCAACCCGGCGCGCATCTCGCGCGTCGTCGACCTCGTCGGCCTCGACTACTACAGCGTCGCGAGCCCGAGCAGCCGGCAGATCCTCGCCCGCCGGACGAGCGAGCTCGCCGTGCGCTGCGAGGCGCTCTCGCTGCCGCCCTTCGCTTGCGAGATGGGCGCCGGCTTCCCGCCGTTCTTCCCGCCGCTCGAGGAGCGCGACAGCGTGTTCGTGATGATGGCCGCGCTCGCGTACGGGCTGCGCGGGTACAACATCTACATGGCGGTCGAGCGCGACCGCTGGATCGGCGCGCCGATCGATCCGCGCGGCCGCCCTCGCCCCTTCGCCGCCTTCTGGCGGAAGCTCTCCGCGGCGCTCGAGGCGACGCGGTTCCACGAGCTCCGCCGCCCGGCGCCGGTGCGCATCGTCACGCCGCGCACGGAGCGCCGGCTCTCCCGCGTGATGCATGCCTTCGGCCCGCTCACCGGGGCGTTCTTCTCGATCATGAACTTCGGCGCCCGCGATCGCTGCCTCGAGGACGACCTCGGGCTCGGTTACCCGCTCGCGGTGGAGTCCGACACGTTCGTTCGTGCGTTCGAGGAGGCGCTCGACGCGCGCGGCGTCCCCTACGCCCACGTCGGCGGCGAGGATCGCGACATCTCGCTCGTCGGGGCGCGCTGGGTCATCTGCGCCACCTCGGGCGGCCTGAGCCCGGAGCTGTTCGCGTGGCTGGAGGCGACGTCCCGGCAGGGGACGCTGATCACGCTCGGCCCCCGCGAGCCCACCTTCGACGGCGCCTTCCGAAAGCTGCCGCGGCCCTACGATCTGAAGCGGCTCCTCGCCCCCGGGCAGAACCTGCCGGCGCTCCTCCAGGACGACCCCGCCGCGGCCGACGCCGCGGTGTCGCGCGCCATCGACGCGCTCGGCCTGCCGGCCTTCGCGTGTGATCCCGACAGCGTCTTTGCGACGCTGCACGAGGACGCGTCGGGCACGCCGCGGGTGCTCTTCTTGCTGAACCCCGGAGACGCGGACGTGGTGGCGCGCGTCACCGTGAGCGCCCAGCGCGCGCGCGATGTGCTGGACGACGCGCACTTCGAGGCGCGGCGCGGGGCGCTCGAGGTGCGGCTCGTGCCTCGCTCCGTGCGGATGCTCGCGCTGGAGTAGCCCCGTCGCCGCGCGCCGCGCGGCGACGGCCAGCGAGGCTCGGTATCCTCCTGACCCGGTGTGCCCCTCGATCAGCGCTCGAACCGCAGCGAGTTGCCCTCTGCGTCGCGGAAGCGGCCCATGCCGATCATGAGGATGTCGATCAGCGACCAGATGCCGAGCCCGCCGCACGTCAAGAGCTTCGCTATGCCGAGCCCGGTCTGTCCCAGATAAAAACGATCTACGCCAAAGTAGCCGAGGAAATAGGAGAGCAGGAACAGCGTGGACTGGCTCTTGGTCGGGTGGCCGACGGGCGCGTCGCGCCTGAGCACGAGCCCCTGGGCGTCTCGCATCGATCCGGTGCCGATCAGGATCGTGTCGATGAGGCTCCAGAAGCCGAGGCCACCACACGTGAACAGCTTGAGGAGCCCGAGCCCCGTCTGGCCCAGGTAGAAGCGATCGACGCCGAAGGTCCCGAGAAACACGGCGAGCATGAAGGCCGTCGCCTGGTCCTTGTCGGAATAGGCCTGCGCCGGGGCGCCGTGAGGCGGCGGCGGGCCCCAGCCGCCTCCTGGCGGCGCGCCGTAGCCGCCTGGGGGCGCACCGTAGCCGCCGGGCGGGCTCGACCCCCAGCCGCCATTCCCCCAGCCGCCGCCTGCGTTGCCCCAGCCTCCGCCTCCGGGCGGAACCCCGCCTCCGCTGTTGCTCATCCTCGTTCCCTCCAGCTGATGCGGCTGTGGAGGCGGCCGTGCGCCCCGCGGTCGTCAGCCGAGCCTGACTGTATCCTGGAACCGCGGCGCCGCGCTTGCGCAACGCGGAAATCGCTGGTGGTTGCCGGAGGCCCACCCTACCTTGGCCCACGAGGGGCCGCTGAGCGCGGCGCAGGAGCGAGCGCACCCGGCGATGCAGCAAGATTTTCAGTCCGATCGATGGCTGTCGTTCGCCCTCCGGGCGGGGCTCATCGCGCTGTTCTTCTGGATGGTGAAGGGGCTGCTCGTCCCCGTCCTGCTCGGCGGTCTTGTCGCGCTCCTCGTCTCCCCGCTCCAGCGCCGCCTCGCGCCTCGACTCGGCCGCTTCCGCCAGTTCGCGCCCGCGATCTCGACGGTGGGCGTGATCATCCTCGTGTGCATCCCGCTCGCGGTGATCATCATCGAGGCCTCCGCCTCGATAAGCCGCTTCTTCGCGCGGGATTGGTCGAACACGATCGAGCGGGTCGAAGGCCTCCTGAACGACGGGAGGATAACGGGGCTCCTCAACAGGGCTGGCCTGTCCGGGGACGATGTCCGCACGTACGTGAGCAACCTGTTCGAGCGGGTGGGCAGCTCGATCGCCGGCTTCGCGGGCGGCATGGTCGCCGCGGTGCCGCAGACGATCGTCGACGCGTTCCTGTTCGTCGTCGGGCTCTACTACCTGCTCCGCGACGGGGGCCTGCTGCTGCGCTGGCTGCTCACGCAGTCGCCGTTCAGGAACGAGGAGACGGACGTCCTCTTCACGTCGATCCAGGACACGGTGCACGGCGCCGTCCTCGGCCTGCTCGCGACGGCGGCCGTCCAGGGGACGCTGACGACGATCGCGCTGTTTGCCTGCAAGGTGCCGGGCGCGTTCCTTTTCGGCCTCCTGGCCACGTTGCTCTCGCTCGTCCCCATGATCGGCACCACGCCGGTCACGCTGGGGGCGGCCATCTACCTGTTCGTCGTCGGGCGCATCGGGGCGGGCATGGGCATGTGCGCCGCGGCGGTGCTCATCGGGCTCTCGGACAACGTGATCCGGCCGTGGGTCCAGAGCTCGCACGGCGGGATGCACCCGCTCATCGCGCTCCTCTCCATCTTCGGCGGGCTCGAGCTGTTCGGCGCGGCGGGGATCTTCATCGGCCCGGTCGTCGCCGCGATCGTCCTCTGGGCGGTCGACACGCGCGCGGGCATCTCCAGCTCGGGCCTCCCGCTGGGCCCGCACACGTCGCAGCCGCCCCCCTCGCTGACGTCGCCAACGTCGCGACCGCCGCCGGCCTCGCGACCGCCTCCGACGTCGCGACCGCCGGCGTGACGCGGCGGCGCGCCGGAGCGTCGCGAGAGGCGCGGTCCGCGCCCTCGATCGAGGCGCTCACGGCGACAGGCCGTAGCCGCGGGCGAGGGTGAGGGAGAGGAGGTTGCACGCCGCGTGGAACACGACCGGCGCCCCGATGCCGCCTGTGCGCGCCCGCAGCCATCCGAAGAGGAGCGCGGGGAAGAAGACGGCGAGCCGGGCCGGGTGCTGGATCGTGAGCACGTGGCCGATCGCGAAGATCGCCGACGAGAGGAGCCACGCCGGGCCGAGCGTCGCGCCGGCGACGCGGAAGCGCGGTGGGAAGACGCGGTCGAGGGCGCTCTGGAGGTAGCCCCGGAAGAACGCCTCCTCGGGCAGCGCGACAACGAGCAGCTGCGCGGCGATCTCGTCGGCGAGCGAGGGCGGCGGGCGCAGCACGAACGGCGAGGTCGCGCCCCAGTACAGCCGGTAGCCCAGCCAGAAGAGCGGGAAGACGATCGCGGCGACCAGCGCCGCCCAGGCGACGGCGTGGAGCGCGGCGCGGGCGAGGCGCCTCGCCGACAGCGGCACGGGCTCGAGGAGCCCCCCGAGGGACAGGCCGTGGGCGCGGATCGTCGACTCGTCGTACCTCAGCACGAGCCAGGACGTCGCCGCGAAGAACGTGAGGCCGACGAGCGTGCCGGCGTAGCTCTTCGGCGCGGCGTAGGACACCGCCGTCACGGCGGCGGTCGTGATGCCAGCGGCGAGGAGCGCGCGCGCCGCGGTCGGCTCGGGCGGCCGCGGGCGCGCGCGCTCGTCGACGCTCGCGTGCGCGGCGTTCGCGTCTGCCGGCGCGCCAGCTGTCTCGTCGCCGGCAGGTGCGCGGGCGTCTCGGCTCGGTTCGATGGGTGTGGGCGGCTGCAAGGCGTGTTCGTCGCGGAGGGGAGCGCGCGGTGCGGGGGCGTACGTGGGGATCGCGGCGATCAGGGGGCGCGGCCGCGCGCGCTCAGCCTAGCCGCCACGATGTCCCTCCGCGATGGTCTGCGCTCGGAGCGGCGCGATTCGGGGGCTGCACACGGGTCCAGCGACCGCCCATTTTCTAGCCTTCCAGCCCGGCCACGTTAGAGTGCGGCCGCTGTGGCGTTTTCCCGACTTCGCTGTCTGATGAAGCCGTTGGCCTGCGCGCTGCTTGCGTCCGTCGCGACGCTCGGTCCGGCGCCCGCGTCGGCCGCGTCGCCGTTCCTCATGACGCCGGCGGCGAGCGTCGCCGAGGCGTCTCCGGCGTACCGCTACGCCAACATGACGAACGAGGAGGCGCTGGCGGAGCTGGATCGCCGGAAGATCCTGTACCTCAAGGTCGACCACGCGCCTGGGGTGCGCGCTCCGATCCGGCTCACGGGTCGGCTGAACGGCGTGAACTTTCATTCGGTGCTCCCGCCCGAGCAGCGCGTGACGAGCATGTTCGAGATCCTGGACGCGCGCCTGGCGCTCGCCCTCGACGATTTCGCGGCCGTGCTCTCGAGGCACGATATCGACGAGGTCGTCCATTACACGATGTATCGACCCAACGTGCCGATGCGCGGCCGCGAGGGCGTGGACGGCGACGGAGAGCACGGGCACCCGATCGCTCATGCCAAGGCCGCTGACAGCGCCGTGCAGCGGGCAGCGGCCGCGGACGGCGCTGCTCGCGAGGAATCGACGAGGCAGGCCTCGCCGGTCGAGCCTGCGCCGCTGGTGGAGCTCGGCAAGAAGGGCGCGCTCGATGGGACATCCAAGGCACCTGAGGAGCGGCCGCGACGCCTGAAGGAGAAGGGGGCCGCGGGGGCCGGGCCCAAAGAGAAGGGGTCCGCGGGGGCCGGGCCGAAGGAGAAGGCCGCAGCGGAGGCCGCGCCGAAGGAGAAGACCGCAGCGGGGGCCGCGCCGAAGGAGAAGGCCGCAGCGGGGGCCGCGCCGAAGGAGAAGGCCGCAGCGGGGGCCGCGCCGAAGGAGAAGGCCGCAGCGGGGGCCGCGCCGAAGGAGAAGGCCGCCCTGGAAGCCGATCCAGGCGCCGCTTCCAAGGCTCCTGGCCAGCGGACGCGGACGATCGCTGCGCGCAGCGGGCCGGCCAAGAAGGACGCCGGCAAGGCCGGAGCGCGCCGCGCTGCTCGGCGCAAAGCCGCGGGGCCGACCCGGGCGACGACGTCTGCGGTCAAGCGCCGCGGCGACGTCGCGCTGCGCAGCGATGCAGGGCAGAAGCCCCGCGGCACGTGGGCTCCGCCGGGCACGCGGCACCCCGCCGGCCTGGCCATCGACGTCGGTGCGCTCAAGAAGCGCGACGGCACCTGGATCAGCGTCGCGCGCCACTTCCACGGCCGCATCGGGGACAAGACCTGCGGTGAGGGGGCGCCCCAGCCCGAGCTCCCCGAGGCGCGCGAGCTCCGGTCCATCGTGTGCGAAGCGGCGGACCTCGGGATTTTTACCTACGTGCTGACGCCCAATTTCAATGCGGCGCACGCCGACCATTACCATATGGAGATCAAGCCGGGCGTCCGGTGGTTCCTGTATCACTGAGCGAAGGCCGCGCGCCCCTTGTACAGCCCTGAACGGCTCGCCGCGCGCCCCACTGCACATCCGTTGATTGCGCGTTTTTTGATGATCTGAGCGGTTTGTTCGCGCAACTTCCGCCACGAGAGCGACGATTCCCTTCCCGAACGAAGGCGCCGGCGCTCCGCCGCGCGCCCCCGCGAGGGAGGTCGACGGACATGGTGCAAAAGAGAGACGGACAGCCGCTGCCGGGGACTTCCTACCGTGTGCTCCGTCGGATCGGGGCAGGCTCGTGCTCGGAGGTCTTCGAGGTGACCGGGCGCCGCGGCCAGCTGCGCGCGCTCAAGCTGCTCCGCGCCATGCACGAGGGGTCGAGCGAGATCGGAGCGCGCCTGGTCCAGGAGGGGCGCGCTCTCTCCGCGCTGAGCCACCCCCACATCGTGAAGGTCGAGGAGGTCGGCGTGACGAGCGACGGCCGGCCCTTCCTCGTCATGCCGCGCCTCTTCGGCGAGACGATGCGCGAGCGGCTCGACGCGCGCGGACCGCTCGCGACGCCCACCGCCGTGCACATCGCCATCCAGGTGCTCGGCGGGCTCGCGGCGACGCACCGCGCTGGCATCGTCCACCGCGACATCAAGCCGGCGAACGTCTTCCTCGCGCAGGCGAGCTGCGCCGAGCAAGGCGTCGCCGATCTGGAGAGCGCGCCCGGTGTGCCCGAGGCCGAGCACGCCGTGCTCATCGACTTCGGCATCGCGAAGGTGAGCCGCGAGGGGCTGGAGCCGTCGACGGGCTCGAACGTCCTCGGCACGCCGCGCTACCTGTCGCCCGAGCAGATCCGCGGCGAGGAGGTCGATGCTCGCACGGACGTGTACGCGGTGGGCCTCCTGCTCTTCGAGGCGATCACCGGGCGCGGGCCGTTTCCGGTGGTCGACTCGATGGCGGTGATGCGGGCGCACCTCAACACACCGGCGCCGCGGCTTCGCTCGCTCCTCTGGGTGCCTCACGCGCTCGATCATGCGGTCGCGCGCGCGCTCGAGAAGGATCCGGGGCTCCGCTGGCAAACGGCGGACGCGATGGCCGCCGCGCTCGCGGAGGCGCTGGGCGAAGGCGGGGGCAGGGAGACGCCGGCTCACGGCGGAGCAGGGCGCGCCGCGCCGCCGGACGGCGAGCGCAGCGCGCGGGCGCCCCTCGCGGCCGGAGAGGCGCGATGAGCGGCGCGTCCGCCGAGTGCTCCGGGGCGCGCACGCTGCTCTACGCGCGCGGGGTGTCGCTCGCGCCGAGGGCGCCTCTCGCGCGGTCGCTCCGCGCGCCGGGCGAGGGCGAGCCGTCCGAAGGCGCGTGGCCGATCCGCGCGCCGGGTGAGGGCGAGCCGCTCCCCGGCACACCGTATGTCGTGCTGCGCCTGCTCGGCCAGGGCGGCATGGGCGAGGTGTACGAGGTCGAGCACCGGGCGCTCGGCCGCCGGTTCGCGGTGAAGGTGCTGCACCGAAGCCACGCCGGCCGCAGCGATCTCTCGGCGCGCCTGCGCGCCGAGGCGCGCTCGATCGCCCGCCTGCGCCACCCGGGTCTCCCCGACGTGTTCGATCTCGGCGTGACCGACGGTGGCCGCCCCTACTTCGCCATGGAGCTCCTCGAGGGGCGCGATCTCCGGACCGAGCTCGCGCGCCTCGGCGTGGTCGCGGTCCCGACCGCGCTCGACCTGGTCCTGCAGGCCCTGTCCGCGCTGTCGCTCGCGCACGCGGCGGGCATCGTCCACCGCGATCTCAAGCTCGAGAACCTGTTCCTCTGCGACGACGGCACGCTCAAGGTCCTCGACTTCGGCGTCGCGAAGCTCCTCCACGCCAGCGCCTCGCTGACCGCCCCGGACGCCGTCATCGGCACACCCAGGACGATGGCGCCCGAGCAGTGCGCCGCCCAGCCGATCGATCCGCGCGCGGACATCTATGCGATGGGCCTCGTCCTCTACGAGCTCGTCGCCGGGCGAGGCCCCTTCGACGAGCTGCGCGGCCGGGGCGACGCGCTTCGCTTTGCTCACTGCGAGCAGGAGCCTCCTCCTCCCTCGCGCTTCGCGCCGCAGCCGATCCCGGCGGCGCTCGAGCGGCTGATCCTGCGCGCGATCGCGAAGGCGCCCGAGCATCGCTTCCAGACGGCCGCCGACATGGAAGCCGCTGTGCGCCGAGTGCACGTCCGGTTGCACGACGGATCGCAGCCGAGCGCCGGGCCGGTGGTCAGCGCGACCGCGCTCACCCCGACCGCGGCCGACGCCGTCGCGGCCCGCACGCCTGCGTGTGGCGATGCATCCGCCGAGCTGCTTCGCCGACCGCTGCTCGCCGCGTCGGCCGGCGCCGCGCGCCTCTCGCGCCGCCCGAGGGCGCGCTCGACGCGGCGCGCACCTCCGGCGCGGCCCGTCGCCCGTGCGGCGTCGCGCGCCTCCGCGCTCGCCGTCTGCGCGCTCGCCGTCGCGTCGGCCGCGCTCGGGCTCGCGCTGGCGCAGCGCTGGATCGCGGCCAGCGAGCACCCCGCGCCCGCGCCGCCGTCCGCGCCCGCCGCGGCGCAGGCGCGCTCGGCTGTAAGGTAGCCTCGCCGCGCCCGTTCTCTGGTCGACACCGCAAATGCGGAGTGGAGGGACCATGAACCGGATGCGACGAATCGGGCTGGCTTGTTTGGCGATATCGCTCCTCGCGGGCGCCGCCGGCTGCGGCGGCAGCACAGCGGCCCGGCCGGCGGACTCCACGGCAAAGGGGGGACACGCGATCACCGGCGCTCCCGAGCCCTCCAGCGCACAGGGGTTCCAGGACGGCGCCGCGTTCGACGAGCCGGGCGCGCCCGCCGCGCCGCCGTCGCCCGACGCCTCGCCCGCGGCGCCTTCGGCCGAGCTCGAGCGGCCTTCCGCCACGGGCGGCGCCTCGCGCGCCGAGGGGGCCGCGCGCAAGGCGCCGAGCAGCCAGGTCGCGCCGGAGCCCATCGAT
The DNA here is from genome assembly GCF_051475585.1 of Sorangium sp. So ce426. Lineage (NCBI taxonomy): Bacteria > Pseudomonadati > Myxococcota > Polyangiales > Polyangiaceae > Sorangium > Sorangium sp. So ce426. The sequence continues at coordinate 10,900,098 of NZ_CP150341.1, read as the reverse complement.
CGTCCGGGCCTCGGCACCCAGTGGGGTGAGACGCGCGTGTCGCGCATCTCGACCGCGCCGTTCGTCCGGGCCGACGTGAACCGCCCCTTCGTCGTCGCGAGCCTGTTCTACAACGACGCCGAGGGCGCCCGCGCCATGGCGAGCGCGTCCGGCTTCCGCCGCACGTCGCCGCAGGCGTTCACCCTGGCGGGCGGCGCCGTCGCGGTCGGGCTCCGCGGCGAGGGCGGCGGCTTCCTGAGCGGCTTCGTCGCCGGCGAGAAGAGCCACGTCATCGGCGAGGCCGGCCAGCGCTACAGCATCGTGCTGCGCAACCTCACGCCGACCCGGCTCGAGTGTGTCGTCTCCGTCGACGGCCTCGACGTCATGGACGGCCAGGCCGCGACGTTCAGCAAGCGCGGTTACCTGATCGAGCCCCACGGCGAGCTCGAGATCGACGGCTTCCGCCAGTCCGTCGACACGGTCGCTGCGTTCCGCTTCGGCTCGGTCCGCGGCTCCTATGCGAACCAGAAGCACGGCGACACGAGGAACGTCGGCGTGATCGGCGTGGCCCTCTTCAACGAGCGCGGGACGACGCCATGGACGTTCGACGAGGTCCAGCGCCGCCGGGAGGCGAACCCGTTCCCTGGGCAGTTCGCCACGCCGCCCGGCATCTGAGCCTTTCCAGCGGGCATCTCGCGCCTCCTCCGCGCTCCGACAAAATCAAGCTCCCGCTCCGCCGCGCGCCGGGCTAGGCCACGGCACGGTGTCGGACTTATTGAACCCGTCTCAACGTGCGGCCGTCGAGCACGAGCTCGGGCCAATGCTGGTGCTCGCCGGCGCAGGCTCCGGCAAGACCCGGGTGGTGACCACGCGGATCGCCCGCCTCCTCGATCGCGGCATCCCGGCGCGCTCCATGCTGGCGATGACCTTCACCAACAAGGCCGCCGCCGAGATGCACGAGCGCGTCGGCAAGCTCGTCGGCTCCAAGGTCGCGCGCGAGCTCAAGGTCTGCACCTTCCACCGCTTCGGGCTCGACGTGCTCGGCGCGGAGACCCGCGCCCTCGGCCTGCGCGGCGGCTCCTTCGCCATCTTCGACCAGTCCGACGCCCTGGGGGTCATCCGCGAGATCCTCCGCGAGCTCCGCGCCGGCAAGAGCTACGACGTCAGCGCGATCCTCTCGCGCATCTCGAACGCCAAGAACGCGTTCCTCGACGCCGAGACCTGGGCCGAGGCGCAGCGGCAGGGCAAGGGCATCGACGAGTACGACGAGATCTCGATGCTCGTGTACCCGCGCTACATGGCGGCGCTGCGCTCGTTCCAGGCGTTCGACTTCGACGATCTCATCTGCGAGGTGGTCCGCCTGTGGCAGGCGCGCGCCGACGTCCTCGAGCGCTGGCGGATGCGCTACCGCTTCGTGATCGTCGACGAGTACCAGGACACGAACCGCGCCCAGCTGGAGCTCCTGCGCCTGCTCTGCGGCGAGCACCGCAACGTGGTGGTCGTCGGCGACGACGACCAGTCGATCTACGCCTGGCGCGGCGCCGACGTGCGCAACATCCTCGATTTCGAGGAGCACTTCTCCGGCGCGAAGGTCGTCAAGCTCGAGCACAACTACCGCTCCCGCAAGCCGATCCTCGACGTCGCCAACGCGGTGCTCGCCAAGTCCGGCGCCCGGCGGCACAAGAAGTCGCTCATCGCCACCCGCATCGAGGGCGACAAGGTGCGGTCCATCATCTGCGTGGACCCCGACGTCGAGGCGAGCTTCGTGGCCACGGAGGCGCAGCGCCTCCTGGAGCGGGAGGCCGCGCGGCCGAAGGACATCGCCGTGCTGTACCGCTCGAACCTCCAGGCGGCCGCGATCGAGTCGGCCCTCAAGGAGCGGCAGATCCCGATCCGGATGATCGGCGGCCAGCAGTTCTTCGAGCGCAAGGAGGTCAAGGATCTCATCGCCTACCTCCGCGTCGCGCTCAACCCGGGCGACGAGATGTGCCTGCGGCGCATCCTGAACTACCCGGCGCGGGGCATCGGCGACGCCGCGGTGGCCAAGCTCGGCGCCTACGCGACGGCGCACGACGCGTCGCTCTGGACGGCGGTGTCGCGGCCGCACGCCGTCCACGAGCTGACCGCCGCCGCGATCGAGGGCTGCCGCCAGCTGCTCCGGATCATCGAGGCCACGCGCGCGCGGTTCGAGCGCGGCGAGCCCTCCGCGGAGGTCGCCCGCGCGCTCCTCGCCGACGCCGGCTTCAAGGAAGACATCATGGCCGGCTCGTCCACGGCCAACGCCGCGGCGCGCCGCTGGGGCAACATCGAGGGCCTGCTCAACGTCTTCGCGCGCCGCGACGAGAAGGGGAAGGGGGACCGCGCGAGCTTCGCCGAGTTCCTGCGGCTGCTCGCCCTGCGGCAGGACTCCGAGGAAGAGGAGGCCACCGACCGGGTGACGCTCACCACGATGCACGGCGCGAAGGGGCTCGAGTTCCCGTACGTGTTCGTGATCGGCCTGGAGGAGGGGCTGATGCCTCACCAGCGCAGCCTCGACGAGCGCGCCACGGACGCCGCCCCGAGCGGCGCGGAGGGCGGCGACACGGGCGGCCACAGCATCGAGGAGGAGCGGCGGCTCTTCTACGTCGCGGTCACGCGGGCCCGCGATCGGCTCTACCTCACGCGGGCGAAGCACCGCGGCTCGCGCGGCAAGATGGTGCCGAGGACGCCGAGCCGGTTCATGCTCGAGATCCCCCCCGAGCTCCTCGAGGAGCGCGAGGAGCTCGCGCCGGTCGCCCCGGGGATGGAGAAGGTGAAGGCAGGCGCGGCCGGCGTGCTGGCCGCGCTGTCGATGAACCCGTTCGCCGGGGATCCCCCCCTCATCCCGCGCCGCCGCACCTGAGCGGGGCGCGGGACGGCGGGGACTCCGTCAGAGGGCGCCCTCGGCGGCGGCGAAGCCGGCGCGGGTGATCTCCTGCACGCCCTTGCGCGAGACGAAGTCGCGGAAGCTCTCGCCCTCGGCGCGGCCGGCCATGTAGAAGCGCGCGATCGCGGCGATGACCTTGGGCGTCTCCTCCTCGGGGATGCGGCCGTCGAGGCGCTCGCCGATGCGCGCGCTCGGGCCGCAGCCGCCGCCCACGCGGAGCGAGTAGTGCGGGCGCTCGACGCCGTCCTTGCCCTTCACCATCAGGCCCGTCATCCCGATGTCCGCGACGTGGTGCTGACCGCACGAGTTCGGGCACCCCGAGATCTTGATGTCGAACTCGCCGAGCGCGCTGACGAAGTCGTCGGCCTCCTGGCGGCTGCCGTTCGGCACCAGGTGATCCCGGATGCGCGCGCCGACCTCCATGCTCTTCGTGATGGCGAGCGTGCAGTAATCGCCGCCCGGGCAGGTCACCACGTCGGTGATGTGCCCCGAGTCCGCCTCGGCGAGGCCGATCTGCGAGAGCTCGCGGTGCAGGTTGAGCAGCTGCCCCTCCGGCACCCAGCGCAGCACGAAGTTCTGCGTGTTCGTCGCCCGCACCTCGCCGTTGCCGTAGCGCCGCGAGAGGTCGGCCAGGCGCCTCAGCTGCTCGCTCGTGATGTCGCCGAGCGGCAGCTTGACCGTCGCCACCCGGTAGCCGGCCTGCGTCTGCGCGATCGTGTTGGTCCGCTTCCAGCGCGCGAACGCGCCGTCGCCGAGCGTCTCCCGCAGCGGCGTGAGCGGGGGCGGAGCGCTCTCCCGGTACCCGGCCACCTGCTCCGCCAGCTCGGCCGCGAGCGCGTCGCCGCGCTCCGCCTTGATGCGAGCGAACTCCTCGTCGATCCTGCGCAGGAACTCCGCCTCGCCGATCTTGCGCAGCAGGAACTTGAGGCGCGCCTTCTTCCGGTTCTTCCGCTCTCCGTCCCGGTGGAACACGCTCACCACGGCCTCGCACACCGGCAGCAGATCGGACTCCGGGATGAACTCCTTCCAGAGGTGCGCGATCTCGGGCGTCGAGCCGAGCGAGCCGGCCACGTAGACCGCGAAGCCGCGCCCGCGGTCGCCGATCTTCGCGAGAAGCCCGACGTCGTTGATCATGATCTGCGCGTGATCGCGCGCGCTCCCCGAGAAGGCCACCTTGAACTTCCGCGGCAGCCTCCGGTTGTGCTCGTGGAAGAGGAAATGCTCGGTGACCGCGTGCGCATAGGGCGTCACGTCGAACACCTCGTCCTCGACCACGCCAGCGAGGTGGGACGCGGTGATGTTGCGCAGCGTGTCCGCGCAGGCGCCGACCGTCGTCACCCCCGCGCGCACGAGCACGCGTTGCAGGTCGATCGTCTCCTCGATCTCCAGGTAGTGGAGCTGGATGTCCTGGCGGGTCGTGACGTGCGCTAGCCCGCGACCCCACCGCTCCGTGACTTCCGCGAGGGCTTCCAGCTGCGCAGCCGTGAGCTGCCCTCCAGGGATCTTGATCCGCTGCATGTGCTTCACGTGCGCGAGCTGCGCGTAGACGCCCATGGCCAGCCGCAAAGGACGGAACTGGTCGGGGGTCAGCTCACCACGTTTGAATTTGGCGACGTTCTCGGCGTGTACGTCGATGGCCGCCGCAAGGCGCTCGACTCGTTGCGACATAACCGATGGTATTCCCTATATTTCCGACGCGTCAAGTGCGACAATTATCACGGCCGGTTCCACGAGGGTTCCAGCCCCCAGCACCATGAAGACCGCTCTGCCGAACTCGACCGAAGCCGTGCACGCGGGCGTACTCCGCCAGCGCCCCTCCCACACCCTCGCGCCTGCGATCGCGCAGACGGCGACCTACACGTTTGCGAACACGGCGGACCTCGAGCGCTATTTCGCCGGAGGCGACGCGGATCCCGAGCGCCAGGAGTACGGCCGTTACGGTAACCCCACCGTGCGTGAGGTCGAGCAGCGCATCGCGGCGCTCGATCGCGCCGAGGACGCCCTGCTCTTCGCGAGCGGGATGGCGGCGGTGACGACCACGGCGTTCGCGCTCCTCAAGGCGGGCGACCACGTCATCCTCTTCCGCGACGTGTACCGCCGCACGCGGCAGTTCGTGATCAACGTGCTCTCCCGGCTCGGCGTCGAGCACACGCTGATCGACCCGGGCGCGTTCGATCAGCTCGAGGCGGCCATCCGGCCGCGGACCCGCTTCGCGCTCAGCGAGTCGCCGACGAACCCCTACCTGCACTGCATCGACCTGTCCCGCTTCGCCGAGATCTGCAAGAAGGCGCGGGTGAAGACGGTCGTCGACGCGACGTTCGCGACCCCCTGCAACTCCGACCCGATCGGCCGCGGCATCGACCTCGTGGTCCACAGCGCCAGCAAGTACCTGTCCGGCCACAACGACGTCCTGGGCGGCGCGGTCTCCGGATCGAGCGCGCTGATCTCGCTGATCCGCGACATGCGGAGCGTCCTTGGGGGCATCATGGATCCCCACGCCGCGGCGCTGATCGGGCGCGGGATGAAGACGCTCGCGCTCCGCGTCGAGCGGCAGAACGCGACAGGGCTCGCCGTGGCGCGCGCGCTCGAGGCGCACCCCGCGGTGGAGCGGGTGTTCTACCCGGGGCTCCCGTCGCACCCGGATCACAAGGTCGCGGCCGAGCAGATGCGCGGCTTCGGCGGCGTCGTGAGCTTCACCGTGCGCGGCGGGCGAGAGGCGGCGTCGCGCGTCGTGGACGGCGCGCGCATCGCCGCGATCGCCCCGAGCTTCGGCGGCGTGGAGACGCTCATCGAGCAGCCCTGCATCATGAGCTTCCACGAGCTCAGCGACGAGCAGCTCGCGGCGATCGGCATCTCCCCCGCGCTGATCCGCCTGTCGGTCGGCATCGAGGAGACCGAGGACGTCGTGAGGGACGTCCTTGGCGCGCTCGACGCGCTCGGCGCGGCCTAGCCCCCGAGCTTCTTCAGCTTCCGCTGCAGCGTCCGCCGGTCGATCCCGAGCAGCTTCGCCGCGGTGGCCACCACGCCGCCCGACTCCCGGAGCGCGGCGCGGATCGCCTCGCGCTCGAGATCGTCGAGCTTCAGGCTCCCCGGCGGCGGCGTCGGCGCCGCCGAGGTCGAGGGCGGGGGCCGCTGGCGATCCCGGAGGCTCGCGGCCTCGCGCAGCAGCTTGTCCGCGTCGACGGGCTTGCTGAGCAGCGTGTCGGCGCCCTCGCGCATCGCCGCCACCGCGAGCGGGATGTCCCCGAACCCGGTCAGCATCACGATCGCCGCGTCGGGCTGGAGCTTGCGGTACTGGGCGAGCGCGCTGAGCCCGTCGCCGCGCGGCATGCGGTAGTCGATGACCACGAGGTCCACCGGCTCGTACTCGAGCGCCACGAGCCCCTCGTCGATCGTCGCCGCCGTCCTCGCCACGACCCCGCGGCGGCGCAGCGCGCCCTGCAGGGTCGTGCGGAACGCGTCGTCGTCGTCCACGAGGAGCGCCGTCTCGATCCGTCGCGTCATCTTCACCTCAGGCGGCCCCGGAGCGCTTCAGCGCGCCGGGGAGATCCGCGTCCATGGGGCCCGTGCCCCCGTCGAGGCGGAGGCGCAAGGTCGCCTTCGCGCCGCCGGTCTCGACGCTCTCCATGCGCAGCACCGCGTTCATGCGGGAGGCCATCATCGAGCTGATGTAGAGCCCGAGCCCCATCCCTCCCTGCTCCATCTTCGTCGTCTGGAACGGCTCCCCGAGCCGCCCGGCGATGTCGGGGTTGAGCCCCGGCCCGCTGTCGGAGACCGCGATCTCGCAGAGGTCGCCGCGCTCGACGACGCTCACCTCGATCCGCTGCTCGGTCGAGTCGGCCGTCGCCTCGGCGGCGTTGGCGAGCAGGTTCACGAGCACCTGGCAGAGCGCCGGCCGCAGCACGTCCGCCAGCACCGGCCGCGGCGTGTCGAACGCGAGCTCGCCGCGGTAGCCCAGCCGCGCGAGCTCGACCTTCGCCAGGTCGCGCACGAAGCGGGTGAGCTCCAGCGGCTCCATCCGCTGATCGAGCCGGATCTGGCCGCGCATCAGCCCGATGATGTCGCTCGCGCGCCGCGCCTCGCCGGCCACGGTCTCGGCCATGCGCGCGGCGTCCTCGGAGCCCGTCTCGCGCGCCACGTCGACGAGGTCCTTGCTCGCGAGGAGGATCGTCGCGAGCGGCGTGCTGAGCTCGTGCGACATCCCGCCGACCATGCGCCCGAGCATCGCCAGCCGCTCGTTCCGCTGGCTCTGCTGCCGGAGCTCCTCGAGCCTGTGCGCGTAGACGACGACGAAGAAGCCGAGGAACAGCGTCAGCGACGTGAGCGACACGAGGTCGCCGAGCCGCCGGATGCGCTCGCCGCCGAGCGGCGCCGCGTCGAGCGGCAGCGGCGTCGCGTACGTGAGCACGGCGATGGCGGCCAGCGTCAACAGGCCCACGAGCACGGTCGTGCGCCGCGGGCAGAGGAGGCCGGAGAGCGCGATGTGGAAGGCGAGGAAGACGGCGAAGGGGTTCGCCAGCCCGCCCGAGAACCAGAGCATCCAGGCGTTCGCGATCACGTCGCCCACGAGCTGGGCGCGCGCGTGATCCTGCGCGGGCTCGCGCGCCGAGGGCTCGCCCCCGTCCGCCCGGCGCGCGCGCCGGACCCGGAAGGTCCAGGCGACGTTGGCCGCCGCGATCGCGGCGATGCCGACGATCAGCGGAGCGAGCCCGAGGTCGGGGACGAGCTTCCTGCCCGCGACCGTTGTCGCGATCATCCCCGCGATCGCCCCCCACCGCAGCTGGATCAGCCACCTGTCGGCGGTGTCCCAGGAAGGGGGCTTCGGCCCGGAGAGCAGGACCGCGAGCCGCCGGCGCGCCGCAGGGGGCGCGCTGCTCTTGGCGGGGTCGTGCCCTGCGTCAAGCGACCATGGCTGGAAGGAGGAGTGCATCCGCGCGCGGACAGGGGGGCTTTCCAGAGCGCGGTCGAGGCGTCCGGCGTCCATCCCGGAGCAACCTTCCGACGTTGCCTTGCATCCGCTCCCTTGTACCGCGCACGAAAGCCGCGAGCACGCGCGAGGTGCGCCCCGGCCCACATCCGGGGGGTGTCAGGAAAAACCCCAGCGAATACCGGGGCTTGGAATTGTTGGCTGGATTACGTTCGGCCTCGCACCGGCGGGGCGCTCGGCCCCGGCCCGGTCACTTGGCCTGTTCGGCTCCGTTGCCTTGCGCGCCGTGCGCGGGCGGCGGCGGCGCCTTCTGCGCCCGCTTCATCCTCCAGTCGTCGGCGGCGCGCTTGCCGTCGAACGGCGCCTTGATGTCCGCCGGCCGCTCGGCCTCGATCTCCTCGGCCCGGCCGCGGTTGGCCGTGTCGAACATCGTGAAGCCGATGAAGATCGCCAGGAAGATGAGCGACGACGCGAAGATCAGGGTGTGGAACTTATGGTCCCACTTGAGGTGCATGAAGATGAGCGCCACGACGCCCGCCTTCGTCGTCGCGATGAGGACCGCGATCGCCAGGTTGGCCGCGCCGAGGTCGACGTAGCTCGCGCCCACGGTGACGACCGTGAGCACGAGCAGCGCGAGCCACGTCGCGATGTAGACCTTGAGCGGCAGGACGTGAGGCACGTGGTCCGCGCCGTGGCCATGGCCGTGCCCGTGCCCGTGCCCGTGCGCGCCAGCTGCTTCTGCGTGTGTCGACATGCTGTCCTCTAGGCCTCAGCCCACCAGGTAGAGCAGGGGGAAGAGATAGATCCAGATGAGGTCGACGAGGTGCCAGTACAGCCCCACCCCTTCGACCGGCGAGTAGTAACGGCTCGAGAACTCACCGCGCAGGTTGCGGATGAGGATCCACGTGATGAGCCCCATCCCGATGACGACGTGCAGCCCGTGGATGCCCGTCATCATGAAGTAGATGGCGAAGAACGTCCCCGCGTGGGCCGTGGTGAAGCCCTGGGCGGTGAAGTACTTCCCGGGCAGGAGGCCGTCGTGGAACTTGTGCTGGTACTCGAAGTACTTGATCACAAGGAACACGGCCGCGCAGAGCAGGGTCACCACGAGCAGCCGGGTGGTGGTCTTCTGGTCGCTCTTCTGCGCAGACCGGACGGCGAGCGCCATCGTGAGGCTGGAACAGATGAGCACGATCGTGTTGATGCCGCCCATCACCTTGTCGAGGTGATGGTGGGCCTCCACGAACGAGTCGAAGAACCAGCCCCGGAAGATGGCGAACGCGCAGAACAGCCCGCCGAAGAGCAGGATCTCCGTGACCAGGAAGAGCCAGATGCCCATCCTTCCGGCGTCGAACTGCGTGTCCGCGGAATCGAAATGATGGGCGACGTGGAAGTTGGGGGACAGGACCGGACCTGCCTTGTTCGTCCGGTCGGCGGCCTCGGCGTGCGCGCTCATGCGTTCTCCGTGTTGAAATCGTAGGCGCCCTTGGTCACGACCGGGGTGCGGACGAAGTTCTCGGTGATGGGCGGGGAAGCGGTGGTCCACTCGAGGCTGAGCCCGCCCCAGGGGTTCGCCGGCGCCGGCGCGCCGGAGCGCAGCGACTTGATGAAGCAGATGGTCATCACGAGGAAGCCGGTGCCCAGGATCCACGAGCCCACGGTCGAGAACGCGTGCAGCGGCTGGAACTGGTCCAGGTAGTTGTAGTAGCGGCGCGGCATCCCGCGGCTGCCCAGGACGAACTGCGAGAAGAACGTGACGTTGAAGCCGATGAAGATGAGCACACAGGCGACGGCGGCGAGCTTCTCGGAGTACATCTTCCCCGTCATCTTGGGCCACCAGTGGTGGAGCCCGCCCATGAAGGCGATGACGGTGCCGCCCACCATCACGTAGTGGAAGTGCGCGACCACGAAGTACGTGTCGTGCAGGTGCAGGTCGACGCTGAGCATCCCGAGGAAGACGCCGGTGAGCCCGCCGATCGAGAAGAGGATGAGGAACGACAGCGCGTAGAGCATCGGCGCGTTGAAGCTGATCGAGCCGCGCCACAGCGTGGCGGTCCAGTTGAAGACCTTGACGCCGCTGGGGATGGCGACGAGGAAGGTCAAGAACGAGAACATGATCGCCGCGAACTCGCTCTGGCCGGAGGTGAACATGTGGTGGCCCCACACGAGGAAGCCGACCAGCGCGATGGCGATGCTGGAGAACGCGATCGCCTTGTAGCCGAAGATCCTGCGCCGCGCGTGGACGGCGATGAGCTCGCTGATGATGCCCATCCCCGGCAGGATCATGATGTAGACGGCCGGGTGGCTGTAGAACCAGAAGAAGTGCTGGTAGAGCACCGGGTCGCCGCCGAGCGCCGGATCGAAGATGCCGATGTTGAACGCGCGCTCCGCGATGAGCAGCAGGAGCGTGATGCCGAGGACCGGCGTGGCGAGGATCTGGACGATGCTCGTCGCGTAGATCGCCCAGAGCATGAGCGGCATCTTGTACCAGCCCATCCCGGGCGCCCGGAGCTTGTGCATCGTGACGATGAAGTTCAGCCCCGTGAGCACGCTGGAGAAGCCGAGGATGAACACGCCGAACGTGACGCTCAGGACCGACGTCGTGGTCACCGTGCTCGAGTACGGCACGTAGAACGTCCAGCCGGTGTCGATGCCGCCCGTGACGAGCGACGACAGCGTGAAGAGGGCGCCGATCCAGTAGAGGTACAGGCTGAGGAGGTTCAGCTTGGGGAAGGCGACGTCCTTCGCGCCGATCATGATCGGCAGGAGGAAGTTGCCGAGCGCGCCGGGGATGCTCGGGATGATGAACAGGAACGTCATCACCGCGCCGTGGAGCGTGAACATCTGGTTGTAGGTGTTCGCGCTCATGAGCGTCTCCTTCGGCGTCAGGAGCTCGAGCCGGAGGATCAGCGCGAAGAGCCCGCCCATGCCGAACGCGATGAACGTGCTGATGAGGTACATCAGGCCGATCCGCTTGTGATCGACCGTGGTGAGCCACGACATGATCCCGCTCTGGGCCCGGATGTAGTCCGCTCCGTGGCCGCCGGCGGGTGCCGTATTGACGTCGAGGGTTGTTACGGTCTGCGACATGACTGCTTCTCCCCGGCGCTCACTTCACCGACTTCAGATAAGCGATGAGCGCGTCCACTTCTCTGTCCTTGAGGAGCCCCTTGAACGACGGCATCACCGGCGGGTAGCCGCGAACGACCTGGCCGCCGGGGTTGAACAGGCTCTCGCGGAAGTAGTTCTCGTCCGCGATGAGCTTGGATCCGTCCACGAGCTCCTCCTCTCGGCCGAAGAGCCCCTTGAGCGACGGGCCCTGGATGCGCGTCCCGTCGAGCGAGTGGCAGGTCGCGCAGCTCCGCTTGGCGAAGAGCAGCTTGCCGAGCTCCTCGGGCGGCAGGTCGCTGTTGTTGTTGCCCTCGAGCCACTTCTCGAAGTCCGACTGCTCCAGCACCTTGACGGTCGCCAGCATGTCGGAGTGACCGGAGCCGCAGTACTCGGTGCACAGGAGCACCGTCTCCCGCGTCTCCGTCGCCTCGAACCACAGCGACGTGTACGACCCCGGGACCACGTCCTGCTTCACGCGGAACTCCGGGATGTAGAAGCTGTGGAGGATGTCCTTCGAGCTCATGATGAGCCGCACCGGGCGCCCCCGCGGCACGGCGAGCTCGTTCACGGTCGTCGTGCCGTCGGGGTAGGTGAACGTCCACAGGTACATCTCGCCCGTGACGTTGATCTCGTACGACTCGGCCGGCGCCACGGAGGCGTGCACGTAGCCGCGCAAGCCCACGAAGAAGAGCGCGATCACGATGGCGAGCGGGATCAGCGTCCACACGACCTCGACCGTCGTGCTGTGATCGATGGGGCTCGTCTTGTCGCGCTCGCTGCGCCGCCGGTACTTGAGGGCGAACAGCACGACCGCCCCGGAGACCAGGATGAAGAAGAAGACGGAGACCCAGTAAGCCGCAGCCCAGCCGGCGTCGATGTGCTCAGCGAGCGTCGAGCCCTGGCGGGGCAGCCAGAAGGAGCCGAGTTCGATCGGGTTTTTCATCACCATAGTTGTGGCTCCGCCACCTTGTATCTAGGAAGCCTCGTTTACACGCGCCCTCGTGCGGGAGCGTTCAGTCCGCCAGAAGCGAATGAGCCAGAGCCCGATGAGCACGACGGTGACGACGCCTGACGCCATCATCAGCCGCCTCGTCGCCAGGACGTACCCTCGGGCGTTGGGATCGTAATGGAAACAGAACAAGAGCACCCGATCCCAGGCGCTCCCGACCTGCCCGCTGCCCGCTTCGCGCAGCGCGAGGCCGAAATTCTTCTGCGGGAAGGAGATGCCGTACAGCGTGCGCGACAGGCGCCCGTCGGGCGTGAAGACGAACGCGCCCGCCGCGTGTGCGTACTGCTTGGTCGTGTCGTCCCACCGGTAGTGGAAGCCCACCGCGTCGGCGAGCTCGCGCACCGACGCCTCGTCTCCGACGAGGAAGTCGAAGCCGTCGCCGGTGACCGGCTTGCCGTACGCCTCGATGTAGTTCGCCCGCTTCTTGCGCGCGGCCTCGGGCGTGTCGCGGGGGTCGAAGCTGACGACGAGGGCGCGGTACTCCTGACCCGCGGTCCAGGCGCTCTCCTTCATGGCCTGGAGCACGCCGTTCAGGACCAGCGAGCACAGCATCGGGCACTCGAAATAACCGAGCACCAGGACGAGGGGCTTGTCGCCCGCCGCATATTTGGCGAGCTCGACCTCTTGCCCCGACTGGTCGCGGAGCCGGAGCTTCTGCGGGAGCAGGGCTCCCGGCCGCTCCTCGATGTCGATGCCGGCGAGCTCGGTCGGAATGGTCGTGTCCGCAGCTCGCGCGCTCCGCGCCGGGGTGACCGTGGCCACCACGAGCGCGAGAACGGCGAGCAGGGCAGACAGCGGGCGGGACATCACTGCTCCGGAGCGGGGGTCGCCGGGGCCGCGGGCTTGGGCGCCGCGCCCGAAGGCGCGGCGGGCTTCACCGCGCCGTCCGCGGGCTTTTCGGGCTTCACGGCGTCGGCGGGCTTGGCCGTCTCGGCGGGCTTCGCGGGCGTGGCCGTCTCGGCGGGCTTGGCGGCGTCCGAGGGCTTCGCCGCGTCCTTGTCGCCCGGCTTCGCCGCGTCCTCGCCCTTCGACGGCTCGCCGGCGGCGGCGCCCTCGGCGGGCTTCGCCGCGCCGTCCGCGGGCTGCGCGCCCTCGGTCGTCGCGGCGGGAGCGGCCGCGGTCCTCACGCGCCTCTCCTGGTAGTCCTTCAGGGTGAGCGCGACGGCCTGATCGACCGGGATGCGGACGACGCCCTTCTTCTCGTCAGCCCACTGGTAGTGGCTGAGCCGCTCCTTCTCCCAGGCCCGCAGGCTGCGGACCCCGCTGCTCGGCGGCTCCAGCACCTTGGTCGAGATCTCCCGCTCCATCGTCGCCTTGAAGATCTCGTTGACGAAGAGCACGGTCACCACGATCGAGAGCAGCGTGGCGATCACGATCACGAAGATGAGCGAGTTGTTCGGTCGATCCACCTCGGCCTGGGCCTCGGCGTGATCGGTCGCTGTGTTGTCGGTCGCTTCGCTCATGGCCGGCTCCTTACGGGTTGTCGATCCGAGCCGCTTCGGCAAGGTGAGGGTCGTTCAGGGGATACAGAGGGCTCTTGGCCGCCTGGAGCGCGAGCATCCAGGCGCCCACGCCCAGGGGGCCGAGCAAGCCGGCGAGGTCGATCCAGCTCAGGTGCGCGCCGTGGTGATCCACGTTCGGCATGACGAGCCAGTAGAGGTCGACGTAATGCATCACGAGGAGGAGCACCGACGCCGCGCCGAGCACGAGCGGGCTCCGCTTCGCGTGCCGCGACAGGAGGACGAGGAACGGAACGACGAAGTGCCCGAACAGCAAGGCCAGGCTCACGACCTTCCACGAGCCCTCCCAGCGGTGCTGGTAGAAGATCGTCTCCTCCGGGATGTTCGCGTACCAGATCAGGATGAACTGCGAGAACGCGATGTAGGCCCAGAAGATCGTGAAACCGAAGAGCAGCTTGCCGATGTCGTGCTGACGCTCGACGTTGCTCACCTTGCGCAGGAGCCCCGCCTTGTGGAGCGCGATCGTGATCAGCGCGAGCGCCGAGAGGGAGCTCGTGGCCGCGCCGGCGAACACGTAGACGCCGAAGATCGTCGAGTACCAGTGCGGGTCGATGCTCATCAGCCAGTCGAACGCCGCGAACGAGATGGTCAGGGCGAAGACGATGACGGCCGGGGCCGCGCCGGCGCGCATCCTCGCGGTGGGCCGGAAATCGGCGCTCTTGTCCTGCGCGCGGGAGGTCTTGATGAACCAGAGCGCGAGGCCCGCCCACGCCGCGAGGAACACCGCGGCGCGGATGTAGAAGAACGTCGGGTTCAGGTAGGGCGCCTTCTGGTGGAGCACATGATCGTTCGCCGCCTCGGGCCCCATCCAGTGATGGTAGATGTCGTGGGCGAGCACCGCGACCGGGAGGAAGAGCACGATGCAGGCGGGCAGGATGCCGCTCATCCACTCCATGTGGCGGCGCGCGGCCGCCGACCAGCGCGCGCGGGTCAGGTGCTGGATGATCACGAAGAACAGCGCGCCGAGCCCGATCGTCACGAGCCACGTGAAGCCGGTGAGGTACGAGAACGCAAAGCGCTTCGCGTCGGAGACCGCCGCCGCCGCCGAGAGCACCACGCCGACGATCGCCAGCACCATGCTCCCCGAGACGAGCCGCTTCGCGACCGCCGGATCGAGGACCTTCTTGTCCTCGGCCAGAGCACTTCCGTGGGACTTCATGGAGTTCCGCTCTCCTTCGCGATGTTGCCCCGCTGGGCCTCGGGCACGTCGTCGATGCGCGCGTGCTGGCTGTGCTGCAGCGCGCGCACCCACGTGACGATCGCCCACCGGTCCTTGACCGGGATCTGCTTCCGATAGGACGGCATGTTGCGCACGCCGTTCGTGATGACGTTGAAGATCTCGCCGTCGGGCAGGCCGATGGCCCGCTCGGACGCGAGGTCGATGGGGGGCGGGTACCCGCGCTTCACCACCATGCCCTGGCCGCTCCCGCTCTGGTCGTGGCACGGCGCACAGTAGATGTTGAAGCGATCCTGGCCGCGCCGGATCACCGCCTCATCGACGGTGATGGGCGCGAACGCCAGGAACGTCTCGCCTTCCTTGCCGGTGCGGTAGGCCTCGCTCTCGTCGAGCGCTCCCTGGGCCACCGTGCCTTCGACGATCGGCCGCATCGCCCGCCCGTCGGGGAACAGGCGGGTGCCCTCCTCGGGCTGGAACTTGGGCTGCCAGTCCATGTCTCCGAAGAGGTGGATCGGCGGATCGCTGCTCGCCTGTCCGCGGCAGCCCGCCAGGACGACGAGGAGGGGAATGCACCAGCGCTTCACGAGGAGACCTCCCGGATGCCCTGGGCGCCGAGGCGCTGGAGGAGGTTGCGCGTCTCCGTGGAGTCGAACTTCGGGTCGCTCGCCTCGACGCTGATGAAGAAGGCGTCGTCGGTCGCCCGCGGGAACGAGGGGTGCGTCATGGTGGGGTGGAACAAGGTGGGCAGGCGCCCGAGCGCGAAGAGCCCGAAGAAGCACGTGAGCGCCGCGAAGAGGACCGTGAGCTCGAAGAAGATGGGGATGAAGGCCTGGTACGAGAACGACGGCTTGCCGCTGATGATGAGCGGATAGTCGTAGTACTGCGTGTACCAGGCGAGCGCGATGGCGCTGGCGAGCCCCGCCGTCCCGCCGCCGAGCACGAGCCACGGCAGCGGAGACGGCTTGAGCCCCATCGCCTTCTCCAGCCCGTGCACGGGGAACGGCGTGTGCGCGTCGAAGCGGCTGTACCCGGCGTCCCGGAGCGCCTCGCACGCGTGGAAGATGTCCTTCGGGGTCGTGAAGTAGCCCATCACCCCGAACAGGGTCGACTCGCCGTCCGCCTCCTGCTCGGCCTTGCGCTCCTGCTTGCGCTCGACCGCGAGCGCGGCCTGACCGTGCGGCCCGCTCTCGCGGGGCTCGTCGTACTCCGCGTCGTCCTCGGGCACGTGGCCCTGCGGCTTGATGTCGGGCTGGCTGTCGCGCGCGGAGTCCTTGAGCGCTCGTGCCTCCTCGGCCGAGGCGGGCTTCCCGGAGCGCTTCTGGCGTCGAGCATCGCTGTTACGCTGCATGATGAGCCTCGTCGTTGCTGTGCGAGCCGTGAGGATCGGCCGCCGCCGTGACCCCCTTCACCTCGCTGATCGCGACCATCGGCAGGTAGCGGACGAACAGCAGGAAGAGCGTGAAGAAGAGGCCGAACGAGCCGAAGAACGTCGACATGTCCCAGATGGTCGGGCGGAAGTAGGTCCAGCTCGAGGGGAGGAAGTCGCGGTGGAGGCTCGTCACGATGATGACGAAGCGCTCGAACCACATCCCGATGTTGACCAGGATCGAGATGATGAACATCGCCGGGATGCTGGTGCGCACCTTCTTGAACCAGAAGAGCTGCGGGAAGATCACGTTGCAGCTCACCATGGTCCAGTAGGCCCAGGCGTACGGGCCGAGGATGCGGTTCCGGAAGGCGAACTGCTCGTAGCCGTTGCCGCTGTACCAGGCGATGAAGAGCTCCATCCCGTACGCGTAACCGACCATGGTGCCGGTCGCGACGATGACCTTGTTCATGTTCTCGAGGTGCCGCATCGTGATGAGCCCCTCGAGACCGAACGCCTTGCGCGCGAAGACCATCAGCGTGACGACCATCGCGAACCCGCTGAAGATGGCGCCCGCGACGAAGTACGGCGGGAAGATCGTCGTGTGCCAGCCGGGGACGATCGAGACGGCGAAGTCGAACGACACGATCGTGTGCACGCTGAGCACGAGCGGCGTCGAGAGCCCGGCGAAGATCAGGTAGGCCTTCTCGTAGTGGAGCCAGTGGCGGTGCGAGCCGCGCCAGCCGAGGCTGAGGATCCCGAAGACGATCTGCTTCGTCCGGGTCGTGGCCCGGTCGCGGATCGTGGCGAGATCGGGGATGAGCCCGACGAACCAGAAGAGGGTCGAGACCGTCGCGTACGTCGAGACGGCGAACACGTCCCAGAGCAGCGGGCTCTTGAAGTTCGGCCAGAGGCTCATCTGGTTCGGGATCGGGAACAGCCAGTGGGCGAACCAGATCCGGCCCAGGTGGGCCACCGGGTAGATGGCGGCGCACGCGACCGCGAAGATCGTCATCGCCTCCGCGGCGCGGTTGATGCTCGTCCTCCACTTCTGGCGGAAGAGGAAGAGGATGGCGCTGATCAGCGTGCCGGCGTGGCCGATACCGACCCAGAACACGAAGCCGGTGATGTCCCACGCCCAGTTGACCGTGGTGTTCAGCCCCCAGATACCGATACCGGTCCCGACGAGGTGAACGAGCGAGCCGGCGAGGATGAACAGGATGCTGATGGCAAGGCACAGCAGGATGAGCCACCCGGGGGGGCGCTTGCTGAGGACGATGCCCGCGACTTTGTCGGTGAGAGAGCGGAAGTCGTCCTTCCCCTGCACGAGCGGCGCCTCGTCCAAGAGGGCGGCGCGGTCCGAGAGCCGGGGGTGTTCGACCTGGAGGGGTGCTGTGGCGCTCATGCGTCGGCGAGCTCCGGGTTCTTGTTGCGGATCTTGGCGAGGTAGGTGACCCGCGGCTTGGTGTTGATCTCGTCCAGCAATCTGTAACCGCGCGGGCTAGCGGCCGTGGCGGCCACCTGGCTCTTGGGGTCGTCGAGGTCGCCGAAGACGATGGCCTGCGTCGGGCAAGCGCCCTGGCACGCGGTCACGATCTCGCCGTCCTTGATGTGCTCCCGCCCCTCTCGCTTCGCGTCGATCTTGGCGTGGTTGATCCGCTGCACGCAGAAGGTGCACTTCTCCATGACGCCCCGCGATCGCACGGTGACGTTGGGGTTGAACTGCATCTTCCGCTCCTCCGAGTCCGGCTGGCCGTACTCGAGGAAGTTGAAGCGACGGACCTTGTAAGGGCAGTTGTTGGCGCAGTACTTCGTGCCGACGCACCGGTTGTACGCCATGTCGTTCAGCCCCTCGGGGCTGTGCGTCGTGGCGGCGACCGGGCAGACCTGCTCGCACGGCGCGTTCTCGCAGTGCTGGCAGGGGAGCGGCTGCGAGATGCTCTCCGGCTCGTTCGGGTCCGTGCCCTGGAAGTAGCGGTCGATCCGGAGCCAGTGCATCTCGCGGGTCTGCCGCACGCCGTCGGCGCCGACGACCGGGATGTTGTTCTCGGCCTGGCAGGCGACGACGCACGCGTTGCAGCCGAGGCAGGCGTTGAGGTCGATGGTCATGCCCCAGGCGTGCCCCTGCCGCCGGTTCGGCTCCTTGAACAGGCTGAGGAGCGGCGGCACGTGGACCTGCTTCTGGGCGAACGCCGCGTCCTTCTGGAACTCGGCGAGCGTCCCCTCCCGCGCGAGCGGGCGGCCCTCCATCACGAAGTGCTCCTGGGTGCGCGCGAGCTCGACGACCTCGCCGGTCTTCTCCAGCGAGAAGCCGCCGGCGAGCTCGAAGGCGTCGCTCTTCCGCAGCGGGGTCGTGTCGACGCCGACGCCCTGGCCGACCCGGAGCTTCGCGCGCCGCCCCTGGCCGATGGTGATGCCCACCGAGTCGTCCGCCTGCCCCGGCGCGACGAGGACGGGGATCCGCACCGACGCGCCGCTGCCCGTCAGCGTCACGACGTCGCCGTCCTTCAGGCCGAGCCGCGCCGCCGTCGAGGGCGAGAGGTTCGCGGCGCTGCCCCAGGTGAGCTTCGTCATCGGGTGGGGCAGCTCCTGGAGCCACCCGTTGTTCGCGAACCGGCCGTCCCACGCGTGCACGTCGGGCCGGAAGGTCACCTCCAGGCCCTCGCCCACGGCGGGCGCGAACGCGCGCAGCGCCTCGATCGCGCCCTGCGCCGCGGCGGCCACCTGCTCGTCCGCGAGCTGACTCCCCGCGACGAGGCCGTCGTGCAGCGCGCGGCGGAAGTCGTCCTCCGTGCGCTTCGCGCCCTCGGCGGTCAGCCAGGTCGCCCGCACCAGGTCGTACGCCGTCCGCGAGCCGCCGAGCAGGAGCTCGATGACCTCGGCGTCGGTCCTGCCGCCGAAGAGCGGCGCGATGAGCGGCTGCGCGATGCTGGCCGTCCCGTCCTCCGCCCGCACGTCGCTCCACGACTCCAGCGGGTGGGCGCGGTTCAGGTGCCATTTGGTGCGCTCGCTCGTCTCGTCGACGTGCGTCGAGACGTGCACGCTCGCGGGCACCTTGGCGAGGGCGTCGGCGAAGCGCGCGTCCGCGGGCGCGTCGAAGGCCGGGTTGCCGCCCAGGATGATCAGCGTCTCGACCTCGCCCTTCTCGATGGAGCGCGCGAGCTCGACGAGCGCCTCGGGGCCCTCGCGCGAGTCGTCGAAGGGCGCGACGAGCCGGACCGCCTTGCCCGTGTTGTCGAGCGCGAGGTTGATGAGGTGCACGAGCCCGTGGACCTCCTTCGGCAGCGAGCGCCCGGCCACGACCGCGCCCTGGCCGCGGTTCGCGGCGAGGTCGGCGGCGATGGCGGCGACGTGCCGGGTCGCCTTGGCGTCGAGCCCCTCCGATTTGCCCGCGAGCGCGCTGAGCAGCTGCGGGTCGAGCGCGACCCCGCGCTTGCCGAGCTCGGTCGCGAGGGCGAAGGCGAAGGCGGGGATCTTGCGGCTCTGGATGCGGAGCCGGTGATCCGCGGCCGCGCCGGTGATCGTGAAGGTGCTCTCGACGGAGTAGAGGCGGTTCATCGCCGTCGGGTCCTTGTCGACCGCGCGGCCCGCCGTGAACGCGCGCCCCTGCTTGAGCGGGCTGCCGTCGGAGGCGAACAGGTCGGCGTCGAGCGCGACGATCACGCGCGCCTTCGTCAGGTCGAGCGTTGTCTCGAGCGGCTTGCCGAACGCGAGCCGCGCGCCCTCACGCGCGGCGTCGCGCGAGAAGGGCTCGTACCGGACGACGCGCGCCTCGGGCAGCGTCTTGCGGAGATCGGCGAGGCGCGCGGCCAGCGTCGGCGAGCGGTGCGCCTCGGTCAGGATCGTGAGCCCCTTGCCGCCGCGGCCGCGGAGCTTGTCGCCCTCGGTGCGGAGGAACGCCGCGGCGTCGTCCCACGACTTTTCGTTCGCGCCCTCGCGCGGCGACTTGCTGCGATCGGGATCGTAGAGGTCGAGGATCGAGGCCTGGATGTGGAGGGTGGTCCCGCCGACGCTCTCGGGGTGCTTCGGGTTGCCCTCGATCTTGGTGGGCCGCCCCTCGTGGCTCTCGACGATGACGCCGAAGGCCGTGCCCATCATCGGCAGCGCCGTCGCGAAGAACAGCGGCTTGCCCGGGATGACCTCCTCCGGCGTCCGCGAGTACGGCAGGATCTGCTCGACAGGCCGGCGGCAGCCCACGAGGCCGCCGAGCGCGAGCGACGCGCCCATGAGGCTCAGGAACGTGCGCCGCCCGACGCCCTCCGGCGGCTCGAACGCCGCCGGCGGGAACTCGCGCCCGAGCGCGTCGACGAAGTCGGGCGAGCCGGAGAGCTCGCTCAAGCTGCGCCAGTAGGTCTTTCCAGAGATGTCCTGGGCGAGGGGGAGGGGAGTTCGTTTACTCATCGGTGGCACCCCGAGCAGTGGAGCGGCGCCTGCACCTGCCGCCCGGAGGAAGTGACCGCGGGCACGCGATCTTGGTAAGGCTCGTGGCTCGCAGGGATCCCGGCGCCCGCCATGGCGGCCGTCGCGGGTGCCATATCCATCTTGGTCACGTCGGCGGGATTGCGGAGGTTGGGACCCGGATCGCGGTGGCAGTCCAGACACCACCCCATGGTGAGCGGCTGGACCTGCCGGACCTTGTGCATCTGGTCCACGCGTCCGTGACAGCTCACGCAGCCGACCCCTGCGGCCAGGTGGGCCGAGTGGTCGAAATAGGCGTAGTCCGGAAGGTTGTGGACGCGCACCCAGGGGATGGGTTGATCCGTCGCCCAGCTCTCCTGCACGAGGAGGAGCTTTTCGCTGTCCCGCCGCACCTTGGCATGACAGTTCATGCACGTCTCGGTGGGGGGAACCGCGGCGAAGCTGGATACCTCTACTGTGCTGTGACAGTAGCGGCAGTCGATGCCGAGGTCGCCGGCGTGCAGCTTGTGGGAATAGTCAACCGGTTGATCCGGCTGATACCCGACCTCGAGATGTTTGTTGGTACCGTAGTACCAGAATCCGCCGATCACAGCGGCGCCGAGGGGCAGGACTCCGAAGAGCAGCCCCAGCGGAACCACTTTGTTGGCCCATCGTGGGAACAGGAACCGAGCCATAGGGTTGTGGTGGGCGTCGGAAGGACGCGCGGGCGCAGTTATGGCTTGCTGGCGGGGTGCGACAAGACGGCAAAGTGCCGCGTGAGTGCGGCAGATTGCCGCTGTGGGTAATTGAGGCTCCACGCTGCGGCAGGTCGCCGCAGGGGCGCGGCAGGTTGCCGCGGGTACGGGCGTCCGTCCTTACGACACGGGGGCGAACTGGAGGCGACACCGGATCGAAAAATTGTCGAAACGTCGGCGCCGGCCGGGGAACGCTCCGGGGAAGCCGGGGCAAGCCAGGGGGAAGGGGAGGGCTGGCGAGCGAGGGGCCGCCGGCCGCGCCGAGGCCGCCTGCCCGGGGCAGCTCAGAACACCGGCGTGAACGTGCGCGGGGCCTTCTTCTTCCGGAGGCAGCGGGTCGCCCTGTTCATGTAGCAGACGGTGAACGCTCGCCTCGGCTGGCCGCTCCGGTTCACGGCGGAGCAGTGCCAGAGGTAGTTGTGGATCAGCAGGGCCTCGCCCGCGCGCGCCGGCAGCGCGATCTTGCGGGCGTCCGCGTCGGCCGCGCGCACGCGGTCGCTCGGAACGACGCCGCCGAGCGGCGTCGCGAGCCCGTCGATGTGGCTGCCTTCCAGCACCTCCACGCAGCCGCCGCCGGCGGGCGCGTCGTCGAGCGCGGTCCAGATCTGCAGCTCGGGGTCGCGATCCAGCCCCCAGTAGCTGCCGCCGTCCTGGTGCCAGGGCAGCGGCGTCCCTCCGGACGCGGCCTTGTTGAAGAGCACGGCCCGGTAGATGGAGACCTCTCCGCCGATGAGCGCGCGCGCGATCCTCTCGAAGAGCGGGTTCTCGATCCAGGCGAGGAACAGCGGGTCCTTCTCGAGCTTCTCGAGCTTCCGGTACGACGTGCTCGGCCCCTCGTAGCCCTTGCCGTACGGCAGATCCTCGTAGCGGCCCGACGCCGCGTCGTGCTGGAAGAAGAGCCCGGGGTACGTGACGCGCCCGAGCATCAGGTCATCCGAGCGCGCGCGCAGCGCCGCGAGCCCCGCGTCGGTCATCACGCGCCCGAGGCGGGCGTGGCCGCGGGCGGCGTAGTCGGCCAGGGGGCCCGCGAGATCGAGGTCCCTGGCTCCGGGCAGCAGGAGCTCGATCATCGCGCGTAGCTCGCGTCGGTGCCCAGGTGATCGCGGTAGAGCGCGTCCATGCGCCGCGCCGCCTCCTCCGAGAGCGGGCGCCCGACGGCGTCGGCCGCCGCGTCGAGGTGCTCTGCCCGGACCGGGCCGACGAGGATGGAATCGACGACGTCCCGCCCCGCGAGCCAGGCGTACGAAAGCGAGAGCAGGCTCATCCCTTCGTCCGCCGCCACCGCGGCGTAGCCGGCCGCGAGCTCGAACATGCGCCTGCTCCAGTACCGGCGCTGGTAGAGGCGGTTGCCCTCGAAGCGCGAGCCCGCCTGCGTCGCCTCAGGCCCCGCGTGCCGCCCCGTCAAGAGCCCGCCGGCGAGCGGGTTGTACACCGCGGTGGCCAGCGCGTACCGCCGCGCGAAGGCGGCGTACTCGACGTCGAGCTGGCGGATCAGCGCGTTGTAGAGCACCTGAGAGACGGCGGGGCGCGGCTTCCCGACGGCGTCGCGGCGCGCGATGATCTCCAGGATCTGCCACGAAGCGAAGTTGCTGACCCCGTACTGCAGGATCTTCCCCTGCTCGAGCAGGGCGTCGATCGCCGACAGCGTCTCCTCGATGGGCGTCTCCGGGTCCGGCGCGTGGAGATAACAGACGTCGACGCGGTCGGTGCCGAGGCGCGCGAGGCTCTCTTCGACGGCGCGGATCACGCGCTCGCGCCCGAGGCCCTCGGGCCTGCCCCGGACGCGGCGCAGGCCGACCTTGGTGGCGATCTGCGCCTCGGCCCGGCGGCCCCGGAGCGCCCGGCCGAGGATCCGCTCGGACGCGCCGTCCTGGTAGAGGTTCGCCGTGTCGAACGCGGTGATCCCGCGCTCGAGCGCGCGCAGGGTGATGCGCTCGGCCTCCTCGGGCGGCGTGCGGCCGCCGAAGTTCATCGTGCCGACGAGGATCGCGGGCGGCGCGCCCGGGCGCCGCTTCGCCGTCATCTCCGCGTTCACGCCGTCAGCCTTCACGCCGTCAGCCTTCACGCCGTCAGCCTTCACGCCGTCAGCCCTCACGTCGTCAGCCTTCACGTCAGGCGCCACGCGCTGCTCCTCACGCCCGCGCGACGAGGAGCGCGAGCACGTACACGATCAGCCATACGAGCCACAGGGTGCTCGTCCGCCGCCACCCCAGCCGGAAGCCGTACATCGGCGCGAGCGGCGGCACCACCAGCGCGACGAGCCCGCGCCAGCGCGGCTGGCTCCGGAGCGCGAGCCGCGCGGCCAGCGCGACGTGGGTGGTCACCCAGGCGGCGAACGAAAGGACGAGCGTCGCGGTCGCCGCGATATCCTTCACGGGGCGAAGCCTAGCGTCGCCGGCGCGCCCCGCCTCTGGAAAACGGCGACCCTGGGCAGCGCGGTGACCTCCCGGCGCGGCCCGAGCCCCCGCTCTGTCGCGCTACCAAATCCGGGCTAAGCTTGGCCCGTGCCTCTGCGCAACATGCCGTGGTTTCGTCCGGATTCCTTCCTCACAGCGCGCGCCGCCCCGCTCGCGACCCGCAGCGCGAGGGCGATCGCGGGCGCCGCCCGCGCCCTCGTCGACCGCGACGGCCGCCTCATCCCCCTGAGCCTGCTCGCCGGCGCGGCGTGCAGCGTCGCCGTCGGCGTCGGCGCGGCCCAGGCGATCTCCGCTCCGCCCGATACGCTGCCGCTCTCCGAGGTGAAGCCGGGCATGAAGGGGTACGGCCTCACCGTCTTCTCCGGCACCACGCCCGAGAAGTTCGACGTCGAGGTCATCTCGACGCTCCGCAATTTCCGGCCGAACCAGGACCTCGTCCTCGTCAAGACGCAGCACCCGCGCCTCGAGGTCGCGCGCACCGTGGCGGGGATGAGCGGCAGCCCGATCTACCTGAACGGCAAGATGATCGGCGCCTACGCGTACGGCTGGCTCTTCGGCGCGGAGGCGATCGCCGGCGTCACCCCGATCAAGTCGATGCTCGACGAGCTCGCGCGGCCGCTCCCGCGCGGGATCGCCCCGAAGGTCGGCGGCCCGCTGCCCGCCCCGGTGAGCCGCGCCGGTGGTGCGCCGCCGCCGCCGCGCGCCGCCGCGCCGGCCCGCCTGCACGGCAGCCGCGGCTTCCTGGGGGCCGTCGACGCCTACGACCTCGCCGGCCACGCCAGCCAGATCGCCGCGCGCGTCGCGCCGTCGCTCGCCCCGCCCGAGTCGACGGGCCTCGCGCGCGCCTCGACGCCGGTGATGCTCGGCGGGCTCGGCGGGACGTCGCTGCGCATCGCGAGCGACCTGCTCGGCCCCATGGGGCTCGATCCGATGCAGGCCGGCGGCGGCTCGTCCGCGAGCCCGGAGCCGGGCGCGCCGACCAGGTACGTCGACGGGGGGGCGATCGGCGTCGAGCTCGTGCGCGGCGACATCTCCGCGATGGGCATCGGCACGGTCACGCGCGTGTCGGGCGACAAGCTGGTCGCGTTCGGCCACCCGATGATGAACGGCGGCGTCACGAACCTCCCCGCCGCGATCGCGCGGGTCCACTGGATCCTCGCGAGCCAGAACCGGAGCTTCAAGATCGGCGAGGCGGTGCGGCCCCTGGGCACGCTGGTGAACGATCGGCAGGCCGCGATCGTCGTCGACAGCTCGGCGAAGGCGCCGGTCTTCCCGATGCGCGTCCAGATCGACGGCGTGGCGGGCGCGCCGCACCCGACGTGGAACGTCGAGGTCGCGCACGATCAGTTCCTCGCGCCCGCCTTCGTCTCGATGGCCGTCGGCAACGCCGTCGAGGCGACGACGGCCGAGCGGCGCGACATGACCTGGCGGGCGGTGAGCCAGGTGAAGATCGGGCGCTACGGCACCATCTCGCTCGTCGACTTCGGCGCCGGCAACGGCACCCCGCTCAGCAGCGACGATTTCGTCCGCAGCCGGCTCGTCCGGGCGATGGGGGCCCTGCTCAACAACCCCTGGGAGGACGTCTCGATCGAGCGCGTCGACACCCGCGTGAAGGTCACCTTCGATCGCGAGGTCGTGCTGCTGCGCGGCGCGAAGGTGCTCGAGCCCGAGATCGAGGCGGGCGCGCCCGCGCGGATCCGCCTGGATCTCCAGCCTCATCAGGGCCCCGTCGAGTCGCGCGTC
The DNA here is from genome assembly GCF_051475585.1 of Sorangium sp. So ce426. NCBI lineage: Bacteria > Pseudomonadati > Myxococcota > Polyangiales > Polyangiaceae > Sorangium > Sorangium sp. So ce426. Next base: position 10,874,791 of record NZ_CP150341.1, on the reverse strand, counting down.
ATCGAGGTGCCGGTGCCGCGCGAGCTCGCCGGCAGCCGGGTGGACATCGATCTCGCGCCCGGCTACGAGGTGGAGCGCCCGATGGCGACCCCGAACAACGTCGCCGAGCTCGTGGCGATGCTGCCGAGCCAGACCCACGACGCGGAGAGCGTCGTCGCGACGTTCCGGCTCCGGGAGAACGGCGCGGCGTACCGCGGCAAGGTCGCCTCGCGGCTCCCCCCGGGCGCGATGGACACGCTGCGCCCGAGCTCCGCGTCCGACGCGCCCGAGACCTTCGGCGCGCAGGTGCAGGTGCCGGTGTCCCTCAAGCGTTTCCTGGTCGGGAAAGACTCCGTGAGCGTTACGGTCCGGCCTATCCTCCGCTGAGCCCGCCGGTCTCCCGCCTCCCTCTCTTCCCTGACCCCCCTCTCCCTGACCCCTCCATCTTGCGACCCATGAGCACAGAGCGCTCTTCTGCCCATTCCCGATCGCCTCACCCTCGCGCCGTCCCCTCTCCGCGCAGGCTCCTCGCCGCCGCCGTCGCCGCCGTCGCCGCGGGGCTCGTTGCGCTGCCGGCCCACGCGGTGGGCACGCGCAGCTTCGAGCTCCGATCGCTCGAGGACCTGAAGGGCGGGGATCTCACCGGCGTCAGCGTGGACTCGAACGGCGCCGTGCGCGCCGGGCTGACGCTCGGCGCGACGCCGCTGCCGGACGCGACGTCCATCTGGAGCTCCGTGGTGCTGCCGGACGGGACGGTGCTGCTCGGCACGGGCAACGAGGGGAAGATCTACAGCGTCTCGGGCGGCCGGGTCGCGCTCGTTGCCACGACCGGGCAGATGGCGGTCAGCGCGCTCGCGCTCGCATTCGATGGCGACGTCATCGCGGGGACCTTCCCCGAGGGCAAGCTCTTCCGCCTGCCGCGCGGCGCGGGCAACGGCGGTCCGGCGAAGGTCTTCGCCGAGCTCCCCGACACCGAGGACGTGTGGGGCCTCGCGTACGATCCCAGGGCGAAGGCGCTCTACGCGGCGACCGGCTCGGGGGGGAAGCTGTTCCGCGTCGACGCCGCGGGCAAGGCCCAGGTGTACTTCGACAGCGACGAGCCGCACCTCATGAGCGTCGCCGTCGGGGACGACGGCGCCGTCTACGCCGGCTCGAACGGCAAGGCGCTGCTCTACAAGCTCACGGCGCCCGGGCGCGCGACCGTGCTCTACGACTTCGACGCCGACGACGTGAAGGCCATCGCCATCGCGCCGGGCGCGAAGGGCGGCACGATCTACGCGATCGCCAACAAGTACGCCGAGGCGTTCGCCCCCCCGAAGCGCAACCGGAGCGGGCCGCCGCCGCCGCAGCCGGCGCGCGCGCCGAAGCCCGGCAAGGGCGTTCTCATGCGCTTCGATCGGAGCGGCGTCGCCGAGAAGATGATGAGCGACGACGACACCCACTACGTCTCGCTCGGCCTCGGCGACGACCTGGCGCCGTACGTCGGGACCGGCGCGGAAGGCCAGCTCTACACCGTGAGCGACAACCACGTCGCGCGGCTCGTCGCCGACACCGACGAGCGCCAGGTCGGCGCCTTCATGATGGCCGGGCGGCGCAGGTTCGTCGCGACCACCGACCCCGCGGTCTTCCACGAGGTGAAGGGCGTCGGTGGCGCCGACGCGGTGTGGACGAGCAAGGTGCTCGACGCCGGGCTGCGGGCCACGTTCGGGCGCCTGTCGTGGCGCTCCGACGGCGCGCTGGAGCTCGAGACCCGGAGCGGAAACACCGACGCGCCGGACGGCACCTGGAGCCCGTGGTCCACGGCGCTCGCCGCGCCGGGCGACGTGAAGAGCCCGCCGGCGCGCTTCGCGCAGATCCGCGCGCGCTGGCGCCGCGACCCGGGCGCGGTGCTCCGCGAGGTGAAGCTCTCGTTCGTCACCGACAACGCGCGCGCCGTGGTCACGTCGATCGAGGCCGCGCCGAAGGGGCAGACGAAGCCCTCTCGCTCGAGCCTCCCGCCGTCGGGCGGCGAGGCGCCGAAGCCCGTGAGCGCGCTCCAGCTGACATGGAAGGTCGACAATCCAGACCAGGACGACCTCCGCTACCGCCTCTCCTACCGGATGGAGGGGCAGTCGACCTGGCGCAGCCTGCTGAAGCCGGGCGAGAAGGTGACGCGCGCCGAGCACGTATGGGACACGACCGCGCTTCCCGAGGGCGAGTACCGCATCCTCGTCGAGGCGAGCGACGAGCTGGCGAACCCGCCCGAGCGCACGCTGCGCCACAGCCTCGAGTCGGGCACCGTCCTCGTCGACAGCACGCCGCCGGTGTTCCGGGCGCTCGCGCTGCAGGGGCGCCGGCTCACGGGCGAGGTCGCGGACGGCCTCGGTCCGGTCGCGCGCGTCGAGGTCTCGATCGCGGGCCTGGAGGAGTGGCGGCCCATCTTCCCGAGCGACGGCGTCTTCGACGAGGCCGTCGAGCCGTTTGAGGCGGATCTCGGCGCGATCGTGCCGCCGGGCGCGCACCTGCTCGCGGTGCGCGCCTACGACAGCGCGGGCAACGTGGTCACCCGCGACATCGAGGCGCGGTAGGCGCCATCACGCACCATCGCGCGAGGCCCGGCGCTCGGCGCGACACGGGCGTCATGCTTGCGCCAGGGATGCCCGCAGGCGAGGTGCCCCCGTGCTCGCGGCGCACAGGACGGCGTCCTCACCCAGGTTGCGCTCGGCGCCCTGGCGACGACACACGGAATCGGCACATTCTGTGAATGCAGGAGGCGACATGATACGCTCATTCCGCTTGTGCTTTTCTGGTGGTCCTGGAATGAGCTCACACCACGCCCGTCTGCTTTCTGGCCTCGCGGCGGCCTGGGTTTTCGCGCTCTCCGCGTGCTCGGTGGACAACGCCTCGGCGGGTGGGTACGAAGACGGCGGGGCGGCGTTCGGGAGTGGGGGAGGCGAGGGCGCTTCGACCCAATCGGGTGGCAGCCCCTCTCCGCCCGCGAGCGGCAACGGCGGTGCCGGCGGTGCCGGCGGCGTCGTGAACGAGGACGTCAACATCCCGGCCGCTCCGGAGGCGCAGGATCCCTACACCCGCTTCGCTCACCTGTGCGGCGATGGCTGCACCCCAGGCGGGGAGCCGACCGAGTGCTCGTCGGACGGCGGCGCGGGCACAGGGACGGGGCTCCCTGCCGCGCAGACGCTGCACTGCCAGCTCGTGCTCGACGACGGTGATGCGATCCCGAGCTGCCGGCCGGCGGGCCGCTTCGAGGCAGGCGGCCCTTGTCACAGCGCCGCCGATTGCGCGGATGGCCTGGGGTGCGTGGCGGCCGACGGGGAAGGCGGCGTGTGCCGGCAGTACTGCTGTGGTCACGTCGAGAGCTGCGCGGCGGGGACGTACTGCGACGAGCGACCGATGGCCGAGTCGATCGTCGATGCGAGCGCGAGGGCTCCGGTCCCGATACCCGTCTGTGTTCCCGCGACGAACTGCGAGCTCTTGAACGACAGCGTGTGCCCGGCGGGCCTCACCTGCACGATCGTCCGCGAGGATGGGACGACGAGCTGCGTCGTGCCCGGCGAGGGGCGGGCCGACGAGCATTGCCCGTGCGCGCCCGGCTTCGTGTGCTCGATGCTGACGAACCAGTGCAAGCAGCTCTGCCGGATCGACAGCAGGGCGCCCGAATGCGGCGCAGGCGCCAAGTGCCAGGGCGGCAGCGCGATCTACCCCGCCGGGTTCGGCGTGTGCGTGAGCACGTCGTAGCCGCCGCCCGCCGCGTCGCTCCGTTAAGAAATGTTGCCGAGCCTGGCTCCGGCGCGATCGGAGCGGCGGGCGCGCGCCGCCGTGGTCATGCTGGACGCGTGCAGCGGCCTCTCCTCTCCTTCGTCGTCTTCATCGCTGTCTTCAGCGCCATCGTGGCAGGCGTCCACTACTACCTCTGGCAGCGCCTGATCCGCGCGCCCGAGCTCGGCCCGCTCTGGCACCGCGCCGGCAGCGTGGCCCTTGTGGTGCTCGGGTCGCTGGTGCCCCTCGGCCTCTTGCTCACGCGCGCGCTGCCCCGGCACATCGCCGGCGTCGTCGCCGGCGTCGTCTACACGTGGGTCGGGCTCGCCGTCCTGCTCTTCTTCCTCCTGCTCACCTCCGAGCTCGTCCGCCTCGGCGCTCACGGCGTCACCGCGCTGCTGAACCAGCCGCTCGACGGCGAGCGCCGCACCTTCCTCTCGCGCGCCCTCGCGGGCGCGGCCGGAATGCTCGCCATGGGCTTCGGCGTCGCCGGCGCCGCGAGCGCCCTCGGCGAGGTCGCCGTCCGCCCGGTGCGCGTCCGCCTGCGCCGCCTCCCCGCGGCCATGTCGGGCTTTCGCGTGGTTCAGCTGACCGACCTCCACATCGGCCCGACGATCGGCCGGGCCTGGCTCGAGCGCGTCGTCGCGCGCGTGAACGCGCTCGAGCCGGATCTCATCGCGATCACGGGCGATCTCGTCGACGGCTCCGTGGAAGAGCTCCGCGAGCACACCGCGCCGCTCGCCGATCTGCGCGCCAGGCACGGGGTCTTCTTCGTGACGGGCAACCATGAGTACTACTCCGGCGCCGAGGCGTGGATCGCGGAGCTCCGCCGGCTCGGCGTGACGGTGCTGCGCAACGAGCGTGTCTCGATCGGCGACGGCGAGCACGGCTTCGACCTGGCCGGCGTGGACGACTGGAGCTCCCGCGGCATGGGCCGCGGCCATGGCCCCGACCTCGCGCGCGCGCTCGCGGGGCGGGACCCTTCTCGCGAGCTCGTGCTGCTCGCGCACCAGCCCAAGCAGATCCTGGAGGCCGCGGAGCGGGGCGTGGGCCTGCAGCTCAGCGGCCACACCCACGGGGGTCAGATCTTCCCGTGGAACTTCTTCGTGCGGCTCGACCAGCCCTACGTTGCCGGGCTGTCGTCGCACGGCGACAGCCAGATCTACGTGAGCCGCGGCACGGGCTACTGGGGGCCGCCGATGCGCGTCGGCGCGCCGTCCGAGATCTCGCTGATCGAGCTCGAAGGCGCCGCCGCGGCGGAGGCCGTGGCGTGACCCGACCGGGCGCTCACGGGAGCGGGCTCGCCGGGTCCCTCTTGCAGTTGATGACCGGCGCCGGGTAGCTGCTCGGATCGGCGATTCGCTCCATGGCGAAGGCAGAGCCCTTGAGGTTCAGGGGGATCGGCCTCGCCGCGCTGCCGGTGACGACGCCACAGATGAAGTCGGCGGGCGCGCAGAGGGAGCCGCCGGTCAGCGTGATGGTGGCCTCGAGCTCGCTGCCGGAGATGGGGTTGGCGTCGCCCGGCACGATGAGCGTGGGCAGCTGCGCGGTGAACGTCCCATCGGCGGACAGCGCGAAGGGACCCACATCGAACGGCTCGCCCGTGGGCGTCTTGCGATCGGCGGCCACGAGCGGCTGGAAGGTCAGCGAGAAGCTCAGGCCGCCGTCGCTGGCCTGGGTGGTCAGGCTGGCGACGAAGAGGATAGGGGCCCGCGGGTTGAGATAGGCCGAGAGGCTGAAGAGGAAATCGCCGTCGACGGCGCCCGCTTCCGGCAGCAGGCAGTTGTCCCCGCCACCTCCAGCGCCGCCATTTCCGTCGCTGCCACCACCACCCTCGCCGCCGCTGCTCTCGCGGATCATGGTATCGCGAGCTTCGAAGTCATCGTATCTGCCTGCCGGGTCGGCGCAGCCGATGAGGAGCGCCGTGGTGGTGAGGGCAGCTGATGCGAGCGTTGTCCGGATGGTGCGGGAGAAAAGCATTTGACACCGTGCGAAAGGTGACATTTGACTTGATCGGGTAGAACCTTCCCTGACGTGGCAGGTGTTGCAACCCTACCATGCAGGGTCCGCCGCAGGCGCCGCATTCCTCCGCCCTCAGAATCGAGAACACCGGATATGTCGATCAACCGCCCCTGTTTCGCGATCTCCGTCGGCCTCCTCGGCGGTCTCGCCTGGACCGGATCCGCGCTCGCCGGCGGGTTCGCGACCGCGCGGTTTGGCGGCGAGCACGGCAACCCGATCACGAGCAATCCGACCGCGGTCTACTACAACCCCGCTGGCCTCGCCGAGAGCGAGGGGATTCATCTGTTCCTGGACGGAAATATCGCGCTGCGCGCCGCGTCCTACACGCACTCGGCGGCGGCGACCGATGACGTGACGGTGCCGCGGGCGAACACGGGGGAGGCGAGCCTGTTCAACGTGGCTGCCTCGCCGATGCTCGGCGCGTCGGCCAGGCTCGGCGATCTGGCGCTGGGCGCCGGCGTCTATGTGCCCTTCGGCGGCGCCGCGTCCTGGGACACCAACGCGGCGTTCGAGGGCAATCGCGAGCTCGCCGGGCCGGTGGACGGCGTGCAGCGCTGGCACTCCATCGAGTCTTCGCTCCAGGCGATGTTCTTCACCCTCGCCGCCGCCTACGAGATCCCGGCGCTCCGCCTCAGCCTCGGCCTCTCCGGCAACCTGATTCGAACCCAGGTGAACACGGTGCGCGCCCGCAACGCCTCCGGCGACAACCTCCTTGCGACCGAGGGGCGCTCGCTGCTCGAGGTGAGCGGCTTCCACGCGAGCTTCGGCGTCGGCGCGCTGGTCGAGGCGGTGCCGGAGCAGCTCTGGATCGGCGCGTCGTACCAGTCGCGGCCGAACGTCACGGGGGGAGAGTCGCTCGAGGGCACGCTCACCAACCGCTTCAGCGGCGTGTCGGGCTCCCCGAGCGACGTGGAGCTTCACCAGGGCCTGCCGGACATCGTGCGGCTCGGCGCCCGCTTCGTCCCGGCGGAGCGCTTCGAGATCCGGCTCTTCGGCGACTGGACGCGGTGGAGCTCGATGGAAAACCAGTGCCTCACCCAGGTCGGCGCGGCGTGCGAGATCGATCGAGACGGCTTCGCCGGAGAGGGCGCCCGCGTGGTGCAGAACATCCCCCGCCGCTGGAACGACACGTTCGGCGTGCGGGCAGGCTGGAGCCACTGGCCGCGGCCTGCGATCGAGGTCTTCGGCGGCGTCGGGTACGACTCCAACGCCGTTCCGGACGAGACCCTGGATCCATCGGGCGTCGATTTCCACGATGTCTCGTTCGCCCTCGGCGGGCGCTTCCACGTCGCGAAGCAGCTGCACCTCGCCGCGTCGTATACCCACCTGTTCTACGTCAGCCGCGACACCACGGGGGACAGCATCACCGCCGGCCTGCACCCGAACTCGAGGGCTCCCGACTCCGGCGGGCACTACGCGCAGAGCATCGGCGTGATCAACGTCAACGTCGATGTCGCCTTCTGAGCGCGGAACCTGAGCGCGGAACCTGAGAGCGGTGACCGAGCGGTGACCGAGCGGTGACCGAGCGGTGACCGAGCGCGAGCCCGCGTCGCGGCGGGGCCGCCGCGCCGCGGCGCGGCGCCTCAGGAGGTGCCTCGCCGGGTCCGGCGGAGCAGGCTGAAGATGCGAGCCCCCAGCTCGGGGGCGCGGAAGGGCTTCACCATGTAGTCGTCGGCGCCGCTGGCGAAGGCCTCGACCATGTCCTGCGAGGAGGCGTGCGCCGTCAGGAAGAGGACCGGAAGATCGCGGAGCCCGGGCTCCTGCCGCAGCGTCCGGCACAGGTCGATGCCGGTCATCTTCGGGAGGTTCCAGTCGAGGACCACGAGGTGAAACGGTGAGCTGCGGACCCGCGCCAGCGCCTCTTCCGCGCTGGCGACGGCGACGACGGCGAGCTCGACCGCCTCGAGCATCGCCGACAGGAGCTCGCGGATGTGGGGGTCGTCGTCGACAACGAGGACCCGTGAGCCTTTGCCCTTCAGCCGAGGCGGCGCAGGGGGCGGCGGCGCTCGGCCCGCCGGGCCGGCGCCCTGGACGCCGGATGACGCGGCGGGCCCGGCCCCGTCCGCGGCGCGGAGGAGCGCCGCGGCGTCGGTGTCGGGCACGGATCCGGGGCGGGGCGCCTCCGTCCGCGCGAAGTGGGCGAGGCGATGCCAGTCGCGCGGCTCGAACGTGAGCCGCGCCCCCTCCGGTGAGACCGACGCGCACGCCGCGGCCGACGTCGCGCGGCGGTTTTCGCCCAGCTCGAAGATGGCGAGCACCCACTCGCCATCGGCCACGACCTCCCCCGCGGGCAGCCCGAGCTCGAGGTCACGCTCCTCCGGATCGCACACGATTTGCTCGAACTGCTGCAGATCCGGGAAGCGGTAGAGGACGCTCCGCACCTCTTGACGCTACACCCGCGCTAGCATCTCGCAAGGGGTCCGACTAAGCTCGCGCCGCGATGTCATTCCTGCGCTGGATGCCGCCGCTCCTCGCGTTGCCGTTGCTCGCGATCGGCGCCACGGGCTGTCCTGGGAACCCGAGCTCGAACGAGCCCAAACCCGCCGCGAGCCCGGAGGTGTCGGTCTCGCTGCCGGGCGTGGACACCTCCGCGCTGACTCCCCGCGAGCGCCGGGAGTGGGCGGCACAGGTCTCCGAGCTCCTCTCCCCTTGCCCGGACACGCCCGTGAGCATCGCGCAGTGCGTGAAGGAGCAGCGCCCGTGCAAGGCGTGCCTCCCCGCCGCGCAGCTCCTGCTCGATCTGGTCAAGGACGGCCGGTCGAAGAAGGAGCGCGACGAAGCGTTCCACATGCGCTTCGACGCGAACAAGGTGAAGACGCTCGCCACCGACGGCTCGCCGGAGATGGGGCCGCCCGACGCGCCGATCACGATCGTCGAGTGGGCCGACTTCGAGTGCCCGTTCTGCAGGCTGATGTCGCCGCTGCTCGAGGGGCTCGTGAAGCGCTTCGACGGGCAGGTGCGCCTCGTCTTCAAGTTCTACCCGCTCTCGGCGCACGTCCACGGCGAGCCCGCCGCGCGCGCGGCGACCGCCGCGCTCAACCAGGGCAAGTTCTGGGAGATGCACCACCTCCTCTTCGAGAACCAGGACAAGCTGGAGCAGGCCGACCTCGAGCGCTACGCGCAGCGGCTCAAGCTCGATATGGTGAAGTTCCGCGCCGATCTCGTCTCGACCGACACCAAGGCGCGCATCGACAAGGACAAGGTGCAGGCCGACGGCGTCGGGCTCGAGGGGACGCCCCTCGTCTTCATCAACGGCCGTGAGGTCAACCTCCAGCTCCTCTCGAACCCCGGCCAGGATCTCGAGGCGTGGGTCAAGCTCGAGCTGGAGCTCCTCGGCAAGACGCCGCGGCCTGCGCCCCCGACGCCAGGCGACGCGTCGCCTTCCGGCAGCGCGATCCCCGCGGCCAGCGCGACCCCGGCGGCCAGCGCCACCCCCGCCGCCGGGACCAGCGCGCCGGCGGGCGGCGCGGCGCGCCCCGCGACCTCGGCTGCGCCTGCCCAGCCCGTCAAGCCGAGGACGCCGTGAAGGTCGCCGACCCGTGCGGCTGCTTCCCGACGGGCCGGCACTACCCTGGGATCGCGCACCTCCTCAAGGTGCGCGCCGTCGGTGTCGCGTCCGAGATCGACGCGGGCAGCGCCTGGATCGACCAGCCCATCGCCTTCGTCGACGTCGAGACCACGGGGCGCGATCCTGCGGGCGATCGGATCATCGAGCTCGGCATCGTCATCGGCCGCTCCGGGGAGATCCTGACGCGTTACAACTGGCTCATCCACCCGGGGCGGCCCATCCCCGCGGAGAGCACCGCCATCCACGGGATCAAGGATGCTGACGTCGAGGGCAAGCCGTCGTTCGCCGAGGTCGCGGAGGAGATCCTCGGCTGCTTCAAGGGGGCGATCCCCGCGGCGTACAACGCCACCTTCGACCGCTCGTTCCTGCTCGCCGAGCTCGAGCGCGTGGGCATGCGCCCGCACGAGCCGCCGCCCGCGATGCGGCGCGAGGTCGACTGGGTCGATCCGCTCACGTTCGCCCGCGAGCTCTACAAGAACGAGGAGAGCCGCGCCCTCGGCGACATGGCCGCTCGGCTCGGGATCTCGCTCGAGAAGGCGCACCGCGCGACGGACGACGCCGAGGCGGCGCTCCAGGTCCTGTACGCGCTCGCGAAGGATCCGCGTGTGCCTCGCGCCTACGGCGGCCTGATCCAGGAGCAGCGGCGGCTGGTCCGCCTGCAGGACGAAGCGCGGAAGTTCTGGCGGAAGGCTCCTGCCGCGGCGCCGCCCCCGACCTCGAAGCCCAGCTGACGCCATGGGGGACGCGCCGAAGCGACGCCTCCCGGTCGTCGGCAGCGGCGCGGCAGGCGCGGCGCCTCCTCGGGGCGGCGCGGCAGCGCCGGAGAAGCGCAAGCTCCCCGTGCTGCAGAGCGGTGGCGACGACGAGGGTGAGGACCGGCCGCCGTGGCACTGGATCGCGCTCGGGACGGTGGCGATCTTCATCGCGTGGCTGCCGCTCGCGGGCCTCGTCAACACGCTGCTGCGCCGGATGATCGAGCGGGCGGGGGACGCCGGGGCACAGGGCTCGGTGCGGCTCGCGATGGTGGGGCTCAACGTGATCGCGTTCGCGCTCGCCGGGGTCGCCGGCGGCTACCTCGTGGGGCGGTTCGGCGGGCGCGCCGGGCGGCGCGAGGCCGCCGCGAGCGGCGCCGTCGTCGCCGCGCTCGCGTGGGCGCTCGCCCTCGCCGAGGGCGCGCCGGCGGGCGCGCTGGGGTGGGCGCTGCTGCTGGTCGTGGTGGTCACGATCGGCAGCGCGGCGTCGTACGCGGGCGGCAGCGCCGGCCTCCGCTCCCGCGCCGCTTCCGGCCCGCCGCGCTCGCGCTGAGCGCCGCGCCCGCGCGTGGCAGCCGCGCCCGCGGGCGGCAGCCGCGCCGATCAGATCGGATCGAGCTTGCGAATGGGCGCGCTCGCAGCGGGGAGCGCGGCGTACGCGACCGCCGTGCGCGGGTCGCGCGCGTCGGGGGCGACGTCGAGCAGCGGCCTGAGCGCGAACACTCGGTCGCAGAGCCGCGGGTGAGGCACCACGAGATCCGGCTCCGCGACGACCTCGCCCTCGATCCAGAGCAGGTCCAGATCGATCGTGCGCGGCCCCCATCGCACCGGATCGGGGCGCGTCCGCCCGAGCGAGCGCTCCACGGCGAGGGTGCGCTCGAGGATCTGGCGCGCGGGCAGCGACGTGGCGACGAGCACCGCGGCGTTCACGTAGTCGCCCTGCGGAGGGCCGCCTGCGGGGGGGGACTCGTAGCGCGACGACTCGAGGACGACGTCGAGATCGGGATCGGCGCCGAGCGCCGCGATGGCGGCGCGGAGGGTCGCCAGGCGATCGCCCAGGCTCGACCCGAGCCCGATGACGACATGCCGGCGGGATCTCATGGCGAGAACCTACCACGCGCCGCGCGCGTCCGCGGCGCTCCGCGCGGAGAGCGGGCGCCGCTCCGGAGATCGGCGCGAGGAGGGCGCCGGCACGCGCGAGGAGGGCGCCGGCGCGGCGGTCGCGATCACTCCCCCGGATCGTTGGCGCGGCGCCCTGCGCCGATCCGCCGGCCCTCCGGCCGCGGGGGGAAGACGCGCCGATCCTCGGGGTTGCGGCGCGGGATGGGGGAGCGGCGCTCGACGGACGGATCGCGCTGCGCCGGCTGCGCGCCGCGCTGCGCCGGCTGCGCGCCGCGCTGGAGCCCCACGAACAGCGCGCGCATCTCCTCGAACGTCTCCGGCATGGCGACGGCCACGGTCGCCGCGTGCGTCCGGCACAGGCTCAGCGAGCGCCCCTGGATGACCACGCGCGCCATCCGCGTCCTCGCGCGAGGATCCCCGGGCGCACCGCCGTCCCGATCGCCCTGCTCGCCGTCGCTGCACACGGCACACCGCTCGAATGACTCGCCCATGGGGGAGCCTTCGCAGAGGCGGGCGCTCCGGGCCAACTTTCCGGAGCGACGTGGCTCACGCGCGCGCGGCCTGGCCGCGCGCCCGCTCCTCGGCCCAGGCGATCACCCTCGCCGCCGGATCCGCGCCGGTGAAGCGCCCGAGCTCCTGGATGCCCGTCGGGCTCGTGACGTTCACCTCGGTCAGGCGCTCGCCGATGACGTCGAGGCCCACGAAGAAGAGGCCGTCGGCGCGGAGGCGAGGCGCGACCGCGCGGACGAGATCGAGCTCGCGCGGCGAGAGCTCCGTCGAGACAACGCGCCCGCCGACGTGGATGTTCGAGCGGTGATCGTCGTCGCGGGGCACCCGGAGGATGGCGCCGAGCAGCTCGCCGTCGAGCAGGAGGACGCGCTTGTCGCCGTGGACGACGGCGGGCAGGTACTCCTGGACCATCGCGAGGCGGTGCCCCTCGTTCGTCATCATGTCCGCGATGGCGCGCGCGTTCTTGTCGCGCTCGTTGATCTGCAGCACGCCGAGGCCGCCCGCGCCGTCGAGCGGCTTGATCACGGCCGTGCCGCCGAGGGCGCGCACGAACGCGTGGATCTGCTCGCGGTCCGCGGTGACCAGCGTCCTCGGCGTCCACTCGGGGAAGTTCAGCGCGTAGAGCTTCTCGTTGGCGTCGCGCAGCCCGCGGGGGTCGTTCACGATGAGCGGGCAGCGCCGCGCGCGCTCCAGGATCAGCGTCGCGTACAGGTAGCTGCGATCGAACGGCGGGTCCTTGCGGATGAAGATGGCGTCCACGTCCGCGAGCCGGAGCCGCTCGGGGCCCCCCGCGAGCGAGATGAACGGGGGCGCGTCGCCGATGAGCACCGGCGAGGCCGAGGCGTGCGCCTCGCCGCCCTCGATCGAGAGGTCGCGCGGCAGGCAGTGGAAGCTCTCGTGGCCGCGCGCCTGCGCCGCTCGGATGAAGGCGAACGACGTGTCCTTGTCGTGCGTCACGCGGCTCAGCGGATCCATGACGAAGACGAAGCGCATGCGGTCTCTCGCGGTAGGGGTTCTTCGGGGTGGGATGATCGAGGGAGGGGACAGAACGGCGCCCGCCAGAGAGCGGGCGCCGGCGCGCTCACTGCATCGCAGCGAGGACGAGCTGCGTGCTGACGTCGTCGCCGAGATCCGAGGCGAGCGCGTAGCCGACGCCGCTGCGCTCGGCGGCGGCGACCGAGTAGCCGTTGATGTTGCCCACGTAGACGGGGCGCTCGCGCACGACGCGCGGCTGCAGGATCGGCTGCGCCTTCTGCACCGGGACCGCGCGCGAGTTGAACATGTAGACCGTCACGCGGTGGTTGCCCCGCACCACGAACTGGAGCAGCGCCGCGCGTCGATCGCGCATCGTGTGCACGCGGGCGCCCATGAAGTTCGCCGGTATCGACTGGAAATGCGGCCTGCGGACAGGGACGCCGACGAACGGATCGAAGCGCGGGAGATCCTCCGGGTTGGTCGTCTCCGGCGGCAGCGGCTGCGCGTGCTGGGTGACGAGATCGTCGAGCAGGACCTCGACGCTCTCGGTGGACGCCGCGCGATCGACCGCCGCCCTCGCGGCGTCCGCCCTCGCGGCCTCCGCCGACGCGTCCGGCCGCCGCGCCACGCCCACGACGAAGACGACGCCCGCCGCCGCGGCGAGCGCGATCGCGTACCCCCTGTGCACGAGGCGCGGCCTCGCCTCGGCCGCCTGCGCCGCGTCGCGCGCCTGCTCGTGCGCCACCGCCGCGGCGACGCGCGCCCGCAGCGCGTCCGGGCACCCCGACGGCCGCGCCCGCTTCAGGCTCGCCCGCAGCGAGCGCAAGAGCCTCACCTGCTCGAAGCACGGAGGGCACTGGACGAGGTGGGACTCGAGATCGACGGCGTGGTCAGGATCCAGCTCGCAGTCGACGTAGGCGCACAGCGCGTGGTCGAACCGCGAACAGCTCTCGATCGATTTCGCAGCGCTCATGCGGCACCCCGCTTCCGCTTGCGGTACGCGTCCAGGTCGGCGGGCGCGTCCTTCGCCGCGCCTTCGCTGACGATGCCCATCAAGACCGCGTGCTCGCGCAGCGTCTTCTGGAGGAGCTTGCGCCCCCTGTGCAGGCGCGACATCACCGTGCCGATGGGGCAGCCCATCGCCTCGGCGATCTCCTTGTAGGAGAGCTCCTCGATGTCCGACAGCACCACGGCCAGCCGGAACTCCTCGGGCAGCGCGTCGAGGGCGCGCTGAACCTCCGCCTCCACGAGCGGCGTGAGCGCCTGGGTCTCCGGATCGCGCATCGCCCGCATCGTCGTCGCGCCGACCCACGCATCGGTGAGCGGCTCGGCGTCGGGGCCGTCGAAGATGCCTCGCTCGAGGCCCCCGCGACGGTACCGGTTGATGAACGTGTTCGTCAGGATCCGAAGCAGCCAGGCCTTGAGGTTGGTGCCCGGCTCGAACTGATCCCGGGCGCGCATCGCCTTGACGATGGTGTCCTGGACCAGATCCTCCGCCTCCGTCGAGCTCTTCGTCATCCGGCAGCTCACGCCATAGAGCGTGTCCAGATGACCCAGCAGCTCGATCTCGAAGGCGTCGGCGCGGCCACCGTCGGCGCTGGCCAACGACAGGTCCTGCGCTACGGACGCAGGTTTCTTGCTGAAGAAGAACGGCATGGGCTCGACCGGGGGAACAGAGGAGCGCCCAGGGCTATTCCAGCCTGCTCTCGCTCCCTTGACCCTCACCCGCGGGTTCGTCCGCGCCGGAGCCCGCCTGGTGCGGAGCCGCGTCCTCGATGGGTTCACCCGCGCGTCCCTGGAGCTTCGCCTCCAGCTCGTCAATGCGCTGCGACAGGCGCTTGACATCGGACTGGAGATCGCGGACCAGCCCGAGGCCCGGGAGGATGGCCCGGATGCGCTCGTCGACGGCCTGCTGCCACTGATCGAGCGTCTGCTTCGAGCTCTCCACGATCCCGCTCAGGCGCCCCTTCGCGTGGCTCGACCTGTCCGCGTCGAGCGGCGGGGGCGGATGGGACGAGGGCGACGCGGGCGCCGCCTGCTCCGTCCCCGGGGCGGGCGCCGTTCCTGGCGCTACCACGCCGCCTTCGCCAGGGACCGCGCCGGGGATGAGCCGGCCGATCGGGCCCTCGCGCAGCTGCGAGAGCAGCCGCTCGCCCCGCTCCTGGATCAGATCTCTCAGCGTGCCGAGCGGGACCGAGCGCGGCTGCGATTTGAGATCTTCCGAGATGATCAGCGCCAGCGTGACCTCGGTCTTGTCCTCCTTGGTCGCGTTGTCGATGATCTGGACCTCTTCGCCAGCCCGGACCATCTCCCCTATCTGCTGCAGGGTGACGTAACGACTGTCCTTCGTGTCGTAGAGCTTCCGATTGGAGTAGCGCTTAATAACGCGACGCGGTACCTCGCCGCCTCCCAGAGTCTCCTTCGCCGTTTCCATCTCCTCTACGCCTCGAGTCGATTGGACCACCGCAAGAAACCTCGCGCAAGGGAAGATCACTCGATATCACTCAAATCATTCGACAAAAGAGACCGCGTGCAGGGGCCGGCGATCGATCTGCGTGACGTGGCCGCGAGCTATCCCACCGGGAGGCTGGCGCTGGAGGGGATCAGCCTGGATGTGCGCGCGGGCGAGCTCTGCGCCGTCCTGGGGCCGAACGGCGCGGGAAAATCGACGCTGGTCCGGGTCCTCTCGGGGTCCCTGCGGCCGGCGCGGGGCGAGGCGACCCTGCTGGGGAGGCCGCTCGCCGGCATGGACCGGCGGGCGATCGCGCGGTGCGTGGCGGTCGTGCCGCAGGGGATCGCCTCGGCGCCCGGCTTCACGGTGCGCGAGGTCGTCATGATGGGCCGCGCGCCCCACCAGGGCGCGTGGATGCTCGCCGCCGGCCGCGACGAGGAGGCGGTCGCCCGCGCCCTCGACGCCTGCGATCTCGTGGAGCTCGCGGGGAGGCCGGTGGCCGAGCTCTCCGGCGGCGAGCAGAAGCGGGTGGCCATCGCCCGCGCGCTCGCGCAGGAGGCGCAGGTGCTGATCCTCGACGAGCCCGGGGCGCACCTCGACATCCGCCACTCGATCGAGGTCCACGAGGTCGTGCGCAAGGAGGTGGCCGAGCGGCGCCTCGCCTGCGTCGCGGTGCTGCACGATCTCAACGCGGCCGCCCAGTACGCCGACCGCGTGGCGCTCCTCAAGGCCGGGCGGCTGGTCGCCCACGGCACCGTCGAGGAGGTGATGACCTACCGCCGGCTCAAGGACGTGTTCGAGGCAGAGCTCTACGTGGGCGTGAACGAGCTCGACGGCAGCCGGTACTTCCTCCCCGTCCGAGGCAGGTAACCGGCACCGGCAACCGGTAGGTAGTAGACAGACTGCGCGAGCAGGAGCGCTTTTCTCCGCATTCTCGACCGCGCGAGCGGCGCGGTTTATAAGCGGCACCATGCGCGGATCTCCTCCCTGGAGAGCTCTCTTTCGAGGCTTCTTGCCGTGCCTCCTGGCCCTCCTCGCGCTGCTCGGCGCGGCCGGTTGCGCCGAGAGCAGGACGGCGCCCGAGCTCCTGAGCGTCGTCGACGTCGTGCCGCGCGAGGTCGACCTCGGCGACCGCATCGAGATCCTCGGGACCAACCTGCCCACCGCCGAGGCGAAGGAGGCGGTCGTCACGTTCCGCGGCACCCTCCGCCGCCCCGGCCAGGCGCCGCTCACCGGCCAGAGCATCGAGATCGAGGGCGCGCAGGTCAGCAGCACGAAGATCTCGCTGGTCTTCTCCGAGGGCCTGCAGTCCCGCTTCGCCGGCCGCGGCGACGACGCGGTGCACACGACCTTCCACGGCGACGTCGTCGTCGAGATCCCCGCGGCGGCGCAGGGAGCGCTCCCCGTGAACGGCACGGTGAGGGGCGTCACGATGGACTTCCTCCCGCCGACCCCGCGCCGCGCCGTCATCGAGGCGCGCGTGAAGGAGGGGGCGCGCGCGCTCGCGTTCTTCGGCGTCGAGGTCGCGGCCGAGTCGCCGCCCGCCGGCGGGCTCGTCGTGACGGGCGTGCGCGACGGGGGCCCGGCGAGCCAGGCAGGGCTCCAGCCCGGCGACGTCATCACGCGCTTCGAGGGCGTGAAGGTGCTCTCGAAGGCCGACGTGATCCCGAGCGGCCACGAGCGGCGGTCGGCGGTCGGGATCCGCCGGGGCGGCGCGACCCCGTCCGAGATCCAGCTCTCGACCGAGGGGTTCCACGCGAGCGCCCCGACCGATCTGCTCGGCGCCGGGATCCTCCTCGGCGTGGCCGCCGCGATCATCCTGCTCTTCATGGCGCCGACCGCGGGGATCATCACCTGGGTCGAGCGCCGCGTCTCGGCGCGCATGCAGTCCCGCATCGGGCCGAACCGCGCCGGGCCGCAGGGCTTCCTCGTGTGGGTCGCCGACGGGATCAAGTCGATCATGAAGGAGGACGTCATCCCGGCCGAGAGCGACAAGGCGCTCTTCCGGCTCGCGCCCTACCTCGTGTTCGTCGGCGTGTCGGCCACGTTCGTCGTCATGCCGTTCGGCCAGTACCTCATCGCGGCCGACCTCGACATCGGGATCCTCTTCGTGATCGCCGTGACGTCGCTGGTCACCATCGGCCTCATGACCGGCGGCTGGGCGTCGAACAACAAGTGGTCGCTCCTCGGCGGGATCCGCTCGGCGGCGCAGATCATCAGCTACGAGATCCCCGGCGCGGTCGCGATCGTGTGCATCGTCATGATGACGGGCTCGCTGCGGCTCCAGGACATCATCGGCGCCCAGGGCGGCGCCGGGCCCTCGCTCCTCGACGTGGGCGGCTGGCCCTGGCACTGGTTCGTCTTCCGCAACCCGATCACGTTCGCGCTGTTCTTCCTGTATTTCACGACGGCGCTCGCGGAGGGCAACCGCGCGCCGTTCGACCTGCCCGAGGCGGAGAGCGAGCTCGTGGCCGGCTACTCGACCGAGTACTCCGGCATGCGGTACCTCTTCTTCTTCTTCGCCGAGTGGGCGAACGTCTTCGTGATGTGCGGCATCGCGAGCGCGCTCTTCCTCGGGGGCTGGCAGATCCCCGGCGTCTCGCCGGCCCAGCAGGAGGCGAGCTTCGGGCTCCAGCTCGTCGGCGTCTTCGTCTTCCTGCTGAAGAGCTGGGCGCTCGTCTTCGTTGTCATCTGGATCCGCTGGACGCTGCCGCGCGTCCGCATCGACCAGATGATGAACCTGTGCTGGAAGTGGTTCGTCCCGCTGTCGTTCGCGGCCTTCCTCCTGACGGCGCTCTGGATGGTGATCGGCGTCAGCAAGACGGTCCAGCTCGTCATCAGCGTCGTCACCTTCGCCGTCTGGGCGTACCTGTTCATCCACTTCATCCGCAGGGTCCAGCACAACCTGCGGGAGGCCAAGGTTGCGCTCCACCTGAATCCGTTCCTCTGAGCGCAACCGCGGTGCCACCTCGGCCTTGCGCTGAGGTATGCTGTCGGCGTGGCGGTCCCCTCGAGCCCGGCCTCCGACTTCTGCTCCGCGTGCGGGTTCCCGCTGCGTGGGCCGCGGTGCGAGGCGTGCGGGGTGGACCGGTCGCCTGTGCTCTCCGCCTCGCGCAAGCCGCCCGCGGACGCGGACTGGGACGGGAGCTCGATCGACGCCTTTCGCACGCGCGACCCGGTGCGCTTCGTCGCGCACTGCGCCTCCGCCGAGGCCGGGGCGAGCCTCCAGGCGACGACGCTGCAGGAGGGCGTGGGGTGGATCGTTCCGCTCGGGGCGATGACGCTCTTCATCTCGCTCGACGCGGCGAACGAGCGGGTGTCGATCGACGTCCCCGTCGTGCGCGTCGCGGAGCGGCACCGGGTTCCGCTGCTCAGGACGGCGCTGGAGCTGTCGAGCGGCCCCGAGCCGTTCCGGCTGTGCATGCGGGAGGATCTGCTGCTGCTCCGCCGCGTCGGCCGCGTCGCCGCCTTCACGCCGGAGGCGCTGCGCCAGGCGCTGCGCGAGAGCGGCGAGGCGGCGCAGCGGCTGGGGGAGACGATGGGCGCGTGGTTCGACGCGCGGCCGCCGTTCTCCGAGGAGCAGCGGGCGAGCCTCACGTGGGCCTCCGCCGGCCGCGCCCGGCCGCTCAAGAGCTTCACGGTCCCGCCCGCGCCTGCCCGCCCGCAGAGCGCGCCGTCGGTGCGGGCCGGCGCGCCGGCGACGCCGGTCTCGGGGGCGCGGACGCCGCTCGAGGAGCTGGCGGCGTGGGCGGCGCCCCCCTTGCCGCGCCTGCCCGAGTCGGTCGCGCGCCCCATCCGCGACGCGGACGCGATCCCCGACATCCTGTCCCCGTCGCTGGCGTCGGCGCCGATGCCGGCGCCGAGCGTCGCGTCGTCGAAGAACGGCGGCGCGCCCGCGCCCAAGGCCGGCATCCTCCCGCCGGCGCACGACGCCGTCGCGGCGTCGAAGGCGAGCGGCGGCGCCGCGATGCCGGGGTCCGAGGGCGGCGCCGCGAAGTCGGCCTCGGGGAGCGCGGCGACGGCGGCGCCGCTGTCGGGTGAGCAGGCGGCGGCCGCGGAGGCGCCGGCGCAGATCAGCGATCGCCGCAGCGCGCGCACCGTGCCCTTTCGTCGCTCGTCCTCCATCATGGCGGCGACGCCGCTGTCGGTGCGCCCGCCCGCGCTGCCGGAGGTGGAGATCGAGCCGCCGTCGCGCCGGAGCATCCCGTCCCGCCCGGAGTCGGCGAACGCGGCGGCCGACCGGTTCTGCCAGCTGCTCCGGGACGCGCAGGTGCTCGGCGCGGCGCTCAGCTTCCAGGAGCGGCCGGGCGTCATGGTGCTCCTCATCCGGTGCACGGTCTTCCGCGCGATCTACGAGCACGGCGAGGCGATGCCCGACGCGGTGGCGCACCTCTACCGCTGCACGGCGGCCGCGACCCGCGAGCTCATCCAGGCCGAGGGCGGCGCGCGCCGCGGGAACACCGCCGGCGTCGCGGAGCCGGCGCTCCTCGCGATGGAGCGGCTCGTGGCGATGCGCGGCCAGGTGCCCGAGGAGAAGCCGCTGCACATCGATCCGCTCACCACGGCGGCGCTCGCGCGCGAGCACCTCGGCCGCTACCTGCGCGAGATCGAGCGCGCGCCGGCCGACCCGATGCTCCGCCACTTCCTCGCGATCGGGGCCCTGTCCGAGCTCCTCGTGCGCACGAAGCTGCCCGCCAAGACCGAGCAGCGGCTGCGCGACATCGTCGCCTACGCGCAGCGGGACGGCGCCAAACCCGGCACGATCGAGCTCCTGATGACGGCGCTCTCGAGGATCGTCGCGCAATGACGTCGCAGCTGGCGGCGCACGGCGACGGCGATCTCGCGCTGCTCCACGAGCGCGTCGCCCGCGCTCGCCGCTCGGTGGTGGCGATCCGCGCCGGCGCGCTCGTGACGACCGGCTGGGTGGCGCTCGGCAACGGCGTCGTGGTGGCGAGCCGGCGCGGGCTCGGCTACCCGACGGAGGTCGCGCTGACGTTCGAGGACGGGCGGGGCATGGCGGGTCGGGTGATCGCCGCGGACGTGGGCCGCGACGTGGCGCTCGTCGCGCCGGCCGATCCGCCCGGCGTCGCGGCGCTCGCCGCGCGCGCGGCGGCCGAGCCGCGGCTCGGCGAGCGCGCCGCGGTGCTGAGCTGCCTCCCGGGGCAGAGCCTGCGCCTCGCGGTCGCGCGGGTCTGCCACGTGGCGCGCAAGGTCGACGGGCAGCTCCCGGCGTTCGAGCTCGACGTGGCGGCGCCCCTCGGCGCGCCGGTGCTCGATCCCGAGGGGCGGGTGATCGGCGTGGTCGCGGCGCCGTCCGGCGCGGCCGGGGAGCTCGCGGGTCACTGCGTGGTGGTCCCGGCGGGCGCGTTCCAGCCGCTGCTCGTCCTCGGGGATCGTCCGCTCGCGGAGCTCAGGGACCGGGCGCCGGTGTACCGCTGCCCGGCGTGCGAGGAGCCGTTCGACGTCGAGTGCGACCGGTGCCTGGGCTGCGGGCGCCTGCTGCCGCACGCGTACCCGCCGTGCCCGGCGCGCGCGGGCGTCGAGCGGGTGATCCGGCAGGGCCTGTCGGCGCTCGGGCTCATCGCCAACCGGGTGCGTGTCGGTCCGAGGGCGTGGCGCATCGCGCAGCGGCCGTACCCCACGGCGGAGGCGGCGACGCAGGTGGACATCGAGATTGACGAGGCGGGGCGCCTGCTGACGCTGCGCGCGCCGGTCGTGGGGCTGCCTGCGGCGAACCACGAGCCGTTCTACCGGTTCCTGCTCACGATGAACGACCAGACGACGGGGGAGTTCCGCGTGTCGCTCACGGGCGACGAGGTGTCGGCGTCGTGCGTGGCGTCGCTGGAGGGCTGCGCGGACCACGACGTGGCGCTGCTCATCGATGGGCTCGTGCAGATGGCCGACGAGTACCGGAGGACGCTGGCGGAGACGTTCGACGCGGCGCCCAGGTTCGAGTCGGCGGCGGGGCGCTGAGGGGGCGCAGGTCGAAAGCTTCCGACGCGCTCCGGAGGTCTCCGATGCGCTCCGGAGGCTTCCGGCGCGGAGGCGGGATGTGGAATTTGCCGGGGAATTCGTCCCCCGGCGCGCGTCGGACGGCGCCGTGGGCGCGGCGGACGCCGCCAAGTAGGCGAAATTTCGTGCTCCAGAGCGCGTCGGAAGCTTTCAGAGCGCGCCGGAAGCTTTCGGAGCGCGTCGGAAGGTCTCACCGGCGCGCCGGAGGCGCTGGTTTGTGAGCCGGATTACTCGACGTCGGTCGAGTGGGTCTCTTCGGCCGGCGAGGTCGGCTGGGATGGCGTGGCCGTGGGCTTGCCCGGGTTGGGCGGCGCGGCGGTGGGCTTGCGCTGGCGCGCCTTGCGGCTCGCGAGGCCGAGGCGGATGAGGTAACCGCGCTTCTTGATGACGGCGCGGGCCGTGGTCGACCACTCGTCGAACCAGGAGCGCAGCTTCACGAGCGCTTCGCGCCGGCGCGCGGTCTCCGGGAGCTCGGCCTGCTCGGGCAGAGGGGATGTCGGGCCGAGCGCGACGTCGACGAGCCGCTGGAGGCGCTTGCGCTCGGCCTTGTCGAGGCTGCGCGTCGCGAGGAAAGCGACTGCCTTCTTGTCGCTCTGCTTCGTTCCGGTGCGGCCCGGGTCGGTGCCATTCTCGAGGGCATCGAGCCTCGCGAGGAAGGTGGCCACTCCCTGGACGGCGGCGGTGCCGGTCGAGGGCGCGAGGTCCTTGAAGACATAAGCGTTCACATCGGGGAAACGCCGGCGGAGCGCGGCGCCATGACGGGTGAAGTTGGGCTCGTCCCACTGATCGAGCTCGCCCGTCGCGGCGCGCTGCGCCCTGGCATCGTCGGTATCGGGCGGCGCGCCGATCTTGCGGGGAGCGGCGAGGACATCGAGGAGCAGCGTGCGGCCCTCCACGATATCGTCATCGATCATCCCCGCTCCGGCCATCGACGTGCGAATCGCGGCGACAGCGCCGAGCCCCGTCAAGAACTTGGTGACGCGCTCCGGCGTCATCTCGAGGACTTCGTCTGAATAATCCATGCTGAGTTCCTCCCTGCCGACCGGGGGATCCGGACGGCGGCAATGAGAACAGAAGCTACAGTGGGTGTTTCGACGATTGGAAGAGGATTGTTGCGCGCGCGCGGCTGAGCGACCGTCGATTTTTTGCTCTACCGGCTCGGCATGGTCAGCGCTCCATGGATCTGACGGCACCATCAATGAGAGCACCCGATTCGATAACACGCGATGACACGCGATAACACGCGATAACACGCGATAACACGCGATGACACGCGGCGGACCGAGCCGGAGAAAGCCATTCCTGCAGCCATGGCCCCCGAGCGTGCAGCCACGGCTCCCGCCTGCGCGGCCATGCACTCGGGGAGCGCAGCCGCACCCGCAGGCGCCCATGATTTTCTCGAGACCGATCACTTTTCTGAGAAATCGGTCGCGCAGGGTCGATGATACCCGTGGAAGGTAGGGAGAGCGACGACCCCCTTCCGATGTCACGCCCGGGATCCGTCGCCACCACCATCTCATGCCTGCGCTCATGACCGCACTTGCTGGAGAGGAACCTGGCCGTGACCGCCCGCAGCTCGATCGAATGCTCGCTCGCGACCGTGCCCCTGGACGAGGTCCTTCGCGCCGGCGAGCGCGCCGCCGGGCCACCGGGTCGCGTCGCGCCCCCTCCGGCCCCGCTGATCACCGCGCCGCTTCCCGTGTCGTTTCGCCCGGATTCGCCTCTTCCCTGGCAGCCGTCCCAGGCGCCGCCCGCTTCCGTGGCGACGGCGCCAGTGCCCGTGGCGACGGCGCCGTCGCCGTTCGCGCCGGTCGCACCGGCGGCCGTCACGCGGCCTGTCGTGACGCGACCCATCGTGATCGAAGTGCCCTGTCCTCCGGTCCGCCGGGCTCCACGCTCCGATCCGACGGAGGAGCGCGCGTGCTCCGCGCGGGCGCTCGCTCCGCGTCCGCCTGCGCCGGTGGCGAGCTGGCTCGCCGTCGCCGCGACCGCGGCCTTCTTTGGTATGGTCGGCGCGCTCTTGATGCGGGGGTGGCTTGGATGAGTCAGGGCGAGCGCAGCACGCGAGACGACGACGCCGGGACGTCCTCGCCGCCGGCGACCTATCTTCCGGGGAGCACCGTCGCGGGCCACAGGCTCGTGCGGATGATCGGCGCGGGCGGCGTCGGCGTCGTCTACGAGGCGATCCACGAGTTCACGCAGCGGCGGGTCGCGCTCAAGCTGCTGCTCCCGCACTACGCGGGCTCCGAGCAGGTGCGCGAGCGCGCCCACAAGGAGGCCATCGCGCTCTGCCGGCTGCGGCACAAGAACATCGTCGCCGTGCACAGCGCCGACACGCTGCCCGACGGCACGGTCTGGATCGCCATGGAGCTCCTGGAGGGCCAGTCGCTCCGCCGGATCTGCCAGGTGGAGTCGCCGCTTCCGATCGCGCGGGCGCTCCACATCGGGATCGAGATCGCCGACGGCCTCGCGGCGGCGCACGACCTCGGGATCGTGCACAGGGACGTGAAGCCGGAGAACGTGTTCGTCGACCGGCACGGCGAGGTCAAGCTGCTCGACCTGAACATCGCGAAGATCCGGGTCGACGGTCTGCCGAGCACCCGGCCGGGCCAGCGGTTCGGCACGACGGCGTACACGGCGCCGGAGGAGTTCGCGGGGGATCCGTGCTCGCCGGCGAGCGATGTCTACGCGCTGTCGCTGGTGATCTACGAGCTCCTGGCCGGCCGTTACGTGTTCGCCACGGGCCGGGGCCTCTCGGGGATGCCCAGCGAGGCGCAGCTCGTGGCGGCGCACATGCTGCGGATGCCGGTGCCGGTGCACGAGGCGCTGCCGTCGATCCCGGACTACGTCTGGCCGGTGCTCCAGACCGGCCTGGCGAAGCGGCCGGCCGAGCGCTTCAGGCACGCCGGCGCGGCGGCGAGCGCGCTGCGCGAGCTCCGGGAGCGCTACCTGTCGGACGTGCGCGCCGGCCGGTTCGCCGCAGCGCCGGACCGAGGGGCGCCGGGGGCCCGGCGGGAGCACCACGGTCCGCGATCGCCCGAGCGGCTGATCACGGCGCCGCAGCCCGACGAGAGCCGGGTGATCGTCCCCGGGCCGGCGGCCTCGGCCGAGCTCGGCGGGAGCGATGCGCGCGAGGACGCGGACACGGCGCCGGCGGCGCGCGAGGAGGACGCGGCGCACGCCGCGCGCGAGGAGGGCACGGCGCGGCCTTCGGCTCCTCCGTCGCATCCGCCGCCGAGCGCGCCGCCGGGGGCCGACCCGGGCTGGCCGCTGCTCGTGACCCCCGGGCCGGTCACGGTGCGATCGTCCCCGGGAGCCGAGGGAGCGAGCCTCGTGGGACCTGGCCTGCCGGCGACGGACCGCGTCGCCGACCGGCGCTGGCGAGCGCAGCTCCTGCGCCGCTGCGCCGTCGCGGCGGTGCTGGCGATCGCCGTCTCGGGCGCCGCGACGGCGCTGTACATCCATGCGCGCCGCGAGCGCGCTGCGATGGCCGCCTCCGAGAGCGGGGCCGTGCCGGCCGCGTCTGCGGGCGGGGTCGTCGCGAGCGCGCCGGCGGCGCCGGCGCGCTCCAACGCCATGCACGCCACGCGCGCCGCCCACGAGAGCGGGGCGCCGCCGGACGCGCGCGTGCCGGAGAGCGCAGCCGAACCCCTCGGCGTCGAGGCGTCCGAGGCCGCGCTGTCACCTCCCGCCGAATCCACGGGAACGGCGGCCCGACCGAGCGCGCCTGCGGAGGCGAGCACGCCGGCGCAGGCGAAGGCGCCACCGCAGACGAGTGTGCCGGCGCCGCCGAGCGCGCCGGCGACACGGGCGCGTCCGGTCGCGGGGGCGGCGCGCGCGCCCGCACGGCGCCCGTGGGACTGGCTGTTCACGCCGAAGGGGCGCGGCGGGCGCGGCGGGCAGAAGGACATCGCCCCGGACGAGGAGGACATCTACCCGATGCCCTCGCGCGGGCGCGCCCCGGCGCCGGCCGGGCCGGCACCGCCCCGGGACAGACGACACGAGGAGCTGCCGTTCGGGAACAAGCCCAATTTCTGAGGGTGAGCGCAGAGCAACGAGCAAGGAGCGAAGACATGTCGAACGACACACCCAGCACGAATGATCCTTTCCTCGACGAGGTCGTGGAGCGGGGGCTCGCGCCGTACCGCGGGAAGGTGTCGCCCGAGCAGCTCGAGACCATGCGCGAGATGCTCGTGGAGGCGCTCATCGAGGACGAGGTCGGGCGGGACTTGCTGGACCGGGCGCGGCCTCGCGCCACGCCGATCGGGAGCGGCGTGGAGACCCAGGAGGGCGCCCGGGAGCCCCGGCGCAAGGCGGGGAGCGACGAGGATGGCTGACCCCGAGGGGCGGCTCACGCCGGCGCAACAGGCGCTCGTGGCCTCGGCGCTGCACGAGGTGAGCCTCGCGGCGTGCAAGTTGGCCCCGAAGCTCCGCAAGCACCTGTCGTCCGACGAGCTGATGTCGCTCGGCCGGGCGGGGCTCGTCGAGGCGGCGCTCGCCTACGATCCGGCGCAGGACGACAGCTTCCCGCGCTTCGCGCGGCACCGCATCCGGGGCGCGATGCTCGACGGCTATCTGGGGGAGGCCGAGGAGCAGGATCGGGTGATCGCGCTCTGCCTGAAGGGCGGGTACGACTACCTCGGGCGGAGGCGGCGGCAGGGTGACGTGATGACCGACATGGACGGCAAGGCGGAGGAGCGGCTCCTCGACCACGTGGACGCCCTCGCGGCGTGCCTGTTCGCGACGGCCGCCGGGATGGCGAAGCCTCCGACCGGAGAAGAGGCGCTGTCGCGGCGCGAACAACACGCCCGGGCCCACGCGCTGCTCCGGAGCGCGCTGGCGAAGCTGACGCCGCGCGAGGCCGAGGTGCTGTCGATGCACTACCTGGAGGGGCGGCCACTCCTGGAGATCGGCGGCGCGCTCCGGCTCCGGCACCCGGGCGCGTACCGGGTCCACGACCGGGCGATCGCGCGGCTCGGCAATCTCCTGCGCGCGGCCGGGATGACCGAGCCGCCGCCCCGCGAGGACGAGCAGTGAGCGGGCGGCGGGCGGGCGGGTCGATCGGGGATGAGAAAGATGAGAAATCGCGCGCGCAGGGACGATGGATCACGGTGAGGGGCCGGCGGCGCGGACAGGAGGCGAGGCGGTGAAGGACGAGGACCGGGACGAGCGCGTGGAGCGCGATGCGGAGGGAGGCGCGGGGAGCGAGCCGGACGCCGGCGCGCCGGCCAGCCCGGCGCCGACGCCGAACCAGCTTGTGTCGCACCCGGCGTTCCGGACGGGGGTGATCTACATCGAGCCGGAGCTGCGCGCCGAGGTGGAGGCGTACTGGAAGGCGTACGCGGCGTGGGAGAGGACGAAGGAAGGGCCGCCGCCGCGAGAGCCGCGCGTGGACGTGCGGGTGGACCACGAGGAGAAGCCGAGCACGGCGGCGCGGCTGCGCGAGGCGATGGCGCCGCGCAAGGGCGCGGCGGAGCGGGGCGGAGGGAAGAGCGGCGCGGAGAAGAGCGGCGGGGGGAGCCCGTGGGCGGCGGATGCGGTGGCCGGGGCGGCGGTGATCGACAAGAGCGCGCTGCCGTCGGCGCACCGGCCGAGGAGCGAGGCGGCGGAGGAGAAGGACGGCGGCGAGACCGACGCCAGGCCGGGGAAGGCGCGGCGCTTGGGGACAGCGGCGGCGATGCTGGCGCTGGCGGCGGGGATCGGGGCCGCCGCGATGTGCGGGGCGAAGGAGAAGGCGCCAGTGGAGAGCGCGGTCGTGGCGAGCGCGCCGGCGGGGAGCGGCGCAGCAGGCAATGCGGCCGTGGCGAGCGGCGCAGCGAGCAATGCGGCGGCGAGCAGCGCGCCTACGGAGAGCGCTCCGCCGGCCGTCGCGGAGAGCGCGCCCGAGAAAGGGCGGCTCGAGGCGTCCGCCGAACGCGCAGCGTCTGCGGTGGTTTCCGATCGGGAGGAAGCCGAGCGCATCGCGCGCCGGCGGCCCGCTCCCGAGACGCATGCACCGGCGCCGACGGCGCCCGCGGCACAGATGCCGATCGCGCAGCCATCGCTGAAGCAGTCCGAGAGCGTCGGCACGGGGCAGAGGGTGCCCCCGATGCGTGCATCATCGCAGCCGCCCATGTCACCGCCGGCCGCGCCGCCGCAACCGCCATCCTACGTCGAAGGAATCCCGGAGTTCTGACCATGAAGAAGCCTGTATTGCTGTGCTCGCTCGGCCTGGCGATCGCGCTGCTCGCACCCGCCAGCAGCGCCCAATCCGGCGCCGAGGCGCGAGGCGCGACAGAGACGGAGGCGCTGACGGATAAGGCGCGGCAGCTGTATGACGAGGGGTTCGCGGCCCTCAACCGATCGCGATGGGCCGAGGCACACGCGGCGTTCCTGGCGGCATGGCGCATCAAGCAGCACTACCAGATCGCGTCGAACCTCGGCGTGGCCGAGCTGCGGCTCGGCAAGCACCGCGACGCCGCGGAGCACCTGTCGTGGTACCTGCGCGAGGCGCCCGCGGAGAGGACGGCGCAGCGGCAGCGCGCCGAGATATTACTGAAGGAAGCGCTGGCGAAGGTCGCGGCGATCACGATCACCACGGAGCCGGAAGGCGCGGAGGTGAAGGTCGACGGGGCCGCGGTCGGGCGGACGCCGCTCGCGCTGCCGGTGTTCCTGGAGCCGGGGCGGCACGTGATCGGCGCGGAGCTCGACGGGTACAAGCCGGCGCATGAGCAGATCGAGCCGGCAGCGGGCCACGCGGGCGGGATCACGCTGCACCTGGTCCGGCGCGACGCCGAGTCGCCGGCCGCGGCGGGCGTGCCAGCGGCGGCGGGGCCGCGGGCGGCGAACGATGCGCCTCCGGCGAAGCTGCCGGAGACCACGGCGGCGCCGCCGGAAGCGCGGAGCTGGGTGCCGGCGATCGCGCTGGGAGCGACGAGCATCGTGGCGCTCGGCGTGGGAATCGGCATGACCGCCGCGTCGAGCAGTGCGCGGCAGGAGGCAGACGAACAACGCGAGGGGATTCGGTCGGCGGACGGACGCTGCATCGAGCCGCCGAGCGGGTCGGTGAACCGATGCCAAGCGTTTCAGCGAAATGCGGATGATGCCGAGATCTTCGGTACGGCGGCGCTCGTGAGCTACGTAGCCGCCGGAGCCCTCGCGACGGCTGCGACGGCTTACCTCTTGTGGCCCCGACGCTCGCGTACAGCATCCACGGGCGTGCAGGTGTTTCCCACAGTGCGTGCGGATGGCGGCGCCCTCCTGCTCGTTGGCGCGTGGTGAGCAGGGAGCTGGAGGCCTCGATGCGACGACGAAAGATCTTCGTGTTCATGTGGACGGTGGGGCTCTTTGCGGCGGGCTCCGGATGCGATGCCCTCTCCATCGGCCTGACGAGCGACTGCGAGTACATGCTCACGTGCACGCACTTCCTCAGCGGCGGCGAGGGCGGCAGTACACCGATGGGTTGCATACCGAACGAGACCGAGGGAGCGGTGGATGACACTTGCGGCGTGTTCGTCGCCGCGAGCGGCAACGATGGCAACACGGGCACCAAGGCGGAGCCGGTCAAGACGCTCGCGGAGGCGCTCCGGCGCGCCGGCGACAAGGACAGCGACGTCTACGCGTGCGCCGAGCCGTTCGCCGAATCGGTCGAGGTCCCTGCCGGCGTCGCCCTCTTCGGCGGCCTCGACTGCGCCAACGGCTGGACCTGGATCGGCAAGCAGACCAAGACCACCGTCGCACCGGAAGCCGAGGCGATCCCGCTGACGCTCGCGCGCGGCGAGGGCACCACGCGCATCGAGGACATCGAGGCGCGCGCGTCCGACGCGCTGGCCATGGGCGGCTCGTCGATCGCCGTGCTCGCGGATGGCGCCACCGCAGAGCTCGCGCGCTGCGTGCTCGTCGCCGGCAACGCTGCGGATGGCGCCGACGGCGACGACGCGCCCAGCGAGGCGCCGGAGCGCGCGCCGGCCGGCAGCAATGGCGTCGATGCATGCAGCGACATGGATGATGTGGAGGGGCCGGACGCGACGCTCAACGGCGGCGCGCAGACGGTCAACGCGTGCGGCGAGGAGCGCTCCATCGGCGGGCGTGGTGGCGATGGGAATGTCGACAACGGAGCAGGTGGCGTTTCGGGCCAGACGGGGGCCGAGGGGCAAGCTGGTGCCGGAGAACCGCCGTCGATGAGCGAGAGCTGGAGCTGCGGTGCTATCCCGAACGATCCAACCAAGGGCGGTGGCAGCGCCGGCGCAAACGGCACTGCGGGCCCCGCCGGCGCCGGCGCCAGCGGCCTCGGCACGCTGAGCGCCACCGGCTACACCGGCGTGCCCGGCCGCGACGGCACACCCGGCACGCCCGGACAGGGCGGCGGTGGTGGCGGCGGCGCCAAGGGCGGCCCGGTCTGCACCGGCGGCGTCCCCGGCGCGGGCGCCAGCGGCGGCAGCGGCGGCGCCGGCGGTTGCGGCGGCATGCATGGAAAGGGCGGCCGCCCAGGCGGCGCCAGCATCGCCCTCGCCAGCGTCGATGCCAGCGTCACCCTCATCGACTGCACCCTCTCTGCCGGGCGCGGCGGCAACGGCGGCAAGGGCGGCGACCTCCAGCCGGGAGGCCTGGGCGGAAACGGTGGGACCGGCGGCGTCGGCGTCGGGCTATCCAAGGCGGCATGCGACGGCGGCAAGGGCGGACAGGGCGGCCCCGGCGGTCCCGGCGGCGGTGGCCTCGGCGGTCCCTCGCTCGCCATCGCCTTCCGCGGCACCCCCGTCGTCCAGCAGAGCCAGACCACGCTCACCCCCGGCGCCCCGGGCACCGGCGGTCCGGGCGGCAGCAACAACATCACCAAGAACGCCGGCCAGGACGGCCTCGCCCCCGAGAGCCAGGAGCTGCCGTGAGCCTCCATCAGCCTGGCCGCACCGCTCCCCTCTCCGCCCCCCGCCACCGCTTCCCTGCGTGTTCCAACGCACAGGATCACCGGGGTCGCGGAGCAAAAAATGAGGCCGGCGGACGATTTTGCAGCGAACCATGGCCGCTCGACGGAACTAGATGGGTAGAGGAGGCCGGAGACGGGCGAGCACAAGGCGCCGAGCACCGCTGGGGCGTGGGACTCTCTCCTCTCGCACCGCCACGGTTCGGCATCCTCGTCCTGGCCGCCAGCGTTTCGCTCGCGGGATGCGCCGTCCGGCCCGCGGATGTCCCGGCGACGCCAACGCCCCCGTCGTCGTCCCGGCAGGAAACGCCCACGGAGAGGACGGAGCTGGAGAGACGCGCGAGCTGCTGGCGCGCGGACATCCCGAGCGAGCCAACGCCGCGGTCCTCGTCGCTCGAGCCAACGTCCCAGGAGACATTAGCGCTGATGGAGCAGGCCGCGGTGAGGCAGAACGAAGTGTTGGCCAGGATCGTGACCCTCAACCTGGTGACCGTGCCGGAAGGCGCGCAAATGACCGTCGATGGGTGCGTGAGGGGGCGGAGCCCGCTCTTGTATAAGGTGTTCCTGGAGCCGGGTCGGCATGTGATCGAAGCCAACCTCGAGGGCTACATGCCGACGAGACATGTCATCGAGACAATGGCGGGAGAGACGCTGGGGCTGACGGTGGAGCTGCGTCCGTCGCGCACAGACGTGCTCCCCCACGAGGGATGCACGGAGAAGCAGACGCTGCCTGTGGAGCGCCGCATCCTCGAGACGTTGGAGCGCTGATGGAGTGAGCGCGCAGCCTTGATACACCGAGGCGGTGCGCGTGAGACGTGGCGGCGTCGCGCGAGAGTCGATCGAGCGCGAGAGGTGATCGAGGCGAAACGATGCTCCGCCATGGTAGCGGAGCGGTAACGACGTAGCGAAGGCCGCGCGCGGCGGGGCCTTCTCAGATCTTGAGGAACGCGCGCCGCACACGGCGGCGCGCCATGGCTCGGCTCGTCCCGAAGACGAGCGCGCGAGGAGGACGAAGGTGTATCCACAGCTCGCCATCGAGGCGGCGGCGCGGTCGGACGTGGGCCGCCGCAGAAGCCACAACGAGGACAGCTTCGCGGCGCTGCCGTGCGTGGGGCTCTTCATGGTGGCCGACGGCCTCGGCGGCAACGCGGCCGGAGAGGTGGCGTCGCGGATGGCGATCGAGGTGGTCAAGGGCTGCTTCGAAGCGGATGAGGACCTCGAGGAGACGTGGCCGTATGGCACGGGCAGCGCGCACGACCGGGACGAGGTGCGGCTGGTGATGAGCGTGCGGCGTGCGAACCGGGCGATCTACGACGCGAGCCAGCGGCAAGCGCTGCAGCGCGGGATGGCGACGACGTTTGCGGGCGTGCTGCTCGGGGCGGGAATGGCGTACATCGCGCACGTGGGCGACACGCGGGTCTACCGGATGCGGGACGGCAAGCTGGAGCGGCTGACGCGAGACCACACGCTGCTGGAAGAGCTGCTCGGCGACAGCGACGGAGCGCGGGAGGCTGTCCAGGCGCTGAGCAACCGGGCGAGGACGATCACCCGCGCGCTGGGGGCCGACGAGAACGTCGACATCGAGTCGCGCGTGGAGGCGACGGCGCCGGGCGACATCTTCCTCGTCTGCTCGGATGGGCTGTGGGGCCCGGTGCCCGAGAGGCGCATCGCCGGGATCCTCGAGGCGCATCGCGACCTGGGCTTTGCGGCGGAGCTGCTCATCGACCTCGCGAACGAGCACGGCGGACCGGACAACGTGACGTGCGTCCTGGCACGCCTGGGAGGCGAGGCGGCGCGCTGAGGCAGGCGCGATGAACGGCGGATGTGAGGGGATGCCTCGTGTCGGGCAGCACGAGGCCTGGCTCCGCCGTACAGCGGACAAGAAGGCTCACGGTTGAGGAGGGAACATGGAGGACATGGTGGGTGCAATGTGGCTCGTTTCGCCGCTCGGGCTCGCGATGATCGCGTGCGTGGCGATCGGCTTCGCGGTCACCGCGCGTGAAGCGCTGGGACGAGAGCGCGGGCTTCGTGAGGCGCGCGAGCACGCGCACGATGAAGAGGAGGCGACCCTCACCGATGCGAAGGCGCAGGCAGCGGGGGAGCGAGATCGATACCGGCGGCTCCTGGACTGTCACGTCGACGCGGCGCTCGCCGATCTGAGAGACGCCCGAGGGCGCCCCGTCCCCTGGCCGGGAAGGGTCCTCGAGTCGTTCTGCGCGACGACGCCTTCGTGGAGGAGGAAGCTGGGCGAGAGCACGGGGCTATCACCGAGGGAGGTGGAACGGTTGCTGAGGAGCGACCTGCCCATGACGCCTGGCCTCGCGCGGCAGCTGGAGACCTTCACCGGCACGCCGGCGCGGTACTGGGAGCGCCTGTGGCGGCTGCACGACGACCGCCGGACGGACGCGGAGGATACCGTGGTGATTCAGGTCGGCGAGCCCGTCACCAAGCGTGAGAGCTCGGCGTCGCCGGCTCCGCCGCCGATACCTCCCCGCGCGCTCGACATTCCACCTCCCGTGGTGCCGTCTCCCGAGCTCGCGGCCAGGAGCCCGCAGGCGAAGCTCCCGCCGCCTCCCCTGCCGCAGCTCCGGCCGCCGCGCCCTGCCCGCGCCGTCGCGGGGGAAGAGCTCGCCCGTCGCGCTGCCCCCCTGACGAGCTTCCCGCTACAGCCCGACGAAGGGGGGACGAGCGCTGCCAGTGCGTCCGATTGGGAGGAAGCGGAGCGCTCTCCCCTGAACACGACACTCCCGGGAGTAGGGCACCATGGGTGAGAGCATCTGTTTTGCGCCTTGGGTGCGCCAGGCAAAGCCTGGGCGAGGAGGAAGCTCATGTAGAAAGCTGAAACCTTGCCGCCAAGCGATTCGAGATCCAGCGGCTCGTCGAGCGGTCGCTCGATTCGGCGAAGTGTGCGCTTCTTCAAGAGGGCTGGGCGCTCCGCGCCTCATCCACGCCACAGTCGACGCCAGCGATAGGCCGGTCGGCCGCGCCTGACGGCCCTTCTTCCGGGCGAGAGATGCCGCGCTGAATGGCGTCGCCAATGCCTCGACGCCGGCGTCGCAATGCTGTCCGAGCGGCCAGCGTTGCTTGCGAATACGCCAGGATCCACGCTACAACTAGGCTTCTCCAGCACGCGCGCGCTCGCTCGCCGCGACGTGCGCGGCGGCGTGCCCGGTAACCCCGGAGGGAAGGTGATGGCCCAGCTCCTCACGGCTTCGAGCGTCCTTCTGTGCCCGCATGGCGGCACGGTGAGCATCGTTTCGTCCAACGTCCGCTCCCAGGCGGTGGGCGGCGCCCTCGCGCGCGCCTCCGACACCTTCCTCGTGAGCGGGTGCGCCCTGGCCGGCAGCTCCTCCCCGCCCTGCGTGACGGTGAAATGGATCGTGCCGAGCGCGCGCAGCAGGGCTGCCGGCGACAGCGCGCTCACCACGGACAGCGTCGGGCTGTGCATGTCGGCGGCGAACGCCCCTCTGGGGAGCGTCGTGGTGGCCGTCGCCCAGCCCAGGGTGAGCGGGCAATGACCGCGGCGGACGCGCAGGACGCGGACGACTGGCACGAGGCCAACCGGCGGTACCTCGTCGCGCGCCTCGCGGCGCTCGGGTGCCTGCTCTCGCCCGGATCCGGCGGCGAGGACGAGGCCCGGCGCGCCATCGCCGAGGCGGCCGCCGCCCTGCGCGCCCCCGCGGCGATCGACCGGGTGGCGGCCCTGTTCGATCTGTCGCCGTTCGAGCGCGATCTCCTGCTGCTCTGCGCGGGGGTCGAGCTCGACGCCTCGTTCGCCGCGCGCTGCGCGGCCGCGCAGGGCGATCCGCTGCGCGTCGCCCCCACCTTCAGCCTCGCGCTCGCGGCGCTGCCGGGCGCGCACTGGGGCGCCCTCGGGCCGGGCGCGCCCCTCAGGCGCATGCAGCTCATCGAGGTCGGCCAGGGGGAGACCTTGACGCTGAGCCCGCTGCGCATCTGCGAGCGCGTGCTGCACTTCATCGCGGGCGTCGAGCACCCCGACGAGCGGCTCGCCGGGCTCGTCGCGCCCGCGGCGCCGGTCGCGGCCCCGCTCGCCCCCTCGCAGGCGCGCCTCGCCGCGCGGATCGGCGAGGCCCTCCGCGCCGCGGCGGGCTCCGGCGGCGCGCGGCCGACCGTGGGCCTCACCGGCGCGGATCCGGCGTCGCGCCGCGCGGTCGCCGCGGCCGCGTGCGCCTCGGTCGGCCTCGGCCTGCTCGCGCTCTCGGCCGACGCGCTCGCCACGCGGCAGGACGCCCAGCTCGTGGGCCGGCTGCTCGGCCGCGAGGCGGCGCTCTCGTCCTCCGCGCTGCTCGTCGAGGCCGACGATCTCGACGCGACCGACGCCGCGCGGGCCGGCCTCGTGGGCCGCCTGCTCGACGGCCTGCCCGGCCCCGTGCTCGTGAGCGCGCGCGAGCGCCTGCGGCTCGGCCGCAGGCCGGACGCGACGTTCGAGGTGTCGCGCCCCGCCGCCCAGGAGCAGGCCGCGCTCTGGCGGCAGGCGCTCCCGGCGGCGCAAGGCGGCCTGATCGACCGGCTCGTCGCGCAGTTCGACCTCGACGAGCCCGCCCTCCGGCGCGCCGCCGCGGCCGCGGCGAGCGCGGGCGACGGCGCCGATCCGGACGCCGCGCTGTGGGACGCCTGCCGCGCCGAGGCGCGGCCCGCGCTCGACGAGCTCACCCAGCGCATCGAGCCGGCCGCGACGTGGGACGACCTGGTGCTGCCCGAGGCCGCGCGCGCGTCGCTGCGCGAGATCGCGGCGTCGCACCGGCAGCGCGGCACGGTGCACGGCGCCTTCGGGTTCGCCGAGCGCGGCGCGCGCGGGCTCGGCGCCGGCGCGCTCTTCGCGGGGCCGAGCGGTACGGGCAAGACCATGGCGGCCGAGGTGCTCGCGGCCGAGCTGAGGCTCGATCTTCATCGCGTCGACCTGAGCCAGCTCGTCAGCAGGTACATCGGCGAGACGGAGAAGAACCTGCGGCGCGTCTTCGACGCGGCCGAGCGGGGCGCCGCGATCCTCCTCTTCGACGAGGCCGACGCGCTCTTCGGCCGGCGCGGCGAGGTGCGGGACACCGTGGACCGCTACGCGAACATGGAGGTCGCCTACCTGCTCCAGCGCATCGAGGCGTACCGGGGCCTTTCGATCCTCACGACGAACCTCGAGCGCAACCTGGACCCCGCGTTCCTGCGCCGGCTCCGGTTCGTGGTGCGCTTCCCGCTGCCGGGCCCGGCGGAGCGGGCCGCGCTCTGGCGGCGCGCGTTCCCGCCCCGGGCGCCGGTCGTGCGGCTCGACGTCGAGCGGCTCGCGCAGATGAGCCTGACCGGGGGCAGCGTCCGGAACGTCGCGCTCCGCGCCGCGTTCCTCGCCGCCGAGGCGGGGACGCCCATCCGGATGGATCACGTGCTCGCCGCGGCCCGGGCGGAGTACGAGAAGCTCGGGCGAGGCGAGGTGAGGGCGGAGGGCGGCTGAGCGCCCCGGCCCGCGCCGCCGCGAGGGGCGCGGCTCACCGCGGCTCCCGGCTCGCCGGCAAGACGAGCCGCCCCGCGTCGACCACTTTGCCCATCTTCTGGTACTCGCGCCGCGCCGCGTGCACGAGGTGCCGCATGCCGATCGGCGCGCCCTCCTCGGCCGCGAGGAACGACGCGGCGAGCGCGACGTTGCGGATGTAGCCGCCCGACAGATCGATCCGATCCGCGAGGAAGGCCAGATCGACGTCGGGGGCGAGCGGCGCCTCGGCCGGCCAGATCTTCTGCCAGATCTTGAGCCGCTCCGCGGGCCCTGGCGCGGGGAACTCGATGACGAAGCCGAGCCTGCGCACGAACGCCTCGTCCACGTTCTTCACGAGGTTCGTGGCGAGGAGGACCACGCCCTCGTAGGCGTCGACGCGCTGGAGCAGGTAGCTGGTCTCCTGGTTCGCGTAGCGATCGTGCGCGTCGCGCACCTCGGTGCGCTTGCCGAAGAGCGCGTCGGCCTCGTCGAAGAAGAGCGCGGCGTTCGCGGCCTCGGCGTCGGCGAAGAGCTCGGCGAGGTGCTTCTCGGTCTCGCCGATGTACTTGCTCACGACGCGGCTCAGATCGATGTGGAACAGCTCGACGCCGAGCTCGCCGGCGATGACGCCCGCGGCCATCGTCTTGCCCGTGCCCGGCGGCCCCGAGAAGAGCGCCGAGAGCGGCCGGCCGGGGCCGAGCTTGCGCTCGAAGCCCCACGCGCCGAGCACGCGGCTCCGGTGCTTGAGCTGCAGGCAGACCTCGCGCAGCGCGGCCTTGCGATCCGGCGGGAGGACGAGGTCGTCCCAGCCGAACTGCGGCGGGATGCGGCGCGCGAGGGCAGCGAGCTTGCGGCCGTGGCGCAGCCGGCACGCGGCGGTGACGTCGGCCATGGACACGGGCCCGTCCGCCGCGCCGCGGAGCCGGGCGAGGCTCCGCGCGGCGTCCGCCGCGTCGCGGATCTGGCCGCCGGTGAGCCGGAAGGCGCCGGTCAAGGCCTCGAGGTCGACGTCGGGCGCGCGGCGCTCGCCGAGCGCGCGCGACCAGAGCTCTGCCTGCTCCGCCGCGCCCGGGCGGGGCAGCTCGGCCCGGACGAACGCGCGGCCGCGGAGGGCGCCGGCGGGCTCGAACGGCGCGTCGCCGGAGAGGAAGACGGGGCCGTCGTGCGCGGCGATCGTCGCGAGCAGCGCGGCGCGCGCGGCGGGGCGGGCCTCGTCGAGGGCGGCGTCGGCCGCGACGAGGTGCAGCGCCGCGCCGGCGAGCCGCGCCTCGCGCGCGGCGAGGCGCGCGGCGCGCGCGAGATCCGGCTCGCCCGCGGCGAGCAGGCCCGCGCAGTCGACCGCCACGAGCCGCGCGCCGAGCAGCCGGCAGAGCGCCTCCGCCGTGGCGCGCTTGCCCGCGCCATAGGGGCCCTGGAGGTACACGATGGGCCCGCCCGCGCCGCCCTGCGCCGTGACGAAGCGCGCGAGGCCCTCCTTGAGGGCGGCGGGCAGGAGCAGGTCGTCGAGCCGCGCGCGGGGCTC
This sequence comes from Sorangium sp. So ce426, assembly GCF_051475585.1. Lineage (NCBI taxonomy): Bacteria > Pseudomonadati > Myxococcota > Polyangiales > Polyangiaceae > Sorangium > Sorangium sp. So ce426. The sequence goes on along the minus strand of NZ_CP150341.1, from coordinate 10,837,743 downwards.
GTCGAGGCGGGCGTGCGGGGCGAGGCGCGCGTCGAGCTGGTCGTCGCCGTGGAGGTAGGCGGCGATGCGCTCGTCCACAACGACGGCGTGCGCGAGCAGCGAGGCGCGGGGGGCCGACGGATCGGCGCGCAGGTGCACGAGCTCGTGGCGGAGGAGCGGGGCGCGCGGCGAGAGGCGGGCGCGCGCGGCGAGGCGCGCCTCGAGCGCCGGCCCGAGGCACTCGACCGCGGCGCCGGCGGTCGCCTGGCCCCCGCCGTCGGGGTCGACGAGGGCGAGCAGGCGCGCGGCGTCGCGGTCGAGCTCGGCGAGCAGCGCGAGGAGCAGGAGGTCGATGTCGAGCCGGGAGAGCGCGAACCGCTCGGCGAGCTCGGCGAGGCGCAGCGGAACGCCGCGGCGCGCGCTCTCCTCGCAGCGGCGCGCGATGTCCGCGGCCATGGCGTCCGCGGCGGCCTCGGCCTCGGCAAGGGCGGGCGTGAGGTGGGGCGGGGCGGCGCTGCCGGGGCGCACGCCCCGGTCGAGCAGCGCGAAGAGCTCTTCCTCGGGGGAGAGGGCGGGCCCGCGCGCCCCGCCGCCCGGCGGGGCCGGCCTGGCGACCGCGATGCGCAGGAGCAGCGCGATGCGGTCGAGCTCGGCGCGCAGGTGCTCGAGCGAGCTCGCGAACGGCGCGGCGGGGCGCATCGGGGGGCGGTGCTCGACGGGGGAGAGGGGCATGGGTGCGATCTCGCCGCGCCGGCTCAGCCGGCCGGAGGCGCCTCCGCGGCGGCGCCGCCCGGGGCCTCGCCGGAGCGCTCCTGCTCGAGCATCTCGCGGAGGACCTGCATGGCCCCCTCGATGCGCAGGAGCGTGCTCGCGACGCCCTGGCGCCGGGTATCGAGGTCGGCGACCACCTTCTGTCCGGCGTCGTATTCGGCCTGGAGCTGCTTCATTCGTTCTTCGAGGCGTTGCTTCATTGGACGGGGTTTCCTTTCATCGCGTCGAGGCGGCGCTCGAGCGCCTGGAGGGCCTGGTCGTGCGCCTGCACGACCCGGGTGAGCACGGCGAGGATGCTGAACGGGGCGATGGCCTTCCGGTCGGGGGTGCCCACGAGCTCCGGGACGTCCTCGGCGATGAAGCCCACGAGGAGGCGCTTCTCCGGGTCGTCCTTGTAGGCATAGGTGACGGGCGTCAGGTGGCGGAAGACGGAGAGGGCCTCCTCGGCCGGGAGGGTCTGGATGCGCTCCTTCACGGCCGCGGAGGAGGTGACCGTCACCCCGGCGTTGGTCCTGACGTCCCCGAGCAGTGTGACCGTGGCGCCCGAGCCGCCGATGGTGCCAATGTTGACCGTGGTGCCAGCGCTGGTGCCGATGTTGACCGTGCTGCCTGTACTCGTGCCGCTGATGGGGCCAATGTTGACCGTGGTGCCAGCGGTGTTGCCGATGTTGACCGTGCTGCTTGAATTCGAGCCGAGGGTCGCGTTGCCGGGAACGGTCAGGGTCGCAGCGCTCGCGCTGCCAACCGTCGTCAGGTCGCCTGTGACGCGGAGATCCTGGCGGACCTCGACGCGGGAGCGGCCGCCGCCTCCCCCTGTATTTCCGACGAGGACGAGCGCCTTGGTGGCACCGGTACTGTTGACGATGAACGAGCGCGAAATCTCTCCGCCGCTCGGCGCCACAGAAGTGGAATTGAGCGTCAAACCGGAGGTGGTCGAGGTGTCGACGGCGAGGCTCCCCATGGAGACGCGCGTGTCCCCGTCTACCGTGAGGCGCGCGCTCGTTTGGGGCGACCCGCTTCCGATAGCTACCCTGCCGTCGTTGGTGATATAGAGTCGCCTCGGCGAAAAAGCGCTGCTTTCAATGTCGAGCACGTCCGCGCTTTGGTACGTCTCGAAGATGAAGCTGGGGGCGCGCAAGAGCATCTGGTTCGACGCTTCCGCGTTCGAGGCGAAAATAACGAAATTCCTGAAGACTTGCCCGTCGATATCCTCGTCGAACGCCCCGATGGCGCCCTTCGGCACTCCGTTCGGCGTGATGATGTCGAGCCGTCGTGTCGCACAATTCCCCGTGACACTGGCGTCGCCGGTGATGCTCAAGCTCGTGCTCAGCTCCGCCCAGCCCGGGCTCCCGTCGCCTTTCGCCCGCAGCGCGAAGCTCGTCTGGTTCGGCCCGGGGAGCCGCAAGCCCGAGTAAATGCGCCCCTCCGTGCCGACCGAGACCACGCCCGACGTCCTCTGGACCGTGCCGAGCACGACCTCGTGGGGAACGTTGGCGTTCAGCGCAACGACCTCGATGATCGGCGCCTGCTTGAAGCGCGTCGCCTCGGGGGCTCCCAGGTTGTCGTTCGGGATCTGATCGCCCAGCTCGTCAAAGAGCATCCTGAGGCGCCATACCCCGTTTCCAGTCGGGGTCACGTTCACCGTCCGCGCCGTCTCGAGCAGGATCTGCTGCCCCGTGTCGTCGACCGCCGCGCCCGGTGACACGGTGAGCACGCCCGCGTTGACGGTGACGTTCAGGCCCTCGAGGATCCCCGCGACGTGGAGGAGCCGCTCGTGCCGGTGCCGACGATCGGCGTGGAAGTGCTGCTCCTCGATGAAGTCCTTGTCCTTCAGGTACTGACCATCGAAGTAGCGGACCCGCGAGAGGACAATGTCTGGAAGCCTGTGATCGTCTGTCATCCAGCTGTCAGTCATGGTGGTTCTCCATTCGTGCTAGGTTGAACTTCGCTCGCTCGACGGACCTGACCTCAGCCCGTCTCGGTCCCGAGGAGCGTGTTCGTCCCGACGAGGATGCCCGGACCGAACTCGGGCCTCGCCGCAGGACCGCTGTTGTTGATCTGCATCGCCGGCGCGATGGTCTCCAGCGCATAACAGGTGTGCGCCGGCTTCTCGCGGTCGATGATCGCCCGCACCCGGCGCAGCTTGCGGTTGATCTCGTGCGGGTCGCCGTCCTCCACCGTGACGATCACCTTGAAGTAGTGCGTCCGGTCCGGGTGCTCGACGATCTGCGCCGGATCGCCGGACAGCCGGAGCACCTCCGCCATCCCGAAGACGGTGCCCCGCACGTTGTAGAGCGGGACGATGGAGCGGATGAACTGGCGCTGTGTCTGGACGCTCCAGTCGTCGCGCAGGCTGGTCGCCACCCACTGCGCGAGCCAGGGCAGGAAATCCTCGGGGACCTCGTCCGGATCGAAGAAGGCCTGCACGCTCCCGAGGAGCTGCTCGATCCCGACGATCTGGCCTGCTGTGGCGAAGCCCGCCGGCAGCGAGAGGCCCTCCCTGTCGGCCGCCGCGAGGGTCTCCCGGCCCTCCTGGTCCAGCGGCAGCTCGCCTTCCGGGAGCTGGCTCAGATCGAGCCCGCTCAGCACCGCCTCGAAGGCGCGCAGGAACTGCCCGAGGAACGACCCCTGCCGCAGGACGGCAGGCAAGTAGTGCAGATAGCTGCTCACGTTACCTCCACCCACGCGTCGCCGACGCGCTCCTTGATCACGAGATCTCCCGCCTCCACCTCGAAGCGCGGCAGCTCGTGCGGCTGCAACAGCACGGCGTCCGGGCTCCCGGGCGCGCCGACGATCCGCTCAGGGGGCACGCCCGGCGCGGACACGACGACCGCCTCGGCGAACTCCACCCCGCGGACGCCGTCGAGCGTCGCATAGATCTCCGAGGCATAGACGCCGCGCCCGAACGGCCACCCGCCGCCGCCCCGTCCGCCCTCCAGCGGATCGAAATAGGCCTCGAGCGCCGTGGCCGCCGCGCTCCGCACGTCGGCCGCCCGCGCGTCGTCCTTGATGTGGAGCGTCGCCGTGAGGCTCATGCTCACGTACGCCGGCGCGACCGCGTGGAAGCGCGTGCCAGCGAGCAGCCGCGAGCGCATGAAGAGCTCGATCGCGTCGCGGAGCGCCTGCGCCGGCAAAGGCCACCGGGCCGCGTCGCTCCCGGGCGGCGCCCCGGGCACGTGGCGCGGGACCACGACGAGGCTCACATGCCCTGTCCTGTCCCATTGCGGTGAGAGCGCGTCCGTGAGATCGCAGCCGGACAGCGACCGCACCCGCGCGAGCGCGCTGGCCGGCGCGCCGGGCGACCCAGCCGTCGCATCGTGCGCCGCGGCCAACGACGATCCGGGCCAGTGGTGTCGCGCGATGTACTCGAAATCGTCCAGGCTGACCGCGCGGTACCGCTCTCGCAGGTCGACGATGGCGCCGTGAACCGCCTCGTCGAGCGGCAATGCCTCCCTCGATACCGCGCGGTCGGCGTCGAGGATTTTCAGGAAGGTGCGCGTGCTCGCCTCCGGGATCCTCCCCGTGCGATAGACGAGCATCTCCGTCAGCCAGGCGAAGAGCTCGACGAGCGCGATCCCCGGGTCGGAGGGGTTGTGGTCGGTCCAGGCGGGATCGATCGTCGGAATGGCCGCACGGGCCTCCTCGACCAGCTCCTCGTACGTCTTGTTGTCGAGCTCAGGCAGCGCAATGGGCATCGAAGTCTCCTCTCCGGCTAGACGATCTCGATGGCGTGAGGCCCCGAGTACACGAGGGCGCGCGCCCTCCACGCGGGGTCCAGCGGGCCACCCGCGAGCGGCGTCTCGGTCAGGTCCACGGAGATCACGCTCTCGACGCCGGCGATCGAGAACAGCAATCGATAGATATCGGACACGTGCGGGAGCTCCCCGAACTGCCAGCCGACGCCGCCGGGCGCGCCGGTGAGCGGGTGCAAGAAGTCGGTGAGCGCGCGCAGCACCCTTCCGCGGAGATCCTCGACGCCCTCGAGCGTCGCGGGGACGAGCCGGACATGCGCGCTCACCTCCAGCCACTCGGGCCCGACGACGCGCAGCGCGGCGGTCGCGGGGCTCCGCCTTCGTAAATAGTCCTCCACATCCATCAAGAGGCCCATGCTCGGCCGCGGCGGCACCTCGGGGCTGTTCGGCACGACGAGCACGGTGACCTGCCCGCCGCCCTCGACCGCCGCCTCGAACGCGACGTCGTCGTCCTCCAGCTCCGCGAGCTGGAACGGCGAGAACCGCGGCGTGATGGCCCGGGCGCGCGCCACGGCGGGCGAGGCCTCGCGCGCGAGATCCTCGATGTCCTCTGCCGTGACCCCGCGGCCCCGGTGGCGCAGGATCCGCGGGCCGTGCTCCACCACGCGCGCGTCGGTCTCCCACTCCGTGCCCGCGGTCGCGGGCTCGTGGTTCAGCGCGCCGTCGACGTAGGCGACCGTGGTCTTGAGCTGCGCGAGCGCGCCCGCCGGCCGGTTGCCGTCGGCGCCGCCGCCCGCGCGGTAGACAGCGGCCCGCACGCTGCGCACCCCGCGGGGGGGCGCCATCCCGCGTTGCCCGTCGCCGAAGCGCACCTCGCCGGTCCGGCGATCCAGGCGGTAATGGCGGTCGCGCGGCCCCGAGCCGTGGAAGTCCGGCACCTCGTGCCACCGCACCCAGATCTCCTGCGCTCCGCCCGGCGCGCTGGTGGCGCGCACGGCGTCCGGACCCTCGAGCCGCTCGATCTCGGCGAGCTCCTCCGGAGGAGGCGCCGCCGGCTCGAGCACCTCGATGTGCTGGCCCTCCAGCACCGGGCGGTGCGACAGCGCGAACGTGTGGCCCGCGCCGCCGTCGCTCGATCCGAGCACCTCGCCCTTGATCGTCGTCGCGTGGGTCGCCCACACGGTGTTCGTGAGCACGCGGCCGAGCCGCGGCGCCGCCGCGAACGAGCCCTCCGCGAGCCGCGCGCGGAGCCAGCAGAGCTCCTGGCCGAACCGCGCGCAGGGCGCGAGATCGGTCGGGCCGATGAACGCGACGAGGCCGCTCTGGGCGAGGTCGCGCGTCTCGTCCGCGGGGAAGAGCGCCTTCCAGCCGAGCGCGTCGTCGCCGGCCGCGATCCCGCCGGCCGCGGCGGCGGTCGCGTATTCCCAGACGAGCTTCGCCGGCGCCCCGCCCGGGGCCTCGAGCAGCGCCGCGCCGCTCGAGATCGGCTCGACCTGGAGATAAAGCAGGGTGTCCCGGTTGGCGAAGGGCTGGTTGAAGCCGAAGTAGATGGCGCGGCCAGCCGCGAGCCGCCGCCACGGGGCGAACGCGGCGCCGGGCTGGTGCTCCACGAACGCGAAATCGTCGCGCGAGACGCAGAAGGGCGTGTTGCTCGTGACCGTCTGGGTATAGCGGAGCGAGAGCGCGGCGAGGATCGGCGGCCGGTACCCGTCGTCGGTGATCGTGGAGCCGACCTGGATCCCCTTGCCATAATCGTTCTGCACGAGGCGGATCCGCAGCCAGTGCGCCTGTTTGCCGAGCACCTCGGCAGGCGCGACGTTGGCCGGCAGCGTGAACGTGACCGTGTGAATGGCGTTGTTCTGGTGCATCGACGGGACGTTCGGGTCCGCGGCGCCGGTCTTCTTCATGTCCGGGGAGACGACGCGCACCCAGCCCGACGCCGTGGACACCTCCCACGCGAGCGTGGGGTCCTCCGTGGTGCGGAGGGGCGCCATGGCGGGGCTCGGCGTGATCTCCACGGTGACCTGCGCCCCCGCGCGCGAGAGCACCGCCGCGCTCGCGACGTAGAACGTGTCGCCCAGGCGAGGGCGCTCGCCGAGCGGGCGGAAGTCCATCGAGAGGTCCACCTTGCGGAAGGCCGCCAGCGCGAGATCCGGCGCGATCCCGCCCGCCGCGGGCCACGCGATCTCCGCGCGCATCCTCGCGGCCTGGACCTCGGGGATCGGATCGAGCGGCCACGCCTGGAGATCGGCGCGCAGGAAGCGCGCGGTCCGGCCGGCGACGGTGGTGGACGCCATGTCGGCGGGGATCGCGAAGTCGAGGTTCCACGCCGTGGTCGAGCCGAGGTCGAGGCTCGGCGTGCAGTCGAGCGCCTGCCATCCGGCGCCGTTCCAGTACGACCAGCGCACGAGCGGCGGCGCAGGCGGGGGGCTCTCGTGCAGGGCGTGGAAGCGCTCCCGGTCGGCCGCGGCGATCTCCAGCGTGACGGTGACCTCGGTGCCCGCGGGCGCGCCGAGGATCGCGTCGTCGGCCAGGTAGAGGGCGTGCTCCACCGGCCGGTCGCCCGCGAACGCGTCATAGAAGCCCGCGCCCGCCGCGGCGGCGGTGCGATCCGCGTAGCGGTCGCCGTCGGGATCGCGGACGAAGACGGCCCTGAGCTCCGCGCGCGTCGTGGCGAGCTCGCGGTCGGTCTCGAACACGATCTCGCGCGTGTCGCCCGGGACCGCCGCGGCGCCAACGCGCGTGCCCTCGGGCACCACGGGCTCCGCGCTCGAGCGCTGCACGAGCGTGAACGTGAGCGGGACGCGCGCCGGGCGCGGCGGCGTGGGCTCGACGCCGACGAGGTTGAGGAACGCGACGAAGCTCCGCTCCGGCACGCGGTTGAGCCGTTCGAGCGCGTGGCGGGCCATGCGGTCGAACACGCGGATGAGCGCGCGGCCGGGATCGGCCGCGTCGCCCGCGGGCGGCCTCCACGGCGAGAGCGCTTGCGCGAGCTTCTCGGTCCGCGCGGCGATGTCGTCGTGCGGCGCACCAGCGATCAGGGGGCGGTCGGGGCTCTGCATCACACCACCGGTCAGGTCGAGAGGTAGAAGGGAAAGACGAGGTTCTGGCGGCTGTTCGTCGCGCGGACCTCGTACTGGATGTCGATGAGGATCCCCGCCGGGTCGGCGGGGTGCAGCCGGGCATCGACGCCGAGCAGCGCGACGCGCGGCTCCCATCGTTCGAGCGCCTCGGTCACCGCGCGGCGGACCTCCCCGAGCGTGCCCGTCGTGCGCGGCGCGAACACGAGATCGTGAAGGCCGCAGCCGAAATCGGGCCGCCCGATGCGCTCTCCCCGCGCCGTCGAGAGGAGGAGCCATATCGACTGGCGGACCTTGTCCTCGCCGCTCGCCGCGGCGATGGCGCTGCCCGGATCGAGGCCGACGCCGGGCGCCCCCTCGTCCAGCCCGAAGGCCCAGCCGCTGCCCAGGAAGCCGTCGTCCGTATTCTCCATCACCGCACCTCCAGCGCGCCGCTGTTCATGTCGATTCCCGCGAGGCACTCCAGCGCGAGGCCCGATTGCGCCTCCACCCTGCCGTCCTGCCCGCCCGTGATCGCGAACGACTGACTCGCCTCCACGGAGAGCGCCTTGCACTTGATGGCCAGATCGCCGTCGCCCGCGTCGATGGTGACGCCGCCCTTCGCCTGGATGGCGAGGTCCTTGTCCGAGGTGATCGCGATCGAGCCCGCCGGCCCGTCGATCACGATCGTGTTCTTGCCGGTGCCGTCCGCGATCGTGATCTTCTCCGCTCCTTCGGTGTCGTCGAGCAGGATGGTGTGTCCGCTGCGCGATTTGATGACGCGCACGTTGTTCTTGCCGTCACCGTTCCCGGCCGGCGGCCTGTCCTTGCCGTTCCAGAGCGCGCCGACGACGAAGGGGCGCTCGAGGCTGCCGTGCTCGAACGCGACAAGAACCTCGTCGTCCACCTCCAGGCCGAAATAGACCCCGCGGCCGTCGCCGGCCATCGGCGCCGCGACGCGCGCCCAGTTGCTCTCGTCGGCCTCGGCGAGCCACGGGAACTTCAGCCTCACCCGGCCGAGCCCCTCGGGATCCTGCGTGTTGGTCACGACCCCGATGGCCACGCCCTGGATCGGCGCCTCCCGGCGGCGCCCGGGCTCGTAGGAGGGCTCGAGCAGCTCAAAGCCGTTCATGTCGCGTTCCTCCTCGCGGAGAAGCTGGTCCGATAACCCCGCTGCGGGGAATAGCTGTGTGATGTCGAGGTCACGTAATACCTGCCCTCGAAGCGCCCGACGCTCTTCACCTCGATGACGATGCCGGCCCTGAGGTCGGTCCGGCCGAGGCACGCGCCGCTCGCCTGCACGAAGCCGAGCGCGGCCGCCTCGAGCTGCTCGCGGGCGATCCGGTCGGCCTCCTCCTGCGTGGCGACGTTCCTGTCCGCGACCACGAGCGGCGCGTCGCCGAGCGCCCGCTGCGCGGCCGCGGCGGCGGCGACCTTGCCCATCGACGATTGATCCGCGGCCGCCGCCCTGCCGATGATGGGCGACTTCGTCTTGGGGTCCCAGCCGCGCACCTCGACCGCGCTCGGGATGTCGCCGACCGACATCTGCGCGGAGAACTCGAGCAGGTCGCTGCCGGCCTCCAGGACGAGGTCCGGCGCGGCGCCGTGCCTGCGCGGCTGGAAGTGGAGCGTCTTGCCCCGGACGAGCACCTCGTAGCCGATCGACGACGCGCGCTGGCGCAGGAAATCATGGTCGGAGACGCGATCCTGCTCGACGTGATCGAGCTGGATGCCGCTGTCGACGACGTCCGGGGTCAGGCCGTAATCCTTGTCCCTCGCGATCTCGGCGGCGATGTCGCTGTCCTTGAGCTTGACGAACGGTTTGCGCTTCTTCCTGCCGCGCTGCATGCGGTAGCGCCGGTCGCACGCGCTCACCACGAACGACGGCGACTCGCCCCCCTGGAGATCGAGCTCCAGGCGCATGATGTCGCCGAAGAGCAGTGTCTCGAGCTTGCCCGAATAGCCGAGCTGGATCTCGATCTCTCCGCCGATATCGAAGAGATCGTCCTCGGCCCACGAGAGGCTCCGCCGCTCGTCGTTCCACGCCGACAGGCGCAGGGTGAGCTGCGAGGGCGCGTCCAGATCCTCCTGCACCGCCACGTCGCGCAGGTCACGATAGGCCTCCTCGGGCAAGGGGCGCCCGTTGAGGAGGACGGCGACGTCGGGGGTTCTGCTCTGTGCGTCAGGCATGGCGCTCGCTCAGCGGATCCGGGGGATGGTGAGGGTCTGCCCGGGCGAGATGCGCCGCGGGTCGTCGATGCGGTTCGCCTCGGCGATGTGGCGCCACGCGGACCTGTCGCCGTACAGCGCGGCCGCGATGCCCATCAGCGTGTCGCCCGGGCGCACGACGTGCTTCTTCGCCACGTCGGGAGAGTGCTGCTCGTCCGACACGAGGGGCCGCCCCGGGTGCTCCACGAAGGTGCAGCTCATGGTGGCGCGCACCGGCGTGCCATCGTCGAGGAAGAGCAGGTAGGTGCGCGAGGCTTGCTGGAGGACGCCCTGGAACAGCGTGAACGCGCCCCAGGACAGCCTGCAGACAGGGGGGCGGTGCAGCTCGATGTCCTGCTTGGCGAGGCTCGCGACGGCGTCCGTGGCCTTCACGACGCTCTCCGCGCCCGGCCCCGCGCCGAACGAGGGCAAGAGCCCGAGGAGGTCGCCCCCGGCGCCGCCCCGCGCGTACGTGTCGAAGAACAGCTCGAGGGTGAGCGTCTCGGGCGCCGAGGACTGATAGAGCATCTCGAAGCCCGGGCGGTACTTCGACGCACCCGTGGTGTAGCTCGGAGCCCACGTCACGCTCTTGCTGTAGACGAGCTGGTTCGGGTTGAAATAAGCCCCGGGCTCCAGGAGGACGAAGTTGTTCTGCTGATCCTTCTCGTGATGAATCGTGAGCTTCTCGAGGGTCATCGAAATCCTCCTCTGCGCTCGCGCTCCGCGGACATGCGCCGGACGAGCTTGCGTTGCACCTTGTCGACGAGGGTCTCGAGATCCATGCCCAGGGCGCCCGCGGCAGCGCCGGGCGCCGCCGCGAGGGGGGAGACGGATCCCGGGACGGCTTGGGTCGCCGCGGCGACGGGCATGGCGCGCGGCGGGAGCACCGGAGCGCCCGGCGCCGCGACCGGAGCGGCGCTGTCCGGCGCGGCCGCGGCCTGGGCCTCGGTGCGGCCGCCTGCGACGCGCACGTGCGGCAGGTGATCGGGCCGGGGCGCGGCCGGCTCGGTCGCCGGCGCGACGCGCGGCAGCGGCGGCGCGCCATGGGGCAGGGGCCCCGGCGCCGCAGCGACGGCAGCAGCGCCGCGCTGCGCGGGCGACGGCTGCACCACGGGGCGCCGCGGCCCATCGCGCAGCGCGAGCGGGGTGTCGTCGTCGTCCACGCCGCGCGCGGGGCGGAGGGGCGCCTGCGCGCCGCGCGACGACGGTGCATGGGGCAGCTGCGCGCGCGCCTCCAGAGGAGCGGGCGAGCGCGCCGGCGAGCGGGGCGCCACGACGGACCGCGAGGACGGCGCGACAGCCGCAGAGGCGGCCCGCGGCGCAACGGGCGGCGGCGCGGCCGGCCGCTGCGCTGGTGCGGCCAGGACGAGCGGCAGCGACGCACGCGACGCACCGGCCGCGCGCGTCGCGTGCGCGACGGGCAAGGGCGCTGAGCTCACGACCGGCAACGTCGCTGCCGGGCCTCCTGCGACGGGCGAGGGCGCCCGATCGGAATCGAACGCCGCGCGAGGCGCCGCCGGCGCGGCGCTCGCCGCCCGCGCCGCCCGCTCCTCACCTCCCTGCAGCGCGCCGGCGCTCGTCGCCGCCGTGGCGGGGACCGTGACATGGACCAGCGCCACGCCGGCGGTCGCGGGGGCGCCCGCCTCGGGGGCGGCAGGCGAGCCGCGCAGCCCCGCGCCCTCGCCCGGGCGCGCCGGGGGCGCGGCCTTCACCACGATGACCTCGCGCGTCGCCGCCGGCGCCAGCGCCGGCGCGCTCGGCTCCGGCCGCGCCGGCGCGACCCAGCGGCCGTGGACGATCGGCACCTCGTCCACGCGCAGCCCGCCCGCCTGGCCGCGCCGCCGCGCGAGGTGGGCGAGCAGCGGCAGCCGCGCCGAGAAGCGCTCGACACCGCGCAGGATGCGCCGCACCAGCGCGAGCGAGATCACCCCGGGAGCGACGAGCGGCCTGAGGAGCCGCTCGAGCAGCACCGGATTCACGCTCTCTTGCCACGCAGCAGCGCTCATGGTGGTTTCGCCCTCGCTCGTCAGAGGAGCTGCCCGGCCCCGGCGCGCACCGCCGTGAGCGCGCGGCTCGCCGTGGGCTTGACGATCCCCCGGTGCACGAGCTCGATGGTCTCCGTCGCCACCTCGCCGTCGCTGCCCGCGTTCAGCGTCGGGCCGACCCACTTGACCGGCAGCGCCTCGCGGACGTTCCACCACATCGCGGGCAGCCGTCGCCCGTCGAGCAGCATGAGCGTGAGGTTGCGCCGGACGATGATCCCGCGGGCGACGTCGTCGTACCAGGACCACATCGTGTCGAGATCGACGAGCCCGCGCGCGAGCACGAGGTTCGCGTGCCGCACGGGGCCCGGGAGCCTGTGCAGAAAGCCGTTCTCGCCCCCCTCGGCGTACTCCTTGATCTCCACGCTGCTCTCGAGCCCCCGCACCTCGCGGAAGCCCCCGGAGAGCAGCCCCTCGATCTCGACGAGGAAATTGCAGCCGAGGTACGGATCGAGGCGGGCCCCGAGCGTCCCTGCGGCGGCCGAGAACACCGCGCTCAGCCCGGCGGCGGCGCCGAGGCCCACAGTGGCGTTCACGTTGACGCTGGCGCTGACTCCGAAACCAAAGGCCATGATCTCGTATCCTTATCTCCAGGATGGTTGTGCCGGCCGCGCGCCGCCTCTACGGTCGGCGCGCGGCCTCCTCGTTGATCTGCTGGTTCATCCGCGCGACCTCCGTCACCCACCGCTGCCTCTCGCGGTGATCGAGGCGCATCACCTCGTCGTACGACCAGCGCATGTAATGGGACAGATAAGCTACCTCCTCGAACAGGCGATCCGAGGGGTAGCTCAGGCTTCCCCCAGAGGGCTCGTCTCCACCTCGAACTCTCCCTGGCAATGAGGACAGCTCACGACGAGGCGCGCGTGGCCGTTCTCGTTGATGCGCCGGTAGAGGTCCTGCAAGAACATGAGATCCCCCGAGAGCAGGCCCTCCATGACCTTCGGGTTCACGAACTCGAGGGTGCCGAGCCTGGTGACCACCCTCGAGAGGAGGATGATCACCAGATAGCCCGGGTTCGCCTGCACGCGCGGGTCCTTGAGCGGGGCGATCTCGTCGAAGGCCGTGGCCAGACGCATCGCCCCCTCGCGGTGCACGGCGCCGTCCGGGCCCGTGAACCCGTGCGGCAGCGTGAACGGGAACTCCGCGGGCGCGGCTCCTACCACCTCTGCACCTCGACGCCCTCGTGCGCGAGCTCGAGCGTCTCGACGGCCACCGCGTCGCTCGCCGCGTCGAAGCTCGGCCCCGACCACTTGATCGGCCAGCAGTTGCGGATGTTCCAGCGGATCTTCTCGTTGCCCGCGTCGTCGCGCAGGATGACCGAGATCGTCCGCCGGAGCGGCGTGCCCGTGGCCACGCTGTCGCGCCAGTCCCAGAGCGCGCGGTCATCGGTGACGCCGCGCTGGAGCGAGATGTTCGAGAACGACAGGAGCCCGGGGAGCTGGCGCTGCGCCAGCGTGGGATCGGTGCCCTCCCGGTACTTCACCGCCGCGCTCGAGCTGTCGAGCCCCGACGCCTGCTTGAAGCCCATCCGGGTGATCCCGTCGAGCTCCACCGCGAAGTTGTAGCCGTTGAACGGATCCTTGCGATCGATTGCCATGGTTTCCCTCTCGAGTGCTTCGACGTTCTCTCAAAGCGTCCTTCAAAGTGCGTCACCGGCCGGCGGGCGCGCCGGCGATGGACGCGCCGGCGGCGCCCGAGACCAGGCGCACGACCACGAACTCACTGGGCCTCGCGAGCGAGAGCCCCACCTCGGTCACCACCATTCCCTGGTCGCGCGTCGCGGCCGGGTTGGTCTCTGCGTCGCAGCGGACGTAGAACGCCTCGTCCGCCGTCGCGCCCGCGAGCGCGCCCCTCCGGTGGAGCGCCTCCAGGAACGCGGACGTCTCACGGCCGATCCGGGCCCACAGCCGGAGGTCGTTCGGCTCGAACGCGACGGCCGTCATGGTCTGCTCGAGCCACCGGGCGACCGTGATCAGCACGCGGCGCGCGTTCACGTGAGCAAAGCTCGATCCGTGGAGCGCCAGCTGGTCGCTGCTCGCCAGCGTGCGCGCTCCCCAGACCCGGACGCCGCGCCCTGGCAAGGCGCGCAGGGCGTTGACGCCCTTGCCCTTGAGCTCGACGAGCGCCGCGTCGTCGAGGTGGGCGGCGAGGTCGACGACCCCCTCCACCACCTCGTTCGCGGGCGCCTTGTGCGCGCCGACCCTCCGGTCGGTGCGCGCATAGACGCCCGCCACGTGGCCGGCGGGCGGGACGAAGCCGTCGCCCGTCCCCGCGCAGCCGTTGCACGCCCAGCCCTCGAGCCGGCCCGATCCCTTGCAGATCGGGCAGCCGCGCACCCGGACCCAGGGCGCGTAGAGCGCGGCGCTCTCGCTCCGGAACGGCGCGTCGAGCGCGGCGGCCGTGAGCGCGTCCCCGGGCGCGTGGAGGACGAAGAACCGCCGCGGGGGCCGCTGATCGAAGAAGCCCACGAGCCCCGCGAGCAGGCCCCCGGCCGCGGCGGGGAGATCCGGCGCGCAGACCAGATCGAAGTCCTCCACCGCGTCGAGCGCCTCGAACGCGCCCGCGACGGGCGCGGGCGGCGCCGCGACGTAGCAGCGGCGGCCGCCGTTCTCGAAGAAGCCGCGCACCGCGAAGCCGAGGTACCCCTCGGCCCACGCCGTGCCCCTGGCCGCGCCCGTGAAGCGAAGGTCCGCGACCTCCGCGGACGCGGCAGCGCGGATCTCGAGCGCGCTCCACGCCGCGCGATCCAGCGGGACCGCGCCCCCGCCGCCCTCGAACGGCGCGAGGCTCCGGCCGAGGACCGAGAGCTGCCCCAGGAAGAGCGGCACGCCCGTCTCGAGCGCCGGCGTCGGTCGCCGCGGCGCCTCCTCGAGGTAGACGCCCGGCGCGAGGATCTCGGTCGAAGCAGCCATGGTGGTCCCCGCTCAGCTCCCCGCCGTCTGCCCGAGCCGGAAGATCACGAACTCGGCCGGCCGGACGATGGCGATGCCGATCTCCGTGACGACCTGGCCGAGATCCCGCTGCGCCGGCGGGTTCGTCTCCGCGTCGCACTTGACGTAGAACGCTTGCTCGGGCTTGTCCCCGAACAGGCCCCCTGCCGCCCAGACGGTGGTGAGGAAGGCCGCGGTGTTGCGCGTGATCTTCGCCCAGAGGTCGGGGTTGTTGGGCTCGAAGACGGCCCACTGCATGCCCTGATCGATCGACCCGCGCACGAAGTTGAACAGGCGGCGGACATTGAGGTACTTGAACTCGCCGTTCTCGTCGCCGCCCAGCGTGCGCGCCCCCCAGACCTTGACGGCGCCGTTCACGGAGCGGATGGCGTTGACGCCCTGAGGGTTCAGCCCCTCCTGCTGCGATTTGCTGAGCGCGTGCCGCACGCCGAGCGCGCCGCGGATCGGCTCGTTCGCCGGGGCCTTGTGCACGCCCCGCTGCGCGTCGACCCGCGCGTAGATGCCCGCGATGTGCCCGCTCGGCGGGACGAACTTGTTCGTCTTCGAGGCGGGGTCGAAGACCTCGATCCAGGGGAAATAGAGCGCCGTGCTGTCGGAGAACGAGGGGAGCGTGTTGTTCACGCCGTCCGGGTCCAGCGCCGAGAGCGCGTTCGTGACGTTGTCGAACTCCTCCGTTTCGAGGATCGCCACGCGGGTCCCCATCTTCTCGCAATGATCCTTGAGCGCCGTGCGCGCCGCGCTGATCGCGAGCCCGGGCGACGCGACGATGGCGATCTCGTCGATCGACTCGAAGCGCTCGAGCACGCCCGTGATATCGGGCAACGCCGGCGACGCCGGGGGCACGACATAGGCGACGTAGCAGCGCGTACCGCCGTTGAGGAAGAAGCCGTTCACGGCGTGCGCGAGCGGCCGGTGCGAGCTTTCGTCCAGGAAGCCCTTGAAGGCGGCCTTGAACTCCGAGAAGTTGGTGATGAGCTTGACCTCGCCCGGGGCCGTCGGGATGGTCTCGGTGATGGTCGGGCTATGCCTTGGATCGTTCGTGTCCGTGATGCTCGAGTCGTAGATCGGGTTCGGGACCGTGAAAGTCTGGGCGAATGCGCCGACGAAGCCCGCGGTGCTCGTGCCGACGCCGGCGATAGGAGCAGAGCCGGACGGAACCTGCTCCACGTACACGCCCGGTGAACTATAGTTGGCCATGTTCTCACACTCCAGCGTTCAGTTGACGGTTGCCTGGTTCGGCGGCGCGGTCTAGACCGGAGCCGCGTCGAGCAAGACTGTGCCGATATCGGCGATGACACCCTTCGTGATCTGGACGTCGACCGTGGCGAGCAGGAAGCCTGACGCGCTGAATTGCAGCGCGCGCTCGCCCACCTCGACGCCGGTCAGGTAGAATCGACCCTGAGCGTCGCAATACGCCTCTTCCCCGGTGCCCGCGACGCGCACGCGCGCGAGCGGCAGCGCCTCGGGCGCCCCCTGCACGGGCCCGTGGATGATCCCTCGAACCCCGGTCGGCGGCAGGGCGACCTCCGCGAGCTGCGCCGCGAGCTCGCCCTCTGCGCCGCGCGCGATCGTGAAGGCCCGCGTGGCGTCCCCGTAGCGCCGCGCGCCGCCGGGGACCGTATACGATAGGACGTAATCTCCGTCGGGCAAGTCCACGAATCGATAACAGCCGTCCCGCGCGGTGCGCGTGCGATCCGGCCGCTCGACGAGGGAGCCCCACGCGCTGCCGTGGCGGAGCGCCGCCATGGCGAGCTCTCGTGAGAACGCGGTGGGCATCCCGGTGATGACCACATGGACGCCCGCGACCGGCTGCTCGGTCTCCTGATCGATCACGCGCCCCGCGATCGCGGCCTGGTGGACGCGACTCTGGATCTGAAGAAGGCTCGGCATGGTCTCCCTCGCTCCTCAGCCCTGGGTGGAGAGCACGACGCGGCCCGCGTCCTCCGGCGGGCGCGGGTCGACGGCGATGGTCACGGTGAAGCTGAACGCGGCCCGCGGCTTGCCGCCGAGGGCCTGCCAGAAATCGCCGTTCGCGCGCTCGTTCCCCGGCGCGAGCACGGCTGTCCGCACCGGGAACGCCTGCGATTTGAGGCTGCCTTGCAGCGCCTCGCGCGGGAGCTCGCGGTGGCGGTGGAGCACGCGCAGCGCCTCGCCCAGCAGGCGGTGCTCGTCCTCCTCGGGCCGCGGCGCGTTGGCCGTCCCCCACGCCGTGACGAGATAACGACAGTCGACGCGCAGCGGAGGCGGCGTGCGCGTCACCGCGCCGTCCGCGCTCCGCTCCACCCACGCCTCGCTCGCGCGCAGCTCGCGGTGCTCCGTGAGCTCGTGGAGAAAGAGATCGATGGCCGGGAGCGTCACCGACGCCGGAGGGAAGTCGTCGCCTGGCGCGGCGAACGTGATGCTCACCTGCGACACGATCTCCGGCGGGAGCTCGCGGCGGAGCAACTCGGCCAGCGTGCTGTCCAGATCGTTGAACATGCTACTCCGTGTCTCCCGCCGCCGCGCGGCCGGGGCTGAACGATGGTGTGAACATTCGCTTCCATGAGTCGAGTTGTCAAACAGGTCAGATGCCGTGAGCAGGCAGTCGACGGCGGGATCAGTACGTGAGTCGTGGCGTCGCGCTCGTGACGCCACGATCTGTGCTTATGTTTGCTCGAGCCGACAGCGCCCGTCTTTATGAGGCGGAGGCGCCGGCGCCGGCGTGGCCGATCATCATGTTTGCTTCATGCGACGGAGCGCGCAGCGCGTCGCGGCGCGGCGCGGGGCGTCATGGATTCACGGATGATGACGAGATGCGCTGTGCCATTCTTGCGGAAGCTTGCGAGACGGCGGGCGACGTCGATTGTTGGAACACTGCTCGTGTTGGCGTCGTCCGTCGAGAGCTGATAGGTTAGAGTCGTTCGCAAGTGGGTCTTTGCGGCAGCGGTGACATGGCGCTGTCAGGACCGGAGGATTCGATGGAGCACGCTATCGCACGTGGGCCGCGAGCCAGGCAGAGCGCTCCGGCGCAGGGGGCGCCCGCGGCGCCCTGGGCGCCGAGGAGCTCCGTGGCGGCGCGGGGTCGGTCGTCCAGGAGCCAGGCGGCGGCGCCGCTCCCGGTCGCAGGGGGTCACTCGCTATCCATCCCGGGCCGGCTCCGCCGCGCCGTGGAGCGAGCGACGGGGGCATCCACGGACGGCGTCCGGGCCTTCCGCGGCGCGCTCCCTGCCGGCGCCCCGGCGAGCATCGCCGCCACGTTCGGGCGCGACTGCTTCCTCTCCCCCTCGGCGCCGTCGCTGGGGACGCTCGAGGGGGATCTCGTCATGATCCACGAGATGGCCCACGCGGTGGCCCAGCCGAAGGTCGGCCCGGCGCAGGCCGGGATCGCGCCGAGCGGCGGCCCGGCGCCCGCCGGGGCCGAGTCGGAGGCCCATCACGTCGCGCTGGCGACCCTGGGCCTCTCGCCGCCCGCGCGGGTGCGCCCTGGCCCCACGCCGTACTGGGCTCCTTTCGACGACGCCGTGCACCGCGTGATCGAGGAGCTGGCGCTCCGTGGTGTCTTCACGAAGGAGGAGATCGCGGAGATCTATCGAGGGAATCTGATGAGGGACATGTCCCAGGTGCCCGCGATCGCGAACCCCGCCTTGATCCACGAGTACGGCGATTTCGGTGGATACCGGCCTGTGGAGCATTTCGACAACTATGTGTGGGATCGCTCGAGCCATCGGTTCACCGGCCGCGGTCAGGGACAGGGGGATCCCATCGAGTACATCAACGACATGCTCGAGCAGAGCATGGGCAGCGCCGGACGCCCCAACCTGGTTCGCCTGGGCGACGCGCTGCACGCCATCGAGGATTTCTTTAGCCATTCCAATTTTCTGTCGCTCATCCAGATGTCCGAGGAAGAGCGCGCGAAGCACCCCCTCGTCACCGGGAGCTTCGACGGCCACGACCAGCTGGTCACCTTCCAGGAGAAGCTCGCCACCTACGCGGGCGACGAAGAGCGCCGCAAGAGGACGAACGAGGATCTGGAGAAGAGCAGGCTCCTGAAGCCCGACGGGCATTCGCACCTGAACAAGGATGGCTCCCATCGCCACGGCTTCGCGCAGGCCGCCTCCCTGGCGCTGAGCACGATCGAGGGCGTCGCGCGCCTGATGGCCGCCGCCTACCGGGAGCCTGGAGATAGAGGCGCCGCGCACCTCCTCGAAGCGCAGCGGCTCGTCGCCGAGCGGCTCCGGTTTCCGGAGGGCGCCCCCGAGGAGGGCTGGTGGGCCGAAGCGCTCACGGATTTCAACGTCCGCCGGATACAGGAGGCGTTCCGCGGGGTCGACCCGGCGTCGAACATGGGCCCGTTCAGCATCGCGCGCATGCTCCGCTGGGCGCAGGGGCCCATTCTCCCTCTCGCCCCCTTTGCGTCGATGCACTCGTTCCGCTCCGAGGCGATCCCCGGCCAGCCGATGGAGATCAACCTGGCCATGGGCCTGCTCACCATGCAGAAGCTCGCGCCTCAGGACCCGCGCTGGAAGAACACGCTGATGGAGCGCACGGCGGGCGTCCCCCTCGTCCCGGGCTGGCCCGACGGCAAGGACGACGGGTGGCCGCTCCTGGCCATGGGCTTGGCCATCCAGGGGCGATTCTGATGTCGGGCCAGGCGCCCGAGAGGGCGCGCCGGACCGTGATTGGAACGGCGATGCAGGACCGAACGCCACGTTGAAAGGCCCTTCTCGGAAAAGGATCCGCCATGCTCACGTTCGACCGAAAACCGTGCTCCTCGCCAGCCCGTTCCCCCGACCCCATGACGGTGTCGCAGCGCGCGGTGCGGTCGCCGTCGGTGAGCCCGCCCCGGTTCCGGCTGGCCTCACCGGGCGAGGGCGGCGCCGCCGGCCGGCTCGATCTCGCCCGCTTCCGCATCACGCCGCCGGTCCAGCGCAAGCCGACCATCAGCGCGCCGGGAGACGCGTCCGAGCGCGAGGCGGACGAGGTGGCGGAGCGCGTGATGCGGATGGCCGATCCTGCGCCCATCGGCGCGGCGCCCGCGGCGGTGCAGCGGAAGTGCGCGGCGTGCGAGGACGAGGAGGACGCGGCGATCCAGACCAAGCGTGCGCCCGCCGCGAACGCCGGGGCGGCGCTGGACGGGGAGGCCGCCGTCCGCGCGGCGAGGCGCGGTGGAGAGCCGCTGCCAAGGGCGGTGCGCGAGCTCTTCGAGCCGCGGTTCGGGTACGATTTCGGCGATGTGCGCGTGCACGTCGGCGGCGACGCGGCGAGCGCGGCGCGCGCCGTGGAGGCGCGGGCGTACACCACGGGGCGCGATATCGTGTTCGGCGCCGGCGAGTATGCGCCGGCCACCCTCGAGGGCCAAAGGCTCCTCGCGCACGAGCTGACCCACGTCGTTCAGCAAGCCTCGTTCGCCTCGCGGCCCTCGGGTCTGTCAGGCGCGCGCCCCGCCCGGATCGCCCGCCAGCCGGCGCCGTCCGCGGACGGCGAGGTAACGAACTTGCTCGGCGACGCCCTCGCCACGGCGATCGTCGAGGAGCGCTTCGCGTTCGTCTTCGCCGAGCTCGACATGCGCGACATGAAGCCGATGCTCGACGTGCTCGATCGGCTCGCCGCCGCGGAGATCGAAGTCCTGATCGCGCACTGCCATGCGCCGCACACCGACGGTCGCTTCGTCGAGCGGCTGCGCGCGGCGCTCACCACGGTCTGGATCGCCAAGGGCGGCGGCAGCGCCGGCATGGCGGCGGTCACGAGCGGTGTCGAGGCGATCGCACAGACCGCGCAGACCGCGGCGATCGTCGCGTACCTGAAGGCGCACGCCGCGACGGAGGACGCCAGGATCCTGCTTCATCAGCTCTCGCCCGAGGCCGACGAGGCGCCCAGGGGCGCGGCCGGCGCGGCCGAAGGCGGCGTCCTCTCGGCCTTCAAGCAGGCGGTGCGCAAGAGGGCGCTTGCCGCGCTCGAGGGCAACCTGACGGCGATCGAGCGGGAAGAGGCCAAGTACGCGGACACGCGCGAGGAGAGCGCGGCCTGGGCGAGGCTGCGCGAGATCGTCAAGCCGATGCTCGCCCGCGACCGCCAGCTCAAGCAGGCAGCGGAGGACTTCGACGCGCAGGCGGCGAGGGCGGGGGAGGCGGCGCGCGCGGTCGCTGCCCTGGTGGAGAGGAGCGAGGGAGAGGGGGGCGCCGAGGGGGGGCGCGCCGATTCTCCCATGGACCACGCGAGCGCGCTCCTCGACGAGCAGGCGCAGCTCGCCGCTCCACTGCAGGGCGCCGAGGAAGGGGCGCCGGCAGAGCGCGCGCGCGAGGCGGACGTCTCCGACGCGCAGGGGGAGCTCGAGGCGAGCGCGGCGCTGTGGAAGCAGAGGGCGGCGAGCGCGCGCGCGGCGCGCCAGGCCTTGCGCGCGGCGTATCCGATCCTGGCCGCGGGGGATCTCCTGCACGACGAAGGGCAGGAGGGCGCGTCGGGCGCGAGCGCGAAAGGCGCGGACACGAACGAGCAGCTGCTCGCGAAGATCCGGGTGCGGGTGTTTGGCGCGAGCCGCGAGGCCATCGCCAGGACCAAGGAGCGGATCCTGAGCGACAGCGTGCCGCTCGACGAGCTCGGGCCGATCGTGCGGGAGGTCGAGCGGGAGATGCGCCTCGGCGACCCGGCGCGCGCGCAGGACAAGGCGATCGTCGACGGATGGATCGCGCAGACGCGGAGCCGGGAGCGCACCCTCCAGATCGTCGTCGCGGGCGCGGCGGTCGCCTTCGGCATCGCGGCCATCGTGACCGGCGGCGCGGCGGCGGTGATGCTCGGGCTCATCGGCTCCACGGTCGAGCTGGCAGGCGCGATCCACGACGTCCGGCGCGCCGGCGCGCTGAGCGACGCGGCGACCGCGGGCGACATCGGCGCCCCGCTGCTCGACGATCCGGACGCGGCCAAGGCGGCCTACCACATGGCGCTCGTCGACCTGGTCCTGCGCGGCATCGACTTCGCGGTCGCGCTCAAGCAGGCCAGGTCGATGGCCACGGTGATGGCGCCGGAGCGCGCGGCCGGGAGGGGCGCCGGCGGCGGCGCCAGGGCCGCCGGGGGCGCGACCGCCGACGTGACCCGCGAGCAGCTGGCCGCGGAGCTCGACTACCTCGCGAGGAACGCGAAGAACCCCAAGGTCGTCCGGGGCGAGCCGCCGCGCCGCACCGCCCGCCTCGGCGAGCACGACTGGATTGAGCAGCCGGGCGGCGGGTGGTGCCGCTACTCGACAAAGCCGGTATGCACCCCGCAGAACGATGTCCCCGCAGCGCTTCGAAGCGCGCCAGTCGTCGCGGAGCCGGACGACTCCTTGTTCAAGCCGCAAACGCGGGTCCTCGACCCGGCCGACTTCCACGAGCTTGGTGAGGTGGGGAATGGCGTAAACGAAGGCAAGCTCAAGCTGAAGCACAAACTGACCAAGAAGGAGTACCTGTTCAAGCCGGCCTCGGAGGAGGCGCCCATCGGTTGGGCGGAGTTCATGGAGATCCGGGCCGGCGACCGTGCCCGGCGGACGCCTGCAGTCGCAGAGCTGGCCGAGCGGGCGGGGCTACCGACGCCGAAGGCGGAGCTCGTGGATTACGGCGGAAAGATCGGCTCCCTCCAGGATTGGCAGGACGACCTGGCCGCCGCGAAGCCCCTGATCGGTTATAAGGTGAGCGATCCAGCGCTCTATAGCGGCGTGAAGGCGTCGCAGCTGAAGAAGGACCTCGACACCTTCAACTACTTCATCGGCGCCATGGACGCCCATGAAGGCGACATCTTCGTCTTCATCGGCGAGGGTACCAAAACGCCGAACCGGCTCGTCCAGGTAGACGCAGACGCATCGCTGGGGCCGCTGCCCGCGCGTTACCCACGCCTGGGGCCCCACCCGGGCATCCTCGAGCCGCTCCCGGACGTCATCAGCAGGGATCTGTACGACAGGCTCTCTGCGATGAACACGGCCAGCGGCCAGGCGGACGTGCGGAAAACCTTGCAGGCATGGCTGACCAAGAAGGAGATTGACAGCGCCTTCGTCCGATTGAACGAGATCCTCGCCAAGGTCAAGGCCGGGGAAATCAAGGTAGAGTGAGATCAAGATGGCCAAGGTCAAGTTCGTGGAGCTCCACCTCATCATGGATCCGCCGGAGGTGACCCCGCTGGCTCGTTTCGTCCTCGGGGCGGAGGGCCCCCCCGTGCGGGTCGTGAAGCTCCACCCGAAGTGCATGAACGTGGTGGGCGACATCGTCGAGTACGGGCTGCCCGGGGTTCAGCGCGTCTATCGCCTCGAGGACGGGCTCGAGTTCCTGGAGGTCTTGCGGGAGGCCTATCACTCGCTTCGGTTCTACGCGACTCCGGTCGCCGAGATGGACGAAGAGGAGGCGCTCCGTGGCTGCGAGGACGCCGAGGGGTAACGCGCGCAGGCCCACCGCGCGCGCTTGACGTCGATCCTGGCCTCGGGTTGCATCGACGGCGGTGAAGGTCCTCTTCCTCGACTTCGACGGCGTGCTGAATGATCTCCTCACGATCACCCAGGCGCACGGCGCGGGCGCGAGGAGGTTCAGCGCGGGCGCCATCGACCGGCTGAACACCATCGTGGCGCGGACCGGCGCGAGGGTCGTAGTCACGTCGAGCTGGCGGGAGAAGCACACGCTCGACGCGCTGAGGGCGCTCCTTGCGTCGGAGGGGTTCACGGGCGAGATCCTCGACTGCACGCCGGTGCTCCATGCGAGGACGGCCGGCGCGCGCGATCTGGATCCCGGCCAGACCCGCTGCCGGGAGATCCAGGCGTGGCTCGATCGCCAGGCCGAGCCACCGGAGCGGTTCGCGGTCCTCGACGACATCGAGCTCGAGCTCCTCGCGGCGGTTCAGGTCAAGACCGAGGTCGACGCGGGCCTCTGCGACGAGCACGTCGAGGTGGCGATTTCCCTCCTCGGGACGGACTGAGCGGCGCTCAGCGCAGCTTCATCGGCGCGAGCGACACGCGCGGGGCCCGGGGAAGCGCGGTCGCCTGGCTCGGCACGCACACCCCCTGAAAGAAGTCAACCCACACGCCCCCACGCCGCCGCCGTCCGCGGGCGACGTCGCGCGGGTCCGTCCCGCACCGCCGCGCCGCCGCCTTCCGCACAGGCCGCCGGGACCCTCGCCCAGCGACGCGTGGTAGCTTCACCCGCGCCCGCACGAGGCCGTGCGGCCACCCGTCATCGAGGAGATCATGAAGCGAGAGAAGCGACTGACCAAGCGCGAGCGGAAGGCGCTCGCGCCCGCGCGCCCGGCGCAGCCCCACGAGCACAAGCACATCCACTGCGTCGCCTGCGGCAAGCACCTCGACGCGGAGGAGTTCCTCGCGCAAGGGACGGCGACCTGGATCCAGTGCCTGCACAAGTCGCGCTTCGCCACCTGTGTCGAGTGCGTCGAGATCTCGAAGCGCCTCCTCGCCGAGCACGACCGCACCGGACAGCCCGTGCAGTCCGCTCAGGCATGGCACTGAGCGACCGACCCCAGCCGACGCGCCCGCGCGGCCACGCTCGAGCACGCCCGCACAGCCACGCCTGAGCACGCCCGTACCGCAGAGGGGCGCCCTGGACAGGGCGTCCCGGGAACCCACTCGCCATCTCCTGCTCTCCCGGAAACCAAAGCGCGTCTCGCACCACACTCCCGCGCTGGCCCGTGCGGTGTCCCACGTGCGCCGCCTCTCATTGCAGCTGTCGCTCGGTGTCGTACACCCGCGCTGGTCCGCCCGGCGTCCCGCGGCGCCCCGCCGATCAGCGCGCGCCCTCGACGGCGACGCGTAACCTTGCTCGCTCTCCCGCGCGGCCGTCCACCCCGGATACGCTTGCGCTCGGGGCCCTTTCCGTCAATGGTTTGCGCCCCATTCATCTCTCTCGGAGGATCTGCATGACGAAACCAATCCGCCGCGCGGGCGTCATCGGCGCGGGCGTCATGGGCAGCGGCATCGCCGCCCACTTCGCGAACGCCGGCATCGAGGTCCTGCTCCTCGATATCGTGCCCCCGAACCTCACCGACGCCGAAAAGAAGGACCCGGCCGCCCGCAGCAGGTTCGCCGCAGGCGGGCTCGAGAAGGCCCTCAAGGCCAGGCCCGCCGCGTTCTTCCACCCGTCGAACGCCCGCCTCGTGCGCACAGGCAACACCGAAGACCACTTCGCCGAGCTCGCCCAATGCGACCTCGTTATCGAGGCCATCATCGAGAAGATGGAGCCGAAGCGCGCCCTCTTCGCGCGGCTCGAAGAGGTCTTGCGGCCCGACGCGGTCGTGGCGTCGAATACGTCCGGGCTGCGCATCGAGGAGATGATGCAAGGGCGCTCCGCGGACTTCCGCAAGCGATTCCTCGTCATGCACTTCTTCAACCCGGTCCGGTACATGAAGCTCCTCGAGCTCGTCGTCGGGCCCGACACCGATCCCGCCGTCGTCGCGCGCGTGCGGAAGCTCGGCGAGGACGTGCTCGGAAAGGGCCTCGTCTTCGGCAAGGACACCCCGAACTTCGTCGGCAATCGCATCGGCACCCACGCGATGCTGACCGCCATCCACCTCATGATCGAGGACGGCCTCGCGCCGGAAGACGTCGACGCCATCACCGGCGTCGCCATGGCCCACCCGAAGAGCGCGAGCTTCAGGACTGGCGATATCGTCGGGCTCGACACCCTCGTCCACGTCGCCGACAACTGTTACTCGTCGCTCGAGCGCGACGAGGACCGCGACGTCTTCAAGGTGCCCGCCTACATGCGGAAGATGATCGAGGCGAAGCTGCTCGGCGACAAGACCAAGGGCGGCTTCTACCGCAAGGCCAAGGAAGGCCTGGAGACGCTCGACCCGGCCAAGCTCGAGTACCGCCCCCACGGCGGCGACGAGGCCATCAAGAAGGCCACGAGGTCGTGCGAGAAGATCGAGGACCCCGCCGCGCGCGTGAAGAAGCTCGCCAGCGACCCCGGCAAGGCCGGGCAGTTCGCCTGGAAGGTGCTCTCCCGCTCGCTGGCGTACACGGCGCGGCGCGTCGGCGAGATCGCCGACAGCATCGTGGCGATCGATGACGCCATGCGCTGGGGGTACAACTGGGAGCTCGGGCCGTTCCAGACCTGGGACGCGCTCGGGTTCGCCGAGACCGTCGAGCGCATGCAGAAGGACGGCATCAAGCTGCCCGAGGCGATCCTCCGCATGAAGCAGAGCGGGGCGACGTCGTTCTACCGCGCCGATGGGGCGGTGTTCGATCTGCTCAAGGGGGAGTACGTCGCCCGGCCCGTCGATCCGCGCAACGTGACGCTCGCCGGCGCGCGCGCGGCCGCGAAGGGCGCGAAGGCCGTGCTCGCCAACGACGGCGCGGAGGCCTGGGACCTCGGCGACGGCGTGCTCGGCGTCACCTTCAAGACCAAGGCGAACAGCCTCGATCCGGACTCGATCGGGATGCTCTCGCTCGCGGCCGAGAAGGCCGAGCAGGACTTCCGCGCGCTCGTGGTCTTCAACCAGGGCGAGCACTTCTGCGTCGGCGCCAACCTGTTCCTCGTGGCCATGGCCGCGGGCAACAAGGACTGGGACGCGATCCGCAAGATGGTGAAGGCGTACCAGGACGCGACCCAGCGGCTGAAGTACGCGAGCGTGCCGGTCGTGGCCGCGCCCTACGGGATGACCCTCGGCGGCGGCCTCGAGCTCTGCTTCGCCTGCGACGCGGTGCAGGCCGCGGCCGAGACGTACGCGGGGCTCGTCGAGGTCGGCGTCGGCCTGATCCCGGGCGGCGCGGGGACGCTCAACATGCTCTGGCGCGCGCTGGAGGGGATCCCCGAGGGCGTGACGGTGCCGACGTACGACATCGTGACGCAGGTCTTCAAGAACATCGCCCTCGCCAAGGTCGCGACAAGCGCGGACGAGGCGAAGGCGCTCGGCTTCTTCCGCAAGACGGACGGCGTCTCGTTCGACAGGGCCCGCCAGCTGTACGAGGTGAAGGCGCGCGCGATCGGGCTGGCCGAGGCCGGCTACCACGCGCCCGTGCCGCGCGCCTACAAGCTGCCGGGCGAGAGCGGGATCGCGACGCTGCAGATGATGATCGACACGCTCGTCGCCGGCGGCCACGCCAGCGAGCACGACGCGAAGATCGCGCGCAAGCTCGCCGAGGTGCTCTGCGGCGGCGCCGGCGGCGCGGCGCGCGAGGTGACCGAGGGCGAGATCCTCGAGCTCGAGCGCGAGGCGTTCGTCAGCCTGTGCGGCGAGCCCAAGAGCGCCGAGCGTATGCAGTACATGCTGATGAACAACAAGCCCCTCCGGAACTAGGTGAACGCCATGGTCGACGTCGTAATTGCAGAGGCCGTCCGCTCGGCCGTTGGCCGGGCCCACAAAGGGTCGCTCGCGCTGAAGCGCCCCGACGAGCTCGCCGGCGAGGTCGTCGCCGCGCTGCTCCAGCGCGTCCCCCAGGTGAAGCCGGAGGACGTCGAGGACCTCGTCCTCGGCTGCGCCATGCCGGAAGGTGAGCAGGGGCTCAACATCGCGCGCGTCGTCTCGCTCCTCGGCGGGATGGCGCAGGAAGGGTCCGCGATCACCATCAACCGCTTCTGCTCGAGCGGGCTCCAGGCGATCGCGAGCGCGGCGGGCAGCATCGCGATGGGATCGCTCGACATCGCCGTCGCCGGCGGCGTCGAGTCGATGACGATGGTGCCGATGACCGGCAACAAGCTGAGCGCGTCGCCGGAGGCGATGGAGCGGTGTCCGACGGTGTACACGCCGATGGGCATCACCGCGGAGAACGTGGCGAACCGCTTCCAGGTGAGCCGCGCCGACCAGGACGCGTTCGCGCTGAAGAGCCACCAGAAGGCGGCGGCGGCGCGCGCGGCCGGGCGCTTCGAGGACGAGATCGTCACCGTGAAGGGGGTGCGCTTCGAGAACGGCAAGCGCGCGACCTTCGACTTCCGCACCGATGAGCTGATCCGCAAGGAGACGACGGCGGAGGCGCTCGCGGGGCTGAAGCCGGCGTTCTCGGCGAAGGGGAGCGTCACGCCGGGCAACAGCTCGCCGCTGTCGGACGGCGCTGCCGCCGCGCTCGTGATGAGCAAGGCGAAGGCGGACGCGCTCGGGGTGAAGCCGCTCGGGTACTTCCGGGCGTTCGTGACCGTCGGCGTCGATCCCGCCATCATGGGCATCGGCCCGGTGCCCGCGGTGCGCAAGCTGCTCGCGAGGACGGGGCTGAAGATGGCCGACATCGACCTCTTCGAGGTCAACGAGGCGTTCGCGTCGCAGGCCGTCTACGTGCAGCGGACGCTCGAGATCCCCGAGGAGAAGCTCAACGTGAACGGCGGCGCGATCGCGCTCGGCCACCCGCTCGGGTGCACCGGCGCGAAGCTCACCGCGACCGCGCTCTACGAGCTGCGCCGGCGCGGCGGCCGGTACGCCGTCGTGACGATGTGCATCGGCGGCGGCATGGGCGCGGCCGGCCTCATCGAGCTGGCCGGCGCGACAGCGCGCGCCTGATCCCAGCGCGCCGATCCCGCCTCGCCCATCCCGTCGCCTCGATCCCGTCGACAGCCGCCCCGCCGCGGCCCGAGCCCCGCGCTCCGGCTTTCCCGCGGCGGGGCGATGGCCTATAGATCGCCCATGCCGAGCCACCTGACGACCTTTCAGGGGTCGATCCCCGAGGCCCTGAAGCAGGCCATCGAAGCGAAGATCGAGGGTTCCACCGCCGAGGTGACCGGCGGCGGGGGCCACTTCAACCTGGTCGTGACCTCGCCGGTGTTCGCCGGCAAGAGCATGCTGGAGAGCCAGCGGCTGGTCTACGGGGCGATCGCCCACCTGATGGCCGGCGACCAGGCGCCCGTCCACGCGATCGACAGCCTGAAAACGCGCACCCCCTGAACGAGCGGGTGCGAGCGGGTGCGCCCCGCTCGGCGGGCGGCAGTCAGCCGTCGTCCTCGACGTGGCAGGTGCTGCTGCAGCCGTCGCCGCTGGTGGTGTTGCCGTCGTCGCACTCCTCCGGGCCCGCCTCGATGCCGTCGCCGCAGACGGGGGCGCAGGCGCTGGCTGCCCCAACCTTCCACGGAATACTCCGCTCCGATCGTCCGGACAACTTCGCCCTACCCGGACGTCCCGGCGTTCGGCCGCGCGGTCCGCCGGCGCGCATCAGCGCGCATCTCCTCATGATTCCGGCGGATCGCGGGCCCTCGCGAGGGAGCGGCGGGCGCGCGCCGCTCCCGGGCTGAGCGCCTGGCGCCGGGCGCGCGGCGGGCCGCGTGGCACTCGCGCGGCAGGCCAACCACGCGCCGCGATCGCTCGCGCCGCGCGCTGGCCGCGTCGTCTGTTTGACACCGGAATTCGCGCGATGGTACGTGGCGCCGGGCGCCCCACGCGCTGGCCTGATAGCGACCTCACACGATCCCGAGGACCCTCCCATGACGCCTCGTTCCCCGTTGCTCCCCGCCGAACCGCCGCTCCCAGGCGCTCCTGGGGCGAACGACGCCCGGCTCCCGGCCCAGGCGCGCCCCGGCCGAGCCTCCCGCCTCGGCGCCGGGCTGCTCTCCTTCGTCCTCGGCGCAGCGATGACCGCCGCCGCCGCGGGCGACGCCGCGGCCCAGACGCGCACGGGAGACGGCGCCAACGGCGACGGCATGGACCTGCACCTGTTCCGGCCGGCGGTCGACTCCAAGGGGCTCTTCTCCGTCAACGGGGCGGACATCCTCGGCGCGAACGACATCAGCCTGGGGCTCGTGCTCGATTACGGGCACAACATCCTGCCGCTCACCAAGAACGACCGGGGAACGGACGTGATGCTCAATCACGCGTTCCAGGGGACGTTCCAGTTCGATTACGGCATCGCTAACTTCCTGGTCGTCGGGCTCTCGGTCCCGGTGGTGCTCAACGGGGGCAAGCCGGTCGACGACATCGGCCCGGGCGGCAGCGCCAACTACAACGACGACTCGCTCGACGCGGAGGCGCTCGGCAACCTGGCGATCCACGCGAAGGCGCGCATCCTCCGCCCCGATCAGGACGTGATCGGGCTCGCGGTGATCGCCCAGGCCGGGATCGGCGTCGGCGGGAGCCAGGACTTCGCGTCGGACCCGGGGTTCTTCTTCTGGCCGCAGCTCGTGCTGGAGAAGCGGCTCGGCACGACCAACCCGTTCCGGATCGCGGCGAACGTCGGTTACCGCGGCCACGCAGGGAAGAACCCCGTGTTCGGCCTGCGCCAGGACGGCGCGACCTTCCAGCTGGAGCACGGGGACCTCGAGTACTCCGACCTGATCACCGCCGGGGCCGGCATGAGCTACCGCGTCCTCACGCCGCTCGACCTCGTGGTCGAGACCTACCTGACCCAGCAGGTGGGCGGCGGCGACAGCGCCAAGCAGAAGCTATCGGCCGAGGCGATCGGGGGCATCAAGCTCTTCATCGAGCGGAACAGCTTCCTCATGCTCGGCGCCGGCGTCGGCTACACGCCCGGGTTCCAGTCCGCGGCGCAGCGCGCGACCATCGGGTTCGTCTTCGAGCCGTCGATCGGC
This sequence comes from Sorangium sp. So ce426, assembly GCF_051475585.1. NCBI lineage: Bacteria > Pseudomonadati > Myxococcota > Polyangiales > Polyangiaceae > Sorangium > Sorangium sp. So ce426. Next base: position 10,807,592 of record NZ_CP150341.1, on the reverse strand, counting down.
GATCGGGACGGCGACGGCATCAAGGACGACCAGGACGACTGCCCCGACGAGCCCGAGGACTACGACGGCTTCCAGGACACGAAGGCCGACTCGCCCCCCGGGAAGTACGGCTGCCCGGATCCGGACAACGACGAGGACGGCATCCTCGACGTTGACGACCGCTGCCCGAACAACCCGGAGGACCGCGACGGCGACGAGGACGACGACGGCTGCCCGGAGGGGAGCGACGGCGATCGCGACGGCGACGGCATCCTCGACTCGCGCGACAAGTGCCCGGACGACCCGGAGGACCGCGACGGCTTCCAGGACAAGGACGGCTGCCCGGATCCGGACAACGACAAGGACGGCATCCCCGACAAGTCCGACCAGTGCCCGAACGACCCCGAGGACAGGGACGACTTCGAGGACGAGGACGGGTGCCCGGAGCCCGACAACGACAGGGACGGCATCCCGGACGTGGCCGACAAGTGCCCGAACGATCCGGAGACGTTCAACGGCCTCGAGGACGAGGACGGGTGCCCGGACAAGGGCAGCGTCGTGATCGAGGAGAACAACATCGTCATCCTCGAGAAGATCCAGTTCGCGACCGGCAGCGCCGAGATCCTCCCGGAGTCGTTCGGCATCGTGCAGGCGGTGGCCGAGACGCTGAAGCACCACCCGGAGTTCACGATGATCGAGGTGCAGGGGCACGCCGACGAGCGCTCGGCCGACGCGTACAACCTCAAGCTGACCCAGGCCCGCGCGGACGCGGTCGCCGCGGCGCTGGCGCAGCGCGGCGTCAACAAGAACAGCGTTCGCTCGATGGGCTACGGCGAGTACTGCCCGATCGATCCGGCCCACAACGCGGCCGCCTGGGAGAAGAACCGGCGCGTCGAGTTCAAGGTCGTGCGGACCGACAAGGGGCCGACCAACGTGGAGCTCGGCTGCGCCCTGGCCCGCTCCAAGGGCGTCATCCCGCCGCCTCCCTGAGCGGAGGCGCGGCGCCGCCCGGAGCAGGACCGCGGCGCCGCCGATCTGGACAGGACCGGTCGGGCCGGGAGAGAGTGAGCCCATGAAGGCCCGCGCCAGGCGCTCCGCCGCCACCACGCTCGCCGCCGCCGCGCTCGCCATCATGTCGAACGCCGCACCAGCGGCGCTCGCCATGGTGTCGAACGCCGCACCAGCGGCGCTCGCCATGGTGTCGAACGCCGCACCAGCGGCGCTCGCCATGGTGACGAGCGGCTGCATCAACACCGACGCGGCCGTGTTCGTCGAGCCGTCCATCGCGGCGCCCGAGGCGACCGTCTCGGCGAATGCGCTCGGGACCGGCCTGACGGCGAGCTTCGCGCTGCAGCTCCACCTGGGCGCGCGGGCCAGCGGGCCCAGCCGCGTCGCGGTGCGCACCTTCGCGATCACGAGCGCCGATCAGAAGACCTCGATCGTCGAGCCGCTCCCCGTCGAGACCACGGCGGTGCTGCCGGTCGAGGTCGCTCCGGACAGCGACGTCACCGTGGCGTTCACCGTCGATACCGGCGCTCAGGGCGGGACGCTCAAGGCTGACGCCGCGGCGGCGCTCTGCGCCCCGGAGGGGATCCGCATCACGGGCGCGATCGAGGACTCGCTGGAGGACGGGGCGACGCCGGTCGCCTCCGCGGTGTTCCACCCGGTCTGCCCGTGATGCGGCGCACGCCCGCCGCCCTGGCGCGCTCGCCGGCATTGCCCGGCGTCAGCGCGCGCGCGGCGCGCTAAAATGCCCGCCATGGCGCCTCGAGAGATCACCCCCCCTCCGGAGACCGCGGCGGACCGAGCGGTCGGGTCCCCGGAAAACGCCGACGCGAGCGGCGGCGACGCGCTCCGTTCCACGAACGGCGGGGGCGGAGAGGGGCTCGCGCTCGACGAGGCAGGGCTCGCGGCGCTCCGGCGCGCGGTGGCCGCGTGGCGCGCGGGCCCGGTCGCCGAGGCGTCGGCGCGCTTCCCGCCGCGGAGCGAGCGCTTCACCACGTGGAGCGGCATCGACGTCCCCGACCTCGCGACCCCGGCCGACGCGCCGGTCGACCACGCGGCGGATCTCGGGCTGCCCGGGGAGTACCCGTTCACGCGGGGCGTCCAGCCGACGATGTACCGCGGCAGGCTCTGGACGATGCGGATGTTCGCGGGCTTCGGCACGCCGGAGCAGACGAACGCGCGGTTCAAATACCTGCTCGCAGAGGGCCAGACGGGCCTGTCGACCGCCTTCGATTTCCCGACCCTCATGGGCTACGACTCCGACTCTCCGCGGTCGCTCGGCGAGGTGGGGATGTGCGGTGTCGCGGTCGACACGCTCCGCGACATGGAGGTGCTCTTCGACGGCATCCCGCTCGACCAGGTGACGACGTCGATGACCATCAACGGCCCCGCCGCCGTGCTGCTCGCGTTCTATATCGCGCTCGCCGACAAGCGCGGGATCCCGCGGAGCCGCATCGGCGGCACCGTGCAGAACGACTGCCTCAAGGAGTTCATCGCCCAGCACGCCTGGCTCGTCCCGCCGCGCCCGGCGATGCGCGTCGTGACCGACATGATCGAGTTCTGCGCGCGCGAGGTGCCGCGGTGGAACTCGGTGTCGATCAGCGGCTACCACATCCGGGAGGCGGGCTCGACCGCCGCGCAGGAGCTCGCGTTCACGCTCGCGGACGGGCTCGCCTACGTCGAGAGCTGCGTCGCGCGCGGCCTCGACGTCGACGCCTTCGCGCCGCGCCTGTCGTTCTTCTTCGACGTCCACAGCGACTTCTTCGAGGAGATCGCGAAGTTCCGCGCCGCGCGCCGCATGTGGGCGCGGTTCCTCAAGGTGCGGTACGGGGCGAAGAAGGCCGAGAGCATGAAGCTCCGGACGCACGCGCAGACGGCCGGCGTGTCGCTGACGGCGCAGCAGCCGTACAACAACGTGGTCCGCGTCTCGCTCCAGGCGCTCGCCGCCGTGCTCGGCGGCACCCAGTCGCTCCACACGAACTCGCTCGACGAGACGTACGCGCTCCCGACCGAGGAGAGCGTGACCATCGCCCTCCGGACCCAGCAGATCATCGCCCACGAGAGCGGGGTCGCGAACACCATCGATCCGCTCGGCGGGAGCTACTATGTGGAGTGGCTCACGGACCGCCTGGAGAAGGAGGCCCTCGAGTACATCCAGCGGATCGACGAGATGGGCGGGATGGTGGCCGCCATCGAGAAGGGGTATCCGCAGCGCGAGATCGCCGCCTCGGCCTACAGGTTTCAACGAGAGCTGGAATCGAACGAGCGGATCATGGTGGGCGTCAACCGCTACGCCGCGGTGGGCGAGAAGACGATCCCCCTCCTCCGGATCGACGAGGAGGTGCAGCGCGTCCAGTGCGAGAACCTGGCCCGGGTCAAGGCCCAGCGCGACCAGGACCGGGTGCGGCGCGCCCTGGCCGACGTGAGGAGCGCCGCGCGCGGCCGTGACAACCTGATGCCGCCCCTCATCGCGGCGGCCAGCGCCTACGCGACCGAGCAGGAGATCTGCGACGTGCTGCGCGACGTCCTGGGGACCTACAGCGATCCGGCCGAGTTCTGAGCGCGCGGGAACGCGCGGGTGAACGTGCGGGTAAACGCGCGGGTAAACGCGCGGGAACGCGCGGGAACGCGCGGGAACGCGCGGGAACGCGCGGGCAGGAGCGAGCGCGCGCGCGGCTTGCTGCGGTGCGCCGCGGCCCCGGCGTGCGCATCCGATCAGGTCGCGGGCGGCGCGGTGGCCGGGGAATCCCTCGATTCGTCAGGTTGACACTTCTCTACGTCGGCCGGTAGAGTGCGCCGGCGTCAGGTTGCCGCAGTCGCGGCTCATCCGTGGCGCCGCCGTACGGTCTGCTGTTGTCGCTGCGCTGCGGCGCTGCGAGCTGTCGGTCGAGTGAGAGGATCGTCGTGGGCGACCGAGGTCGCCGCGTAGGAGCAAGCTTATGAAGAGTCGATCCATGTCGCGCCGCATTTTTGCCCTTTCGGCGCTCGTCCTATCTGTCGGCGCCACGGCGGCCTGCGACAACAAGTCCGAGTCCGGCGGCACGGCGCCCGCGGGCTCGGCCGGTGCCGCGGCCGGGCCGGCTGCGAAGGGCGATGCGAAGGGCGGCGCGAAGTTCGTCACCATCTCCAGGGAGCAGCAGGCGTCCTGGGTTCGTAACTTCAACCCCCTTCTCGGCGAGGGGGCCACGCGCTTCCCCACCGTCGCGGGCATCTACGAGCCCATGATCGTGTACAACACGATGAAGGGCGAGTACGTCCCGTGGCTCGCCACGAAGTACGAGTGGAGCGACGCGAACAAGAAGCTCACCTTCACGACCCGCTCCGAAGTCAAGTGGTCTGACGGACAACCCTTCTCGGCGAAGGACGTCGCGTTCACGTTCGGGCTCCTCAAGAAGTTCCCGGCGCTCGATCTCACGGGCGTGTGGAAGCTCGTCGACTCGGTCGAGGCCAAGAACGACACCACGGTCGAGTTCGTCTTCAAGGAGGCGTTCGTCCCCGGCCTCACCTACATCGGCCATCAGCCGATCGTGCCGGAGCACAAGTGGAAGGACGTCGCCGACCCGGTCACGTTCACGAACGAGAACCCGGTCGCGACGGGGCCCTTCACCGAGGTGAAGACCTTCCAGAACCAGATCTACGAGCTCGGCAAGAACCCGAACTACTGGCAGAAGGGCAAGCCGGCGGTCGAGGGCCTGCGCTTCCCGGCGTACCCGGGCAACGACCAGGCGAACCTGGCGCTCATCAACGGCGAGGTCGACTGGGCCGGCAACTTCGTGCCCGACATCGACAAGACCTACGTCGCCAAGGACCCGGAGAACAACCACTACTGGTTCCCGCTCGTCGGCGGCACCGTGACCATCTACCCGAACGCCACGAAGAAGCCGTTCAACGACATCAAGCTGCGCAAGGCCATCAGCATGGCCATCGACCGCGCCCAGATCGCGAAGGTCGCGGTCAACGGCTACACGGTCGGCGCGGACGGGACCGGGCTCGACGACGCCTACGGGCGCTGGCGCAGCGAGAAGGCCGCCGCGGCCGGCGACTGGACGACCTTCGACGTGGCCAAGGCGAACGCCCTCCTCGACGAGGCCGGCTACGCCAAGGGCGCCGACGGCATCCGCGCGAAGGACGGCAAGCCGCTGAAGTTCGACATCAACGTCGTGACCGGCTGGTCCGACTGGGTGCGCGCGGTCCAGATCACAACGCAGAGCCTGAAGGCCGTCGGCATCGAGGCCACGCTGAAGACGTACGACTTCAGCGCGTTCTTCGAGGCGCTCCAGAAGGGCACGTTCGACATGTCGATGGGCTGGACCAACACCGAGCCCACGCCGTTCAACTACTACCGCGATCTCATGGCGCCGGAGTTCGTGAAGGCCGTCGGCGAGGTCTCGAACCGCAACTGGCACCGCTTCGCCGCCAAGGAGGCCGAGCCGCTGTTCAAGAAGTTCGCGGCCGCGACGGATCCGGCGGAGCAGAAGAGCATCGTCGAGGACCTGCAGATGATCTATGCCACGCAGGTGCCGGTCATCCCGCTGTTCAAGAACCCCTCCTGGGGCGAGTACAGCACGAAGCGCTTCGTCGGGTGGCCCAGCAAGGAGAACCCGTACGCGAAGCTGTCGCCGAACAACTCGCCGGACTACCTGCTCGTCCTGACCGAGATCAAGCCGAAGTGACGGCTCCTGCGCTGCGCGCCGGGCGTCCGGCGCGCAGCGCGTGTGTCCTCGCCTAGCAGCGCTTCTCTCTCTTTTCTCTCCGACCCAGCACAAACCTTGGCCGCCGGCGGCGCCGGTGCGAAGATCGCGCTGCATGCTCCCCTCGGGCGTCCAGATTGCGCGCTTCGCTGCGCTCCTCTCCGGAGTCTTCCTCGCCGCCTGCGGCGGCAACCAGCACGCGGGCGCCGCGGCGTTCTGGGAGGGCGACACCGTCGATCCCGCCGTCCCGGCGGATCAGGCGAGCGCGAAGAAGAAGGCGCCGCGCAGGGCTTTCGGCGCGCCCGACGATTTCGGCGGCGCCCCGTCGACGCCCGAGGAGCGGGCGCCCTCGGCGTGGGTGGGCGTGCGGCACGATCTCTCGCTCGCGCGCGCCGACGCGCGCAAGGAGCGCTGCAGCTGCCTGGCCGTGGAGGTGGGGGAGGCGCGCGATCCCAGGTTCCAGTGGGCGGCCGGCGCGCCGGAGACCTCGGCCAACACGCTGGCCGTCGCGCTGAGCGCGCGCGGGGTGCCCTGCCCGGGCGGCGCTCCCGACGAGGAGAGCCGGCGCCCCTCGATCTCGGCGGTCGATCAGGACGGGAACGATATCGTCATCGAGGTCGAGGAGCTGCCCGCAGGACGGCCGCTCGCGACGGGCGCCGTGATCCCGAGGCCCGCTCCGGGCGGGGCGATCTACGTGAAGGGGCGCAGCGCGAAGATCCCGTATGCGCGCGCCGCGGGCGGCGCGCGCTGCAAGGTCTACTGAGCGCCCGCGCTGCCGGGACAGGCGCTGAGCCGGGCAGACGGGCTCACTGCTGGGGAGCGCCGGCGCAGATCCAGTCGTTGATCTTCTTGATGCTGGCCTCGGGCAGGGCATTGCCCGAGTCCGGGGGGGGCATGCGCGTGTCGTCGCCGCAGAGGCCGGAGCCGCGCACCTTGTTGATGATGTAGCTCTCGCTCGGCTTGCCCGGCACGACGAGCTTCCGGCCGGTGCATTCCGTGCTGTTCCCGTTGACGAGCTCGCCATGGGCCGCGTTCGCGCGGAGATCGAGGCCGGCGGCCGCGGGGCCGGCGTTGCCGTGGCAGCCCGCGCAGGTCGTCGTCAGGATCGGCCGCACATCAGCGAAGGTCGCGGTGCCCGCGCCGCAGAGGGGGTCGCCGGCGGGAGCGGAGCCGCCTTCGCCGCCTTCGCCGCCGGTGCCGGCGCCGCCGGTGCCGCCGCCCTGGCCGCCCGTGCCGACATCCGAACCGCCGGTGCCGCCGCCCTGGCCGCCCGTGCCGACATCCGAACCGCCGGTGCCGCCGCCCTGGCCGTCGGTCCCGCCGGTGCCGCCGCCCTGGCCCGCGCTGCTGCTGCTGGTGGCGCTGCCGCTGGCCGAGGTGCTGGTGCTGGTGCTGGTGCTGTTGTCGGTCTCGCCACCGTCGTCAGAGCAGGCAGCCGCCGAGAACCCGATGGTCAGACAGAGGACCAGTTGAAGTGCAGTTTTCTGGGAAAGCATGTGAGGACCCTCTTTGACGCTGTGTTCGCGCGGCGAGCGCCGCGCTGTCGATTCGCGGAGGACCCTAGATGGCATTGTGGGCATCCACAACGCATTTCATGAAGTGAAAATGGTTATCGTTATCGCGAGCTCGCGACACTGCAATGAAATGATGGTGCTGTACCGGGATCGGCTCGCCGCGTCTACGAGGAGAGCGCCTTCGAGGAGAGCAGCTCTCCGGGATCGCGCTCGGCCATGTCCTCGAAGCGCGGGAGGTCGGCGAGGCGGCGCGTCGTCGTGGCGGAGGTCTCGGGGTCGCGCTGGAACGCGATCGCGCGGCTGAGGCCCTGCTTCGACACCCCCCTGAGCAGCGCGGGCGAGTGCGTCGTCGCCACGATCTGGCAGACGGACGGCCGCGCCGCCCCCTCGAGGAGCTGCGCGAGCACGGCGGCGCGCTCGGGGTGCAAGCCGGCGTCCGGGTCCTCCACGAGGAGGAGCGAGCCCTCCGGCGCGGTGAGCACGCCGGCGATCTTGCCGAGCGCGCGCAGCGCGCCGTCCGGGAGGCTCGGCGCCGGGACGCGGGCGCCGCCCTTCTCGACGAGCACCATCATGACGTCGCCGAGGCCCGTCTCGGCGAACTCGATATCCTCGATCTCGGGCGCGAAGATCGCGCGCACCCAGCCGAGCACGTCGGCCTTGTGCTCGGCCTCCTGGCAGAGCCAGCGGAGCACGGCGGAGAGGTTCTGCCCGCCGGCGCCGAGGTTCTCTATCTCGTGCGGCACATAACCCCTCATCCGCGAAGGATCGATGTCGAGCGACAGCGTGCTCCGCATCGCGACCTGGAGCGCGTTGCAGAGCGCGATGACGTCCGCGAGGCTCACGTCCTCGCCGCGCCCGCGGTGGTGCTCTATCTGGCCGAGCAGGCTGCGCCGGGCGGGGTTGCGATCCATGGAGGCGATCCGCATCGAGCGGCCCTTCTTCGACGCCGCCTTCATCGCTCCGCCCGAGGCGAACCCCTCCAGCCCCTTCAGCGCCGACGCCGGCGTGTCGAAGAGCGAACCCCCGGCTGACTTCGCCTCGAGCGACTCGTGCTCCACGATCACGTCAGGCTCGACCTGACACGTGATCTTGTGTGTGAGCTCCTCCTTCCCGATCGCCCATCGGCTCTCGATGGTGAACGATTTGGCGCCCCTGTGCGTGGCCCCTTGCGTGCCGCCGCGCAGGCCCGGCCACACCTCGCGCCTGCCGTCGACGCGGCCGCGGAAGATGTCGCACAGGGGTAGATCCAGCCCGACGCCCTGCAGGAAGCGCAGGGCGTCGAGGAAGTTGCTCTTCCCGGAGCCGTTGGCCCCGAGCAGCAGCGTGAAGGGGGACAGCTCCACCGTTTGATCGGCGAAGCTCTTGAAGTTCCTGAGTCGGATGGATGTCAGCATGCCTGGCCGCTCGCAGCCATCATGTGACCAGGCAGTCGGCCGGATGTAAAGCGCCGGCCGACGGCTCAGCGAAAGTCGATGAGCTCGACGTCGAACACCAGCATGCCGGCGGGCGCGCCGGGCCGTGTGGGCTTGTCGCCGTAAGCGAGGTCGGCCGGTATCCAGAATCGCGCCTTCTCGCCTTTCACCATCAGCTGTAAGCCCTCCGTCCACCCCTTGATCACGCCACCCACCGGGAAGGTGGCCGGCTCGTCGCGGACGACGGAGCTGTCGAACATCTTCCCGTCGGTCGTCCAGCCCGTGTAGTGGACGACGACGCGGCTCGTCGGCTTCGGGTGCTCGGTGCCCGTGCCCTTCTGCAGGACCTGGTAGGCGAGCCCGGAGGCGGTCTTCTTCGCGGTCTTCGGCGCCGCCTTCACGTCCTTCGGCGCGGGCGGCGGCTTCGGCGCGGGGGCGAAGTCGAGCAGCTCGACGTCGAACACGAGCATTCCGGCCGGGGCGCCCGGTTGCATCGGCTTGTCGCCATAGGCGAGGGGCCCGGGGATCCAGAGGCGGCGCTTCTCGCCCTTGGTCATGAGCTGGAGCGCCTCCGTCCACCCCTTGATCACGCCGCCCACCGGGAAGGTGGCCGGCTCGTTGCGGACGATGGAGCTGTCGAACATCTTCCCGTCCGTGGTCCACCCCGTGTAGTGGACCGTCACCTTGTCGTCCGGGCCGGGATGCGCCGTGTCCTTGCCCGGCGCCAGCACCTTGGACGCGAGGCCCGATGCCGTCTTCTGCGCGTCGGCGGGCGGCGCCGCGACGTCCGGCGGCGCGGGCAAGCCGGCGGGCTCTTCAGGCTGCTGCGGCGAGGCGGCGGGCTCGGGGGTGGGCGCCGGCGGCGGGGCCGGCTTGACCGAGGCGCTCACCGGCGCGTCGGCGATCGCCTGTGAGGCGGGTTTCTGGTCGCACGCGGTGAGGGGGACGGCGAACATCGCAACGAGGACGAGAGAGAAGCGCTTCATGCGCGGCTTCATAGCTCGTCCGCCGTCGAGAGCCGGTATTTTTGTGAGCTGCACGCGTGAGGCGCACGCCGCGGTTCCGACGGCTCTGGATCGGAGTGGGGCCGTCGGCGGCCGTCCGTCCGTCGCACCTCCATTCCGCCGTTCGAGGGCTCTCGACCTGACTGCGAGGACGGTCTAGCGTGCGCCCGCCATGGGGAGATCGATATATTTCTTCGGCGCGGGGCAGGCGGACGGGGACGCACAGCAGAAGGATCTGCTCGGCGGAAAGGGCGCGGGGCTCGCCGAGATGACCCGCCTCGGCATCCCGGTGCCGCCGGGCTTCACGGTCACCACCGAGGTCTGCAACGCCTATTACGCCTCGGGCAACGCGCTCCCCGCCGGCGTCGAGGACGAGATCAAGGCGGCGATCGGCCGGCTGGAGTCGCTGCGCGGCGCGGGGTTCGGCAGCCCCGAGGCGCCGCTGCTCGTGTCGGTCCGCTCGGGCGCGCGCGCGTCCATGCCGGGAATGATGGATACCATCCTGAACCTCGGCCTGAACGACGAGATCGCGCGGGGGCTCGCGCGGCGCACGGGCAGCGAGCGATTCGCGCTCGACGCGTATCGGCGGTTCATCCTGGCGTATGCCGATATCGTGCTCGGCGTGCCCCGCGACCGCTTCGAGGAGGCGCTCAACCGCGCGCGCAGGCAGGCCGCCGCGAAGCTCGGCGTCGACGCGACGCGCCTGAACGCCGCCGAGCTCGAGCGCAAGGTGCCCGACTCCCAGCTCGATCCGGAGTCGCTCGCGGCCTTGATCCAGCGCCAGAAGGACATCGTCCTCGGGGCGACGGGCCGCCCGTTCCCCGACGATCCCCACGCGCAGCTCTGGGGGGCGATCGGCGCCGTATTCGATAGCTGGAAGAACCACCGGGCCCAGGTATACCGGAAGATGCACGACATCCCGGAGGCCTGGGGGACAGCTTGCACCGTCCAGGCGATGGTGTTCGGCAACCTGGGCGACGACTCCGGCACGGGGGTCGCGTTCACGCGCGATCCGTCGATGGGAGAGCGGCGCTTCTATGGCGAGTGGCTCCCCAACGCGCAGGGCGAGGACGTCGTCGCGGGGGTGCGCACGCCGCACCCGCTGTCGAGGCCCGGCGCCGGCGAGGGCGGCGGCGTGGACGACGAGAGCTCGCTCGAGGCGCGGATGCCCGCGGCGTACGCGGCGCTCGTCGAGGTGCAGGGCAAGCTCGAGCAGCACTTCCGCGACGTGCAGGACCTGGAGTTCACGATCCAGCAGGGCGAGCTCTTCCTGCTCCAGTGCCGCACCGCCAAGCGCACGGGCCGCGCGGCCGTGCGCATCGCGGTCGAGATGGCCAAGGAGGGCCTGATCAGCCAGCGGGAGGCCATCCTGCGGGTGGATCCGGGCTCGATCGATCAGCTGCTGCACCCGAGCATCGACCCGAGCGCGCCGAAGTCGCTGCTCGCGCGCGGCCTGCCGGCGAGCCCCGGGGCGGCGACGGGGCAGGTGGTGTTCAGCGCGGACGAGGCGGAGCGGCGCGCGGGCCAGGGCAGGGCGGTGATCCTCGTGCGGTCCGAGACGTCGCCGGAGGACATCCACGGCATGAAGGCGGCGCGCGGCATCCTGACGGCCCGCGGCGGCATGACGAGCCACGCGGCCGTGGTGGCGCGGGGGATGGGCAAGAGCTGCGTCGCCGGCTGCTCGGCCATCAGCGTGAGCCAGGGCCGGATGGCGGTGACGATCTACGACGATCACGGGCGCGCGACCGGCTCGATCACGGTGAAGGACGGCGATCTCATCACGCTCGACGGCGGCACCGGCACGGTCTACCTCGGCGCGGTGCCGACCATCCCGGCGGCGCTGAGCGGCGAGTTCGAGGAGCTGATGGCCTGGGCCGACGCGGTCCGGCGCCTCCGGGTGCGGTCGAACGCCGACACGCCGCACGACGCGAGGACGGCGCGCAACTTCGGCGCCGAGGGCATCGGGCTCTGCCGCACCGAGCACATGTTCTTCGACGAGGAGCGCATCCAGGCGGTGCGCGAGATGATCCTCGCGGACGGCGAGCCCGGGCGGCGGCGCGCGCTCGCGAAGCTGCTCCCGTTCCAGCGCAGCGATTTCGTGGGCGTCTTCCGGGAGATGGCCGGCCTGCCGGTGACGATCCGGCTGCTCGATCCGCCGCTGCACGAGTTCTTGCCGCAGGACGAGGCGCAGCTCCAGCAGCTCTCGCGGGCGACGGGCGTCTCCGCGGAGGATCTCCAGCGCAAGAGCGAGGAGCTCGCCGAGTACAACCCCATGCTCGGCCACCGCGGCTGCCGGCTGGCGATCACGTCGCCGGAGATCTACGAGATGCAGGCGCGCGCCATCCTCGAGGCGGCGTGCGAGGTCGCGGCGGCGGGCATCGAGGTGGAGCCGGAGATCATGATCCCGCTCAGCATGACCCGGCGCGAGCTCGCCCTCACGCGCGCGCTCGTCGAGGGGGTCGCCGAGAAGGTCTTCGCCGAGAAGGGGCGGCGGGTCGACGTCCGGTTCGGGACGATGATCGAGCTCCCGCGGGCCGCGCTCAGGGCCGGCGAGCTGGCCGAGGAGGCCGAGTTCTTCAGCTTCGGCACGAACGATCTCACGCAGACGAGCCTGGGCATCTCGCGCGACGACGCGGGCCGGTTCCTCGGCGCGTACGTCGAGGCCGGCATCTTCACGAAGGATCCGTTCCAGTCGCTGGACGTGCCCGGCGTCGGAGAGCTCGTGGAGATCGGGCGGGATCGAGGGCGCGCGGCGCGGCCCGGGCTGAAGCTCGGTGTCTGCGGCGAGCACGGCGGCGATCCGAGCTCGATTGCGTTCTTCGAGCGGGCGGGGCTCGATTACGTGTCTTGCTCCCCGTTCCGCGTCCCCATCGCCCGCCTCGCCGCGGCGCAGGCGGCGCTCGCGGCCGAGGCCGCGAGGGGTCCGCGCGCGACGGACTGACACCCACCCTCCGGCGACAACCGCCCGGACAGGGCGCCGGGACATCCGTTCTCACGAGCGTGCTTTGATTATGCTCGTGCGAGCTTTGGTATCGCGCCAAGTCTGCTAAACCAGGAACCTCGCTGTTCATCGCCGGTGTCTCGCCGGGCGCCCCTGCCTGCCCGAGCCGCTCCACCGCGCGCTGGCGAGACATGGAGGTTTCATGCGTCATCTCGGCGTCTCCTCTGCGCTCCTCGCATTTCTCGGGGCCGCGACATCGGGTGCGTTCGTCGCGGTCGGCTGCCACGCCTCGGGCCCGCGCGTCGAGGTCGGCGCGAGCGGCGGTGCGCCCGGCGACGGCGGAGGCGGCGCGGGCGGCGGCGGCGCGCCCGAGGGCGGCAGCGGCAGCGGCGATTTCGTTCCGGATAACGGCCTTGGCGGGGCTGCCCCCGGCGACGACGACGCCGGCGCCGGCGACGCCGCCGTGAACCCGTGCGGGACCCAGTGCGGTCCCGAGGAGCTCTGCGATCTCAACCATCTCGGCCTCGACGACGACTGCGACGGTCAGGTCGACGAGACGTGCTCCTGCGTCGCGGGGCAGGCGCACGCGTGCTTCATGGGTGATCCGTCGTACCGCGGGGCGGAGGGGTGTTTTCCGGGCACCGAGCTTTGCAACGAGGTGGGCGTCTGGGGGCCGTGCGTCGGCGGCAGCCACGCGACCGAGGCGTGCTTCAGCGAGAACCCCGCGGGGTGCCACGCGCTGAGGGTGCCTCCGTTCGCGAACGTGGATCTGAAGGAGGGGACAGGCACGTTCAGCGTGGACGCCGAGCCTGGCTCGGAGACCTGGAGCGTCGTTTGCCCCGCGGGCATCGACCCGTGTCCGGCGGTCTCCGGGGCGAGCCCGGCGGATGATTACAAGCCGCTCCAGTCGGGGGAGTACAAGGTCATCTACACGAAGCGCCTCGCCGACGGCGCGACCGACTCGTGCGAGTACGCCCTTTACGTCGGCGCGCCCGGCCTCCGGGTCGAGCTCGAGTGGGAGCACGACCTCGGCGGCGAAGGGGTGGATCTCGATCTGCACCTGCACAAGCCGGGCGACACGCGGCCGTGGGCGGTCGCCGGCTCGCCGGACGACTGCGGTTACAACAACTGCACCGTGGACACGTTGGGGTCGGATCCGGAGCTGCGGTGGTTCAGCGACGGCGCGTCGCCGCCGGAGCCGGTGAGCTGGTACGCGGATCCGGAGGAGGCCAAGAACACGTGTTATTACGCCCCTCGCGGCGCCGGGCAGGCGTGGCGCGATCTCGGCCAGGGTTGCTACAACCCGCGGCTCGATATCGACAACATCACGTGCGACCCCGACGTCACGAACCCGGACAGCGATGACTTTTGCGCGCCCGAGAACATCAACGTGGATTTCCCGCCGTTCGGGCAGTGGACGCGGATCGGCGTCCATTACTACTCGGCGCATGGCCGGAACTACGCGGTTCACCCGCGGATCAAGATCTTCTGCAATGGCTCCCTCGGGGCGGATCTCGGCCCGACGGGGTTCTACGACCCGGAGGCGCCCGTCACGTTCGCGCCGGCCGACGGGAGCACCCGGTACTGGCTGGTCGCCGACGTCGCGTTCGTCGAGGGGGGGGAGTGCGGGGAGGACACCTGCGTGGTGAGGCCGCTGTACGAGGACGAGACGCTGAAGACGCCGCTGCTGACGACGCGGTCGTCGGTGGAGTCGAGCTTCGGTCCGGCGTACCCGCCGCCGCCCTGATCGCCGGTCTCCCCCGGGGCCGCGGGGGGCGCCCGCGGCCCCGCGCGCGGGCGCTTTACAGGGGCGGCGGGGCGGTGCACGCTAGCGGCATGGGCATCTTCGACCGGATGGGAAAGGTCATCTCGAGCAACGTCAACGCGCTCCTCGACAAGGCGGAAGATCCGAAAAAGTCGCTGGATCTCATCGTCGAGGAGATGAAGGACCAGGTCCGCGCGGCGCGGAAGGAGCTGGTCGACGCGGTGGCGGCCGAGAAGGTGCTGCGCAAGAAGGTCGACGAGCTCGACGCCGAGGCGGAGAAGTGGGAGAAGCGCGCCGAGCTCGCGCTGAAGGCGAACGACGAGAAGCTCGCGCGCGAGGCGCTCGTGCAGAAGAAGCGGGTGGTGGGCGAGCGCGACCGCGCCGAGGCGATGCGCGCCGAGCAGCGCTCCGCGGTGCTCTCGATGAAGACCGAGCTCGAGCGCATGGAGGCCAAGCAGGAGGAGTTCCAGGCGCGGAAGGGCACGCTCGCGGCGCAGATCCAGCAGCAGCGCGCCGGCGGCGGCGCCGAGGGGCTCGGGGCGAGGGGCGGCCAGAGCGCCTTCTCCGAGTTCCGGCGCATGGAGGAGCAGGTCGAGGGGCAGGTGGCGCAGGTCGCGGCGTCGCGCGAGATCGAGGAGGCGATCTCCGGCGGCGGGCTGTCGGCGGCCGAGCTGGAGGCGAAGTTCGCCCAGCTCGAGCACGGCCGCGGCAGCTCCGACGCCGGCAGCGCGGACAGGCCGGGCGGGTCGGCGGTCGACGACGAGCTCGCCGCGCTGAAGAAGCGGATCCGGATCGGGTCCTGAGGGGCTGAAAGAAGAGCGGCGGCGGGCGGGGCGCGGCGGCCGTCCTCGCCGGACGCGCTCCGCGGCGCCGGCGATGCATCGAGCGTCATTCCGCGCCGGCGAGCATCCTTCCTTCGACAGCTGACGAAGGCTCCATCACGGAGCGGTGGGGGCGGCGTCGCTTACGCCGGCACGCGTGGGCCGCGGGGGAGCGCGCGCTGCGAGAGCGCGGGCGCAGCCGTCCGGACCGGTATTTTTTGCGCATCTATGGCTCATGTTACGCTGCCGCGCCTCACAGAGAGCCGAGGTGCGCATGAAGTGGAGTTCGATCGTCTTTCTTGGGTGCTTGCTGGTCGCCTGCGGGGATGATGAGGTTACCTTTGGCAGCGGCGGCGCGGGCGGCAGCGCCGACGGCGGTGGCGGCAGTGCCGAAGGCGGAGGTGGCGCGGGCACGGGCGGCAGCGCCGAAGGCGGCGGCGGCAGTGCCGAAGGCGGAGGTGGCGCGGGCACGGGCGGCAGCGCCGAAGGCGGCGGCGGCGCAGGCACGGGCGGCAATGCGGAAGGCGGCGGCGGCGCGGGCGGCAGCGCTGAAGGCGGAGGCGGCGCAGGCACGGGCGGCAGCGCCGAAGGCGGAGGTGGCGCGGGCACGGGCGGCAATGCGGAGGGCGGCGGCACGGGCGGCACCAGCCTCGACAGGACGGAGCTCGCGATCGCCCCCGGCGATGCCGCCACGGCGGGCTGCGCGACGTTCGTGGACGGGGCCTGGGGCGTCGGGGAGACCGACTTCATCGGCGGCGAACCCACGAACGACGATTGCGCCCTGGTGCCCGTGCTGGTCGACGGGAGTCCCTACTGGATCACGTCGCGCGAGTTCGAGGGGGACATCGATCTCGACAGCCTGGAGCACTCGTTCCCGGACGCGGCGGCGGCGATCGGCGAGGGGAGCTATTCGATCGTCCTCCGCAACTTCACGTTCGAGGAGATCTTCACCGGAAGTATCGAGGTGGCGGACGTGACGGACGAGGCCGTCACCCTCTCGATCGAATAGAGAACTTCGCCCCTCGCGCCTCGCCCGTGGCGGCGCGCAGCGATGGTGCGGCCCAGCCGGCATGCTCCGACATGTCACGGTTCGATCGCGACATTCTGCAACCTCACCAAAGCCCCGGCGGAGCGAGGATTCCAAGACCGGCGATGAGCGAGCGCTCGTCCCTGCGATTGCGGTCCTAGAGCACCGAACAGGTTGAACGTTGCCTGGCTTCAATGAGTTGCGAGGCCCAGCCGAGCTGCCAGGAAGCAAGCTCCAAGGGCGAGGACTGCGGGAAAGAGAGAAACCGCAAGGGGCGCAAGGGGCGCAAGGGACCAGAGACGAAATATTATCTCTCCTTCCCCTCGCGCCCCTCGCGGTTTCTCTTCCCTTCTGTTGATTTCTCGAGACTCCAACGTGATCGGTGCGCTAAAACGCGCTGTTCTGCCAGAAGCACCGCGACAGGACGGATTGCTGCGTTAGGAGACATGGATGGAGAGGGACACGTTGGACTGGCTTCAACAATGGTACCGCTCACAGTGTGACGGGGATTGGGAGCACCAGAATGGAATCCGGATTGAGACGCTGGACAACCCGGGATGGTCCGTCGTGGCTGACGTGGGTAGGGCTGAGGCGCCGGCGCCGGTCTCGGAAGAGAGGCGTGTTGACGACTGGGTGCGCTGTGACGTGAGGGATGGGCGCTTTCATGGTCATGGAGGGCCCGGCAATCTTCGGGAGATCCTGGAGATCCTTCGGGCGTGGATCCGCGCGTCGCACGGCTGAACTTTCGGCGCCGCGACCGCTCGCAGCCACGATCTCCGCTACATGCTCGGTGCATCTCAGCCGTCCGAGCGGCTCGATGCCGGCCGGCGCGGCGCCTCGAACCTCATCGGCGCTGGGAGGTCTTCGCCATCTTCTACCCCCGCATCGGCGTGGAGCCGACGTTGATGGCGCTCACCCCCCTCTTCGGCGACACCGTCGCTTGCGGAACCTCCGGGTCGGGTTGCGGCCAGAGCTTGGGAGTCGGATCAAGTAGCCTCGTTCATGCTCGAGCTCGCGCGTCCTCCGCTCCGTGCGAGGGGGCTGGGCCGCGGGCGCGGTCGATTTGGTGAGAAATCGCTGGCTCCAAATGCAACGCCCGGCTCGACCCCCTGGGCTGTTGCAATCACCTGGTGGCTGCGGCAGAGCTGCGCCGTGCGCCCTGCCTTGATCGAGCCGACCCGCTGGGATTCCCCGCGATGCGATGACTACGGCGATATGGACGCGGTCCGCCGGTACGAGCGCGAGGTGCGCGTCTATCGAGCGCACAGCGAGCCCTTCTCCATCACGCCGCTCAGCGGTCGAGTCGACGGCGACTACGCGGTGGCGAGCGGGAGCGGGGGGCGGTACGTCGTCGATCTCGTGGACGAAAGCGGGCGCCACGACTCGTGCTCTTGCCCTGATTTCCTCGGCAATCAGCTCGGCACGTGCAAGCACCTCGAGGCGGTACGCCGCGCCGTCGCGGAGCGTGCGGCGTGGCGCCGCGCGCTCGCCCGGATCGACGCGCCGGCGCGGCCCACGCTCACGGTCGACGCGCGGGACGGCCTGCGCCTGCTCGCGGTCGGCGCGTGGCCCGCGTCGCTCCGCGAGGAGCGCGCGCGCCTCGTGCAGGCGGGCGGCCTGCTGAGGACGGCGTCGGAGGGAGGTCTCGGGAGTCACGCGCATGCGTGCCGGATCGTCCACGCGGCGCTGGCGGCGGCGGAGCGGCTCGCGGGGGCGATCTGGCACAAGCGCCGGCGGCGTGAGCTCGAGGCGCGGGGTGGTCGCGCGCAGGGCGCGCTGGAGGCCCTCGGGCTGCCGCTCTTCCCGTACCAGCGCGAGGGCGTGCTCCACCTCTTCCGCAACGGGCGGGCGCTGCTCGCCGACGACATGGGCCTCGGCAAGACCCTCCAGGCGATCGCCGCGTGCGAGCTCTTGCGGCGACGCGGCGAGGCGCGGCGGGTCCTCATCGTCACGGCGGCGTCGCTCAAGCACCAGTGGGCGCAGGAGATCGCGCGGTGGACGGGCGAGCGCGCCGCGGTGCTCGGCGGCTCTCCAGCGCAGCGCACGGGGGCGCTCGCGCTGGAGGCGGCGTACACGGTGCTGAGCTACGAGCTCACCTGGCGCGAGCTCTCGCGGCTGAAGGCGCTCGCGGCGGACGTGCTGGTGCTCGACGAGGCGCAGCGCGCGAAGAACTTCCGCACGAAGACGGCCGCGACGCTGCGCGCGATCCCGTCGCGCTTCCTGTTCGTCCTCGCGGGGACGCCGGTCGAGAACCGCCTCGACGACCTGTACGCGCTGCTGCAGCTCGTCGACCCGGCGCTGCTCGGGCCGCTCTGGCGGTACAACGTCGACTTCCACCGCCAGGACGAGCGGGGCAGGATCGTCGGCTACCGGAACCTCGGGGAGCTGCGCCGCCGCGTCGCGCCGGTCGCGCTCCGGCGCGAGCGGGCCGAGGTGCTGCTCGATCTGCCGCCGCTCGTCGAGCAGACGCGGTACACGCCGCTCACGCGGGAGCAGCGCGAGCTCGAGGCGGACTACCGCGCGCAGGCGGCCCGGCTGCTCGCGATCGCGGAGCGCCGGGCGCTGCGCAAGGAGGAGCTGGACCGGCTCATGATGATGCTCATGAAGGCGCGGCAGGCGTGCAACGCGCTCGAGCTGTGCGATCCGAGGCGCCGCAAGAAGGCGTCGCCGAAGCTCGACGAGCTGGAGGCGCTGATCGCCGAGGTGACGGCGCAGCCCCGGAACAAGGTCATCGTGTTCTCCGAGTGGGTGGGGATGCTGGAGCTGGCCAGCGAGCGGCTCGACCGGCTGCGCGTCGGCTACGCCATGCTCCACGGGGACGTGCCGACGGAGCGCCGCCCGGCGCTGCTCGACCGGTTCCGGGACGACCCTGCGGTGCGGGTGCTCCTGAGCACGGACGCCGGCGGGGTGGGGCTCAACCTGCAGGCCGCGAGCTACGTGGTCCACCTGGATCTGCCGTGGAACCCGGCGCGCCTCGATCAGCGCACGGCGCGCGCGCACCGCCTGGGCCAGGCGCGCAGCGTGAGCGTGACCTACCTCTGCGCCGAGGAGGGCATCGAGCGAGGCATCGAGGGCATCCTGGGCGACAAGCGCAAGGTGCTGGTGGCGTCGCTGCGCGCCGACGCCGAGGTGGAGGAGCTCGCCGCGCCGAGCTTTGTGGTGGTGCTGCGCGAGATGCGGCAGGTGCTGGCTGCGGCAGAGGGAGCCGAGGCGGCGGAGGGAGCCGAGGCGGCGGAGGGAGCCGGGCCGGAAGGAGCTGGGGCGGAGGGCGAGAGCTCGACGGCGGCGGGGGGCGCCGCCGCGCTGCTCGTGGAGCGCGAAGCGGGCGGCCAGGGCGCGCCGGCGCTGGCGTTGCTGGTGGAATCGCCGGGGCGAGGGGCCGCGCCGGCGATGGATGCCGCGGCTGGGACGATGGGAGAGGCGACGCATGAGGAGGTCGGCGGCGGCGAGGTGCCCAGGCCGCCGGCGGTCGCTCGCCCTCCGGCGGAGGCCGCGCGGAAGGCGGCAGCGGACAGGCTGCGGCTCGCGCGGGTGGTGCTGGACGCCGGCTTCGCGGCGGACGCGGCTCGCGCGGCTTACGAGGCGCTCGCCCGGACCATCGCGGGCATGCTGGAGGGGCCAGCGCCCGAGTCGCACGCGGCCCTCATCGCGGGCGTGTACCGCGACCTCGTACCGGCCGGCGGGCTGCCGGTCGAAGCCCACGCCGTGCTCGCGCGGCTCCACGATCTCGGCGCCCTCGCGCGCGCAGGCGTGCCGCTCGACGCGGCGCTCGCCAGGTCGGCCGTGGATGAGGCGACGAGCTGGGTCGAACGGCTGGGAGGCGAGGGCGTCGCGCGACCCGGCGGGCAGGCGGAGTCTCCGGGGTAGAGCGCGGGCGTCGTCATCCCGGAGAAGTCGACGGTCGACGAGCAGGAATACACGCGAGAGCAGCGCGAGCGCGAGGGGCATGCGAAGGGGGGCGCGCCACGGCTCCGCGTCGGCCGCGGCCGCGCGGCGATCCTCGTCTGGAGGGCGCGTCGTCCCTTCTCGACGTGAATGTCTCGGCCGCGCGCGGCATCGGAGAATCGCATGCCGTATTGACGGTGCCCAGCGGGGACCATCGGCATCGCCTGCGCGCGATGAGATCGCCGAGGAGATCGCGATGAAAGCGCGATGAGAGCGCGATGAGAGCGCGATGAGAGCGCGATGGGTCGCAGCCGATCCCGCCGGGGTGACGGCTTACTAAATTGTGTTGCCATAGTCGCCTGACCCATCTATAGGGTTAATCGTGGGAGACCACGCGTGCCTGATCCTCCCGCGTCGCGGGGTTATCAGGGCGACGGCGGACTCTCATGACCATTGGACCGGTCGCTCGGAATCCAGCCGCGCTTGATTCTGCGGTTCCCGACGGTGGGAGCCGCGAAGCCTCGCGGCCTGCTCCCTGCGGCCTGGACCATCTCGTCCGGACCAAAATGCGCCAATGCACACCAATGCACGCCAATGCACGCCAATGCACGCCAATGCACGCCAATGCACGCCAATGTACAAACGACCAGATGCAACTAAATTACTAAATTGTGTTGCCATGGTCGACTGACCCACCTATAGAGTTAATCGTGGGGGACCGCGCGCGCATGACGCTCCCGTGTCGCGGGGGCATCAGGGCGATGGTGGGCTCTCATGGCCATTGGACCATTGGCGGAGGGTACGATCTATGGACAAGCACATTCGATATGCTCTATCGACCCTGCTCGCGGCTGCGTCGCTGGGCACGGCGGGAACAGCTCACGCCTACGTGACCATCGCGGGGGATGTGTCGCCCGGAAACCCGAGCGACCCGTGGGATCTGGGCTCGGGCACCCTCCGCGTGGGCGGCGCGAGCAACCCCTGGGAGCCCACCTTCAACAGCGGGGAGGTGATCGTCGCGAGCGGCGGGCAGCTGTTCAGCGCGGGCGCATTGTTAGGAAATGATCGCAGCGGCACGGTTCAGGTCATCGGGTACGGCTCGAAGTGGACCAACAGCGGACCCATCCAGATCTGCGTCAGCGGCGATGATTGTCAGGGGCTGCTCCTCGTCCAGAGCGGCGCCGAGGTGCTCACCGAGGATCTGGTGGTGGGCGACCGATCCTCGCAGAACCATGGGGTCCTGCGCGTCGAAGGGTATGACGCCACCGTGACGAGCCTGGGGGATACGTACGTCGGCCTCAGGGCGCAGGGCAGCGTCGAGCTCAAGCAAGGGGCGAGCTTCTTCTCGAACAATGTCTACATCGGCGGTGCGTCGGGCTGCTCGAGCTGCAACGGCCAGGTGACCGCGGCAGGCTCCGGGACGAAGTGGGTGAGCACAGGAGAGTTCGTCGTGGGGATGTACAGCCTGGGCACGCTGGACATCGACCGGGCCGAGGTCTCCACGATCAATGCCAGGATCGGCTACCGAGACGCGCTGAGGCGCCCCGCGGCCAGCGTGCGCGGTTGGGGTGGTACGTGGACCAACCAGGGGCTCTTTCGCGTGGGGACGGTGCAAGGGAATGGCGAGCTCACCATCGGGGCGTACGGGACCCTCGTGACGGAAGATACCGAGATCCACTCCGAGCTCGGCGGGGCCTTCATCAAGGTGAATGACGTCTACGCGTCATGGCTCAACAGCGGCGACGTCACCGTCTTTGCCAGCGGCAATCGGTCGCCGTCGATCGTGGTCGGCAAGGACGCCTTCGTGAGCATCGACGGCCTCCTCCGGACCGCGCCGAGGGCCGTCGGCCTCTATCCCTACCTGGGGCCCTCCGTGCGCCTCGAGGACGGCGACCTCGTCGCGGGCGCCATGGAGGTCGAGGAGGGCGACCTCGACTTTGCCGGCGGGCGCCTCGAAACCGGCAGCTTCGTGGGCGATCTCGCCAACACGCAGTCGGGCGAGCTCTCGGTCGGAGAGGCTCACCCGGCGACGGCCATCGTCGGCAGCTACAGCCAGGGGCCGGGGGCCACCCTGAGGATCGTCGTCGGGGGAGCGAGCCCCTCGCCGCTTCTCGACGTCGACGGGGACCTCCTCGTCGATGGGGCGCTGGAGGTGGTGCCGGCCGACGGCTCCGTGTCGCTTCAGGTCGGGGACACCATCGCCCTGCTGGGCTGGGGCGGTGACCTCGCGGGGACGTTCGCCGCCGTGAACATCGCCGTGCCGCTCGCCCCAGGCCTCGCCTGGGACACCTCGGCGCTCTACACGACCGGCGAGATCACCGTCGTGCCCGCGACCTGATCACGGAACGCCCCGGCGCCCGCGCCTACTTCGGCCCCGCCCTGCCGATCGCGATGACGTTCTGCTGCGCGGCCGGCTTGCCGCCCTCGTTGGCGGAGACGAACGCGCGCGGGTGCGCCCTGAGGAGCGTCACGGTGAGCGTGATGCCCCAGCCGTCGTTGGTCTTGAGCTCGGCGTGACCGTGGCTGTCCTCGACCGCCACGATCAGCCGGCCGAGCGGCTCTAGACCGGCCGGCGCGGAGCCCGGGGCGGTGAGCACGCGCTGGAGCGCGGACTCCGGCAGCCCCAGGCCGAAGCCGACGTCGAGGATCGACAGCTGCACGCCCTGGGGCGCCTCGCGCACCGACACAACGGGGCCGTGGCCAGGGAGCCCGCGGCCCGCGACGTCGGTGAGGAACGCCTCGAGCACCTGCCCGAGCTCGCCGCGGTGGCCGAGGGCGTGGGTGGCGCCGCGGATGGGCTCGAGCCGCACGGCCCGGCCCGTCGCGCGGGCGGCGCTCGCGACGGCATCGGCCACGACGTCGCCGAGCTGGAAGGCGCAGAGCGGATCGGCGGCGTCGCGCACCGCGAGCGGCCGCACGTTGTCGGACACGGGGGCCGCCTGCTGGACGGGGATCAGCGCGGCGACGTAGCCCGCGATCCACGAGGAGCCGTCGGACTCGCGCCGCAGCGGGCGCACCGAGAGCACGGCCGGCTCGGGCGCGCTGACGCTCAGCTCGATGCCGTCGTCGCTCGCCATCACGCTGGAGAGCGACACGGCGGCGTCGCTCGCGGACGTGGCGCCGAGGACGTCGCCCAGCGTGAGCGAGCCGGGCGGGAGCGCGGCGCTCGCGCTCTCCGCGGGCACCGTGACGTCGCGCGCCCGCAGCCACTTCGCGAACTCCGGCGCGACGAAGCGGACGTCGCCGAAGGCGTCCGCGTACAGCAGCCCGACCGGCGCGCTGCGCAGCATCGAGCCGAAGAGCTGGAGGTCGTCGAGCGCGACGCGCGCGCCCTCGACAAGATCGTCCTCCGGCGAGCCGCCGCCGCGCGCCTCGCCCGCGCCGCCCTGCGCCGTGCGCGCGAGGCGCTTCCTGCGCAGGAGCAGCGCGAGCTCGCGGCCGACGTGCTCGGCCCGCTCCGGCTCGCGCGAGAACGTCTGCTCGGCGACCGGGCCGCAGAAGAACACGTACCCCTCGATCTCGCCGAACGCGATGAGCGGGACCACGACCGCCGGCATGTCCTGCTTCGCCAGGAACCGGCGCGAGAGGCGGATCGCCGGCACGCCCTGCTCGCTGCTGTACGGGGGGCGGCGGACGTCGCGGCGGAGCTCGGCGACGAAGCTCTCGCCGCCGCCCTGCCTGTCGTTCCAGAACCGGAGGTGCCAGCTCCCCGCGGGCAGCTCCGCGACGAGCACGAGATCGGCCGGGTGCGCCTGCTCCGCGAGGCGCGCCACGCGCGGCCAGAACTCCTCGTCCGGCAGCGTGTGGACGCCCTGCATGCGGAACAGCGCGGCGCGCTGGATGAGCTCCGCGGCGCGATCGACGGAGCGCTGGACGACGAGCCCGCGCACGATCATGACCCCCGCGAACGCGACCGCGAGGCCGAACAGGGCGCTCGGCAGCGCGATGAGGCTCGCCTCGGCCCGCGCGGCGAGCACGCCCTGCCCCGCCGCGAGCGCGAACACGCCGAGGAACAGCGCGGCCGTGGCGACCAGGCTCCCGTAGCGGCGGCGCGCGATCCACACGAGCCCGCCCGCGAGCAGCACGAACAGCGCCGGCACCCACGCCGGCGCCGAGGCGCGCCGGCCGCCGTCGAGCAGCCCGCCGAGCACCGCGGCGACGCCCCTCGCCGGCGGCAGCGCCGACGTCGCGACCGCCTGGGGCGCAACGCCGCCGGCGCCCGCCGCGACAACGGCGACGCGGCCCTCGAGCGCGCTCGCGGGGACCTGGCCGTCCGCGAGATCGCGCAGGCTGACCGCCGGGACGCTCTGCGGGGCCTTCTTGAGCACCCAGGGCGCCGCCGAGACGCCGAGCGCGCCGAGCTCCGGCGCGCGCTCCCCCGCCGCGAGCGGGAAGAAGCCGACGACATCGCCGGCGCTCAGGCGGAGCAGCTCGGGCGGCATCCGGACGATCGGCGCGGCGCCCGCGGCGCTCGCGGCGCTCATGGCGCCGGCGCGGCTCGCGGCGCCGCCGCAGAACGCGTCGGCCGGGGGGATCAGCAGCGCGCCGCGCGCGCGCCCGCGCTCGAGCAGCCCGGGGAGCGAGCGCTCGCAGAGCCCTTCGCGCAGCGCCTCGGGCGAGGCCGTGACGAGCAGCACCTGCGCGGACGGCGCGGCGTCGGCGAGCGCGGCCGCGGTGAGGCCGCGCGCCACATAGTCGAGCCGATCGAGCGGCGCCACGGCGGCGATCAGCGCCCCCGCGACGATCGAGAGCACGTCAGGCGTGAGCCACCCGAAGCGCGTCCCCTCCGCCTGCGCGGCCATCGGGCGCGGGATGCGAAAGGGCTTGGGGATCCGCGGACGGTAAGTCTTCGCCATAATCGCTGAAGGCCGCGGCCCTCGAGAGGGGCGCGGGACGCCCCGGGCAGCCTGAGCGTCGCATCGTGGTCGAATCAATACAATTGTCCACCCGGGTCCGCCGCGCCAAAAACATCGGCTGTGCGACGAGAAGATCGCTCCCCAGGGCCCGAGGCGCAGCCGTCGCGCCCGCCTCTCACGTCCTCCGGTGCGCCGCGATCTCCGACCTGGCCGCGGCGCCGCGGTGAATCCCGTGCCGCGGCTCCGCGGCGAAGCGGTTCGCGACAGGGTGCGACGTGGTGCTCCCAACGCTCCGCCGACGCGCGTTGTGTTGCGGGCGGCGCACGTGTGATGCGACGTCAGCGCGCTGTGACGATTCGGCTGGATCGGCCTGTCGGAAGGGGTTTGAATCCTTGGTCAGTATGCGCCGTGCTTCACCTGTGCTTCGTGCCGCGCCCGTCCTTGGTCTGCTCAGCTTGGTCAGCAGCGTGGCCTTCTCGGCCTCCAGCTGTGGCTGCGAGTCGGACGTGCAGATCGCAGATTCTTCGGGCAGCGGGGGCGCGGGCGGCGGCGCGGGCGGCGGCGGCGCAGGCGGCGGCGGCGCGGGCGGCGCGGCCGGGAGCGGCGGCGGCGGCGCCGCCGGGAGCGGCGGCGGCGGCGCGGCCGAGGCCGGCGGCGGTGGGGCGGGCGGCGCCGGTGGGGAGGAGCTGCCGGACGAGCTGCCCGACTTCACCGAGGAAGAGCGTGAGCCCACCGAGGCCACCGACGGCATCCCGAGCCCGCTGCCGGGCGTGTACACCGACAAGGGCGTGGCCGGGGGCGACGAGGTGGTCCGCGCGCTGATGGGCTTCCCCATCCGCAACTCGGGGCTGCTCGAGCAGCGGATCGCCGAGATCTACGACCCGGCGGGCCCGCGGTTCCGCCAGTACCTCACGCGGGACGAGTGGATCGCGGCGTACGCGCCGCGGGAGCGCGACGTGCACCTCGTGAAGCTCTGGCTCGAGGAGCAGGGGATGCAGGTGAACTTCACGGCTGCGAACCGGCTGCTGATCCAGTTCACCGGCACGGTGAGCCAGTTCAACGAGACCTTCGACACGGAGCTCCGGGTCTTCGAGCGAGAGAACCCTCAGGCGGGGAATCCGCCCTTCGACGTCTACGGCTCCCTCGGCCAGCTCACCGTGCCGGCGTGGGTGTCCGAGCGCACGACCGGCATCATCACCGCGGATCTCGCGGCGAGCACCCGGCCGCTCCCGGGCGAGGCCGGGGAGATCGAGCCGGATCCGCCGGCCGGCGTCGAGGGGGGGCTGACCCCCGCGCAGATCGCGGGCGCGTACGACGTCGACGAGCTCTACGAGCTCGGGTTCACCGGCGAGGGCGTGAAGCTCGGGGTCACGATCGGCGCGACCTTCAAGTACAAGGACCTGCAGTCGTTCTGGCGGGCGCTCGGCGTTTCGCGGGCGAACCCGCTGGTCGTCCAGACGATGGAGCCCGTCTCGACGCGCTACGTGGAGTCGACGCTCGACGTGTCGTGGGCGGGCGGCCTCGCGCCGGGCGCGGACCTCGTGGTCTACCAGGGCCCCGACGCGCGCAACACGTCGATGGTCTACACGTTCAACGAGGCCATCGGCCGCGGCGAGGTGTCGGTCATCACGGACTCGTTCGCCCACCGCGAGGACTCCGAGCCGCCGGCCGTGCGGCTCCAGTACCACCGCTCGGCGCAGATGGCCGCGGCGCTCGGGATCACCGTTGTCGCGGCGACCGGCGACTCGGCGCAGACGGACACGCCCTCGGCGAGCCCGTACGTGACCGGGGTCGGCGGGACGTCGCTCTCGCTCGACGAGGACGGCGAGGTCGAGGACGAGCGCGCCTGGCCGGGCTCCGGCTCCGGCCCGACGCTCTCGTTCCCGATCCCCTCCTGGCAGGTCGGGGTCGTCGAGGGATCCGGCGGCAAGCGGGCGGTCGCGGACGTCGCCATGCACGCCGCGACCTCGCCGAGGCCGTACTGGGTCTACTACCTCGGCGAGTGGCGGAAGTACGGCGGGACGTCGTTCTCGGCGCCCGCGTTCGCGGGGCTCATCGCCGTGGTGAACAGCTACCGCGCCGCGCAGGGCCTGCCGCGCGCCGGGTTCCTCAACTCGATCCTCTACACGACCCCCGCGGTGCAGGCGACGTTCCGCGACGTCGTGCGCGGTGAGACGGAGTTCTTTGCCGCGGGGCCCGGCTGGGACTACCCGACGGGCTGGGGCGCGCCGAGCGCGATCGGCCTGGCCACCACGCTGCCGTAGCGCGCCCGCGCCGGCAACCGCGCCGGGCGGCGGCGCGCGCCGCCCCGCCCCGCCGCCGCCGCCCCGCCGCATGCTCGAGAACCTGCCGCTCTTTCCACCGAACGGGCTCGATCGGAGCCTCCACACCGCGGTCCTGATCGGCCTCGTCTTCGGGACGTTCTTCACCGAGACGCTCGGCTGGACGTACGCGGGGCTCGTCGTGCCCGGCTACCTCGCGACGGTGTTCTTCGCGGCCCCGGTCACCGCGGTGTTCATCGTCGCGGAGTCGATCGTGACGTACCTGTTCGTGGCGCTGATCGGCCGCTGGATCACCCGGACGGGCGCGTGGTCCACGGCGTTCGGGCGCGAGCGGTTCTACCTGTTCATCGTCGGCGCGGTGATCGTGCGGCTCTTCGTCGAGGGCTTCGTCGTGCCCGAGGTCTCGGCGCGCTACGACTTCGTGCACTCGCGGGAGCTCTACAGCATCGGGCTCGTGCTGGTGCCGCTCATCGCGAACGCCTTCTGGAACAGCGGCTTCTTGCGCGCGGCGCCGCGGCTCGCGGTCGTCACGGCGCTGACGGCGCTCGTGCTCGGCGTGCTGCTCCGGACGACGAACCTGTCGGTCTCGCGCTTCCAGGTGCTCAACGAGAGCCTGTCGCTCGAGTTCCTCGAGCTGCCGAAGGCCCACATCATCCTGGTCATCGGCGCGCTGCTCGGCGCGCGCAACAACGTCCGCTACGGGTGGGACTACAACGGCATCCTCGTGCCCGGCCTGCTCGCCGTGGCGTGGTACGAGCCGACGAAGCTGCTCACGACGACGATCGAGGCGCTCGTCGTCTTCTACCTCTCGCGCTGGATCACCTCGGTCCGCCCGTTCTCCCGGATGCTGCTCGTGGGGCCGCGGCGGATGATCTTCGTGTACGTGCTCGGCTTCCTCGTGAAGATGGCGATCGGCTTCGCCATGGTGCGGTACGCGCCGGGGCTGCAGATGGTCGACTACTTCGGCTTCGGTTACCTGCTCCCGAGCCTGCTCGCCGTGAAGATGTGGAACAAGGAGCACGTCGGCATCGTGATCATGCCGACGATCCAGGTGTCGTTCACCGCGTTCCTCGCCGGCAACGGCGTCGGTTACGCGCTCGTGGCGCTCGGCTGGGGCGGCGCGCCGCCGCCGCCCGCGGCCGCGGCGAGGCCGCTGCCGCGCATCGAGAGCGCCGCGCTGTCGCTCGTGCTGGCGGACACGGCGCCCCGGCCCGGCCCGCGCCCGAGGGCGGCCGCGATCGCCGCCGACATCGAGTCGCGGCGGATCGCCCACCGGCTCGCGCGCGGCGTGCTGCGCGACGGGCGGCCGGCGGACGAGCTGCTCGGCGCGGCGGAGCGCGCGCGGGTGTCGGTGGCGCGGGAGGGCGACGGCGAGCGGCCGTGGTACGTGCTGAGCCCGCGGTTCGACGATCCGGACGACACGCCGAGCGCGCCGCGGGCGGCGATCCGCAAGCGCGTCGGCCGGAGCCCGACGTCCGCGCCCGAGTGGCTGGTGCTGGCCGCGCCCACCGAGCTCGGCTCGGCGCTGCCGGCGGTGGCGCTCCGGGTCGCGGAGCTGCTCGACGCGGCGGGGGTCGTGCTCCTGTCGCGCCACGGGGCGATCCGGCGCCACGACGAGGCGTTCGTGGCCGCGATGATCGACGCCATGGAGAACCCCCAGGTGCTCCTCGTCGAGCCGGGCGGCGGCGACGGGCCGGAGCTCAGCGTGGTCGGATCGCCGGCGGGGCTGCCCGTCGTGTCGATCGGCCTGGGGCTCGGCGCCGAGACGGCGATGACGTTCCGCCCGGCGGCGGAGCCGCCCGCGCCCCTCGGCGACGCGCCGCGCCTGCACGTGCCGCGCGAGGTCGCCGAGGCGGTCGGCGCGCGCTCGCTCGGCGCGCCGGAGGCCGTGCGCTGGACCGGGACGCTGGAGGAGGAGCTCGCGAAGCGGATGGTGTCCTTGACGGAGGTCCAGCCGGGCCGCTTCCGCCGGCCGTCGCTCGAGGAGCTCAGGCTGTTCGACGCCGTGGTCGCGCCGCGGCTGATCGCGGCCGCGACGCGCCCCGGCGGCGCTTCCGGCGCGGAGCCGCCGACCGCGTGGGAGCGGGCGATCCTCGGGCGCCTCGGCTTCCGCGAGGTGCGCATCGGCGGCACCGACGCGGCGCCGGCGGCGTGGGGCATCGCGGAGCCCGGGCCGGCCGAGGGCGGCCCGGAGCGGCGCGGGAACCCGGCGTGGCTCGTGCTGGCGCATGCGTCGGCGTCGCCGCCTGCGGCGTCGACGAGCGCCATCTTGCCCGCGCCGGCCTCGACGGAGGCGGTCAGGTCGCCGCTGACGGGCGCGATGCTCGTCGAGGTGCCCGCGCCGCGGTGGCAGATCGGGGCGTTCGGCGCGGGGCTCGCGCTCGCCGACGCGCTCTCGGCGCAGTCGCTGCTGCTCGCCGGGGCGGTGCCCACGGCGGAGCCGAGCGGGGCCGCCGACGTGCGGCGCGCCGAGGGGCTGCGCAGCTACTTCCAGCGGGCGCACGAGGTCTGGGTCGGGGACGGCGGCAACGCGCTGTCGGTGCAGGCGATCGAGGCGGATCGGACCTACGAGCGGGACGCGGTGGTCTCGTTCGGGTACGAGGTCGTGCGGCCGGGGCACGTGCCGACGTTCGCGGGGCCGCTGCTGGAGACGCTGCGCGATCTCGAGCTGCGCGTCGGGATCTTCGACGGCACGCGCGAGCAGGTGCCGTTCAGCGGCGCGACGGACATGGCGATGGCCTACGCGAAGCGGTTCGCCGAGGGGCGGTTCGCGATCGTGTACCTGGGCAGCGCGGTCCGGCGCTTCTTCGAGCTCCGGCGCTTCGTGGAGCCGGGGCAGGGGGAGACGCGCCTCGAGGCGCGGCTCGCGCGGCTCGGCGTGACGCCCGAGCCGCTCGACGTGGCCGCGCGCGCTCGGGCGCTCGCGTCGTGCGCGGGGAGCGCCGGCGCAGGCGCGAGCGGGGACGAGCTCTGCCCGACCCGGGGTGTGACCGCGGCGTGCGATCTTGCCGCTGCGATGGAGCCCTTCCGGCGCTACACGACCGAGCGGAACCCGTATTACCTGAGGGCGCACTTCGCGACGCAGGCGACGCCGGCGGCGGGGCCGGCGAAGGCGGACGCGACGCGGGCGGCGGCGGACGCGACGCGGGCCGGGTCGGACGCGTCGCGGGCGGCGGTGGCGGTGGCGCCTCGGGCAGGGCTGGCGGCGGCGGCGCGCGCCGCGGCGGCGGCCGCGCTGCGCGGGAGCGCGCCGGCCGCGCCGCGGCCCGAGGCGCAGTGCCATGTGGAGATCGGGCGCGACGTGATCACGGGGCGCCCGTGGGTCATCGCGGCGCGGCCGGGGGAGGCGCAGCTGCTGCCGATCGACGGCGCGCTCGTCGCGGTGCCGGGCGCGGCCGTGCCCGGCGGTTCGCGGCTGCGGCGCGCGGTCACCGTCGGCACGAGCGCGCTCCGGGTCGAGGCGGCCGGGCCCGGGGCGGCGCCGCAGCGGGGGGCCCCGTGACCGCCCCGGCGAAGCGCCGCGCGCCGGCGGGCCACGAGGCGGCCGCGCCGCCGCGATCCCACGCGGCGCGGCCGCCGTCGCGGGCGCGCCTGGCGACGGCGGGGTTCCGCGCCCGCGACGGCGCGCCGCGCAGGGCGCTGAACCCGCGGTGGCTGATCGCGATGGCGCTGCTCGGGGTGACGGCGTTCGCGCTCTCGCAGCTGTCGAGCGCGCCGCCGCTGGGCAGCGCCCTGCCGGCCGAGGACGAGATCCTCGCCTACCACATCGAGCCGGAGCGGGACCTCGTGATCAAGGTCCCGGCCGAGATCGACGCGGTGGAGGTGACGACCTGGGGGAGCGTGAGGGCCGACGCCTGCGACTCGGCGCGGCGCTACCCGTACGGGTTCGTCGCGGCGTTCGTGAACGAGCGCGGGGAGGAGGTCGCGCGGCACGCGATCGATCTGGAGAGCCGGGTCAGCTGCGATCCGGATCGTCCGCTCGGCGAGGGCGAGTACGCGGCGCGGCTCGCGAGCGGCGGGGGCGCGGTGACGGATCCGCGCTCGACGCTGCTCATCACGCACGACGTGCTCCCGCAGGGCGGGCAGGTGCGGCTCCGGGCGAAGCCCGCGGCGGGGAGCGACGGCGGCGACGGCGCGCGCGCGCCGAGCGAGCTGACGATCCTGTCCCGGCTCGAGGGGCGCTACCAGCGCAGCGAGGCGTCGCGCGCGGTCTACGAGCAGAGCCTCGACGCGGAGGAGCGGCGGCAGCTCGGGCTCCGGGCGTCGGCGCTCGGCTTCGCCGATCTGCCGGAGCCGGCGCGGAAGGAGCTGCTCCGGGGCTGGGCGCGGCGGCTCGAGGCGGGGGGCCGCGAGGGGATCGACTACGCGATGTCGCGCCTGCTCTTGCGGCGGTTCCGGATGCCGTACCCGCGCGCCGAGGGGCGCGGCGCGTCCGAGTTCGTGATCGGCGAGCGCCGCGCGGCCGCGCTGAACTTCCGCGGCCCGCTGTCGCTCGACATCGAGGGCCCGCCGGGCCGCTCGGTGCGGGTCGCCGACGGCGCGAGCGGGTCCGCGAGCGTCGCGCTCGGCCCGCTCGGGAGGGCCACGGTGCGGCTCCCGCGGGAGGACATCCGGACGGTGGTGATCGACGGCGTCGGCCCGGATTTCGGCGTGCGCTTCGGCGCGCCGGAGGCGCAGGCGATGCAGCAGATCGGCGAGATCGTCCACCCGGCGATGCCCTCGCCCGCGGGCGAGGGCGCCCCCGGCGCCGCGCCGGGGGCGCTCCCGCCGGGGGCCGCCGCGGAGCCGTCCGCGGCGGGCGCGGAGGCGGCGCCGGCGCGGCTGCAGACGCCGCCGGACGTGCGGATCGTGCGCTACCTGGCGCTGGACCCGAGCGACCCGGTGATCGCGCGGATGGCGCCCGGGCAAGAGCTCCTCGGGCTGCTGATCCGGACGGAGATCGACGCGAGCGGGGGCGCGAACCAGGGCGACGCGACGGTGGTGGCGCGGTGGGGTCCTGGGCCGTCGGAGCGGGCCGAGCTCAAGGTGACGCTCCCGCGATCGCGGTTCGAGTGGTGGAACGAGGGGTTCGACGCGTCCGAGCCGCGGCTCGCGATCCTCCGGCCGCCGGCGGGGGTGGAGCGGATCGAGATCACGGGCGACGCGAGGACGCGCCTGCGGCTGCGCGCGATCGAGCCGGGCGTGAACGAGACGCTGTACCGGCTGCCGTACCGGGTCACGCTGGCCGAGGACGAGACGTGGCGCTACGCGCCGTTCGACGTGAGCACGTGGACGGACGTCCGCGCGTTCAACCTCGACGATCTGGAGCGGAAGGAGCGCTTCTCGGATCTGCGCGAGCAGGTGCGGATCGAGCGGGCGGGGGAGGGCGGGAGGTCGAACGCGGATCGGCCGGAGCGGGTGCTCGTCCCGGAGCACGCGCCTGTGCGCCGGCGGCTGCTGATGCCGGCGTGGCAGTCGGCGGGGGAGCCGTCGCCGGGCGACGCGTGGACGCCGCTGCTCGTGGCGAAGGACGTGCGGGTGGACGGGGCGGGGGCGCGGGCGGGGCGGCTGTCGGTGATCTACCGGGCCGCGCGCGCGTCGCTCGGCAAGGAGGTGGCGGTGCGCGTCGACGGCGAGGTGGCGCTGAAGGAGCCGATCGTGGCGCTGTCGGGGTCGCTGCGGGTGGCGGCGCCGGCGGGCGCGCGGCGGGTCGAGGTCGAGGGGCTGGGCGAGACGGGGGTGGCGTACACGGACGCGCCGCCGGCGAACGGCGGGGCGATCGTGCGCCGGCGCGACGTGTTCGAGCTGACGCGCGCCCGGCCGATGACGTACGAGTTCGAGCAGGAGGCGGGCGAGACGCTGCACCTGGTGCTGTTCGTTGTGACGCCCGGGGAGAACGCGGACTACCGGATCCGGTACCGGCTCGAGGGGGCGAAGCCGGCGTCGCGGGAGGCGGCGTTCTTCCGGCGGGTGACGATCCCGGACGGCGTGCTGGCGGGCCGGGGCGGCGACCTGACGCGCGCGACGCTGTGGGAGGCGGCGACGGAGAAGCGCGGCACGGACGGGGTGGGGCGCGCGGTGATCCGGCTGGGCGACGACCTTTCGCCGGGGGAGCGGGTGGTGCGGCTGTCGCTGCTGGGGCCGCAGCCGGGCGATACGAGGGAGCCGGCGAAGGCGGTCTGGGTGGGGGCGGTGCTGGTCGGGCAGAAGGCGCCGGGGCGGGACGACGGGCCGAGGCTGTGGGTGGAGGACGATCCGTGAGGAAGGTCCGGGTGAAGCGTGGCGCCGGGGCTCGGCAAGGGGTTCCAGTACCGTCGGGGACCGATGTCGGAGAAGGCGCGCAGCCGGCCTTTCTTGACCGAGGCCAGGTGGAAGGCGATCGAGCCCGCCCGATGAGCACTCCTTCCCCGAGTTATTCGAGCGCCCGACGAACCTGATCGCGCCGTCGCCGATTGTCCTCGTCGTCGGGTAACAGGAGCGAGAAGTTTTCGCTGTCGATCACGAGGAGTACCTCGTAGTGCCGGAGGAAATCCCGGCCCAGCAACAGATCTTCATAGCCTGACATTTCTCGGAGCTCCGGCCGCTCAGCCCCACCGACCTGCCATGCGAGCTGGGGCGAGGGTGAGAGCTGAAGCACGCAGCCGCCGATGCTTATCGAGACCTTCTCGCGGATCCAGCCCCCAGGTCCGATGAGCGGCAAGCGGAGCGTTTCGCGAGGCAACGCGGTCCTCCAGCATGCCTCGAGCCAGCGATGGCTCAGCAGCGTGCAGTCCGCTCCAGAGTCGATGAAGACATCAGCTTCTAGCGGCGTGCCCCCGAGCCACCGCTCGAACTGGATCCTGATCGGGACGACCAGACCCAGGTCATGTTCCTGAGGCTGGCCCTGGTGCTCCGTAAAGAACCGAGAGACGCCGAACGGCTGCCGCTGGACGATCACCATGCTCAGGCGCCGCGCGGCGAGCGACCACGGACTACAGGATCGCGTTCGGGTAGCCGAATCCCAGGCTCGATAAAGACTGGCGTGCCGCCGGGAACCTCCTCGAACACCGACTCGTAGCTGCGGATCGCCTCCTCCCGATCGGTGGAATGAAAGAGCACTCGCGTCCCGATCATGATGACGAACTCGCCGGGGAACTTGCTTGCTTCCTCATACTGGCGCCGGATCAAGCGTTGCCGTGAGTGCGATGGCGAGTCGTTGACATGAGTCGACGACCGCTGAGCCGCCTCTATGTCCTCTTCGGCCGCATCGTCAGGGGCGCTTTCCAGGTTCCATAGAGGTGGACTGATGAAGCTCGACAGGTTGGGCGCGGCTCTGGCCAGCAGAGCCATGGCGCGCGGCGAGAGGACAAGGACGGTGGACCCTTCGCGCGAGAGGCGGCTCCTCAACAGATCGAGGCGCTTCCACTCGTCACCCGAGAGCGCCTCCAGCCCGGAGACGACGAGCAGCGCGCCTCGGCCCGCGCGCAGACGCCTCGCGAGCGCGGATGCATCCGGGGAAGCCTCCAGATGCTGCCCCCTGGAACGGTGAGCGATGCGCCGCGCCAGGGACAGCGTATCTCCCTCGGAGACGACGACCGCTCGGATTCCGCCAGGAGCGAGCTCCGCGTCGTTCCTGCGGCACAGCTCGTCAAGGCGAATCGACGGGAGCCCGACAGCGCTCATGCCGCCCCCTGGCGGTTGGCCATTTGCTCGAGGAGAGGTTCCAGTGTGGGCTGAACGACGAACCGCGAGCTGCCGTTCCGATACTCCAGCACGCGGCGGGTCATGAGGAGTACCATGTCGTCGTCCGACGTCGGGACGAACGTCCCCGTCTGCCGCACTCGCTGCAAGACTTCGATTTCGGAGGGCTTGAGCCCGAAGATCAGCTGGCGCCCGAAGGCGTCAGCGATCACGTCGATGTGCTCTTCCTCGACACGATCCGCGCCGCGCATATACGCCTCCTCTCCCGCCGAACGCGCCAGAGAAATGAGATCGCGGAGTACGCCGCCGGAGCGCTCGGCGAGCTTTCGACACACCGGTTCGGGGAGCAACTCCGACGGCGCTCGCCTTTGAAGGACGTCGACCAGGAAGGCGCGCCCTCGCTCGTCCTGCTGAACGTCGACCGCGTGCTGCGGGTAGAAGTGCTGAAAGTAGTCGGTGACCGTGCGGTGCGGACCGAACATGGATCGGAGCGGCCCCACAAGGACGATACCGATGCCGGCCTTCTGGATGGCGCGGACGTCCTGCTCGACCACGGTCGCGAACGCCGCCGGGTCCGGCAGCCGGTCGAGTGAGTCGAACAGGAGCACGAGGTATGGGAAGCGCCTGCAGAGGCCGCTGCGGATCTGAGCGAGCCGCTGGGCCTTGTCCGCCACAGACGAATCGAGCGGCTTCTCCGGCGAGGACAGGAGCGGCTTCTCTTCAATGATGTCGTGGTAGCCGCGCTCCGGCTCATCATCATAGGGATCATAGGGCTCACCGGGGTCGTCGTCGAAGGGGACCCATACGTGACGATCATGACCGTAGGCCCAGCGTCGGAACTGCTCGCCGGCCTCGAGCGCCACCTTGTCGTCCCCGGGTTCCAGGTGCCGGCGGGCAGCAAGCCCGGCAGCGATGATCAGCGTTCCAGGTACCATGCTCTGGAGATCATGGATGAGGCTCAGGTCGATGTACTCGGCGCGCGTATCCGTGAGTTGATTCAAGCGGTCGCACGCGACCAGGAGCTGCGTGGTCTTGCCCGAGCCGATGCCACCGACAATCAGGTGCGACGAGGTGGGGTCGATCTCCAGCCGCGCGGCGACCTCGTCGGCTGTGGACCGCCCCGGTCGCGGTACGTAGAGACCGTCGCGGACCGCGCCGCGCGGATCTCCGGCGGGGTTGAACCGCGCCATGTACTCACGGAATTTTTCGAGCCGCGTGGTCACCTGGGGAGTATGGCAGCTTGCTCCCGAGCACGTCCACATGCGCGGCGCGTGAGCCCGCGAGGGGCACGGACGCGGACGTGCTCCCCTGTACGCTGCCTTGGCGCATGCCACGGCCGCGCCACCGCCTGCAAACATGCCGAGGGAGACCAGCTCCAACCCCGCCGCCGCGTTCGACCGTGACGATCTCCTGACGCGCTTCCCATCCGCGCCGACCGGCCGAGGTGGTCGCTGCTGGGGCCGCAGGCGGCCGATACGGGTGAGCCGGCGAAGGCGGTCCGGGCGGGGGCGGGGCTGGTCGGGCAGAAGGCGCCGGGGCGGGACGACGGGTCGCGGCGGTGAGTAGAGGACGATCCATGGTGTGGAGCCGGGTGGAGCGCCGGATCGATTTGGAGGGCAGAGCGTCGTCGAAGCGCCTCGTACGTGGCGCGCCCCTGAAATCTGCTCCTCGTGAGCGCTTATGTCGCGGATCGACTCGATGGGTCGCTGTCATCTTCACGAGCGGCTCGCCGCGCCGCGCGCCGCACAGCCACGTGGGAGCTACGTCGAGCGGTGCGGATGGCATTGGAGAGGGCTCTCCTGGTCAAGCCGAACCATGCGCTCGGGTTGGTCGTGCGGCCCTTTTTGTTGTAGGGTCCCCCCGCGCGCCCCCGCGGCTCGCAGCAGCGGAACGAGCACACATGGCGGACATGGCGGAAACGACGACGAGCCCGCTCGGGAAATGCCTTGTTGCGGTGCCCATCCTTCGCCTCGCCGGCGCCAGCCGCGCGCGAGTCGCGCGCGCCTTCGCCGGCCTCGCGTCTGCGGTCGCGGTCGCGCTCGGCGGCGCGGCGGCGCACGCGCAGGAGCCGGCGCGCGACCCGGTGGCCGCGGAGGCGCTCTTCAAGGCCGCGCGCGCGCTCGTCGACAAGGGGGACGACGCGGCGGGGTGCCCGAAGTTCGAGGCGAGCCTCGCGCTCAACCCCTCGGCGAGCACCCAGATCAACATCGCGCGTTGCCGCGAGCGCGAGGGCAAGCTCGCGACGGCCTGGCACGATTACCATCGGGCCCTCGTCCTGAACCGCGAGACGGCCGGGGAGCAGCGGCGGCGGAGCCTGGAGGAGGTCGCGAACAAGGGGATCGCGGCCCTCGAGCCGCGCGTGCCGAAGCTCGTGATCGTGGTCAAGGGCGCGCCCGCCGGCATGGAGGTGCTGCGCGACGGCACGGCGCTCCCGGCGGCTGCGCTCGGGGAGCCCCTGCCGGTGGATCCCGGCCCGCACGAGATCCGCGCGAGCGCGCCCGGGCACGAGGCAGAGACCCGCGCGATCACGCTCGCGGAGGGCGAGACGACGACGGTCGAGCTCACGCTGCGACCCGCGGCCGCGGCCGCGGCCAGCGCCGCGACGCCGCCCACCAGGGCGAACGAAGCGCGAGGCGGGGGCACCCCGACCTGGGCCTGGATCTCCGGAGCCGCCGGGATCGCCCTCGCCGGCGCGTCGGTCGGGTTCCTGATCGACGACCTCTCCGCGATCAGCGCGTTGCGTGAGAACTGCCGTGATGTCGCCGGCGGGACGTACTGCGACCCCGGCTATGACTTCGCGGCCGACAATGCGCGCAAGAACCGCGATTTCGGCCTCTTCGTCGGCCTCGGCGCCACGGGCCTCGTCGCGGTGGGGGCGGCGGTCTATGGGATCGTCCGGTCGGGCGGCGAAGAGGCGCCGGCGGCCGTCGCGCTCCCGTGGATCGCGCCGTCCGGCGCTGGCGCCAGCATCTCCGGGAGCTTCTGATGCGAACGGGCGAGACGAGACGCGTGGTGTTCAGGGCTCTCTCGGCGATGGTGATCCCGCTGGTCGCGGCGAGCGCGTGCATCCCTGA
Organism: Sorangium sp. So ce426; assembly: GCF_051475585.1. NCBI lineage: Bacteria > Pseudomonadati > Myxococcota > Polyangiales > Polyangiaceae > Sorangium > Sorangium sp. So ce426. The sequence continues at coordinate 10,769,677 of NZ_CP150341.1, read as the reverse complement.
CGTGGAGCCCACGGAGGGCGTGGTGGTGGGCGGCCAGTTCAACCGCCTGAACGACACGCGTTATCCGGCCACCGTGGCCGACTTCCGCCTCGATCGCTTCGAGGCGACGGTGGGCCGGTTCCGGCAGTTCGTCGCGGGGTACCCGGCGACCAGGCCGAACGCGGGAGCGGGCGCTCATCGGCTCATCGAGGGCAGCGGCTGGGACCCGGCGTGGGATGCGAGCTTGCCCGCGGGGCAGGACGAGCTGCGGGCCTCGCTGCAATGCGACCCCAACTTCCGGACGTGGACCGATGAGCCCGCCGGCAACGAGGCGGCGCCGATCAACTGCGTGAGCTGGTATCTCGCGTTCGCGTTCTGCGCATGGGACGAGGGCCGGCTGCCCACGGAGGCGGAGTGGAACTACGCCGCGGTCGGCGGGAACGAGCACCGCGCGTATCCGTGGGGAGACGAGGCCCCGAGCCAGGATCTGGCGGTGTTCGGCTGCGACTCCACGATGACGGTGTGCCCGATCCCGTCCGTCGGGTCGAAATCCCCGGCGGGCGACGGGAGATGGGGACAAGCCGACCTGGCGGGGAGCTTGTTCGAGTGGGTCCTCGATTACCACGCCGATCTGACGGCGACGTGCATCAACTGCGCGACGCTGACCGACGGAGGCTTCGGGAGGGGCTCCCGCGGAGGGGCGTTCTCCCACACCGAGGAGACGCTCAGTCCGACGTACCGTATCGGCGAGCTGCCGGAGAGGACGCTGTCTTTCTACGGTTTCCGCTGCGCGCGGGGCGAGTAGGGGCAGACCGCGTCCTGGCGCAGCCGTGCTCCTCGCCAGTGTTCTTCATTCCGTGCGAGTACGTCAGGCGCTGGCAGTCGCTTGATCGGGATCACCCCCCCGCTCCGTGCAGCGTCTGCAGCCGCTCTTCGATATCGAGGTAGGAGAAGTACTCGGGGTTCTTGTCCTTGAGCTGCTTCTCGATCTCCTTCCGCCGGACGGAGTCCCCCGCCTCGAAGGCGGCCTTTCTTTCCTCCATCAGGCGCGAGATCTCCTTGCCAAACGGGTGCGTGCCATCGAACGCGGGGGAGAGCAGGATCTCCTCCACGGGCTTGTTCGCGTAGAGATCTGTGGCGTCATCGACCACGCAGGCCTTCCGCTCCCGGTCGTAGCGACAGACGAACACACGGGCGCCTGGAACCGAGCCGACAATGAAGGGAGAGTGCGTTGTGGCGATGATCTGAAGATTCGGGAAAATGCTGAGCACGTCGCCCAGGAAGCGCTTCTGCCAGCGAGGATGCAGGTGGTTCTCGGCCTCGTCGATGAGCAGCAGTCCAGGCGTTTTGCAGAGCTCGGAGGCTTCCGTCTCGCGCAGGACGTGCACGGCGTACATCTTGCCGAGCAATCCGCGCGACGTCGCCCACGAGCTCGCCAGGCCACCGCTGGACCGCCCTGCCCTCGCTCGGAGGCTCTTCGGGCGGCGCCACGGGCGCCATCACCGCCTGCACCGCGGTCCACTCCCGCCGCGCCTGCACGAAGAGCTCTAGGGCACCGAACACGCTAGAGTCCCTTGCGGTTTGTTTCTCTCCCGTATTCCTGGCCCTTGGCGCTCGCTTCCCGGCAGAACGGTCGAGCCCCGCAACCCATTGAATTTAGATAGCTTTCAACCTGTTTGTCCCTCTAGAGGTCGACCTTGCCAGGCTACGAGGCCGAAGAGCTGAGTGCACCGAGGTTGCTCGACGGCCTGGCAGGCAGGCCTACCGCGCGGCAACAGGCGCGGGCAGCGGCTGATGCTCCGACAAGGCGTACGCGAGCCGTAGGCGGCACTTGGTGACACCTCGGGCCGGTTCAGCGAGACAGCCGCGGGTGCCCAGGCGCGGTCAAACCGGTTCCTCCAGACGGTTTCCAGTGCGCGTGGGGCGGTCGAACCGGTCACCAGCGCTCGGTTCCGGTGCGCGTGGGGCGGTCGAACCGGTCACCAGCGCTCGGTTCCGGTGCGCGTGGGGCGGTCGAACCGGTCACCAGCGCTCGGTTCCGGTGCGCGTGGGGCGGTCGAACCGGTCACCAGCGCTCGGTTCCGGTGCGCGTGGGGCGGTCGAACCGGTCACCAGCGCTCGGTTCCGGTGCGCGTGGGGCGGTCGAACCGGTCACCAGCGCTCGGTTCCGGTGCGCGTGGGGCGGTCGAACCGGTCACCAGCGCTCGGTTCCGGTGCGCGTGGGGCGGTCGAACCGGTCACCAGCGCTCGGTTCCGGTGCGCGTGGGGCGGTCGAACCGTCCCCGCACGCTGAGTCGCGACGAACGAGAAGGCCCGGTCGTTCAGGAGCACGCCGGAAGGGCGGCACCGTGACCAGCCCTCCAGCACGTCCGCAACCCACGGCATGCGACCCAAAAGCGCCGCCCGCCAGCGGCAGCCACGGCGCACACCGCCCCGGCGAGGGCCGCGGCGCCCCTCGCCGATCGCGCGCTTGCACCCGAGCCCGGAAATCGGGTAGCCCGGTAGGTCACGGCGCGGGGCGTAAGTGGGCATGGTGCAAGGGTAATCGCCGTGGATCTCGACGCCTTCCCCGGGGCCGCCGCCCGCCGCGCGCTGCTCGCCGCGGCGCTCGTGCTCGCCTTCGGCGTCGCCCACGGCGTCCCGGGGGCACGCGAAGCCGCCGCCGCAGAGCCGCTCGTCTGGGTGGCGCCCGGCAGCGCCGGCGTCATGCCGTGGAGCAGCGGCCCGCAGCAGGGCGCCCCCGCTCCGGACGCGGCGCGCGCCGCGCCCGCCGCGGCCGACCCTGCCGCGCCCGTCGCGCTCACCGGGGGGCAGCTGCTCCTCGTGCCCGTGGAGCCAGGCGACCGGCTGGAAGTGCGGGGCAACGTCGCAGGGATCGGCCTCGGCTCCGGCGTCGGGAGCACGCCGGACGTGATCACGTGGATGCCGCTGCCCCCCGTCAGCGCCGGCGCGCGCGACGTCGCGGTGCCGACGTGGTCGAGCGCGCGCTTCGTCGTCGTGCGCGCGGCCGCCGCGCGCGGCGCCGGGGGCACGCCGGTCGCCGTGCGGGTCGCCGCGCGGGAGCGCGCGCCGCTGGCCTGGTACCGCCTCGACGAGGACGTCGCCGCCTGGCTCGGCGGCCGCGCGCCCGCGCCGGCCACCGCGCCGGGCGAGGCGGGCGCGCTGCTCCGCTGGGTCGACGCCGCGCGCGCGGCGCTCTCCGCCCCGGCCACGGCGGGCGCGCGCCTCGACCCGGCGGCCGCGCGCCTCGCCCCGGCCGCGGCCGCATGGCTCACCGCGCGCTATCTCGAGGAGTCGCTGCTCGTCCGGCCGCTCGTCGAGCCGTACTTCGCGGAGCGCGGCGTCGAGCTGCGCGGAGGCCGCGAAAGCCCCGATCTCCCGGCCGTCGAGCGCGCCACGCCGTGGCGCTCGCTCGGCGCCGGGGCGCGGCTCGAGCTCCGCGCGCCCGGCGCGGACGTGCTGCGCATCGCCCTCCGGGCGCGCACCTACGGGACCACGCGCGTCGTGGTGCGCGCCGGCGGCGCCGTCGTCCGGGAGCTCGTCGTGCGCACCGGGTCGCGCCTCGCGGACGCCGCGCGCTGGCGTGAGCCGCGGTGGATCCGGGTGCCCCTGCCGGTCGATGCGCGCGCGGCGACCGTCGACGTCGTCGAGGGGGAGCTCGCCGTCGCCGCCAGAGGCTACCAGCAACGCGCCAGCGTCGCCGAGCTCCTCGCGCCGCAGCGCGACCGCGCCGCCCTGCTCGATCGTGCGGCGCGGCGCGATCAGGCCGGCGACGGCGAGCGCGCGCCGGTCCACGCCGAGGCGCCGCGGCTCCTCGCCGCCGCAGACCGGGCCGCCGCGCCGGACGCCGCGAAGGCCGCGCTCGACCTCGCCGCGCGGCCGGCCGTGCCGCCGCCGCTCCGGGCGCTCCTCCTCGCCGAGTCGGTGCGGTGGGCGCCCTCCTCCGGCGCGGCGTTCGCGCGCGCGGCGCAAGCCTACACGGCGGCGCAGGCGCTGGTCGCGGCGCGAGGTGATGCGGCGGCGCAGGGCCGCGCGGCGGCGGGCGCCACGTCGCTCCAGCGCGCCGTCCTCGCGCGGCTCGCCGCGGCGCACGCGGAGCCGGGCGCCGCGGACGCGCCCTGGTCCGGGCCCGCTCGGCCCGGGGCAGCCGGGCCCGGGGCAGCTCGGCCCGGGGCAGCGGCGCCGCGCGAGCCCGCCGGAGGCCGCGCGCACCCGGACGACGTCGCGGCCGTGTCCGCGCTGGGCGCGGCGATGTCGCCGCCGCGCGATGGCCGCCGGCCAGCGGGGGCGCCGCTCGCGGAGCGTTACGCGCTCGGCCATGGCGACGTCGAGAGCGCGGCGCCGCTCGCGCGCACCGCCTGGGCGCGCGAGGCCCCGTGGGACGCGCTCGACATCCCCGACGGCGTGGCCGCGTGGAGCGCGATCGCGCAGCCTCGCGACGCGCTGCCGCCGGCGGGAGGCGGCGCACCGGGGCGCGCCGCCGCGGACGGCTTCTGCGAGGTGGACGCGGAGTCCGGGCTCCGCTGGACGCTCCTCGACGCCGCGCGCGCGCAGATTGACGTCGAGGCGCCGCCGGGGGCCCACGCGCGGGTGCTCCTGCGGAGCGCCTCGAGCCAGGTGGTCCCCGAGTCGCCGGTGCTCATCGACGGCGCGCCGGCCGCGGTGCACGGCGGCGCCGGGCTCACGTCGGTCGTCGCCGTGGCGCCCGGGGCGCGCACGTTCCAGCGGCCGGCGGGCGCTCCGCCGGTGCTCGCGCGCATCCCGCGCAGCGGGCGCGCGCCGTGCGCGTCGCTGCGCGAGATCGTGCAGTGGGCCTGGGTCGACGGCTCCGCGACCTTCGCGCTCCCCGACCCGGAGCGCGCCACGCTGGCCCGCGTCGTCATCGCGCCGCCCGCCGTGGCGGGCGAGGCGGCGCTGGCGTCCGGAGCTCCGGGCGCCGCTGCGCCGTCGCCTGGAGCGCAAGGCGCCGCTGCGCCGGCGTCCGGAGCAGCGGCGCTGGCGTCCGGAGCGCGAGGCGCGCCGCCCCCGGCCGACGGCCCCGCGCGCGTGCTCCGCGTGCGCGCTGGCGCCGCCGTCCACGAGGCCTGGGTGCGCGCCGGCGCCACGGGCTCGATCGAGGTCCCGGTCGCCGCCGGCGCGCACGAGCTGCGCGTCGAGACCGATGCGCCGACGCTGCTCCGCGCCTCGGTGCGCCTGCACCCCGCCGCGCCCGGCGCCCCGCGCGCCGTCACGCCGGTGCGCCCGCCGGACGGCGCGCCCGTCGACGGCACGCTCGAGCAGATCCGGGGCGCCACGCGCGCCCTTCGCGCCGCGCCCTCACCAGCCCGCGCCGCGCCCTCACCCGCCCGCGCCGCGCTCCACGCGCAGCGCGCCGCGGCGCTCGACGCCCTCGGCTTCCCGGCGCTCGCCGCGCTCGACCGCCCCGCCGAGGAGGATCCCTGGGACGCGGCGCATCTGCCCGGCGCGCCGACCGCGGGCGCGCCGCCGAGCACCGTCCTCACCCTGCCGCCGGGCAGCCCGGTGGCGGTCCCGCTCGGCCTGGCGGCGCGCGTGCCGCCGCTCCCGCTGCCCGACGACCGCGCGCCCCTCGCGGCCGCGCGCGGCGCGCGCGCCAGCGTCGATCCGCGGCGCGGCGTCGCGCTGCTCGCGGGCCCCGCGGGCGACAGCTCGGGCGCGGACGCGCTGCTGCTCGGCCTCCTCGCCGAGCGCTCCGGCGAGGTGCAGCTCGCCGCCGACGCCTTCACCCGGATCGGGCTCGCCCACCGCTCCTCCGCGGCGCTCGCCCGGGCCGCGAACCTGGCCACCGACGTCGCTTCCGCCGCCCCGGCGCCCGATCGACGGCTCACGCTGCGCGCCCTCGTGCTCGCCGAGCTCGCCGTCCAGGAGGCCGCCCGTGAGGCCTCCGCCGGCCAGCAAGGCGCCGCGCCCGCGGCCTCGGGGAGCGCCGCGCAGCGCCCGGCCGTGGCGCCTCCCGCCGGCGCCGCGCCGCCGCCTGTCCAGCTCCCGCCGGCCGCCCTCGCGCGGCTGGCCCCGGTGACCGGCTGGGCCGTGCCGCCGCGCGCCGACGCCACGGCCGGCACGGCCACGCTCGAGATCCGGGCCAGGGCCGATCGCGATCTGCCGCTCCGCGTGCGGGTGCGGCGCGCGCTTGTCGATGCGCCCGAGGCGTCGCTCCTCATCACCGACGGCGCGCGCGCCGAGTTCCGGCTCGACCGCGCCGCGCCGGGCGCGATCGAGCTCGACGGCGTCTGCCGGGCGCTCGACCGCGAGGAGACCCCTTGCGCGTTCTCGATCGCGCTCGACGGCGAGCCGGTCGCGTGCTCCGCGGCGTCCGCGCCGATGGCCGACCGCTGCGTCGTGCAGGTGCCGCGGGGCAGCCACCGCATCGAGGCGCGGCCTCCGGCGGACCGCAGCGTCCTCGGCTGGATCCGCGCGACCGCGGCCGGCTCGGCGCAGCCCTTCTCGGGCCGCGTCCTGTCGACCTGGAACGACATCGACCCGGCGCGCCCCCTGGAGCTCGCGTTCGTCGGCCCGACCGTCGTGCGCATCCGCGCCCGCGCCGCCTACGAGTGCGCGTCGCCCCGCGCGCGCGCCGCGCCCGCGGACGGCGGGGATCCGGCTTGCCGTCCCGAGGTCGCCGCGGCCGCGCCCTCCGGCCAGCTGCGCTTCTCGGTGGCGCCGCTCGACGTTGCCGGCGGCGAGGCCGGCGGCGGCGCGGTGGAGGAGGGGACCCTCGCGCTCGACGCCTCCGAGGACCGCGCCGCGCGCCGCCTCGGCGTCACGCGCGAGCCGTTCTTCTGGCTCGGCGGCGAGGTCGAGTCCCGCGTCGCCGTCCTCCCCGAGGGCCCGCATGTGCTGCGCGTCGCCTCGCCCGGCGGCCGGGCGCTGCTCCGCGTCGAGCTCGCCGTCGCGAACGGCGTGCCCCGCCCCCGTGTGCCGCCGCCCGCGCCGCCGCCGCTGCCCGCGCCGCCCGCGCCCGCGGACGAGCTGCTTCGTCCGGCGCCCCCGGTGGGAGAGGACCCGGACCCGGGGCCGCTCTCCGTCGGCGGCTACGCGCGCCTCACCGACAGCGAGCTCGCCGAGGAGGACCACCGTCTTCCGGTCCGCTCCCTCGAGCTCGGCCTCGACGTGCACCGCGAGCTGATCGAGCGGCGCGCCTGGATCGCGGCCGCGGGGTTCGGCCGCCTGCGCGACGGGCCGGAGAGCTTCGGCGCGGAGGCGCGCTTCGACCTGAGCTCGAGCGGCTGGGTTCCCGGCGGCTCGCTGAGCGGCCGCGTCGTGTTCCAGCCGGACGCCAGCGACGCCATGGGCGCCAGGGCGAGCGCGACCGCGTTCTGGTCCATCCCGCTCGGCGAGCTCACGCTCTCGCCGTGGGCGGGCTTCACGTGGCTCATGGTGGACGAGTCGCTGCGGGGCTTCATCGGCGCCGACAAGGACGTCTACACGCCGTACGGCGCCACGCACGACACGCAGGCCTCGCTCGGGGCGCGCCTGCGGTACCGGCCGTTCGTCGATGCGCTCGTCACGGCGGGCACGTCGCTGCGCCTGAGCCCGGTGCCGTCGGAGCTCGACCGCATCGACGCGACGCTCGACCTCGACCTGCTCCCCGGCCGGGGGCTGTGGCCGTGGATCCAGCTCGGCTGGCTCGCGAGCTACAGGCCGGTGAACGAGACGCGCGACGAGCCCTTCCTGCGCGACGCGTTCACCGCGGGGCTCACGTTCTGGAGCTGGCTCGCGCGCGGGCACCGCGCCTCGCTCGGCGTGGAAGGGACGTTCCTGTTCGACGTCCCGAGCCTGGCCGAGACCTCGCCGCGCGCCTCGGGGCTGGTCTTCCTCCGCTACGACTACACAGCCCGCCGCGGCCTCCGCGACTTCCCGCCGGCGTCGACGCCGTTCCGCGACCGCCAGGAGGAGGGGAGCGGGCGCCTCGAGCGCGAGCGGCCTGCGGTCGAGCCCTCGTGGGAAGAGCCGTGAAGTCGGCTGCCCTGCCGGCGCGGGCGCGCGCCCTCTCGCCGCAGGACGCGTGCGCCGCGTCCCCCGCGGATTGACCGGCTCGTCGTGCGGGCCGCCGCAGGCGCCTGCAGCGGCAGGAAGCGGGCCGCAGACCTGCGCGATCGTGCGACATCGACGAGATCGCAAGAACCATTGAATGAAAACAAGTCGAGCGGGAACGCACGAGCATGACACTCAGCAAGCTCTCGATTCCGCTCTTCTGCATGGCGTCGCTCCTCCTGGGTTGCCCGAGCAGCTCTCCCGAGGAGAGCGACACCACCTATGACGAGCTGCTCCAGGAAGGGGTGGACAAGATCCGCGCTGGCGGGATCGTCGCCGTGCACGCGGAGGTGCTCGACGGCGACCGGCGGATCCTCGCCCGCAGCGGCGCGGCGCAGCTCGGTGGCGAGGCGCCGATCGACTTCGACAGCTACTTCCGGATGGGCAGCAACACCAAGACGTTCGTCGCCGTCGTGGCGCTGCAGCTCGCCGCAGAAGGAGCGCTGTCGCTGGACGACACGGTCGAGCAGTGGCTCCCCGGCGTCGTGTCGGGCAACGGCAACGACGGCTCGCTGATCACGATCCGCCAGCTGCTCCAGCACACGAGCGGCCTCTACAACTACACCGGTCAGGGCGAGCCGGGCCTGGAAGCGCTGCGCTCCGCCGACGAGTACATGCAGCATCGGCTCGACCACATGGAGCCGGGAGAGCTCGTGGCGCTCGCCATGGAACACAAGCCGAATTTCGATCCGGAGACGCAGTGGGCCTACTCCAACACGAACTACGTGCTCGCCGGCATGATCATCGAGCGTGTCACCGGAAATCACTGGAGCGAGGAGGTCGAGGCGCGCATCCTCGATCCGCTCGGCCTAACCCGCACGTTCGAGCCCGGCGACGAGACGGATCTGCCTGCCCCGCACGCCGTGGCCTACCAGCAGTACGAGGTCGGCGGGCCGCTCGTCGACGTCACGATCGCGAACCAGAGCTTCGCCGACGCCGCCGGCTCCCTCGTCACGACCACCGCGGACCTCGCGAAATTCTGGCGGGCGCTGAGCGAAGGCTCGCTGCTCGAGCCGGAGCAGATGGCGGAGCTCCACGACACGATCCCGGCGCCGGCCCTCGACGCGATCGCGCCTGGCATCGGTTATGGCCTCGGGATCGCGTGGATCCCGACGAGCTGCGGCGGAGGATACTGGAGCCACCCCGGCGACACGCTCGGGTACTCGACCCGGAACGCCGCGAGCGACGACGGCTCGCGCGTCGTCGTGATGTCGCTGTCGACGTCGACCAACGACGTCGAGGCCAGCTACACCACGATCGTCGATACCTTCGAGATCATCGATCGGCTCATGTGCGCCGATTGAGCTCGGGTCTATTTCTTGACCGTTGAATGCACAAAGTGCAGCTTCCATTCATTCCCGACCTTCTTGAAGATCGCGCTCTCCAGAAAGTCGCGTGTGATGGTGCTCGCGTCGTTCTGCGTGAATTTGCCGTGGTTGATGTAGATCATGCTCCCCGAGCTGCTGTCGACGTCGATCTTGACGTCATCCAATGAAAAATCGGATTTGGCTATCGGGGATCCATTGATGATCGCGATCAGGCCGTCGTTGTCGATGATCTTTCCGTTCTCGTAGATGGTAAAGTCGGGCGTCGTCAAGGTCTTCATTCGTGCGAAGTCCCTCCGGGTGACGCAGTCGAAATACGACACGATGACTGCCTTCAGCTTTTCGGGACTGTCGGGTCCAGGTCGATGGGGCTGACAGGCGGACAACGCTCCGGCGATCGCCAGGGGAATGAACGCTGGTTTCATGGATGCCGTCGACATTGCCATCGCCGGGAGCTGTTATCAATAGATATTCCCGGCGGCCGCTCACGGGTGGGAGCGGCGGCGCCGGTCGCGTCGCCTCGATCGGGCGGGCGGTGCGGGCGCGGGCCGGGGCGCTGCTCGCTTGCGCCCCGTGACCTCGAATCAACCTATCACGCCATGCGCACTGACTAGATCGGCGGCAGGTTATTGGCGACGGTCGCCCAGCCCTCTCCGACGGCTCCGGTGTGGCCCAACGGGGCGCCCGCGGCAGGACGCCATCGCGGGCGCTCACTCGCCTGGGAAGAGCTCCTCGGCCGTCATGTACTTCGCCCCGAGCGCTCGCGCGAACTCCCGGTCGCTCTCCATATCGCCGACCATGACCAGGTGCTCGCGCGCGAGCTTGTGGCGCTGGATCAGCGATATCCCGAGCCCCGGCAGGGGCTTGCGGCAGAAGCAGCCGACCGGAAACGCCGGGTGCGGGCAGTACACGACCTCGGCCACGGGCAGGCCGAGGAGCTCGATCGTCCGCGAGAACGCGGCCAGGACAGCCTCTTCGGTCACCGATCCTTTCGAGATGCCGCTCTGGTTCGACACGAAGAAGAGCGTGTATCCGCCTTCGACCCAGCGCTCCAGGACCGCGCGCCGACCGGGCAAAAGCTCGACGTCGTCGGGGTCGCGCGGGTAGATTTCGCCGCTCTTTGTCCTGCGCAGCGTGCCGTCGACGTCGAGGAGCAGGCCCTTGCCCGTGAAGAGCGGATCGACGCGCCGGGCAAACGGGATCTCCTCGACCACCGAGAAGCCCTCATCCACGTGCGGCGCCTCGAAATTCGCAGCCCACCGCGAGAGCGCCTGCGGCGGCGGCAGGTTGGGATCCTCTTTGCCGAGCGCTTTCATGTCCTCCGGCCCGAGCAGCTTGCCGTAGCGCTCGAGGAGGCGGAGGACGACGTTCGCGTAGGCCTCGTTGATGGGCGTGGCCAGGTACCGGCACCGGACCGGCACGCCGTGCGCGTGCGCCATCCGGAGCACCGCGTAGCGCGACGCGCGTGTGCCGTACGTATTGTCGAGGACCACCCGCGTCTGCCCCGAGGAGAGCAGCTCTCCGAGCTTCTTGACCACGCCGTCGAGCGTGCCGCCGAGCTCATCGCGGTTCAGGCGCGCGTACCCTCTGGCCGTGTAGCGGGCGACCTCCGACGATTTGCCTGCCCCTTGGATTCCCATGACCACGACCACCTCGGGCGCATCGCCGGGGCCCTCTCCGGGCTCGAGCTTGCGCAGGCCGGCGGGGATCACGGGCGGCGCGACCGAGGCCAGCACATCGGCCGTGGGCGCGAAGCTGGTCTTCGAGAGGTCGGCTCGATCGCGCGCGCCAAAGGGGACCCGGAGCGCGCGCAAGCAGGACTCGACGCTCTCCCGCCTTGTCGCCCCGAACAGGGGAAGGACCGGGGGGCCGAGATCGAGCAGGGCCGCGAGGGCCGCCTCCTGGGGCGTGATGCTGTGCCGCGCGGCGATGGGCTTGATCGCGCGGTTCTTGAGGAGGCCATCGACCTTGGCGTGACCGCCGAGCGGCCGGTGGGCGAGGAACGGAATGCCCATTTGCCTGGCGAGCTCGAAGAGGCCTCGGGCTGCGCTGCCGCGATCGAGGACGCTCAGCTCCTCCTGGATGGCCCGCACCGGAAAGTGCCGCTCGGCCTGGCGGACCTCTGCGATGGAGGTGTTGCTGAGGCCGAGGTGCTCGATGAGGCCCTCTTTCTGGAGCTCGGCGAGCGCGGCGAGGCTCTCTTCGAGGGGGGTCTTGGGGTCGGTCACGTGGAGGAGGAGCATGAAAATCCGCGAGACGCCGAGCGCCTTCAGGCTGCCCTCGACCGTGCGGCGCAGGTGGTCGCGGCTGCCGTTCGGGGCCCATCGCCCTTTGGGTCGGGTGAGGCCCGCCTTGGTGATGACGCGCACGTCGTCGCGCGGGCCGGACCACGCGTCGAGCGCCTTGCGGACGAGGCGCTCGCCATGGTGGGCCTCACGGTCGGTGAGGCAGTAAGAATCGGCGGTGTCGAGGAGGCGTATGCCTCGATCGAGGGCGACGTGGATGACGGCTGTCGCGTCCTCTTCCGAGGGGCGCCCCTCCGTGGCCAGCCGGAGCAGGCCGAGGCCGAGGGGGACGTCGAGGGGGCCTAGGACACCGTAGGGCGAGGGGGCGGGAGTCACGGAGACGATGACGTAGCCAGGTCCGCGGATCGATGCAAGCGCTGGCGCCGATGTTGTGATCTATCACGCCATGCGTACTGAATAGATCGGCGGCAGGTTGTTGGCGACGGTCGCCCAGCCCTCTCCGCCGTCATCGCTCACGTAGAGATTGCCCGTGGTGGTGCCGAATGCGACAGTGCCGTCCTTGTTGGCGAGCGCGTGGCGGTAGATGACGTCGTAGGCTTGCTCCTGAGGCAAACCCCTGCGGAGCTGCTCCCAGGTCTCACCGCCGTCCTTCGTGCGAGCCACGAAGAGCGCGCCGTCGACGGTGATTCGCTGCATGTCCGACTTGCCGGGGACGACCCACGCCGTGCGTCCGTCCCTCGCGTCCGCCGTGATGGGGAAGCCGAAATGCACGCCTTGCTCTGGACGGCTCACCTTGCGCCAGCTCTTTGCGCCGTCGCAGCTGTAGTAGATCCCGACGTGGTTCTGCTGCCAGACATGGTCGGGATCGCCCTCGCATTGCTCGATGTAATGCGTATCGTGGCCCCACTCGGCGTCTGGTTCGGGCGTGTGATCGAGCCGCATGCCGTTGTTGCGCGGTTGCCAGGTCTCTCCGCCGTCCGCTGTTTCGATGACGCCCGCCGTGGACACGGCGACGAGCATTCGCTTCGGGTCACGCGGGTCCACAACGATGGAGTGAATGCCCGGGGCGAACTCGCCCCCCTCGGAGGCCGGCGTGCCAAACCATTTCGTCTCGCCTTTGCCCTCGCCTGTGAACAGGTCGCCGCCGCGTGACTCGTGGTTCCAGAGCGGCCGGTTGAGCTCGAAGGAGCCGCCGCCGTCGCGGCTGACGAACAGGCCACCCGGAATGGTGCCCACGTAGACCGCGCCGCCCGGGCCGAAGCCGATGATCCAGAGCTTCTGCACCGTGGCCGGGCGCGTGACGATCTTGATGCCGACGCCGAAGTCGCTGCTGGCGTCTTCGTACATGTCCTGGCCGATGTAGCGAGCGCCCTCGGGATATTTGATCTGGGCGGGGTTGTCGTTCCAGGTCTCGCCTTCGTCCGTCGAGACGGACAGCTTGGCCCCCCAATGGCCGAAGCCGAGGAGCGCCCAGAGCTTGCCCGTGTAGGGATCGCGCGCGACATAGTTGACGCCGCCGCCGGCGTGGCCCGCGAGGCGCGGCTTCCACGAGCCGTTCTTCTTCTCGACGACAAACGTGCCTTTTCGCGTGCCTACCAGGATACGGCTTGCCATTTCACCCTCCGCTCAACGCCTGCAGAATATGGACCTCGTCGTCGGCAGCGACCGCGTCCGTGAGCCCCTTGCGGTCGCGGATCATCTGCTTGCCGACGAAGATGTTGACGTGCGTCCGCAAGCGGCCGCGCTCGTCGCAGATGTAGAAGCCGATGCCGGGCGCGAGCTTCTCCAGGGCCGCTACGACCTCACCTGCTGTCGACGCCTCGACGATGAGGTGTTGACCTTCGAGGTGCGGAAAGAAGGTGTAGAGATGGCGCGTCAGGTGGACAGACGGCATGGCGTGCTTGCCGTACTCCCGATCTCGCCGCGCGTCAATTGGTTTTCAAGGCCGGCAGGCAAGGCGCAGCCACACGCAGAGCCCCGATGTTCTCAGGGCCCAGGCCTTCCCGCGCTCGTGCCCGCTTCCGCTTCCGCTTCCGCTACCACCTCCGCAACCGCGTTGCGTCGAGAGCGCTCTCGTCAGCGCACGGGGGGCTCCGAGGCGCGCTTCAGGCCGGTCAGCACCCTGTAGCGGGCGGCCATGGCCTCCAGCTCGCCGGGGGCGAAGACGTCCTCGATGCGGTCGAAGCCGTGGGGCGCGCGCTCATAGGCGATCTGCAAGCACTGCTCCGGACCGTTGCGGCGATTCGCCGCGACGATGGCGGCGGTGGCGGGCAGGCGCTCGGTCTCGTAGGCGGCCAGCGCCTCCACCGGATCGGCATGAGCGGCGAGCGCGCGGACCAGGGCGCGGGCGTCCAGGATGGCCTGGCTCGCCCCGTTGGAGCCGTTCGGATACATGGGATGGGCGGCGTCGCCCAGCAGCGTCATGCGCCCATGGCTCCAGCGCGGCAGGGGATCGCGGTCGACCAGCGGGAACTCGTAGATCGCCTCGGCGCTCCGGACGAGGCCGGGCACATCCAGCCAGCCGAAGCGCCAGTCCTCGAACCTGGGCAGGAAGTCGGCGGGGTCGCCCCGCCGGTTCCAGTCCTCTCGTCGCAGGCTCCTGGCGAACGCGAGATCGGCGGCCCAGTTGATCGTCTGGCGGCCGTCCGGCCCCGGTGGGGAGATCGGATAGACGACGAACTTCTGGTCCTGATGCCCGGCGATGATCATGCTGGCGCCGGTGAGGAAGGGCGCCGCAAGGGTGGTCCCCCGCCAGAGGATGTGACCGCCGTAGATCGGCGGCCCCTCGTCCGGATAGAGGCTGGCGCGCCCCGCCGAGTGGATGCCGTCGGCGCAGATCAGGAGGTCGGCGGAGACCTTCCACGCCGCGCCCGCGCGATCGAGGAAGAGCGCCTCGACGCGGCCCCCGCCCTGCTCGTGGCCCGCGAGGCGCCGATCGCAGAGCACCCGGTCGGGGCCCAGCCGCTCGACGGCGGCGTCGAACAGCACGCCTTGGAGGGCGCCGCGGTGGAGGGAGAGCTGCGGCGTGGCATGACCCGCGAAGCGGCCGCGGGGCTCGCCCCAGATGCGCTGGCCGAAGCGGTTGAAATAGATGAGCTCGCGGGTCGCCACGCTCTGGGCCGACAGGGCCTCGAAGAGACCCAGCTCGCCCAGCACCTCGGCGGCGTGGGGCAGGAGGTTGATGCCGACCCCGAGCGGCAGGATGGTGGGCGCCGCCTCGAACACCGTCACCTCATGACCCGAGCCGTGCAGCGCCAGAGCCGCGGCCAGGCCGCCGATCCCACCGCCCGCGACGATCACCTGCATACGTCCTCCTGTAGACATGCGGCTCGACGCCGCCCCTCGTTGAAGCCGCCGCCGATCGCCGGCACGGCGGCCGCGGAGGGTCATCATCGCGGCCGCCGCGCATTGAAACGAGCGCGCCGAGCGGTCCACGGTTCCTTACCACGGTGACCTCGCCGCCGCTCGAGGACAGCACGTACCTGGCGTGCAGCACCATGCCCGATCCGAGCAGCTGGTCGTCTCCTCCCGATCAGGTCCTGAAGGTCGAGCAGGAGGCCCGCGGGATCACCCGCAGGCTACATGTCCGAGAACTCGATCTTCTCGAGCTCGAGGAGCAGCGCGAGGTTCGCGGGATCGGTGCGCGACGGCGCGAAGCCGATCCACCGGAGGCCGCTGGCCCTCGCCCTCTCCCATGTCGCGCGGCACGCCGCGAACCATTCACGAATGAACTCGTCCTGGCTATCTCGGAACTCTTCCGGCCGGTACATCATGGATCGATAGGACTGGAGCATCATGATCTTCGTGAACGTGGACAGCTCGATGTCGCGCGGCTTTTCATCCGACCAGGTCAGCATCCCCTTGGTCAGCTCGTAGCCGACCCTCGCGTCCGGATCCTCCGTGAGCGCCTCGAGCTTCGCCCGGTCGGCGGGCGGGAACAGATCGTTCGAGTCCCTGTCGAACAAGTCGTTCATTCGACGAGCGTATCCAGGTGGCCATACCGCGTCCAGGGGCCGCCCGCGTCCGCTTAACGGCTCTGCTCGCATGTCGTGGGGATCGACGTAGTAGCCGGTGTCGGACGTCCCGAAATGGGACTCGAGGTTCGCCGCCGGCGCGCCCGAGACGGCGGCGCGGAAGCGCTTCGTCTTGCCGATCGCCCGCGCCGCCATGAAGCCGCCGTACGACTTGCCCGCGATGGCGACGCGATCGCCGTCAATCGTGCCCTCGGCGACCAGCTCCTCGATGGCGGCGAGGTGCTCCGGCAGGTCGCGCTCGCCCCAGCGCCCCCGCAGGCGATCGGCGAACTCCTTTCCTTGTCCGGCCGAGCCGACCGGGTTCAAGGACAGGACGGCCCACCCGCGGGACACCAGCACATACCAGTACGGCCGGTACGTGAAGCCGAACTCGACGGACGCGTGCGGGCCCCCGTACACATGGACGAGCAGCGGTACGGGTCCCCCTCCGCCTCCCGGCGGCAGCATCAGGAGGCCGACGTTCTTCATCCCCGACGCGCCGGGGAACTCTCGCAGCGCGACGTCGGGCCACGCGCGATCCTCGCCCCACGCCTCGTTGACGTCGATGAGCAGCCGCGCGTCCGAGCCGCCCCAGCGCGCGCTCCCGAGCAGGCCGCAGAGGCGCATGGTGCTCCACAGGAACGCGATGGGGCCCTCCCGGGTCCGGCTGAGCGCGATGAGGCGCCCGTCGGGCGACCACGCAGGGTCGCGCTCGTTCGCGTCGCCGCGCGTGATCTGCCGCGCCTGTTCGTGTCCGAGCCGAACGTGATCTGCCGCGGAGCGCCGCCGCTCGCGGGGATCAGCCACAGGTTGGAGACGTAGGTGTCCGCCTCGGCGTCGATCTCCTCGAGGACATAAACGACCCAGCGGCCGTCGGGCGAGAGGACCATCTCGGTGACGAGCTTGAACGACAGCAGGTCGTCCGCCTCGAAGCGGCGGGCGTGGGGATGTCGCATGGTACAGAGAGGCGAGCCGGGGGGGCGGATGTCAAGACCTCCTCGGAGCGGCAAGGATCTCACGAGACCAGGCGCCGTGTACCGTGGACGGGATGGCGCTCAGGGAACTGCGCATCTCCCCGACAGGAGCGCCGACAGGCTCATGCGCTCGTCGCGGTCCATGGCGAGGGTGACGGGCTCGTCTTCAGACGCTCGGCCTCGCCCAGGGTGCCGCCGCAGCGTTGCTGCTCGGCCTGGCCGGCGCCTCGGCAGCACACGCACAACCCGCGAGGTCGATCTCCTCGTCGTGGCCATCCCACCGTACAGCCACGCTGCACGCGCTGGTGGACATGGAGGACCTTGCGCGATCCGCGTTCCTCCCGGAAAAGTGACGCTGGTTCAGCAACTTATCCATGCGTCGACGGGGCCGCGTCCACGCCACGGCCCGCGGGGTGAGCGCCGCGCTGCAACGGAGAGTCTTCGCCTGCGCCACCGAGCTGTCACGAGCGCGGCGCACGCTGGTTCCGAGGAACATGCAGATCGACCCGCCAGCCACACTGGGACGACACACCGTGACCCTGTACCTCGGGCCGGTGGAGGACGAAGGCCCCGAGGCCTGCGAGTCGTCGGGCGAAGCCATCTGGTTCGACCGCCGGGATCCGCAATCCATTCGCCGCGCTCAGGAGATCCTCCGGGACCGGCTGCGGCTCTCGGTCGCACCGACGCTGTGCGACGAGCCTTCGCCTGGCCTCGGGGCAGCGCTGGGCCGGATCCTCGCGGCCCTCGTCGGAATGGGGCTCGGCGCGGCGAGGGCTGCGGCGCGAGAGGGCCGCTGAGGCCGGTTGCCGTGGTCATTGGCCGGCAGGCGGCTGCCAGAGCTCTACCTTGTTTCCTTCTGGATCGATGACCCAGGCAAACTTCCCGTACTCGGAATCGTCAATCTTCTCGAGAACGTTGCAGCCTTCTTCGCGCAAGACCTTGACGAGGGCGTGGAGATCCTCGACCCGGTAGTTGACCATGAACGTCGCCGTGCTGGGCGCAAGAGCCGTGCCGCGAAGCGGCGCCGGCTCGAACGATCTGTCGGCTATCGCATCATAGGTTGGCGGATGATGGTCTTCCACTTCGCCGGATCGGCGCGACGTATGTCGCTCAGATACACCTCATGGTGCTTTCCTGCGAGCGCCGAGCGCGCAACGATAAAGTCATGGACTCGCTGAATGGTCGGCCCTTCTTCGGTGAAGGGGCCAATGTGAAGTATCTGAGCGCACGACCCTTCGGTGAAGTCCTCCAGCCTGAGCGCGTCCAGCGCGGGGAGCGCCTTCTTTCGCCTCACTTCCGCCATGGCCGTCTGGATCACCGCTTCCTCCACGAAGTGAGGCTGCATGATCATCATCGTCCATTTCCACCTCGACCTGTCGTTGGAGGTGAAGGCGGACATGTCCTCCGACCACCAGAGGCCTTCGAGAGGCATGACCGCGTAGTCGATTCCTCGCGACCCCTTCTTTATCATGAACTTCGTCGTGTAGGCGACGGAGAACAGCGCTTCCACTGCCTCGGCATACGCCTGTGATGTGTTGGGGTCGCCCTCGCCGTCGATCATGAGGAACCGAAATGTCGGCACGTCAACCCGAACCACCTCCTTCGCGGATGCCTGGTAGAGATGTTTGAGCTCCCTCTTGAGATCAACCTTCGACACGAATGCACCTGATGATAGCCAACCTGTTGCGCTCCAGCCGGGGCGCGTCAGCGCCTCTTCTCCGTGAACCAGCCGTTGTAGTCAAAGAACGGGTGCCCCCGAACCCGGTGCCCGCTCCGTAGCTCGTCCAGCGACCACAGGTGCGGCGTGTAGTCGTCCATCGCGGCCCCGCTGAACCGGGACAGCAGCCCGGCCACGAACCCGGCCACCTGCTCATCGCCGGGGTGCCGCCCGGACACGTCGGCGATCACGCAGGCCGCCGGCTCGCCCCCGAACCTCTGGACGATGTCGGCCCAGTCCTCCGGCTCGTGCTCAAGAGGGCCGTGCCGGTACAGGTTGATGTACAGGCAGGCGTCACCGGCCACGAACACGACCCACGGGTCCCGCTGCTCCGGGTAGGCGGCGTCGCGGTACGCCGTGACCGCAGACTCCATCGTGTCCCGCAGGAAAACAACGACCGATCGCATCGCGCCCCTACCGCCTCCGCTCGCCGAAGGTACCGGCGCTCCGGCGGCGAGCGCAAGCTCGTCCGTGCCAAGCGCCATGTGGCCGCGAGGGCAACACAGCCATGCCCTCCCTTGACACCGTACGTCGCCTCGAAGCGGGCGATCGTCTTGGAGACGCTGGACATGGACATGCCGATACGCCGGCCGGTCTCGGCGAACGACCCCGCGTCCACGACCGCCATGAAGCACCGCGGCTGCGGGAGGGACATCTCGGACAGCGACGTGGACATGGCGTCGACGAGTGGTCGATCGCAGCGCGTCGCACGATTCCCGCGACCGCTCTCGGCGAGGACCAACGCGAGGAGGCTCCCCTGTACGAGCTCACGGCGCGCGCGTCCTAACGCAGCCCCTCCACGCGCCTGACGAAGGCGCTCATCAACGCGGCGCATTCGGCCGGATGGGTCTCCAGCAGGAAATGAGGGCCGTCGAGGATGTGCGCCTCCATGCGCGGGAGCGCCTTCATCCAGGAGAGGGTCTCCTCGAGATCGAAGAAGATATCGTGCCGCCCCCACAGCATCAGCGCCGGGGGTTGCCAGCGGCCGAGATAATCGGCGATCTCCCCGAATCGCGCGACATGGCTGCGATAGTCGAGCACCAGCGCACGCTGCGCCTCGAGCCGGCCGGGGAGCGACATGATCCGCCAGTCCTCCTCCCACAGCCTGGGATCGATGCGCTCGGCGATGTCCCGGGGCACGCCGCCCAGATATTGGTCGCGCGTCCCCTCGAAGGTCAGGTGGGCGGTCGCCTCGGCTTCCCGCTCCGGCGTGGGATCGTCCCAGTAGGCCCTGGTCGCCGACCATTGCGGCCCCATCCCGCTCTCATGTGCGTTGGCATTCTGGACGATGAGGCTGCGTATCCTGCGGGGCGCGCGCGTGGCGAGGTGAAGTCCTACCGCCGTTCCATAATCGTGGAGGTAGAGGTGGAAGGACCCGGCTCCGAGCCGCGCGAGCAGTCCGTCGATCATGTCCGCGAAACGCGAGAATGAGGGGCGCTCGACCGGCTCGGAGCCGCCGAACCCCGGAAGGTCCGGGGTGATCACGAAGCCGTCCCGCGCGAGGGTGTCGATCACGTTCCGGAACGATTCCGAGGAGCTTGGAAAGCCGTGGATCAGGAGAATCGCCGGCTTCTCCCGATCGCCCGCCAGGCGGACCGCGATTTCGGCACCTTCGATCTCGAACCTCACCAGCTCCGGTTTACTCATCGCACCTGGTTCCTTCGATGCCTTCAATCGTCTGACGGGCCCCCCGGCAGAAGGTGACACGCCCTTCGCGCGTCGGCCACTGTCTCCCCCCTTCAAGCGGTCTATTTTGCCTGCCCTGCGCTGCCTGAAGGCTCGCGGGTGAGCCGCGGAGCCCGCCGAGGCCGACGTCCCATCGTGCCACGCCCGTCCGACCTGTCGCGAGGCTTCGGTCATCCAGGCCGCAGGCTTCGTCGGCTCCAGCCGCTTGTTCGCCGAGCCCGGCCCCGGTCGTCATTTCAGCAGGGATACGAACCGGTTGAGGATCGGAGTGATCTGCGGAAGCTCGGGGAGCCTCGCGACGAGATCATCCGGGAGCGGCCGTCCCCCGACGGCGGCGATCTGGGCCCCGATGGCCGCAATGGTATCGGCGTCGCCGCCCAGCGAGACTGCGGTCGCGATGACCGCGCCGGTGGGATCGTCCGTGGTCGCCGCTGCGACGAACAGGGCCATCGGTACGGCCTCAACCACATGGCCGGAGCACCCGAACCGGACAGCGGCTTCGCTCGGTGAGCCTCGAAAGTCGGCGAGATCAAGCAGATGATCGCGAACCGCTGTGTCCGGCAGATCGGCCGCGACCACGGAGAGGAGATTCTGCGGAACAGCGTCATTGGAGGCGCAATGTCGTAGTGCGACGACGACGGCGAGCGCACCGGCGTAAGCTTCGTCGCTGTGGTGTGTGATCCGTGAGACATCACGAATCGTTCGACGGTCCGCCTCGACGCTCGGGTCCAGGAAGAACGACAACGGCGCTGCGCGCATGGCAGCACCCGAGCCTGAGGCGAACTCACCGCGAGCTCCAGCAAGAGCCCAGTGGGCACCAGCGGCGAGATCGCGAAGCGCCTTGAGCGTCGCAGAGCCCACGCCGGAGATGCGGCCAGCCTCGAACCAGTGACGAAAGCGCTCGGCGATCCGCTCCGGCTGTACGCGTCCTCGGCTCAGCACGATGGCTTCGCACGTGGCGAGGGTCAGCCAGGTGTCATCGGAGAGCCGCGGAGCCTCTGGAAAGACGGGCTGTACCGGCCCGGCAAGGCCCTCGTACGGACCGCCCCATGCGTCGCCGAGCGCACCAGCGAGGAGGCAGCTGCGTGCGCGCGTTCGCATCTCGACGGTCGTCATTGATCTCGATCCTACGCGAACTCCAGCCGCGCCGCTCGTCCTCCGGCCAACGTCTTGGCAATCAAGCCAGGGCGGTTATGGGGGCTCGGGGCGCGGTGGCGACTCGATCGGCCTCGCGCATCGCGCATCGCCTACCTCGACGAGGACCGGCTCACGGTCGAGGGTGTCACCTTCACGCTGGGGCCGCCGGGCAAGGGCGGCATAGGCGGGATGGGAAGGGGGAGCTTTCCGAGCGCGTGCTTGATGACGATTTCCCACGCTGTCGCTGCCGAGATGTAGACGTCAGTACCGTCTGCGACGAGCATCTCCACGACGTCGCGCCTGATCCTCTCAGGGTCGGCGACGAGCCAGAGCCAGCAGTGTGTGTCGAGCAGCAACCTCATGTCTCGCCATCGAACGCTCGCTGTAGGTCCTCCGGCAGCGGCGCATCGAAGTCATCGGCAATCTGGACCGTACCCCGATCCATGCCAAGCGCTGCCCGCTTGTCGCGTGGCGCAGCCTTCTGCGGGGCGGTGACGAGGACGATCACCTCCGCTGGACCTTCTGGAAGGTCTGCGGGCACCTGCAGCTCTACCCGACGGTCTGCGGGGATGACGATGGGGATCTTGGCGGCTAGCACGCTTCTTCCTCTTGCTCCGTTACCGGCGGACTCCGTCTAGCGTCAGAGCTCCCCGGCGTCACGCGCGATGCCCGAGGCGGGCCGGGCGCGCGCGCCGAGCTCGCCTTCGGCGCCGAACATGCCGTGCGGCAGGAATGCCTGGTCCGCGAGGCGCATGGGCTTGCCGGGCTCGCGCGGGACACGCGAGGCCCGCCGTCGCCCTTCCGTGATAGGAGAGGCCGATGGATCGGCTCGACGCCATGCTCGTTTTCCTGGCCGTTGTCGACACCGGCAGCCTGTCCGCGGCGGGCCGGCGGCTGCAGGCGCCGCTGCCTACCGTCAGCCGCAAGGTCGCGGAGCTCGAACGTCATCTCGGCACGCAGCTTCTGATCCGCACCAGTCGCCGGGTCGAGCTGACCGAGGCGGCGCGGGAGTACGCCATCGCCGCGCGGCACATCCTCGAGCAGCTGCAGGAAGCCGAGCAGGCCGTCGCGGGCGAATATCAGGAGCCTCGGGGGGAGCTGACCGTCACGGCGCCGACGATGTTCGGCGAGCTGCACGTACTGCCCGTCGCCAGCGAGTTCCTTGCCGCGCATCCGAAGATCGATCTGCGCCTCTTCCTGACGGACGTGATGGTGAACGTCGTGGAGGAGCATGTGCACGTGGCGGTCCGGATCGGAGAGCTGGAGGACAGCTCGTTGATGGCGAGGCGCGTCGGGTCGACACGCTCCATCACCTGCGCGAGCCCGGGTTACCTGCGGGCATTCGGCGCCCCTCGGGCGCCAGAGGACCTGACGGGAAGGGACGGCGTGACCTACCGTGGGTTCGTGTCCTCGCCCTGGCGGTACGTTCAGGGCGCCTCCCACGTGATCGCGGAGCCGCGCGCGCGGGTGGCGGTCAATTCGCCCGCTGCGGCGGTGGTGGCGGCCAAGGCAGGCCTGGGGATCACGAGAGCCCTGGACTACCAGATCGCATCGGAGCTGCGAAGCGGGGCCCTCACGCCGCTCCTCGAGGCCTTCGAGGTGCCTGCGCTTCCGATCCACCTCGTCTTCTCCGGTCAGGGCCGCCTACCGCTGAAGGTCCGCGCCTTCCTGGACTGGATGGCGCCCCGGCTGCAGGCCCGGCTCGCGGCCGAAGGCGTCGGGGCGCCGGCGGGGCAACCGAGACCAGGCGCCTAGCGGCTCGCCGAGGCGACGGCAGCCTCTCGTTTTACGAGAGGGTGCCTCACGATCTGAGCCACTGCAGCGCCGCCGGCGCGACGGCTAAGTCTCCGCAAGGACGAATTGCCGTCGATGCACGGGAGGCACGAGATGATCAGTTCAGGGTTCACGACACCGAAGCGCTCCGACGCCGGGCAAGCTCTGCAGAGGCCGCGCATGCGGCGCTGGGAGCTCGATGCCCCAGGCGTCCGGAACCTGACGCTCCGCGATGCTCGAAGGCCCGAGCCTGGGCCTCGGGAGGTCCTGGTGAAGATCCAGGCGGTCTCGCTGAACTACCGCGATCTTCTGATGTGGGAAGGCCGCATGGGCGAGCTGGCGCACCCCCATGTGCCCGGGAGCGACTTCGCCGGGCAGGTCGTGGAGCTCGGACCGCTCGCGACGCGGTTTTCCCTCGGAGATCGGGTGGTCGGCGTCGACATCGAGGACTGGATCGACGGGGCGGCCCCGGGCCTTCACACGAACACCATCGCGGTCTCGGGCCGCCTGGCCGAGTACGCGGTGGTCCGCGAAGACATGCTGGTCGCGGCGCCC
Organism: Sorangium sp. So ce426; assembly: GCF_051475585.1. Taxonomy (NCBI): domain Bacteria; kingdom Pseudomonadati; phylum Myxococcota; order Polyangiales; family Polyangiaceae; genus Sorangium; species Sorangium sp. So ce426. The sequence goes on along the minus strand of NZ_CP150341.1, from coordinate 10,746,220 downwards.
CAGACCCTCGGCCCCGAGGAGGCGAGCACGCTCTCGACTGCGGGTCTGACCGCCTGGATGGCTGTCGTGGAGACCGGGCGGGTCAGGGCGGGGCAGACCTGGGTCGTGCAGGGTACGGGCGGCGTCTCGCTCTTCGCGCTGCAGTTCGCGGCGGCGCACGGGGCGAAGGTGATCCTGACCTCCAGCAGCGATGAGAAGCTGGCGTTCGGCCTGGGCCTGGGCGCACGCGCGGGTATCAACTATCGCGCCCGTCCCCACTGGGACCGCGAGGTCATGGCGTTCACGAGCGGCCGCGGCGCGGACGCCGTGATCGAGATGGCCGCGGGCGAGAACCTCGCGACCTCCGTCGAAGCCCTGGCCTACGGCGGAAGGATCCTGCTCGTCGGCCTTCTGGACAGCGACCGCATCTCGACCCCGGTCGGCCCGCTGCTCCTGCGTCGCGCGACGATCAACGCGATCGGCGTCGGACCCCGGCGAGCGCTGGAGGACATGATCCGGGCCATCGATGGTCTCGGGATCCGCCCCGTCGTGGCCGCGACCTATGACCTGGGCGATCTCCCGGCGGCCGTCGCCCATCTCCAGGGGGGCGCCGTCGGCAAGGTCGTCGTGCGCGTCCAGGCCTAGGCGAACGATCGATCACGGGACGACACGGGACGACCGCGGCGCAGGCTCGCGAGCCTGGCCGCGGAGGAAGAGCGCTGCAGACCGCATGGCAGGCCGCAGAATGCGGCCATCAGGAGGAACAGAAGATGAGTGCCCAGACCTGGTTCATCACCGGAGCATCGAGCGGACTCGGGGCCGCGATCGCAAACGCTGCCCTTCGCGCCGGCCATCACGTCGCCGTCACGGCGCGGGACAGCGCCCGCCTCGGAGGGCTCGTGGAGGCGTACCCCGGCGCTGTGCTCCCGCTCTCGATGGATCTCACCAGGCCATCCGAGATCGAGGCCGCGGTGGCCGCCGCCGAGGCGTGGCGCGGCGGCATCGACGTGCTCGTGAACAACGCTGCGCTCGGCTATCTCGCCGCGGTCGAAGAAGGAGAAGATCAGAAGATCCGGACCGTCTTCGAGACGAACTTCTTCGGCGTCGCGACCACCCTGCGGGCAGCGCTGGCCGGCATGCGCGCCCGGGGGCGCGGCACGATCATCAACATCTCTTCGATGAACGGCGTCGTCGCCATGCCCGCTCTCGGGTACTACAGCGCGTCCAAGTTCGCGCTCGAAGGCCTCACGGAGGCCTTGGCGCAGGAGGTAGCGCCGCTTGGCCTCAAGGTGATGTCGGTCGAACCGGGCGGCTTCCGGACGGGCATCGTCGAACGGAACCTCCGGAGCCCGAGGATCGACGCCTATGGCGCCACCGCCCATGCGGTCATGGACCTGCTGGTGAACGACAAGGACGGCGCGCTTGCGCCAGGTGATCCCGTTCGGATGGCGGAGATCCTCGTCCGACTCGTGGATTCTGGAGCGATGCCCCAGCGCCTCAGCCTCGGCGCGGACAGCTGGACAGGCATCATGGCGAAGCTAAATGCGCAGCGCGCCGAGTACGAGGCCTGGAAGGACGTCTCCCACAGCACGTATTTCTCGTGATGGAGCGAACGTCGCGATCCTCGAGGCCGCTGGTCCGGCAACCTCTATGGGACGCTGGCGACGAGCCGGCACAGGAGCGAGAGCGGATCCTCCGCTCCCGTCAGGGCATCGGGTACACGAGCGAGAGCCCGGCGACGCACATCTCGTCGAACGTATTCCCCTCGCCGTAGGCCACGTCGATCGTCGAGATCATGTTCGCTTCCTTGAGCGCCTTGACCACGTACGGGTTCTCCGTCGAGTTATCGTACGTGCAGCGGATCTGGAGCACATCGCCCGGCTCGAGCGTCGGGAGCGTCTCGATGGGCGCGTCGTACGAGTACGAGCGCTGCCAGTCGAATTCCCACTTTGGCGCGTGCGCCAGGCACTCCTCCTTGGGTTGATCGGGTGCGCCGCTCGCCCGCGTGACCGTCACCTTCTGGTCGAAGCCCAGGTAGTGCATGTGCAGGAATTCGCCATAGACGCGCGTGCCCGGCGGGAACGGCATCATTTGCGATGCGGGCGAGTCCGGGGGCGGGACCGTGAGCTGCTGCGTCTCCACGTGGTTCTTGCTGTCCGCGGGGATCAGGAACTCGACGCCGTTCTTGTCGTCCGGACCCGGGAGCAGCCCGAAGCCGAGCTCGCCGACCGGATCATCGAAGTTGCCGATCAGGTGGTACAGGAAGCCGTACTTCGGCTTCTCCTTGGTGAGCCTGAGCTGGATGCGCGTCAGGTCCGGGTCGGCCGTCGTGCCGGCGGGGTGGTAGTGGATCTGCATCATGAGGAGCGACCCCTTCGGGATGAGCTGACCCACGCCCTCGGGCAGATCGACCGGGTCGGCGCCGGGAGCCCAGGCCGTCAGCAGCTGGAGCGCATCGATCTCCACGCCATTCGGGACCTCGCCGGCGCCGCACGAAAAGCTCCCGTCGGGGCCGGCCAGGCTCGCGGACGTCCGCTCCGGATCGATGGCGATGATCCCATGGTGAACGACCTTGGGGTTGCCGGGCACCATCTGGAGACCACTCAGGTACTGGTCCTCGGTAAGCCCGGGATCGATGACGAAGCAACGGAACTCGTCCTGCTCACCGGAGGTGACGTAGGGCTCGTTCGGCGTGACCTCGAGGGTCATGCCCGGCAGATCGGGGCTCTTCGGCACGAACGCGGCGGGCGCGTCCTTCGGATCCCCCTTGGGGGTGCCGGCCTTGCTCCAGGCCTCCAGCGTGCTGATCTCCTCGTCGGAGAGGCGGATGTCGCCCTTCCACGCGTGACGGGTCGAGCACTCGTCCGTGTCACGCACGGCGAAGGGCGGCATCGTGCCCGCCTTGGTCGCCTGGACCATGAGCGCCGCGACAGCCCTGGCGTCGTCGTACGCGGTAAGGCTGAAGGGCGCGATATTGCCCGCGGAGTGGCAGCCCATGCAGCTCCTCTGCAGGATGGGCTCGACGTCTTTGTGGAACGTGGGGTTGCTCCCGGTAGCCTGGGGCTCCGTGGGCTCGTCGCCCCCGGAGCAGCCGGTGAGCGAGGCGGCGGCTGGCAGGGCGAGGGCGAGGGTGAGGGCGGACCGCGAGACTCGGGCGATGGCACGCGAACGTGTTGAAGCAGGCATGAGACCTCCGGGCAGCCGGATCCGTCGCGAGCGGAGGGACCGGGCGCTTGGTAAGGAGCCACGTTTTGTTCGACTGCGGTGTTGATGTGTGTACTATGCATATAATTGTCCCTTTCGGAGCGTCAAGAGAATCGTGTAAAATACACAGATCTTCACAAAGAAGCTCCGCGAGCTCCACGGATCCAGGTCGATCTGGGCGCGCTCACGAATCAGCCGCGGCGCGATCAGGCGCTGCTCGCGGAGGCGGGGATCTCCCTGGATCGAGCCCTCGTTGCGCTGCTGGTGGGGAGCGAGCGTTTCGGGCCGATCGGCGTTGTCGAGCTTTTGGACCGAGCCGGGCGCGATGACACGACCGCCAATGGTTGAGGATGGCGACGATGACCTCGCGCGTGGGCGCATCGGCGAGGCCGGCTGGGAAGCGGACTGGGCCGGCGACGGCGGCTGGGGCACGCGGGGCCAGGGCGGCGGCGGAGGCGAGCCCCAGCGAGGCGGATGAGGCGGCCGGGGCGCACCGGGCGGCGTGGTGGAGGACCGCTTGGCCTATTTCTGCAACAGGGGCGCCGGTGTGGCGACGGCGGCTACGGCGGCCCGAGGCCCTTTGGGCGGAGCTACCGCCGATCGCCTTGTCACGATGCTTTGCGAACGAGCGTCACCTCGCGCGGTGGCAGCCGCACTATCTTTCGCCCGCTCTTGGCCTCACGCGCCTTGAGCGCTTCGGCGAGCTTGTCGATATCGTATTCGTGCTCCTTGGCGATGGCGTCACGAGCAGCACGAACCTCGTCAATGATGGAATCGGAATAGCGCATGATGTTACTCCTGGACGAGCTCCAGAGGCGTGCAGATTATCGGGGGCTCGAAGCCACCAGAACGGCAGATCTCCTCGATCTTGGGGCGCATCGTGGCGTTGGCGATGTGCGCGCAGTTTTAGGTGAGCAGGTAGCGCATGCCGTGCGCCGCGGAGAGCGCGATATGAACTGCATCGCCGGCTGCCTTGGACGGGAGGGCGGAGGCGCGAACGAGCTGACGGGCGAGCCCGACAGCCTCCGGCGTGAGCTCCAGCAGCGGCAGGTCGCCGAGCGCCTGGAGCCGCAGCGCTGCCGCGCCGGGATCGCCCGCGGAAGCTTCGTCGATCACGAGCTGCGAGATGTACAAGTCGTAGACGTCGCGCCCTGCCCACCACTCGACGGTCACCTCTTGGTGCGCTGCTCGCACCAGATCGCGGCTCCGCCTGGCGGTCAGATAGCTGACGATGCTGGTCTCCACGTAGACGCTCGGCTTCATGCACAGGCCTCGGGGATGAAGCTGGTGGATCGTACAGGCCCGCGGCAAGCCAGGCAACGCTCATCGGGCCGAGATCGAGGCACTCGACGGCGGTCAAGGCGGCGACGGTGGCGAGCCCCAGCGAGGCGGACGAGGCGGCCGGGGCGCACCGGGCGGCGTGCTGGAGGACCGCTCGGCCTAGTCGTGCAACGGGGCCCCGGGGGCGACGGCGCGGTCTTCGGAGGGCGAGACCACCCGACCAGCCGGGGCGCCGGCGCGGAGACGGCGTCGGGGGCGCGGCGTCAGCCGAGCACGCCGAACAGCTCGCCTTCGAGCGGCCGCGAGCGGAACCCGTCGGGCCCCTGCGGCAGCTCGCCTGCGACGGTGATGCGGCGGACGACGCGCGGCAGGTCGAAGTGGGCGTAGTCGATGGGGCCGGCGTGGGCGGTGGCCTGGTTGTCCCATACGGCGATCGCGTTGGGCGTCCAGCGGAAGCGCACCGCGTACTCGGGCCGCGTCACCTCGTCGGCCAGCATGTCGAGCAGCGCCTGGCTCTCGCGCTCTCGCAGGCCCACGATGTGGCTCGTCGTCCCCGGGTTGACGAACAGCGATTTGCGGCCGGTCCGCGGGTGCACGCGCACGAGCGGGTGAAGCGCGGCGAACGGGCCTGCGGCCCTGCGGCCCGGCCTGGGCTCTCCGCTGTCGTAGCTGCTCGTGCGGTGGACGGCCTGGAGCCCGTCGACGAGCGCCTTGATCGTGTGCGACAGGCCGTCGTAGGCGCACTCGAGGTTGCTCCAGAGCGTGTCGCCGCCGTACGGCGGGATCTCCACGCCGCGCAGGATGGAGTACCTGTTCGGGTTGGCGACGAAGGTGATGTCGATGTGCCATCCCTTGTAGTCGCGCGGCGGCTTGGCGGTGGGGATGGAGAGGTCCGACCGGTGGTTCTCCTTGTACTCGGCTGCCTTTCGTTCCCAGATCTCCGGGTGCTCGGGGAGCCCCAGCGCGATCGGGTGGGCCGGCGTCAGCGGGCCGAAGGTGCGGCCGAAGGTGAGCAGCTGTTCGTTGGAGATGTCCTGCTCGCGGAAGAAGATCACCTTCCACTGGAGCAGGGTTTGCTCGATTGCCTGCACCGTGGCTGGGTCCAGCGGCTTGCGCAGGTCGACGCCGTGGATCTCCGCCCCGATCACGGGCGTCAAAGGTCGTACATCCAGCCGCAGAGGGGAGGTCTGTTGTTGGGCAATGAGGGCGGACATGGCACTCTTCTCGCAGTCCTGAACGATGAGCGAGCCTGGACGCAGGCTCGCGGCTCGCCCTGAGCACGCGGCGTTCCAGTCCGGTGACCCGAGAAATTCTTGTCGGCCGGCACAGCCCGGGACATGGCGCGACCCCGCCGTGACGACGGGGGCGCGCGGTCCGTCGCGGCGAGCGCGCGTGGAGCAAGGGGTTGCGCTCGACGAGGCTCGGAGAGGTGGCGGAAGCGTGATGTGGCGCCGCGCCTGTTCCGCAGGCAGCAGCGTTGCGGGTGCGGTGTTGCGCACGAAGCAGTCCCCGGGGGGACCGATCAGCGAGGCCGGCTGGGAAGCAGACTGGGCCGGCGACGGCGGCGGCTGGGGCACGCCGGGCCAGGGCGGCGGCGGAGGCGGCGTGCTGGGCGCGCGGCGCGCACGGCAGTGAGGTGATCGCGGGGCGGGGGGACCAGCGGAGCGGCAGCGCGGCGGCCTCCTGCGCAGCGCCGCCGACCGTCCTGCGCAGCCCATTGGCCTTCCTGCGCAAGACCCGGCGCCCTCCTGTGCGGCCCCGTCGACCTTCCTGCGCAGCCTCGGGGGGTCTCCTGCGCGGCCTGGGCGCCTTCCTGTGCACCCTTGTTGGTGTCCTGCGCAACATTCGTCCCTGTCCTGCGCGGCCACCGGGCCCCTCCTGTGCACCCCCGGTGCTGTCCTTCGTTACGATCGCCCGGCTCCTGCGCAGCCCCGGTGGGGTTCCTGCGCAGCCCACCGTGCGCCGCCAGATCGAGCAGCTCGAGTCGCAGCTCGGCGTCGTGCTCTTCACCCGCGCGCCGAACGGCCTGGTGCCGACCGAGCTCGCGCTTGCCACGCTGCCCTACGCCGAGTCCATCGCCGCGAGCGCGCGCGCCCTCGTGCGCGCCGTGTCGAGCCCCACCGACGCCGACCGCGGCACCGTGCGCGTCACGTGCAGCGAGGTCGTCGGCGTCGAGGTGCTTCCCCCGATGCTCGCCCCGCTCCTCGTTGCTCATCCGCGCCTTCATATCGAGCTCGTCGCCACGAATCGCACCGAGGATCTCCTGCGCCGCGACGCCGATGTCGCCGTGCGCATGGCGGAGCCGACGCAGGCCGGCCTGGTGAGGCGCCGCGCCGGGCGCGTCGAGCTCGGCCTCTTCGCCACCAAGGCGTACCTCGCCGCGCGCGCTGCCCCGACGTCGCTCGCGGGGCTCGTGCAGGGCCACGCCCTCATCGGCGCCGACGGCTCCCGCGCCATGATCGACGCGCTCGCCGCCGCCGGGCTCGTCACCACGCCGCGCGATTATGCGTTCCGCAGCGACAGCGACGTCGCGCAGCTCGCCGCGGTGCGCGCCGGCCTCGGCATCGGGGTGTGCCAGCTCCCGCTCAGCCGGCGACCGGTGCCGCTCGTGCGCGTGCTGCCCGCGCTCGCCTTCCACCTGGACGCCTGGGTCGTCATGCACGAGGATCTGCGCGCCGTGCGCCGCGTCCGCCTCGTCTTCGAGCACCTCGTCGCGCAGCTCGGTGCCTACGCGACCCAGGCACGCGAAACACGGCCGGTGGCGAGGAAGGCCCGGCCCCCGGGCACGCGGAGAAGGCCCAGCTCGGGCTGAGCGGCGAGGAACCCTTGCTGACGACCGAGGTGGGGTCTCCCACCTGGCCCACGTTGATGCTGCGCCCGCCCGCCGAACGTCGCGATCCGTCGCGTCGCAGGGCCTGGCGGCGGGTTATCGCATGCAGGCGGCGAGGCGCCGCGGCCAATCTCCTTGGCACCGCGGTGCTCGGAGCGAGCCAGTCAGGCCGCCTCTGGGCCTCTTTCTGCACGGAGGCGTCACGAGCGACGTCGCGCGGTCGGCGACCATTCGAGCCGGAGCTCCGGATACGCACGCCCAAAGGGGTCGCGCTCCAGCTGCGCGGCTTTGCTGAACTCGACATCTCGTGCGCCATCGACGTAGAGCAGCCGAAACGGGCAGCAGCTGCCGTCCACGAAGGCGACGCAGAAGGTCGTGAACGGATTCGTCAGCCCCGCGGGGCCCAGGATGAACGCTTCAAGCTCCGTACGATCGGCGAAGCCCCAGACAGAGGACGCCGGCACATGGGCCTCGTGATCGACGACGATGAAGCGATCGTTCAGCTCGAGCTCCGTGGAGAACGGTGGCTGAAGAATGCCGGCCGTCATTTCGATCCTGGAGAGCGTCTCCAGGAGGTCGCCGCCGTCGAACGCCCAGGGATCAGCGACAGCGCATGCGGTCAGGGCGTCGGCCAGCTGAATCAGGTTCATGGAAGCGCGCAGGAAGCGGTCACGTAGGTCGGCCTGACGGCTGCGCATGACCCGCAGCTCAGAAGATAGCACCTCGTGCCGCTCCCATACATCGTGGAAAGATAGTGTATCCGACGGCTGTCCCACCTTGTCAAGGAGACCGGCGCAGGACCGTGCGGGCCCTACACCGGACGAAGGCGCCTGCGGGCCCTCGAGGGCCTACCCCTCCGAAGCGAAGAAGTGCCCCTGCGCCCAACGCTCGCACGCTGCGCCCTCCCACCAGCGTCAGCGGGAGCATCGGCGCAAGGCTTCCGGCGACATGCTGAGGCGCACGCCAGGAAGGGGAACTGCTGACTCGTGACGGACACGTTGCGGTTCCTATTCGGTGCGCAAGGTCTGGAGGAGCGTCTCGGCCGCCGCAAACGCTTGGTCGGGCGACCACACGGAGTAGGACTGGCCCGCCCGGAGCGCAGGTGGCTCCTCTGCCTCCGCCAGCTCCTGTGCGAGGAACTGGATCCGCTTGAGCTTGTCAGCACGCGGAAAAGACTGGATATCCGGGAGCAAATCCACGAGCGACATGACGCGTCACCTCAACTGGTTATTAATTATACGATGTGTCGCTCATCGTCGCAAGCGCTGCCGCCTCGGCGAGCAGCCCGTCGGGCCGGGCTCGTGTCCACCATTCATCGGTTCGATAGACACCACGACGCCGCCCGCGATGCTCGAGTGGCCCAGTTGCTCCGCTCCGATACGTGGGTACTGGGCCTGTCCGACGCGCCGTTGGAGCAGGGCGAGAAGCTGCTGACCGTCACGCATCCCTCCGAGCGACAAGCCGGATTCTTGCCCTGCGATAGGCCGCGTCAGGGGCCGGCCGGTTGCTCCGGTGGCCCAGCCGGGGCAGTTTGGCGTTTCACGATCGCTCTGCGGATGCTCCGTGGTGCAGGAGAGGTCCCTGGCCAGATCTGAAGAGATGTCGGGGCCTCTCCAATCTTATCGAGCATCGACGAGGCACGAGACCTCAGCGATGCACTCGTCGCCCAGCCCGGGGCGCCTCTCGTCGTAGGAGATGGCCGCCGCACGAAGCTCAGCGCGCGCTTCAGGATGAAGCTCGACCCGCACGCCGCACTGTCCAGCGAGCGAGCCGCGGCGTCGAGCCCGCCGCCGAGGCCGCCGAGGGAGGGGAGGGCGGGACCTTCGGAGCGCAATGGTTCCCTCCCGCCGCCAACGGTGACACCTGCAGCCGATCATGGAGGTGCGTCGGCGCTGGGTTGGGCTTGCAGTGCCCGGGGACATAGCCGCTGTCGCGACGGCGTGCTTCGGCGCAGCGCTCGTGGTGCGCTGACATAGCTTCCACGAGGGCATGATCGCTCAGATGGGCCTCGCCCGGCCAGGGCGACGCCCGTTTGCGCGAGGTGGCCGACGGGAGCCGCGACCGGGTATAGTCGCCGCCTATGCTCGATCGCCAACAGGTGTTGCACCAGACGCGGGCCAGGCTGCACCCGGAGCGCATCGCCCGGCGGGAGGGCGCGCTCGCGCGAGCGCGCATGCTGATCGATGGCTCCCTCGGGCAGCTCGACGAGACCGGCCTCCGGCGGCTGCTCCAGCTCTTCAACGCCGACCACGTCGACGGCCGCGACGTGAACAATCGCTTCGCCACCGGCCTGGTCGGCAACAACGCGAACCTGCTGGTCGCCGCGCTCGACGGCGTGAACGCGGCGGTGCCTTCTTTATGGCAAGCCGACGATGCCTGGCTCGCCGAGCACCTGGCCGCGCTCCGCCGCGGGGGCAGCCTGCCGGGCGGCGGCTGGCTGTTCCCGTCGATGATCCTGCACACCCGGGATCCCATGCGCTTCTCGCCGGCGACCGCGACGATGGCGCGGGGGCTCGCCGCGATCGACGGCGGCCCGCCCATCGCGCTCGGCAAGCCGACCGGGTACCTCGACTACAGCGCTCGCGTCCGCAAGCTCCTCGAGGAACACACGATCTCGCCACACGGCGCCGACGTGCTGCTCTGGCAGGGGGCCCAGCTCGCCGGAGAGGCCGCGGACTCGGACGCGGGCGAGCTCGAAGAGTCCCCGGCCGCGACCCCCGCGCCGGAGCCCGCGCGGCCGACCGCCGGACGCGACGCCATGACCGCCGGCCTGGGCGCTCAGGGTCTCGACTCCTCGGCCAACCTGTCGCGCTCGACCCGCCCTCCCGAGAAAGACCCGAGCGCCCCGCGGCCAGCGCCGTCCACGCCCGCGAGGCCCGCCTCGGTCGGCTGGCTGCACCTCACCGACCTCCACCAGGGCATGGGCGGCACGAGCTGGCTGTGGCCGAACGTCATGGCCACGCTGTTCGACGACCTCGCGCGCCTGCACGACCTGTGCGGCCCGTGGGACCTCGTGCTGTTCACCGGGGACCTGACCCAGCGCGGCACCGCCGACGAGTTCAAGAAGCTCGACGCTACACTCGACAGGCTGTGGCGGCGCTTCGACCAGCTCGGCTCGCAACCGCGGCTGATCACCGTGCCCGGCAACCACGACCTGAGGCGCCCCAGCGATCTCGATCCGTACGTGCTCGCCCTCTCGCAGTGGCACGCCAACGCGCGCCTGCGCGACCAGGTGTTCGACGTGAATGACAGCCTCGGCTACCGCGAGCGCCTCGCGCAGATCTTCAGGCCCTACACCGCGTGGGTCGATTCCTGCCGGTGGCACGTCCGCGACCGCCGGACGCTCGGCATCCTGCCGGGCGACAGCTCGACCTCGCTGTCGCTCCACGGCCTCGAGCTCGGCGTCATCGGTCTCAACTCGGCGTTCCTGCAGCTCACCGGTGGCGACTACCAGGAGCGCCTCGCCGTGGACCCACGCCAGCTCCACGTCGTCTGCGACGAGGACGCCCCCGAGTGGTTGCAGCGCCATCACATCAACCTGCTGCTCACCCACCACCCGCCCGAGTGGCTCCACCTGCAGGCGCGCCAGGACTTCCGCCAGGAGGTCGACCCGGCCGGTCGCTTCGCCGCCCACTTCTTCGGCCACATGCACGAGGGCACCGCCACCTCGACCGCCCACGGCGGCGGCCACGCGCGTCACGCCCTGCAGGGCGCCTCCCTCTTCGGTCTCGAGGAGCACGACGGCCCCGGCGGCCGCGGCGTCACCCGCCTCCATGGCTTCAGCGCCGGCCGCTTCGAGCTGCTCCCCGGCGCCGCGCAGGCCCGCGTGCGCGTCTTTCCCCGGCGCATGTTCACGAGCGCCGGCGGGCGGAAGATCGACCGTGACGTCTCCGCCTACCACCTCGATGAGCGCGGCTCGTTCGCCTACGAGGTCCCGACCGCCCGCCGCGCATGACGCCTCGCCCGCGCCACGCTCACCCGCCGGCAACTGGTCGTGGAAGGTGGCAGTACTCACATGCCCCCTGGGCGCGCCGCTGGACCAGCTCTCGCGTGTCGCTCGGCAGCTTCACGTCGCCGCGCGCATGCTCCATACCTCCTCGGCCGTGCAGCCCACCCGAGCATCGAACGCATCAGCGAGGCCGGCTGGGAGGCGGACCGGGCCAGCGACGGCGGCCGGGGCACGCCGGGCCAGGGCGGCGGAGGCGGCGGCGGCCGCAGGGGCGGGCTCGGCGTGTGCGGCGCGGCGTCCAAGGGTGATGCGGGGGAGGTCCGGCGACCCGGAGGGTGTGCCGTTGCTCGATGGGCAGAGAAAGGTGACATCGCGCGGCTCACAAACGCGGTTCCCATGGAAGTTAGTCAAAGCCTGGTTCATGCAGACTTGTAATTCTTGAGCTTCACGCCCATTCTCAGGCTTCTCCGGCGGCTTCGAGGACGTGCTGCTTCAGCGCGGCGCCGATGTGAAAACCTTGACGACCGAGCGCGTCGATCCACGCTCGGACCTCGCCAAGGTGCCCCTGACGTTTCCCCTCGAGCAAGACGCCGAGGGTCCCCGTCATCCGTAGCCCGTGTCGCCGGCCCACCTTTCTGCCGTCAACCTCGTCGATGAGCAACAGAGACGCGCTCCTCTCGTCACCACCAGCGGCGTCGTCATGGGAGCCCGCCACTGCCCGCGGATCGCCGGAACGCAGCGAGGTCGGCGAGATCCTCATCGAAGTCCTCGACCGTGAGCCGTGACGGGATCCCGCGCTGTCCGAGGAGGTCGTCGAAGGCAACCCGATCCATCCCCGACAGCCGGCGAGCGGCGGCCTTGGGCAAGAGCTCGCGAGCGTACAGCTGCACGGCCAGCTCCCGCTTGAGCACGGCCTCCCGCTCGACTGGCGGAATGCGTGCCTCGTCGAGGATGTCGTCCGAGATTTCGAGGTTGAACGATCCCATGCTGCCTCACGTCCTGCCGGTGCACCTCGAGGATCCCACCCGACGCCGCGGCCTGCAAGGCCGAGATGCTCCCCGCCCTACACTGCTCGCGGTCGGCGGCCGGGCGAACGCTCACGTGACCCCGGGGTCCACTCCACGCGAATCTCGCGTCGACGCAGCTCATAGGACCAGGGCAAGATGATCCCGGGCTGAGGACGGTGTCGCGGTGGAGACGCTCCGGATTCCTGAATCGCTGGATGGGAGCTCGCCCGCGCCCGCACAGCGCCTTGACAATCACCCGCAGCGCGAAGCCGCGTCGGGTGCATTGCCGTATTGCGCGGGCGATTCACAAGGCACGAGTGAGCCAGTACAGCGGACGTCGCTTTCCATGCGCGATGGCGAGCACGAGCGTGTGCTCGGGGTGCAGCTCGAACGCAATGACATGCGGAAAACGGTCGACGATCGCTCTGCGAATGCTCCGTGGTGCAGGAGAAGTCCCTGGCCAGATCTGAAGAGATGTCGGGGCCTCTCCGATCTTATCGAGCATCGACGAGACCTCGGCGATGAACTCGTCGCCCAGCCCGGGGCGCCTCTCGTCGTACAGATGGCCGCCGCACGAAGCTCAGCGCGCGCTTCAGGATGAAGCTCGACCCGCACGCCGGTCCTCGAGCTCCTTCAGGATCTCCGCCCGCGCCGTGTCCCAGTCGACCGTCTGGACCTTACCCTCGGCGACCTCGCGCGCCCGGCGCGTCAGCTCACCCGTCCACGCTGCTGCGACCTCCTCGACGTCGGGCTCCTCAAGGCTGGAGAGCACTTCTTCTGCCAGCCGGGCCCGCTCGTGGCGGGGCAACAGCAGCACGTGCGCGAGAAGTTCCTCGGTGGACATAGGGGAATTGTAGCATGGCTCGGGTCCGCCACGCAGGGCGATGCCGCCTTCAGCTCGATGGTCTGCCGCGCCCGCGCAAGGCTGGTTTGCTCGCGGGCCAGAACGGGCATCAGGGAGGCCGGCTGGGAAGCGGACTGGGCCGGCGATGGCGGCTGGGGCACGCTGGGCCAGGGCGGCGGCGGAGGCGGCCGCAGGGGCGGGCTCGGCGTGTGCGGCGCGGCGTCCAAGGCGGGCGCCGGGGGAGGCTCGGGCGGGCCGGCGACTGCGGTGGCCGAGGCGGCAAGGGGGCGAGAACGGCTACCCGAACATCGGCATCGTCGCGCTGCACGCCCGGATGACCGTGCGTGACAGCGAGATCGAGACGTCCGACGCCGGCCAGGGCGGCGACGGCGGCGAGCCCCAGCAAGGCGGACGAGGCGGCCGGGGCGCACCGGGCGGCGTGCTGGAGGACCGCTCGGCCTATTCCTGCAACGGGGGTCCCGGGGGCGACGGCGGCGAGGGCGGCTACGGCGGCCCGGGGCGCGGTGGCGACGCGATCGGCATCGCCTACCTCGACGAGGGCCGGGTCACGGTGGAAGGCGTCACCTTCACGCTGGGGCTGCCGGGCAAGGGCGGCATCAGCTGGGACGACCAGGGTGAGATGATCTCGGGCGAGGACGGCGTTGCTGTGGAGATGCTCCGGTTTCCTCGATAGGCCCGGCTCGCCCAAGGATTCTTGTCCACCGGGTCAGGAGTGCCCGCGCTCGCGGTCTCCAGGGCCTTGCCTCTTGGATTTCAGCAGCGCAGGTACGCCTTCCGGCCAGTAGAGGAACTCCTCCAGTGGCATCTCCGGCTCAGGCGAGTTGTCCCACCCGCCCGGCGGCGCCAACATTCCCTCGGCGTGAAGGAGGGCGCGCGCGACCTCCGTGATCTCCGCCGGCAGTCCAGGAGGCGACCACGCTTCGATGAGCGCACGGAGCCGCATGGCCAGAGGCTCGCGCTCTTCGTAGGGCACGGGGCTGAATTCCGGGGACACGTGGCGCTTATCGCGACGAACGTACGCGAGGTACCAGTCCACCATCCGAAGCACGTGCTCGCGCGAAGGCATGCGGCTCATCCCGAGGAAAAGCCGCGGAACGGCGAGGGCGTGCACCCACAGGATGGCCGCAGCGGCTTGCTCGAAGTCGGAGAGCGCAGAGCTTCCATCGGGCCTGCGCTTCGCGGCATGCTCGAATGCCATCTGGAGGATCATGTCGGTATCAACGATGTCGTCCTCGTGTGCCATGGAACCCTCATTCGAAGGGGACCGGATGCTCGAGCAGCATACATTCTTCGATTTTCTTGTCTATGAAAACATACCAGATCATCTTGATGCCCACGATTTGCTTGTCGCGAACACAGGTGTAAGTGCACCACCCCTTGTTGATGAATGCTGAGATATCAATAAAGCTCGGGCACAGCGAGCACCTTCCCTTGCCGCATCCCGTGACCGCGCAGCTCCCATAACCCTTGCCGTCCTCGAAGTCACAGTACTGCTTACGCCTGCAGCCGAAGTCCCACTTGTCGACGCATTCTTCCTTGATGTTGATCTTCGCCAGCTCGACCGCCGACGGATCGAGCCCCTCGACCCACTGCTGCGCTTGCTCCCAGACGATGGGCGCGTACTCATCGATCATCTGTTGCAAGAGCGCCGGGTCGATTACCGCAGGATCGCTGCCTTGCGACTCGATCATCGCGGCGAGCGCGTAGCTGGAGTACTGCGTCTTGAGATCCACGAGAGCGAGCTCGTAGGGATCGGCGATCGCCAGCGCCTCCTCCAGTGCGGTGGTCGCCTCTTCATCCTCCACGGCCGGGACTTCGGAGTCTCCGCCGTTGTCGTCCTGGTCGCCAGCGACCTCCTCACCGCTACCAGGATCGGCCTGCGTATCGTCGATCCCATCACCGCTCCCTGGTCCGATGTGGATCGTGCATGCGGGGACCACCAGCCCGCCGAGAGTGCCAACGAATGACAGTGCTGCGATGTGCGAGAAGAGCTTCTTCGACATGGCCACCTCCAGTTCAGGACGGAACGCAAGCTTCTCCCGAGGCGTCACGGCCAGTCGTCGCCTCGCCGAGGTGGCAGATCACCTCGGCGTCTCCGGATCGCTCCTGACTTGCACGCGCGAAGCAGCCGGACGGCACCGCCGTCGGCAGTGCGGGACCAAGCGCCATCGTTCCAGCGCCGCCCCAGGATCTACCAATCCATGCGCCCCTCCCAAACGCGACGTACAGGTGACAGCCTTCGGCGTCTAGACCCGCCCGCAGGCTGCGGCGCGAAGGCGGCATCTGCTGGGCAGGTCGTCGAGGGCAGGCCTGGCGCCGACAGAAGTGTCGACCCCGACGCGGAGCCAGCAACCACGGACGGCGAGGACGCGGGGACGTGGCCGACGTGGGCCGCACGGACGGCGACTACGGGATCGACGGCGCGTGCGGCATCGTCGGCGAGGGCACCGGGCGCATCAGCCAGGCCCGCTGGGAACCGGACTGGGCCGGCGACGGCGGCTGGGGCACGCCGGGCCAGGGCGGCGGCGGAGGCGGCGGCCGCAGGGGCGGGCTCGGCGTGAGCACTGGCGTGCGACCCGAGCCTGCTGGACGAGTCGTAGACGGCGCTGCCGCTGGGACCGCTGACGGTGCCACCGGCGCGCCCGCTGCACGATGCCGCCGTCACGCCCGCGTAGGTGCAGGCCGTCCAGGCCGTCCCGTCGAGGCCGGCGCCGCCGTGCACCGGCCAGGGTAGCCAGCTTCTTCGAGACGGAGCTCGCCGGGCGGATACCTCCTTGACCGCAACCGCGCACGCCCGCGATGGCCATCAAGCGGGCTGCTCGGCGGACCATCAGCCAGCCTGAGCGTCAACACCGGGCTAAGGTCGAGCTGAACGAGGCCAACCTCCGGCAGCGGCGGCTCAGGCTGGCGGATGGCGCCCCCGCCCCATCTGGTCCGTCCTGGTGGATGGCCATCGCGGAAGTCTCTGGTCACAACACCGGGCAGGATCCGCGCAATGAGGGCCGGCGAGACGCCTGGCGTCGCATGCCTGGCTGGAGTGCGGCACAGCCCGCCGCGATGCGAAGGCTCGTCCGTCGCATCCGTGCGTGATACGCTCCGCCCAAGATGGTCGATCCTGAAGCGGCACCTCCGGTCTACAATGAGGACGGCGTCGACCTCACGCTCATCCGCTGGATGCTGAGCCTCACGCCAGCAGATCGGGTCGCCACCCTCCAGGCCCACATCGACTTCGTCACGCTCGCCCGCGAGAGCAGGCGCGCGCGAGAACCGCATGCCCGCTCCGACGAAGATCGCTGAGCTCCTCGGGGTGCTCGCCCGGCATCGAGTCGACTTCATCGTCGTCGGTGGCGTCGCCGCCGTGATCCAGGGAGCCCCCGTCAACACGTTCGATCTGGACGTCGTACACGCTCGCACGCCGGACAATATCGAACGGCTGCTCGGCGCGCTGCGTGAGCTCGATGCCGTCTACCGGATAGATCTCCAGAGGAGGCTTTCACCAACCGCCTCTCATCTGGCCTCCACTGGGCACCAGCTGCTGGCGACCAACATGGGAACGCTGGACCTGCTGGGCACAATCGAGGAAGGAACATCGTACGACGAACTCTTGGCCGACAGCGAGGGGCTGGATCTCGGTGGGATCTCGATACGTGTCATCACGCTCGAACGGCTCATCGCGATCAAGGAGAAGCTCACCCGACCCAAGGATCAGCTCATGCTCCAGGTGCTCCGTGCGACGCTCGACGAACGGCGACGGACCTGAGCACAGATGCAGTTGGCATCTGCCGCCCTGCCGGCGCCGCGTGACGTCATGAGCAGCTCGACGGATGTCGTCTCCGCGTTGCGCGTGGCCGCCGCGCTCGAGAGCCTCGGCCGCGAGTGGTTCATCGGCGGCAGCCTCGGCTCGGGAAGCTTCGCTGCATCAGCGACGCTTGGATCGATCTGAGGGTACTGTGTCCTCGAGGCAGCCGGTGCGACCGACGATCCCGCTTGCGCTCGGATCAGCTCGGGCTATGTGACGCGATGAGCGATCGCAGCCAGTCGTCCGAGGCCTTGCGGTACTCGGTGATGCGGCTCCGTTCGGCCGCGGCGAGCGCCTCCTTCAGCCGAGGCGCGTCGAGGTCGTGGATGTAGCAGGGGGTACCCGGCTGCTGGCGCCACGAGTCCTCGAGGCCGCCCGCGTCGACCGCATCGAAGCCGAGCTCGTCGACGAGGCGCATGACCTTCGCCCGCGCTTCCGGCGGATCCCCCGCGATCGGGAGCGCGACGCGCCCCGGCGTGCCCTTCGGCTTGCCCTTCGCGAGCAGGCTCTCGAAGTAGATGTTGTTGAACGCCTTGACCACCGGCCGCCCGATCTGCTCGGCGACCCACGCGCTCTCGACCTGACCCGCCTCGATGGCCGGGATGCTGCCGTCGCGGACCGGGTAGTAGTTGTTGGTGTCGATCACGACCACGTCGGCGGGCACGCCGGCGAAGAGATCCTTCGGCAGGTCCACGACTGCGCGCTGGGGGATCGTAACGACCACGATCTCGCCGCCGCGCGCGGCTTCCGCGGCCGAGACGGGGGTGGCCCCGGTCTCGGCCGCAAGCTCGCGGAGCGTGTCCGGCCCGCGCGAGTTCGCGATCACGACCTGGTGACCGAGCTTCCCCAACAGCTTCGCCAGCGACCCGCCGATCAAGCCGGCGCCGATGATTCCGATCTGCATTCGTCACTCCTTCGAGCCGAGCCGCCCGCGATCGAGCGCGGACGCCGGCGGTCCAGGTGCATCGTCTGACGCAGACGGGCGATCGCTCGCGCCGTTCACGTCGGGGATGGGCTGTACCACGACCAGCCGCCCTCAGCCCGCGCAGGAGAACGCTGCCCCCAGGACGAGCTTGCCCTCGGGGTATGACGACCTGGCCCCCAAGGTAGGGCGACCTCGTTCACGAGCAGCAAGGCGTCGTCCACGGCCAGCGCGACATCGTCCCGGGGATGGGATGAGGGAGCAGCAAGCTCAAACGTCCGCCCGCGCCTGAGTTGAGCCGTGCCGCGAAGCGGCGTCGGTTTGAACGATCTGTCAGCTATCACTCCATGGGTTGGCGGATGGTGGTTTTCCACTTGTTGTGCCGGGTGGATCCGGTGTTTGCCGTCAAACGGTGGGCACAGTGCCCCCGTCGATCAGGTACTCGCTCCCATGGATGGACGACGCCCTGTCGGAGGCAAGGAATGCGACGAGCTCCGCGACCTCTTCGGGCCATGCGGGACGCCCGAGGGGGATACCACCGAGCGCGTTCATGATGCCCTGCCGGGCCGTGTCTTCATCCGTACCGGCGTCGTCGGCAAGGCGCTTCACCAGGGCGTCGGCTGCCGTCGTGCGGATCCATCCCGGGGCGATCGAGTTCACGCGGACGCCCTTCGGTCCCAGCTCCTTGGAGAGCGCCTTGCTGTACGTGGACAACGCGGCTTTCGCCGACGCGTACGCGATCGTCGCGTCGTGGAGAGGGAGCCGGCGCTGGATGGACGAAACGTGGAGGACGACCCCCGCGCCTCGCGCGATCATGTGCGGGAGGAGCGCGCGATCGAGACGCACGGCGGCCATGAGGTTGAGCGACAGCTCGTCGTGCCAGATGTCCTCGGTGAGCGACGCGAAGCCGCCGCCCGGCGCAGAGGAGCCGCCGACGCTGTGGACCAGGATGTCGATCCCGCCAAGCTCGCCCAGGACCGCGCGGACGACGGCGTCCGCCCCTGCCACCGTGGCGAGGTCGGCCTGTACGAAGACGTTCGGCGACTGGCCTGCCGGGAGCGCAGAGCGCGCCGTGGTCGCCGTCACGGCGCCCGCCGCGCCGAGGCGGCGGACGATGGCCTCGCCCGCCCCCTTGGTGCCGCCTGTGACGAGCACGCGCTTGCCGGCGAACTCCTCGGGATCGATCGAGAATCTTCGGGAGTTGGCGCGCATGGCATCGACGCTCCGCGCGTTCTGCGCGGCGACGTCCCCTGCGAGCGGTTCAGGTACTTGCATGGGCGGTGATTCCTCCTGAGGGACGATGACTCGCGGCCCGGCGCGTGGGCCCCCCTCGCACGCAAAGTTGGGCTAGGCTCATCGGGTGGCAAGAACGCACGAAAAGGTGGGGTACGCACCTGAAGGTGAGTACGACGAGCCGGCGACTCCCGAGATCGCCGCCGAGCGTGTCGAGCAGGCCCTCGAGCTCCTCAAGGGGCGCTGGAAGCTGGTGATCCTCTTCCGCCTCTTCGGAGGGAAGGTGCAGCGCTTCTCGGAGCTCGAGCGCGCCATCCCTGGCATCTCGCAGAAGATGCTGATCCAGCAGCTCCGGCAGATGGAGCGCGACGGGATGATCTGGCGCGTCACGCACCCCGAGGTGCCGCCCCGGGTCGAGTACGGGCTCACCGAGTGGGGACAAGCGCTCTGCCCGGCGCTGGACACGCTGCTGCGATGGGCAGCCAAGCGCGGCGCGTCCTCTCCCGTCGATTCGCGTTCGTGATGGCTGCCCCGGTGGCGCTCGCCGAGGGCGAGTCGGCGTGACCGCATCCGCGGACCTCCCCATCAATCCATGGAGCAGAACGAGGGGAACCTCGGCGCCTCCAGCTCGGAGGTAGTGAATGTCGATGCCGTTCGTTTCGCAGACTCCACTTCGCCGGCGCGCTCACCCGCTCTCGGAGGTGGCCCCGATGAGCCCGATGAGCCGCGCCCCCGTGGACGCCCCCGCCGAGACGCTGGCCGATCTCCCGACCGCGCCCGAGGCCGCCCTCCTCGAGATGGTGCTCGGCCTACCCGGCGTCGGGCCACGCCTCCTCGGCACGGCCGCTCTCCCCTCCCTCGGCCGCCTCTCGCCTGCGGCCTCGCTGAGCGCGCCCAGATCGCGCTGTTCGACGCGACCCGGCTCGCCGCCACCTTCGAGCTCGGCCGCCGCTACTACGCCGCCCGTGCGCGCCGGGGCGCGCTCCTCACCGACGCCGCCCGCGTGGCGCGTTACTTCGGCCCGAGGCTGGCGTCCCTGGTCCACGAGGAGCTCTGGACAGCAGCGCTCGACACCCACGGCCGCGTCCGCGAGACGCGCTTGCTCGCCCGCGGTTCCGACGACGCCCTCTACGTCGGCCGCTCGACCGTCCTGCGCACGGCGCTGGACATGGCAGCCCACAGCTTCGTCCTGGCCCATAACCACCCGAGCGGCGACCCGACGCCGACCCGCGAGGACGAAGCGATGACCCTGGAGCTGCGCCAAGACGAGAGGCCGCGCCGTGAACCTGGGTCGAGCCGCGTCCACTGTTCCGCGCCAGGCAGCTCGTGGTGGCCAGTGGCACCGATGCTTGAACGCCGGCGGCTCTGAGTCTACATCAAACCTGGGTCGGGTCACTCCGATTCTTCGGATCTCGTGAGCAAACCTTGGGAAACGCTGAGTTTAGCTCCAAGGTTGATCTCTGGCTCACCCGGGCCGGTGCGAAAGAGGAAGGCCTGCTTCCTGTGAACCACCAATTCGACCGTCCGGACCGGCGGAGCAGTTGCTGCGCCCAGGCTGGCAGGCCAATCCGGTCGGCAGGGCTCTTGTTCCCGCCGACGCCCTCCGCACCGGGCTCGTCGGTGTGGCGTCGCCGCAAGCCTCGCACCACCGCGATAAGGCTTACCGCCGACATGAACTCCCCGCCGTCACTCCTGACCAACTCGCCGCCTTCGTCGCCGCCTCCCTCTCGCTCCCGCGCCCGACGGTCGTCACTCGCCTCCGCCTCGCGCGCCGCGTCTTCGCCCGCTCGGTTACGGTGGAGCTGCTGCTTCGAACTCCCCCCGGATCTCTCGCGAGGTGACTCCACGCTGCTCATCGGCGTGCGGGCGGTCACATCATGGCGCGGCGTCAGCATGGCACGAACCTGAACGCGGGCGAGTACGTGCACGAGCGCATGGGCATGCCGATGAGAGGCGCACGCGCGGCGCGCCGCTGGGCGCGAACGACGACGCCGGCGAGCACGTGGTGCGTGTGCCGGTCGACGGGCCATCGAGGGTCGTGCCTGAGGCAAGGCCTGATCGCCAAGGGAGGGCAGAAGACCTGCCCCGCGAACCTCAACGACCGTCCCGGCGTCAGTGTGCTATTGACGGTGGGCCGCCGGATGAAGAAGCTCGCACCATGAGTAGCGCGCTGATCGTCGGTGACCTCCAGGTCGGGATTCTCGACAATTATCCGTTCACGAAGGCCGTGGTGCCGCCGGTGACCGAGCTGCTGCCGCGAGCCCGCGCAGCCGGGGTGCTGGTCGTGTTCGTGCGTACCGCGTTTCGGGCCAACGGCGCGGACTTGGCGGGTGAGGTCTTCGCGGCCTTCCACCGGGCCGGTGATCTGTTCCACGAGGGTTCGCCGGGTACGGCGGTCGCGCTGGAGGTCACCGCAGACGACGTCGTCGTGCTCAAGCGGCGCACGAGCGCGTTCGCAGGAACGGATCTCGATCTGGTGCTCCGCGCCCGCGGCGTGGACTCGCTCGCGCTCACTGGTGTCGCGACGAGCGCCATGGTCGCGGCCACGCTGTACGACGCGTCGGACCGGGGCTACGGGCTGACCGTGCTCCGCGACGGCTGCGCCGACCCGGACCCGGCGGTGCACGAGCTCCTCGTCAACACCGTCTTTCCCAGCAGGGGAGCGGAAATCGTTACGTGCGCGGAGTGGCCTGCTCGCGGTGCGCGTACGGCTCCCCGTTGAACGGCTCGACCTCGCGGTAGCCCGCGGCGCGGTACAGCCCGATCGCCTCGCTCAGCACGCGGCTGGTTTCCAGCCGTGCGATCCGGGCTCCACCCGCGGCGGCCGGCCCCCCTCGCGGCGTGTGCCGCCTTGCGCAGCTCCTCCCGGCTAGGAAGGAAGTCGCGCGCCCGACGTGCGACCTCGACCTGGATGGCGCGCGAGAAAGGCGCTCTCGAGGTCGGGCGGTGGCAGCCGCCCGACCGCTGCGACGTCCAAGGCGGGAGGGCTGCGACGGGCGTATGCACTCAGGGCGATGACAACCGGCCGGCTTCGGGAGCCATGCTCGCTCGCTTTCGTCAGGGATCCCCGCCATGGTACAGGGGTCAGGAGCCCGGAGCCGATGCTTGACCGCCCAGCCGAACGAACAGGGACTGAACCATCCGACGCCGAGAAGAGCTGGGATCAGCGGATACTCGAAAGAGTCCCCTCTGGCGTTGATGCATCGCTCATCGCCGAGAACCTGCGCTTGACTCCCACAGAGAGAGTCGAGCGGATGCGCAAGGCACTGGAGTTCATCGAGGAAGCGAAGGCAGCCCATGGTCACCGACTGCCGGCGCGTCGTTGACGCGCTCGTCGGTGAGCATGTCGATCGAGAGCGAGCTCATGCGCGTCGAACGAAGCCCCTTGCGGCTCGCGCGCGGCGGGGCTCTGCTCGCCGCATGTCCGACCTCAAATTCTATTACGCCCCCATGACGAGCGCAGACCGGGTGCACTGGGCGCTCGAGGAGCTCGGCGTCCCCTACGAGAAGGTCAAGCTCGACCTCGCGGCGGGAGATCAGCGCAAGCCCGAGTACCTCGCGCTCAACCCGAACGGCAAGGTCCCGCTGCTTGTCGCGGAGGGGAAGCCGATCTTCGAGGGGCTCGCGATCCTGCTCTACCTCGGCGAGCGCTTCGGCGTGGACAAGGGCCTCTTCCCGCCGCTCAACGCCGATCGCGCCGAGGCGTTCAAGTGGATGGCCTGGGGCAACGTCACGCTGTTCGAGGCGACGACGCGGCTCCTGCGCAACACCCTGGAGCGCTTCCCCGCCGACGAGCGCAACCCCAAGGTGGCCGAGGGCGCGAAGCAGGACCTCGCGAACGGGATCGAGATCCTCGACCGCGCGCTCGAGGGCAAGGAGTACCTCGTGGGCAACCAGTTCTCGCTCGCCGACGTGTCGCTCGTGACGGCGCTGCCGTTCCTGGCCCGCTTCGGCGTGGACCTCTCGCCTTTCGCGAACGTGAACGCGTGGATCGCCCGCTGCACGAGCCGGCCTGCGGCCAAGCGCGTCAGGCCGGGCTGAAGTCTCGCCCTGGCCGCCCAGCCGCGCTGGCGGCCATCTCATGAGCTTCATGAGCGCCAGCCGCGGCGGCGGCCACCCCGACGGCCAGGCCGACTGGATGAACTACCGGCTGCTCGCCAGGCTGCGCGAACGTCCGCTCCGGACGACGTGTATCCGGAATACCGAATACTCCCTTGCTGCGTCAGCACCAGGCGCGTGCTGCGCGTGTGCTGCTGGAGCAGCAGGCCGCGGGCGGCGCGGCGACGAGGCCGTCGCCCTGGGCCTGCTCCGGCTCGGGAGCGTGGCTTGCAGGGCGCCCGCGCGGCAGCACGACCCGACTCGGTACGGCGGACGGACACGCCGCTCGACCGGCCGCTCGCCTCGGTTCGCGTGATGACACCTTCGCCGCCTCTCCCCCAGCGTTATCTCCTCGGCTTCATGGTGCTCGGCCTGCTCGCGGGCTCGAGCAACGGCGTGGCCAAGGTGGTCCTGCCGCTGTATGCCGCCTCGCTCCACGCCTCCCCCTGGCAGATCGGCCTTGTCGGCGGCCTGCAGTTCACCGGCATGCTGCTGCTCTCGATGCCGGTCGGCGGCTTGATCGACCGCCACGGCAGCCGGCCGCTGTTCCGCTTCGGCGGCCTCGCGGGCGCGGCGCTGTACCTGATCGGCTTCACCCACATGGATCGGCCCTGGCAGCTCATCGCGGGCGTGGTCCTCTTCGGGCTGCTCAACCCGTTTCGCATGGTCGCGACCCAGACCGAGTTCCTTCACCTGCTTCCTCGCCTCGGCCCGCGCAAGGCAGGCTGGCAGCGCGCGTCCCACTCGCTCGGCATGTTCTTCGTGGGCCCGATGCTCGGCGCGCAGCTCCTCGGCCTGCTCGGCTACACAGGCGTGTTCGTGGTGACCGGCCTCGGGCTGCTGGCGACGGTCTTCGTCGGCGATCGCGTGCTCTCCGGGGCGCCTCCCGGCCGCGGGCGCTCGGCCACGCCGCTCCTCGAGCGCCTGCGCGGGCAGGTCGGGATCATCCTGTCTCGCCGCGAGCTGCGCCAGAGCATGCTCATCGAGCTGTGTGGTCAGATGGCGATGTCCTACTTCGCCGTGTTCGTTGTGTTGATCGGGATCCGCGAGTTTCACCTCTCGGTGCCCCAGGCCGCGACCCTCGTGACACTCCAGGGCGCCGTGTTCGTGCTGACCTTGCTCCTCGCCGGGGGCGCCCTGGCGCCGCTGCGCGACTCCGCCCGCTACGCGATCGCCTTCTCGCTGCTGCTCGCGACCGAGCTCCTGCTCGCTTTCCCCCTCGGCGTCGCCTCGCTGTGGATCGGGGCGGTCTTGCTCGGGCTCGGGCTGGGCGTGCAGCACCTCACGAGCGTCAATCGCTTCGCGGCGCTCACCGCCGAGCTCGGCCGCGGCCGGGTGGGCGGCCTGTTCTCGCTCTCGGGGCCGGCCGGGGGCCTGATCGGCGCGGTGGCGGGCGGCTCGCTCGGCCAGCGCTTCGGCCTGTTCAGCGGCTTTCGCGTGCTCGCGGCGCTCTATGCGGTGCTGATGGTCTGGCACGGGCGCGGCGTCCTGATCGCGAACGCCCAGCGCGTCGCGCTCGCCGAGGGCGAGCCGGAGTGACCGCGGCAGCTACGCCAGACCACGCAAGAACGAAAGGACCACCTCTCCCAGGCGCTCGGGTTGTTGAAACGGAAGGCCGTGGCCGGCGTCCTGTACCTGTTCGATTCGCACGCGAGGATTGAGACTCCGCAGCTCCGTCGCCATCTCGAGCGTGACGACAGGGCTGTCGTCACCGATGACGAGCAGGCTCGGGACGTCGATCGCGCTCACCACGTCGCGGTACGCGGGGTTGGGCGGCGTGAGGACGTCGAACGCGTCCATGCGGGTCTTCAGCCTCGCCTCGGCTTGCAGCTCGATGATCTCGAGCGAGCGACGCGGGTCTCGGGCTCGGGCCTTCGCAACGAGGTCAGACTTCTGCAAGTCGAGGGCCTGGCGGTGTTGATCTGCGACGTCGCTGGCGTGCACCTCGCGCTGGCGCTCCGGGCTCAAGAACGTCGGGTCGACAAGGATGAGGCCGCGGAGGACCCCCGCCCCTCGGCTCGCCACCACCGCGGCGGTCATGCCGCCCATCGAGTGGCCGAGCAGGACCGGACGAGAGAGCGAAAGGCCGCGGATGAGGCCTACGACGTCGCTCGCGTGATCGTCGTACCGGTATCCGTGGTGCGGCGCGCTCGAGCCGCCGTGCCCTCGGGCGTCGGGCATGACGACGTCGAACTCCCCTTCGAGCGCCCGCGCCAGGGGAGTCCAGCAGGCGCCGCTCCCCATCAATCCATGGAGCAGGACGACGGGAACCTTGGCGCCTCCCGTCCGGAGGTAGTGGATGGTGATGCCGTTCGTCTCGCAGACTCCGCTGATCCAGGTCGTCATGGAACTGTCCCTGCCTGCCGCAGCTTCGCACGTGTGATGAAGTGGTTCATGTCCAAATACTCGAGAAATCTCGACGTGAGTGCTTCCGAGCGGTCCGCGCAGCGCCTTGAGTCATTGTTCAAACCTCTCGCCGCGGAATGGAGCCAAGTGCCGAACTCATACCGAGTACCCAGCCGTCGTCAACACGCACACGAGCGTGGGACGGATGCATACGGGCTGACTTCTTGCCGGTTGCCGGCGTCCCGCGGCGCGGAGCGCCCTCGGCAGCAGCGGCGTGCTCGGCGCGCGCCGCCGCGCCGACTCACGGGTACCGATTTCGGCGCAATAATAACGCACGCAGGCGAACTCGGTCCTCACCGTTCATGTCCAGGAGCTGGACTGTGGCGCGCCCCTCGGCCGTCAGGCCTTGAATGGTACCCTCAATCGCGACCATGAAGTGCTCGCGCCAAGAGTGACACCTGGGGTGATATAGCGCCACGAGGATCCCAGTCTGCGGATCAATGGAGGCGATGTTAGGTCCCTTCTTCAGGTTGCAATGGATGCAGCAAAGGCACAGGTTGGCAACATCGTCGGAGCCACGATGCTGCCTCCCGATGATGTGATCGACTTGATGGGGAAGGATTGAACCTGCTTGAGGAAGCCGGCAGTACTCACACGCGCCTTGGGCGCGCCGCTGCACCGCCTCCCGCACATCGTTCGAGATCTTCACGAAGCCGCGCGCATCGTCCAGAACTCCTCGGCCTCGAGCTTGAGGAGGCTGAGCCTGTCGTTCAAGCGGACGATCTCTGCGTACTCCCTTTGCTCCTCCGGGGTGAGCGCGCCTTCGGTGCTCTTCTGAGCGAGCTCCTGGACGCGTGGGGAGAGGTCTCTGCTGACGGCATCGAGCGCCGCCTCAAGCTGTTCGAGGGTTCGCCTTTCCATGAGGTTCTCCGTCCGACGTCGGCACGGAGAGCATGCCATCCCTCCGCCGTCGCCTCAAGCTCCGCCCGCCTCGGGAGGGCGAAGCCGCTCCACGCCCGGGCCCCCGTGTCAGTCCTCCGGCACGGGGATCTTCTCGGAGTCCCACTCGAAGAAGCCCCGTGCACGGATGGTGCGGTCCGCCAGGGCTCGCGCCGCGAGCTGCCGCTCCTCGATCGTGGAGACCCCGAAGAAGCGACGCGCCACCTCGGCGACTTCACGGTCGCTGCGCTCGACCTCGAGCAGCAGGTGTTTGTTCCCTGGTACCGTCCCGCGCTCCGCGCGGAGGTGGTACCGGAGCATCTCCATGACCGCCTCACCGAGCAACGCGCTGGCCATGGCGGGATCGCGCTCCGCGATGTCCTCGCCGTCTTCCAGGAGTGTCGCCGCTGAATAACGAGCGAACGCGTCCTCATCCGGAGTGAGCGCGGCGCGCTTCTTCAGCCACTCGGCGGCCTCCTCTCGCAGGGCATCGATCGCTTGGCCGCCGAACACAGGGAAGCCCGTGGCGATCATGTGCGCCGCGGAGGGGCGACCGAGCTCGTGCTCGCTGGCGAAGTACGCTCGAATCGCGCGTGCCGGGTTGACGAAGATCTCGACCGGAACGTCGCCGAACCGCCGCTGTAGACGCTGCTTGTACGGACGCTCCTGTATGACGAAGATGTCGAGATCGCTGTTTCGATCCCCTGCGCCGCGGACGACCGACCCCGCGGCGACGATCGCCCGCGGCTCGAACGTCTCGAATACGAACGCGACGACCGCGCGGAGCGCTGTTGCATACCTCGGCGGGAGGTCGGGCCAGCTGCACATGGCAAGTTTATCGGGGCTCATTTTGTTCTCCGAGGTCGTCTCATCTGCCTGCCCAACGATCTGCGGCTCAGCCGCGCCGCGTGGCGGCGTCGGCTGCTGCCGCCGGTCGGGCAGCTGCGGAGCCGGATCTCTGGACACGGGGAGGCACGTCAGCAAAAATGGCACGTCTGGCGGAGATCGCAGCCGAGGTATCGCTCGGCGAGCGCCGTGAAGTCCGGCACAGCAAAGGGAAGACCTCCCTCGCGCGAGAACAGGTCTTCGAAGAGCCGGGCAGGCGGAAAAACGTAGTTGCCAAAGGTGATGCTCACCCATGAACGAGCGGCGGCGACTCCGGCGATCTCCATGTGCCCGGCCTTGTGGGGGTAATTGGCGATGGCATACGCCGGAACGTCCACGAGATCCATGCGCGCTCCGAAATCGAGCGCCGCCTCCTCGGCGTCGCGGCCTTCGGACATCGACACGGGCACCTGGGTACGATGGCATGTGATCGCGACGTAGTAGACGTCGTCGAACTGCGCTTGCGTCATGTCGAACCGCGCCCCGCCTTGGAGCGCTTCGAGCGCAAGCAGAGGTGGTCGCTTCGGTCGGAGTTCGCTCCAGATCGTGGCTTGAACGTTGTCATCATTCTCCAGAGAATGGCAGAGCTCCTCCGCGGAGTCGGGACGCAGCCACGAGCCCGGATTGCGCCCGCGGTACTTGCCTGCCTTGGGCATCCCGCGCGACATGGTGAACACGAAGGACCCAACGGGCTCAGGGTCCGTTCGCACAAATCGCTCGGGGTCCTTCCCGACGAACCCAGCACTCATTGCGGCTTCGAGAAACGCAGTCATCGCCTCCGCCTTGAAGGCCAAGCTCGGATCGAGCGGGACGAGCAGATGAGAATAATACATGCTCATGGATTGCCTCGCGGTCCTGGGAGCCCTCCGTGAACGAGTCGCTGCGTATCGATGGGGGGCGACCCGTACGACGAAGCTGAGGCTCGAAAATGGTCATTGGCGGGCTGCCCAACGGTCGGCCGCTCGGCGGCGGGTTTGGCAGCAGTTCTCTCTTTCCACACGTGCGATCTGGGAAGACGTGCCTGACGTCGCAGGCCTTCGAAGACCTTGACCGCGGGCGACGTCACGGAGGCTCAGGCGCGTAGAGTGCCTCAATCTGGGGCAACGATAGGACGGCCTCTTCGAATGCGGAACGGGAAACGTTAAGAGACCCCTGCATGTCGAGCGTGCGCAGTGATGACATCTGCCGAATAGACTCAAGACAAGCGTCGGTGAGCCGCTCCGAGTACAGCACCAGGCTCTCGATCCGATCGAGCCATAGAAGATGCTTCATGCCTTGGTCTGACACGTTACCGTTGAGGACCCACACTCTTCGGAGTTCCCTGATGTGCTGGAGTCGCACCAAGTCGCGATCCTCGATGGTGCCGACGAGAGTGAGCCCCTCCCACTGCTCTTGAATCGGATGGTTCCTCAGGTATTTGGTGGCCTCGTCGACCGGCATCTCCTCTACTTCCCGGGGGATATTCATCGCCGGAAACAGGTCGCCGACTGTTCGGAAGAACGCGATGGCCTCTCTTCTCGCAGGTGGGTCGTCCGCGTACCACATGATGTAGGTCCGTCGTACGCCGTCGTGAGTGACCTCAATTTTCTTCTGCCGGGGCATTGTGAAATCCGTTCTTCTGCCTGCCCAACGACTTAGCGTTCCGCTGCGAGAACCCGCGTGGAGCGCCTAGAACCCCGACCCCACCCCCTCGTGCCGCTCGCACACATCGTGGGAAATTAGCGTAGCCGACGGCTGCCCTACCTTGTCAAGGAGACCAGCGCCGGACCGCGGGCTCTCCACCGGACGAAGGCGCGGCTCGTGCCGACGGCGGCGAGGGGCGCGCCCGCGTTCGCGCAGCATCGCCCCGCGCCGGAGGGCGTCCACCGGGCCGGGCGCCCGGTCAGGGGCGGCGCGGCGATTTTTTTTCAGGCGACCGATGATTCCTGGTGGGGCCGGGGGTCTACGGGGGTGAATCCCAGCACGGAGGCACCCATGACCGCGATCTCCACCAGCATCCATCATCGTGACCAGGATCTCACCACCGCGCCCCGGGCCGAGGCGCCGGCCAGCGCCGCAGCGCCCGGCGCGGCGCCGTCCAGGCGAGCGCTGTGGGCGGGACGCGTCCTGAGCGGGCTGGGCGTGCTGTTCCTGACGTTCGACGCCGCGGTGAAGGTGCTGCAGCTGTTCCCCGCGGATGCAGCCACGGCCCAGCTCGGGTTTCCCGTCAGCCTCGTCCCCACCCTCGGCTACCTCCAGATCGCTTGCCTGGTGACGTACCTGATCCCGCGCACCGCGCTGCTCGGCGCGGTTCTGTGGACCGGTTACCTGGGCGGCGCGATCGCGATCCACGTCCGGGTCGGGAGCCCGCTCTTCAGCCACACGCTCTTTCCGATCTACATCGCCGCGCTCCTCTGGGCGGGGCTCTGGCTGCGCGACCGCCGCGCGCGCGCGCTGCTCGCGAGCCCGGCGTCGCTCGACCGATGAGCTTCCCATGGGCTTCCCGCCTCCCCGCCTTCATGGTCAGATCGGGCCGCGGCCAGCCCGCCGCTCGAACCACGGATCGCGAGCAAGGAGACCACCGATGATCAAGGTCTACAACTTCGCGCGCGGGGCCCGCGGCCTGCGCGTGATGTGGCAGTGCGAAGAGATGGGGTTGCCCTACCAGGTCGAGATGGTCTCGTTTCCGCCGAGCGAAGCCTACCTCGCGCGGCATCCGCTCGGCACCGTGCCGTTCCTCGAGGATGAGGGCGGCGTGGCGATCCACGAGTCCGTCGCGATGATGCTCTACGTGGCGCAGCACCACGGGCCCACGCCCCTCTTGCCCGGCAAGGGCGATCCGGCGCTCGCGCGCGTGCTGCAAATGACCGTGTTCGGCGAAGCGACCCTCGGGGCAGCCGTCAATGCCCTGCTGACAGCACATTTCGGCGCGCCGGAGGCGGACAAGCGCAACTGGTCGGTCCGCGCGCAGGAGGCGAGCGTCGAGAAGGCCTTGCGCTTCACGGCCACCGTGCTCGGCGACATGCCTTTTCTCGCCGGCGAGGGCCTCACGCTCGCCGACATCTCCGTGAGCACAGCGATCGGAATCTATCGCGGCGCGCTCGGCAAGACGCTGCCCGACGAGCTCGTCGCCTACCAGGAGCGGATCGCCGCGCGGCCGGAGTACCAGCGCGCGCGCGCGAGGTGCCGTGGCGAGGACAGGGGCTGAAATCATGAATCGATCGTGGCCCGCGGTGGTCAAGTCGTTGATCTTCGTCCTCGCGGCGGTGCCCGCCGCGTGCGGCGACGCCGGCGTGGATCCGGGCGGGGCAGGGGGCTCGCGCCCGGGCTCGCCCGGCAGCTCGGGCACGCCGGCGTCGACGTCCACCTCATCGGCGTCCGCCTCATCGACATCCGCCGGCGGGGGCCCCGGCGTCTGGATCCCGGCGCTCCAGACGTCGTGGCACTGGATGATCGACCACCCCCTGGACCTGGACGACCCCAGGGACATGGGCCTGGTCGATCCCACGGGAGCGCCCATCGCGTCGCCGCCTCCCACGGTCTACGACCTCGACTGGGAGTTCACGCCGGCCGAGACGGTGGCCGCGCTGCACGCGAAGGGCGCCAAGGTCATCTGCTACGTCGACGTCGGCGCGTTCGAGGACTATCGGCCAGACGCCGGCGACTTCCCGGAGTCGGTCAAAGGCAACCCGGACTACCACTGGGAGGGCTCGTTCTGGCTCGACATCCGGCAGATCGATGTCCTC
Source organism: Sorangium sp. So ce426 (assembly GCF_051475585.1). Classification (NCBI taxonomy): domain Bacteria; kingdom Pseudomonadati; phylum Myxococcota; order Polyangiales; family Polyangiaceae; genus Sorangium; species Sorangium sp. So ce426. Next base: position 10,715,158 of record NZ_CP150341.1, on the reverse strand, counting down.
GGGCCGATCATGCTGGCCCGGTTCCAGGTCTGCAAGGACAAGGGCTTCGACGCCATCGAGCCCGACGAGGTCGACGGTTACGCCAACGACTCCGGGTTCCCCCTCCGCTATGAAGACCAGCTCGCCTACAACGTGTTCATCGCGGATCTCGCCCACTCGCTGGGCATGTCCGTGGGGCTCAAGGGCGACATCGAGCAGGCGGCGGACCTGTGGCCGTACTTCGACTGGACGCTGAACGAGCAGTGCTTCGAGTACGAAGAGTGCGAGATCCTCGTCGATACCTTCCTGGCGAACGGCAAGGCCGTGTTCGAGGTGGAGTACGACGATCCGTTCTCCGGTCACATGACCGACAGGTCGCTCTTCTGCGAACAGGCGAACGCCTGGGGCTTCAACAGCATGGAGATGCCGCTCGACCTCGACGGCGGCCGGTGGCCCTGCCGGTGACCCGCGGCGCTTCCGAGCGCCCGCATCATCGCCTTGTCGGTGAGCGGGACGTAGCCGGGGAAAGAACGGGGGCGCGTACCCCTCGACGTTGGCGCCCCCGACGCGCTCGGATCAGCGCCCGAGCGCCCGCGCGGCGATGCGCGCGAACACCGGCCCCGCCACCTTGCCGCCCGTCGCGTCCTCCGCGGCGACCACCGCGCCGACGAGGATGACGAAGCGCGGCTGCTCGGCCGGCGCGGCCCCGATGAAGCTCGCGTAATTGCGCGGCTCGCCGGCCGTCGATCGCTCGTCCGTGGTGCCGGTCTTCCCGGCGACCCGCACGCCTTGCACACGCGCCGCTTTGCCCGTCGCCTGCTCGTCGCTCACGGCGCGCTCCAGCATGCCCATCACCGCCCGCGCCGTCTCCGGGCGGAGCACGCGCTCATTCTCCACGTGGTGCTCGAAGCGGACGCCGCCGTCCGCGCCCCGGGCGCGCCGGGCGAGCGTCGGCGCATTGAACACGCCGTCATTGGCGATGGTGGCATAAGCGGCGGCCATCTGAAGCGGGCTGGCCATCGCGCCGCCATGGCCCGATGCCAGGGCCACGCCGCGGAGCGAGCCGTCCGCGATGACCGGAGGGACCTCGCCGACCGGCGCGCCGCGGAGCTGGATGCGCGTCGCCTCGCCGAAATGAAAGCGCCGGAGCCAGCGCCCGAGCGCCTCGCCGCCCAGCTTGTCGAAGATCCGCGAGGCTCCGATGTTCGACGAGCGCATGAGGATCTGCGGCACGTCGAGCCACTCGTTCGGGCTCGCGTCGCGGAGGACTTCCTTGCCATAGCGCCGCGCTCCCTTGTCGCAGAAGAACCGGTCGGTCACCGAAATGGCCCCCTCGTCGAGCGCGGCCGCGACGGTGAGCGACTTGATGGTCGAGCCGCTGATGCGCGGCGCCGCGGCGGTGCTCGGATCATGGATGGCCAGCACCTCGCCGGTCTTCGGATCGAGCACGATCGCCGTGGCGGCGACAGGGCGCCATTCGTCCGCCATCCGCTTCATCTCTTCCTCGACGATCGCCTGGATGTCGCGATCGATCGTGAGCTCCAGGCGATCGGCCGGGGCGCCCATCACGGAGGCGACCTCCGCGGTAAGATGGGCCAGTGAGGCCGGCGTGGAGCTAGCAACGGCGGAGGTGGAGGCCGGAACGGACGCGCCCGCCGGTGCAGGAGCGACCGGCTCCGACTTCCCGGACGGATTGGACGGATTGGCCGCCACAGCCGCGGCAGGTCCTTCCTTGCCGGCGGTGACGCACGCCACCACCCCGAGCAGCGCCGCAGCCGACGCGGTGATTGCAACGCCCCGCGCCGCCGACGTGCGCAGCGACCCCGCCCGCGGTCGCACGATGGCCTCGACCCGCGCCAAGAGCTGCGAGGGCTCCGCCATCCCGAGCGCTCCGCGCGGCACCTCACGGAGCCGCGCCGCGCTCGTCGCAATGGCCAGCAGGTGCTCGGCATATTCGGTCGGCCGGGCCCCGCTCGCCAGGACCCGCTCGTCCGCCGACAGCTCGCGCTCCATGCGAAGCCTGCGCGCCGCGAGCCACACCAGCGGGTTGAACCAGTGCATTGCACAGGCGAGCTGCCCCACGATCTGGGCAAGACAATCGCGCTGCCGGACGTGCGCCAGCTCGTGTAGCAGCACGGCCCGCCAGCGCGCCTGGCTCCACTCGAGCGCCTCCCGCGGCACCAGCACCACCGCCGAAAAGACCCCGGTCACCGCCGGCACATCGATCTCGGAGCTGATGCACACGCGGGCGTTCATGCGCGCTTCGCCGAGGGTCGCCGTGATCCCCGGAAACGAGAGCGGGGTCGCGCGCCGGGCGATCCCACGCGCCTTGGCGAGGCCATGGGCCAGGCGAGCGAGCACCGCAAATGCCCCGAGCGCCCACACGGCAAGGAGCACCGGGCCCCACGGAAAGGACTGCTTCGCCGGAGCGACAGGCGTGGACGGAGCCTGCGCCACGGCGTGGGAGACAGGCTCGACGGAGGGCGGGGCAATGGCGTCCCCGATGGGCTCGGCGAAGGGTCTACCCGCGTCCGCGGCGCCAAGCTCGGCGACCGGCAGCACGCGCCACGCCGGAACGAGCCGCGAGGCGACCGGCACCAGCGCCGCGGCCGCGAGCCCGAGCACCAGCACGAGCCGGCGCGTGGAGGCCGGCGCGCGGCGGAGCAGCGGCATCGCCGCGAGGGCGAGCCCGAGGAGCACGGCGCCCCGCGCGGCATCGACGAGGAACGGCAGCGGGCTCATCTCGATCGGGCTCATCTCAACCCCCTTCTTTCTTGGCGCGCTCGATCACCTGGGCGATGCGATCCAGCTCTTCGCGCGACAGCTTGGACTTTGACGTGTCGACAAGCGCGGTGACCGCTTGCTCGACCGAGCCTCCAAAGAACGTCCGCACGACCTGCGCCAGCGCGCTCCTGCGAGCCTCGCTCGGGGCCGCGACGGGCGTGTAGACGTAGCGTTGCCCTTCCTCCACGTGCTTGACGTGCCCGCGCTCCTCCAGCAGGCGCAGCAGCGCGCGGACCGCGGAGTAGCTCGGCGGATCCTCGAGGTTGTCCTTCACCTCGTGCGCGGTCGCGCGCCGTAGGCGGTACAAAATGTCCATGATCTCGCGCTCTCGGCGCGTGAGCGGCGGCTTCGGCATGACGTCCATCCGTAGCCTGGTGCTAAGAAATTAGCAAGCATCGCGTGCTAATTTCTTAGCACGTGCGATCCGCGAGCTATCCTCGGGCCTGCACGCCATAGAGGGGGAGGGTGAGCGCCGTCGAGGCCTTCCGGCCCTTGCGACCGGGAAGCCCCGTGCGCGTCAGCCATGGTGCCACCCGGAGCGCTTGATTCCGGATCCACAGCGCTCGCGATGTGGCGGGGATCAGACTGGCCGCGCCGCCGCTGGCGAGCGACTGGTTCACCTCGACGAACGGCCTCATGACGCGCTCGTACGAGGCGAAGGCGGCGCCAGGGTCGGAATGGGTAGCCAGCTCCCCCGCCAGGACATAGGCGCCGACCATGGCAGTGCTCGTACCTTGGCCCGACAAGAACGACGGAGCGTAAGCCGCGTCTCCCACGAGGGCGACCCTCCCCTTCGACCATCGAGGCATGCGGATCTGGCTGACGACGTCGAAGAAGACATCGGTGGCCTCCTGCAGAGCGGCGAGCATCCGCGGTACTTCCCAGCGGGCGCCGGCGAAGACACTGGCGGTCAACCTTCGCTGCGCCTCGATGTCGGCGAACTCCGAGAAGGGAGGCTGGGGACGGGCGAAGGTCAGGAAGGCGTGCAGGCGATCGCTGTCGCCGGCCGCGAACAGCACGGCCGCCTTCCCGGGCGTGTTGCTGATGAACGCCTCGTGAGAGAGCCCGATGGTGTTGGAGATGGTGAAACCTGCAAAGCAGTAGCCGAGATAACGGTGGTACTGCGCCTCGGGCCCGAAGGCGAGCCGCCGTGTGTTCGAATGCAATCCGTCAGCGCCGATGACCAGGTCGAAGGGGCGTTGCAGGCCGCTCTGGAAGCGCACATCGACGCCGCCGCCGTGCTCGTTCAAGGTGGTGATGGAGTCGCCGAAGCGGAACTCGACGTCATCTCGGACGGCGTCGTAAAGCACCGTCGTGAGCTCTCCGCGAGGCAGCTCCAGATCCCGGCCTTCCTTGCCGCCGGTGAGCGCCTCGGGCCGGATCGACCCGATGAGCGCGCCGTCGCCATCGACGAACGTGACTCTGCGTGAGTCGATGTGCGCGGCTGCGATGCGCGACAGCACGCCCATGCGCTTCACGACGTCGATCGCGGTGCCCCGGATGTCGATGGCGTAGCCGCCGCTTCGCACAGCGCCAGCCTTCTCCACCACCGTGACCTGGAAGCCGTACCTGTGAAGCCAGTACGCGAGCACGGGGCCGGCGATGCTCGCGCCGGAGATCAGGATCTTCTTGTTCCGCGAAGTCGCCATGTGTCCGCCTTCCTTCGGTGTGAGCTCGCAGCGGCGGAGGGCGCATCCGCGAGAGATCGGCGCGACCCGCCCGCTGCCACGAGGCAGGGCAAGCAGCCGCCGGCCGCGGTCCACTCGGCCCAGGGAGCTCTGACGTGGACTACACTACACGGTGTAGTCTACTGAGGCCAGGGCAAAAAGAGGCCAAAATGGGCTATACTTGGAGGTGCATGTCCTCCACCGGCGCACAAAAGGCTCTTCGTGAAGGGTCCGCGCAGAAGCGATCCGCCATCCTCGTGGCGGCCCGGGAGTTGTTCCTGGCCGACGGGTTCGACCGCTCGAGCGTCGATGCTATCGCCGCTCGCGCCGGCGTCTCCAAGAGGACGGTGTATGACTACTTCGGCGACAAGCAGGCTCTCTTGCTGGCGGTCGTCGAGTCCTCAGGTGACCTGCTCATGGCGGCGATCCGACGGGCCATCGAGGACACCTTGACGCACGTCACGGACCTGGAGGACGCCTTGATCACCTTCTCGGCGCGGATCGTGACCGAGATGCTCGGCTCGGTGGACTACCTTGCCCTCGTGCGGCTGGTGACGATGGAGTCCGTTCAGCTGTCCCAGCTGCGAGGTCGCGACCACTGGATGATGAACGCTCCGGAAGAGGCGATCGCGGAGCGGTTCGCCGAATTTGCGCGTGCAGGGCTGCTCGACGCGCCGAACCCCCGGCGGGCGGCCGATCATTTCATCGCGCTGACCGTCTTGCTCGCCGCCAACGCGCTCGGGCCGGCGATCGCCCCGAACGACGCCCGCATGCGAGAGCTCCTCGTCGAGGGGGTGCGCGCATTTCTTCGAGCCTACGCGCCCAGCCGCCCGGCCCAGCCTCGATCCCGCGCGTAGCGCAGGCGGCTTCGGCGGTGCGCGGCGTCGCGGCCGGAGCGTGACGGCGACCGTGACATGTCAGGCTCTCGAGCGCGACATCAAGGGCGAATCGCCGCGCTCACCTCAGGGTTTCTGGCGCAACGCGACCCGATGTTGCCTCGGAGCTCGGGGTAGTAGACGTGGCGGGTGGCTGACCGCAGGGTCGGGGCGAGGTCGTCGTTGCTGCCGCTCCGGAAAGCCCGGTAGGAGCCCGCTGTCACGGCGGCGCAGTCATGACATGGCATCGGGTACTGGACCGGATCCCAGTCCAGCGTCCATTCCCACGCGTTCCCGCCGAGGTCGGACTGCCCCCACTTCCCGTCGCCTCTTGGCGACGTCGAGCCGACGTTCCGCAGGCTGCAGGTCCCGCCGCAGTAAACCGCGTAGCTGTCATCGATCATCGTGGAGGTCGCGGGCTTCGACCACGGATAGTACCTGTGCTCGCTGCCCCCGGAGGCCGCGTAGTTCCACTCCGCCTCTGTCGCCAGCCGTCCGCCGTCCCACGCACAGAACGCGAACGCCGTGTACCAGTCCAGGCAGTTGATCGGCTTGTTTTCGTCGCTCCCCGCCGTGTCCGTCCAGCTCTGGTGCACGAAGCACTTCAGGGCGTCTTTCAGGGCAGCCGTGCTCGGCGGCAGCTTGGTGTTCCACGCCGAGCTCCAGCCAGACCCTGGGATCTTTGGGTGTGCGCCCGCGCCATCCCCAGGCGGGCTGGCCTGCGTGCCCATGCCTGCGTTCACGAACGCCCGGAACCGGCCCACGGTGATCTCGTACCTGTCGAGGTAGAAGTCGCTCACCGTCGCCGGGGAGCTCCGGTCCAGATAGTCCACGCCGTCGTAGCTTCGAGCGAACGTTCCGCCGGGGACCAGCGAGCTCTCGCAGCAGTCCTCGTTCTCCGATGGCCCGCAGGTCGCCGGCAGCCCGGTGCAACTTGGCGCCGTTCCAGCCCAGGCGCCCGCGTGGCCGCTGCTTCGATCCTTCGCGATCGTCTCGTCCGCCGCGGTCCTCTCCTCGTTTCCGCAGGTGCAACCTGCCGAGAGCAGCAGCCCGAAACATGCGATGCCGACGGTGTGGTAGGGAGTGGCAAGCGAGATCATAGGTCACCCACGATGGTCAGCTCCTGCTCCCCTCCTACGGGCAGGGCTCACCGCTACTTTGCACACACATCTGTGCGGACATGCGCGCGCCCGTCGACATCGCAGCTCGCTCTCGTCGGACCTGTGCTCCGATCAGCCCCCGAAGAACGCCTTCGCCTGCTCTCCCAGCACGTTCTCGCCCTTCGGGCTGCTGGCGTGGCAGCCGTCGCTGACCTCGCCCGCGTCGTTGTTGAGGATGAACTTCCCGAGGTAGCTCATGTTCTCGTTGATGGTCGCGTCCTTGGCCAGCTCTTGCGCCTTCATGTCCGTCCAGTCGGCGCCGCCCGCCCCCGCGATGAAGCAGTCGTGCCCTGCGTTGTAGACCGGCTGGCCCACGATGTAGATATGCGTGCCCGGGTTGACGTGCTGGCGCGCCGCGTTGACCATGTCACGGAGCTCCTTGTCGGTCGCCCGCTGCGACAGGATGCAGATCTGGACCATGATGGCCTTGACGACGTCTTTCCCGCCGATCGACTCCATCTTCCGGTCGAAGAGCTGCCAGGAAGAGCTGTTCGGGTTGGTCCAGTTCTGGACCACCATGGCGCCCGTTTGGTAGTTGTCCGCGTTCCACATGACCTTGCCGCCGACGCGCTTGTAGCCAGTGCCGATGTTGTTGGCCATCGAGCAGCCGGTGTACGCAACCGAGTTGTCGCCCGTCGGAGGCAGGCCGTCACCCCCGCCGCCCGTCCCGGGATCGCCGCCCGTGCTCGTGCTGCTCACCGACGCCGGTCCGCTCGGGTCAGCGCCGCCGGTGCCGCCTCCGCCGGTGCCGGAAGCGCCGCTGGTGCTGCCGCTCGGGGCTCCTCCCGCGCCGGTCGTCCCCGTTGTCGCACCGGCAGAGCTGGAGCTTCCAGCGCCTGTCCCCCCGCTCGTCGAGCTCCCGGTCGTGGAAGCGGTGGTGCCCGTCGTCCCTCCGGTTGCTGCGCTCTCCGACTCCGAACCGTCGTTCGGGTCGACTTCTGAAGCGCAAGCTCCGAGGCTGAGCACGGCCATCCCAAGAGCGCAACGGACCACCAATCGGGAGGAAAGAACAGGATAATTCATCGTCGTCACCTTCTGTTAGGGGGCGCTGGTCAGGACCTGCGGAGACCCTCGGCTCGCGTCCGACCCTCCTTGTTCTATTGCCGCTGCGACCCGCGTGAATAGACGGCGAGATCGCCGTCGCCCCCCTTGGACAGATCTGTCATCCCCCGCTCGTCGACCTGGAGAGCCATCAAGATGCCCACTCTCCGAGGGGAGCGTCACCGAAAAGTTCCGTTCGGTCTGACCTCGCGTCTGTACGCAGTTCGCGGCCCTTGCCGTCGCGCCCTTCGGTGCCCAACGTGCGCCGCCATGCGTACGTTGTTTCTCGATCTCGACGGCACCTTGACGGATCCGGCCCCTGGCATCGCCGCCTGCTTCGTGCACGCGGCCCGTGTGCTCGGGCACGGCTCGATCGGCCTCGCCGAGGTGCGCCGCTTCATCGGTCCGCCGCTGCGCGAGGCGTTCGCCGAGATCCTGGCGACGCGCGACAGCGTTCGTATCGAGGAGGCCGTGCGCGTCTATCGCGAGCGCTTCGGCACGCTCGGCCTGTTCGAGAACAGCGTGTATCCCGGTGTGCCAGAGGCGCTCGCGCAGCTCGGCCAGGCGGGCCACGGCCTCTGCCTCGTCACCAGCAAGGCGGCCGTCTATGCCGAGCGCATCGTCGACCACTTCGGCCTTCGCTCGCACGTGCCTCGGGTCTACGGCGCCGAGCTGTCCGGCGAGCGCTCGACAAAGGCCGAGCTCATCGCGCACGCCCTCGAGCGCGAGTCGCTCACCCCCGCCGACGCCTGCATGATCGGCGACCGCGAGCACGATGTCCTCGGCGCCAAGGCGCACGGCCTCGTGGCGATCGGGGTGACCTGGGGATACGGATCGCGCGCGGAGCTGGAGGCTGCGGGCGCCGACCGCGTCGTCGACACGCTGGAGGAGCTGGTGCTGGCGGTGCGTGCGCTGAGGGAGGCCCGAGGCCGAGCGGCTCGATGAGGCCGCGCCCCTCCCGCGCCCGGGGGGTGTCGGGTTTGTCACTCCCCACGCCGGCCTGTGTGGCGTTACTCTGTGGCGCGCCACGAGGCTTCTCGACGATACTTATCAACTTATGACGGTAGAGCTGATTCATGCCATCGTTCGCCAGACCACCGTCCTCATCGCCCAGCTGGCGACCTCGGGCGGCTGGCGCGCACCCCTGGCCCAGCTCGCAGACCAGGTGTTCCAGGACCTGGTCACCGAGCTCGAGCGGCAAGGGGTCAGCCGCAAGGTGAGCGCCGACATGTTCGGCATGGGGCTCCGGACCTATCAGCGCCGCGTCCGGCGGATCACGGAGAGCTCGGTCGAGCGCGGCCGTTCGCTCTGGGAGGCCGTGCTGGACCACATCCGCCGCCGGGGGATCACGCCGCGGGCCGAGATCTTGAGGGCGTTCGCCGGCGAGGATGACGTCCTGCTCCGCGGGGTGCTCTTCGACCTCTGCGAGAGCCGCCTGATCTTCCAGGCGGGGCAGGGGGCTCAGGTGGTGTATCGCGCGGTGTCCGACGACGAGCTGGGCGCGCTGCGCGCGCTCCGCTCCGGCGAAGGCGTCGACGAGCTGGTCTGGGCGATCATCTACCGGGAAGGCCCGCTCGCGCGCGACGAGCTGCTGCAGCGGACGCACATCGAGCGCGCGGAGCTCGACGCCGCCCTGGGGCGCCTCGTGGAATCGGCGCGCGTCGAGCGGACCGGGGAGGGCGCGGGCGCGACGTACAGCGCCGGGAGCCTCTACGTGCTGCTGGGCTCGCCCGTGGGGTGGGAGGCGGCGATCTTCGATCACTTCCAGGCGATGGTGAAGACCATCCTGTGCCGGCTGCGCGAGGATCGCTCCGCGCCCGGCCTCGGCGACCGCGTCGGGGGGAGCACCTATACCCTCGACCTGTGGCCCGGCCATCCGCACGAACAGCGGGCTTACGAGACGCTGGGGCGCCTGCGTGCCCAGCTGGTCGAGCTGCGCGAGCAGGTCGAGGCCTTCAACGCGGCGCACGAGAGGCCGGACAGGTACACGCAGGTCGTTCTGTACATCGGACAGTGCTTGATCCAGCAGGACAGCGGGGGCGGCGATGAGATCTAGGGTGGTCGTGACGGCGTGCCTCATCGCGAGCGTGACGGGCGGGGCGCTCCTCGGCTCGGCCTGCAGGGACATCGGCCCTCAAACGGGGAGCGAGACCAACTTTCTCAGGAGCTGTGATGCCAGCTGCGCGGACGGTCTCTCCTGCATCTGCGGCGTCTGCACGCGCGCCTGCTCGGTCGCCCGCGAGTGTACGGCGCTCGTCTTCGGCGCCGAGTGCGTGGCCGTGGCGGAGCGGCCTGCCGAGGCGGCCTGCGACGCGGCCGAGAGCGCCGCGTTCTGCGATATCTCCTGCAGCGGCGACGTCGACTGCGAGCCGCTCGGCGCGCCGTTCCGCTGTCAGGGCGGCTTCTGCCGGACGCCCGGCGACGGCGAGACGGCGACCGCCTGCCCGGCGACCACGCTTTCGCCCGGCGACAACGAGCGCACGGTGACGGTCGGGGACACCACCCGAAGCTACGTCGTTCGCCTCCCCGCGAGCTACACGGGCGCGAGCCCCATGCCGCTGGTGCTCGATTACCATACGCTGGGCGGGACCCCGGCGGAGGAGGCCGAGGCCTCGGGGTACCGCGAGCTCGCCGAGGCCGAGGGGTTCATCGTCGCGTGGCCGCAGGGCATCGACGGCGCGTGGAACATCGGTCCGTGCTGCACGACGTCGCGTGACGTCGACGACGTGGGGTTCGCGCGCGCCCTGGTCCAGGAGGTCCAGAAGGAGGCGTGTGTCGACCTCAAGCGGGTCTATGCCGTCGGCGTCGCGAACGGGGGCGGGATGGCGTACCACCTGGCCTGCAACGCCGCGGACGTCTTTGCCGCGGTCGCTCCCAGCGCGTTCGACCTTCTGGCGGCGTCGGAGCAGCCCTGCCAGCCGTCGCGGCCTGTGACCGAGATCTCGTTCCGGGGTACCGCGGACTTGCTGGTGCCTTACGAGGGCGGGCCTCAGCAGGCGCCGAACGGCGCGAACATCACCTTCCTCGGAGCCGCCGGCACCTTCGAGAGGTGGGCCGAGCTGAACCGGTGCACGGGATCACCGAGCGCGGCGGACAGCGACGGTTGCTCGACGTACTCGAGCTGCGCAAGCGGCGCGGAGGTGACGCTGTGCACCACGGAGGGCGGCGGCATGACCTGGGGGAGCCCCGAGATCGGGTGGGCCACGCTGAAGCGGCATTCGCTTCCTTGACACGGAGGCGGCCACCGATTCCGGCGCCGGCCAACCACCCGGCGCCGGCGCTCACCACCAGCCGATGTCCTGGATGACGGTGCCGGCGTCGCCGTACCGCACGATCGCGCGGTTCTGGCGGATCTCGTAGGACTTCGGCGAGCTGTCGACGATGTCCTGATCGAAGGTGTGGCACTCGAGCTTGTAGGTGCCCTCGCCCTGCATCAGCGCGCCCTTCAGCTTGATGTACGTCTCGTTGTAACGGCTCCTGAGCCGCAGGATCGCCTCCTGCGTGGCGTCGATGAGCAGCTCGAGGTGGACCGTCTTCTCCCGCTTCGGGTGCGACGCGTCGAACGCGAGGTTGACGACGACGCCGGCGTCGAGCAGCGCCTCGATGTCCGACTTGGAGAACGTCTCGAAGACCATGAGCTTTGCCATCGCGCGCTCCTTCCAGGGATGTGCTCGTGGGTTTGTACTACGGCGCGCAGCCCGGGGCCGAGGATCCTCGCGCGGCGCGACGCCGGGGCCCCGCGATCGCCCCCGGGCAACGGGGGCCGACCGCCGCGCGCGCCGCGGCCGAGCGGCAGAAAATCCCTCCAGATCGCGGCCGAAATGCTGCTCCCGCCGGTCGCCCCGTGCGATGAAAATAAAAATCAATTGCATCTGTGCCGGCGCGTATGCTAGGAGGGAGCAAGCACGCTGGAGAGGGAGGAGCAGGGGCGCGGTGTGCCCTGGGGCTGCCTGTCGGATCGCGTTCGTCCGAGGAGGTGGCTTCGCGGGCACCCTGGCGCCTGCGGACGCTCACGTCTGCGCTCTCGATGTGGGGACGTCATGAAAACAGATTTCTTCCAGCTGCGTTGTCGTCGCGCGCGTGGAGGGCGGCGCGGCTGCGGCCGTGTGGAGTCGATGAGACCGAATCGACGGAGATCTGTGCCATGAACGATAGAGACACCCAGAAGCAGTTCATCCTCGAGGGGAAGCTGACGAGAGTGATGTGGGAGCTCTCGTGGCCCGCGGTGCTGGCCATGGTGCTCTACGGGCTCAACGCCTTCCTGGACGCCGTGTTCGTGGGCCAGCTGATGAACAAGAGCGCCCTGGCCGGCGTCGGCATCGCCTACCCCTTGTCCCAGATGACGCTCGGCCTCGGCAGCCTGGTCGGGACGGGCGCGGGCACGGCGCTCAGCATCTACCTGGGCGCCGGCGACAAGAGCAAGCTCCACGGCCTGCTGGGCAGCGTGAACGGGCTGTCGCTGCTCCTCAGCCTGCCTTACACCGTGCTCGCCTACGTGTTCGCTGAGCCGCTGGTGCGCATGATGGGCGGCACCGGGGAGATCCTCGCGTACGGCACCGAGTACTTCAAGGTGACGGCGCTCGGCTCGGTGTTCTGGGTTCACGGCCTGGCCGTGAACATGACGGTGCGCGGCGAAGGCAAGATGAAGACGGCCGCGTGGATGATCTCCCTCGGCCTGCTGGTGGATGTCCTCCTGAAGCCGCTGTTCATCCACACGTTCGGCTGGGGCGTGCAAGGCGCGGCGTGGGCCACCAACGCGGCGATGCTCGTGTACTCGGTCGTGGGGCTCCTGTATTTCGCGCGGGGGCGCGCCTCGTTCGACTCGGCCTGGCGCACGATCCGCATCGATCCGGCGATCCGGAAGCAGATCGTCTCCCTGGGCATGCCGGGCATGATCTTGACCATCATGGGCATCGCCCAGAACGTCGTCGTCTACAACGCGGTCTCGGGCCAGGGCACGGAGAACGACGTCGCCTTCTACGCCGCCTGCAACCGCCTCTTCCTGTTCATGCTGACCCCGATGCTCGGGCTCATGCGCGCCTTGCAGCCGGTGGAAGGGATCAACTACGGGGCGCAGCGCCACGTCAGGGTGAAGCGGGCCTTCAGCCTCTTCGGGCTCGCCGGGGTCGCGTTCGTCCTGCCGTTCTGGCTCGCGATGATGCTCGCCCCGAGCGCGGTCCTCGGCTTCCTGCTGCCGGGGTCCGAGTTCACCGCGCAGCAGCTGCTCGATTTCCGGATCTACATCGTCGTGCTGCCCCTCCTGCCGTATGTCTTCAACGCGCTGGTGCTGTTCCCCTGCCTGGAGAGGGCGAAGCTCGCGAGCGTGGTCGCCCTCCTGAGGCAGGTGGTGCTCTTCATCCCCCTGATGTGGCTCCTCCCGAGGCTCGTCGGGGTGAGCGGGGTCTACTGGGGGACCACTGCCATCGATGTGGCGATGTTCCTCCTCGTGCTCGTCATGGTGAATCGAGAGTTTCGCAGGCTCGACGGGCGCGACGTCGAGACGAGCGCCGCGCTCAGGGAAGCGCCCGCCGGCTGAGCCCGGCCCGGCCTCCGGGATCTCCCGCCGGCCCGCGGCGATCACCCCGGTGATCGGCAGGAAGCGGCGCGCACCGGCCGACCCCCGCGTGGCGCTCTCCCGACGCGCGATGTCCCCTTCTCCCTTGCCCGCCCAGAGAGCCCGCGCCGATCGCCGCGCGCGCGGTCATGAACGGCATCCTGGGTACACATGCAAAACTATTGCAACATCCTAATGGTTGCTATAGATGTCGCCGCATGAACGCCAAGGCTCCCGCGCGTCGAGGCTCGGCGCGCCCGTCCCGGGCGCGAAGGAGCGCCGGCGCCGCCGCTTTTGTCACGGCCGGAGCTCTTCTCGCGGGCGGGGCCGCGCGCGCGCAGGACGCCGGCGCGGCTTCGCCGGCGGAGCCGGCCCGGGACGCCGCGCCGGACGGCGAAGCGCCTCCGGGCGCCGCGGATGAACCCCGACAGGCGCCGGAGAATCACCCGCCGGTCCTCACCTCGTTCGCCGAGGCCGATTACCCGGCGGCCGCCCACGCGCAAGGCCGGGAGGGGACCGTCGTGCTGAGGCTCAGCATCGAGGCGGATGGGCGGGTGTCGGCGGCGGACGTGGCGCAGGCCGCGGGGCACGGCTTCGACGAGGCGGCGCAGGCCGCAGCGCAGCGCTTCCTGTTTTCGCCTGCGCGACGGGGGGACACCCCGGTCGCCTCCCGGATCCTCTACGCCTACGAGTTTCGCCTCCCGAAGGCGCCTGCGAGCGGCGCGCTCCGCGGGCGCGTGCTCTCGCCCGGCGCGAGCTCCCACGGCGTCGCCGGCGCCGAGGTGCTCGTGCGGCACCAGGATGGCTCCACCGAGCGAACGCGCACCGACGGCGAGGGCCGGTTCCAGATCGAGGGCCTTGCGCCCGGGCCCTGCGTCGTGATCGCCGAGGCGAGCGGCGTCGGCCGGGCCGAGGTCGAGACCGAGATCGCCGGAGCGCACGTCGCCGAGATCGCCTTGCGGCTCGTGCCATCCGGCGAGGAGGCCCCGATCGAGGTGACCGTGCGCGGGCCGTCGGAAGCCGAGCGGCGCCGGCAGTCGGCCGAGGCCGTGACGGTCGTCGAGACGGACCGCATCAAGCGGGAGTCCTCGGACATGGGCGAGGTGCTCGCGCGCACGCAGGGGGTCGGCGTGCGCCGCGAGGGAGGCCTCGGCTCGGCCACGCGCTTCTCGCTGAACGGGCTGACGGGCGATCAGGTGCGGTTCTTCCTCGACGGCGTGCCGCTCGATCTGGCCGGCTATCCCTTCGGCGTATCGAACGTGCCGGTCGGCCTCGTCGAGCGCGTCGAAATCTACAGCGGCGTGGTCCCGGTGCGCCTCGGCGCCGACGCCCTCGGCGGGGCGGTCGACCTGATCACCGATCAGGATCTCTGCGAATCGCGCGCCGGCGCGTCCTACGAGGTGGGCTCGTTCGAGACCCACAGAGCGGCGCTCGCCGGCAGCCACCTGCACAGGCCGAGCGGCTTGTTCGCCCGCGCGAGCGGCTTCTTCGATTACGCGAAGAACGACTACCCGGTCGAGCTCGACGAGGTAGAGGACGAGCGCGGGCGCTTCTCGCCGGCGCGCGTCTACCGCTTTCACGACGCGTACCGCAGCGCGGGAGGCCACGTGGAGATCGGGGTCGTCGATCGGCCGTGGGCGCGGCGCTTGCGCCTGCGCGCCTTCGTGACCGACTACGACAAGGAGTACCAGCACAGGCTCGTCATGAGGGTCCCGTACGGCGGCGTGACGTACGGAGAGACGTCGGCAGGCGTGAACCTCCGTTATGAACAGCCGCTGGGGCGCGGCGTGTCGCTCGACGCGGTGGGCGGCTATGCGTACGTCCGAGGGCGCTTCCTCGACGTCGCGACCTGCGACTACGACTGGATGGGACGCTGCGACCCGGAGGGCAGCGAGCCTGGCGAGACGGACGCTTTCCCTCACGACCAGGTCTTCTGGGACCATTCCGCCTTCGCGCGCCTCAACGTGGAATGGCGCATCCGGCCGTCACACGCCGTCCGCCTGGCCGTCGCGCCGACCTACGTGACACGGACGGGGGATGAGCGCCGGCAACGCGACCCGGATAGCCCCGATCCGCTCGCCGACCGGCGCAGCGTGCTCGCGCTGGTGAATGGCCTCGAGTACGACCTCGACCTGCTCGAGGACCGGCTCGATAACGTCCTGTTCGTCAAGCAGTACGTGCAGCGCGTCGCGAGCGAGAGCCCGGCCGCCGGTGATCTTGCGCGCGACCGCGACGGGAGCACCCACCGCTTCGGCATCGGCGACGCGCTCCGGTACAGGTTCACGCCCTGGCTCTACGGGAAGGCCTCCTACGAGTGGGCGACGCGGCTGCCCAGCCCCGACGAGGTCTTCGGCGACAACACGTTCATCGCGGCCAACCTCGGGCTCGATCCCGAGATCAGCCACAACGTCAACCTCGGGCTCACCCTCGACGCCCGCGAGACGCCGGCGGGCGCCCTTCGCGCGACGGGCAATGGCTTCCTGCGCGCGGCGGACCGGCTGATCGTGCTCCTCGGCAACGATCGGGACCAGAGCTACGAGAACGTCCACGGCGCGCGGTCGCTCGGCGTCGAAGGCTCCGCCGGATGGACCTCGCCCGGGGAGCACCTCGCGCTCGACGGCAACGTCACCTACCTCGATTTCCGCAACACCTCGAGCGAGGGGGCGTTCGGCGCCTTCGAGGGAGATCGCATCCCGAACCGCCCGTACCTCTTCGCCAACGGCACCGCGCGCCTCCTGTTTCGCCGCGTCCTCGCCGCGGAGGACGAGGTCGCGCTCACGTGGAACAGCCGCTACGTGCACGAGTACTTCCGCACCTGGGAGAGCCTCGGCCGGCGTGAGTCCAAGCAGGTGATCCCCTCGCAGCTCGTGCACTCGGCCGGGCTCGGATACGTCGTCCGGCGCGGCAGCGCGAGCCTGAGCACGACGCTCGAGATGCAGAACCTCACGGATGAGCGTGTGTTCGACTTCTTCGGCACGCCGCGCCCGGGACGGAGCTTCTACGTCAAGACCACGGCGGAGCTCTGAGCTCGAGGGGCAGGTGATGGGATGAACGGCCACGCGACGAACCAACAGACCCTGCGGCTCGCCGAGCACACGAACCCGAGGAGATGAGATGCACACCGTTGTAGCCGTCAAGAACCTGCTCGTTCAGTCCGGCGCGTCCTGGGTCCTTTGGCTCCTGTTCGCGCTCTCGGCGGGCAGCATCGCCATCGCGATCGAGCGCTGGCTCTACTTCCGATCGAAGGACGACGACGTGCGAGCGCTCGCCGCCGAGCTCGACGCCCACCTGTCGAGTGGCTCGGTCGCCGCCGCGCTCGACGCGCTCCGGCCGATGCGGTCGGTCGGGGCGATCGTCGCCCGTGCGGGCCTGAGGCTCGCGCAGCGCGGGTCGGCAGCGGCGGACAAGGGGATGCAGAGCGCGATGGCCGCCGAGCGGAAGGCGCTCGAGGCGCGGCTCGCGTACCTCGGGACCCTCGGCAACAACGCGCCCTTCGTCGGCCTCTTTGGCACCGTCATCGGCGTGATCCTGGCGTTCGAGCAGCTCGGTCAGGCCACGGGGGCGGCGGGCGGCGGGGCCGCGAGCCAGGTCGCCTCCGCCGCGGTCATGGCGGCGATCGCGGAAGCGCTCGTGGCGACGGCCGTGGGCATCGGCGTCGCGCTGCCGGCGGTGGCCGCTTACAACTACCTGCAGCGCCGGATCGCCGCGATGCTCGACGACGCCGAGACGCTCTCGAACCTGGTGCTCGCCTACCTGGCGACCGGAGAGGCCGCGTCTCCGTCCTCTCGTGTCGAGCTCGCGCGCGCGGCCCATGGCGGAGCTTCGATCGACAAGCCGATGAACGGCGAGGCGTCCCGCCCGGAGGCGGCCTAGTCATGGCGAGCGCCGGGCAGAGCGCGAGATCCCGCCGCGGCGGGATCATCGAAGGGATCAACGTGACGCCGCTCGTCGACATCACGCTGGTCCTCTTGATCATCTTCATCGTCACCGCGAAGATCGTCGTCGCGCCCGCCGTCCCGCTGGATCTGCCGCACGCGTCGCAGAGCGAAGAGGTCCAGGCGGTGCTGAGCGTGGTGCTGCCCGCGGAGGGGCCCGTGCAGGTCGACGGGGCCGCGATCGACGATGCGGCGCTCCGCGAGCGCGCGCGGGCGGCCCTGTCGCGCGATCCGCAACTCCGGGCCGTGATCCAGGCCGACCGCGCCGCCTCGCACGGCCGCGTGATGACGGTGCTCGACACGCTGAAAGCCGCGGGGATCGCGCGTGTCGCCTTCGGCGCCGTCCGCCCGGAGGCCGAGGCCCATGCGGCGGAGAGGACAGGCCACCGATGAGTCGATCGGAATTCCACCCCGAGAGCGTCGCCGGCATCGTCCTCGACGCGGCGCGCGCCCACGACCAGCCCCGGCGCGCGAGGGGACGAAGCCGCGCATTCGCGGCCGACAGCACCGCCGGGATCGTCCTGGGAGCCGTCAAGGAACACTCGGCCCGAGCGCTCGTGCTCGCGCTCATGCCGGCGGCCGTCATGCAGGGCACGGTCGGGATCATCGCGCTCCGCCTGGGACCGGACGACACGACGGCGAGCCAGCGCGAGGCGCGCCCGCCGCTGCAGGTGGAGCACGTGGTCGATCTGGCCCCACCACCGTCGCCGCCGAGCCCCTCGCCACGAGCGGAAGCTCCGGCGCCCAGGGCCGCCGAGCGCTCCCCCGCGCGCGCGGCCGCTCCTGCCGCTCCTCGGGCGCCTGACGCGCCCTCCGCGCCTCCACCGCCCGCGCAGGCAGGGCAGGTCGCCCTGGCGGAAAACGCGGCTGCGCCGCTCGATTTCACCGGGTTCGACATCGCCGTTGGACGCGGAGAGCGGTATGCCGGGGGTGTCACCTCCTCCGCGGGGACGAGCGCGCAGGCGGTGAACGCCGCGCGTGTGGACCAGAGCGCTCCTCCGGAGCGCCGGCAGGGAGGCCCCTCGCGCGCGAGGCCCGTCGGGCAGCCCGCGCGGGAGTGGAATTGCCCCTGGCCGCGCGAAGCGGACGCGCTCTCGGTGGACGAGCAAACGGTGGTCATTCGCACGGTCGTTCGTCCGGACGGCACCGTAACCTCGGCGGAGCTCCTCTCGGACCCGGGATACGGCTTCGGCCAGATGTCGCTCGCGTGCGCCCGCAGGCAGCGATTCCTGCCCGCCGCCGACGAGGGAGGCCAGCTCATCACGGCGACGTCGCCGCCCATCCGCGTGAGGTTCACGCGACATCCGCGATCCACGGGCGCGCCCTAGCGAAGCCCGACGCGAGAAAGGAAGCACGAGATGAACTCTTCAGGTACTACCAGGCTCCTCGAGGTCGAGGCCGCCGTACGCCCGAGCGCCCGGCGCGGCGAGCAAGGGCGGCGGCTCATGGAACGATTCCGGACGGGGGGCGCTCGCTGGGCTCTCGCGACGTCGTGCCTCGTTTGCCTGTCGCTCGCGGCGGGTTGCGGCAGCGACCCCGCGGAGAGCGGCGTAGAGGAGCCGGACGACGGCGGTCCCCGCTATGCCGTCGCCAGCCGTGTCGAGGACAGCGACTTCACGAACAGCACCATGTTCGTCTGGGTGGTGGACGACCTGAGCGAAGGGGCCGTCCGCCTGGACGAGGCCACCGAGCTCCCCGGGAGAGGCTCTATCTGGGGACTTCCGCGAACCGAGGTCTTCTATGTCGTGAGCTCGGAAGAGCTCACCGTCTCGAAATACGGCGTGGCTGGCGGCAAACCGGAGCTCGAAGCTCGGCTCGGACTGGGCGCAGCCGGGATCTCCTTCCTCCTCGGGGAGAGGATGATGTTCGACGGCCCGGACCGAGCGTTTCTCTTCGACCTCGTCTCGGGGCAGGCGCTCGAGCTCGATCTCGCTGCCATGGAGATCACCCGGAGCATCGACGTGTCGGACGTGCGGATCGACGCCGCGGACTACACGTTCCTCGGGGAGCCCGGCTTTCGCGAGCACGGCGGGCGGCTCGTCGCTCCGCTGTACGGCGTGAGCGCGGCGTACGATCGCGTGGCCAGCGAGTCGAAGGTCCTCTTCTTCGATCCGACCGACGGCTCGATCGAGGTGAAGGCCGCCCCTTGCGGAGGACTCTACTATACGGCGAAGGCGCCGAGCGGAGATATCCATTTTGCGTCCGATCCTTATGTCGCCTCGATCTTCATGGTCGACCCGGAGAGAGCTCCTGCGCCGTGCATGGCGCGCATGGCAGCGGGCCAGGACGAGCTCGATACCAGCGTTGTGGCGCTCAACGACGTGACCGGCGGCCCGACCGGCGGCCTGGTCCCTGGCTCCGACGGCGTGGCGTACCTGCGCGTGCTGGACGCCGGCCTCTACTCGCCCAGCGCTGACGCCACCCATCTCGAGGCTTTCTCGGCGCAGAGCTGGCAGACGTGGCGCATCGAGCTCGACGAACCAGGCTCGGCCGAGCCCCTCGATCGCCAGCCGCTCGCCGGCGGCATCAAGGTGTTCGAGGTGGACGATCAAGCTTACGTGAACGAGTCGACGGCAGGCTTCGGCTCGACCACGCTGGTGCGGACGACCGGGGACGGCGCGCCCGCGCGCGCCCTGACGATGCCTGGCGCCACGTGGGGTGTCTTGCGCGTGCGCTGAACCGGATACGGAGGGATCCCATGTCCAACTCGAACGGGCTGATCGTGAAGGGGTTGACGAAGACGTACGCCAACGGCGTTCGAGCGCTGGACGGCGTCCACCTGGACGTCGGACCGGGGCTCTACGGGCTCCTGGGCCCCAACGGCGCGGGCAAGAGCACGCTGATGCGCACCCTCGCCACGCTCCAGACGCCGGACGCGGGGACGATCACGTTCAACGGGATCGACGTCATCGCGTCTCCTGACCGCCTCCGCCGCCGCCTCGGGTACCTCCCGCAGCAGATCGGCGCGTACCCGGGGGTGACGGGGCGGTCGCTGCTCGAGCGATTCGCATGGCTGAAGGGGCGCACGGACCGGCGCGAGCGCGACGCGGAGATCTCGACGCTGCTCGCGCGCGTCAACCTGAGCGACGTCGGCCACCGCGAGGTCGCGACGTACTCCGGGGGCATGCTGCGGCGGTTCGGCATCGCGCTCGCGCTCCTGGGATCTCCGCAGCTCCTCATCGTGGACGAGCCGACCGCGGGCCTCGATCCGGCCGAGCGCAACCACTTTCATCGCGTGCTCGCGGAGGTCGCCGCGGAGGCCGTCGTGTTGCTCTCGACGCACATCGTGGACGACGTGGAGAACCTCTGCGGGCGACTGTCGATCGTCCACCGGGGTCGCGTCGTCGCCGAGGGAGCGCCGGCCGAGCTGACCGCGCCGCTCGCGGGCCGCCTGTGGACCCGGACGTACGCGCGGGGCGAGCCGATCCCCGACGACGCGCTGAACGTCTCTCCCACGCCGAGCGGCACCCGCGCCGTCGTTGTGCGCGATGTGTCGCCCGGCGACGGCTTCGTCGCTCACGCGCCCAAGCTCGACGACGCCTATCATTACCTGCTGGCCGGATCGCGACAGGCGGAGGCCGCATGAGCTCCGCGCGCATCTACGCCGTCGAGGCGTGGCACGAGCTGCGGGCGGGGCTGCGCACCTCGCTCGTCCCGCTCATGTTCGTCGGCCTCGTCGGCTATCTGTTCATCATGCTCTCGAGCGCGGAGTACCTGCGCGACATGGGCGGGGCAGACGTCGCGCGCAACAGCCCGCATGTGGTCTTCCTGATGACCTCCGGGCAATCGTTCTGGCTCATCTTCGCGTGGGCGTGGATCTTCGCGCAGGTCGTCACGCGGGATCGCGCCGCGGGGCTCCACGAGCTGGTGCTCTCCGCGCCCGTGTCGCTTCGCGGACTGCTGATCTCGCGCTACGTCGGCGCGGTCGGGCTCGCTTGCATCCTGGGCTCGGCGAGCTCGCTCGGCTTTCTGCTCTTCCCCGGGCTCGCCGCGCTCGGGGTGTTCCCAGAAGAGGCGGTCGGGCCCACGCCGCTCCTGGCGATCGCGTCGTCGTGGGCGCTCTTCGTGGTGCCGTCGGCCATCGGCCTCGGGGCGCTCTACCTGACCGCGGCGCTCCGGACCCGGAGCACGGCAGGGCCGTTCGCCGTGGCGGCGGTGGTCATCTTGATCTGGATGGTGGCCATGATCGTCCTGCGGGGCGGTGACCTGCACACGGACATCGCGACCGTGGTCGACGTGAGCGGCTTCGGCGAGGCGGAGGCGCAGACGAAGCGCTGGACGCCGCACGAAAAGGCGACGGCGCAGCTGGCCATGTCCACGCCGCTCCTCGTCAATCGGCTCCTCTGGAGCCTGGTCCCCCTCGCCATCCTGGCGTTCGCGCTCGTGCGGCTGGGGCGCGAGGCGCTCGTGCTCGGGCGGGCCGGCAAGCCGTCGCCGACCGGCGAGGCGACCTTTCGTACTGCCGCGCCCGCCGTCGCGGCGCTGCCGCCGATCACGGCGCCATCCTGGCTCCGCGCGACGCTGTCCGAGGCTCGCTGGCACCTCTCGCTGACGACCCGAGGGTGGGCGTTCCGTACCGCGGTCGCGCTCTGGACCCTCATGAACGTGGCAGGCGCCTTCTACCATGTGATCGGGCACGCCGAGGGGCCGCTGGTCCCACGGCCTGCGCTGCTCGCGCCGTTCCTCATCCGCCTTTGTTACGTGTTCTCCGTGTTCGCCGTGGCGGGGTTCGTGGGGGCGCTCGCTCGTCGAGATCAGCAATCCGGGTTCGACGAGATGATCGACGCGACGCTGGCGCCGCTCGGAACACGCGTGGTTGGCCGCGCCCTCGCCGCCCTCCTGTTGACGACGGTCATGGCCCTGGCGCCTACGCTCTCGGCGTGGATCGTGACAGGTCTCACCCTCCCTTCGAGCTTCGAGCCGTGGAATGCGCTGCTCGTGAACGCGCTCGTCGCCGCGCCCGCCCTGCTGGAGCTCGGCGCGATCACGTTCCTCGTCCACGCGCTCGTGCGTTCGCCCGGTACGGGGTACGCCGCGTCGATGCTGGCTGCGTTCATCGCGCTCGTGAATCACGAGATCGACATCGTCTCGTATCCACCCGCGCAGCTGGGGATCCCGGTGCATGTCGCCCTCTCCGAGCTCTCGGGGTGGTCTCCGTGGCTCGTGCCGGTGCTCGAGATGGGCGTCCTGAAGCTCGGCTGCGTCGGCCTCGCCGTGGCCCTGGCGTGGCTCGCTTACCCGCGCGGCACGGCCCTGAGGACGATCGATCGATGGCGCGGGGCGGCGCGGCAGCTCGCCCAGGGCGCGGGAGCCCTGGCGGCCCTCGGCCTCTTTGTGATCGCTTGCTCATCGACGATCTTGCGCGAGCAGATCGTGGTGCAGAGCGGCTTCGCATCGAAGAGCGAGGAGAACGCCGCCGACGCGGCCTGGGAAGCCCGTTTCTGGCCGGAAGCGTCGGCGTTCTCCGTGGAGGGCGGCGAGGTCGAGGCGAAGATCGCGCCGTCCGCGCGCGCCGCCCGCGTCCGCTGGACGCTGCGGGGAGTGCGGGCCAGCGCGGCGAAGCTGCACGGGAGCCTGCGCACCGGGATGGACATCGACAGCGCCCAGGTCGGCGGCTCCCCTCGTGAGGTCGTCACGGCGAACGAGCACTTCATGGTCGATCTGGGCAGCTGCGCGCAGCGCGGGTGCGACGTCGAGCTCGAGATCACGATCGCGTCGCCCCGCTGGTTCGCCGAGGGAGAGGCGCCGTGGCTGGACGGCTCCGGCGTGTGGGCGCGCGCGGCCGATCTCCTGCCGCGGCTCGGGTACGACGGAGAGCGAGCGCTGCGATCTCCGTCCACACGCCGCGCGCTGGGGCTCGCGGAGCGCCCCGGCGCACTCGACAGGAATGCGCTGGTACCCGCCCTCGCCGTGGCGCCGGCGGGCCTTTGGCGCTGGTCGGTGTCGTTCTCCGAGCAAGGCGTGAGCACGCCTGTCGAGGGGCGCACGACACAGGGCCTCGACTTCGCCGTGGCGTGGCTGCCCAGGGGGGCGGAGCCGAGACAGCTGCGGCAGGAGGGCCTCACGGTGTGGCATGGCCCGTCGCGCTCCGGTACCGCGCGCGAGGTCCTGGAGGACGTCCAGGTGATGGGCGCGTGTGTTCAGGCGCGGCTCGGGGCCACCCCGGAGGTGACGACGGTCGTGCAGGCGCCGCGCGACCTCGGCGAGATCCGGGCGCATGGCGCGGTCCTGTGGCTGCCGGAAGGGGACGGCTGGGACGTGGCCGCGTCCGGCGCCGGACGCCTGAAGCGGCGGGCCGCGGTGGCCGAGGCGCTCGCCGCGCGCTCGCTCGCGGACCGCGCCGATCTGCGCGCGGAGCCGGGGGCGCGGTGGCTCATCAACGGCGTCGCGGGGTGGATCGGGCTCGAATGCGTGCGGTCGTCCGACGGCGGTGACGCGTGGCTCGCGCTGCTGGATCGCCGCAGCGACGACGTCGCGGATGCGCTCGGCGCCCTCGACGCGCCCGTGTCGGGTCTGGCCGATGACGGCGCGGCCAGCTGGGTCATGGCGTACGCTCCGCTGGAGACCCTCGCATGGGCGCAGGCCACCGGAGGCGCCGAGGCGTTGCGCGCAGCGACGCGGGTCGCCGACATGGTGCGCTCCGGAGAGCCGGTCCGGGGCGCGCTCGCGCGAGCGGCAGGCCCGATCATGGCCGACCGCCTCCTGGGTCCCCCTTCGGCCTCGGATGTGACGGTCGCGATAGCCGACGGCGGCGCGCTGGAGGTTCGCGGCGAGCGCTCGCGGTGGGAGAGGGGCGGCTGGCGGCCCGTCTCCAGCTCGTTCGAGATCGTTCAACGCTTCCACGACGAGGAGACGCCGGCGCGCGTGACCCGCGTGCCGGCAAGATTGGAGAGCGATGCGCAGTTCGTCGTCTTCGACGCGTGGCCCTCATTCGAACGCTCGCCGCGGGACAACGCGTGGAAGGCAGGCCCTCATTGACGGCGCGAGCCCTCGCCGCGCCTGCACATCCCCGGGCGTCACGAGCATGAGGGCTGTGCAACGAACATGTTTCGCCGCGGCATGGAGGACCCGCTGGCTGCGCTGGTGAGCGCTGAGTAGGGCGGCGCCTGACGAGCGCATCGTCGACTCATTTCGTTAGGCTTTCGAATGTGATCTGAGAGGTCGAATTCCTCCAGATCCGCTCAAATTCAGCGCGGAGGCGCCTCCGGGGAGCGATCGTGTCCGCCGCGCGAAATCGCCCTCCGCCGGCTTGACGCTGATGCAATTAATATGTATATGCATTTAGTAAGCATCTTCAAGATGCAGGCGACTCGGCGTCGTGCCTATCGGCGCTCGCGAGGCCACGCTCCACGGGCATGGCGTCGCGAGCCGGGAGGGGTACATTTGCGATAGCTGTCCATGACAGGTCGGCGTGAGCTCCGACCCGCAGATCGCGGGGGCGGGCGCTGCCGTATCGTCATGTCGTGACGAGAATCTCGTCTGGATGGGGTGCGACCGCATGGGCCTGCGAACCTCGCAGGGCCCGCGGGTCAATGCTGGAAGGCGCGCGAAGCGGAACGCTTCGACCATCTGCCGCTCGGTCGACGTGTTTACCGTGACGCCTGTTCCCGATTCGAAGGCTCGCCACCCGAGCACGAAGCGGGGGCGCGGCCGTGGCTCGCGCCCGGAACACCGCGCGTAGCGAGCGGGACGTGGGCTGAAGAGCTCACGTGCTTCTGCTGCGACTGACGTCTCGGCTGCGGCCTCTCGTACCAGAGGTGACCTATGTTGCAAAAGCAACTTTTGTGTAAATACAACAGAAGCGATGCGGAGCGACAGGGGGGATGCGCCCTCTTTCGCGCTCCTCGAAGAGATCGAGGCGCAGGCGGCCCGGGACGGCATCACTCACGTGCGGGGCGAGCATGAACATCTCTCATCAACGGCACTATTTCGAGCGCCGCGTCTCGATCGGCGCAGACCCCATCGACCTCGCGGCGGCGCTCGCCAGGTCGGGCTCGCGCGCGACGTACTTCGTGTACGAGCGCGACGGCGAGTGGAGCGTCGCCCTCGGCGCGGCCTTCGAGCTCACTGCAGACGTGCACGGCGTGCACCGCATCGACGCGACGGGAAAGCAGAGCTGTCCCGGCGGGGACTGCCTCGCCGCGGTCGAGGCGGCGCTCGCGTCGATCCCGCTCCGTGGCTGGCGCGCGTACGGCACGGCCTCGTTCGAGTTCGCGTACCTGCTGCACGGCATCGAGGCGAACCTCGGCACAGAGCCCCTGCTTCACCTGACCATCCCGGAGGTCGAGATCCGCCTCCAGCGCGGCACGGCGCTGGTTCGAGCGCTGACCTCGGACGAGCTCGAGAGGATGGTGGACGTCCTCGCCTCCTCGAACCGGCGCCATGCGCGCGGGATGAGCGACGTCGCCGGCCTCCCCCCCCTCCCCGTCCCGCCGCCGGAGGTGCTCCCCGCGAGGCTGCTCGAGACGACCGGCGCGGCGAAGTACAAGGAGCTGGTGGCCGCGGCGACGACCGAGATCGCGGCGCGCAAGCTCCACAAGGTCATCGCGTCGCGCGTCGTCCCGGTCGCCGCGCCGGTCGATCTCATCGCGACGTACGTCGCCGGGCGGCGACAGAACACCCCGGCCCGATCGTTCGTGGTCAACTGCCGCGACCTGAAGTTCGCCGGATTCAGCCCGGAGACCGTGCTCGAGGTGACCGCCGGAGGGCAGGTGATGACGCAGCCGCTCGCCGGGACCCGGGCGCTCGTCTCGGACGACGATGAAAACGCGCGCTTGCGGGCCGAGCTGCTCAGCAATTCGAAGGAGCTGGCCGAGCACGCGATGTCGGTGAAGCTGGCGTTCGAGGAGCTCAGCCGCGTCTGCAAGCAGGGGAGCGTGACAGTGAACGAGTTCATGGCGATATCCCGCCGCGGGACCGTTCAGCACCTCGCCTCACGGCTCTCGGGCATGCTCGAGACGGGCAACACGGCCTGGACGGCGTTCCAGGTGCTGTTTCCCGCCATCACCGCGTCGGGGATCCCGAAGAGGGAGGCTGTCGACTGGATCCGGAGGCACGAAGCGGAGAGCCGGGGCCTCTACTCGGGCGCGGTCCTGACGCTGGATCACGACGGCGCGATGGATGCGGCGCTCGTGCTGCGGACGATCTTCCAGCGAGGGAGCAGCGTCTGGCTGCGCGCGGGCGCCGGGATCGTCGCGGAGTCGACGCCCGAGCGAGAGCTGGAGGAGACCTGCGAGAAGCTCCAGAGCGTGGCGCGCCACCTGGTGCCGCCGGAGTTCGCCAGCGAGCCGCTGTGACGCAGGGGACATGGTGTTCCGGACTTGAGCTTGCCTTCTCACGAGTCAGCCAATGCACGAACAGACACAGCGAATGCACGACGAAGTCGCCTCTTCGGATCTGAGGGAGACGGTCGCGAGCGTGCTCGGCGTGGTGGCCGAGACCGTCCGTGAAGACAGCAACCTGATCGAGCTCGGGATGGACTCGATCACGATGATGCGCCTCGCCGGCAGGTGGCGGCGGCAAGGCATCGAGGTCGACTTCGCCGAGCTCGCGGCGAACCCGCGGGTGTCGGCCTGGAAGGCGCTGATAGGAGAGCGGAGCTGTACCAGGGGCGAGCGCGACGAGCGTTCGCCCGCGGCGGCCACCATCGACGAGGCGGCGCCCTTCGAGCTCGCGCTGATGCAGCACGCGTACTGGGTCGGCCGCGAGCAAGGCCAGCAGCTGGGCGGCGTCGCCGCGCATTTCTACAACGAGTTCGATGGCGAGGGCGTCGACCCCGCGCGGCTGGAAGCTGCCGTAGGGGAGCTGCGCAAGCGGCACGGGATGCTGCGGGTGCAGATCCTGAGCGACGGTCGCCAGCAGATCCTGCCCGACAGCCGCGGGCGCGGGCTGAAGGTCCACGATCTGCGCGCCCTGTCGGCCGAGGCGGCCGAGGAGGCGCTCGCCGAGCTGCGCCGGACGCTGTCGCATCGGACGCTGGATCTGGCTGCAGGCGAGGTGTTCGAGCTCCAGATCTCGCTCCTGCCGGACGCCATCCGCGCGGGCGGCACGCGCCTGCATGTGAACCTGGACATGGTGGCCGCCGACGCGCTCAGCCTGCGGGTGCTGCTGGCCGACCTGGCGCACCTCTACGCCGGTTCGCGGCCGCTGCCTCCGATCAACACGAGCTATCCGCGCTACCTGGCGGAGCGCGAGGCCAGCCGCGCGAGCGTCAAGGGCCAGCGGTCGCGGAACGCCGACCGAGCGTACTGGCAAGCTCGCTTGAGCGACCTTCCCGCTGCGCCGGAGCTGCCCGCCGCGCCCTACCACGTGAACGTGGGCGCCACGACGGTGGTGCGGCGCCATCGCTGGCTCGCTCCGGAGCAGGTGCGCGCCTTCGCGTCTCTGGCGGCGCGCCACGGCCTCACGCCGGCCATGGCGATGGCGGCGGTCTTCGCCGAGACGCTGACCGCCTGGAGCGCGGAGCCGCGGTTCTTGATGAACCTGCCGATGTTCGACCGAGAGCCCTTGCACCCGGACGTCGGGATGCTGGTGGGCGACTTCACCTCCTCGGTGCTCCTGGCCTGGGACGGCGCGGCCCCTGGCACCTTCGCTGAACGCGCGCAGCGCCTGCAGGCCCAGTTCCATGCGGACGCGGAGCACGTGGGGTATTCGGGCGTCGAGGTGCTGCGCGACCTCTCCCGGCAGCGAGGCGAGCAGGTGCTGGCGCCAGTCGTCTACACGAGCGCGCTCGGCCTGGGCGAGCTGTTTCCGGAGGTGGTGAAGCAGCGCTTCGGGAGGGCGTCCTGGATCATCTCCCAGGGGCCGCAGGTGTGGCTCGACGCGCAGGTCACGGAGCTCGACGGCGGCCTGCTGGTCAACCTGGATGCGCGTGAAGATGCGTTTGCGCCGGGCGTGCTGGACGCGATGTTCGACGCGCACGGCCGCCTGCTGGAGCGCCTGATGGCGTACGAGGAAGCCTGGCGGCAGCCCGTACCAGCGCTGCTCCCGGGAGAGCAGCTGAAGGTGCGCGCCGCCGCGAACGCGACAAGGACGGCTGTCTCGGGCAAGCGCCTGCACGACGGCTTCTTCGAGCTCGCGAAGCGACAGCCGGAGGCGCCTGCTCTCCTCTGGGGCGAAGGCGGCAGGATCTCGTACGGAGAGCTCCGGCAGCGCGCGCTGCGCGTGGCGGGCCACCTGCGGGAGCACGGCGTGAGCGCAGGCGACGTGGTGGCGATCCAGCTGCCCAAGGGGCCGAGTCAGATCGTCGCCGTGCTGGGCGTGCTGGCCGCCGGCGCCACGTACCTTCCGATCAGCGTGGATCAACCCGCGCTGCGCCGCCAGCGCATCCTCGACGCCGCCGGCGCCGCCCTCGTGCTCGATGACGTCCCGGAGGGGCAAGCGTCGCTGGCGGAGCCGCTGGCCGGCGCGGACTCGGATCTCGCCTACATCCTGTTCACCTCGGGTTCGACGGGCGAGCCGAAAGGCGTGGAGATCACGCACGCCGCGGCGATGAACACCATCGAGGATCTGAACCAGCGCCTCTCGCTGGGCGCGGCCGACCGGACGCTCGCGCTGTCCGCGCTCGAGTTCGATCTGTCGGTGTACGACATCTTCGCGCCGCTGTCGGCCGGCGGCGCCGTTGTCTGCGTCGAGGAGTGGGCGCGTCGCGACGCGGGGGTCTGGGTCGAGCTGCTGCGCAGCCATCGCGTGACCGTGCTCAACTGCGTGCCGGCCCTGCTCGATATAACGCTCGCCGCGGCCGGCGACGGTCCCGCTCCGCTGCCGCTCCGCGCGGTGCTCCTGGGCGGCGACTGGGTCACCCTCGATCTGCCGGGCCGCCTCGCGCAGCGCGCTCCGCGCTGCCGCTTCATCGCGCTGGGCGGCACCACGGAGACCGCGATCCACTCCACGATCTGCGAGGTCACCGAGGTGCCTCCGCACTGGAAGTCCGTGCCGTATGGCAAGCCCCTCGGCAACGTGCAGCTGCGCGTCGTCGATCCTCTGGGGCGCGACTGTCCGGACTTCGTCCCGGGCGAGCTGTGGATCGGCGGCGCCGGCGTGGCCCGCGGCTACCGTGGCGACCGAGAGAAAACGGCGAACAAGTTTCTCCACGCGGACGGGACGCGCTGGTACCGCACCGGTGACCGCGCGCGGTACTGGGCCGACGGCAGCGTGGAGTTCCTCGGGCGCGCCGACTTCCAGGTGAAGCTGCGCGGGCACCGCATCGAGCTCGGCGAGATCGAGGCCGCGGTCGGGGGTTATCCCGGCGTCAGCCAGGCCGTCGCGGTGCTGGGTGAACGTGGGCTCTATGTGGCCATCACCCCGGATGATCCGAGGATCGATGTGCCCGAGGCAGGCGAGATCATCGATCTGCGGCGACCGCCGCCGGAGCTCGCGGATCTGCGCGAGTTCCTGGTGAACCGCCTGCCCGCCGTGATGGTGCCGGATCACGTGTTGCGCTGCAGGAGCTTGCCGCTCACGCCCAACGGCAAGATCGATCGCAACGCCTTGCAGCGAGCGGTGAGCACCATGGCCCTTCAGGCCAAGGCGACCGTGAGCGCGCCGGTCGGCGAGGTGGAACGCCGGGTCGCCGGCGTCTGGGCCGAGCTGCTCGAGGTGCCGGAGGTGGGCCGCGAGGACAACTTCTTCTCCGCGGGCGGCGACTCCCTCCTGGCGACACGCCTCGTGCGCCGGCTGCGCGAGGTCGGCCTCGACGGCGTCAAGCTGGCCGATCTGTTCGCCCACCCGACGCTGGCCGGGTTCGCTGCCAGGCTGTCGCTCGGCGCGGGCGCTCCGGCGCTGCCGACGCTGGTCGCCGATCCGGAGAGCCGCCACCAGCCCTTCCCGCCGACCGAGGTGCAGCGGGCCTACTGGCTGGGTCGCGACGAGAGCTTCACGCTCGGGGGCGTCGCCTGCCAGTTCTACCGCGAGTACGACGTCGTCGATCTCGACGTGTCGCGGCTGGAGGCGGCCGTCGACGTCCTGGTGCGACGGCACGAGATGTTGCGCGCCGTCTTCGATGAGCAGGGCCAGCAACGCATCCTCGCGGACGTGCCGCGGTTCACGATAGAGGTCGTCGACGGCGGCGACGACCCGGCTCAGGCGTACGAGGCGCTGCGGCGCGACTGCTCACACCGGGTCTTCGATCCGACCCGCTGGCCGCTGTTCGGCATGCGGGCGGTGCGATCGGGCGACAGGACGCGCCTCGGCATCAGCCTCGACAACCTCATCCTCGACGCGCTCAGCATCCTCACCTTCTACTCGGAGCTCACCGCGCTCTACGAGGCTCCCGACGCTGCTTTGCCGCCGGTCGGGCTGTCCTTCCGCGACTACGTGCTGACGTGCACGCCGGGATCGGAGGCGCTCGCCGCCGCGCGGGCGTACTGGGCGAAGAAGCTGCCAGAGCTGCCGCCGGCGCCGCAGCTGCCGCTCGCCCGAGATCCGGCCGAGGTGGGGCGCCCGCGCTTCACGCGCCACGAGGGCAGCGTCGACGCGAGCCGATGGCGCCGGATCGTCGAACGCGCGGGCGAGCACGGCATCACGCCGTCCACGGTCCTTCTCACGGCGTTCGCCGAGGTGCTCAGCCGCTGGTGCAGCCGCCCCGACCTCACGCTCAACCTGACGCTCTTCGATCGCCGTGAGGTGCATCCCGACATCCACACGGTCATGGGCGATTTCACGTCGCTCACGCTGGTCGGATACCGGCCCGCCGCCGGCGAGAGCTGGGTGACGCGAGCCCGGCGCGTCCAGCAGGAGCTGGGCGACGCGCTCGACCACCGCGACGTGTCGAGCATCTCGCTCGTTCGCGAGCTGGCAAGGCTGAGCGGCGCGCCCAGCCTGACCATGCCGGTGGTGTTCACGAGCGCCCTCGGCGTCCCCGGCGGCACCGCTGCGCCGTCGAGCGGCCCCTTCAGGAAGCAGGTGTGGGGCCTGACGCAGACCCCGCAGGTGTGGCTCGACCATCAGGTGATAGAGGCCGAGGGCGGCATCGCCCTGAACTGGGACGTTGTCGAGGACCTGTTCCCGGCGGGCCTGATCGCCACGATGTTCGATGCGTACCTGCGCGAGCTGAGCTGGCTGAGCAGCTCCGAATGGCACCTGCCCGCGCCCGATCTCCTGCCCGAGCCGCAGCGGCGCGCGCGCGCGCTCGTCAACGCGACCGCCGGAGAGAGCCCGCGGCAAAGCCTGCACCGCGCGTTCTTCGACCTGGCGCGCGAGCAGCCGCGGCGGATCGCATTGCGCTGGGGCGAGGCCGAGGTGATGCGCTACGGCGAGCTCGCGTCGCGCGCGCTGCGCCTCTCGGCCGCGCTGGCCGAGCAAGGCGTGGCGACAGGCGATGTCGTCGCCGTGAACCTGCCCAAGGGGCCCGATCAGATCGCCGCGGTGCTGGGCGTGCTGGCGGCCGGAGCCGCCTACCTGCCGGTCGGGGTGGATCAACCCGATGCGCGCCGCGACAGGATGCTGGGCCAGGCAGGGGTCCGGGTCGTCGTCACCGGCCCGGAGCCGAGGTGCTGGCCGGACGGCGTTCGTCCGTGCGTGTTCGGACAGGCGATGGCGTCCGCGCCCGCGCCGAGCCCGGCGGCGATCGACGCAGAGCAGCTGGCGTACATCATCTTCACCTCCGGATCGACCGGCGAGCCGAAGGGCGTCGAAATCACCCATCGCGCCGCGCTGAACACGGTGCTGGACATCAATCAACGCTTCGACGTCGCCCCGGAAGACCGCGTCCTGGCCGTGTCTGCGCTGGATTTCGATCTGTCCGTCTACGATATCTTCGGTCTGCTGTCCGCCGGCGGCTCGCTGGTCTTGATCGAGGAGGAATCGCGGCGCGATGCGAGGCGCTGGCATGAGCTCGTGTGCCGGCACGAGGTGACGATTTGGAACAGCGTTCCGACCTTGCTCGACATGCTGCTCATCGTCGGCAGCGCGGCGGAGCCGCCGGGCGCCCTCCGCCTGGCGCTCGTCTCGGGCGACTGGATCAGGACGGATCTGCCCGGGCGGCTCGCCGCGCAGCGGCCGGGATGTCGGTTCATCGCGCTCGGCGGCGCCACCGAGGCCTCGATCTGGTCCAACTTCTTCGAGGTGGATGGGGTCCAGCCGTCGTGGCGCTCGATCCCCTATGGCTATCCCTTGCGCAACCAGCTCTTCCGCGTGGTGGACGCGCATGGCCGCGACTGCCCGGACTGGGTGCCGGGCGAGCTGTGGATCGGCGGTCTCGGGGTGGCGCGCGGTTACTGCGCCGCGCCGGATCTGACGGCTCGCAAGTTCGTGGGAGACGGCGCGCGGTGGTATCGCACCGGCGACGTCGGGCGTTACTGGCCCGACGGCGCGCTGGAGTTCCTCGGCCGCACCGACACTCAGGTCAAGATCCGCGGTCATCGCATCGAGCTCGGCGAGGTGGAAGCCGCTCTGCGGTCGCACCCCGGTGTGCGGAGTGTGGTGGCCGTGGCGGCCTCCGGGCGCCTCGCCGCCGCCGTGGTCCCTGCCGCCGCGGAGCTCAGCGCGGAGCAGCTGCGCGACCATGTCACCATGAGCCTGCCGATTCACATGGTGCCAGAGAGGATCGTGGTGCTGGCCCAGCTGCCGCTCAGCGCGAACGGCAAGGTCGACCATGCCGAGATCGTCAGGTTGATCTCGGCGGAGGCCGAGCCCGACGCCCGACAGGTCGAGCCCCCGCAGGGGGAATGGGAGCATGCCGTCGCGGCGCTCTGGAGCGAGCTCCTTGCCGTCGCCGACGTCGGCCGCCATCAGAGCTTCTTCCAGCTGGGTGGCGACAGCCTCCTCGCGACGCGCTTCATCGAAGCGGTGAATCAGCGCCACGCCATCCTGTTGCCGCTGAGGCGCCTGTTCAACGGGCCGACGCTGCGCGAGGTCGCAGCGGCGCTCGCCGCCGAGCACGAGGCCTGCCAGGAGATCGAGGAGGGCGTGCTCTAGCGGCGTCCACCGCGGTGGCGCGCCGGAGCCGGCGCGCGGGAGAGCGCTTCGCCGGTGAGTTCATCGTCTGATGTGACGCTCGTCGTCAACAAGCTACAGGAGCTTACGTCCATGCCCGTTGCCGGGATCATCGAAGAGCTGAAGACGCTGGGGGTCGATCTGTGGGCGGAATCGGGGCAGCTCCGGTTCCGTGCGCCCAAGGGGTTGCTCACGGAAGACAGGATGACGGTGCTGCGCGCGCACAAGGCGCAGATCATCGATTTTCTGGCGGCAAACCAGGGGGTGGTCGTCGCCGCCGACGAGCAGGGGCGTCATGAGCCGTTCCCGCTCACCGACGTGCAGGCGGCCTACCTGCTGGGGCGCCAGAGCTCCTTCGGTTACGGCGGTGTCGCCTGCCACGGGTACCTGGAGGTGACGTATCCAGAGCTCGACCCCGCGCGCCTCGCCGACGCCTGGAACCTGCTGATCGAGCGGCATGAGATGCTGCGCGCCGTCATCGAGCAGGACGGCTACCAGCGCGTCCTGCCCGCGGTACCCCGGTACCCCATCCGGTCGACGGACCTCCGCGGCGCGCCCGCCGCCGAGGTGGAGCGCGCGTTATGCGGCATCCGCGCCGAGATGGACCACCGGATGTACGAGACCACCGCATGGCCGCTGTTCGAGCTGCGGCATACCCGCACCAGCGGCGGCGATGTCGTGCACTTCTCGCTCGACTCGCTGATTGCCGACTGGGCGAGCGCCGGGATCTTCTTCGAGGAGCTCGACCTCCTCCTCGCCGGCCGCAGCGACGAGCTGCGACCGCTGGACCTCCGCTTTCGCGATTACATCTTCGCGGAGCGGCGGCTGCGCGAGACAGGGCGTTACCAGCGTGACCGCCAGTACTGGCTCTCGCGCGTCAACGATCTGCCCCCCGCGCCCGAGCTCCCGGCGCTTCCATCGGCCGCGGAAGCCGGGCCCGTGCGCTTCCGCCGACACCACGGCCGCCTGTCCGCCGAGCGCTGGGAGCGCCTCCGCCAGCGCGCCGGCGAGCGAGGTCTCACGGCCTCGATCGCCGTGCTGGGCGCCTATGCGGCGGTGCTGCAGCGCTGGAGCCGCCGCCAGCGGTTCAGCCTCAACCTCACGCTGCTCAACCGCCTGCCGCTGCACCCGCACGTCGACCGGATCGTCGGAGACTTCACGTCGGTCAGCCTCCTGGACGTGCAGGCGGCGTCCGGGCGCAGCTTCAAGGAATGGGCTGCGCGGCTCGGCGATCAGATGTTCGCCGATCTCGATCACCGGCTGTTCACGGGGGTCGAGGTGCTGCGCGAGATGACCCGCCGGCGCGGGCGGGAAGCCGCGCTGATGCCGGTCGTCTTCACCAGCGCCATCGGCCTCGGCTCGCGGGGCCGACCCACGAGCGGCCGGCGCTTCGGCCATGGCGTCACGCAGACCCCGCAGGTCTACCTCGATTGTCAGGTCATGGATGACGCCGACGGGCTCGAGGTCAACTGGGACGTGCGTCAGGGCATCTTCCCGGACGGCCTCATCGACGACATGTTCGGCGCGCTGCAGCGGCTGCTGGAGGATCTCGCGGAGCGCTCCGAGGCATGGGACGCCGTCGAGCCGGTCGCGTTGCCCGGATGGCAGGCGCAGGAGCGCGAGCGGGTCAATCAGACAGGCTGTCCGCTGCCGGACTCCCTCTTGCACCGAGGGTTTTGGGAGCAGGCCGCCCGCGACCCCGGCGCGGTGGCGGTGATCGGCCACGCGGGCAGCTTGACGTACCGCGACCTCGCGCTGAGGGCGGCCTCGGTCGCAGAGGCGCTGCGAGACGGCGGCTGTACCGCGGGCGACCGCGTCGCCGTCGTCATGACCAAGGGGATCGAGCAGGTCGTCGCGGTGCTGGGCGTGCTGCTCGCGGGCGCGGCCTATCTGCCGCTGGACGCCACGCAGCCACGGCTGCGCATCGAGAAGGTGCTGTCGAACGCGGCGGTGCGACAGGTCCTGACCCAGTCGTGGATCTCCGCGGCGGCCAAGCTGCCGGACGGCCTGCGGGTGATCGACGTGGACACGCAGGCGCCTGCGCAGGCCTTCCCCGAAGCGCCGGTGGGCGACCCCGACGCGCTGGCGTACGTGATCTACACCTCCGGCTCCACGGGTGATCCGAAGGGGGTCATGATCACCCACCGGGCGGCGCTGAACACCATCGACGACATCCACCGTCGCTTCGGGGTGACCGGATCGGACCGGGTGCTGGGCCTCGCCCAGCTCGGCTTCGACCTGTCCGTGTACGACATCTTCGGCACGCTCGCCCTCGGCGGGACGCTCGTGCTCCCGGATCCCGACCGCGGCGCCGATCCCTCCCACTGGGCGGATCTCCTCGTGAAGCATGAGGTGACCCTGTGGAACTCCGTGCCTGCGCAGCTCCAGATGCTGGCGAGCTACCTGCAGACAGAGCCTGTCGCGGTTCGCTCGTTGCGCATGGCGCTGCTGTCCGGCGACTGGATCCCGGTCACGCTGCCCGACCAGATCCGCCGGTTCATTCCTGACCTGACGCTCATCGGGCTCGGGGGCGCGACCGAGGCGGCCATCTGGTCGAATTACCATCGCATCGAGCGCGTCGACCCGGCGTGGACGAGCATCCCCTACGGGGTGCCGCTCGCCAACCAGGGCTTCCGCGTCCTCGACGCGTCGCTCCGCGACGCGCCGGTGTGGGTCCCTGGAGAGCTGTACATCACCGGGCACGGCCTTGCGGCGGGGTACCTGGGCGATCCGGAGCTCACGGCAGCGCGCTTCTTCGACCATCCCGTCGATGGACAGCGCCTTTACAGGACCGGAGATCTCGGGCGCTATCTCCCCGGCGGATCCATCGAGTTCCTCGGGCGCGAGGACAGCCAGGTCAAGATCCGCGGGCACCGGATCGAGCTCGGCGAGATCGAGGCCGCGCTGCTCGCGCATCCGGCGGTCGGCGCCGCCGCGGCCGTGGTGGCCGGCAAGGACCCCACGGATCGCACGCTGCTCGGCTTCGTCGAGCTCGCGCGGCGCGGCGCGCCTGCGGACGAGGATCTGGCCACGTCGCAGGCTCGCCTCGTGTCTGCGGCGCGGCAGTTCGCCGACAAGGAGGTCAGCGGCGTGACCGCGGCCCAGGTGAGCGAGGCGACCCGAGCGCTGCGCGACGCCTCGTTCGCGTCCATGATGAACGCGCTTTCCGAGCGCGGGCTCTTCGCCGGTCCGCGCGACACGCACTCGGCCGAGGAGATCCTGCGCGAGGCGCGCGTCCACGACCGCCATCACTGGCTCGTTCGTCGCTGGCTGGGGCTCCTTTCAGAGGCGGGATGGCTCACGTACCACGAGGACAGCCGCCGTTACGCGCAGCGCAGGGGCGCCGGCGCGACGGCGGTCCACGACGCCTGGCGGCGGTTCGAGGAGCTTTCGTCGTCGTCCGGGCTGTGTACGCCCGAGTTCGTCCAGTACCACAGAGCGCACGTGGAGCGGCTGCACGCCTTGCTCGAGAACCAGCAGAACCCGTTCGAGCTGCTGTTCCCGCAAGGGAAGCACGACGTGGCGCTCTCGGTGTACCGCGACGACGCGATCGCGCGTTACAACAACCACGCTGTCGCGGCGCTCCTGTACCGGATCGCCGCCGCGCATACGGACGGCGCTCCTCTGCGGGTGATCGAGATCGGCGCCGGCACGGGGGCCACCACCGGCGTTGTCCTCCCGATGCTCGACGGCCATGACGTCGACTACCTGTTCACGGACCTGACAGCCTTCTTCCTGGCCGACGCGCGCGAGCGGTTCCGGGAGCGCCCGTG
This sequence comes from Sorangium sp. So ce426, assembly GCF_051475585.1. Lineage (NCBI taxonomy): Bacteria > Pseudomonadati > Myxococcota > Polyangiales > Polyangiaceae > Sorangium > Sorangium sp. So ce426. Next base: position 10,678,457 of record NZ_CP150341.1, on the reverse strand, counting down.
GGTCCGATTCGGGCAGCTCGACCTGAACGAGGATTACCGCGCCCAGGGCCTGCTGCCGAGCTCCGCGGACGTCGTGCTGTGCGCCGGAATGCTGAACAGCACCCGCAACGTCGAAGCCGCGGTGGCGGCGGCGGTGGAGCTGCTCGGGCCGTCGGGGTGGCTCGTGTTCACCGAGCCTACCGCCGATCACCCGCACGTCCTGCTCACCCAGGGCTTCATGATGGACCCCTCGGGCGCGGACCGGGAGCGCGGCACCACCAAGTTCCTGTCCACCGAGCAGTGGCAAGGCCTGATCGCGAAGAGCGGCGGTGAGCTGGTGCTCCGCCTGCCGGACGACGACCATTCGATGGCGGCCTGTGGCATGCACATGTTCGCTGCGCGCTTCAAGACCGACCGGGCCCGGGTCGGGACCGACGAGCTCACGAGCTTCCTCGGCCAGCGGCTGCCAGCGCACATGGTGCCTGCGCATCTGCAGGTCGTCGACCGGCTGCCGCTCACGGCGAACGGCAAGGTCGACCGCAAGGCGCTCGCCGCCCTGCGGCCCGCGGCGTTCATCGACAGCGCCGGGAAGGAGGCCGATGCCACGCTGGACGAGCTGGAGAGCCGGCTTTGCGCGCTCTGGGCGAGCGCGCTCGGCATCGCGCGGATCGGCAAGGGCGAGAACTTCTACGACCGCGGCGCCGACTCGCTGATCCTCGCCAGGGTGGCAGGTCGACTGCGCGAGGAGGTGCCGGAAGCCGCGCCGTTCGCCTACGACACGCTCCTGCGGCAGATGCTCAACGAGCCGACCGTCGACGCGCTTGCGCGCGCGCTGCGCAGGCAAGACGGCGCCGCGCACACGCCGAGCGGCGCTGGGCCGGGCGCGGAGGCTTCCTCCAGCGGCGGCAAGACCGCGCAGGTCGCGCAGCGCCGGGAGGGAAGCAATTCGTTGATCCTCTCGTTCGGCGGCGGGGACGGGCCGGCGCGGGTGATGTTCCACGCGGCGCTGGGCACCATGGATTACTTCCAGCACCTGGGGCGGGCGCTCGCCGCCCAGAACCTGGGGCCCGTCCTGGGCTTCGCTGTCGCCGACCCCGAGCTGTACCTCGCCATTCCCCCGAAGGAGCTCGTCGCGCGCGTGTCCGACGATTACGCGCAGCGGCTCATCGATGAAGGCTTCACGCGGTTTCAGCTCATCGGCTACTGCCTCGGCGGGCTGCTCGCCACCGAGGTGGCCCGGCGGCTGCTCGAGCGCGGGATGTCGGTGGACCTGGCGCTCGTCGACAGCATCCCCATGTTCATCGAGACCGACGAAGAGCTCGCGTTCGAGGCGATCTTCGCGCCGAATCTGAACCTGGATCCGGTGAAGGCCGTCTTCGGCGACGACGTCGACAGCGCCGACGTGTACCGCGCCATCGAGAAGCTGATGGTCGAGTACAATCGCAAGATTCCGGCCGGCGCAATGGCCAGGCTCGGCGGAGACCCCGGGCTGGAATCGGTCGCCGCCGCGGTGCGCAGGCAGTCCGCGCGCAGTCAGGACGAGCGCCTGGCCAGCTATGCGAAGGCGGCGGCCGCCCAGGCCGGGGTGCCCGTCGGACCCGAGCTCATCCCGGCGCTGTTCCGGACCTGCAGGCACAGCATGCGCGCCGCTCGGTTCGATCCCGAGCCGTACGTCGGCGATATGACGTTCTTGCGGTGCGACGAGGAGCAATCCTTCGGCATCACCGCGGGCGTCGGGCACCTGACGGCGCCGTTCTGGGAAGGCGTCTGCCTCGGCGAGTTCAAGCTGATCGACGTGCCCGGCAACCATTTCAGCGTCATCGAGCCGCCGCATGTGAATGTCGTGGCCGAGCACCTCGCGGTATCGTTGCGCCACACATGAGAGAGCATCGAGAGAATCGGCAGAAGGACGGGGCGCTCCGCGAGCTGCGCCGCCCGATAGCAGGGCTGACGCGGCTCGGGATCTTCCTGGGCGGCGTCGGGGCGCTGACGACCCTCGTCCCGTTCATCGGTATCGCCGAGCTCGCGCGGATCCTGGTCGCGTCAGGCCCGATCGACAGCGCGAAGGTGGCCTCTGTCGCGCTGATCATCGTTGTCGGCCTCGGCGTCGGATGGACATGCACCGGAACGGCGCTGTGGGTGACCCACCTGGCCGACCATCGGCTTCAGGCCATCCTGCGGCGCGCGCTGGTGCGCAAGCTGGGCGAGGTGCCGCTGGGGTGGTATTCCGACAAGACGTCAGGGGTGGTCCGCAAAGCGGTCCAGGACGACCTGGAGGACCTGCACCATCTCGTCGCGCACCACGATGTCGAGCTCGTCTCGGCCATCGTCCTTCCGCTCGGCGGCCTCCTGTACCTGTTCTGGCTGGACGTTCGGCTGGCGCTGCTCGCGATCGCCACGCTGCCCATCTACATCGTCGCTTACGCATGGATGATGCGGGGCTTCGCCGAGAAGATGATGCAGCTTGACGCGAGCTTCGCCAGGGTGAGCGCCGCGATCGTCGAGTTCGTGCACGGCATCGCGGTCGTGAAGGCGTTCGGCCAGACGGGCCGCGCTCACCAGAGCTACCAGCGCGCCGTCAGCGATTTCAGCGACCGGTACGCCGGCTGGGTGCGGCCGCTGCTCCGGCTCGAGGCGCTGACCTCGATGGCCCTGTCGGTGCCCGTGATCATGCTGGTGAGCCTGACGGTCGGCGCCTGGTTCATCCGGGAGGGCTGGGTGAGCCCCATCGACCTGCTCGCCGAGACCCTTGTCGCCGTGGTCATCCCGCAGACGGTGCTCACGCTGAACCAGGGGCTCACGGCCCAGCGCAAGGCCGTGGCGGCGGCGGAGCGCGTGGCCTCGCTGCTCGACGAGCCGTCATTGCCCATCACGACGACGCCAGAGGCGCCGCGCGGGGCGGGGGTGCAGTTCGATCACGTCTCGTTCAGCTACGACGGCTCGAGGAGCGTGCTCTCCGACGTGAGCTTCGCTTGCAGTCCTGGCACGGTCACCGCGCTGGTCGGGACCTCGGGCGCGGGGAAGTCCACGCTGGCAAAGCTGGTGCCTCGGTTTTATGACGTGACCGGCGGCGCTGTCCTGCTCGGTGGCGTCGATATACGGAACATCGCGCCGGACGTGCTGTACCGGAACGTCGGCTTCGTTCTGCAGGACGTCCAGCTGGTCCATGGAACGGTGGCCGACAACCTGCGCCTCGGCCGGCCCGAGGCCAGCGACGCAGACGTGGTCGCGGCCGCGCGCGCCGCGCAGATCCACGACCGGCTCGTCGCGCTTCCCAGGGGATATCGGTCCGTGATCGGCGAGGACGCCATCCTGTCCGGCGGCGAGGCGCAGCGGCTGTCCATCGCGCGCACGCTGCTCGCGGACACCGCGGTGCTGATCCTGGACGAGGCGACGGCGCACGCGGATCCGGAGTCAGAAGCGCAGATCCAGGACGCGCTGTCCGCGGTCGCGCGCGGGCGCACCGTGATCGTCATCGCCCACCGGCTGGCGACGATCACCGGCGTCGACCAGATCGTCGTTCTCGACGAGGGCCGCGTGCGCGAGCGCGGCACGCACTCCGCGCTGCTCGCCGCGGACGGGCTCTACGCCAGGATGTGGCGCGCTCACGCCGAGGGCGACATGGCGGCTGCCGCTGCAGCGGTGGGTGAAGCCTCATGATCCGGCAGCTGACCAAGATCCTGGGACCGCAGCACGCAAGGGCGCTGCACGTCTATTTCGGCTGGCTCATCGTCTACTCCGTCGTTCAGGGGGTGGCGATGGCGTTCCTCGTCCCGGTCCTCAAGGCGCTGCTCGGCGGGGACCTGGGCGAGGCGCTGCGCTGGCTGCTCCTCCTTGCCGCGGTCGTCGCGGTGACGTGCGTGGCCCGTTACCAGCAGACGATGAAGGGCTTCGCGCTCGCGCTGGTCGTCCTGACCACGCTGCACGACCGGCTCGGCAACCACGTCGCCCGCCTGCCGATCGGCTGGTTTTCCTCGGAGAAGGTCGGCCGTCTCTCACGGAGCGCGACGGGCGGCACCATGATGGTCACCAACGTGTTCGCCCACCTCCTGACCCCGGTGGTGAGCGGCATCCTGACGCCCGCGACGATCGCGGTCGCCATGCTGTTCTTCGACTGGCAGCTCGGGTTGACGGCCATCGCTTGCACGCCGCTGATCTACCTGACGCACCGCTGGTCGTCGGCGTGGATCGGCCGAACCGAGGAGCAGGTCGACGCCGCGGGGGCGCTCGCCAGCAACCGGGTCGTCGAGTTCGCGCGCAACCAGCAGGTGCTTCGCGCCTTCGGCCGGGCCACGGGGGGTTATGCGCCGCTCGAGGAGGCGATCGATGGGCAGCGCGCCGCGGGCGGGTCGATGCTGCGCCAGACCTTCCCCAGGTTGCTCGCGGGCGGTCTGTCGGTGCAGCTCGCGTTCGCCGCGCTGATCGCTGTCGGCGTGGTGCGCGCGCTCGATCGGTCGATCGATCCGATCGAGCTCGTCGCGCTGCTGGCGCTGGCCGCCAGGTTCGTGGGGCCGCTGGCCGAGGCCGCGGGGCGGAGCGGGCTCTTGCGGATGGCGGGCAACGATCTGGAGCGGCTGTCCGCCATCTTCGACGAGGCGCCGCTGCCCGAGCCGGAGCGCTCCAGGCCCGTCGCGGCGCCGGGGGAGATCGAGCTCTGCGATGCCGTGTTCGGCTATCAGCCGGGCGCTCCCGTGCTCCGTGACGTGTCCTTCCGGATAGCGCCGAGGACGATGACGGCGATCATCGGGGCATCCGGCTCGGGGAAGACCACGATAACACGGCTGATCGCGCGCTTCTTCGATGTCGACGCGGGCTCGGTGCGGGTGGGCGGCGTGGATGTCCGCGAGCTCTCCACGGAAGACCTGATGGCGCAGCTGTCGCTGGTCATGCAGGACGTCTATCTGTTCGATGACACGCTGGAGGCGAACATCCGGGTGGGCCGGCTGGACGCCACGGACGCGGAGGTGCGCGAGGCCGCCCGCCTGGCCGGCGTGGAAGAGATCATCGGGCGCCTGCCGCAGGGCCTGAAGACCCGGGTCGGCGAGGGCGGAGCGTCGCTGTCCGGCGGGGAGCGCCAGCGGGTGTCGGTCGCCCGGGCCGTGCTCAAGGACGCTCCCATCGTGCTGCTGGACGAGGCGACGGCGGCGCTCGACCCGGAGAACGAGCGTTACATCCAGAGCGCGATGCGGACGCTGATGCACCGGTCGACCCTGCTGGTCATCGCGCACCGGCTGCCGACCATCGTGTCCGCGGATCAGATCCTCGTGCTCGACGGCGGCCGCATCGTCGAGGCGGGGACGCATCAGGAGCTCCTGGCGCGCAACGGGCGGTACACGGCGTTCTGGAACGAGCGCCGCCGCGCCCACGGATGGCGGCTGGTGGAGGCTGCGGGATGACGATCGGCATCTTGGGAGGTTATGGCGACGTCGGCGCGCAAGCGGTCCGGCGGCTCGCGTCGCTCGGCGTCGGGCCGCTGCGGATCGGCGGGCGAAACCTCGATGCGGCCCGTCGCTTCGCGAAGGAGCTGTCCGTGGCAGCGGTCGAGCACCAGGCGGTCGATTTCCGGGACGACGCGTCGTTGCGCCGCTTCGTCGGTGGTTGTCGGATCGTGCTCAACTGCGCAGGTCCATCTCACGCCATCGCGGACCGCGCGGCGAGGGCAGCCGTGGAAGCAGGCGCCGACTACGTGGACGCCGCCGGCGATGATGCGCTGTACGCGCTCCTGGACGACGAGGCGTACCGCACGCGCGGGCGCGTGGCCGTGCTCTCTGCGGGGCTGCAGCCTGGCCTCACGGCGCTCTTGCCGCGATGGGCGGCGCAGCGGGCTTTCAGCCAGGTCCACGGCATGCGCAGCTATTTCGGCGTGCTGGACCGCTTCACCGAGGTCGCCGCGGACGACTACCTCCAGGCGGCCACGGACGGGGTGAGCGAGCCGCTCGCGGCATGGCGAGAGGGACGTCGCTCCGGGGTGCTGACCCGGGCGCGCAACGTGGAAGTCCCGTTCTTCCCCGGTCCGGCGACCTTGCTGCCTTACCTCAACACCGAAGGGGAGCGGCTCGCGGCGTCGCTCCGGCTCGTTCGGGGAGAGTGGTATACGGTCATCACAGGCCAGCACATCCTCACGGCCTTCGACCGCGCGCGCAGCCTCGAACGCCGCGAGGCGGTCGCGGCGTTATGCCGGGCCAGCTTGCTCGACCTCGCTGGACGCGAGCCTCACGTCCTCCTCGTCGCGCAGCTCGACGGCCTGCGAGACGGCGCCCCGGTCACGCGCACGCTGGTCATGCGCGGACGGCGCAACGCCGAGCTCACAGGGACCCTGGCCGCGCTCGCCACGCTGGCGGTGGACCAGGGCCAGGTGCCCGCAGGGCGCCACTTCGCCGCGGCGGCGCTCGAGCCCCTGTCGACGGTCGGTCGCCTTCGCGAGAGCGGCGCGGTGACAGCGCTCGATCTGCTGGATACGTCGATCGACGCGCTCGGCGCTACCGAGGAGGGCTCCCTGTGACCGCCGGGATGCCTCTCGTGCTGTGCGGCGCCGGGTTCGGTCCTCTGCACCTGGCCGCGCTCCAGCGGTTGAACGGGCGCTTTCGCCTCATCGGCCAGCTCGCCGACGACGGCGAGGGCGCCCGGAGGTTCGCCGATCAGGCCAGGATACCGCTGTGGACCCGGCCGGATCAGGCGCCCCTCGGCGCCGGCGTGTGCTGCTGGGTAGCGTCGACCGGGCACGGGGTGCCGGTGACCGAGCGCGCCGTCGACCTCCTGGCGCGGGGCAGCGCCGTGCTGGCGGAGGCGCCGCTCGAGCACGATGAGCTCGCGACGTGCCTGCGGCAAGCGCGCCTCTCCCGAGCTGCCTTCCGGGTGGCAGCGGTCGCCTCTGCCACGACGGCATCCCGGCGGCTCCTCGGCGCAGCGCAGGTGTTGCGCGCGCGCACGCCGGTCAGGTACGTCGCGGCGACCTGCACGAGAGCGTCGATCCAGGCGCTGCTCCGCCTCCTGGGAGACGCGCTCGGCGCCCTGCGCCCCTGGCAGATCCGTGAGCCGGCGCCGCTCGGGAGCGGGCTTGTCGTGCTCGGAGGCAGCCTCGCGGGTGTTCCCATCGTCCTGCGCGTGCGCAACGAGGTGTCGTCAGAGGCGCAGATGCTCGTCGAGCTCGCCCTGGGCAGCGACGCCGGCGAGCTGAGGTTGACCGGGGTTCACGGCGACGTCCTCTGGACCACACACGCCACGGGGTCTGGCGTGCTGCTCGGCGGAACGGACGCGCCGGCCGAGCGCGAGACCCTGAGCTGGCTGCGCGCGACCCGCGGCGAGCTGACGGCGTTTGCCCATGCCATCGAGAGCCCAGGCGCAGCCGCCAGCGAGGCTCAGGTTCAGCTCACGTTGTGCCGCCTCCGGCACGACATCCTCGCCGCGCTCGGCTCGGCGCTGGCGCGCGCCGACGCGGAGGCCGTCCCCGCCGCGGATCTGGCCGCCGCGGCCGTGGAGGCCGCCGCCGACGACGCCGGCGGTGAGGCGCCCGGCGTTCCGTCGGCCGGCGAGACACACGAGGCGGGCCTGAGGCTCACTCGGCTGCTGGAGCCCGCGCCGGGGAGGGACGCCCTGGCGCACCTGCCGGGGGCGATGCAGCGACTCGAGGCGATCAGCCTGCGGGCCATCGGGGAGCTGCTCGTCGCGAGCGGCGCCGTGCATCCGGGAGGCGAAGCGCGCACCGCGGAGGAGATCGTCTCGGCGCTGGGCGCGGCGCCGCGGCACGCATGGCTCGTCCGGCGGTGGCTCGCCGCGCTGCGCGACCACGGTGTGCTCAGCAACGTGGCGGATAAGTACGCGTGGCGACGGGCCCTGCGGGACGCCGGCGCGGCCGCCGACCTGCCCGACGCGTATGCCGCGCTCGGCTTCCCGCCCGCGATGGCGGAAGTCCATAAGGCCGCGCTGCTCCGCCTGCACGCGCTCGTGCGCGACGATCTCTCGATTCAGCAGCTCTTGTTTCGCGAGCGGCAGGACCTCTCCGCCCTCGCCGCCTACCAGGACAACGTCTTCACCGCTTACCTGAGCGCCGCAGGCGCTCACCTCGTGCGCCGCTGCGCGGAGCTGCGGCACCGGCCGCTGCGCGTGCTCGAGCTCGGCGGAGGCGCCGGGCTCACCACGACAGCCGCGCTGCGGGCCCTCGACGGCGCGCCGATCGACTACCTGTTCACCGACATCGCGCGCGCGTTCACGGCCGCGGCGCAGGAGCGGTTCGGCCGCCATCGCGGGGTGCGCGCTGCCGTGCTCGACATCAACATCGATTTCACGGCGCAGGGGGTGGAGCCGCACGCGGCGGACGTCGTGCTCGCGGGCAATGTCCTCCACAACGCCGCGCATACGGGCCGGACGCTGCGCCGCATCCGCCGCGCGCTCGCCCCCGGCGGGTGGCTCGTCTTCACGGACTCCACACGAGAGAACTGCGCGATCCTGACGGCGATGCAGTTCCTGCTGTCTCCTGCGGCCGGCTCGCCGCCGCTCGGCAGCGAGGACCGGCGCGCCGGGACCGATCAGGTGTTCATCGACGCGCCCGGCTGGAATGAGGAGCTCCTGGCCGCGGCCTTCGTGCCGCGGTTCGTCCTTCCTTCGCTCGAATCACCCCTGGCCGTGGCAGGCCAGCACCTGTTCTTCGCCACCGCCTGCTGACGACCACCCGAGGAGGTGCCATGACCGTGACACAGATCATCGATGGGCTGGAGCGCCTCGGGAGCCGAGCGGCGCTGGTGTCGAGCGGGCGAGAGTGGACAGGAGCAGCGGTGCTCGACGCGACGTACCGCGCTGTCACGGCGCTGCGCCAGCGCGGGGCCGCCGCGGGCCGCACGCTGAGCTGGAGCGCCGGAGACAGGCCTCAGGCCCTGTCGGTCCGGCTGGCCGCCATGCTGCTCGGCGCGCGGTTCTCCGCCGAGCCGCCGGCGAGCGACGGCGGCGATGTCCTGAAGATCACGGACGCCGACCTGTCCGCGCTCGACGGGGCGAGCGCCTGCGAGCCCCGCCTGGCGGACGACGCGCCGTTCTCCGTGGTTCGCGGATCGTTCGTGTGGTCGAGAGCGGTGTTCTGCGAATCGGTGGCTGCCCTGCGCGACGCGATCGGCCCTTCGCCTGCGCGCACGGCGGTGCTCTCGCCGCTGGCCGGGTTCGGCGGGGATGCGGTGTTCGCGAGCTGGAGCGCCGGCGCCGCCGTCCACCATCACGCGGTCGACGTGAGCGCCGCGAGCGCCGCGAGCCCGGCCAAGGCCCTCTCGTTCCTCGAGCGAGCGGCCCCGGACTGCGCGATCGTGTCAGCGACGCTGCTGCGCAGCCTCCTGGCCCACCCGGCGGCCGCGCTCGCCGACCTAGGTGCGCTGCGGCGCATCGTGTACGACGCCGGCGCAGGCGCCGGTGGAGCGCTGTCCGCCGAGTCGTCCGCGGCCGTGCGGCGCGTCTTCGGCGCAGAGCTCGTGGACAGGATCGCCGGTGAAGCCGGGCTCGTGCCCGTGGAGCGCGAGCTGCGCAGAGCCGAGCAAGAAGCGGCGCGCATCGCGGAGCTCGTGATGAGCCATCCGGGCGTGGCGGAGGCGGCGGTGATCCCCTCCGACGGCGGCTGGGCGATCTTTGCCGTCCCCGCGAAGCGCGCCAGCGACGATGCCGACGGGGACGCGAGCGGACAGCGCCTGATCGCCAAGGCGACCGCCGCGCTGGACGCCGAGCTCGCCAAGACCGACCTGAACCGGGCGATCGCGGCCGTGGAGCGGCTGGGGCAGACAGCGCTGCTGTCGATGCTCAACGCGCTTGGCCGCAGCGGCCTTTTTACCGACACGGCCGCCGCCCACACCGTGGACGAGGTGCTCGCGCGGGCGCGGGTCGCCGCCGCGCACCGGCCGCTCATCCGCCGCTGGCTCAGGGTGCTCACGGAGCAGAAGCTGCTGCGCCGGGACGGAGATCGGCTGAGCGCCGTGGGCCCGGTCTGCGTCTTCTCGGACGCCGCGCTGGCGCGCGCATGGGACGAGCTGAAGGGAGAATGGCTGGCCACGGTCGGCGCGGCCGGCACGATCGACTACGCGGTCCGCAACGCCGACCGATTGCCCGACCTGATCTCCGGCGCGGTGCGGGCCGTCCACCTGTTGTTCCCGGAAGGGCGCACCGACCTCGCCAGGGCCTTGTATCGCGAGAGTATCGCCGCCCGGTACCAGCACCGCGCCGTCGGTCTCCTCGTGAGCAGGATTGCCAGGGAATGGCCCGGGCAGCGGCCGATACGGCTGCTCGAGGTCGGCGCCGGCACGGGGGCGACCTCCGAGTCGCTCCTGCCGGAGCTCTCGGGCGCCGAGGTCGACTACCTCTACACCGACGTCTCCAGGTACTTCCTCGATCAGGCCGCCCCGCGGCTCGCCGGGCACCGGTGCGTGCGCTTCGGCCTCTACGACATCAACGTCGCGCCGAGAGAACAGGGCTTCGTCCCGAGCTCGTTCGACGTGATCGTCGGCGGGGGCGTGCTCAACGCCGCGCGGAACACGGATGCCTCCCTCCGCTGGCTCAACGAGCTGCTCGGCCCCGGCGGCTGGCTCGTCCTGACCGAGCCCACGGTCGAGGAGTTCTGGGTCATGGCCTCCCAGGCCTTCATGCTGGACGACGCCAGCGACGGCAGGGCCGAGACGGAGTCGACGTTTCTCACGCTGCCTCAGTGGAACGCGGCGCTCGACGGCGCTGGCCTCCAGCGCGTCCTCGGGCTGCCCCGGGACGGCCACCCGCTGGAGCGGCTCGGCCATCGTGTGTTCGCGGCCCGGGCCAAGATGGATCGGGCGCTGCTGACGTCGGAGCGCCTCTCCGAGCACCTGGGCGAGCGCCTGGGCGCCTTCGCCAGCATCGAGATCGTCGATGAGCTGCCGCTCGCCGCGGGCGGCGCCCTCGACCGAGAGCGGCTGCGCGACTGGGCCGCGCGCCGCCGGCGCTTCGATTCCCGCCCGCTTTCCACGGCGGCATCACAAGGACGAACGCAATGACCACCGCGACGAATCCCCCCATCCAGTATCCGTTCAATCTCTTCGACGGCATCGCGCTCGCCTCTGCGTACTCCCGCGCTCAGCAAACGCCGGGGCTGCTCAAGGTCAAGCTGCCTTACGGCGAGCCGGCGTGGCTCGCGACCCGCTACGAGGACGTCCGCTTCGTGCTGTCCGACCGGCGGTTCAGCCGCGAGGAGGCCACGAAGCGCGCGGACGCCCCGAGGGCGCTCCCGCGCATCGCCGGCGGGATCGTCATGATGGACCCGCCCGAGCTGACCCGCATCCGCAACCTGGTCACCCAGGCGTTCACCAACCGGCGCGTGGAGCAGCTGCGCCCGCACGTCCGCGACCTCGCCAACGAGCTGATCGACAGGATGGTGGCCAAAGGCCCCCCTGCCGATCTCGTGCGGGACTACGCGCTGCCGATCCCGATGTCCGTGATCTGCGAGCTCCTGGGTGTTCCTGTGGCGGATCAGTCCAGGTTCAAGGAGTGGAACGACTCTCTGCTCTCGACCAACACGCAGACCGCGGAGCAGACGCAGCGGAACCTCGGCGAACTATCCCAGTACATCATGGGGCTGATCCGCCTGCGCCGGGCCGAGCCGGGCGACGACCTGATGAGCGCGCTCATCGAGGCCCACGACGTGGACGACCGCCTGAACGAGCGCGAGCTGGTCCAGCTCTGCATCGCCATCCTGATCGCGGGATACGAGGCCACGTCCTCGCAGATCCCGAACTTCATCCACACGCTCCTGACCCATCAGGAGCAGCTCGCGCGCCTCAGGTCGGATCCCGGCCTCGTGGCGCAGGCGGTCGAGGAGCTGCTCCGCTTCGTGCCGGTCGCGTCCGCCGCGATGTTTCCGCACTACGCCGCCGAGGACGTCCAGGTGGGCGACACGCTGGTGCGCGCGGGTGAGCCCGTGTTTGCGTCGGTCGGCGCGGCCAACCACGACCCCCGCAAGTTCTCCGATCCACACCGGCTCGACTTCGATCGGGACGCGCGGGCGCATTTCGCGTTCGGTTGTGGGATGCATTATTGCATCGGTGCGTCGCTGGCCCGGGTTGAGCTCCAGGAAGCGCTGAGAGCGCTCGTGACCCGCTTGCCGGATCTGCGCCTCGACGCCGACGTCCAGTGGAAGACCGCGACGTTCTTCCGCGGCCCGCTGACGATGCAGGTGACCTGGTGAGCGCCGGCGGCGGCAAGAAGAAGCGCGTCGTCGTCGCCGGCACCGCCTTCGGGCGCATCTACCTCGATGCGGTCGCGTCGGCGCAGGAGTCATTCACGCTCGCCGGCGTGCTCGGGCGCGGCAGCGAGTTCTCCAGGAAGTGCGCCGAGCGCTACGGAGCGCCGCTCTACACCAGGGTGGAGGACATCCCCGGCGACATCGACATCGCCTGCGTGGTGGTGCGCTCGGGGGCGACCGGCGGCCCAGGCTCGGATCTGGCCACGGCGCTGCTCGAGCGCGGGATCCACGTGCTGCAGGAGCATCCCGTGCACGCCGCGGAGATCACCGCGTGCCTAAAGGCCGCGAAGCGGGGGGGCGCGGCGTATGCGGTCAACACGCTGTACCCGAACGTGCGCCCGATCCGGCAGTTCCTTGCCGCGGCGGAGTACATCAGGAAGCGCCAGCGCATCCAGTTCATCGACGCCGCTTGCAACAGCCAGGTCGCCTATCCGTTGCTCGACGTGATCGGCCGCGCCGCAGGCGACCTGCGCCCGTGGTCGTTCTCCGAATGCGCGCCGCGTGGCGGCCGGCCGTCGCCGGTCGCGGGCCAGCCGTTCCGGAGCCTGAGCGCGACCCTCGGCGGCGTGCCCGTGACCCTCCGCGTGCAGAACCAGGTCCACCCCGAGGATCCCGACAATCACTCCCTGCTCATGCACCGGATCTCGCTGGGATGCGACGCCGGCGTGCTGACCCTGGCCGACACCCACGGACCCGTCCTCTGGAATCCGCGCCTGCACTCGCCGCGCGACCCGACCGGACGCCTGATCATGAGCGGCCCCGGCACCGACCGCCTCGCCGTGGAGAGCACGTCGATCCTGGGCGACGAGCACACGCGCAGCTATCACGACGTGTTCGCGCGGACCTGGCCCGACGCGGTCGTTGTCGCCTTGCAGGACCTGTGCGACGACATCGCCGACCCGGCCCGCCGTATTCGCAGCGGCCAGTGGGCCCTGGGCGTGTCGCTCGCGTGGCGTGATCTGACGGAGCGGATCGGGATGCCCGAGCTCATCCGTCCGGAGACCCCGGAGCCGCTCCCTCTCGACGAGCTGCGTGCGGCGGCGCGCGCTGCGGCCGTCGATGCGGCCGGGAGCGGCGCGCGTTGATCGAGCGCCTGGCGCTCGGGAGAAATGAACATGACGACTTCTTGCAGCCACGTCCTGGTATGGGTGCGCGACATTCATCGAGCCGTGCGTGACTACAGAGCGCTCGGGTTCAAGGTGGACTACGCGACACCCGAGCGAAAGGCCCAGCACGCGCACATCTGGTTCACGGAAGGCCCCATCGTCGAGCTGCTCACGACGCCGCGCAGCGCGCGGTGGTTTAAGTGGCCGATCGAGCTGATGGCCGGGCGCGGCTCGGGCCGGCGGATGATCCGCTGGTCCGAGCACGGTGAGGGCTTCTGCGACGTGGCGGTCGTGGTGGACACGCACGCTCTCGACCGTGAGCTCGCCGCGCTGCGGGAGGCAGGGGTCCCCGTCGGCAGAGCCATCGGGTGGCGGCGGACGAAGCCCGATGGCCAGGAGATCCGCTTCAAGTTTGCCTATCCGGCGAACGATCGTCTCCCGTTCATCGTGACCCCCTACGATCCACCTCAACATCCGGGAGAGAACCGCCATCCGAACGGGGCCAGGAGGCTCAGCCGGGTGCGCATGGGGGTCCGCGCCGAGCATCGAGAGGCGGTGCGCCGGATCGTCGGTGACGACCCGACGTTCGCGCTCGAGCCCGCCGAGGTCACGGGGGTCCGCGCCATCGAGATCGCCGGCCTGACCGCCGATCTCGACCCGACCCTCCTGCACGGCGCGGCCGTGCTGCCCGCCCGCCCGGACGCCGACCCGGGCCGCGCGCATCGAAGCGCAGGACAGTGAGCGCCGACGAACGTCGGTGAAAGCGAGGGAGCTCCCATGTTGAGTGGATGTGTCGATTGGCCCGCCGAGTTCGTGGATCGTTATCGGGAAGCGGGGTACTGGCGAGGCGAGCGCCTGGGCGAGATGCTGCGCACGCGGGCCCGAGCGACGCCGGCGCGCGTGGCCGTCGTCGACGGAGCGCGTCGCTGGACGTACCAGGAGCTCGACGAGCGCGCGGATCGCATGGCCGCCGGGCTGCGCCGGCTCGGCATTGCGCAGGAGCAGCGCGTCCTGGTCCAGCTTCCCAACATCGCCGAGTTTCTGCCCCTGTGCTTCGCGCTGTTCCGGATCGGGGCCATCCCGGTGCTGGCGCTGCCGGCGCATCGAGAGACGGAGATCGTGCATCTGGCAGAGCTCTCCCAGCCGGTCGCTTATGTGATCGCCGACCTGCATGTCGGCTTCGATTACCGGTCGCTCGCCCGCGCGGTGTGCAAGCGGGTGGCGAGCCTCCGGCATGTGCTCGTGGTCGGCGACGCAGAGGAGTTCGTGCCGCTCTCCGAGGTGGACGCGCCGCCGGAGATCATGGCCGGGCCGGACGCGCGCGATGTCGCCCTGCTCTTGCTGTCGGGCGGCACGACCGGCGCTCCCAAGCTGATCCCGCGCACCCACGACGACTATGTTTGCAACGTCCGCCTCAGCGCCGATGTGACGGGCCTGGACGCGAGCACCCGGTACCTGGTGAGCCTCCCCATCGCGCACAACTTCGCCCTGGGATGCCCGGGCGCCCTCGGCGCCCTGTACGCCGGCGGAACCGTTGTGTTCTGCAAGGACCCGAGCCCCGAGGCGGCGTTTCGGCTGATCGAGCAGGAGAAGATCACCGTGACAGCCCTCATCCCGCCGCTCGTCCTGCTGTGGCTCGAGGCGGCGGAGTGGGTGCGGGCCGATCTGAGCAGCCTGCGGTGGATCCAGGCGGGAGGCGCTCGCCTCAAGGCCGAGACGGCGGCGCGGGTGCGACCCGTCCTCGGCTGCGGGCTGCAGCAGGTCTACGGCATGGCGGAAGGGCTGCTCAACTTCACGCGGCTCGACGACCCCGAGCCCGCCGTGATCGACACGCAAGGCCGGCCGGTCGCCGAGGACGACGAGGTGAGGATCGTCGACGCCTCGGATGTCGAGGTGGCGGACGGCGAGGTCGGTGAGCTGCAGGTCCGCGGTCCCTATACAATCCGCGGATATTATCGCGCGGAGGAGTACAATCGCCGGGCGTTCACCGCCGACGGCTTCTACCGGAGCGGGGATCTTGTGCGGCGGCTCGCCAGCGGGCATCTGGTGGTGGAGGGCCGGAGCAAGGACGTGATCAACCGGGGAGGGGAGAAGGTCCCGGTCGAGGAGCTCGAGAACCATCTCCTGGCTCACCCGGCGATCCGTGACGTCGCCATCGTCGGCATCCCGGACGCCACGATGGGGGAGCGCACCTGCGCCTGCATCATCGCGCGCGGCGAGGCACCCACGCTCGCCGAGGTGAACGCCTACCTCAGCCGCCTGGGGGTGGCTGCGTTCAAGCTGCCCGATCGCTTGAAGGTCCTGGAGAGCTTTCCGCAGACGAGCGTGGGAAAGGTCAACAAGCGGGCCCTGGCGAAGCAGGTCTGTGGTGCCTCGCCGGCCATGCGCACCTAGAACAGCGATCAGCTTGGAAACGCGAGAAATGAGACGCCAGGACGCCAGAAGACGCCCAAAGACGCCAGAAGACGCCAAAAAAACAATAAATATTGGCGTCTTCTGGCGTCTCTGGGCGTCTTCTGGCGTCCCAACTTCTCGCTGTTTGCGTGCGGCTTCAACCCGTTTGTCACTCTAGTGGACGGCTTGACCTCGATTCAGACGCCGATCGTTCCTCGAGACATCCACACCGACCCGAGAACCCATGAACAGATCTGCCCGAAGTTTGCGCCGCATCGTGAGCGCGTCTGCCCCGTCCAGCCCGCACCTGATCGTGTGCCCTTTCGGTGGTGGGAGCCATAGCGCCTTCCGCAGCTGGAAGGCGCTGTCGCAGGTGGACGTCTCGGCGTCCCTCGTGACCTACCCGGGGCGCGACCATCGTCTGCACGAGTCCGGCATGCAGAGCGTTCAGCACAGCGCGTCCGAGCTGGCGCACGAGCTGTGCGCGGAGCCACCCGGCGGCCAGTGGCTCTTGATAGGCCACAGCGTGGGGGCGCAGATCGCTTTCGAAGCCTGCCGCTTGCTCGAGCCGTGGGGCCGTGCGCCAGCCGGCCTCGTCCTGTCCGCATGCCACGCTCCCCATCTGATCCCACGCCGCATGCTCAGCCCGCTCGATGATGACGGGTTCGTCGAGGCGCTGATCCGCCTGGGAGGGTGTCCCGCGGAGTTCCGCGCCGACGCGCAGCTCAGAGAGGTGTTCCTGCCGATGCTGCGCGGCGATTTCCTCGCCTCGGAGAGCTACCGCCTCGCGCTGGACCGCTGTACCAGGCGTCTCCGGACGCCGACCCTCCTGCTCCACGGATCCGCCGACGATGAGGCCCGCCAGGACGAGGTGGAGGCGTGGAAGCACTGGCTGGAAGGGCAGGTCGAGCTGCGCGTGATGGCTGGCGATCACTTCTACATCACGCAGGATCCAGGGGCGTTCGTCTCGGAGGTGCTGCGCGTGTTCCGGCTCCCTTCGAGGTCGACGGCTCCCCTCGGACAGGCGCAGATGCCCTGGAGTTATTTCCCCTGAGATCCCACACTCCGGTGCGGGGCCGTTTGACCGGGGCGGCCTGCGCGTGGGAGAACGCCCGGCCCGGACGCGATGACGTTTCTCCCGCTGCAGCCGCCCGATCTGCCCCCCATCCGCGCGCGCGGGACGCCGCGCTGCCGCGGCTGCGGCTTGCCGCAGGCGATGTGCCTCTGCGGCGCGCTGCCCCGGCTCGCCGTGCGCACGCGCGTCGTGCTGCTCACCCACCGGATCGAGCGCACGCGGAGCACCAACACGGGCCGGCTCGTCGCGCGCCTGCTCGAGGGCGCGGAGGTGCGCGTGCGCGGCGAGATCGCGCCGCGGCCGCGCCCGCCGCTGCCGGAGGGCCGCCGGCTCGTGCTCTTCCCGTCGCCCGAGGCGCGCGCCCTCACGCCCGACGACGCGAGCGGCGAGCCGGTGGTGCTGCTCGTCCCTGACGGCAACTGGAACCAGGCGCGCCGTGCGGTCCACCGGGACGCCGACGCGCGCGGCGCCGAGCCGGTCACGCTGCCCGAGGGCGCGCCGAGCCGCTATGGCTTGCGCCGCGCGCCGCACGAGGGCGCCCTGTCGACGCTGGAGGCCGTCGCGCGCGCGCTCGGCCTGCTCGAGGGCGCGGCCATCGAGCGGCGCATGATGGAGGCGTTCGACGTGTGGGTGCACCGCGCGACGCGCGTGCGGCTCACCGGCAAGCTCGAGGAGGGCGCGGCGGTCCTGGGAGAAGATGAGTCCGCCGGCGCCCGCGGGGGCACGGCGCCCGACGGATGAGATCCGTGAGCGCTCGCCGCGCCCGTCACCGGAAGTTCTGCACCGCCCAGACGCTGCCGTCCGGGAAGGTGTGGAACCCGCAAGCCACCTTCGTGTAGCGGGTGCTGCTCATGTTGATGTAGTGGCCGTGCTTCTCGAAATCCTCGCCCGGCCCCTCGTCCCACATGAGCTGCAAACACGGGACGATCATCTCGTCCGGCGGGCCTCCCCACCCGGGGCACTCGTTCTGGGCGCTCTCCTTGCAAAGGCCGAACGCGCCGTGAAACTCGCCGGTGTTCCCGTCGGACTCGGCCTCTTCATCGGAGCACGACTCCGCCTCGACCCAGCGCGCGAGGGGCGGCAAGCCGAGCGTGGCGCGGTGCTGGTTGATCGTATCGACGCACAGCTGCGCCGCGCCCGTGGCGCCGCCCGAGCCGCCTGCGCCGCTCCCGGAGCCCTCGCCGCTCGAGCCTCCGGTGCCGGCCGTGGTCGAGGCCGTGGCCGAGCCCCCAGCGCCCTGCGTGGAGGAGCCGCCGGCGCCCTCGGCAGACGAGCCGCCAGCGCCGCCGGCGCCGCCGGTGCCCTGCGCAGACGAGCTGCTGGCGCCGCCGGCGCCCTCGCCGCTCGAGCCGCCTGCGCCTGCCGTCGCCGAGCCACCCGTGCCCTGGGCAGACGAGCCGCCGGCGCCGCCGGTCGCCGCGCCGGACGAGCCGCCGGTGCCCGCCGCGGCCGAGCCGCTGCTGCTGGTGCTCGGCCCGCTGCCGGAGTCTCCCGGGTGGATCACGACGCCGGCGCCGCTCGACGGCCCGCCGCCTTCGCCATCGAGCGACCCGTCGCCCACCTCACCGACGCAGCCCGACAGCACAGCACCGATGAACGTCGCGGCGAGCGCGACGGCGCATGAAGGAGTCCGAGTGTTAAGCATCCGTCGAGTCTATGAGGCATTCGACGCATGCTCAACATCGACCGATCCTGCTTCACTTTTGCATGCTTGATCGGTTCAGGCCCGATTGGCGGGCTTCCCGCGTGTCTGTGCGGAGAGAAGCGCGCGTGTCGCATGAATGTGTGTTCGTTTGCTTCGAATTCCACTCGTGCGAGATAAGACAGCCAGCGCACCACGACCGGCTCTCAGAGGTCGCCCCCGCGGGCCCGCGGCCCGTGGAAACTTGAACGCTCGCCGGGGCCTGGCCTCGTCTTCCGCTTCCGCCGGCCGAGGCGCGCGGCGCCTCCGCTGGAGATAGACGATCGTCGCGCCGGCGAGCGCGTTCGCGACCATGAGCGAGTTCGTCGCCACGAAGACCCAGCTCTCGAGCATCCAGCTGTAGAGGACGAACCCGATCGACGCGGCCAGCTGGCCGACGAAGAGCCACCTCGAGATGCCCTGGCTCGTCTTGCTCCTCCACTGCTTGTAGACCTGATTGCCGATGGTCAGCACGAGGATGGCAGAGCTGACCCAGCCGATCGCGTCTTTCATGTCTCACCGCCGGACCGCCGCGCGACCTCTCTCCTCGAGCGGGCCTCGTCAGGCCCGGGCCGCGCCGTTCGCGTGGCCCTCGTGGATCGCGTGGCTCGCCTGGTCCGCGGACGTCTTCTTGTAGCCCGCCGGCAGGAGCGTCTCGTAGCCCTCGGCCAGCCGCTGCTCGAACTCCGCCTTCATCGACCTGCCGAGCTCGCTGAGGCGCTTCTCGTCCACGGCCTTCTCGACCGCCGGGAAGAGCTCCTTCTCCTCCTCCTCGACGTGGTGCTGGATGAGCTCCTTCAGCGTCGTCACGCGCGCCTTGAACGAGAGATCGTCCGGGGAGGTCGAGAGCAGCCGCTTCAGCGCGAGCTCGGCGATGGCGTGCTCCTCGAAGCTCTCGAGGATCACGTCCTCCTTGATCTGCTGCACCGCGGGATAGAACGTCTCCTGCTCGATCGCCATGTGCGCGGCGAGCTCGTTGGCGAGCTCGGCGAGCACGAGCGCCGGATCCGATCTGCCGCTCTCGAGCTGCTTGAAGAGGGACTCCACCTTGCGATGCTGCTTCTCGAGCAATGACGTCGCCTTCATCTTTCTGCCTCCTTGGTGCGCCGCGCCTCGGCGCGGCCGGGGTTGTTCGGGGTTCATCGCCGGCCGGGGCGATCTCGCGCGCGAGGCGCTCCGGCCAGCCTTGCTACGGTTCGAGGCGCAGCGAGGGGCGAGCGCACCGGCTCGCCCCTCGCTGCGCGAACGGCCCGAGATCGCTCGTGGCCGCTAGTCGGTCTTCTCCTCGACTTTGTCACCCGCCTTCTCGGCCGCGTCGCCCGTCGACTCCGCGGCGTCCTTGGCCTCGTCCTTGACGTCGCGCGCGGCGTCGTCCACGGCCTCGCCCGCCTTCTCGGCAGGTCCCTCCGGCTGAGGCTTGCTGCCTCCGCAACCGATCACACCGACGCAACCGATGACCATGCTGCCCAGGAGCAGCGATCGAATCCCTGTTTTCACGGTATCCTCTCCTCCGCGCTCGACCATGTCAGCAATGCCCGGGCCAAACCGCGCCGAGCGCGCGCGCGTGCTCCTCGTCATCACACCCTCGGATCCAGGGGATCGCGCCCCTGAGACACATCGCCTCGACCGTGGCGTCCTGCGACGCGCCATGGCCGCCCGCCCAGGATCCGGGAGGCGGGCGCTCTTGGCGCAGGGGCAGGGGAGGCCCCGCACCGCAACGCGGGCGCCTCCGCTTGGCCTCCGCGGCGATCGGAGCAAGACTCCGCCCGGAACCGCGACATGACCCACGACTTCGCCAGCGCGCTCAGCGCCATCTTCACGGGCGAGCGAGCCCGCCTGCTGCACGTGATCGTGCCGGCACACGTCCACGGCCACACGCTGGCGCTGCTGCGGGCGCTCGGTGAAGCAGGCCCGGCGCCCCGTCCCGTCTGGGTCCTGGCCGATCCGGTCTACGGGCCCAGCCGCGGCTGGGCGGCCCGAGAGCGCTCGCTGTCGCGCGAGCTCGGCGCCCCGGCGGCGCTCGCGACGCCCGAGGACGGCCCGCTGCGCGAGCCGCTCGACGCCTTCGCCAGCGCCCTCGCGGCGCACGTCGCCGCCAGCGCCCCGGACGGGACCGCGGTCGTCGTGCTGGCGCCGCAGCACATCGACGACCCGCGCGCCTATGCCCGCGACCTCTTCTGGCTCGCGCACTGCCCCGACCTCGCGCTCGTGCGCTGGGTCCTCGTCGATCCTGCCCACTCGAGCGTCGGCGATCTGCCCACGCGCCTCGGCGAGGGCGCGTCCCGCGTCGTGTGGCCGGAGGCCGACGGCGCGGCCATCGCCGATCTCGAGCGCGTGATCACCGATCTCTCGGCGCGCGGGCGGCGCCTGCCCGCCGATCTGGAGCTGCGCATCGCCGCCGGGTCGCCCCTCCGCGCCCCGGAGCTGCTCCCCGCGCGGCGCCTCCTGCACGAGGCGGACACGTGTTTTCACGCGGGGCGGCACGCCGAGGCCGCGCAGCTCCAGCAGCAAGCCGAGGAGATGCTGGCGAGCCGGGGGCTGGGCGAGGAGGCCGTCCACATCGCCATGCAGCGCGCGCGCTCGCTGATCGCGGCGGGCGTTGTCGAGGAGGGGCATCGGGTGTTCGTCGCCGCGCTGAAGGAGGCGGAGCGGCGCGGCCTGTTCGCGATCGTGCCCGAGGCCTACGCCTCGCTCGGCAGCCTGCACAGCAAGCAGCGCCGCTTCCTGGACGCGTCGGAGGCGTACGCGCGCGCGGGAGAGCTCGCGAACCGCCGCGGGAGCCACGAGTTCGCGGCGGACATGCACCGCTGCTCCGGCCACGCGGCGCTCAACGCCGACATGCCGGACGCCGCGGCGACGGCCTGGCGGCGGGCCTTCGAGCTGCTCGGCTCCGTGGCCCCGACCGTCGGCGCGCTGGAGAAGCCCCAGCAGATCGTCGTGCTCGGGCTCTCCCTTGCCGACGTCTTCGAGGAGCACGGCAACCTCCCTGCCGCGCGCGGGCTGCGGGGGCACGCCGAGGCCATCGAGACCCGCCACCCGCGGCGCTCCGCGACGTGGAGCTGACGCGCGGCGCCGGCCGGGTCAGGCCGCCGGGCGCGCGGGCGGCGGGCCAGCGCCCGGGCCGGGCCGCTCGGCGACGAGGAGCCGGGTGTTCGTGGCCGGGTTGGACGGCGCGAACGGGGCTCCAAGCTGCCGTGCCCAGTCCGCTACGCCCGTGTCGCGCAGCGCCTGGAACCCGGCCCGCTCGACCTCCGTGAGCATCACCTCGCGCCGGCGCAGGCCGATGAGCGGCTCGCTCCAGAGCCACGTGAGCAGGCGGATGATGCGCTGCGCCCGGCGCGGTTCGGGCGGTTCCATGTAGTACACGAGGAGGACGCTGCCCGGCGCCGAGGCGCCGGCGAGCGCCCGCAGCGCCGACCGCAGCGCCTCGTCCGACAGGTACATCACCACCCCCTCCCAGACCCACGCGGTCGGCTCGTCGGATCGATGGCCGGCCGCCGAGAGGCACGCGGCGAGCGCGTCGCGCTCGAAGTCGACGGGCACGTAGGTCAGCTGCTCCACGAGCGGCGGCAGCCCCGCCGCCTTGCGCCGCTTGAAGGCCTGCGTCGCCGGGTGATCGATCTCGAAGAACCGGGTCGCCGAGAGCGCCTTCATCCGGAAAGCGCGCGTGTCGAGCCCCGCCCCCAGGCTCGCGACCTGGCGGCACCCGAGCGCCACCGCGCGCTCGAGCTCGATGTCGATGGCCATCACCCGCAGCGGGACCGCGGAGAGCCGGCCGAGGGCGCGCGCGCGCTTCGCGGGGTCCAGGCGCCGGAGCCGGCGCGCGAACAGCGCCAGCGCGGCGCTCCACCCGCGCGACAAGAGCCGGTGGACGACCGGATCCTCGAAGCCCGGGACATCGGTCAGGCCCTGGTCCGCGAGCGCCCGGATGAGGGCGACGATGGATGCCGTCTGGCTGGGGCGACGCTCACGCATGCCTCGTGCATAGCCTCCGGCGGCGGGCTTTCAAAGCGCGAGGGCCCGGGCAGCGGCCCCGCGGCGCGGTGACGCGAGGAAATTTCGTCGATTCCGGTTCATCGATCCCGACCCGGCTGCTCCGAGCGGCGCGTCGCCGTCCAGGCCGGACACGCAGCGGAGCGGCGCGGTGGTCATCGCCCCGGCGATGCCTCAACACCCCACGAGGCGGACCGTCTTTCCCTCGTGCGCCACCTCGCGCACGAACAGCTTCTCTGCCCACGATCGCTCCTTGCGCAGGTCGAACATCACGAGCCACCCCTCGCCGAGCCCCGCGTGCTCCAGGTACCGCGCCACCTGATCGAGCGCCTCGGCCTCCGTCTCGGTGTCGCGGCGGACCTTCACCTCGATGGCGTGGCGCTCCTCGCGCCAGCAGATCATCAGGTCGAGCGCCCCGCGCCCGAGCCCGTACTCGCGCTCCACCCGTCCACCGCCGTTCACGACCCGCTGCAAGAAGGCCATCAGCATCAGGTGCGGCCCGGCCTCGCGGTAGCCGAACCCCTCGGCGGCGAGGTGGCCGTCCTTGCGCCAGAACGCTTGCCAGTCGGTGAAGAGCTTGTCCATGTCGAGCGAGCCGTCCGGGCGGACGTAAGCGGCGGGCTCGGCCGGGATCTGCGCCTGGCGAATGAACGTGAGCGCCCGAGGGACGACCTCGCGATAGATCGGATTCGCGATCTCGAAGCGCCCGCCGTGGAAGCGGATCAGGCCCAGGCCGAGGACGTAGGAGAAATCGTCATCGAGCACATCGCTGTCCGTTTGCGTGCCAGCCAGCATGGGATCGAGCACGCGCCGCACCCGGGGCTCGCGCAGCCGGGCGATGAGCGAGTCGATGTGCGAGCGGCGCTCCAGGATGAGCGTCTCCTTGGCCGCCTCGACGTGGGTTGTCGTGATCGGGACGGCGCGGTCCTCCACGTCGCGGCGGACGATCTGGTCGGCCATCGCGCTGGTCAGCCACGGGTGGCCCTGTCCCAGCTCCCAGATCCGCCGCACCGCCTCGGGCTCGAAGCGCTGTCCGGTCGCGGCGGTGTGCTGCGCGAGCAGCTCGGCGACCTCGGCCTCGGTGAAGGGGCCGAGCGTCGTCGCCTCGGCGGTGATGTTGAACGGCGAGGTCGTGCCCAGCCACGCGACCGCGCGCCGCTCCTCCAGGGCGAGCGCGCAGTCGCGCACCTGGCGCTGGCCGATGAGGGCCACGCTGGAGGGGAACGGGATCCGGCTCCGGTCGAGGTAACCCTGCCGGAGCTGGGTCAGGAACGAGACCATCGCCGCCCCCACGAGCCCGTCCGCCTCGTCGAAGAGCACGACAAGCGGCCTGTCGCTGCGCGCCTCGAGATCGCGCAGGTAGCGCAGGACGAAGGTGCTCGCCGGATCGACGCGGCGGACGTCGTCCGCGGGGCGGCCGAGGTCGGGCAGGTCGCGGTCGACCGCGGTGTCGAGCGCGTAGAGGACGGCCTCGAAGGCCTTCGCCGGATCGGGCTCTTCGCGGGCGATCTGGACGTCGACCCAGACGGCGCCGAGGTCGCCTTCGTGGTTCAGGTGCTCGACGAGCCAGCGGGCGCTGGTGGTCTTGCCCGTCTGGCGGCCGGCGTGGAGCGTGAAGTACCTGCGTTCCTCGATCGCATCGAGCACCGGCCCCAGCCGGCGCTCGGGCGGCAGCATGTAGTGCTCGCCGGGGATGCAGGGGCCAGCGATGTTGAACGAGAGCTTCACGGGCGAAAGCTACCACGCGAGGGGCGGCCCGGCGGTCGGGCCGCTGGGCCGAGCGCGGGTCGGTTGCGCCGATCGCGCCGGTCGCGCCGCCGCCCTCGCTCGCGCCGTCCGTGGCGGCCGGGACTCCCGTGCTCGGATCAGCCGCCCGTGGTGTCGATGAACCGCATGTCGCGCCCGCTGCGCTCGGGCTCCTCGGGCGGCTCCCACATGTCGCTCGCCAGCTCGAACATGTCCGGTGGAACCACCATGGAGAACGTCTCGCCCTTCTCGCGGTTGCGCTGCTCGACCCGCTCGCGACGCAGCTCGCGGGGCGCGTCGAGCACGTAGACGGTGAGCTCGTACCCCGCGGTGTCCACCCGCTTGTACAGCCGCTCGCGGTCGCGCCGGCGGATCAGGCCGATCTCCAGCACGACGTTCGTGCCCACGTCGATCGCGCTCCTCGTCAGGCTCCAGATCTGCTCGATGCAGCGCGCGGTGCGCTCGTGATACCATTCCATGATCCCCGTCTCGGGCCGATCGGGGCGGAACAGCCGCGCCATCCATTCATCCAGGTTCAACCGGAGGGCGGCGTGATCCCGGTAGAGCCGCTGTGCGAACGTCGATTTCCCTGCGCCCACGGGACCGATGATCAGGTGGATTCGCGCCATGCCCCGACGCTATCCTGCGGTGCTGCCGGCGAGCAAGCGGCGCGCACGTTCCGCCCATCGCAGGCGCCAGCATCTTCATGAGGGGACGCTGAAGCATCCCGTCGAGCTTTTCGGGAAGATTCACAGGGAGGCGGGGAGACGGGGAGAATAAATCCCATGAATCTCCCCGTCTCCCCGCCTCCCTGTTCAATTTTTTTCTTCTCTGAAATGCCGGCAAAGGAGGGATTTGTCAGGAGGGGACGACGCCGCGCCTGGAGCAGCGCCTGGCCAGCCATGAAAGGACCATGACGGCCGCCGCGGCGGCGCCCATTCCGGCCCACGCCGACGGGGGCGCGTCGCGCAGGGCGTCGAAGACCCGTTGACCGAAATAGGCAGTCGCCAGGAGCGGCAGGGTGTACCCGGCCAGCGAGCCCCAGAAATGCGTCCAGAAGCGCACCCCGGAGACGCCGAAGAAGACGTGGAGCATGGGCGGCATCCAGAGCACAAGGCGGAGCACGAACACCGTCAGGAACGCCCGCCGCTTCAGGGCCTCGTCGTAGGCGCGGAAGCGCGCCGGCACCCGCGCGGCGACCCAGTCGCGGGCGACGAAGCGCGCGAACGAGAAGCCCACGACGCTCGCCGCCATGGTGCCCGCCATCGAGAGCGCGAACGCCACCGGCCAGGGCCAGATGAGCGGCGCCGCCAGGATGAACACCGTGCCCGGCACGCCGAACGGCTGGAGCGCGGCGTACGCCAGGACGAACGCGACATACCCCCACGGCCCGAGCGAGAGGAGCGCCAGCTTGATGCGCGCCGGCTCGCCAAAGACCTCGAACAGCCCCGTGCGCTGCGCGACGACGAGGAGCGCGGCGGCCGCGGCGACCACGCCGATCTTCACCCCCCGGCGGGCGCGGGAGGGGGTGAGCGCGGGATCGGCCGGGGAGGCGGGCTGGCGCACCCGACGTTCCTGACAGCCCACCTGCGCACCGTCAAGGCGCCTGTTGACAATTTGGTCTATTCTTGTCAACGTTGACCATCGTGAACGAGGGCGGCCCGAGCTCCACCGACAGACCCGCCGAGGATCTGCGCCGCCGCAAGCTGATGGACGCGGCGTTCACGGTGTTCCTGCGCTTCGGCTTCCGGAAGACGTCGATGGACGAGGTCGCGCGCGCGGCGGGCGTCTCGCGGCAGGGCCTCTACCTCCACTTCGCCACGAAGGAGGAGCTCTTCCGCGCGTCCGTGGGGTACTTCCTTAACACCGCGCTCGCCGCGGCCGCGGCCGCGCTCGGCGACGCGGAGCGCCCCCTGGAGGAGCGGCTCGTGGCCGCGTTCGACGCGTGGATCGGCCGGTTCGTCGGCGCGCTCGGGGCCGACGCGGCGGATCTCTCGACCGCCGCGAGCGAGCTCGTCGGCCCCCTCGTCGCCGAGCACGAGGGGCGGTTCGTCGAGGCCGTGGCCGAGGCCTTGCGCGCCTCCGGGCTCGCGGCCGCCTACGAGCCCGCGGGGGTCACCGGGCGCCAGCTCGCGGACACCCTGGTCTCCTCGGCGCGCGGCCTGAAGCACGGCGCCGCGACGCGCGAGGCCTTCGTCGAGGGCATGGCCATCGCCGCGCGCGTCGTGTGCTTGCCGGAGCGGCGCGCCCGGGAGGCGAGGGCGGCGCAATCCCCGCAGGCGGCGCCATCACGGCAAGGAGAGCCGTCCGCGCCGGGCGCTCGCCGCGAGGGCAAGGGGCGCGGCAGCGCGGCGCGCAAGGCGCGCGGCACGGCGCGATAGCCGGAGGGCCACCCGAGCTCGGCGCGGCGGCCCCGCGCCTCAGCCCCGGCTGAAGCGCAGCCGCGAGCGCTCGCGCGCCTTGGTCGCCTCGACCTCGCGGTCCCGCGGCGCGGCGGTCGTGGACAGCGACGCCATCAGCACGCGCGCCGCGGCCGCGACGTCCTCCACGGCCTGCGCGAACGCCGCTTCGTTGGCCTGCGACGGCCGGTTGAAGCCGCTCAGCTTCCGCACGAACTGCAGCGACGCCGCCCGGATCTCCTCCTCCGTCGCCGGGGGCTCGAAGTTGAACAGCGTCCTGATGTTCCGGCACATGGCGATCTCCCGAGGCTCGATGTGTACGGGGGACGATCCTAGTCTCGAGCCACGCCGGCGGTCCAGGCGCTCTCGCGGCGCGTCAGCGCCTCTGCTGGCGCGCCGCGACAGTCGTTGACGCGGCCACCGTGTAGGCAATTCGCGCATACACGCGGCGAGACACACGACGAGATCGCGGCGAGACACGTAGGCGAGACACGTAACAGACACGTACCAAACGCGACACGGCCGCATCACGACATCACCCTTGTTGGCTGCCCAACAGGGAGCACACCAATGGCATCAGGAAGTTCTTGATTCCTCAAGGATAACCGTGCACTTCTACACTGAGGAGTCCTTTTGCCAAAGCCCCCTGGCAAGGAGGTCGGTATGCCCCCACATCGTGCACTGCGCTCCCAGAATCGCCTGCTCTCCACCGCCGCCACGCTCGTTTGCCTCGCTGTCGGAGCAAGCGCGGAGGCGGCTCCGTCGTACACCCTCTTCGAGAGCGGTCAGGTCCGACCGCTCGCGCTCTCACCAAGCCGAAACCTGCTCTTCGCGGCCAACACACCCGACAACCGTCTGGAGATCTTCTACGTCTCGTCGGGTGGTCTGACACACATTTCATCCGTGACCGTCGGCCTGGAGCCCGTCGCCGTCGCCGCGCGCAACGACGGCGAGGTGTGGGTCGTCAATCACCTCTCCGATAGCGTCAGCGTCGTCGACGTCTCGTTCCCCTTGCGGCCGCGGGTCGTGCGCACGCTGCTCGTCGGGGACGAGCCGCGGGACATCGTCTTCGGCGGTCCCGGGCGGTCGCGCGCGTTCATCACCGCCGCCCACCGCGGCCAGAACGCGCCGTTCGATCCGCAGCTGACGACGCCCGGGGTCGGCCGCGCCGACGTGTGGGTGTTCAACGCGAGCGCCATCGCGACCCAGCCATCGCTCGGAGGCACGCCCCTCACGATCCTCTCCTTCTTCACCGACACGCCGAGGGCGCTCGCCGTCAGCCCGGACGGGACCTCGGTGTACGCCGCCGGCTTCCACACCGGCAACCGCACGACCGCCGTGCACCGCGCGATCGTGGAGGACGAGGGCGGGATGCTGCCGCCGTTCACCAATTACCTCGGGGTGCCGCAGCTGACGACGTCGCTCATCGTCCAGCACGACGGCGCCAACTGGCTCGACGCCGGGGGCAACGCCTGGGACGCCTCGGTCATGTTCTCGCTGCCCGACAAGGACGTCTTCGTCATCGACGCCACGGCCAATCCCCCTGTCCAGCGGCCCGGCAGCGCCGGCTACTTCACCGGCGTCGGGACCGTCCTCTACAACATGGTCGTCAACCCGGCGAACGGGAAGGTCTATGTCTCCAACACCGAGGCGTTCAACCTCGATCGCTTCGAGGGCCCGGGCACCTTCGCCGGCACGAGCGTCCGGGGACACCTGCACGAGAGCCGGATCTCCGTGCTCGGCAGCGGCGGCTCGGTCCTGCCGCGGCACCTGAACAAACACATCGATTACTCGACGTGCTGCGCTCCGGTGCCCAACGCCGAGAACGCGAAGAGCCTGGCCACGCCGGTCGACATGGCGGTGACGAGCGACGGATCGAAGCTCTACGTCGCGGCGTTCGGGTCGAGCAAGGTCGGCGTCTTCCAGACGGCCCAGATCGAGAATGACACCTTCACGCCGAGCCTCGCGAGCCAGATCCAGGTCACCGGCGGCGGGCCGAGCGGCCTCGCGCTCGATCAGCCGCGCGGACGCCTGTACGTGCTCACGCGCTTCGACAACTCCATCTCGATCGTCAACACGTCCACGAACGCCGAGACGGCGCACATCGCCCTCCACAACCCCGAGCCGGAGAGCGTGG
This sequence comes from Sorangium sp. So ce426, assembly GCF_051475585.1. NCBI lineage: Bacteria > Pseudomonadati > Myxococcota > Polyangiales > Polyangiaceae > Sorangium > Sorangium sp. So ce426. The sequence goes on along the minus strand of NZ_CP150341.1, from coordinate 10,649,712 downwards.
TCCGCGGGCGGAGGTTCCTCCATGACGCGAGCTTCTCGTCGGCCCACGGCGACTCGTCGTGCGCGACCTGCCACGTCTTCGGCGACGTCGACAGCCTGGCATGGGATCTCGGCAACCCCGACGGGGACACCGTGACGAACCCTGGGCCGTTCACGAACATCAACCCGCCGTTCCCCGCCGACACCTCGCTGAAGCCCATGAAAGGGCCGATGACGACCCAGAGCCTGCGCGGCATGGCCAACCACGGCCCGATGCACTGGCGCGGCGACCGCACGGGCGGCAACGACGCGTCCACCGCGCAGCCGGACAGCGGGGCCTTCGACGAGCGCGCGGCGTTCGAGAAATTCCAGGGCGGCTTCACCAACCTGCTCGGCCGGCACGCGCCCATCCCCGACGAGGACATGGAGGCGTTCACGGACTTCATCCTCCAGCTCTCGTATCCGCCGAACCCGATCCGGAACCTGGACAACTCGCTGAACGCCGATCAACAGGCCGGGCGCGATCACTTCTTCCGCGAAGGCGGCGCCGGGACCTTCTCGTGCAATTCCTGCCATACCCTGGACCCGGACGGGAACGCCGGTACCAGCGAGCCTTTCCCTGGCTTCTTCGGGACGGACGGCGCGAGCATCGGCCAGGAGAACGGCCAGAGCTTCAAGATCCCCCACCTGCGCAACATGTACCAGAAGGTCGGCATGTTCGGCATGGCTCCCGTCCCGAGCCTCTTCCACCTGGGAGACAACGACTTCAAGGGCGACCAGATCCGCGGCTTCGGGTTCATGCACGACGGGGTGATGGACACGCTCTTCCGCTTCCACCAGGCGATCGGGTTCGAGCAGAGCGAGTTCTCGCCGAACGGCTTCCCGCCCGGCGCGCCCGGCGAGCTCCTCCGCGAGCAGGCCGTGGAGTACATGCTCGCGTTCGACACGAACCTCGCCCCCATCGTCGGGCAGCAGGTCACGCTCGGCTCGCACAACGCCACGGCGGCGTGGCCGCGCATCGACCTGCTCCGCCAGCGCGCCGAGGTCGGGGAGTGCGACCTCGTGGCGAAGCTCCCGTTCCTCCTCGAGGAGACCGGCCTCCTCTATATCGGAGGTGGCCAGTTCACCTCGGCGCGGGCCGCGGCCCCGCCCTTGAGCGATCTCGTCCTGCGCTCGCTCGCCGCGCTCACCGGGCACCCGGTGACGTACACCTGCGTGCCGCCGGGCTCGGGCACGCGCATCGGCATCGACCGCGACGGCGACGGGTTCCTCGACGGTGATGAGTGCGACGCGGGCACGGATCCCGCGGATCCGACGAGCCACTGAGTCGCCACTGCGTCGTTACCGAGTCGAGCCAGCGCCGCGCCGCACCGCGCTCCACGCAGCGCGGCCGGCGCGGCGCCTCAGCCGCGCTCCAGGCGGCGGCCGGCGCGGCGCCTCAGCGGCGGCGCGCGCCCATGCACCAGCGCAGCGCTTCCTTCAGGCTGCGCAGCGTCTTGACCTGCGAGAGATCGAAGCCGAGGCCGACCATCGTCTGCGCGACGGGCGGGCGGATGCCGGTGACCACGCCCTTGCAGCCGAGCAGCGTCAATCCATTGATGATCTTGATGAGGTGCTGCGCCGTCGTCGTGTCGACCGAATCGAGCCCGGTGAGGTCGAGGATGGCGAAGGCGGATTGCTTCTCCACCACGCTCGCGAGCAGCGACTCCATCACCATCGCCGCGCGATCCGCGTCGACCGAGCCGATCAAGGGGACGATGAGCACGTCCTGCCAGACCTCGATGATGGGGCTCGACAGCCGCGCGATCGACTCCTGCTGATCCTGCGTCAACCGCAGCTGCTCCCGCAGCTGCTGCTCGACGCGGAGCTGCTGCGTGATGTCCTCGCAGATGGCGCCGACGCCGGTCGTCTCCCCGAGGACGTCCTTCTGGGGAACGAACCTCGTCCGCCAGATCCTGTCTCGCCGGATCTGCTCGACCTGCGCGATCTCCCCGGAGAGGGCGTGCTCGAAGGCCGCGCGCACGTCCTCGGTGTCGCCGCACAGCTCGCGCATGTGCTTGCCCAGCTCGCCTCGCTCCGTACAACCGATCTGCGCGAGCGCCCCGCCCTGCGCGATCACGCAGAGGCCCGCCCTGTCGAACGCCAGGATGGCGATGGGCATGCTGTCGATGCACGCGCGGAGCAGCTCCCCCTTCACGGCGAGCCTGACGTCGTCGGCCAGGTTGATGCCGAACGTCTGGACGCCCACGATCTCGCCGTCATCGTCCCGGCGGGGCGCGTAGTGCACGATCCAGTGCACGCCCCCGGCCACGGTGTCCGTGCGGACCGGCTCCCCCTCGAGGACGCGCTTGCACAGGCCCATGACGTCCGCGTCCGCGCCGTAGAGATCGAACATGTTCATCCCGACGAGCTGATGGCGTTTGAGCCCCATGCTCTCGAGCCCGTTGCCGTCGGAGACATGGATTGTGCCCGCCCGATCGCACCACCAGACGATCGCATCCATCGTCTGGAACACGTCGACGAGGATGCGCGCCTGGGCCTCCCACTCCCTGCGATCGGGCTTCACGGCGGCCCAGAGCGCCGTGTCGTCGGCTCGCCACAGCGTCCAGTGCAGCGGGACGCTCTCCCCGCGGGCGCCGACGACGCGCGCCGCGGTGGAGACGATGCCCGCGGCGGCGCGCGCGCCAGTGATCCGGGCTGACAGCTCGCCCCGATCGTCCTCGTGAACGCGCTCGAGGAGTCGCCCGGACGGGCCAACGCAGCGCTCCCAGGCCGCGTTGCAGGCCACCACCTCCCCCGCGCTGGAGAGCAACGCCAGCGGTGTGGGTGTGCCGTCGAGCAGTGTCTTACACGAGAGCGAAGCGAGCCTGTCGTCCATTGAATCCTTGCAGGAGGCCAGAAGCGACGACCCTCGGCGTGCCAGCCCCGGGCCTCTCACGGTGGGTGAACAAACGCGCTGTGGGCGCCGTCACGACACCGGGTGCGAAGAGGTGGGATGCTGCTCGGATTCTCGGCGCTTGGGTCATCGAGCCTGGCACCATGGCGAACCGTAACGCGGTGATATCATTTGAGGGCGCCGAGACGCCAGCCTCATCGCTAGACGCGCCGCGGCGGATCGAGGCTCGGGGGGGCGCGCGTGCATCCGCCGAGAGGTCGGCCTGGAGCTCGCCGCGTGGAGAGGGAGAGCGGCCGCCGCTGCACGGCCGCCGAGCGCGAGGCGGGCGCGCGGACACTGGCGGTGACGTGCGCTGGCGGACGTCGTTTAACGCGTCGCGCTCGCCTTGGCGTGCGCGCCAGCGCGCATTAGAGACCTGCCGAATGGAACCCGAGGCCCACGAGAGATTCGCTGACTCGGACCCGAGTTTCCGACAACTCCATCCTTGCGAGCGCCTCATCAGCGTCGTGCAGGACCTCTCGCTGGCCCGTGACCTCCAGGCGATCATGCAGATTGTCGATCGGGCCGCCCGCGACCTCACGGGCGCAGACGGCGCTTCCTTCGTGCTCCGCGACGGCGACCTCTGTTACTACGCGCAGGAAGACTCGATCGCCCCGCTCTGGCAGGGGAAGCGGTTTCCGATGTCGGCGTGCGTCAGCGGCTGGGTGATGCTGAATCGGAGGCCGGCGGTCATCGGCGACATCACGCGCGACGCCCGCGTCCCTATCGACGCCTATCGACCCACCTACGTGCGGAGCATGGCCATGGTGCCGATCCGCGCGCGCGCTCCGCTCGGGGCGATCGGGACCTACTGGAGATCCATACGAGAGATCCCGCAGAGCGAGGTGTCGCTGCTCCAGGCGCTCGCCGGCAGCGCCGCCGTGGCCCTGGAGAACGTCGCGCTCCACGACGGCCTGGAGAAGGGTAAGGCGCGGGCGCGCGAGGTCGAGGCGGCGAACCGCGATCTCGCGGAGAGGCAAAAGGCCCTGGAGGAGCTCCACCGGCAGAACGAGGCGCTGAGCGAGTTCCTCGCGCACGATCTCAGGAGCCCCGCCGCCGGCATCATCCTCGCCGCGCAGGCGCGCCTGAAAAAGCAGGATCTCCCGGAGCCGGAGCGGCGCCGATGGAATGCCGTCCTCACCTCGGCCGAGGTCATCCAGCGCACCGCGCTGAACCTGCTCGACGTCGCGAGCCGCCAGCACGGGATGTTCGTGCTGCGGCCCGCCGAGCTCGATCCGGCGTCGCTGTTCGAAGGTGTGGCCGAGATCCTGGCGCCGCTCGCCGCGTCGCGCGGGCAGCGAATCGAGCTCTGCCCTGCCATGCCGAGCTGCCTTCTCCGCGCCGATGAGGAGCTCGTGCGGCGCGTCCTGCTGAACCTCGTCGACAATGCGCTCCGTCATAGCCCGCCCCACGGCGCGGTGCGCCTCGAGGCGCGGTGGCTCGACCCGGGCTGGGTCGAGCTCAACGTGTGTGATGAGGGCCTGGGGATCCCGGCCCACCTGCGCGACCGCATCTTCGACAAGTACGCGCGGCTCGCCGACGGGGGCGCGATCTCCGCGGCCGGCCGCGGCCTCGGGCTGACGTTCTGCCGGCTGGTCGTCGAGGCGCACGGCGGCACGATCGACGTGAGGGACAACGAGGGGCGGGGGAGCCGATTCTGCGTTCAGCTGCCGGCAGCCTGACAGGAGAGCGTCGCGAGCGCCGAGAGCGGGTGTCGCTCAGATTCCCGCCAAGGATGCCAGCGAGATGAGGTGCTTGTCAGGGATCGCTTCACGACGACGAAGCGATGACGTCGTCGATGTCGTGTCATGTGATCTATCGATTATCGCGCCTCTCCCCGGGCGGCCGAGCGAGAGGCGCGCGGCCTCGCGTGCGGCGCGCCCGCGCGCCTCTCGCTCGGCCGCCCGGCGATACCTCGCGCGTCTTGCGATTCCGGAGGCGATCAGGTAGCGCAGGATCCACGGTGAGCTCTCCCGCGGACCCCGTGCACATCGCGACGCACCCGCCGCGGGCGCCCTCCCTCGGGCTCGCGCCGCGGCCGCGAGGTGCCTCATGAGGGAGCGGCTCGAGAGCCTGCTCCTCGTCCTGGCCGTCGGCTCGGCGGTCGCGATCGGGGCGAAGCGCGTCGCGATCCCCTACAACGTCGCGCTCGTGCTCGTGGGGCTGCTGCTCGTCGTCGTCGACGTGCTCCCGAAGGCGCCGATGGACCCGGAGGTCATCCTCATCGCGTTCCTCCCGGTGCTCGTGTTCGAGGGCGCCCTGTTCGCCGACGCGGACAGCCTGAGGGGCGCGAGCCGGCCGATCCTCGCGCTCGCCGTGCCGGGCGTGCTCATCTCGCTGCTCGGCACCGCCGCGGTGGCGACGCAGCTGCTCGCGCTCCCGTTCGCGGCGGCGCTCCTCCTCGGCGCGCTGCTCTCGATCACCGACACCGTGAGCGTGCTGCTCGCCTTCCGCAGCGTCCGCGTGCCGCACCGGCTCGCGGCCATCATGGAAGGCGAGAGCCTCTTCAACGACGGCACCGCGCTCGTGCTCGTGGTGCTCGCGTCGCAGGTCCTCGCGAGCGGCACCTTCGACGGCGCCGAGACCTTCCGCGCGCTCACCCTGGCCATGATCGGCGGCGCGGCCGTCGGGGGCGCGTTCGGCGCCGTCGGCGCGTCCCTCCTCCGCCGCACGCCGGATCACCTGACCGCGATCCTCGCCTCCATCGTGCTCGTGTTCGCCACGGCCCTGCTCGCCGAGCGGCTCCACGCCTCGCCGGTCATCGCCGTCGTGGTCCTCGGGGTGATCGTCGGCAGGGCCGCGCGCCGCATCCTCGAGCCCTCGCGCGTGCTCGCGCTCCAGGGCTTCTGGGAGACGAGCGGCTTCTGCCTCAACGTGGTGCTCTTCGAGCTCGTCGGCATGCAGATCCAGGCGGACATGCTCGTGCGGGAGGCGGCGTCCATCGGCCTCGCGCTGATCGCCCTGCACGGGGGCAGGGCGGTGGCCGTCTACGGCTGCTTCGGCGTGCTCCGGGCGCTCACGGGCGAGCTCGTGCCCTTCCGCTGGCAGCACGTGATGCTCGTCGGCAACATCAAGGGCGCGCTGTCGATGGCGGCGGTGCTCAGCCTCCCGAGCGGCCTGCCGTACCGCGACCGCCTGATCACGATCGTCTTCGGGGTGACCTTCGTCACGCTGGTCGCGCAGGCGCTGCCGTTCGCGCGGCTGCTCAAGTTCCTGCGGGTCGCGATCCCGACGGCGGACGCCGCGCTCGACGCCGCGAAGGCCACGCTCATCGCGGCGCGGCGCGGCCAGTCCGAGCTCGACGATCTGCTCGCGGCGGGCCTCGTGTCCCGCAAGGAGCACGCCGAGCGCCGCGCCGCGTTCCAGCGGCAGGTCATCCACGCGGAGGTGGCGCTCCAGACGCCGCAGGGCGAGGTGGTCCGCGACCACCTCACCGATCTCGCCCTGCTTGCGGCGCAGAAGGCGGCGGTGCTCGACGCGGCGAGGCGCGGCCTCATCGCCGCCGACACCGCGCACGCCCACGTGAACCGGATCGACAGGGCCATGGTGGAGCTCCCCGGCGGACACGCGGCGCCCGGCGCGAACCCTCACGAGCACGAAGGAGAGAGCTGACATGCGCGTTCTCATCGCGGGCGCCGGGCGCGCAGGGCTGAGCGTCGCGGTCCACCTCGCGAAGATGGGCCACGACGTGACGACCGTCGATCGCGACGAGTCGATCGCCAACAGCGCGTTCGAGCGGCACGGCCTCGTCTCGCTCGTGGGCGACGCGACCGACGCCGGGCTCCTCCAGGAGGCCGAGGTGGCGCGCGCCGACGTGGTGGTGGCGATGCTCCGCCGCGACGCCGACAACCTCGCCGTGGCGCTCCTCGCGCAGGCCGGGGGGGCCAAGCGCGTCATGGTGCGCATGCGGGACCCCGCCTACCGGAGCGTGTACGTCCGCGCGGGCGTGGACCAGATCCTCTCCGAGATCGACGTCTTCATCGGCGCGATGGCCACCGCCATCGAGCACCCGGGCGTCCGCCACGCCATGGTGCTCGGCGCCGGCGAGTCGGTCGCGTTCGAGCTCGACGTCCCGGTCGACTCGGTGATCGCGGGCCGCACGGTGAGCACCATCGCGGGCAGCGCCAGCTTCCCTTCGTCGTGCGTCTTCGCCGGCGTCTACCGCCCGGATGGCCGCGTCGAGGCGCCGCGCGGCTCGTCCGTCGTCGCGGGGGGCGCCACGGTGCTCCTCGTGGCCGCGCGCGACGAGCTCACCGAGGTCATCGCGTTCTTCCTCCGGCGCGAGCCCGCGAGCGGCGGGGGCAACGAGCGCCGCTGACACGAGGCAGGTGTTCTATGACGAGGTGCGTGGGGACCACGGGCTCATGGGCACGGCTTGCGGCGGCGCTGGCCGTCCTCTCTGCCTGCGGCGGCGATGACGCCGGGGCCGCGGCGGGCGGCGGCGTCATCGCCGCCGTCTCGTACTACCGGGACGTCAAACCCATCTTCGACGCGCGGTGCGCGGGGTGCCACAGCGACGGCGGCGTCGCGCCGTTCTCGCTCGAGGGCCACGAGACCGCGGCGTCCTGGGCCGCGCCCATCAAGCGGGCCGTCGTCGAGCGCACGATGCCCCCCTGGCCGGCCGACAACACCTGCGCCGAGTACGTGGGCGACCGCTCCCTGTCCGAGCAGCAGATCCAGACCATCGCCGCGTGGGTCGACGGCGGCGCGGCCGTGGGCGATCCGGCGGACGAGGGCCCGCCGATCGACCCGCCGGCGAGCGCCGCGCTCGCTCGTGTGGACCGGACGCTCGAGATGCCGGTCGAGTACACCCCGCAGACGGGGCCCGACGAGTACCGCTGCTTCGTGATCGACTGGCCGGAGGAGGCCGTGCGGTACGTCACCGGCTTTGGGATCAGGCCCGGCGAGCAGCGCGTCGTCCACCACGTGATCGCCTTCATCGCGGCGCCGGACCAGCTCGCCGAGCTCGACGCCCTCGACGCGGCCGACCCGGGCCCGGGTTATCCCTGCTACGGCGGCCCTGGGCTCAAGCCGCGCTGGCTCGGCGGCTGGGTGCCCGGCGGCGGGAGCATGATCTTCCCGCCGGGCGCGGGCACCCGGATCGAGCCTGGCTCCAGGCTGATCATGCAGGTCCACTACAACACGCTGACGGCGGGCAAGCTGGCGGATCGCACCGCGATCGACGTGACGCTGGAGAGCTCGGTCGAGCGGGAGGGCACGATGCAGCCGTGGGCGAACCCGGCCTGGCTCACCGGCGACTCCATGCTGATCCCTGCCCTGGAGAGCGACGTCGTCCACCGCTGGGGAGCCGATCCCTCGCGGGCGCTCGCGGGCAGCGAGCCGATCGAGATCCACTGGGTGGGCCTCCACATGCACACGCTCGGCACGCGCGCGCGCCTCGAGATCGAGCGCGCGGGCGGCGGCTCGGAGTGTGTGCTCGATATCCCGCGCTGGGACTTCCACTGGCAGGGAAACTACAAGCTCGCCGAGCCCAAGGAGCTCGAGCCGGGCGACAAGCTGTCGATCGAGTGCCACTGGGACAACACGCCCGAGAAGCAGCCGATCATCGACGGACAGCCGCGGGTCCCCGGGGATGTCGTCTGGGGAGAGGGCACGACCGACGAGATGTGCCTCGGCACGTTCTACATGACCGGGCGCTGAGCGCGGGCTTGCCTGAAGCGATCTTCGGGGATCGCGGCGTGCCTGCGTATAGGATGCAAGACCAACCGTTGGATCCTCGTCCGTGAGCATCGCGAACCAGACCCCCTTCGCCGTCCAGCCCGTGCCGCTCCTCGATCGCGAGGGCAACGATGTCCTGGTCGCCATCGTCAAGGGCACGTTCGTCGTCGATAGGAGCGGGGGCGCGCGGCTCGCCGACGACCCCGCGCCGGTCCGTGTCGCCGACGAGCCCTGGGAGCCCGGGAGTCCGCGGAGCAGCCTCCGCTTCCCGTCGGATCTCGGCGTCGCCAAGCTGGGCACGGACGTGGTGGTGACCGGCGACGCGATCGCCCCCGAGAAGGTGAGGGTGCTCGACGTCGCGGTGCGGGTCAGGCAGCGGCTGACGCCCCTGCGCGTCCACGGGCAGCGCTTCTTCTTCAAGGGCGTCCTCGGCGTCGGGATCGGGCCTGCTGCGCCGTTCGAGCGGGTGCCGATCGTCTACGAGCGGGCGTATGGCGGCATGTCGGAGGACCTCTCGGTGGTCGATCTCCGGAACCCGTCCGGCGTCGGCGCGGCGAGGAGCGCGGCGGACCTCGTGGACAAGGAAGCTCCGCAGATCGAGCACCCGGAGCGGCCCCACGCGTCTGCGTCGGATCGCCATGCGCCGGTGGGCTTCGGCGCGATCATGATGCACTGGTCGCCGCGCCTCGAGCACGCTGGCACGTTCGACGAGCGGTGGAAGGCGACGCGGATGCCGCTCCCGCCGGAGGATCAGGACATCCGCTTTGGCAACGTCGCCCACCCTTCGCTCCAGTTCGAGGAGCACCTCGCGCCCGGGGATCCGGTGGGCATCGTCGGCATGTCGCTCGAGCCGGTCGTCTTCGCGCTACCGGGGTTTCCCGTGGTGGCGAGCGCGCGTTACGACACGGGGGAGCGCGTCGTCGTGCGGCCGCCGATCGACACGGTGCTGATCCAGCCCGAGGCGCGGCGCGTGGAGCTCGTGGCGCGCGCCGTCTTCCCGATAGGCAGGGGCCGGCGGGTGCTGCGCGAGGTCGTGGTGCGCGGCGATGGGTGACGCGGCGGGCGGCGCCGGGGAGCCTGTGGATCCCGAGATCGCGGGCGTGCCGCTCTCGGCCTATGCGGCGGTGCTGGTGTACACGGCGGAGGGCGTCTCGCTCGAGGCGAGCCTGGAGCACGCCGCGATCGCCGCCGGAGCCTGGCCGCCGGCGGAGGAGGCCTGGTCGGAGCGCCTCGCCGGGAGCGCGATGGGGGACGGGGCGCTGCTCGCGGCGTGCGACGAGCACCGCCTCGCGGCGCAGGCGCACGTGGCGCGCAAGGTGCCTCCGCTCGACACGGACCTGCGCGCCTGGCTCGATTTCTTCCGCGCGTTCACGGCGTCGGAGGATCCGCTCGGGTTCCTCGAGGCGCGCGGGCTCGGCGAGGGCGACGTGTTCCGGCTGCTGGGCGCCTGGCAGGAGCGGATCGTGGCCGAGGGGGGCGTGCGCGCCGAGGCGACGGCGATCCTCGCCGCCGCGCCCGGGCCGGTGCCGGAGGTGCGGCCGGAGGCGCCCGTGCTGAGGGCGTCGACGCGGAGGCATCGTGGCGGCGGGGCGGCGGCCGTGAAGAAGGCGCGGGCGGTGGTGGGGATGCCGCTCGAGACGGCGGATCTGCCGCGGGATCTATCGAAGCTGATCTTGCCGTTCGTGAAGCAGCCGGGAAGCGCGGAGAGGGCGGAGCCGCCTGCGCCGGCGGCGAGGTCGGGGCCCGGGCTTTTGCCGTCGCTGGCCGCGCAGGAGCTCCCGAAGCCGGTGCTCGCGCAGAAGGAGATCGCCGAGACGGCACCGGTGTTCCCGGCGCCGAGCCGGCCGGCGCTGCCGTTTGGCGCGCGCGTGGGGGAGCGGGACGCGCCGCGCTCCGGGCTGCCGGCTGTGGGGCTGCCGCCGTTGCGTGAAGGGGCATTCGAGGAGTCGATTGCCGGGCCGCCCGGCGTCGGGACGGCGCCTGTGATGTTCGAGGCCGCGAAGCCGGCGCTTCCGTTCGCCGGGTCATCGGACGCTCCATCGTCGGGCGGCGGCGCGCGCTCGCCTGCTGCCCAGGGGCCCCGGCTCTCGCTGGAGGACTACGCTGCGATGCTCGCCGAGATCGCGGCGAGCCCGGCGACGGCGACGGCGGCAATCGCGCGTTACGGGCTCACCCGCGAGGCGAAGAGCGCCGAGGACGCGGCGTGGCAGGCGAGGTTCGCGACGGAGCCCGGGCTGCGGATGAAGTGGATGCGGGCGCTGGTCGAGGCGGGAGAGCGGGTTCGCGGGAAGCGGTGAGGGAGCGAGGAGGAGGAGTCGAGCACGGTATGTTCAAGGCCATCGCATCATCGCCGCAGCCCATCCGGTTGCACAGGCTGCATGGGGCGATCCTCGCCTCTACCGGGTTTCACGTCGCGCGGGCCCAGGGCGGCCAGCTCCACGAGATGCGGAAGCTGGAGTTGCCCGGTGCTCCGGACGCTCAGCCGCTGCTCGCGCGGCAGGTCCCGCCGCAGATTACCAGCATGGTGGGCCGGTGGCCTGACCAGGTCTGGGCTCTTGTCTATGCAGGGCCGGGGATGCGCGCCGTCGAGGGGCCGATGCCTGGTGCCACGCTCTGGATCCAAGTCAGCAGGAATGTGGTGGTTCGTTGGGACGACGCCTCTGGTTGCTGGGTGGAACACCCCGAGAACGAGTGGGTTGGTGAGTGGGGTGATGGGGTGCTCGTCACGGGATCCGACGGCACGTTCAGATGGACGGACGGCGCGGACACGCCGATCGATCCCGTGCTCTCTCAGGGCATTTTTGAATACTGTCCTTATGTGACCAGGGCCGGCGAGGTCATCCTTCGCGTCATACAATCCCCTCGGTATGAGCCTGGCTGGTGGATCTTTCGGCGAGGAGAGCGCCAGCCGGAGCGGTTCGAGTGGCCACCCGGAGTGGATGAGCAGAGCGCGGCGATCTTCATCGACTACCGGTCGAACGGGCTCTTCGCGTCAGGCATGCTGACGTCGGCGGAGAAATTTATCGCACATCGTGTTCAGGGGGGATGGAAGTTGCTGCCGCCCTTCCGCGAGAGCCACGAAGTGCAGGGCATCTTGACCACATCCTCGGGGCAAGTCTTTCTGTGCGCACGGGCGCACTCCGTGCCAGTGCGCATTTACCGTCTGACGGCGGGAGGGGACTGGGAGAGTGTTTCGGTGCCGTTTCATACGAAGTGCAGCGGCGCTTCTTTGTTTGAGCTTGATGCTGCGAGAGTCGGTGGCTGTCCTCCGTATCAGCTCGTGGCCGGCGAGAACGATGAGCTGTGGCTCGCCGCCGACTTCGGCGAATCAGACATGCATCGCGCCGTCCTCTACCATGCGTCTAGCTCACGGGGTGTTGAGTTGACCCTTCGACATGTCCGCGAACGAGCTCCGCGACACCTGTGATCTGGTCCGCGGAGCGTCCCGTCGTACTCGCGCGGCAGCGCGCTCGCCGGCGGCCGATGGTCCCCGGCTCTCGCTGGAGGACTACGCTGCGATGCTCGCGGAGATCGCGGCGAGCCCCGCGACGATCGCACGCTACGGGCTCACCCGCGTGGCGAAGCGCGCTGAGGACGCGGCGTGGCAGGCGAGGTTCGTGGCAGAGCCGGGGCTGCGGATGAAGTGGATGCGGGAGAGCTGGTCGAGGCGGGCGAGCGGAGCCGCGGGAAGCGGTGAGAGCGCGCGCTACTGAGGGAGGAGGAGTCGAGCACGGTATGTTCACGGCCATCGCGCACTCGCCGCAGCCCATCCAGTTGCATCAGCTCCAGGGAACGATCCTCGCATCTACCGGGCCCTACATCGCGCGGGCCCAGGACGGGCAGCTGCTTGATCAGCGGAAGACGGAGGTCGTCAGGCCGCCGAACGCCCAGGGAGAGTACTCGTCGCCGCTCGCTACAGAGTATCTTCGATCCATCGATGGGCGGTGGCCAGACTCCGCCTGGACTTGGACTCAGGTGGGATGGGCATTATCGCGCAAAACGCCCTATCCGAGAGAAGGCATGGTCCGCTGGAACGAGGAGCGTGGTCAATGGGTCGAGCAGCCGGACATCGCGTGGGCCCGTGGTTGGGGGGACGGGGTGCTCGCCGGGAGCGTCGACGGTGAGCTCAGATGGGTGGATGGCTCGGACCGACCCATCCCTCCAGCGCTCGCCGAGGGCCTCATCCCGGACTTCTTGAGCGTGTCCCGGTGTCGGGTAACGAAGGCCGGCGACGTTCTTCTCGAGATCCAGCGGTCCCCCCATTTGGCGCCTGGATGGTGGATATTCCCGCGCGGAGAGTGCAAGCCGGAGAGGGTCGTGTTGCCGCCCGATATGGACGAGACACAGGTCTCGCTGGCGTTCGGTCATTCACCCTGCGAGCTCGTCGTCGAGGGTAGAATGAAATCCGGGGAGCCGTTCTACGCCTATCGCGACCAGGGGGTGTGGCATCCGCTGCCACCACTGCCAACCGATTCTGGATGGACTAGGTTGATGAACACGCCTTCGGGCGATTTCACCATCATCTCATTGGATCATTCGTCCTTGTTCTCCATGTATCGACTGGTGCGACAAGAGGTCTGGGAGCCCATGCCGATCTTCTTCTATGCAAATCGGTGTTTCCCTTCCATGTATGAATTCGAGATCGGTGAGGGGGGTGATCTGTGGCTCGCTCTCGAGTTCAGTATCTCCGGTATGCACGACGGAATGCTCTATCATGCGCGCATCTAGCAATATTGCGGGAGGTTGCCCCGGATCGGCAGATAAACCGCAATGCCGCGAGGCGAAGGGCGCCGAGGACGCGACGTGGCAAAAGAGGTTCGCGGCGGAGCCAGGGCTGCGGATGAAGTGGATGCGGGAGCTGATCGAGGCGGGAGAGTGGGTCCGCGCGAAGCGGTGAGGGAGCGCGCGACCGAGAGGAGAAGGGGTTGAGCACTGTATGTTCACGGCCATCGCGTCATCACAGCAGCCCATCCGCCTGCATCGGCTGCAGGGAGCAATCATCGCTTCTACTGGGCCTTACATTGCGCGGGCCCAGGGCGGGCAGCTCCACGAGCAGCGGAAGACGGAAGTGGTGAGGGCACCCGACGCCCAGGGTGTGGTTCCGGAGCCGATCGCTCCGGACGAGATTGTTGGCATGGCCGGTCGATGGCCTGACTGCGTCTGGGCTTCGGCCATCGGTGTGGGCTGGACGTTCCGCATGGGATCCCGGCGGCTGCATCCGCTGGAGGCGATTGCACTGGCGGAAGAGCTGAAGAAGCCGAGGAGCGCGGTGGTCCGGTGGGACGAGCGCCACGGGCGGTGGGTGGAGCATCCCGACCTCGTATGGGTCCTGGAGTGGGCGGGCGGGGTTCTCGGCTTGGAAGTCGACCGCACCCTCAAGTGGTTGGACGATTCGGATAAGCCGATCCCTCCCATGCTTGCCAAGAAGATCGTCTGGGACGGCTGGTACCCACCTGCGCATTTCCACAGAACGAATGCAGGCGACGTCGCTGTCCACATCGCGCGATCCCCCCATCATGAGCCTGGATGGTGGATGTTTCCGCGAGGAGCGGAAAAGGGAGAGAAGTTCGAATGGCCGCCGGGGGTGAATGAGAGGAGCGTCGAGCTGTATGCCGGGTATCCACCCTATGAGTCCATAGCCAATGGCAAACTGGATTCTGGGGAGCCCTTCCTTGCGTACCGTGCCCAGGGGAGGTGGCTCCCGTTGCCGCCCATTTCACAGGAGTCTCGTGTGATGAGCCTGGCGGCTACGCCTCGGGGCGAGCTTTTTGTCTTTTCAGAGAATGCCTCGGCCGCGCTTTATATCCACAGGTTGATGCGAGGTGTGGACTGGGAGCGCATTCCCATTTCATTCCATACGACCCTGCAAGTGGGGCACGAGCGTAGCTTTGTAGCCAGCGAGGAGGACGAGCTGTGGCTTGTCATTGACTTCGGCAATTCGACCCAGCATGAAGCCGTTCTTTATCACGCCTGTAACTGACCGGATGCGTCCCGCGAGGCCGATGAGCGAACGCCTGTGGAATGCTGGTTTAGCTCGAAGGGCTCACCCGAAGGGCCGCGGATCCCTCGGCGGCCGCACATCGATAGGTTGCGTCTTGGTGAGCGGCGTTTCCTGGTATACGTTCTGTTTGGCCACGTGTGGTTTACCATCCCTGAAGTAGTTCCATTGTCCGGGGCGGGTCAGATCGGGCCTGGCATTGCTCAATTCGACGGGAGTAGGCGCCCAGGTCGCGCTGTTGCCGACGCCTTCGGGAGGGGCGATGTACTGGCCATTCCCCCAGACGAGATCGTTCGGGGCGCGGACGTCGCGGTTGGGAAAGGAGCCGGAGACGGCCCGCGCCACGCCATGTTCGATGCGGCCCGTATTGCACGAGTTGAGGGTGATGAGCGGCGCGTTATTATAGTTCGCAGCGGTGCCGATCATTTGAAGTAGCTGGTCTGGCGTATGCATGGTGCTCATGCCGTTCACGTCCGATGATGTGACGTGCTGGGGCTCGCCGTGGATCATAATACGATAATTGTTCGGATCTGGTCTTACATGCCGTATGCAATATCGGACGAGGCTGTCGTGCAGCGGGTTGCCGATGATGAGGCAGGAAAGGCCTAGCGGATCCGCATGGGTGGTGGGGCTGCCGTCGAATGCGAACAGGTTGCGGCTGCCGAACAGCTCAAGCGGATCTGGGCTCAAGAAGCGAGCCGTCTTCGGATCGAAGTAGCGGTAGCGTACGTAGCAGAGATCGGTCTCCTCGTCGTGGTACTGTCCGAGAAGCCGGAATGGCGACGCCACAAGCGGGCCGCTTTCGGGCCGTGTGGTCTCGATGATGATGCCGAAGGCTGAGTGACGCGCTGACCACGCGACCTCACCCTCCGGGCCGATGAGCTCGGTGGGAGTGCCGAGGTGATCTGTAATCACCGCGTAGATGGTGGCGTCGTCCTGCTGGAGGAGTGGGGTCATCGTTCCCGGCTCGTGCACGAAGACGCGCGTGCCTCGCTCGGAGTCGATCTCGGCGGCAAGGCAGAGGCCGTCCCATAAGTACTCGACGATCCGGGGCTTCCGCGTCTCTGGCAGACCGAGGGCGCCCGGGGCGGAGGGCGGAACGATCTCCTTCCTGATCCGACGGCTAAAAGCATCGTAAGCGAAGAGCACGCGGGTGCCATCGGGACGCGAAACCTCGCGGAGTTGGCCGCGGCAGTCCCACAGGTACTCCGTCTCGCCATCGGACCGTGTCTCGCGCGTGCGTCGGCTCGCGTTATCGTAGGCATACGAGGCGTCATCGGTGCGGAGCAAGAGGCCGCCCGGCGCCGTCTCCCAGGCCGAGCCCGCGGGCTTCAGCGATCCCCCCGCGTCGTACACGAAGAACTCGCGCCCTTTCGAGCTGCTCGCCTCGAGCAACATCCCGAGCCCATCGTAGCGGTAGCGGGTGACACCCCAGCGTAGGTCGTTGCGCTCGACGAGCGCGCCGGAGGCATCGTGGGTGTAGTGACGATCCACGAGCGTGCGCCCAGCGGCGCCGACCCAGTCGTAGGTGGGGCGCGCCATCGGGTCGACCTTGCGGCGCGCCTCCACACCCGCGCTCACAAAGACCTTGCGGACCACAGAGCCGGCGAGATCGCGCTGGATCTCCACGCGGTAGCCGCCGTGATCGAGCGATGAGACGTTGCCCTCCTCGTCGTAGGCATACCGGGTCACGTGTCCTGTCGAGAGATGGCGCGCGATACGGCGGTTCTGAGCGTCGTACTCGTAGCGGATGGTTCGGCCGTTCTGCGTCTCGCTCACCACGCGGCCGAGCGGATCGCGCTCCACGCGTAGGCGAACCTCGCCGGCGGGATCTTCGCAGATGTAGTCGACGACGCGATCGTCGGGCGTCTCGACCCTGACGGCGCCGTGTGGCGTTTCCTCGGAGAGGATCCTTCCCGCCCCGTCATGACGGATTGCGCGGAACGTGCCGTCGGCGTTCTCCACGCGCGTCAGGAGGCCGTTCTTCCCGTGTCGGGCACGGACGACGCGGCCGTCATACGAGCGGTACTCGCGGAGGTTGCCTGCGCGGTCATAGCGGAGATCGAAGGTCTCTCCCTTCGGGTTCTTCACCTGCTGTAGGCGCTCGTTGAGATCGAACGACAACGACCAGATGGAACCGTCGGGTTGGGTCACCTCGATCGGAGATTTCAGTCCGGCGTAGCGGAATGTCTCGACACGCCCCAGCGCGTCGGTGCGGCCAATGAGGCGTCCGAGCGCGTCGTGCTCGAACCGCAGCGAGGTCCCATCGGGCAAGTGGAGCGCGACCGGCCGACCGAGCGCGTCAAGCTCGCGGCGCGTCACTCCGCCGAGGGGGTCGACGTACACTACGGGCCTCCCGAGCGCGTCGTGGCGCCAGCGACGCACCCCGCCGCGAGGCGTGTGCTCCTCGATGGCGTTGTTCTGCTCGTCGTAAACGAAGCCGCTGCAGAGTCCATCCGGCCCATGCACCGCGGCCAGGCGTCCCTGCTCATCGTGTGTCAGCGTGAGGAAGGCACCGGACGGGTATCTAATCGAGGTGAGCCGGCTCCGGTGGTCGTAGCCGTAGTGGGTGGTCAGGCCATCGGCGCGGCGCCGCACCAGGAGATCGTCCGAGTACTCGAGCTCGACCGTTCGGCCGAGCGGATCGGTGATGCGCGTAACGTTTCCTCGCCCGTCGCGGGTGAACGTCAGGGTTTCTCCCGCCGCGTTCTTCGTCTTGAGGAGCAGTCCGTCGGCGTCGAGTTCGAGATCGCGCACGAAGAGGCCGTCGGTCGATGCCTCGCGCACCACGGAGCCGTCGTCGGGCCGCCACTTGAAGACGCGGGGCTCCGGGGTGCCGGTGAGGTGGGTGATGCCCTGCTGTAGATCGTAGGTGAGATCGCCGGCGTGGAGATCGCCGTCTCCCCAGGAGCGGACGCACCGGCCAGACTCGGGATCATATAGATAGTGGAACGAGAGGCCGGTTGGCAGTATCTTGCGATTGAGGCGGCGCTGCTCGTCGTAGCCGTACGTTTCCGCGAGGCCGAGCGGATTGGTCACCCGCACAAGCTCGCTGCCGTCGCTGTACGCGAACGAGACGGTGTGCACTGGAGCGCGCCCCTCGGCATAGGGAGGGAAAACATGGAGGCGCACGATGTGGCCGTCGTCATCATGGGTGAGGGCGATCGTGCGGCGCGCGGTGTCAATGATCCGCGTGAGCCGTTCCCCGTCATACTCTAGGACGACCTTGTGCCCGGACTCATTGGTGATCTCGCGGAGGAACGCGCGGCCGCTACCGGCAGGAACGAAGGTGCGGGTGAGGCGCGTGTCGAGTGAGAACACGGCGGCGCCGCCGTGGCCGTCACGGGTGATCACGAGGCGCTTGCCGCGGTGAAACGTCGGCTCGCGCGGCTTCGCATGGTGCATAGTGATGGTTGCGCCGTCCGCATCGCGGAGGCGCAGCACATCGCCGTTGATCTCAACCCATTGGTGGTACGAGTGCGTCCAACCGCCGCGCCCGAGCGGGGTGTGGTCTCGTGTGCTTGCGGAACTATAGAGGCGCTTCCACTCGATGGGGATGAGGCCGGGGATCGATAGATCCATGGTCTCGTCGACCATGGCTCCGGATGCGACGGAGATCGGATCGAGCACCACCGTCATATTCACGATGGTGTTATCGACCGTGGCGGTTTGGACGATGCCCGCCGCCAACAGCACCCCGCCGATCTGGGCGACCTGCGCGGCACTTTTGGAGGTGTTGAGAATCACGTAGTCGCCGGTGCAGGCGAGCCCGCGGTCGCCGGACAGGATCGTGGCCGACGCGCTCTTTACAAAGCACGCTTTGTTCACGACGAGCGTCACCACGTCGCCCCCGGTCCCCTGGCAAGGCATGTTGCCTGGCTTCTCGACATCCATCGAGCTGCCCTCCAGGAGCACCGGCGCGCCGCCAATCTCGATCCGCTCGCCTGTATCCGTCGCACTCGACGAGAGCGCAATATACGCAAACGGACTTGGCACAGGCCCGGTCGGAGGCGGCGGCGGCGCTGTGCTGACGGCCGGAAGCGGGCCAGGACAGAAATGATTGCTCCGCGTCGTTGCAATGAATCTGTAATTGATCGTCGCCACAGCGATCCCTCTCTCTCCCGCCCGCCCCCAGCGCTCAGCCCCGGCTCCGCGCCACCTTCAGAAACGCCACCAGGTTCGCTTCCGCCCTCACCCAGAACCCGCTCATGTCGACCGCATCCGGCAGCCGCAGTCGAGCACGCAGCTCGTCGACGCGCGCCTCCACCGCGAGGCGCGACAGCCTCCCCGACGCGCACTCCTCCACCGCCCCCGCGATCGAGAACGCGCGCCCCCCGCGGTACCTCGCCCTCGGATCGAGCCGCAGCGCCGCAATGGCCTCCCGCCACGCCCCGGCCTCGAGCTCCCGCGCCTCCTCGACGACCGGCCCGAACAGCGTGCGCAGCGCCTCCGCCGCGTCATCCGCGAGCGCCTCGTCGTCGAGCCGCTGGATCATCCAGCCGGCGCTCGCGGAGCAGCCGAAGCGCGCCACCGCGGAGAGCGCCGCGCGTGTCGGCCGGTGGCGGCCGAGCAGCCCCTCGAGCCGGGGCCAGTCGCCCGGCTCCCCCGCCAGCGCGAACAGCTCCGCTGCGCGCAAGCCGACCCGCGCGCTCAGCGCCTCGTCGCGCACGAGATCCACCTCGCCGCCGATCACCAGCACCCTCGCCGCCGACCAGGCCACGTCGGGGGAGGCCGCGCCGCAGAGCTCCCGCAAGCGCTCGACGAAGCGCGCGCGCTGCGCCGCGGGCAGCCGCTCACAGCCGCAGATCCCGGCGCGCACCACCGCGTCGTGCTCGTCGGCGAGCGCGGCGCCGATCCCTTCGATCGGCAGCTCGCCGCGCATCGAGCGCAGGTTCACGCCGGCAGCCCGCGCGATCGGGTGCGCCGACGCCGACAGCGCCCGCGCCAGCCCCGCGAGCCCAGGTCGCTCGACCAGCGCGAGCGCCTCCGCGACCGCGATCGCATGGTCCTCGACGTCCTGCGGGAGCAGGTGCGCCGCCCGGTGGATCGCGGCGAGCGCGTCGTCCCCCGCGAAGGCAGCGAGCGAGATCGCGCCTGCGAACGACTTCCACGGGTCGTCCATCCAGCGCTCCCAGAAGGCCGCGACCTCGATCAGCGCCCGCGGCCCTGCGGCCACGATCGCGTCGATCTGCCGGAGCATCCGCGCCTCCGTCTCCGGCAGCCACGAGCGCCGCCCCTCGACGCGATCCCGAGCGAGCGCGGCCACGAGCTCCGCGCAATGATCGACGACCGACGCATAGAACCCCGCCAGCGTGACCTCGGTCACGCGCCCCGCGTCGAGCCGCACCAGCGGCGCGGGGGCGCTCTCGCGCGGCAGCTGCGGGAGCGCCGGCGCCACATCGTTCGCCGCCGCGATGCTCGTCGCAGCGATGGCCGCCGCCGCGCCCACCTCCCCGGCACCGGCCTCCCCGGCACCCGCCTCCCCGGCGCTCTCCTCGAGCCACGCCTCGTCTCCCGGCTCCTCCGCCTCGACCGGCGGCGGGACGAACGCCTCGCGCTCCACCCGCCGCGCGACCACCGGCCCCGAGAGCGGCATCATCACCGGAAGCGCCCCCTCCGCTCCCGCCGCGGCCTTGCCCGCTCCCGCTCCGGTGCGCGTCGCGGCGCCGAGCGCGATCCCGCGGGTGCCATCGCGGGAGATCGCCCAGGCCACGAACGACCTCCCGGCCTCGGCCGGCGCCGCGCCGTGCCGGAGCGTCGCGAACGCGCACGCGAGGCCCATCACGCCCGCCGCGGCGCCGAGCTCGCCGATCTCCGCCTCGAGGCAGCGATCGAAATAGCTCGGCGAGAGCCGCTCCGCGCACCGCGCCGTCGTGAACTGCCACTCTCGGCACCGGAGCGCGCCAGCGCGCCCCTGCCCGAAGACGGCCTGGAACGGCCCGGCCGCGGCGGGCAGGCTGCGGAGGAGCGCGGTCATCGCCGCCGCGTCGACGGGCTCGTCGTCCTCGTCGGTCGCGCGCCCCGGCGCGTGCCGGCTCGCGACGATCTCTCCCACGGCCGCCACCCCCCACCGCGACGCCTGCTCCGCGGAGGCCACGAGCAGCGCCCCCGCGCCCTCGGACGGCGGCGGCGGCGCGAGCAGCCACGGGCTCTCCGGCCTCCGCCGCCGCTCGGCGAGCGCGTCCACCCCGGCGTGCGAGTCGACGCCGACGAGGAGCGCTGCGCCGCCCGCGCCGCCCGCGAGCAGCTCCGCGATCCGCGCCAGCGCCGCGAACGCGCCCGCCGCCCCGGTGAAGCGCTGCGCCGCGGGGCCGAGCGCGCGGGCCAGCTCCGAGAGCGCTCCCTCGGGCAGCCCCGGCCGTGGCGCCGGCGTCACGACGAAGCGCGGGATCCCCGCGGCGTCGACCCCCGGCAGCGCCGCGAGGGCCTCGGCGACGGCGCCCCGGGCGAGCGCGAGGAGGCGGCCCGCGTCGGCCTGCGAGGGCCTGATCCACGGGCAGTAGCGCGCGTCGATCCGGCGCCCGTCGGGCCCGATGAACGGCGACGGCGGCGGCGGCGGCGCCCCGGCGCGCGGGAAGAAGACGTGATCGCGCGCCGAGGCGCCGGCGGGCGAGACGAGGCCGAGGCCGAGCACGGTGAGCTTCATCGGTGCGTGAGCGAGCCCGACTGCTTCGAGCTCCCGGTGATGGTGATCGAGGGGGATTTGATCGTGACGCCCGCCGGCGTCGCCGAGATCTCGGACGCGCCGCACCGGAAGGTGATCGGGCTGCCGCCGAGCTTCAGGTTCCCGCTCACCTCGAGCGTCAGCGCGCTCTTCGCGGTGAGCGTGTACGAGCCGCCCGCGCTGATCTTCAGCGCGCCCTTCACGTCCGAGGTCATGGCCCCCGCGACGCTCCGGGTGATCGCCCCCCGGCTGCCGATGTTCAGCGAGCCGAGCCACTCGCCGAGGCCGCCGCCCACCGTGAGGCCGGCGCTCGCCGCGCTGCTCGTGTGGCTCCCGTTGATCACGGTCGTCGCGGGGCCGGCGGTCACCCACGAGACGGGGCCCGGCGTGGTCAGCGCGTAGAGGGCGCCCACCGCCTCGGTGTACGAGCCGCTCGCGACGACGCTGCGGTGGCCCGGGCCGGGGCCCGCCGGCCCGCCGCCCGCGCCGCTCGCCCCCGCGGCCCCGCCGCCCGGCGCCGCCTCGCCCTGCGCGGGCCGGCCGTGATCCCACGGCATCGGGCTCGACGACCCCTTCACCGCCGCCAGGATCGCCTCGCCCCCCGGCAGCAGCGACATCGCGCTGCCCGCCGCGCTGTCCTTGATCGCGGCGAGCGCGCCCTCCGCGCCCTTCGCCTGGTAGCCCTCGTAGGCCGCGCGCGACGCGCCCATCGCCGACGCCGCGATCTGCCCGGCGGCGCCCCGCGCGCTCACCTTCGACAGCAGCGCGGACGCGGCGAGGTTGGCCGCGCCCTTCACGGGGTTGCCGGCCTGCTCCACGAGCATGCCCCCCACCACGGCCGTCTCGGCGCCGACCTCGCTCACGAAGTTGCCCCCCGCGCTCTGGCGCTGCGCGGCGCCCACCGTCACGCTGCGGGAGCCGTAGCCGCCGATGTACCCGAGGTGCACCGAGGTCGACTCGTCGCCCCCGACCTCGGCCTGCAGGGCGGCGCCGACCTGGAGATCCTCGTTCTTCAGCGTCTGCGCCTCGTGATCGCCCCCGACCGTCGTCTCCTTGGCGAAGGGCGCGTGCACGAGGACGTGCTCGCGGCCGGCCGCGTCGTCCATCTGGATCGCCGTCCGCGCCCCCGCGCCGGGCGAGCTGTCGGTCGCGATCGACGTCACCGTCTTGTTCGCGGGCAGCGCGAGGGGCGGCCGCTGCTTCTCGTTGTACGAGCGCCCGAGCACGACGGGGCGATCCGGATCGCCGTCCTCGAACATCACGAAGACCTCCCAGCCCACGCGCGGCAGGAGCATCGGATCCGGCAGGTGCGGCTGCGCCACCCGAACAGGCAAGCTGCTCCGCTGGTCGCCCTCGCCGTGCAGATCCCAGTGGAAGCGGAGGTGGACGCGGCCGAGCGCGTCGGGGTGGATCTCCTGCCCGCGCTCCCCCGTGACCCAGGCCGACTGCACGCCCGCGATGCGCGGCCTCGGCGTGACCTTCGGCAGGCGGAACGGCACGCTGGCCGGGATCGCCCCGACGCTGGCGCGGAGGACCCCGTCGCTCGCGTCCCAGCGCAGCGCGACGTCGGTCACCACGCAGTCGCCCGCCGCCCGCACGACGCCGTTGTGGTCCGGCGCTTCCACGAGGCGGCAGCGCGCGCCGGGCGAGAGCGCCAGCGCGTTGCTGTCGAACGACAGGCGCGCGGCCTCGGCGCGCAGCGACTCGAGCCGGATCCGCGCGCGCGCCGCGCCCTCGGCCGGCGAGGCGAAGCCGCCGGGCGCCTCGTAGACCTCCACGTCCCGCTCCGCCTCGACGCCCCCCGAGGC
Source organism: Sorangium sp. So ce426 (assembly GCF_051475585.1). Taxonomy (NCBI): domain Bacteria; kingdom Pseudomonadati; phylum Myxococcota; order Polyangiales; family Polyangiaceae; genus Sorangium; species Sorangium sp. So ce426. The sequence continues at coordinate 10,626,650 of NZ_CP150341.1, read as the reverse complement.
CTCGGCCTCGAGCGAGAGCCGGGGCTGATCGGGGCTGTGATCGCGCAGGACGACCTTGCCGGCCGCGCGCCGGAGCCGCCGCGCCGCGTCCACCGCGACGGGCCCCGGCTCGTCCAGCGTGCTGCGGGTGACCAGCGCGACGCCGCCCGGGTAGGCGTCCTCGGCGGAGGCGGAGTCGTCCTCGAGGACGAACACCTCACCCTCGCCGTCGTCCTCGAACCGGAAATACAGCCCGTGCTCCTCGCAGATCCGCCGGACGAACGCCGCGTCGCTCTCCTGGTACTGCACGACGTAGCGGCGCTTCGGGTAGGACGCCGCGAGCCGCTTGCGCACGGTCCTGTAGCCGCCCCCTCGCGCCACCTGCTCGACGATCTCCGGCGCCGTCATCTCCTGGAACGTGCGCGCCCTCCGGGTGAGCCCAAGCAGGGCGAAGCGCGACGCGAGCGTGAGCCGGTAAGCCCGCAGGTGCTCGTGATCGCTCGCGATCACGGCGAACCGGGTGACGACGCCGAGGAACGTCCTGCTCCCCGTGGGGGCGTCCAGGGCGAGCCGCCCCGCCTTGCGGAGCACGCTCCCGGGCGCGACGAGCGCGTCCCTCGGGCCGTGGAGATCGATCTCGAACGCCGAGGCCTCCCCGAGCCGCTCCGCGCCGCGGACGCGCGACGGCGAGAGATCCGGATCGCCCTCGATCGTCAGCGCGACGCCGCTCACGGCAGCTCCACCCGCGCCGAGAAGATCCGCACGAGCGCCGCCATGTCGATCACCAGCCGGTCGCCCTCGATCCGCACCGCGCCGCCGGGCTCGATCCGGAGGCTCGATCCCGGCACCTCGAGCTCCAGCGTCTCCCTGGCGCGCAGCCGGAGGTGGCGGGCGTCGAGCGCCAGCGTCCCGTGCGCGTCCGGCGCCGGCGCCGAGGCCGTCTGGAGCGCGCCCAGGATGGCGACGCCCCCGGGCGCGTCCGCCAGCACGACGGTGCGGCCCTCGCGCATGCACTCCTCGATGAACGCGGGCGAGACGCCGGCGGCGAGCGTCGCGAGGAGCCGGCGCCCGTCGCCCGGGCGCACCTGGAACGCGGGGCGCGCGTCGCTCTTCTCCTCGCCGCGCGCGACGATCATCTCCACGACCCCCGGATGGAGCCCGGGGCCGAGGGGCTTCGCCTCGCCCCGCGCGGGGCGGGCGGTCGATTGCTGGACCGTGCGCGACCTAGCCATAGTGATGAACCCCTTCCTCCACGCTCGACGTCGGACCCTCGAGCTTGCCCGAGATGGTGATGGAGCCGGGGGTCATGGTGATCGTCACCCCCTGCGCCTTGATCGTGAGCTTCGCGGCCGCCTCGACGGCGATCTCGGCGCCGGCGATGTCGGCGGCGCCCCGCGAGGTGGTCGTGACCTTGCCGAAGCTCTCCGCGACGTCGCCTCCCGCGGCGACGCTGCGCGAGCCGAAGCTCTCGGCGTAGAGCCCCCGCACGGTGAGGCCGTAGGAGCCGGCGTCGATGGTCTGCGCGCCCGAGACCTTCACGATCGCCGCGCCGGCCACGCCCACCGACTCCGACGGGCCGGCGGTGGTGCTCACCGAGCCGCCGACGAGCAGCGTCGAGGCGCCCTTGGCGAACACGCTCTGGTGCTCGACGCCGACCTCCTGCTTCGCGCCGCCCACCATCCGGACGAAGCTCGGCGTCACGGTGAGGTAGTCGCCGCCGGCGCGGATCACGCGGGCGCCCCCCACGGTGATCGCCTCCGAGGCCGCCTTCAGCCCGTAGTTCGAGTCGACCGCCACCTTGCGCTCGCCGCCCACCTCGAGCGACAGCGCGCCCGCCACCTTCTCGACCCGCCGCTCCTTGACCTCGAGCGTCCGGGCGCCGCCGACGACGCGCTCGGATCGCCCGGCGATCTCGGTCCGCTTGTCGTTCTCGGTCCGCTCCCGGTAGTCGCCCGACGTGTCGAGCCCGAGGCGCTCGTTCCCGGCCTCGTCGCTGATCCCGACGCCGCTGCCGCCCGAGCCGCCGGGGGTCGCCCGCGTGCCGAGGCGGGTCTCGACCTTCTTCGCGGGCAGCGCGGCGGGCGGCGCCTGGACGGCGTTGTACAACCGGCCGAGGATCACCGGGATCTCCCCGCCCCGGTCGCTGAAGCCGACGAGCTCCTCCCAGCCGACCCGCGGGTTCAGCATCGCGCCCGAGAGCTGCGGCTGGGTCACGCGGGCGAAGCCGGAGCTCCGGTGGTCTGACGGGTCGCGCGTGTCGCGCGTTTCTAACGTGCCCTGGCGATCCCAGCGGAGCCGGAGGCGGCTGCGGCCGTGCTCGTCGAGGGCGATCTCCTTGCCCGGCGGCCCGGTGACCACCGCGGTCCCGGCGCCGCCGCGAGGCGCGGGGGCCCGGCGCGCCGGGCGGAAGCCGTCGCGCGCCGGGACCGCCTCGAAGCGAGCGCGGTAAGCGAGCTCCTCCGGACCCGCCTCCGCCCTCGCCTCGTGCACGACGGCGAGCACGAGCCAGCGCGCGTCGCCGAGCTCCTCGGGCGGGTCGGTCACCTCGACGATCTCGCCGGCGCGGAGCTCCGGCGCCGTGGCCTCGCCCTCGAGCGAGGTCGCCCCGGCCCGGCGCTCGGCGAGGCGGATCGCCGCGAGCTCGCGGCCCGCGCCCGGATCGTCGAGGCCGCCCGGGACCTCGTACCACTCGAGCGCGCCCTCGCCCGAGGCGCCGCTCAGATCGAGCATCGGCCGCGTGAAATCGTACGCCTTGAGCGCGACCTTCTCGACCGCCACCCGCCTGCGGACCCGCGCCGCGCACAGGGCTCGCCCGGGGACGAGCCCCGCCTCGTCGCGCCACGGGATCGCCGCGCCCGCGTCGAGGAACGTCTCGGGCGCGTCGGCGACGTGGAGGAGCGCGGGATCGCCGTCGTCCGGGAACCAGCTCATGCCCTCCTCGGCGAGGAGGCGGGCGCAGAAGCCGAGGTCGCTCTCGAAGACCTGCGCGCAGTGGGGCCGCTTCGCCGCCGCGCGGCGGGCGCGGAGGTCGAGGCGGACGCCGTGATCGCCGAGGACGCGCGCCGCGATCTCGGTGGCGCTCTCGTCGACGAAGACCCGGTAGTCGCGCGTCTCGTCGAGCCGGGCGACCGGCGAGGCGAGGGTCACGCGCGCGTGGGCGTCGCGCTCCTCGACGGCCTCCACCGCGAGCGCGAAGCGCCGCTCGACGCCGTGGAAGCGCAGCGTGAGCGTCGCGGCGCGGCCGATCAGATCGAGCGCCGCGAGCTCGGCGGGCTCGCCGCCCACGAAGGCGGCGCAGCGCGCGTGGGCCACCGTCGGGGCGCAGGCGCGCTCCTCGACCTGGCACGCGTGGACGCGGAGCTCGGCGCCCACGCCGGGGATCTCGAGCAGGATGGGTCGCTCGCTCACTTGCCCGCCTTTCCGCTCGCGCGCCGGGTCGTGCCGCCGTCCACGTGGGTGACGCCGCCGGTCGTCTTCAGCTTGCCGCCGCCCAGCGTCATCGTGCCCGCCGCGATGCTGCCGCTGGCCTGGATCGTCACCACCGGCGCGCTGATCGACACCTTCCCGCCCGCGCCGATCGACACCTTCCCGGCCGAGATCGCGCCCGTCGACGCCTTGACGCCGACGTTCCCCGCGGCCCGCTCGTGCACCGCGCCCGCCTGGCTCCGCTTGCCGCCGTTGATCGACTCGGCGTAGCTGCTGCAGCGGATCGTCCGGGAGCCGCGGCAGGCGTAGGTGCGCGCCCCCGCGACCGACTCCGTGACGCCGAGGCCGCTCGCGATCGACGTCGTCCCGAGCACCACCCGGGCGCAGCCGCCGCTCACGTTGACGTTGGACTGGTTGCAGAGCAGCGCGTAGCCGCCGCCCACGACCTCGACGCACGACCCGCTGGCCAGCACGGCGCGGTTGCCGGTGACGTCGACGAGCTCCGCCCCGCCGACGAGCTCGGAGCTCGCCCCCTCGACCGAGAGGAGCATCTCCTGCCCCACGTCGACGCGCTGGGTCGCCCCGACGCGCGCGGCGTGGCTCCCGAGCACGTTGCTTGTGAGCGACAGGCCGACGACCTGCGCGTCGTCGCCGTCGATCCGCGTCGCCTCCGGGCCGCCGACCTTGACCGAGAGATCCCGCGAGGCGTGGATCGAGAGCGCCTCCGCGCCCGCGTCGTCGACCATCGTGATCCCCTGGGTCTCGCCGCTCCTCGGCGTGGTCCACGACTGGAGCGCGGTCGTCGCCGACGCCGCGGGGAGCGGGAACGGCCCGACGGCGGTCGCGTTGTAGGCGCGGCCGAGGACGAAGGGGCGATCCGGCGAGCCGTCGAGGTAGCCGACGTGGACCTCCCAGCCCACGCGGGGCAGGAACATCGAGGCGCCGAGCGGGTGCTGGAGGCAGCGGATCCAGTGAGAGGCGCGGTCGTCGGCGATCCCGGAGCGATCCCAGAGGAAGCGCAGCTTGATCCGGCCGAGATCGTCGACGTGGATCTCCTCGCCGGGCGGCCCCGTGATCACCGCGCCGTCGATGTGCTCCACCGCGGGCGCCGGGCGGAGCGCGGGCCGGAAGGGCGGGTGATCTCCGCCGTCCGCGGCCTTCGTCGGCCTGAGCGCGATCCGGTTTCCGTAGGGCGCGGCCGCGCCGCCGTCGCGGCTCGGCCGCGCGTAGCGGTGGGAGAGCTCGGCGACGAGCATCCGCTGCTCGAAGAGGTCCGCGCCCGCGCCCGTGATCTCCACGAGGCGCCCTGGCCCGAGGCGGATGCAGTCGCTCTCTCCCGTGACGGTGACCTTGTCGCGCTGCAGCTGCTCCAGCCGCCGCCTGGCCCGCGCCTTCGCGGCCTCGGCCGTGGGGACGCCGGCCGGCACCTGGAGCCACGCGAGCTCGCCCTCGCCGGCGTGGCCGTCGATGTAGACGTCCGGGTGCCGCACGTCGAAGTCACGCACCGTGACCCGATCGGCCACGGCCTGCTCCTCCCACTCGAGCGACGAGAGGGCGCGCGCGCCGAGCTTCGCCCCGCGGGCCCCGGCGTAGGGGAGCGCCGCGCCGCCCTCGATCCCGTCGTGCGAGCCGCTGCCGTCGCCGAGGACGACGCGGTGCTCGCCCTCGGCCGTCGTGTCGAACCAGTACGAGATCCCCTCGTCGGCCAGCAGGCGCTCGATGAACGCCCACTCCGCCTCGGCGTACTGGACGCACTGGGGCCGCACCGGGTACGCGCCCGCGAGCCGCGGCTCGATCGCCGCCGCGGGGATGCCCGCGCCCGCCAGCACCTCGGTCACGATCTGCTCGGTCGTCTTCTCGAGGAAGACCCGGTAGCCGCCGCGCAGCGTGAGGAGCCACGGCGGATCCGAGAGGCGGAGCGCGTAGATGCGCTCCCGGCCGCGGCGGAGATCGCTGCTCGCCTCGACGACGAGGAGGCGGACGAGCCGCTCGGAGCCCTCGGCGGGGTCGACGAGCGCGAGCGTCGCCGGGGCGCGGAGGAGGGCCGCGAGATCCACCTCGTCGGCGACGGCGACGCGCACCTCCCAGGACGAGAGGGCGTCCATGGCCTCGCGCCCAGCGAGCTCCAGCACGACGCACTCACCGAGCGGCTCGCAGGCGAGCCGGACGTCGACGTCGCTCATGGCTCCCAGGTCCGTGAGCCACGGGGGAGGCCGGCGTCGTTCCGCGGGGATCTGCGCATGTTCGCTGCCACCTCGAGATCGCTCCTGGCCACGCGAGGTCGCCGTGGCCGGTGTAGACAAGAGCCGCAACACCGTAACAGAGCAGATCTACGCGCCCGTTGGCCAGCCCGTCGCGCGGCGTCGCGCGGCGGACCGCCCGGGGAACGCTCGGATCGGCTCGAGGGTGCACGCGGGGCTCGTCGTCGGAGGGCAGCACGACCATGCCCGCCGGTTGTCGTGAGTCTCTGGGTCCTCGGCGCACCCAGGCTCACGCAATTACGCGTGTTCTGCCTGAATGATCTCTCTATTTCTGCCTGGCCAACGAGCTGCCGTTGCGGGACGAGCTGGTACCGTTCCTGGTGGCGCGCTCGGGACGGGCCCTGGACGATTTCGCCCGGTGGGTCGCACCGCGGCGGGAAGTGGAATGGGTGCTCTCCATGCTACAGTACATGCCAATGTCACCGTGGACCCAGGAGGAATTGAAGCGGCGGCTCGCTCGCTCCGATGATCCGGAGATCGAGGCGCGCCGGCAGGGGATCCTGCGCACCTTGCTCGCGGATAGCCCGGAGGTGAAGGAGGAGCTCATCGAGGAGGGCCAGCCTTGCGACGCAGAGCCGCTCCGTGAAATTTTTCGTGAGGGCGTTCACGAGAGGCGACGATCTGGATAGACGTGCCCCGGCGGCTTCGGTCGACCAATCGACGAATGGTCCGGTGGGCAGAGGCACCCATGAAGCGACGGTTTCGGGAGGAATACGATCACAGCCCGAGACCCATCGCTCCGGGTTCGGTGTCGATCCTCCTCGTCGCTTGTCCGCGCTGCTGCGAACGGGCCGAGCTGGCTCGCCGCCACGAGCCGCCCCAGGAGGTGCTGAGCTGCTCGCGATGCGGGCACGTCGAGCAGAACCCGAGCAGATATCGGTACTGGCTTCGGGTCGCATGCTGCGGCCACACCCTCTATGCGGTCGACAGCCACCACCTCGCGTTCCTGGAGCTCTACATCGCCTGTCCCCTGCGCGAGCGCCTGCGGATGCATTGGGCCGATCGCGATTACCTGGCCACGCTGCCCCGGTGGATGTGCCTCGCCAGGAACCGCAAGAGGGTTCTCCGCGGTCTACGGGCCTTACGGAGCAAAATCGTTGATTCATGATCGGGTCGATGGTCATGCGGTTGACGCGGCCCGCCACGCCACACCTCGTCGCGGCCTGACTTCACCGTCGACGGCGTCAGGGCGCACGGGTAACACTGCGTGGAGCCGCGGACCTCCATGACCGACGAACACCCCGCCTTCGAGCAAGCCATCCAAGACGTCATGGAACGCCGCGCCTGCGCCCTGGTGGTGAAGCGCGACCTCGTCGAGCTTGCGCTTGTCCTCGCAGACGAGTTCTCGTATGTCAATTCCCAGGGTGCCCTCTGGGGGAAGGCCGAGTACCTCACGGCGGTCGACGGGAGCGCGCTGCGCTGGGCAGTGCTCGAATTTACCCGGAGAGAGTTCACATAAAGGCGGGAAGAACATTGACCTTTTCTTCCTGGCTTCCCGCCTTCATGTTCAATTTTGAGCACTACCTGCTCGGTGGTCTTCTCGAGGATGATCCGGCAGCCGCCGCGCCGCGTGAGGATCCCGTGCACCTCGTGGATCACGTGGCGGAGATCGGGGACAGGGCGGAGAACCCTCTTCGGGTGACGCCGCCGGCAAGCCAGTAAACCACGCCCGGCCCGCTCGCAGGTGCTTCGCGTGGCGTGGGCTAGCGAGGACCCGCCCCGCCCGCGGGCGCCGCCGCGGCGAGCGCGCGGAGCCGCGCGTGCAGGGGCTCGCCGAACGCCTCGAACTCGACGACCTCGACCGGGAGCGCTGCGGCGCGCTGCTCGAACGCCTTCCGGTCCTCACGTCGGACGAGCGCAAAGTGCGGGCCGGCCGCGCCCCGGAAGGCGTGGGAGACCCAGCGGAGCTGATCGCCGAACACCCGATCCTCGAGGCTGACGCCGATGAAGAGCAGCGTCCGCCCCGCCATCTGCGTGCGCAGCGACTCGAGCGCGGCCGTGTAGCGGACCTCGACCGCAGGGCTCGACGGGTACAAGGTCGTGTACCCGTCGGGGGTGAGGATGATGTCGTCCACGTGCTGAATGGCGCCGTGCAGGTGCCACACGGTGGGCCGCTGCAGCGCGCCCTGAGAGAGCTCGACCAGGCCGCTCGGGGACTCGATGATCCACTCGCGCAGGTTGCCGGGATCGGGGCATGCCCAGCGCAGGACGGCGTCGTAGTTCGTGGTGATGACGAGCTGGCTGCCCAGCCCCCACACGAGCCGCGCCAGCTCGAGGGACGCCGGCTCCACGTCCGTCGCGTCCGGGCTGAGCTGCTCGACGAGGAAGCGGTTCCAGGTCGGCCCGAGCGCGCGCTTCGCCTCCTCTGCCGCCTCGAGCAGCCGCGGCGCATCGAGCGAGAGGAGCGCGTTGACGAGCGCCGCATCCTTCTTGCGACCCTCCTCGTCGAGGCGCACCGCGGCCGCAGCCAGCAGCGCAGGCCAGCTGGGAAAGAGGCAGCTCCCGTCGGAGGCCCGCCGCACCGCCATCGCGACGCCCGCCCCGACGAAGGGGACGAGCCTCCTGTTGCGGACGGCCTCGGCCAGGCTGCGCGGGAAGGTCATCGATGTCTCAACCGCCGCGCCGACACGTACCATCGGCCCCGGCCGCCCGTGCGTCGGCGCCGGCGCGGAGATCCTGTAGCGACGCCGCGCCGCGGCGGCGTAAAGCGCGTTGCTCGGCCGGCAGAGCCCGGCCTCGTCTCGGACCACACCGATGAGCTCGAGCCGCGCGATGTCGTCGTCGAGCCGCGTGAAGGGGATCGGCTCCTCTGCGACGATCTGCCGGAAGACCGGCTCGAGGCCTTCGCGGTCGATGGCGTGGAAGACGTGCGGCAGGTTGTGGGCCTCAGCGCGCAGCAGCGTCGCCGCCCCCTCCGTGAGCGAGCCGGAGCGCGCCACCTCCTCCGCCAGCGCCTGCGTGAGGTACGGCTGCCCCGCCGTGAAGGCGCAGAGCTCGGCGGCGCGCGAGGCGGGGAGGCTCGGCGCCTCGGCTGCGGCGAGCAGCGCCGCCACCGCCGCCTCGGAGAGGCCGCCGAGGTAGATCTCATCGAGCACGTTGCGGAGCGGCGAGTTGCGGTGCACCGCCATGTCGCAGAGCTCGATCCCGCCCGCGAGGACGAACGTCCAGCGGCCGAGCTCCCGGTTGACCAGCCGGAGGTTGAACGAGGCGCGCAGCGCGGAGCCGAGCCAGCGCCGGGTCTCTTCCGGCAGCACGCCGAGCTCGTCGAGGAAGAGGCCGATCCGCGGCGCCTTCGCCGCGCCGGCCGCCGCCCGGAGGAACGCCTGCAGCCCGCCGGCGCCGCCCGGGAGCGGGGGTGCGGTGGCGAGCGTGCCACCGAGCTGATCGGCGATCTGATCGGCGAGGTGGCGCGCGCACGCCGCTGGATCGGCCCCGGCGACCGCCTGGAAGTCGACGAAGGCGATCGGCTGCCACGGCCGCGCGCGCTCGCGCGCCCGTAGCAGCACGCTCGTCTTTCCGAGCTGCCGTCCGCCGAGGACCGCGCCGACGGCGTCGCCGTGCCGCAGCCAGCCCTCGATCCGGGCGAGATCCTGCTCCCGGCCGACGAAGAGCGGGCTGCCTGGATCGAGCGGGCCGTGCAGGTGGAAGATCATTCGAGGGTCCTCCGCGCGAGGCCCGCGATGAGCGCGTCGACGTCGTGCGATCTCCGCACCATCGCCGGGTAGGCCGCCATCGCGAAGCGGTATTGGTCCCCGTCGTAGGCGACGAGGCTGTAGAGATCGAGCATCTCGAGCGCCTCGGTCACACGCCCCTCGTCGAGGAGCCCGCGGCGCCGCGCCTCGGCCATGAGCTCTGCGAGCGAGAACGTCGGTCCGGGCAGGAGCAGACTGACGATTCGCTCGCATGGCGTCGTGTCGCTCCAGGCCGTCTCGATGACGTCGCGCTGGAGCTCGCGTTGCGCCGCGATCCGCCCGACATCTGCAGCGGCGACCCGCCGATCGAGGGTCCCGACGACGAGCTGCTGGCAGACGAGCTGCACGAGGTTCGGATGGGAGGAGGTGACATCCATGATCGCGGCGACGACGCGCTCCGGGTCCAGCAGCTCGAAGCCGAGCTGCTGCATCGGCTTACGGACGATCGCCTCGACCGCGTTGTCGTCGAGCGGCCGCAGCAAGAGCTCTTCGCAAAAATTGAAGAACGGCGAGGCGGGATCGTGGAGCTGCTGGTAGAGCGTGCGGCTGCCAGAGAAGACGAAGCGGCAATGTCCCTCGTGCGCGACGGCCCGAAGGGCGCGGAAGAGCCGCCCTCCGTGCGCGACGTCGTCCGCGAGCAGCGCGTCGATCTCGTCGAGGAGAAGTACGACCGTCCGCCCGCTGGCGTGCTTGCGGAGCGCGGCGATGTGCGGCCTCACGAGCGCCACATCCACCGCTCCGCCGCCTTTGGTGTCGACCTCGCCGCCGAGCATCGCCAGGAACTCGCCCCGCGTGGGTCGATCCTCGCAGCTCAGGTAGAGCGGCTCGTAGCGTGGATCGGTCGCGAGCACGCGCTGCACGCGGAGGAGGATCGAGCTCTTGCCCATGCGGCGCCCAGCGACGACCGCGAAGCTGCGCGTGCCGATGCTCTGCGTGAGCGTCTTCACCTCGCGCTCGCGCCCGAAGAACATGTTCTCGGGCACCGGCCCGCGGACGACGTAGGGCGATAGGCTGCCGGGATCCGTGCCCTGCTCGAGGATCATCTCGACGAAGCGGTGCGCCTCGTTGGCGATCACGAGCGAGGCGAGCTGCTCGCGATCGAGCACTACAAAGTCGTAGCGGTAGGGGGACCCGTTGATGCGGTCCCGCAGCGTGCGGGCACCGGACGACGCGCCGGGCGGCGGCACGGCGACGAGGACGATGAAGTACCCGAGGAGCTGCCCTGCCTGGAGGAACTCGGCGAGCCGATCGACGAGCGCCGGGTCGTCGTCCTGCTGCAGGACGAGGACCGGGAACCGCGTGTGGCGGATCCAGAGCATTGGCGCCTCGACGAGGAAGCCGATGACGCCCCGGCGCAAGGGGAGCTCGCGCTCGACGCGGAAGCCGATCGCTTCGCGCAGGAGCTCGTCGAGGAGCCTCCGGCTCTCCTCGACGAAGCGCGTGCTGCCGGTGTCCGCCGCGTCGATCAGCCGCTGCCAGCGCTCGTCGAGCGTCGCCAGGCGGTGGCGCACCTCCTCTGCGTCGGCCGCTGGGCGCTGTACGAAGAACAGCGTGACGTCGCCGACGCGCAGCGCGTCGCCGCGCTCGAGCCGGACCGGCTCGCGGACGCGCTGGCCGTTGACGAAGGTGCCCTGGGTGCTGCCGAGATCTTCAACGGTCACCACCTGCCCGGCCACGTGCAGGCGAGTATGGCGCGGGGAGACCGATGGGGAGTCGAGCTGCAGCCCGCATTGTACGGCCCGTCCGATGGTGACGTCGCTGGCGATCGCGTAGTAGGTGCCGCGCCCCTGGCCCGCGGCGATCAAGAGGACGCCGACCACGACCGGCGGTACCATGTCGAGGGTCGTCGCCATCTCGAACTCCGCGTCCTCGGACGGGGTGGGCGCCGCGCAGAAAGACAAGAGAGGCGCACCCCCGACCCGCTCATCCGAGGGTGCCAGGCGTTGAAGCGCCTGGGCGAGCTCGTCGGCTGCAGGCCGCTTCGCGGGATCCTTGTGCAGCGCGCGGAGCACGATCGCGTCGAGCTCGCGCGGGAGGGCCGGGTTCCACGTCGACGGTGGATCCGGCTCGTCGCGCGTGATCCTGACGAGCACGTCGACGATCGTGGCGCCGTCGAATGGCAGCCGCCCGCACAGGAGCTCGTACGCCACCACGCCCAGCGCGAAGATGTCGACCGCCGGTCCGCGCGCGTCCCCGCCGATGGCCTCCGGGGCCATGTACAACGGCGTTCCGGCGATCGTGCCGGTGCCCGTGGGTGAGCTTGACCCGACCGGCGCCGCGAGCGCGAAGTCGAGGAGCACGAGCCGTCCCGCCGGTGTCGCCATCATGTTGCTCGGCTTGAGATCTCCGTGCACCACGCCCTGCGCATGCAGGTACGCGAGCGTCTCGGCGATGCGCCGGACGATCTCGATGGCATCATCGAGGCGCGGCGGCCCTCTCCGCCGCAGCGCGTCGAGCGGCTCGCCCACCACGAGCTCCGTGACCATGTAGGGCCGCCCATCGTCGAGCACGCCGTGATCGACCAGCGTCACGATGGACTCGTGCCGCAGGCGCGCGAGCACCCCGATCTCGTTGATGAGGCGCTCGGCCGCGCCGTGTTCGCCGATGACCTTCACCGCGACCTCGGCGCCACCCGCCACCGGCCGCGCGCGGTACACACGCCCGAAGCCGCCGCTCCCGAGCAAACCCAGGATCACGTAGCCGCCGACGCGGCTATCCGGCAAAAGCGCACCCCTCACCGTGGCGATCCTACCGCCGTCTCAGCCCGCGCGGGACGATGGCGACGAGGTCGAGGAAGGCGAAGTCGACGAGGGAGACGATCGGACCTCGGGCGGCGCCGCTCCGGTGAGCCGCGTGCACGGGTCACAGCCGCCGGATCCGCTTGCTTGTGTTCCGGAGGCGCCACGCGCGGTACGAGACGCGGGCCGTGTCGAACGTCGCGCTCCGCGGGGTTCTGGGCAGGAGATCGCAGATGACCATCCCCGCTCCAAAGTCTGTGAACCGGAGGCTCGGCTGGTTCGTTTTCAGCCCAGTGGTCATCGTTGCCGTCGCCTGTGGCCTGTGGATGGGCTGGGTTCACGACCGGCCACAGCCGGAGGAGCAGCGGGCTGGTCGCATGGCGGAACCAGCGGAACGAAGCGATGCCATGCCGCTCGGAACCGACCCGAACCGGCCACAAGGTACCTCTTCCTTTCACGTCTACAGGTCTGACGATCACGGCCTGTCCTGGAGCCTGGCCGGGAGAGGGCTTCCCACCAGAGGACGGATCCACGCCCTCGCGGTCCGGGAGACGACCGCATACGCCGGCTCCGATGACGGACTTTTTGTCTCTGCGGACGGTGGGCACAGCTGGGCGGGGCGCGACATTCCCCCGGATTCCGCGGTGCAGTGCTTCGCCTTCGTGGGACGCCGTCTCTTCGCCGGGACGAAGGGGGCGGGAGTCTTCGTCACGGAAGACGCGGGCCATTCCTGGCGTGCAAGCTCCAAGGGCCTCATCGACCCGAATGTACGATCCCTTGCGGTCCAGGGGGCCGTCGTGTACGCCGGGACCGATTCCGAGGGCGTCTTCGTCCTCCCCGATGGCGCCGAGGCGTGGATCCCGTTCGGCCGCGAGTTGCCCGACGGATCGCAGGTCTTTGACCTGGCGGTCAAGAACACGTGGATCTACGCCGCTCTGTACAGCAGGGGTCTTTATCGGCTTGCCGTCGGTGGCGGGAGCTGGCGGAGAGTGGGAGACGTGGTGCCGCTTCGATTTCACGTGCATGGCGAGTCCCTCCTCGCCGGGCACAACCCGGGAGGGGTGTACCGGTCCATCGACGAGGGACTGACGTGGCATCTCGCTGACGGTCTGACGGATCGCTCACCGACCTGGGTTCTCGGCGACGCGGGCCCGAACGTCCTCGTGGGAACGTCACCGGAAGGTGTCTCGATCAGCCACGACGCAGGCGCGAGCTGGAAACCGAGCGCCGCCGGGCTCCCGCCGGGTGCGGCGGTCGTCGCGCTCGCGGCCGACACGAGCTATGTTCTCGCGGGAGTAGCGACTCAAGACGGCAGGTAGACCCGGGGGCGAGCGGGGCCCGCTTCGGTTGACCAATCGACGGATGGTTCGGTGGGCAGAGGCACCAGTGAAGCGGACGGTTTCGGGAGGTGCTGAGCTGCTCGCGATGCGGACACATCGAGCAGAACCCGAACGGGTAGTTGCATGGTTCCAATGGATTGCGAGGCTCGACCGATCTGCCGGGGAGCAAGCTCCGAGGGCAAGGAATGCGGAAAGGAGAGCAACCGCAAGGACACAAGGGGCGCAAGGGACCAGAGACGAGAACTTCTCTTGCCCGCCCCTTGCGCTCCTCGCGCCCTTGCGGTTTCTCTTCCCTTCTGCTGATTTTCTCGGGACCTGCGCGTCGCCATGCGAGCCGCGCTGCGCGCCCCGGACCTCCATGACCGACGAACACCCCGCCTTCGAGCAAGCCATCCGCGACGTCATGGAACGCCGCGCCCGCGCCCTGGTGACGCGCGACCTCGCCGAGCTCGCGCTCCTCCTCGCAGACGACTTCTCGTACGTCAACTCCCAGGGGACCCTCTGGGGCAAGGCCGAGTTCCTGACGGCGGTCGAGCGGGGCGCGCTGCGCTGGAGCGCGCAGACCGCGGAGGAGGTCAGCGTGCGCAGCTACGGCGAGCTCGCCGTGGTGACGTGCGTGGTGCGCGACGAAGGGACCTGGCACGGCGAGCCGTTCAGCGCGCGGTTCCGCTCCACGCAGGTCTATGCGCGCCGCGAGGGCGTGTGGCGCTACGTGGCGGGCCAGTCGACGGGCCTGGACCAGGGCTGAGCGCGGGGGGAGGACCCTCGCCCGTGGAGCGCGCCAGCGGAGCGCTGGCGAGGGGCTCCGCTCGCCGCGCTGCGCTGCGCGGCGTCAGGCGGTGGACCCCACAGGGAACGCTCGGCTCGGGTATAGTCCCCGGGCGCTTGGCGCGAGGCGGGCCCTCGTGAAAGAGAAGATTGCTTCAACCCTCTCGCAGGCGATCCTGCGCCCCGGCGGCGCGGAGACGCAGCCGCGGGCGGGCGACGCCCTGCCGCCGTCGAGCTTCGGCCCGGAGAGCCTCGCCCCGTCGAGCTTCGGCCCGGAGAGCCCCGGCCCGTCGAGCTTCCACCCGCCGAGCCGGTTCGAGGAGTACCGGCTCCTCCAGAAGCTCGGCAGCGGCGGCATGGGCGACGTCTACCTCGCGCACGACACGCTGCTCGACCGCATGGTCGCGGTGAAGTTCATTCGCGCGGCGACCGCGGACGCCGAGGTGCGCGCGCGGCTGCTCGCCGAGGCGCGCGCGGCCGCCCGCATCCAGCACCCGAACGTCGTCGCCGTCTACCGCGTCGGCGAGCTCCGGGGGCGGCTGTTCGTCGTCTCGGAGTTCGTCCGCGGCCAGAGCCTCGACCGCGTCGACATCCCGATGCCCTCGCGCCGCGTGCTCGAGCTCGGGGCGGGCCTTGCGCGGGGCCTCGCGGCCGCCCACCGCCGGGGGGTGCTGCACCTCGACATCAAGCCGGCCAACGCGGTGCTCACCGCGGAGGGCGAGGCGAAGCTCCTCGACTTCGGCCTCGCCAAGCTCCTCGAGCCGGCCGCGCGACCCGACGCGCGCGGGGCGCGATCCGAGATCCCTGGAGGGCGATCCGACGTCCCTGGGGGGCGATCCGACGTCCCTGGGGCGCGGTACGATGTCCCTGGGGCGCGGTACGATGTCCCTGGCGCGCGAGCCGACGTCCCTGGCGCGCGGTACGACGTCCCTGGCGCGCGGTACGACGTCCCTGGCGCGCGAGCCGACTGTCCCGGAGGGCGATCCGACATGCCCGGGGCCCGAGCCGACGGTCCCGGAGGGCGATCCGACATGCCCGGGAGCCGATCCGACGCGCTCGGCGAGGGCGCGCTCGCTGGCGGCGAGGCCCTGCGAGGAGCTCCGTGCGACGCCGACGCGGCGATCGCGCCCGGCGATGAGCCGCTCGCGGGCGAGTTCCGCGAGGCGGCCGAGATGGCGGCGCGCCTGCTCGACGTGACGACGAGCGTCGGCGGCGGCACGCCCCACTACCTGCCGCCCGAGCTGTGGCGCGACGAGCTCGCGACGCGCCGCTCCGACGTGTACTCGCTCGGCGCGCTGCTCTTCGAGCTCTGCGCCGGCGTCCCGCCGCACCACGACGTGCCGATGACCGAGCTCCCGCTCGTCGTCCAGAGCGAGGCGCCCAGGCCCCTCGCCGCCCTCGCGCCGGGCGTCGATCCGCGGCTCGCGGCCGTCATCGAGCGGTGCCTCGAGATCGACCCGGCCGACCGCTTCGCCTCGGGCGACGAGCTGCGCGACGCGCTCGAACAGCTGCTCGCCAGGAGCCGCCACGCATCCGTCGCCCCGGAGGGCAACCCCTACCGCGGGCTCCTCGTCTTCGATCTCGAGCACCGCGCCGTGTTCTACGGGCGCAGCTCCGAGACGGGGACGATCCTCGACCGGCTCCGCTCCGAGCCCATGATCGTCGTGGCCGGCGACTCGGGCTCGGGCAAGTCCTCGCTCTGCCGCGCCGGCGTGCTCTCGCTCGTGCTCGAGGGCGCCCTCGGCGGCGGGCGCGCCTTCCAGGCGGCCATGATGGTGCCCGGCCGGCAGCCGCTCGCCGCGCTGGCCGCCGCGCTCGAGCCGGTCCTCGGCGCGCCCGCCGAGCGCATCGCGGAGGCCGTGCGCGCCGCGCCGGGCTCGCTCGCCCGCGACCTCCGCGCGCGGCTCGGCGAGCGCGGCGGGCTCGTGCTGTTCATCGACCAGATGGAGGAGCTCGCGACGCTGAGCAGCCCGGGCGAGGCGGCGCTCGTCGGCGAGGTGCTCAGCGCCTTCGCGGCGCGCTCGCCCTCCCTGCGCCTGCTCGCCACGGTGCGCGGCGACTTCCTCGCGCGCGTCGCCGGCATCTCCGGCCTGGGCGACGACATCGAGCGCGCGCTCTACCTGCTCCGCCCGATGTCGGCGGACAAGCTCCGCGAGGCCATCACCGGGCCGGCGCTGGCCAAGGGCGTCGCGTTCGAGTCCGACGCGGTCGTCGACGCGCTCGTCGAGTCCACCGCGCGCGCCGAGGGCGGGCTGCCGCTCCTCCAGTTCGCGCTCGCCGAGCTCTGGGACGCCCGCGCCGCGCCCGACGCGCCGCTCAGCAGCGCCGATCTCGCGCAGATCGGCGGGGTCGAGGGCGCGCTCGCCCGCCACGCCGATCGCGTGCTCGGCCGCATGCCGCCCGAGGTCCACGCGGCCGCGCGGCGGCTGCTCGGCGCGCTCATCACCCCGCAGGGCACGCGGGCGCGGCGCGCCGAGGGCGAGCTCGCGGAGAAGGGCGGCGACGGCGCGGCGCGCGCGGCGCTCGACGCGCTCGTGCAGGGCCGCCTCCTGTTCGCCCGCGAAGGCGAGCAGGGGACGGTCTACGAGATCGCCCACGAGGCCCTGATCCACGGCTGGGGGACGCTGCGCCACTGGCTCGAGGAGCAGCGCGAGCAGCGCGCGACGCGCCAGCGCCTCGACGCCTCGGCCGCCGAGTGGGAGCGGCTCGGCCGGCGCCGCGACGCGCTCTTCAGCGCGCGCCAGCTCAAGGAGGCGAAGGGCCTCGATCCGGCCGACCTGCCGCCGCGCGAGGCGGCGTTCCTGAGGGCGTCGCGGCGCGCCGTCCTGACGCAGCGCGCGGTCCGGTGGGCCCTCGTCGTGGGCGTCCCGCTCGTCGCCGCGCTGCTCTACGGCACGCTGGAGCTCAGGGCGGCGCGCCAGCTCGCCGCGCGGGCGGACAGGAAGATCCACGAGGCCGCGCTCACCTCGTCCGCCGCGGCGATCGAGCGCGCCGAGGCCGAGGCGATCCGCGCGGAGGCGCTCTCGGCGTTCGATCGCCGGCGCCGCGACGAGGGGGAGGCGCTCTGGGAGCGCGCGCAGGGGCGCGCCGCCGAGGCCGAGCGGCTGCAGCTGCAGGTGAGCCAGAAGCTGGAGGCGGCGCTCACGCTCGACGGCGCCCGCAACGACGCGCGCGCGCGGCTCGGCGACGTGCTCTACGAGCGCGCGCTCGCCGCGGACGCGCGCGGCCACGCCTCGCTGCGCGACGAGCTGCTCCAGCGCATGACAACGTACGATCCCGACGGCGAGCGCCGGCAGCGATGGAACGCGCCCGCCGAGGTCGCCATCGAGACCGATCCCCCCGGCGCGGACATCACGCTGGAGCGGTACGAGAGCGACGCGGAGGGGCGCCGGCAGCTGACCGGCCAGCGCCTCCTCGGGACGACGCCCTTCGCGAGCATCGCGCTCGCGCAGGGCTCCTACCTGCTCACCTGCGAGGCGCGGAATCGCACCATCGTGCGTTATCCGTTCCTGGTCCAACGCGGAGAGTCATTGAAGCTCTCCATCCCGCTCCCGCACGCCGGGGACGTTCCTCCCGGGTACATCTACATCCCGCCGGGCCGGTTCCTCTTCGGCGCCGCCCTCGACGACATGTACCGGTGGGCGTTCCTCTCCACCGTTCCTCTCCACGAGATCCGCACAGGCGCGTACCTGATTGCGCGGCACGAGACGACGTTCCAGGAGTGGCTCGACTACATCCAGGAGCTCCCGAAGGAGTCCCGCGGCAGCTCGTCCATCCAGGCGGGCAACGGCGCCATGACAGGCGCCCTGGGGCTGCGCCGCTCGCCAAGCGGCGTGTGGCAGCTCACGATCCAGCCCACGATCCAGGCGTATACCGCGCGGGCAGGGGAGCCGCTCGTGTATCCATCGCGGGCGGTCCGCGCGCAGCAGGACTGGCTTCGTTTCCCCGTCACGGGCATCTCCTTCGCTCAGGCCACCGAGTATGCCGCGTGGCTCCACAGGACAGGCCGCGTCCGCGGAGCCCGCCTCTGCACCGACTACGAGTGGGAGCGCGCGGCGCGGGGCGCCGACAGCCGCATCTTCCCGCACGGGGACAGGCTGTCTCCCGCCGACGCCAACTTCGATGAGACCTACGGCAAGGAGAGCTCCACGATGGGGCCGGATGAGGTGGGCTCGCACCCCGCCTCACGTAGTCCGTTCGGGGTCGATGACATGGCGGGAAACGTGCTGGAGTGGGCCATTTCTTCGATCGAGCCCGACAAAGTGCTGTTGCGAGGTGGTGCTTATATCTATGATCAAACCTCGGTCCGAAGTGACAACCGGACCGTCGTTGATGGCACCTTCCTCGACCCGGTGATCGGGCTCCGCATCTGCGCCTCGTTCCCTCCACCACCGTGAAGGCGACGAGGCCTGCGGCGCTCGAGCCGACGCGGGCTCCGTCGCTCGCGTGATCGGGCCCCGACCGCCCGAGGGAAGACCGTCGATGCGCAAGGCGTCACGGCTTTAGCGGCAGCGTTCGGAGGCGATCATGTTGAAGCGAGGGTTCCTGGCAGGGGCGATGGTCGGGCTCATATCCCTCGGCGCCGGTTGCGCCGCGGAGATCGACGGCGGCGAGGACGAGGAAGCGCTGGCGGAGAGCTCGTTCGCGATGAGCAGGCTCAACGGCATGGCCCTCAACGGGGTCCGCTTCAACGGGGTTCGCTTCAACGGGGTCCGCTTCAACGGGGTCCGCTTCAACGGCGTCTCGCTGGACGCGACGACGCTGGTCGGCACGCGCGAGGGCGACGGCGCGCCGGTCGCCGGGGCCGACTTCATCGGCGCGGACGTCGAGGCGGTCCTGGACGATGGGTCGTCGGTGGCCGTCCGCGTCACGAACGTCGTCGAGCGCGACGGGCTCCAGTACTACACGGTCAAGTACAGCGCCGGCCCCGGGGTCTGGGTGAACATCTGCGGCGAGGGCCTCGACGCGATCCCGGTGAAGGGGACGTGGAACGCGGTGACGGGGGCCCACTCGGACGACGGGGGCATGTTCACGTTCGCCTGTCAGGGCGCGGCGATCGGGAAGTGCGCCGAGTGGGGCTACAGGGAATGGATGGCCGAGGCGGAGTGCAACGCGAGCGGCTGCGAGGACAGGGATCTCTCGTACTTCCATCAAGCGTGCATCCGCATGGTGCGCGCGGACTACTGCGGCGACGGCGTGCCGCACACCCAAGCCGGGACGGCGATCGACGTCTGGGATGCGCTCGGCATCCAGACCGAGACGGTGGGCTCTGGCATGAGCCTCGAGGCCGAGTGGACGGTGGACGGCGCCGCCTGCGTCAAGCACACCCGGTGGAACGGCCTCGGCAGCAGCAACCCGGATCGCGACTACATCCTGGCGCATTGCCCGGAGCGCTGGGCCGGGGACGATCCGAGCTGCGGCGGGAGCACCTCGACCTTCCACAAGGAGAACGGCTTCACGACGCCGCTCGGCCAGCGGCGCATTCTGCGGAACGCGTCGTTCACGACCAACGTGAGCCCGCTGTAGGCGGCGCCGTCGCGCAGGTCCCGTCACGGTCGCGCCCGGGCGGGGGAGTGCCGGAGTGTGTCAGCGCTGCGGCGCGACGATCGAGGGGGGCCGCTGCGCTCCCCGCGAAAACCGCGGCTCTCGGCGCGATCGAGCCCCGCGCGGCGGTGGACCATGTCTTGCGATGGGGGCGGGAGCGTCAGGTACAAGCCGCCCTGTTCCGAGCTCCTCGCCGCGCGCATGAGGCAGCGAGCATGGGCTGGAGGTGCACGTCATGCTGCTCGACCGATCCTTTCGACGAACGCTGATTGCCCGTCTCCTGCAGAGCGCCGGCCCCTCGGCGGCCGCAGCGCTCCTCGTCGCAGCGCCGGGCTGCGGAGAGGCCGCGGCCGAGGCCGAGAGCGCCCAGCAGCTCCGTTGCTTCGACTGGTTCGACGAGCTCGGGGCTTGCCTGGACCGCGACGCGGCGCTGGAGGAGTTCAGGACCATCTACCGGCCCTGCGACGGCAAGGACAGGGAGCTGGAGAAAGACACGATCGTGTCGGTGGAGAGCGACGCGACCCGCCGTGACGGCGCGTGCTGTTACGAGGTGATCGTCGAGGAGAACACAATCGACTGCGCCGCGGTGGGACGGCCCTTTTCCCTGGACGGGCACCACCTCACGGCGGCGCCGCGGCCGGCCGAGGCGGGGTGGCTCGCGCGTGCGACGGCGAGCGGCGCCGGTGGGCAGCTGCCTTCGCTGGCGGATCTGACGGACGAGGAGCGGGAGACGCTCGCCGGCGGCTGGCTGCGGAGCGCGCTGGAGGAGCACGCGTCGGTGGCGTCGTTCGCGCGCTTTGCGCTGGATCTCATGGCGCACGGCGCGCCGTCGTCGCTCGTCGAGGCGGCCCACCTCGCCGCGCTCGACGAGGTCGGTCACGCCCGCCTCGGGTTCTCGCTCGCGACCGCGTACGGGGGCGGTCCTGTCGGTCCGGCCGCCTTCCCGATGTCGCCGGCGGTGCCGATCGCCGCGGATCTCGCGGCGCTGGCGCGCGCCGCCGCGGAGGAGGGCTGCGTCGGCGAGACGGTGGCCGCGATGATCGCGGCGGAGAAGCGCGCCCGCGCCGAGGACCCCGCGGTGCGGGCGGCGCTCGAGGTGATCGCGGAGGACGAAGCGCGGCACGCCGAGCTCGCGTGGCTGACGGTGGCGTGGGCGATCGGGGCGGGCGGCGAGCCGGTCCGCCGCGCCGTGGCCGAGGTGTTCGAGGCCGCCGCGGCGTCGCTCGGGCGTCCGCCCCCGCCGGGGGCCGAGCCGGGCGGCGGCCGCGCCGCGGCGCTCGCGGCGCATGGGCACCTCGCCGTGGCCGACGTGCGCGCGCTGCAGGGCGCGGCGCTCGCCCAGGTGGTGCTGCCGTGCGCGCGCGCGCTGGGGCTCTGGAGGCCCGCGGCCGCCGCGGGGGCGGCTCGGCCGGCGGCGAGCGCCTAGCGACCTCCGGAGGCGCTCAGCTCTTCGCGGCCGCGAGGATCGCCGAGGCGTGCTCCTTTTGGAGCCACCTCGAGCAGACCTGCTTCAGCGTCAGCGATGAAAGCGGATGTTACGCCGGTGATACACCGCGTTGCGCCGCGGAAACCCCGCCGCACAGGTCCCCCCGTAACGGGTTGGACGCTCCACCGTTACGCCGCGCAGCGCTGCACCTCCCCTCCATGGGATTCCCGTGGAGGAGATCGCGTTCCTTTCAAGGGGCGGGCGCAGGTCCTGCTCGTCAGCGGTGCCCCCAATCCGCGCCGGCGCGCGCAGGCCCGCGCCTTGCTGGATACGAGCGCGCGGCCCGCTGGACGGCCGCGTTGGCGAAACGAAAACCACAAGGGATCACCATGAAGACGATGATCAAGACCCTGGGTGCGATTGCATGTCTCTGCGCGGGTTCGCTCGTGATGCTCGACTCCGGCGACGCCTCGGCGGCGGCGTTCCGGCGGCTCGGCGTCGGCTACTGCGGATACGAGGGCCCGTCCGTGGTCAACACCAGTCTCTCCAGCTCCACCAAGATCACCTGCACGCTGCCGTCGGACAGCACGCTGGAGCACTCCGACATCGTGACCCTGAAGGTGTACGTCCTCAACCCCTTGGGGAGCCTCTCGAGCGCGAGCGCATGCGTCAGGAACCCGACGGGCACGAGCTTTGTGTGCGGTGGCGACGATGATTCGAACGACGCCAGCGCCATTCTGCAGCCCGCCGTCACCTCCAGCGTCCTGCTGAACCCGAGCTACGCGAGCTGGTTCCCTTACGTCAACGTGACCCTCGGCGCCATGAGCTCCCTCAACGGTATCAAGGTCACCGACTACTGAGCTGCGCGCCCGCATCCGCGGGCCGCGCCCGCTGGCCTCGCGGGCCGGCGGGCGCGGCCCCGGCTGCGCCATTCCCCCTGCATCGATTCCAGCTCGCGACCTCCGGCACGAAGGGAGAGGAACGAAGATGAACCACGAACGAACCCGCCTGCGCTCCTCGCGGACAGGCCTCGCCGTGATGGGGATCTCCACGGCGGCGCTGCTCGCCTCGCTCGTGAGCCTGCTCAGGACCGCGCCCGCCGAAGAGCAACCCCCACGGGAGGCACCCTCGCGCGGAGCGCGCGTGATCCAGGACCCGGCGCGCGAGCGCGCCGCGGGCCAGGGCGACGCCGAACGGGTGGGGCGGCTGGAGCGCCGCGTCGCCGATCTCGAGAGCGCCGCCGATCCGCAGGAGGAGGGCTCCGAGGCCGCCCCGAGCGAGGGGCGCGAGGGCGCGGAGCCGCTCGACCCCGAGGCGATGCGCCGCGAGGAAGCCGCCTGGTGGACGGGCGTCATCGACGCGCACGCGCAGCAGCGCCGCGACCCGGGATGGGCCGGGAGGGCGGAGGAGAGCTTCCAGGCGGACCTCGGCGCGATCGCGCCGGGCCGAACGCTCGAGGTCGTGGACGTGGACTGCCGCACGACCTCCTGCGCGGCCACGATAAGGTGGCCCGCCTACACACCCGAGGTGATGAAAGACGCGGGCTCCCTCGCCGGGCATCCCTATCGGGAGAGGTGCACGAAGAGCATCTCGGTGCCCCCCCCCGAGGACCCCTCTGCGCCCTATCTGGCGCAGATCGTGTTCGACTGCGCGACGCAGCGCGCCGGCCTCGCCCGCCGCTGAACCGCCGGAAGGCTCGGCCGGCGGCGAGCGCGTGGCGACCTCCGGAGGCGCTCAGCTCTTCGCGGCGGCGAGGATCGCCGAGGCCCCTGGCGACTGCGCCTCCGGCGTCGACGACGAGCGGGAACGGGAGCTCGTATTATCGGCGAGCCGAGGAGAGGCGCCGCCAGGACGCCTGAAGGCGCAGAGAGGTGTCTTCTCGGGAGACGCCGAGAGAGGCCTCGTGTTCTTCATGGCAAGGCGCAGGCGGCGATTCGCTCGGTCGCGCGCCGCGCCGCCAGGCCGGCGCCGCCACCAGGCGCGCAAACCCCGCACGTCCTGACCGAAAGCTAAGGTACCACCCGATGCGCGGTCCACGCTATACATGCGCTGGCCATGCGCTGGACACCTGGGAAACGCAGTGCAAAACTCCGAGACCTTCGCGGCGCATCCGGCGGAGCGAAGCTCGGTGTGGGCGGGACGGTGATCCTGCTCGTGCTCTCGCTGGTCTTCGGGAAGGATCTCCTGTCGGGGCTCGGTCAGGGCTCCGCGATCCCCGGCGCGCAGAGCGGGCGCGCGAGCTCGCCCGAGGAGGAGCGGCTCGTCGATTTCGTCTCCTTCGTCCTCGATGACACGGAGGCCGTGTGGACGCAGGTGTTCAGCCGGACGGGGCAGCGCTATCCGGCGCCCGTGCTGACGGTGTTCACCGACTCCGTGAGGTCGGGCTGCGGTATCGGCGAGTCGGCGATGGGCCCGTTCTACTGCCCGGCGGACCGGACGGCGTACATCGACCTCGGCTTCTACCGCGAGCTCAAGGCGCGGTTCGGCGCGCCGGGCGACTTCGCCCAGGCGTACGTGCTCGCCCACGAGATCGGCCACCACGTGCAGAACGTGCTCGGGACCGAGCGCCGCCTGCGCCAGCTGCAGGCCGCGCGCCCGGGCGAGAAGAACGCGCTCTCCGTGAAGATGGAGCTCCAGGCGGACTGCTTCGCCGGCGTGTGGGCCCACTCCACGCAGAAGCGCGACCTGCTCGAGGCGGGCGACGTCGACGAGGCCCTCCGGGCCGCCTCCGCGATCGGCGACGACCGGCTGCAGAAGGCCGCGACCGGCAGGGTCAACCCGGAGACGTGGACGCACGGCTCGTCGGCGCAGCGGGTCGCCTGGTTCAAGCGCGGCATGCAGGGCGGCCGCGTCGAGGACTGCGACACATTCGCCGAGAGCTCGCCCTGAACAGGCGCCGTCCGCCTTCCCGCGCGCGGGAAGGCGAGGGGCGCGCAGATCGCACGAGCGGCGGCTCGCGACAGCTCCGCGCGACGGTGTACGCTGCTCGCCCGCCGATGGTCTCGCCGCACGGTGCCCCTCGCTCCCCGACGCAAGGCCGCCTCCGCCCTCGTGCGCGTCCCCTTCGCCCTCGCGCGCTCGCGGAGGCGCCGTGAGCTCGCGCGAGTCGCCTGACTCCTGGACCGCCGCGCCACGATCGATCGCGGAGGTCATCGAGGACAGCCTCCCCCAGATCGAGGTGCGCCTGCGCCCGCGCGCCATCGCCACGGTCGTCGCGCGCGTCACGGCCGACCTGGGCGACGAGGAGCACCCGAGGCCCGCGCTGCTCGCCGCGCTCGCCCGGTGCGCCGACGGCGCGGCCGCCGAGGTCGACCGGCTGCGCAGCGCCGAGTCTGCGCTCGTGCTGGCCTACCAGTCGGCCGCCACCCCCGCCGAGCGGCGCGAGCTCCTCGCCCGGCAGCTCCGCGTCTGGGCGCGAGAGCGCGAGCAACGCGAGAGGAGCGGCGCCGCCTCCCTGCTCGGCTGGGCCGCCGCGCGCGTCGAGCGAGCCGGCGACCTGTCGGCGCTCGGCCGCAACCTCGACCTCGAGGCGGCCCAGGAGCGCTTCGCCACCGCCATCGCCGACCGCCTCGACGAGATCGAGGTCGCCTACCACGCCCTCACCCACCTCGCGAAGCACCTCGACGACCCGTCCGACGCGGTGCACGTCGCCCGCGACGGCGGCGCCCTCCGGCTCGCCATGGCGCACGCCGAGCCGAGCCGCCCCGCGCCCGTCCGCCGGGCCGCGCTGCTCGCCGCCGTCGCCCTCCTGCACCGCCTCCCGGCGCGCGAGCGCCTCGGCCACCTCGGGCTCGACGCGGCCCGCTCCGTGCTGGCGTGGTCGCGCGGGGTCAACGCGTCCCGCTGGGTGCAGATCGCCGCCCTCGAGATCGGCGTCCTCCTGTTCCCCGACGAGGCGTTCTCCCTGCTGGCCGAGCGCCTCCGCGCGCGCGACGCCGCCGACAAGGACGGCCCCATCCTCCGCCGCAACGCCCTGCGCCTCCTCGGCGCGGCGGCGCGCCCGTCCGCCCCGGTGATCCCGCTCGACCGCGCGGCGCGCCTCGCCGGCGCCCCGCGGGACCCGCGCCGCTCGAACGGCGCGCAGCCGAGCCGCGCCAGCCGGTCGACCATCGCGCCGGAGGCCGCCGCCGCCTCCGGAGGCGCCCGCGAGGGCGAAGGGCCGCCCGACACGCCCGCGCCCGACTCGGCGCCCCGGCTCAGCGCCGATCCCGCCGCCGGCGCGCCGCCCGCCCGCGTGGCGCCCGCGAGCGCGGACCCGCTCGCCATCGCGCTGCTCGCCCGCGACGACCCGAGCGAGCACGTCCGCCAGGAGCTCGTTCGCCAGCTCGTCGAGCTCGGCGGCGCGGAGGCCCTCACGGCGCTCGCCGAGATCGCCGAGGGCGACGGGTCGCCTCGCGTCCGCGGCTACGCGCTGCGGGAGCTCTCGCGGCACGCGACCGACCACGCGGACGCCGCCCCGTTCGCCGAGCGCGCCGTCCGCTTCGCCCTCGCGAAGCCAGGCCCGCCGCTCGCGTCCCGCGCGGCCCTCGAGGCGGTGCGCACGCTCTGCGCCGGGCCCTACGCCCCGCTGCCTCCGGGGACCTTCGTCGAGCTGCTGGCCGAGTTCGCGAGCCGCCCGGCGATCTCGCCGGACCTGTCGGACGACGCCGCCGCCGCGCTGCGGCTGCTCGAGGTCGAGAGCCGCCCGGTCGCCGAGCACATCCGCCAGACGCTCCTCGCCGCGGCGTCGGAGCTGCTGGAGGGCGAGAGCGCGCCGGTCGAGCTCCCGGCCGACGCCGAGCCCAGGGACGTCGAGCGCGCGCTCGTCGTCGCGTCGCGCGGCGACATGACGTACACGCTGCGGCGCCGCGGCCGGGGGCGGTACCTGCTCACGCGCGGCGAGCCGCGCGGCTTCCGCCTCTGGCGGCTCATCCACGAGATGCGCACGCCGATGCCGGACAAGCGCAAGGGGTGGATCCACACGAGCGGCCGCCTGTTCGCGGGCGAGCTCGTCGCGCCGCCGGTCGGCATGGCGGAGGTCACGCCGACGCGCGTGCCGGGCGAGCGCCACGTCTACCCGCCCGTCGGCGGCTGGGGGCCGTTCGTCCCCCGCATCGACGACCTGCTCGCCGCCGCCAGCCTGACCCAGCGCGAGATCCGCCTCATCACGGCGCGCGGCACGGTCACGGTGCGCGGCCCGGCCAAGCTCGCGCACCGGCTGCGCGCCCGCGCCCTGCTCACGCTGCGCTACGACCGCTACGCCCAGGCCCGCATGCGCGCGCTCGTGGCGCAGGAGCCGGCCGAGCAGAAGAAGTTCACGCTGATGACGGGCGAGCTCGGCTTCACCGTCGCGCTCGGCGACACCGGGGGCGAGGTCGAGGGTCGCCCGTACGCGATCGAGCCGCACCTGCCGGGCAAGTACCTCGCGGTCGCGCTGCCGCCCTTGCTCCAGAGCGGCCGCGACTGGCTCGCCGGCCCGTCGGTGCCCGTCTGGATCGACGGCTTCTTCTCGTACCTCGTCTCGCCGGCGGGCAACGTCCCGACGCAGCTCGCGTGGATCGTG
The DNA here is from genome assembly GCF_051475585.1 of Sorangium sp. So ce426. Classification (NCBI taxonomy): domain Bacteria; kingdom Pseudomonadati; phylum Myxococcota; order Polyangiales; family Polyangiaceae; genus Sorangium; species Sorangium sp. So ce426. The sequence continues at coordinate 10,599,934 of NZ_CP150341.1, read as the reverse complement.
TTCCTCGTCCTCGCGTACATGGTGCTGCGGGCCGCGTGGATCGCGGCGCAGATCGAGCGCGCCCGCCGGGGCATCCCGCTCACGATCGGCGGCTGGGGCACGCGCGGCAAGAGCGGCTCGGAGCGGCTCAAGGCCGCGCTGTTCCACGCGCTCCGCTACGACGTCGTCGTGAAGACGACCGGCTGCGAGGCGATGTTCATCCACGCCATGCGCGACCTGCCGGCGCAGGAGATCTTCATCTACCGCCCGTACGACAAGGCCACGATCTGGGAGCAGCGGAACATCCTCACGGCCGGGCGGAACCTCCGCGCCCAGGTGTTCCTGTGGGAGTGCATGGCGCTCCAGCCGCTCTTCGTGGACACGCTCTGCTCCGAGTGGATGCGCGACGAGATCACGACGCTGACGAACGCCTACCCGGATCACGAGGACATCCAGGGCCCCGGGGGCGAGGACGTCGCCCGGGTGATCGCGCGCTTCATGCCCACGGACGGGCTGTCGTTCACGACGGAGGAGCAGATGCTCCCGCTGCTCAAGGACCAGGCGCAGCGGAAGGGGACGAACCTCGTCGCGATCCCGCCGATCGACGCCGACCTCCTGCCGGTCGACCTCCTGGATCGGCTCCCCTACCAGGAGCACCCGCGCAACGTGGCGCTCGTGCTGGCGCTCGCGGACCATTTCGGCGTCGATCGCGAGTTCGCGCTGGTCGAGATCGCGGATCACGTGATCCTCGATCTCGGCGTCCTGAAGACGTACCCGACGGTGCAGTACCGGGGGCGGAAGCTCACGTTCTCGAACGGGATGAGCGCGAACGAGCGCGCCGGGTTCATGTCGAACTGGACGCGGCTCGCGTTCGACAAGCACGACATGGACGCGACGCCCGGCAAGGCGACGGTGATGGTGGTGAACAACCGCGCGGACCGGGTCGCGCGGTCGCGCGTGTTCGCGCAGATCATCGTGGAGGACATCGGGGTCGATCACGTGGTGCTGATCAACTCGAACCTCGGCGGGATGATGCAGTTCATCACCGAGGGGCTCGACGCGCGGCTCCGGGACATGGTGATCACGGGCGACGGGGGCAAGGAGCGCGCGCTCGAGCGCTTCGACGAGCAGATGAAGAAGGTCGGCGTCCCGGCGCGGGCGGGCGCCTTCGAGGAGGATCTCACCCGGATGCTGCGCGCGCTGCCGGCGATCGACGAGGCGGCGGCGGCGGCGATCGTGGGCGGCCCCGCGGTGGCGGGGAAGAAGGGGGAGCCCGAGGCGATCGAGGCGGCGGTGAAGCAGGCGCTGGAGGCGCACGCGCCGCCGGCGGGGGAGGACGACATCCGCCCGGACATCGTCCACCACGCGGCGCGGCTGTCGCGCCGGCTCGCCCGCCGCGACAAGGCGCGCGCGGAGGTGGAGGCGGCGCTGTCGCGGGGCGCTGACGCCGAGGCCAACCAGGCGTTCCGCGCGGCGTTCCGCGAGCTGTGCCTCGAGCGCATCGCGGTCCTGTGGAACGCCGACGCGAAGGGGGACAAGGTGATCGACTTCATCACGCGCGAGATCCCGCCGGGGTTCGACGCGCGGCTGATGGGGTCGCAGAACATCAAGGGGACCGGGCTCGACTTCGTCTACCGGTGGCTCTCGATGGATCGCGTGAGGACCGCGATCGAGCGGATGCAGAGCAACGCGTCGGCGCGGCGCGAGGTGCTGACGTTCTTCCTGTCGTACTCGGATTTCGGCCTGATCGATCTGCGCGAGGCGCTCGCCGCGACGCGCGCGGCGAAGGAGCAGGGCGGCGCCGGGTGGGCGGAGCACGCGAACCTGATCGACGGGGCGATCCGCAGGCTCGAGGCGCTCGACAAGGAGAAGACGGCGGCGCTCGTGGTGACGGGCAAGACGGGGGTCGGGACGAAGGTGCTGCTCCGGGTGGAGCAGTTCGTCGATCACATGGACTCGGTGCGCCGGACGCGGTGGGCGAAGATCGTGATGGACGATCTGTTCGCGATGCGCATCGGCCACGGCCAGGCCGCGCTGCTGCTGCGGGAGATCGTGGGCCGGCAGAAGGGCGGCTGGCTGGCGAAGGATCTCGCCAAGTGGGTGGAGAAGCGCAGGGCGTGGCTGGAGAGCCGCCGGAAGAAGCAGCCGAAGAAGGCCGAGCCGGCCGCGCCGCCGGGGGCGGCGGCGGAATCCGGGTAGGGGCGTAGGGGCGTAGGGGCGTAGGGGCGTAGGGGCGTAGGGGCGTAGGGGCGTAGGGGCGTAGGGGAGCGCGCGCCGGGGGCGCGTGGCGGCACGGCAGGCGGGGCGTCTCGCCCCCGAGGGGCGGATGCCCTAAGCTGTCCGGGCGATGGGACATCCTGCCAGGCGCACCGGCCTCTCCCCCGCGGAGTACCTCGCGTTCGAGCGGGCTTCCGAGCAGAAGCACGAGTACGCGAACGGCGAGATCTTCGCGATGTCGGGCTGCACCCGGGCGCACAGCCTGCTGGCGGGGAACATCCAGCGCGAGCTCGGCAATGCGCTGCTCGAGCGCGCCTGCGAGGTCCACACCTCCGACATGCGCGTCAAGATCGCGCCCACGGGGCGCTACGTGTACCCCGACGCGTCCGTCGTCTGCGGCGATCCCGTGTTCGAGGACGCGGAGATCGACACGCTCCTCAACCCGAACGTCATCGTCGAGGTGCTCTCCGACTCATCGGAGGCCTACGATCGCGGCGACAAGTTCGCGCAGTACCGGAGCGTCCCCTCGATCGCGGAGTATGTGCTCGTCTCCCAGAAGGAGGTGCGCATCGAGCACTTCCAGCGGCAGCCGGACGGCCGGTGGCTGCTGTCGATCCTGGGCCCCGGCGCGCAGATCGAGCTCGAGTCGGTCGGCGTCGTGATCGACGTCGATCGCGTCTATCTCAAGGTGCCGCTCGCGCCGTCCGCGAGCGATTGAGCTGTGTGCCTCGAGAGCGCCTCAAGGTGCCGCTCGCGCCGTCCGCGGGCGATTGAGCTGTGTGCCTCGAGAGCGCCGGGGGCATTCTCGATCTCCGCGAGGCGCTCGCCGCGGTGCGCGCGGCCAAGGAGCAGGGCGGCGCCGTGGGGTGGAAGCGTGCTATCCTCACAAGCCGTGATGGCTGGCGCCGCCGTTGCTCGGGACAGCTCGGACCGCCTCAGCGATGAGGCCTGGCTGGAGCTTGCCGAAGACGAGCCGGGCGAGCTCGTCGGCGGCGTGCTCGTGGAGGAAGAGGTGCCGGACTGGATCCACGAGACCGCCGTCATGTGGCTCATCCGGGTGCTCGGCGCGTGGGCAGCGGCCCGCGGCGGTTTCGTGGCCGGCTCGGAGCTCAAGTACCTCCTCCGCAAGGGCAGCGGGCGCAAGCCGGACGTCTCCATGGTGCTGCCCGGGCAGAGGCCCCCGCCGCGGCGCGGGCCCATGCGGCGCCCGCCGGACGTGATGATCGAGGTGGTCTCGCCGCGGCCGCGCGATGTCCACCGCGACCGAATCGAGAAGCTGCGCGAGTATGCGGCGTTCGGCGTGCGCTGGTACTGGCTGCTCGATCCGGCGACGAGGATGCTGGAGATCTACGAGCTCGGCCCGGACGGGCGCTACGTGTGGGCGCAGGCAGCCGCGAGCGGGCGCGTCGAGGCGGTGCCGGGGTGCGACGGGCTGGTGGTCGATCTGGACGAGCTCTGGGGCGAGCTCGACCGGCTGGGGGACGAGGAGCCGGCCGAGTAACGTTCTCTTTGTCAGGCACCGGACGGATCGTTCCCCGAACCGGGGACGAGCTCCTCCAACGGGTCGAGCCGACCGATGCTCGCCCAGGCCGCATGCGCAGCTTCCACGTGTCTGCGGCGGAGATCTGCGTCGGTGGCGATGCGTGCCAGCCGCTCGTGCGTGAGGCCGATTGAGTACGGCTCCGAGAGGCGCTGGAAGAGTCGCAGCGCCTGCTCGTAGCAAGCGCGAGCAGCGTCGTGGTCGGATCGATCGCGTGCGACGTCACCGAGGTTTAGGATGCAATTGGCCTCGGCGAGCACGTTGCCGACGCGGCGGCAGAGCGGAAGCGCCTGCTCGAAGTGCGTGCGCGCCTGTTCATAATCCGAGTGTTGCAGCGCGATGATCCCAAGGCCCTGGACGCAGTTGGCCTCGCTGAGCACACTGCCGATGCGGCGATAGAGCGGCAGCGCCTGCTCGAAATGCAGGCGCGCCTGCTCGTGGTTTGAGCGGTTCAACGCGATGTCCCCGAGGTCGTGGATGCAGTTGGCCTCGCCGAGCGCATCGCCGATGCGACGATAGAGCGGCAACGCCTTCTCGAAATGCAGGCGTGCCTGCTCATAATCCGCACGGTGCAACGCGATGAGGCCGATGGCATGCAAGCTATCGGCCTCGCCCTTGGCCTCGCCCGCGGCCCGATATGCCTCCAAGGCGCCCCGCAGCTCAACGTCTGCCTCGTCGTACCGATAGGCATCCAGCAATGCGCGGCCAAGCCGAAGCCGCACCCTTGCACCCTCGAGATCGCCATGCCCCGTCCGCCGCTCAACCACGCCCTGCAGCAGCTTAGAGAGCCGAGCGACCTCGGCCTGTGCCTCCTCCAGGCTCCCCTTCGACGGCGGCAGGTGCGCGTGCGCCCTCTCTTCCCGCTGCGCTTGCGGCTCTCCAGCAGCCCTCACGCTGATCTCGAACTGCCGCCACGTGAAGAGGTCCGGTGCGCTTCGAAGCAGCGCATCGAACACCTCGTCCGACGCCATCAGCACGAGCGGCCCCGGCACGAGCCGCGGCAGGAGATCCCTTGCGAAGTTCAGCTCGGCCAGCGCGGGGGAGACGCGCGCGCCCACGTCGCATTGCTCAAGCCCGACAAGGACCACCGCCGTCCGCCCCGCGTCGCCAAGGCCGAGCTTCTCCAGCTTGTCGAACGGCCGCTCCGCCGCGCCGAGCGTGACCAAGAGGACGTCGGGCATCCCGTCGCGCCCCGACCAAGCCTGGAAGCGATCGAGCAGCTCGTCCCGCGCCGGGCCTGGGGGGACGTGCACGAAGATCAGCGCGAACGACTCGCTCCAGGCGACGGCCCGCCAGAGTGCGTCCACCCTGCCGTCCGCGTCGATGTCGAGCACGACGCCGCTCAGCCCCCGGTCGGCGCGCTGCGCGCCTGCCGGAACGCGTGCGTCCGCCGCGCGAACGGGTGCACGTCGTACCAGGTCTCCCCGTTGTACTCGAGCACGACGAGCTCGTAGAGCAGCCACTGGCGTGCCTCATCATCGAAGGCGCCCGGGAAAGAACCCGTGTTGACGATGTGGTGGAGCTCAGCGAGGTACGCTCGGCCCTGAAGCAGCCGCTCCATGTTGCCCACGAACTCCTTGATCACCCCGTCGATCTCCGCATGGGTCAGCCGGAGCTCGGGCTTCATGAGCGCGCCCTGCGTCACGATGCGGAGCAGATCGCGCAGGCAGCCGCCAGACTGGACGATCGCGTGACGGAGCGCGTCGTCGTCGGCGAACACGACCGAGCAGTCGATCCGGCGCGCGAGCATTCTGCGGAGCGCCGCCACGCCCGCCTCGTCGGGGATCTCGGCGCCGGTCCCCCGCGCGCGGACGGCGATCATGGGCAAGACGACGTCGTTCGGGGCGCGGTAGACGTGTCGGAGGCGCCCCTGGGTGAAGTGCAGCGAGACGGGGATCGTGACGATGAGGTGAACAGGGACGTTCTGGATCAGCGGAAGCTGCTCCAGGAAGAAGAGATCGTGTGTCGTGCGCTTTGTGCCGTCGTCGAGCTGGAGTCGTTCGATGCGCTCCAGGTTGTCGGCGATGATGACGAGATCCTCGATGTCCTGCTTCACGAGATGAGAGCGCACGTCTTGGATCAGATCGCCGAGGCCCTCGATCAGCGATGTCACATGATCGCGGCTCGCCTCGCGGTAGCGCTTCTGCAGGCCGGGCGACGTCTTGAGCGACAGCTTGAGCTTGGCTACGCCCGCGGGGATCTCAGCGTCGAGCGAGATGCCCAACCCTTTCACCCAGGACAGGACCTCTTTCCACACCTTCCTTGCCGTGATCGATGTTCGCGCATAAGGACCGAGCACCTCGTCATCCAGGATCGCAGAGAAGATCGCCGTGATGAACTCAGGAAGTTGGATATCCCGGACGTCAAGGTATTCCTGTAGATCGACCACGACAGCGTGAAAGCTCTGCCCTTGTCTGTCCTTTTGCAGCTCGCCGGCGAGCCAGCGGAGCTCGGTCGATTTCCCGCTGCCGGGGTGCCCACTGAGGAGCTGGACCTGGTAGTCGCCGCGGAGCGAGCCCCGAATGCACTCCTCCATCCGCTGGATGCGGTTGCCGCCGCGCACGCTCGAGAGATCCTCTCGCAGCGCCAGCAGGTCCTTGCCGACCAGATCGATCCGGGGATTGCAGGCAGCGCGGACCGAGCGCGCATCCCGAGCCGGGAGCTCGAGCTGGTCGGTCAGGACGATCGATTCGAAGCGGGCAGCCATGATGCGGTGCACCTTGCCGCAACCGAGCCCGGGCCGCTAGGCGGACTCGGGTTGGCGCTGAATAATGAGTAATTACATGTGGTTGGCTAGCGCTGTCGCCATGGCCGGCAGCGCCGTGAGCCACAGTCTTGCGCTCCGCCTCCCCGCGCAGGCCATGCCGTCGCCTGGTGGCAGGCCGAGCAGCTGCAACGCAGCGCGCGGAAAGATCAGCCGCCGGTCTCGATGCCGGCGAGGATCCCCTCCAGCGCCTCGACAGCGCGCATCGGAAGCCGCACCGAAACGGCGGTGGAGATCGAGGTGAGCTCCGGGTTGATCTCGATGGTCGGAACCCCGGCGTGCGCGGCGTCCAGCACCGGCCTCGTGATGTAGGGGAACAGGCTCGACGTCCCGATCGAGACGACCACGTCGAAGCCCCGCGCGAGCTCCCGCCGGAGGATCTCGACCTTCTCCAGGGGGAGCATCTCCCCGAAGAGGACGACATCGGGCCTGAGCACGGCGGCGCACGCGGGGCAGCGCGGGCACGGGGCGAGCTCCGCGTAATCGTCGACGTGCGCCTCGTAAGGGCAGCGCGTGCAGAGGATGCGGTGGAGATCTCCGTGGATGTCGATGACGTTCGTGGAGCCTGCGCCACGGTGAAACCCGTCGACGTTCTGGGTGAGCACCCAGCAGCGCTCGAGGCGGCGCTCGATCCGGGCGATCGCCGCGTGCGCGGCGTTGAGCCGCGCGCCGCGGCACGCGCGCTCGATCTGGTGGACGTACTTCCACGTGACCTCCGGGCGCTGCTGGAACATCTCGCCCGAGAGCGCCTCCTCGATGGCGATCCCTTCGTCGGTCGCCTTCTCGCCGTAGAGCCCTCCGATCCCGCGGTAGGTGGGGATGCCAGAGGCCGCGGAGACCCCCGCGCCGGTGATGAAGAGGGCTGAGCGGGCCGAGGCCAGGAGCGCGCTTGCTCGTTCGATCGACATCGCGCGCCCAGTCTACCCGTGTCGCCCGCGCTCGTGCCCGCGGATCGGCCAGGAGCGCGAGCGGGAGCTGCGCGAGCGCCGGCGCAGGGCCGGCGATGGTCGGCCGCGGCCCCGGCCAGCCGGGGCGCGACTACAGGCTCTTCCCGTCGAATTTCATGGTCTTGAGCGTGTCGATATCGACGTCGTCCAGGCAGCGGACGTTGATGGCGCACATCTCCTGTCCGTTGGGACCGACTCCCCGCGCGAACGACTCGACGCCGCAGACGGAGCAGAACACATGGTGAATGACCTTCTTGTTGAACTGGTAGTCGGTGAGAACGTCGCCACCCTCCTTGAGCGTGAGCTGGTCCACCGGCGCGAAGGCCAGCATCGCGCCCAGCTTCGAACAGCGCGAGCAGTTGCACATGACCACGGGACTGCTCAGGTCCACCTTGACCTCGTAGCGAACCTTCCCGCAGTGACAGCCACCTGTATAGGTCTTGATCTCCGTCATGCGCGCATGGTGCCACAGGGAGCTGGCCGCGTGACGCAAAAATGCGATGTTCGTGGCGGGTTACGCGGGCTACGTGCGTTACGCTTGTGCAAAAGATGTTCCGCGCCGAGGCACCGCAGCGGCAGGTCGCCGGCGCTGGTCTCGGCCGCGCTGCATTGCATTCTGTCGGAAACTTTTCTCGGCCCAGGCTGTCGAACGAAGCCGCTCCTCGGCGAGGGGCCGCGCCCCGCCTACTGCTCCTCGTAGTTCCACGTCAGCCCGCCATCGACGAAGTACGTCGAGCCGGTCACGTAATCGGCGTCCGCCGAGGCGAGGAACACGGCGAGCCCGGCCACGTCCTCCGGCTTTCCCAGGCGGCCCAGCGGGATCTGCTCGAGCAGCGCGCTCAGCTTGTCGCGATCCTCGAGCAGAGTGGCATTGATCTCCGTCTCGATCGCGCCCGGCGCGATGGCGTTCACGGTGATCCCGGTGCCGCGCAGCTCCACGGCGAGCGTGCGCGTGAGCATGCGGACGCCGCCCTTGCTGGCGCAGTACGACGCAAAGTGGGGAAACGGAAGATCCTCGTGGACCGAGCTGATGTTGATGATCTTGCCGGGCCGCCCCGCCTCGCGCAGGTGACGGACCATCGCCTGGCTCCCGAAGAACACCGCCTTGAGGTTGGTGTTGATGACCTGATCGTAGTCCTCCTCGGTCACCTCCCAGAACGGCGCCCGCTTCTCCAGCCCGGCATTGTTGACCAGCACGTCCAGCCGGCCGAAGCGCGCGACGGCCTCCTGGAAGAGCCCTCGCACGCTCTGGACGGAGGCGACGTCGACGGCGAACAGATGACCTCGCCTTCCGGCGGCCTCGACCTCTGCGAGGGCTTCCTCGGCGCCCTCCTTGCTCTTGTGGTACGTGAGCGCCACGTCGGCGCCCTCCCGGGCGAACCGGACAGCGATGCTGCGGCCGATTCCCCGGCTGCTCCCTGTGACCAGCGCGATCTTGCCTTGCAGTCTCATGGGGACCTCCTGTCTTCACGAGCATTGTGCGCGCCGCGCCCCGCGGGGATCGCCAGGAGATAGAATACCGCGCATGCGCATCGCCTCCCTGCTGCCGTCCGCGACCGAGATCGTCTGCGCGCTGGGCGCTCAGAGCGAGCTCGTCGGTATCTCTCACGAGTGCGACTTCCCCGAGGGGCTGACCGGCCTCCCGGTGCTCACCCGCCCGCGGCTCAGGCCGGCGCGCTCCAGCCGGGAGATCGACGCCGCGGTCCGCGACGTCCTCCGGGACGCGCTCGCGGTCTACGACATCGACATGGACGCCCTCCGGGAGGCGCGGCCGGACGCGATCGTGACGCAGGACCTCTGCGACGTCTGCGCGGTCTCGTTCGAGGACGTCCGCGCGGCCGTCGCCCGCCTTGCGCGGCAGGACGTGCGCATCATCAACCTGCACCCGACGCGGCTCGACGACATCTGGGCCGACATTCGCCGCGTCGCGGAGGGGATCGGCCGCCCGGCAGGCGGCGAGGCGCTCGTCGAGCGGCTGCGCGCGCGCGCCGCCGCCGTCGCCGCGCGCGCGGCCGCGGCGCCGGGCAGGCCGCGCGTGCTCGCGGTCGAGTGGATCGAGCCTGTCATGATCGGCGGCACGTGGATGCCGGAGCTCATCACCCTCGCGGGCGGGGAACCCCTCGTGACGCGACCCGGCGAGCACGCGCCAACGCTCTCGCCGGCCGCGCTCGCCGCGCTCGATCCCGACGTGGTGATGATCAAGCCGTGCGGCTTCACCCTCGAGCGCACGCTCGATGAGCTCGATCTCCTCCCCCATGTGCTGCCCTGGGCGACGTATCGGGCCGTGGCGCAAGGCCGCGTGTACATCGCTGACGGCAACGCCTTCTTCAATCGCCCTGGACCCCGCATCGTGGAGTCGCTCGAGATCCTCGCGGCCTGCGCTCACCCGGCCCTGTTCGCCGACGCGCGCCGCGCGCATGCCCGGTCGGTGGCGCGGATCGACGCGGAGCTCCGGCGGCACGCCTTCGACGACGGGTGACGCCGCCCGCTCCAATGTCGAACAAGGGCAGGAGGCGGCAAGAACCGTGCGCTGTCGGCCGTCTCCGCTTTTGCAACGCGGGTTCTCGCTCCCCGGGTATCGTGTGCGGCATGTCTCCACGTCCCGCGCTGGCGTCTTTCGCTCTCGTGACGGGCATCGTGCTGCTCCTGGGCGGCACCGCGCACGCGGCCTGCGTGCTGGCTGGCGTCGCGAAGAAGGGCGTTGTTCCGCACGCGGATCGGGCTGCTCATCTCGCCTTCATCAGCTTCGCCCAGTGGACCGCAGGCGCGCTCGATGTGCTCGCCGCCCGCGGGCTCGGGCGAGGCGAGCCGTGGACGCGCGGGCCGCTGACGATCTCGGGGCTCCTCGTGATCGGCTGGGCAGGCGTGGCGCTTCCGCTGCCCCTCGATGCCTCGCTGACATTGCGGGCGATGCTCGCCCTCTACGCGGCCGCGCACCTCGGCCTGCTGGCGGCCCTGTGGGGCTCGCGAGGAGCTCGCCTGGACGTCAGCACGCCTCCGTGATGCCCTCCGCACGAAAAAACAGGCATCTTGATCTCGGTGCGACCGAAGCGGCGGAGAGCATGCGTGTTGAGCTCAGGCTCGGAAGGAAGGCTTACCGTAGGGTGCCACTCTTCCGCAGCCGCCGCAACGCGAGGAGGGCGAACGGCGAGGCGAGCGTCAGCAGCCGCCACGGAGATCCGCCTCGGGGGTCGCCGGCGTCGATGGCGCAACCGCCGCTGTCCGCTCCTCCCTCGTCCGGCGCGCCGCCGCCCGCGGAGCCCGCGGAGGCGACGGCGCCGCCGGCGCTTCCCGTGCTTCCGGCGCTTCCGGCGCTGCCAGCGCTCACGGCCGTGCCGGCGCCGGCCCCGCTGCTGCACGTGCCGCTCGGGCAGCCCTCGCCGGGCGCGCAGAGGCCTGGGTCCTCGTCGACCTCGCCGTCGCAGTCGTCGTCGAGCGCGTTGCACACCTCGGCGCTCGGTTCGCCGGGCGTGCATGACCCGGGGGTGCACGCGACCGCTTCCCGCGCGCACATCCCGACGCCGCACACCTCGCGCACGCCCTCGTCGATGCGGCCATCGCAGTCGTCGTCGGCGAGATTGCATATCTCGGTCGCGTCCGGGTGGACGTCAGGGGCCCTGTCGTTGCAGTCGTTGGAGCTCGGCGCGTACCCCTCGGGGGGGCACTTCGCCGTGACCGTCGCGCCGAAGAACGAGCCGTAGCCGTCGCCGTCGGCGTCTTCATACTGCGTGGTGATCGCGAGCTCCTCGTCGACCTCTCCATCGCAGTCGTCGTCGATCTCGTTGCAGGCCTCTTCCTGATCGGGATGGATGTTGACGCTGTAGTCGTCGCAATCGCCGCCGCGGTCGGCGTGATCGGCCGGCCGGGTGCAATCGACCCTGGGCACGCTGGAGTCGCCGTAGCCGTCGCCGTCGCGATCGAGGTAATACGTCGTCCCTGTGCATCCGTAGGCAAACGCGGTGTCGGCGGACGAAGCGCCGTCTCCGCGCTGGCTGTTGTCGCCGTTGGCCGCGAGGGCCCACACCTGGACGACGACCCCGCCCGGCGCGCCCGGCGCGATCCACTGCGCGTCGAAGCGGACGACCCCGCCGCTCGCCCGCTTCGGCGCGTCGTGGACGAGCTGGCGCTCGTCGATGAGCTTGGTGCCTTGACCGTTGATGGGGGAGAGCCGACCTGTTTCGGTGAGGAGATAGATGCCCCCGGCGTTGATGTTGGCAGAACGGATCTGCACCTGCAGAGTCACCGTCTCGCCGGCCGCCGGGTTCTTGGGGCTATGGTCGATGGTGATGTCCGGCACCGCGCCGCCGGTGTGACAGCCGTTGCACCCCTCCACCGCAAGCCCGGCGCGGCGGGCGTGGGCCTGCGGCGCAGCCAGGGTGGTCAAAAGGGCCAAGCTCACCGGGAGGACCGGTGAAATAAGCGATGTACTTCGCATGCGCCTCGCCGCGCAGCCCAGGCTCGCGAGCTCCGCGCGCTCCGCTGCGACGCTCAGGGATAGCTGCCCTCGCCGGGTGCGACAAGTGCATTTGTGCGGAGTGTAAACTTGCGCCGTGACCACCCAGAGATGCTGTTTTCGACGTTTCTCGGACGGCGGTTGTCGCGACGTGCATTGCCGCTCGCTGCGACGCGTTATCCGGATTCGAGCCGGACGTGCTGCGGCCTTGTCACATCGCAGACGACACCGTGGTACTTGAGGAGCCCTTCGTCGAGCGTCACCACGGTCGCATCCGCGCAGCGGGCGGCCCACAGATACACGAGGTCGGTCGCGTTGGCGAAGGGCCTGCGGCCGCGCATGCGCCTCGTCAGCTGGTCGAGGAACTCCGTGATGGCGCCCGCGTCCACGGGCGCGACCAGCTCGATCGCGAGGCCCCCCAGCGGGCTCGTGGCCGCGGGCGCGGCCCGCCGCGACGCCGCGAGCCGCTGCTCGGCGACGTACACCTCCAGCCATAGCTCGGGCGGCGCGAGCACGCGCGCCGCGCCCGCGGCCACGGCGGCGCGGGCGCGCTCGAGAAACGCGAGTGCGTCCGCGTGCCCGGGCTCTGCAAGCTTCATCGAGGCGATGGCGACGGAGCTATCGAGAACGATCCGCATGAGGCCTCCTCGGGGCGGACGCACCATCGCGCGCGCCGCTCCAGATCTGCCCGGCGGTCCGGGTGGTCTGGTGACATCGAGACCCGGTATCCAGGGCCGCGGCCGGATGGAAGGTCCACCGGCAGCATGGGCCGAGGCCGCGTGGAGGGGACAGGGCGATGGCACATGCTGGCACGGCGGTGCTCTCCCGGCGGCCGGAGACACGTGGGTTCGCCCGGTACATGCCTTGCTTGTCGCCGTCCATGCGAAACTTCCTGCTTCGAATCCTGGTCGCATCCCAGTGGGGCGCGAGCCTTGCGCTGGTGTCGGGCTGCGGCACGCACATCGAATCCGGCGCGAGCTCGAGCTCGCCTGGAGGCGCGACGTCGGGGCCGAGCTCCGGCTCGAGCTCGCCTGAAGGCGCGACATCCAGCTCGAGCTCGACGGCAGGCGCGACGTCGGGGGCCGGCGGAGGTGGCGAGGTCGATCCTCCCGACGCCTCGGCGCCGCTCGATCCCTATCCCGATCCGACCTGCGTCGGGCCGTTTCATGACGGCGGCTATTACGGCCAGTGTTGCTACGAGGTGCACTGCACGGCGCCGGCCGGCGGCGCCTGCCCTGCGGCCTCCGAGGCTGGGCCGCTCCTCGACGACCTGCCGCCCGGCTCGGGGACGTGTACGTGCAGCCCCGAGGGCGAGGGCGCGGCCGGGTGGATCCAGGGCCCCTACGCGAACCGCAAGGCGTCGGATCCGGCGAGCTGCTGCTACCTCGTCGGTTCCATCTCCTGTGAAGGGCGCCCCCTCCTGGTCCGGGGCGAGCCGCGCGTCGCGCCGCTCGCGCGCGCCCCGAGCGCGTGGTCGCAGACCGACGTGCGGCGCTTCGAGCGCGCGCTCGCCGACACCGACCTCGGCGCGCTCGCGCCCGCGGCGCGCCGCGAGCTCGCCCGGCGCTGGGCCGAGCGTGGCCAGAACGAGCACGCCTCGGTCGCCTCCTTCGGCCGCTTCGCGCTCGCGCTGATGGCCCAGGGCGCGCCTCCCCAGCTGCTCGAAGCGGCGCACCGCGCGGCGCTCGACGAGGTGCGGCACGCGCGCCTCGCGCTCGCGATCGCCTCGGCGTACGCGGGGGAGCCGGTGGGCGTCGGCCCGCTGCCCGTGCACGGCGCGCTCGACGATCTCGGCTCGCTCGAGGCCATCACCCTGGCGACCGTCGTGGAGGGCTGCGTCGGAGAGACCCTCTCGGCCATCGAGGCGGAGGTCGCGGCGCAGGCGGCAGAGCCGCCGGCGGTGCGCATGGCGCTCCAGGCGATCGCGCGCGACGAGGCCCGCCACGCGGAGCTCGCCTGGGCGTTCGTCCGCTGGGCCGTCACGACGGGCGGCGCGCGCCTTCGAGAGCGCGTCGCCGCGGCCTTCGCGCGCGCGATCGAGCAGGTGGGCGCCGGAGCGCCGGGCATGGAGGACCGCGATCTCCCGCCCTCCCACGGGTTCCTGGCGGCCGACGAGCTCCACCGGCTGCGGCGGCAGGCCGTGGTCGACGTGCTCCGCCCCGCCGCCGCCGCGCTCGTCGACGAGCGTGGTTCATCCGCCGGACGAGAGTTCAGCGGCGCTCGCGGGAATGCCGTGCTGCGCGGCGGCCCGACGTACCTGTCGACGTGACCTGGCGCCGGGCAAGCACCGTCCTCGCGGGGCCGCGCCGGGCCCGACCTCGCGGGCGCCGGCGCGCTGCCGAGGCGGCGCGCCTGCGACAGCCTGGATCCTGGCGCGCAGTCAAGCCCTGGGCACGATCTTGCTTGTGCGTCGCGATGAGGTGGAACGACATGGCTACACTCTCGACATCCGCATGGGTGCTGCATGAGCTCGGTCTGGCCGCGGGGTTCGGCGGCCCCCTCTTTGGCCGGCTGGCGTTGCGCCAGGCGGTCAAGGACATCCATTCCGAGGCCGAGCGGGGCAAGGTGCTCTCTGACGCATGGCAGCGGTACAACCTCGTCAGCGCGATCTCGCTCGGCACCGCCGCGGCCACCTGGTTCATCGGGCGGACGGTGATCTCGGGGCGATCGATCGACCGTGAGACCCGCGATCTGGTGCGCTTGAAGGACGTCCTCCTGGGCGCGACGCTCGCCACGAGCGTCGCCAGCATGCTGGGCGGACAGCAGATGCTCGAAGAGGCGCCCGACGGCGGGCTGCCCCTCCTCAAGGAGGGTGAAGCGCCGGCGCCTCGCCCGCCCGCGAAGGCCGCGGCGCTGCACCGGCTCCTCGGCGTCATGGGGCCGCTCAACATCGCCCTCACGGCGGGGGTGATCGGCGTGACCACGGTCCTCGCCATGAAGTCCGGTCGTTCGGCGAAGTGGAGCCTCCTCTCCCGGCTGCTGCCTTGAGCCGCACCCTCCCGGGCGCGGCCGCCGGAGAGCCGGCGCGCCGCCCTGGCGGCTGCCCACTGGCGCGCACCTGGGCCGCGCCAGCGCGCGGCGTCGCGCTCGTGATACGGTGGGCCGATGAAGGCAATGACCATGTTGGTGCTCGCCCTCGTCGCCGTGGGCTGCAGCGACGAGCACGGCGAGGAGGGGTGCCCTGAGCTCTGTGAGCAAGCCGTGGAGTGCCCGGGGGACGCCATGACGGAGCAGAGCTGCCTCGCGATGTGCAGCGCCGATACGGAGGCCGCCGAGGAGGCAGGCTGCCACGACGCCTGGGAGTCGTATCTCGAGTGTCGGAGCCACGCCGAGGACCACTGCGATCCTGCGAAGTACGACGAGGAGTGCAGCATCCAGAAAGAGTCGCTGAGCAGCTGCCTGGATCGCAGCTGAGCCGGGGTGCCGGCGGGCGCTCGACCGGGTGAGCGCCGCCCGGCCCGCGGCTACTCGAAGCGGTGGACCTCGCGCCCGCTCGGGAGCTCCTCCGGGATGAGCGCCTCGAGCCGCTTCGGCGTCGCGCGCGGGTCGAGCAGCGCCTCTCCGACGAAGGCGCAGAGCCAGCTGATCTCCTCCTCCGTGAGGTCGATCGGCTCCTGCAGCAGCGGGTCGACGGCGGCGAGGACGGGCGCGAGCGGGCCCATCTCACCCCGCAGATCGCGATCGAGGTGCTTGTTCGTGTACTCCGTGGCCGACGTGTAGACGTCGAGGTGGTGGCGGATGGCGCCTTCCAGCGACGTGAACGAGCCGTTGTGGAAGAACGTGGGCTGGAGGGCGACGTTGCGCAGCGGCGAGGTCCTGAACTTGTACCGATCGGCCGGATCCCCCGTGACCTGCTCCAGGCCGAAGTCCTCATCGGCGTTCGGGCCGTCGAAGACCACGTTCGCGTGCGCCGGGTCGTCCTTCGGCGCGATCTGCGGCACGCCGATCGCGTGCTGCTGGAAGTCGCTGAACATCTCGTTCGACTCCCCCGACACCGCGTGGCACCTGACGCACCCCGCCTCGCCGAAGAAGAGCAGCGCGCCGCGCTTCTGCTCCAGCGTCATCGCGTGCCGGCGGCCGCGGGCGAACCTGTCGATGGGCGCGTCGGCGAACGTGAGCGACATCTCGAACTCGGCGATGGCGGCCGCGATCATCTCGTAGGTGATGTCGTCCCCTCGCTTCACCGCCCGGAAGCTCTTGGCGAACCGCTTCCGGTACGCCTTCACGTCGTTCACGCGCTCCGTGACCTCCTCGCGCACGACATCGTGCGACGGCGGCGCCTCGTACCCGGTCATCTCCGTGATCTCGGTCGGCGGGATGAACGCCTGGGCGTTGAGCAGGTGCGGCAGGGAGGAGAGCGACATCCCCTCCGGCGCGGTGAACGAGAACCCCTGGCTGTTGTCGAAGGGGTCGCCGGACACGGCGAAGAACCGCGAGTTCCACATCAGCGTGGGATAGAACGCCGTGTTGATGATGGTGGGCGTGCGGCGCTGGTTGCGCGGCCCTGTGCGGCGCGGCCCGACGACGCCGTTGTTGTCGATGCCGATGGCGATCGACTGCGTGTCGGCGAAGCCCGCGGTCGGCGCGTGGCAGCCTGAGCACGAGTTGTCGTCGTTCAGGCCGAGGAGGCTGTCGAAGAAGAGGTCACGCCCGAGCTTCGCGAGCTTCTTGTCGAGCTTCCGCCCGAGCCGCGACTCCAGCGTCGACTCGATCTCTCCGGTGAACCCGTGTCGGGCGAGCACCTTGGCGAGCCGCTCATCGACGGAAGAGCCCTTGGCGCGCGCCGGCCGCGCCAGGACGAGCGTGAGGACGAGAAAGGCCGTCAGGGCGGCGAGCGCGCGCCCGAGGGATCGCAGGGTCATGGTGCCTCCAGGTCCCCCGGCGGGGGAGGCGCACATCGGGGTGCGCGCTTGAGATCAACCAGTCCTGCCCAGATCCTGACCGAGCGGCGGTGAATGGGATGATAAGAGTCTAAACTCGTGAGCTTTCGATCGGCAAGACAAATGAGACAAATATTCCATGATTCAAAGGGCTTACTGCGTGTACTCGCGTATCACCGCGTATTCATGCGTATCCATGCGTATCCCCCCGTGCTCTTGCGTGTCCCCGCGTATCCCCTCGTGTCCTCGCGTATACGGCGGTCCGTTCACCGCATTATCTGCGGTTGTCGCGCCTACATTCGGCGGGCGCGCCGCCGTGCGGCGGGCTTGGCGTCGTTGTAGGTGCGTGGCCGGCGCTCCGCGTCGGTGCGGCGCCCCCGCGCAGCGCGCCTCCGAGGTCGCGTGACACTCATGCTTTGTGGGGCGCGATGGGCCGTCGTATGCTTGAGGACATGGGCCGGACAGCACCTCTGGCGGATCCGACGGCGCTCGTGGGGGGCGCGCTCACCGGCGGATATCGGATCGTCCGCGTCCTCTCCGCGCAGGGCTTCGGTGTCGTGTTCGAGGCCCGGGGCCCCTCGGGCCGCCGCGTCGCGCTCAAGGTCTTGCGGCCCGAGGTCGTCACCGAGGACACGCTGTCACGGCTCACCCGCGAGGCGAGCGTCACCGCGAAGCTCGACAACGCGCATGTCGTCCCGATCGTCGATGCCGGCCACGACCTCGAGCGCGATCTCGCCTACCTCGTCATGCCGCTGCTCGACGGGACCGACGTCGCCGCCCTGCTCGCCGAGACGGGGCCGCTCGCGCCCGAGGTCGCCGTGCGGATCGCGCTCCAGGCCGCCGCGGGGCTCTCGGCGGGGCACGCCGCGGGCCTCGTCTACCGCGACGTGCGGCCGCCGCGCATCTTCCTGGAGCACCTCGCGAGCGGAGAGATCCTCGTCCGCGTCTTTGGCTTCGGGCTCTCGAAGGGCTGTGACACGGCCACCTCCGCCCCTGGCAAGGCGGCGAGGAGCACCGGTCCCCTGCGCGACGAGTCGGGGCCGCGGGACCGCACCGCGGACGTGCGGGGTGACGTGTTCGGCCTGGCGGCGACGCTCTACGAGATGCTCTGCGGCGCCTCGCCGTGGGCCGAGCTCGACGTCACGGCGGACACGGCCGAGCTCGGCCCCACGGACACGGCGGCGGACGCGCCGGCGTCGTCTCTCGCGCATCTCGCGCAGCTCCCGTCGATCCAGGATCGCGCCCCGTGGATCGGGGCGCGCCTCGCGACCGCGCTCTCGCTCGCGCTGCACAGCGACGTGGACCGGCGCTATCCGTCGATCGAGGCGTTCGCCGAGGCGCTGCGCGCCGCGTCGGGCAGCGAGGAGCGCCTCACCATCGACATGCTGAGGCCGCTCGATCCCGAGCTGCGCGAGGCCATCGCCGAGCGCGCCGGCGCCGAGACCGATCCGCTGGTCGGCCGCGAGCTCGGCGGCCGGTACGCGGTGCGCCGGCTGATCGGGCGCGGCGGGATGGGCGCCGTCTACGAGGCGGAGTCGCCCGAAGGGCGGCGGGTGGCGGCCAAGGTCATCTTCAAGAGCGCCGTCGGGCAGGACGACCACGCCGTGCGCCGCTTCATCCGCGAGGCGCGCGCGGTGACCGCGATCCAGAGCCCGCACGTGGTCAAGACGTTCGAGCTTGGCATGGATCTCACGCTCGCGACGCCGTTCATCATCATGGAGCTCCTGCACGGCGTCGACCTCGCCAAGCTCCTCAGGATGCGCGGGCCGCTGGAGCCGGAGCCCGTCGTGCGCGTGTTCATCCAGGCGGCGCGCGGGCTCGCGGCGGCGCACGCCGAGGGGATCGTGCACCGCGACATCAAGCCGGCGAACCTCTTCCTGCACGCGCCGTTCGAGGGCGCGGCCCAAAGGCCGTCGACCTCGATGGCGCCGCCGTCCACCCGGCGCGGCGCGCTCGCTTCGGGGCCGCCGTCCACCCGGCGCGGCGCGCTCGCTTCGGCGCCGCCGTCCACCCAGCGCGGCTCGCTCCCGGCGGGGCCGCCGTCGGTGCGGCGCTCGGGCGGCTCGGTCCGCCCGCCGTCCTCGGGGCGGCGCCCGTCCGGCTCCATCCGCCCGCCGTCGTCGAGCGATCGCAGGATCGTGGTCAAGGTGTGCGATTTCGGCATCGCGAAGCGCACGGGGGACGGCGTCTCGCACGAGCTCACGCGCGCCGGCGGCGTGCTCGGGTCGCCCATCTACATGTCTCCCGAGCAGGCGAAGATGGCGAAGGACGTCGATCACCGCTCCGACATCTGGAGCCTCTCGGTCTCGCTCTACCAGGCGCTCTGCGGGAGCTGCCCCTGGGATGCCGACGCCTCGCTCGCCGAGCTCCTGCTCGCGATCTGCACCGAGCGCGTGCCGCCGCTCTCCGGGGCCGCGCCGTGGGTCTCCCCGGCGCTCGCGGCCGTCGTGCACCGCGGCCTCCTGCGGGATCCCGCGGAGCGCTGGCAGAGCATGGAGGAGCTCATCGCCGCGCTCGAGCCGCACGCGGACGGCACCGGCGTCGTCACGCTGGATCAGCTGCGCGGCATCGACCCCGAGCGGCGCGCCGGCGCCACCCCGATCTCCGCGCTGCGCGAGTCCAGGCTCTCGCGATCGGCCGAGGGGGAGGAGCGGTCCATCGGCGGCAGCTCCTTCACCGCGGTGAAGGAGCCTTCCGGCGCGGCACGGCGGCGCTTCGTCGGGGCGGCGGTCACGGTGGTCGCCCTGGCCGCGATCGGCGGCGGCCTCGCGCTGCGCGCCTCGACGGGCAACGAGCCGCTCGCGTCGCC
This sequence comes from Sorangium sp. So ce426, assembly GCF_051475585.1. NCBI lineage: Bacteria > Pseudomonadati > Myxococcota > Polyangiales > Polyangiaceae > Sorangium > Sorangium sp. So ce426. The sequence continues at coordinate 10,580,345 of NZ_CP150341.1, read as the reverse complement.
CGCCGCGCCGAGCGAGCCCGCGCTGCCCGTCGCGCCCGCGCCCGCGCCCGCGCCCACGCCTGCGTCCTTCACCGCCGTCGTGACGCTCCCGAAGGAGGCGACGGTGCGGGTCAACGGCGCGGCGCGTCCGGTGAGCGACGGCCGGCTCGACCTCACGGGCAAGGCCGGCGACACGTTCGAGATCGAGGTGACCCGCGGCGGCGCGACGACGAAGGAGACGGTGTTCCTGCTGAGCGACGGCACGATCCGCCCCGATCGCATCGATCTCCAGCCGCCCCCGCCGGCCTCTGCGTCGGTCGCGGCCTCCGAGCCTGCCCCGCGCCGTGACAGGAAGAGCCGCGCCCCACGCGGCGCTCCTCCCGTGGCCGAGCCTGCCGCGCCCTCCGCCACGGGGGCGCCTGCGGCTCCGCCCGCTCCGCCCGCGGTGGTGCCGGTCGACCGGTGGTGAAACCGATGCCGCGCGCCCGTCGCGCCCTGCGGCGCTGCTTTGCGGCGTGCGCGCTCGCCACGGCGAGCGCGGCGCCTGCGCCTCCGGCCCGCGCGCAGCCCCCGCCGGCGGAGGCTGTCCCGGGCGCGCCACCCGAGCCGCCTGCGCCTGCCTCGGCGTCCGCGGCGCCCGCGTCGCCCGCGCCGGCCGACGAGGCGCTCGCCCGGGCCAAGGCGCTCTTTCAGGAAGGGAACGAGCTGCGCAAGATCGGCGACTTCCAGCGCGCGCTCGAGCTCTACCTGAGGTCGCGTCAGGTCGTCGCCTCGGTGCCCAACACCCTCAACGCCGCGTTCTGCCTCGATCAGCTCGGGCGTTACGACGAGGCGCTCGAGCTCTACGAGGCGCTGCTCACGGAGCTCCGCGCGGAGCTCGGCGAGCCGGAGCGCCGGAGCGTCGCGTCCGCGGTCGCCACGCTGCGAGCGCGGATCGGCAGCGTCGTCGTCTCGTCGAACGTCGATGGCCTGGTGCTCATCGACGGGAGGCAGCGCGGCCGGCTCCCCCTCGCCGGCCCGATCCGGCTGCTCCCCGGGGATCACACGCTCCGCGTGGTCAAGGACGGCTGGCACACGTTCGAGCGGATCGTGACCGTCGGGGTCGCCGAGACCAGGTCGGTGGACGCGAAGCTCGATCCGCTCGCCAGCACCGGCCGGCTGAAGGTCGAGGACGAGCGGCTCGTCGGCGCCGATCTCCTCATCGACGGCGCGCTGATCGGCCAGCTGCCGTGGGAGGGCGCGCTCGCGCCTGGCCCGCATTTCTACTCGGTGCGCAAGGGCGATCTCGGCTCTGCGCCCCGCGAGGCGAGCGTCATCGCGGGGCAGCTCGCCGTCGCCACGGTCGAGGCGGGGCCGCTCGGCGAGGAGGTCCGCGTCGTCGCCCAGCCGCTGAGCGCGGATCTGACCATCAACGGCGTCCCGGTCGGCAAGGGGCAGTGGCGTGGGGCGCTGCCGCTCGGGCGCCACACCTTCGAGGCGCACGAGCCGGGCTACTTCGCGCGCACGCTGCGCGCGACCGTCGACAGGACGACGAGGGGCGACATCGTCCTGCCGCTCGCCATCGACGACGCGCACCCGCGCTGGGGTCGGAGGGTCGGCGTCTTCCGGCTGGAGGCGACCGGCGGCTATGCGTTCGCGTCGTCGCTCGAGAGCGACGCCGAGCGGAGCTGCGGCAGCTACAGCTGCTCGGGCGTCTCGCGCCCGTCCGGCGTGCTGGCCGGCGTGCGCGGCAGCTACGAGTTCCCGATCGGCGCCGCCATCGAGCTCACGGCCGGGTACCTGAGCCTCCACACGACGCTCGATCGCTCGCTCGACGCGACCTATGCCGCTCCGCGCGGGGGCGACGAGAGGCTCCCCATCCGCTACAGCTTTCACGACGACATCGGCCTGGCCGGCGTGACGGTGATCGTCGGCGGCAGCTATCATTACGGGCTGTCGTCATGGCTCGACGTCGGCGGCGCGCTCGGGCTCGGCGTGGTGCTGGCCGAGATGAGCGACGAGGTGACCGGCACGGCGTCCGACGCGGAGAGGACCGTCAGCGTGGCCGTGCAGAACGCGGGCAGGGCCGTCCGCGCCGCCGCGCCGTTCGCGATGCCCGAGCTGAGGCTCCGGCTGAAGCTCGGGCGCCTCAGCGCCAGCGCGGGCCTCGGCGTCGGCTTCTTCCTCGTCGACGGCCCGCCGCTCGAGACGGGCAACACCTACGTGGTCGGGGCCGAGTGCGACGCGGCGCACCCCACGGTCGACTGCGCGCCGGGCAAGAAGGTCGTGTTCGAGGAGCTCGCCCACGGCACGTTCACGATGTTCTTTCCGAACGTCTCCGCGGGATACCGGTTCTGAGCCCCGCCGCGCGCGGCGCTCACCGGTTCGCTTGATCCCTCGCGAGGCGCGCCTGCTCGCGCACGAGGTCGAAGAGGGCCGCCGCGTCGAGCAGCGACGTCGTGAGCCGGCCGAACTGGATCACGTCGCCCACCGAGACCTCCTGCGGCTCGCTCTCGGAGAGCAGCTTGCCGTTCACGCGGGTCCCGTTCTGCGAGCCGTTGTCGACGAGCACGAGCTGCCCCTGCTCATTCCGCCGGAAATGCGCGTGCAGCTTGGACACGGAGGGGTGGCGCAGCACCACGTCGCAATTGCGCGTGCGGCCCACCGAGATCTGGTCGAGATAGGGATTGCCCTTCGCCTTGACGATCTGGAACACCTCGCTCGCTGGGCCGGGCGGAGGCGGCGGTTTCCGGTGCGCCGCCGGCGACGCGGCGACCGTCCGGAATGCGATCTGCTGGTTGTCCGGACCAGCCTCGGACACCACGAGGAGCAGGTTCGTCACCTGGCGGACGAAGCGGTCCCGAGGCATCACACGCGCTAGCTCGATGATGTCCCCTGAGTCTTCCACGATGTGTCGAGTATAAGCCGATCCGGCGCCGCGAACCGTCCAGGGAGGCACTTTTGCCCTGGCGTCCCGCCCACGCACAGGGTCCCCGGCGCACGTGGAACCGCGATGCCGCCCGCACGTCATCGCGGCGCAGCGCGAGGCACCCCAAGCGCCCGAGCGCATCTCGGCGTGCAGCGCGCGATGCCGTGACCTCGCGCCCGCCGCTTGGTTTACCGTGTTGTGGTAATTCTATTGTGTTGGTGCGAGCTCAACGGGCAGCTTGTGCTCGAACGCGCCGGGATCTGGCGTACCTTCCGCGCCTATGCACGCACCCGTTCGTGGACGCATCTCGGTCAACCCCCGTGGCTTCGGGTTCCTGAACATCGAGGCCTCTCCGGAGAGGGCGGGGGGGCCGGGCAGGCCGGGCTTGGCTGCCCTCGGCTCGGCGACCGCCTTCATCGCGCCGCCCGATCTGAACCCGTTCCTTGACGGCGACGTCGTCGACGCGGTGGTCGTCGAGGCGGAGCCGGGCCGCTTCAGCGCGTCGCAGCTCGCCCTCGTCCAGCGCGATCGCTCCGAGCTCTTCGGGACGGTCGTATCGCACGCGAAGCGGCCGCACCTCCGGGTCGATCGCCTCGTCTCCAACACGGACTGGCCGTTCAAGCCGGGCAGCGCCGACGACCTGCCCGAGGGCGCCGCGGTGGTCGCCACCATCGAGGGCGCGGCGGTCGTCCCGGCGCGCGTCGTCGCGTCGGAGGCCGACCTCGGCATCGAGCGGTGCCTCGCCCGCAACGGCGTGCGCGCCGTGTTCTCGGGCGAGGTCCTCGAGGCGTCGCGCGCGGCGGTCGCGGCGGTGTCGGTCCAGCGCGAGCTCGCGCGCGGCCGCCGCGACCTGCGCGACGTCATCACCGTCACGATCGACGCGCCCGTCACCACGGACATCGACGACGCCGTCTCGGTGCTGCCGGCCGGCCCCGACGGGGCGCTCCGCGTCCTCGTCTCGATCGCCGACGTGGACGCGTTCGTCCCCGAGGGCTCGCCGCTCGATCTCGAGGCCCGCGCCCGGGGCACGAGCGTCTACCTGGCTGGCCGCGTCATCCCGATGCTCCCCGACGCGATCTCCAGCGAGGCGGCGAGCCTGCTCCCGGGGGTCGATCGGCTCGCCGTCACGGTCGAGCTGCGCATCGACCCCGAGGGGGGCATCACGTCGATCGACCTGCACGAGAGCGTGATCCGCTCGCACGCCCGCCTCTCGTACGACGCCGTCGAGGAGTTCCTGACGACGGGCCGCTCCGCCGGCATCCCCGAGGCGGCCCGGCCGGTCGTGCGCTGGCTCCGCACCGCGGCCGCGAGGCTGTCGACGGTCCGCGCGGCGCGCGGCGGCGTCGAGCTCGATCGCGAGGAGGCGTACGTGACGCTGGACGCCGAGACGCGTGAGCCGACCGCCGTCTCGCCGCGCTCCGACACGGGCGCGCACCGCCTCATCGAACGGCTGATGGTGGCGGCGAACGAGGCGGTGGCCAGCTGGCTCGTGGCGCGCGGGCTCCCCTGCGTCTTTCGTGTCCATGACGAGCCGACCGAGGAGCGCGTCCGCGCGCTCGAGCAGTTCGCGCACAACTTCGGCGTCGAGGCCGGCTTCGGCGCGCGCCTGAGCCCCCTGGGCCTCGCGGCGTTCGAGGCGCAGTACAGGGGCTCCGAGCTCGCGCCGGCCATCCGCACCGTGGTCGGCAAGGCGCTCGGCCCTGCCCGGTACACGGGCGCCGGAGGCCTGCATTTCGGCCTGGGCGCCCCGCTGTACCTGCACTTCACGTCCCCGATCCGCCGCTACGCCGACCTCGCGGTGCACCGCGTGGTCAAGCGCTATCTCCAGGGCCGCCGCGACCAGCGCGCCGACGCCGAGGTGCTCGCGTCGCTCGCTCACCACCTGAACGCGCGCGCGCGCAGCGCCGCCAAGGCCGAGACGGAGCGGCACCGCATGCTCGTGGCGCGCCTCTTCGCCTCCCGCGTCGGCGAGGAGATCGAGGGCTACATCGTATCCATCAAGCCGTTCGGCCTCGTCGTCCAGATGGTCGAGTCCGGCGCGACGGGCACGATCGCGCTGGAGGCGCTGCCGGGCGGCCCGTATCGGATCGACGTCGCCGCCCAGGCGCTGGTCGGCGCGAGCCGTCGCTACGGCGTCGGCGAGCCGATCCGCGCCGCCATCGCGGCGACCAACGAGGAGCTCGGCCGCGTCGACCTCGTCCCTGCGGGCGCTCGCGGCGCCCCGTGACCGGGGCCGCGGCTCCTGTCTACGGCGACAGGAGCACGACGAACGCGTCGGTCCCGTTCGCTGCGTGCTCGCCGAGGCCGAAGTCGATCTTCCCCTCGGCGGTGCCCGAGAGCGCGATGACCCCCGTGCCCGGCGCGACGGCCGCCGCGTTCGACCTCTGGTTGCCGGCGGCGCCGAGCACCTTCCCCCAGACGTGATTGCCGTCGGCGTCGAGCTTCACCACGAAGGCGTCGAAGCCGCCGCCGCCGGGCAGCGGCCCGCCGCCGAGGTCGACAACGCCCTGGACCGAGCCGGTCACCACCACGCCGTTCTCCGCGTCCGCGGCGATCGACGTGCTCTCCTGCGTGCCGTCTCCGGCGAACCACCGCGCCCACACGGGCACGCCGTCGGGGGCGAGCGACGCCACGAACGCCGTCTGCACATCGTTGGCGGGGAGCGTGCCGGCCGCCCCGAAGTTGAGCTCGCCCATGTACGTCCCGGTCACGAGCACCGCGCCCGAGGGGGCGACGGCGATCCCGGTGCCCGCCTGCGACGCCGTGTCTCCATAGTCCGAGAGCCAGACGCCGTTCCCGCCGCTGTCGAGCTTCAGGACGAACAGGTTCGGCCCGAGCCCGGTGTTCTTCACCTGCCGGGAGCCGACGGTCAGGGCGCCGTTGTACCTGCCGGTGACGAGCACGCTGCCGTCGCTGCCGACGGCGGCGCCGGTGGCGAACTGGTTCTTGTCGTCTCCGTAGATCCTGGTCCACAGGGTGGCGCCGAGCGGATCGTACTTCCGCACGAAGATGTCGGTGCCGCCTGCGCTGGTCGCGCAGACCGGGACGGGCGGCGACGAGCAGAGCAGCGAGCCGCTGAAGTAGCCGGCGATCACGATGTTTCCGGCGGGGTCCACCGCGATCGAGCGCAGCGTCTGATCGGCCGCGTCTCCGAGCTGGCGTGCCCAGCCTTGCTCGCCCTTCTCTCCGCTCATCGTGACCACGAAGGTGTCGAGCGCGTTGACGTTGCGAAGCGTCGTGCCGCCGAACGTGAACGACCCGTAGAACGTCCCGCCGAGCACGAGGTTGCCTTCGGGCGTCACCGCGAGCCCGTTGAGCGTCTCGGCGCCGCTGCCGCCGAACCTCACGCTCCAGCGGTGCTGTCCGGAGGGGTCGAAGCTCGCGACGTACACGTCGGAGGTGCCGATGCTGACGAGGGTGCCCGTCTCCTTGCCGGTCAGGTTGATGGTCCCCGAGAAGGTGCCGCCGATATAGACGTTTCCCTGCGCGTCGACGCCGACGCTGGTCGCGCTCTGGGTGTTCTGATCACCGTAGAGGGCGGCCCAGAGCGGCGCGCTGCAGGCGAAGCCGTCGCAGTCCTCGTCGGTGTCGTCCGTGCACGTCTCTCGTTGCGGGGCGACCTCGCCGCCGCACGGCCGCCACGACGTGCCCGAGAGATCGCACATCTGCAGCCCCACCGCGCAGAGCCCCACGCCGCTCGTCCCCTCGGGGCCGCTGTAACAAGTCTTGATCTGGCCCGGGGTGCACACGCACCCCGCGTCGGGCTCGTTCGTCGCGCCGTCGCAGTCGTCGTCCACGGTGGTGCCGCAGTCCTCGGGCCTCGGGACCACGGCGCCTTCGCACTCGCCGAAGCCCTGGCCGTCTGGCTGGCACCTCCGCACGCCCGCCGCGCACACGCCGACACCCTCGGTGTCTGCCGGGCCGGGATAGCAGGGTTGCACGTCGCCGGAGCTGCAGAGCGGCGGCGCGCCTCCGCTGCCGCCTCCACCGTCGCCGCCGGCGTCGGGACGTGGGCCGAGCGGCACCGGGTCCGAGCACGCTCCCGAGAGCGTGAGCGCCAGCGCGGACCCGACGAGCATCGATCGAGCGCGCGGGGTTGTCCTCGTCACCATGAGGGGGCGGAGCTCCATGTTCGGCGATCTGGCTTCAGTCTTGGCGTGATTTTCTCGTCCGCTGCTTCTTCTTGGTCAAGTCGATGATGAACGTGCTCGCGGGCGGCGCGGTCGCCGGAGCGTTCGGCGCGTCCGGGCGCATCGTCTCTGGCTCGTTCACGTTGCTCCGCGATCCTGGCTCGTTCACGTTGCTCCGCGATCCTGGCTCGTTCACGTTGCTCCGCGATTCGTCGGTGCTCTCCGAGGACGGGGAGAGCTGGGTCGGCCTGGCGCTCGCGCTCTGGGCCGGCAGCAGATCGTGCTGGACCGCGTCGCTCTGGGGTTCGTCGCGGAGCGCCATCCAGATCGCGAGCACGCTCACGATCATGAGCGCCACGCCGCCGAGCGCGAGCGGGATCACGAGCTTCGGCGGCAGCCTCGGCTGAGCGTGGCGCGGCGCCCACGCCGCGGCCGGCTGCTCGCCGTAGGGCGCGCTGGCGCCGTGCGGCGGCGCGGGCGCGCCGTAGGCCGGGCCGGCGTTGTGCAGGCCGGAGCCCGTGTTGTGGAGCGAGGCGGGCGCGCCGTGCGGTACGCCGGCGCTGTGCCGCGGGGCCGGCGCGCCGTAGGCCGGGCCGGCGTTGTGCAGGCCGGAGCCCGTGTTGTGGAGCGAGACGGGGGCGCCGTGGGGCGCGCTGGCGCCGTGCGCCGGGGCGAGCGCGCCGTAGGCCGGGCCGGCGTTGTGCAGGCCGGAGCCCGTGTTGTGGAGCGAGACGGGGGCGCCGTGGGGTGCGCTGGCGCCGTGCGCCGGCGCGCTGTGGGGCGCGCTGGCGCCGTGCGCCGGCGCGCTGTGGGGCGCGCTGGCGCCGTGCGCCGGCGCGCCGTGGGGTGCGCTGGCGCCGTGTGCCGGCGCGCCGTGGGGTGCGCTGGCGCCGTGTGCCGGCGCGCTGTGGGGTGCGCTGGCGCCGTGCGCCGGCGCGCTGTGGGGCGCGCTGGCGCCGTGCGCCGGGGCGGGCGCGCCGTAGGCCGGACCGGTGTTGTGCAGGCCCGAGCCTGTGTTGTGGAGCGAGACGGGCGCGCTGTGGGGCGCGCCGGCGCCCTGCCACGATGGGGGCGCGCCGTGCGCTCCGGCGTGGCCGGCGCCGGTGTTGTGCAGGGCCGACGGCGGTCCATTCGGAGCGCCGGGGGCGGCCTGCGCCATGCCGGGGTGTCCTCCGTGCGCCTGGGCCGCATCCATGGCGCTCCCGCGCGGAGCTCCGGGCGCCGCCATCGTGGCGGCCTCCCACGAGGACGCCCCGCTGTTGCCCGGGCCGAGCTCCGACCCGATCGCGGGCGCCGAGCCCATCTCGTTCCATCTCGCGCCCGACGGGGCCGCGGGCCGCGGCGGAGGCTCGGCCTGCGCGTCCGCCGAGGCGGCCGCCGACAGGAGCATCGGCGAGAGCGGCGGCGCGCCCGCCGACGGCACGTCGCCCGCCGCGAGGCGCGCCGACGCGTGCGGCGGCGCCGCTCCATGCAGGAGCGCGCGCACGTCGGCCTGCATCGTGCGGGCGTCCGGGTAGCGCCGGTCGCGATCGAACGCGAGCGCCCTGTCCACGACGAGGCACAGCCCGTGCGGCGTCTCCGGCGCGACGCTCGCGAGCGGCGGCGCCGCCATGGTCGCCATCTTCACGAGCAGCTCGGACTCCGTGCGCGCCTCGTGGATGCGCCGCTTCGCGATCACCCGGAACATGGTCGCGCCGACGGCGAACAGGTCCGCCCTGTGGTCGACCGAGATGCCGCGCACCTGCTCCGGGGCCATGTACGACACCGTCCCGAGCGTCGCGCCCGTGCGGGTCCGCATCGCCGTCTTCACGCCGTCGCGCATGCGCGCGATGCCGAAGTCGAGCACCTTGAGGCGCCCGGTCTTCTCGACGAAGAGGTTGTCGAGCTTGATGTCGCGGTGGATGATCCCCTGCCCGTGCGCGGCGCCGAGCACGTCGAGCAGCTCATCCATCAGCCGCAGCATCTCGCCCGGCTCGATGCTGCCGAGCCGCTGGATCCGGTCGGCGAGCGACTCGCCGTCGAGGAGCTCCATCACGAGGAACGGCGCGCCGTCCTCGGTCACGTCGATGTCGCGGATCTCGACCACGCCGGGGTGCTGGAAGCGATTGACGGCCTGCGCCTCGCGCTCGAACCGGGCGCGCAGGTCCTTCGAGCGGGCCACCTCGGGGTGGAGGATCTTGATCGCCTCGCGCCGCCCGATCTTGTGGGTCGCGGCATAGACGGCGGCCATCCCGCCGATCCCGACGAGGCGATCGATCGTCCATTTGCCCCGCAGGGTCGTTCCTACGCGCCTTTCGCAGGCCGCCCTCTCGTCGTCCATGCCCCGATCGAATGTCACAGCGTGCGGGATCGAGGTCAAGGTGAGAGCCGCGGCGGAAGCGACCTCGGCGCGCCCCTCCGCGCCGACGAGCCTACCAGCGATCCTCGCTCAATCGGGGACGGGGTGCACCCCGTCGCGCACCCAGGGATCGATGGTCCGCCGGAACGCCGCCTCGGTCCGGAGCCCGGCCAGCACGGACGCGAGCCCCCACTGGAGGCGATTCACGAACGTGAAGTCCTGCGGCATCTTCGGCACGTGGGGGATGGTGGGCATCTTCTCTCCCTCCTTGAGGGCGAGCCCCCGGATGCCGCGGGTCAGGTACGCCACCGTCTCGCGCGCCTTCTCCGGGGAGCACTTCCATGTCCCGTGCGTGCACAGCGGGACCATGAGCTCCATCGTGTAGCTCCGGTAGAGATCCCAGCTCTCGTCGGCCGGGTCGTAGCCGAGCACCTCCACGCACGCCCGGTCGAACTCCTTCCAGTCCGCGTCCATGGCGGCGCGCATGTAGCGCTTCATGCCCGCCACGAGGTCGGGCGGGAGCTGCTTCACGCAGCCGAAATCGAGGATCGTGACGCGCCCATCCTCGTGGAAGCGGTAGTTGCCCGGGTGCGGGTCGGCGTAGAGCCAGCCGTACCGGAGCATCGAGCGGAAGGTGAAGCGCCAGATGGAGAGGCCCGCGCGGTTCTTCGCCTCCTGGCTGCCGCGCTCGCAGAACTCGGCGTAGCTCATGCCGTCGACGAGCTCGAGCGTGAGGACGCGCCTCGTGGTGAGGCTGTGGTGGATGCGCGGGATAGAGACGTCCTCGTCCCCGGCGTTCATGCGGCGGAACAGGTCCGCCATCTCGGCCTCGCGCGCATAGTCGAGCTCGGACAGGAAGACCTTGCGGAGCTCGTCGACGGTCTGCCGGGCGTTCAGCTTCTTGGCGAGGGGCGCCATCATCGCCTCGAGCATCGAGACGCTCTTCAGGTCGTTCTCGATGGCCCTGTCCATGCCGGGGTACTGCACCTTCACCGCGACCCGCTCCCCCGACCTCGTCGTGGCCCGGTGCACCTGTCCGATGCTCGCCGCCGCGAACGGCTCGCGCTCCCAGGCCGCGAACACGTGCTCGGGCGGGGCGCCGAGCTCCTCGCGGATCATCTGCTCCGCGGCCTCCGGCGACAGGGGCGGCGCCTTGTCGAGCAGCTTCTTCAGCGTGGCCTGGAACTTCTCCTCGTATCCCGGCGGCGCGAGCCCGTCGATGTAGCTCGCCATCTGGCCGAACTTGAGCGGCAGGCCCTTCATCTCGCCGAGCGTCTTCAGCATCGCCTCGGCGGTCTTCTTGACCTCCTGGGCCATCCTCCGCCGCGCTTCGGCCTCCTCCTCCTCGGTCCGGGTCGCGCCGAGGACGCGCTTCGCGCCCTCGATGGCGAACGGGATCGTGCGGGGGGCGAGGCCGGCAAGGCGCGCGAGGCGCCCCAGCTTGGATGTCGGCGGGTTGTCTCGGGGTTTGTCGTCGGCCATGCGGGACTGACTCGCTAGGGTGGAAATGTCGGCGGCGGGGTCATGCGCCCGTGCGGCGCTTCGGGGCCGCGCGGATCTTCGGAACCGGCCACATGGAGACGGTGTTCCTCAGCTGCTGAGCCTGCTCGGGAGAGATATCCCCTTCCACGTGGACCCGGGCGCGCCGGTCCTCGACCACGACCCGCACCGCGCCTCGCCCGACCGGCGCCGCGCGGAGGACGTCCGTGATGTCGTCGAGCAGCCGCTGCGGCACCCGGCCCCGGAGCAGCCGGACGTTGCGCCCCTCGACGCGCACGCAAAATAGCTCATTTGCGCGCAGGAGCGCCACGACGAGCGGTACGACGAGGGCGAGCAGGGCGACGGGGATCAGGAGGGACATGGGTGGCCGCCCACGACGAGAGCTCCTCCCCAGGCCCACCGCGGGCCTCGATCGTGAACCGGTGCCGGCCGTTGTCAACGAGGGAGACGCGGCGGGCCGCGCGGCTGGAGCGCGCCGCGCGGCTCGGGCGCCGGCGACCGCCGCACCGGCTGCGTGGCCGTGCCTGGGGAGCGCGCCGGAGCTCGCCGCGCGGCTCGGGGGCCCTGGCCAGCGCGCCGCGCGGTGCCTACCTTAGGTAGCCATGACGAGCGCCGCGCCCCAGCCTGCCGCCATCGATCCGCGCCTGGATCTGCACGACGAGATCAGCCGCCTGAAGCGGGAGAGGAACGCCGTCCTCCTGGCCCACTACTACCAGGACGGCGACATCCAGGATCTCGCAGACTTCCTCGGCGACTCGCTGCAGCTCGCCCAGCAGGCGAAGAAGACGACCGCGGACGTCATCCTGTTCGCCGGCGTGCATTTCATGGCCGAGACGGCGAAGATCCTGAACCCCGAGCGCATCGTCGTGGTCCCCGACCTCGCGGCGGGCTGCTCGCTCGCCGACGGCTGCCCCGTCGACCGCTTCCGCGCCTGGCGCGCCCGGTACCCCGGCGCGGCCGCGATCTCGTACATCAACTGCTCCGCCGAGGTGAAGGCCGAGAGCGACTACATCTGCACGTCGTCGAACGCGGAGAAGATCGTCCGCGCGATCCCGGAGGGGCAGGAGATCCTCTTCGCGCCCGACAAGAACCTCGGGCGCTGGCTCGTCGAGCGGACGGGCCGCCCGATGCGCCTGTGGCAGGGCAGCTGCGTCGTTCACGAGACCTTCAGCCTGCGCAAGATCGTCGCGCTGCGCGAGCGCCACCCGGACGCGAAGCTCATCGCGCACCCGGAGTGCGAGGAGCCGATCCTGCGGATGTCCGACTACATCGGCTCGACGACCGCGCTGCTCAAGTACACGACAGCGGACGACGCCCTGAAGTACATCGTCGCGACGGAGAGCGGCATCGTGCACCAGATGCGCAAGGCGTCGCCGCACAAGGAGTTCATCGAGGGGCCGCCGGAGGGCAACTGCGCTTGCAACGAGTGCCCCTTCATGCGGCTCAACACGCTCGAGAAGGTCTATCTCGCGCTGCGCGATCTCGCCCCGCGCCTCGAGATGGCGCCCGAGCTGCGCGAGCGCGCGCGCGTCCCGATCGATCGCATGCTGGCCCTCAGCTGAGCTCGCCGCGCGACGCGGCGATCACAGCACGAGGGAGAGGCCGAGCGTCTGGACGAACGAGCCCCGGGCCTGCGGCAGCGCGCCGACGTTGCGCCGCCGCCCCTGGGCGTCGATGGCCTGGCCTTCCCGGGTGGCGTCGCCGCCCCGGCCGAGCAGGAAGGCGCCCGAGGTCTCCAGCTCGATCGTGAGCCAGCGGCGGATGATGTCGAACGACACCCCGAGCCCCAGCGGGATCGCGACGTACGACGCGCCGCGCTCGCGGACCGTGAACTCACCCCCGGGGTCGAGGACCCGCATGCGGTCGAAGTCGAACCTGTCGTAGCCGACGCCGACCGACAGCCACGAGCGGGCGCGCTCGCCGAGCGGAAGCGTGGGCGCGAGGCGCGCGCCGAGCGCGAGGGTGCGCACCGTGGGCGCGCCGTCCTCGC